>JABAQM010000001.1:0-2400000 GCA_019187105.1 Fimbriimonadaceae bacterium | reverse complement strand
GGCACGACGAACCCCACGGCTGATCTTCAGATCAGCGGATCTGGACAGGCCAATATCAAGTTGCTCGGCAGCGAGATAATCGATACCGAAGATGGAATCTTTCGATTTCGTGCGGGAGGAAGCATCATCTCCTTTGACGGCGGCGATCGTATCGGGATTGGAACAACAAATCCCACGAATTCACTTGAGGTAAATGGCAACGCTTATACCATCGGTGCGCAAGTCGTTGGTGGCGGACTGGAACTGCTTGGAAATCCACCGCTCATCGACTTTCGCTTTAACAACGCTCCCGACTATGACTTTCGTGTAGCCAACACGGGGCCAGGCGTCCTCGACTTCGCCAACCTCAACGGCACTCAAATGAGAATCACCAATGCCGGCAGGGTCGGCATTGGAACCACCTCACCGGGGTGGAGGCTGGAGGTCGCTGGTTCTGCGGCCAAGCCTGGAGGCGGCAGTTGGACCGACTCCTCGGACAGACGCCTTAAAACCAATATTCAGCCGATTAGAAACCCTCTCGACCAGCTGCTGGCATTAACGGGGGTTAGCTATGACTGGCGAGATCCGAAGTTAGCCTCAGCGCGGCCGGGGAGGCACTACGGATTTATTGCCCAAGACGTCCAAGCGATCTTTCCGGGCTGGGTTAGCCAGGATGCCCATGGATACTTAGGACTTACGCTTCCTTTCGACTTCAATGCTCTTGTCGTCGAATCCTTCCGCGAGCAGCAGCAAACCATCCAAGAACTCAACTCCAAGGTCCAGCACCTGGATTCCAAGCTCCGCAGCCAAGACCAAACCATCAAGCACCTCATGCGCCGATTGGATCGGCTGGAGGGCAGACCATGAAACAATCCCTCACTCTCCGCCACACCATCACGTTCGCCGTCGCCTGTGTTGTCGCAGGTGCGCAGGCCCAGTTCCAGGACCAGCGCAACAACCAGTACAGCATCTACTTCGTCGGCGACTTCTTGAACGATAATGGTCGGTCAGTCATGACCGACATGAACGACCCGAAGAGTTCGAGCGATGAACTGTGGTTTACGGGCCACGCCGAAAGCCAGCCCGGCGTTTACCAACCATTCGCCTGGAGGCAAACCATCAACGGACCCACGGTCGACTCCTTACCCCTCGGGGGAGGCCATGGTCAGGGCAAATCGCTAGCCATCGAGTCCCTACTTCCCGTTGGCGTTGGTCAAGCGGATATCTATCACGCGGTCGGCGCGAGGCAGACGAACGGCTTAGACCCGAAGTGGCAGGCTGTGCGGTGGCGAAAACCGGTCATCGGACCGGTCGTTGCGCAATCGTTGCACACCGACGCCAATTGGTCGGAAAGCTGGGCGACAGGAGTTACGTACGACACAGTCGGTCAGGAGTCCTTGGTCGTTGGCGAGTTTGTTAGCGGGGGCACACGACAAGCGGTTGTTTGGGGTGGTACTTCAGGCGTGGCCGTCCTGCCACTGCTAGGAGGCGACTTCGACGACGGAGCCGTTGCCCGACAGATCGTCAACCGAAAGGTGATCGGATCCTGCTTTGACCACGACACCCAGCGCTGGCAAGCCGTTGTATGGACCAAGGTTGACAACGCTTGGACGGTTGAAGCGGTTGGTATGGGTGGCTTTACGAATGTCACGAGCAGCTATGGGATGGGCGTCAACGAGTCCGGCGATGTCGTGGGCACGGTGATATCGAATGGGCGACGTCGCGGCTTCTATCGACTTTCGGGAGCGACCAACGCGTCGTTTGCCCCTGACCTATCGTCTGGCGAAAACAACGACAGTTCGGCGATTTACGGTATCAACAGGAACCGGTGGATGGTTGGTGAGAGCTACGACGACCTGACCGGCAAGTATGTGCCGATGCTCGTTTACCTTGAGGGTCAAACCTTCGTCGCTCGTTCGGTCTCAAATTCACCGCAAAACGATGGATACGGCGGAAGCCTATTCTTCGATACGGCCGACTTTTTCGGAGTCGACAATCCGAACTTTCAAACTAAGGTCGGATTTGCGATCGGGAACGAAGGCCTCAATCAGCTGCCTCCGCTGGCAATCACCGGCCTCAAGAGCAGCAACCTGCAAGCTCTGATGGTAAGGTCCTTCCTTAGCACCGACGGCCAAGATGGCATGGGCATTGGGAAGGTTTCGATCTCAGGCGACACTATCGGTGGCGGCCAAACCCTGTTCGGCAAGGGATCGCAGGATGGCCGTAATAACGGTGGCGATGAAGGTCCAATGGGGATGAACGAGGACAAGCTCTGCTCACTTCGATTCGAACTCCAGGAATACGCTCCAGAACCAGATTTCGAGGTCGCCGTGTGGATGTTCAAGGACTCCAACGAGACCGAGCAAGCCGCGTTCTTGGTTCCCCTGCACTGGGCCGGCGGCACGATTCTCGTTACGACCCAGATTCCCGGGTTCTTCAACCCGAGCAACCAGACGCGGCAAGTGACTGTGCTTCCGATCGATCCCGTCATCACGGTGGATAGCGTTACGGGCAAGCAGGTCGGCGACCCGGTGACGCTCAAGGCGAAGATCAGCTATCCCGGGTTAGAGCAGAAGTACATCGGCAAGGTGAACCTGAAGTTCCAAATCTATCTGAACGGCAAACCCTCGCTCGACTTAGGTGAAGCGGAAACCAATGCCACGACCGGCGAAGCCACGAAGAACCTCACCCTTCCGCCATCCATCGGTATCGGAAATCGGGAGATTCGAGTCACCTTTGCCGGCCGCTTCAATCAGCCCGACGCCACCCAATACTGGCCATGGCTAAAGGCAGCGACCGGTACCGCGGCAATGACGCTGGTCAGCAACACTGTCATCACGGTTCCAACGGTCCCCGCGAGCCCGGGCAGCACCGTCGAGTTGAATGCTCAGCTGGCCTACCAAGGGGCTCCAACTTCTGGCATTGCCAACCAGTTGCTGGCTTTCAAAGTCAATGGCCAGACCATTGGTTCGGCGATGACCGACTTCGCCGGAGTCGCGCGACTGATTCATAAGGTTCCGCTCAACCAGCAGACCGATCTGCCTATCGAGGTCAGCTTCGACAGCGCCGTCGGCGACCTGGTCGATTCGGTCGGGAACGGCATCATCGACGTGAGCCTGACCGGGTTCGAGTGGTCGTTGCGGCAGTCGCTGATCTCGGGAGGCGCCTTGTTCTACGAGTCCGGCAACCCGAATTGGGGGCAGTACGTGTTCGAGGCGAGCTGCGGCGAGCCGATCGTTTATGCGATCGGAGGTGACGCCACCTATAACGCCCAGTGGATCGTGCGGGCTGGTTTCTGGCAAGCCGCGCTGGCCATTCCCTGGCTCCCTGACTTCACGTTGATCGGAAGGTAGTCCAATGAAAACAAGCATCCTGGCCTCTCTGTTACTGCTGGTTCTGGCGACGTTCGCGTCAGCCCAGACCGCCCCAACGTCGATCAACTTCCAGGGCCGACTGACGCGCCTGGACGGCAAGCCGTTGCCGGACGGGCAGTACACAGTGACCATGCGGCTCTGGAAGGACCTGACCTCGACCAACACGAATGACCTCTTGGTCATCTGGCAGAGCCTCTCGGTACAGGTACGGAGCGGGGTGTTTTCAACCGCGTTGCCGAACCTTACGGAGGCTGTCCTCGTAGGCGGCGTTGCTTATCTTGAGATAGAGCCGGCCGGTCAGGGGCCGCTCTCGCCGCGCGTACCGCTCCTGAGCGTGCCGTATGCGGTGCTGGCAGGGACGGTGTTCGATGGGGCGATAAGCAGTTCAAAACTGAAGACCGACCTTCACTCGATAATCAAGGTGACTGCGGGCAAAATAGCATGGAACACCGACCATTTCAGCATTTCTGGAGGAATCGAGGTTGATGCGCCTGCACCCAGTGGAGTACCCGCGTACTTCACAAGTAATGATGTCGGTGGGACGACTATCTACCACGGCAACACGGCCGATGGTGTGGCCTGGCAATACACCGTTGGTAGCCCGATGGCGCCGCAAGGATCCCTGATAATTGGCTTCGGACTTGGACTTGTGGAACCAAAGGTTACAGTTCAGCCGAATGGCTCCGTAGGAATCGGTACATCCAGTCCTCAGGCAAGGCTTGACGTAGAAGGAGATATCCGCTTAACCGGCGGACTTTGGATGAATGAACCGATGGGACAGAACGAGATCGTTGCCAGCAATGTTTTGCGTATTAATGCGGCAAGCGATCTCCATCTTTGTTCATCTGGCGTTCCGCGAGTAACTATCACTGGCGATCGCGTCGGTGTCGGAACTGCCACTCCTATTGCACCCCTAGAAGTTGTCGGACGTATGGTCGCCTCCGGGGTGTCTGTGACACAAGATGCCTTGCAGCTTGGAAACCATCCAGGTAATGGCAATCCTTACTTCCTTGCGCCATCGCCGAACCTCTTGCAACTCTGGCAAGGTGAGCTTTCAATCAAGAAGTCTGGGACCGCTCTAACTATCGAAGGACAAGCCTATAAGCCCGGCGGTGGTTCCTGGGCCGACCTTAATTCGGATCGACGTCTCAAGACCGACATTCACCCGCTGGAAAATGCACTCGATAAGCTGCTGTCCTTGCGAGGTGTTTCTTATCAGTTTAAGAACCCGCATTCCATTGGCGAAAAGCCTGGCAATCGCCGGGGCTTTATTGCCCAGGATGTCGAGCGGCAGTTCCCCGAATGGGTGATCACCAAAGCCAATGGCTACAAGACGATAGCTTTCGACTCAGGGTTTGATGCCCTCACGGTTGAGGCGATTCGCGAGGTGGCCACAAAGAACGCGCAGTTGGAGCGGCGCGTCAACAGCCTGGCGAGCGAGAATCGGGCACTGAAGGCTCGCCTCGATCGGATCGAGCGCCTCATAACGGGGCGCTGACATTCGGTATGGTGAGGCGATGAAATGGTTCTTGGCGCTTTTGGCAGCGCTCACCGTAGCGGCTTGTGGGAAGGCTCCGGAAAATACGCCGTTACTGCGCGGGCAAATCACATCCGCGCTAAGAAAGGCGGCTCTCAACCACGAGGAAGCCAAGAAAACCTGGCCAAAGTCGCTGGAAGAGATCAAAGGCGATCCGGCCGTCCAGTCGTTGCCAGGCGGTGTCTTGGACAAGGTCAAATTCGACTTGAAAGAGGCGAAGCCGGACGGCGATGCGGTCTTCGTGTTCGAGTACGAGGGCGCCACGCGAGAGATACCGCTGCGACCCCGGTCGAAGAACTCTGCCGAACCCAGCGCGGCGGGTATGTAGCGACCACTTGCGCCTAGCTAGGGGCGTATTTGTCGGTCTCGCCGAGCAAGAAGATCATAAACGCCGCAGTCACAATGTCGAAGATCGCCAAGGCGATCACGATGAACCCGAGCGCGGGCATGCCGAGTGTCAGAATCAGACCGCCGAGCAGCCTCAGGACTCCCCAAAAGAGCTTCCATCCCGATACCCAGTTGATGATGCCCCGGGCAAACTCTAAGCGGAAAATGGCGCAGATGCTCACCACGATGGTCAGCGCCGAGGACAGCAGTTCGACCACGTGGTAGTCATTCTTGACGACCATCGATAGGATGCTGATCGCGCCCAGCAGTATCCACAGTCCGAGGATGCTGAAATAGGCTGGGAAGACCCACTTTGGCGGCTCCAGGCTCGCGAAGTGGTATTGCTTCTTTCTCTCTGGCGCCGGTCGAGCCACGGCTCGAACGTCCGCCTTGCAGAATTGACATATCTGAGCCCAGCCTGGCAGCCTGTTGCCGCACTTTGGGCAGGTTATTGTTCCCCCAGTATCCATATAGCCCTCGGCCCTATCATAGCCCATGGCGCTAATGCTATTGCAATTGCAGTTTCGTTCGCCCTATTGCAAAAAAGTCGAGCTTTGGACGCGATACAGCCTATAATTCACGTAACGTAATGACAGTGAAACCGACATCCAGGGCCTTCACCCTCATCGAGCTGCTCGTCGTAATCGCCATCATCGCGATCTTGGCGGCAATCCTGTTTCCTGTGTTCGCCCAGGCGAAGGAGTCGGCCAAGAAGACGACGTGCGTGTCCAATATGCGCCAAATGGGAATGGCGGTGGTCATGTACGCGCAGGACCACGACGACTTCTTCCCGCTAGACGAGCATCACGCCGGCCACGACAACGCCTGGTTCCATACCCTCGAGCCATACTCCAAGTCCGTCCTCCTGTACCGGTGCCCAAGCGATACCAGCCAGAATTGGGCCCACGATCACGAAGAGCACGAGGCTCGGGAAACCACTTACGGCACGAACTTCTATATGTCGCCGCTTGAACAAGGGGAAACCAACACGAAATCGCATGGCTTCACGAATGTCTCAAGCATTGCTTCGGCGGCTTCGACCATCTATATCGGCGAGATCAAAATCAACGGCGTCGAAGACCACTTCCATCCGTACTGGTGGTATCCCAACAACGACGAGGGCATCTACATCCCCGCCGATGACGAGGTCGAGAAGCGGATGCATGGCGGCAAAGTCACCAATTTCACGTTTGTCGACGGGCACGCCAAGTCCATGCGATTCGAAGCTGCTTTCAGCGGTGACGGCAAGGTGGACCTGTTCGATCCACGGCGGGAAAACGGCCAGTAGAATCTTCCGCTCTGCTCTAGTTACGGGGCGTTATCTGCCGAGGTCGATCCTAAGCTCGAGATCGAAACCGGATGAACGGTACGCGCCGGTGGTTACGCCGACCTCGCGGTTCGACACGTTTCGGTAGCGATACACGGCGGCGAGGCCAACACCCGGCATGATCGTGTAGATATAGCTCGCCGACCATCCAACGTCGCTCTGGGGCAGGTAGCCGCGAATCGAGGATGCATCGAAGGAGAAGGCGAGCCGGTGTCGGGCGGCCAATCGATACGAGATTTCCGACTCGGCCGAGTAGACGTCCTGCCGAAACGGGCTAGTGCCTCCGGCTAGAAGGGCCACGCCGCCAAACCGATAGCTCAGGCGCCCCCAGCGGCCGTCGAACGAGGCATCCCATCCGGTTGCCGAGCTTGTACTCGCCGAGTCGAGGAATCTCGTGTCGCTACGATTGAAGCCAAACCGGAGCAGTTGATCGGCGCCGAAGTCGATACCGAGACCGAGACCGAACGAGCGATTCGAGGTGTTCGAACTGATGGAGCCGGAGGTTCGGGAATCCCGCACGCGGGCGTCGAACGCAATTCGGTCGGTGACATCCCAGACCATGTTCGCGAAGAGGAGCCGGGAGTCGGTCAAGCCCGTTGAGAATCCGTTGCCGATACCACCACTGAAGCCGTTGCCGTTGTAGCCCGCCCCACCACCCGTGTCAATCTGCGAGAGGACGGCGAGCGAACCGGAATCGCTTTGCTGATACCCGAGACTGAAGTTCAGATTGGATGTCGGGGCGTAACCCGCGGTGATTCCGACATCGGTTCCCTTGCCAGACTGGCCGGAAGTGCGGACGTCACTAAGCGAGCCAAAGATGTCCAAGGTCATACGCTCGCTCCCGTAGTTCGCCCCGACCTTGAAGCCGTTAACCTGAACCCGCTGCCGTTCGTTGGTTCCAAAGGCCCGGCCCGTCGCATCCTGCCGTTCGTAGCCGAAACGGGTGGACCATCGCCCGAACTGCTGGTTGAGCGTTGCCGCCGAGGAGTCGCTGCGGGAGGTCGAGCCGGCAAACGTCGATTCCCGATGGCGGTGGTCGGCACGAAAGGTCGGTCCCTTCCCGGTGGGTGTAAAGGCAGCTTCAGCCGTCCAATCGTTGAGGCGGATGCTGGATGAGCGGATCGTTCCATCGTCGGCGCGGATCTGCTGGGCGACACTCGTGTTGCCCTGGCCCAGGCCGAAGAGCCAGTTTCGCGAAGCACGATACTGGAAGTCCATCGAATGCCCTCGCTCGTTGCGGTTGAAGCCCCGGGTCTCGACGGTGACATAGCCTGTCGGGATGTCCGTGACCCGGGCTCGGAGGCTCGATCTGCCGTGGTTCAGGATGGCGTCGAGTCCTCTGGCCGTGCCGCTCTGGGGGGTAACGTCGTTTCGGAGTCGACCGGTTGCTTGGGAGTACGTGACATTTCCGTACCGGCCGTTTGGGCCAACCGGCAGGCGATACTCCAGTCCCCAGACGTCGCGGTCGCCATCGACGGCATCGACCGGCTTGGGCGTGTAAAGGACATCGATGGTAGAGGTCGGGGGCATGAACCGAGTGAAGTAAAAGATCACCGGGTTGCGTGCATCGAAGTAGTAGTCGACATTCTCCGCCTGCAACACCCCGTCGACCTTGACAATGATGGGCTGGGTTCGCAGGGGCTCGAACTGGAGGAAGTACGGCGTTTCGGGAGAGCCAAAGCCCTGAAACTTCTCCAGCCGCGAAGAAAGCCCTCCACCGGTACCGGTGCGCTGGTCAAAAGCTGAGACTGTCACGCGTCCAAAGGCGCCGAGGTCATAAGAGGCCGCCGCCCCCTGAATGGTCCCCCGGTCGGCATTGAAGGAAAACGCCTCAAAGGTCGCGAGAATGGTCGATGTCGGCGAAACGATACGGTTCAAAAACGTGATGGCGCCGAGCTCGTAATCGATGATATAGTCGCGCCCCAATACCATCGCCACGCCGTCGACCTCAATCGACTCCGAGCCGCGAACGATCTGACTCGCATTCAGGTAGTAGGGTCCCGACGAGTTGTTGCCCGGAATCGAAATGGTCTTCGCGCTGCCCTTCGCCTCGCTCCTGACCGCGCCAACACTCAGTCGGCCCACCCGGTATGTCCCTTGGAAGCCCTGCAGCGACTTGTTCAGGGTTGTCAGCCGGTTACCGCGCAGGTTGGCCTGGATATCCCCGTACTGAAGTCTGAGCCCCCGCTTGTCGTAGTCAAACAAGTACTTCTGGGCCTGCGGGTCCTGGAACCGGCTGTCGGTAATCGCGAGCGAGAAGTTGAGAACGTCGAACACCTTCCGGCCCTCAATGGTGATCAGGCCGCGGTCGGTAAAGCGGCGGCTCTGGAGGTCTGCAAAAAGCTGGGAGTTGAAGGCTTCTTCGTCGCCCTCGACGCGGTAGGAATGGTAGGCAAGGCGGCGGTATCCATTGATCTCGAGACGCTTGAGGACGTTGCGGTCGAGCCATTTCCACCATGGCGGCTGATTCTGGGCGCCGACGCCCGCCGCAGTGAGAACGAGGACAAGGCAGAGACTAGACCGCAGTGGCCGACCTTTGCAAACCAGGCACGGCTTCGACGAGGACTCGGATATTCTCGGCAGCCATCTTCTGCAGTTCCTCAAGTTTTCGTTCCAGCGTCTTGATGTGACGGTCGCGCGCCTTTTGAAAGGTCATGAAATTTTCGAAAAGCCGTTGCGAGGTCAGCCCCTGAACGTTCATGGCGGGAAGCTCGGCGACCTGTGCAAAGGCGTTGACCTTGGGGTCGTAGCTGATCATCAGGGATGGCACGCCCACACCCGCCGCGAGGATCCCGGCATGGAGCCGCATCGCGATGACGCTGTCCATGCGTGACATTCGCTGCTGAAGCTGGGGCACCGTGCTGACGCGGCGAATGCTTGGGACCTTGCCGCCCTGAGACTTTTCGATCTCGTTGAGGAGCGGGCCGTCGAGTTCGCGGTCCATCTCGATGAGCACCGGCATAAATTTGGATTCGAAAAGCACTCGGCATAGGGAGCCAAAGAGTTGGACGGTGTCTTTATCTTTGCCAAACGGTCGCGGGGCGAGACCGACCGTTCGCATGTCGCCAACCTGGAAACTTGAGACGTCCTCACCGCCGATCGGTTTCGGCAACAACCAGGCGAGATCCCCTGCGGCACGGGCCTGGACCTTGATGCCAAGGCTCCGTAGGGCGGCGGCGGACTGAGGATCTCGGACCGCGATCGCATCACATTGGTTTAGTGCCCCTATGGCAAACTTTTTGCCGAAAAAAGTAGTCAGTGGACCAATCCCTTGCCCCAATAAGACCACTTTCTTTCCGGCCTTCTTTGCCGACTTGATCAGGTGCGAGTAGTAAGCAACCGACTTGACGCTGGTGACGTCCTGGAAAATGCTGCCTCCGGCGAAAACGAGGGCATCGCAATTCTCGATCGCCTGCTGCACGGAACCCATGTCTTTGCGCGGCACGGATCGGAGCCCGTAGTTCCGGTGGGTTTCCTCAGGGGAGCCACTAAGGACGGCCAAATCAACAGGCAATTTGCCAATTCCATGTACAAATCCGAGCAGCATGGCATCGTCGCCGAGATTGCCTTCGCCGAAGTATCCGGATATCAGCAGTCGTGCGCTCATGTACGAGTCCCCCTCGGAAGCAGCTTATTCAGGATAAGCCACGCGATCCCGCCCAGCATACCGCCGAGCACCAAGCCGGTCGCGATTCTGGCAAGGCTGAGGTCGAGTGGGGTGTGGAGGTGGCACAGCGTGTTGACGATGCTCGTTTGCCCGATCGCGGACAGAGTGAGCAGGCCGATCGCCGCCGCCAGCCACCCGCGTTGATTTTCGGCCAAACCACGCGCATACAAACCAAGACCCACGACCAGCGCCGGATGGCCAAAGAGGAACTCCTTCGTTCGCGGACGTGCATAGAGGAATTGCTCCAAGACGCTTCGAATCTTCAGTTCAAGGCTTGAGACGCCGGCCGGGCTTTCATTGCCGGTGCGCATCAGCATGATGCCGATCACGGCGAGCGCCAGCAACCCGATGCCGAGCCCTCCCCACGCCACGGGAGACTTGGCGAACGCGCGGATATCGAAATGCCTCCGGAGCAGAAGGTAGCCGATCACCACGATCGGAAAAAAGTGGGCGAGCTTGACGGCAGGGAATTGAGAGACTTTGACGAAATAGGGCAAGCCGTTGAGAAAGCCGGCGACGGCAAGACCACCGACCAGGCTGATCGCCGACATGGCGACGACCGATACGAAGACGTTCACCCGCGTCCTGGAAGACAACCAGTAGTAGGCTCCGATGGGAAAGACTATGGCCGCCAGGACGGCGAACAGGGGGCGAAGACTCTCCGACCATGCGCCCAGACCCATGACGGCAAGCAACGGCGCCCAGGGCGTCATTGCCCCGAAGAGGGGCCAGAGGATAGAGACCGCTGCAAGAGCGACGGCCACCCCCAGGATTGGAAAGACGAACCGAGGCACCCCGGAATCTTGGAAGGGATGCGGCGGCTTGATTTCGCCTCCTTCCTTTTCGATTCCGCGACGGATTCGATTTAGGAGGTCTGCCATCTCGGCGATGGGATCGATGGCGGCAGCGCTCACCGGCCGAATGAGCAGATACCTTATCGAGCGCTCGCGATAAGCCTTGACAAATCGGTCGATCACGTCTTCCGGCGTCATCTTGTCGACTTCTGCCGCCTGCACGCTGTGGAGGCGGATCACACGGTCCTGGAGGAGTTTCACCGCCTTGGCATCCCCGGCGATCTTGGCAAACTCGGGCGTCGCGTAAGTCATGTCGAGCTGGTGCAGCGTCTCCGCAAGGCCGTCAATGCCGGTTCGCTGTCCCAGCACCTGCTCGCCCATGGGCAGGAAAGTGGAGGTGCCACAAGCTTTGGAGTCCTCCAGTGTTTGTCGGGCGTAGTCCGGCCCTGCTCCCAGCGGGTTCGAATGCCGGGCGACAATGAGGAGGCCTGATCGCTTGATCGCTTCGCAGCTTTCCTCGGGCAGACCAAGCGGCGTTGAAAGGACGCCATCGGTGCCCACGCCGGGAATCTCGATACGGTTTTCGTCGATCACGACCGCGGATCGGTAGCGGTGGGTGATGGCGGCGAACATCCGTGGAGACGGGTGAGTGAGGACGACAGCCACCTTTTCGGGGTCTCCTTCCAACCGCATGGCGCCTGCGGCCACCTGGTCCCGGACCGTGGTCTCCGGCAGAACCACGCCACCAAGGCCAGCCGTTTGGAGGCGCCTGAGGGCATCGGTGATCTCAACCCCAGAAACAGCGGCGATATCTTGGACGACTGCGAGCTCGAGCAGGGGGGCCACCGCGCGATTGGACACTTCGATCCGGTGTCGAAACGCCAGAGAATAGAGGGCGACGACTCCGGTCAGGATGACGCCGGGCCAAAAGGTGCGGGGCAGGCTAGGATTCATACCAGATTGGCGGTGGCTCCGGCTTCAGACGCGCCAGCACTTTGTCGCGACCTCCCATGATCAAGACGGTCGCCATGCCCGCCATGAAGCCCCCAGCATGCGCCCAATTCGCCACGCCCTCCTGGGGAAAGAGGATCTGCCAAACGAACCACAATCCCAGCGGTATCCAGGCGGCCACCTCGAACGGATTAAAGACGAACGGGGGCACCACGATCGTGACCCTGTGCCCGGGGAAGAGGAGGAAATAAGCGCCGAGGACGCCACCGATCGCACCTGATGCGCCCAAGGTTGGAATCGATGACTGCGGGTCCACTGCCACATGAGCGGCCGCAGCCACGAAGCCCCAGAAGAGGTAGTAGATCGCGAACCGGCGCGGACCGAGCGCATGCTCGACGTTGTCTCCGAAGACGAACAGAAACAGCATGTTGCCGAGCAGATGCGCCAAGCTGCCGTGCAAGAACATGCTTGTAAAGAGCGGCGTCAAGTCCGATAGCTCACCCTGTCCCTTGAGGAACGAGGTGATGTCCTGCGGCCGCATCATCCAGTCCGCAAAGGCGATGTTGTCCCCGGCGAGCCGCCATTGCCGATCCCAGAGATAGATCAGGATGTTGAGGGCAATCAGGGTGTACGTAACGACCGGCGCCCGAAAGCTTAGCCGGGTGTCACGAATAGGGATCATGGCGGCCTTGCAGTCTACCGGTCGAAGAAAATGCCGAGTTGGCCCTCGGCAGGGGTTGGGCCCCTATCCGTGATGTTCGCCGTGCGTTGTCCATTCTTGGCCCAAGCCGCGGCTTCCGGATAGGTGTCGGTGCCGCCTGCATCAACAAACAGGCCAAGGCAGATGGCGCGTTCCCGAAGCGTGTTCTTCGGTGCTTCGGCCGCCTTGCCCAGCGTGATGCCCGATGAGGCATAGCGATCGTCTCCGGCAAGTTCAAAGAAGATTCCCAGGCCGTTGGCATTGCCTGCGCCCAGGCTGAGGTTTGGCGCCTGGTAAACATCATTTCCGCTCCGCTCGACGAGCATGCCGTGGCCGAAGTCATGGCCGGCGCCTTGAGCCATGTTCATCGGTGCCGTGTAGGTGTCGTTGCCTGCCTCATCCTCGAGGTATCCGATCGCAAAGTGGGCGGATGCCCCCTGGACGTACCACTGGCCCTTGTATTGGTCGTCGCCTTTGGCGTCCCACAGCGCGCCGATGCCTTCCCAGTAGCCGACGCCCTGTCCAAACACACCGCACGTGTAGCTGTCGTTTCCGTCCTGATCGAAGAGTATTCCGACCCCTCCGCTCAGGCTGTGGCCATCGAGGTAGTCCGCTCGTCGCCCGTAGCCCGCGCCTTGCGACATGCTCACGTTGTGTTCGGCGGACTGCGGCGATGGAAAGTCGATAACGGTATCGACAGCAACGTACTCGTCCCGTCCGCCGCGATCGATGAGTGCCGCCGCGCCGCCTGTGAGTCCGCATCCTTGCACTTGCGTAAAACCGGTGTAGCGATCGTCGCCGGCAAGGTCTTCGAGCACCGCCAAACCAAACCGAGCGAATGCCTGGCCATCCGCATATTGCTCGTACGTGTCGTTACCCGCGGCATCGAAGACCGCCGCCGCGCCAAAGTTCGCCGATGCCAAACCCGGCCGGTGCGAGCGGTAGATATCGTCGTCGGCGTGGTCGATCAGGACGGCATAGCCCAAGACGGCACCACCTGGCCCTGCCTGGCTACGCCCCCCACTTCGGCCCGACCACTGGGGCAGCGAGGTGTTGGCTAGGGCGATATCGGAAACGTACTTGTCCTTGCCGCTGGTATCGAGCACAATGCTCAACCAGTTCGTCGCGGACTGGTTGGCGGGGAGGTTGACGTAGGTATCGGCGCCGCCGGTGTCAATGAGCAGCAAGGTCGGCTTGTCGACGTGGATATCGTTCTTCCCACCGCAGAGGAGGATTGCCCCCCAGGCGGTTTCCAACTCCCATCGAAAGTCCTCGGCGGGCGATACGGCTTGAAGCAGCGGGATCGCCTGCTGAGCGGCAAGGGTGACATCGTGGGCACCGGCTGCCAGAAACTTCATGTCGACGGACCGGTAGGTCCTCAAGGTCGCGGCGGCGGCCTCAGGACTTTCGAAACCGCTCTCGGAGCGCAGGGCATCTTGATACGCCTTGCTCAGATCCGAGATGGCGGCGAAGGCAGCCCGCCGATAGGGAATCGTATCCAGGGCCACTTGCAGGACCAGCGCCGCCGCCTTTTGCACATCCCGGGGTACGGACGCCAAGGTCGGAAAATCCTTCTTGATGACGCCAGCGGCCTTCATCTTGGCGAGGACACCGGCAAGGGAATCCTGATTTTCGGAAGCCTTGATCGCCGCGTCGATCGGGTTACCGATGAGGGTTCGGCGAATCCCCACGCCCTGCAGCCGACCAATGGTCATCAGGCTGTCGCTCGGCTTGCTGCTCGTCGTGTTGAGCTGCTGCCGGGCAATGTTCATGTGGAACGGCATTCGCCAGGGATTCTCATAGCAGGCCTCAAACAGCGTGGAGGCGAACTCCCCTTGCCGGAACTGCGACAAGATGTTCTGGTCGAGCCTTGCGGTGCGGGTATTGAGTCCGGCGGTACCGAGCACTGCCTCTAAATCGTTGTCTAAACTGAAGCCGCTCTGCACCACCGAGGTTGCGGGGGCTTGCAGGCAAATGGCGACAAGAATATTTAAGGCCGTCATAGCGTTTTGGAGCGTCCTGCTCGTGCTTCCCACTTTGGCGCAGATCGAGGACCCCGCGCAACCACCGCCTCCGATTACGTTCAGCGAACCAACCCTTCGGGCTGATGGCGACTGGGACGTTTACTTCCCTTCCGCTGTGCGATCGCCTTATCCGGAAAACGATGTGGTGGCCTTACGAGTGCGCCTTCCGAAGCGACGGGAGGGTCCCGTACCGGCGGTAATCGTTCTGCACTACCTCGGGGCTACGGACCTCCGGCTCGAATCGGCAATCGCGTCAGAGCTCGTCGCGAGGGGGCTCGGAGCGGTGATGATCGCGCTGCCCTATCACATGTCGAGGACGCCGGCAGGAAAAACCTCGGGAGAGATGGCACTCCGCCCCGATGTCCCGTTTCTCAGATCGTCGATCGTGCAGGCGGTAAGCGATGTGCGCCGGACCATCGACTGGGTGAATTCAAGGCCGGAGTTCCTTCACGACGGCGTCGGATTGGCCGGGACCAGTCTTGGCGCGGTGGTTTCTTCACTGACTCTGGCCGTCGATCCTCGCGTGAGGACGGCGACCTTCTCGCTCGGCGGAGTCGATCTGGCTCATATCTTATGGCGCAGCTCCCGCACGGTCAACCTCCGGGACATGCTCCGTCGCCAAGGCTACAACGAAGAGCGGCTGCGCGAAGAGCTGGCGCCGGTCGAACCACGATCGCGGCTCGACCCCGAAGATAAGAGGCCCACGTTAGCGATTGGAGCCAGATACGACACGGTCATGCCGCCTGTGGCCACCGAGCGGCTGATCGCGTCGTTGGGTAATGCCAAGTCGCTATGGGTGGACACGGGACATTACGGAAGCGCCCTCATTGAACGTCGGATCATTCGGGTCGTATCGGACTTTCTGGCAGCCTCGATGCTTGGGCGGCCTTACGATCCGCCCAAGTCCATAGGGGCGCCCACCATCCGGCTCGGTGTCCAGGGTTCGGATGCGTTCGGTGTACAAGTCGCGGTTGGAATCGATTTGTGGCGCTCCAATCGACAGGGGGATGCGATCGCATCCGCCCTTCTCACCCCAAAGGGACCTCTCGGCTTCGTCGGCTACCGGATCAGCAGCGGCCTTTTCGTTGGCGCCACGTTCTCGGCGAGGCGGACGACGTGGGGGGTGTTTTGGAACATCGTCTTGTGACCAGGGCCCTCGATGCTTGCCGCGAGAACGTGGTCGAAACGTACGTTGGGCTGGCACTCGCGACGGGCGGCGTGACGATACGGCGTGAGAAGTGGGCCACGATATCAACGAGCGAAGAGCAGCACTCCTTACACAATTTTTCGCTCGGAATCGATCTTTCTGCGCACTCAATTTCCGAAAACGCGGCGTTAGAAGAGTTACAGCAGCTATGCGTTCGGCGACCCTCGATGCGAGTCTTTTCGATGACAGGCGATGTGCCCGCCGAGTTTTCGCATCTGTTGAGCCAGCATGGTTTCCGGGGCCATCCCGAACTGGCCATGCTAGCCCGGGAAGTACCTGCCTCGGGCCGAGACGTTGTGTTGCGCACGGCCCAGCTGCCACGCGACCGCCAGCGGGTCGCGGAGTTTATGGTCAGCCAGTTCTTTTTTGGGCAGCCGGCCGCGTCTCGGCGTCGCGTGGTGGAATCGACGATGCGGTCGAAGTTCGATCTGGCCTATCTTGGGGATCATCGGCGGCTGGTTGCCGCCGTCATGCTCAGCCGGACACCCAACAGTCTTGGCCTCTACAACCTATGTGTGGCCTCCTCGCAAAGGAACCAGGGGCTGGGATCACAAGTCTTAGAGGCAGCAATGGCGGTGGCGGATGAGTTGCAGGTGCCTCTTGTGCTCCAGTGTTCGCACGATTTGGCGGGCTGGTACCGGGCCCGGCAGTTTTATGACAGTGGAAAATTACAGGCTTACAGTTTGCATTTCGGAAATGCGTTGCTATAATGGGGTTGGAGACTCCCGTTGAGAGAGGGATGAAGGGCCGTAACGCGTTCACGCTACTGGAGCTTTTGATCGTACTGGCGATCATCAGCATCCTCGCTGGGATCTTGTTCCCAGTGTTCCGTGCCGCCCGCCTCCGAGGCCAGCAAGCGGTCTGTATTTCCAATTTCCGCAGTGTTCTGCAGGCTTCGCTGATCTATCTCAACGATTATGAGGATCGCTTCATGCCGGCGGGTTACAACGGTGGCGAGGACCGGAACTCGAGCAACGACCGGACATGGATCCAGGTATCGCTGCCTTACACCACGAATTTCTCCATTTATTTCTGCCCGAGCGACTACACCGCGATCGCGGACCGGGATGCGACGTTTGATGACGACCTCGTTTTGGGGGACACCGTTTCGCAGTATTACCGTGCCAGTCAACGCTCCAACCTTGGCTACAACTACCTTTATTTCGCGCCACTGGTTTCCACCGAGCAGGGCAATTGGCTGACGATCTCGACGGCGACGTCTGACGTTGGCAATCCTTCCCGCACGATGGTCTTTATGGACTCGGTCCACGAGATCACCTTTGACGGAAGGCCCACTGGTGGCGGATCCCACCTGGTCGTACCGCCCTGCCGCTACATCGACCGGGACAAGGACGGGCAGGCTGAAGACACTTTCCCGACCGCTGGCAATGACAGGCTCTTCATCGGCCAGGACAAATGGTCGCAAATGCGGCGCACGCAGTCGATCAGCTATGGCGGCGTCTGGCCGTGGCACAACGGTCAGATCAACGTCGGCAATATGGATGGTTCGGCGGATTCCAAGTCGCTATTTGAGCTGACGGCCGGCTGCGATGTGCAGCCCGATTGGGGCGGACTGATATTCGACAGCGACGCCTACGCCTGGGACCGAGAGTAGCCTCCCCCTGCCATAATCCAAGCATGGGTTTTAAGGTCAGCATCGTTGGCGGCGGTGGCCGTGTAGGCTCCGACGCGGCGTTTGCGCTGCAGATTGGCGGCATCGTTTCCGAAATCGCTCTCGTCGACGCCAACCGTGATATGGCGGATGGGGAAGCACTCGATCTTCGGCATGGCTCGGCGCTAAGCTCCAGCCAACGGATCGTCAGCGGCGACTATGACGTGGTCTCAGGCAGCGACTGTGTCGTCATCACCGCCGGCCTGCGTCGAAAGCCCGATGAGAGCCGGCTTGAGCTGATTAATCGAAACGTCGGCCTCTTTAAGCAGATTCTCGACAGCCTTAAGGGTGTCAAGCTTGCCGATGGCGCCACGATTCTGGTGGTTTCCAACCCGGTCGATATCCTGACCCACCTGGCCGTAAAGAGCGGTCTGCTCCCCGAGCCACAGGTCATCGGTCTCGGAACCGTGCTCGACACGTGTCGGTTCCGTTCGATGCTGGCCGATCATTTCAAGGTGGCGGCAACCGACATTCAGGCGCTCATCCTCGGCGAGCATGGCGATTCCATGGTGCCGATGTGGTCCACCGCCACCATCAACGGCATCGCCATCCGGAGCCTTGCCGGCTTTAGCGATGAAACCGCGACCGGAATTTTTGACTTCACCAAGAAGTCGGGTGCAGAGGTCATTCGGCTCAAGGGTGGCGCTGGTCGAGCCGTCGGCATCAGCATTCAGGCCGTCGTCGAAGCCATGGCGCTGGACCAAGGCAAGCTCATGCCGGTGAGCGCAGCCCAGACCGGGACGCTTGGTATCTCGGATGTCAGCCTCTCCCTTCCGACCAAGCTTTGCCGGAAGGGCGTTGCCGAAATCGTGGCGCCTCAGTGTTCCGAAGCGGAGCGCGAAGGGTTGCACAAGTCGGCCCAATCACTCAAGGACGTCTGGGCTCAGATCCAGTAGGCCATGGCCGTTGACATCGAGATCGTGGACGTTCCGGAGGCAATGGTGCTTGCCAAGCGCGCCACCTGCCGCAAGGAGGAGCTCGGTCCCACGATCTCGGGTCTCTTTGGCGAGATCGTCCAGGCTCACCCGAACGCTGAGACGATCGCGCCGCCCTGCATCTACTACGTGGAGTGGCGGGAACCGGACTGCGTTATCGAGGCAGCGTTTGTGATCGATCCGGCCACCGCGGTCGGCAGCCCCTATCTCAAGAAAGTCCATGCCTGCCGGGCGGCGATGACGCTGCATACAGGCCCGTATGAGGCCCTTGCGGACGCGTGGATGGCGTTTTGGGCCGAGGTTCATCGCCTCGGCCTCAAGCCTGATGCGAGCCCACCGTGGGACTGTTACGTCACCGATCCCGCGATGGAGCCGGACACCTCGAAGTGGGAAACCGAGCTTTATATTCCGATCCAAGACGACGGTGGCTCGAGCGGGGACGATCTGCGCGCGCGATTGCTCGCCCAAGGCCCGTGACCTTCGAAGGATCGTTGGAGCCGCTGCTTCCGATTTAGCGCTGCCGCTGTTCCCGAGCTGCCGCCTCTTCAGGCGTGTACTTGTCGGACTCACGCCTTTCCGAATCCTCCCTGGTCATGATGGGGTCGTTGGGGCCGACATCGGTTCCGCAACTTACGAGTCCGAGCGACATCAGCAAGAGTCCTAATCGCTTGACCATGCCTTCCCCCAGAATGGCCAGAGCTGCTTCTCGTCCATCTTCGCGCAGAATTGCGCGTAGGTCGTCGCCTCGTTTTGTCCATTGCTGCTGTCCGCGTAGTACACAACGAACTTCTCCCTACCAAACTTCCCGGCGTGACCATCCGCGTAAGCAGCGGTGAATTTCGGGCCCGGGTATTGCCGCCGGGCGTCCCATATGAGCTGATACCAATCCCAGCCGCCCGCGTAGCGATCCATCGTGGGCCATGCCGCATCGATCGCGTAGAACCGCGTCCAGGAGTAAGGCAGATTGGCATATCGGGTCGGGGCGACCGCCAATCGTTGGGCGGGGTCGGCAATGTTCGTCATATAGCGACCGTTTCCCTCTCCTCCCCAATTGATGCTCTGGCAGCTTGATCCCGACCAATAGCGGCTGAACCCATCGGAGTTGATCGAGTAGTTGGTAATCCACTCCCAGCGATAGTTGTATTGGGGATAGTACGGGTCATCAAAGAGATCGCCCTTCGGCTCCGGCACCATCTTGTCGAAGAATGCCGACCGGTTCTTCACATACGGAAAGATCCTGCCGACCCAAGTGTTGCCATTCATGTAGGGGTCGCTGTGTTCCTGGGTGCCGTATCCATAGTCCCACACGATCCGATCATTGGAGTCGGCGGAGTACATTGGGAACGCCAAGGCAAGCTGTTTCATGCTGTTCAGCGAGCTGGTGACCTTCGCCGAGATCTTGGCGGACGCAAAGACTGGAAACAAGATCGCAGCAAGCACGGCGATGATCGCGATCACCACCAGCAATTCGATAAGCGTAAAACCGCGTCGCATTCCCACCGCTCACCATGATATCAAACCGTTCGTAGGCAACGCGCCAGAATGAAGTCTGGATGGAGCCGATTGCTTGCCGGCACTACGGCCATGGGGGAACCCGCATCGCGTTACTCCACGGGGGTCCTGGCGCGCAAGGACAGATGGAAGGACTGTGTCGGGATATGTGCTCCGAGTTTCGCGTTGTCGAGCCGCTGCAGCGGCGCAGCGGATCTGTACCCGTGACCGTCGACCGGCACATAGCGGACATGCGTTCGGCATGGCTCGATTGGGCCGGGCATGATCCCATGATCTTGGTCGGATCCTCATGGGGCGCGATGCTGGCAGCTTGCACGGCTGCGGACCATCCCTCCGCTACCGCTGGCGTGGTTATGGTCGGTTCAGGAACGTGGGACCTCGAATCCCGTGCCGAAATGAAACGTCGCATCGAGGGTCAGGCTTCTCCGACGCTCCGCTCGCTCTTGGAACGTCGAACGGCCGGGGAGGACGTTCCGCGCACCGAAATCCGGGCGAATCTCGCCTCGGCCTATACCTTTGAGGCTGTTCTTCCGGAGCCCGAGGGATTCGAAGTCGATGAGGTAGGTAACGTCGAAACTTGGGCAGACATGGTGCGCCTCCAAGCGGAAGGTCGCTATCCGCAGAGCCTTGCGGGAATCACCTGCCCCGTCCTGATGTTGCATGGCGCGTACGATCCGCACCCGGGAGAGATGATCCGCGATTCCCTTACTCCGTATATTCCCCAACTGGATTTCCACCAGTGGGACCGTTGCGGCCATTACCCGTGGATCGAGCGCCACGCCAGGGAGGAATTCCTCACCTTGCTCCGAGTGTGGATCAACCGTATCGCCGGTGAAGAGCCCAGATGAAATAGGTATTTAGCCGAGAGATAAACCAGGTTTGCGGGCGAAAGTCCCGTGATACCACCAGACCCGCATTACTCTCGATATGCCGGTGCGCCGGCAAGAGGAAGAAGGAAGTGGGTCGAGATTCAATGGGGAAACTTTCGGTTGGACTGGCAGCCATTCTATTGGCGGCTGTTGCCATGGGACAAGAGGGAACGGTGCGAGTCGGGGCCTCGGGACCCATGCAGGTCAGCCGATTACGAACGCCGGTCATCTTTTGGCGGCTGAAGCAAGAGAATGGCGGCAAGGTCGAAACCGTCAAGCTCCTGATCGATGGGAACGAAAGCCCAATCGTGTACGACCCTGAACGGTCGATGGCCAAGAGCCAGCTTGCCGCACCTTTGTCGCCGGGCGAGCATCAAGTTGTGGTTGAGTTCACCGTCCCGGGTGGCGAGGGCCGACGACGACGCTGGACCCTCACCGTCCCGGACGATGCCGGCGAGTCGATACCCGCCATCGGCGATACGGCTCGGCAGGTCATGCTCGAGTGCAACGAGATTCGCCGAAGGCTCAACTTGCCCGAATATCGGATCGATCCCGCCCTTTGTGCCGCCGCTGCCGCCCATACCCAGTACCTAAACCACAACAAGTCCACCGGCCACAAGCAGCGCGACGACCTCCCCTTGTTCGTGGGCAATTTTGCCACCGAGCGGGCTCAGGCTTATGGCTATATGGACAATGTGTCCGAGGTCCTTAGCGCAGGATTCAGATCGATGCCGGAGTCCGTCCGCAAGATCTTCGATGCGCCCTACCACCGGGCTCGTTTTATGTTCCCTGGCAGTTTGCCCTTTGGCGCCGCTTTCGAAGGCGACAAACTGGCGATCAACATGGGCGCGCCGACGGAAAGCGGAACGGTTATCAGTCCGGGCGCGGGCGAGACCGGCGTACCCGTTCTTTGGCGGGATCAGGAGCGGCCCGATCCGCTGATCCTGTGGGCAGCGGATGGCGCACGACGACCCGTGGGCTATCCCATCGTCTTCACCCATTCGACGCCAGACCTCGTCAATGGGATGGCGGGTGAGGCTTGCATCAAACTCGAATACGCTGCGCTCAAAGAGCTGTCGGCCGACGGTCAAGCGGCCCTCGACGTGCCGCTGCTGATCAACGTTCCCCACAAGGGCGGCCCCGGCCGATACGACAGCTACTTGAGGCAGGAAACTCCTTACGCCGCTGTCATGTTTCCGAAAGCTCCGCTTCGTCAGCTCACCAAGTACGAAGTTAGCTTGATCGCTAAGACCCACCTTGGCGAGTCGATCGAACGGACGTGGACGTTTACCACCGGCGACAAATAGATCGGCTGGCTCTGTATCCCGACCGAGGTCGATCATTCGACCGTATACTTTCCGTCTGATTCGCGGGTTGGTTTTTCGATTCGTTGCCTTTGTGTTGGCTGTATCCTGGGTCTGCGCTGCTTGGTGCGGGCCCTTCGGTCGCTTTGGATACCGTCCCTTTCCCGAAGTGCCTGGCTTTAACCTGACCGCCGATGGCCTTCAAGCAAAGTGGGCGGGAGCGGACGCCCTCAACTTTCCCTTCCCGCTAAAAATCGTCAAGCTCGTGGAGATCTCCGACAAGCGCTTTACCGCGCTCTGCCGCTTCTCGGCGGGAGGTCCGGATAAGATTCGGGTCAATCTCCTATCCCCCGGGTTCGAAGCCCACTTCCCGCGAGGCATTCGGTTCAGGCTGAAGACGGGGCAAATCCCTTACCTGTCGTGGCCAGGCGCAAGCGTCGGTCCGGGAGTTCCCACGGCGGCAACGCGATGGGCCGTACTGTCTTTGGGGTCGTCTCAGCCGCCCATCCTGGTGGCGACCCTGGGCGAGCCGTCGTCCTTTCGGCTCGAAGGCGCCGACGGTGACTATCGGCTCGAGACCGGCAAGGGGAGCAAGGGGTGGTACCGATTCTGCCTTCCGCTCGGCCTACGGACCTTGCCGGTGGCCAGCGTGGAACATCTTGCCGCGCTCGTTGAGGCTTGCGCCCGGCATGAGGGCCTTTGGACCTCCCCTTCGGCCCAGGTCATTGGGTCCAACTGGTCGCAAGCTGGCGACACGCTAACCGTGACATGGAAGCTCGACCATCCGATCGCCGTCGTGCCGACGCCATTGGCGAAGCGGACCGAGCTGTGCCTCTCACCGTTGACCCATGCCGATGCGAGCGACGAGGCTGGTCCGCTCGCTTATGTTAGGGGCGGCGAGATTCGCGCGATGTTCAGGCCGCTTCGAATCCCTGTGGGCTCGCCTGTTTTTGTGAACACGCTCGATCTCCCCGCTCCAATCGGTTCGGACCCGTTCGACGCAGCCGGCGTCATGCGCCTGGCAACTTCTGCCGTGACCTATGGCCGAGATCCGAATTGGAATCGTTTCGCCGACGGCGTTCACAACGACTATCTGCTAGGCGCCAAATATGAAACCGAGCCGTGGACGCGGCAAACCATGCCTTACGGTGAGTCGGAAGGGCTTGAGGCCTGCGCCGTTCAGGCCCTGATCGGACAAGCCTTGCACTCTCTGACCGGCCAGACGACGCCGGACAACTCGCTGCTGACCAGCTTGATTTGGCGAATGGACTGGCGGACCTGGCGCATTCAGGGCTTGAACGACCCGACCGCGCTTGCTTCCGCAGCGGCATGGAACTCGAGCGTGACGACCCGGACCCAAGGGGCGATGCTCGCCTGGGAGTTGGCGAAGGATCCGATTCAGCACTGGCTTGGCGATTCGGTGGTCGCGGCTGCCCGGTCTCCACTCAGGCAGATCTCGGGCCCGCCAGTTACTCTTTCCCGTTTGGGAACGGGCTGGAAGCTATCCTGGGACGCTCAGATCGGCGAGCAACGCATCGAGCTTTTAGCCGCAGCCACGCCGCAGCTATCGGCGATTTCGAACATCCAGGGCCTTAAGGTTTTGGAACGGTTTGGCACCCTCACCATTACCGGACAGGCTACGAGCGCGGGCACCTGTCAGGTACGGCTCAACTGGCCCGCCTGGGCGCCCGATTTGCCAACGTTGCGATAGCGCAGTTTAGTCGCCGCCGCGGCAGCAATATACAGAATGCCGACCCACACCGACATCATTCCGGCCACGGACGTGTTCAGCGCGGTCGCGGAGAAGTAGCCGGCTACCGCGCACACCACACCGACGGCAGTTGAGACGGCGAACATCGACGACAGCCTTACGGTGAGCAGCTGGGCGATCGCGGCAGGACCGATCAGCATGGCAATAACGAGGATGGAGCCAACCGCTTCAAAGCAGGCAACGGTTGCGATCGCGATGACGGCCATGAGGACGTAGTAGAGCATGCCCGGGCGCTTTCCCAGCGTCGCTGCGAGCATGGGATCGAAGGCCATCACGGCGAGCTCCCTGCGTGCCACCCATAGCACGACTGCGGCGATGCCGGCAGCCGGGAGGATGTTGAGCAGCGCACGGGGAATCTCCACGCCGGCGACAGGGATCGTGTCCAAGGCGACGAACTCGACCAGGCCGTATAGCACGCACCCGGGGTCGAGATCGACTTGGGACGCATACCGAGTGATCAGAATGACGCCCAGCGCGAAGAGCACACTGAAGACGATTCCAAGCCCCGCGTCTTCCTTTACGCCGAGCAGGTCGCGAATCAGTCGCGTGAGAAAGACGGTTGCGAGGCCGGCCGCAGCGGCGCCGACGATCATCGGCAACGGGTTGCGGCTTCCAAACAGGAGGAAGGCCACGACCAGTCCGGGCAGGACAGAGTGGCTGATGGCGTCGGCAGTCAGGCTTTGGCGTTGTAGCACGAGCCAGACACCCAGGTTTGCACAGAGTACGGCGGCCAGCAAGGCGGTGGCGACCGTCCAGAACGTGATCATGTGCCGGACTCCGAAGGCTGCATATTGAGGGCAGGAGATTTGGTTTCTCCGACGGGCTTCGACTTGGCGAGATCACGGGCGGCGGCATGGCGCCGGACATCCTCGAGGATCGCGCTCCGGAACCGGACACGACGAATGTAGGCGGCAATCACCCCTCGGTTCGGCGCGAAGAGCCCTGACGCGAGGAAGAGCGCGCCACCCGTAAGGATGATCCACGGCCCGGTGGGCATCGCCGTCATCCCGGCGCTGGAAAGGGCTCCGATCACCGCGCTTGCAGACCCGAAGACGGCAGATAGGGCGACGACGAGCGACAACTGTTCCGTCCAGAAACGCGCCGAAGCGGCAGGGAGGATCGTGAGCGCGGCCACCATCACGATGCCCACCATTGGCAGTCCGACCACCACCGCGATGGCGATCAGTCCCATCAGGGCGAAATCGATCCAGGCCGTGTTCCAGCCAAGGGTATGCGCGAAGTGGGAATCGAACGTCACGAGCTTGAACGCCCGGTAGCCGAATATGAGAACCAGCAAGGCGGCCAGGGAGACCACACCAACGAGGATTGCGTCGGCGAAGACGATTCCAGCCGTCTTGCCGAGTATAAAGCTGTCGAGTCCGGCCTTGGCGCCGCCCGGCACCGCGTTCTGAACCATGCGAGAGAGCGCGATGCCGGCACCGAACATCACACTCAATGTCAGGCCAAGCGCCGCATCCTCTTTGGTTTTGGTATGCCGGCGCATCCATGCCATCGCACCTACTCCAATCAGGCCGGTCGCCAGCGCTCCGAGGAGCAGCACGACCAGGTTTTTCGTCTGTGTGAGCCAGAAGGCGAGGGCAATTCCTGGCAGAGTGGCATGGGCGAGGGCGTCCCCCAGTAGGGACCGCCTTCGAAGCACCGCGAAGCTTCCGACCATGCCGCAGAGGGCGCCGAGCAAGCCCGCACCGACCACCACCAGCCAGGTGTTGTAGGTCAAGACGCTGCCATCCTCCGGCCGTAGGCCGCGGCGAGGTGATCGGCCGACAGCGACTCGCCCACCGGCCCTTCGGCAACCACGGAGCGATTGATCAGCAGAGCGTTGTCGAAGTCGTCGGCGACGGTTTGCAGGTCGTGGTGCACGGCAACGACCGTTTTGCCGGCAGCTTTGAGCTCGCGAAAAATGTCGAGAATGACCTGCTCGGTCGCGGCGTCGATGCCGACCAGCGGCTCATCCATGAAGTAAAGATCGGCCTGCTGGGCAAGTGCCCGGGCGAGGAACACCCGCTGCTGCTGGCCGCCGGATAGCCGACCGATCTGCCGCCGTTCCAGCCCGTCCAAGCCCATCTTGTGGATTGCGCTCTTTGCGGAGTCGATTTCGGCCCTGGTCGGCTTTTTGAACCAGCCGATTCGGCCGTACGTGCCCATCATCACCACATCCAGCGCGGAAACGGGGAAATCCCAGTCCACGCTTTCCCGTTGGGGCACATAGGCCACTCGTCGATGGAAACCGTCGAACTTCTCGCCAAAGACCTCGACCGTTCCGGTCAGTTTCGGGACCAATCCCAAAATGGCCTTGATCAGCGTGCTTTTTCCGGCTCCGTTCGGTCCCACGATCGCGGTTAGAGAACCCGCCCGAAAGTCCGCGTCGATTTTATCGAGCACGATATGGTCGCCATACGCGACCACCAGATCGCGAACAGTACAAGCCGTCATTTGAGCGCACCAACCAGAGTGCGGACGTTCGCGCGCACCATACCAACATAGGTTCCGTCTTCGGTGCCAGGATCTCCCATCGCGTCGCTATAGAGCTGGCCGCCTACCCGGACGGCGGCACCTCTCCTCTGGGCGCCCTCGACCAGAGCTTGGACGTTTTTCTGCGAGACCGAGCTTTCGACGAAAACGGCCTTAACCCGGCGGTTGACGATCAGATCGACAAGCTTGTTGATTTCGGCAAGCCCGGCCTCCGATTCCGTGCTGATGCCTTGGATGCCCTTAACTTCGATATCGTAGGCTCGACCGAAATACTGGAAAGCGTCGTGGGCGGTGATCATGACCCTCTGTGCCTTCGGGATCTCCGCGATCGTTTCCTTGACTTCGGCGTGAAGATTGCTGAGCTCGGCCTTGTATCTCGTCGCATTCGATGCGAAGACGCTGGAATTCTGTGGCCGCAGACGACCAAGGGCCTCGACGATCGGATCCAAGCATTCAGACCAGAGCTCGACGTCGAACCACAAATGGGGATCGTGGGCGATGGCCTGGCCCGGCATGGAGATCAGCTTGGCCTCGCTGACGCCCTCGGTTACCGCGACGACCGGCTTCTTGCGACCGAGGTTCTCCAGAACATCCGCCATCTTTCCTTCCAGGTGGAGGCCGCTGATGAGGACCAGGTCTGCATCAGCGAGCTTCTGCACATCTCCGGGAGACGCCTTGTACAGGTGTGGATCGACGCCGGGACCCATGATTGCCTCGACTTCGACCAGATTGAGACCAACGTTCTTTGCTAAATCGGCAACCATGCCCGTCGTAGCGACGACCTTCAGCTTTCGCGTGGCCGAGGACTGTTGTTCCGGTGCACAACCGGCCAGAAGTCCGACCAAAGCCAAAAAGATAGCCGCCGCTCTGAAATTTAGCATTGGCTTATTCTACGCCAAATCTCAGGTTTTGCGTCGCCGTTTTTTCGGTTCCTGGGCCGCGATGCCCGCACTCCGCCCCAGAAATGCGGCGATATCCGCCTTCAGCCGCGCCAATGCCGGCTCGTGGATGTACATCATGTGGCCGGCATCGTAGTACTGGGTCTCGATGTTGGACCTTATCGCCGGATCGAGGCCCATATGCCCGACCGTGTACTCAGTGGCGAAGTACGGCGTTGCCAAGTCGTAGTATCCGCTTGCAATGAAGATCTTCATGTGCGGATTCTTGGACATAGCCTTGCGGAGGGCTTCGCTTGTGTCGGGCATGCCTTCGGCTGCATTCCCCCAGCCCCAAGGCTTCTTGATGCCGTCGAAGATGGAGTACTCGATGTCGGTCTTGTAGCCAAGTTCCTGCCGGACGTATTGCATAAATGCGGCGGTGTAAGGCGGCATGAGAGCCGAGATACTCGGATCATGCTCGGGCTTCTCGGCAACCGCGTTGTCGTCGATACCGGTGAAGCGACTATCGATCCGCCCAACCGTTCTCCGCTTGTCACGAAGTAGCTCCTTGCAGAAGCCGTGGATGTTGATTCGAAGATTCCTGAGCTCAAGGTATTCGGCCGACAGGCCGGTAAACCGTTGCAGCTTCGCGACAACGGCCTGTCGCTCCCGGGCCGAAAGCCGGTCGCCCTTCGATAGGGCAACCCAATACTCGCCGCCGGCAAACTTTTCAACCTCGGCCAGGAAGCTTTGCAGCCCCGCCCGTCCGATAGCCCGCTTCACTTTGCCATGGTAATAAGCGGTGGCCGCGTAGGTGGGCAGGAAGAGGACGTACGGAAGGTCGTTGCCCTTAAAGAACCGCGCCGTTTGCCAGTTGAGGATGCTGGATACCAGCACGAGACCATTGAACGCGATTCCCCGGTCAACGAGGCGTCCGGCGATTCCTGCCGACCGCATCGTCCCATAGCTCTCGCCGACCAGATAGAGCGGCGATCCCCAGCGGTCATAGCGCGTCAGGTAGAGGCGGATGAACTCGGCGACCGACTCGATATCGCCTTCTAGACTCCAGTACTTCTCGCCGAGTTCCTTGGTGTGGGGCCGGCTGTAACCGGTGCCAACCGGGTCGATAAAGACAAGGTCAGCAACGTCGAGCCAGCTGTTTTCGTTGTCGACCAGCCGGTAGGGCGGGGGCGGCAACTGAACGCCGGGTTCCATAGGAATGCGCTTGGGCCCGAGCATCCCGAGGTGAAGCCAAACCGAAGGTGATCCCGGACCGCCGTTAAAGGTGAAGAGCAGAGGGCGCGGGCCATCGACATCCGTACGCCGGTAGGCCATGAAGAAGACTTGCGCGTCGATCTCTTCGAGCTCGTTCTTGAGCGGGATCCTTCCCGCGGTCACTTCGTATCGAAGCTCGACTCCCCCGATCGTCGTGGAGTGTTTGGTGACGACCGGTTCTTCCTCGACGAACGCAGGTGGCTTTTTCGGCTCTTCGGCCGACTTTACTGGCTCGGGCATGGGGTTACTTTACCGTTCATGCCCGGTTGGTGAGCCATTTGGCCGCGAAAGCGCGGAGGATGTGTCCCTTTCGCTATCGTGGACCCGCTACCTGCGCTTGAGCAAGCCGCCCAGGAGTCCCCGGGTGAGGGCCCGGCCGAGTTGTGAGCCGGCGCTGCGCAGCACGCTCTTCAGCATGGATTCCATCGGCGTGTCTGATCGCCGCGCCGAGGACTGCCGAGCGGCCCTCTCTTCCGCCTTCTCCGACTCTGCCCGCTCCTTTTCTTGCTGCTCTTCGACCGCGGCCTGTTGCGCGCGGCGACTCAGGAGTTCATAGGCCGACTCCCGGTCGATCGGCTGCTCATACTTGCCAAACACCGGCGAGCTTTCTACTGCCGCGCGCCGATCGAGCTCGTCAGCCGGACCGAGGCGTGATGCGGGGGGCCGGATCAGCGTTCGCTGGACGATCATCGGCGTGCCTTTTTCTTCCAGCAGCGAGACCAACGCCTCGCCAACGCCGAGTTGGGTAATCGCTTCCTCGGTCGAGAAGGCCGGATTTTGGCGGAATGTCGTCGCGGCTGCTTTCACCGCCTTCTGGTCACGCGGCGTGAACGCACGCAGGGCATGCTGGACCCGATTGCCCAGCTGACCGAGAACCGCATCGGGAATGTCGAGCGGATTCTGGGTGCAGAACCAGACCCCGACACCTTTCGAGCGAATCAGCTTCACCACCTGCTCGACCTTGTCAATCAGCGCCGGGGGCGCATCCGAAAAGAGCAGATGGGCTTCGTCGAAAAAGAAGATCAGCCGAGGGAGATCTTGGTCGCCGACCTCGGGCAGTTCCTCGAACAGCTCACTTAACAGCCAAAGCAGGAAGGTCGCGTACGTTCTCGGGTTCTGGATCAGCTTGTTCGATTCGATGATATTGACGAAGCCGCGACCGTCCGAGGCCTTCGCCATGAAGTCCTGGAGCTGGAGAGCGGGCTCGCCGAAGAACTGCTCGGCGTTCTGGCTCTCAAGGGTAAGCAGCTCCCGCTGGATCGTTCCGACCGTTGCCGTGCTGACATTCCCGTATTGGGTCTTGAGCTCGGCCGCATGGTCTCCGACGAACGTAAGCATCGAGCGCAGGTCCTTCAGATCCAGCAACAGCAATCCTTGGTCGTCGGCAACGCGAAAGGCGAGGGTCAGGACGCCCTCCTGGGTCGGGTTGAGGTTCATCAGCCGCGCGAGGAGGAGTGGCCCCATTTCGGAGATCGTCGCCCGAATCGGATGGCCCTGCTCCCCAAAAACATCCCAGAACCGAACGGGAAACGCGGAGTGGTGGTAGGGATCTAGCCCGATCTGTTTGGCGCGGTCCTCGAGCTTGGGGTTGCCGCCACCGGACATGCACATGCCAGACAGGTCTCCCTTGACGTCGGACATGAACACTGGAACGCCAAGAGAAGAAAAGCCTTCGGCTAGACCTTGCAGGGTTACGGTCTTTCCGGTTCCGGTCGCACCGGCGATGAGTCCGTGGCGATTGCCGAAGCGCGGAAGCATGTAAACCGGCTGCTCGCCGAGGCCAAGAAAGATCCCCTGTTGGTCGCTCATCTCTGAGCTTTACGGTACCTGCAGGCAGGCTACTTCTGGCCGAGGTTCGGCTTGGCGACGCCGAATTCCGCCGCGAACAGCATGCACCACTCGTCGATTGCGGAGAGCGGCGTGGGTGGCGGAGCCTGGCCCTTGACGACCGCTGCGCCGACCAATTCCATCAGCGTGGATGGAGGCAGATCCTGAAAGAACTTCAGCTGGGCGCCGGCGGCATCCTCAACGAACACGCCTCCATCCTGTCCGGCATAGATCCGGCTATTGGCCAGGACAAGCGGAGTTTCCGGCTTGGCTGCGGCGATCTGGGATTCCATCCAGGTTCGGAATTCGGCAAGCTTCTTGTACTTTGCGATCATCGCCTCGCCCTCTGCGTTCCTGGCCGGCTCGAAGGTCTCAAGCCACGATACAAAGCCGCTGAAATCGTAGGTCTTGAGAAATTCGGCGAGCTTGGTCTTTAGCTCCGAATTATCGGCGAGGCTAGCGGGGACCTGGGTTTCCTCCGTCTTTGGCGGTTCGACCTTGCCCTTGTCCCCTTCAGGAGGAGCGGGTTTCACAACCGTCGATTTCGTTTTGGACTTGGTGTCCTCGACGGCGGCCGATGAGTCACCGGCAGGTCGGGTGAACATCCAGATCAAGCCAATAGCGGCGATGACGCAGACGACGCTAGCCACGACCATCGCGCTGCCCTTTGCGCCCTCAGCGCCTCCCTCCTCGCTCGGTCCAAGCTCGCGAAAGATTTCGGCCGTCGTTTTGCCTTGGGCGCCATCCCCGGTGGTCGCTTCCCCGATCGGCGGGAATTGCCAGACCATGACCGGTTCGATAACGTTCTTGAGGTGGCGCGGACCCAGATACTGCGGTTCCACGGGAAGCTTGCCCTTAACCACATCGTGGACCGTTCGGGAGAGGCAGATGGCCCCGGGCTTGGCTTCCTGCTGGAGCCGGGCCGCCACGTTCACGCCATCACCAAACACGTCCGACTCGGTCACGATGATGTCGCCAAGGTGGATGCCGATCCGGTGCTGCACCCACTCTTCGGTCGGTACAAGCTTGTTCCTCTCGTGCAGGTCGTGCTGAATCTGGAGCGCGCATTGAACGGCTTGAACAGCGCTTGCGAAGCTCATCAGGAGTCCATCGCCGGTGGACTTCAGCACCTGTCCGCCGTTTCGAACGCACATCTCCGACATGAGGTTGAGGTGCTGATGGACGACTTCAAACGCTCGCTGCTCATTCTTGCTGGCGAGTTTGGTAAAGCCGACGACATCGGTAAAAACGATGACGGCGAGGATGCGTTGCCCTTCGGTGGATGTCGGTACGCCTTCCATGTCGGTCGCGAGTGGCGTGGTGCGCCTGAAGACCAGACGTAGGGTACCCCTCGAACGTTCCGAATCACGAGAGATCAAGATCGGGGCCATCGTCGCCAGCCCCAGGGTCGGCGATCAATCCCCCTGTCAGACAGCCTTGCAGAAGCCGGGCCTGAGAACCCATAATAGATCGGTCTGCCGATGTAGCTCAGTGGTAGAGCAGCTGTTTCGTAAACAGCAGGTCACCGGTTCGAATCCGGTCATCGGCTCCAGATCCCAGCCATTCCCCGAAGGCCTCCGGCGAGCGAGTAGGCCTCGATCCCGTCGGCACGGAGGGAGCGGGCGGCTTCGGATGATCGGACGCCTCCGTCGCAGACCAGCAGCACCGGCCCCTTACGTGCCCGTTCGCGAAGACGGTCGCCGCAGCTCATGGGAATCCGCTCGCTATCCGGCAATCCGCCTTCTTCGTCCCATTCCTCAGGCTCTCGGATGTCGACCACAGCCAGGCCGCGCTCGCTCGCCGCGATCCAGTCGAGGTCGATGGCGACCGTGGCCGTACCCGTACCACAGGAGGCACATTCGGCGCGTCGCGCCCGCTTAAGGTGCCGAAGCTCCAGACTCCGAAGGTCCAGTACCACCATCGTCGTGGCGGCAGCGGAAGGGAGACCCAAGATCACCTTTAGGACTTCAGTTGCCTGCAGCGTCCCGAACACGCCCGCAACCGATCCAAGGATGCCCTCTTCGGCGCAGGTGCCCACGCATCCGTCATAGGGGGCGTCCGGCCAAAGGCAACGCAGGCAGCCACCGGGCGAATCGGGACAAACGATCAGCAATTGGCCCTCAAATCTAAACAAACTTGCCAGAACCAACGGCTTCGAGAGGCGGCAACAGATATCGTTGAGAAGAAACTTCGTGGCGAAGTTGTCGCTTCCGTCGAGAACGATGTCGTAGTTCGATACGATTTGCTCCGCGCTGGAGAGGGTAAGGCGGTCATGGCGTTCCACCTCCACAAACGGGTTCTGGCGCCGGATGGCGTCGGACGCAAGCTCACCCTTGGCGAGACCCTGGTCGCCGAAGCCGTACAGCACCTGGCGATGAAGATTGCTCGCTTCCACCATGTCCCCTTCGGAGATGCCGATCCGCCCAACACCTGCTCCAACGAGATAGGGCAGCGCAGCACACCCCAATCCGCCGGCACCAACGACCAACACCCGCGCGGCAGCCAGCTTTGCCTGACCTTCTTCCCCAACTTCCGGGAGAATCGTCTGGCGTCGATACAGGTTGGCCGGTTCCGTGCCGTCGACGCCGATCCAGCCCGATTCCCCATCGGCATAGTGCTCCTTCTTCCAGATGGGCACTCGTATCTTGATTTCGTCGATGATGTACGAGCAGGCTCGAAAGGCGGCGTTCCGATGAGCCGCTGCGACACCTATCCACACGGCAGTCTCACCGATTTCGAGCACCCCCACGCGATGAACCGCACGGGCCTCCAAGAGACCGAAAGCGCGTTTGGCTTCTTCCAGAATCTTGCGTCCTTCCGATTCCGCCAGGTCGACGTGAGCCTCGTACTCCAGCCGTTCCACGAGCCGGCCTTCGTTGCGGTTCCGCACCTTGCCTTCGAAGGTGACGAACCCCCCGGCTCCGTCGTGATCCATGGGCGGTGCGACCAGTGTCTCGGTGGTTATACGAAACATCTAGCCACCTGCCACAGGAGGGATGAAGACGACCTCGTCGCCGTCGCGAAGCTCGGTTTCGCCCGACCGAAATGCGCCGTTCACGGCAAACTGTACGAGAGTTGGACTTAGCTTCAGTCCGTGCCGCTGCTGGAGCTCCCCATAGAGCTCCGCGACCGTCAGGCTCCGGGTGTCCAAGTGTTCGACGCTGAGTCCTCGCTGTTCGCGCAGGACTGCGAAGTAGGAAACCGAAACACGCTTCAAGATTCCATCCCCCATCGGAGCTCGATGACATTGGCGGATTCGCCGGCCGGCAGCGAGTCCAGGTCTTTCGGCAGAACAAGCAACCCGTTTGCCTCAGCGAGGCAGCTTGTCTTGTGGGATGCCCGGCCCAAGATCGGCTCGGCCCCTTCTTGATCCCAAAGGCAAGGCACAAATTCCGTTCGCCCCGCCTTCTTTTGCAGCGATTCGGTGGTGGGTAGGCACAAGGACGAGCGCTCATCCGGCAACCCGCAAATCGCGCGCAAGTAGGGCCTGACCAGCAGAGAAAACGTGACAAGGGCCGACACGGGATTTCCGGGCAGGCCGAAGATGGCGCAATCCCCGGCTCGTCCGAAGTAGACCGGCTTTCCAGGCTTCATGGCCACTTGCCAGAAGTACTCACGGGCTCCCAGGTTGCCGAGGCAACGCCTAACGAGATCGTATTCCCCCACCGATATCCCACCGCTCGTGATTAGCACGTCGCAGTTCTGCATCAGCCGCTTCAGTGCGGACGTCGTCGATTCCACGGTGTCGTCGACGCGCAGAACGGTCGGGTCATGGAATCCGAGGGCTCGGATGGCTCCGGCCAGGGCGGTTCCATTACACTCGTAGGTCTGGCCTCGTGCCAAACTTTCGCCCGGCGACACCAACTCGCTTCCGGTTACGAGGATGCCGACCTTCGGCAGCGCAAAGACGTCTGCTTGTGAGGCGCCCGCAACGGCGAGGGCAGCCATCACAGGCGGCGTAATCAGCCCAGGTTGAACGAAGGCTTCCCCGGCTCTTGCCTCGGATCCGCCGAATCGAATGTGGTCACCCATCGCACCTGCCACCGTGAATCTCGCAGAACTACCCTCGACCTCGGCGAACTCTTTCATCACGATGCCGCCGGTGTTGGCAGGTAGTGCTCCACCCGTAAACACCCGCACGGTTTCGCCTGGCTCAAGTCGAAATTCCTCGGCCGACCCTGCCGGCATCTCGCCACGTATTAAAAAGCTACGGTGATCGGTTCCGGCTTGAATGTCGGCGGGACAAATCGCGAACCCGTCGACCGCCGAATTGTCGAAGGGGGGCTGGTCGTATCGCGTATGAATGGGCTTGGCCAGTACGCGACCCAGCAAGTATGGGAGTTCGACGACTTCTGTCGGCATCGGGTGGGCCTCACTCCGGACGATTCGCAGGGCGTCTTCGAAATCGATCAGGGTGGCGGCCTCAGCGATCATGTCCTCCACCTCGGACGATGTGAAACGCGTGTTTCAGGTACGGGAACAGGGCCCGAACTGCATCCTCCACCGCACCCGGGGCGCCGGGCAGTCCAATCACGATCGACTTGTCGACCAAGCCCGCGAACGGCCGACCCAGCATGGCTGTTGGCAGGCGATCCTGACCATACGCATGGAGCCGGTGCTCGATGCCGTTGAGCCGGGCCGAAAGCAAAGGAACGATGGCGGCGGGTGTGTGATCCCTGGGTCCCGCTCCCGTCCCGCCGGTGAGCATCACCAACTCGGGGTCGAGGGCGACCGCACCGAGTACGGCGGTGGAGATAGCATCCACGTCGTCGGGTGTCACCACGACCTCGCCAACGACGCCACCCTCCTCACACAGCCTTTGTCTCAGAAGCTCGCCGGAGCGGTCTCTAGCCTTGCCGCCGGAAACGGAATCCGACACCACGATAACGGTGGCCCGAAAGGCTTCCGGGTAGGCAAACTGGGTCTTTCCTCCGGTCTTCTCAAGCAGGCGGACCGACTCCACGGTCATCGCCTTGTCCACCGGCTTCAGGAGGTCGAAGAGATTGAGCACCGCCGCCGCTGCCGCGGTCATGGCTTCCATCTCGACCCCCGTCCGATAAATCGCCTTGACTTCGACTTCAACTCTGATTGCCGAATCAGAAATGTCGAAGTCGACGCCCACGTAGTCAACGGGCACGTGATGGCAATAGGGGATGATCTGCGGCGTGTTCTTCGCTGCTTGAATGGCGGCGACACGCGCGACGGGCAGCGGATCGCCCTTTGGCGCCTTGCCACTGCGGAGCAAGTCGATTGTGGTCGGCGATACGCGGAGCGTAGCCTCCGCCCGAGCTTCTCGCAAGCTCGTTACCTTTCCGGAAACATCGCGCATGCCTTCCCTAGCCACCGATCGCCACCATGCTCCGGTTCTTAACTTGAGGCAGAAGGTCCATCGGGGGATGGCCGCGCCACTTGCGGCTCAGGGCCTCTCGGACGATCCCTTCCAAGGCTTGGTCGTCGGCGCCTTGGCGCATGGGATCGCGAAGGCTGGTTTCCGAACCTGCGAAAAGGCACGCCTTGAACGCGCCCTCTGCCGTAAGTCTCAAGCGATTGCAGCCGTCGCAGAAACTTTCGGTCATCGAGGTGACGAAGCCGATCGTCCCGGCAAACCCGTCGATTCCGAAATCCTTGCCCACCGCGGATGCCTCGGTAGCCAGCGGAACCAAGTCGTAGCGCGACTCGATGATGGAGCGCATCTGGCGATAGGTGAAGACCGACGCTTGCTGCCACCCATTGCCTTCGAAAGGCATGAATTCGATAAAGCGCACGACGACCGGGCGATGACGAGCGAACTCCACGAGGTCGAGCAGCTCGTCGTCGTTGATTCCAGCCATCACGACGATGTTGAGCTTCACGCTTTCGTAGCCAGCCTCGATCGCAGCATCGATGCCTCGCAACACCCGATAAAGCTCGTCGCGAAGGGTGATCTCCTTGAAGCGATCCGGCTTGAGGGAATCGATCGAGATGTTCAGTCCGGTCAGACCGGCTTGGCGGTAGCTGCCGGCCTTGGTGGCGAGGGTGGAGCCGTTTGTTGTCATCAAAAATGACCTCACCCCGTCAATCCCGGCGAGTCGATCGATCAAAAGCTCAAGGTCTTTTCGAACGGTGGGCTCTCCACCGGTGAGCCGGATCTTGTCAACCCCCAGGCTTACAAACAGCCGCGTTAGACGCTCGATTTCTTCGAACGAAAGGACTTCCATTCGCGGAAGCCAGTTCAAGCCTTCCGCCGGCATGCAATATCGACAGCGGAAGTTGCACCGATCCGTTACCGAAATCCGCAAATAGGTGTGGACACGGCCAAAGCGATCGACCAGCGGGGCAGTGTTCACCATGTCTATAGTATCGCAGTCGGGACCACCACCCGTCGAAGGTACACTCCGTCCTCAATGGTCCTCGCCACCACCGAGATGTTTGGCGAAACGAAGCCGGTCAGCGGTTACGGGACCGTTCGCGTGCGTCGTGACAGCCGTCGTCGTGCCTAGGGGATTTGCCCAGGACGATCACCTGCGATCCCGCAAATCCCCTTCATTCATTCGCCAGCGGCGCGATGGTGCGCCAGCGATTCAAAAGGAGATTCCAGCTTGTCACTATCCACCATAACCGAACCCGTGAACTATACGAACGGCGCCAAGGCGCCTCGGCATGTCCTTGCCTCAAGCGACCTCGACAGCGATCAGTTCAGGCTGATCCTGGACGAGGCGATGAAGCTCAAGGCCCAGTGGAAGACCTCGCCACAGACGATCCACCATGTCGAAAATCGTCTCATGGCAATGATCTTCGAGAAGCAGTCGCTACGAACTCGGGTATCGTTCGAGACCGCCTTTCACGAGCTTGGCGGGCATGCCAGCTACCTGACCAAGAACGATATCGAGATGGGCGTCCGTGAATCGATTTCCGACACCGCCCAGGTCTTGTCGCGCTGGTGCACCCTGATCGTTGCCCGACTTAACCGCCACAAGGACATCGCGGAGCTGGCCAAGCATGCGACGGTGCCGGTCATCAACGCGCTTACCGACAAGGAACATCCCTGCCAGGCTCTTGCCGACCTTCTCACGATCGAAGAAATTTTCGGCCCGAAGAAGCTGAAAGTAGTGTGGATCGGGGATGGCAACAACGTGGCGAACAGCTTTGCTGTCGCCGCTGCTCGTCTCGGCCATGAGACCGTCGTGTGCACTCCGCCAGGTTATGAGTGTGACGAGATCGTCTATCAGCAGCCCGGCGTGACGCAGGTCTATCGCCCAGCTCTCGCGGTGGAGGGCGCGCACGTGGTCTACACCGATGTCTGGGTGAGCATGGGCCAGGAGGTTGAGGCCGTGGAGCGAATCAGCCGGTTCGCCAAATTCCAGGTGGATGAGAAGCTGATGGATGCCGCCGCCAAGGAAGCGATCTTCCTCCACTGTTTGCCGGCGATTAGGGGCCACGAGGTCGCGGCAGAGGTCATCGACGGGCCGCAGTCGCGCGTCTTTGACCAGTCAGAGAATCGGATGCACGCGCAGAAGGCGCTGATGAAGCTCATTCTTGAAGGCAAGCTGTAGGGGCGCCATGGCCCCCGCACCGGTCCATGCGGGGGTCCACCTTCGATAGAGTCGTGGGCGATTTCTCAGTTCCTTACCGGCAAAAGCCTTGCCGAACATAAAGGCTTGTAATTGGCTCCGCGCTGTCAAATCATACGGCTCCTTAATGCTTAGCGGATGCTGAAGTCCTGTAATCATCCAAAAAATCGTTTCTCCATTTGTAAACAGGATTTAGGTTTACGCGGGACTACTATGAAAACTGCAACGACAAGGTTTCGCCTCTTTGCACTTCTCGTCGCCTTGACCACCACGGGTCTCCTTGCAGCCGGTTGCGGCGGCAACGGCGACGACGACCCTAGTTTCAACACAAATGTTGAGGTCAGCTGATATGACACGTGCAGATTTGAAATCGCGCTTTCTTATTTATCTCTTTGCCATCTTAACCTTGCTTGCCGGATGCGGCGGAAGCGGAGGCGGCGCCGACCAGATGACCGGCGAAGGCTCTGCCGAGCTAACAATCGATTGGCCTGAGCAGACGCGACTGATTCCCATCGCGGCAAACAGCATCACTGTGAGCTTCCTGGATGGATCCTCGGTTTTACAGTCGCAGACGGTTAGTCGGCCACCAGCGGGAACGAGTCGCACCACGGTGACCTTCACCAACCTCCCCGTGCGACCGCTCACGCTTCGGGCCGAGGCGTTTCCTTCCAACAACGGCTCTGGCGTTCCCCAAGCTAGCGCCACCAAATCGGTGACGATTCTGGCGGGCTCAACGTCGAACCTGACCATCACGATGGACTCGACCATCGACCGCCTGGAAGTAACTCCATTGGCGCCCACGGTCGTGGTCGGCAACACGGTGCAGCTCGGCATGGGCGCACTCGATCTTTTGGGACGGACGGTACTTACCGCCAATTCCACCGTGTCTTGGGAATCCTCGGACACGTCGATTGCCACAGTCGATGCCAATGGACTGGTGACGGGCGTAGCGATCGGAACGGCCAATATTACGGTCCGTGAATCGGAGTCGGGTAAGAGCACTGCGGTTCCGATTGCGGTAACGTCGGCGACAATCTCGTCCCTGGCCGGGCTCGCCAATCTTTACATCAATTCGCTGACGGCGGCGCAGCAGCAGGCGACCGTGGTCGGCGAAACCGCCTCGGATGCGGCCAGGTGGTCGGTTGGGCCGGCTTCGCCGGATGCCGACGGCTCCCACAGCTTGCGCAACGGCGTTTCGTACTCGTCCTTGACTAACGAACAGCGCGAGCATTGGGACCGGTTTGTCAGAGCTGCTTTGGGCACCACCGGCTACCAGCGGATGAGCGAAGTTCGCAAGGCGAATACGGCGCTCGGCATGATCAGAGGAGGCTACAACGCCGACTACATCTATTTGGGATTTGTCGGTCGGCCCACTGAAAATGGGAACTGGATGATGCAGCTGAGCGGCAATAACTATGCCACCAACCTGTACTTCACCGGATCGACCTTGAAGTCGTCGACCCCGTACTTCCTTGCTGCCGAGCCGCAGACCTTTAACGACGGCGGCACCCTTTACGCCCCGTTGCAGCAGCAGCACAAGGCAATCCAAGCTCTCATCGTATCGCTGAACACGGACCAACTGAACGCAGCGAAGCTTCCCGGCACTTACGCGGACGTCATGCTTGGCGAAGGCAAGGATGCTCGCAGCAACTTCCTCACCGGTACGACCGATCGCGGAATCCCAACGTCGATGCTAACGGGCGACCAGCGCGACCTACTGCGTGCAGCGATCGCGGCATGGACACAGGATAGCCCGGTCGGTGGCCCTTACCAGGCCCTCTATGAGGCCGACATCGAAGGAACGTATGTTGGTTTCGCAGGTTCTCCGTTAATGACCAATCATGGCGACTACGCCAGAATCGATGGCCCACATGTATGGATCGAATTCGTTTGTGTAAACGGATCGGTCTTCACGGGAACGATCAGTTTCCGAAGCATTTGGCGCGATAAATCCAGCGACTATAACGCGGCATTTGGGTTCTAACTTTCTCCCCGATTCCCGCTCCGGCTTGTCCGGGGCGGGCTCTTTTTTTATTCGGCCGTTAATCCAGAAAGCCAGGTTGGTAGTTGTCGTACGTTATCCGATAACTGTCGTCACGCTTTCCGTTGCGTTCATTGGCCGGAATGCCAGGTGCATCGAGCACTGCAGACGGCGCCGCGCCCTCGCGCCAGAATGAAATTTCGCGCAGCGATAGATCCACGATATAAATCCGACGACCCAGGGTCAGGAACATGAACCCGTTGGGCATGATCGTGATGTTGCTCGGATGGTCGGGGCAATAGGTCGATTGTCGGTAGACCCGGTAGCGCTTGTCAAACCGAGGTTGAACGCTCAGTCCCGCCGAGAATTGGCTGTCGACCGGCCAGAGGCCCTGTTGATCGCCGCTTTGGTCGAAAAAAGAACGGATACCGGAGGAGTACTCAGCGGGATTGCCAAGCCTTTCGACGTGAATCTCCTGGCGAAATGCATCCGTGAAGTGCTCAAGCTGCTCTGGTTTCGGCTGGACCGCGAGCTTGTGGTACCAGGCGGAACCGGTCCAGTTATAGCTGAAGATGTGGACGGCGTAACCGATACTCGGCTGCCAGATGATCGCTGAAGAGGCCTCGGGTCCAACGGTAGGAATGTTATCGGCCACCTTCTCACAATAGCCGGTGGCGTCACCGAAACGGGCACGGTAAAGGGCGCGCTCGTCGGTGTCCACGAAGTACACCCACGCGGCCGGCAACTCGGACGCCCTTGTTAGCTTGGCCTGGTAGTCGACTTGTGGCTGAGAGTTGCCGAGGTCGATGAGATAAGCCGAACCGAATAAGATCGCATAGTTCAGCGCTTGTACCGGCAGGCTTATCGAAAGGGAGCGCCACCAGCTAACCGAATCGCCGCCTGCAGCCTTGACGAACGGCCACTTTACGATCACGAGAGCGACGAAACATGCGCACCACGATGCCGCCATTCGATACTTCCCGCTAAGGTTAGGATCCATCGAGTATTCGGGAATCTCTGAGGGCACCGAACTGGTGAGATAGGTCGCAACGATCATCGCGACCGCGTTCGCGATGAGAAAGCGCGGCACCAGAGCCTTCGGCAGTACCTTAAAGCTTTTTGCAATGAAGTGTGCATCGAGGCCTGAGAGCACCAGCCATCCCAAGAAGAAGCCGCAGCAACCGATAAAGGGATCGACCGTCACGAGCAGGCCCCCAGTCTGTTGCCCGCATGTGTTGTCGTGAAACCCGCCTCAACGCGAATGGTGCTCATTGGCCTGCTTCATTCGGAATAACTAGTGCTGGTTAGTGGACGGTTCCTCGTCCGAATTCGTGCAGCATACTTAGCCCGTGAGTCAGGGCTGGCGCATCGATCTCCTGGGAGGATTTCGAGCCACATCGCCTACCGGAGAACCGGTCGAGATTCCCTCACGGAAATCCCAAGCCGTTATCGCCCTACTGGCCCTGCATCGTGGCAACGCCGTTCCGCGACAGCAGTTGGCCATCGACCTCTGGCCAAATCGTCCAGCCTCCATGCAGCGTCAGAGCTTGCGGCAGGCGATCGCTCAGGCCAACAGAGCCTTCCAGCCAAACGAGTGCATCGCCGGCGACCGAGAAACGTGCCGCTTGGTACTTGCTCCGGTGCAGTGCGACGCGGTGGCAAGGCTCGACGGCGAGGAGGTTGCGACCACCGGCGAGTTGCTACCGGAAATGCCGGAGGCCGTTTTTAACTCGTGGCGTATCGAATGTGCAACGTTCTCGCCCAAGGGCGATTGGTCCAGTGCCGTTAGCGGTGCGATCCGGGTGGTGCAGTGGACGATGGCCCAGAACCCGGGCCGCTCCCTTGAAGTCCTGCATGCGGTTCGAGAGCTCATTCCGAGCCTGCCGCTCAACCTCCTCGACGATGCGCTGACAGCGGGCCTGGAGGCGAGCGGACCGGCAGATCGCCATTTCTTATGGGGTCAAGTTCAGCTTGCGATCGTGCAGATGTGGAGAGGCGAGAGCGATCGGGGGTTGGAGTCGGCCAAGCGCGCCCTGTCCCACACAAGCCCCGATGACAGCCCCGAAGACTGGACGGCCCTCGCCTTCGCGGCGGCAATGGCCCTCATTTTCGTCGGCCGCTTTGATCGCGCGCACACCTTGATCAACGATGCCGCTCGCATCCTGACGTCCAGCGGCCTCAGCCCATACGCCCGACGGATACGGCATGCCGAATCGCACTGCCATGCATACAGCGGCGACCTCAATCGGGCGATCGAGATCCTCGGCGAGATAGAGGACGATGACGACGACGTGCCGATGATTGCCATACGTCGGGTACACCGAGCGATCTATCTGACCTTGGCCGGCCGGATCCAAGAGGGCGAACTTCTCCTGGAGGAGGCTCGCCGTATGGCGCCGCCCGTGATGGGTGGCCGGCTTGAGTCGCAGTTCCTAGCTGCGGAAGCCTATCTTCTCATGAGGGGCGGCCGGGTCGATGACGCCCGCCCGATTTTTGCCAAGCTGCGGGACTTCTCGAGCGAGTTTGGCAGCCCCCTCCTCGCTATCCAAGCGACGGAAAGTCTGGCTACCATTGCCGTGGACGAGGCGACCCGGCAAGCCTTTCTCGCGGCGGCATCAGAAATGCGAAGGCGAAACCGACTGCCGCTTCTGCCGCTGGACCGAATCAGGCTTGGCGCACCGAATGCCGGTGAGAATTCACGCTAATTCACAGTAACGCTGAACACTGTTGCCGTTACCATGAGATACTTCTCAACTTCCTTGATTCTGTTGGCCCTAAGCGCAACGGGGGCACTTGCGCAAACGACCATCTTTCACAACGACTTCGAATCGGGTGTCGCGACTGGCTTCACCAACGGACCTGTTATGGACGCGCCGAATGGCTCAACCAAGGTTCTTGGCAAGTTTGGCAGCAGCGACGGCTCGACACTCGAACTTAACGGCCTTGCGTCCCATACCACGGTGACGCTGACCCTCGATCTCTTCGTCATCAACTCCTGGGACGGAAACGATGGCGGGCATGGGCCGGATCATCTCCGGTTCAGCGCGGACGGTGCGGACTTGCTGCATGCCACGTTTTCCAACTGGAGCCCATCGCAAAGCTATTCGGACGCCACTCCCTTGGGCGGCGGTCCGTTTGCCGGCAAGACCGACAGCGATGGGGAGGGGCTGCTCGGCTTCGGAGACTTCTACGGTCGCGACACCCTTTACAGGCTCCAGTTCACCTTCGCTCACTCGTCGAGCAGCCTGCAGGTCAAGTTCTATGGAGAAGGACTGCAGCACAAAGACGATGAAAGCTGGGCGCTTGACAATGTCCATCTCGAGGCGGATGTCGTTCCCGAGCCGGCAACGCTGACCGCGATGGCGGTTGGCCTGGTCGCGATGCGGCGTCGCCGAGCGCGTCGCTAACGCCTTTCATCAGCCAACAAAAAGGAGACCCCGAGCAATCGGGGTCTCTGATGTTTCCCGCCCCCTTTTAGCGGCGGCGGCGAAGGAAAGCCGCTACGCCAAGTCCCAAGGCGGCGATCGTCGCGGGTTCCGGTACCGGATTCAGGGCGATGTCTCTCACCAAGAAAGCCGTACCGCCGATTGCGCCGATCGTGTTCAGCTTGCCCGTCGCCAGGTCGATCCGGTGGAACCAAGATCTGAAGTCGCCTTCTTCAACAGCGGCGACGTAGGCCATGTTGTTGCCCGAGACCGTCATGATGTCGAAGCCGACGAGGCTGCCGACCTTCATGCCGAGACCTCCCACCGTATTCAGCGTGCCACTGTTCGGTGGAATCTGGGTGACAAGGATGTCGAGATCCGAGTCGATGTTGTACAACGTCGTCGAGCCGGCACCGTTGAAGTTGTTGGTGTAGGCCGATCCCACCACGTTTGGAGCCGCGCCGAAGTTCGGATCACCCGCCGCATAGGCAAGGGTGCCATCCACGGAAACCACGGCGCCGGTGTCCGGATGCAGCCGTAGGTTTTGGCCGGTGCTTCCGGTCAGTCGGATTCGGTCCACGGTTGGATTGAAGTCGAAGCCGAATTCGACGCCGGTCAACGGCGGCGCAAACGTGCCTCCGACGGCAGACGCCACACCATTCGACGTGTTGATTTTGTAGATTTGGTTCGACGAGCCCACCGCGTAGAGCTCGCCCGTCTTGGGCCGGAAGTCGATGCCGAGCACAAGCTCGTTCTGTTGATTGAGCCCAGTGATCTGCACGTTCGAATTTAGGGCTGTCGGATTGGCTGCGTCGAAGCTTATAAGACGGTTGTCTGTCGTCAGTCCGTACGTTTCTTGGGCGCCGGCGCCAACCGCCAAAACCGCGAACCCGGCCAAAAGGAAGCATTTTTTCATGGGTAACTCTCCTATTCAAATGGCCGCCGCTTGGGCGGCCCGCGTAGAAGAGTCTCCGCCCCCCAAATTAGCGGGCATTGAATGCCAGATGAACGCTCCCTGAATCCGCAAGTTGCCCGGTCCCTCGGCCTTTGCAGCCCGGAATTTTGACCTCTATAAGTAGGTGGCCTGCCCATTCGGGAATGGGGTGGAGGTTCAATTACGTTTATAACGTCACTTGTCCGTCATTCACGCCCCGATTGAGAAGAAGGCCGAGTTCAAGCACCTTATCGTGCCGGTGCTGTTTTTGCTCATCTTCGTGATCTTCTTTCTTCGGCTCTGGTACTTGCAGGTGGCTCAAGCGGACAATCTTCGGGAGCGAGCGGAGGCTCTTCGAACCATGAGCGTGACCAAGCTGGCGCCACGCGGCCTTATCGTCGATCGCAAGGACCGGCTGCTGGCGGGCATCAAGCCCGTTATCGTGATCACCGCCAAGCCGCGCGAAATCCAGCGTCATCCCGAAGTTCTGAGGCACGTCTCCGATATGACCGGGATTCCGCTTCAGAAGCTCGAAGACGAGGTTGCGAAGAATGCGTGGCTGCCTGACGTTCACGCGCCGATCACGGCCGGTGTCTCGATCGAGGTGGCGACGCGCATCGCAGAGAGCCAGGATGAGTACCCCGGCATTGGTGTCGAATCGCAGCCGATGCGCTACTACCCCGACACCAAGACCCACTGTCACATCCTAGGATATGTTTGGACACCGAATGATAAGGATGTCAAGCGTCTTGAAGACCTAAAGCTCAAGCCGCCGAAGTATGTCGGTAAAGTCGGCATCGAATATATCTATGAGCCGATGCTCATGGGTTCGGCGGGCCGGGAGATGCTGGAAGTTAATGCCCGCCGCACCCGGCTTTACGATATCGCAACCGAGCGCGCAACTCCCGGCAAGAAACTGATCCTAACGCTCGATGCCGAGCTGCAGCGTGTGGCTCTGCAAGCCCTCGCCGGCCGTAAGGGCGGGGTGGCCGCAATCGATCCGGCCACCGGCGAAGTCCTTGCTCTGGTCAGCAGCCCCACCTTCGATGCGGCTTGGTTCGAGGGCGGGATCAGCCGCGCCCAATTCAAGATGCTCCAGGACGATCCCGACAAGCCTCAGTTCAATAGGGCGATCGCCGGCGCCTATGCTCCCGGATCAACGTTCAAGATTGTCACCACCCTGGCGTCGACGCTGGCTGGGCAGTTCAATCCGCATTCGCCCGTCTTTTGCGGCGGATCGGTCCGGGTCGGCAACCGCAACGTCCGGTGCATGTCGCGCCACGGCTCGGTCGCCTTCCAGTCGGCGCTGGCCAAGTCCTGCAACGTGTACTTCATAACGCTCGGGATGCGGGCGGGCGAGAACAGTCTGCGCAAAGCCTGCGCGGAAATGGGGCTGGGGGCAAAGACGGGCATCGATTTGCTGGGCGAGTCTGGCGGCATCGTTCCTACCGACGCCTGGATCAAGCGATGGCGCCCTGATGGACGCTGGTACCCAGGCGATACTGCGAATTTTTCGATTGGCCAAGGGGAGATCTCCTGCACTCCGCTGCAGATGGCGCATCTCATCTCGATCGTCGCCAACAACGGCGTCTCCCATCGTCCCCATCTGGTGAAGGCGATCCAGGAAGCCATGGAAACCGCAACGGCCACCCCCTTGGAGACGGAGCCACCGCGCAAAGTCGCGGCACCACTCTCGATGTGGACCAACCTCCGCAGCGCACTGGTTCAGGTCATTCAGTCCGGAACGGCCCGTCGCACTGCCACCATTCCCGGGCTCGAGTGGGGTGGAAAAACGGGATCGGCCGAGAACCGCGCCAATCACCTCACTCATAGCTGGTTCGTCGGCTTCGCTCCTGCCGACAAACCGCGGATCGCGATTGCGGTTCTCGTCGAAAACGCAGGACACGGGGGTGACGTCGCCGCGCCGATCGCGGCTGAGATCGTTCGACACCACCTCTTCGGTGAACGGCAATCGGAAGGGCTAGTGGCGGCAGGAGGGCGTTCCCCCAATCAAGTACCCTGATCGGGTGGGTGTCACGATCGTCGGCGGTGGGTTTGCAGGGGTTGAGGCCGCGTGGGCCGCGGCCAATCGAGGCGTCTCGGTCCGGCTCGTCGAGATGCGGCCGGTTCAGATGACCCCGGCTCACAAGACTTCCCTGCTATCGGAACTCGTGTGCAGCAACAGCTTCAAGTCCAAGCTTGGGACGTCCCCCGCCGGAAGGCTGAAGGCAGAAATGGTGGCCCTCGGCTCGATCGTCATACCGACCGGCGAGAAGCATTCGGTTCCGGGTGGCGAGGCCCTTGCCGTTGATCGTGAGCTTTACGCCGCCGACATCACCAGCCAGATTGAACGACACCCTCGGATAACCGTCGAGAGACGCCTCTTCGACCCCTCGGAGATTGGGGACGAACCGACCATCATCGCGACCGGACCGCTGACGACCGAGCCGCTGGCCCGGTGGATCGCCGAGGTCACGGGTCAGGAACACCTCTACTTCTTCGATGCCGTTAGCCCGACTGTTGACGCCTCCACCATCGACCGCTCGATTGCGTTTGCCCAAAGCCGATACGATAAAGGTGGTGACGACTATCTAAACTGCCCGTTCGACAAAGCAGAATACGAAGCCTTTATCGAAGCCCTGTTGGCGGCAGAACGCGCCCCGATCCATGACTTCGAGCAAGGCGTGAAGTACTTCGAGGGCTGCATGCCGATCGAAGCCATCGCCGAGCGGGGTCCCCGATCCTTGGCGTTCGGTAACTTCAAACCGGTCGGACTCACCGATCCTCGTACCGGTCGACGACCTTATGCGGTGCTGCAGCTTAGGCCCGAAAATCGCGAAAAGACGCTGTATTCCCTGGTGGCATGCCAAACCCGCTTGAAATGGGGGGAGCAGAAGCGCGTGCTCCAGATGGTTCCGGGATTGGCCCAAGCCGAGTTCGTCCGGTACGGCGTCATCCATCGCAACACCTATGTGAACGCGCCCCGAAGCCTCTCCCCTTGTCTGCAGCTGCGGCATCGGCCAAACGTGTTCTTGGCTGGCCAGATCACGGGTGTGGAGGGCTATGTCGAGAGCGCAGCCATGGGCATCTGGGCCGGCATTGCGGCTTCCCTGATGGCGGAGGGAAGAGATCTGCCGCAGCCGCCCCCGCGCGCATCAGCCTATGGGAGCCTGATTTCGCACCTGCAGGACGAAACTCCCCGCGACTTCGCCCCGATGAATATCAACTGGGGCCTTTTCCCCGATCCGGAGCCACCGATCAAGGACAAGTCGCAGCGACAGGCGGCAAAGCTGGCGGCGGCCGCGGCGGCGTTCGATGCCTGGCTTGCCACCCTGCCAATCACCGTCGCGTAGTCCCATGCCGTACCTGCCAATCGAGCGTGCCTTCCCCGAGCAAGTCGCAGAGGCGGTCGAGGCCGGCAGGCCCGCGATCTTGCCGCTTGGTGCGATCGAGTGGCACGGGGACCATCTGCCACTCGGTACGGACAGCCTGATTGCGTCCCACTTTGCCTCGTTGCTGGCTGGGGCGAGACCTGGCGTCTTGTTCCCCGCGCTCAACGTCGCGATGACGACATTGCCTTCGTGGTGCTCGCTCCAAGTCCGCTCAACGACTTTTGTGGCCGTCGTCGATGACGTTCTATCGGGCTTGGCGGACATGGGATTCAAGACGGTTTGCCTGGTCACCGGGCATTACGCCCAGGGCCAGCTCGTGGAGCTCTATCGGGCGGCCTCGCGAGCCATCCAGGCGTTTGACGAGTTTCGGGCGTTCGCGGCGACCCCGCTACAGCCGCTCGCCAGGGACGAGCTGCTGGACCATGCCGGCCGTTACGAGACGTCGCAAATTCTGGCCGTGGACGGCAGCCTGTTTCGTGGCGATCGCCTTTCGGCCCGGCTCGAACCGCAAGTCGATGCCGTGCTCGGTGAGGACCCCCGGGATGGTTCGTCTACCGAAGGACGGATGCTATTCAGTCACGCGCTCGATGCCTGGCTGTCTTGGATGGATAACGCGGAACCGGCGGAGTTGGTCAAATATTACGAACAGGCGGAAACGCAGCTTGAGTCCTACATGCGCAGCTACCTCGTCGACTCGTGGGAGCAAGCGATCGAATCGTGGTGGTCAACAAAGTAGAACCGGACCGGTTCGACCTGGCTAGGCCTGTCTTACGTTACGCGCGGTCTTACACTCCTGTACTTCTCGTAGCGGCGCGATTCGACAACCCGCCGAATGCGGCGTGCTGCTTCCTCGATCTCGGAGAAGGTTGTGTAGAGTGGCGAGAATCCGAGGCGGAGACCGTTTGGGCCGCGAAAGTCGGGAATGACCCCCTCCTCCTCGATCAGCGCGAGATCGATGGCAAGGGCATGCTCGTGGGAGAGTGTGACGTGAGCGCCCCGCCTTGCCGGATCGGTCGGCGTCAAGATTCCAAAGCCGAGACTCTCCAGTTCGCCGGTCCAGCATTCCATCATAAAGGCGGTTTGGCTGATCGATTTCTCCCGAACCGCCTCGACGCCTACTCGGTTGAGAAGCGCAAGCCCCGGCTCCATCGCGGCCATTGACAGCACTGGCGGCGTGCTGACGGTGAACCGCTCGATCCCCTGGCCGGGAGTGTAATCGAGCGAGAATCCGAATGCTTCCGCATGTCCAAACCAACCCGGGATGGGAGCTGCAAGCGTTTCGGCTAGGTCCGGTCGAACGTACAGGAACGCCGGGGCGCCGGGGCCGCCGTTCAGATACTTGTACGAACAGCCAACCGCCATATCGGCGTCCCATTCGCCGAGATCTATAGGCACCGCGCCGACCGCATGGCTCAGATCCCATAACATAAGGCTTCCAAACGATTTGGCCATCTTGCCAAGGCGCGAACCGTCATAGAGGTAGCCGCTCCGGTAGGCGACCAAACTGAGCGACAAGACGCCCACGTCCTCGCCCATGGCTTCGTTGATTCCCTCGACGGGGCCGTGGATCCCGTCGCTGGGGACGATCGTAAGCAACCCTCCCGCTCGTTCGGCAACCTCGCGCAGCACGTACACGTCGCTCGGGAAGTTGAGGTCGTCGGTGACGATGCGGTTGCGGGCGGGGTTCCTGCGCAGCGCCGCAGACGCCAGCTTATAGAGGTTGACGGACGTGGAGTCCGAGACGCGGGTCGAGTCGCCGGCCGCCCCGATCAACCTGCCAATTTCGCTTCCCAAGCGGGCGGGTAGATCAAACCAGGAAGACCATGACCGCACCAGACCGTTCGCCCAATCGGCTTCTGCCGCCTTGCGGAGGATCTCGAGGGCGGCCCGCGGGCACCGACCGAGCGAGTTGCCATCCAGGTAGATCGGTCCGCCCTCTTCGATTATGAATTCGCCCCGAACCCAAGCAAGGGGATCGAGGCGATCAAGTTCGGCGGCGCGAGAGGTCACCGCCAGAGTGTATCGCGGAGGATCAGCGAACCAGCGCTTGGTCGATGATCATCACGCTGTCGCACCCTCCGGTTACGAAGTACTCCCGCCCTGACTCGGCGATCTTTTCGAAGTTGCTTCCGCCACCGTACCGGAACCGGGCGAGCCCCTTTGTCGTCGCCACATAGAGCAGATCCTTCTCGACGGAGTCGAACACGATGTGACCCGGGCTGCCGGCGAGCTGCGGGCCGTAGCCGATAAAGGCGCCCGATGCGGTGAAGACAAGGATGCGATTACCGTTGGTGTCGGCGACGATCATATTGCCGTTGTCCGCGAAAGCCACACCGACGGGGTCTCGCATGCCGGAACCGCCGCTGCTGGCCTCGGTTACGATAAACCGGTCGAACTTCAGCCCATTGGCATCTCGAACAAATCTGGCAATCCCGTTGTAGGCCGACGTCTTGTTGTTGACGACGTACAGGGCGCCATCCGGGCCGAACTGCATGTCGTAAACCTTGTGAAGGTTGCCATTGGTGGCGGCCACGGTCTTGACGCCGGTTTCGGGATCTATTCGATAAATGCCATCTCGCACGCCAACCCACAGCCAGCCGTCATCGGAGCGGGCGACATCGTAGGCGCCAGAACCGAGAGGCGAGGTGTAGGCATCGAATTGCTTGCCGGCGAGGTCGAGTCGGCCAAGACGGCCGTTCACGTCCACCGCGAAGATTTTGCCGTCTGCTCCCTGGCAGAGTCCGACAAAGTCATCCGTTGAAAGGCCGGATTCGTAGTCTCGAATCTTGCCGCCTGTGCCCGCATCGTAAGCCGAAATCTTCTTGCTGCCGTTCGACACCAATAGCGCGCGACCTCCGGTCGGGTCCTTGACCGTCAGGTTGTAGCCATAAGAGACCTCGCCGCCCTTGTTCGGGAAGTAGCAGATGATTTTGCCATCGCCTTCTGTCCTGGCGGTAAAGATGCCTTCCGCGCTGATGTCCCCGATTCCGCCCTGCACCCGCCAGTTCACTTTGGCGTCGAACGACGAGCCGTCTTGGCGCGTGGCCATGGCCCGGAAGGAATACTCGAATCCGAGGCGGTAGCTGCCGCCGGGTCCGTCGGAGGGCGGGGCCACGATATCGAGCTTAACGATCGGATTTCTGCGCGGCGCCAACTTCATACTGAGGTCGACCTTGGCGTTGCCCTGGACATCGACCGTCACTTCCACGCCTTCGTAGGAGCCGTCGGGGATGTCCGCCGAGAAGGTGTAGCTGGAACTCGGAAGACCGTCGAAGACGAAGGTGCCGTCCGCAGCGGAAGTGGCAGTGAACGTCTCGTTATCCCGTCCGGTGGCCGCTAGGGAAAGGCTGGCGCCCGCCACGGCAGCACCGTCGGCGCCGATCAGCTGGCCCGTGACCTGAGCATTGCCCTGACCACCGGTACCGCCGTTAGTTCCGCCATTCGTGTTGCCGCCTCCGGTTGTTGTCCCGCCGCCGGTCGTCCCTGCCGTCGATCCGCCGCCACCGCAGCCCACCGCAACGAGGGCGGCGATGGCGATTCCGAGTGCGATCGTATGGCTGTAGTTCTTGGTTGAAAGAGTCATTTCCTGTTCTCCTGTTGACCCAAGCAACTCGGGTCATAGGAACAGGTTAGGTCTCTAGAACGCTGGATTCCGTGAGGCAGATCACGGTGTGACCAGGATCACCAACGACTATGGAATGACCTTGTTCAGGGGGTACTCGACGAGGCCGGTTGCCCCCGCTCGTTTGAGGGCGGGGATGAGATCTCGTACCTCCGTTTCTGCGATAATTACTTCCGCCGCCAGCCATGCGTCGTCGGCCAAAGGCGATATCGTCGGCGTCTGCAGGGCGGGGAGCAGACTTAGGATTTGGTCTTGGTTGGCCCGGGGAACGTTCATCTTCAGCCCGACGAGCGTGGAGGCCCGGATCGCCCCGGACAGCAGGATCTCCAACGATTCCAGCTTCTCGCGCTTCCAGCTATCGGCCCAAGCGGCTTCGTTGCAGACAAAGCGGGTCGTGGAGGTGAGCAGAGTTTCCACGATCCGGAGGTTGTGGGCCCGTAGCGACGATCCAGTCTCGGTGTTGACCACGATCGCATCGACCAATCGTTCGGGAACCTTGACTTCGCAGGCGCCCCAGCTGAATTCGACATGCGCGTCCACGCCCCGCTCCGAAAGATAGCGCTGGGTGAGGCGGACGTATTCTGTCGCGATCCGCTTGCCTCCGAGGTCCTCAATCGTGTTTATGGGACTTTCCTGGTCGACGGCGAGAACCACGCGAATCGGGTTCGAAGTGAGCTTGCTATAACGAAGCTCACAGATTTCGCGGACCTTGGCGCCCGTATCACACACCCAGTCGTGACCTGTCAGTCCGGCATCGATGACGCCATCTGAAACATAGGACGGGATCTCTTGGGGGCGCAGCAGGATCGGCTCAAGCTCATCATCGTCTACGACAGGCTGATAGCTACGCGACGACATTCTAAACTCAAAGCCAGCCTTTCGAAAGAGGCTGAACGTCGCGTCCTGCAAGCTTCCCTTCGGCAATCCCAACCGCAGTTTCATCCAGACCAGAAGGTACCCGTGCGTCGTTACCGTTCGGCGACGAGCTCGTAGACATGAAGCGGCCTGGGCATTCCGGGAACCGAAACGTTGCCGAGGTCGCGTGTGGAAAAGCCGTCGCCGAGGAGTTCCAGGGTCTCCTGGCTGATCAGGATTCTCGTCTCTAGGTTCTTGTTGGCCGCCTCGATCCGCTTGGCCACGTTAACGGCATCTCCGATACTGGTGAAGTTCAGCCGAGCGGGTGTTCCGATGATCCCGACCACCGCTTCGCCGGTGTGTATGCCGATGCGCACCCGAAGCTTGCCTTCGACGAGAATTCTCGACATCGCCTGCAGTGCCGCCCGGCATGCCGAGGCGGCGTGACTTGGATCGTCGGAAAGCGCGCCCCATACCGCCATTACCTCGTCGCCGATGAACTTATCGACCATGCCTCCATTCGTTTCGACCGCTTCCGTGATGATCTCGAAGAAGTGCGAGAGGAGCTTTACCGCTCGGTCGGCGTCTTCACTGGCTGCGATCGCGGTGAAGCCCTCGACGTCGGCAAACATGACGGTCACATTGCGAAGCTCGCCTTGTGGCTCAGCTTTCTTGCCGCTTGCAAGAAGCGCACGCACGACGTCGGTGGGAACGAACTGGGTGAAGCTCGTCATCGTGCTCTCGAGCCGCCGAAAGGCGTCATCGAGTTGCCGCACCTCCTGAATGCGACTCGGCTCCACTCCTTCCGACCGCATCTTGAGTGCGCGGATTCGATCGGCTCTCGCGACGATGTTGCGGATGGGCCGGCTTACAAAGGTGGCAATGAAAATGCTGGCCACCATCGCGATGACCAGTCCCGCGGCGATCAGCACCATGGTCTGCCGGACGATCGACTCGATCGGTCCGATCAGCTCACGTTCGGGGATGAAGGAACCCACGATCCACGGCGGCCCATCTTGGCGGACGCGCGTCAACAATCCCATGTTCTTAGCAGCGGCGATTTCAAGCTCAACCTCGTTGGCGGTCGAATCGGGCTGCAGACCATCAACAGCCGCGAGCACTTCGGAATTCCGAATTCTCCCACGGTCACCGGCGAGCAGCCGAGGCTCCTTGCCGGGAATCGACTCGATCAAAACTGCGAAGCCTGTCTTGCTCACGCGCACGCGCCGGAGAAAGCTGTCGAGCGACTTTAGGCTGATGTCGATCGAAGCCACCCCCACCAATTTGCCCGAAGGACTTTGGATTGGAATCGCGTACGTCACCCCCATCGACTCCTCCTTGGGCTTGCCCCCCACGAGGTCGAGGAATTTGTAGGTCTCCGTCCAAGCGCTTTCCCGCAGTCGCTTCGCCAGCGTGTAATAAGGTCGCTCCCTTGGATCGTAGTCCCAGACTACAGGCGGCTGCGATCCCTTTCCGACGATCCTGTCCTGGCGCACGAACCGTCCGTCTTCGGCCCGGCTCGTCTGTATCTCCAGCGCTCCGCCGCTGGCCCGATGGGCATGGACGTAATCGCCGGTGTCTTCGAATCCTACCGAGGCATAGGTGAGGTCGCGGTGGGACCGGACCAGGTCGACGAGAAGAGGGGCGAGGTCGTCGAGAACGGCTTTCCTGTCCGCAATTCCGGTTGGCTGGCGCAGGACATAGGCGCCGAGCTGCTCACCCTCGCTTTCGCCTACCTCAAGCAGGGATCGGACATGCTGGCGGATTTCCAGCGAGGCCTTGGTCAGCACCTCTTTGAACAGCAAATCGGTGGACTCGGTCCAGCGGCGCTGGGTAACCCAGACGACAGCGGCCACCGTGCAGATCAAGATGCCGATGGTTGTAGCGAGGATCGTGGTCCTTAACGATAGAAGGCGCACCTTAAGCGAAACCCCCGAAATGGTAGCCGAAAGGAACAGCCGTCCCTATCGGTAATCCTGACAGGTTCCGCATCGAATTGTCGAACAACCGCAAACCCGTCCCGTGAAATGAATGGAGGTGCAACCTACTAGGCCGCCTATCCATATCTTGTTTGGAATGGACAGCGAAACCACTAACGGCGTCGTCGAATCGATTGATCCCGTGCAGGTCCGCTATGCGGCGGAGCGGGAGCGAAAACGCGGCTTTTCGCTCGAAACCGACATGGTTCGGCAATCAGCGAGGGGCGAAATCGCACGGTTGAAGGAAGAGCGGCTTGCCTTGCAGAAGAAGGCGAGCGAACATGCCGGCAATATCGGGCTGATTTACAAGGCGGAAGACAACTCGTTTACGCGAGTGGTGATCGTCGACTCCGAGCCGATCCTGCCGGAGCGGCCCGCCTTGGCACTCCTCGATGAACCCTCGCCCCATGCGGAAGCGGACGCTCCCTTGCCATTGCAAAAGCCGGTTGCTCCGGAGCCCCTTCCCCGCCCGGCAGTACCTGACCTGGAGACGGTGCCGAGACCGGCGGACGTCGATGCGAAGTGGCAGCGGGCAGCCACCTGGAAATCCATTGTTTCGTGGATCGGCGCCGCGATCGTCGGACTCTTTATCGGGTTTGGACTGTTAACCATCGCGGGATTGCCGTACTCCCGGCCCGAAGATCGAACCTTCTTGATTGGTGGTCTGCTGGTTGGCGTGGCCGCAATCGTGGGGATCAAGCTGCTGATGGATGTCATGTGGTCGGAAGCAGGGCGGCGCTATATGCTTGGCCGGCTCTCACCTCCGCCAACCGCCGAGCTCAAGAAGGAGGCGGCCGCATCCAGTCGCTGGTATCTCGCGCTTGCGGGACTGGTATCGGTGGGACTCATCCTCGTCGAAGGCTGGCTCGGCGGCCAAGCCATCGTTGCCTATTCGGCGAAGTCGAGCTTCGACGGCAATCCAACCGTCCCGGCCTCGACCGCAATTCTCGTCGCGATGGCGGTCTCCACGGCTACGATGCTGTTCTCCGGTTTCCTGGGGCACCAAAAGGGTCAGCGGTCGGTGACGCATGAAGACGTTCGCAACCGGCATTATGAGTTGGCCTTGCGCGAGCATGAGGTCCGCACCGCCAAGCGCGATGCGGAATTCCAAGCCGACCTAGCCGATTGGCAGGCATCGCAAGACAGGCGTCTGGAATTGGAGCAGAAGCGCCACGATCTGGAACTCCAGACGATCGAGGATCACCGGCGAGCCCACGAGGAGAGCCTGGAGCATTGGCGCGAAAAGCTGAACGGCTCTCGACAGCGCCATGACGACGGGCTTGCCGAGCGGGAACCGCGGGTTGAAGACCTCGAATCCTACCAAAAGCAGGACGACTATCGCGCGCTATGCGCCTATATCGGCCAGATCGACGCGCTCAACAGCCACATCGCCGATACCGAAAAGGCTCTGACCGGCGAAATGATCTCGAGGGGCTATGCGAAACAGTATTTGGCTTAGCTTTGCGGCATGCTTGGCATGCCTTGGCTGCGGCGAGCCGGGAATCGTCGCCGACGGCAAGTCCGCTGACAAGCCGTTGGTGACCTTTATCGCCGTCGACACTTCGGCCTCGGCGCGCAACTACCATTCCAGCTTGTTCAGTGCGGCCAAGTCCGAGCTTGGGAAGGTGCCTAGCAAGGAGCAGGTTTACGTCTTTCGATTCGACCATGACCCCGCCGAGGTGTTCTCGGGTCCACCGCCCGATCAGGAGAAGGCGCCCCATGTTATCCGCGAATTGATGAAGCACCAAACGGCCAAGGAAGGGACCAACCTTGCCCGGCTACTGGTCAGAGTCGATAGAGCGATGACCGCGAATTCCTGTCGCGGAAGGCTGGTGATCTTCACCGATAGCGGGACCGAGCTGATGACGCGCGAGGAGAAAGACCAGGTCCGCTCGATCACGCGCGGTTGGGGCGAGCAGGGCTCGGTGGTCGAGATGAGGTTCGTCGGGGTCTCGGGCGGCCAGCGAGAAGCCTTGCGGGACATGATCGAACTGCCGATCGAGCGATTAAAAATCGAATAATCTCTGTCCACGCTTTGACTTACAAGGCTCTGGCAAGAACCCAAGGGAGTGTTGCGAGGCCAGCGTCCATTGTATTGGTAGCATCATCGCTTTAATGCATGATGCTGCGGTTAGTGTTATCACGCACACACTTCATGCAGCATCGCAGAGTTATCTGTGCATGTCTTTCAGGCAACCATAAATGTTATGCTTTTATAGAAGTGCTACGAACCTTACATGTGACGCTGGCCATTGCGGCCTTTCTTAGTTGGGCAGTCCCAGTTGAGGGCAAGGTTGTTTATGTACGCCATGGAGCGGCCGGAAATAATACGGGTGTCGATTGGGCCAATGCATTCACCAATCCCCATTCTGCCTTTCAAACGGCGTTGTCGGGCGACGAAATCTGGATCGCTAAGGGAGTTTATCATCCCGGCGAACCAGGCGATGTCAATGCCTCCTTTGCGATACCTTCAGGGGTCAAGGTCTTTGGCGGTTTCGTTGGCACGGAGTGGAAGCGCCATCAGCGCAATTGGACGCTTAACGAGACGATCTTTAGCGGCGATCTTGGTGACGACGACTTCTTTGGTAACCCGTGGTACAACGGCTGGCTGGTGAATTCGCCGAACAGCTTGCGCGTCGTCACTTTGACGGGCGCGGCCCAGGGAACCGTAGTCGACGGCCTGGTCATTGCTCAAGGAAATGGAATCTATGCCGCAGGAGCGGGCCTGTCGGCTGAGTCAAGTACCTTTGAGCTTCGCAATTGCACGTTCCGACGGAACAGCGGTTATCAGACGAGAGGGAGTTGCCTGTACGTTTTGAACGGGTTCGCCACCATCTCGAACTGCCGATTTGTGGAGAATTGGGGACGATTTGTGAGCGGGGTTGGCATCGCCACAGCGGGGTCGGCGGGTTGCCTCGTATCAGGGTGTTATTTCTACGACAACCATGCGGAGGCCGACGCTTCCTCTGGCAATGGCGCGGGAATCGAATTCAATGGCACAGCTCCATCGGTGGTGGTCAACTGCACCTTCAAATCGAATGTTTCCTTGCCCTTCTTCTCGAGTTATCCCAGTTACGGTGGCGGGATCCATAATTTCGGCGGCGCCCTTACCGTCGATCGCTGCACGTTCGATGGAAATACCGCAGGACTGGGCGGCGGCATTCACTCGTGGAAGCCGATAACGATTAGCAATTCCTTGTTCCAATATAATCGTGCGCCTGCCGCTAATGATGCCAGTGGCGTTGGTGGCGCGGTCAGCGCATACTTCTACCAGGACTACGAGCTAAAGATGGTTGGCTGCACGATCGTGAGAAACACCGCCCACGAAACTGGAGGCGTTTGGTATAACGGGATCGGTAATTACATAACGGACATTTCAAACTGCATCTTTTGGGATAACTCCGACTATGATGGCGTTGTCAGTCAAGCTCAGGTGAAAAAGGCCAGCTACAGCTGCATTCATAATCTGTGGATATCGCGTCCGGGAGAGGACCCAATCGATCCTGAGAAGTTTCCCAATTGTTTTGACAGCAACCCGCAGTTCATCACATTTCCAACCAACCTACGTCTAAAACTGACATCGCCTTGCGTGGATGCCGGTGACAAGACGAAGTTTGCGGGTCTTGGCAACTTTGATAGAAACAATCTCCTGAGGTTTGTCGATGTCGCAACCGCTCCAGATACCGGAAACGGTACGCCGCCGCTGCCAGATCTTGGTTGTTTCGAAGCGGCGTTGGGACGACATCTGGGAATCGCCGACGGCGAAGTTGCCGGCTCCATCCAGCCGTAGCCTTCCGGACCGTTCACCCTTTGCTCTTGGGGTGCGCGTGCCGCACGACGTCTCTTAGCCGCTCGATGCTGACGTGCGTGTAGATCTGAGTGGTGGCGAGGCTCTCGTGGCCCAGGAGCTGCTGCACCGAGCGCAGATCGGCGCCGCCGTCGAGCAGGTGGGTGGCAAAGCTGTGGCGCAGGGTGTGGGGGCTGATGTCGGGCGACAGCCCCGCTTGCCGAGCCCAACGCTTCACCACGTTTTGGACGGTCCGGGTGGTGAGCCGGCCACCCTTCGCATTGGTAAAGAGGGCTCGGCCGGCGGGGGGCTGGCAGCGTTCACCGTCGATGTAGTCCTGTAGAGCCTTTGCCGCCGTCTCGCCAAACAGGCAGAGGCGGTCCTTGCTGCCCTTGCCACGGACCTGGACGATGCCTTCGCCCAGGCGGAGGTCGGGCAGATCGATACCCACTACCTCGCTCGCCCGAAGGCCGGCGGCATAGATGAGCTCCAGCAGGGCCTGATCGCGAAGCGGCGTCTTGGACCTCGTGTCTTGATCAAGAAGTTCGCTGGCCTGCTGCTGGCTGATCGATTTGGGAAGCGTCCGGCGTTTGACCGGCGCCTCAAGCGGTTCGGTGGGGTCGCCCGGGAGCGCCCTGATTTGAATGAGGTACTTGCAGAAGGTTCGGACGGCGCTAAGCTTTCGCGCGCGGGTTACCGGAGTCGCTCCGTACCGGCGCAGGAAGGCGCGTATGGTCTCGGTGGTGAGCTCCCCGTCCCCGATGATGCCGCTAAGCTGTGCAAGGTCCACCCCATAACTCCGCACGGTGTGGGGCGATCGCCGGGTTGCGAGGAGGTCGAGAAAGCCTTGGAGATGGTCGTCAAGCGACCGCGAGCTCATGCCGCTTTGCCGAAAATCAGCGTCACGTTATGACCGCCGAACCCAAAGGAGTTCGAGAGGGTTATGTCGCACTTCGCCTTGCGCGAGGCGTTGGGCACGTAATCCAGGTCGCAATCTGGGTCGGGGAATTCGTAGTTGATCGTCGGCGGAAGGACCCCATCGCGCATCGCGAGCAAGCAAACTGCGGCTTCGATCGCCCCGGCGGCTCCAAGCGAGTGGCCAATCTGGGACTTCGTGCTGCTGACGGGCGGCGGTGTCGCCTCGCCGAACACCCGCTTGATTGCATGCGTTTCGAGGCGATCGTTGTAAGGCGTCGACGTGCCGTGAGCGTTGATGTAATCGATCGTCGAAGGCTCCAGTCCCGCTGTCCGGAGCGCCATCATCATCGAACGGTAAGCGCCGTCGCCATCGGCATCGGGCTGGGTGATATGGAAAGCGTCGCCGGATATGCCGTAACCGAGAATCTCGCCATAAATCTTCGCGTTACGGGCCTTGGCCCGATCATAGTCTTCCAAGACGACCACTGCTGAACCTTCAGATATGACGAAGCCATCACGCTCCTTATCGAACGGCCGCGACGCGTGGGCAGGATCGTCGTTTCGGGTCGTCATCGCCCGCATGGCACAAAAGCCGGCCATGCCGATTTCGCCGATCGGCGCTTCTGCGCCGCCGGCAAGCATGGCCACCGCGTCGCCACGACGGATGATGTGGGCGGCCTCACCGATGGAATTGGCCCCGGTTGCGCAGGCGGAAACGATACACGTGTTCGGCCCTTTTAGGCCATGGAGGATCGACACGTAGCCGCTCGCCATGTCGGGAATCATGTAGGGCACAAGGAAGGGTGAGACCCGGCTGGGTCCGCCTTCGATCTGACGCCGGTGCTGCTCGCCCAAGAAGGTGAGGCCGCCGATTCCAGAGCCGATCAGCACGCCGGTCTCGCGCCGCAGAGCGTCGTCGCTTGGAAAGCAAGCGTCGTCAAGCGCCATCTGGGCAGCGGCAGCGGCAAAGCAGATGAACCGGTCCATCCGCTTCGCTTCCTTGGCGTCGAGCCAGTCGGCGGCGTTGAAATCGCGGACTTCGGCAGCGACCTGGGTGGAGAATTCGCTGATGTCGAAGTGGGACACGCGGTCCACCGCGTTATCGGCGCGGACGATTCGTTCCCAAGATCGCTCCGCTCCCGTTCCGAGCGGGGTGATCATTCCGATACCGGTGACCACGACCCGACCCGAGGTCGGAGGCCCTTCGATCATTAAGCAGCCTTGCTCTGAATGTAGTTGCAGGCGTCTTGGACGGTCTTGAGGCTGGTAACGTCGTCGTCCGGAATATCGATTCCAAACTCTTCTTCAAACGCCATAACCAGTTCCACGACGTCGAGTGAATCGGCGTTCAAATCTTCGGTGAACGACGCGGTCGGAAGAACTTCTTCCTCCTTGACGCTGAGCTTCTCGACAGTAACCTTCTTAACGCGCTCAAAAATCTGATCAGCGGACATGATGTGCACCTTACCTATCGGGGGAAACCCCTCGCAACTGGGTCTTACGAGGATACCAGCCGCAGGGATTCGGTCAGCAGTTCTTCCGGCAGGCCGATGACGTTGGTTTCGGACCCGTCCACCCGCTCCACGATTCGCTTCCCCTCCCCCTGATAAGCGTAGGCCCCGGCCTTGTCCATGGACTCGCCCAGCTCCAGATAGTTCTCGATATCTTGTGGCGCGAGCGGTCGAAACCAGACGCGTGAGGTTTCGGTGGCCAGTTTCATCCCCTTCGGCCACTTTAGGCAAAGTCCGGTAACGACCAGATGGGACTTGTCCTGGAGCCGTTCGAGCATTCTCACCGCATCCTCGTGGTCGAGCGGTTTGGCAAGCATCTCGTGGGGCTCGTCGTTTGGGGTGAGGCCACTATCCCGGCTCGGGATCGCCACGACGGTATCCCCCGCGATCACCAGGCTGTCGGGATGCCGGGCGGCGACGGTGAGAGCTTTCTCTCGGGCGAGGTTTTGGGCGGTTTGCCAGGGATTGTCGGTGGAGAGCGCATCCTCGTCGATATCGGCGGGATCGATGAGGAACGTTTGTACGTGCCGGGCAAGAATCTCCTGTCGACGCGGCGAAGCGCTGGCGAGGACGACGGGGTAGGTCACCGGGAGATTATAGGACCGATAGGACCTATTTGACCTACTTCTTTCGACCGATGTACATCAACCGGGCGCCGAACGTGCCGTTGCCGATACCACGATCCTTCCAAATGAGCCGTTGCAGCATGTTAAGCGGCATCTGCAGCTTTGAGCACACGCGGTGAAGCTGGAACATCAAGGAATTGCGGGCGCTGCCGACCACCACGAACTGGAACCGTCCGAAATGATCGCAGAACAGCGGCTCGAGATTTGGAAAGTCGAACGAAGCCCTGAAGTTCGCCTTCTCCATGATCTTTAGGTTGTGTTTGGGGATGACCTGCGGATCGAACACCTTGGTCGAAAACATGTTGTAGCCGAGCAGGTTCGGAATGCTGACCACGAGCGTGCCCCCTGGCTTGAGCAAACGCAGGTGCTTCTCGTTCACCGACTTCGGGTCATCGAAATGCTCGATAAACCCGCGCGAAATCACAAGGTCGTAGCGCTCGGCGTGCTCGGTCAGAAACTTCTCGTCGAAAAAGTCGTTGAGGATGACGTTGTCAGCGGGAAAACCGTTATCCGCGAACACCTTCCGGTTCAACTCGGCTCCCGCCTCCGAGTACTCGACGCCGAACGGTTCGTATCCAAACCGACGGGCGAGCCTGATGAGGTAATCGCCGGGCGCGGAGCCGATCTCGAGCGCCTTCAGCCCTTTCTCATGAGGGAGGTAGCGCTCGTAGAGGACGTCCCAAAGCATGTAGTCCTCGTATGGCCGCATCAGGTCGCGCAGGCCAGTGGCGGACGACCGGGCAATCGCCTTCTCGGTGATTTGAGTGTGCTCGGCTCCGTATTTGGAGTCCCAGAACTCCTTTTCGCTGAGGCGATCCATGGCGCAATGTTCATTATGGGCGGTTCGGGCAGGGAACCCCAGCGAAAGGATTGGCCATAATGCCGCCATGTTTGGATTCCCGTTTGGAAATCGGTACGGAATGCGGATGGGCCCTTCCTATACCGAAGTGTCGGACCGCATCGAGATCGCCGTCGACGAAGTCGCCGATCGTGTTGACGCGCTCCAGCTGTCCTGCGCGGCCATGTGGGAGCTTCTGGGAGAGAAGCTCGGAGTGACGGACGACCAGCTCATCGCCAAAATGCAGGAAATCGACGCTCGCGACGGCAACGAGGACGGCCGCATGTTTTCGGCGGAAGAGGTTTGTCCGGAGTGCAAGCGCAGGCTGCTCATCCGCGCCCGCGACATTTGCTCATGGTGCGGACATATGCTTGGCGAAAAGCCGTTCGGCGCCTAGCGTTCCCAAAGCCCGGCTAGGGGCCGACGAGCTCGTACGTCTCGTAAGGGTCCGGCATCTCTTCGTATCCGTGGCGGTCGAGGGCGACCCCGCTCCAGTCGAAGGCGTAGACACCGCGGGAACGGCGCGCCAGCACCTGCTGGACTCGCTGCGCTCGGCCCTTCGCACGAGTGTTTACCGGCGGCTCCGCCATCGCTTCCAAGATGTCGAGGTCGGTTATGAACCGTTTCATTACTCCCATTTCCTGGAGAGCATGGAAGAGGCTTCGATCGGGGTCGATGTTGTGGTACTCGAGGTCAACCGAATGAAGGGCGTCGTCCTGAGCTGAGAGACCCTCCGCACGGCGATATTCATCCACTATCTTTTTCTTCGCCACCCAATCGAGCCGATCGCCGAGAGACAGCGGGTCCTTCTCGAGGGTGGCGAGTGTTCCGGCCCACTCGTTGAGCACCCAATCGGTCTCTTCGCTGGATCCGCGATAGCGCTCAGCAAGCGCCAGATACCGTCGCTGGAGCTCCACCGCCCCTACCGTGGATCCATCCTGCATAACCACCGGCCAAGCGTATGAGGCATCGCGGCTGATGTTTCGTAGGCACTCGAGAGGCTGGGCAACGAAGAAGGTTTCGTCGAGCGCGTTGTCTTCGAGCAGCCGTAGGGCCAGCGAGGTCGTTCCCGCCTTCAGCGCGTAGGCATATTCGCTTTGGTTGGATTCCCCAAAAAGCAGGTGGAGCCGCTGCATGCCGTCGTGGGAATAGTAATGCTCCCACTTCGGATTGATGAGCGCACGATTGAAGCGGACGCGGCTCGCAACGGTTTTCAGGATATGGTCGGCGCGCTGGCTGAGCTGGAATTCGACCTCGGGGTCTGGAAGCACGCCGTAAACCTGGCTCACCCAGATGTAATCGATCGGGTGTTCCATGACTTCCTGGTAGCTCGGCCGTATGAGGGCGTTGGTTAGGATGTGTCCACCGACCCTCCCAACGCCGGCATAGATCTGGCGGGTGATGAGGAAGCCGTACAAATAGTGAACTTGTGCCGAGAAGAAGTCCTCGTCCATTCGCACGAGATAGTTTTCGTGGCAACCGAACGTATGGCCGCCGAAGTGATCGATGCTGTTGTTGTAGACCGAGATCTGGTCTTGCAGGTCGAGTTCCCGAATCGCCTGGACGATCAGCCGCTGTCCAGCGCGATCGTTGGCGACCAGATCCTTCAGGCTGCGGGTTTCGGCAGTTGCGTATTCAAGGTGTGAGCCAACCGCGTCGATGTAAAGGCGCGCTCCATTAATGAGAAAGCCTCCGGACTGGGCGGGCTCGAACACCTCATCTCGGGAGTGGAGGTCGATCGCCCCGACTTTCAGCTCGTAGAACAGGTAGTCCTTGATCGCGGCAACGGCTTCTTCCGGCGCACCGAGCGTCTCGTCGGCGACGAGGCACCCAAACTCGGTCTCGACCCCGATGATACGGTCGCCGGGTCCCGGGTTCATGTTGTTATTCTACGCAGGGGGCTTGAATCCAGGTCCGCGCCCAGCCGCTCAGATCGCTCAGTAGATTGCCGAGCTCCAAACCCATCGGCGTCAGGGAGTACTCCACATCGAGGGCATGCTCGCCCACCTTGCGGGCGACGATCCCGTCCGCCTCCAGCTCCCGCAACCGCGTGCAGAGGGTGCGGGGATTGATGCCGGTAACGCGGCCGAGGTCATTGAAGCGGCCATGTCCAGAGAGTAGGGCACGGAGGATATGGAGGGTCCAGCGGCGGTTGAGGATTTCCAGCGCGGCATTTACCGGGCAAAAGTGGTCGCTTGCGGCGTGGGCGGTTTCCTGAAGGTCTTCGATGCCGACTTGGTTCACAACTCCTCCACGTTATATACGCATCGACATGCAGTTTGCTTCCAGGAACTGACGCGAACCTCGTCACGGTAAAAAGGGACCATGAATGTTGACCTGTTGAAGCGGCTTACCGAGGCCCACGGCGTACCTGGACGAGAGGAGGCCATCCGAGAGATTGTGATCGAGGAGCTCAAGGATCACTGCGACATCACGGTCGACTGGATGGGCAACGTCATCGCCCATCAGGCTGGGCCTGGAAAGAAGCTCATGCTGGCCGCTCACATGGATGAGATTGGCTTCATGGTCAAGCATATCGACGAAAAGGGATTCCTCCGCATTCAGCCGCTGGGCGGCTGGGACCCTCGCCAAATGGCCAGCCAACGGGTTATGGTCCACACCCAGAATGGGCCGCTTCAGGGCGTTCTGATGCTGGGAACCAAGCCCAAGCACCTCTTGACGCCGGAAGAAATGAGCAAACCGCCGCAGATCGACAACTACTTCGTCGATCTGGGTATATCCGGCGAGGACGCCAAGGGCAAGGTTCGCCTCGGCGACTCAGTGACGATGGATCGCACCTTCGTTCAGGTAGGCGATCACTACACCTGCAAGGCCATGGACGACCGCGTCGCGGTATTCGTGATGATTGAAGCCGTGAAGGCGGCGCGTTCGCACAAGGTGGACCTGTATGCGGTCGCAACGGTTCAGGAGGAAATTGGGCTCAGGGGAGCCGCGGCGAGCGGATCCGGATTGCAGCCCGATATCGCGGTGGCGATCGACATCACGCTTGCCAACGACATCCCGGGAATTCCCGACCCGGATCAGATCACCCAGCTAGGCAAGGGCGCCGCCATTAAGATCATGGATAGCTCCTTGATTTGCCATCCGAAGGTCGTCGATCACTTTAGGTCTTTGGCAGAAAACCACAACATTCCTCATCAGATGGAGGTGCTGCCGTTCGGGGGCACAGACGCAGGAGCGATCCAGAGGCTTCACGGCGGTATCCCTTCCTTCACCCTCTCGATTCCGACACGATATGTGCATACCGTGAACGAAACTGTACATAGAGGCGACGTTCAGGCGTGCATCGACCTGCTTGCACGGTACATCGAGGAAGCCCACAACGGGCAATACGGCTGGGCTTAAACGCGGATATCGATGATCCGGCCCTTGCCTTCAAGGAGCCGCATCAGTTCGGCCGCCTGCTCCTTTTGGCTGTCGAGCGTCTTCCGCAGCAGTTTCACCTGAAGCTGCTCCTTCATGCCCTCCCCGGACTGCAGCGCTCGGAGCATGCTATCGACCTGGGTCGAATTCGAGACGTTCACCAATAGGCTTATTGGCGATTTCGCCAAGAAATGTAGCTGGTCCTCGTGCGAGGTTTACAGCGCAACGCACCTTGCCGGCGACGCCTTCGGTCTGGTTCAGGCAAGAAGGTCGACTGACGGCGACTGGTATCCTATGGCGATGCGAATTCTCGTTCGAGCGGCAGTCCTTGCCGTTGTGGCACTGTCGTTCGGCTGCGCAGCCAAAGACAAGATCGTTGGTATTTGGAACGCCGAAATCGAGCAGATGGGCGTCAAGCAGATCATGACGATGAACATGTCGGCTGACAAGAAGATGGAGATGACGATCGAGGCGACCGCGCCACAGATCGGCGCCTTTAAGATGACCGCGAACGGCACCTATGTGAGCAAGGAAAACGGCAAAACGATCACGCCGACCATCGAAACCGTTGCGGTCGACAATAAGCAGCTTGAGTCCATGAAGGACATGATCACCAAGGGCGTCAAGGATCAGTTCAACAAGGAGCTGACTCCAAATTGGAAGTCCGACGACGAGTTCACGCTTGACATGCAGGGCGCCGCCGTAACCTTCAAGCGAAAGAAATAAACTGTCCCACCATGAAAAAGCAGCTCGCGGCTCTTTTGGTTGGGTTGCTGATCCTAGCCGGGTGTGCCAAGGGCGACAAGCTCGTGGGAACCTGGATCGCCGAGCGGCCCATGCAGGGCAATACCGAAACCTTCATTCTCGAATTCTCACCTGACAAGAGACTCGACCTCCGCAATACGCTGATCATTCCGAACGCCGGCTCCATGACGATCCATGCAACCGGCACCTATAGCTCCACCAATGGCGGAGAGACCTTCTCGCCGTCGTTTAAAGAGGTAACGCTGGATGCTCCAGATTTGCAGCATGAGGTTGAGGATGCGAAGAACACGATCGTCAAGCGCTATAACAAGGAATTCAAACCGATTTGGAAATCGAATGACGAATTCGACATCGAAATCCAGAAGTCGATGGTGAGATTCAAGAGGAATATCGAGTAGGTGCGTAGGATCGCCGTCGTGATGGCGGGCGGCTCCGGCGAGCGCTTTTGGCCACTCTCCCGAGCGAGTCGCCCGAAGCAACTGCTGTCCCTGGACGGCTCGGGCCGCTCCATGATCGAGCAGGCCGTCAGCCGAATCTCTCCCTTGGTCGCGGAAGACGGCGTCTACATTGCGACCGCTCCACAGCTCGTCGACCCGATCAGAGCCGCGATTCCAGATAGGGCCATTCTCGCCGAGCCTTGCAAGCGCGACACGGCCGGCTGCATGGTCTGGCTGGCCGCCAACCTGCTCGCAGCCGATCCAAGCGCCAGGGAGACGGTTAGCATGGCGGTGGTGGCGAGCGATCACTTCATTACGCCGGTCAGCGAGTTCCACGCCACAGTTGGCAGGATCTGGGACCACGTCGAAGCAACCGGCGCCCTCGGGACGATCGGCATTCCACCAACCCGGCCGGAAACCGGCTACGGCTATATTGAGACCGGAACCGATCTCGGTAACGGGATCTTTGAAGTCAAGCGATTTCGGGAGAAGCCCGACCTTCCCACCGCCGAAGTATTTCTGGCATCAGGGAATTTTCTCTGGAACTCCGGAATGTTCTTTTGGAAGCTCGATTCCTTCATGGCGCAGCTTGAAAGGAGTCAACCGGAGCTCGCCACCGGCGTTTTTGAAATCGCAGCCCGCCTGCGGGAGCTTCGATCCGACGACGCCGCCGAACGGTTTGCCCAGTTGCCGAAGATCAGCGTGGACTACGCGGTGATGGAATCGGCGGAACAGGTCGCCGTCGCCCCGGCCACATTCGATTGGGACGACGCCGGAAGCTGGGACGCGCTGGATCGTTTTATGCCCGCCGGGGAGTCCGGGAACGTCGCCCTTGGAGGCGCCGTTCTTCACGAGGCCAACGATTCGGTGGTTTATGTCGAGGGAGGTCCGCTTGTGGCGGCGATCGGTGTCAGGGGGTTGGTTATTGTTTCCACGCCAGACGCCGTACTCGTCATGCCGAAGGAGAGAGCCCAGGACGTCAAGAAGATCCTGGAGAGCCTTCGCGATAGCCGATCCGATTTGCTCTAAGGAACGGCTCGACCGCCCGAACCCACCGACGCCAATGCTCGGTTTCCAATATCCGGGAAGCGATCGGTTCAGGATGGTTCGGCTTCAGGTAGTCGGTCGCAGTTTGCCAGCGCATGCGTTCCTCCCGCAACAGGTTTGCGCTGCCGCCCTGAACCCGGTGAGCCACCTCGTACCATACGCCGATTCGCCATATCGTCTGGCTTGGGTATCCGGTCCTCGCGAGGCGCTTCTTGAATTGCCGGGCCTCGTCATCGAGCGGCCATATTTCTTCGCCATCCGGTCGTGAAAACCTGTTAAGGGTCTGGTACCAGCCGGTGTAGGCGTGGTACAGCGGAACCTCCAGCACCGGACCGCGCCAGGCCGCATTCACGAGCAGGTTGGTCGCGTCGTGGTCTAGGTGGCCCTGCTCAAACGCCGCTGTCACCAGGCGATTCGGGTTGATCGTGGTGATCGTCCGCTGGATTTCAGGCAGCAGGTCGTCTAGCTGCTCCACCACGTGGCCGTCACGGCCGTTCAAGAAGGTCAGTCGGTGGTCCGGAACGCCCAAGGCCGCCGCAGCCGCCCGGCCTTCGAGCTCGCGCACCTCCGTGCGATGGGTCCAAGCGAGGTGGACCTCAGCTCCGTTTCGCACGAGCTGGCGGATCCAGGCGCAGATCGCGAGTTCGTCGTCGGGATGGATCATCCAGAACAGCCAACGCAGCGTCGGATCGGGATCGAAGGCTTTCATAAAATAGGCCCTGAGGGCCGAATGGACCTCAGGGCGCGTGCTTGTCGGCTGCTATTTCGCGAGCTCGTCGGTTCCGATCTGAATCTTTGGCTTGGCCGGCTCGGCGGCTTCAACCTTGGTTGACTCGTTCTTGGCGACGTGCGTCTTTGTGGATGTCGACTTCGAGGCGGTTGCCTTCGATGACGCCTTGAGGCTCTTCGTCACCCTTCGGGCTCCGGCAAAGCGTCGGCTATAGTAGCCATCGCTCAGGGAATTAACGCGGACTCGTCCGCTGCCGCTGCTAGCATGGATGAACTTGCCGTTGCCGGCATAGATGCCGACGTGGCTGACACGCGAACCGCCGCGCGTCTTGAAGAACACGAGGTCGCCCTTCTGAAGCGAGCCCTTGCTGACCTTCTGCCCAACCTTCGACTGCTCACGGGAAGTCCGGGGGAGCTTTACTCCCTGGGATTTGTAGACGTAGCCGGCAAATCCAGAGCAATCGAACCCGTTGCGACTCGTCCCGCCATATCGATAGCGGGTGCCGCGCAGCGAATAGGCCTTGTCGAGTAGGTCCAGGTCGCCGTTGTCGCTATAGGCAAGGACATCGCTTTCCGACTCCTTGCGGTACGGACGGCGCTTGGCATAGGATCCGCTCGATCGCTTTTTTGAACTGGTCCGCTTGTTCGTGTGGGAGGCATATTGCGTTCGCTTCGAAGTTGCGCGTACGATTTCCCGGTTCGACACCGGCGTCAGAAAGTCGCCTCGGACCCATCCAACCGTTCCGCGCGGGAACTGCAGCTTGTACCAGTCGCTTTGGCGGTCGAGAACGGCGACGAGCGTGCCGGACGGTACGCGGGTGAGAAGCTCGCTGTTCACCGTAGCCCCGCGGCGGATTCCGACGCCCTCGCCAGAAACCTTTGCATAACGCGTACGGATCTTCGCGACGGGAGCGGTGCGGCCGCCGGGAACGTTCAGAACCTGCCCGATTTGGAGACGGCTCCACTTCGTACCTGGATTAGCGGCGTGAAGCTTGGAAACGGTTGTGCCAAGGCGGCGGGCGATGATCCAGTCGTTTTCGCCATCGCGAACCTTGTGCTTTGCAACTTGCTTGGCCGGTTTGGCAGCAACAGATTGCGCAGCCGGCTTGTTAGCGGCCAGCACCACTTTCGGGGCGCTGAAAATCGTTTGGTTATCGCCTGGAACCGCGAGAGCTTGACCGATTTGGAGCTTGCGCCAATCCACGCCGGGATTCATGGCGTGGAGCTGGTGGGCGGTGATGCCGAATTTTTTGGCGATTGCCCAATCGTGGTCTCCGTTACGGACGTGGTACTTGCCCGGACCATCGACCTTGGGTGCCTCAGCCGGGAGTTTCTCGTTTGGAATCTTCAGGACCGCACCGTCACGGACCCGCTCGGGCTTCGTGACGCTATTGAGTTCAAGCAGTTTGGTTGTGGATACTCCGTACTTTGCCGCGATCTGGCTGACCGTCTCTCCGGGCTGCACGGTATGGGTTTTGTCTTGTGCGAAGGACACGCTTACGCTCAGCAAGCCGGCCCACAAGGCACACAGTCTATATTTCAAGGCTGATCCTCCTCTTGGCGCCGAGAGTTCGCCGCCCCCACGGCGGCCCCCCCAACAATTACATAGACGATACCCGGAACGGGATGGCCTCGTCAACTTCAGCAGTCTCATCCGACGGGTACCCTAAGCGCCTCATCGATGCTAAGCGTCCTCATCGTTCACTGGAACACCGCGGACCTTCTGCAACGATGTTTAGGTTCAATTTTCCGGTTTCATCCGGACCTTCCGCTGGAAGTGATCGTCGTTGACAACGCCTCATCCGATGGTGCTGCGGCCATGGTCTTGCGCGATTTTCCACAGGTCAAGCTGGTCGAAGCAGGACGAAATACCGGCTATGCCGCTGGCAACAATTTAGCCTTTTCTTTTGCTTCGGGCTCCAGTCTCCTGGCCCTGAACCCGGATACGGAGTTCCTTCGTCCCACGCTTGCCGAGGCAGAAGCCGTGCTGCACGCCAAGCCCGACCGTGGCTGCGTGGCGATTCGCCTGCTCGATCCAGATGGCACCAGGCAGTCTTCAGTTCGTGGATTTCCAACTTGGAAGGGAATCATTGGCGATATCACCGGCTTGGGAAGGCGGTTTCCAGGCTCGGGCTGGGACTCCTACCGTCTGGATGGCTTTGACTATGATGTTTCCGGCCCGGCGCCTCAACCGATGGGGACGTTCCTTTTGTTCCGCCGCGAGGCGCTGGCCGCCGTCGGCGACCCGAAGCACCCCTTCGATGAGGATTTTCCAATTTTCTTTAACGATGTCGACCTGCTGAAGCGCTTGGCCGATAAGGGTTGGCAGACGTGGTACGAGGCCACCCTCTCGATTCTCCACCACGGTGGCATGAGTACGCGACAGGTGCGAAAGTCGATGATATGGGAATCCCATCGCAGCCTGATTCGTTATGCGAAGAAGCATATGCTGGGAGGCGCAGGGCTACTGGTGTTTCCGTTCGCTGCGGGCCTGATTTGGCTCGCCGCACTGTACCGGGCAAGAGGCTTTGATGCAGGATTTAGACGTTAGCATCACTATTTGCTCGTGGAACACGGTGAACGACTTGCGAGATTGCCTTGCTTCCCTGCGTACCGTCCAATCTGAGGCCAAATTCGAGGTTATCGTCGTTGACAATGCCTCCGTGGACGGGTCGCCGGAAATGGTGACGCAAGAATTTCCCGAAGTGCGTTTGCTCGCCCAAACGACCAACCTTGGGTTCACCGGCGGCCATAATCTCGCCGTGCGCGAGCGCCAAGGAAAGGACGCCTTCCTTCTAAACTCCGATACCGTCGTACATGCCGGTGCGCTCGCTTCGCTGCTCACCTTTCGCCGCGACCATCCTGAAGTGGGCATCCTCGGTCCTAAGCTTTTGAATCCGGATGGTTCCCTTCAACTCAGCTGTCGGCGTTTCCCCAATCCCTTTGCGGCCCTGTTCAGGAACACGATTTTCGGAAGGCTCTTCCCTAACAATCGTTTCACCCGCGACTACCTGATGACGGATTGGCCCCACGACCAGGCGAGGAGCGTGGACTGGGTGAGCGGGGCCGCGATGTGGGTCACCAAGGAAACGATCGACCGAATCGGGTTGTTCGACGAGGACTTCTTCATGTATTGCGAAGACGTGGACCTCTGCTGGAGGGCCCACGAAGCGGGCCTCGATGTCGTCTACGTGCCTTTCGGATCGATCACCCACGCGATCGGACGCAGCACCGACCGCGTCGCCAACAGGATGATCATCCAGTTTCATCGGTCCATGTTCCGGTTTTATCGAAAGAACATGGTGTCGAGGGCCTTCTTGCCTGCCCGACCGTTTCTCCTCGCCTTTGCTGCCCTCGGACTGACCCTGCGAGCGAGCTTGTTCCTGATCAAGAATGGCTTCGACGAACTTCGGAGGCGAATTCTCAAGCGATGACGAAACTGAGTCGCGGAACCTGGCTCATCGTTGCTGTGCTCTTCCTGGTTCCGATCATCGGGGGCCAGATCAGTACCCAGCCGATGCCGATCGAGCATGGATTTGGCGCATGGCTGCGCGGCATTCTTGGCGGACCGGAGATTCCCCTCTCCACCTTTGCGGTCCTGGTCGTTCCGCTTTTGACCCTGTTGACGGTCAAGCTTTGGCGGGAGCAGGTGCTGCAGATGCCACACGTGAAGGTCGTCATCGCGCTAAACCTCCTGCTGACGCTGGGTTTGTTCTCGGTTGTCGTTTCCCGGTTCAAGCCGGTGAGTATCGAGGTCTTTCTCGTCTTCATGGGTTCGATCCTTGCCTATACGCTGGTCCCGATGGTGTTGGGCCGGCGGATCGGACCGGTTGCTGCGCTCACCGGACTCACTGCGGGATGCACGATCACGGCTCTAAAGGGCATTTCGGAGTATGCGGACGCTCGCGCGATCGATCCGACATGGCGCGTCTTTGCCGACTGGGTAAACCAGAACGCTCTTGCCGGGATGCTTATCCTTGGGCTTTTTGCGGCGATCGGCCTGGCCGCGACCGCTCGCCGTCCATGGAACATCGCGGCGGGCGCCTGCGCCGGGGCAATCTCGATCACCCTGATCCTCAGCCAGTCGAAGGGTGGCATTCTCTGCGCCGCGATTGGACTCCTCATCTTCGCCATTCTCACGGTTGCATGGCGACAGCCCCGGCAGGCCGCTTGGGCGATCCTGCCACTTCTGGTCGGTGTCATCTTCACGGTTGCGCTTAACGCTCAAGCGAAGCCGGGAGACAAGACCGCTGTGTCGCGACTGAGCAATCCAGCCGCCAGCCAGGAGCAATCGGTTGGCTTCCGAAAACTGCTGTGGCTCAGCGCGATGGACATCGCCAACAACCACCCTGCCGGTGTCGGACTTGGTGCGTTTCGCTACTATTCCGCCCAGCCTGGCAGAATCCAGCAGACGAACCTCGCCCACAACACGCCGCTGCAGCTCGGGGCAGAGGCGACTTGGCTGGCCCCCTTCGTTTTGATCATTGCCCTGGGACTCTGGCTGGCGGAGGCATTTCGCGGAGCGACCAAGCTGCCTCGCGACACCAATGTCCTGCGGGCAGCGGTGGTCAGCGGCGTGCTGGCCTTCTCTGGACACAACCTTATCGAGAGCAGCCTGTATTACCCGGGCCTTTGCCTTTCCTTTTTTCTGATGCTTGGCATCGGGCTGCAGCTGGCCGCGGATGGTTCGTCCCCCGAATCAATTCCGCGTTGGGCTCGACGGCCGTTTGCGATTGCCGTCGTTGCCTTGGCGATTCTCCCTCTTGTGTATTTCGCCTTCGCCGAACATCTCAAGGCAAGAATCCACGGCGACTTAGCCTTTGGGCGTCCGCAGGAAGCCCTTGCCGGCATCGCGTTCGCAAGGGCCTGGCTCCCCCTGGACGCGGAGGCGCCCTATCTGATGGGTTCGATGGCGACCGAGAATCCGGCGGAGTTGCTGGAAGACCTTCGAACGGCCAAAGACCGGATGCCGACGACCCGCCATTTCCGCGCACTTGCGCGGGGCTATGCCGCGGCCGGCCAGCCCGACGCCGCGAAACTGGCGCTGAACGGCGCGCTCGAACTCGACCCCAACAACCTGTTTGCCCTCGAGCAGCTGCTCGAACTGCACCGCTCGCTGCACGAGGACCAGGAGGCGCTCAATGTCGCACGACGACTGGTTCGGATCGAGGCAAAGCCCGTCTTCAAGATTCGAGCGATCCCGGAGCTGGTTCCGACCCAAACCTTTCGCGCAAGGCTCTTCATTGCCGGCCAATCACCCGATCCCGCCGAGCGGATTGCGATGCTCGAAGCGGCCCTGAGTGGATTTGACGAGTATCGCCTGAAGACTGCCCCATTGGTGATCCGTATGGCGAAGGAGCAGCCGCCGATTCCTTGGGCGGGAGAGACTCTGCAGGACGTACAGGACGTGATGGACCGTGGAAAGCAGGCCGCCCTTGACTTGGCGGATATCTACCGCAGCCAAGGACGTACCGAAGATGCAGCCAAGGCCGAAGCCCGGGCGGCGGAGTTTACGAGCGCACCGTAGCTTCCGACTCGGGCATGTCGCCTTCGTAGCGGCCGTCTCCCGAAGGAGTGTCGTCGTCCGTTGGACCACCCTTGCCACGCCCCGACATACGTCGGAACAACCGACCGATCGCGAGGCTCAGGTCATCGAAGATCGTGTACGAGCACGGGATGATGAGGAGGGTTAAGGCGGTGGAAAGAATGACGCCGCCGATGATCGTGATGCCGATCGTCTCCCGGAACTCTGAGCCCCGCCCGATCGCCAGAGCGACGGGAAGCATGCCGAGCACGACCGCGAGCGAGGTCATCATGATTGGCCGAAGCCGGATCGGTCCTGCTTCGACCAACGCATCGTGGCGATTTCTGCCGCGCTCACGCAGGGTGTTGGTGTAGTCGACAAGCAGAATCGCGTTCTTGCCGACCAAACCGACCAGCGTGATGATGCCGATGAAGCCGACGATATTCAGGGCCTTGTCGGTGAAGATCAGAGCGAGCAACGCGCCGACCATCGCCTGGGGTTGGGCGAGTTGGATGATGAACGGATAGAGCAAGTTGTCGTAGAGCGACGCAAGGAGCATGTAGACCAGGATGAAGCCCATAAAGAGGGCACCAAACAGGTAGCCAGACTCTTGCGCCTGGATTTGTGCTTGTCCCAGCTCGACCTTTCGCACCCCTTCCGGTACCAGATTCTCTTTCTCAAGCCACGTGTTGATTTCGGCCTGAACCGTTCCCGCTGCCTTGCCCGGTAGCAGTCCGGCGGTTACCTGGATCTCCTGGATTCGGCTGCGGCGCTCGATTTTGTCGAGTCCGACGCCTTCTTCGATCTTTGCGACCTGGCTCAGGAAGATCGGGTTGCCCTGCTCAAAGGCGACCGGCAGCTGATCGATAATCCGAGGGTTGTTTCGATCCTCGAGATCAAGCATCGTGCGAATGTTGTATTCACGGCCTTGGACTCTGAACTTCACGTCCTCGTTGCCCTCATACATCATCCGCATCGTGTTGGCGATGTCGGCGACGGTGACGCCGGCATCAGCCATTCGCACACGGTCGGGAATGGCTCGAAACTCCGGCTTTCCGGGCTTGGAGCTGATCTCGGGGTTGATGACGCCCTGAATCGCACCGGCTTGGAGCCGCTGCTTGATATCCGTGACGGTTTTAACGAGGAGATCGCGGTTCTCGGATGCAAACGACATTTGGATTGGCGATCCAAACCCGAAGCCGTTCGAAGCGGCGATATTGATCTGGGCGCCCGGCACCGTTCCAACCGCTTCCAGCAGGTCGGCAGCGACGGCAATGTCGCTGCGGGTACGCAGCTTCTCCTCGTGCTTTTTCCAAAAGGTGATTCGGTCGAGCAGCGCCATCTTGTCGTTCAGCGTTATCGTGACCTGCCCGTAGTTGGTACCCTGGTCGCCGGCCTGGAATCCTCCGCCGCGGGATCCAACATTCGACAGCACATACTTGACGTCGTTGTGCTTCATGGCCGCCCGTTCGATGCGCTCGATCACGGCCTGAGTCTGCGGCAATGTTGAACCGGGTGGAAGCTCCACCGAGGCGGAAACGGATCCGTTGTCCGCCTGCGGGAAGAACTGGAAGTTGAAGATGTTGTCGCCCTTCCACTGACGGTACGCATGACCGGCCACGGCAAACCCTGGGAAGACCAGGCCAAAGAGCAATCCGTAAAACGGCAGCATCATCTTGAGGCCATTGCCGGCCAAGAGGTTAACGACCACGGCGACGACGCCGATCGCCACGCAAACCATGACCAGGGGAACCGCTGAGCTGAATGCCGCGGTGTAGTCCGGTGCGAAGGATCCACCGATCGCCATGAAGACGCCGACCAGCGCGCAAAAGCCGCTAAGGAAAACGAACCAGCGGTGCCTGAGCGCCCACTCGAGGGCGCGCCGATATCGGTCTGCCAACCGTTCGAAGGAGTGTTCGAACCAGCGTGCGAACCGCCCGGTGGGATGCTCCAGGTCTTCGCCTTCGCGGTACCAGCGGGAGGCGAGCATCGGCGTCACCGTGAACGAGACGAAGAGGGAGAAGAGCACGGTGACGGCAAAGCCGATACCAAGCGGTCGGAAGAACTGTCCAACGACGCCTCCCATGAACGCGATGGGAACGAAGACGACGACGTCCGCCAGGGTGATGGCGATGGCAGCCAGCCCGATTTCGCTACGTCCATTGACCGCAGCCTCCTTGGGGTCCTCGCCCATACGGAGGTGGCGATAAATGTTCTCGAGCACGACAATGGCGTCGTCCACCAGCACGCCGATCGCCAGCGAGAGCGCCAGCATCGACATGTTGTTGATCGTGAATCCCAGCGCCCAGAGAACGATGAAGGTCGCGAACAGGCAAACGGGGATGGCGATTCCGACGATGATCGTTCCACGAAGGTTGTGGAGGAAGAGGTAGACGATCAACGTGACGAGGAAGATGCCGAAGAACAGGGTGAAGTTAAGGTCGAACAGCGATTCACTGATCGTCTCGGCTTGGTTCAAGGTGACCACGATCTCGAGGCCGTAATCGGACTCGATCTGCTTGAGGACCTGTTCGGCTTCGCGGGCAATTTCGATCGCGTTGCCGGTCTTGGCCTTTTGCAGGGTCATCACGACCGTATCGGAACCGTTGAGCCGACTGTAGTTGCGCCGTTCAGCGACCGTATCGACGACGGTTGCGACATCTCCAAGTCGCACCGGCGTTCCCTTGCCGCCTTGCCGGGTTTGATCGAACACCGTGAGGCGCATGTTCTCGATCTCAGCGGCCGACTTGAATTCACCGAGAACGCGGACACTGTATTCCTCGGTCGGAGTCGTGACGCGTCCACTCGGCACATTGATCGTGGCTGCAAGGAGCGCGCGCTGGACATCGGTAATACCGAGCTTGTAGGAAAGCAGCTTGTCCTTCTTGATCCGAACCTGGATCTCGCGGACATCCCCACCGTTCACCCCCACGCTGGCCACGCCATTGATTCGCGAGAACCGGTCCTTGAGCTTGTCGTCAGCCAGATCGCGGAGCTGTTGGGCATCCAAGCTCTGGCTGCGCACGACCATGTACATGACCGGATCGCTGCCCGAGTCGAAGCGTTCGAGCACGGGTTTCCGCGCTTGGGTCGGCAGGTTATCGGCAATGCCGTCGACCTTCGCCCGCACCTCGTTCAGGGCGGCGTCCATGTCGATGCCGACCAGGAATTGCGCGAACACCATCGACACGCCTTCCTGCGAGCTCGAGGTCACCTCACGAAGGCCGTTGACGCCGGAAATGGCCTCCTCGATCCTTCTCGAAACCAGCGTGCTGACTTCGTCGGGGCCGGCGCCCGGGTAGATCGTCGTCACCGTGATCGTGCCAAACGTGACATCCGGGTTTTGCTCGACCCGCATGCTGCGGTAGGCGATCGTGCCCATCATGATCGCCGCGCACATCAACATCAAGATGAAAACGGGGCGATTAATGGCGGCTAGCGTCAGCTTCATGGTCTAGCTTCCCTTTGCCGCGGTCTTTTCGCCGGATGCGGGATTCTGCGGTGCCTCAATCTTCACCTTAGTGCCATCGATGAGCTGGCTCTGGCCCTGGACCACCACTTTCTCACCGAGCGTGACCTCGCTGACTTGGACGTACTCTCCGTTGGACAACCCAACTTTGACCACCTTCTTTTTCGCGGTGTCGCCCACGACAACGAAAACGGACCGTTCCGCACCCTGGGTGACAATCGCTCGTTGCGGTACCACCACCGCGTCGGGGACGGTGCGGAGGACGATCTTTCCAGTACCGAACATTCCTGGCTTGATTGCAGAAGTCTCGCCCATCAGCCGTACGCGAACTCTGAAGATGCGCCCCACATCCTGTCCAAGCGGATTGACGGCGACCACGCTACCGGGCACGGAGAGGTTGTTGAGAGCCTCGATGACCACCTCGACCTCGCGTCCCGGCACAATCAACTGAATTTGGGACTCAGGAACCTCGCCCTCGAAGTAAACGCCTTCGATGCCCACGATCCTGGCGACGGGCGTCCCAGGGGCAATGTACGTTCCCACCTGGGTGGGCTTGCCGCTGATACGTCCCGTGAAGGGGCTGCGGATCGTGGCGTCCCCCACCGACTGCTGGGCGAGCCGCACTCCAGCCTGGGCCGCCTCGAGGTTCGCACGGGCGGCGTCGACTTGTTGCTTGAGGACGGGGTCCAGCCGCTGATTCTCCTGCGCCATGCGGAGGGCCTCCTCGGCAACGCGCACCTGCTGCTCGGCGGCGACAATGTCCTCCGCGCGAGCGCCGCGATCCATCATGTTCCAGGATTGCAGGGCGTTTTCGTACTGCGAGAGCGCGGTAGCATGGCGGTTTTCCGCGGCTTCCAATTGCTGCTTGCTGATAGCGCCCTCGGCGTACAGCGCGCGGCTGCGATCGAGGTCGCTCTTGGCTGCCTGGAGATTGGCCTTTGCCGCATCCACGGAGGCCCGAGCTTGCGCCCGTTCCTCTTCCCGTGCGCCCCGGCGCACCTTGTCGAGCTGGGCCCTCGCGCTGCGAAGCTGGGCTTCGGCGCTCTTTATGGCCGACCGGGATTTAGCGGGACCAACCTGATAATTCTGGAGAGCCTGCTGATACGCGGAACGCGCCGCTCTGGCTTCGGCGTTGGCTTGCTGCAACCGCGCCGAAGCATCACTGGTTTCCTGCCGCGCAATGACCTGTCCAGCCCGAACCGGGTCGCCGTCGCGCACGAAGACGGACACCAGCCGACCACCTACCTTGGCGCCAACCATCGAATCGTCCGCGGTCTGGATGGCGCCGCTTACGGTAAGGGTCTCTTGGAGCCGTTGGGTCGTCACATCGGCCACCACGACTGGCTTTACGGTCTCCGTCAGCAGCTCCTCGGTCCGCTTGGCTTGCTGCTGTGACGCACGATCGACGCACCCCGTTAGCGAGCATCCCAGGATGACGAGAGCAACAAGCGGCGTGCGGTTCTTCACTTTGAGTTCTCCTTGGTTGAAGTGGGCGCCGGACCGATCGATTCCAGGCCAAGGGCCCGGAGCAACTCCGCATACGCCGTCAAGTAGTCATAGCGCGCGGTAACCAAACCGGTTTGCGCGCGGGTCAGCTCCGTCTGAGCATCGGTAACTTCGAGTTGGATCCCTTCTCCTTCGTCGCTGCGAAGCTTGGCAAGGCGGTAGGTTTCTCGGGCGAGCTCAACTTGCTTTTCAGCCACTTGCAGCCGTGCCTGAGCATTGCGAAGGTTGGTGATCGCTTGATCGACTTCGAGGGAGATTCCCAACTTGAGCTGGTCGACCCGAATCTGAGCTTGTCGCACATCCTCCTCGGCTTGGGCCACCCGGGCGCGGGTAACGCCCTTGTCCCATATTGGCCAGCTTAAGGCAAGGATGCCGACTCCACTGTTTTCGCGCTGACCAAAGCCTGGGTCGAAGGTTCGGCTGTAAGACAGCGACACATTAAGGGAAGGCTGCAATCCGCGCCCGGCGATCGCTTTGGCCAGCTTGAGGGCTTCGATCTGATTCTCCGCGCTGATGATCTCCGGCCGGTTCTTCCATGCCACTTCCATCAGTTCGCTTGACGTGGAGGTCACCTGGGGGAGACCGCTGACGTCAACCGCATCGAAGTTGATCCGGATGTCACGCCCGATCGTGTTATTCAAGGAGCTCTTGGCGAGCTCCATACGATTCTTCGCCGTAACCAGGTCGGACTCGCTTTGCCTCAAGGTCGTTTCCGCCCGCAGAACTTCCACCAGCGGCACCGCTCCATTCTCGTAGCGGCTGCGCGCAACCTTCAACCGTTCGTCGTTGTTACGAACCGCTTCCTCATTGACTTGCACCAGGGCTTCCGCCTGAAGCACCTGGAAAAAGGCGGTTCGAATGTTCTCCTTGAGGTTGTTGGCTTCGGTCACGATGTCGGCTAAGCGGGACCGCTTGGTCGCTTCGGCAGCTCGAACCGCTTGCCCGAGGTTGCCGGCAAGGTCGATTGGCGCCGAGAGCACGAGTTGCGCCTGCTTGGAGTCGATCGGCGAAAAGACGATGCCGTCCGAAATGGTCGCCTTGTCGTAGCGGGTATAGGTTCCGTTGAGGGTGAGCTTTGGCCACAGGGACCCTTCGGCTTCTCGAATCTGCTCCTGGGTCTTGCGCAGGTTCGACTCGGCAATTCGGATTCCGAATGAATTCTGAAGTCCGATACGGATTGCCTCATCGAGCGTCAGCGTCGGCGTGTCCTGGGCGGCGGCAAGCGCTATCGGGAGCGCAAGGTACCAACCGGTCATCCTTCCACCTCCGTCTCCCCAGTCTGGCTTTCGAGGCGCTCAAGCTGCTCGGCGAAATCGTTGAGATACGCACGAACACCCTCCAACTTGAAGACCATCAGGCCTGCGTGAATCGGATGCCTCATTACAATCAGTTTGTCCCCCGGTTCAATTGACAATTCGCTCCTCGCCTCGGCCGGAATCACAATCTGGCCGCGCTCTCCCACCGTCACCGAGCCATAAAACAGCTCGTTCATGCTTTGACATGCGTGGTTCTTCATTACATGTTTTTCATACGCAAGATGAATTACACGAAATCATACCCGCAGGATCTTGGCTCTCAGAGTAATTTACTCGCCGTCCGTCTACAAGGATTCATAAAAGTGCGGCCATTTTGGACCGGACCGGACGGTACCGCCAAAACCAGAAAGCCTCAACACCCGTGGTGCTGAGGCTGCTTATGGACACTCAGTCCAGGTTAGCGGCTATTTCTTGCCGCCGCCACCCATCTGGCTGGGATCGAACGGCTTCCCGTTCATCAGCATCTTTTCGGTCTTGGTAACGGTCTTCTTGCAGCGCCACTTACCGTTTTCCTTGACGTAGGTCGCGGTCCAGGTCTGCATGAAGTCCATCTTCATCGGTTTCGCCTTGGCGTCGGGGCCCGCGAACGTCATCGTCATGGCCATGGCCTCGTCGGCGGTTGCTGTCGATCCGTTCACCTTGACCGACTTGCAGGTGACGTCGCACTTGTCCACGCTCTTGACCATTCCCATGTTGGCCTTCATCTGCGACAGCATTTGCGACCGGGTGACCTTCGTCCCATTTTTTTCATGGGCGACGAAGTCCTCGTGGAAGTATTCCTTCGCAAGCTTCTCGATGAGGGTTACGTCCTTCTTCTTGACAGCCTTTGCGTAACCGTTCATCTGTCCTTGAATCCACTTCTTCACGGAGGCCGCATCTTCGGCCATAACCGCGATCGCGCCGGCAACGATAGCCGACACCGCCAAAATCTTAGAAAATCGCATCATATCCTCCAAACGGATTATTGCTCACCCCAAGTTGCGGAGTTTACTTCGGGGTGAAGCTGACGCCACAACCACAGCTTCGCTTGGCATTCGGGTTCTCGAAGGCGTAGCCGCCTTGCATCAGGTTCCCCGTCCACACCAGGCGGGAGCCAGCCAGAAACGTGGCTGATTTCGGGTCGCAAACCACGCGGTAGCCACCCACATCCAGGACCATATCGTTGTCCCGAAGGGTCTCGTCGAGCCGCATCATGTACTCGAGTCCCGAACAGCCCCCGCCCTTCACACCGATCCGCAAGAAGGAGCCGGGCTTGCCTTTGCGCTCGATCAGCCGACCGATCTCCTCGGCCGCTTTCGGATCGATTTCAACGGGGAAGGCCATCACTTCTGCGGCCGGCTCCCGAACGAGAAGTTGACGTTGGCAGACTTGTCCACCGCCGGAGCTTCGGCAAGCAAGTCCTGCAGCGAAACCGCATAGACCACTTTGTCGATCGCAAACTGCAATCGGCTCCACAGACCGTGAATCGCGCAGCCCGTAAGGTGCGAGCAGGCCGTGGTCCGTCCGGTGTGGCGGTCGCAGAAATCGTCGTCGAGCAGTCGGCCGCCGAGAACCTCCAATACTTCCCCAACCTTGATTTCGGCCGCCGGGCGACCGAGCATGTAGCCTCCGGACTGCCCCCGGTTGGCCAGCACCAAGCCGCTCTTACGCAAAATCGCCAAGAGCTTGGCGGTGTTGGGTTGAGAGAGTCCTTCCCGGTCGCTGATCTCGGGAATGGTCATGCCGTTCGGACTGCCGGCAATGGCGAGGACGCAGCGAAGGCCGTACTCCTCCTGGGCGCTCAGCTTCATAACAGTCCCAAGTCCAACTTGATGTGGTCTGGAATGCGGTCGATCGTGAAAGGCGGATCCCACACGAGTTCCACCGTCGCATCGCGAATACCCGGCGTCCGACGCACGGCTTCTTCGACCTCCAGAGGCAGGGACTCCGCAACCGGACAAGCGGGCGAAGTCAGGGTCATCCGGACGTGCGCGGTCGCCTGGTCGCTGATATCGACCTCGTAGATCAGGCCCAGATCGTAGATGTTGACGGGAATCTCCGGATCGTAGACCTGACGTAGCGACTCCAGTACCTCGCCCTCCAAGATCGAACGTTGGATCGAGTTCAGCGGCAACTGATCGAATGCAGGCTGGGTCGGGATCGGCTCAGGCATGGTCTTCGGTGGTCACCTGGGCCTTCTCGTCGGTCAGTGCGGTATGCAGGGCGTGCCAAGGCAGGGTTGCGCACTTGATGCGCATCGGGTACTCGCGAACGCCTTCGAGGGCGACAAGGCTCCCGGCATTCTCGCACATCGCGCATTCGCCCATCATGGCCCGGCGGAAATCACGAAAGATCTCCAGTGCATCGTCGCGGCTCTTGCCGCGGATCGCCTCCGTGAGCAGTGACGCGCTCGCAATCGAGATGGCGCAGCCGGTACCGGTGAAGTGCGCATCGGCGACGCGATCGCCCTCCATCTTCAGATAAAGTGTCACCTGATCGCCGCAAAGGGGATTGAACCCCTCGACCTTGTGAGACGCTCCTTCGAGCTCCCCAAAGTTTCTGGGGCTGCGCGAATGGTCGATGATCACGTCCTGGTAGAGGCTTTCGAGGTTCACAGGCAAATCTTTACTTTATTGTACGCTTTGCCCTGCCAACCCCGTTCATCTCTTGAACGACGTCCCACCGTGACCCAAGCTTATGGGAAGATGCCGCGGGTAGTCGTGGCGTCGGCGACTCGCTTGACTCCGATGATAAGCGCAGCCGTGCGCATATCGGTCTTGTGGGCCCGCATCATGGCTTCGACATCGGCAAAGGAGCGCTGCATGATGCGAGTCAGCTTTACGTTGACCTCGTCTTCCTCCCAGAAGAAGTTTTGCAGGTCCTGAACCCACTCGAAATAGGACACGATAACGCCGCCGGCGTTGGCAACGATGTCGGGAACGACCCAAACGCCCTTGTCGCTGAAGATATGGTCGGCGTCGGGAGTGGTTGGGCCGTTGGCCCCTTCCACGATCAGCCGGGCTTTGATCCGATCGGCGTTGTCGCGATGGATTTGGGCGGAGATTGCGGCAGGGATCAGGATGTCGCAGTCGAGCTCAAGGAGCTCTTCGTTGCTGATCTGGTCGCAGTCCTTATACTCACAGATCCCGCCGTCACGGCCCGAATAGCGCCGGTAAAGGTCGGCAATGGGCAGTCCGTTTGGATTGTGTATCGCACCGCGGGCGTCGCTGATGCCGACGACGGTGGCGCCCATCTCTTCGGCGAGCTTTGCCGCAACCGAACCGACGTTGCCGAAGCCCTGGACAACCACGCGCGACTGCGAGATGTCCATGTTCATCATCTTCGCCGCTTCCGCCATGGCGACGACGACTCCACGGCCGGTCGCTTCGATGCGTCCTTCCGAACCACCGAGCTCAATCGGCTTGCCCGTGACGACTCCAGGCGTGGTGTAGCCGCACTGCATGGAGATCGTGTCCATGATCCAGGACATGACCTGCCCGTTGGTGCCGATATCGGGCGCGGGGATGTCGCCCCGCTCACCGATGACGATATTGATCTCCGAAGCAAAACGTCGAGTGAGCTTTTCAAGCTCGCGCTTGCTTAGCTTCTTGGTGTTGACCTTGACCGAGCCCTTCGCTCCACCATAGGGAATATTGGCAACGGCCGTCTTCCAGGTCATCCACATCGACAGGGCGGTTGTCTCATCGAGGTCGACGTCCGGGTGGTACCGAATGCCACCCTTGGTCGGACCTCGGGAGGTGTTGTGCTGAACGCGGTAGCCCTCGAAGACCTCGACTTCGCCATTGTCCATGACGACCGGGAAATTTACGACGACCTGCCGCTTCGGTTTGGCGAGAACAGCATGAAGGCCGGGATCGAGATCGAGATACCGGGCAGCGTCCGCGAGTTGCTCGCGCGCCATGTCTAAAACGTTGATATGTCCGCTCATGTCCGAAATTCAGTTGCGTTTGGCGGACACGAAGTCGATTTCGACGACGAACGCCGGTGTCCGTTGCTGCTTCAAATTATGGCCAATTTGAGTCTGCTCCGGCTCAGTCCCTGCTCTCGAGTGGGGGCCAGAAACGATTCAGCACGCCATGAACGCCCGCACCGATGACGACGTTAATGGCGACAGTCTTCAGCGTTTCGACCAAGTAACCCGAGATGTTGCTTGGCGCGGCCAGGAAGAGAAGCAATATCTGCCCCAGGAGGGTTGCGATCCCGATCGACGCCATCGCGACAGCCCATGACTTTTGACCGAGGATCCTGGCGACCCAGGAAGTCGCGGCTCCCGCAATCAAGCGGCTTAGCGCGTAGTGGGTGAGGTTGGCGCCTGCCATGGCACCCTGTACCACGCCGGCCAGGAAGCCTGACAGCCCTGCCCCCGGAGATCCCAGGCGGACTGACAGGACACCGGTGAGGATAAGGAACGCATCGACCTGGCAACCGATGACTACCCATTGGTTCCACCAGCCCGACTGGAAGGCAGCGGCAAGGTACAGAAGGATCGCGGACAGAAGCACGACCTTCCCGCGGCTCATAGCAGGATGTAGACCTCGGCGGCCTGCCCAACGGTTGCGCTCGGATACACCCGCGCCCGGGTCGCGCCATAAAAGGGGTCCTGCTCGATCTGAACGATGCGGCCAATGACGATGCCACGGGGTACCGTTGCCGAATAGCCGCTGGTGACGACCCAATCCCCGGTCTCCACCTTCGCATTGGCCGGCAGATAATCGAGGAGCATCGTTTCGAGCCCTTGGCCACGCAGGATGCCGACCAAAGGCGGCTCGCGCAGCGCCATGGCGCCGACCTTAAGGGCTGGGGAGGAAATGAGGATCGCCTGGCAAGTCGTTTCGTCGACCACCTGAACGACGCCGATCAGGCCCTGCGAGGTCACCACCGCCAGGCCAGGCTTGACGCCGCGGTTCTTTCCAACCGACAGAGTCATCCGGTTTTCCAGCGAGAAGTAATCGATCGGCCTGGCGGGAATTCGCTTGCGCTGGAGGGGTGCTTGGAACCCGCTGAGTTTGCGAAGGGCATGGTAGTCCTGCGCCCACAGCCTCTCCCGCGCGACATATTGTTCGGCGGCTTGGGCGATGGCCCGGAGCCGCTCGTTTTCTTGCCTAAGGGCTGGCGCCGAAGTGATCCCGAGTCCGATGTCGGACAGCCATCGGCTGAAGGAACTGAGCAGGCCAGCCGTCGGATAGACCGTCGTCTGGACGAATCGAGAAACTGGGTCCAGCCGTCGGTGGTTGCGAGCATTGTTTTGCACGCGACCGAGACCAATAGCTAGGGCGGCCAGGAACGGGAACCATAGCCATGTCGCGACCTTTGACAAAGGTTATCCTCGGCTCGAGCGCTCCAGCATTTCGCGAATCCGGCGGTTCTCGTGCATAGCTTCAAGCATTTTGCCGGTTCCAATGGCTACGCAATCAAGGGGCTCGTTGGCAATCACCACCGGCATCCCCGTTTCCTGAGTGATCAGGCGATCGATTCCGCGAAGGAGAGCGCCTCCGCCAGCGAGGACGATCCCGGTATTCATGATGTCGGCAGCCAACTCGGGCGGCGTCGCCTCCAACGTGAGCTTGACGGCTTCGACAATGGCATTCAAGGGCTCAGATATCGCCGTCCGTACCTCCTCTGAGGTCAGGATCGCGCTACGAGGAAGTCCGCTTACGAGGTCGCGACCCTTCACCGTGATCGACATCTCCTGCATCAGAGGGAATGCGCTGCCGATTTCAATCTTGACGTTCTCGGCGGTTCTGTCTCCGATAAAGAGGCTGTAGGCCCGGCGGACGTAATTGACGATCGCCTCGTCGATCTCGTCACCCGCAACCCGAATCGACTTGGAATGTACGATGCCGGCGAGCGAGATCACCGCAACCTCGGTGGTCCCACCCCCGATATCCACGATCATGTTGCCGACTGGCTCGTCAACGGGCAATCCCGCGCCGATCGCCGCTGCCATGGGCTCCTCGATGACGTAAGCCTTGCTAGCCCCCGACTTCTGGGCAGCTTCGGTTACCGCGAGGCGCTCCACCTCGGTGACACCACTTGGGATACCCACGACCACCGTACAGAATAGGGTGCGGCGCCGTGCGGCTTTGCGGATGAAATCGCGCAGCATGCGCTCTGTCTGCTCGTAGTCGGCGATGACGCCGTCCTTCAGCGGCCGGGTCGCCACGATCGACGCCGGCGTTCGTCCCAGCATCCGCTTGGCCTCTTCGCCAACGGCGAGGACTCGGTTGTTCTTCTTGTCGATCGCGACCACGCTCGGTTCGCGCAGGATAATGCCCTGGCCCCGGACATGCACCAGGGTATTCGCGGTGCCAAGGTCGATGCCGATATCCTTACCGAATCGGCTGAACCATGCCAACCAGCCAAATTGGTGGCCGTTACTCTTCATCACCAACCATCTCTCCCGCTTCGCCCGTGCTTAAGCGCTTGGAGAGGGTCTCTTGGGAAATGGCGGAGAGAACGACGGCGTCGCCCTCGGTAAAGATCACGCACTTGGTCCGCCTGCCCTGGGTAGCGTCGATGAGCTTGCCGCTCTTGCGCAGGGTCTGAATCAATCGTCGCATCGGCGCGCTTTCGCTGCTGACGAGGGCGATGATCTTGTCGGCAACGACATAGTTGTAGAAGCCGACGTTCAAGACGGGAGGCATGGGCATTGGCAAACTGGAACCGCTCCTGTAAGGGTACCGGGTTTTGCCTTGGATGCGACTGCCAATAATCTAGCGATAATTCACGAAGTCGACGGCGAAGGGCAAGTCGAGCCCCTTCACGAATGTGATGACCTTTTGCAGGTCATCCTTGCTCTTACTTGAAACTCGCAGCTCTTCGCCCTGGATCTGGGCATTGACCTTCAGCCCCTTGTCCTTGATCTGCTTGATGATGGCCTTGGCCTGGTCTTGAGGAATCCCCTCCTTGAACTGGACCTTTTGCTTCAGCGTCGTTCCGGCGGCCGGTTCCGGCTTGGTGTAGTCGATGGCCCGGGCGTCTACGCCGCGTTTCACCAGCTTGCTGAAAACGATGTCGCGGACTTGGCTTAGCTTGAAGTCGTCATCGCCGACGAGCGTGATGTTGTCCTTCTCGACCTGAATGTCGCACTTCGAGCCCTTGAAATCGTATCGGTTGGCGAACTCCTTTTGGGCCTGGTCGAGCGCGTTCTTGACCTCTTGCTGATCGACGCGGGAGACGATGTCGAATGAGAATTCCTTGTCGGCCATTCTTCAAACGAGTTTACCGGGCTACGCCAGCTTCGCCAGCGCGGTCATCACCCGAACGCCAGTCTCGATGGCGGAATCGTTAAAGTCGAAGTCATCGGCATGGAGCTTCGGATATCCGTCCCGGTCCGGGGGGCACAGGCCAAGGAACCAGAAGCACGCTTCGGCATGGTCGCCGTAAAAGCTGAAGTCCTCCGCACCCATCGTGGGACGTTCGTTGCGGAAGACCCGCTCTTGACCAACCACACTTGTCGCCACCGACTTCCAGGTTTCGTAAGCGGCGGCGTTATTGTGGGTAACGGGGTAGTTGCGCTCATAGGTGATGGAAACCCTTGCCCCAAGCGATGCGGCGATGCCGTTTGCGATTTCGCGCACACGGCGCTCCGCCAGGTCCCGGCTTGCCGCCGTGAGGGTCCGAACCGTACCCGCCAGCTCGGCGGTTCGGGGAATCACGTTGGTGGTGGTGCCGGCGTTGAACTGGGCGACGGTAACCACCACAGCCTCGGTTGGATCGAAGACGCGCGAAGAGATCGTTTGCAGCGAGGTCACGATTTGGGCCGCGACGACGATCGGATCGATACCGAGGTGGGGAGCGGCGGCGTGGCCACCCTCACCTTCCACAGTGATCCAGAACTGGTCGGCCGAGGCCATAAACGGGCCAGGGGCGGAGTGGGCGGTGCCGAGCGGGGCCGCCGGCCAGCCGTGGAGCCCGAAAATCTTCTCGACCCGGTGACCGAACGCCTCGCCTGACAAGACGCCTTCGTCGCACATCTTCTTGGCGCCGGCGCCCCCTTCTTCGGCCGGCTGAAAGATCAACTGGATGTTGTTGGGGCGGTCGTCTTGGCCGAGCAGCGTTTCAGCGACGCCCAGCAGGATCGCGGTATGGCCGTCGTGCCCGCAGGCATGCATGCGTCCCGGAATCGTCGAGGTGTAGGGCACGCCGGAGTTCTCGAGAATCGGGAGGGCGTCGATGTCCGCGCGAAGCGCAATGGTCGGAGCTTTGTCGCGCGTCGCCGGAATCCAGCCAACGACGCCCGTGCCACCGGCCCACCCGCCTTTATGTTCAATATTCCGCCTTGAGAGCTCCTCTTTTATCCGCTGGGAAGTCCGCTCCTCCTCATACGCGATTTCAGGATGGCGGTGAAGATCGTGGCGGAATTCAATCCAGTCGGAAAGCGGCATCTGACGGGTTTACCAGAACCAGGCCTTGAATCTGCACCGGCCGACCGAGTATCATCTGAAGGTTACTTCGAGGTTTCCATGGCGAACATCTGTCAAGTTAGCGGCAAGAAGGCGAATAACGCCAAGCACATCCGGCACCGACACTCGGGCGCATGGAAATTCCGAGCACCCAAGAAGAATCGAGTGCAGCTGCCTAACCTGCAGGTCGTCACGATCCAAACTCCCCACGGCCGGGTTCGCATGACGGTTTCGACCAAGGTTCTCAAGTCCCCCGAATTTGCAGCCGTCGTTAGCGGCCTCAAGCCAATCCCCAAGGCTTGGCTGAAGAAGCCGACGTATAACATCTAAAGTTCGGCACGGTTTCGCGGTCCCGCCGACAGATCATCCCGCAAATTGGGCCTATTGCCGCAAGTCATTAGTCCCGGTCCGCGCTGAAACCTCTCCCTACACTTGAGGTTATGAGGAAGATGATCCAGAAATGGTGGCCGTTTTCGCCACTCATCATCGTCATTGTCGCGTGTGGTGGGAGCGGAACGCTTCCCGATCTTGAAACACAGACCGTCCAGTTGGTGACCGTTAACGACGACCCTCCTTTCCTGCGTCCGAACGAAGCCCATCGCGCAAAGGTGTCGTCGCAGCCCCTGCCGGGCGAGGCGCCCACCGATACATTCGGCTTCGTTGCAGATGTCGAACCCCCGGGCGCAGCCACGGTGACCTTCGACAAAGAGTCCGCGGTTCCCTCAGAGGAGGTTGGCATGACCATCACACCAACCACTGCCGCTCCCGACAGTCTCCGTCTTACGATCACGATCAAGCGCACGAACCCTAAAGGCCATGCGCTCCAGGCAATGGTCGGTGACAGACTGGTGACCTACACCGTTCAGGACGAATTCCGCCCCGCCGCCGTGGACGGCTCGCTTCAGGTCTCCGCCGTCCAAAGCCCGGTCAACCTTGTGCGGGGCCAATCCAGCAGAGTCAAGTTCAATGTAACGTCAACGGATGCAGCCGATGCCACCGTACTCCAGGGCATTGATATTGTCTCTGGCGAGAGTTTCGGAACGGGCATTACCGGGGACAACCCTTGCAGGATTCCGGCAAACAGCGTTACTGAAAAGGAGATTGACATCGCGCCTTCTGAAAGCTGTTCCGGCGGCTCGGTGCTGTTGATCCTGTACGACCCCACAACCAAGAGGGGCCGCGGGGCCGGCGTGGTGGAGTTTACGACGTCTGAAGGCTTGCCGGGCAAGGTTCTGCTCGAACTCGAACCAGCCAACCTGGGGATCAGGCCCCATGACAGCGGCATCTGCATGGCCAAGGTGACCTCCCTCAACGGATACGCCGGCGATGTCACCGTCGAGGTCGTTCCCTTCGACACCCGGATACTGAGCTTGATGGAGCCGGCCAAACCGAAGACGGTCAAGCTGGCCGTCAACGGCTCCGAAAACGTCAAGATCCGCTTCTATCGCGTCGGGGATGGGCGGGGGCCCCAAAAGGTGGTGGTCAAGGCGTCGACCCCGGACGGGTTCTCGGTCGAGCAAACGATCTCGATCCAATACGACTGACCCGGCGTAAAATGGCGGCGATGATCAAGGGAATCCTCATCGCCGCCCTCGCGCTCGGTTCATCCATGCAGCAACCAGCCGAACCTGACGCGAAGGCGACGGTTACGGCGGCCAAGGCATTCCTTGGGGCTCTGACCGCCGACCAGCGAAGGAAGGCTATCTTCGCCTTCACCAGTGACCTGCGGAGTCGGTGGCAATACGTGCCGGCCGTTCGGCAGGGTGCGCACCTTTCCGACCTCGACGTCAAGCAGGTAAGCCTCGCGGCAGGCTTATTGAAGGCTGCGATCGGCGAATCGGGTTATCACAAGGTTGAGGACATCCGCATCCTTGAAGCCGTCCTCTTCGAGTTGGAGGGCCAAAACGCCTCTCGCGACGACAAGGCGTATGTCTTTGCGTTCTGGGGCGAGCCGTCCCTGGAAGGCGATTGGGGCTGGCGCTACGAAGGGCACCACGTATCCCTCAATTTCACCTATCGCGACGGCAAGCTAACGTCTTCGACTCCGCAGTTCCTTGGATCAAATCCTGCCACGGTTGGGAGCGGGGAGCACAAGGGTAAACGCGTCCTCGGCAAGGAGCAAGACTTAGGCTTTGCTTTCGTCAACAGCTTGAGTGCGGAACAGCGGCGCCAGGCGGTGGTTTCCGAACGGGCTCCGAGCGAGATCCTCACCGGCATGGACCGTAAGGCGGCAATTCAAGATCGGACCGGGATTCCCTACGACAAGCTCGATTCCAATCAGCAGAAAGCACTGATGAGTTTGGTGTCGATTCACGCCGAAGTCCAGCATCCGAACGAACGCGCGCGGAGACTCGGCAAAATCGACAAGAAGTCCATCGTCTTTGCTTGGATGGGGTCGTTAGCGCCTGGCGACGGTCACTACTATCGTATCCAGGGTTCGACCTTCCTTATTGAGTACGACAACACCCAGAACCGGGCCAACCACATCCATACCGTATGGCGGGACTTTGATGGGGACTTCGGAAACGACGCCTTGGCCGACCACTACGCCCACAGCCACCACTAGGGTGGGATGGAGGGTCAGCTTCGCTCGCGCCTACAGACCGTTGTCGCCCAGGAACTTGCAAATGTCAGCGACACGGCAGCTGTAACCCCATTCGTTGTCGTACCACGCGACGACCTTCACCAAGTCTCCCAGTCCCACCGTATCGACCGCGCTGAAGATCGACGAATGCGGGTTGCCGCGAAGGTCGGTGCTCACGAGCTCCTCCTCCGTGTACTCCATGATCCCTTTAAGAGGGCCGTCGGCATACTCCTTCATCGCGGCGTTGATCTCCTCGGGAGTGGCCTCTCGCGATAGCAGGGCGGTGAAGTCGACCACGCTCACGGTCGGGGTCGGAACCCGAAACGCCATGCCGGTAAATTTGCCCTTCAGCTCGGGGATAACCAGGCCGACCGCCTTCGCCGCGCCCGTGCTGCTCGGAACGATGTTCAACGCCGCCGCGCGTGCATCTCGCACATCCTTTTTGGCGGTATCGACCGTGCTCTGGGAGTTCGTGTAAGCATGCACAGTGGTCAGGAGGCCCTTTTGGACGCCAAACCGGTCATGCATCACCTTGGCGACGGGAGCCAGTCCGTTGGTCGTGCAGGATGCGTTGGAGATGACGTGGTGGCGGGCGGGATCGTACATCTCGTCGTTCACACCGAGAACGATGGTCACGTCCTCGTTCTTGGCGGGAGCCGATATCACGACCTTCTTCACGCCGCGCTTGCGGTGGTCGACGGCCTTGGTTGCATCGGTAAATCGACCCGTGCTCTCGATGACGATGTCGACCCCTGCCTCGTCCCAGGGAATCGACCCCGGATCGGTATGGGCGAAGACCTTGAACCGGTCGCCGTCCACGGTGATGGACGACTCGTCATGCTCGACCACTCCGTTGAAGGGGCCGTAAACGCTGTCGTACTTGAAAAGGTGCGCATTGGTCCGCGTATCGACCAGGTCGTTGATGGCGACCACGTCGAAAACCCCCTTGTATCGTTCCAGCATCGCCCTCAGCGATAGGCGGCCGATACGTCCAAATCCGTTGATGCCAATGCGCAGTGCCATTAAGGCGAGTTTACTTGGCGGCTCGGGCTTCGGATCGCTGGGTCGCCTCCATGATGATCGCCCCTTCGATATCGCCATCGTGTCGATAATGCCCGCCGATGATCGAATGGCGGATGGCGCCGGACGCCTGGACATTGGCTCCGGGCAGAATCACAGAGTCCTCAATATAGTTGCATCGCAGCTTGGCGTCCTCGCCGACGACGACCGCCTCGCCAATTTCGCCAAGGATCTGGGAACTCTCTGGCAGCAGGCGTTCGCTACGCGTCAGATAGCGGCTTGTCGCCAAAAACGAGTCCAGCGTCCCCGTATCGAACCACTCGCCCTCATACACCCCGGCGAGAACCGTCTCTCCCCGATCCACAAGCATCTGAATGGCATCGGTGATCTCGTATTCGCCTCTTGCGCTTGGCTTCAGATCGGGCAGGACCGACCAAATCTGCGGTCCAAAGAAGTACATGCCCGCCATCGCCAAATTGGACTCCGGCGCCGCAGGCTTTTCAACGAGCTTGACGATTCGCTCTCCCTCCACGTTCGCCACCCCGAAGCGCGAAGGATCTTCCACCGGCTTGACGATATTGAGGTTGGCGCATCCGGATTCGGTAAAGCGCTGGGCGTGGCGCTGGAACCCGTCCGAGTAGATCGCGTCGCCGAGATAGAGCACGAACGGCTGCCCACCCACGAAGTCTTTGGCAAATCCGACCGCGTGAGCAAGTCCAAGGGGTTGGGTCTGCCGCACGTAATCCAGCTTCAATCCAAAAGCCGAGCCGTTTCCGAGGGCCTCGCGCATTTCGGAGTCATTCTCGCCGACCACGACGCAGACTTCATCGATGCCGATCTCATGGAGCCGATCGAAGGCATAGGCCAGCGTGATACGGTTGGCGAGTGGAAGCAGCGGCTTCGGAATGAAGTGGGTAACGGGATAAAGCCTGGAGCCCTTGCCCGCGGCCAGAATAACGCCTTTCATACGAATAGCAGTTGGGGGAGAGGATAGCACACGCGAGGTACCCTGCCCCTCATGAGGCACGGATGCCTCCGTATCGTTAACCTCGCCATCATTTTGGCCTGTGGAGCGGCCTGCAACAAGCCTGCGCCTCCGCCTTTCGACGACTGGATTCCCCCGCAAGCATACCGGGAACCCGTCAGCGGCTCAAAGAACGCCTGGGATCACTATGCCCTGGCGGCGCGGTCGGCGGTCAAAAAGGGGGAAGAATGGCGCTTTCGCGTTTCCTTTACCGAGGGGATGCTGGCTCAGATGGAACGCGATCTCCCGCCTGAAATCGGCGCCGTGATGGCCGCTTCGAAGATGCCGTGCGAGTTTGCGTTTACGCCAAAGATCCCGTTCTCCCCGGATCTGCATCATCAAGGCTGGCGACTGATCGCCAACGCCATGCAGTACCGACTGAAAAGGCACCTGGAGAACAACGAATTCGATCAGGCAATCGACGTGGCGCTGGCCGGAACGCGCTTCGGCTTCGACATTTGCGGAGGTTGCTCGGCCGACGCTTCGCTTGGCCTTTGGATCGTCGACCACCTGCGTGCTCCGCTCCTTGAACGGTTGGGCGAGTTCGGCGCCGGCCAACTCAGCCGCCTCAGCAAGGGGGTCGAGGCTGCGCTCGCGCGCAAGCCGGACCTCTCCGTCACCATTCGCCACGAACGCCTGCAGTTTCTCGCGGGTGTCCAGTACATTCAGGACTGCTACCAAGACCGTGCGTTCCAACAGCTCGAATCCGAACTTGGGTTGGATGCCCGGGAGGCCGTGAAGTTCCTGGAGCGCCTGGCCAAGGATGACGACGCGGCGCGGCAGGCGTACTTCCGAGGCTTCGCCAAGGAAGCGGAAGATGAAGTTGCGATCATAACAGCGGCCTACTCAATCCCTCCCTCAGAACGCGGCGAGTGGAAAGAACCGGACGAGGACGCCTACCGGCCGTGGAAGCGGTTTGCCAAGCACTACTTCGGCACCGGCAAGGTGCTGGTTAGAATGAACGATCGCGCCCTGACCTTGAGCCGGCTGTTCATTCTCGAATCCCGTCTGCTGGCCATTTTCAAAGCCACCCGCCAGGTACCGGCCGACCTTTCCGCATTCCCAAAGGACCTGGCTACCGACCCGTATACCGGTCGTCCATTCGTTTACCGGGCCTCGTCCACGGATTACCGGCTGTATAGCGTCGGCCAGGATCAGAAGGACGACGGCGGCGAGGCCGATGTCTCCGGCAATCGCCGCGATGTCTGGCTGGCTATCGGCGGACGGTAGCCTCGCAGGTTGTTGCCCGTTACTCCAGCAGCCCGTCGACAACATTGCCGAACACATCGGTCAGTCGGAAGTTCCGTCCCATGTGTTTGTAAGTTAGCCGCGTGTGGTCGAGGCCCATCAGGTGAAGAATCGTCGCGTGGAGGTCGTGGACGTGCACTTCGTTCTCGGCGACGTTGTATCCAAGCTCGTCGGTCTCTCCGAACGAAATGCCTGGTTTGAAGCCGCCGCCTGCCATCCACATCGAAAACGCACGCGGGTGGTGGTCGCGGCCCAGGTACGTTGAACCGCCGCGCGCCTCGTTCATCGGTGTGCGCCCGAATTCACCACCCCAGATCACGATCGTATCGTCGAGCATGCCTCGCCGCTTAAGGTCCATGACGAGCGCCGCAGCCCCCTGATCCGTCTCTTGGCAGAGCTTGGGAAGTCGATTCTTGATGTCGTCGTATTCGCTGGTGCCGTGATTGTCCCATCCGCGGTGATAGAGCTGAACAAACCGGACGCCGCGCTCGACGAGCCGTCGGGCGAGCAGGCAGTTGGCGCCGAATCCACTGTCGCCGGGCTTGATGCCATAAAGGTCGAGGGTTTCCTGGGATTCGTTTTTGGTGTCCATCAGCTCAGGAACGCTCGACTGCATCCGGTAGGCCAGCTCGTACTGGGCGATGCGCGTTGCGATCTCTGGATCGTTCGTGTCGTGCAGCTGCATCGTGTTGAGGTCGCGCAGGGCGTCGAGCATGTCGCGACGAATCTCCCGCGTAACCCCGTCGGGATCGGTGACGAATAGAATCGGATCGCCCTTGGACCTGAATTCGACACCTTGATAGACGGTCGGCAGGAATCCGCTGCTCCAGCAGCTCTTCCCACCATCCGGGTTGTTTTCACCCGAAATGAGGACGACAAATCCCGGCAGGTCGGCATTCTCGGAGCCGAGCCCATAGCTCATCCACGAGCCAAAGCTGGGCCTTCCGGGAATCTGGAAGCCGGTGTTCATGAACAGCTGGGCCGGAGCATGGTTGAACTGGTCCGTCCGGATCGACCGCACGACCGCCACGTCGTCCACGATCTTCTTGAAGTGGGGCAGCAACTCGGAGACCATCTGGCCGCTGCGGCCACATTTCTCGAACTTGTAGGGCGAGCCAAGCAGCTTTGGACGGCCGCGAATGAAAGCGAAGCGCTCGCCCTTCATCAGCTCCTCCGGACAAAGCTCGCCGTTGTATTTTTGGAGAGTGGGCTTGGAATCGAACAGGTCGAGCTGCGACGGCGCCCCCGCCATAAAGAGATAGATCACCGCCTTTGCCCTCGGCTTGAAGTGACTCTTCTTGGGGGCCAAGGGATCCTTTCGCTTTTCCTGCTCGATCGCCGCAGCCACCGCCGGGTCGGCGAGCAGCGAGGCAAGGGCGATTCCCCCGACGCCATAGGCGGTTTCCCTAAAGAACGTCCGACGGGTTATCTGCTTGAGGGCATCATTGGGATCTTTCATGATCTGGTAATCGTTTCGTCGAGGTTCAACAGCGTCACACCGATCAACGTCCAAGCCTCCGAAGCTGCCTTGTCCTGCAGCTTACTTAGTAAGGCGAGCAAACGTTTTACTTCGGCACCCTTAGGAGTTCTGCCGGTACAGAGCCGGAAGCCATGGATCAGGCGCGTGCGATCGGTGGTGCCTCCTTCCTTCTGCATTCTCATCGCAAGTGCCTTGCCAGCCTCGGTGACGGTCGCGTCGTTCAGCATCGCGAGCGCCTGGAGCGGTGTGTTGGTTCGGATCCGCCGCGGGCTGCAGGTTTCCCGTGAAATCGCGTCGAATGCCACAAAGGCGGGATACGGTGCGGTTCGCTTCCACACGGTGTAAATACCGCGCCGGTAGCGATTTTCGCCCTCGCTCGGCATATAGCGTTCACCACTAAAGGGGCTGTTCCACACGCCTTCCGGCTGGCTGGGATACACGCTCGGACCACCGATCTTCTTGCTGAGCAAGCCGGACGCCGACAGTATCACATCGCGGATCGCTTCGGCTTCCAAACGAAATCGCGGGCCACGGGCTAGGAGGATGTTCTCCGGATCGCGTTCCCGTAGGGCAGCGCTCGTGCGCGAGCTCTGGCGATAGGTGGCCGACATCACGATCAGCTTGGCCATCGCTTTCATATCCCACTTCCGGGCGATGAACTCAGTGGCGAGCCAATCCAGCAAGGCGGGGTGGCTGGGCGGCGAACCCTGGGTGCCAAAGTCGTCGAGGGTCAGTACCAACCCCCGACCAAAGAACTGCTCCCACATCCGGTTCACCTGGACCCGCGCCGTCAGAGGGTTCTTAGGCGAAACTAGCCATTCGGCAAGCGTAAGGCGGTTGGCGATCGGCTCGGCAGGCTGAGGGAAGATCCCGGGCGGGCCGGCCGTCACCATCGGACCCTTCTGAGTAAAGTCGCCCCGCAGGAGAACGGGCGTCTGAAGTGGTCCCGCCGTCTTTCTGTCACGGAGAATCAAGGCTTTCGGAATCGCCATGCGGGACGCATTCAACTCGTCAGAAGCCTGCTTCACGGCCGCGACATCGGGAAACAGCGAGCCGACCTGACGAAGGAAGTGCTGGAAAAGCTGTTCCCGTTCGGCAGCCGTGCGGTTCGGGTTGCCGATCAGGGCTCGAAGCGCGCCTGGGATGGGCATTGCCGGCTTACGGCCGGTCACACTCAGCCGGAACTTTCCGAGCGTGTGCTTGGCCCAGGTCGGCGAATTGAATTCGAGTTTGACTTCGATCCTGGCGCCGGGCTTTACCTCCCCGATCCCGACCACCAGTTCCTGCCGCTGCTTGACTTCCGGATAAAGCGCCCATCCGCCATTCGGATTGCCGGTCTTGAGCTGCGCGAGGTCATACCCTACCTGCACGAACGTGGCCCTCGGATCGGTTACCTCGACCGCCTTGCCGTCCACCTTGACCCGCAGGGCGGTCAGGATGATGTTGCCGCTCTCAGAACGGCCGCTGCCCCCATTGACGAGACTTGGATCAGGGATCGACTCCAAGCGGAGCGAGCTCGCCCCACGCCGGGCCACGAACTCGATCGTGTAGGTGTCGGTGTTCGGATTCTCACCCGTCGCCAAAATGGTCCCGTCCTCTTGAACGCTGAGCGTGGCACCGTTTGCCGACACAGCTTTTACGTCTTCCGCGAAGCTCCAGCCGTCGTTGCCCGACTCCTCCGCAGTGGCAAGCCACGCATCGAAGCCTTTTCGAACCGGAGCGTCCGGGGCATTGATCGCCGCCCGGCAGGCCTCAAGCTTGCTTTCCAGCTCCTTGACCTTTGCGGCCTGGTCCGGTGAAGGCGCATCGATTTCGGGTTCATAGAACTTCTGCTGACCCACGTCGGCGCTGCCACGGGATTCGTAGTCGGTGTTGGCGAAGAACGCGACGAAGCGGTAGTAGTCCTTCTGGGTGAAGGGGTCGTACTTGTGGTCGTGGCACTTGGCGCACATCAGGGTGATGCCCATGAAGACCGTGGCAGTGGTGCTCACCCGATCCTCGATCGCCACGTTCAAACCCTCGGCCGGGTCAACCCCGCCTTCGCTGTTGAACATCGAGTTGCGGTGGAATCCGGTGGCGATCAGCTGATCCAGCGTGGGATTTGGCAACAGGTCGCCCGCCATCTGGTCGCGAATGAAGATGTCGTAGGGGAGATTGCGATTGAAGGCATCAATCAGCCAGTCCCGATATTTCCAAGCCGTCCGCAGGTAGTCCGCCTCGTAGCCGTTGGTATCGGCGTAGCGAGATAGGTCCAGCCAGATTCGGGTAACGCGCTCGCCGTACTGAGGCGAGGCAAGTAGGCGGTCGACGACCCGCTCGTAAGCTCGTGGGCTCGCGTCCGTGAGGTAGGCCTCGATCTCTGCCGGGCTCGGGGGAAGACCGGTCAGGTCGAGCGTCACGCGCCGCAGCAGGGTTTCGCGGTCGGCTTCCGGCGAGGGCTTTAGCCCCTGCTTTTCGAGGCGGCTGAGCACAAAACGGTCGATGGAGTTCTTTGGCCAAGACGTCTGCTTGACAGTCGGAAGCGATGGTCGCTTTGGCGGTTGGTAGGACCAGTGCGGTTTTGCCTCGGCATTGAGGTCGGCGCCCTGAGCAATCCATTGCTCGATGGCCTCGATCTGATGGGGATCGAGCGGCTTGAAGCCCATCGGCATCTGCGGGAGTCCGCCAAGACCCTTGATGCGCTGGACGAGGAGGCTCTGCCCCGGCTTTCCGGGAACGAAGAGCTTGCCGCTACCGCCCTTCTTGATGCCGGCGATCGTCGTGAGGTCGAGTCCTCCGCTGGCGTCCTTTCCAGAGTGGCACGAGGCGCAATGGGCGCGAAAGATCGGCGCGACATTGTGAGCGTAGTCGACCTTTTTGGGTTTGTTTGGAGTCTGGCCGGCTTGGAAAGCTCCGACGATCATCGGCCCTGCCGCCAGCACCCAAAGCCACCTCTTCGCGGTCATCGCTTTATCGTATCACGCGCCAGGTCACGGCACACTGATAACGCCTCGGACTCGATCGCTCATAACGACTAGGGCGGCATCGGAATCGGTGAACTCAAGATCCTCGACCTTGCGTCCTACGCTCCAGCTAGCCAAGACCGACCCTGTTTGAAGGTCCCAGACAGTCACTCGTCCCCCGAAAGCGGTTGCTGCCTTGGTTGCATTCGATGAAAGCGCAACGACGTCTATGTGATGGTGGTTCTGGCCGTGGAAAAGCGACCGGCGCAATCGACCACTCGCATAGTGCCATAGACGTGCATAACCATCTGTTCCACCGGTTATAACTGATGAACCATCTCTCGATACCGCGAGAGAATGACACCCGTTCTTATGGGCCTTGGGGTCGCTTGCAAATGCACTAAATGACTTCGTGACTGTGTTGGACTCCGGATCCCACACAATTACTCGTCCAGACATTTTGTCGCCCGACAATATTACTTGGTGACCATCCGGTACAAACGCCGCGAACCTGAGCAATGGATCCACTGTTCTCTGCCCAACAACTGCCTTGCGGGCAACATCCCAAACAGCCAAGGACGAACTAGAGAAGGCCAGCAGTCTAGTACCATCCGCCGACCATTGGAGCCGGTGGGTAGCAGGATCGATCCCACTCCATGTTCCTTTCAGAGTGCAAGTACCTATATCATAAACGTCAATCGCTGCATCAAAGCGACGATGCAACACTGCAAGCATATTGGTCTGCGGGTTAAAGCAGACACCGTCAACCCGTCGATTCGTCAGGTCTACCTGTTTGATCACCTGACCATTCTCCAGGTTAACAATACGCAACTTGCCTTCAGAGCCAACGGCAGCCACCGGAGACTGTAAAGCAATATCGACTGACACAAGTGGCTCTACGGAATCTAGTGGCCAAGACTTAAGAGTGCCATTATTGATATCCCAGATTTGACAGTTCCCAGTTTCATCTGCAGAGACAACAATGTGATACTGGCTCGATGTAACTACAACGGTCGTCTTGCTCACCACATTTCGCCGGTAACTCCGTTGCCCCGATTGCAGATTCCAGTAGCTGATTGTCCCAGACGGGAATGCGTCAAGGGTAACGAGGTGCTTCGAATCAGTAAGAACGGTAAACCGCGCAACATTCGCCTGAATCGTACTTAGCGGTGTGCCGAGCCAACTGTCCCAAGTCCTTAACGTCTGGTCATCCGAGCAAGTTATGATCGCCGCGTCGTCCGGAGTAAACTCCATGAAGCGGATTTTTTCTGAATGACCAATGCAATACTCTAGCGGGACAGCAAAATCTGAACTCCATATCGCCGCTGTCTTGCCATCTGCAATTACGAATCGGGTGCCATCTCGTGAGAACGCATGCTTCGCCGCGGAGTGGTCGATGATCATAACCGAACCCGTTACGAGGTCCATGAGGCGTCCGCTTGTGCCGACGTTGCTCGCAATCCAATGGTCAGTAGGATCGAGCGTAAAGTCAACGGAGTCAAACGGTCCAAACTGGCGAACAATTACACCATCACTTACTCGTCGAACCACGAACTCGCCCCCAAACAAAAGGGCGACAATGAAATCTCCGCTATGGGAGTAACGGCAGACACGAACTGGCTTTGGATAAGAAAACTGCTTTAATAAGCTTCCCGATTCAGAATCGAGTATAAAAACTGTTTCCTCAAAGTACGAGAGGATTTTTTGTCCATCAGGCGAATACTCAGCGCCATTGTTTTGGGGTCGATTGACATAGAATCCATACTCGCCACTTGCGACGTCGAAGGAATGAACGGTGCTGGTGCTGTCGACTGCGATCGACTTGCTACTTGGCGACCAATCAAAGGCGGAAACGAAGCCTGGGTCGATCAGCGATCGCCTTAAGTTTCCCGTCGAGGTATCCCAGATCCTAAGATCGTTACCGTCCGAAGTTGCGAAGAAAGCCCCGCCAGGACTAAGCTTCGCCGAAGTCGGGTGACCGGCATGTCCTGGAACCTCGAAGCGCCAAGGCGCATCATTTGTTTCAGCCAAACAGAAATTTACGCCTATGGCTGCTACGACACAAAACATACGACGACAACCTTGTGAAAACACCGCGCCTCGCCTCCTTCAGAACGACTACTTCTATGCAGTCTACAGCAAGTTTTGGCGCCAACGTAGGTTCTTCATTGACTTAGATGCTACTGTTCAGGTGCCCCCTTCTGGACGTCCTCGAAGTGCGAAACCAGCCTAGCGTAACTTCTGGTGAGTCGAGGCGGGCTGCCGGGCGACCTCAGGACCTTGCCGACATCACCGGCTTGGAGCGGTTCCTTGAATCCTAGGTTTAAATCCTATGATCCGAGCAGCTTCCCAAATTCACAGGAAGAGCAAGACACCCAGCGAGCGCTGCAGATCGTTCACGGCACGTCCCCGCTGGAGCGGCTGCCGTGGATCGAGCAATGCTTGATCCTGTTTGCCGAGCAAGTCGTTGCCGACAAGAAGCGCCGCGGTCTCCAGCGCGAGGACTATGTATGGGATCCAGCATGCTTTGACGTTGACCTGTCCCCCAAATAGCGCCCATCTCACCAGGAAGCCCCACGGTAAACTCAGCGTTACTCCCCGTCCATGCCCACCAAGACCGTTCCGACCCCCACGCTGATCTTTGAGAAGTCCTCCCCGGGCCGCATCGGATGCAACGTTCCCCGTTGCGACACGCCGGAAATCGACCTTGAGGCCACGCTCGGCGAATTAAGGCATGACCTGCGCCTTCCCGAAATCGGCGAGCTCGATCTTCTCCGGCATTTCACCAATCTAAGCCACATCAACTACGGCATCGAGACCGGCTTCTACCCGCTCGGCTCGTGCACGATGAAATACAACCCGAAGATCAACGAGCGGACCGCCGGACTCGCGGGTTTCACCCATGTGCATCCGCTGCAGCCGGCGGAAACCGCCAAGGGCTTTCTCGAAGTCATCGCTGGCGTTCAGGACTTCCTGGTCGAGATCACCGGCTTCGACGCCATCAGCATGCAGCCGGTCGCCGGCGCCCACGGCGAACAGACCTGCCTGATGATCATTCGGGCCTACCACGAGAGCCGCGGCGAAAACGAAAAGCGCCGGTTCGTGCTTGTCCCCGACAGCGCCCACGGGACCAACCCCGCTTCAGCCGCCCGCTGTGGCTACGAAGTCAAGTCGGTGCCCACCAATGAATCGGGAGACACCGACCTCGGAGCGCTGCAAGGTCTTCTCGACGACACCGTCGCGGCGTTCATGGTGACCAATCCCAGCACGTTGGGACTTTTTGAGCCGAACATCCAGAAGATCTGTGAAATGGTCCACGCCGTTGGCGGCCAGGTGTTCTGCGACGGCGCGAACATGAACGCAATGGTCGGCACCACCCGACCCGGCGACCACGGTTTCGACTGCATGCATCTGAACCTCCACAAGACGTTCACCACTCCGCACGGCGGTGGCGGACCTGGTTGCGGAGCCATCGGACTCAAGAAGCACCTCGAGTCCTTTATGCCCGCGCCGGTCATCGTCCGCCGCAACGGCACCGTGGAGATCGACCACCACCGACCCATGTCGATCGGCCGGGTATCCGGCTTCTGGGGCCAGTCGCTCATGGCGGTCCGCGCTTATACCTACCTGCTGGCGATGGGTAAGGAGCACTTGCCCGACATCTCGCGCTATTCGGTCTTGAACGCCAACTACGTCATGGCCCGGCTCAAAGACGTCCTGCCCCCGGCCCACGAGCGGCCCTGCATGCACGAGTGCGTGGTGACGGCGAAGGAATACAAGAAAAACGGCGTCCGCGCCCTCGACATCAGCAAGCGGCTCATCGACTATGGCTTCCACCCGCCCACCAATTACTTCCCGCTGATCGTCCCGGAGTGCCTGATGATCGAGCCGACCGAGACTGAGTGCAAAGAGACGTTGGATGCCTTCTGCGACGCTTTGATCGCCATCTGCGCGGAAGCCAATGACAATCCCGACATCCTCCACGACGCTCCGTCGACCCAGATCGTCGGGCGTCTGGACGAAGCGGCGGCGGTCAAGAATCTCGATGTCAATTACTGGGGCAACGGGGTCGAAGCCAAGCAACCGGTAAGCGTCTGATCGGGACTTTAGACCTATACCTGGCGGACCGGGCAACAGTCTGACAGTGGTTAGACACCTCTCCCGTACGATCCCACCCCGTGGGTTTGCATCGAGAGAGAACCATGAACCTTAAACGAACCCTTACCTTTCTTGCGGGCGTCGCCATCAGCTGCGCCTCATTCGCCCAGACCCTGCGCTCCGGCGACATTTCGATGGGAGCTGGCGGCGTCGGCACGCCCGATCCGCAGGTCCACTACAACCTCGTTGGCGGTGGCCCCTTGGTGCCGGCAGATTTCGCGAACCCACAGACCTGGAAAATGGCACATGTTTGCAGCGACGTCCTTTGGGGAGCCAAGAGCACCTCGCTTGATCCGATGTCGCAGTGGATCAATCCCAGCGGGCAGTACAACAACTACCAGACCGCACTGTTCGCCCATGGCTTCAACCCCGGCGCAACCAACCTGGTGAACATCAGCCTGACGTTTGTCGTGGATGACACCCTCGGGAACTTCAACACCGGCATCGACGGCGTTTACGTCAACGGCACCAGTCTCGGCGCCAATCCACTCGGCAGCCATACGATCTGGACCACCGTCAATTACACCAACGTCGCCGTCAATGCGAACACGACCAACTGGCTGTACCTCTACAATATCGATGTGGGCAGGGTTGCCAGCGGCATCCAATACACGGCCGTCGTTTCGGCGGTGCCGGAGCCAGCTTCGATCATCGCATTCGCTTGTGGAGGAGCGGCGCTGCTTCGGCGTCGTCTTCGCCGATCGCGATAAGTCTTGCATCCCGGTAGATTAGGCTCTACTGACCCTCCCACACCGGGAGGGCTTCGCCATTTGCGCGCGGTGTCCTAGCGCTTTGCCGGTGCCGGATCGGCCTTCTTGGTCCGCCAGATGCCGACCCGCTCGGCGCCCTTGGCTTCCTGCTGGGAGAGGTACAGCGAATACCCGGCGACGGCAAGGAAGAAGACGACACCTGCCGCCACCGCGATCCGTGCCTTGTTCTGCTCGGTGATGGGCATCACGCCTTAGGTGTACCCGGTTAACCGGGACGGAAGAACAACCATCGTGAACGCAGGTGCCTGCTATCCTTCTCCCAATAATGTCGCCTTCACTCAGTGCTCGCATTCCAGCTGGAAATTTCCTGGTCGCGGTGACGCTTCTCGCTTCACCATGCGCAGCCCAGGTCCAGAATGTCGATCCGTTCAAGGCTTCGTCGGTAATCAAGAGATTCACCGGGCAAAACGGCTTCGAAGAGCTTATGGTCGCGTGTGAGCGAGCGGCGGATTCGAGCCTTGCGCGCCTCAGGAAGGTGGCGTTCACGGTGGGGCCCGAGACCACCTCTGGCGGTCAATCGGCGGAGACGACAGCCGAGCGGCGGGCCGTTGGCATTTCGGAAGGGATGACCCTGCTTGAGGTGCGGGAACTCGTCGTCGCCAGGCACCGAGATTGCCTGGAGCTCCTGCGAAGGGGCGCGGCAAAGCCAACTTTCGATCCTCGTCTCGACTCGCTGGATTTCAACACGGAGTTTGGCGACTTCAGCTTGCTGAGGGACCTCGCCAGAATTTCCCTGATGGCCGCGGCGGTGGAATCGGCCCATGGACGCCAGCGGCAGGCGGTCGACCAAATCGTGCTGGCTCTGGTGGTTGGCGACTCAATCCGGAAGACCGCGATGATCGGCCAGCTCGTGGCGAATGCCATTTACCAGCAGGCTTTCGCTGAAATTGAGAAGCGGCAGGCCGGATTCGGCCTGGGGGAATGGCAAAGGATGCAGGAGTGGGCGCAGGCCAAGATTGCCTCCAACGACGAAATCATGGAGGTGCTGAAGACGGAATTCGGGGTACTGGAGCGCCACATGTTTGACCCCAACGAATCTGCCAAGGATTTCCTCAGAAAGATTTACGACGGAGGCCTTGACGAGTCAAGCGAGCCACCCGAGTTTGTTAAGTCCCTTTCCGAATCTGCTGCAGCCACGGTGAGGGCAAACGCTCGGCGACGCCTGCAGGAAGCAGCCCGGGAGTGGGTCGATCACCTGTCGGGCGATGAGGCTTCGTGGCTAAAGAACATGCCGCAGCCACGGGGCCTGAACATTGAAGCGGACAAGGTCAAAACCAGGCAGGAACTGGAGGAAGTGGTCTTGGCCACCATGCAGCCCGTACACGAGCAAATTCTGATCTCCCACGCCAGAATGCGGACCCAGGTTCGACTGCTCAGTCTTAACGCCAAAATTCAGCGCTTCCGCCTCCACCACGACAAACTTCCGGCGGCTTTAGCCGGTGTGGCGGAGGAGGAGGAACTCGACGATCCGCACTCGGGGGCCCCATTCGTTTACGAGCTCCGGGAGGACGGTACGTTTCGCCTATATTCGAAGGGATTCCGCAATACGGGCGAGATCGAGTTTCGCTACCGGAGGCCAAAGGGCGCGCCCGCACGGGAAAACGAACCCCCGCACTCGCGGGATTAGTAGTGCCAGTCGAGGTCGGTTACTTCTTTGGCGTGCCGCTCGATGAACTCGCGTCGGGGCTCAACCTTGTCACCCATCAGCTTGCTGAACATGATTTCGACCTCAGCCTCGAATTCGCGGTCCAAAACCACCTGCACCAGGCGTCGGTTGCCCGGCTCCATGGTCGTCTCGCCCAACTGGTCGCCGTTCATCTCACCGAGACCTTTAAAGCGGGTGATCTCGAATTTCTTTCGCCGCACGCTTCGAACGATCTCGTCGAGGTGGTCCTTGTCCTTGGCGTAATGTCGTTCATTGCTGCCGACTTTGACGACGTAAAGCGGCGGCTGCGCCAGGTAGACGTGCCCCTGCTCGATGAGCGGGCGCATATAACGATAGAAGAACGTCAGAAGCAGCGTGCGGATGTGCTCGCCGTCGACGTCGGCGTCGGTCATGATGATGATCTTGTGATAGCGCAGCTTCGACAAGTCGAACTTGTCGTTCGACTTCGCGCTGCCGTTGCCGTTGACCGCAGCCGGTTCTTCCTCGGGCTCCTCATTCCGTCCAAAGTCGATGTCGATCCCAATGCCGAGGGCCGCGATCAGCGACTTGATTTCCTCGTTGTCGAGCGCCTTGTCGATCCGTGCTCGTTCGACGTTCAGGATCTTGCCCCGCAGCGGAAGCACCGCTTGGGTGATGCGGTCGCGGGCTGCCTTTGCTGAGCCGCCGGCCGAATCGCCTTCCACGAGGAAGAGTTCGCACTTCTCCGGCTCCTTGCTCATGCAGTCGCAGAGCTTGCCCGGGAGGCCAAAGGAGTCCATCGCCGAGGAGCGCTTGATCGCTTCCGATGCCTTTCTGGCCGCCTCGCGCGCCCGCTGTGCAATGATCGCCTTGTCGACGATCGAGCGAGCGATCTTCGGGTTCTCCTCCATGAAGGTGGTCAGGCCGTCGCCCACGAGCGAGTTCGTAATGCCCTGCACTTCGGGCGTCACGAGCTTGACCTTGTCCTGCGAGTTGTAGCTGGGATTTTCCAGCTTGAGCGAGATAACCGCGGTCAGGCCGTCGCCAACGTCCTCGCTCGCGAAATTCTTGTCCTTCTCCTTCAGCAAGTTCATCTTCCGCGCGTAGGCATTGATGACGCGGGTAAGTGCAGCGCTGAAGCCACTGACGTGAGTGCCTCCATCGGGCTGGTGGATATTGTTGCTGAAGGCGAGAATCGATTGGTTGTAGCCGTCGTGGTACTGGATCGCGACTTCGAGCTCGGTGTTCTCCTTGAGCCGCTTGAAGTAGATGACCTTGTGGAGGGTGTCCTTCCCCTCATTGAGGTCTTCGACAAGCTGCTGGATGCCACGATCGTATCGGAAGGATTCGTTGTGGTCCGGGTTGGTCTCATCCACGAAATCGAACGTCACCGCCGGGTTCAGGTAGGCGAGCTCCTTCATCCGGTTCTTGATGATGTGGGTGTCGTGGTGGACGTCGGTTAGCACGGTGTCGTCCGGCATCCAGTGGACATAGGTGCCAGTACCTTCTGCCTTGCCGACCTTCTCCACGGGTTTATCGGGGATGCCGTGCTGATAGGTCTGCCGCCAAAGCTTGCCGTCGCGCTTGACTTCCGCCACGAGCCATTTCGAAAGGGCGTTCGTACAAGAGACGCCGACACCGTGGAGGCCGCCGGAAACCTTATAGCCGCCGCCTTCGCCGAACTTGCCACCCGCATGGAGCACGGTCATGACCACTTCCAGCGTGGAGATGCCCATTTTCTTGTGGGTCTCGACCGGAATACCACGACCGTTGTCCCGTATCGAAAGGGAACCGTCACTATGGAGCCTGACATCGATGCGGTCGCAATAACCGGCGAGCGCCTCGTCGACTGAGTTGTCGAGCACCTCGCGGAACATCTGGTGCAGCCCCTTGCGCCCGTTGTCTCCAACGTACATGCCCGGGCGACGTCGAACGGCCTCCAATCCCTCCAAGACTTGGATCGAATCGGCGGTGTACTCACCCTCGACACGCCCGGACAATCCTCCTTCGTCGGTTACGTCTTGGGAAGTCGGAGCTTCGAGCTGTGGCTGCTCTTCATTCAGCGAATCATCATCGCGATCTGGCATATCTTGCGGAGAAGACACGTCAAGGTCCGCCTGAACGGCTGCGTGCGAACCCAATTGTACCTGACTGGAAGCCTTCTCCGCCGACTGGGACATACTCTAGAAGTGACGGTCTTGCAACCTAAAATGGACCTCAGCGGCCTCTCGGTTGGGATCGTCGTCAGCCGGTGGAACGAGCTGGTTACGGAAGCGCTCCTCAAAGGCGCGATTGAGACGTTTCAAGCCCACGGCAACCCCGCGGTAACCATAGCCAAGGTCCCCGGTGCGTGGGAGATACCGGTCGTTGCCAAAGCGATGATCGAGGCCGGCCATAACGGCGTCGTTGCCGTCGGGTGCATTCTGCAGGGGGCCACCCCTCACGCGAAGCAGCTCGCCGCCGACGTCGGTTCGGCTCTGATGACCCTTCAAATGGATTCCGGAGTGCCGGTCACCTGGGGCATCCTCACCCCCGAGACGCAGGAGCAAGCCTTGGAGAGGGCGGGTCTGAAAATGGGCAACAAAGGACGCGAGGCTTCGCTTGCGCTGATCGAGACGATCAGCTTGCTGCGCGAAGTCCGCTCGTGACCACCGCCCTCGAACCGGCCGCCCTTGTCGCCATCTTCTTTGCCGGATTCGTGGCAAGCGGCATCAACTCCGTGGCCGGCGGTGGGTCGCTCATCTCGTTTCCGTTGCTGGTGGGTTGCGGAATCCCCGAGTTGCCCGCCAACGCCACGAACGCCGTTGCCCTCTGGCCCGGTTCGTTGACCGGGGCCTTCGGGTTTATCAAGAGAATCGGCCGAACCCAGCGGTACCTGCGCGACCTGCTCCTTCCCACCGCGGTCGGATCAGCGATCGGCGCTATGCTGCTCGTTTCGACCCCGGCGGCGGCATTCCGCATCGCGGTTCCGGCTCTGATTCTGCTCGCCACGCTGCTGCTGGCATTCCAAGCCCGGATCCGCGACTGGTCGGCCCGCCACCGTCGGCAGATTTCGATACCCATGGGCGCCGCGCTGCAATTCCTGGTCAGCGTCTATGGTGGTTACTTCGGGGCCGGCATGGGGATCCTCATGCTCGCCGTCTTTGGTCTGTTTATGGAGGGAGACATCCACGAACTGAATGCGATCAAGAACTGGCTCGGTCTCCAAATCAACCTCGTGGCGAGCGTAATGTTCGTGGTCCAGGGGTTGGTTGTTCCGGCGGCTGCCATCGCGATGATCATCGGCTCGTTGATCGGCGGCTATGCCGCAGCAATTTGGTCGCAAAGGGTTGACGCCGAAAAGCTTCGATCGGGAATCGTCGTGCTCGGTTTCCTGATGACCAGCTACTTCATCTGGAGGTTGCTCGCGTGAACTGGGCGGTTGAATATCGGCACGACCGTTACTAGTTTTTATGCCGGATTTGAACCGCCATCGCTTCGCTTGTCCTCTTTTTCAGTGGAGTCGGTTCAGGTTTTCTAACGTGGACTATAGTATAAGGTTGGTCCGACAGGACCAGAGGGGCAATGCGATCCATTTCAATTCATAAAGCAATCATGGTGTCTGCGATGGCGTTCACCGCCGTAACCGCCAGCTTGGCCGCCGATGTCGTCTACAAAGAAGTCAAGGGCCAAAAGGAATTCACCGGCACGATGATCGTGCGGCCGCGACAGGACATCAATTCCGCGGCGAAGCTTCGCGCACGCAAGAAGCTCAACCCGTACCGCCTGCGATACTACGTCGAAACCGACGAATTCATCTGTAAGGTGCCGAGCGGCCAAACCGAAACCGAGTTTGCCAATTCGCTGCTCAAGTCCAGGCTTTACCAATATGCCCAGCCGAACTGGAAGCTGTATCCGATCGGTGCCCCGAACGACCCGCTTTATCCCAACCAATGGCATCACGGGGCGATCAAGAGCACCCAGGCATGGGATCTGCACACCGGAACCGATATCGTACTCGCCGTCACCGATACCGGGGTGGATACGAAGCACCCTGACCTGATCGACTTGATGGTGCCGGGCTACAACTCACCGGACGACAAGGCGGAAGTCGACGGCGGCGATGTGAGCGACCCCAATGGTCATGGCACCCATGTGGCCGGATGTGCAGGCGCCCAAGGCGATAACGGGGTCGGCCTCGCCGGCGTCGGCTGGAACTTCAAGATCATGCCGATCCGGGTAGCGGCAGACGCGGGTGGCGGCGCCACCTCCGAGTGGCTTGCGCGCGGCGCGCGATGGGCCGTCGATAACGGGGCGAAAGTGATTTCGGCTTCGTATTCAGGCGTCGACGATCCCAACGTGGAAACCACCGGCGCCTACATTCGCAGCAAAGGCGCGATCTACATGTATGCAGCCGGAAACGACAACCGAAACCTCGGCGGCTTCGATCATCAAAACGTCATTGTCGTCGGTGCTACCGATCAAGGCGACGTGAAGGCCGGGTTTTCTGCGTATGGTCGCGGGGTCGACATCTATGCGCCGGGCGTGAACATTTGGTCGACGACACCGGGCGGAAATTACGGACCCTCCAGCGGCACCTCGATGTCGACTCCGGTGGCGAACGGCGTCGCCTCCCTCATTTGGTCGTCGAATCCCAATCTCGATGCCGACCAGGTGCAGCAGATCCTGTACGAAACGTGCGAAGACCTTGGCGAACCTGGCAATGACGACTATTGGGGCTGGGGCCGAGTGGACGCCTACGAGGGCGTGCTCCGCGCAATCAGCATCGAAGAGCCAGAGAAGGTTCTGCCGAATGCCGCTGCGGTGTTTGTCGGTTCGCTTATCGACGGTGCTCTCGCCAACATCATCGACGTGGACGGCGAGCGGTACACGGTGCTCACCGAATACGATCCGAACCTCGGTGACGTTGCCGGCCTCGAAGCCCAATTCCAGCTCAACCGCGTACCGGACGAGCTGACCCGGCTGGAAATCACGGTTGCCGCCCAGGCCTCGATGAAGTATGTGACCGGAATGCTCTGGGCTTACAACTGGGATACCGGCCGTTACGATCACCTCAAGTCATTCGCAGTCAATCCCACGCTTGGCAACCCGGTGGTGGTGAACCTGGACGAGAACAGGCTCGCGAAGTACATCAGTGTTTCCGGACAGGTCCGGCTTGCCACGCGCGGCCTCATGCCTCTTCGCCGTCGGGCGGGCTCCTTCACCTACTTCGTGGATCAGCTGCAGCTCATTACCTACTTTAAGGGTAACTAGGCATCCGATCTCGGCCCACGGCAATTCCAAGCCGTGGGCCTTCTCCAACCGCGATCGCACTCCTGGCGATCTGTCGTTCTTTGGATAGAAAAAAAACTCCTTCCAGACCGGCGGATGCGCCTTTGCTTGCCTGGGAATCGACACTTTGCGCTTTTTTTGCTGGTCAGCAGGTGACTGTCATCAAAAGCGAGGGCAGTTCAAGAACGTATCAGCCCCGGCTTTGGATGTACGTTTCAGATGTTGATCCAATTTAGGAGGAATCAATGCGCAGGATTTTCTTCGCGTCCCTTGTGACCGGGTTTACGATCGGCTCAGCGCTCGGACAGACGCTGACCCAACTCGGTCCGTTTCCAACCGGCAACAACCACTGGTGCTCGAGCTTCGTTAGCCAGACCAAGGGCTTTGTCTGCGGTGAGGGCTTGGGGCTCTATCGCACCGAGGACGGTGGATTGAGCTGGATCAAAATCTCGCTCCCTGGATACCAGTCCGAGCCCCTCTACAACGTCACCTTCATCAACGCCAACATCGGCGTGCTTTCCGGCAACTCGGCCACGAGCCAAAAGGATATCTATCGCACGACCGATGGCGGCCTGTCCTGGCAGCCCGTTACCAGCTTCCCGCTTGGCGGGTCTTGGTACCACCAGGATTACGTCAGCCAAACGGTCGGGTTCATGGGCAGCAATGGCGCCATCGTTCGAACCACGGACGCCGGCGCGACGTGGCAGCTGAGAAGTGGCTACCCCACGTGCCCCGTGATTTATGGCATGGATTTCAAGGACTCCAATGTCGGCTTCGTATCCGGGAACGACGTGCCAAACAATCTCTACGGCGTGTTCCGCACGACCGACGGGGGCCAGTCTTGGACGCGGGTTATGAACCAGTCTTCCAACGACGTGATCTACCTCAGCGACTCGGTCTTGTTAGCCGACGCGGGGACGACGATCATGCGCTCCGAGAATGGCGGGCAGACTTGGTTCGCCGCCGGGCTCAACGTCGACACCGGACTGAATGATCTGGAGCGGGTCACGAACACGCTCGTCTTCGGCGTTTCCCACGCCGGCGACATCTGGCGCTCCCCGGATGGTGGCTTCACGTGGACCAAGGTGATGAAGGGCGAGGGCGACCTCCCCGGCAATTGGTCGGTGGAGTTCTATGACTCGTTGGTTGGCAGCGTGGTCGGCGTCAAGGGCCTGATCTATCGCACAACGGATGGTGGCCTGACTTGGACCCGAATGAACCGTGGTATCGGAAACGACTGGGACGGCATCGTCGCCTTCAGCGAAGATAAGCTGCTGATGGTTGGGCACCATGGGTACGTTCAGACCACGGAGGATGGCGGTGAGAACTTCGACATCCAGCTCCTGGATCCGCCTTATTGGGGGCGCGACACCGGCTTCCACTCGGTTTCCTCGATCGGATCGAAGTTCGCCTTCGCCGTCGGAGCCTGGGGTGCGATGACGCGAACCGTGGACGGCGGAAAGACCTGGGAAAACCTCTTCGGCACGATCAGCGTCGACTACTACGCCAACGATGTGTGGTTCACCGACCCGATGAACGGTTGGATGGCCGGCTGGGACTACACCCCGGGATGGAAGTCGTATACCAAGCGGACGACCGACGGCGGTCTGACCTGGAACACCGTCGAGGGCGCCAACGTGCCTGGCATGGCAATCCAAGTGCGGGGCAATCTCGTCTGGCTTCAAACATCCAGCGAGCCTCACTGGCGCAGCACGGACGGCGGACAGACCTTTGAGATGATCATGCTGCCTTCCAACAGCGGCTCCTCTCCGGCCGTGATGGACATGAGCTTCGCCAACGATAACTTGGGCTATGTGGTCGGATTCTTCGGCTACATCGCAAAGACCCTGGACGGCGGCAAGACCTGGAAGCAGGTGGGCCAGATGGTCGATCGACAATCGATCTTGGATGTCCTTGCCATCGGGAGCGAGGTCTGGATCTGTGGCGCGGACCAATGGGGCAACGGAGCCTTCATCAAGCTATCCGAGGACGGTGGCGCGACGTGGCGGACATGGAACCTGCCCGGCCAGTGGACCTCCCCCTATCAGATGACCCGCGTCGGTCGTCATCTCTACGTCTGCGGCTATGCAGGCGGAATGTGGAAGATCGAGGGCCTGAAGCGGCTGCCGTCCCAAACGGGACCCAGCCTGTCTCGCTGACAACCTGTTGCCCGAGCCTCTTGTCGGGGTTCGGGCAACCCCCTCACCGCTTGCTGGTCGATAGCTCTTCAACCCTTGCCCGCACCATGTCTCGAACAAGGTCTGGCGGTAGATCGCCATCAGGCGGAAACTGGATCGAACCCTTACCGAGTCGGTAGCTTTTAAGTCGGTCGCTGAAGCGCTGCAGCACGGCCGCACTCAGAAGGAAGAAGGTGCAATGCTTCGCGGTAGCCCCGTAACCGACAACCATGCCGCCGAGCTTGAAGGTGGGAATCTGGTAGCTGATGACCTCCTCTGCGTCAGGTAACTCCTTGCGGATCATTGCGCGCAACCTCTCTAGCGTCGCCCGGGTGGGTTCGGGAAGCTTGTCGAGGTATTCGTCGACGGTTGTGCTGCTCATTGAATGACAGTACTCGGTTCGGGGTTTTCAGGGTTCGGGTTCGGGCTGGCAACTGCTTCGTCATTCCGAGCGAGGGCGAAGCCTGACGAGGAATCTGACGGTCCAAGTTGAGAGCTCGGGCTTGGCTGCCGTCCGACCGATAGCGAACTCCACACTCAGCTACTCCGGTAAGATTCCTCCGCCGAGGACGGCGGGTTCGTTTCGCCGACCTACGGCAATTCCACCGCGCTCGAATCACCGAGTACCAGGCGGAACCCCGCCGGCTTCGCCGACGCCCGGGTGACTCGCGCGCCGCGCCCGATCAGCGAGCCCTGAATCCGGTGCGGCACGTCCTCGATCACCGTATCCCCGAGCACGATGGAATACTCGACCTCGCTGCGGCGCAGGATCGAACCCGAATCGATGGCGGTGAATGGCCCCACGAAACCCCCTTCGATGACGCAATTCTCGCCGATAATGGCCGGCCCGCGAACGACGCTGCCGATGACCTGGGACCCCTTCCCGATTCGTACCCGGCCCTCGACTCGCGAGGCGCCATCGACCGTGCCTTCGTTAGCCGGCTCAAGGTCCTCCAGGATCAGCCGGTTGGCGTCGAGCATCGCTTCCACCGTGCCGGTGTCCTTCCACCACCCTTCCACGATGTGGGACCGGACCTCCAAGCCACGGTCGATAAGGCCCTGGATGGCGTCGGTGATCTCGTACTCGCCCCGGGCGCTGGGCTTCAGGGTCGCGATCGAGTCGTGGATTCTCCGATCGAACAGATAAACCCCGACCAGTGCGAGATTGGATCGCGGCTGCGGTGGCTTTTCCTCCAACCTGGTGACACGGCCAGCTTCCATTTCTGCCACGCCGAACGACGATGGATTCGGCACCGGCGTGAGGAGGATCGTGGCAGCGGGTCGGTGGGTTTCGAACTCCTGCACCAGTCCGGCAACGCTTGACTTGATCAAGTTGTCGCCCAGGTACATGATGAAGTCGTCATCGCCGAGGAACGGCTGCGCCGTCTGGACGGCATGGGCGAGGCCGAGCGGCGCGGGCTGGGGGATATAGGTGATCCGTATTCCCCACCGTGATCCATCGCCGACCGCTGCTTCCACCGCCGGGCCGGTGTCACCGACGATGACGCCGAATTCGCGGATCCCCGCTTCGGCAATCGACTCGATGCCGTATTCGATTACCGGCTTGTTGGCGACCGGCACCAGCTGCTTGGCCATCGAATAGGTGATCGGCCTCAGCCGCGAGCCGGTTCCGCCGGCGAGGATCAGGGCTTTCATCCGCGTCGGAGTCTACTTTGACGAGCGGGGACGGGGTACCGGGTACCGGGGCGAATCGACTGTGGTTACGATGAGGGCTCGGAAAGGGCCTGTCGCAAGCGTGTGAGCATCATCGAGATACGATCAACAGCAGCATGACATGGTCCACGATTGTTACCCAAGTAGAGCCTATCAGCTAGAAGGAGTAGCGTCTTCAGTTCTGCCTGGCTACCGGCTGCGATCGATAGAAACTGTAAGTACTCTTTGCGGGTTCGCCTAGCGTATCCTTCGGCAATGTTTGCCGGAATGGAAATGGCAGCCCGGCGCATTTGGGCAGACAACCCATAAAGTTCCTCCTTCGGTAACTGGCGTGTGAGTTCGTAAACCATGGCGGCCACGTCCATGGCCATCTGCCAAACCTCAAGCTCTCGGTAGCTTCCAATTTTTCCCATTCGTCCCATCTACCACAATGACGTTCCCCGTTACCCGCCTCCGGGTCCTCCCCGGCCCCGGTACCCCGTCCCCGGTCACCGATACCCGGCCCGATTCCCAGAGGTACGCTTCTCTCGTCCCCATGGTTCGAAACGTCGTCATTATCGGCTCCGGTCCGGCCGGATACACGGCTGCCCTTTATGCGTCGCGCGCCAGCCTTGAGCCCATGCTCTTCTCGGGCCTCGAGCCAGGCGGCCAGCTCATGATCACGACCGATGTCGAGAATTACCCCGGCTTTCCGGAAGGCATTCTCGGCCCCGAGATGATGGAGCTTTTTCAGAAGCAGGCGGAGCGCTTCGGCACCGAAATCGTCCATCAAGAAGTGACCGAGGTCGATCTGTGCCAGCGGCCGTTCAGGATCAAGTCGCCTGACCATGAAGTCGAGGCGCGCACTGTCATCATCGCGACCGGTGCCAGCGCGAAGTGGTTGGGACTCCCGTCGGAAGTGACGTTCGGAGGATTCGGCGTCAGCGCCTGCGCCACGTGCGATGGCTTCTTCTTCCGAGGCAAGGACGTCATCGTCGTCGGCGGAGGCGACACCGCTATGGAGGAAGCCAACTACCTGACCCGCCACTGCAACAAGGTGTTTCTCGTTCACCGAAGGAACGAGTTCCGTGCGAGCAAGATCATGCAGGACCGGGTGCTCAACAACCCGAAAGTCGAGGTCGTCTGGAATTCGGCCCTCGACGAGATTCTCGGTGATACCGAGCCGGTCAAAAAGGTAACGGGTGTGCGACTGCGCGACACGATCAGCGACGAGACTCGCGAGATGCCAATTGGCGGCGTCTTCATCGCGATCGGCCACAAGCCGAACAGTGACCTGTTCAAAGGGAAGCTGGAGATGGATGAAGTCGGCTATTTGAAGGTTGAGCCGCACTCGACCAAGACTAAGATCCCCGGGGTCTTCGCCTGTGGCGATGTGGCCGACAGCTACTATCGGCAAGCGGTCACGGCGGCCGGTACTGGATGCATGGCCGCAATCGACGCGGAGCGCTTTCTCGAGCACGAGGGACACTAGCCATGGTTCTGGCGCTGCTGGCCGCCACTGTACTTTCTTCACAGGACGCCCAGCCTGCCGCCAGCATCCGCATCCTCACCGGCCGGGAAGGCGCCAAGCGTGTCTATATCCACACGCCGCTCAAGAAGATCGAGCCGCCAAAAATCTCGCCCAAACACGATTGGCAGTTCGAGTGGCTCGTGAATGTGCTGCTTCGACCGACCGATCAGGACGGCGAGCCCTATCGGGCGCGGTTTCGCATCTTCAGCCAGGAACGCAAGCAGGAGGGCGATCGGGCCCAGATGGTTGCAGTCATGCTGGCGCGGCTATGGGACTTCAACATCCAGCGGATGCGGATCGACCACAACCCGGCATTCTTCCACAGCATGGTGGACGTTTACCTGGCATGGGGTGGCAAGGCCGGCGGCGAGCAGCTCTTTGACGAGGATATCGAAGCCGGGAATGCGGTGCGCGTCAATACGATCTACATCTACGACCTCAACGGCTTTACCGACCCGGTCGAGATGGCCCGTGAGATCGCCCATGAATATGGGCACGCCACCCTGCCCGCGGTCGGGCAATTCGACGCGCCCGAGACTTGGGCAAACGGCTTTCTTGGCGAGAAGCTCTACATGAGCTGGCTCGCCCAAGCGCTTGCCGATGGCTGGCTGAAGCCAAGCGATGCCATGGGCGCCACCGCCGAAGGCTTGGCCGGCTATGTCGCCAAACACGTCGATCCACTGATTGCACGAGCGTCCGAGGTTGGCCCCGCATTGAGGCTAAAGGAGAAGTCGGCGGCGGCCATGGACGACTATATTGGACTGGCGCTCTATGCCGACCTGTTGCTTCCCGATTCAGCGTTTGGCCGCTCACTGACGCTCACCGGGTCCCAAGCCGCTGTCGATTACCTTCGCGCGGTCGCGGATGCGGCCGCCGAGCTCGCTACGTGGGACGTCAAGCTGCCGACGAAGTGGAAGGGCCGATCGATCTGGATTCCACTACCCGCCAAGGGCAAGGTGACGGGCGCCTCTGCGGTCAAGCGGCAAGGCAATTGGGTGCAGGTCAAGGTCGCCACGACCAAGCTCGTGGTTACGAATCCGCCACAAGCCGACGGAGACTAGCGAGCCTCCGGCCGAATTCCTCCTGACGTTCCACATAAGCTGCCTTGGCCGCATTGGAGGTCACCAGTTCCATCCTCAACAGAGTGCCGGGCCGAAGCTGGCCCAGCAGATGCAGGTCGGCTGCGATCACACTTGCGACGGGGGGATAGCCCCCGATCGTGGGCCCATCTGGTCCGACGATGATCAGGGTGCCATCCGGAGTCAGCTGCACGAGTCCCACATCGACAGGCACGCTCTCGATCGACTCCAAACCAGACGGCTGCTGCCCTTCTGCCTCAAGGATTATCCCGCGACGGTTGCTCTTCAAGGAAACAGTTCGGAAGCCGGATAGTTGGTCGGGGGCTTCATCATGGTAAAGGCAGGGCGTAACGCGAAGGGACGAGGTGACGCCCTCCCGTCGCCATGCAATTTCCCGTCCGCTCGCGAGGCTGCCATCCAGGGTCGTGCCCGGCGTCAGGTTCTGGGCTGCCGGCCACCCACCGGGTACCGATAGATAGGTGGTCCAGCCGCTGGCCGGACCCTGAAGGCACAACCTGCCGGGCCTGGTGATATGGATGACATCCGCCGCGAGGGGGATGCCATCGAGACTCCAGTTCATACGGGCGCCGAACTGCACGAGGCTGCAGGGCTCGCCGACGACAAGGTCAAGCGCCGCTCCGGAAAGCTCGATGAGAAACGCGCTATCAGGTAACCGCTGCAGCCCCTTTAGCAGCCCAAACGCATGGGAATCGAACGGTCCTCCCGGTGGCACGCCGTACCGCCGCAGGTTCTCCGTCCTCTCTTGCACCATTCGGGCGGAACCGAACACCCGCTCGATGGTTATCGTTCGGCGCTGATCGTCCATCCTGCTTTTTCGAGGGTTCGCCGCACCAGTGCGGCGGTTTCCACCGCATGCTCGTGGTCGCCGTGAATGCAGATCGAGTCAACCCGTTCCGCTAGTGAGAGCACGCCTGCGGCAATTTGATCGGGCTCATGAAAGACGGCTCCCGGCTCCGATCTCGGCGTAAGCCTTCCGTCGGCCGTGTAGCGGCGGTCGGCGAAGCCTTCGCGGATGAAGCCGTGGCGCGCAATTGCTTCGTGGTAGGTTCCGGGCAATCCCATCAACGGCAGCCGAAACCGCTCGATCAGACCCTCGACCCATGCGGCGGCCTGTCCCGGTTCGGTGGCGAGGTTATACAGCGCGCCGTGCGGCTTCAGATAGCGCGAGCGATCGACGATCGACTCAAGCTGCATGACCAGGCTGTCCCAGATTGCATCCGGCGCCAGCGTCCAGCCATCCCCGGGCTCACGGCGGCCAAAACCTGCTTTGTCCGGAAATCCAGGATGGCAGCCGATGCGCAGTCCGACGGATGCTGCCAATTCTGCGGCCTCGAGGGCGATCGGGAGACTGCCGGCGTGGGCGCCGCAAGCGATATTGGCCGAGCTCACCAGCGGGAAAATCTGGGACTCGTTGCCGACACCTTCGCCGGCGTCGACATTGAGGTCGATATTAGGCATCTCCGAGCCTCTCTCCCAATCGCTCACGGTAAGCGAGTTCGCTGATCCGCTCGAAAACCACCTCGTCTCCCGCCGATACAGGGAACCATTTCGCCTCAAGGTCCACAATTTTGCAGGGGGTGCGCCCTACCAGACGCCACCCGCCCGGCATTTCGGCTGGATAAATGCCGCATTGGCCCATTGTAATGCCAATTGATCCGGCCGGAACCCGATCACGTGGCCTATCAAGCCGCTTAACGCCGGCAATCTGCGACGGAACATAGCCTAAATATGGAAAACCTGGCTGGAAACCCACTGCATAGCAGCGGTAAGTGGCATTAAGGTGGGCAGAAATGAAGTTCTCCCTCCCACAATTGCAGATTCGGCACACCTCGTCCAGGTCTTGCCCCAACTCGTAGCAGATCGGAATCCGGTGGATCTTTGCCTCGTCCATGAGCGGCAAATCCGAGACATCCACGGTCGAAAAGTCGATCTCGACCCCGTGATCCGTGTAAACGCCGATTGAGCGATACGAGGCTACGACCTCCTGCACGCCAGCGCGTCGAAACCGCCTCTGAATGGCGTCGGCTAGCTGCCAAGGGCGTCCTTTGACATCGGTCAGGAGCGTAAAGGTCTCGCTGATCTGGTGCACCCGCATGGCGAGCATTATACGGCGGTAGCATCCAATTCAATGGCAGTCGAGGTTCGAATCACCCTGGAACCGGGAGCCGTTCTTCCCGAATATCAAACAGGAGGCAGCGCCGGCATGGATGTCTGCGCCCTTGAGGACGTGTCTCTGCAGCCTATGGAGCGTCAGTTGATTCGGACGGGTATCCGCGTTGAAATACCGGATGGTTACGAAATCCAGGTTCGCCCGCGGTCGGGCTTGGCCTACAAGCACGGTATTGCCTTGGTCAACTCCCCGGGCACGATCGACTCGGATTATCGCGGTGAAATCGGAATTTTAGCGATCAATTTGGGATCAGAGGCAGTCGAACTTAAAATGGGCGATCGCATCGCTCAACTGGTGCTTTGCCCGGTGACGCGGATCGAATGGAACTTGACCGAAGGGCTAACGGCTTCGGAACGCGGCAGCGGGGGATTTGGTAGTACAGGCAAATAGGGATGGAACCGACGCATTACGATCTGGACCCGGATTTGGCGCGCGTCAACGTCCTGCGCATGCGCGGTGACTTCGACGCAGCCAAGGATCATTGTCTAGCCGTGCTCAGGAAGGCGCCGGAGAACGAGACCGCGAACCTGCTCATGGGCGATATCTGTGCGGAAGCAGGCGACATGAGGCAGGCCGAGGATTGGTATCGCATCGCCTTGGACATCGATCCCCATTCGGTCAAGGCTCGAAAGAAGCTGGATGGCTTGATTGCCGCCAAGGCCGTTGAGGAAATCGCTTCCGCCGAGCAGCAAATCGGCGTACCCGTCAACCGGGGTCCGAACCAATACCTGTTTCCGACCCTGCTGGGCCTCTTCGTCCTTTTCGTCATCGCCCTTGCCTACCTGATCGGCCGGAAAATGCGCGATTCCGACACGCAACCCCTGGTGATTCGATCCCCGCGCATCGAAATTCCCGCATCGCCCCCTGCCGCCCGCATGGCGCCTGAAGTACCCGAGGCAACCTCAGGGAACTCCTCCGAGGACCCCGATGCCAAACCCGCCTTGAAGGCCTCGACCGAACTCGACATTCGAGAGGCCCTGGAACTGGCCGACCGGCAGCATATCCAGGAGATTCGCATCAATCCGTCGACCCGGGCCGTGCACATCACCCTTCGCAAGCTTCCAATTGACGAGGAACGCGATTTGTCGGCACGGACTATTGTTTCCGTCCTGGAACGGCTGGTGGACATCCCGCGGGTGCTGATTTACGTGACCCGCGATGGCCAAAGCGTGAGCGCGGCCGATGTGAAGCGCGAGGCGTTCGATGCGCTTCCGCGCGACAACGGCGTGCTGCGGCAACCGGTGGCCGACCACTTGTTGCCGGAGAACTGGCCCCTGGCCGAACCGGAGCCGGTGGGCGATGCGACGACTGGATCGCCGACCCCACCAACCACCGGCGGCTAAGAAGAGAAAACGCGAAATCTCGCTTCGGGATTTAAGCCTTCACCGCCTGCATCGCCTCTTGGGCCAGACGCTCGCCGGCGCCGGCAAAGGGATGAACCAGGATATCGACACCATGTCGGAGCATGATCGGATCCTCTTCGTTGTAAAGCGTTGTCGCCGCAATGATGCCGGTGAACCCGCGAGCCCGCAGATACCGGATTGCCCTGACTTTGGCTTCAAGATCGGGCAGGGTCAGGAGAACGCCATGGATGCCCCCGACATCGAGGCCCGTCCAAAGCTCGGGGTCTTCGGCATCGCCATAAACCACCCGGCGGCCCTTGGCAATACTGCGTGAGATCTTCGCAGGGTCGGCATCGAGCCCGATTGGCCGATGGCCCTGCGCTTCGAGCGCCTTGTACGCACCGCCTCCGGTCCGCCCCATGCCGATAATCACCCAATCGGCCGCACCAAGGTGGGTGGGTTCATGCTCCTCGTGAAGCGCACCGCGCTCGAATCTCCGTAACCAGGAGCCGAGGCGCTCGTACAGCGTGTGGACATTGCGATTGACCGGCGCGACCACGGCCATGCTGATCAGGGTCGCCAGGCCGAGAATGGGCACCCACTTCTCCGGCAAGACACCGTTGCCTGCGGCTGCATTCCCGACGATAAGGGCAAATTCGCTGAAGCTCGCCAGACCGGTAGAGGCGACAAATGCCGTGCGCGACCTTAAGCGAAACCGGGTGAACAGCACGAAGAAGAGATAGGCCTTTGCCGGAACCGCAAGCAGGATCAGCGCGACCGCTCCGAAGTCACTGCTCGGCGGCAAACCCATCATGCCGATCTGGAGGAAGAAAGCAACGAGCAGCAGCTCCCGGACGCCCCAGATAGTCTTCGCCAGTTCGTTCGATCGTTCGTGGCCGGCAAGGGCGATCCCGGCGAGAAGCGCTCCGAGCTCGGGCGAGATGCCAAGGTATGTGGCAAGAGAAGCTCCCCCGATAGCCGCTGCGATGCCGAACAGCAGCATCAGTTCGCTGTGGCCGCAGCGTTCGAGAATCTGGGCTACGAGCGGACGCGAAAGGGGAATTGCGAGCAGCAGCAACGCGGCGGGAGAGATGGCTTTGCTGCCGAGCCAGACCAGCAGACCGATCGCGAGAAGGTCCTGCAGAATGAGGATGCCGACGGCGACGCGGCCATGATATGCGCCGAGCTCCGATCGGGATTCCAGAAGCTTGATGGTGACGACCGTGCTGGAGAGCCCCAGGCACAGCCCGAGGATCATCCCCGGCTTGCCGGTCAGTCCCAAGCCGGCCATCAGGAGCGTGCCAAGCGCGCCGAGAAGCAGAAAGTGCAGGATGCCCACTCCCACGACCTCGCGGCCGACGAGCGATTGCCATCGAACTTTGAGCCCCACGACGAAGAGGAGGAGAGCGACGCCAACGTCGGAGAGCTGCCCCACGAGCGGCCCCGGATCATAGCGCTGGGATGAGAGAAGGAGCCCGGCGCCAAGGTAGCCCACGAGTGGCGGCAGCCCGACCCGGCCGGCCAGCCACCCGACCGCAAACGCCATGACAATCCAAGTCGCATCCATGCCGACCTGATGTTACGCCACCCGTGGACCAGGATTACCGAGTCGCAAGGAAGATGCGTGATTGGGCCATCCTTTTACCCTGGCCCTGGTTGACAAACTAGACTTTTGTCTACTACTAAGATGTGCAATCGATTTCCATTCAACCCGACGATCCCGTCTACTGGCGGCGAAAGGCGGCCGAGCTTGGGCCAGGCTATCGCGGCCACCGAGCGTTCCGGACCTCGGACCACATCCGAGCTGCAGCTGATGCCTTCCGCAGTCTCGGCGAGCCGCCGCCCTCCTATCTCTTTGTCGAGAGTGGCTGGACCGACCGGCCGGCTAAACTCTTCGAAGCCGGCGATTACCCTGACAAGGGCGTCAGCGTCACCCAAGACGACCTCGCCGCGATCGCGTCGAGCTTCGACCTGCCGGTTCCGGTTTGGATCGAACATGCCGAGACTCCGCTGGATCTCGGCTATCTGACCGCGGTCGAGGCACAGGGTGGCGAGCTGTTCGGCACGATCACCCTGACGCAGGAGGCCGACGCTCTGATCGAGCGCAGTGGTGCGCGGTCGCTGTCGATCGGCCTGAGCCCTGACCTTCGCCAGATCCGGGAGGTCAGCCTCGTCAAACACCCACGGATCGCCTCCGCCCGGCTGTTCGCCGCCGCCGTCGCCTTTGAAGGCGAGCTGCAACCCACCGCAACCGACGATCGCCGCCAGCGGTTGGCGGAAGCCGAACAACGGCTCGACGACCTGGAAGTGGAGCGGACACTGGAAGGGCTGTTCAGCCAAGGCCGCCTGGTCCCCGCACAGAAGCCATACGCGAAGGCCCTGCTCTCGCAACGTGCGGGTGTCGCCTTCTCCGGAGAGAGCCTAACGGTTGCCGAGTTGGTGCTGCGGCTCCTGGAGTCTGCGCCGGACCATGGGCTGTTCCGCGAGCACGCATCCACGGCCGACGCCGAAGCCGCCGCGAATCTGCTGCTTCCCGAGGAAGCCGACTTCTATCGCCGATACTTCCCCGATATTGACCTCAAAGATATCGCCAATACTAAGCAATAAGGAGAGAACACTATGGCCGCACTAACCGCTCCATACGAAGCATTCGAACGCCCGGGCATCGTCATCGCCTACAAGATGTCAAATGTAAAGATTTACAAGGGATCGATGGTCGGGATCAACAGCTTGGGATTCGTCATTCCGATGACCCACGCGACCGCCAACCTCAAATACGTCGGCGTCGCCAACGAGACGGTGGACAACTCGACCGGATCCTCCGGCGACAAGCTCATCAACGTCACCAAGAACGGCTCCTTCGTGGTCAAGGCGAGCAGCTTCACACCCAGTCTTGCGAACCTAGGATCGGAGGTTTACATCCTCTCCGACTGGGAGGTCCAAATCAACGCCACCGGCCTGACCAACAGCTACAAGGCAGGCACGATCGTCGCCGTGGAAAACACCTCTGGCGGCGTCTCCGGAGTCCGCATTCGAATCGAAAACCACACGCTTTAACTTCCCACTATGCCACTAACAAAGTCCGATATTCCAGATCTGTTGTTGCCCGGGCTCAAGGCTGAGTTCCAGCATGCTTATCGCTCAGAGAACGAGCACGGCATTGCCGACAAGCTCGCCACCGTCATCCACACCACCATGCCGGTGCAAAAGTACCCGTGGCTGGGTGCGACGCCTCCCATGCGAGAGTTCATCGACGAACGCCGACCCTCCGGTCTTGCCGCTTATGTCGTCAGCATCGAAGACAAGACCTTCGAATCAACTATTTCGGTCGAGCGAAAGGCGATCGAAGACGACCAGCTCGACATGATTCGGCTTCGCATTCGCGACCTCGCCTTTCGCGTCGCCAACCATCGCCACCAGATAGTGGTGGAGGCTCTCGCAGCAGGATTCGCCGCGAACGGCTACGACGGGGTCTCGTTCTTCAACACCGCCCACCCGGCCGGCGCGTCGACCTATGGCAACCGAACGACCGACGCCCTTTCCGCGACTTCGCTTGGCAATGCGGTGAGTGCGATGATGACCGTCCCCGACGATACCGGCGCTCCGCTCGGCATCGTTCCTGACACGCTCGTGGTCGGTCCGAAGCTGCTTTGGGCTGCGACGGAGCTGGTGGAGAGTCCGGTGGTGGTGTACCAGGGCAATGCCAGCCACAATGCGCCGAGCACGCCGTACCTCAATGCCTTCCAGGGCAAGCTGCGGCTCGTTTGCAGCCCCTACCTCACTGGAACGAGCGACGATTACTGGTTCTTGCTTGACACCAAGCGGCCGATTCGCGGGCTGATCATGCAGCAGCGCAGCGATGTGCCCGTCGAGTTTGCAGCGCTGGACGCCGGTTCTGGTTCGGAGTCGGCCTTCATGCGCGACCGCTTCTACTACGGCGTGCGGGCCCGCTACAACGTTGGCTACGGACTCTGGCAAACGGCTTACGGAGCGATTCTCTAATGGACACTTGGGCACTTTTGATCGTCACGTTGGGAATTGGGGGTGCGGTCGGCGCCGCCGCCGCGACATGGGTCGCGTTTCGGAGGGTCGGCGATGCGGCAGCCTCGGTCGCCGAATCGTTTCAGCAGGCGGTCGCTCGGCACCCCATCCTGGGTTCGTCACCTCTCGGGATGGCCGTGGACGACCTGAAGGTTGCCGTCGAGGGCCTCGGCGGCGCCTTCGAGAAACTCCGGAGAGCCCTGAAATGGCGATGAATGCGGAACTCGTGGCGATTCTGGGGGCGGCCGTCGCCTCATCCTTCGCGCTGGTGAGAATGAGTCTTGGCCAGCACCGCAGTCTCATCGACCGCTTCGTGTCCTTTCTGGAAACGGGAATGAAGCGTTCGGACCGCGCCAATGAGCGAATCGCGGCGGCGGTGGACGCGCTCGGCGAGACGGTCCGTGAGAACACCGCCGTCATCAGCAGGCTGACCGACCGGATGCCACACACGTTCGGCGAGGACACGCCGTGGCGCTGACCGTGCTGCTCAGCCGAGTAAAGGAAAAGGCGGGCGTGACGGTAAGCGATTTCGATGCCGAGGCGACCAGCCTGATTGCGGACTGGGTACCGGTTATCGAATTTGCCTTGCGGCCGGAGATTCTCGCCGATCCCACTTCCGGCCTGGTGAAGACCCTCGACCTCGGCGCCACCGAATTGGTGGCCGCCGAGCTGTTGGACCAGGTGGCGCGCAAACCCGGATACTTCGATTCCCTCGATCTCGACGGCTTCAGCCTCCAGCCTTGGCCGTCGATCGTTGGATCGGCCGGTCTGCTCCGCGATCAGGGATGGGCGCGCCTCCGGCCCTACTTAAGGGACGATCCCGGCATTCTCGGCGCCCGCGGGGTCGCCGCGAAGGGGAGCAAGAACGGATGATCGACCGCCGCATCAAACAGTCGATTCTTCGTGCCGGCGATGCCTTCACCGCAGGCGGATCCGGGCGAAAGGGCCTCTTCCGGGTGCTTTCGCCATCCCGGGCGGCAGCCTATGTCACCGATAGCGTGATCGGTCCCTCCGACCGCCCCATGCTGCTGCTGCTGGCGCCCTACGACGACTCCACCGCAGAAGACGATGTGGTGGTTTATCAAGGGAAATCCTACGATGTCAAGCGGGTCTGGACCCGCCGCTACCGGGATGCCGTGGTTGCGCGCCTTCTGGTTTTGATCCCAGCGTAAGACGCCTTGTAGGCTTCCCAGATTTTCCGTTGGGGGGCGGGAAGAGCCGCCGCTTCGACCTCCTCCGGAGTCATTTCTGTTCCATCCCCCTGATAGCGGGTTTCCCGAACCGATGCGGTGGCGCTAATGCGATGGTGGGTCACCTGATAGCTGAACTGGACCAAGGGCCGATCACATGGTTCCGGGACAACTTCGGGGAACGACCACATTCCTTCGGCCCACTGACCATCGGGAATCCGGACCATAACCACCCGATCCTCATTCGTATGGATTACAAAGTGTTTGTCGATCTCGCGCACCTGGATCGGGGCTGTCCTGCGGGGAAACTCACTTTGGGTACCAGATCGATTGGCTAAGCAACTAATGTTTAGAGGGCAGTCCTGGCATTGGGGGTTGCGCGGTCGGCAGACTCTTGCGCCGAGCTCCATCATCGCCTGGTTGAAGTCGCATGGATGGTCGCAGACCAGCAGGTCCTGTGCCCATGCCTGAGCTTGTCGTCTGAGCCTTGATCCCACCAGTTCCGATGCGCAGTGGCGGGCATGGACCCGCTCGACGTTGCCATCGACGACGGCGACCGGCTCGCCAAAACAGATCGAAGCAATCGCTGCCGACGTGTAGTCGCCGACTCCCGGCACGTTCCGCCAGGCCTCCCTGGATTGCGGCATGCCGTGCTCGCCGATCCACTTCGCTCCGGCTAGGAGGTTGCGGCAGCGCCGGTAGTAACCGAGCCCTTGCCACAACGCGAGAACATCGTCAATCTCGGCCCGGGCAAGGTCCTCGACGGTCGGAAACCGCCGCATCCACCGCTCGTAGTAGGGCAGGACGGTGGCGACCTGGGTCTGCTGCAGCATCGCCTCGCTCACCCAGATCGCGTAGGGGTCCCTAGTCCTCCGCCAGGGAAGGTCGCGTGCATTCGCACGGTACCAGCCGAGGAGGGCGTTGACCCTTGTTCCCTCCCCTTGTCTGGCCGAGTCTTCGAGGCCACATGAGGGATGGGCTTGAGCGAAAACTCCTACGGTTTCTTCTCCCGTTCCACGGCCTCGACGTCCTCCGGAGTGCCGACGATCGCGTCGACCCCTTCGCCGGCGATCTTTTCCCACTGGCCCTTGCCGACGCGACGGAAGGAGGTGAAGCCTTTGTCCGCAGCTTTCTGGAAGGTCAGGCCGCTGCGAATCGTGAACGATGCCCGGCTGATCACGCGCTTCACCGGCAAGCCGCAATGGGGGCAATAGGGGATGGGTTCCTCCTCGATGCCTTGCAGCACCTCGATCCGCCCTGAGCACATCAGGCAGTCGTGGTCGGTCGGCTCGTACTCGTAGACCGGCACTACTTGCCCTTCAGGAATCGTTTGCTCACGATCGTGGCCGGCTCGCCCTTGCCACGGATCTGGACTTCGCAAGGCGTATTCAGCGGGATGGATGCATCCACGAAGGCGAAGGCGATGCCGCAATCGAGCGTGGGGGAAACGACACCGCTGGTGATGGCGCCCACTTCCTGTCCTTCCACGAAGATCCCCATTTCCGGGGCGGTCAGGCGCTTGGCGTCGAGTCGGACGCCTTGCAGCTTTTTCGGCGTTCCCTCGGCCCTCGCCTTGTTGATCGGCTCGCTGCCGATGAATGACTTGGTCTTGGAAATCACCCAGCCCAGACCGGCGGCAATCGGGCTGAGGTCGTCGCCGAGTTCGTGGCCGTAGAGCGGTAGTCCCGCCTCGACCCGGAGCGTATCCCGGGAACCGAGACCGCAGGGCACGACGCCGACCTTGGCCAGAGCTTCCCAAAGGTGCTCCGCATGCTCCGCGCTGCAAATCAGCTCGAAGCCGTCCTCTCCCGTGTAACCCGATCGGGCGGCAAAGCACGGGATGCCGGCAATGACGGTGTTGACGACGCCGAATAACGGCGCCGCCGCCATCGATTCTGAATCCGAAGAAATCGATTCCAGCAACTGCGCCGCGGTGGGACCTTGAACCGCGATCATGGCGGTGCGATCGGTGTAATCCTCGATGTCCACGCCAAACCGGTTCTGGGACTTGATCCACGCGACGTCCTTCGCGTGGTTGGCGGCGTTGACGACCATGCGGAACTCGGTGTCGTGAATCCGATAGACGATGATATCGTCCACGCAACCGCCGTTGTCATTGGGCAGGAGCGAGTATTGGCCGGTGCCGTCGCTCAGCTTCGAGACGTCGTTCGTCGTGATCCATTCAAGAAACTCCAGCGTTCGCTCGCCTTCGTACTTCAGGCGGGCCATATGGCTCACGTCGAACATGCCCGCGCCTTCGCGCACTGCCTTGGTTTCCGCGATGATCCCGGTGTACTGGACCGGCATGTCATAGCCTGCGAATTCCACCATTCGGGCGCCGTGACGAAGGTGGGCGGCATGAAGCGGAGTCCTGAGAGCGGTGGCGGCGGTCATGTCCGAATTATATCAGGGGGTGGTTGACAAAACGGGCGGTGGCCTCTAATAGTAGTATACATTTGTCTACTATTGAGGAGACCCGATGGCTTTGCACGCGTACGAACTGACTTGGCTAACCGAAGAAATTATCAAGCGGATTGAACGAGATCCGCATGCCCCTCACTACTGCGAGGCTACCTTTCGGCGAAAGCTCCTCACCAGCCACCAGCGAGAATTATGTCTACAAGCGGGATCGCGGCCACCGGAGATCGAGTACCTGCTCCGCTCGCAATGGGGCGCGGTCGCCGATCGAGCGAATCTAACCGTCAACCAACAATCCGTCTTCGAAATGCGTCTTTCTGGGTGGACGTTCGAAGAGATCGGACGACAGAGGGGTCATTCCAAGCAGGCCGCCCAGAACATCTTCAGGCAAGCCCTCAAGAAACTGGTGCGGACGTGGATGGCGGATCCCATGAGCGGTCTCGCCGAAGTCTATCGCCAGGAAACGATGCGGGGGTTAAGGCCAAGACCGTGGCGGTAAACTGGCACACGCCTTTTAGCTATGGTTGCCTGCCCAAAGTGTGAACTACAAAACAGCGTCGACAGCCGGTTCTGCCGTGGCTGCGGCGATGAGCTTCCCGCCGACGCCCTCGAGGTGGCGCTGCACGACCACGAGCAGCTGGTACTCGAAGGCCACCGGCTCCTGACCGAGCATCGCTACGAGGAAGCCACGATGATCGCGGAAAAGGCGATCGAGGAGAATCCCCAGTCGGTGGTCGCCCTCACGCTTCGGGGCGACTGCTACGAACGGCGGGGCAAGATTGTCGAGGCCCTCGAGTGCTACGAGAGGGTCGTCGAACTCAAGCCGGATTCGACCCTCGATCGGATCAAGCTCACGCAGCTACGCAATATGCTGACAACCGCTCCGCTCCGAGCCGACGACAACAAGAAGCGAAGCGCCGCCTTTGCGGGAGTCGGCATCGCCCTTGGGGCCGTTGCGTTTGGTCTCTGGGGTGTCGAGCAGCTCACGAAGTCCGATTTGGAAAAGACCAATCCGACTCTGCTGGCCGCCAACGACCGGACGGACCCGTTGACGACCAACGCCTATTATTCGGCTCCCAACCTGACCGGCGAAGCCAATCGTCTTCGTCCAGGCGACGAACCCGCCATTGGCGAAACGAAGGCTGACCCCAATGCTGGCAATACGAAAACCGCCACCGAGGGCCGACGTGAGCTGCCAAGCCTGAACCCTGGTCGAACCCGCGACAGCATTCTCCCTCCGACCGGAGCCGGACTGAGTGGAACCATTGATGAGGGATCTAACCCGATCACCCCCAACCTGGGCACAATGAAGGTGACCCCGGACCAGCCGGTGGAACGGACCAATGTCGAAAGCGACCCGCCGCCAGTAGCCGACAATCAGGCGAAAAGCAACGAGGAGAAACCGGGGGTAATCGAAATCACGCCCAGCAAGGGTTCCGGATCGAGTAGTTCCGGCTCCAACCAGGACGATGCTGCGATGTTCCGCAAGATCGCTCGCGACCAGTTCATGGCGGGTCGGTATCAGCAGTCGGCGGAGACCTACATGAAAGCGCTGAAGGCCGGCGCGCCGGCCGGCATGGTTTATCAGCGTTTGGGTCAGTGCTACGACAAGCTTGGCAAGACCGGGGATGCGATCGGCGCTTATCGAAAGGCGATTGCCGCCTTAAGCAGCGCAGGCGCCGCGGGAGCTAATCAAGCCGCCATCGACGCCTGCCAGAATGCGATCAGAGCCCTGGGCGGTTAGTTCTTTCCGTCCGCCTTGGCTATCGCCTTGTACCAGTCCACTGCGGCTTGCACGCCGAGGTCTGGCTGGCCAAAACGAGGGGTCGCTGCCGAAATCTCCGGCACAACGCCCTTGCCCTCGATACGCAGACCCTTCCAGCTCACGTAATCCATGAACGGATACTGAAGCTCGAAGCCGTGAGGAAGTCCGGTAATGAGCGAGGCGAGGACAGCGCCGGCCGACTTTTCGCCGATAACCTTGGCGCCGACGTTCTCCTGCAGGGCCGCTGCCAGCATCTCCGAAGCCGAGCCGGTTCCACCGTTGATCAGAACCGCGATCTTGCCCTTGAAGGAGGAGTCGCCGCCACCACGACTTCGCATCGGGTGAAGACGGGTCTTGTTCCACGCGCCAACCTTGGCGAGATCGCCGGATTCGTCCCCGGTTTCCTTCTTGTACTTATCGAGGGTGTCGCGGAAGATGAAGCTGCCTAGATCGGCTTCTCGTGGCAGGATCATGCCGGCGAGAGAGAGAAGATGGCTCACCTGGCCGCCGCCGTTGCTGCGAAGGTCGAGAACGAGCAGCTTTGCCTTCGTTCGCACTTCGTCCATGTAGCCGGCGACACGCTTGGTATCGAAGTCCATGAACGAGGGAACCTTGAGGACGGCGACATCCGGCGATTGCCAGGTCAGCGATTCCGGCATCACGGTCGAGAACTCCCGACGCGTGATGACGAAGGCTTTGACTTCTTGGCCGCGCTTCACTTTGATGTTGAGGATCGTGCCGGCTTCGCCTTGGAACGAGGCGGGGCCTTCCGGCTTCTTCCCTTCGGCCTCGATGATCAGGTCGCCGATCTGAAGGCCGGCTTCCTCGGCGGGGCCTTTGGCAATGACATCGGTGATTCGGATGCCATCGTCCTCAACTTGGATTCGGACACCCATCCCAACCATTTTCTTGGTCTTGCGGGCATCGGCAGCCCTGGGTGTGAACATGACGATGTGGCTAAAGCCGAACTCTCGGAAGGCCCGGTTGACGGCATTGACGAATTCGCCCGGCTCGTCGGCTTCGTCGATCGACTTCTGCTGTTTGCCGATGAACTCGGGCCATTTGGTGAAGTCGGCTCCGGCGGCAAACGCGCGCTTGGTGACGATTTCATCAACGCGAGCCAGGACTTGGTCCTTCTGCTCTTTCGTTAGACTTTGAGCTGAGCCAGCAAGAGCGGCCAAGGTGAGCGCGGTAATCGCGCCAATTCGCGTGATGACTGACATGGGTTTCATTTTCGGTCGTTGCAATGTTTTCGCTTGAAAATCAGACATTCATACGGTCGCACAAGGCGTTCGCATTCCGTGTTTTGACGTCATTTGCGCGAAAGCCGGTTCGACCTCGCATAAATGCGGGAAAGCAATCCTCCGTGGCCCGGATAAAAGGGATCATGGCACATCTATTGCGCGGAAAAGCCACATTTACGCTCAGCTAAGGGCGACCCAATCGACCTCGACGGCACGTCTATCCCGCAGGAGACCAAGTTTCGAAGGGTTCGGCAGATAACGTTTTCATAAATTGCCGCAACTTTCGCTTGGATTCCTCAGTCAGATCGAATATCATGATGAGGGGAAAGTCGGCCTTCGGTTTTCTATTTGTCGAAGCCGGCAATTCTGCATTCATAAACCAAAACAAAATATCAGGAGGACTAATCATCTAATGATGAAGATGCGAAAAGCATTCACCCTGATTGAATTGCTGGTGGTTATCGCGATCATTGCGATCCTCGCCGCAATTCTTTTCCCGGTGTTTGCGCAAGCTAAAGAGGCAGCCAAGATTACGGGCGCTCTTAGCAATTGTAAACAGGCAGCTCTCGGCGTCATCATGTACGCCGGAGACAACAACGACAAGATCCCGATGCACGACAACAACGGTGCTTGTCTCTACAACCAGAACCCCTGCGCCACGCCGGACTGGGGTGATGCACGTAACGACAACCGAGATCCCAACGCCCGACCGATGTTCATGAACGTCTGCTATCCCTACATTAAGAACTGGGATATGATGTACAGCCCGAACGTCGGCAAGACGCAGTGGGCTGCTGCTGTAGGACGCGGCAACTATAACGGTATCGACTGGGGCGGCGCCTACTCCAAGAGCCGAGAGGATGTCTACTACGGCATCGTCGGTTACTGGGCCGTCAACATCGACCTCATCGAGTGGGGCGCCAAGGGCAACATCAGCACGGTCGCTCGACCAGCTGAGATCGTCATGCTCGCCGAATCGACGTGGGACACCGACATCAGCCCGGGCTACGGCGTGGGTAACACCGGTATCTGGGCCTTCATGCCGAACACGACCTGCGATCCGGGTTCCAGCGGCAACGGTTGGACCTGGTATCCGAACCGCATGCAAGGCGCCAAGACCGGCACCACGGACGACGTGATCAAGAAGGGTCTTACCAACGTCGCCTACGTAGACGGTCACTCGAAGGCTCGAAAGTATAAGGACCTTGAGCGCTGCGACTTCTTCGCAGACTCGAACGTTTGGGCCTACACGTTCTGGGACTATCGCTACTAAGCGAACACCAGAACTCGCCATCCCGGTCGAGAAACCTCTCGGCCGGGATGTTTCGTCATAAGCTTGTACCTAAATCATATCTACGGTACGATGCAATTGATGGCGAGTCGGGCTTGCCCGATTGGCCGAAGCGATACTATTGGAGGAACATAATGAACTGGCGCATTTTAGGCATCGCCTTGGCTCTGACAGTCGGCGTTGTCGCGCTGTCGGGCTGCGCAAAGGATGACACCGGCGCAGACGAGGCCGTCACAACGAAGGCGAACGTCAATAACAGCAGCGAGGCAGCCAAGTCGGCTGGCGCAGCTCCCCCGAATCCGGATATGGAATTCCCGCATCCGGGCAAGATGAAGAAGGGTGGCGGCGCCGGCGGTGGCATCGATCCGGGCAAGATGGACCAAGGTGCTACCGGCACTGCTGATCCCGGCGGATCGGGCGACCCGTCCGCACCCCGCTAATCTCGTCAACGATTATCGAAAGCCGGCCGGATTCGGCCGGCTTTTTTCATTTAAGCGGCCTGTAGCCGAGTTGGAAGCCCGCTTTCCAAACTGGCATAAGCGGTGAGCGCCACCGCCGCCGCCCGCAACCCATCTTCCCCGCTGGTGAGAGGCTTCTGATCTCCTTTGCCGATCGCCCGCAGGAACTCTTGCGCAATCGCCATGTCGAGATTGGATCCATAGCCGCTCAACCTTCCCGCCGGACTGGCGTCGTTCCGGTAGGTCTCGACGCTTTGGTTGAACATGTCGAGGTCGAGAAGGCCAGCGTCGCCGATGACACGCATCGTGACATCGCCCCAGGTCTTGTAGCTCTTCGGACGGGACCAACTCGAGTCGAGGGTGGCAAACACCCCGCCTGGATATTCGAGGGTCAGCATCGCCGAATCCTCCCAATCTTGGCCATAGATCTTGTTGGCGACCTGTGCGTGGACTCGCACGGGCTCCTTACCCACGAGTCTCCATAGGAGGTCGGCAACGTGGACGGTATGGTCGATCATCGCGCCGCCACCGGACCACTGCTTTTCCACGAACCAACCCATCGGGCAGGTTCCACGATTCGTGGAACAGATCGCGCGCAGCTTGCCGATCTCACCCTTTCTCAGCCTATCTTGGAGCCGGTGAAAGGCCGGCGAATAGGGACAGGGAAAAGCGGTCATGAGAACGAGGCCCTTGGACTTCGCGAGATCCACCAGCCTCCGGCCCGCCTTGAGATCAATGACGAGCGGCTTCTCGCACAGGACATGGCGTCCGGCCTCCAAGGCTTGCATTCCGAGCTCGGCGTGGCGCGAATTTTCCGACGCGATCACAACCGCGTCGCAGGACTCGAGAAGGGCATGGGCCGATTCGAGAGGGGTCAGTCCGTACTCGCTGGCGAAGGCTCGGCCACGACTGGCGTCAGGATCCCAGATTCCGGTGACGCTTGCGCCTCCCAGCGCCTTGAAACTATGGGCATAGCTTGCCGCATGAAGATGCGCGATCCCCATGAATCCAACCCGCACGTGCATGGTCGGCAGTTTACATCCGTCGAAGTTCGGGTACCGGACTGACTCGTTACAACAGGGTGAGAATGTCCGGGCCAGAACGAGTGATCGCGATCATGTGCTCGAAATGGGCGGCGAGTTTGCCGTCGGCGGTCACCATCGTCCAGTCGTCGGGCAAGGTCTTCACCCTCCACGTTCCCTGCGCCACCATCGGCTCGATGCAGATCGTCATCCCTTCCTTGAGGGCCGGGCCGGTGCCAGGCTTTCCGAAATTGGGAACGCTCGGCTCCTCATGCATCTTGCGGCCGATCCCGTGTCCGACGAGATCGCGAACAACGCCATAGCCAAGCGACTCCACATATTTCTGCACCGCGTGCGAGATGTCGCCGATGTGGTTACCGATCTTCGCCTTGGCTATCCCTTGGAAGAGCGCCTCCTGGGTCACGTTGAGCAGCCGCTGGGCTTCGGGCGAGATCTCGCCCACGGCAAAGGTCCAGGCGGAATCGCCCACCCACCCATCAAGGCATACGCCGAGGTCGAGGCCGACAATATCACCCGGCATGAGCACCCGCTCGCTGGGAATGCCGTGCACGACCACTTCGTTTAGCGAGATGCAGGTCGCGGCGGGATAGCCTTTGTAGCCTAAGAAGCTTGGCACGCCCCCTGACTCCTCGATGATCTTGACCGCGATCGCATCGAGCTCGAGCATCGTGGTCTTTCCGGGCACGATGGCTTCGCTCATCGCCTTGAGCGCACGGGCCACAACCCGCCCCGAAGCCCTCATTTTCTCGATCTCTTCAGGCCGCTTGAGATAGATCATTTCTTGGTCGCGGCGGTGATGGCAGCATAGACGTCTTCGGGCTCAAGCGATCCGTCAACATGTCGCACCATCCCTTTGGCCTCGTAGTGTTCGATCACCGGCTTGGTGTTCTCGTGAAACACCTTGAGCCGCTCGCGGATCGTCTCCGGTTGGTCGTCGGACCGTACGAAGAGGGGGCTGTTGCACTTGTCGCAGAGGCCCTCGCGCTTAGGTGGCTTATTGGTGACGTGGTAGAGCTCTCCACACTTGGTGCAGCCTAACCTGCCACTCAGGCGGCTGACCACAAGCTCGTCGTCGACATCCAGATTGATCACGGCGTCGAGCTCGATGTCCATGTCCGCAAGCATCTGGTCGAGCGCTTCGGCCTGTCGCACAGTGCGGGGAAAGCCGTCGAGAATGAAACCGTGTTTCCGGCAGTCTTCCGACCGGATGCGCTTGGCCATCATCTCGATCGTCACGCCGTTTGGCACCAGTTCTCCACGGTCGATATAGCTCTTGGCGAGTCGCCCGAGGTCCGTTTCGGCCTCGATTTCGGATCGAAAGATAACCCCCGAGGAAAGGGGCTTGGCGCGGAGCTGCTGTTCCAGAAGAGCCGCTTGCGTTCCCTTCCCGACACCGGGAGGTCCGATCAGGATGATCCGCAACCCGCTCAAGGTCTAACCGCCGTACTGCTTCATCAGCAGGTTGGCCTCGATCTGCCGCATCGTCTCCAACGCAACGCTAACCATGATCAGCAAGGACGTACCGCCGATGAGGCCAACCTGCGCCACCGGGATGATGAGAGGCACGATGAACTGGGTCAACGCAACGAGAGCAAGGAAGCCGGCGCCGACAAACGTCAGTCGCGAGATGACCTGGTCGAGAAAGTCCTTAGTCTGCTTTCCCGGCCTGACGCCCGGAATGAAGGAGCCGCCCCGCTTGAGGTTGTTTGCGATGTCTTCGACGTTGTACTGGATCGCCGTGTAGAAATAGGTGAAGAAGAAAATCAGGCCGGTGTAAACCAGAGCGCCGACCCATCCTTCCCACTTTCTGAAATTCGGACTGAAAAAGTCCGCAACCTTCATCAGCGAATCGTGCCACACCGATCCCGGAGGCGAGAAGCTCGCAAACTGGGCGGGCATGTAGATGAGCGAAATCGCGAAGATAATGGGGATGACGCCGGCGAGGGCGATCGAAAACGGCAGGTAGCTGCTTGCGCCACCCACGACCTTCGTCCCCACTTGCCGCCTCATGTGTTGGATCGCAATCCGTCGCTGAGCAATTGTAAAGTGAACGATGAACCACGTCGTCGCAAGGAAAAAGGCGATCAGGACGATCACGCTGCCCCAGTTGACGATTCCATCTGCGATGCCTTTGCCGATCTGCGAAGTGATGTTCGGCAAAGAGATGACGATACCGGCGAAGATCAATAGCGAAACGCCGTTGCCGATGCCTCGCTCACTGACCTGCTCACCCAGCCACAGCATGAACATTGAGCCCGTCATCCAGAAGGTAAGGATGATGAACTTCGACATCGGTGATTGAACTCCAATCGCATCTCCCATCATCTGAAGGAGACCCCATCCCTGGGCGTAGGCCAGGAACACGGTGAGCAATCGCGTTCGCTTGTTCTGCTGACGACGGGCGTATTCGCCACCCTCCTGCATTTCCTTCTTCCACTGCGGCATGGCCGTGGTTAGGATCTGCATGATGATCGAGGCCGTGATATAGGGATTGAGACCGAGCGCAAAGATCGATATCCGGCGCAGGCCGCCGCCGCCAAACGTGTTGAGCATCTGGAAGAACACGTTCTTTTCGAGCATGGCCTCGAACCGGCCCGGATCGATGCCCGGAATAGGAATCGGGATGTGGATGCCCAAGGCGAAGACGCCGAAGCAGAAAAGCACGAACTTGAGCCGGTCCCGGATGTCGGGATCGGCCCAAGCCAGCTTCAATGTTTCCATCAGCGGCATGCGGAGGCCCTTATCGCCTCTGCCGCCGTATCCGCCTGCCCCTAGTGCCGTTCCCATTTACTTCCTATTCGATTCGAGTGATTGCTCCGCCTTTGCCCGTGATCGCCGCTTCAGCCGATTTGCTGAAGGCGTGCGCGGACACCTTGAGTTTCTTGGTCAATTCACCAAACCCAAGGATCTTTACGCCATCTTTGTTCGCCGAGATGACACCGGCCGCCACGAGTTTCTCCGGCGTCACTTCGTCGCCGGCGCTGAACAGCCTTTCGAGGTCGTCGAGATTAACCACCGAGAAGACCTTGTGATTCACGTTGCGAAAGCCCTTCTTGACGGGCAGTCGGCGCTGAATCGGGGTCTGGCCGCCCTCGAAGCGAGGGTGGATCTGACGCCGTGCCTTCTGGCCCTTGGTGCCGCGTCCAGCGGTCTTGCCCAGACCACTGCCGATACCTCGGGCTACGCGTCGGCGTGGCCGCTTGCTGCCCTTGGCCGGCTTGAGTTCGTGTAATTTCATCGGTTATTCCTCCGCCTTCTTCTTTGCAGCAGGCTTCTTTGCCGCAGCCGGTTTTGCGGCGGCAGGCTTTGCCGCTGCCTTGGGCTTGGCGGCAGCCTTTGGCTTCTCCGCCGTCGGGGCCGCAGTCGGTTTCACGGAAGCCGCTTTCCTTTCGGCCCTCGGCTTGGATTCCGCCGGCTTCGAGGTCTTCACGACCTTCTTCTTGGTCACCTCGCCTTCGACCACTTCCACCTCGAGCATGTGCTTGACGTGGTGGATCATGCCGCGGATGGCCGGGTTATCCGGCTGCAGCACGACCTGATGCATCTTGCGCAGGCCGAGTCCGTGCACGGTGGCGCGGTTCCTGGGTGTCTGGGCAATGATGCTCTTGACGAGCCTAATGCGCAGCATCCTCTTCCTCCTTGCGCGCCTTGCTGAGCCACGGTACGAGCTCGTTGGCATCGAGGCCGCGCTTGGCCGCCGCATCTTCCGGCGCGGCAAGCCGCTTAAAGGCATCGATGGTCGCATAAGCCATGTTCACCGCATTGCGGCTGCCGAGGCTCTTGGCGAGCACGTTGTGGATCCCGGCTGCTTCCAGGCAGGCGCGGACGGCGCTGCCTGCCTTCACGCCCGTACCGGGCGAAGCCGGCCGGAGCAGAACGGTTGCGGTACCGCACTTGGCGCGGACCTCATGCGGGATCGTGTCGCCGATCATCGGCACGCGGAACATGTTCTTTCGCGCCGACTCTTCCGCCTTGCGGATCGCATCGGGAATGCCGCGCGCCTTGCCAAGGCCGACGCCCACGCTACCCTTGTTGTCGCCCACGACGACGAGGATCGACCAAGAGGCCGTCTTGCCGCCCTTGTGGGTCTTGAACACTTTATTCGACCGCACCACGCGAACATCGAGCTGCGGACCCTCGGTCTGCTGCTGCCGATTGTCTCGCCGGCCGGTCATTCGGTTCATCATTCTCATGCTTTTAGAACTCCAGACCGCCCTCGCGAGCTCCGCTGGCGAGGCTTGCTACACGACCGTGGTAGCGGAAACCGCCCCGGTCGAAAACGACTCTCTCGACGCCCGCAGCCTTAGCCCGCTTGGCGATTGCCTCGCCGACCTTCTTGGCGCCATCGACGTTGCCCGGTGCCTTCAGGTCCTTCTCCAGACTGCTGGCACTGCAGATCGTCACCCCGTTGGTGTCGTCGATCAGCTGGACGGAAATGTGCTTGAGGCTGCGAAAGACCGCGAGGCGCGGCCGCTCGGTGGTGCCGACCACATTCTTGCGGACCCGCTTGTGGCGGACGATTCGAGCCTGATGTTGGGTTGTTTTAGCCATTTGGGTTCAAATCCTCCTTACTTCTTCGCCGCCGCTCGCTTACCGGCCTTGAGCTTGACGACCTCGCCGACGTAGCGAATGCCCTTGCCCTTGTAGGGATCCGGCTTTCGCACCTTTCGGATGTCGGCGGCAAACTGGCCGACCATGGCCTTGTCGATGCCACTGACGATGATTCGCTGGGCGCGGCCCTTTTCTTCTTGGGGCAGCTCGAAGGTCACGCCTTCGTCCGCCTCGATCGTAACCGGGTGGCTGTAGCCCATATTGAGGATAAGGTTCTTGCCGGACAGTTGGGCACGATAGCCCACGCCGATAATCTCCAGTTCCCGCTTGTGGCCCTTGGTAACCCCTTCGACCATATTGCTGACGAGCGTGCGAGCGAGGCCGTGCTGACTCCGCATCCGGGCCTGGTTGTTCGGCCGCTCAATCGCAATCGTTCCGTCTTCCTGCTTCAGCGTCAGTTCGCGGGCAACGCGCATTTCAAGCTGGCCCTTGGGCCCCTTCACCTTGACGAGGTTGTCGGCTTCCACTTCGACGGTGACGCCGTTGGGAACCTCGATCGGTCTCAATCCAATTCGCGACATGTCTCTTTGGCCTCCTTACCAAACCTCGCAGAGGATCTCGCCGCCGATGTGCTTGCGTCGCGCTTCTCGGTCGGTCATCAACCCCTGGCTGGTCGAAAGGATCTGAGTCGTGAGCCCGCTTCGAAGCGGCTTCAACGATTCCGACCCTTTGTAAACGCGCAGACCCGGCTTGCTCACGCGCTTAAGGCTGTGAATGATCGGGTTTCTGCGGTTGTCGTACTTCAAGTGGACACGAATCGAAGGGAACTTCGACTCGGTCGTGATTTCGTGGCCCTTGACGAAGCCTTCGGCTTCCAAGAGCTTGACGAGTTCTAATTTGATGCGGCTGTGGGGCACTTCGACGGCGCTGAGCTTGGCTCGGGAACCGTTGCGAATGCGGGTCAGCAGGTCCGCGATGGGATCGCTATGCATATCTGAGGCTCCTCTCGAGCTACCAGCTCGACTTGGTCACGCCAGGAATCTGGCCACGGTGGGCCATCTCCCGGAAAACTTGCCGGCTGATGCCGAAAAATCGGATGTAGCCGCGAGCACGGCCGCCAATCGCCGAGCGATTGTAGAAGCGCGCCTTGAACTGGCGATTCCTGACTCGCCGAGTCTTGAAGGCTTCCATCGCCTCTTGGCGCTGCTCTAGCGGAAGAGCCTTGATCTCTTGCTCTTCCTTACGCAAGCGCTCCCAGGTTGCCTGGAGCTTGGCTTGCTTCTCGATTAAACACTTTTTTGCCATAGTTTCTGTTCCCCGCCGTTCCCGCGACGGTATCCGGCTTCTGCCTGGACCGTTCGCGTGGCCAAGTTGTTCAGACCCAATAAGGTACCCGATTCATGCGGTCGGGGGCAAGGCCGCATAATCGTTGCCGATGTCTGCCTACGAGCGCGTGCTTCGGCCGATTCTGTTTCGACTCGATGCCGAGCGTGCGCACAACCTCGCCTTGTGGGCGGTCGCTCGCGGACTCATTAGAACGCGCTTGGTCAAGGACGATCGGCTGCAGGTTTCCGCCAATAATCTTTACTTTTCAAATCCCGTGGGTCTGGCTGCCGGCGTCGACAAAGACGCGACGGCGGTTTCGCGCTGGTCCAGTCTGGGATTTGGATTCGCCGAAGTGGGGACCCTCACCTATCACGGCCAGCCGGGCAATCCCAAGCCGAGGCTGATTCGCATTCCCGAAGACAAGGCGATCATCAATCGAATGGGGTTCAACAACGGCGGGATCAGCGCCGCCGCTCCCCGCCTGGCTTCCCGAGGGGCCGGCATTCCGATCGGGGTCAACATCGGCAAATCGAAGGTCACCCCTATCGAGGACGCCGCCGCCGAGTACGCGAAGATTTACGAAATAGCTTGGAAACTTGGCGATTACGTGGTCGTCAACGTGTCGTCGCCCAACACGCCCGACCTTCGCAGCCTGCAAGACAAGCAGGCGCTGAGCGACATCCTGACCGCGATGCGCACCGTCAAGGAGGGCGAGCGAATTTTTGTCAAGATCTCTCCCGACCTCACGGTAGGACAGCTCGAAGACGTGGTTGAAGTTGGGTGGCAGCAGCGCATCGCCGGGTTTATCGCAACCAACACGACGGTAAGTCGGGACGGACTCAGCCGCCCGACACAAGAGGTCGGCGGCCTATCCGGCCGTCCGCTGAAGCCGCTCGCCGATGACAATCTTCAGCTGCTTTCAGAGATGGTCAATGGGGAGATGACCCTGATCGGTGTCGGCGGGATCTTCAGCGCCCAGGACGTGCTCGACAAGCTACGCCTCGGCGCAAGCCTGGTCCAGATCTATAGCGGCTGGGTCTATAACGGCCCTGGATTCGTGCCGAAGCTGCTTCTCGGATTGCTAGATGCCATGAATGAGGCCAATGCCTTGAATTTGTCGGAGCTCACGAGCAAGGGAGTTGCACCGACCGGCTAGCATGGTCGACCCCCCTTGGGAAAGCCATCGCCGGCAGTGACGGACCAGGCCGACATTAGGACCGGGAGGCGCCGATCAGAAATTCGCGAGCCAGGTCGACTGCAGATCGGAAGTCAACTGGATCTGCGGGCTCAACCAACCTTCCGACTTCGATTTCCAGGGCTGCATCGCCCGCAACAAAACTTACGGAATCCGCTGCCCGAATGGCCTTGACCGTGGCAAAGAGCGTACTGGCGAGCTTCTTGTTCCCCAGGTTGGCGCACATCTCTGCGATGACCATCACGATGCTGAGTGCCAGGGCCAAGGAGTTGACACCTTCCGCCAGTTCGAGTGCTTCGAAAACAAGCCCGGCAAAGCGTTGATCGGCAAGGTTAAATCGTGCCCGTGCGAGGTGGCGTAGGTTGTTCGCCGTCGCGTAGATGTTGCCCAGTGCGCGAAATTTGACCGCAGCAGCCTCGAGCTCGGTTGCCGCGGCACAAAAGTCGCCGTTGCAGTAGTTGGTCAGGCCCAAGGTTCCCAGAGCCGTCGCATGGAGGTCATGCAACCCGTGCTCATCAGCGGTGGCAACCGCCTCCGCGGCACTGTGCTTTGCGGCTGCATACTGACCCAGCCGCATCCCAGCTAAGGCGATATTGTTGAGTGCGGATGCCAAACCTTCAGCATTGAACTCTTGCCGGTAGTGAAGAACCGCGCGTTCGTGGTATCGCCTCGCCTTGCTATACTCCCCAGCCGAATAGGCAAGGTTACCGGCGAAGTTGGACGCCTGAGCCATTAAGCCGCTATCGATCGGCCTCGATTCGCACTGCGTGAGCAGCCTATCAAGCCGAGTGCGCCCGATGTTGAGAGTTCCGGCAATACTCCAGAATCGCCATAGCGCCGCAACCATACGGACAGCGTCTTCCAACATGTCGGTTCTGTCCAGCATGAGGTCGAGGGCACGCAAGTAGTTATTTCGGTCCAAATGCATGCGGGAGAGCGTGTCGCGTTGCTGGTGCCCCGTGAGCAGCTGCCGAAGCGCTTCGGCCTGGGTCAAGAATGTCATCGCGAAAGCGGTTTCGATCTTTGAGGGTTCCTCTTCCTCGGCTAGCCGGGCTTCCGCAAACTCACGGACCATTTCGAGCATCTTCCACTGCATGCCGTGTGATGTGGACTCGGCCCGTAGCAGACTGCAACGGGTCAACTGCGCAAGACACTGCCCGGTATCTGAGCCGAGGATCCGATCCAATGAGTCTTGGAAAATCCCGCCTCTAAATGTTGCGCACGTGCAGATGACTAGTCTTTCGCTTGCATTAAGGAGCTCGAAGCTGCTATCGAGTACGGCGCGGATGCTGCGATGTCGGGCAACGCCCTTTCTCAGCCGGGAGTCGGGCAGATCGAGTCGCGCCTTGAGTCGAGTTAGAAGCAGTTTGGGGGGGATGGAGCGAGCACAGGCCGCCGCTAGCTCGATTGCCAGCGGAACGCCCTCAAGCCAGGTTGAAATCTCGGCAACCGACTTGTAGTTCTTCTCCGACAGTTCGAACTCCGGGTTAACGTTCTTTGCTCGATCGACATAAAGCTGAACCCGAGGGTTTGCCTTGACGGCATCGAAGGCATGGCCCTTGCCTAGATCGGGCAAAGGATCCAGGCGGAAATCCACCTCTCCGTCGATTGCAATGGCAACTCGAGAAGTGCAGAGCACGGTCAAGCACTCCACCGAGCCGGCGAGGCTTTCGACCATCGTCGCCCCTTCTAAGCCGTCGTGATTCAAGAGGTCCTCGATGTTGTCGAGCACGAGGATCGATCGCCGATTCGATAACACCGCTGCGATCTGGGCGGTCAGGTTGGGAGCTTGATAACCGGAGGGCAGGACGCCCTGCACTATCTCGCTAAGGGCCTCGGATGCAGACTTGCGGCCGGCAAGAGAAACGAAGTAAAGGGCAGGAGGGTTGTTCTTGGCAGCCTGAAGTTTTAGAGCCTCTTCGACAAGCCTCGTCTTGCCGATACCCCCCATTCCAGTAATCGTTATCAACTTTGCCCCGCCATTAATGAGATTGTCGAGCAATTCCAATTCTCTGGCCCTACCAAAGAATTTTGTTAGACGAACAGGAATTTGAGTGGCCTGTATGTCATCAGAAGTGTCGACTTCAGGGGCAACAAAGACGTTTCCAAAAGCAGGCGCGATATCTCTAACCAATGCGTCGACGGTTGGGTCTGGCTCGGCGCCACAATTTGTCTTTAGCATTCGCCGAAAAACCTCGTAGGCTTCGAGAGCGCTATTACGGTTACCGGACTCCAGATTGAGTTTTATCGCCCGAATGTGTGCGCGCTCATTGAAGGGGTCGAGGGCGATGAGCTGCGTGTTCACCACGATGGCTTCGCGAACCTTTTTTGCCTCACGCAAGCTCTTGACCAGCTCTTCATAGGCCTTGATGGCTACCAGGTGATACTTCGCCTGTGCATCGTGCAAGGCGTCAAGATGGTGGCCTTGGGCAAGGTTCGGTCGATAGAGGGCAATAGCCTCGCCAAGGCGCCCTTCTGCAATAGCCTGCTGGAAATCCTGTACATCCGTCGAAACGGCTAGTGGGTTTAAACCTATATCGGTGGATTCAGCGACTAGAATCGTTCCCTGGTCCTCTTTTGTCGGTTCGAGCAACTGCCGCAACCCATGCACTGCCACGCTCAAGCTGTTGCGGCCCGATTCCGGCAGGCTTTCTGGCCAAAGAATCTCGATCACGTGGGACCTTGGTAAGCGCGCCGGCAACTCAAGCGCCATCAACCCGAGCAGCGAGCCCAATCGCTGAGACTTGATTGGCATCGGGCGGCCGCTAAGGAACAGTCTGAGATTGCCGAACAGCTCGACTCGGCATACAGCATCTGGCATGCGCGATCCATTATATCGCGCTGTAAGAATCGCGCACGTTCACCCCATTTAAGAGTCGTTTAAGACCAGAATTATTACCATCCACACATGCCCACTAAGGAGCTACAGCACCCTTCGGAGGATGGGCAAGTCAACATTCCAAAGTCAACGGTCAGGGTCGAAGCCATGTTGGACCTGTTGGCGGAGATTGCGGACCTTGGAACGACACCATTCCAGAGGGAGACCAGCAGGCTAAGTGGAACGCGCGCCTCAAGTCAATCTCATGGCCGGACGAACCGGCCCTGACCGAGACTAATGAGGAGAGAGCGCCCCGGTTCGCCGGGGCGCTCTTTAGCTTTTTGGGGCGCACCTTCCCGCTTGCGGATCGTGAGGGTGGTTTCCAAAATTCCATAGGTGGTTGACAAAAGCCTCGGCTAGTGCCTACTGCAGAGCGTGGATGCGTTCCTGCAATCGATCGCGGAGCACTGGCGGCCCCATCCCGGACAGCGGGAGTTTCTGGTTCATCCGAGCCCAATCAAGGTACTCGCCTGCGGCCGAAGGTGGGGCAAGACCGACGTCTGCGCGGTGGAAACGCTCTACCGCCTGACGCGAAGCAACGGCCATCGATGCGTCGTCATCGCACCCACGCAAGACCAAGCCAACATCCTCTTCGATCGCGTCGTCGCCCTTGCCAGAACCGTACTCGGCCCCAAGCGGGTGGAGAATGTCCGGTCGTCGCCCTATCCGCGATTGGAGATCGGCGGCAACGAGCTGACCGCGCGCTCAGGGCACCTGGAGTACACCCTCCGAGGCCGTGAAGCCAGCTCGATCGTCATCGACGAAGCCGCGTTCCTGCCCGAATCGGTCATCACCGAAGTCGCCATGCCGATGCTGGCAACGAACGACGGCACGATGACCTTGATCAGTACCCCGAACGGCCTGAACCACTTTCACCGGTTCTTCGATCTTGGCCAGCGAGGCGAGCACGGTATCTGGAGCCGCACGGGGCCCAGCGAAGAGTCGCCACTTGTCTCGCGCCGGTTTCTGGGCATTCAGCAGGAACTCATCTCGCCACGCGCCTATCGGGTCGAGTACGAGGCGTCGTTCGAAGACTCGGCGGGACGCGTGTTCAAGACGGAAGACATCGACGCCTGCCTCTTCGAGACCCTGCCGCCGATCGAAGGTCGAGCCGCGGTTGGGATCGATTTGGGGAGGGATTTCGACTTCACCGCGGTTGTCGTGGTCGTGGGCAAGCGTGAGGGGTTCGCCGTCCACCGTGTCGATCGCTGGCACCGCGTGTGCTGGGATACCACCGTCAGTCGGATTGCCGATCTCGTCGAGCCATACCCTGACGCCTCGGTTATCGTCGACGCAACCGGCGTCGGGAATCCCGTGTTCGAGCTGATGGAACAGCGACCCGAGCTGCGGGCAGCGCGCGGACTCCAGTTCACCAACGCCGTCAAACAAGAGCTTATTCAGAACCTGTCGTGGGCGTTCGAACGGCGGCACCTCGCCATGACGCCCCACATCGAGCTGATCAAGGAGCTTCAGCACTTCGAACAAACCACCACCGATGCCGGGAACACCCGTTACAACGCCCGCAACGGCTACCACGACGACCTCGTGATCGCCCTCGCCCTGGCCGTGAGCGGACTCGGGTCGGCAATCACCGGACGTATCCTCCTCGGCGACCTTCGCAAATGACCATGAGATCCTTAAACTTCTTTCGAAAACTGCTGCGGAAGCAGCCTCCGAGCGGCGAATCGGCGCCACAGCTCTCGCGATTCGATCTGCGGTCCTTTGAGCGACCGCCCCTGCCCACCGGATTGCCGCCGGCAACCCTGCAAGCGATGGAAGGCGACGCAATGGTTCAGACCGCCTTGACCATCAAGTCGCTTGCCGTGCTCGCGACTCCGGGTGAGATCGTCCCCGGCGAAGACAGTCCCTTCGGAAACCGGGTCGCGAGGTGGATCGAGAACCAGTTCGCGACCATGGCTGGGTCGGCGGACGACATCCTGCGACAGGGGATGTCGGCGTTTGGCCGCGGGTGGTCGGTCCAGGAGATGGTCTTAGACCGGGCGGGCGGCGAGGTCCGATTGGTTGCCTGCAAGCCAAAAGACCCGTCGCTCTTCGGCCTGCGCGTCGACCGATATGGAAACGTCAGCGGCCTCGTGCTTGAGGTTCCGGGCGAACCGGCGGTTGACCTTCCCCGACAGAAGTTCGTCGTGCACGTGCACCGGCGCTCGTTTGGGTTCCCCCGCGGCCGCAGCGATCTGGAAGCCGCGTATCCGCATTGGTCGGCCAAGCAGGCGCTGCTCAAGTCTTGGCGGCTGCACCTGGAGCGTTACGCCTCGCCGACAGTGCTCGGGCGCTACGATCGCGGTACTCCGTTCGAGGAACAAGCTTCGGCGCTCGATGCCCTAAGCCGCTTGAATGAGCACACCGCCTTACTGGTGCCCAACCAGATCGAAGTCGCGATGCTTGGCGCGGATCGGTCGTTCTCGACTGGATTTGCCGAAGCCATCGAATTCCATAACCGCGAAATTGCGAGGGCGGTCCTGGGGCAGACCCTCACCACCGACGAGGGCCGCCGCGTCGGATCGATGGCGCTCGGAAGGGTCCATCTGCAGGTCTTGCTGCTGCAGATCGAGGCGATTCGCCGGGAGCTTTCCGATACGCTCATGACCGAACAGGTGATTCGGCCTCTGGTCGAATGGAACTTTGGGTCCGCGCCGGTTCCCCGTTATCGGTTCAAGCCGGTGAGGCTGGAAGCGTTTGCGGAAGGACGGATTGTTTAGGGGTACGGGGTAGCGGGGTTCGGAAAAGGTCCGGGATTGCCTTGCCACGCCTCACCCTCCCATATAATAGAAACCATGCGGCGTTGCGTGGTTGGTTTGGGTTGGATTGCATTGGCATCGGGAGCGATCGGGCAGGGCCTTTACCCGGACGGAGTCGACATTCCCCGCAACATGACGCCATGGGAACAGCGAATCTGGCCTTACTACCTGGACAGCCTTCAGTTTCCTACCGCCAACGAGCCACCGACCGGCCCCGTCCGTTGCGCTTCCGAATACGAGCCGATGGACGGCGTGCTGATGGCTTGGGAAGGATCGACGGGCCAGAACAACATTCTCACGCAGATGGCCAAGGAGATCACGACTGTTGGCAACGCCAAGGTGTACATGGTCGTCGACTCTTCCAGTGAACGGACCAGCGTCAACTCAACCTTGAGCAGCGCCGGGGTCAACATGGCGAAGGTCGAGTACTGCACGGTAACGACCGACACGATCTGGATTCGGGATTACGGCCCCCGCTACATGTTCCAGGGCGGCTGCCGCGCGATCGTCGACCACATCTACAATCGGCCTCGACCGAACGACGACGCCTTTCCCAGTTTCTTTCGCACCTACAAAACGCATCCCAAATACGATATCCCGCTCATTCACGGTGGCGGCAACATGCACCTCAATGGGATCGGCGAGTCGTTTGTCACGAGGCTGATCAACAACGAGAATCCGGGCAAGAGCGAGCAGGTCATCCACGACCTGTGGCGCGACTTCCAGAACATCGACACCACGTTCTTCAACCCGTTTAGCACAAACATCGACCTGACCCAGCACATCGACATGTGGATGCAGGTGATCGCGGATCGGAAGGTCATCATCAGCGATTGGCCGCTCGCATCAGGTTCAACTCATGACCAGATTTGTGACGGGGCCGCGAACTTGCTGGCTTCACGAGGCTGGACGGTCTATCGCATTCCGGCAGTGACGAACGGAGGGGTCCATTACACGTTCACGAACGTGACGATCTGCAACAACCTCGTCTTGATTCCGGTGTACTCCAACTCCGTCGCCGACCAGTACGAGACGCAGGCGCTGCAGGTGTATCAGACGGCGATGCCGGGCTACACAATCAAGCAAATCAACTGCCAGTCGCTGGTCACCAGCGCGGGCGTGATGCACTGCGTGATGATGCACGTACCGGCCAACGCCGGCGGCAGCAATCCGGTCGCCTATGTGCTCAACCTCAACGAGCGCCAGAACCTGCAGGCGGGGCAACAGCTCGAGGTTAAGTGGATTGCCGACGACGACGTCAAGGTCACCGGGGTCGATATCCGTCTTTCTCCTAACGGGGGCGAGACCTTCCCGATTATCCTCGCCGGCAACACCGCCCATGACGGTTCCCAGATCGTGACGATTCCGGGAATAGCTGGAAAGCGGCTGCGCATCCAGGTCGTTGCCCGCGATGCCGAAGGAAACACCGGTTCCGACGTCAACGACGTGGACCTTACGATGCTCCACAAGCTGGGCGGCCGATGATTCTGACTGGGACTGCCGGAGGCGGCTAGCCCTCTTTCCGCTCGTCGTCGTCCGATATCGAACCCTCGAAGAGCCTTCGGAGCCGCTCGCGCTCCTCTCTTTCCTTCTTCCTCTCGATGGAATCGTCGACGAGGTCGAGCAGTCGCTTGTCACGCCGCTTCTCCCACGCATCGATGCGCGAGGGTCCCGACCATGGCGCAAAGGCCAGCCTGTTCGCAGCGAACAAGTACGACAGCAGCAGGGGCAGGGCGGCGAAAGGCGCCAGTTGCGGGGTCGTTCCAAAGAACACGAGGATCGCGGAAAGCCAGGCCAGCCATTTGCCCGTGAGCGGCAGAATGAACATAAAGGTCACCTGAGCGTTCGGGTTGCGGGTTCCCCACGCGACGGTCAGAGCGGATAGCGGCACCCAGGCCGACCACAGCATGCCAGGCACTCCCGTAAGGAGTGAGCCAACCCACACCATGACGCCGGCCAGCACGGACATGATCGTCCAGAAGGCCAGGAAGCGCTGCTTGCCTAACTCGGCCTCGATGGAGTTGCCGATTCCAAAGAGCCACCAAACGCCAAAGATGATCGAAAGGATCGAGGCGTTGGCAAGCTGGTAGGTCAACACCGTCCAAGGCTGTTGGGAAACATCGCCGGTGAAAAGTGCCAGCGCCTCGAACGTTCCCGGCGACATCCAGCAGATCAGGAACCCAAGGATCAGCAAGATGCCGATGATCGCGCTCACCGTCAAGGTTGGATGGGGTCGGGACGTGTAACCCGGTCGGTAAGCCATGTTAGTTCGCCCTCATTATGGACATGTACGCCTAGATACGACGCTTGGGCCATCAGGGATGCTCATCCTTTGGCTGGGACACCGCGCGGTCGTCGCCGAAAGTCCGTACTCCGCCAGAAGCCGAATCCGTGCGCATAATGTTTCATGACCGCCGCCCTCTCCGCCGAATCCCCTGCCATCAGATGGAACTTGTCCGCCCTGTTCTCAGGACGGGAGGACTCCAAAATCGAGGCAACCTGGCGAGAGGTCCACGCGATGTCCGACGCCTTTGCCGAGCGCTATCGCGGGAAGGTGGAGGGCGCCGCTCTCGACGCCGACTCCATGCTCGCCGCGCTCCAGGAGCTTGAGTCCATTTCGATTCTCGGCGTGAAGCCGGTGATCTACGCCAATCTGCTCTTCGCCGCCGATGCTGCGGACCCTGCGAACGGTGCGTTCCTTCAGCAACAGATGGAGCAGGGCACCGCCGTTCGCGTCAAGCTCATGTTCTTCGAGCTGGAGTTGCAGGCAGCCGAGGGCGCTTACATCGAGGGCTTGCTGGCCGAACCGAAGCTGGCCGATTACCGCCATTATGTCGGGCTGGTGCGGGCCTACAGCGACCATCGGCTCACCGAAGCCGAAGAAGTGATCCTCGAGGAAACCGCGAACACCGGCTCAAGAGCTTGGCAACGGCTCTTCGACGAACTCACCGCTACCCAAACCTATCGATTCACGGATCCCGAGACCAAGGAGACCGAGGAGCTTTCCGAGCAGGAGGTTCTCGACTTGCTTCGCGATCCCAATCGGGCGACCCGAAACGCCGCTGCACAATCGCTCACCGATGGGCTTGTCTCCATGCAGCGGGTACTGACCTTCATCTTCAACAACTTGCTTCAGGACAAGCGGGTCGAGGACCGGCTGCGGCGCTATGAGTTTCCGGAGCAATCCCGCCACCTCAGCAACGAGCTCAAGAAGGGAACGGTCGATCTCGTCGTCGATCTTTGCCGCGAGCATTACGGCCTCGTCTCCCGCTATTACCGCATCAAGAAGGAGATTCTGGGGTTAAGCGAGCTCACCCATATCGACCGCTACGCGCCTCTTGCCGAAGCAGAGGAGCGGATCCCTTGGGACCAAGCCCGCAAGATGATCCTCGATGCCTTTGGAGTTTTCAGCCCGACCATCCGGGACCGGGCCGAGGAATTTTTCGACCAGGAGTGGATCGACGCGGAGCCGCGCCAAGGAAAAACGGGCGGTGCCTTCTGCAGCTTCAACACGCCGGACACCCACCCGGTGATCATGATGACCTACCTGGGCCAGATGGACAACGTCCAGACGCTCGCGCATGAGCTCGGCCACGGGGTCCATGCCTCGTTGAGTCGCGGTCAATCCTACTTCAACTACCAAGGCACGCTGCCGATGGCGGAACTGGCCTCGGTCTTCGCGGAACAGATCGTCTTCGAACGTTTGGTTTCCAAAGCATCCGCAAAAGACCGGCTCGCGATGTATGCCCGGAAGATAGAAGATACGTTCGCGACCGTCTTTCGCCAGGCGGCGATGTTCCGGTTCGAGCGGACGTGCCACCATGCGAGAGCCGAGGAAGGTGAGCTGACCGCGGATCGGATCGGCGAGTTTTGGCAGACCGAGATGCAGTCGATGTTCGGCGACAGCGTCAAACTGGGCGAGCAGCATCGGCACTGGTGGAGCTATGTCAGCCACTTCGTCATGTCGCCGTTCTATGTGTATGCCTATTCGTTCGGCGAACTATTGACCTTGTCGCTTTATGACATGGCGAAGCGCGAAGGTCCGGAGTTCGAGGAGAAGTACATCGCCCTCCTCGAACTCGGCGGATCGAAGTCGCCGCACGAGCTGATGGCCACTGTTGGTGTCGACCTGGACTCCCGATCATTTTGGATGGGCGGATTCCATGCGATCGAGAACCTGGTGCAAACATTCGAAGAGCTGTGGACGGCGTTAAAGTAACTTGAAGCGCCGGACGAAGATCGTGGCCACGCTGGGGCCGGCAACTGGCAGCCGTGAAAAGATCGGCGCGCTCATCCGGGCGGGCACGAACGTCGTGCGCATCAATTGCAGCCACGGCAACTGGGACGACCGGCACCGATGGATCGAGTGGGTCCGCGAGCTTTCGCCGGAGATCTCCCCCGTCGGCATCTTGGTCGACCTTCAAGGACCGAAGTTCAGACTGGGAACGGTCGAGGGCGGCGAGATCGTCCTTCAGGCCGGCCAATCGATCACGATCGGGCAGAACGAAGGCGTCACCCTTCCGATCCCGCAACATGAGATCTTTGAGCGGATCGAGCCCGGCGACCGCATCCTGATCGGCGACGGCGAGGTCGAGATCAAGGTCGGTGGCCGATGCGGGTGCACGTTTGACGCCAAGGCCCTTTGCGGCGGACCGGTGAAGAGCCGCAAGGGGCTCACGCTCGTCGGAAAGGCATTCTCGGTGCCGGCGATCACCGACCAAGATCGCCATGATGTTTTTGAAGCGTGCAAGGCGGGCGCCGACTTCATCGCCCTGAGCTACGTGCGAGAACCGGTGGATATCCGCGACTTGCGGCGGCTCGTCGACCAATACGATCCGACCGTTCGCCTTTGCGCGAAAATTGAAACCCGCGAAGCCTTGCGCGAGATCGACGACATTCTCAAGGTGTCGGATGTGGTGATGGTCGCCCGCGGAGATCTCGGACTCCAGATGGACACCGAGGATGTGCCGCTGGCCCAGAAGCGCATTATCGGAAAGGCGGTGGCTGCCGGTGTCCCCGTCATCACCGCGACCCAAATGCTGGAATCTATGATCGTCGCCCCCCGGCCGACGAGGGCCGAAGCCAGCGACGTCGCAAACGCGATCCTCGACGGCACCGATGCGATCATGCTGAGCGGCGAAACCGCAACCGGACAATATCCGGTGGAAGCGGTGAAGACGATGGCCCGGATCGCCGAGAAGGCGGAAACCCTGCTCGACCATCACGACCTCGACGCCACTCCCCAGACGAACCTCAACACGACTCAGGCGGTGGCTCGCTCCGCGGCGCAACTTGCCGCCTCGATCCGTGCAAAGGCGATCGTGACGACCACGACTTCGGGAACGACGCCGCGGATGGTGTCGAAATTCCGGCCCCGTGTACCGGTACTCTGTGCGGCCTGGAATCCGCGCACTCAGGCCCAGATGGCTTTGGTCTGGGGGGTCGAGAGCCTCACCATTGCCGCCCCGCGCAGTACGGACGATGCCGTCGCGGCAGCGATCGACGCGTTCCTGAGGCATAAGAAGCTGCGCGTCGGGGATACCGTCGTCGTGACCGCGGGCATCCCTCCGGGCACCGCCGGCCATACGAACCTGATCCTCGTCGAGACGGTGAAGTAGCGGCTCCCGCCGAGCCGGGCCGTCGCCTCCCTAGTTCGGGTATCCCGTGAGGATGCTTTCGCTGGCTGCCGTAGCCCTCAGTTCCACCATGGTCAACTTACGTCCCCCTGCCGTTCCGCTGATCGTTCACGACCCCTTCCTGTCAGCATGGTCGATGAACGACCGCCTGACCGATGATTGGCCACGGCACTGGACGGGCAAGCCATTTGGTATGTCGGGATTGCTTCGAGTCGGCGACAAGGCCTACCGCTTCTGTGGACCGTTCCCGAACGAAGCAGCGGCACTCGAACAGAAGTCCCTCACTGTCGACGCATGCCGAACCACCTACGTCTTCGCGGGTCCCGATTTCCAGCTCGAAGTCGAGTTTTGGAGCCCGACCCTTGTCGACGATATCGAGGTCGCCTCGCGCCCGGTGGGATTCGTCGATTTTCGACTCTCCGGGACGAGTAAGCCGGCAGCGGTTTATCTCGACCTTTCGGCCGAATGGTGCACCAACGAACCCGGACAGCGGGTGACTTGGGGCCGATACCGCTTGGGCGGCTTGGAGGCGGCGCGGATGGGGACCGCCGAGCAGGCGGTGCTCGGACATGTCGGAGACGACCGACGCATCGATTGGGGCTATGTCACTTTGGCGACGGAAGCCGGCGAGGTCGGGGCGAACAGCCACCACGAGAGCCGAATGGCTTTCATCGCAAACGGGCGCCTGCCCGAATCGGACGATGTGCGGATGCCCCGTTCCGGCTCCGACAACTGGCCGGTTCTCGCGGCTACGACCCCGCTGAAGGCCGGGCAAACCGCGACCATCGCAGTTGCCTACGACGACCTGCGCTCGATCGAGTACTTTGGGAGGCCCCTTCCCGCATTCTGGACAACGAAGGAGCGCTCGTTTGGTCGAATGCTCGGCGACACCTGGCGTAACCGCCAGACCCTTCACGACCGGGTAACCGCGCTCGAAAAGCGGCTGATGGATGATGCCAAGCCTTTCGGGGAGGGTTATGCCGCGATACTGGCGATCGCCTATCGACAGGCGATGGGCGCCCACAAGATCGTGGCCGACCTCGACGGCCGGCCGATGATGTTCAGCAAGGAGAACTTCTCGAACGGCTGCATCTGCACGGTCGACGTCACCTACCCCGGTTCACCGCTGTTCCTGATCTACAATCCGGTTCTGCTGGAGGCCCAGATTCGCCCGATACTGGACTACGCCAGCCTGCCGCGATGGAAGTGGGACTTTGCTCCCCACGACCTGGGGACCTATCCGAAGGCGAACGGCCAGGTCTATGGCGGCGGCGAATCCACCGAAGAAGACCAGATGCCGGTCGAGGAATGCGGCAACATGCTTTGCCTGGTGGCCGGACACGCGGCCAGAACCGGCTCGACGAAGCTTGCCGAAACCTACTGGCCGGTGCTTACCAAGTGGGCGAATTACCTCGCCAACCATGCCCAGGACCCCGCCCACCAGCTTTGCACGGACGACTTTGCCGGCCACCTCGCACGCAATGCGAATCTATCGCTGAAGGGGATCGTCGGCATAGGAGCCTACGCCCAGCTGGCGACTTCCCTCAAGAAGCCTGATGCCGCCCAGTGGCGAAAGCGGGCGGCAGATATGGCCGCCACCTGGATGGAAATGGCGAAAGGAGAAGGACGCACCGTACTCGCCTTCGGTAAGCCGGGGACATGGAGCCAGAAGTACAACCTCGTTTGGGATCGGCTGCTGGACCTCAGGCTCTTTCCGGCGAGCCTCGCCGCCAGCGAGATGGCGGCGTACCGGAAGCTGAACGGCCCGTTTGGCTTGCCGCTCGACAACCGAGCGACCTACACGAAGATCGACTGGATCCTCTGGACTGCCTCGCTGACGTCTTCTGCCGAAGATTTCAAGGCGCTTGTCGATCCGGTGGTCAAGTGGGTGAACGAGGGACCGGACCGGATTCCGATCAGCGACTGGTACGACACCGTCACCGGAAAGGTCGTGGGTTTCCGCGCCCGGTCCGTCGTCGGGGGCCTCTGGATGCCGATCCTCGCCAAGCAGATGGCGAAGTAGCGGGGTACCGGAACCGATCTTGCGGGGGGTCGCCAGTTTCAGTTCGATTAGCATCTGCTATTCCCGGCTACCCCCAAGCCTCCGCTTCTTCAACCTCCAGATGCACCGCCTGGAACACGAACACCACGCTCCACGCCGACTCCGCCAGCATCGCGAAGGGGAACTGCACCCCGGTCGGGAGGGAGTAGGTCAGTGCCAGGATCGGAATCCAGAACGCCCAGCACAGGATGAGGCCCGGCATGACGCGCCGCATGTAGAAGGTGTTGCGCACGTCGATACGAAGGCGATCGTGGCGATAGCCGAGCCGTTGGAAGGTGAAGAGAACGGTCGCGAGGGGAATCGAAAACAGCGGGCTGAACAGCAGCATGTCGACGAGGACCTTCTTCACGACCGTCCAAAACCGGTTGTCGTGGCCGAAGAGCTGGGCCTGGCCGGTGTAGAGCAGGTCGACGCTGATGCCGATCACGCCATAAACCGCGGCCACGTAGAGCATGGCGGCAAACCAGCGGCGGTCGAGGCGGCGGAGCTTGCCCGAGATCAGTTTCGCCACTTCCGGGATCAGCCCACCGGCAATCGCGCCGGCGATGAACGCTGCCGGCAAGCCTGCCTCCCGCTTGGCGATGCCAATCGCATCGCACCATTCTCGGAATGTCGGCATTTGGAAGTACGCGACAAGGAGGCCCACAGCCGCAAGCTGGATCAGCACGAATGGCGCCCAGGTCTCCCGCAATGAGCTCAAGCCGACGACCAAGGCCCGGCGGAGAACGGTCGTCGGCACCGTCCAGAGTATACGTCGCCACCTCCCTCCCCTCGGTAGACTCACGCCATGCGCGCCGTTGTCGGAGTCGATGTCAGGAATGCGTTCTGGCCAGTCGCCAACTTGCTGCAAGCACTCCGGTTTCCCGACTGCGAGATCGATTTAGTCCACGCCATCGAGCCGGTGCTGCCCGACGGCACCTTTCCTGAGCTGAGCCAGGCCAATGCGGTCGCCGAGCTGTTGGAACTGGCGAAGAGTCAGGGCGAAAGCGTTCTTCAGGATGCCGAGGCACGCCTCACCGCCGCAGGCGTCACCGCCCGCAGCTTCCAACGCTATGGCGACGTGGCCCGACAGATGATCGAGCATGCTGACGAGGTTCATGCCGACCTGCTGTGCGCTCGTACCGAAACGAAAAGCTACTACGGATCGCTATTCCTGGGCAGCGTGGCGAAGGGCTTAGTCGTCGGCGCCCATCAAAGCGTGCTAATCGCGAAGCACGACTGCGATCCAGCGAGGAAGCTCACCGCGGTATTCGCGACGGATCACTCCCCCTACGCGACCCGGTGTCTGGACCTCTTACTGAAGCTCGCCCCCAAGGGCATCGAGAAGTTCATTGTCGTGACCGCCAACGAGATTACGCCCGGTCTGGCGGCTTTGCTCGTCAATGACGTCCCCGCCATGCAAGACAAGGCACCGGCATGGATTGCCGAGAAACTGCACGAGTACAACGAGGCGATATGCCGCAAGTTGCAGGCCCTCTCGCCGCAGTGCGGCTCGCAAGTTATCGAGGGCCATCCCAACGTGGCGATCAAGAAGGCGATGGCGGAGTCTAGCGCCGACCTGCTGATCATGGGTGCGCAGGGCCATGGCTTTTTCGAGCGCCTTCGCCTAGGAAGCAAGTCGTTCCATCAAGCGATGAACGAACCGCATTCGATCCTTATCCTCCGCCCGCCGGGGACCTAAACGGCAGCAAGGGCCGCCCGGCGTTCGCGAACGATTTCGATCATCGCCAAGGCGAAGGTAAGCAGCACGGGACCACCCATGATGCCGATCGGTCCCATCACGAAAATGCCGCCAAGCAGGCTGAAGAACAGCGCGATCGGGTGAATACCCGTGCGGGCGCCGATCACGAACGGCCGGAGAATGTTGTCGAGATTGCTGACGACGATCAACCCGAACGCGAGTAGGAATAAACCATTCCAGACCTTCCCCTGCGACATGAGCAGCAAGGACATCGGGATATAGATGATCGGCGAGCCGAGCAGGGGGATGGCGCAAAGGATCATCGTTGCGACCGTCCAGATCAGGGGCTCAGGAACGCCCGCGCCCCAGTAGGCAAGTCCGGCCAGCGTTCCCTGTGCCACAGCAACCAGAATGATGCCGACGAAGACCGCCCGCATCGTGCCTACGATGCGATCGAGTATGGCCTCGGAACGCTCTCTGGGCAACGGAATGACATCGAGTGCCACCGCCTTGAGACCATGCGAGTCGCGCAGCATGAAAAACATCGTCAGCAAGGCGATGACGACCTGGAAAACGCCGGTCGCAAAACCGATCGTCGCGCTGGTGATTGGTCCTCTCACCGACCGGATCAGCTCCTCCCTGTTCTTCTCGACATAGGAGGCGACACTGAAGTTGCTGCCCACCCGCTCCAGGAGCGGGCGAGCCATCTCGTCGACCCGGGCGGCGATATGCTCGATCGTAAAGGCGTTTTCCCCCGGAGCGGCCGTGCTGGTCAGGGTGTGGCTCAGCTCGTTGATCTGAATGAACATCAAGGCCCCGACCAGGCCGAGCGGGACGATGATGGCGGCCAGGGCCGTAAAGACGGCCATCAGCGCGCTCGCGTTCTCGCTCCACCTGTCTCGGAATCGACGGTAGACCGGCTGCAGCAGCACGCTGAGCACGATCGCCCAGAGCAGCGCAGGCAACAGCGGCTGAAGTACGAGCCAGGAGAGAACTGCCACGACGGCCGCGGCGCACCAGAAGAGGATGTAGCGATACTGGCGGTCGAATCCTGACTCGGTTTGCATGGATTTGCGAGGTTACACCCGCTACGGGAACTTGTAAAGCCTGGTTGCGTTCGAGGGACCTACGTTCAAGTCGGTGAACTTACGATTGGGAAGTGAGACCCCAACGTTGGCCCTTGCCATGGGCGAGCGGTTTTACTTCAAATCGTGCCGGGTATGATGCTCGTCCGTAACCTAAGATGGCGTACGCAGAAGACGACTCAACATCAAGTCCTTCTCTTGCCGGATTCGTTGCCGGTTTGGGCGTGTTTTTGGCCGTCTACTTCCTTGCCTCCGGCCTTGAGGACCGGCAGCGGATGGTCGCCGCCACCTTCGCCGGTGCCGTCATCCTCTGGATGACGGAAGCGCTGCCTCTCGCGATGACGGCGATGTTAAGCACGGCGGCTCTGGTTGTCACAGGAGGACTTTCCACCAAGGAAGCCTTTGGCGCCTATGGCGACCAGATCATCCTGCTTTTCGTCGGGAGTTTCATTATCGCCAAATCGATGGAGGAGAACGGCCTCGACCGCCGCATCGCCTTTTGGCTGCTCGCCAAGCCCCGGGCGACACGCTCTGCCTCCAGCACATTGCTGGTTTTGGGCATCGTGGCGTGCCTGATTAGTCTCTTCGTCAGCAACACCGCCACCACCGCGATGCTGTTGCCGATCGGGCTCACGATTCTGAGAGAGATTGGCGTCCTTCATCGAGGCAATCCGATTGCCAACAGCTACCTGCTCATGCTCACCTGGGGCTCGAGCATCGCGGTCGGGACGATCATTGGCACGCCGCCCAATGTGATCGGTGTCGGCATGATCCGCGACGCGGCGGGAGTGAACATCAATTTTGTCACCTGGGCGGTGTTCGCGATGCCGATCACCATCCTGATGCTCCTATTCGCGTGGTTCCAGCTTTCGCGCTGGAAGATGGACACGTACGTACCCAACACCGATGAAGCCCATGAGTATGCCCGAGAACAGCTGCGAGGGCTTGGTCGACTGCGAGATGGGGAACGGATCACCCTGATTGCCTTTGCCGTTGCCATCGTGTTCTGGCTGCTGCCGGGGTCGATCGAGTACATCTTTGGCCCAGCTTCACCCACGACAAAGTGGTGGACCGATCGATTCCCGGAGGCGATTGCGGCCCTGCTTGGGGCGGCGGTCCTGTTCATCTTGCCCTGCAAGGATGGCACCCGCGCACTCTCGTGGCGCCAGGCAACGCGGATCGAGTGGGGCACCATTCTGCTCTTTGCCGGCGGTTTGGCGCTGGGGAAGGCGACCCTGGACAGCGGCCTTGCCAAGGCAATCGGCGACAGTGTCGCCCAAACGGTGGGCAGCGGAAGCGTTTGGACGATCACCGGCATCGCCACGGCGCTCGCGATCATTCTGAGCGAATTGGCCTCGAACACGGCGTCGGCGAATATCGTGGTGCCAGTTGCGATCGCCCTTGCGCAGGGCTCGGGCGTCGATATCGTGCCTCCCGCCCTGGGGGCGACGATCGGGGCGAATCTCGGCTTCATGCTGCCGATCAGCACAGCCCCGAACGCGATCGTTTACTCCAGCGGGATCGTGCCCGCCAACGTCATGCTCCGGGCAGGAGTCTGGTTCGACGTTGCCGGATTCCTGGTGACGATGCTGTGCCTGCGGATCTTCCTGCCGTTGCTAGGCTTGGCTTAATCCGCGCCGGCGCGGCCACACCCTAGCCGTTTGGCGATTGGCCCTGGTTGATTCGCTTCTCCAGCTCCGCGAGCTCGGAATCAACGTCCGACACCGCATCCTGATTGAGCGGGGTCTCTGTGGTGGCCGGTGCACCGGCCATGCCCAGACGCTCTTCCAGCTTGCGCAGTTCTTCATCGGCGGCGATGTCCATGGCTTGATCTTCCATGTCCATCATCTTTCCCTGCAAGCTGCCGGCCATCATCTCCTGGCGCGCGTTGGCCTCGGCCTGCTTATCGCGAATCTTGTCGCGGGCGGCGGCAAAAGACCCTTCGTATTCGTTTTCGAACGTCAGGCCTTCGAGCGCGCGGCTGATCGAAGTCTGGATCTGGGCCTGCTTCCACTGCGCTTTCATGGCGAGGGCTTCGGCGGTCTTTCGCCGAACTTCCTCTTCCTGGCGCTTGATGGCGACCTTAACCGATTCGACGGTTTCCTGGGCAGCGGCAAGGGTGCCCTTGAGGGTCTCCATGGTAGCGTCCGACTGAGCCTTCTCGCGCAGGAACTGGCGAGCGAGCTCCCGGTTATTGGTCTTAAGGGCGGCGGTAGCCTGCTGCTCCAACTGGGCCGACTTTCGAACAGCCTCGTCCATCATTTGCTGCAGGCGGTTTTTTTGGGTGATCGCCTGGACCGCCTTTTCCCGATTCGCAATCAGGGCCTGCTGCATGTCGCGCCGCGCCTGATCCAGCATGATCTCCGGATCCTCGAGCTTGTCCATCCCCCGATTGAAAATCGCTCGCAACCAGTTCCAAAACCGCTTCAGCATGTATCTTTAGTCCTTCAAACCCGACCAGGTCTGATTCGCCGAGAGTATACGTCAAGGACGAGTTTAAGTTTCGAACTTCCCGAAAGCTGTTGTAGGATAACGGGAGGAGGAGCACAATATGACCTTCGGATTGCTGTGTGCGTTGGTACCGACGCTAGGACTTTCGTCCTTAGCGCCGGCCCTTGAGGAAAAGGAGTTTACGCTGGTTGTTCTCGTCTCCGGCATTCAGGGCGCGGAGAGCAAGGCGATGCGGATCAGCCCGGGCGGATACGCGTCGGGCTTCTTCCGAGTGGATCCCAAGAAGGACAAAGGCAAGCGGCGCGCCTACGGCGGAGATTTGAGCGGTGACAAGGACCAGATCGACCGCATCAAGGAGGTCCCCGCCGACTATGAGTACAGCGACGCCTATGGCATCAACAAGGACCTGTACATCTGTGGCTCCGGCGACAAGAGCAAGACTGGCAACAATCCCGTCGCGGTGGTCTGGCGGCCCAAGGATAAGGAGTGGGAGCGCGTTGACCTGGGCGCGGTTTTCGGCAATAAGATCAGCACCGCGTACGGGATCAACGACAAGAACTTCGTGGTCGGCGGCTACCTTCAGCGCAATGCGGAGCTGAAAGCCGACGTCGTCCGGGGGTTCTATCACGAACTCGGCAAGAACAACTTCGAAGAGATGCTGGCGAGCCGGTTCCAGGTCGGGATGGGTCAGAAGAAGGAAGTTCCCTACACCCACGTTATCGCCGCATCCGTGAACAACCAGGGTCACGTCGTCGGATCGGAGTTCATGAGTTTTGGCCGGGCTTCGGACCAGGATCGATTCGGCCAGCGGAACATCGGCTACGTCGATTCCAACGCCTTCATTTGGAGCACGGGGAAAGGGAAGCTCGTGCAGGTCACCCCGCTCAAAGATACGGCCGGCAAGCTACGAGACGGCGGCGGGAAAGATACCTACGCCCAAGATGTGAACGAACACAAGCTCGCGGTCGGCGGCGAGACCGTTGACAAGCGCAACGCCATCGTCCAAGCCGTGGTTTGGAACGCGAAGACCACCGACAACACCGGCCCCGCCGTCGCGCTGGAAAAAGTCGGGGGTAGGGCGAGCACCTACGCGTACGGTGTCAACACCGTCGGCGATCCTCAAAAGGCGATCGTCGTGGGCAAGGCATACGACGTGGCCGGTGGCAAATTCACCAAGGAAATAGCCGTGCGCTGGAAGCGCAAGAAGGACGACACGTTCGAGAAGGGAGAGGACCTCAACGAGCTCACAGACTTTGGCGCTTACGGGAAGAAGTTTGTCCTTGCCGAAGCCCGCTCCATCTCTCCTGCCGGCGAGATCGTCGGGTGGGGCTATGAGTACGAAGATGACGAGCGAACCAAACTTCGCGGCATCTTTTCCTACAAGCTCAAGAAAAAGAAGCCCAAGGAACATCAACCCGAGTAGATTTCGACCATCTTCCTGGCCACGATCTCATCTCGATATTCCAGCTCGCATAGCTTTGCGACCTCTGCTGCTGCCCCGCTCTCAAGCGCGGCGGCAGCCTTTCTCAGTTCCCGTTCAACGGTTGCGGCGTCATCCGGCAGGGGTTCCGGCGACTGGTCGCCATAGTTCCAGGCCATCGCATCGCTCAGCGTCGCGGTCGTAACCGCCCCGAAGCATCCCTCGAATCCCAAACCGACCACTGCGGCACCGGCGGCGATCGCCTCCACCGCGACATAGCCGGCGCCGGCGACCACATCGAGCTCCACAAACCTCGCCGACGCATTCGGAACCTCTCCCCACCACTCCACGCCGATTCCAAGGTCCTCGGCGACCCTCCGCAGGCGTGGAGCTTCGTCGCCGTCTCCGATAACGACCGCTCGCGCGGGGCGGATTCTGGCAATTGCGTGGAGCCAAGCCTCGCAACGTGGCGCCTTGCGTGTGCTCAGGCGCGAGCAGTATCCGAAGACCTGGGCTTTGCGGGGTTCGTGGCGGGCGTTGGCCGGCCACGTAACCGGCAACCGGCTCATCACAAAGCGGTCGGCCACATCCTGGTCGATCGTATAAACCCTCATCAGGTTTTCGTTCATTACGACAACCCGCCTGGCTTTGAGGAACAACTTCTTGAATTGACCGACGCGCCGACCGCCAATAAAGCCGTGCATGGTAATCACGAGCGGGGTTTTCGTCCACCCGCAAGCTACGGCGGCCACTTTCGCCTGCGTGTAGGCGTGGGCGACAACGACGTCAGGCCGTAGCGCTCGAATGCGGGCTGCGAGCCATGGAGCTTGGATGGGATGGAGGATCGGAGTGCGGCTGACCGAGGCACAGACTTCTCGAAGGGCCGGTTCAGACGCGCCGCCGGCGGCGATGAGGTGGGTTTCCACACCCAAAGGGTTCATGGCGGCGGCAAGCTTGAGGATGTAGGTGACGCCTCCGCCTACGGTCATGTCGCGGTTGACGACGAGCACTTTCATTGCCCTGCTGCAGGACCCGCTCCGGACTGAAGTCAGCGCGCGCGGCGCTTACTTGTAGCGATAGACGATCCGGCCCATGGTGAGGTCATAGGGCGACAGCTCGACCTTGACCCGGTCGCCAGGGAGGATACGGATATAGTGCATTCGCATCTTGCCGCTTACGTGGGCCAGCAGCTCCACGTCTCCCTCATCCAGCTTGACGCGAAAACGGGCATTGGGCAGGGTCTCGATGACCGTGCCTTCAACCTCGATGCCGTCCTCTTTCGGCGGTCCCTGCTTGGAATGATCGTATCTGCGTCTGGGCATAAAGTGGTGGATCCGAAGCTATTATGGCTTACGCGTCGCCAATAACGCGCTCGGCGATCACGAGGGCGGCAAAATCGTCGATCGGATCTGGCGGCACCTGGAGCGAAGCCGGCAGAATGCGTCGCCAGCCCCGGCGTGGATTATGCTCCCAGTAGCGCTCCCTGGCTTGGATGGTGGTCTCCTTCTCGTCAACCACGAGGATGCCGACCGAAGGCATCGCATCCCGCAGCCGATGGACCAGCTCCCGCGACGTGGTGCCGCCCCCCACCACAAGCATGCTGTAGTAGGCGACATCGGCGGCCTCGATCAACGCGCTCGCGATGGCTTCGGTCGGGACGATCTTTCGCCACATGAGGTGGACGTGACCGGCATCGTCCCGGCGAACCAGGGCCAAGCCGCACTTGTTGCGGCCGGGGTCGATGGCGAGGACGATCTTGTCTGGCATGAGCTATCGCAACCGGAAGTCCAGCTCAAGGCGGTCGGCGGCTCGCGTATCGGCAGCGGCAAGCGCAACGACGCGGACGTTTCTCGCGGCGGTACGGATCTCCCTCATGAGAGCGATAATCCGATCGTTGGGCACCTCGCCGAATTGCACGTCGCGCCCGGTTGCGCCGATCATCTTCGCCTTGATCGCCGCCTGTCGTACGCGCTCGGTGATGAGCGTGCGGAGGTTCTCCAAAATCGCCTCCTCACCTTGGCTGCCGTCGATGCGCATTTCCGCCACGATCTGGCCCTGCTTGAAGACCAAGGGGTTCGGGAACGTCTCCACCCGCACCCAAAGGGGTTCACCCTCGAAGGAGTTCCACACCGAATACGCGATGAGCACGAACGGATCGGCCTTGTTGCTGAGGCTACGAATAATCTGGGCTTCCTGCTCTTCAACCGTCAGCGTCTTGCCGTTGTCGAGCTGCACGCTGCGCATCCCGGCGACGGGTTCGGTTTCCGAGGCCTTGGCGCCGCGCTGCTCGGCGACGACCCGAACGCCCCGCATGATCGTGGTGAGATGCGATGCCGCATCGTCCGGCTTCAGCCGCTCCGGTACGGGCAGCCGGGAAACCTCGTCGCCAAATCGGTAGATCATCGGCCGCGTTCGTGCCGCACCTAGGCCGGCAGCAAGTTGCTGGCCGATCATTTCCAGGCGGGAGACCTCTGCCCTCGCGCCATCGATTGCGAGGTTGGCGGTTTCGAGCTCTCGTTGGCGGTTGTCGAGGTCCTGCTGGATTGTCTTCAGCCTGCCCTGGAGGTCGGCCAACTCTCGCTCCAGTTCGCCTGAGTTTTTCGTCAGCTCCTCGACCCGCTTGGTCCGCTCGCCGATTTCCTTTTCTTTGGACGCGATCTGGCGATCCTTCTCCTGCAGTTGGCGGTCGAGCTCAAGGTTGTGTTGGCTAAGCGTGTTGCTGATTCGCTCCAACTGGTTGAACCGGTCTTCAACCTCCTTCCGCGATCTGGTTAACGCCTGCAGCTCCTTGCGAGCGGTCGACAGACCAGCCTGCTCTTTTTGGAGCTTGGCCCGGACCTCGCGCGAGTCTTGTTCAAGCCTGCGGTAGTTCTCCGTCAGACCCTTCAGATCGCCTTCGGTCTTGGTTTTTTCCCGCTGGATTCTCGCGATATTCAGGGATTCGGTCTTCTGCTGCTCTTCGAGACGCTTGATATCTTCGGTGAGCCGCTGGAGCTCCTCGGTCGACTTTTTGAGTTGCGAGTCCCGCATCCGCAGGTCTTCGAGGGCGCGGCTTCCCCGGGTCAGCCATTCGCTCACGTCTCTGCTGGCGCTGGCGAGAATGAGGATGGTCACGAGGGGAATCAGCATGCCGACCACGGCGACGGTGAGCGCGGCGACCGTACGGGGCCGGAGGCCAAACAGGGAGAGACGCTTTTTGCCCAACTTGCGGCCGAGGATGTCGGCAAGAAAGCTCACGACTCCCGAGAGCACGACGATGAGGGCAATGAACCAGAAGCTGACGCCGTCCACGGTCTTAGTTCTTCCGCCAGATGGTGAATGCCGCCACCATCAATCCGATAACCAGCGGGGTGAAGCTGGCCACGGAAGCGTGAATTTTGCCTCCTTGCGCATAGATGTTCATGAGATTCGCCAGGCTGATGTAGCAGAAGATGATCAGCACCGACATCCAGAAGCCGCTCGCCGTGCTGGCGCGGTGGTTCCTGATTCCGAGTGGCGCTCCAACGAGCGCATAGACGATGGCCGCTGCGGGCAGGGCGATCTTATTGAAGTACCCGTATTCCAAGTTGGCGATCTGGGCGGGATCGAACGTTGGGTTCGCCTTGGCTTCGTTGATCTGTTCCCTCATTTGCCGCATGCTGAGGGCATCGAGATCCCTCAGCGTTGACGCGATAAACGCCCTGGGATCGACATCGAGCTTGGGTATCTCGCTGGGCCACGCACCCTCGGCCAACGTGATCTGGGTGGTGCCGTCGGCCGCCATCAGCTTCGCCTTACCCTTGATCCGCCAATCCGTATCGCTGCTGAACACGAGACGGTCGGCGAAGAGGATATAGACCGGCTCGTGCTCGGGATCGTACGTGATAACGTAGGCGCCTTCCAGCTCGCGAGTTCCAAATTCGAAGTTCTGAGCACCCACAATCGCCTGCAGCTTGCCCTCGGAGAAAATCGGATATTGGAGGGCCCGCCACGACGCGCCGGAGAGCCGCGTGTTGATTTCCTCCTGCAAATGTGTAGCCCGGAGGGAGGCAACCGGCACCAGGAGCTCGTTGAAGGCGAATGCCACCGCCGCCACCGCCAGGCCGAAGAAGCCAACGGGAAGCATGATTCTTGGCAGACTGGCGCCCGTCGCACGCATGGCCACGATCTCACTGTCGCCGCTTAAACGGCCGAAAGCGAGCAACGCCGCAAGCAGCATCGCCATTGGAAACGTCTTCGCCATCACTCCCGGCAGCAGAAGCAGAGAGAGTTGGATCACGATCGAGGGGCCGACCCCTCCAACGACATACTCGGTGATCTTGAACAGGTACGTGCCGGCCATGATCAGCACCGTGAAAATGGCGACGCCGAACGCCCACGGGCTGAATAGCTCCTTCACGACGAGCGCATCCAGCCGCCTCATGGCGCCGGCACCTCAGGCGTCTCGTCTGGAAGGGTCCAGTCGTCGTCGGCTCGGAACTGGGTTCCAAGATAGTGCTTGCGAACGACCTCGTTGCCCGCGATCTGGGCAGCATTGCCGGTCGCGATGATTTGTCCATCGACCAGGATGTAGTTCCGATCGGTGATTCGCAGGGTCGCCGAAACGTTGTGGTCCGTTATCAGGATGCCGATTTGCCGATTGCGCAGCCGCTGAATGATCGCTTGGATCTCCTCGATCGTCACGGGATCGATGCCGGTGAACGGCTCATCGAGAAGGATGAACTTGGGATTCACGGCAAGAGCCCTGGCGATTTCGACCCGCCTTCTCTCGCCGCCGCTCAGCACCGCTCCCTGCGACTTGAGGATCTTGTGGATATGCAGCTCTTCGGCAAGCTCGTCGATCTTGGCGCGGATTTCGGCCCGGCTCGACTTCTGCATTTCCATGACCAGGCGAATGTTGTCCTCGACCGACATTCGGCGAAAGACGCTGCTCTCCTGCGGGAGGTAACTTACACCCGCTCGGGCCCGGCGGAACATGGGCCACGTGGTGACGTTCCGGTCATCGAACAGCACCTTTCCCCGGTTGGGCTTCACCAGTCCCGTCACCATGTAGAAGGTCGTGGTTTTGCCCGCCCCGTTTGGGCCGAGGAGACCCACAATCTCGCCTTGGTGCACTTCGATGCTGACGCCGTTGACGACGTTGCGCTTTCGGTAGGTCTTGACGAGGTCGTTGGCGGCGATCTTCATGCGGAAGCTTTGGGGGGCGGCCTTCTTAGCGTGGTGCGGCCGGGACTGCCACTCAAGGAGATCTCGATCGGTTGGCGTTTCTCGTCGAGCTTGATGACCGCCGATCGGGCGCCAACCGTGCCGGCGATGAGGTCGTCCTCGCCGTCGATGTCGATCGGTCCGGCCAGCGTCAGAGTTCGGCTTGAGTCCCGGTAGTCGAGGGCCGAGCCCTTCGCCGTGATCGTAAAGGGCGTGCGCTTCTTGGTGGACTCCTGCAGTCGAGTACCGGACATGGTCATGACGACCGGCCCGGCGACGTCGAGCGCGCGGATGGGATAGGCATCCCGCTCCTCGCTTGGAGCCAAAGTGATGTCCGCTTTGGTGCCGGTCAGTTTGAAGTTCTGGTCATTCAGCTTGTCGTCCAGCGTCAGATTGAACGCCCCGGGAATCTTGGCCACATTCGATTGGTCGTCGAAGCTGGTGGACGCGGACCGGATGGTGACGGTCTGGCCGGTTTTCTCATTCCTGCGGATGCCGATCACATTTCCGGAGATCGTGGCCTTGGAGAGCCGATAGGCGCCCGCTGAATTGAGGGTCGCCGTCCCGGTGATGGTCTGGCCCCGAAATTCAAGGCCCTGCTCCTTCCATATGCCAACAAAAGGCGAGCCGGATCCCTCGAATTCGATCGTGCGGTCGTTGACCCTCTTGACCACCCATGACTTCAGGCCCCGCATCGACATGTTGCCCTTGCGGTCCTGGAAGGAGACGTCGTCCTGGGCGTGCGCGACCATGCCCGCGACCAGCACCAACAGAACCAGAAGGGGCTTCAGCGAAACCTCCTCAGGAATCGGTCGGGTGTCCCGATTTTGGTCAAGTCGGCGGTCGCCCAGACCCTCTTAAACGGACCCATTCTGTAATCTTCCGTGACCACTTCCACGCCGTCCCAGGCTTCGATCATCTCAAGGTCGGCAAGCCACCGCATTCGTCCTGTGCGGAGGGTTGTCTTGCCATCCTTCGACTTAATCATGACATGCCCGGCTAGGTCCAGACGCTTCCGCGTTTGATCGGCCTCACCGGTTTCCGCCGTTACGGTTGCCGCCAAGCCTTTCTTGTCGTAGAGCTTGCCGGCGACGTCTTCGAGAGCACCCTTCAGACGGCCGTCTCCGCCGTAAGTCACGTTGGATCGTTGGGCCGTCAGCTCCCACTCGGGAGCCCCACTGGGCTTCTTCTGCTGAATCGTTATCGCCCCCGTGGAAATCGGACGATCGGGCACGTCGGCTTCCTTGACCTCCGGTTCGGGGAGCTTCTCCGCGCTCGGGCCACCGCAGCCGCTCAGAAGGAGGGCAGCGATCAGGAGAAGACCGGCAGATCGGATGGTCGGGCCCTCCTGGCAAAGCGTCCCGCATGCTGTCCGGCCAGTTGGCCGCAGGCAGCGGCGATATCGTGTCCCCGCTCAATCCGTTCCGTCACATTGACGCGGGCTCGTTCCAGGATGCTGCGAAAGGCGTTCACGCTCTCTCTTGAAGGACGTGAGAACCCCTGCCCCGTGTCGACCCAGTTGAATGGAATGAGGTTGACGAAGCATGGAAAGCCCTTCACGAGCCGCGCCAGGGCCACTGCCTGGTCTTCGGTGTCGTTGACACCTTTGATAAGCAGGTATTCGAAGGTGACCTTCCGGCCCGTCTTACGCTGATACGTTTTCATCGCCGAAATGACATCGGCCACCGGATAGCGGTTATTCACCGGCATCAGCCGGGCGCGCACATCATCGAAGGGCGAGTGGAGCGAAAGGGCGAGGTGGATGGGAAGCCCCTCCTCCGCGAGTCGCAAGATCTGGGGCACGAGGCCAACCGTGCTGACCGTGATGTGCCTCGCCCCGATGCCCACCTCAAGGTTCAAAAGGCGGATGGCACGGATCACGTTCTCGAGGTTGAGGAGCGGCTCACCCATCCCCATGAAGACGACGTGGCTGATGCGGCGGTCCGTCAGCCGCTGGAGGTGGAGGACTTGGCCGACGATCTCGCCGACGTCGAGGTTTCGGTCGAATCCGCCGAGTCCCGTCGCGCAGAAGGTGCACCCCATCGGGCATCCGACCTGGGTGCTGATGCAACAGCTCACGCGATCCTTGTAAGGAAGAAGCACGCACTCGAAGACTTCGCCGTCACCGCCGTGTAGGAGGAGCTTTTCAACCCCGTCGCTCGACTTGCGGTGATCGGATTGCTCAAGGAGGTCGATCCGGTACTGCTCCGCTAGCTGCTGCCGAAAGGCGGCGGGAAGATCGGACATTTGGTCGAAACTGGATGCGGCTTCCTGGTAAAGCCAGCGCGCAAGCTGCTTGCCGCGCCACTTGTCTTGGCCGAGGCTTTCGGCGATCGCCGCGAGCTCATCCCGCGTCAGCCCAACCAGCGCGGGAAGGGCCGTTTCCATGGGGAGGAGTTTACCAGGGACGGCTATATGTACAGGGTTTGACAACTGGATGTAACATATAGGTCTCATAGGCTCCTATCGACCCAGAGCCAACGCGAGGGTCGCGCCAAGGGGATTCGTGGCGAGACTGCTCGGCTGTCGGCCAAGCCCTCCAAACGGCCTCAGCGTCGTCCAGATTCCGTTGCCGTGGCGGACGACCACGGGGTTGGTGCGATAGGTTCGAGTATCGATACGGCGCATCAGCACCTCGTATCCGGACGGGAGTGCTCTTTCCAGCGCGCCCTCGTCGAACGCGACGTCGCCAGAAATCGGCAGCAGCCGGTGCCACTGGTCCTTGATCAGGTCGACCTCGGTCGAGGCGACCGGATAGTCATAGGCCGCTTCGCGCCAGAACGGCATCGGCCGAACGAGCTCGCCGGAACGGAAGACGGTTAGGCGCCCGAATGTCCACGGGTCGGGCAAGTCGCCGGCATAGGACTTGAATTCGGCGGCATCGGGCCAGTCGGTCTGTGGCCAGACGCCGAGCCGCCAATTCTGGCTCGCTGAGCCGGCCGAGACGCGCAGAAGCACATCACCTGGTCGAAGGGTTGTCGCAATCTGGCCAATCTCGCGGGACCCTAACGCCTCGACCTCGCAGTGAATCACGCCCTCTAGCGGCGGACGGTCCGCCGAATTCAGCAGGCACCACTCCACGCCTCCTTGGAAGCCGACTCTTGCCTGGAGGCCAAGCCGTAGCAGAACGTCCCCTTCCCACGCATTGGCGGTATCGAGCCAGCCGGGACGGTTGCCACCTCGTACCCAAGGTGGCCTTCGATGGGGTATCCGAAACAGGACCAGATCCGTATTCCATGGGCTTTCGAGAAGGTCGGCAAGGTACCGGCTATTCCCTTGGTCATCGAACATTCCGCTCGCCGAGACCGGGGTATCGCGGATGCCGGTCACGACGTAGCCGCTGGCCCAATCCCGGGCGGCGACCTCCTGCTGCACCCATTCGCGCATGAACGCCGCCTTGGACCGCGAGGACTCCATCAGGGCGGCATCGGTCTCCTGAGCGAAAGGACTGTCGGCTAGCAGCCCCGGCAAGTCGTGCTGCCAGCGCACGCCGACGTCGTTCAGGTCCGGTTCGGCCGAAGCCCAATAGGGCCGCTCCCGCTGCAGCCAGCCGAAGTCGCGGTGGACGTCGATATCGTTGAACTCTCCGAGAAGCACGGGTTGGCCGGGCCTGGGTCCGGGCTGCAGCGAGTCCAAAACTTCGGGATAGAACGGGGTATCGCAGTAAGGATGAAAGTCCCAGAAGTCCCCAAACTCGCGCAGGTCGCCGCCATACATTTCGGCGCCGCCGGAGTTGTCCCGTACCAGGGGCGAGCCGGTCTTCTGCTTGATCATCTCGACCAGCCTGCACCGGTACTCGGCCGGGGTTGCGTGGCTCAGTTCGCATCCTGCCGTCCAGAGCAGGATGTTCGAATGGTGACGATACTGGTCGACGATTCGTCCGATCTCGTCAGCCATTTGGGCAAGGCGATCCGGATCGGATGAAGGGTCCCAGAGGGGCAGCTCCATCCACCCCCACATGCCGTGCTCGTCCAAGACTTCGAGAAATTCATGCGGCGGCGCCCAGAGGCAGAACTTGACGAGGTTGAATCCAAGCCTTTTACACGCCGTTACCTCTCGTTCGATCACATCCCGCGACGGGTGCGGGTGGCCAAGCTCCGGGTACCAGCCCCAATGAAGCACCCCCCGAACGTAGATCGGCTTGCCATCCGCCCAAATTTGGCTGCCCCTGACGTCGACCCTGCTCGGCCCAGGCTCATGTTGGACCGGGTTGGCCAGCCACCGAACGGGTCGGAAGATCCCGCCAAAGGTGTGAAACACGTAGGGAAGGAATCCGCTCAGAACCTCGCGAACGGGAAAGCTCCCGCCACCATTTTTGGTGACGTGGACCTCGATCTCGATCTCTCGATCAGCCAGATCCTCGACCGGAAGGTCGAAGGCATCCCAAATCCCGTGATGGAGAACCCGCTCCTGGCCCTCGATAATGACCCGGGCTTGGTAAGAAACGCCTTCGAACCGCATGACCCGGGCAGTCTCGGGAACCACGCAGCGGTTTCGGTAGATCGCGGGGCCCTCCCAGCTGACCGGCACGTCCTGCCGCCAGGCGTGAGGGACCGTACACGGTTTGGGGCCGTTGCCGTAATCCACGGTCCAGCCTTCGCTGAGGAGCATGGGAGGACGTTACCTGCGGGTACGGCTCCGAATCTCAAGCACCGGCACCGGGATCGATTCGTATGGAAGGAAAAAGTGCATCCTGATCGGCGCGAGTGCCGTAGCTAGTAGAATCCAGGTTCAAGTCATCCCAATTCGACCTCGCATGATGGACAACCAAACCGCCGAATGGTACTACGTGGGTCACTATGGCCAGCTTGGCCCCTTGACCTTGCTTCAGATCGAGGAGTTGGTTCGTGACGGAGTAATCGAGCGCGACACGTATGTTTGGCGCAACGGCATGTCGAACTGGACGCCGGCCGGCCAAATGCCCGAGCTGGCAACGGCCATGCAGGTACCCGCTCCCGGGTTCATGCCGCCACCCATCCCGCCCGCACCGATGCAAACCCCTCCGGTGGCAACACCGACCGCGCACATCCCATATGGGTCGTCGATGAGCTATCCCATGGCGGCTTACCGCTCGATCGACCACCTGCCGATCAGCGACCGCAACCGCATCGTAGCCGGCCTCCTCCAGCTCATCATCCCCGGAGCCGGGCGGTTATACCTTGGCTACATGGCCCACGGGGTTCTCCAGCTGCTGACGATGATGTGCTTCTTCGGCTGGATCTGGAGCGTCGTCGACGGGATCATCATGCTCAGCGGCGGCGTAAAGCTCGACGGGTACGGCCGCAGGCTGTTAAGCTAGGTCCTCCGCCCCAAACCCGGTATAGGAGGCACGGATTTACTTCGTATACTTGCCCTTGGAATGTTCCGTTCGGTATTCGCAGGGGTCTTAGGGTGTCTGGCGGTAGGATCATCGGCCTTTCAGTACACGCAGCAGCAGCTTGACACGCGAACTGATATCGGTCAGGCCAAGATGGCGTACGCCTTCGCCGTGAATGCCCGGAACTGGGTCGTGGGCTATTGGCTGAGCCCGGATAACGAGTACTTCGGCTTCATCTGGGACAACAAGAAGCACTTCGACTGGATCGGTGGCGATCCCATGCACTGCATGGTCCTGCTTCGCAACACCTACAACGGCTCGTTCCTGAACTCCTACGCGACCGCGCTCAACAACGGCATGAGTCCCTGTGTCATCACCGGAGCCTTGGTCGACACCGGTGGCCGACACCGGGCTGCCATCTGGAGGACGGACGATCTCGACCATCCCAGCGTCTGGACCCTGCCACCGCTCAGCTATGAGTCGGTAGGGTTCGGCATCAACGATGGCGTCGGCCCCAACTTGGTTGTCGTCGGCCGCGGCAAGCCGGCCCCCGGCGGAAACAACTTCGGCTTCTACTGGCGCACCAGCGGCATGACAGTTCTGCCCGGGTTCGGCGGAGGAGCCACGACCTCGGAGACCTTCGCCCGCGATGTCAATAACGGGGCGAGTCCGCTGGTGGTCGGGTATGCCGACCGGACGTTTCTCGGCGAGACCGCGACCAGGGCCTTCGCATGGCGCCAGGGCGAGCCCAATCTAACGCCGCTGCACCTGCCCGGCGGATTCTTAAAATCCTGGGCCTACTCAGCCAACGACGCCGGGGATATCGCCGGTGGCCTCGAGGGTGGTGGCGGGGGACTGCGTGCCTGCGTCTGGCCCAACGGGCAGAGTGAGGCAGTCGTCCTGCCCCCTTATCCAGGGCAAGCGGGATCGGTCGCCTATGGAATTTCATCGGGAGACACGGCCGTGGTGGGCGCGGTTGTCTTGTATGGAGAATCGTATGGTGCGATCTGGAACGACCTCGTAAGCCCACCGATCCTCGTCTCGCAAGCCCCGATTGGAGGTTATCCTCGCCGCATCGCGGCGCTTTACGGTGTCACCGATACGCTACGCGATTCGATCGCAACCTGCGGAATCGGTGAATTCGGCCCCAACGCTCAGGCGGTTCTGGTTCGAGCGCACGCTTCATTGGGTGGCGGAAGGACCGGCAAGGCCATTGGGTCGGTGTCCTTTCAAACTACGGGATCAAGCGATCTCGACCTTCCCGCAGGCGGCTCCGGCGACGCCAAGATCGACCTGAGCTATAACGGCCAAGCTGACGAGCAGGGTCGGCAGCGCACCCAGCAGTTGTCAATCTCCGAGGGCGGGACCCTCTCGACCAACGAGGTTGCGATCGCCAAAGACGAATCCTCCTCAAGTCTTTTCACGGTCTCCGCCAACCCGGGCTCGGAGGGCAAGCTTTTGACGGTGAGCTTCACCATCGACGAGCAATCCGGCGATTACGGTTATCAGCGATCGTTTGGGAGGGTGCGCGTCCACAATCCAGTCCCCGTGATCGATTCGGTGGTTCCGAATGTCCTTGATCAGAGCTCGGAAGGAGCAACCGTGGTTCTCCACGGAAGCGGCTATGTGTCCGAAGGCGCGGGCGATTGGAGTGACTCCCAGGTCTTGATCAACAGCCATTGGCGGCCTTCAGTATGGGTTTCGCCGACCGAGATTTCCGTCAACCTGATGCCAGGGGACCTTGCCGTACCCGGCACCGTGATGTTGGAAGTGCTGAATGTAGGGCCCGGAGGCGGCCGGTCAGGAATCGCTTTGGTTCGGGTCGAGCCCCTTGTCGACCAAGCTGCCTTGGTCGGCTACTCAGTCGGTCCGCAGGGCCAGGAGAAGAGTGCCCATGACCCTGAGCTCCTCCGCGTGAACGACGGAAATCGGAGCTTTGCCGAGAACACCGCGGTCGCCAATTTCAATATTCCCGGCATCCGCTACAACGTCCAATTCGATTCGGCCATCACCGAGCGCGTGGATTCGGTCGAGGTGGTGGTGGACGCTCAGACCCAGTTCCCGAATATCGAGCAACGCCTTTCCTTGCTCGACCGAACGGATATGACGACGCTTAGACGCCTCGATACCTTTGTTTTCACAACAGGCAACACCGATGTCACGCGTTCAGGAAGCGTTTCGCCCGCCGCCGATTATGTCGGCCCGAACGGCGAGGTGACTGCCGTCGTCCAGTATCGACGAGTCGGGCTGCTTCCATCGCAGCGGTTCCAAGGCCGGATCGACCAAGTTGGCGTGACGGTAACGAAGTAACTCCAAAGAAACTCGGGATTGCCGTTACAAATACAGTCTAAAGTCCCATTGAATCGGGAGAGCGGTTTTGTACAATGTCTGCGGAGGACCCGCCGCCTGTGCTTGCCCTTATCTTAGCAACATCAATTGGACTGACTCAGGACTCGATTTCCCACGGCACCCGTGGCGCGACGCCCTCCTTCACGCAGCAGCGTATCCAGGTGCCAACGGCTTACGAGACCAATGTTCAGGTTACCGAAGCATTCGCGGTAAACGATGCGGGTTGGACCGTCGGCTACTACCAGGACCCCGGTAACAGTGCCGTGTTTGTCGGCTACATCTGGGACAACGCAAAGCATATAAACAGCGAGTGGTCGGGTGGCGACGCTGACCGCAATATGGTCCGTCTCGGTGAGTTGGGCGGCGATGATGTGCGGGTTGCCGATATCAACGACACGTCACCAGCCTATTTGGTCGGCCGATCAAGAGATGGCCAAGGTCGCGATAGAGCCGTCTTTTGGAGCACGACCGGTGGCCTGAACACCGCCAACCAAATCTCCAACACGACGTTCAACTGGGACGCCGAAGCAGTAGCGGTTAACAACGATTCGCCGCCGGCAATCGTGGGATGGGGCGAGATCAGTGACGGTGGGGCGAGGAAAGCCTTCTACCGTGCCGGCGGGGGCACCATCACCCAAATCCCTGGTTTTGGCGGCAGCGGCGTCACCACCGGCGACGTCATGGCGCGAGATGTGAACGACGGCGAAGAGGTTGTCGGGCACGGATTCCGGACCGTCAGCGGCGTGACCAGACGGCGGGCGTTCTCTTGGACGCCCGGAGACAACACTCTCACCTTGCTCGCCCTGCCAACCGGCTACGACACTTCGGATGCGTTTGCGGTCAACAATGCCGGCAACATCGTCGGGTGGATGTCGGGTCCGTCGAACCCTCAGCGGGCCTGCATTTGGTCGAGCAATGGCGCGACGGCGAGCATTCTTGTTCAGCCTGGCGGCGTCGAGCTAAGCGAAGCGCGGGACATTAACGCTTCCGGGCATGCATGCGGGCGCGCCCGCATCGGCGGAGTCTATCACGGTGTCGTTTGGATCGAGAGCCTAACCGCCGTTTACCGGGCGGACCAGGTGCAGCTGGGCGGTTACCCAGGTCGTATCGATGCGTTTTTCGACATCAACGCAGCGCCGAACGGGCTGCTGACGGTCGTCGGTTCGGGCGTAAGCGGCAGTCGGACCGAGGGCGTGATCATGCGGTCCCACCTGGCATTGGGTCCGGGACGCTCGTCAGGAAAGGCGATCGGCTCCGTTTCTTTTGATTCAACCGGTTCCAGCGACCTCGATCTGCCCGCCGGGGGCCAGGACGATGCCCACGTCGCCTACGAATACGACAGCTCTCCCGACGAGCTCGGTATGGACCGAGCCAACACGATTTCGATCTCGCCCGGCGGCTCAGTTAGCCCCTCATCGGTCAGCGTGAACGATGAAACCAGCGAGTCGGGCACCTTCACCTGCACGGCCAACCCTGGGTCGGAAGGCATGATCCTGACCGTGTCGTTCGAAATCGACGGACAATCGGTGGACTACGCCTACCAGCGTAACTTCGGAACCATCCGCGTACACAACGCGGCGCCGACCATCGGTGGCCTCTCCCCAAGCTCGGTCGAGTGGGGGTCTGCCGACACACCCATTACCGTCACCGGCACCAAGTTCGTCGGAGTCGGCCTCGGCAACTGGAGCGACAGCGAGGCCTACCTCAACGGCGCCGCCGTGCCAACCGCGGTCACGAGTTCCACCCAGCTGATTGCAACCGCACCCGCCGCCCAGCTAACCGCTCCCGCGACGCTTCCGGTCACGGTGAGGAACATCGCACCAGGCGGAGGAACGTCGAACAGCGTCGATTTCACGGTCACGAAGGCGGCAACCTCGATGACCGCCGGGAACTACCAAGGAGAACGGCTCCAAACGATTCAGTTGTCGGCGACCCTCAAGCGAACGTCCAGCCAGGCCCCTCTCGGTAACAAGACGGTCCAGTTCGAGGTCGATGGTCTCAATGTTGGAAGTGCGGTGACCAGCTCCACCGGTACCGCGACGCTGAGCTACTTGATCCCCCAGAATCTCGCCCTTGGCGCCCATTCCGTCAAGGCCAGTTTCGACGGCGACACCCTTTACTTCAATAGCAGCGTTACCACGACGCTGACAGTGGTTAACTCCGCGCCCGTCGCGAGTCTGGCCGGCAGTGCGCTGCGCTTTGATGGCACAAACGACAAAGTTCAGTTCCCCGACTTCGGGCTCGTGGCGCCAACCTCGGCCATCACCATCGAAATGTGGGTTAAGGCGGATGTGGGCAAGACCCAGTACATGATGGTGACCGAGAACCAGAACGCCGCGAATCGAATCGGCATCAACGGACCGGGTAACTCCGGCGCAGTCCGGTTCGAATTCGGCACTGTTTCGATGGGCGGTCTCCTCAGTGACACGATCACCGGGCTGACCGGATCCTGGAATCATCTGACTTTCGTTGCCGAAGACGGTGTCCTCACCGACAAGATGGAGGTGTACAAGAATGGCGTCCTCGAAGGCTCGTCCGCGACCGCCAGCACCTATGTTCGCACGGCCGTAGACCTCTTGCTGGCCGGGTCGACCTCGGCGTTCTTCGACGGCGAAATCGACGAGGTTAGGATATGGAACCGGGCCAAGACGGCAACCGAAATTCTTCGCGACTATCGTTCCCAGCTAACCGGGACCGAGAGCGGCTTGAACTTCATGTGGTGCCTCGATGAGGCCGCGGGGCTCGTCACCAATGATCTGGGTTCTGTTGGATTAGATGGCAACCTCCTAAATGGCCCCACTTGGATAGCTTCTGGCGCGACCATCGATACGGTGAACACCTACGAGGAGCTTGCCACGCCGATCCGCCTAGGCGGGTTCGACCCTGACGGCGATCCGCTGACCTACGAAATCGTCACCCAGCCTTCGAACGGCTCGATCTCTGGCACCCTGCCCAATATGATCTACACCGGTGACCGTGACTTCGTGGGAGTGGACAAGGTCGGGTACCGCGTGTCGGACGGCTCACAATGGTCCGACGAATTCATGGTGACGATCAACGTCGGGCAGCGGGACTTTCCGGCAAACTACGTCGACTACTCGGTCGGTCCTCAAGGAGCGGAGGTTGGGGCCCATAACGCTGCCAACCTATCAGCAGACGACGGGACCCGCGCGACCTTCCAGAGTACGGTCGTGCCCAATCAGTCCATCCCGCCCATAAAGGTGACGATTGACTTCACATCGACCATCGTTGCGAGCGACGCCGAAGCCATCGAGATCTCGCTCAATGCGCAGTCGCAGTTTGCGAACATCGAACAACGGCTGTCGCTGATCAATCAGACCAACGGGACGTTGCTGCTGCTGGACTCCTACACCTTCACGACCGCCAACTCTGACCGCACACGGACGGCAATGACGTCGACCGATGTCAGCAAATACATCAGCAACTCGAACCGCATTCAGGTCGTTGCCCAATACATCAAAGTCGGCGTCATCCCGCAAGCCGTATTCCGATCAAGGATCGACCACGCCCAAGCGTGGGTGAGAAAGAAAATCTGATCGGCTGCGTTCTCTAAGCGATCGTCACGTCGCCGCAGAGATACACGTCTTGGATGGCGTTCAGGATCTGGACGCCATCCTTCATCGGGCGCTGAAAGGCCTTGCGCCCGGAGATCAGACCCATTCCACCGGCTCGCTTGTTGACGACGGCCGTCTTCACCGCGTCGGCGAGGTCGTTGTCGCCGGAGGCGCCTCCGCTGTTGATCAGCCCGGCGCGACCCATATAGCAATTCATGACCTGGTAGCGGCAGAGATCGATCGGATGGTCGCTCGACAACTCGCTATACATCCGCTTGTCGAGCTTGCCGTAGGAACTATCGCCGGAGTTGAGAGCCATGTAACCGCCGTTGTTCTCAGGCAGCTTTTGCTTGATGATGTCGGCTTCGATCGTCACGCCGAGGTGGTTGGCTTGTCCGGTCAGGTCGGCAGAAACGTGATAGTCCTTGTCCTTCTTGAAATCGGGATTGCGCATGTAGCACCACAGGATCGTGGCCATGCCGAGCTCGTGGGCATGGGCAAAGCACTGGCTGATCTCCACGATCTCGCGCCCGGCGTCGTCGCTGCCGAAGTAGATGGTCGCGCCAACCGCCGCCGCTCCCATGTTCCAAGCTTGCTCCACCTGGCCGAAGAGAATCTGCTCGAACTTGTTCGGGTAGGTCAAAAGCTCGTTGTGGTTGATCTTGACCACGAAGGGAATCCTGTGGGCGAACTTCCGGCTGCAGGCGCCAAGGACGCCGAAGGTCGAGGCGACAGCATTGCAGCCGCCTTCGATGGCGAGTTCGATGATGGCCTGCGGGTCGAAATAGATGGGATTCTTGGCGAACGAGGCGCCGGCGCTGTGCTCGATGCCCTGGTCCACCGGCAGAATCGAAACGTAGCCCGTTCCACCGAGTCGTCCATGGTCGAAAATCTGCTGAAGGCTGCGCAGCACCTGAGGGTTGCGGTCGGATTGCAGGAAGACCCGGTCGACGAAGTCCGGGCCAGGAAGGTGGAGCAGCCCCTTGTCGACGGTTTTGCACTGATGGTCGAGGAGATTTCTGGCGTCCGCCCCTAGCGCCTCGACGATCTGATCCATGCCTCTTCCCAATACCGCTGCCATACCTATTAGGATACTCGGCTGCATTTGGACCGAAGTCAGAGGCGGAGGTTGGAATCGACGCACCTGGCATTGCGGCCGACCAACCAGAAACCCCCGGTGTGGATTCCCCGGTACCCTATCTGGCGGGAAGGCATGAGGCTTTTGGCCCAGTCGTCGACCCCATTCGCGTAACGCAAACGATGATCAGGCTACGAGTTCGGCATTCTCTCGCCGTGGGGATCGGCGTGCTCGCCTCTTTGGGAGCAGCCGCACAGGACCCGGCCCAGCTCACGCTGCCGGAGGCGATCAGACTCGCCCGGCAGCGAAACGGCAGCGTCGTGTCCGCCTACCTGGTGGTGGAGGCCGCCCGCAGCCGCACCCGGCAGGCTTGGGGAGCGTTCTTGCCGACCGTTTCTCCGATTCTCGAATACGAATCCTCGCGGTCCCGGACGGAAACCGGCCCCTTCCGCGGCGTATCCGGCGTGGCGGAGAACCGCACCGGCATCACCGCCAGCGTCCGCCTTTTTGACACCGGGGAACGCGACCTGCTGTATCGCTCGGCCAGCGTAGGGGCCCGAGCCCAGGAGGCGGAAGCCCTCCAGACCCTCCGCGACGTGCTGTTCCAGGTGATCAGCCAGTACTACGACGCCCTTCGCGCGCAGGAACTGTTGAAGGTCCAGGAGGCGCAGGTCGAACGGACCAAGAAGATCGTCGAGCAGACAAAGACGCGGGTCGAGCTGGGCGATGCGCCCAAGAAGGACATCCTGCAGGCTGAAGCGGACTACCTTAATGCCCTGGCCTCCAAGCTTGCCGCCGACACCCAGGTTTCAACCACACAGGCCAACCTGAAGTCGACAATCGGCTGGACCGCCACCGAAGACTTGCCTGGATTGGTGGCGACACCCGCCCCCGAGCTGGCCGCCCAGACGATGACGTTGGAAGAGGCCTTCGCGGTTGGGGTCCAGTCGCGCGCCGACCTCATTGCCCAGCGCCAGAGGATCGAATCGCAGCGATTCTCCGTCAAGTTGGCCCAGCTCAATGCCGGCATCACCTGGGCAGTGGACGCCGCCTACACCCGTCGCTTCACAAGGGATGTCAGCGACCGTGCGGCGCTAACCCTGGTGGCCAGCTACCCCCTGTTTGACGGATTTCAGTCACGCGAGAACGTCCGGATTCAGAAATTTGATCTGGAATCGCGCGAATCCCTGCTGCTCCAGTCGGAAAGGTTGGCGCGGGCAGAGATCGAAGCTGCGTATAAGGAATATGCCGTCAACATCCGGAGGGTGGAGGCGTCCAAGCTCGCTCTTGATGCAGCCCGTCTGAACTACCAGGCAGCACAGGAGTCTCAACAGGAAGGAGCTCAGGGCACCAGCGTCATCACGGTGTTAACGGCACAACTAAGTTTGGTTACGGCGGAGTCTAACTATGTCGAGGCTATCTACGATGCCCAGATTTCGGACCTCCGCTTTCGGCTAGCGACTGGCCAGCCGATGCCATCTGAAACCGACTGATACATGAAAAAACCTTGGCTGATACTTGGCGTGACGGGACTCGTTGCCGTGCTCGGATGGGCGTGGATGCGGGGCGGTAATTCCGCTCCGGAGGTCGAATACCGATATGCGCCGATCGAGAAGGGCGAACTCGTTAGCTCGATTACCGCAACCGGACAGCTCGTCGCGTTGACGTCGGTCGAAGTTAAATCCAAGGCTGGCGGCAAAATCGTCCAGCTGCGCGTCGAGGAAGGGGATATCGTCAGGAAGGGCGACGTGATCGCCGTCATCGACCCCAGCGACACCCAAGCTGTCTATGACCAGGCAGCAGCGGACTTGAGTTCGGCCCAGGCTAGAGTGACGCAAGCCCGCGTCAACTATGAGCTCCAGGTTCAAAACAGCCAGAACGCGGTGAGCCAGGCGGAGGCCGCGGTCGAAACCGCCAGGATTCGATTGGAACGAGAAAGGCTGGAATCACAGCGACAGCCCGAGCTGACCAAATCGGCTTTGGACTCGGCGAAGTCGCAGGTCAATGCCGCTCGCACCGCCCTGAGCCGGTTCGAAAGCGTAACCATGCCGCAAGAGCGCCGGTCCGCAGCCAACGAAGTCGCCCGTACCGAGGCCGACCTTAACGCCGCCAGATCCGACCTAACGCGCCAAGAGCAGCTCCTCCAGCAAGGCTATGTGGCCAAGTCGGCGGTCGAGCAGGCAAGGTCGCGATTCGAGAGCGCCAAGGCGGCCCATAGCAATGCCAAGCAGCGGGCAGACACCATCGAGACCGACCTGGACAGCGAATTGGCCAATTTGCGAGAAGCGGTTCGCCGAGCCGAGGCCGGCCACGCGGAAGCCAACGCCAATCGAAGCCAGGTCGATATTGCCAAGCGGAATCTTGCCGAGGCGGAAAAGTCTCTCGAGACCGCGCGAATCGGCCTCGACCAAGCCCGAGACTCGCTCAGGAACAATACCGTTCGCCAACAGGACATCAGCGTGGCCCAAGCGAGCGCCGTCCGCAGCCGTGTCTCGGTCGAAAACGCCAAAGTCCAGCTCGACAGCACGACCGTCGTCGCTCCCCGCGACGGCGTTGTCACCGCCAAGCTGCTGGAAGAGGGCGCCATTATTCCTCCCGGCCAGAGTGCGTTTAGCCAAGGCACCGGTATCGTCCAGCTGAGCGACATCACCCGACTCTTCGTGGAGTGCGCGGTCGACGAAGCCGACATTGCGAACGTCAAACCGGGCCAGGAAGTCCGGCTCGTTGTCGAGGCCTTCCCTTCCGGCAGGCTCAAAGGCAAGGTCGAACGCATCAGCCCCGCGGCCAAAACCGATCAGAACATCACCGCCATCAAGGTCCGGGTCGAGATCGATCCCGGGTTCAAGGAGCGGCTGCTACCCGGCATGAACGCCACTTGCGAGTTCATCACCATGGCCAAGCCGAATGTCCTGATTGCCCCGATGCAAGCTATCCAGCGCGAAGGCGAGAAGACGACCATCAAGGTGAAGGCGGCCACTGGACCGGTCGTTCGCGAGGTGAAGATCGGCGAAACCGGCAACAACGGCATGGAGATTCTGGAAGGAGTTAAAGAAGGCGAGGAAGTCGTCGTCGCCGAAATCAACCTGAAGGAGCTCCGCGAGACCCAAGCGAAGATGCTGGAAGCCCAGCAGGGCGGCGGCCTCGCGGGCGGCATGCCGAATCGAAACCGCAACGCCATCAGTACCGGTCGAGGGGCCAGTGGAGGCGGAGGCGGTGCACCTCGGGGTGGTGGCGGAGGTGGCGGTCCGCGATGACGCTTCTCGACTGCTTTAACAGCGCCCTCAGGGCGATCGCCTCGAACAAGCTTCGTTCCGCACTCACCATGCTCGGCGTCGTGATTGGCGTTGGATCCGTGATTGCGATGATCGGTATCGGCGAAGGCACCAAGAAGAAGAGCCTTGAGAACATCGAGGTGATGGGCACCAACATGCTCACGGTGATGCCGGACTGGAGGCGGGGCGGTTCCAGCGCGGGCCAGAATTCGGCCGCGACGCTAAAGGATGAAGACGTCAAAGCCCTTAAGCAGATTGAGACTGTGAATTTGATTTCAGGCGCGGTGCGTAGCGGAGTGACCGCAAAGTTTGGCAACCGCAGCTCGCAAACCCAGGTCTTTGGGTGCGAGCCGCAAATGAAGATCATTCGCAACGCCAACAAGATGTACCAAGGCGAGTGGTTCAACACCATGGACAACGAGCTGATGGAACAAAAGGTGGTTCTCGGCTACACGGTTTATGACCAGCTCTTCGCCGGCGAGTATGCGGTTGGGGCCACGATCAAGATCAAGGGCCAGAACTACGAGGTCGTCGGCGTCGTGAATTATAAGGGCGGCTCCGGGTTTATGAATCCGGATGATCAGATGTACGTTCCCCTCAAGACGGCCCAAAAACGGTTGCTCGGCAAGACCAATCTCGATCAGATTTCCATCCAGGCGATCAATACGGAATTCCTGCCTTACACCCAAGCCAAGGTCGAAGAGACTTTGGCGCGAACCCGATCCAATGCGATGGGTGAGGCCCAGTTCCGAGTCATGAACCAGGGTGAGTGGATCGAACAGATTGAAACGCAGAACCGCTTGCTCGGCTTCCTTCTCGCCGGCATCGCATCGGTCAGCCTCCTTGTCGGCGGGATCGGCATCATGAACATCATGCTGGTTTCGGTGACCGAGCGCACCCGCGAGATTGGCCTGAGAAAGGCGATCGGTGCGAAGAGCGAGTCGATTCGCTTCCAGTTTCTCCTTGAGAGCGTGGTGATGTGCCTCGTCGGAGGCGTCATCGGCATCGTGCTCGGCATCGTCGCGACCTGGGGGGTGGCGGGCTTGCTCAAGGTGCCGCCGGCCGTGAGCCCGCAAGCGATCATCCTGGCCTTCGGCTTTTCGGCTATGGTCGGCCTTTTCTTCGGCATCTATCCCGCGTTGCGGGCCAGCCGCCTACAGCCGATCGAAGCATTGAGGTACGAGTAAATCGAAACGATCTCTCCTCGAAAGGCGTAGGGAGTCCTGAAATTTAATGCAGCCAGTCATCGAAACTCACGGTCTGAGCAAGGACTACGTGATGGGCACCACCGTGGTCCATGCCCTCCGAGCCGTCGACGCCATCATCAATCCCGGCGAGTTCGTCGCAATCATGGGCCCTTCGGGTTCCGGCAAGTCGACCTTTATGAATCTGATCGGCTGCCTCGACCGGCCAACCGACGGCGACTACAAATTGAACGGCCAGGCCGTTGCCAACCTGTCCGACAACGAACTCGCCGATATTCGCAACCAATATATTGGGTTCGTCTTCCAGACTTTCAATCTCTTGCCGAGAACGTCTGCCCTCAAGAATGTCGAGCTGCCGCTGATGTATGCCGGCGCCAAGGACCGAACGAAGCTCGCCGAAAAAGCTCTCGAACGGGTGGGTCTATCTCAGCGTGCCCATCACAAACCCAACGAGCTGTCGGGCGGCCAGCAGCAACGCGTGGCGATCGCTCGGGCGATTGTTAACGATCCGGTTCTGATCTTGGGGGATGAGCCGACCGGCAACCTCGACTCGCGAACGGCCGAGGAGATCATGTCCCTGTTTCAGGCCCTTAACCGCAGCGGCAAGACGGTCGTGATTGTGACCCACGAGCAGGACATCGCCGAACACTGCAAGCGGATCATCCGCTTCAAGGACGGACGGATTCTCTCCGACGAAGCGGTCGACGAGCCGGTTGACGCGCTCGATGTGCTGGAGACCATGCCCGACCCCGACGCGGTCGCTGTTTAAAACCAAAAGGACCCATAGGCCGCAAGGGTCCTACGGGTCCTCTCTCTTCTGATTTTAAGCGGCTTGGAGCTTCTTGGCCTTCTCGCGGACGTCGTCGAGGCCACCGCAGTAGAGGAATGCCTGCTCGGGTAGCTCGTCGAGGTTGCCATCAACGATCTCCTTGAACGCGGCGACCGTCTCGTCGACCGGGACGAACCGACCGACGTTACCGGTGAATTGCTCGGCTACGAAGAACGGCTGCGACATAAATCGCTCGATCTTTCTGGCGCGGGCCACCAGGAGCTTGTCATCGTCAGAAAGCTCGTCGATACCGAGAATCGCGATGATGTCCTGCAATTCCTTGTACCGCTGGAGGATTCGCTGCACGCGCGAAGCGACGTCGTAGTGCTCTTGGCCGACAACGTCGGGAGACAGGTTCTTCGAAGTCGACGCGAGCGGGTCGACGGCCGGGAAAAGGCCCTTCGCCGCAATCTGTCGCTCAAGATAAACGTAAGCGTCAAGGTGCGAGAACGTGGTGGCCGGCGCGGGGTCCGAAGGGTCGTCGGCAGGAACGTAAACGGCCTGCACCGACGTAACCGAACCTCTGTTCGTCGAGGTGATGCGCTCCTGGAGGAAGCCCATCTCAGTGGCGAGCGTCGGCTGGTAGCCGACCGCACTCGGCATTCGGCCGAGAAGCGCCGATACTTCGGAGCCGGCTTGGACGAACCGGAAAATGTTGTCGATGAAGATCAGCACGTCGCTGCCCATCTCGTCGCGGAAGTATTCGGCCATCGTCAGCGCCGATAGTGCAACTCGAAGGCGGGCTCCGGGCGGCTCGTTCATCTGGCCGAAGACCATCGCGGTCTTGTCGATAACGCGCTTTTCGGTCCCGTCCTTATCCTTAAAGGTGGCCTCGGTCATTTCGATCCAGAGGTCGTTGCCTTCGCGGGTGCGCTCACCCACGCCGGCGAACATCGATACGCCCGAAGCTTCGACCGCGATATTGCGGATCAACTCCTGGATCAGAACCGTCTTGCCAAGTCCCGCTCCGCCGAACAGGCCGATCTTGCCTCCCTTGTTAAAGGGCACCAGAAGGTCGACGACCTTGAGTCCAGTCTGAAGAATTTCGACTTTGACGCTCTGGTCTTCGAACGTCGGGGGCTGTCGGTGGATCGGCAGCCGTTTGGTGTCGCTGGAAATCGGATCGCCATTGTCGATTGGCTGGCCGAGAAGATTGAAGACGCGGCCCAAGGTCGCTTCGCCGACAGGCACCGAGACAGCGGCGCCGGTATCGGTGGCGGGCATGCCGCGGACCAAGCCGTCGGTAGTACTCAGGGCGACGCAACGGACGATGTCGTCGCCGAGGTGTTGGGCGACCTCACAGGTCAAATCGATTCCCCGATTGCCATCCTTGATTTCGATGGCGTTGTAGATCTCCGGCAGCGAGTCGGATGAAAACCGACAGTCGACGACGGGACCCAAGACTTGAATGACGGTGCCTGCCGATGGCATGTGTGTAACGATTCCTCCAGGTAGTTGGCATGCGGGCGGGCCACAAGGGCTCGCCGAAGTAGCCCAGAGTATACCTTTGGGGGAGCGCCGACAAAAAACGCCGCACGATCGGAAATGGCGGCGGATCGCCTTGCACAGATGGCCACGAGACCGGTATAATCCCTCTTTGCGCCGCTCATTCGGGACGGCGTGGCGGGATGCTGTCTGTACCTATCAGACGGATACTCCCCGCCGTTGGGTGCGAGAAACTCCCACCACCGGGTGATCGAAGATGAAAGTTCGAGCAAGTGTTAAGAAAATTTGTGATAAGTGCAAGATCATCAAGCGCGAAGGCGTGGTGCGAGTCATTTGCGTCAATCCCAAGCACAAGCAACGACAGGGTTAAGGAGCTACTGAACTAAGTTTATGGCACGTATTGCAGGCGTCGACCTCCCCCGCGAAAAGGCGGTCCTTTACGCGATTCCCCTTCTCTATGGCATCGGAAAGCACAATGCCATTGAGGTCCTGGAAAAGGCGGGTATCGACCCGCGGAAGAAGATCAAGGACCTGAGCGAAGCAGAGATCGGCCACCTGCGCGAAGTCATCGACGAGAACTACGTGGTGGAAGGCGACCTCCGCCGAGAAATCCACAGCAACATTCGTCGCCTGATTGAAATCGGCTCCTATCGTGGCCTGCGACATCGCCGCGGATTGCCCACGCGCGGCCAGAACACCCGGTCCAATGCGCGAACGAGAAAGGGTGTCAAGAAGACCGTTGCCGGAAAGAAGAAGGCGAAGAAGTAAGGTTTAGAGCGAATCTATGGCAAGAAAGCAAGTTGTACGAGGCAAGGCGAAGGAAAAGCGCCAGGTGGCCCACGGAGTGGCTCACATCCACTCGTCGTTTAACAACACGATCGTGACGATCACCGACCAGCAGGGCAACGTGCTGGTATGGAGCAGCGCGGGCAACGTTAACTTCAAGGGAAGCAGGAAGGGAACGCCATTCGCCGCCCAGTTGGCCGCTGAAACCGCCGCACGCAAGGTTGCGGAGTATGGCGTGAAGAAAGTCGATGTTCGGGTCAAAGGCCCTGGTAGCGGTCGCGAAACCGCCATCCGCTCGCTCCAGGCAAACGGGCTTGAAGTGCAGCTCATCCAGGATGTCACCCCGGTGCCCCACAACGGATGCCGCCCCCCGAAGAAGCGAAGAGTTTAAGAGAAGTTTAGTTACACCTAATGCCACAAATCCAGACCCTCACCATCTCGCAGGACTACGGCAAGTTCGTTCTCGAACCGCTCGAGCGCGGCTACGGCCAGACCATCGGCAATGCATTGCGCCGCGTGATGCTGAGCTCGATTCCCGGCGCCGCCATCACCGCCGTGCGCATCGACAAAGTCTTTCATGAGTTCGCCGCCATCCCCGGCGTCAAGGAAGACACCTCAGAACTGCTGCTCAACCTGAAGCACGTCGCCTTCAAGATCCACGCCGAGACCGCACCGACCCAAGACAGCGTGGTCCGTCTCGAAGTGAAAGGACCGGGCCGCGTCACCGCCGCCGATCTCCAATGCCCTGAAAGCGTCGAGGTCGTCAATCCGGACTGCTACATCGCCACCATCAGCGACGAGAATGCGATGCTGAGCATGGACATGTACATCGGCTGGGGCTCGGGCTACATCCTCCCCGACAAGCAAGAGAAGTACAAGGGCATGATCGGGATCATCCCGAACGGCAGCCAGTTCACGCCGGTCAAAAAGGTGAATTACACCGTTGAGGCGACCCGTGTCGGACAGCGAACGGACTATGAGCGGCTCGTGCTCGAAGTGTGGACCAATGGCGCCGTCGCCCCGAATGACAGCGTCACCCAGGCCGCCCACATTCTGGACAAGTATTTCAAGCTGTTCTTCGACCTGGGAGCCGCCGGCATCGACCTGATGGTCGACGAGGTGGACGAGGCCGGCACCGAACTTATGAACGTGCCGGAAATCAAGATCGAAGAGCTCGATTTCTCGCAGCGCACCTTCAACTGTTTGCGTCGCGCGGGAATTATGAACTTGCGCCAGTTGGCCGCGGTCACCGAGAGTGACCTGACGAGCATCCGTGGCTTCGGAAAGAAGTCGCTGACCGAGGTCCGCGACAAGCTCGCCGAGCACGGCCTTGCCGTCAAGCCGCCAAAGGGCGGATATCGAGCGTTCGACCTGCTCGATGATGAGGAAGACGAGGACTTCTAATGCGACATAAAGTAGATCGACGCAAACTTGGACTGCCCAGCGATCAGCGGCGCGCGCTGCTGACCAACCTCGCGCGCCAGTTCATCCGACACGGCTATGTCCGCACCACCTTTGGCCGAGCCAAGGAGCTTCAGCGAATCGTGGAGAAGCTCATCACCGCGGGCAAGCAGGACAGCCTGCAATCGCGGCGTGAGGCAAGGCGGGTACTCGTCGGCCATTCCTCAAGCAGTGCCAAGCCGACCAAGCAACTCGCCGGCAAGACGGACCTTGAGAAGATGATCATCCTGCAGGAGCGCAGCCTGTTGAACGGAGAGGATCTGGTCAAACACCTGTTCGACAACGTCGCACCCCGATTCAGGGACCGAAATGGAGGCTATACCCGGCTCACCAAGACAGGGCTTCGGCGCGGAGACGCGGCCGTGACCGCGGTTTTGGAGCTTGTCGACTAAGCGGATCAAGCTGGTCGTCGCGTACGACGGAACCGATTTTCGCGGCTGGGCCGCAAACCCCGGACAACGGACCGTCCGGAGCACATTGACAGAAGCCGTTCGCCAGATCTCGGGCGAAGAGAACGAGATCATTGGAGCAAGCCGAACCGACAGCGGCGCCCATGCCAAAGGTCAGGTCTGCCACTTCGATACGGCCAATCCCATGCCGCCGGAGCGGTGGACGCAAGCCTTGAACCGAAGACTGCCGTCCGATATCCGGATTGGCAGGTCGGAAGGGGTACCGTGCGACTTCCACAGCCGATTCAGCGCATCGTTTCGCGAGTACCGCTATGCGATGGCCGACGGCGACCCGGATCCGATCCGAGGGAGGTTTTGCCACGATGTGTGGCACCGCCTCGACGTTGGACGGATGCACGAAGCTTCGGAAGCCTTGATCGGAGTTCACGACTTTCGGGCCTACAGCGAGGAAATTCCTGCCGACGCCAACACCGTCCGCGAAATCCTCAGGCTGAAGATCGAGCGAATCAGAAATGAAATCAGACTGACGGTCGCGGGAAAGGCATTCTTGAGAGGCATGATTCGGAGAATCGCCGGCGGACTTTACGAAGTCGGCCGCGGATACCGACCAGCCGACGAAATCAAACAGCTTTTAGACCCAAAACTTCGCGATAAGCTCCAATGGCCGGTGGTTTTGCCGGCGAACGGGTTGATGTTGATGAGAGTGGTGTACGGAAGGCACCCGAAAGACTTCCGAAACAGTTTGGCGAATAGCCGCGAAAACGAAAAGGATAATAACGATGAATAGGACAACAACGGCAAAGCCGGATACGATCGAGCGGAAGTGGCACGTCGTCGATGCGACGGGTCAGCCCGTGGGGCGTCTTGCCGCCCAGGTCGCGAAGATTCTACGGGGCAAGCACAAGCCGACGTTCACCTATAACCAGGACTGCGGCGACTTCGTCATCGTCATCAACGCCGAGCGAGCGGTTCTCACCGGCAACCACAAGGCCGATGATCTCATCTATTGGCACAGCGGCTGGCCCGGTGGACTGAAAAACGTGTCGCGCGGCAAAATGCTGGCCGAGCGACCAGAGGACCTTGTCACCAAGGCCATCTGGGGCATGGTTCCCAAGACCAAGCTCGGTAAGCAAATCATCAAGAAGCTGAAGGTTTATCGCGGCAGCGAGCATCCTCACGCCGCCCAGCAGCCACAACCACTCAAAATCACAAGAGACTAATCCTGAATGGCGCTAAAGAAAAAGGACGATAGGAATTACGGAACGGGTCGGCGCAAGTCAGCCATCGCCCGCGTGTGGCTCCGGCCCGGAGAAGGCAGGCTAACCATCAACGGACGCCAATATGCCGAGTACCTCGGCCGACCGGTACTCGAAATCCTGGTGAAGAGCCCGCTGACGCAACTCGGAATGGAAGAGCGATTCGACGTCGATGCCAAGGTGCACGGCGGCGGCATCAGCGGCCAGGCCGGAGCGGTTCGCCTCGGAATTGCGAGAGCCTTGGTCGAATACGACGAGACCCTCCGCAAAGACCTTCGGGGCAACGGCTTCCTGACCCGAGATCCGCGGGTCAAGGAACGCAAGAAGTACGGCCGCAAGAAGGCACGCCGCGGCTTCCAGTTCGTTAAGCGATAAGACTACGCTCGGGTCAAGCGGATTTAAGGGGTGCCTTCGCGCACCCCTTTTTCATCGCCCAAGCGTAAGAACCAACAATGGCAACGGGTAGAACCGAGCGGGAGGAATCGCTGGACCAGCTCTCAACCGCTAACCCGCAATTGGTGCCCAATCCCCTGGAGCCCGGTCCGGTCACCACAAAACTGTGGCGGATTCCCGGCGTTCGACGCCTCCTAACCATCGCCCTGCTTGCCGAAATCGGCTATGCCGTGCTGAACATCTCGGCGATGCCCGTCTATCTCAAATTCGACCGCGGATTTGGCGAGAGCGTCATCGGCCTGGTCGTCGTCTCGTTTCTGCTGTCGGAGGCCCTCTTCAAGAGCCCGATGGGGCATCTAGCCGATCGCGTCGGGCGGAAGCGGCTCATTGTCATCGGGCCGGCGATGACGGTCTTGACCGCCGTTCTCACCCTGGCGGTGCCCCGGCATTGGGGTTACGGCGAGACGATCGCGATCATGGGTCTGCGAGCTCTGGACGGGCTGGGAGCGGCCATGCTCTGGCCCGCTGCATTTGCCCTCATGAGCGAGACGGTCGAGGACCGCAAGCGCCAGCAGGCGATGTCTCTGCTGAACCTCTGCTACCTGGTCGGCGTCGCCCTCGCGCTCCCCCTGGGCGGCATCGCCAACGACTTGCTCGGCCGCTGGCTCGATCCCTGGACGGGTTCCCGGTCTCCAAGCCTCTACTTTGCCGCTGGGCTGTTTCTCGTCGCCGCCGTCATGGCGTTTCGCACCCTGCCGTCAGAGCGGGAGAAACGGGCGCAGCGATCCGCAGCCGCGGCCGCTGGCGAGGGGCCAGACCTTTCGACCGTGGTCACCTCTCTGCATACGATTCCGCAGTACCTCCTGCTTGCATTCGTGACGTTCGCCGGCATCGGGTTCCCCATGACCATCATCAAGCTCTTCGCCGAAGACCAATTCAAGATGTCGGAGTCGAGCTTCGGACTGCTGGTCTTGCCTGCCGTCCTGGCGATGGCATTCCTCAATGCGCCGATGTCGGCCCTTGGCGACCGCATTGGCCGCGCACGCGCGGTTCACCTTGGGATGGGACTCTGCGTCCTCGGCTTACTCGTCATTGCATCCGGCATGGTTATCCCGGCAGCCCGGAATTCGCTCTTCCTCGCCATTGGGGGCATGCCGGTCGGGCTCGGGTTCCTGCTCGCGATTCCCGCCTGGTTTGCGAGCGTGGCCGAGATCGATCCCGCGAAACGTGCGGCAAACCTCGGTGCCGTCATGACCGCACAGGGTGTCGGGGCGATGATCGGTGCACCGATCGGCTCGCTGCTGTACGAGCGTCTCGGACCCGTGGGCGAAGTGATCGGACTTGGCCCCGACTTTGGGCGCTATGCCCCCTTCGCCGGCTGCCTGCTTTGCATAACGATCGGGTGGCTTCTCTCGCTGAGGATCTTGCATGAGCGGCGCCCCGGAACGGCGTAGCCAGCCAGCCGACGCGAACAAACTGAATCGTTTAACGTTTCGGAACCGTAGCCATAACAAACCTGCCTATACTGATGGTAGGAAAGTTAGGAGGTTCTGCACGACAGACCTGGCAGTCCAAGGCCGATCCCGGCATTGCCGCAGTGGCTCAGTTCTTCGAGACGATGAAGATCGAGCCAGAGTGGATCGTAAGCGAGCCACGGGGCTTCACGTGGTGGTCGGGCGAATTCAAGCAGCGGGTCTGGGCGGATGACGGCGTTTATCAGCATGCCGACACCACGTACCGCGTCCACGCCGAATCCGATTTCTTGCTTGGCCGCGGCAAATGCCATACCCTGAGTGCGGCCATGTTCGGCGCCATCGATCACGAGACGATGAGCGGCGTGGTCTACAGCCCGGAGGATGACAAATACCGGCTTTGTTGCAGCGCCCTCCTCGACATGGACCATTCGCAGCCGATCGCCCACATCTTCGTGGCAGCGGCCTGCCTCCAGATTATCGAGGCCAATAACCTGGCTCACCACCTCGCCAGGTCGCTTAATGCCGTCCCCGCGGTGAGCGAACATCCCCAGCGGGGAATGCGACCCCAGATCCACCCGATGCTAAACGCAGCGGCACAGTTCTTCAAGCCGATGGGTGCGCCACCAAGCCGATGGGAGGGCGGTCCCGAATGGGAGGATCTGTATTTCCACATCGAGCGGCTGGCGCACAACACGCAATCCGACAAGCATAGCTTCCTCGAGGGGGAATTCCCGATCCCTGACAAGAACTACACCGGGCATAAGCCGATCATGAAGCTCGAAGTCGATGCGAGGCATCCGCACCCGGACCTGGGATATGGACTGCACATCGTCCTTCGACTGCCTTATGAGCTCGACCTTCGCCACGGAGCCGAAGTCGCCCTGCAACTCAATAGCTTGGAAAGGACGGAGTGGAGGCGCAGCCAATTCATGGGCTCGTGGGGCCTGGAAGAAGGCAAGCTGGAGTTTACTTCCTTCGTTCCGAATACCTGCTACATCCCCGGCTTGATGAGCCTGCTCGCGGTTAGCATGTGCATTCGAGCGGAATGGCTGCAGGATCACTATCAAATGGTCACCGCCCACACCGCCCAGGCATCCCAAACCGGTTAGGGTGGACTTTCGGAGCGTAAGCGGCTGCCCAGTTCGAGCTGAACCCACCGAAAATCGTTGATCAGCGGTGCGGTGTCGTTCACGAGCGGATGCCTCGTTCGGACAACGAGTGGATTGCGATAGAGTTCGACGACCTGAGGGTTGAAGGGCGCCCTGCCGGCCAGCGCCTTATAAAAGTCCCTTGTTCGCGAGGTGCCGAACAGGGGCCACCAGCCCTCGGTTAGCGTGTAGCTGAGGCCATGGGGCCCGTACCCGACCGCGGTGTCGTTATCCCAGCGGTACAGACCGTTCCGACCATCGATGTAGTTCGTGGCCCGGTAGCCCGGAAACTCGTCGCTGGGAGGCGTGACGACGAAGTCGAGAAACTGGTGCTCGAGCCCCGCAAGCGCACGCCGGGCCAAGGTTCTGGCCGGATGTCCCGGCTCGAAGCCCATCTCGAGCGAATGCAGGAGCGCTGCCCACCGCATGTGATGGGCGCTGTCTTCCGAGATGTCGGGCACGAGGGCTTTCGGTTGCCCCTTTTCGAGCCGGGACGAACCGGCGAAATGGAAAACGGGATGCTCGTGCCAGGTGCCTTTGTCGAAGAGCCACCCGCCGTTAGGAAGAAACTCTCCCCGGACCTCGACCACCTGTTCAAAAACGGCGCAAACCTCGTCGGCCAGCTTGCGGCGCTCATCGTTGGGGGCCGCGATCCTAAGATAGCCGGCAAGGTCTGCTCCCAGGCCCAGGCAGAAATAGTCCTCGTCGATAATGCCCTTGTAGTAGCCGAATTTAAAGGGTCCGGATCCCATTTTCCAGGCGATGCGATCGCGCATGTTTGCAAAGGGCGCACGGTCCCATTGCCATGCGGGATCGTCGAGCCAGAACCGCCTGAGCTGGCTGCACGCGTAGTCGACCAACCCAGCAGGGAGCCTGTCCGTGAGGCCGTATTGAGCGGCGAGAGCGATGAACCGGCCAAGAACATAGGTCCACTGGGTCTCGGTCAGCTTGCCCCCCTGAACCAGGGTCGCCTGGCCATCATTGAGAAAGCGAGCGTAAAATTCGGCGAATGCTTGGATCCTGGCTTCTTCCCCGTTTTGGAACGCGTGGGTGAGAGGGATCAGGAGATCGTGGGCAGCGTCGTAAGCATCCCGAGTTTCCCATAGGGGATCGGCGATGTATGCGGAAATCGTGGTCGCGTAAGCGGCATCGAGCTTGGCGTTGGTCGCCGCACTGATAACCCCACTCCCTCCGCATCCCGCGAGGAGGAGTGATCCGAGGATGGCGGCAATCATCGCTCTCACTGGGTGATTTGTACCTGAGAGGGCACCCAGAATCCAAGGTTGGTCGTTGGCAACTGGACGCCAAGAGCCGTTCGTCGATCAAAATGGCACATCGTTGGCAAACCCATCAACCGTTGTTCGCCCACAATAGAGCCATGCCGACCGCGACTGTTCATCCCCACCGCATTCCCCTCGCCGAAGGCGATCCCGCCGTCGCCGACATCCTGCGTCGGGAAGAGGAGCGGCAAGAGCACAACCTTGAGCTGATCGCAAGCGAGAACATCGCCAGCCTCGCCGTCCGCCAGGCGATGATGTCGGTCCTGACCGACAAGTACGCGGAGGGCTATCCGGGCAAGCGCTACTACGGCGGATGCGAGGTCGTCGACGAAGCCGAGACGCTCGCGATCGAGCGTGTGAAGCAGCTCTTCGGTTGCAGCTTTGCCAACGTCCAGCCCCACTGCGGAGCAGGAGCGAACATGGCCGTCTACTTTGCCTTCATGAAACCCGGCGATACGCTCATGGCGATGAACCTGGCCCACGGCGGTCACCTCACCCACGGTTCGCCGGTCAATTTCAGCGGCCAGTTTTATAATGTGGTTCCCTACGGAGTCGATTCGGAAACCGAACTGATCGACTACGATGAGTTCCACCGGCTCGCCGTCGAGCATAAGCCGAAGATCATCGTCAGCGGCGCGACCGCCTATTCACGCCAGTTCGACTTCAAGCGCATTCGCGAGATCGCCGACGAAGTCGGAGCCATTCACATGTGCGACATGGCTCACTACAGCGGGCTCATCGCGGCCGGAGAGTATCCCTCGCCGATTCCTCACTGCCACGTGGTCACGTCCACCACCCACAAGAGCATTCGCGGACCCCGCGGCGGGATGATCCTTTGGAACGACGAAGAGCTGAGCAAGCCGATCAACATGATGGTGTTTCCGGGCATCCAGGGCGGCCCACTGATGCATGTCATCGCGGCGAAAGCGGTGTGCTTCGGCGAAGCCCTCCGGCCAGAATTCAAGACCTACCAAGCTCAGATCCGGAAGAACGCCCACGCCCTCGCCGAGGCCATGATCGCCGAAGGCTTCCGCATCGTGAGCGGAGGCACCGATTCGCACCTGATGCTTGTCGACCTTCGGCCCTTCGGCGTCAATGGCAAAATCGCCCAGCACGTGCTCGACACGGTCAACATTACGACGAACAAGAATTCGATACCCAACGACCCCGAGAAACCCTTCGTGACCTCCGGCATTCGGTTGGGAACGCCGGCGGTCACGACCAGAGGCATGCGTGAACCGGAGATGGCAACGATCGCCTCGCTGATCGCCCGCGCCCTGCGAAACCGGGAGGACGAAGCCGCGCTAAATGGCGTGAGAGCAGAAGTCGTCGCTCTGACCAAGAGATTCCCGATTCATGTATAGGACTTTGCAGGTCCTATAGGTCTTATAAATCTAAGAAACCAAGCCCTCTTTAAACCAAAGTCCAAGCTCGCGCTCGGCGGCTTCGGCATCGGCACTCGAGTGGGTCAGATTGTCGTCGATCGTTAGAGCGAAGTCGCCCCGAACCGTGCCCGGCGTGGCTTCCAGGGGATTGGTTGCGCCCATCATGGTGCGGATCGCTTTGACCGCATTCACACCCTGCACAGCCATGGCGACGATGGCGCCGCTCGTGAGGTAATCACAAACGTCTTTGAAAAACGGTCGCTCACGGTGCTCGTCGTAATGCTCCTCCACGGTAGCTCGGTCGGCGTGAATCAGTTTCATTCCGACGATTCGAAGGTCGCGCTGCTCGATGCGGCGCGTGATTTCGCCGATCAAGCTTCTTTTGACGCCGCCGGGTTTGATGAGGACAAGGGTGGTCTCCATGGATCGCCATCAAGGATACCGGCGGTCAAAACACCTTCGCGCCGAGTGGAGCATCCCGCTCGGGTTGCAGCAGGATAACTTCTCCATTGGGCCCAGGGACGCCAAGGACCAGCACCTGCGAAGGAAAGCCGGCGATGCTCCGTTCGCCGAAGTTCACCGCGGCAATAACCAGTCGGCCCACGAGGTCTTCAGGTTGGTACAGGTCGGTCAGTTGAGCGCTGCTCGTCCGCTCGCCGATTTCCGATCCGAAGTCGATCCACATTTTGTACGAGGGCTTGCGGGCGGCCTCATTGGGTTCCGCACGAAGGATGCGGCCTAGCCTCATGTCGACCTGCTGGAAGGCGTCGTAAGCGGTCACTTCGGTCGGGAAGATACCTGGCTCCGTGGTGCAGATGAGTCGCGCGAGTATCCTTTAGCAACCCATGCGCGCAGAGTCGCTCGCCTTTTTCCAGCAGATCGTGAATGTTCCCTCCCCTTCGGGCTACGAGGAGCATGCCGCCGAGATCTACCGGGCCTACTGCAAGGATTTTGCAGACCGCATTCACACCGACGTTCACGGCAACGTTTGGGCGATCGCAAATCCAGAAGCGGAGATGAAGATCATGCTTGCCGGGCATATGGACGAGATCGGGTTTATCGTCCACTACATCTCAGACGAAGGGTTCTTGTCCTTCTCCGCAATCGGTGGGCAGGACAGCACCATCCCGGTTGGGCAAAGGGTCTGGGTTCACGGCAAGGAGCGGGTCCCGGGAGTCATCGGGCGAAAGGCGATCCATCTGTTGGAAGAGGACGAACGCAAGAAGAAACCGGAGCTCAAGGACCTATGGATCGACATCGGAGCGAGCAGCCGAGCGGAGGCAGAATCCGTCGTCTCTCTCGGCGACGTTGCCACGATCCAGTACGAGTTTCAAATGCTGATGGGGGACCGGGCGACCGCACGCGGCTTCGACAACAAAATGGGAAGCTTTATCGTGGCCGAAGCTCTGCGGCTGCTCAAGAACGATGGCGGACTCGATCCAGGGGTCGGCGTTTACGCGGTTGCGACGGTACAAGAAGAGATCGGCCTTCGCGGCGCCCGAACGGCCAGTTTCGGAATCGCCCCCCAAACCGGGCTCGCCGTCGACGTGAACCACGCGATCGACTATCCCGGCGTCAGCAAGATGCGATACGGGCAGCTCGATGTCGGAAAAGGCCCGAGCGTAATGCGGGGAGCAAACTCCAACCCGATCGTGTTCGAGATGATCGTGGCCGGAGCCAAGGCCGAAGAGATTCCCTACCAAGTCGACGTCGCGCCGGGTGGTACCGGTACCGATGGCAACGCCATGCAAATCAACATGGGAGGAATGGCGACCGGCATTCTGGGGGTGCCGCTACGATACATGCACACGCCTTGCGAGTTGCTGGCCATCAAGGACGTGGAAGACTGCGCTCGGCTAATGGCTGCCTATTGCCGACAAGTTAAACCCGATACCGATTTCACGCCGAGGATTCGTTCTTAAACGGCGGTGCAGCAGACGACGTAAGTGGAAGGGCGCACAAATGAAATCGAACAAACTGCCTAACTTTGGGGCATACCTCGATTACGCCCTGAGGACGACAGTTCCAAAGCGAAAAGGGCTTCCGAACATTGCAGGCTTCTTGGCGTTCGCAGGAATGATAACCGGCTTTTACTTCGGGGTCGATCAGATCTTTAGTCTCATCCCGACAATTCTCCTTACCGTGTTCGTCGGTCTGCCGCTCGTCGGCAGCATCACCACCTGGATCGACAGCTTGATGAAGCGGCCAAGGAACTCGATCGAACACGAGGAAGTGCGCCAACACGGGGTCGTCACCGACCTCTTTAGCCGAGCCGAATCACGGAAGCTGCACAAGGAGCTTGACCCATCCGCAGCCCAGCTCCTGGAAGCCTGCGCCTACTACTGGTCAGCGGTTCACCGGTCGCTGACCGGCCCGGCGTGGGGCAGTGACGAGAACTTGGGCGGACATTATGCGATGCTCAGGCAGCAGTCGCTCCAGGCGGCGGACCAGGCGATGCTGGAGGCGACACTCTTATGCGCACAATGTGTGGGGCAGCCTCAACGGAAGAAGTCGGAGGATCTCAAGGAGGCCTTCGAGGACTTGTTCGACCTAGACTGGGAGGATGCCCTTGACAATTTTCGTCGAGTGGCCAAGGCGGAATCGCATGAATACGCCCACCAAAGCCCCAACATCAAACAGGTGTTTTATCCGGTGCGCGATATCGCGGAACGGCTAAAGCTGCTGGCCCAAGAGGTTGAGAAGGTCTCTTCCGAAATCGTTCACAGCAAGGTTGCGCTTCCCGGCTCCGGCGCTGTCTCCAGCATCGATTTGGTGCTTAAGGAGTTCCAGCTCTCCCGTCAGGCTGAAGCCGAGCTTGAGCAGCGGCTCAATCAGGGCGGCGGATAGTTCCGGCGCCTACTTGCGCTTGATGAGCCTCACCTGCGAAGACAGGTACAGCCGGTTTGGCATGACGCCGCATTCCACCTGAGCGAGAAGGGCCTGGTTCTTCTTGCCCGGGGGGATGACGATCTTCGGTTTCCAGGCTTGGCTATCGCCCGCTTGTCGGCTCATCTCCGCCACCACCTCCCACTTCGACTTTCGAAAGTCCATCGTGTCGCTCTCGGCAGAGTAAATGCGAAGCGTCACCGGTAATGGCCCGATGTAATCGATTTTGATCGCGGGTTCCGCATCAGTTCCTTCATGCTGCCAAGAGAACTTGGGCATTTCGAATTCGCCGCAGAGTGACCGTGCGAACGAGGCGACGGATTGAATCGCCGTCATCCCGTTGCCGAGACTGTGGCCGACATTGGGGATAATGCAAGCCCATTTGGGCTGCGGAAGATCGTTCCAGTAGAAGTTGAGCGCGTCCGTGGACCAGTACTCATCGTTGGCCCCGTTCACGATCAGCGTAGGAACGCGGTACCGGGAGCGGTACGCATAGGGATCGACCATGGCCAGGAGCTCTTTACCGCGCGGCTGGTTGAGCTGGTTCTGCAGATTGCGCTTCGTATAATCTGCAATCTCCGAGCTGAATTCTCCCCAGAGCTCCACCTGGTGTTTAAGCTGCACCGGCATGTTGAGGGTGTCGATCACCATCGGGGCGATGCCTATAATGCGGGGGTCTTGGGTCGCTGCCGCCAGCCACGTGGTCCAACCGCGCTTGCTCGCGCCGGCGATGATGAACTTTCGGATTGGGTTCGCATCTTTCTTCGTCAGATCCACGATCGCGTCCATCGCTTTGATCGCCGCCTTGGTCATCGGGAAAAGCAGAGGCCAAGAGGTGTCTCCAGTCGCCAGAAAGCGCTCGAACGTATGGGCGATCAAGTCGTCCTCGGTCTTATCGTAAAGCGGCTGGTTCGGAATCTGAAACAGGATGGCAGCCGGAAGGCCGGTCTGGCCGGAAATGAGGGCGGCCGTCACCAGGTCCCGGGTGTTTGGCGATCCGCCTGTGATAACGAGAACCGCCGTGTTCTTCCCCACCGGCTTAGGCGGCTGCGTCAGGGCGATGTCATGGTTCCAGTCGCCACCTTGCCAGGTCTGGCTGGTCAATTTGAATCGCCGCACGTCTCCTTCGGGCGCAGCTTCCGACCACTTGATCGATGGATCCTTTCGGTCGATATAGGACATCAAGGGCAAGCGATCGGTGGCGGCGGCAATCAGGAGGCCAAGGCAAACGGAAAGCATCGGCATATCATTCAACGCTCCGGAAGCTACCAGCATAGCCCCGCTCGCGCAAATTTGCCGGAAAACATTTCGTCGGTTCCGAATGATTTGAGGTTCAAAGTGCGTCTTTCAACAACCGGCGGTGTGGCCGGTCTCCGGGTATCGGGTTGACACTCGACCTCGGAAATGCAAAAATGGAGCCTAAGCGAGCGTCGATCGGGGATCGGCCGGAGGATTGTAGGATCATGAACGGACTAAAAGGCCTGAAGCTGGCCGTCTTGGCGGGCGCAATCGCGCTGGGAGCTGTCGCCCAAGCGAGCTTTCTCAGCGTTTTCGACATAAAGATTCTTCTTGACAAGTCGGCAAACGGCTCGACCCTGAACGTGCGGTATAGCGGCGGAAAAGCCGAACTCGCCGAGCTCCGGGTCAACGGGATCAGCAAGGCAACTCGAGCCCTCTCGTCCGATACCGACAAGGGCGAAACGTCCTTTGATCTGCAAGGCGCCTGGCTGAACGACGGCGAGAACCTCATCGAGATCGTTCTCATCGACAAGAACGGCAAGGTCCTTGGCAAACAGAAGTCGACTGTGGATGTGGACCGGACAGCGGACGGACCCGTGTACATTTCGAGCCCCAAGAACGGCGCGACCGTTCAAGGTGCAATCGAAATCAAACTCGGCTTCGCCAGTGCGATGTCGAACATCTACGCCAGCTTCTTCATGAACGGCGACTTCAAGTCCATCCGGAACTATCCTCCCTACGCCTATATGTGGGACACCACTCGCGTCGACAATGGCTGGCACGAGCTCTCGGCAACGATCGTTGACCAGTCCGGCGCCACGGTAAAGACCAATCCCGTTCGAGTCTTTGTGAACAATCCGGGTGGACGAACCGAACGGCCGGTTAATCCCAACGCAAACCTCCCAAAGACGACCAATCCCGTCAGCCCGACCGTTACGCCGTCGACGATCCACCTGAACCCAACACCGAGCCCGATCAAGGGTTCGACCGGCAAGGCATCCGGTATCAAGACAACGAATCCCGGAGGCGGCGCGGCCGTGGGCAGCAAATTGAATCCGGCAAACCCGGCCGTCTCTGGTGCGGCGCTCGTGGCTCCTCTCGTGGCCAACACCGGTCGGTCCGTCGGTACGAAGGCGATGGTTCCCGGTACCGGCGTCAACATGACGGGCAAGCTGATGACGCCCAGCGGCAATCGCCAGACTGCGGTGAAGCCTCCGGTCGCTGCCGGCAATGCCAAACCGACCAAGGCGACCTTGCCTCCCGTCGATGGAACGGCGGCGATCAACCTTAAGCCGATCGAGCCGCCCGTCAAGGCGACGCCAAAGCTGATTTCAATCGAGCCCGGCGTACGAATCCCCGAATTTAGCAAGCTGACGGTGATGTGGAACTCCGCGCTGGTGGCCATGGACGTCGCCCCACGAGTCATGGGCGGCATTCCGATCGCGCCGTTCCGGCACCTGTTTGAAGAAAACGGCGGCAAAGTCGAGTGGGTACACGATATCAAGCAGGTCCGCGCCTTCGATACCTCGACCGAAGTGATTTTCACAATCGGAGCCAGCGAGGCGGCGGTTAACGGCAAGAAGCTCGGCTTCGAAGTCTCACCGTTCATCGAGCGCGGCCGCACCATGGTTCCGCTCAGCTTCATCAAGCAGGCGCTGAACGTGGACGTAAAGGTCGACCAAAAGACCGGCCACGTCCTGATCACGGCCGACAAGAAGTAGGGCCTCTTAACAAACAGCCCCCTCGCGATGGTGCGAGGGGGCTGTTTTGTTTGGGAGCGAATTTGCGAGGGCAGGTGTGGCTTGAACGCAATATAAGCCGGTTTCTCGGCTCCAAACCTAAAGATTCCCATTCCGTCGGGCCGACATTCAAGAACGGAGCCCACTATGCATCCGAGTAATACCAATGACGCCAGGCGGCATTCCCGCTTCGATATCCTGGAGTACGGCCTACTTCACCAGTACCCAAGTGATCCCGGGTCAACCTGCGTCATCGTCGATGTGAGCCTTGGCGGCCTCCAGACGCGTTCGCGTCAAGCCTTCGCGGTCGGCGAAAAGTACCAGTTGACGCTGGGACGAGACCGTGGCGACCACTTTCTAGTCCAGGCAGAGGTCCGCTACTGCTCCAGCGAGCCTAAATCCGGGTTGTTTTCAACCGGCTTCCGCTTCGCCCCAAATTCCTTCGATGAACGGATGGCGGTGGTGGACTATGTCCACTCGATCTTCCAGGAACAGGGCGAGAAGCTCCTAAACTAGTCGACGAGGTTCGGATACTTCGCCAAGTAGTCGGCGGCGTTCTCCTTTGTGACCTTTTCGGTGGGCAAGAGGATCTTCTTCTCTGCCGGCTTGGTGCCCTTGATGATTTCGGCGGCCAGCTCCACCCCACGCGGACCGGGCTGCGGATAGCTGAACGTGGCTGAAATTTTGCCCTCTTGAATGTATTGCACGACCTCCTTTTGGCAGGCGTCGATACCAATGATCGGTTTCAGGGGCGTCCCGGCCGCCTCCATCGCGAGCATCGCGCCGATCGCCATCTCGTCGTTGTGGGCGTAAACAGCATCGAACGCCTTGCCGCCGGCCAAGTACGTCTCCATAAACTTGCGGCCGCGCTCTCGCTGATAGCCACAGTCATCCCCTTGGATCACCTTGATGCCGGGAAACTTTTTTACTGCTTCGAGAAAACCGTTGGCTCGGTCCCGGGTTGGGATGGCTCCCGCCGTCCCCTGGATCATCAGGACCGTTCCCTTGCCCTTCAGAAGCTCACCCATGTACTCGCCGGCCGCCTTGCCGATCTCGACGTTGTCGCCACCGATGTAAGCCGTGTACTTGTCGCCAGGCACACTGCGATCGAGAAGAATCACCGGCACTCCTGCATCGAACGCCTTGTCGGTAGCCGCTTGGACGCTTTCGGTAACCGGACTGACGAGCAACACCGCGGGCTTTTTGACCAGCAGGGTTTCGATCTGGGAAATCTGCGTGGCGCTATCGTCCTTGGCCTCCTGCATCTCGAAGGCCATCTCCCCGGAAAGCTTGTCGGCTGCCGCCTTGGTGTCCCGGTCGAACACTTGCCGCCAGGGGTCCTGGCTGTTGGCCTGCGCAAAGACGACCAGCGGTTTGCTGGAGCCGGTCGTAGCTGCTGACGAACCGGTCGAGCCGGTCGTGCCCTCGGTCGTCGCTTCCTCCTTCGGTCCACATCCGGACAGTCCGATGACCACTAACGAAGCAAGCAAAGTGAGTTTCTTCATGCGTTATCTCCGATCAAAGCTAAATTCCCAAACTTCCCGGCCACGGCGGCCCGTGAGCGTAACCTTTTCGACCCGTCCCCGCCCCATGGTGGCTTCGCCCGACCCAGTGTAGCCGGTTGGGCGGCTTAAGTTGAGCTCATAGTTGCCGAAGCGGTTAAAGGTGTAGGTGCCCGTGAAGTTGACGTTGGCAACGTCGCTCTTGGCGCTGATCGTGAACCGGTTGTCCCGAAACTCGACGGTGCAGGAATTCAGGCTGGTGCGGTCACCTCGCATGGTAAAAACTCCACGACCGCGAAAGGTCTCCTTCAGTTCGCCGCCTCCACCACCGCCACCGCCGACCGCATCCTTGAAGGTTGCGGTGGTGCGCCCGTACTCCGAAGTTCCGCTGAACTGAAATCCCGAAGCGTTGCCGTTACGCAGGTACACGTAGCCGGTGACATTCAGCCGGGGAATGTCACCCTGATTGAGGAAGATCGAAACCTGGCTCTGGCTCGCACCCGTCCACTTGCCGACCAAGCGCCATGTCTGCCGACCTCGCAGCGTTAAGATAGCATCGCCCTTCGGCTGGAGCCACATCGTAGCCTCGGTCAGCTCATAGCTCTCGTTTCTCAGCGACAGCGTTCCCGTCCCTCGGGTGCTGACATTGGTGCCTTTAAAATTCTGGGCGAATGTCCCTGCGGTCAGAGCCATAACCGCGATGAAGATGAAGCATGCTCTCAAGTCGTTTTGCCTCCAACGGGAGTTTAGCCGCTAGCGCCCCCACCGCTGGAGGGCAACCGCCAGCAAAATGATCGGACCCTTCAGCCCCATGCCGATCTTGTCGTCGATGCCTTGCAGAACGATCAGGACGTTCATGCTCGCGATGAACAAGGCTCCAACGAGGGAGCCGAGAACGTTGCCCACGCCGCCAAGTAAGGAGGCCCCGCCAACGACGGCTGCAGCAATGGCGTCGAGCTCATAGCCCATCGCCCCACCAGGTTCGCCAATCCGGGTTCTGGCGACCAGGAGAATGCCGGTGATGCCCACGAACACCCCATTGGCGGCGTAAACGCTGATGCGGATGCGATGGACGTTCACACCCGATGTCCGCGCGGCCTCCGCGTTGCCGCCGACGGCATAGATCCTCCTGCCCCACGGCGTGTTCTGCATCGCCAGCGCTAGGACAGCGGTGAGAACCAGGAGCAACCATGCCGGCGTCGGCACCCCCAACCAGGATTCCTGCAGAGGGCGCAACGTGTCCCCTAGTCCGGACACGTTGTTCTTCGTGATAAGGAAGACCACGCCTCTTAAGCTGACCATTGCCGCCAGCGTCACGACAAAGGGCTGCATCCGGGTCGCACTGATCAGCCAGCCGATCAGGAACCCGATACCCGCAGCCAACCCCACCGCAGCCAGAATGATCGCCGGCAATCCGTAGCCTGCCTTCGTCATCAGGGCGACCACGCAGGCGATCAGGGCGGTGTGGGATCCCACGCTCAGATCGATGCCGCCGGAGAGAATCACGAGGGTCATCCCCAACGCGAGCGTGCCCGGTATGGCGACCTGGTTAACGATGTTGGCAAGGTTTTGCGTCGTGAAGAACGTGGCGTTGAGGCATGCCGCAACCGCCAGCAGCAGAGCAAGGCCGGCTAGGCCCTGGTAACGTTGCAGATGTTGGACCGTCTGCGCCTTCGCGGACATTGAGTCCTATTGTTCCCGTTCCGGCGGGATCAGGTGAGCACGATGAGAAGATGGGCTGTCGTTAGCGTTCTGTGTGTCGTCCCCGTAATCGCATGCGGGCAGGTTGTTCGGGTCAAGACCCTGCTGCCGGAGATGACCGATCTCGCCGCTTTGTCGAAGCGTTCCTTCCCGAGCTTTGATACTCGGCAGGCCAGCAGCTATGACCGGGCATCGAAGGAGCCGGGCACGCCGGAATGGTTCGCAAACGCCGACGCCGGCCAATACATCCGCGTGGAAGAGCGAGAAGGTCGCAAAGAGTATGTGATGGCCGATCTGCGCGGACCTGGCGCCGTCGTCCGCATTTGGAGCGCGAACCCGACCGCCGTGATGCGCTGGTACTTCGATGGCGAAGCCAAGCCGAGCTTCGAGATCGAGACCAAGGACCTGCTCACTGGCAAGACCGGCCTCTTCCCCGACCCCTTCGCCTACATGTCGGCGAGAGGCTGCAACCTGTATTTCCCCATTCCCTATTCCCGATCCCTCAAGATTACGGTCGACGACCAAGACAACAATTCCGCCAAGGGTATGTACTACCACGTTAACTACCGCACCTATGTGCCGGGAACACGGGTGGTTTCCTTCAGCCGGTCGGAATGGGAGGCCGCCGACCGAGAGCTCCTGGATGCCAGCGAGGTATTGCTCGGTCGAAAGCCCACGGCTTTGCCGGAGGGCGCTCGGGAAACCTCGATTCGCCTCAACGTTCCTGGCGGGCAAACCCAGCCTCTTCCCGTGATCAGGGGCCCGGGCGCCGTCGTTCGCCTACGGCTGCAGGTCTCTCCGGTCGAAGCCTTCGCCGATGCAGCGGCAAAGACAAGGGCCATTGAAAATGCCCTCCGGCTGGTGCGGCTTACGGCCAAGTTCGACGGCGACGAATCGATCGACGTGCCCGTCGGCGACTTCTTCTCAAGTGCGCCCGGCATCAATCCGTTTGATTCGATGCCGTTTTCCGTATCCGCCGACGGCTGGATGGAATGCCGCTTTGTGATGCCGTTCGGTCAGACAGCCGAGTTCGCCTTTCGAAACGACGGCCGCCGCGATGTCGCCATCCAATCGCAAATGACGGTCGCCAACACGAGATTCACCAAGGACAACTACCACTTCAAGGCCCAGTGGCTAATCGAACGGGGCTCCTCACGCCCGATGCGGGATATGGAGTTCTTGCATGCGAACGGCGAGGGCCGCTTCGTCGGATCGATGCTGCACATCGCGAATCCGACGAGCGCGTGGTGGGGCGAGGGCGACGAGAAGTTCTACATCGATGGCGAGAAGTTCCCAAGCACGTTCGGCACCGGCACCGAAGACTATTACGGTTACGCGTGGTGTGACCCCACGCCGTTCATTCGAGCCTATCACGCCCAGTCGCGGTGCGATGGTCCCGGCAATCGCGGTCAGACATCTATCGCCAGGTGGCACGTGCTTGATTCCATGCCCTACCGGAAATCGCTGGTATTCGACATGGAGCTGTGGCACTGGCGAGAGGTCGAGGTGACCGCGGCAAGAACGATCTATTGGTACGCCCTGCCGAAGACCTCCACGCCGAAGTCCTCGGGAGCCGAACTCGCCATTCCCGTCATCATCGAGGCTCCAGCCCCGATTCCGGGGGCAATCGAAGGCGAGAAACTGAAAACCGTGGGGACACCCGCCGGTGTAGTCGAAGCTCAGGGTTCCTTTGAGGACTGTTCGAATTCGCAGCAGCTCTGGTGGCGAGACGCCAAACCAGGGGACACCTTGGTACTTGAAGTGCCCGTCGCCGAATCTGGAAGGTATGAGATCGTCGGCAATTTCTGCTTTGCGAACGACTACGGAATTCACGAAGTGCAGCTCGCCGGGCTTAAGCAAGAGATCGATTTCTTTGGCTCGCTCAGCTGGAAGAAAGTCTCGCTCGGAGAGGCGACCCTTTCGAAGGGCACGGTGCAGCTGAAGGTGACCGTCAAGGGCAAGAATGAAAAGGCCATCCCGCGCCACATGTTCGGCCTGGACTACTTGCTGCTCAAGAAAATCGGCTAGAGCCTGCTACCGGCCGAAGGCAAGCGCTTCCCGAAGACCGTTCACGAGCAACAGGAAGCGGTCGAATCGGACAAGCTCGAGGATTCGCCGCACCTTGCTGCCGCCTGGAGCAACCACGCGAAGGCGGATGCCCGAGCTGTCAGCTTTGGCAGAGGCTCGTTCCAGCCACGCGAGTCCATCGGCATGGATCGACTCGAGGTCGCTGAGGTCGATGACAAGGACCTTGTCGCGAGTCTCTTGGGCTAGGGCAAGAATGGAATCGAGAGAAGGGGTGATCTCGAGTACCGGGCCCTGGACTTTAACGAGGGCGGCTCGTCGGCCTGCCCTGGCAGTTGTGTGTTCGGCTACGTTCACCATTTCGACGTCGTTGTCTTACGGGATTGGATATGCCCTCCACTGGCAAAGACGAACCTCGTCTGCCAAGAAGTTCTCCAAATGGACCTAAGTGCTATAACGCTCTCCGGGGTCTCCATACCATGGTCTGGAGGCTGATTCTTAACTTTTTCTAACGGATTCGAATGGGTTCCGGTGAAGTCACCAGGTTGATTTCCCGGTGTGCTATCATCTCCCGCAGATGGACGCCGGGACTCAAGCCAAAGGGGTCGCAATGGTGCTCTCCGAGTCAGCGGACCCGAGCCTCGACCAGCTCATCGAAGCCCTCGATGCCGCAGCCAGGACCACGAACGACGAGTGGCTCTCAAGGCTTAATCAGCGCAAGCTCGAAGAGATCAGATTCCATGACGCCGACCGCGAGCGTCTCCAGCATGCAACCACCCTGGAGGAAAACGAGTCCACTTCCTCCAATCGTAAGTTTTACAGCGTCACCAAAAATCAGCGCGACTACGTTAATGATTGGCTGCTGTCACATACGAATGGCAAGGTTTTTCTCGACTATGCGTGCGGTGAGGGCCATGCGGCGTGCCAGTGTGCCAAGGTCGCCAAGCTCGCGATTGGGCTGGATATAAGCAGCACCTCGATTGAGCTTTCCAAGACCAATGCCAGACGCCTGGGCGTCGACGACAAGACCTACTTTCTCCAAGGAGATTGCGAAAACACTGGCCTTCCTGACAATTCAATCGATGTGGTCCTGTGTTCAGGCATGCTCCATCACCTCGATCTAAGCTATGCCTTTCCAGAATTGCGGCGCATCCTAAAGCCCGGGGGCAAAATTCTGGCCGTCGAGGCATTGGATTACAACCCTCTCATCAAAGCGTACCGAAAGCTCACGCCAGGCTTGCGAACCGAGTGGGAAAAGGAGCACATTCTCTCTCTGGCGGATGTGAAGTTTGCCCGCCGCTTTTTCGATGTGTCGGAAATCCGTTACTGGAACCTCTTCAACCTTTTCGCCACACCATTTAGGCGGACTCGGGCTTTTGATGGAATCCTATCTGTGCTGGATAAGGTCGACAACTACATGCTCAAGGTGCCAGGGATCGCCCAGATGGCGTGGTCTTTCACATTTGTTTTGAACAAGCGAAACGAGCAATAAGAAGTAACGACAACGGGGGCAAGGCTGGTGGAGTACTACGTTCTTGGGGCAGACGGCAATAAGTACGGACCTGCCGATGTGCCAACTTTAAACACGTGGGCCCAAGAGGGCCGCGTCCTGCCGACAACTCTGCTCGAGGACTTTCAAACCGGGCAAAAGCTGCAGGCATCGGCTGTCGTCGGAATGCAGTTTCCCGGATCAGGCGCGATCGTGGGTATGCCGGATGCTCCGCAGATGCCGGGCATCATTGGAACTCCGATCCAAGCCCCGAAAACAGCCGACCCGGACGCCCCGCTGTATCAGGGGTACGGAACAAAGCGGGAGCCGACTCTCGCTGAGTTGGACCCTACCGCAAGCACCTTTGATGACCCCGACGACAATCTCCTTCCCTTCGCGCTGCAGGGCGGATTCAATATTGGAGCCTTCGTCCTGACCTGGATCTGGGGGCTCAATCACAAACAACCGGTTACCCTGATCGCTTTGGTACTGGGACTGGTCGTCCTCATCCCCGCTATCGGCTGCATCGCCAGCATCGCCCAGCTCGGCTTTATGATTTACTGCGGCACGAAGGGAAATCAGTGGGCTTGGGAAAGCGGCCGCTTTTCGACACCCGAAGAGTGTCTCGCCGTTCAGAAGGTGTGGATGTATTGGGGAATGGGAATCTTCTTCTTCTCGTGCCTGGTCATCGCACCTATCTTCGCCGTGATGGATCTGTTCCAGCTCTTTCGGTAGCTATCGCCGTCGGATTTTGTGGCAGCGTCGGCAGCGGGCTTCGTAGGACTCCGTGGCGCCAATGAGGACGGTCGGATCGTCCCAGCGCGCCGGCTTTCCATCGATGCTGCGGTAAGTATGGCTGGCCGGCGCGCCGCAAACCATACAGATCGCACGAAGTTTCACGACCTCGTCCGCAGCGGCGAGCAGAGCCGGCATCGGCCCGAACGGCTCCCGCCGAAAATCCTGGTCGAGGCCGGCGACAATCACCTCTTTTCCCTCGTCGGCCAGCATCACGCACAAGGCCGTGAGCGTCGGATCGAAGAACTGAGCTTCCTCGATGCACACGACCTGGGTATCGACCGCTATGGCCGACCTCAGCTCCGCGGCAGATCGGACCGGCAAGGCGTCGAAGGCGCGACCTTCGTGAGACACCACCATCGTCTCGTCGTACCGGGTGTCGATCGCTGGTTTGAAGACCTGAACCTTCCGTTTGGCGTAAAGGGCCCGACGCGCCCGGCGAATCAACTCCTCGCTCTTGCCGGCAAACATGCTGCCGCAAATGACGACGAGACTGCCCTGGGGCTTGGGATTCTTGCGGCTGCCCCGTCCCGAATTCATGGGCGAATTATGGACGACGGGCGGCTAATCGTCGTCTTCAAGTTTGCCTTCCATATCGGCCTCGAACATCTCTTCCATTTCGTCCGACATGTCCTCGTCCATCGCCTTGCCCATTTCCCGCATCACCTCGCGCATGCCGGCTTCGGATTCCGGTTCGCCCATCGCCTCGAGCCGGTCCGCCATTTCATCGACCCGGGCGTCCTCGTCCCGGCCCCGAATGAAACGCGAGACCAACCGAGTCAACTCCCGCGAGCCGCAGTGCGGACAAACTTCCTCATCTGGCTCCGCCGTCATGCCTACCAGAAGGGCGACCTTCTTCCCACAGCCAACGCAACGGAACTCGTAGATCGGCATCTGAATGATGGTGGCACAGGTCTATTCGTTGGCCACGACCACGGTGTATTCAGCTACCGCAGTAAGTTGGCCATTTGGCCGTGCGCACTCAACCCTCAGCTGGTGTTCACCATTTGATAGACCCCTGGTATCGACGTCAAACGCCCATCGGTCGAGGCGATCCGTCCGGTAAAGCGGCCGCTCATCGAGATAGGCCGTCATGACGGGCCGACGCTCAGGACTGCGCCCCCATAGCAGGAGCTCCACCTTGCCAGACCAGGTTTCCCGTTCCTGCACCGGCATTGGCGCATCGGGAACGAAGGAAGGCGCGTGCGGTTCGGCAATGAAATACGGATCGGCCACTGCCTCTCGGTAGGCTTCATTCACGGCATCCCCTTTCGTCACCGTATAGTCGTTGTTCCTACGGTGCTTTAGCTGCAGGTTGTTGGTGTTGAAGTAGGTAATGCACTTGACCCGGGGGAACTTCGCCGGCAGGGCAGAGTAAAGCGTGCGAATGCACTCTACGGCGAACGGCACGACGTTCGCATCCTCGAGGGCGGAATAATTGGCCGCCCCGTATTCGCAGATCATGATCGGCTTTCGTTCGGCATACCGCCGGTAGATCCATGTCAGCAGGTCGATTGGATGGTCGTCATAGCCCGGCTGATACCACTTCATGCTGTAGTAGGTCACGTTGTAGAGATTGATGCCGACCCAATCGACCCACTCGTCACCAGGGTAGTAAGGCAGAATCGTCGATCGGGGGGTCGTGTAAGGGCACCATAGCATCGCAACGTTCTTCGCATGGCGGCGAATCACCGTCGTCAGCAACCGCCACTTTTCCACGTAGAGCGGCGGATTCCCGTTGTACTTCACCCACGGCCCATTCATTTCGCTTGCGAAACGGAGAAAGACGCGCGCCCCGCTTGCGGCAAGATCCTTGCCGAATTGGTTGAGGAAGGCATCGTCTTTGACCGCATCGAGGCCGTCGTTCGGCTCGAGAGCGATGTGGACGTCGTAGCCCCAACCGGCAAGCTTCTTCAGCCAGTCCATCGGCACCGGCCGGCCGTAACCCAGATAGAAGAAGTAATTGGCGTGCTTGCGACCGACCTTGGACTCGAACTCAGCGGGGATTCGGCGGTACTTGTCGTTTTGATCGTGGTATGTCTGTTTCAGGGCTGGGTCCAGGTCGATGTACGCCCCCAGATAACAGCCATAAGGCGGCTCGAACAGCGCTCCTGTGAAGTTGGCAGCTACTTCTTGTTCAGTCGGCTGCCGATGGCGCAGCAGCATAACCTCGGCGGGACCTTGCGGCGCCACTGGCCGCTCCTTCGCAAACCACAGCGCACCAAGGGCCATCCCGGCCAGAACCAGAAGGCCGATCGTGGTCTTCAGTCGGAGCGCCATGCCAGAAATCTTGGCACGGACTTACTTGAGGCGGTTGGCGAGGCGATCGATTTCGGCTTGGTCCACATTCCCTATGAGGACATAGGACACGCCGCCCGACTGCCATGCCGCCGACGCAGTCTTGCCTCCAGAGCGCTTCGACAGCCGCTCGGGGTCGATCGGCGACTTGAGCATGAAGAAGGAAATTCGCTTGCCGCTCCCGACGTAGAGCTGCTCGATTCCCGAGCCTTTCCAAACAGGCCTGACTGAATCGAGTTGAAGGTCCGGCACGTCCGTCAGACGCTTGGCCGGGAAACCGAGCTTGTCGGTCAGCGAGTTGAGCTCGTCGACGAGCGTCAGTCGGCGCGCGCCGGCGCGCTGAATCTCGAAGTCGGCGGGCCGGAACACCGGGTTGTAGTCCACGCGCCTGAACTCGAATGAGGCGATCGGCGAACCCACGAGATCGAGCATTTCCCGCTTGAGCAACATACCGTTGGCTTCATCGATCCAGAGCCTCATCAAGACGTTCCCCTTGGAATCGCTGAGTGAGACCTTCTGAGTCGCCCGATTGGCGACCCGCTCGCCGACCTTGACGTCGACGCTCCCTCGACGGTCACGGCCACCGAGCATCCGGCCGATCCGCATCAAGGTCTCATCCTTGCGGCGAGGTAGCACCTTGATCTCGTTGGTGTCGGGAAAGAAGTGGAGCCGCTCGCGGCCATTTTCCACGATGATCTGTCCGGCGAAAGCCGACCCTCGCGGATACTCGATTCGATACCTTGGGCCGTCCTTGCTGATGATCTCCTCGGTTTGAATGCGCTTGCCGTCGCGCTTGAATTCAACCAGACGCACCCCGGTGTACTTCAGAGCCATTTGGGCCCGAAACATCCGCTGGAGGGGCTGAGGAAGGTCCTGGAGCCTCGCACGTCCACGGTGGCCATCCTGAATGGCAGAGCCGAGCGACGCGGCCCCGACGAGCGCAAACGCGATCAGGAAGCGAATCGGCTTAAAGGGTGCCAAGGTCGTTTGCGTTCCAGTCAACATCCTCATCGAGTCCCTCATCTCGCGTAGGTCGTAGCGACATGCCGGCCGTTGTGACCTCATAGGCGCCGACCGATTCTTCGTGAGCGGCGATGATGGCCGCTTCCAAACCGGACTCACCCGACAGGTTTGGCTTGTCGCCGATGGCTTCCGGACGATTCACGATGAAAATGGCCAACGCCGCAGCGCCGGCAAGGCTCGCGCCACTCAGCCACGCCAATAATCGCCTCGGCTTGCGGTTCGGTGTCGCAGCGTCCCGAAGGCGCTCATTCAGGGTGCTTCGCCATGCCATGCTCGGCACGTCTTCAGGCAATGCCTTAACGACCTCGCCGACACCGGCCAGGCGCTCCAGACCCTCATCGATTTCGTTCCAATGCTTGTCGTTCATTTGTTTGCCACCTCCGTTCTCCAATATTCTCGAAGGTGATCTTTTAGGTGGTTTCTGGCTAAAAACAGCCTGCTCTTGACCGTTCCCACGGGGATCTCCAATAGGCTGGCGATCTCGTCGTACTGCAGCTCCTCCCGGTCATGGAGGAGCAACACGGCCCGCAGTTTCTCGCTCATGGTAGCTATTCCACGCTCGATGATCGCTCTAAGCTCGTCGTCCAAAGCGACTCGCTCAGGATCCCAGCGCTGATCGGGGAGCTGCAAAGGCTCGCCGTCCTCGACGGTGGCCTCGATCGCGAATTCCTCCGGTTGCCGGTCCCGCTTTCGAACGCGGTCGATGCAGAGGTTGTACGCGATCCGGAACAGCCACGTCCTCAGCGAACTGCGGCCATCAAATCGCGTGAATCCCTGGTACGCCCGAATGAATACGTCCTGCGTAAGGTCGGTCGCATCCTCGGCGTCCCGAACCATTCGCTTGACGAACCCATAGACGCGGTTTTGGTAGGCATCGACCACACGGCCAAACGCCTCCATGTTTTGCCTTCGGCAAGCCTCGATGAGCGCCTCTTCGGTAATGGGATCGAGCCGCTGGTTTGCCGACAAATGGGTCACTCCGCTGACATAGGCCATTCGCAATACGGTTTGGACGTCAGCGGAGTGATCAAGTTCACCTACCGCGACGCCTAGAAGCGAACGCCGGCATATACACCGAATCCGGCGAGCCGGGCTTCGGAGTTACCCCAGTATCGCAGTTCAACGAAAACCGGAGTCATACCTTTCTGAATGTCGTAGCCGAGGCCGAGGACGTAAGCGAAGTCGGTTCCCGTTCGTCGCTGGGTCGCACTGAGCTTGGCTTTCGAAAAGCTGACGCCGGCGCCGGCAATGTAATAGAGACTGTCGGTCCGCTGGACAAAGTTCAGCATGACGGGCACGCTGCTAAAGTCGCCTTTGCCGAAATAGTCCACCGAAATCGAATAGTAAGTGCTCAAACCGACCGCATCCTGGCCAAACGCGAGGTTGCCAATCTTGTAATCGACGCCGAACCCGATCCAGTTCTTCGCCTCATCCTTCGCATCGCCGTTTGACGGGAAGAAGAGGCCGCCGCGAACGGAGATGCCGGCCGGCTTCGATACCTGGGCCTGGGATAGGGCGCAAATGCCGAGAAGGGCCACACCCATTGCTGCGAATTTCATCGTTTTATTGTTCCTCCATGGAAGCGGCCATCCATGGCCGCCGATTCCTTGTTCATTCGGACGAAGGCCAACCTTCACCCGGTTCAGTAAGTTTACGGTGGAATCACCCTTGGGCGCTGCCACACTTCTAATTTGTACAAGTCCGAGCCTGTCTTCCCCGCCGTATTTATCTCGCATCCACGACGTAAACTATAGGGAATGGCGTTCGCATCGATACCAGAGGCAATTGAGGACCTCAAGGCCGGCAGAGTGATCATTGTCGTCGACGATCCCGACCGGGAAAATGAGGGCGACCTCATGATGAGCGGTGAAATGGCGACGCCCGAAGCCGTCAACTTCATGATGACCCATGGCCGCGGCGTGCCCTTTATCGCCACATCGGTGGAACGGCTTCAAGAGCTGGGCATTCCCGCGATGACCAAGCAAAATACAGCGCGGTTGGGTACGGCCATGCATGAAACCGTCGACGCGGCGGTCGGTACCACGACCGGCGTGTCTGCCATGGACCGCTGGCGAACGGTGCAGGTCTTCACCGATCCGTATGCCAAGCCAAGCGATCTGATGCGCCCAGGCCATGTCATTCCGCTGCGCGCCGAAAAGGGCGGCGTCCTTCGCCGAGCCGGACACACGGAAGCGGGTGTCGACCTTTGCCTGCTGGCGGGGCACGAACCGGTCATGCTGGGATGCGAAATTGTCGCCGACGACGGCACCATGATGCGTCTCGATGGCCTGACCGAATACGCCGAGCGGTTTGAACTGAAGATCATTACCATCGCGGATCTGATCGCCTATCGCCGACGGAACGAGAAACTCGTCGAGCGGACCGCCGGACCAATCGACTTTCCCACTAAGTTTGGTAGTTTCCAGCTATTCCTATACGAATCCACCGTCGAATCCCACCCTTATATAGCGATCGTTAAGGGGAATGTATGCACCGAGGAGCCCGTCCTGGTGCGGGTCCACTCCAGTTGCCTAACCGGCGATATCCTCGGCTCGCTCCGCTGCGATTGCGGCGACCAGCTGCAGGCCGCCCTGGAGATGATCGAGCGAGACGGACTGGGGGTCGTCCTCTACATCGCGCAAGAAGGCCGCGGCATCGGCATCGTCAACAAGCTGAAGGCCTACGCGCTGCAGGACGAGGGACTGGATACCGTCGAGGCCAATGAGGCGCTCGGATTTCGCGCGGACTACCGTGACTATGGGCTCGGCGCCCAAGTGCTGGCCGATTTGGGAATCCATAAGCTGCGCCTGATGACCAACAACCCGTCCAAAAGAGCAGGGCTGCAGGGCTATGGTCTCGAAATTGTCGAGCGAGTACCGCTCGTCACGCAACCCTCTGAGCACAGCAAGCGTTACTTGGAAACAAAGGCGACAAAACTCGGCCATTCGTTTACCGACTAAGCTCCAATGCCAACCGTGACCACCGAAATCGTACGCTATCGACCTCCCGAAGTCCTGCACTGGCTGGAGCTTGGCGCCCGGGATATGAAGCAGGACGCGGTTCGACACGGCCGGAGCGTTGTGCGACGGGAGGGAGAACGAACGATCCAGAAGGACGTCGTTCAGGCTGCCCAGGCTCTCTACGATCTCGGAAAGGGCACGTTTGCCGACGTCATGCATCGCTCCGTGCAGGCAACCGAGTACACCCTGCTCGAGGATCAGGTTGAGATTCGCGATCCTGCCCGGACGCGCTCAATTCTGTATTCCAAGATCAAACGAATCGAATGGCGGTCAGGCGACCGGGCGACCCTTGTACTGGACCAAGGCAGCGTCACGATCAAACCGATCGCGCATCTGCATGCCGGCGGCATCAAAGTTCCGGTCGGCTGGAACCGAAACGGCATGGATGTGCCCTACGACCTGCTGATCGACGAGCTTGCCGCCCGATCAGGCGTCGACGTAGAGCGGCACTAAGGAACCGCTTCCCGGACCGTTGCAACTAAAACGACATAGCCATCGGGATCGTGCACGCGCATTTCGCCGTCGGGCAGGTAGTCCGGATAGCGCGGATTAAAGACCACTCGGTCTCCCCTTGGCCCTCCGGTATAGTCCCCACCATCCTCCAGCCCGTTCAGGAGCAAATGGCGCCGCATAACGGATAAGTCTGAAGCGTAGACATAGAACATAACGGCCTGAGTAGAAGGATCGACCGGTCCGTCGGCAGCTCCGATCATGAGATCGCCGCCGGGGCATCGCATAGATGCCCAGTAGGGCCGACCTTCGGGTCCGAATCGAGCGCAACACTCCATTCCGAGCAGTGCATAAAAGTCAATGCTCCGCTGAACATCCGCAACGTGAATGAACGGAACGATTCGCTGGATCGCTGCATCGGTCGGCACCGACGATAACATTGCCGCATTCTACGCGCTCGGCGATCCGCTTGCTAGCGAAGGCAATCCCCGTATTTTAACTGGAACGGAATATCCCCGGTAATTCTGTTAGCCTGGTAATCCCCCCGAAATCGGAAAGGTTCTCACGGACGGATGGTCAGGATGACCTTGCGGAGAACGCTCCGTCCAGGACGGCCCGAATTTCGGGCCCGATCACGGAGGAACGCAACATGTCATTTCGAGTAAATACAAATATTGGCGCGATGAACGCGCTGCGAAACCTGTCGATGACGGGAGTGGAGTATTCCAAGTCGGTTACTCGCCTTTCTTCAGGTCTTCGAATCAACAGCGCGTCTGACGATCCGGCTGGACTCATCGCCTCGGAAACCTTCCGAGCTCAAATCAGCGGCATCGACCAGGCTATGCGCAATAACCAGGACGCCAGCAATTACGCCAAGACGGCGGAAGGCGCGATGGATGAAATGAACAAGCTACTGAGAGATGCCCGTGCGCTGGCGGTTCAATCGGCGAACTCGGCAACTCTCACTGATGCGCAGAAACAAGCAAACCAGAGCCAGCTCAATTCGATCGTGGCGTCGATTACGCGTATCGCCCAAAACACCGCATTTGGCGGCAAAAAGCTGCTGGACGGTTCGGCGGGCACTTACGCGGCGTCGGTCAGCGCTACGAACGTGGCGTCGATGTCGTTTAGCGGAATTTGGAACGGCAGCTCGATTACGGCGGCCTCGACTGTAACCGTCGATATGACGACGGCTGCAACCCGAGCCAGCGTCACCGGCACTCGACTCTTTACCAACGCCACGGACACCGTTCAGGCCGGCTCCTTTACCATTAACGGCGTCACCTTCAGCACCCAGAGCAGCGACACCATTCTTGATGTCGTCGCCCGCATCAACAACTCGAGCGACCAAACCGGCGTCACCGCCAGCTGGACGTCGGGTGGTAGCGGCGTCGTCCTTCGCAACAAGAACTACGGTTCGGATGCCAAGGTCGAGCTCATCGACTCGAACGCAGTCCTTCGCACCGCCGCAGGCACGCAGTCGAGCACGGGTGTGGATGCCGTCGCAGACGTCGTCATCAACACGTCCAGCGGTCTGGTTACCGTTTCGTTCAACCAGGGCAAGGGCCTCAACTTGCGCGATAAGTACGGCAACTCGCTTGTGCTTACCGAGAACGGCAACCTCGACACCACCGCCGGCGGCGCCGCATGGGGTCAGGTATATGTCGGCTCATCGAACTTCCAGATCGGTGGCGGTTCGGGCGAAACCACGAGCCTCTCCCTGTCGAACATGGTCTCCAGCAACCTCGGTACCGGCGTGGTCTCTGGTAAGAACTTCAGCAATCTCGACCTGACGACGGCGAGCGGCGCAACCGACGCCCTCACCGTTATCGACAAGGCGATTAACGACGTTGCCGAGCAACGAGGCAAGGTCGGCAACTTCATCCGCAACGTTATCGAATCGAATGTTCGGTCGCTGGGTATCGCTCGCGAAAACCTGGCTGCCACCGAGTCGTCGATCCGAGACGTGGACGTCGCCGAAGAGATGACCAACTTCACCAAGTTGCAGATCCTTCAGCAGTCGGGTATGTCGATCCTCTCGCAGGCGAACATCGCTCCGCAGTCGGTCTTGTCCCTCCTACGATAGGCGAACCGGTCCTTCAATGCACTTCACCCCGGCCTAGGCCGGGGTGTTTTTTTCGTTTAGTAGCGCTAGTTCAAACCTTGTAGTATTGCTCCCAGCCTTTCCTCGGCGGCGGCCCCTTAAGGAGCTCATTGGCCGGCTCGTGATTGGTGATCTGCTTGGTACCGCGGTCGAACGCCAGCCTGGCATTCACGCGCTGGGCAATAATGCCGATCGCCATCGCCTGGCAGAGCGGCCCGGCCACTCCGAAATGCGAACGCGTCCTTTCCTCGCCCTGGCAGGCACGGACGAAGTTCAGGAAATGGTCTGACGGCGTCTTGGGCACGTCCGGCAACTTGAGATCTCTCGCCCTCTCACCCGGAATGATCTCAAGCGTCGAAGCGTGGGAGCCGCCCTTGAACGTCATGCCTTCCCCGTAGATCACCTTTCCAGGGGGGAGTCCCTTCGGGTCGATCGTTCCCGAAGACGGCGGTGGAATGTTCGGATCGACCACGCCTCCGGCAAAACCCTTGGGAAGCGGCGGCAGGTTCTTGACGCCGTCGTACCAGGTCAGTTCGACCGGCGGCATCGAACCGCGAGCGGGAAACCGGAACGCGATGGTCGAAGCCTGCGGGAAGATAAACCGACTGTGTCCGTCGAGAAGGATCGGGTCGACCTCAACCGGCAGCCCGAGCTCCAAAAACTCATGCGCCGTGTCGAAAATGTGGGCGCCCCAGTCGCCGAGCGCGCCGTTTCCGAAGTCGTACCATGACCGCCATTCCCCATTGAGGTAGGCGGGGTTGAAAGGGTGCTCGGTTGCGGTCGCGATCCAACATTCCCAATCCAGCTGTTCGGGCGTCGACTCCTTCGGCAAGTAGTCCGAAAAGGACTTGCCATGCCACCGGCGAGGATTGTTCATGAAGGTGGTGATTCTGGTGACGTTCTTGATGATGCCGACCTCGGTCCAAGCCTTGAACTGGAAGTAGTTCGCCTCCGAGTGGCCCTGGTTACCCATTTGACAGGCAACCTTGTACTTCTTCTCGGCGGCCATCAGCAGTTCGATTTGGCGGAAGCTGTGGGCCAGCGGTTTCTCGACGTAGACGTGTTTCCCTAGTGACATCGCCTGCATCGTCACCGGAAAGTGGGAGTGGTCCGGCGTGCCGACGCAAACCGCATCGATCTCACGATGCATCTTGTCGAACATGGTGCGAAAGTCGCGGAATTGAGCCGCGCTTGGAAACGCTGACAACGAGCCCACCGTGTGCTTGGCGCCAAGCTCGGTATCGCAAAGCGCGACAACATTGACCAGTCCCGTGCCGCTCAGGGCCCTGACCAAATCGGCCCCACGATTGCCGATGCCGACAAAAGCAACGTTGACCTTGGCATTGGCGGACATGCGGCGGAGCGTCTCGGCCGCACCAAACACGCCCGGTGGTAGGGCTGCGTAGGCGCCGGCCGCGACGATGCCCTTAAGGAAGGTCCGACGGTCCATCGTCTGAGGAGTGGGAGGAATTGGCGGCTTTCTGGATTTCATGCGATGGTCTGCACCTACCGGATCACGCGTATCTTGATGTTCCTGAACGAGACCCGATTCCCGTGGTCCTGGAGCAGGATGTGCCCGTCCGCCCATTCACCGAACCCGGGGATGTTCTTGTACTTGCTTTGGGCAACAAGGTCGCGGAATGCGGGAGAGCCTCGTTCGTACTCCAGGACCTTCTCGCCGTTCAGCCAATGCTCGACCCGCCGCCCTGTGCTTAGAACGCGAGCCAAATTCCAGCCGCCGACGGGGCTGGCCTTTTTTGTTGACGCCGCTGGGATCAGATCATACAGCGAGGCGACCGTACGGTTGCCGTCACGACCGAGCTTGCCGTCGGGGTGGCGGGCGTCGTCGAGAATCTGAAACTCCAGCCCGATCGAGGAGCCGGTCGCTGCCTTGGCGCCGGTGCCGGTGATGGGATCGAGATTCGGCTGGCAGAAGTACTTGATGCCGCTGTTTGCGCCCTCAGTGATCTTGAATTCCAACATCAAGTCGAAGGAGCGGAACCGTTCGATGGTGACGATGTCCCCTCCCCCGGCGGACTCCTGCCCTTCGGTCGCGAGCACGGTTAACTCCCCGTCATGGATTTCCCAGCCCCTGGTGGGGAAGGTCTCCAATCTTGCGCCGCGCCATCCGGCCGTCGTGGCGCCGTCCCAGAGCAACCTCCAGCCGTCCGCTCTTTCCCTTTCCGTCAGGCGGTTGGCAACCTGCTCAAGCGGTGACGCGGCCAGAACAAGACCGATCGAACTCAGGAGCAGGGTGGTCTGCAACATGGTGCCTTCGCCGCCATTCTACTCCCGACGGCGTAGATCACCGGTAGTGAGACGCGGCTTCAGCAAGGGCGCGCATTTTCTCGGCCGCTACCGCTTCAGAATTCATCTCGCGCTCGCTAAAGGTCGCGAAGCCGCAGTCCGGATTCAGAAAGAGGCGATCTCGATCCCAAAATTGCAGGGCTTCGTCGATCCGATGTCGAACCGCCTCGACGGATTCCACCTCGGGAATGCGCGGATTGACCGCTCCCAGCCCAAGCTCCTTGTTGCCGAATGGCATGAGATCGCCGGCACGCGGCGTGGCGTACTCGAGTACGAGCTGATCGACCCGTAACCGCTCGAACCAGGGCGCCAACGGGGCGTAGTTGCCGACCAGCAAGGTCTCCTCGCGTGTGCTCCAGTTGCCGCGGCACACGTGCACGCCAAGTCGCGGCCGAGACGGACGGTCGGCTATGGAGTCGGCTACCTGGTTGATCATTGAGACAGCCCACTCGAGCTCTTCTGCAGGATCGTTTCGCGAGGCGAGCGCCGCGCACATGAAGGTCCGGGTTTTGCCCTGGGTAAAGACAAGCTCGGTAAGCACCGGCTCGTCAAACTGGATGAAGGCAACGCCAAGGTCAGCCAGGGCTCGAAGTTCCTGGCTCAGAATGTCCACAACCGTTTGGCCAAGCGATTCCTTGTCGGGATACGCCTTTTGGCTAACCTCCGGTACCCAGAGCGCCCGGGTCAGGATGTAGGGCCCTGGCAGGGTCACCTTGATCGGTCGATCAGTCAGGTTCCGCACGAAGCGATAGTCGTCGAGGACGAGGGGCTCGAGAACCGATATCGGTCCGACACAAGTAGGGTTGCGAATCGCAAATGCGGGAACATCAAGCCTTTGGAGGAGCTCCTCGAAGCCCTCCTTGTCTTCTACGTGCTCCATCATTTCGGAAAGGGTCATCAGCTGAACCCCTCCCAGTTTTTCAGCGACAAAGGAGTAGAAGTTGTCGCGGCGAAGTTCCCCGTCGGTCAGGATGTCGACGCCTAGTTCCTCCTGCAAACGCACCACTCGTTCGACTTCCTGATCGGCCAGTTTGTCGAAGACCGATCGCGGGGACCGTCCCGATTGCTTCGCGCGCTGGGCCTGAATCAGCTCCCGGCTGCGCGGCCAAGAGCCGACCATCGTGACGGGTAAATTCACGACCAGAACCCGAGCGACTCGACGGCATGCGTGAGGGGTCCGAAGCCGGTAGTGCGCCCTGGCTCCCATTTCTTGAGCCCCTCCATGTCCATCATCTCCCGGTGCTCGGGGTTGTCATAGGACATCCCGACCAGAGTCGAAAGGAACCGAGTTTGATCGCTTGCAGAGAAATCCTCTCGTACGGCGAAGACGCAGTGGTCGAAGGGCTCGGTGGTTGCGAGCACGCGCACCTTGCCGGGGTCGGCCGTCCCATCGGAAGACCAGAGCTGCCAGTTAAGGTCCAGGCACCAGCTGGCCTCGGCCTCACCGGCCAGAAGCGCCTCCAGCGCTTGCTTCTCGCCCCCAATGTGGTCGCCATGCTTGCCGACCGCGACATCGAAGCGAAGAGCCCGGTAATCGGCATCCGGTGCAAGGCCGTGCTTGACGAGAAACCCTTGCGGAATGAGCGTCGCCTGGGGCGAGTCCTGCGCCCCGAAGGCGATCGTCCTCCCCTTAAGGTCGGCTGGGGATTGGAACGGAGAGTCGGTCCGCACGAGCATGTGGGAAACGCGGTCTCGGTCGGTATCGCGCATCGCAATCGCCCGGCATGTCGAGCCCGATTGCCGCTGACAATCGAGCCAAGCCAAAGGACTTTGCCACGCAACGTCGATGTGTCCGTCGATCAGCGCGCGGGTTTGGATCTCGTAGTTGGTGTAGTACACCGTGTCCATTGGACACCCACGATCTTCAAAAAAGCGGCGAATGATGTCCCAAATGACGGTGACTTTGGGATCATAGACGACCGCGCCTACCAAGATCGGCTTCTCCGCCATTAGAACAGCTCCATGCCGCACAGAGCCTTGCCGACGAAATCGTGGAGGACGTCGCTTGTGGGGGCCATGACCGACATCGCGCGCGCATCGCGGAAGACGCGCTCGAGGCCAAGGTGCTTGCTGAAAGCCGCGCCGCCGCAGGTCCGCATTCCAAGATCGGTGACTTCAAGAGCAGCCTCCGCCGCCTGAGCCTTCGTGCCGAGCACCCACAGCATCGCTCCGGGATCGCCCGCATCGAGGGCATCCAGCGTGGCAGCCAAGTAGGAACGGGACTGGTCGGTCCTGAGGCGCATGCGTGCGAGCCGGTCGCGGAGATTGGGAAGGTCGGCCAGCGACTGACCGAGGTGCTGGAGCTTCTGCCCCACAAGATGGGACTGCGTTGCCGTGACGGCTGCTTCCGAGCATCCCACAGCCACCGCGCTGTTGCCGATCGCGAACGTGGGCAACACCGCCCCCATCATCGTATCCATGCCCTTTCCTGGCTCGCTCAAGGCTCGGTCATTAGACAGGCGAAGCTTTTCCATGACCATCGGCGCGCTTGCGTTCCCGCGCATGCCAAGAGCGTTCCAGGGCGACTCGACGCGAAAGCCCTGGTCGTCGTTCTCGACGAGATAGAGGGTGATAGCCATCGGGTGGTCCGAGCCGGCGGCACGCGTTGTCGCGACATAGCCATTCGCGTGACCAGCGCTCGTGACCCACGATTTGATCCCTTCGAGGACGACGAAGTCCCCATCGTTGGCGGCTTGGCTGATGGGCGCCCAGAAATGGCTACGGCTGCCCCGCTCGCTCCAGGCAAGCGTGCTGAGGTGCTTCCCGGAGGCTGCCGCCCGAAGCTGGGCGCTCGTGCGGTCAGGCACGGAGTTATAAGCGGCAATCCCGCAAAGATGCATCAAGTAGACCATCGACGTGGACGCACACCGTTGGGCGACGGCATCGAGGGCCGCGGCAACGACCCGAAGGCCTTGGCCCATCCCGCCAAACTCCGGCGCGATGTTGAGCCCCCAGAAACCGCCATCGGCAAGCGCTTGCATCGATTCGGTCGGAAACCGACCTGACTCATCCACGGCAGCGGCATGGGGAGCGATTTGGGCGTCGGCGAGCATGCTCAGCCGATCGACAAGGGCGATCTGGTCTGGATTGAGGCGATAGGAATTCATAGCAGTTGCAGGTCGAGATCGAGGTCGGTGCTCTTGCGAAGCGTGGCGACGAGGGGAGAGGCGGCCAGGACCTGCTGCCAAACGCTTTGGAGGGCGCTTTCAGCGGCGGGGCTGGCAATGGACAGGGTTACGGAAGCTTGAGTAAGGGCCGGATCGCCTTCCTCACCGATGACGCCGAGGGCCACCATGGCGTTGCCCAACCGGCCATCAACGCGCGCCTCGCACTGATCGAGGGGGAGCCGACGCCGATCGCAAAGGTCCCGAAACCTCAGCAAGAGATCAGCGCCCAATGCGCCGAGCAAGGCTTCCAAGGCAGAGGGGCCCGCTGCGTCACCACCAAAATCGAGGGGTTGGCCTATTGCAAAGCCGTGCTTGCGCGCGCGGACGCCGGCCGATCCGTCGCGCGTCGAACTGACGCGCACCGTCCATGCCGGATTCATCCGCCACCATCCCGAAATGTACTGGCAGACAGCACTGAATCGAGTCTACCGCTGCTCGGATCGGCAGCGTTCCACTCGTTCAAGCTTGGCTCCAGGCCTGCTACCGGAAGGCGAGGACGGCGAAGACGAGCGCCGAGAGCGCGCAAACCGTGGCGATCTTCCCGAAGATCGGCAGCCGGCGCCGGGCCCTGTCGCTTCCCTTTGCGGCGCCCCTTTCCAGGATGTGGATGGTTCCCACCGCTGCCGTCAGCAGAACGACGGAAGCAAGCTTCGCCTGAAGCTGCCACTCCATCTCGCCGATGTCCGTCCATATCGGCCTGATCAGGTAAATGCCCGACAGCCAGATCAAGACCAAACCGACCGACCCGAGCTTGGACATGCGGGCCGGAACGGCGCTGAGGACTCGTGCTTCTTCTGGCGTCGCCCGGGCCATCAACGGTCCGAGCATGATCCCCGAAAACGAGACCGAGAAGCCCATTGCGATACCCAAAAAGTGAACGATTCTGACGAACTGGTCAAGGTCCATCCGCGCCTCCCCCTATGCCGCATGATATTGCCAAAGGGGAACCAAGGCAAGTCACCATTTTCTAGGTCGTATGCAGTTCAATTGGGAACGCACACCATTGAAGGATGCAAGGGGTGTCCCAATCAAACTACGGTAGCATTGCGACATCGGGAGGTACCGATTCGAATGCCACTCTTCAAGATCCAGGTGAACGGCAAGGAGCACTCCCTCGAAGCCGAAGGCGATATGCCTCTCCTTTGGGCCCTGCGTGATCTTCTCAACCTGAACGGAACCAAATATGGGTGCGGGGTGGGCAGTTGCGGCGCATGCACCGTCCTCATTGACGGCAAGGCGGCGACAAGCTGCCAAATGACCCTTGCTGAGGTGGGCAGGAGCAAAATCGTCACGATCGAGGGCCTCAGCCGCAACGGCGATCACCCCTTGCAGAAGGCCTTTATCGAGCACGACGTTCCCCAATGCGGGTACTGCCAGACCGGCCAGATCATGGCCGCAGCCGCTCTCCTGCGGAGCAATCCGAAAGCGACGGACGAGCAGATCCGTGAAGCAATGAACGGCAACATCTGCCGTTGCGGAACCTACTATCGCGTTTTACAGGCAGTGAAAGCGGTGGCCAAGGAGTCCCGATGAACCCTACGCTCACTCGAAGGACCTTACTGAAGGTGATTGCCGGCACCGGCGCGACCTTCGTTCTGGGAGGCTTTGCGGGAGCAGCCTGCGGAGCTCGTGCGAGTTCCACTCCCTTCGCTCCCAACGCGTTCCTGAAGATCGACCCCGATGGCACCGTCACGGTGATGATCACCCGCTCAGATATGGGCCAGGGTGTGCGAACGGGGTTTGCGATGCTCGTGGCCGAAGAACTCGATGCCGACTGGGCAAAGGTCAAGGCGGTCAACGCTCCTGGCGACGATGCGAAGTACGGTCGTCAAGGAACGGGGGGCTCCAGCAGCACCCGAGGAATGAATCGCCAGCTGCGCACCATCGGTGCAAGCGCCCGTCTCATGCTGGTCGCCGCCGCGGCCAAGAAGTGGGGGGTCGATGCTGCCGCCTGCCGAACAGAGAGCGGCCGCGTTCTTGGCCCGGAAGGCAAGTCTATAGGCTATGGCGAGCTCGCCGAAGCAGCCCAGGGGATGCCGGTTCCCGAAAACGTTCAGCTCAAGGACAAGTCTGCATTCAAGATCCTCGGCAAGCCGACGAAGCGCGTTGACAACTCCGACGTGGTAACCGGAAAGGCGATCTTCGCCGGCGATGTTTCCGTGCCCGGAATGGTGTTCGCCTGCTGCCTGCGCCCTCCAGCCTTTGGCGCAAAACCTGAGACCATCGATGATAAGAAGGCCCGGGCGGTCACTGGCGTCACCGACATCATCACCATCCCGAGCGGCATCGCCGTGATCGCCAAGACCACATGGGCTGCCCTGAAAGGCCGTAGCCTTCTCAATGTGATATGGAGTGGCGGCCAACCCGACGTCACCACCAGCAAGCTCCGAAAGGATCTGAAAGCCGCCGCCGTCTCCCATAAGGAGATGGCCGGGGCAAAGGTGATCGAGGCCAGCTTCGAACTTCCTTATCTCGCCCACGCGACCATGGAGCCGCCTAACGCGGTTGCCGATGTTCGTGCCGATGCCTGTGAGGTTTGGACCGGTACCCAATCGCCCGATAGCGCCCAGGGCCAAATCGCCCGAGCCCTCGACCTTGCCAAGGAGAAGGTCAAGGTCAACAACACCCTTCTTGGAGGTGGATTCGGACGCAAGTTTTCCAACGAGTGGATCATGGAAGCAGTCGATCTCTCCCGCAGGGTCAAGAAGCCGGTCAAGCTCCTTTGGACGCGAGAGTGCGACATGCAGCACGATGCCTATCGGCCCATGAGCGAGCATGCGATGAAGGCGGCGCTCGACGAGGCGGGCAACCCCACCGGATGGAGCCATCAGTACCTGCAGGCCGCGGGTGCCAGAAGCGGCGACTATCGCGACGGGGCTTACCTTCCCTACAACATTCCGGGCGCCGCTATGCGGGCCGCGGAGGTCCCTTCTCCCGTCCCAACAGGCCCCTGGCGGTCGGTTGAACACACCCAGATCGTCGTTGCCAACGAGTGCTTCATCGACGAGCTGGCCCACGCCGCCGGAGCCGACCCGCTTGCGTTCCGGCTCAAGCTCATGAAGAGCGATCGGCTGCGCAAGGTGCTCGATTCCGTGGCCAAGCACGCTGATTGGGGAGCCCCAGTACCTAAGGGATCAGGCCGTGGCGTCGCCTGCTTCGAGGGCTACGGCTCATGCATCGCCCATGTGGTCGATGTCACCGTCAAAGGCTCGGAGATTCAAGTGACCCGGATGGTTGCCGTCGTCGATCCCGGCCTTGCCGTAAATCCGCTCTCCATTGAAGCCCAGGTCCAGGGCGCATTCATGGACGGTATCTCCACCGCACTGAAAGCCAAGATCTCCGTCGAAGCCGGAGGTGTAGTGGAGGACAACTGGCACGCCTACGAATGGGCGCGGATGCTCGATGCTCCGCCTAGAATGGAGGTGTTCGTCGAGGAAAGCGGCGGCAACTTCGGGGGCATGGGCGAGGTCGGATATCCCTCGTCTCCTGCCGCCATCGCCAACGCGGTCTTTGCCGCCACCCGCAAACGCGCGCGCAAGTTCCCGATCCGAATCGAGGATCTGGTGTAATCCTTGCGCGACGTCTTGCCAACCTTGCAGAAGTGGCAAGGCGACGGGCGGCGCTACGCGATTGCGACGGTCGTACAAACCTGGGGCTCATCCCCTCGACCCCTCGGTGCTGTCATGGGAGTCCGAGAGGACGGAGTCGTCGTCGGATCCGTCTCTGGGGGATGCGTCGAACCAGCCGTCATGCAGGCCGCGATCGATTCCCTGGCCTCAAAAAGCTCGACACTCCTTGACTTCGGATCGCTGTCCGACGAAAGCGTGTGGGAGGTGGGCTTATCCTGCGGCGGTCGCATCCGCATCTTTGTCCAGCCTGAGCCCTACCACTCGGAAGCTTGGCAGGATTTTGCAGAGCGGATCGACCGGGATGAACCCGTCAGTCTCGTCACCGACTTGAGCGGCGGCGGATCGTGGATTGCGGAACCCGGAGAGTTCACGGAGTCGGTCGCCATCGAGCGGGAGGGGCGCGAACTGTTCGTCCAGGTTTTCGGTCCGCGAAATCGGCTCGTTATCATCGGCGCTGTCCACATCGCCGTGCCGCTGATCAAATTCGCTCGGGAACTTGGTTTCGAAACCGTTTTGATCGATCCGCGACTAGCTTTATCTGCGCCTGAACGGTTCCCCGTCCCCGCCGATCACACGATCGTCGCATGGCCCGAGGAAGCCCTGAGCCAGGTCGATCTGAACGGGCGGATCTATGCCGCTGTCCTCACCCACGATCCCAAAATCGACGACGTCGCCTTGACCGTTCTCCTTCGCTCGAAGGTTGCTTATATCGGCGCCCTCGGCAGCCGGGTAACCCAAGAGAAGCGCCGCCGCTACCTTGATTCGCAGGGCTTCTCTGAGTCGGATCTCGAGCGCATTCACGGCCCTATCGGCCTCGATATCGGCGCTCGGTCCCCGGAAGAAATCGCCCTGAGCATCATGGCCGAGATCGTCCAGGTGGGGCGTGCGAATCGTTAAGGCTATCGTTCCCGCCGCCGGCCTCTCGACCCGCTATGGCGCCGCCAACAAGCTCCTTGCCGACTGGCACGGCAAACCTATCGTCAGATGGACGGTGGAAGCGCTCGTCTCGTGCGACCTCGAAGTCATGGTTGTCAGCGGCCACCAGTCGGACCTCATCGTGGCCGCCGTCTCCCCCGGTGCCGGCGAAGCCGAGGCAGGGGACTGGGGGGCTAGGGTCAAAGTTGCCCACAACCCGGACTTCGCCAAGGGTCTCGGTGCCTCGATCGCCTGGGGAGTGCGTGCCGCAGGAACGGCAGACGGCTACCTGATCGCACTGGGCGATATGCCCGGCATCCGACCCGAAGTCATCGAGAAAATGCTTGGCGCCTTTGAGACCGCACCGCCCGACTCAATCCTCGCCCCCGTCTATTCCGCCGAACCGGATCGCCTCGGGCATCCTATTCTGTTCGGCGCCGCCCATCGAACCCGGCTGCTTGGACTGGCCGGCGACGAGGGCGCACGCTCTATCATTGGCGACCACCTATCCAGAGTCATGCCCATCCCCGTGGAAGGCGTCCTCGCCGATATCGACGAGCCGTCCACTTGAAGGCAGTTCGGTCACGTCCCATGGGAGACTTGCTCCCGCAAAACAGGCCGTTGAAAACGGCCTGAAAAGAGAAATCTGTGGAATGGTGGAGATGATGGGATTCGAACCCACGACCTGTTCATTGCGAACGAACCGCTCTCCCAACTGAGCTACATCCCCACGCTGGGACCAAGATAATACCTATTACGGCAAAAGAGCCCGACGCAGTTCGATGAAGTCGACAGGCTTGGTGAAGTAGTAATCGAACCCAGCTTCGGTACCCCGACGCCGGTCGGCGTCGTCGCCGTAGCCCGTTAGGGCAATGAGTCGGATCTTGTCACCGAATTCCTTGCGGATCATCTTCGCCAGCACAAAGCCATCGATTTCAGGCAACCCAATATCGAGAATGGCGATGTCCGCGCCGCTGGTCCGGATGGCCTCCTGGACCGAGGCGCTGTCGTGAATCGTCGTGACATGGTGGCCCGAGACCTCCAAAAGACGCGACATCACGTTCGCCGCGTCGAGATTGTCATCGATGATGACGATCTTCCTTGGGATAACCATCGTTACCTCCGCTGCCGTTTGGGGTACGGCGTTCTGGGCATATTGCACGGCGGGCAGGTCGATTGAAAACGTGCTTCCCTTTTCGGCGCCGTCGCTTTCAACGGTGACTCGGCCGCCATGCATTTCGGTCAGTTTCTTTACCAACGTCAGGCCGATACCCAAGCCTCCCTCCGAGCGGGACGGTGAGCGGTCTTCGTGGGCAAAAACGAGTCCACCCATTGCCTTGATCTCTTCGCAACCGAGCGTCCCGTCTGAAGCCGAGCCGCTCAGGATGACTCCGATCGAGTGGTTTCGTTGCTCCTCGGCAAGGGAGCGCAGGAACTTGTCGATGGGCCTATGGTTGGCCTGGGCGCCCAGCCGGTCGGTTAGCCAAAGCTTGCCTTGATCCATCACCATCACCCGGCCAGGCGGAATGACATACACGGTGTTTGGCTGAACCTCAGGCTCGTCCTGAACTTCAACGACGGTCATGTTCGTGGCCCGTCCCAAAATCTCCGACAGCAGACTTGGATGCTTAGGCGAAAGATGGGAAACCACGACGAACGCCATGCCGGTGACGTTCGGCAGATTGCCGAACAGCTCGGTCATCGCTTCGAGGCCCCCGGCTGAAGCTCCAATGCCAGCGACATAGAAGGGCAGCGCGGGTTTGCGTTCGACCATCGACTGGTCATCCGGATCGTGGGTTATCGGCTGACCATCGGCGGAAACTGTCGTCGGTTCACCGGACGACATTGGACCTCCAGTATGGCCGGTAGCCTCGGCACCTTCTTAACATCACTCTAACGACTTCCTTACCTTCCCGCCTAGCCCCAGCCGCAAAGTTCCTTTCGATAAAGACGCCGACTGCTGAAGAATCTGGCATCGGCCATCCCATTGAGGCGGTCTACGGCAGGCGAGCGCGCCAAGCGCCTCGACCGTGAGTACCGACGGTAACGTAGCCGGTCACACCGTTGACGACGAGCGAGAAAACCGGGGCGTTCGGGAGTCCGGAACCAAAGCGGCGCCAGTTCCTGCCGCCCTCTGTTGAAATATAGACCCCCATTTCGGTACCCAGGAAGATAGTTTCCGGATTTCGGGGATGGAGGGCGGCGGCTCTAATGGGTACCCCTGGAAGTCCATCCCCCATCGCCGTCCATGTGGCGCCCGCGTCGGTTGTTTCCCAAATCCGGTTGCCACCCCAACCGACCTGAGTCATATAAACGTGGCGAGCGTTCCGCGGGTCGATTGCGAAGTCGCCGATGTAAGCGCGTGGCAAGCGCGCAGTGATATCGAACCAGGTCTTTCCGGTATCGGCGGTGACCCAAACCGCGCCGCTCGTGGTACCAGCGTAAATGACGGCGCTGTTGTTAGGGGCGATGGAGATCGCCGATACCAACCCGCCCAACGGAGGGCTTGCGCGCTTCCATGAATCGGCGCCATCCGTTGACCGCCAAACGCTTTGCGTACCGGCAACGAGGATGTCCGGATTGCTCGGGTCCAGATTATAGGGGGCATAGAAGAGCGCCCCCTCCCCGAGATCGATCCCATTCACCGCATAGCGCCAGCTCCTGCCGCCATCGTTTGATTTGAAGATGCTGAGGTTGACGTATTCCGTATAGACCACCTCTGGCTGCTTCCAATTGACCCGCGTGACGCCGCCATCACCGCTAAAAATGTGGTTCCAGTCCTGCGAACCGGTGAACTTGTTGGTCCCGTTATCCTGAGTTCCACCGTAAGCTATCGAACTATCCGTAGGATGGACATCCACGTACTGGAACTGAACGGTACCGAGGCCGGCAGAAACGGATTCCCACGTTCCACCCAGGTCGCGCGACCGGAAGATGCCCCCGTCGCCGCCCATATAGACGGTCTGGGTGTCGTGTGGATCGAAGGTCATCGTATGATGGTCAGGATGAACGGGGCCACCTGCGTAGGAACGCGTGTTGTCCTCCCAACTCGCGCCACCGTCGACCGTTCGAAAGGTGCTCGTTCCGCCCGCGAAAACGACATTGGGGTTCGTCGGGCTAACCGTTAGATAGTTGTCGTACCAAGCCTGTCCTCCTCCGTAGTCGAGGGCGTTCGGGAGCCGCAGCCATGATTCGCCGAAATCCGATGACCTGTAAATACCGATTAGGGCTCCAAACGACCCATAGACCGAGGCATAAACCACGTTCGGATATGCTCGGCAAAGGTCCATCTGGATTCGTCCCATCTGCCAGCCGTTAGCCGGCAATTCTTTGGTCAACCGTGTCCACTGCTGGCCGGCGTCGCGCGTCTTGTACAACCCGTTGACAGGGCTCCCCCACGGAACGCCCAGTGCGGCTATAAGCGTGTCGGGTGACCGTGGATCGATGATGAGGTCACTGGCAGCGCCCGAGAGCAACCTAACCCAACGGGCTCCGCCATCGGTGCTCCGATAAACGCCACCGGTGGTGCTGGCGTAAATGAACCCCGGTCGGCTGGGATGGCAGATAAGCCGCGTGAAGCAATGCCCCGCGAAGGTCTCAGACCCGATCAGCTCCCACGTCTCGCCACCGTTCCGCGTGCGGTGGATGCCAACGCCCGGAAAGCTGTCGAACGAGTAGTGTGGCTCGCCGGTGCCGGCGTACATGACCTGGGGGTTGGTGGGATCGATGGCCAACGCACCGTAAGACAAGCTCGCCAGATCGTCGGCGATTGGACGCCACGTTCGGCAAAAGTCTTCCGATTTCCAGATGCCGCCAGATGCCGCCGCCGCATAAACGATCTGCCGGCTATGCGGATGTACGACGATGGCCGTCATCCGACCCGCATTGTCCATACCGCCCCAACCCGACCGAATGGTTCTTGGCCCGATCTCCACCCATTGCGGGCCATTTCCGCCCTCTACTCGGTACAACGGCATTCGCTGAAGCCTTTGAAAGGCACTTAGATGATTCTCGGCCTTGCCCGAATCTGAGAACTGGGACTGCCGCTGGTTATAAAGATCACGGCTGACAAGCCCTGTCTTTCGTAGGCTCTCCGAGCCGGCAGGCAAAGCACCAGCAACCAGTAGGAGGCCAGCGCAAACGCCGGCTCGCAGGCAATGACCGACCCACCTCAAGTTATCCGCCGTCCGGCTTCTCGGGCACCGGCGGAGTACCCGAACGATCGCTGAACATCAAGGTCTCGAAGTTGTAGGTTATCGAGACCGTTTCTCCCGGTGTGAGCTTCACCTTCCAAAGGAGGTCGTTGATCGGATTCACTTCGCCGGACAAGGTCTGGGTGTTGCGAATGGTCCCGCCATGTGACTGCGAAACCACCTTGCCGCGCACCGTCTTGGTCACGCGAACCTCGGCGGCAGTCGTCCGAAAGTTGGTTATCGACAGGGTCCCCTTTAGCGTCACCGGCACGAAGTCGGACCGGCCGATGCGAACGGCGGATCCCCGCTTCTGCTCGGCTTCCGTTTTCTCCACTCGAAGCCCGATACCCCTCGACAGGCGCAGCTCGGCAGAGCCCTCGGCAGGCGTATATCGTATGGTTTCCTGTCCGACCGCTTTGCCGTCCTCGATGACGAAAACAGGCCCCGTGGTGAGCGGCTGCTTCGTCACGTTCTTGATATTAAGAAGATAGATCACCTCTTCACCGTCTGCATTCCAGTCGAACGAAGGAGAAATCGGCACGTCCTGCTGGAAGATCGAAACCATCGCGATATCGTTCGTGGCCAGCGACAGGTTGGGCTTTCGATAGAAATAAAGCTCGCCCGCCTCTTCACCGGCGATCGCTGCCATTGGTGGCGGGGCCGCGCTGCCACCGGACTCCGCCGTTCCCGGCCGCTCAGGAGACTTTGCGGCAGGAGCTTCGACGCCCTTGTTCGCGTCGACGGGCACAGCGCTCGTGCCAAAGATGTCCGGAATGCCACGGTTCGAAACAAACGGCGAACCGACGACGAAAAGCACCTCACTCTTGCTCAGGCTTTCGGTGGTGTTGTGAAGGGTTGCCCGTAACTGCAAGTTGGCGGTCGATCCACTGACGTTGAGAACGTAGCTCGGCTCCCAGCGAATGCCGTCCTGCAAATATGCGACACCCAATCGCGTTAGCTTATTGGGATCTTTGCCATCGATCTTCAATTTGACGGGAAATCCGGGCAGGCTGATCGCTGCGATCTGGGCGTACGGAACCGCGCTATAGCCTTGTCCGACCTGCAGGAGAAGCATATCGTCCAGCAGCTTGGCCAGTTCTCCCTCGAAACGCTGACCGCTGCTGGTGGTCACGACGAGCCGCAGCCCGATCTTGTCGCTAAGCTTGGTTCTTAACTCCGCTGGACTGCCGAATTCAAGCCGATTGTCCTTTGTTGTGATGACCGTGTCGATCCGATCGCCCTTGTCGAGCGTATAAAAGTAAATCGTTCCACGAACGGCTGCGGGGACGAAATTGGTTGTCGCCCAGCCGTTTTCCAGCTTGACCTGTCCTTCGCGGACGTAGTATCCAAAGCCATCGCGAAAAATGGCCACGCTCTTCAGCGAGGTCTCAAAGGTAAGGCTGCGCTGCTGGATGGCGAGCGAAGTCAGAACCGCAAGCAACACCATGAAACGAGCTTATCAGAAAGGGTTCTGGCTCGGTTAGGCTTCCAGCTGACGCAGCACTTGGTCGAGATTCGGATCGATATCGCCGCCGATCGACTCGCGGATCTGGCGTCCAATCATCTTTGCTTCGTCTGCCTTGCCGAGGTTCTTTGCCGCAAACGCCAGCTTCAAGCCGAGCGGGACCGTGCGGCCCACGTTCTCGATCGCATAGCGAAGCACGTTGTAGGCCTCTTCCGCTCTGCCTTGTCCCAGCAGGGCGTCCGAAAGCTCGGCGTAAGCCGGCTCGCATCCAGGGAACAGCTGAATCAGCCGGTTGCTGGTCTCCTCGGCTTCCTTGTGTTGGCCAAGCTGGTTCTGGGCTGTGGCCATGATCGCCCACATCTTCCAGTAATCCACGAGCCAGTTCTTGACCGGCTTGAGGGCATCGAGGGCTCCGGCCGGATCTCCGTCCACAAGCTTGTCGTTGGCGACCTTAACGGCTTCAACCCGTTTCTCCTGCTCGATCTCCAGCTTCCACGCCTGGACGTTGGCGCGAGTGTTTGGATCGGGGTTTGCGGAAAGCACATCGTTGAGAACCTTTGGAACCTCGAAAGTCCGCTCCGCTCGCTGCAAGGTCTGGGCGTATTCGAGCAGCAGCTGCACGTCAGCCGGCGACTCGTCGAGAGAATCCTCGTAAAAGTCAAGCGCCTTATCCAGGTCCTCCCGAGTGGCCTCGTCGCGACCAGCCAGGATCGGTGCGTAGGCCCGTTTGATCTCAAGGTGCTCGGGTACCTCGGCAATTCCTCGCTCGAATTCCTTGACTCCTTCGTCGAACTTTCCGGCATGCACGAGGGCAATTGCGTATTTTGCTCTTGCCGAGGCGTTTTGCGGAAACTTGTCGACGATCTCTTTCCACATCGGCGGAAGCTCGTGAATTCGACCGGTTTGCGCAAGGACCTGGCCCAGGATGTCAAGGGACGGCTTGTCCTCCGCTTCGAGCTCGATCGCCTTTCGCAAGTTGCGCTCGGCATTGACCGGCATCCCGGCCGCCATCTGAGCGAGGCCCAGCCGGGTGTAGATTCCAGACTCGTTCACCTCGTACTGAAGGCACTTCTCGAATAGATCGGCTGCCTTGGCGTTATTGCCCATCGCCGCCTGAAGCTCGGCCTGGGAGTAGATGCCCCGCCAATCGTCCGGAACGATCGTGTTGAGCTCGGTGAGAATCTTGTCGATCTCGTCCGCATTACCAATTCGTGAAGTAACGCAGAGACGGCACAGATTCACGAGGGCCAGATACGGCCCCTCCCATTCGGCATCGGAACGAATGGCCTGCAACAACGAAGCCATTCCAATGTGCGGGTTGAAATCCGGGGCAACCTGGCCTTGGGTCTTCTCGATGTATTGCAGCGTGTCGTACCCTTGCAGAAAATGCGACATCGCCTGTGGATCGGTGGTTCCAAAGAGATTGATGTCTTCGTTATAGTCATCCGGCAGCTTGGCGCCGGCCAAGTCGGCCAGGATTTTGACGACGTTCCGCAATCCCGCAAACAGTTCGCCGGACGTGAATTCCTGCTGAACGTCCTGGGCGGGCGTGGCCTCCTGGTCTTTGAACGTCCGCACCGTCATATTGAGGCGACCATCTTCATGAGCCACCAGCAAGCCATCGATAGCATGCTGCGCATTGGATTGCCGGAACATCTCCTCGATGAGCTGATTCTCGTTAATCTGCTCGGAAGGATTGACGAACACCATTCGTCCAGGCGCATTCTCAAGCTGAGCTAGGTAGGCAACTTGCTGAAGCTCGGCATCGGTGTGCTGCCGCACGATCTCGCACGCGAAATTCGTGAACTGTCGCGCGAGCGCGGGATTGGTCTTTGGCCCAGCGTTAAAGGGCAGCACGGCAATGGTCATAGGGCCTGCAGTGTACCTGCGGGGTATTTGGAGACCGGAACTCGGGTACCACGGCCCGACTTCTGGAGGTGGCCGTGAGTGGCGCGCCGAACTCGACGCTCAGGCTTCCTCGAAATTCAATACGATCTTGCCCGCTTCCCCACGCTTCATCAGGTCCATCACCTCGCGCACGTTCCAGAACGGCATCTCGTGGGTGATAACCGGTGAGACGTCCAGCTTCTTCTCGGTCAGCAGCCAATGCATCTGGTCCCACGTCTCTGGCAGTCGACGACCGATGATGCCCTGGATATCGAGGCCCTTGAAGATGATTTTGTTGACATCGACCGCCTTCAGCGCGTCGGCATAGACACCCAGGAGGCTAACCCGCCCACCGGGCCGCGTATGGTCCACGGCAAGCTGGAACGAGCTGGGATGGCCGGACATCTCCAGGGTTGCATCGACTCCGCCTGGAGCCAGCCGAGCGAGGGCGACGCCAACGTCCTCTTTGTTCGGGTTGATGACGATATCGATGCCGCACGCTTCGGCCAGACAAATTCGATACGGGCTGATCTCGGTGCCGATAACGCGCTTTGCGCCGAGAATCTTGCAAATCGGGATGGCAAAAAGGCCGATCGGCCCAAGCCCGGTTATCAGGATGGTTCTGCCCTCGACGGGACCGGCCATAACCGTGTGGACCGCATTGCCGAGCGCGTCTTGCATGCTTGCCACGTTCCGCGGCACCACCTCATCGTTCAATCGAGCGTTAGCCTCCGGAATGACCGCGAATCGGCTGAAGCCCCCGTCGACGTCGACGCCAAGCAACACCGTATTCACACAGACATGGGCCTGGCCGTGGAGACATTGGACGCACTTGCCGCACACGATATGGGACTCGCTGCTGATAAAGTCGCCGACCTTGCGCTCCTGAACGCCCTCACCAACCTCGACGACGGTCCCGCAGAACTCGTGGCCGATGACGCGGGGCGGCTTGATCCGATTGCTGGACCAGGAGTCCCAATTGTAGATGTGGAGATCTGTGCCGCAAACCGAGCCTCGCTCGATCCTGATTTTCACGCAACCGGGCCTGATCTGGGGCTCCTCCACATCGATAATCTCGATCCCCGGGGCAGGCCGTGTCTTGGCTATCGCCTTCACTGGCTCCGAGTGTACTGGCTGGGAGAAGCTTGCATTTTGATGGAGGATCAGGTATCTTCGAGCGGTTAGGGCGCTGCGTGGTGCGCCGTTGTTCGGAGCTTCTTGAGGGAATCTGCGAAGAGCGGCACACAAAGGCATGGTCCTAGCGGAACCACATTGGAGGCTTCTGACTTAACAACATGCCGTTAGATAAGCAGGTGAAATCGTCGGTCATCGAATCGTACGCCGTAAAACCCGGCGACACGGGTTCGACCGAGGTGCAGATTGCTATCCTGCAATCAAGAATCCAGCAAATCACCGAACACTTGAAAGTGAATCGCAAGGACTTCCACTCCCGCCGAGGGCTCATGCTGCTCGTCGGTAAGCGGCGACGCCTCGAAGGCTATCTCCGCCGAAAGGACATCGTCAAGTACCGCGAACTCATCAGCAAACTCGGCATCCGCGAAGTCAAGCCTCGTTAACACGGAGGCTCAATGATTCAATCCCATACATTCGAAGTTGGGGGCAAGACCCTCAGCCTCGAAACTGGCCGCGTGGCTAAGCAAGCCGGCGGCTCTGTTCTCCTCGGCGTCGGCGACACGGTAATTCTCGGCGTCGCTACGATGTCGACCAAAGCGCGAGAGGGCATCGACTTCCTCCCGCTCGTCTGCGACTACGAGGAGCGAAAATACGCCGTCGGCAAGATTCCTGGCGGCTTCATGAAGCGCGGCGGCCGCCCCAGTGAGCGGGCCGTCTTGACGAGCAGGCTAATCGACCGCCCCATCCGGCCGCTCTTTCCAAAGGGCATGCGCAACGACATTCAGGTCATCACCATGCCGTTTGCGGTGGACCAGGAGTGCCCGCCTGACGTATTGGCGATATGCGCCGCCGGTGCCGCACTCACCGTTTCTGATATCCCCTTCAATGGCCCGATCGCCGGCGTTCGCGTCGGCCTCATCGACGGAGAGTTCATTCTCTTCCCCAGCCAATCGCAAATCAACGAATCCGATCTCGATCTGATCGTCGCCGGTCACAAAGGCGCGATCTCGATGGTTGAAGCCGGCGCCAATCAGGTCTCCGAAGAGACCATGGCGAAGGCCCTGAAATTCGGCCACGAAGCGATCAAGAAGATCTGCGCGGAATTCGAGAAGTTCGGCAAGAAGGTAAGCAAGCCCAAGCGGATGCCGGAGCTGTCGAAGGTCGACGACGACCTCATCGCCCTTATCAAGAAGGAGCAGGGCAAGGCGATCAAGGCCGCGATGACCGACCCTGACAAGGCCTCGCGCGAATCGGCACAGGGCGAACTCGCTGCCGAAATCATCGCCAAGTACCAAGACAAGTTTGCCGATGACCCGGTGAAGCTGGCCCAGCTTCCCGAAGCCGTCGACTACGTCAACAAAGGCATCCTTCGGGAGATGATCCTCAAGGACGAGAAGCGGCCCGACGGTCGCGGCCTCAAGGACATCCGCCCGCTCGATGCGATCGCGGGCCTTCTGCCGAAGGTTCATGGAAGCGGTCTCTTTACCCGCGGCCAAACCCAGGTCATGACCGTGGTGACGCTCGGCATGCCGAGTGACGCCCAGGTCATGGACGGGCTGGAGGAAGAAGCGGACAAGCGCTATATGCACTTCTACAACTTCCCGCCCTATAGTGTGGGAGAGGTGCGGCCCATGCGCGGTCCGGGACGACGCGAAGTCGGCCACGGCGCGCTTGCCGAGCGAGCCCTACGATCGGTCGTGCCGCTCGACGATCCCAACTTCCCCTACACCTGTCTGCTCATTTCCGAAGTGCTTGAGTCAAACGGCTCGACGTCGATGGCTTCGGTGTGCGGCTCCACTCTCGCGCTGATGGACGCCGGTGTCCCCATCAAGGCGCCGGTTGCCGGCATCGCCATGGGACTCATGTCGGACGGGAAGGTCTTCAAGGTCCTCACCGATATTCAGGGCATGGAGGACTTCGGCGGGGATATGGACTTCAAGGTCGCGGGAACCCGGGAAGGTATTACCGCGCTCCAACTCGACACCAAGCTCGAAGGCATTCCTGACCAGGTTCTTGCCAATGCGCTCAATCAGGCGAAGGACGCCCGAATGGAGATCCTTGATGTGATCGAGCAGGCGATCGCCGCTCCGCGGACGGATATCAACCCGAACGCCCCACGCGTCACCACGATCAACATCAACCCCGAAAAGATCGGTGCGCTTATCGGCCCGGGCGGCGCCACGATTCGGAAGCTCACCGCGGAAACCGGAACCCAGATCGACGTCCAGCAGGATGGTCGAGTTCTGGTTGCCGGCAGCGAGGGCCATGAGGTTCAAAACGCGATCGACCAGATTCGTGCGTTGACCGCCTCGGCGGAAGTCGGAATGGAGTTCCGCGGACCGGTGACCCGCTTGATGGGCCGCGGCGCCATGGTGGAATATATGCCGGGCAAGGAAGGCCTTGTGCCGACAGATCAGCTAAGCGCCAACGAGATTCGCCGGCCGGACGACGTCGTCAACCTTGGCGACGTGATCAACGTGAAGATCAACGAGATCGATGGCATGGGCCGCGTCAACCTGACCGCGCTTGGCCTCGCCCAGGACCTGCCGTCCCTGGCCGGAAATGAGAATGCGACCCCGAGCACGGGTTCGATGAACGGCGGCGGTGGTGGTCGTGGTGGTCGCGACCGAGATCGTGGCCGCGGAGGCCGGGACCGTGATCGAGACCGCGGCGGACGTGACCGCGATCGCGGCGACCGCGGCGGGGACCGTGGCGACAGGGGCGACCGTGGCGATCGCGGCCGAGCACCGCAAGGTGGGCAGGCTGTGGTGGAAACGGAGTCGCGTTCGCGTGAACCGCGGGCACCCTCGGTGCCCGACGAGTTTCCGGAGAGAAAATCTAGCGATGATGGCGATCAGGTGAACGCCCGGTTCCGTCCGCGCCGCTAAAACCAAACGACCGGGGCCCATAGGATCAAAGCCTATGGGCCCCCTTTTTTATCGAACCAGGGCGAAGCGGCTCGGCTCGAACATGGCGTCGCGGTAGATTTCACTGCCGCTGAACGTCACCATCACCTTGCCTTTGAACTTGTGGCCGTGGAAGGCACTGTTCTTACCTTTCGAGAAGGTTTTCTTCACATCGAAGGTCCATTCGCAGTTGGGATCGATAACGGTCACCTGGGCGACCGGCGTTTCGTAAGGCACGAGGGTTCCTGCGTCAAGGCCCAGGATCTGAGCTGGAGCCGTCGATAGCTTCCTAATCGTCTCAAGCGGGCTCATGATGCCCTTGTGAGTGAGATGGGTGACCGTCGCCCCAACCACCGATTCGAGCCCGGCCATGCCAAACGGCGCCTCCTCGAACGGAACCTCGACCTCATGTCGAGCGTGCGGAGAATGGTCGCTGGCGATGCAGTCGATCGTTCCATCGTTGATTGCCTGCATCAGGATATCGATATCGATCTGGGTGCGGAGCGGCGGAGTGGTCTTCAGATTTGGATTGAACTCCCCGACCGCCTCTTCGGTCAGGCTGAAGTGGTGCGGACAGATTTCGCACGTTACGGGTGCACCCAGATACTTCGCCTGCCGAATCATCTCGACGGCTCCCCACGTGCTGACGCGAAGGATATGGACGGGGCATCCGGTATGCAGGGAGAGCAGGCAGTTGCGCATGACCATGATCTCCTCTGCCGAGCGGGGCATGCCTTTCAGGCCGAGCATGCCGCATGTCGCGCCCTCGTTCATGCTCGCCCCATGGGTCAAGCTCGTGTCCTCGCAATGGGCCATGATCGGCAGGTTGAGCTGCCGGCAGAACTCCATGGCGCGGCTCATCATGAGAGCGCTTTGAATCGGCCCGCCCTCGTCGCTGGCGGCAACGATTCCCGCATTCTTGAGTGCAGCCAGGTCCGAGAGCTGCTCGCCCTTCTGACCCACAGTGAGCGCACCGACGGGCGCCACAAACACACCGCCTGCCTCCGGCGATGCCGCCCGGTCGAGAATGAAGTCGATAAGATATGGCGTATCGAGTGCCGGCCGCGTGTTTGGCATGCAGCAGATCGTGGTGAATCCACCTGCCGCAGCCGCCTGCGTTCCGGTTAGGATCGTCTCCTTCTGCTCCTCCCCGGGCTCTCGCAGATGCACATGGGGATCGACGAGGCCGGGACAGATCCACATTCCAGCGCAATCGTAAATGTCCTCGGCGCCTTCGTCGTCGACGTCCAATCCATATTCGATAACCTGCTCGTCCTCGATGACGAGCGACCCTTCCATGTCGATGTTTTGGGATGGGTCGAGAATTCGACCGTTACGCAAAACGATCTTCATGCCTTCACCTTCGACTTCGCACGAGGCTTGGATTTGGCCGGCGCCTTTGCCGCCGGCACCGACTTGGCCCTGGGCCTCGCCGGCTCGTCGCCAAAGCACCACGTAAGCGCTGCCATTCGAACGAAGATCCCGTTCTCCACCTGCTGATGGATCGCACTGGCGTCGCCATCCGCCGCCACGTCGTCCACTTCTATTCCCCGATTGAGCGGACCTGGGTGCATCACAAGGCAATCCTTGGAGGCGAAGAGCAGTGCCTCCTTGTTGACCTGATAGAGCCGGGTGTACTCGCCGACGCTCGTGATCATGCCATCCGTCATGCGTTCCTTTTGAAGGCGAAGGCAGATGACGACGTCCGCGTCCTCAAGGCCGGTTGCAAGATCGGTATGGGGAATGCCGGGCAGCTTTGCGCAGTTGCTGGGCAGGAGCATCTTGGGACCGATGAACCTTACTTCCGCGCCGAGCTTGCTGAGCAGCCACGCGTTGGAGCGAGCGACACGGGAGTGCTCGACGTCGCCGACGATCGCGACCCGCAGGCCCTTGATCTTTCCCTTGCGCTCGGCGATCGTCAGGGCGTCGCCCAGTGCCTGGGTCGGGTGCTCGTGCTGGCCGTCACCCGCATTCAGGACCGGCCCACCGAAATAACGGGTCGCCAAGGTGGATGCCCCTGAGGCGCGGTGGCGCATGACGAGTCCATCGAGCCGTTCGTAGCGCAACGTCAAGATGGTGTCTTTTAGCGTCTCGCCCTTACTCATGCTGCTTCCGCCGGCGGCGAAGCTGGACGTTCGAAGGCCCAAATAGTAGCAGGCTTGTTCGAAGGAGACTCGAGTGCGTGTGGAATTCTCGAAGAAGAGGAGGCCAATCGACTTTTTATCCATCGTCGGCATGGCTTTGCCTTCTTTCACGCCGCGTTTATAAACACTGGCCAACTCCAATAGCTCTTCAATCTGGTCCTTTCTAAGTTCTCGAATGGATATTAAATGCCTACTCATCGGGCAATTGCCTCCCTCTCGTTCGCTAAAAAGAGCACGGCACGGTCTTCGCCGTCGGACTCGCGCATTTCGACAACGACATGGTCACCAGGGTCGGAAATCACTACCTTGCCACAGTAGTCAGGCTGAATAGGCAGTTCGCGATTGCCGCGATCGATCAAAACCGCGAGCTGAACCACTTGGGGCCGGCCAAAACGCATGAGGGCATCCAGAGCGGCTCGCACCGTCCGGCCCGTGAAAATCACCTCATCGACGAGGATCACCCGCTTGTCGTTGACCCCGAACGGAATCTCGCTGTCATCCGATTCCAGAGTCGCGCGGACATCGTCCCGGTGGCCCCGGATATCCAGCTTGCCGCATGGGACCGTGATCCCCTCAGCTTGGGTCATCAGCCAAGCAAGCCGCTTGGCAACGGGCCATCCTCCCTTGAGAACGCCGACGACGGCTAAATTCTCCGCTCCCTGATTCGCCTCGAGGATCGCGTGAGCCATGCGTCCGAGGGTTCGCCTCATATCGCCTGCATCCAGCACGACCGTACTCATTTAGCCGATTATGGCCTTTCATGGCAACCGCTGGCTTGGCGTTCGTGACACCCTATCCTGCCTGCCATACTGAACCTGATGCCGGGGCCAAAGAACGTCAAAATCGTCACCCTTGGCTGCGCCAAGAACGAGGTTGACTCCGAAGAGATCGCGGGGGTTTTGGCCGAAGCAGGCTACGGGGTCGACGGAACGGCTCGTCCCGACGTGACCGTCATCAACACGTGCGGCTTTCTTGAATCCAGCAAGCAGGAGTCCATCGACGCCATCCGCAAGGCCGTTCGCACCAAAGGCCATGGCAAGGTCATCGTCGCCGGCTGCCTGGCCCAGAGGCTGGGACAAGAGCTGGTGCGGCTGGCCCCCGGCGCCGACGCGTATGTCGGGGTCGGACAGATGGGGCGCTTTGGCGATATCGTGGGCACGACACTCGGCGGCAACCACCAGTTTGTCGACCTGCAGCCTCCGCACCACCGCTGGGCCGACGTCACCACCCGCACCCGGACCGGCCGACCCTGGTCAGCCTATCTGAAGATCAGCGAGGGATGCGACCACCGGTGCACGTTCTGTACGATTCCGAGCTTCCGTGGCGCACACCAAAGCAAGCCGATCGAGCGCGTGCTCGACGAAGCCCGCCACCTTGCCGCTACAGGCGCGAAGGAACTGAACCTCATCGCCCAGGACGTTACGCAGTACGGCTACGATCTATACAGAACCTTCACGCTGCCCAAGCTCTTGCGCGAGCTGAACCAGATCGAGGGAGTGGAGTGGATTAGGCTCCTCTACTTCTATCCCAATCGCCTCACCGATGAGGTCATCGAGGCCATGGCGACCTGTGACAAGGTGTTGCCCTACATCGACATTCCCCTCCAGCACACCCACGGCGATGTGCTCCGCCGCATGAAGCGTCCTTGGGATGGCGACCGGTATCTCGACGTTTTTGCGAAAGTCAGGCGGACTATGCCGAACGTCGCCATCCGAACAACCTTCATTGTCGGATTCCCTGGTGAGACGGAAGCTGAATTCGATCATATGCTTGAGTTCGTGCGATTGGCCCGCCTTGATCGGGTTGGGGCCTTCCTCTATAGCCGGGAACCCGGCACACCCGCCTCAGAAATGCCGGATCAGGTGCCATCCCGCATAAAAAGACAGCGATTTGACCGCCTGATGCGGAACCAGCAAGCCATTTCCCTCGCCATAAACACTGAGTGGGTTACCAGGCAGATCACCGTCCTTGTTGACGAACAGCGGGACGGATGGGCTGTCGGGCGCTCCTATCGGGATGCGCCTGAAATCGACGGATGGGTCTACGCGGCCGGAGAGGCTGCACCAGGGTCATTCGTCGAGGTGGAGATTGAGGAGGCAGCGGAATACGATCTCTATGGCCGCTTGAGCGGCGATAGGAGAACAAGGGGACAGGCAACCCAGAGAGAGGGTCGCCATCGCACTCCGAAGCCACCCAAATAACTGCTGATTGCAGAATGGAGTGTGGGATTAAATGGAGCTATGGAAGGGGGCAAAGCCCCTGTTGTTGGGGGCAATTTGCCTGCTTACCAGCGCGGTACACGCGCAATACGATGAATCACAAGAGATCAACGACGACATCGTTCAGGCGATTCGCATTGGTCGCTATTACTACGAACTAGCCGAGGAAGTCTGGCTGGCGAACCCGATCGTGGTTCCGGATAGCGTGGACGGTGTTCCCGTCCCGCAGTTCGAGTTACGAGGTAGCGCTCTGGGAACGACGATTCGGCCCTTGCGCAAGTTCGACTGGATGGTTAGGGTCGGCAACCGCAACGGCGCGTCGACGCGAATCTTCAGCGGCGACGGCTTGCTGAGCGCGACGATTGACAAGGCCCTGATGGGTGCTCGAACCGTGCAGGTTCGATCCAACGGCATCCTGCCCGGACCTGGCCAGTACGTTGTTATCGTCGATCAATCGAAAGACAACGCGGGCAATCCGACCAACGCCGAACTGGTTCGGGTGGCAGCCGTCGACCAGTTTGCTCGGAACGTGACGCTCGACCGGCCACTGGGCAGGCCCTACACCAAGAAGCCGGCCATGCGGTTCGTCGACGAATGTGTCGGACGAAACGTAACCGTGAAGAACCTGGTGATCTATGGAAACGCACCGCAAGGGGACATCACCGGTGGCGTCTTATTCGACATTGTCGGGGGCGGGCGCGTCGAAAACGTCGTCACGCGGTACTTTGCCACCGACAACATTCGGTTCAATTCCTGTAGAGATATCGTCGTCGACAACTGCCGGCAATACGACTATCGCGGCAACGATGACGGCGGCATGGGACGCGGTTGCGCGCTCTTCTGGTGCAAGGACGTCACGATTCAAAACTGCCACAGCGCCAACATGCGGCACGGAGTGGCCATGGTGGCCAGCAGCAGCGACGTTTTGGTGAGGGATTCCGTTGGCGATGACACGATTGGCCATTCGTTCGACGTCCATGGCCAGCGGTCCTATCGGGTCAAGTTTCTGCGCTGCAGCGGCAAGTCCACCCTGCAGATTGGAAACGGGTCCTTCCTCACCGGCGACCGTGATTGCGAAGTCGAAGACTGCAACGTCAAAGCGATCTATGTCGTGGGCGACGAACGAAGAGTCAAGATCAAGGATAGCCGCGCGAACTGGATCAACTTCCAAACATGGGGATCAGCCTTCGAGCGGTACTTTCCGAAAGAAATCCTCATCGAGGGGTGCGTGTTTCGCAACAACGAATCGATTGGCATGCCCCTCATGTTCAGTGGCGGACCCTACATCTCGATCCATAACCTCTCGATCATCAACTCGGAATTCCACGAGCTGAAAGGAGCCCCATGGCGAGCCGCGTTGTTCGAAGCGTTGCGAGGTGATCTCGGCGTGCTTACTCTGACCGATACGTTGTTCCGGACGACTCAAGGCGCTCCCGAAAGCGGAACCTGCTTCGAATTTAGTGGAAGCCAGCTTTGCCACGTGACGATCAATGCCACCCGGTGCACATTCGAGCGCAAGGGTAGCAACATTACTCGCTTCAAACCCGGCATCACCGGAGAGCTCAACCTCTTCGATTGCCAGTTCATCGGCGAGGGAGAAATCAACCCGGTGCTGAACGAGACCAACGGCACGCTAACCGTGAACTGGCTATAGCTCGATGACTTGCTCAGGCCTAGGGTGAATGGTCGTGGCAAATTCCTGGTCGCGAGGCCGAATCACGCCAATGAGCTCGGTGCCGGCGACACTCTCGCCGGCATCCGCAACTTCGGAGGCGATCCACTCCACGATCGGGTCGATCGGCGTACGATCGGGAAGCGTGAGGTTCATGCTGACTTGGCTCATCTCGCGGCTCGCAAGTTGAAACCCAAGCGCTCGAACACCTAAGAACCGGTGGTCGCCGATCTGGCGCATTTCGCGAATCGTGCGTCCCAGCGCTTGCGCGAGAGAAGCATCGACTGAGGCGATATTCACGTTCAGGGCGATCAAGAACCCGCGAACTCCCAGCACAGTAACGCCGAGGTGGGGGTGATACCGCCTGGGGCCAAAGTCGGGGTTGAGCTCGCGATCGATAAGACCGCCGAAGCCGCCCTTTCGTAGCGCGGGAAGATCGCTCTCGTGCCGACCCCGCTCCGACTTTTCGTAGAGATAGACCGGAAGGTCGTACCGTTTGGCAAGTTCTGCGCCAATCCGATCAGCGAAGGCGATCGCATCGACCTCGTCTGCTTCCGCGACCACGAACGGACATACGTCGAGGGCCCCAACGCGAGGATGGACCCCGACATGGCGGTTTAGATCAATACGATCCAGGATAACGTCCGCGAGCGTGAAGAGCACCCTCTCGACCTCGTCGGCAGCGCCACTGAACGCGGTCACCGTCCGGTTGTGGTCGATGTCCGAGGCGCAGAAGTGCGTGACGACTCCGCTGGATTCCAAGATGTCGCGACATGCCCGCAAGAGGGCGTTGTCCCGACCGAAAGACCAGTTCGGCACGGTCAGGACGCGCATGCCCACAGGATATCCGGTCAGCCGGCGACAGCGAGACGCTCGCCCGTCTGCACCCGCCACAATGCTGCATAAAGTCCGCCCCGAGCGACCAGCTCGTCGTGCGAGCCAAACTCCGCCACCGCGCCCTTTTCTAGAACCCAGATCCGGTCGGCATCACGAACCGTGGAAAGCCGATGGGCAATTACCAAGGATGTGCGGTTCTGGGTCACCTTGGCCATCGAACGCTGGATTGCCGCCTCGGTCTCATTATCGACGGCCGACGTCGCCTCATCGAGCACCAGAATCGCGGGATCGCGAAGGATGGCCCGCGCGAGCGAGATCCGCTGCCGCTGACCACCGGATAGCTTCTGCCCACGCTCTCCGACGATGGTGTCATAGCCGTTGGGAAGCTCAAGCACGAAGTCGTGCGCCTCGGCGAGCTTGGCCGCGTCCTCGATCTCGGCGTCGGATGCGCCGGCTCGGCCATAGGCGATGTTGTCTCGAACAGAACCGTGGAACAAGAACACATCCTGGCTGACATATCCGATCGCTTCCCGCAGGCTCCGATACGAAGTTTCGGACAGCGCTTGGCCATCCACGAGAACCTGCCCCTCCTGGGGATCGTGAAAGCGCAACAGCAATCGTATGACCGTCGATTTCCCCGCGCCGGTCGCGCCAACAACGGCATGCGTCTCGCCCGCCGGAATCTTAAGGTTGAGGTCTCTGAGGACGGTCGGGCCCTCTCCGTAGGCGAACGATACATCCCGAAACTCGATGTCGCCGCGCACGGGAGCGGGCAGCAGGTTGGCTCCCTCTGGCATGGTCGGCTTCACGTCGAGCAATCCGAAGATGCGCCGCGTCGATGCCATCGCCCGCTGATACATGTCAAGGGTCTCACCTAGGGCGGTAAGCGGCCATAGCAGGCGCTGGGTCATGAAAATCAGCACGGAGTAGATGCCGACCTCCATCTGATTCTGGAGGACCATCCAGCCTCCCACGACCAGCGTGCAGGTGAACCCAGCGAGGATGACCATTCGGATGAGCGGCACGAACGCGGACGAGTATTGGATCGCATCTCGGTTGGCGATCCGGTAGGCGTCGGATACCTTGGCGATCCGTTCACGCTCACGGTCCTCGGCAGCAAATGCCTTGATCGTCGTGATCCCCCCGAGATTCGTGCTGATCGTGGCACTAAGCTCGGCGACCGCCTCGCGGACGCGGGCATAAAGCGGCTCGAGCCGGCGTTGGTAGCGAATCGAACCGAGAACGATCAGGGGGATGGGCAGAAACGCCAGAAGGGTCAAGAGCGGGGAACTCGCAAAGAAAACCGCGCCCGTCAGAATAACGTTCCAGACGATGTTCAGGATCGTATGCGCGCCGCCATCCAAGAACCGTTCGAGCTGGTTGATATCGTCGTTCAGGACGCTGAGCAGTCCACCCGTCTGGCGGTCTTCGAACCAGGCGACTTCGAGGGATTGGACATGCCCGTAAAGGTCAAGCCGGACCTCGTGCTCCATCGACTGGGCGAGATTGCGCCAGGTGACCGCCGCGAGGTACCCGAATACACTCTCAAGGATCCATACCACGAGATTGGCGGCAGCCAAAACCAGAAGCTGCGTCCATCGATCGGGAATCCCGAAGGCCACTGCGACGAAGGAGTTCTGACCGCGCACCACAACGTCGACGACGGCGCCAATCAGGATCTCTGGTACGACATCCATGACTTTGCCAAGCGTCGTGTAAACCGAGGCCAGAACCACCCGGCGTCGATAGGACCGAGCGTATTGCCACAGGCGGACAAGCGGTGCGTTCGGAACGGCGCTCATCTGGCGATGATGGCATCCACGCCGCGCCATCGGTTCGGCCGCTGGCACCAACTTCGCAAAGGGCGTAGTATTTGTTCTAATGTCGGGGTTTCGTCGCCTGCGGTCGCTGCACAAGTGGTTTGGAGTGCTAGCCGCCGTATTCTTGCTGTCCCTTGCCGTAACCGGTTTTCTTCTCGCCAACAAATCTCGGTTCGCGTGGATGCGGCCGCCCGAACGAGAGGGTGGGAAGATCACCACTCTCGCCGAAACCGCGAGCCTCCAGCAAGCGGCCGAGGCAGCCTTTGCGTTGGGAGACTCGCGCCTCCAGACGATGGAGGATATCGACCGCATCGACTATCGGCCGAAGTCCAACATTTTCAAAGTCATCAGCAAGGAGGGATATCTCGAGGTGCAGGTCGACGGAACGACGGCCGAGGTGCTATCGGCGAGCTTCCGCAACGACCAGCTCTCGGAAGACATCCACGACCTCAGCTACTTGGGAGACTGGGCCCATGACTGGGTGCTGCCCCTCGTCGCGATCGCCCTCGCCACGCTGGCTTGCACCGGCTTTTCGATGTACGTCGTTCCGATCCTTCGGCGACGGCACTACGAACGCACAAAAAAGCCCGGCTAATGCCGGGCCTTGCGCATGCGACCGATACCTACTTCGTTACCCGGGCGGAACGGATTCGCGTTCCTGCATTCCGAAAATCAGCGCACCAAGAATGCCGCCGACGATCGGACCGACGATATAGATCCAGATGTTGCCAAAGGTGCCTCCGCCCTGCGTAGCGTCGACTACGGCTGCGCCAATTCCCACCGCCGGGTTAAAAGCGCCACCTGAAATTCCACCTCCCGCAATGGCCGCAACCACGATGGTGAAGCCGATGGCGAGCCCATAAAAGCCCCTCCCCTCCGTCTTTCGATGAGTGGCGACGTTGAGGACCACCAGCGCAAGCATCGCGGTGAAGAGGATTTCCACGATGAGTGCCTTTGCCGGGTCGACGCCGCTACCTGGGGCAATCGCGACGGTACGGCCGGTAATCCACCACCCGACGAAGAAGGCGACAATCCCAGCCGCCACCTGCGCAATGACGTATGGGATGAAATCCGAAGCCGGCATCTTCTTCTGAATCACCGCCGCCGTCGATACCGCGGGGTTGTAGTGGGCGCCGGAGATATGGCCACCCATGTACACCATCACCATGAGCGCGCAGCCGATCGCGATAGGCGTGAGAACAGAACCGCTGTTCGCTGCCAAGCTGATCGCGAAAAGAAAGAAGAACGTGCCGACAAACTCTGTAAGAACCTTCATCCGCCACCTACTTGCGATGCTGAGTTATCAACAAGGACGGTTGCGTCTGCCGCTTCGGTGCCTTGTTTGTGCAGTCCGCTCCTTGCACAGCACATTGGCTGTCATCAACTATTCCAAATCGCAAACGCCAAGTGAAGCATAGTCCAACGGGTCGCAAAAGGCAGCGATCGCGCAACCCGGCACCGGCATCGCACAGTAGAAGTTCCTCGGTGCGATGGGTTTTGGGTTTGTTGCTGGCGGTTCCGGCCTGGGCATTGGGTGAAACCGGGCGACTACCGGGTCACGTGTTGGCGACGCCACCCACGCTCGATGGTGTCATCAACGATGCTGAATGGGGCGAAGTACCGTCCGGAACCCACTTCGTGGAGGAGGAAACCGGTTCAGCAGCGCCAGAAACCACAGTGTTCTGGCTTGGCTACGATGCAAGCTTTATCTACTTCGCGGCCCGCGTCACCGTCGACCCCAAGCTGATTCAGGCCACGCAGTACCGCGTGAACAGCAATCTAGAAGGTGATGACCGCGTGGCGCTCGGTATCGACCCGACAGGCGCGTTGAACGAGTTCAACGAGTTCTGGGTGAATCCTCGCGGGGCGACCCAGATAAACCTCGCCGGCGGCCGCGCCACCAAACGCGAGTGGCTTGGCGAATTCGTTGCAGCGGCCCGCATTACCGAAACCGGATACGAAGTCGAAGCCAAGATTCCATGGAAGGTCATGAGGCTCCCGGGTCCGGGCAAGAGGAACCTCCGTATCAATGTCGGCCAGGCCTGCCCCCGAACCCAGCGAGCCTATCTCTGGCAGTTCAGCCCCAACAATCTCCAGACGATCGGATATTGGGATAACGTCGACGTCCCCAGGATCGTCGAGCCGCATACGATCAAGCTTCTTCCCTACGCCTATGCAGGTTACGACGAGGACACGGGTGGGATCTTCAACTCCGGCTTGGACCTCAAGACGAAGATTGTTGATCGCCTCGAGCTCGTCGGCACGATCAATCCCGATTTCAGAAACATCGAAGGGCAGATTCTCAGCCTGGATTTCAGCTACTTCGAGCGGCTTGCTTCGGAAACCCGCCCCTTCTTTCTTGAGGGCGCCAACGCTTTCCAAGTGGGATTTGACCAGCGGATCTTTGCACCCCAGCGCATTCGCGACCTCGACGCCGGCTTGAAGATCCACGGCAAGCTCACCGACGATCTAACGGTTGGACTGCTCGACACCATTCGATTCGGTGAAGAGAACGCCAACGTCGGATCTTTTAACTACGTTCCAAAGGGAAGGCACCGCTTCACCTTCTCTTGGGCTGACTGGCGCAAGCCTGGGGAGGACAACTTCACCACCAACCTCTCCACCGGTCACGACATTGGCAAGCTCTCGCTCTTCGCCGGCTCCATGGTTTCACGTGACAAAGTCCGGGGCGTGGGGTGGCGAAACAACGGTGGCTTCGAGCTTCGGGACGGAACCGGATGGAACGTATTCCTGGAATGGCTGGACATCAGTCCGCGGTTCTTTCCGAGAATCGGGTTTTCACCGGAACGGGATGTTCGTGGCTTCAGCGGCGGCGTCGGATTCGAAAAAACCCATCGCGGCACTTTCCAAAGCACAAACGTATTCCTCTACCATGCCGATTACAAGAACCACGCCGGCAACGTCTATCGCCGGTCAAATTTCTTTGAAGCTGACGTCGGTTTCTCGAATCGGCTGTCGATCGGCTACGAATACAGCCGGGACCGCTTCTTTGCGAACAAGGACGAAATCCATAGCATTGGTCTCCGCTACCCGTCCGGCAGTCCACAACGGCAGATTGGCGCCGGCTACGGCTTTGGTCGGGTCGCGGGCAAGAACTACAAGACCTGGAGTGTCGTGGTCGCGTACCGCCCGATCCCCAAGATGCAGGTCACCGCATCGCACCAGGTCGTAAGGCACGGTCGCGAGCAGCAGCAAAGCATCCTGTCATGGGCTTACGACATCGGACAGTACGACACCATCAGTGGTCGCGCCGTTCGGATCGACAATGACTGGAACGTCTACTTTGCGTATCGGCGCAGCGGCGTTCGCGGGGTCGAGTACTTCCTTATCCTCGGGGATCCGAACGCAAGAAAATTCCGGCGCAGCCTGATCCTTAAGGCAACGATCCCGCTCGAAGTCCGAACGTGATTGCCGAATTGAACTGCGTAGCGCTTTGAGCTTCGCGGAACGGTCGCCCTCCATCCAAGCCGCTTTCGCCGGTGTAGACTCGTCTGCTCATCATGCGGGCGGGGAAACTACCCTCTTCGACGGCAAAGACGCTGGCGATTCTGGTCGCGGCCCTTGGATACTTCGTCGACGTGTTCGACATCTGGCTCTACTCGTCCGTTCGGAAGCAGAGCCTCCTATCGCTCGGCGTGCCCGAAGCCGACCTCATGCGAGTCGGCGAGAATCTACTGAACTGGCAGATGGCCGGGTTCATCATAGGCGCGATCATCTTCGGCGTCATCGCCGACCGAAAGGGCCGCCTGACGGTACTGTTCGCATCGATCATCACCTACTCCTTGGCCAACCTCGCTAACGGCTTTGTCGACAGCATCAGCGCCTACGCCGTCTGCCGCCTCGTTGCCGGGGTCGGCCTTGCCGGCGAGCTCGGCGCCGGTATCGCCCTCGTCAGCGAATTGGTTTCAACGGCGAAAAGAGGATGGGCGACGACCTTCGTCGCTACAGTTGGGGTGACCGGATCCGTGGCCGCGCCCCTCGTTGCAAAGGCGGTCGACTGGCGCGTCGCTTATTTCATCGGCGGCGGTATGGGACTCGCTCTCTTGGTCATGCGAATCGGCGTTTACGAATCCGGCATGTTCGAGCAGGTCAAAGAGCGAACCGACATCCGCAAAGGTGACTTCTGGGGCATTTTCAAAACGCGGGACCGCCTGACGCGCTATCTGGCCATCATCCTTGCCGGACTTCCGGTGTGGTTCTTCGCCGGGCAGATGATGACCTTTTCACCGGAAATCCAAAAGGCGCTGAATATTCCGGATCCGAAAGCCGCCCCCGACATTATCGCCATTGCCGCTTTGGGACTCTGCATCGGAGACCTGATCTTTGGCGGCATCAGCCAAATCCTTCGCAGCCGAAAGCGAGCCTTTTATGTCGCCTTCCTTTGGATCACGATCGCGGTCGGGTCGATCTTTCTGTCAACGCGTACGGCGGACGGCTTCTTCTGGATGATGTTTATTGGTGGCGTCGGCGCAGGCTACTGGGCCGTGTTCGTAACTACCTCGGGGGAGATATTTGGCACCAATTTGCGGGGCACGGTAGCCATAACCGCTCCCAGTTTTGTACGCGGAATGGTGATTCCGATGACCATGGTTCGTCGCCTGCTCGAACCCTCGCTCGGTGCGGTGGGTTCGGTCGCGGCAATCGGCGGCATCGTGATCGTGCTCGCCTTCTTTGCCGTGGCGATGCTGCCGGAGACGTTCCATCGCGATATGGACTTCGTCGAAACGGACTAAAAGGGCCCCCATTTCGGGGGCCCGGGGGTGGGTACCAGGTTAACGTCGGGGTGGCTTGGGGAAGTCGAACTTCTTTCCGACCATACCGTTCCAGGTTTGGCGCTGTTGAGAGGACAGGAGGCCCAGGATCTGGTCCATCATCTTTTGCCGATGCTGCTCATGGTCGCCTTCTCGCGGAGGAGCGCCTTCGCCAGGGCGTCCAGGTCGGCCCGCCATCATGAGCTCGTGCATCTGCTGAAGCTGATTCTCAGACAGCCCAAGCTTCTTGATGACGTCGTCGCGATGGAACGCCATCGGACCCGACGCCTGAAGATCCAGCTCCGTATAGCGCTTGAACTGAGCTTGGCTCATCACGCCACGAAGAGCCTCGTTGACCTTCGCCACGTGCTGACCCATGTCGCCCGGAGGCGGTCCTTGGTGCCGATTGCCCTCGCCCCGGGGTGGAGGGTTGCCTTGCGGCGGCCGGTCGCCTACCGGTGGGCGATCACCCTGCGGAGGTCGAAGGGACTGAAGCGCTTCGTGAATCCGCTCCATCTGGTCCTGACTAAGCTTGAGCTCGGCCTGGACCTCCTTCAGGTGCAGGATGGCCGGGCCACCCATCGGGCCGCGCATCCCTCGACCGGGTCCGCCAGGCGGTGGTCCACCGTGGGGAGGCCCACCCTGCGGTGGTCCGCCTTGGGCGAAGGCACTGGTGACGATGGCGCCAAGCGCGAATGCGGCTCCGACTCTGCTGATGTTCTTCATCGTGATCATCTTTTCCTCGCTTCGAAATGCCAAAAAAGGGCTTTCGTGAACTTAGGATATGGGGCCGCTATTTGGATTTGATGAGGACGACGCTGCGATCGGAAGAAAGATGGTGGCCTCGAGCCCTCCGCCCGAAGCGAGACCGATTTCGAAATTGCCGCCCCACTTCTCCGCCGTCGCTTTGACGATCGCAAGCCCCAGTCCCGCGCCGCCGGATGACCTGCTGCGCGCCTGATCGGGCCGGAAGAACCGCTTGCCGAGGTTCGGCAGATCGATTGGGTCAACGCCGGGGCCGTGGTCTCGAACGCGAATGCCGATCTGGCCGTTTCGCTGCACGGTCGAAATCTCCACCGGTGGATCCCCGTACCGCATCGCGTTGTCGATAAGGTTCGAAACTGCCCGGGAGAGGTCGTCCCGTGATGCCCGTACGGTGGCCGGCGCTGCTGAAATGGCTATCTCGATCTCACACGCGTCCCCATAAGCGCGACGGACTTCACGGATCACATCGCCAATGTCTGCTGCCACGCGGAACTGATCCGCAGGCCGCTCCGAGCGCGCCAAGTCGAGCAATTGATGAACGAGCTGGGTAACGGATCCGATCCCGGCATCGGCGGTACGCAGCGCTTCCAGGAGCTCCGCCTCAGAAACGCTTTGCGATAGGGCCGCCGTGGTTGCCAGGCGTGCGCGAGCCAGCGGTGTTTTCAACTCATGGGAGGCGTCGGCCACGAACCGCTTCTGGTCTTCCAGCGACCTGGTGAGATCTGCGAAGCTGCGTTCCAATCTTGCCACCATGCCGTTGAACGTTTTGCCAAGGTGCGCCATCTCATCGTCGCCAACGACCGGTAGCCGCTGATCGAGATGGGCATCGTCGATCGCCTGAGCCGCGTCCGCCATTGCCTTGATCGGTTCGGTAGCCCGACGAGCCAGGTACGCGCCGGCCAGGGCCGAGACGAGGATGCCGAACGGCATCATCCAGAGCAAGATGACCGCTTGAGCATGTTGCAGGTGGTTGAAGTCCGCCAATGGGCGCCCGACCTGACCGACGGCCGGCCCCTGCGGGCTCTCGGCCCTAAAGGTCATCACCCGGATCTGTTCGCCGTCGACAACCGGCGTGGTCCAAGCCGGAAGACTTCCTCGATGCAGCGCAGCGGGATCGAGTGGACGATCTTCCGGGCTGAGAAGAGGACGCCCATCGGGATGAAACAGCCGCGGACGCAGGCGATCGCCAGGGGGCGGAAAGATAGGCTGCCGGTGATCACCGGGGCCTGCATGCCCTGGCCCGGGTGGACGGCGGGCCCGCTGCAAGAGATCCCGGTCGATGGATTCCATTCCCAGACGGTGGGTAACCAGGTGCAGCAAGCCGCCTCCGGTAAGCAGCACCGCAGCCATGGTGGCCGCATTGACCACCGTTAGCCGGGTTCGATAGTTCCACGTCAAGGCCCGGCCTCCGGTATGCGGTAGCCAAAGCCGTGGACGGTCTCGATCAGGCTGCCCGCACGGTCGCTATCGATCTTCTTGCGCAGGCTGGTCACGTGGAAGTTCACCGTGTTTGACAGGCTTTGGTCGTCGCCCCAGACGCGCTCCAAGATGACCTCGCGAGAGAGAACCCGTCCTCGGTTCTGGGCCAGCGCCACCAGCAGCGAGTATTCGCGCGGGGTCAGGTGCACGAGCTCTCCGGCCCGCTTGACCGACTGATCGATAGTGCTGATCTCGAGGTCGGCAACCTGCAACACCGCCGATTTGCTGACGCTGGAACGCCGGGTCAGCGCCCGAATGCGCGCCATGAGCTCAGGGAAGGCGAAAGGCTTCGCCAGATAATCGTCCGCGCCGGCGTCAAGCCCTGTGACCTTGTCGCTGACCTCATCCCGGGCCGTCAGCATGAGAATCGGCATGTCGACCTGGACTTGGCGCAAGGAGCGGCAGACCTCGAACCCGTTCAGCTTCGGCAACATGACGTCGAGCAGGACAAGCGAGTACGGATGGAGGATGGCACGATCAACGCCCTCCTCCCCGTCCTTGGCCCAATCCACGCGAAAGCCCTCCCTGGTGAGAGACTTGACAAGCTGCTCGCCGAGCACCGCATCGTCTTCGACAACCAATATCCGCACGGTACGGCTATACGTTACCGGTCGCCCGTTTGAATTTTATGAGGGACCTTCGGTTCTCGGACTAGAAGTAGTTGTTGCTCGTTGAAGCTGCGGCATCGAGATACTCGCCGATGAACTTGGCGAGTTGCTCCTTGGTGGCGCCGGAGTATTCCGGAATGAAGCGATAGAAAACGCCGTTCAGCTTCTTGCCACCTTTCATCGATTCGAGCAGCATCGCCCATTTGATCTCAGAGGTGCTCGCATAGAAGCCTTTGTCGGTCTTGTACACGAAGGCGGCAACCTTGTTGCGTTCCTTGCCCGTCATGGTGGTCATCGTCGCCCGCACAGTGCCGCGAGTCTTCGTTGGAATCTGAACCTCTTCCATCGGGCCGAGCTCCCAACCCTGGGCGCTGAAGCAAACCCGCGGATCGTGGAAGCTGTCGTCGCTCTGGCTTGCGATCACGGTTGCGTCATAAACGAAGCGCCCGCTCGCATACCGGCGGCAAACGATGCCGAACGGCTGCAGAATGTCGTACGTTCGCTGCTCCATTCGATAGCTTTGCATCGCACCCTGGTTTGCCGGCATGAAGGAATACGTGCCGAACTGAATGGGCAAGTGCTGCTCCATCCAAGGCTCGTCCTTTTTGTCTGGCGCAGGTTTCGGCGTCAGCGTGATTGCGAGACCGGCGACCAAGACGATGCCGCCGAAAATGTATGAACGAAGAGTTAGTCCTTCCATCCTAGCCACTTTGCGATTCTAAACAGAATCAAGAAACAGATGATCAGCGTGATATATCCGCTGTAGTCGTGGAACGTATTGCCGGCGTCGCTGCCCCAAATGTCGCCGACCATGCCGATCATCGCAATACGAAGACCGTTAATGGCCAGGCAGAGCGGGAGCACGAGAACGATCATGAGCGCGTTCCCCCACCAGCGAAGTCGAGCGATGAGCACGAACAGGAACGTGAACGCCGTAACCGCAAGCAGCAGTTTGAGGCCGCTGCATGGTACGCCGACGTCCAGCGTAAAGTGATTCAGATTGATGATCGTGTTGCCTTCGTACATCGGCTCGAAACCGGTGAGCTGAAGGATCTTGAAGGCAACCTTGGTCGAATAAATCTGCAGCGGATTCGTGTAATTGTCGATCGCCATCGTCCAAAGCGGCAATCCGAACGCCAGATACAGGATCGCCGGCGACAGCCCAAGCATCCACCGGAAGCCCGCCACGAACCACGCCCCGAACAGCAAAACGAGGATCAGCCCGAGGGATAAGGCAATTTGGAACTCGATGACATGGGCCGGACGCATGACCCACAACACGCCAATGAGGGGTATTGCCGCGAGATAGCCCGGCTTGACCGGAATCTCTCTGAGCTTGTCCCAGCGCTTGTAGACGATGAACGCCGAAATCAGCGGTACCAGCCATCCGTGCGAGTAATAGCCGTCCGGGCTGTTATAAATATTGGGAAGTAGCTTGAACAGCGATTGGAACGTTACGGCGATAGCCACCGCAACGACGACGCCAGGAATGAATGCCGGGGACTTGGTCGCATTCCGCAAACCGTCCAGAATGGCGTCAATGCCCCTGGTGGGTTGCGCAACGCTAGTCGTCGTTTCCATATCGCTCCATTTTAACGCCCAAAGGCCCTCACAGCCCAAACCAGCTGCGGATGCCTTCCTTTTCAACGCCTAAATTCCCGATTTGATTCCCAAAATCGGCAGGTAGACTCACCGGGCTCCCGTGAATTCCGCAGCCGTGATCGAAGGCGTTATCGTCGTACCTCTTAGGCGCCATGAGGACCCCCGCGGCTGGCTGATCGAGCTCTTCCGGGACGACGAACTGCCGCCCGGTTTTGAACCGACGATGGCCTATATCAGCATGACCAAGCCGGGTGTTGCCCGAGGTCCCCACGAACATCGCCACCAGACCGATGGATTTGCCTTCCTTTCTGGGCGCTTTGAGCTGCACCTCTGGGAGAACCGGCCCGGGCAAGAAGCCAGGAAGTTGGTTTTGGAGGTGGGAGAAACGAATCCGGCGGTGGTTTTCGTGCCGCCCGGTGTGGTCCATGCGTATCGGAATGTAGGGGAGAGCGACGCCTTCGTGGTGAATTTTCCCGACCGGCTCTATGCCGGCTGGGGAAAGAAGGAAGAAGTCGACGAAATCCGCCACGAATCCGACGACAACTCCCCATTTAAGCTATGAGGCTCCTGGTTACCGGCGCGGCTGGTTTTATCGGCTCCAACTTTGTTCGCTTGGCCCTCGAAAAGGATTCAGCAGCTGAGATCTGCGTGCTGGACGCGCTGACCTATGCCGGCCACATCTCCACGATCCAAGACTTGATCGAGAGCGGTCGCATCCAGTTTGTGGAGGGTCGCATCCAGGACCACACCACCGTAGATCGCGTCGTTAGGGAGCACCGGACCACCCATATCGTTAACTTTGCGGCGGAAACCCATAACGACCGCTCCCTCCTGGAATCAGGTGGGTTTATCGCCAGCAACGTGCTCGGTGTGCAGGTGCTGCTCGAAGCCACGAAGAAACATGGGCTTGAGCGGTTCGTACATGTTTCCACCGATGAGGTCTACGGATCCATTTCGGAGGGCGAGTTTTCAGAAAGCAGTCCGCTTGAGCCAAACACACCGTATAGCGCAAGCAAGGCCGGCGGCGATCTGATGGTGCGGGCCTATGTCAAGGCCTTTCGATCCCCGTCGGTGGTAACCCGGGGTGGCAACACGTACGGGCCGTACCAGTTTCCGGAAAAGCTGATTCCCTTCTTCATCACACGGCTCATCGATAGCAAGAAGGTGCCCGTCTATGGCGAGGGGAACCAGGTGAGAGAGTGGATGCACGCTAGCGACCATGCCGCTGGAGTTTGGACCGCTCTGCTCCGCGGAACCGACGGCGAGGTTTACAACGTCGGCGACGACAACGAACGGCGCAATCGTGAGGTTGTCGCCATTTTGTTGGATGAATTGGGCAGGGACGACAGCTTCGTTAGATTCATCCCGGATCCCCGCAAGGGTGCGCACGACCAGCGTTATTCGATGACCACCTCAAAGCTGCGATCGCTCGGCTGGTCGCCATCCGTTCCCTTCGAAGCCGGGCTGCGCGAGACCATCCGTTGGTACAGAGACAACGAATCCTGGTGGCGGCCGATCGTTGACCGTCCCGACTACCAGGAGTTCATCCGCGCCTTCTACGGCCCTTCCCTGGGAGAAGACCTCTAAGGGCGGTCAGAGATCGACACTCTGGAACCTGGAGAACAGGGCTCGGGGGAGCCCTGTTCCCGAGGAAGCCTTCGCTCTAGATCACGCCCTGGGCGCGAAGCAGTGGATAGTGGCAGGACTTGAACTTCTTGCCGCTGCCACAAGGACACGGATCGTTGCGGCCGACCCGGGTTGGGTCGATCCCGGAAGGAAACTCACCGTTTGCCGATCCGTTCGAAGCAGGCGCCTCATCCATCCGCATCATCTGCACTTCAGGCTCCTCTTCAGCCTGCGGCGCATCGGCGCGCACCTGTGCTCGGAAGATCATTCGGACGGCTTGGTCGCGAATCCGGCGCTGCGTCTGCTCAAACAGCTCGAACGTTTCACGCTTGTAGGCCACCAGTGGGTCGACTTGCCCGTAGCCGCGTAAGCCAATGCCTTCACGGATGTACTCCACGACCTGGAGGTGGTCCATCCACTGGTCGTTGACGGCGCGGAGCATGACCTGCTGCTCGACCTTGGTCATCAGGTCCTCCCCGAGTGACTCAGTCTTGTCCTTGTAAGCCTGGTGCGCGAGCCGCTGCAGCTCCTCGATGAGCTCGGGACCTGGATCGAACTTCTCCAGATCCTGAATGGTCGCGTAGTCGATCAGCGGGAAGATCTCGTTGACCGAGTTGTAAAGCTCGGTATCTTCGAAGATCGGCGCTCCGCCCTCATCGTGGCCCCATGACGTGTTGACGGCCTCCTCGATGACTTCATCGATGCCCTGGATCAGATACTGGCGAGGGTTCGCGATCCCGAGCAGCAGGTCCCGACGCATCCCATAAATGTGCTCGCGCTGGCTGTTGAGAACGTCGTCGTACTCCAGAACGTGCTTTCTAGCCTCGAAGAAGTGGTTTTCGATACGCTCCTGCGTCTTCAGGATCATCTTTGTGAGAAAGCCCGCTTTGACTTCTTCGAGCGGCGGCCAACCCTTCAGCAACGGATTCTCGAGCATCTTCGCGTTGAAGATCTTCCAGAGCTGATCTTCCAGTGAGACAAAGAACTTCGATTCGCCCGGATCTCCTTGTCGGCCTGCGCGACCGCGAAGCTGGTTGTCGATTCGGCGGCTCTCGTGCCGCTCGGTGCCCAAGATATAGAGGCCGCCAAGCGCGCGTACTTGCTCAGCCAGACCCGCCCGCTCCTGGTTATCGAGGGGGAGTGGCGGAGCAGCGCGCTCCTTCCCTCCACGGCGGAAGCTCGCAAAGGTGGAATCGTGGTAGTTCTCAAACGCCTCGTCGCCGGAGCTGTCGCGAGACCGCTCAACTTGCTCGTCTGCCACACGGCCACCGAGCAAGATGTCGACGCCGCGGCCGGCCATGTTGGTGGCGATCGTCACCGCGCCCTTTCTACCGGCTTCGGCAATGATCAGAGCTTCCCGCTCGTGGAATTTCGCGTTGAGAATGTTGTGCGGGATGCCGTGCCGGAGCGCCTCATCCAGGTAAGTCTCGTTCTCGGCCGGGATTTGATACTTCGACAGGTACCAATCATAGTGGACCTTGGCGAAGGGGTCGCCGGGCAAATCGCACTGGGAAAGAAGTTGGGAGAGCGCCTGGCGATTGATCTCGGTCAGCGGCTGGGTGACGATCGCATCGATCTCCTTCCGGATGTCTTTTGAGAAGTCCTTGCCCGTCTCCTTGATCTCGAATAGGCGATCGGCCAGGAGCAATCGCTGCAGCATATCGGCCGACAGCTGGTGGGAGACCATCTCCGACATTTCGATCGATCTCGTTCCAACCAGCACCGGCTGCTGCTTGGTGTACAGGCGCATGATCTCGCGCGCGATGCCACGGAACTTGGCATCCATCGATTTGTAGACCGTGTCCTCGTTGTCCGTTCGGATCATCGGCCGATGGGTCGGAATCGTGACGACGTCCAGGCCATAGATCTTTCTGAATTCGTCTTCCTCGGTCTTGGCCGTACCGGTCATTCCCGCAAGCTTTTCGTAGAGGCGGAAGAGGTTCTGGAACGTGATGACCGCCACCGTTTGGCTTTCGCGTTGGACGGGTACCCCTTCCTTTGCCTCAAGCGCCTGGTGAAGGCCGTCCGAGTATCGGCGACCGAACATCATCCGGCCCGTGTTCTCGTCGACGATCACGACTTCGTTGTTGCGAACGACGTAGTCGACGTCCTTCTGGAAGATCGCATACGCCTTGACCGAGGCGTTCACGTGGTGAAAGATCTTGGGGTCGCTCGCGATGTTGTCGATCGACATCTGCTGCTCCACATAGTCCATGCCTTCTTCGGTAAGGCTTGCTTGGTGGTTCTTCTTGTCGGAGGTGTAGTGGATCTCCTCCTTCATGGTGCGCACGACCTTGTCGACTTCCTTGTAAACCGAAACATCCTCCATCGAAGGGCCGCTGATGATGTGAGGCGTACGAGCTTCGTCGATCAGAATCGAGTCGACCTCGTCGATGATGGCGTAGTGCAGCTCGGTCATCACGAGGTCGTCCTTGTCGAACGCCATGTTGTCTCGCAGATAGTCGAACCCGAACTCGTGGTTGGTGCCGTAGGTGATGTCGCACTCGTATGCCTCGCGCCGACTGCAGGGTACGAGGTTCAGGTAGCGCGGGTCGTCGTGGAGAGCACCTGGTGCATATCGGTAACTGCCACCGAGCTCATCCGAATCGGCGCCCTGGCCTTGGATGATGCCAACGGTAAGGCCCATGAAGTGGTAGATCGGTCCCATCCAGACCGCGTCGCGACGGGCCAGGTAGTCATTGACCGTCACGAGGTGGGCGCCGTGGCCGCTTAAGGCATTGAGGACCATCGCTGCAACGGCGACAAGCGTCTTGCCTTCGCCAGTCTTCATTTCGGAGATCCGTCCCTGGTGCAGAACCATGCTGCCCAGCAACTGGACGTCGAACTGCCGCATCCCGAGGGTACGGCGGCTCACCTCGCGAACGATGGCAAACGTCTCCGGCAACAGATCGTCCAATGCCTCACCGCCGCGCGCTCGAACCCTCAGCTCTTGGGCCTTGGCTCGAAGTTCTTCATCGGAGAGGGCTTGGATCGAAGGTTCTAGGCCGTTGATCTGGTCGACGATGGGTTGAAGGACCTTGACGTCCTTTTCGCTTGTGTCAAATAATTTTCTTAGAAAGCTAACCATAGTAAATGCTCGTTGAACGCACTGGGACGCGCACCAAGGCGCGTCGGACGAATGTGATTCAAGCGAGCACTGGGCCGTCGCGGGTACGGCCGGGGGTTAGAAAGCCCGGTTCAAGCGATCCCCTTTGCGGCTCAGAACAGCGACGCTGAGGCGCCTCCGATATGGTGGGCTGATCCTGCTCGGCAGCAAGCTCGTTTCCCAGAAGCGCTATGAACGCGCACCACCGAAGTAGAGTTACGACGGACGATACTGACGCCACGGGCGCCTCTGCATCGAACGCGTCGCCATCGGTGTCCGCCAGTGCCTGTGCGCCGATAATCGTCTTCCAAGCCGGCTGACCCGGCTCCACCATCGGGGAGCCTGGAGCCTGCAGCATCAGCAGGATGAGGGCCGGAAGCAGGTTGAACATGGGGCGCGGGACCTTCCTATTATAGACTTTGGCGTGGTCAGATTCCTACCCCGCAGCAGGCTCGGACCAAGAAAAGTCCCCGGCATTTTCGCCGAGGACTATTCCAGAATTGGCCAATTTACTGGACTTCTTCGGAGGTTCCGCTCTTGAAGATCCTGCCGCCGCCCGCAGTATAGGCGCGCTTTCCCCACTGCCACCGGTTCGGATCGAGCGTTTTGGCGAGCTTCTCGAACTTGGCGTGGGTATCCGCATAGATGTAAACCGCGCCGCCCTGGTGTCGGTGGCCCGAGCGATGTACGCGATGTGCAAGAGGCCGTTGGCGGAGTCTTTGGCGCACTTGTCGAAGGTTTGCTCGGCTTCCACATTGGTTACCGCATAGTAGTCCTTGCCGATCTGGTTCACGTTCTCACCGACGAAAGGCGAGCCATCCAGCATCTTGATCGCGTTCATCGATCGGTGCGTCTTGTACGCTTGGCCGGACGCCCCGGACGTGTCGTTGATACAGGGAATCACCTCGGACATGGGAGCGATCTTGATGGTCTCGGCGATTCCGTCTACCGAGCTCTTGGGAACAACGTTCATCGGATCGATCGTGCGTCGCTTTCGCGGCAGAAGAAGTCCATTGGCGATGTACAAGTATTTCAACCGAGGCGAACGCGCGCTGTTTTATCATGTATGGCCTCTCACAACCCATTCCTGAAGAGAGTTCTAAAGATACGTTTAAACTACACTTCAACATAACTTGAAACATTGGTACTACCGAGCTGGAGTTTAGCCAGAAGCGGCCCTGAATACGGCTGGCATGGTCCGGAGCCCTCGTCGCACAGGTAGTTAGCGACGTGGAATGGCCGGTAAGTGCGTCATTTGCATCCAAATGACATGGAAACACCTTCTGTTTGCCGGCTCAATCCAACGAAAATTCGATAACGGCGTTGAGGGAAGGCCTATGCCAGAGCGCTATAAATTCATTAAGAACGTGTAAAAATGCCCACGGATTCGGCCATTGGATCTCCGCTATGGGTTCGCTCGCCTGGCATTCGCGGATTTCTGACACGGCACGGGAATCCCGAATGCAAGGTTTTTCACCAAAGAAAACGTCTTGAGACGTTAACCGACTCTTAAGACCATGTAGACTAGTGGGCCATGGAGTCGCCGGAGCGGATTGCCGCGATGTTCAAAGCGCTGGGCGATCCAACCAGGCTTCGCATCTTCGCATACCTCCTGTCCCTCCACGACGAGACCGAGCGGGCAATCCGGTCCGAGAGCGGGGCAACCGTCGGTGAGATCTGCTGTTTCATCACGGGTGCGCCACGAGTGAGTTCCAAGGTCTCCTTCCACCTCAAAGAGCTCCGAATGGCCGGACTCATCACGATGTCGCGTCGAGGGAAGAACGTCATCTGCAAAATCGTGCCCGAGGCCTGCGAAGAAGTGAATCGGGTTACCCGCAGCATTGTCCGGGACGCACGAGAGGCGCCGACCCAAGCTGTCGTCCAGGTGCCTGCTAGGGAACAGGCCGCGAAGAAGTAGCCCTTTCGCCATACTCATCGCGTGCCCGCATCCGATTGGCAACGCTTGGTCGAACTGCTTGAGTTGCAGCCCCATCCTGAAGGTGGATTCTTCCGGGAAATCTATCGTTCCGACCGAAGGAACGGCGATCGATCTGCCGGGACCTCAATTTACGTGTTGGTCCCGCCAAGCGGAGTCCTTGCCTGGCATAAGGTGAAGTCCGACGAGCTTTGGCACTACTATAGTGGCGAAGGCGCCACCCTGGAAGTCGTCGACACCGAGGGCCACCACGAGTCCCGCCGGCTGGGGCAAAACTTGGAGCAGGGGGAGCGCCCTTTCGAACTCGTGCCCGCTGAGTGTCTGCAGGCGACTTGGTGCCGCGACGATCAGTGGGCCCTGTGCGGGTGCACCGTCATTCCGGGGTTTGACTTTGAGGATTGGTCGATGCCGCCTCAAGGTGAGCTGATTCGGCAATTTCCGCATCTCGCCGAGCTGATACGACGCTTTTCGCACGACGGGAGTGAAGGATCTTGATGACGGCAGGAATGACGCTGGCGGCCACGATGATCATGATGGCGGCGGCAAAATTGTCTCGCACCCAAGGTATCGCCCCGAAGAAAAATCCGGCATACATGCAGACGCCGACCCAGAAAAACGCGGCGAAAATGCTGTATCCGATGAAGCGGCCGTAAGTCATCGTTCCGAGACCCGCCACGAACGGCGCCAGCGTTCGGACGATCGGCACAAAACGGGCCACGATGATCGTCTTGCCGCCATACCGTTCGAAGAAGGCGTGGGTCTTGTCCAGATGCTCTCGTTTGAAAAACCTCGAATCAGCGTTCCGAAAGAGCCGGGGTCCCAGGTATTTCCCGATCGCATAATTCACGTTGTCCCCACAGATCGCGGCGAGGCTCAGGATCAGAAACAACAGGTTCGGGTCCAGGGTGGCATTGGGGCGGTTTGCCAGCATGCCCGCAGCGAACAGCAGCGAATCACCGGGGAGAAACGGCATGATCACCAATCCGGTCTCCAGGAAGATAATCGTGAACAGGATGGCGTAGGTGCCCGTTCCGTAGTTGCGAATGAGCTCGTCGAGGTGGCGGTCGAGATGGACGAAAAAGTCAACGACGTTGCCCAGCCACTCCATCGAACCTACATTGTGATGCGATGAGGTTGCTCCCTGCTCAGCGATCTACACTTGTGAAAGCAGGTGCATTGAGTCATGGTTTACAGAATGCAACTTGGCATCGGAGTCGTGGCCGTCCTCTTCGCCGCCACCATGTGGGCAGCAAGGCAAGGTTCCAGTGACCGCTTCTCGTCAAATCTAAAGCCACTGAAGGCCAGAGCCAAACAGCTCGGTATCGAGTGGGCTAAGATGCGGGTCTTCATCCGCGCCTTTAAACACGAAAGGGAGCTTGAGCTGTGGGTCTCGAACGAGGACGGCAAGCCATTTAAGCTTCTCGAAACCTATCCCATTGCCGGCATGTCGGGAAAGCTCGGACCGAAGCGGAAACAGGGAGATCTCCAGGTGCCTGAGGGCTTTTACTTGATCGACCGTTTCAACCCCAACAGCCGCTACCACCTATCCCTCGGCATTGACTACCCGAATCGTTCCGACCGCATACGGGGCGACAAAGAGGATCCTGGCGGCGACATCTTCATCCACGGCAGCAACGTGAGTATCGGCTGCCTGGCAATGACCGACAAGAAGATTGAGGAGATCTACGCGGTCGCCAAGCAGGCGCGAGACCGGGGCCAGCGACAGATTCAGGTTCACATTTTTCCGGGCCGGTTCGAGACCAAATCCTTTGCCGAAGCCGTCAAACGATTGCCGGTGCACGCAAACTTCTGGAAAGAGCTTCGCTTGGGATACGACAAGTTCAACGAGACGGGTTTCCCCTCCAGACCCGATGTCATGCCGGAAGACGGCTCATACAGTTGGGATTAGCGGCTACCGATGATGCGGGCTAAACTTTCGCGCATGCTTCGACGATTGGCGGTCGCGGTGTCTGCTTTTGCCGCGATCCAGGCATGCCAAGCTCAGGGCGCCATATCGATCACCTTTCCAGACAACGCGAATCGTCAGGCATGGGTGTCAGCCGGCGAGTTCGATGTTCCCGGCCAGAACATGGTGTCAGGCAGCACTGGAAGTGTTTCGGTAGGCGACGGATCCACCCTCGACACGCATTACGTTCACGTCTGGGATGTCGATCGCAATGCCCTGGCCACCCGCAAAGTGGCGGTAGCTCGCAAGGGCTGGAAAGTAACCGACGCCGATTACACCCATCACTATTCGGTCCGCGTTCGCTGCGAGTCCCAGGGAAAACCCGTTGCAGCCGCGACCGTCGATCTCACCGCCGGCAATGTCACCCAATCCAAGCTTCTTTCACCGGACCGGCAGGGAGTCGCCACGTTCTACGCGGTCAAGGCCGGAAAGATGACCCTGCAGGCACGATACAACGTTGGCGAGGAATCCAAAGTGTCGCCCGCCGTCAGCTATGTGCTTGGTCCCTTCGATCCTGCCGCCCGGGCGCCGCTTGTCATTGCGCTGACCGACGCCGTCGCCACTGTCGACCCTGCGGCAGCTACGACCGATCCCGGTGCCAAGAAAGCCGAGCCTCCCGCGCCTGCCTCTCCCCCACCCAGCACAGGGGGGAACATCCTGCTGTACATCGTCGGGCTTGGCTTGGCGGGCATGTTGATCTACGGCATTCTCGTTTACACACGCAAGAACGCGGACATGCTGAACGCCAAGCTTGAGAAGGTCGGCGTCCAGATCCCCGCAGACCCGGCCGATGACCCCGAGCCGGACATCGTGCCAGCGGGTCCGATGCCCACGCCTCAGCCCGCACAGATCATTCTCGGAGAGGCACCTGCGGATACCCCGGCAGCAGCAGCCGTATCCCCGGTTGCGAACCCAAGACTCGTCCGCGATGGCACGCCTTGGCTGGTGCCCGATGGCGCGACGACTATCGGACGGGAGGGCGCTGCCGAGCTTGCGCTCGCGACCGAATCGACGGTTTCCAGAAGACATGCTGAAATCTCTCGAACTGGCGATGCGGTTACGGTGACAGACCTTGGCAGCACCAACGGCACCTTCGTGAACGGCCAACGCCTCAACGGAGCCCAGGAACTCCGAGCTGGAGACACCGTGCAATTTGGTGCCATCCAGTTTCGTTTTGAGACTTAAATGAGTCGCGCTCTGTTGTTGCTGTTGGCCGGCGCCGCGGGAGGAACGCTCGCTTGGATAATTTCTGAACCAAGCTCTCCAGGTGTGTACGCAGCGCGAGACTGGGATCGATGGTCCGCCTTCTTCAGCGTCGTAACCGGAATCTCGATTGGAGGCCTCATCGGTGGCGTCAGCGGGTGGTTCCAGGGAACAAAGACGCATCTTGCAAAGGGAGCCCTTTACGGCTTCGTGGTCGGTGCGGTTGCCGGCCCCCTCGGTTACTCAATCGGCAACAGCATCTATTCGGCGCTCGGAGGTGAAGCGTCTCCGATCCGACTCGTCGCAAGGAGTCTCGGGTGGTCTTTGTTCGGCGGCATTCTGGGCATCGCAGAAGGCTTGGTCGGCAGGAGCACCCGCCGTGGGTTCCAAGGCATGGTTGGGGGGTTGCTTGGAGGAGCTATCGGAGGACTGGCCTTTGAAATCACTAGCACCACCCTGGGTCCGGCTCAGATAGCCATTGGTGGAGGAAACGAATCCGGCACGTATTCCCGACTCGTCGGTCTGATCTGCACCGGAGCTGGGATCGGACTGCTGATCGGAATCGTCGAAGCGCTGACCCGGCAAGCTTGGGTGCGAGTCCTGCTTGGCCGAAACGAGGGCAAGGACTATCCCCTTGACGCCGTCCAGTCGTGGATCGGCCGCAGCGAGAACGCCCACGTCCCGTTGTTCGGCGATGACAACATCGTCCCGGCTCACGCCAGCATCGTTCGCCAAGGCGGTAGCTACGTTTTGTACGATCATGGTAGCCCGATCGGCGTGGGCGTAAACGGAATGCGGGTGCAGCAAGCTCTTCTGCAGCCGGGCGACTTGATTCAGGTCGCGAGCTTCAATCTCCAGTTTATGACGAAAGGAGCGAGACCGGCAAGAACTGCCACTCCTCAGCGTTTCGAGCCGTCCAGCTTGCCGAACATGCCGCAGGGCGTTCCCGTCGGACCCACGGCCCCCACGATGCAGGCGACCACCGTCTTTTCGACTGGCCAGCCGACGGTCATGGCCCAACCCATGTCCCAACCCGCCGGCCAAGCAGCCGTCCTTCTCGCTACCAGCGGGCCCATCGCCGGGCAGAGGGTCGAGATTCGCCGGACACTAGAGGTCGGCCGAGAGGGCTCTGGACTCGCCCTCACGTTTGACTCGATGGCAAGCCGGCGGCATGCGAACTTTGCCGTTGGACCAAGCGGTCTCAGCGTTACCGATTTGGGAAGCACCAACGGCACAACCGTCAATGGCCAAAAGATTTCCACGAGTTCGCTCAAAATGGGAGACATCGTGCAGATCGGCCTGACCCAGTTTCGCGTGGAAGTGGCGCCTTGAACAACGACCCCAATAAAACCGTACTCGGTGCCCCGGTTGGAGACCCAAACCGCACCCAAGCCATGACCGGTTTCGATCCGGCGCGCACGACGGCGATGGCGGCAGCGTCGCTTCCCGGGGAACCGAGCCTGAGCGTTGCGGTGACCCCGAGCCGGGAAGCCACCCTTGCCAACGGCCCCGCTCGTGAACAGTTCCTTATCGAAGTCACCGCCGGCAGCGGCAATGCCCTGCCCGGAGTCGGCGATGCCGGTCCGCGCACGGCGGTCAACCTCTGCTTGGTGATCGACCGATCCGGATCGATGGAGGGCTCGCCGCTCGAATACGTCAAGCAGGCCTGCCAATACGTCGTCGACATGCTCTCTCCGAACGACGTGCTCAGCATCGTGACCTTCGAAGAAACCGTCGACCTGCTCATGCCGCCCCAGCGCGTCACCAATAAGCAGCCGATCAAGGACGGCATCGGTCGCCTAACCGCGGGCAATACCACCGACCTGTATGGCGGAATCTCGATGGCCGCCCAGCAGCTCGGCCAGACCGAAGCAGCCGGACGAGCTACCCGGATGGTGGTGCTCTCCGACGGCGACCCCACCACCGGTATCAAGGATTTTGCCTCGCTCGTCCAGCTCGCCGCCGATATAAAGGCGCGCGGCATCACGGTGACCTTCCTAGGATTCGGACCCGATTACAACGAGGAGCTCCTCGCCTCGATGTCGAAGAAGGCGGGCGGCAACTACTACTTCATTCCCCGCCCAGAGCTGATCCCGGAAATCTTCCGCACGGAGCTCGACAAGCTCATGACGGTTGCCGCCGGAAACCTCGACGTCGAACTGTCATTGGCTCGGTGGGTGTCCCTGCGCGGCGCAACCGGACTTTCCGTGATTCCAACCGAACGAACCTTTTCGATCCCGCTCACCGACGTTGAGCGTGGCTCGACGATCCAGGTGGTGGTGGACCTGGACTTCGCCAACCACCCGCTGGGCTGGTACCGGGTCGCCCATGGACGCGTGGTATGGGACGACACCCAGACCGGCAAGCGCGAACGACAAGACTTGGATCTGACCATCGAGTTCACCGCCGATGCGGCCCGCTACGGAGCCCCGGTCGATCCAAGGGTCGCCCAGGCTTACCAAATCGCCTCCGCCAGCCGAGCCGTGGAGAAGACGATCATGGGATTGAAGACCCAGCAGATCACCGCCGCTGCCGCGATTGCCGACCTGCAAAAGACGCAGGCACTCTTGGTTCAGCAAGGTAGGACTTCCGAAGCCCAAGAAGTCACGATGGCGCTCCGCGCGCTCCAGCTAGGCGACGCCGGCACCGCGGAAAAAACCCTCATGGGCACGATCGTGAATCTGGACCAGGGCAAAACCGGCGGCTGACCCGGCGAATTCCGACTAGGCCAGCTTCGCCCGATCTCGCTTCAGATAGGCATAGGCATTGTGGGCGTGGATCGACTCGAAGTTCTCCACCTCGATCTCGTATGAGTCGATTCGCATATCAGCGTCGAACTTGACTGCCACTTCCCGAACCATGTCCTCGACGAACCGCGGGTTCTGGTAGGCGTGCTCGGTGACGAACTTCTCATCAGGCCGCTTCAACACCGGATAGAGCGCACACGAAGCCGAAGACTCGATCATCTCGATGAGCTCTTCCAACCAGATGTGCTCGTTTGCCTTCACCCGTGCCGTTACCAGACCGCGCTGGTTGTGCGCCCCATATTCGCTGATTTCCTTGCTGCAGGGGCACAGCGTGGTGACCGGAACCTTGACGATCATCTCGACATCGAGGTCACCGTTCAGCTCGGCGGAAAACCCGCACATGAACTCCATCATTCCGGATCGTCCGGTGACCGGGGCCTTCTTGACCATGAAGAACGGAAACTCGACCACCATGTGGGCGGATTTCGCATGAAGGCGATCCCGCAGACTCTCCAGAAGCTTCGGAACGCTCTGGATCGTCACTTCGTGCTTATGCTCGTTCAGCGCCTCGAGGAACCGACTCATGTGAGTTCCCTTGAAGTGGTGGGGAAGATCAACCGTAAGCTCGAAAGTACCAATCGTGTGCTGCCGCTCGTTGGCTCGGTCGAGAACGACGATCGGATACTTGATGTTCCGCACGCCGACCTTGTCGATCGGAATATTCCGCTGATCGATCGTGCTCTGGATGTCGACCAACGCACTGGTGCGACTATCAGACTCGGATTTCATACGCATCGCTTCCTACGTTCCAGCTTTCGCGGACGTTTGCCCGATATGATAGACGCTTTGGCGTCAAGACGCCTTGACGGCCGTCTCCCGCACAGGAAGGAAGCGGTAGGCGGCGAACCCGTCGACGGGTTCGGATAGACGTTCGAGAACCACACCGTCCAGCTGGGCCGCAACCGGCTCGGTGAGCGCCACACCACCCACCGGCGAGTGCTTTTCGAGGTGGGCGGCCACGTCGATCACGTCGGTGAAGTGAACCTGGTCTAGACCGCCGTGCAGCAACCCGGCATGGAGAGCGATCCGAGTCTGGAACGGGCTCCGCAGGTGGTTTCCAATCTCATTGAACGCCTCAATCTCGGCTTGAATGGTGGTCGCCGCCTGGAAGGCTCGGTTGGCGTCTGTAAACTCCGCGATCGCGGCATCGCCGGCAGTGAAGTAAATGCGCCCACCGAATCGTTGCACTTGTCGGGCGATATAGTTGTGGAAGCTCCTGAAGCTGAATTCGACCACCATCGGGTCCTCGTCGCGCTTTATCATCGTGCTCTTGACGACATCCACGACGAGCGCAACGACCTCCGACTTCTGGACGTGTAGCATCCCCTGAAGACGGATGATTTCGGCCAGCATCGCCGCATTGTCTTCCTGCTTCAGCATGACCTTGCGAAGCCGGTGCTGGATCAATCCGGAGCCGACCCCACCCATCGTCGCCAGCAAGATGAGCACCATCTGGAAGATCTGCCCGATCATGGGGGCGATCTGGGCCCTACTGGCGAAGCTTGAGGTCGCAAACGGATCGAAAACCGCCCAGCCTTCGGCCATTGCGGACTGGCAGAGTCCAAAGTAAACGAGAATCGAGACCGATCCTGCGATCAGGGCGCGGCGCCAGCCCCCGGCGAGAAAACCCACGCCAAGGAAGGAAAACGTGGCGAGTCCGATCCAAAACACAGCGATCGTATTCGCTTGCACTCCCGTTCCGACCGCCTCGCCGGGCTCGCCAAGCCAACTGCCGCAAGCAATCGAGAAAACGCCGCCGAGCGCGCCAAGTGCGACCGCGAAAATCGGCCAGTGCTGCTTGGACCACTTTAGGCGCTCGTACCGATCGACGCCAAGAGTCGTTAAGCGGCCCGCGCCGAGGCGCTGCTTCAGCTGCAACACCTGCTCCAGCAGGTCTCGGCGGTCGAGCTTCGCCTCGTCCTCGAATTCCCTTTTGACCCGCCGTAGCGCGCCAAATAAGGCTGCAACCGCAGCCAAGCCAGCCAGGAAGAGCGAAAGACTTGCCGCGTTGAAAAGAAACGCCATCGGCGTCAAGTTTGAGTTCTGGGTATTGAGTGGCCAAATCAATCGAAGGCCATTCAGAAAGGCGGCAAAGGTCATGAGCGTCACCGTGCTGATCGGCAGCGAATAACGAACCTGGCCACGTTGGTACGCAATCCAAAGGACGCACGCGTTGCCCATGATCAGCTGGGAAAGCTCGGTGACCACCCGCGGCCAGCCGGCTACGTCGGATAAGTGGACTTGCAGCGCTCCGAAGACTCCCAGCAGCACGGAGGCCAACAGTGGATGACGGTGCGTCCATTCCGCCGCCTGGTTCACACGTTCACGAAGCCGTACCTGAAGGGGAATGCGCTTGGCTCCGGTAAGTTCCTCCATGTCCCGCCGGGATTCTCGAAGGACCTCCAGGGCATCCGCCACCAGCGGTTCCGGAACGTCAAACCGGTTCGCCAGTTGGGCTGCAGATTCGGAAGCAGCGTTGGGGGTGTCGCGCAGGTGCTCAACAAGGCGAAGCAGTGCGCTTGCTTCCCCTTGAGCTTCCCTGTCCTTGCGCATTTCACCGCCAATAGCGACTTCCATCCCACGGATATCATCCGCTAAAACGGTCGTCTTTGAAAAGCCTCGTCCCAGATATCGGTACTTTCGGCCTACAGAATTCTTACCGGGATGGGACCGATTTCCAGCCGCCCATCCTTAACCGGGATCTTCTTGCCGGTGATCGTCTGACACTCGCTCGCCCCCCACGTCGATGGGGCGGGAACCGACATGAACTGATCGACTCCCTTGCACCAGAGAATGCGCTCGATCGCGCCGGATGGGGTCGTGAGGGTGATCGTCCATCGCCCGCCGGTTCGATCGACCGAAATGATCTTTCTGCCCACCAGCCAATCCTGAAGTTTGGCCATGGCATCGCCCGCCTCCGATGGTACGTCGATCGCGTCGCTGACCAGCCGGATACCCGGGTATTCGACGTTGTCCCACGCATACCAGTAGAACCGCTCAATGCCTTCGGCAGCGTGGACGAGGAATGCCCTGGCGAGGAGGCCTGCCGCCAACTCACCCTGGTACTCGTGCTTGCCGGCTTTGCCGATGAAGCTCTCGGTATCCCACAGCGGCTTGACCTCCAAGCCATGGCGAGCCAAGAGGTAGCGGAGGTACGCCGCAAACGTGCTCGTCGCCTCCGGCAAATCTTCGTCGCGCAGGTACATGTGATAGCCGATTACGTCGACATGCCTGCCTCCACCCGCTGCGAGAAACCGCCCGAACCATTCGAGCCCTTCGGCTGAGGAGCACGGCGGTGAGACGAGAATCGCCTGCGGATCGACTGAACGGATGACCTCGGCTGCAATGCGGGTCATTTCCGCCATCTCCTCCGGTGTGCCGACCCAGAAGTTCGGCGAGTTGGGCTCGTTCCAAATCTCATAGGCCTCGATCTGGCCCTTATATCGTTTGGCGACGACCTCGACGTATCGCTTCCAGGTCTTCAGATCGCTTGGCGGCGATGGGGCTCCTTCCATGGGCCACCCATACGGTGAAGGCGTCTCGGGATGCCGCGCCGCCCACCGAGGGGTCTGGCCGAGCGTGTGGAGAATCGGAACCCCCCGGGCCCGCATCATCGTCACGATGCGGTCCATGCTCTCGAAATCCCAGGCTCCTTCGTAGCGCTCCATGGCAGACCACGTGGTCCCGCCCGCGTCGTGGGTGCGGAAGGCCCCGAATTTCGCGCTGGGAAACGGCGTTCGATTCGCGGCGTGGTGGATGTGCAGGCCGAAGAATTCAGAACCGATGCGGTTGTGGCCCACGACACCGTACTGGACCGACGACTGACCCCCACAGCACCAGTAGGTCAGACAGATCGCGATCAGCAGCAAGACGCGCAGCAACACAGGCTCCTTTCGAACGCAAAAATCGGGCCAGCCCAATTGAACCGACACCGCACTTCAGTCTATCCGAGTTGTGGGCAGTTGTCGACAAAGGCCCAAAAATCACGTAATGGCGGGCCTATGCAGACTATTCATTGAAAAATTAATCCTTGGTTCATGTTTTCGGCGACATAATAATAGTCATTGAATGTGTGCCCGCAATGCTTCCAGGAATTGCGCTGCGCATTCGGGGCATCGACCCCAAACGATCCGTAAAGGAGATTGGAAATAGCAATGCTCAATTATAAGAAAGGCTCAGTTCTGGCAATTTTCGCGCTTGCCAGCGTTATGGCTTCGGCCCAGACTTACACGGGCAAGACGGTGGAGTTCTACGCCAAGTGCGTCGATCCGCTCTCGCTCAGCTTCAACGATGCCAATGGCGACCTGTTCGTAGGCCGCGACAACACCGGTTCCGGCGGCGGCGGCGGGGATGACCTCAAGATCCATCGCGTCGCGTATAACAGCGGCTTTGGCGTCGAATACGGCGACACCGCGATCCACGATCCGGACGGCGTGCTCTTCGACACCAACGGCGCCATCACCGGCATCGCCGGCTCGGTCATGGTGTTTGGCGGCGGCCCCGGTCCCCAGGGATTCATCCAGGTCATCCGACCCGACCAGACGGTTTTCAACCTCGTCACCGACGTTGCGCTCGGCAACCCCGCCTCGCACGTCTTCGAGCCGGGTGGCAACAGCCTGATCACCACCGACCAGGAGCAGGGCTTCGTGAACCGCGTCACCGCCGGTGGCGTTGTAACCACGATCGCCACGCTTAGCAACGGCAGCGCCTTCGGCGCCACCGTCGACCCGAGCACGGGCGACATTTACGTCAATGGCACCGATGGCATCGTCCGCCGCTTCAACTCCGGCGGCGTGCTGCAGAATCCGAACTTCCTCAGCGGCTTGAACTTCAACGCCCATATGTTCTGGGGTTCGGGCATGTTCGGCAACCAGATGATCATCAAGAACGGTGGCACCATCATGACGGTTGACGGTCTCGGCAACACCACCGTGGTCGGCACCGGATGGGACAGCATCGGCGCAATGACGATCGGCGCAGACGGCTACCTCTACATCTCCGAGTTCAACAACGACCGCATCATGCGCGTCGTGCCGGAGCCCGCGACGATGATTGCCCTCGGCGCAGGCGTGGCCGCTATCGCTGCCCGCCGACGACGCAACAGCAAGTAAGCTCGTCTTACGATTCGGCCCCCGATTGATTCGGGGGCCTCTTCTTTTTTGAGATCTAGAGCAGCTTGCGGAAGAGCTTCGCTGGCAGGAAGGTGGCCAAGTACCGGGCCAGGCTCTTCCAGCGCTTGGGTTGGAGCTGAATCGACTTCCAGTACGCTTCGCGACCAGAGGATGCATCGCCATTCAGCGTCCGAACGGTGCCAAGACAGGCCCAGTTGTGGGCCATCGCCCGACGAAAGGCGGCAGGAGGGAATCCCTTCTTCGCGTAAGCGGGGATGCGATCCACAATTCGTTCCCGCAGAACCTGGTCGTCGCGCCAGATTCGATCCAGCTTGTGTGACGCGTTTTCGCCGTGAACCCGATAGAACGTCAGGGGCTCATTCACATAGCCGATCGCGTAGTGCTCGGCGATCCGGAGCCACATGTCCCAATCCCCGCTGCCGAAGTACGCCACATCGAAGGCTCCCACCTCGTCAAAACACTCGCGGCGAACCAATGCCGCGCTGGCAATGATCTTGTTAGCATAAACCAGAGCCAGCAGGACATCGCCGGTCTCCGTCCGCGGAAACTCGAATCCTAGCGGCGATCCCGCCATTTGTCGGCCCTGACCGTCGATGAACCACCCGTCGGTATGCACCAAGCCGACTTCAGGATGTTCATCGAAGAGCGCAAGCTGTCGCTCCAGTTTCGTCGCCGCCCAAAGATCATCGTCGTTCAGGATCGCGATGAATTCGCCGGTCGCCTGTTCGAGGCCCACGTTTAGCGTGGCGTAGGTTCCCAGATTCGTGTCGTTTAGAATGACGCGAAGACGATCATCGGCGGGCAGTTCTGAAGTGAGCCACTCGCGCGTGCCGTCGGTGGAAACATCGTCGATGACCAACACCTCGAAATCCTCAAACGTCTGCCGGAGCACGCTGTCCAACGCCTGGGGCAGGTACGCGAGATGGTTATAGCAGGTGAGCAGTACCGATACCCGGGGCATTAGTTGGAGCGGACCTCGATAAACCAGCGGATGATGTCGAGATCGGGACTTGCGACGTCATTTGCCGGTTCGATCTCAGGAAACCGCGTGTAATCGTAGATTCCATTCGTGGTGACCGGAACGTTGATCCAGGTATTGATACCGCTCGCGGTTCGGCCATCGCCCAATGCATCCCACGCCTTCCGGCCCGCATTGCCCTGCGGGATGTTGTCCATCGTCAGAAAATTCACTTGCAGGGTTTGGATCTGGTCTTCCGTGATCTGGTCGGTCGCGAGCTGACCCAGGTCGATCGAGAACTGGATGGTACGGTCCCTCAGGTCGCCATTGGGGTTTTCTGACGGTTCGACCGTCACCACCGGCGTACCGATCTTCTGATACTCGTTCAAATTTGCGTCGCGAAACCGATACAGCCCATATCGCGGCACGTCGAGTGGGTTGTACCAAACGAAGTGGGTGCAGTTGCCCGCTACGAAACCGTTGCCCCAGGGCTGCTGAATGACAGGTATCGGTCCATTGGTGGTCGGGTTCGCTTCGGTGGACACGCCGATCGCCACCATGTATACATAAGGCAGCCCGCCATCGTCGATGTGCGAGCCGTCGCGAATCCGTCCCGCGACATTCAGATAAAAGGTGATTCGCTTCGACGAGGTAAGAGGGGGCTCACCGGGGAACTTCGCACACCCCGCCAAAACGAGCAGAAGCAGAAGTAGGCGCTTCATCCTTCGAGCTTATACAGCAGACGGTGGCACGCGTCGCACGTTACGAGCTTGCCTTCCTTCGCCATGACGATGCTCTTCGAGGGCACCTGTACGCCGCAGCGTGCACAGGTGCCAGAAGGAGTGATTTCACTCATGCCAATGCCGTCGTAACGTTTGCGGATCGCGTCGTATTGCTTTAGCAGGCCGGGATCGACCTTTGACTCGATGGATGGGCGCTGACTGGAAAGCTCCTTGAACTCGGCCTCCATCTTGGCTTTCTCCTCATGGGCTTTCTTTTGATGGTCAGCCAATTGCCGCTGACGAATCTCAAGTTCCTTTCGCAGTTGGGGAAGGTCCGCCTCCGCCTCCGGCACCCGCTCAATGGCCTCGAGAATGTCACCGTCGAGATCGCTGATGTGCTTTTTTAGAAGCTCCATCTCTTTCTGAATCGCCTCGACCTCACGCGGGTTGACCACGTTGCCGCCATAGAGGTCCTTGTCGAATTTCGCGAGCTTATCTCTCAGCGTCTTCTGGCGGAGCTCAAGATCGGTTACCGTGGCTTGTCGGTGCTGATGCTCTTTTTGGGCAGCCTCGATTAAATCTGTCAGCCGCTGGATTTCTGCGGACAGAGCACGGCCCGGATCCCAAGCCGCAGCACGCCGGCGAATCTCCACGATGGCCACATCGACGCGATGCAGCTTTATCAGTGGAAACAAGTCGGGCATGATCCCATTATCCCAGCCTTACCGCCACCGTGCCCGTAGGGTCTCCCCTGCGTGTTGATCACTTCCATAGCCCAGTAGGGGACCTTCATACATTTCTGCAATGTCGAGTTTGCGTTCCCAATTACATGGTGAGCACGAAGCTGATGTTCCTTGCCCTAGTCGTCACCGCGTCGGTTGGAGCCGGATGCACGATCGAGGACGACGATCCAGATACGATAGTCAATCCCCCAAGCAAAGTTGAGGTGAATACCCCGAACCCGCCTCCGAAGGTCGACGTCAAGATTGATGACCAGACCGGCGGTTCGTCGACGACAACCACGGGCTAGGTGGAGCAGATATGAAGGGGTCTTAAGCTACCCCTTCGACTTGCCTGTCGGAACCGGCTGCTCTGGAAAGCACGATCCAACCCAGGAGTCCGGCGACGACCGAGCTGAGAAGGATGCTTAGCTTTAGTGTCTCCAAGGTCGCGTCGGTGATAGCCATACCGGCGATGAACAGCGCCATGGTAAAGCCGATCCCGCCCAGACAACCCACTCCCCACATTTGCGCCCAAGTCAATCCGCTTGGCAGGGAGGCTAAGTTGGTCCGGCATGCGATCCAGGCGAAGCCGACAATCCCGAGGGGCTTCCCAATTGTCAGTCCCAGAATCACACCCAAGCTGGCCGGCATCGCCAACTCCCCGATTGCGGGCATGGCCACTCCGGCATTCGCGAGTGCGAAGATCGGCACGATAAGGTAGGTGACGTAGGGGTGGAGGTTGTGCTCGAGCCGTTGAAGCGGCATTTGCATCTGCTCACAGGCAACCTCGATGCCTCGCAAAACCCCTTGCCTCTGCTCGCTAAGGAGAACGTCTTCGTCGTCACTGCCATAACGATCGAAATCATCCACAAGCCGACGAGTCCGGCGTAAGAAGTCACCGGCATTGATTCGAGTCCTCGCTGGAATCGACGCGGCCAGAAGGATCCCCGCAACCGTGGCGTGAACCCCTGATTTCAGCATCGCTAACCAGAGAACCACCCCGATCAGAAGATAAACGGGCAGCTGGCGGACATCCGAGTAATTCAGGATGAGCAACAGCGCGACACAGCCGGCGACAACGGCTAGAGCGGCCAGATTCAGTGAAGACGAATAGAAGAAAGCGATGACGAGTACTGCCCCGATGTCGTCGACGATGGCCAAAGCCGTCAGAAACACCTTGAGGCTGATCGGTATGCGGCTTCCCATCATCGCGAGAACACCGAGGCTGAACGCGATGTCCGTGGCCATCGGAACCGCCCAACCATTGGCGTAGCCAGACCTGACATTCACCGAGAGATACAGAACTGCGGGAACGATCATGCCGCCAAGTGCGGCGGCGATCGGCAAGGCGGCCTTTCTGGTCGAAGAAAGCTCTCCGACCAGCACCTCCCGCTTGATCTCAAGTCCAACCAGTAGGAAGAAGATCGCCATAAGCCCGTCGTTCACCCATCGCTCGACAGGCTCCATGAGCTTGAAGACACCGATATCGAAGCCGATCACGGTGTGACGAAAGGCCCCATAGGATGGGGCCGCTGGACTATTCGCCCAGATCAGAGCGGCAACGGAAGCGGCCAAGAGGAGGATGCCGCCCGACGCCTGCAGTTCGACGAACTCCCGGAAGGGCTGGAGCAGTCGTCGCCGAGCTGCCTCAAGTCGCTCGCTCGGTCTTTGCATCGGTTGAGTCTACTTCCCGGCGACTTTGCTCCGGCGCTCAAGCAGCAGGACATCCCTCCAGCTGCCGTCCATCTTGCCAAGGCGCTCGCGGTTGCCGACGATCCGAAAGCCGCAGGACTGGTGGAGCCTGACGCTCGCTTCATTCTCGGGAAAGATCCCCGCCTGGATCGTCCAGATATCGTTGGTTTCCGACCATTCGATGGCTGCATTCAGAAGGGTTCGCCCAATCCCCTTGCCGGCGTGCGCGGGATCGATGTAAACGCTGTTCTCGACGACGCCGCCATATACGCAGCGGTCCGATGTGGGGCTGAAGGCCACCCACCCGACGATCTCGCCGTCGATCTCGGCGACGAAGCGGCCACCCGCTAAGTGGCTGCCATTCCAACCATCCCAGGTGGGGGACTGAGTCTCGAAGGTGGCTTGCTTGGTGGCGATCCCGGCTTCGAAGATCCGTTTGACCGCTGGCCAGTCATCCGAGGTCAGGGCGCGAATCGTCATTATCGACTCTGCCAGACTCGGAACGTGCTTAGCGTGGGACAGGCCCTCGAGTCCTGAATCCGGATCCTCACCGCCTTTGCCAGGGTTCCAGACACCTTGAGCAATCGCTTTCTGCCAATCGTCGTGCCTTCCGCAATCCCGCGCCACACCTCGCCATTCCAAGCGTCGACGGCGAAGCGCTTTACCCGCTGGCCGAGGGCGATCGCCTCTCCGAGCTCGATGACTTCGATCTTCTGCTGCGAAGGCCACGTAAGCGTCACCGTAGCGGATTGCGCGCCGTCGGATGCGGCGAAGTAGGTTTTGGGGTCCCCGTCATTGACGTTTGCCGCTTCGAAGCCCTTTCCTCGCGAGTCCTCGCTTGATGCCGCGGCCGTTCGGGCAAGATCGTTGGCAAAGATGGCATCGAGCTTCCTGCGCAAGCCCAGTAGAGCAAGGACATCCTTCTCGTGGATCAACCCGCGCCGATCCGGCGGCACGTTCAACAGGAACGAACCGTTTTGGCCCACACTCCGGAACCACAAATCGACGAGCTGGTCGGGAGTCTTGACCTTGTCGTCCTGCGAAGCGTGATAGAACCACCCCGGGCGGATCGAGACGTCGCACTCGGCCGGAACCCAATGAGTCCCACCTTCCTTGCCCTGTGTCAGCTCCGCGTAGAGCGGCGTCCCTGGCACATAGCGGTCGCGGTCGACCGTCGACCAGCAGGTGGGATCCGAGTGCCCCGCCTCATTGCCGACCCAGCGAATGTCCGGGCCGGCGTCGCTGAACATCACCGCCTGCGGCTGCAGCTTCCTCACGACCGCATGGAAGCCCGGAAAATCGTACACCTGCTTCTTGCCGTTCGGACCCTCGCCATTCGCCCCGTCGAACCACACCTCGAAGACAGGGCCATAGTTCGTCAGGACCTCGCGAAGCGTATTTTTGAAAACCTCGTTGTACTCATCGGTGCCATACGTCGGATGGTTTCGATCCCACGGCGAAACGTACACGCCGAACTTCAGCCCTGCTTCGCGGCACGCATCTGACAGCTCTTTGAGCACGTCGCCACGATAGGAGGATTGGGCCACCGTGTGGGTCGAATACTTCGACGGCCACAGGCAAAATCCGTCGTGGTGCTTGGCCGTGATGATCACGCCCGACATGCCGGCAGCCTTGAACGTACGCACCCATTGCCGACAATCCAACTCGGTCGGGGCGAAGACTTTGGGATCTTCCTTGCCCTCGCCCCACTCGCGATCCGTGAAGGTGTTGGGGCCGAAGTGGACGAACGCGTAGTACTCCATGTCATGCCACGCGAGCTGTCGTGCCGAAGGCACGGGTGGCAGCGGCGCCGGGGGCTTGACGGGCGTTTCCATGGCACAGGCGAGGGCGGCAAGGACCGCAATCATGGGGCGAGGCTACCCTGATGACGGCCAGGGGAGCGCCTACGCGTAAGGCCGCAGACCCGGTTCGGTGGGCACGCGGTAATAGTCCAGGTGGTTCGTGCCTGGGGGGAAAATCACGTCGATGGCCTGCAGCTGCCGCTCGGTGAGCTTCGTTTGGCACGCTCGCACCGCTGATTCGAGCTGCTCGATGCTGCGGGCGCCGATGATTGGGCTCGTCACCCCCGCCTGGTTGGCCACCCACGCCAGGGCAAGCTCTCCCATCGAGAGCCGCGACCGCTGGGCAAGTGCGCGAAACCGCACCAACTTCGATTTCGGCGCCTGCTTGACCCTGCCCGCCGGGTCGCTCTTGCTGTAGCGGCCCGCCTTGTCCTTGTCATCCAAGTAGCGCCCGCTGAGGATGCCGCCCGCCATCGGCGACCACGGCAGGACGGCCCAGTCGTAAGTCCGGCAGAAAGGCAGCAGCTCCCGCTCGATGCGGCGATCGAGCAGGTTGTAGGGCGGCTGCTCGCTGACGAAACCGGCCGTTCCGAGAGACCGCGCAACGTAGTGGGCTTCCGCTGCCTGCCACCCGGCGAAGGTCGAACAGCCGAGGTACCGCACCTTGCCGCTCCGGACGAGGTCGTCGAGGGCTCGAAGGGTTTCGTCGATGGGCACGTGGGGGTCGGGCCGATGGATCTGATAGAGGTCGATCCAATCGTTCTGTAGCCGCCTGAGCGACGCTTCGCAGGCGGCGATGATGTGTCGGCGCGAGTTCCCCCGGTCGTTCAGCCCGTCACCCATCGGGAAGTGGCACTTCGTGGCGAGCACGATTTGGTCGCGCTTGCCCTTTAGCGCTTTCCCGGTTATCGTCTCGCTGAGGCCCTGGGCGTAAACATCGGCGGTGTCGAAGAAGTTGATCCCGAGATCGAGGGCCTTGGCGGCGATCTTCAACGATGCCGCCTCGTCGCTTCCCCAATCGTCCGGCTCCCAGCCGAACGTCATCGTGCCCATACAGGCCACGCTGACCTGGATGCCGGTCCTTCCGAGCCGCCGATATTCCATGCTGGGCTTTGGCTTAGTACGCCGCGTCCGCGAAGTAGAAGTCCTTGGCGTTATCGGGCGTGATCAGGTCCACATCAAGCTTGATGTGCCGCGGCATGAACTTCTTGAGCTCGGCCTGCTTGCCATCGCGCAGATTCGCCACCGCCAAGTGGATGCCGACCGCGATCATCGACGGCGAATACGTGATATTGGCCGGGTACATCGGATCCTTGTCCATCACGCGCTTGATGATCTCCTTCATGCCGGCGCCACCGAGAATCCACATCTCCTTGTCGCGGCCGGCTTCCTTCAGCGCCGCCTCGACGCCAAGCGCCATGTCGTCGTCGCTGGCCCACACCGCGTCGATCTTGGGATGCTTCTGCAGCATCGTCTGCATCACGTTCTGAGCCTTCTCACGATTCCACATGCCGCTCTGCGAGTCCAGCACTTCGATTCCGGGATTGGCCGCGAACACCGCTCGAGCCGCCTTGACTCGGTCGGTGTTGACCGTCGAGGGGATGCCTTCGAGGATCACGATCTTGCCCTGGCCGTTGAGTTGCTTGACCATGAACTCGGCCGACTTGCGACCGAACGCCTCGTTATCGCCTTCGACAAAGAGGTCGGCGACCGGCTCGAGGAACCCGCGGTCGACGCTCACGAGATAAACGCCACGCTCATGAACCTGCTTTGCCGCCGGAGTCACGGGAGCGCTTTCGGTCGCGAGGATCACCATTCCGTCCTGGCCCTTGACGAGCATCGTCTCGATGTCCTTAATCTGCTTGTCGGGGTTCTCAGCCGTCTGGAACGTCCATTCGACGTCCGGATACATCGCCATCGCCTGATCGGCCCACCACTTGATTCCGGCGGTCCAGCCGTGATCGGCGGCAGGGACGCTCACACCGATCCTAAGCTTCTTTCCGTTGGAAGCGGTCGTCGAGGTGGTCCCCGTCGTGCCGGCTGTGCCACTTCCGCTGCCGGTGCCGCCACCGCCGCCTTCACATCCGCCCAACGCCATCAAAGCCGCAAGCGCGGCACCCATCCAAAGTGTCTTCATTTAAGCCTCGTAATCCCTCCTGGTAGTTTGCATTATGATTCGCTTCGGCCCCGTTGGATCAGAACAGCGACGAGAATGATAAGCCCCTTCACCAGCCCCTGCCAATAGGTCGAAACATTCGACGTCGTCAGCATGTTCGTGATGATCGCCAGGATAAGCACGCCGGCGACCGTGCCCCAGATGCGGCCTCGGCCACCCGACATCGCGGTACCTCCGATGACGACTGCGGCGATCGCATCCAACTCGTAGTAGAGTCCGGACTGAGCCGAGGAGACCGCGTTGAAGCGCGCCGAATTCACGATCGCGGCAATGCCGGTGAACAATCCGAGAAGGCCATAGGTCACGACCTTGACCCTGCGCGTCGCCACCGCCGAGTACCGGGCCGCCTGCTCATTCGCGCCAACCGCAATGATCTGCCGACCCAAGGACGTCCGGTTGAGAATAAAGCCGGCAACCAGCGCCACCGCGACGAAGGCCAGGATGCCCCAGGTGAGAATCAGCGGACGACCCACCCCATCGACGACGCCTGGAATCGGGAATCCTCCCGAAGCCAATGCCGGGAACGACGTCTGGCTCGCGGACCGAATCTCACCCCCGTCCGCGATCGCAAGAATGATCGAACGGAATCCGGCAAGGCCGGCCAGGGTCACGATAAACGGCGCGATGCGGCCGTAAGCGGTAACCACGCCGTTGACCAACCCCATCGCGGTTGATATACCGAGCCCCACCGCGATCGCCGCCCACACCGCGGCGGACTCCGAGCCCCCTTGCCCCATCACCTTGTTGAGGGCTAGCACGGAAAGCCCCGCTCCCAGTGCCATCATGCTGCCGACCGAGAGGTCGATCCCACCGAGGATGATCACCAAGGTCATGCCTACGGCAATGATTCCGATCGCAACGTTTTGGTTAACCAGGTTGCGCAGATTTTCAGGCGCGAGAAAGACGCCCGGCTGTTTAACGGCGCTGAAAACGAAGAGCAGGACCAAGGCGATGAGGACGCCGTATTCCTGCAAAAACCTTCCCGGACTGGGCTTAGCCATCCACTCCCGCGGCGAGAACCATCATTCGCTCCTCCGTGATATCGGCGCCTTCAAGCTCGCCGACGACTTTTCCGTGCCGCATCACCAGCACCCGGTGACAGAGCCCGATGAGCTCGGGCATTTCCGACGAAATGACGATGACGGCTTCTCCCTGCTTGGCGAGGTCGTGAATGAGGCTGTACATTTCTCGCTTCGCGCCGACGTCGACGCCCCGCGTCGGTTCGTCCACGATCAGGACCTTGGGCTTGGTATCGAGCCACTTCGCTACCGACACTTTCTGCTGGTTGCCCCCACTGAGATACCGCACGGACGCTTGGGGGTCGTTCGCCCGAATTCCGAGCCGCTTGATCCACTCTGCCGTGGACGTCCTTTCCCGCCCGTGATCGGTCACGACCCTGCCGTAGAACTTGAGGTTGGCCAGCGTGGTGTTGTGAACCGTGTTCATTTCGAGAACCAGCCCCTTCCCTTTGCGGTCCTCGCTCACGTAGCCGACGCCGCGCTTCATGGCGGAAGCAGGTCCCGACGGGTGGTACGGCTTTCCGAAGAGCCTCATGGTTCCACGTGATCTCCGCAGACCGACGATCGCTTCGGCTAGCTCGGTTCGACCAGCACCAATGAGGCCCCCCAGACCGACGATTTCACCCGGCCGCACGCTGAGCGACACACCATCGACCCAGTCGTCGACATGGAGGTCCAAGACCTCCAGCGCGGGATCACTGGACGGCGCGGGCAGCTTGGGTGGAAACACGTCAGCGATCTCTCGGCCGACCATCGCCTTGGCCAGACTGGCCGGGGTGGCCTCACCCGCTTCCACGGTTTCAACCAGCTTGCCATCTCGCATGACCGAAATCGTGTTGCAGATGCGAATAACCTCGTTCAGGATGTGGGAGATATAGAGCACCGTCACCCCGCGATCCCGAAGATCCGAGATGAGCTTGAACAGTGCCTCCACTTCCGGGCTCGATAGCACCGCGGTCGGCTCATCCATGATCACCACTTCTGCGTTGTAGGCAACTGCCTTGGCGATCTCGACCATCTGTTTCTGAGCTAGCGAGAGATCCTCAACCATCCGATCGGGATCGATCTTCGCTCCAACCTTGTCGAGCACCTCCCGCGTCATCTCGCGGAGCTTGCCGCGATCGATAAAGGGACCCTTCTTCGGCTCGCGACCCAGGAAGATGTTCTCCGCCACCGTCAGCGTTTCGATTAGGTTGAGTTCCTGGTGGATCATCGCGATCCCGGCGGCGATCGATTCTGCAGCAGACGGAAACGTTCGCTGATTCCCCTCAATCAGGATTGAGCCGGAGGTTGGCTGCTCGATCCCGTTCAGGATCTTCATCAGCGTGCTCTTGCCAGCACCGTTTTCTCCAACGATGCCGTGCACGGTTCCGGGCTGGAAGGCCAGGGTGACGCCATCGAGGGCGCGCACCGCCGGGAACTCCTTCACCAGGTTCCGAACTTCGAGCCGCATTCGGCACGGGAGTTTATCCCGGTTGAGTCGGCCTTGGTAATCTCGCCAGTGCGATGGTGACTCTGCTAGCTTGCGCAGCGATTCTCGGCGATCCGATTCACGTTCTCGTGTTTACGAAGACGGCCGGATTCCGACACGACTCGATTCCGGTGGCGATCCAGGAGATCGGCAGCCTCGCCAAACGAAAGGGCTTCAAGGTCAGCTTCACCGAAGATGCAACCTGGTTCGTCGACGAGCGCCTCAAGGATTTCGATGTCGTCGCCTTCGTGTCGACGACCGGTGACGTGCTGAACAGCGAGCAGGAAAAAGCCCTCCAACGCTTCCTGATTAGCGGAAAGGGATTCGTCGGCGTGCATGCCGCTGCCGATACCGAGTACGACTGGCCGTGGTATGGGCGCCTGGTCGGCGCCTACTTCAAGGGCCATCCCGCCATTCAGCCCGCAGACACAAAAGTGGAAGATCGAAAGCACGCGACAACCGAGCACCTGCCCGCAATATGGAAGCGCACCGACGAGTGGTACAACTATCGCGCCAACCCGCGCCCCAACGTCACGGTGCTGGCCACGCTCGACGAATCGACTTACAAGGGCGGTGATATGGGCGCCGACCATCCCATCATTTGGTGCAAGTCGGTCGACAAGGGTCGATCCTGGTACACGGGAATGGGACATACCCAGGAAACGTTCCGCGAGCCCCTCTTCATGGAGCAACTATGGCGAGCTTTCCAGTGGACGTCGCGCCGGATCAACTAAATCAGGGAGCGTCCTGCCTTCCACTCGATTCCGAGATGGGCTGCCACCGTTGCCCCGATCGATGCCATGCCGGCCACGTCTCCGAGGGATCCAGCCGCTTGACCGGCTCCTGCCACCACGACCGGCACGTACTCCCGGGAATGATCAGTTGAGGGCGTCGTCGGGTCGTTGCCGTGGTCGGCGGTGAGGATGATGAGGTCTTCGTCCGTCAGCGACTCCACGATCGTGAGGAGAAAGCGGTCGAATTGCTCGAGGCACTTGGCGAATCCGAGCGGATCGTTGCGGTGGCCATACAGCATGTCGAAGTCTTCGAAATTGGCAAACACGAACCTCGCATCACCGGCGAGGGCCTCCCTCAAGGCGACCTCGTGCTCGGCGTTGCTCTGGGTCCGCCGGACGGCGCGAAATCCACGGCCGCCGAACAGCTCCGGCACCACGCCGATGCCGTGCACATTCCCGACCACATCCACGAGATTCCGCGGAGGCTTAAGCGGAAAGTCCTTTCGGCGTTCCGTGCGTACGAACCCGCCGCCGCCATCATCGTCGAACGGTCGGGCAATGACGCGCTGCACGTGGTTCGGAGCCACACAAAGCTCGCGAGCGATCCGGCAAAAGTCGTAGAGCGTTTCCACCGGAACGACTTTTTCGTGACAGGCGATTTGAAACACGCTGTCAGCAGAGGTGTAAACGATTGGAAATCCGGTGTCGACGTGGGATTGTCCAAGCTCGGCAATAATCGCCGTGCCACTCGCCGGGCGATTCCCCAGCGTTTGGGTGCCGATTCTCCGTTCAAAGGCCTTGATGAGCGCAATTGGAAACCCGTCCGGGTAGGTGGGGAAAGGCTCGTCCACCACAATTCCCATCATTTCCCAGTGGCCCGTAACCGAATCCTTGCCGCCACGGGAGAGTTCCTGGAGCCGGCCATAGCGTGAAGGAAAACGCCCGAGCTTCGGCGACGACCCAATTGGGGCGGCACTCGCCAAATATCCACTTTGGATCAGGAGGGGGGCATCGATGCCGCCGGCAGCCTGCCAGACATGCCTCAGCGTGTCGGAGCCGGCATCATCGCCAAAGTCCTCAGCATCCGGCGCCGCGCCTGCGCCGCACCCATCCAAAACGATGACAATGGCTCGCCTTGGCACGGATCATTATGTCCGAACGGGTTCAAAAATCCGGCATCCTTGCGGACGCGGCGTTGACGCCGATATGGCAAACCCCTTCGGTGGCTGCGTGAAGTTCGCGAACCGTCGCACGGCGTAACGACTCGGTTCCCTGACTCGTCCAGGCGTCCCTGAGGCGTCCAAAACCGACGAAGCGGAGGTTTCCATGTCCGTCCAACCAGTCCCGGAAAGCGCCGCAATCTCTGCGTCTCCGCCCGTGGTGCCCCCCGAGCCGAAGGTCGTGTCGCCCGTGCGGTCAGCCGACAGCAGTACGCTCGCATTCACCCCAAACCGTGCCGAGCTTTGGCGTCTCAACGATGCCAAGGGCGGGCTGCAAAATGCCCACCGCATCTTGTCCGCCGCTCAAGACGCCTTGGTCGAAATCCAACGGAATGTCGGGTCGATGATGCAGATGGCAAATGAGTCGAGCAGCGTCGAAACCGAAGCCGGACGGCGGTCAGAGCTCGAGCAGGAATACCGCCGATTGACCAGTCGGATCGATCATGTTGCGCAGAACTCTGGATTCGGTGCCGTCAACTTACTGAAATCCAACGGGAGCTCTGACCGAATCGTCGTTCGCCTGCAAGTCGGTTCTGGGCGTTCCGAAAACCTTCACGTGACCGTTAAAGCCTCGGATGCGTCCGGGCTTGGCTTGAAGGGTTCCAGCGTGTTGACGTCAACCGAAGCCGCCCGCGCCCAGGCGGTACTTCAGGAGGCACTTTCGAACCTGAATGAGACGGCCGATGCCGTAAACGGCCTGCAAGGCCGCGTCGACTGGTCGCTATCAGGCGAAACAACTGACAGCCGCCCACCCAGCGGTGCGCTCAAGGAATGGCGAAACAGCATGGAAGGCTCGAACCATATCGCTGTCCAGGCGAAGATGCGGGCCATGCTCAATGTGTTGGCGACTGGCCGCGGATTGGCCGAAAGTGTGACGTTCCTTACGAGTTAGCTCAACCTTTGAACCCTCTCCAACGTCCGGTAATCTAGGACGTTCTTGCTGCTTATTGCTTGGCAGCTGTCGAAGGGCCATGCAGATCGAGTTGCCAAGTACGATGGGAAGGGGCGTTTAGCGTGCTGCTCCAGCCTTGGCGTGCGGATTGGATCGGCCCTGGATACGACCCCCAAGCGGACCTCGGCGTATTCGCCTTTCGCCGCCACTTCGAGCTCCGCAACGTTCCCCAAAGCCTCCCCCTCCGCATCAGCGCCGATCAGCGATATCGGTTGTACGTTAACGGCCAGATGGTCGCCTTCGGTCCCCAACGTGGCGATGCGACTCACTGGTTCTACGACTCCCTCGATATCGCGCCCTGGCTTCAAAAGGGTGACAACTGGCTGGCCGCCCTGGTGTGGAACTTTGGATGGTTTGCACCCATGGCGCAACACTCGGTGCGGACTGCCCTGGTGGTGGAGGCGGCGGCGGCTTTCGAAGAACTATCGACACCCGATCTTTGGCACGTTGCCCGACTAAACGGCCGCCAATTTGCGATGATGCATTCGCGCGATCCCGACTATTACATCGATGTGGGCCCAGGCGAAATCTGGGATGCGCGGCTGCCGGAAACCGGCTGGCAGACAGGCGCAAACCAACCCCTATTGGAATGGACCGAACCCCACGTCATCAGCCACGCCGAACCGCGGGGCTCCGATGGAGGGGGAACCCCCTGGATGCTTTGCGAACGGACCATTCCCATGATGCGCTACGATCCCGCCGAATGCGGCGCCGTCGAGCGATCGCCCGGAATCTATGACTTCGGCACGTTGCGGTGCGGCTACCCACGCCTCACCCTCTCGGGCCCGCCCGGAGCGGAAGTTACCTTGACGTATGCCGAGGCGCCGGTGGGAGCCCATCGAAAGAAGGGGCATCGGGACGATCTCGCCGAGAAATCGATCGAGGGATACCAAGACCGCATCATCCTCGGCGATTCTCCCGTTATTTTCGAACCGCTCTGGTGGCGCACGTTTCGGTACGTCGATGTCCAAAGCACGGAGCCAGTTCGAGTCGAGTCTTTCGAGCTCATCGAGACCGGCTATCCGCTTGAGTCGAAGTCGACGTTCGAGTGCGACCAGCCATCGGTCGATCGAATCATCGAGGCCGGCGTCCGCACCAGCCAGCTTTGCGCAGGGGAAACCTACTTTGACTGTCCCTACTACGAACAGCTCCAATACGTGGGAGACACCCGCATCCAAGCGCTGATCGGTTACTACCTTTCAAGGGACCGTGCGCTCCAGCGCAATTCCATCGACCAGTTTTCGTGGTCCATTCTCGATACTGGATTCACCCAGAGCCGATATCCCTCTCGCCAGGTACAGGTCATCCCTCCATTCAGCCTGATATGGGTGCTCATGCTGCATGACCAGGTTTATCACGACCGTGTGCCACTGCAGGATGCCCTCGTCCTCCGCGCCGGCCACGTGATACGCGCCTTCGAACGACTCTTCGAGCCGATGGAGCCGGAGCAGTATTGGAACTTCTGCGACTGGGTCCCGGGATGGAAAAGTGGCGTTCCACCAGGCGGCTCGTCCGCCACGGTGTTGCGGTTGTTTCACGTCCTGGCACGCCTGGCTCACATCGATCTTCTCGCCGTGCAGGGCCATGCCGTTCGGGAGCGCCGCAGCGCCCTAAAGCAGGAATTCCTGACCATGTTCATGGAGCAGGGTGGCCTCATCAGCCACGTCGAAGATCTGGAGGGCACTCCGTCGGAGCACGCCGAAGCCCTTTACCGGATTGCAGGACAGTGGATGGGGTTACCCGTCGATCCGTGGCCGGCCAAGCGGCTGCAGGCTGAGAACGCCGCCCGCTGCACGTACTACTTCGATTTCTACAAGCTCGAAGCCATCCAGCCCGACGACTATCTCGCATGGATGGGGCCGTGGGAAGACATGCTGGACATGGGTCTGACCACCTTTGCCGAGAACCCCGAGCCAACCCGTTCAGATTGCCACGCCTGGTCGGCACACCCCGTTCTCGGGTTTTTCCGCCATATTGCCGGCATTCGGAGCGGCTCGCCAGGGTGGCGAGACGTCATCGTGCGGCCCAGACCCGGTTCGCTCCGCAAGTTCGAGGCAAGGGTGGAGCACCTCGACGGCGAAATTGTCGTGCAGTACGAGGATGGTCGAATCAAGGTGGAAAGCCCCGTACCCGTGGAATTGGTCTGGAAGGACCACACCGCTAAGCTCGAACCGGGCCTGCACAAGGTTTGAGTGCGCCGCTTTTGCATCCCCAAGAGAGGGCTCTGCATTCCGAAAATCCAAGGTTTGCCCGTCGCTGGGTAAGTCTCCGCCGTCCGGTTAAAAGCCTCGAAGCTGGGGCGCGCGCCTCACCGATTCCGCGGATCGAGCGCGGCCCGCAGGCCGTCACCGACGAAGTTCATCGCGAAGATCGTCGCGCTGAGCAGCAGGCACGGCCACAAGAGCAACATCGGATTCGACTGCATCTCGAACCGGGCATAGTTGATCATCTTGCCCCAGCTGGGCGTCGGATCTTGGATCCCGATGCCGAGGAAGCTCAGCGTGCTCTCGGCCAGGATGGTGCCTGCCAAATCGACCATGCTCACTGCCAACAAAATGCCCCATAGGTGAGGCAGGATGTGCCGGATGACCAGGTAAGCCGGCGAAGCTCCCATCGCTCTGGCCGCTACGACAAACTCCCGGTCCTTGAGCGAGGCGATCTGCCCACGCACCAACCGGGCGACGCCGGGCCAAGCCGTGATTGAGAGGGCAACGATGACCGGCGCCAGCCCCATCGACCATACACCGATGATCAGGATCGCCAGCAGAATGTCCGGGAACGCAAACATCCCGTCGGTGAGCCGAAGAAGCGGTACGGAAATCCATCGCGGGGCGAAGACCCCGAGAACGCCGACGACGATCCCAAGCACCAGGCTGATCGCCTGGACGGAAACGCCGACGAGCAGCGACATGCGCGCGCCGTAGGCGAGCCTGGCAACGATGTCCCGACCGATCTCGTCCGTGCCGAGCCAGAACCGGGCGGAAGGCGGCTCCTTGGAGGCTCCCATCGCGACGTCGTACGGGTGCCTTACCCAAGGGCCGAAGATGGCGAACAGGGCAAGGAGCACAAGGAACACGATTCCCAACCGAAACAGCCAGTCGGCTTTCTTCACACCTGGGCCTCGCGAATTCGGGGATCGAGCACCGGCAGCGCGATATCGACAAGCAGGTTGATCAGGATGAAGATCGCCCCCGCCAGCAAAACGGTTGCCTGCACCATCGGAATGTCGTTGCGCTGGATCGCGAGAATGCCTTCACGACCGATTCCCGGCAACGTGAAGATCGTCTCGACCACGAAGGAGCCGGTGAGAAGGAAGCCAAAGTTTGTGCCGATCGCCGTAACCACCGGCAGGATCGCATTCCGGAGGGCATGTCTGAAAATCAAGCGAAGCGATGGCACACCTTTGGCGATCGCAAGCCGAATGAAGTCCTGATTCAGCGTTTCGATCATGCTGGCCCGGGTCAGGCGCGTGAGCTGCGCCGTGGGTCTGGCCGCCAGAATGACGACCGGAAGGATCAAGTAGTAAATCTCGGGCACCACCAGGGTCGTCGACCACGTCGCGGGAAGCTGATCGAGCTTCAAATAGAAGATGTACACGAGGATCGGCGCCAATACGAAGTTAGGCAGCGTAACGCCCAGTGTCGAAAGAACCAGGACGCTGCGGTCGGCAAACCGGTTCTCGTAAACCGCCGCCAAGGTGCCCATCAAAATCCCCAGAATCGCCGCCAGCAGGATTGCCATCGCCGCGATCTTCAGGGTCATCGGCAGGTTGCGCTTGATGATCGTCCCGACATCTTCCTTGGTGCCGTAATAGCTCTGGCCAAAGTCGAACTTCGTCGCACCGGCGATGAACTTCACGTAACGCTCCGGCCACGGACGATCCAAACCCATGTTCTCGCGAATGCGCTGAACGGTTTCCGGCGAAGCCTTTTCTCCTGCAATTCGCTGGGCTGGATCGCCGGGCGACAAGGAAGAGGCGGCGAAGGTGATGAGGGAGATGAACAGCAGGCTGAGGGTGCCGTACAACAATCGCAACAGGATGCTACGGACCAACTTCACCGAGCGGGGATGTTACCTAGCCGCGCAGGATGGTGACGCTGCTAATACGATCTCCACGTTCGATTGAACGCAGCACTGCCTTCCCACCGACAACCGTCCCAAACACCGTGTGCTGCCCATCCAGGAACTTGGCCGGACCAAGAATGAAGTGGAACTGGCAATCTCCGCTGTTCGGGTTTCGGGGAAGCGCCGACAGGCCCACCGCCCCATCCTCATGGGTCAGGCCGCTGTTCTCGTAAGGTATCGCGCTGCCGCTGTTGCCGGTCCCGATGGCAGGGTCGTCGATCGTTTTGGTCTTTGTCAGCGGGTCGCCCATCTGCACCAGGAAGGGCCGGGGCTTTTTCTCCACGCGGAACACCCGCTGGTTGTTGTAGAAGCCCTGCTCGACCAGCCGAATGATCTGGGCACAGGTCCGCGGCGCCTTGTCCGTGTGGAGCTTGACGACCACGTCACCGCGGTTCTCGACGGAGATTTTCATGAAGACCTCGCCGGGCGCAGGCGTTTGCGCTTGAGAGGTTCCCAAGCTAGCCAGCAACACGAAGAGGAGAGTCCAGAGGTGCTTCACGAGTTAATCTCCGCCAATATTACGACGACTCAAAGCGCCGAGTGGCTCAAAATCGTCAAGAATCCGTATTGGCCTTGCACGTGCGAAGCCAAACATTGTCGGGATGCGTCTCGTATCCTTTCCAGGCGTAGGGGTCTTCGCCCGCCACCGCGATCACGCAACGCCGGTCGGCCGAGCTGGGCGATTCGCCTTCGTTGAGCCACCACGGCAGCAGGGTATAGGCATTGCAATAGTGGTTCACCAGCACGCGGCGATACACGTCCGTGGTCCGGTTCTTGAGCGACTTGTGGAGCAGGTAGCCGTGGAAGAACAGCACCGTACCGGCCTTGGCTTCCAGCGGAACTGAATCTTTCGGGTCAAAACCGTGGCTTTCCGGTGCGAAATCATACTCGTCGGCGTTGTCGTGTTGCCGTTGCGGGAACAGGTAGCCCGAGCGGTGCGAGCCGGGAACTACCCACAAGCAGCCGTTTTCGATCGTTGCATCGTCGATGGCGATCCACGCTCCGGCAAGGCTGCGGTCTCGCGTCGGAATGTAGATCTCGTCCTGATGCCACGCCTGTCCCTGGAATCCTGGTGGCTTGACAAAGAGCATGCTCTGCATACACTTGACGCTGCCATCCCAATGCGGCAGGTGCGCCCCGACAATCTGAGACAGCACCCCACAGATGAGCGAATGGCGACAGTACCTCTCGATGATAGGGCTGATCCAATGGGGCTGGTGGATGCAGAGGATGGATTTCACGGCCTCCTCATCGCTTGTATCGGACGGCAGGGCCTTTAGCGACTCGCAAGGGTACTTTCCCTTCGCGATGTCGAAGGTTTCCCGCTTCAGCTCCTCCAGCTCGAAGTCGGTAACGAGCCCCTCGACGGCGAGAAATCCGTTCTCGACGTATTGCGAAACCTGCTCGGCGGTCAGAGGCTTGGGCACGTCGATCATCGTTAGTTAGCTTAGCCGACTGGTACGCTCTCGACCATGCTTGACCCTCGGGTTACTCGCCTTGCTGAGTTGATCTGTTCCCACTCCGTTGCCCTCAACAACCAAGATAAGGTGCTGATCCACGCCTTCGATATGCCGGAGGACGCGGTTGCGGAATTCGTGCGGGTCGCCCAGTCAGCTGGCTCGCAGGTTCTCCTTCGGCTCGAAACGGCCAAGCTCCGCCGCCAGCTCCAGCTCGCTATCACCGAGGACAACATCCGAACGATCGCCGACGTGGAAGCCTACGAAATGGACCGCATGACGGCCTATATCGCCCTGCGTGGGAGCAACAATTACGCGGAGCAGGCCGATGTTCCGGAAGCGACGCAATCGGCATGGCAGCGGCTGTATTCGACCCCGGTCGTCTTCGAGCGGCGCGTTCCAAAGACCAAGTGGGTTGCCATGAAGTGGCCCACGCCAAGCTTCGCCCAACAGGCAGGAATGAGCACGGCCGCGTTCGAAGACTTCTACTTCCGGGTTTGCTGCATGGACTACAAGCGGATGCAGCAAGCCTGTGGCCCGCTTAAGGAACTCATGGACAACACCGACCGAGTCCACATCAAAGGGCCGGGGACCGACCTGGAATTCAGTATCAAGGGAATCGGCAGTGTCCCATGCTGCGGCGAAGCCAACATCCCCGACGGCGAGTGCTTCAGCTGCCCGGTTCGCGATAGCGTGAACGGTACGATCGAGTTCAATACCGTCAGTCTGTACCAGGGCGTCGAATTCAAAGGCATCCGTTATGTCTGCAAGGATGGCAAGATCGTCGACGCGGCAGCCGGCGATCAATCCAAGAAGCTCAACGAGATTCTCGACACCGACGAAGGGGGACGCTATTTTGGCGAATGGTCATTGGGATTCAACCCATTCGTCCTGCACCCGATGAAGGACACGCTCTTCGACGAGAAGATCGCCGGGTCCTTCCACTTGACGCCCGGCAATGCCTACCCGCCTCCCGGTGGAAACGGGAACAAGTCGGCGATCCACTGGGATACGGTCATGATCCAACGGCCGGAATACGGCGGCGGGGAGATCTGGTTCGATGGACGCCTGATCCGTAAGGACGGAAGGTTCGTGGTACCGGAGTTGGAAGCTCTCAACCCGGACCGGCTCGGGGCTTAAGTGGGCAGGGACCTATAAGACCGTTGGTCCTATAGGTCCCACTCTTGTCCGAGTACCTTACTTCTCTTCGAGAAGCTTGCCGACGAGCGCTTTGAACTCGGCCATCCCATCCGGGGAGTAGCCGATTTTTACGTGCTTGACCTTGCCGTCGCGGCCGATAACCGCGACATGCGGAATGCCCGTCACGCCGTAGCTGTCATAAGGGGCCTTATCCGTGTAGATCACGGGCCAGGTCATCTTGTGCTCGGCCATGAATTCCTTCATCTTGCCAAACTCCACGTCCTGAGCCATGTCGCGCTTTTCAGCATTCTCACGCTTGTAGTAGCCGTAATAGCGGGTAACGCCGACGACCTCAAGGCCCTTTGAGCCCCACTCGTTCTTCATCTCGACGAGCTCCGGGAAGGACCGAATGCAGGGCCCACACCAGTGCGCAAAGAAATCGACGAGCACGACTTTGCCCTTGAGGGACTCCAGGGATGTGAATTCCCCGATCGTCTTGGTGAACGGAATGGTCGGCGCCGCGGCTTCGAGAAGCTCGCCCTGAACGATCATCGCGTCGACCCGCCGGACATTGGTGCTCTCCGGGTTCAGCGTGGCTTTGAACTTCTTGAGACCGGCGATCGCCTCATCACGGCGACCCAGACCCATCAGCAGGTCCTTGCGGGCGCCGGCAAGCGCGATCTGCGAAGACTCGATCATGGGCTGCTGCTTGGCATCCACGAGACCGCTCCACATCATCCGCGATTCGACTGACGTTAGCAGGTCGAGGGCAGCCTTCTTGCCTTCTGCCTTCTCAATAACTTCAAGGTACTGGTAGGCCGTCATGTTCGCAAGCGACATGCTTTCCGTCGGACTCGATGGCTTGATGACGGAGAGCGATTTCTTAAGGGCTGCCGCATCCGGCACCATCGCAGCACACGACATCACCTGTGTGTGGGCCAGATACAAGTCGCTGTTGGTCGGATTCGTTTCGAGATATCGGGACGCTAGAAACAGTGCGTCTTTATGGCGCTTGGCAGCCGCAAACACCTTGGACCAGTCGAGAGACTCGGCGGCCTCGATCTTGGCTGGCGCCAACTCGCCGATAAGCTCATTGGCCTTGGCCGAAACCTTGTCGCCAATCGCGCTCAGAGCAGCCGTATCGCGCGTCTTCATCGCCTCTTGTTGAAGCTCGGTCCGATACTTATTCAGCGAATCGAGCGCTTCTTTACCGGACATGCCTCCCGGTATCCATAGGCCCGCGACCAGGGCCAAACTTAACATATTCAAAGCCGATCCTCCTGCGCGCACTGCGCTTCTCTCCATGATACAAAACTGTTGACGCTCCACACAAGTTTTCGAACCTAAGATGATCCCGGATGCAAATCCTCGGCTGCCCGTCATCGTAGATAATGGGTTAGTTGCGAACCGAAATTCGAACGGAGCCGAGTTGGATCGAGAACCTTGCCAAGGCGTGGGACGGACTCGCTGCGAACTCCGCGGTTCTGACTCCGTTTCAGTCGCGGGCCTGGCACGCTGCGTGGTGGGAGGAGTACGGCAAGGATTGGCGTCCGGCGGTGGTTACCCTCTGGCAGGGCCAAGACCTCGTGGCTCTTTGGGCACTTGGATTCCGAGGAGGTCTGGGTCGCACGTTGATGCCTCTGGCAGCAAGTGTGTCCGACTACTGCCACCCCCTCATCGCTCAAGGATATGAGGGCAGCGTGTGGCCGGCCTTGGATGAGGCCTTGGGTTCGAGCGGCGCCCGCCTGATCGATATGCAACAGCTCAATGCCCGCTTCGCGCCGGTCGAATCGATGCCGGGTTCCATTTCCCAGGCTGAATGTGCCGTCCTCGAGCTGCCGTCGACCTTCGACGGATACCTGAAGACCTTGAGCAAGAGTCTGCGGTATGACGTGCGGCGTATCGACCGCCTGAGAAACGTGGAGATTCGGCAAGCGACCGAATCCAATGTTGACGACCTCTTGAACGGCTTCTTCAGGCTCCATTCGGCCCGCTGGCGGAGTCGCGGATTGCCAGGAGCATTCGCATCGGCAAGGCGGCGCGCCTTTCATCACCGCTACGCCGCTGCTGCAGTCCGTGAAGGCCAGTGCCGCCTCGCCGGCCTGTACGCCGACGGAAAGCTCGTTGGGGTCCTTTATGTCCTGCAAGCCGGAAACGGCTACTACTTTTACCAATCGGGTTTTGATCCGGGCGCCAAGTCTTATTCGCCCGGCACACTGCTCGTAGCCGACTCGATCCACCGGGCAATCGACGAAGGAATGGGAATCTTCGACTTCCTTCGAGGCGTTGAACCTTACAAGCTCCGGTGGCAACCGCAGAACGTTTACGGCAATGTCCGTTGGATGTGGAAAACTTCTGGATTACTTGGTGACTGGGAGCGCAGAAAGCGCCTCTTGTCCCATGGGATCGAGGCTAAGCTCCGACAACGATTCGAAGGTCGAGGGTTAAGGTAACGGGTAGGATTTTTCCCGAGGACGGTCGAAAGTTAGCTTGAAAGTCGCCACGATCATCCCCGCTTACAACGAGGGGGGACGCCTGAGTCGAGTACTCGACGCAGTTTGCTCGGCCAAGTTGGCCGGGGAGATTATCGTTGTCAGCGACGCCAGCACCGACGACACCGTCACCGTCGCGCGCCGATACCCCGGCGTGCGAGTGATCGAGCTTCCCTTCAACATGGGCAAGGCGGGCGCCATGTGCGCCGGCGTCGGAGCGACGACTGCCCAAGTCGTGACGTTCGTCGATGCGGACCTGATCGGCCTCCGCGCCGACCACGTCGATCAAATCATCCGACCGGTTCTTGCGAACTCGTGCGACATGTGCATCGGCGTGTTTCGCGGCGGAAAGTTCTGGAGCGATACCGCCCAGCGCATCAGCCCGTACATCAGCGGCCAACGGGCGATGCGACGGTCGCTGTTCGACTCAATTCCTCACCTCTCTGATATCCGGATGGGCGTTGAAGTTAGCATCAACACCTTTGCCAAACGCCAAAAGGCGAGAATCCTTCGCGTGATTCTGCCTGGCGTCAGCAATACAGCCAAGGAAGAGAAGCTTGGTTTCGTCAAGGGAACTGCGGCCAGGGCGAAAATGTATAAGGAGATTGCGCATGCGATGGTGCGGTACCGACGGCGCAAGCGCTCTCGCGACTGGCTGTTCAAGTAGCTCGAAAGGAACGAATGCGGCTTATGTACATCTCTCTCCTGCTTTTTGTTTTGGGGTGCCAGAAACCACCGCAGGCCAAGGTCCAATCACCGCCCGAGAGCAAGCGCGTCCTTGTGGTGATGAATCGACGCAGCCCGGAGAGCACCGAGATCGCCTCCTACTACGTTCGCAAACGGATCATCCCGAGCGAGAACGTCGTCGACGTCGATTGTTCGACCACCGAGAACGTCACGCTTAGTGAATTCACGAGCCAGATCCTCAACCCGGTCAAGAAGAGGATAGGTGAGCTCAAGCACCAGATCGACTTCATCGTGACCACGAAAGGGGTTCCGCTCCGCCTCGACCATGACTTTGGCTTTTCTCTGGACTCCCACCTGATGGCCATGAACCTCGGCATCACCCCGATCCCCAAGCTCGAGGAAGCCGCCATCAAGAAGAACATCAGCCCCTACTTCCAGAAGAACGAATCGTTCAGCAGCAAGCGCTACAACATGTATCTCGTCTGCCGGCTGGATGGGTACGAAGTGGAACACGTCAAGCGGATGATCGACAATTCGCTGGCGGCGAAGCCTGAAAAGGGAAAGTTTTTCTTCGACTCTGCTGCCAATCGCAAATCGGGCGACTTCCTTCGACTGGAACAATCCATGGCCAGAGCCGAAGCTGTGCTGAAGGCCAAGGGATTCGAGGTGGAGCTTGAGAAGTCGTCGACCTTTGCCGCCCCCAGCGATCCTGTCGCCGGCTATGCCAGCTGGGGAAGCAACGATGGCGCCTTTAGCCCCGAGACCTACCACAAGATCAAGTTCAAGCCGGGGGCGATCTGCGAAACGTTCGTGAGTACGTCCGGCCGAACGTTCCGTCGCACTACCGGCGGCCAATCCCTTATTGCCGACCTGATCGAGCAGGGTGTAACGGGCATTAAAGGCTATGTAAGCGAACCCTTCACCTTCTCCCTCGCGATCCCCGATGTTATGTTCGACCGGTACACCAGCGGCTTCAATCTGGCCGAAAGCATCTATATGGCTTCCCCGATCCTCATGTACAAGGATGTCGTCATCGGCGACCCCCTCTGCAACCCTTACAAAAAATGATCGCTGCCGCCGTGGTCGCTCTGCTGGCGTCGCCGATAGATTTGGATAGGTCGTTGCGTTTCCTGCAATCCATCAAGCCTTCCTTCACGCTGGCCGATGTCAAAGCTAAGGCCGGCAAGGGCCTGAGGTTTGGCAAACCCCAATGGGTGCCTGCGGTAGACGGAGCCTTGCCGGGATATGTGGTTACCATCTCCGGTCCGATTCAAGGATCGGTAGCCTTCTTGAACAGGAATCAAAGGCAACGCTTACTCGATGGCAAGCCAGGAGGCGCCTGGAGTGAAAGCCTTCCCATCTTTGGCGTCTTGTTGACGGTCGAATCAAGTAAGACGGTCAACCGGGCCAAGAGTAGATCGTTAATCGACCGGATCGCGAAAACGCTTGGAAAGCCCGTGGTGCGGCCTGACTTCAACGACGAGTGGGCCAACGACTTCGGCGGCTGGACGACCTCATTCCGAGTTTCCGGCCGCGACGTGGCCTTCTACCAGTGCAATTTCGGCCAAGTGGAATCTCGGCTGGAGCTGCTTTTGCAGCGCCCCCTCTTCTAAGCTGCCTTCTGGCTCGACACCGAAACTCGGTTCCTGCCCGCCCTTTTACTCTCGTAGAGCGCCTCGTCAACGCGCGTGAGCAAGGCTTCGTCGTTCTCGCCTTCGTGGCGCGTACAGACCCCGATGCTAGCCGTGATGGGACGATTAGGCCAATCGTGGGTTTCGATCGACGTCCGGATCCTCTCTGCGAGCATCAGCCCACCTTCTACACCCGTCTCCGGAAGCACCAGCACGAATTCTTCTCCGCCATACCGTCCCGAAACATCGGTGGTGCGGGAGGACTGTCGAATGACCTCTGCCACTCGGCGGAGGACCTCGTCGCCGGCCGGATGGCCAAAGCTGTCGTTGTAAGCCTTGAAATGGTCGACGTCCATCATCAGGATCGAAATATCTTGGCCGTGTCTATCGGAAAGGGCGATTGCATGGCGAAGCCTCTCCATAAGCGCACGCCGGTTCAGCAGCCCGGTTAGCCCATCGGTGGTAGCAAGCCGTTCAAGCTCCAGATTCTTGGCGTGAAGCTCAAACTGCTGCTCTTCGAGCATGAGCCTCGCCTCGCTCAGTTGGGTCATCTGATGGTCGATCTGTGACTGATACAGCCGCCTCTCCGTATCATCCTGCAGAATGGCCATGTAGCCAATCAGTGATCCGTCTGTCAGGACGATTCGGCTGAGGCTGACCGTTACGGGAACCTGCTTGCCATCGGCGCCGACGAGCGTCCAATTATCGACGTCGGCAACACCGTTTTCGACCATGGCGATCAAAGCAGTAAAGTTCGGCTCAAAAGCCACGCCCAGCACCCGCGATGCCTGCTCGGCACAGACTTTCAGTTCTTCCTTGAGATAGAGCGAATCGAGGGTTCGCTGACCGACGAGGTCTGTCGGCTTGACGCCGAGGATTTCCGAGACTGCCGGATTGACACTCGTGATCGTTCCGTCAGGCCGCGTGGTCATGATGCCGTAGTTGGCCGTCTCCAGCATCGCCTCGTTGATCGCTGACTTTTCGCGAAGGGCTTCCTCCGCCAGTCGCTGAGGGGTGATGTCGATCCAATAGCCGGCAATCTCAACCGGCCTCTGTTCCCCGTCAAAAATCAGGTTGCGGCTGTCCCTTACCCATCGGTACGAGTCAGAGCCATCGAGAATCCGGTACTCGACCGTCGCCGTGCCGGCCCGCAGCACCTGCTCGTTCAGGGTGGTGAATAGCTCAAGGTCATCCTCATGGATTCGCTGGAACAGGTACTCGTTTGAATGGAGCAGTTCCGAAGGACTCAGCCCAAAAATCTCGGCGACGTTGGGCGTCACATACGTTGGACTGAACGTGCCGAACGGCTTGAGCGAGTGAACAACCGCATTGGTCGAATTGAGCAGCGCTTCGACTCTGTCCCGAGCGCGCTTGAGCTCGTCCTGAGACCTCAGCCGGTCGGTAATGTCCTGGAGGAATCCTATGAAGCCGATGACCTCGCTTCCTACCCAGATCGGTGAAGCCTGAATCGCGCAGTCGCGAACCGTACCATCGATCCACGAGAATCGGAAGGTTGTCGCAATCGGTTTCAGACCTTCGATAGCCTTGAACCATTCCGACGAGACACGACCCCTATCTTCACTGTGCACTCCGAGGAGGCAGGAATAGCCGCGGCTGGCCGCGGGGGGAAGACCAGAAATCTGGTCGTAGGCAGCATTGGTATAGGTGCAGGTCCCGTCGGGTTCGGTGAGGAAAATACCGAGGGGTGATGACTCCAGCATCGCCTGGAACTTCGCGTTGGATTTGGCGAGCTGCAACTCGGTTGCCCTCTGCTCGTCCACATCTGCGAGCACTCCGGTAAATCCCACTACGGCACCGGAGGCGTCCTTTGAGGAGTGACCATAGAGTCCGACAAGCTTGGTAACGCCATTGGGTGTCCTAACCCGCACCTCGTCTGAAATCGCTTCTCCACGCTCCAGCCGGCCATTGAACGCTTCCGCCGCGTCGGGTTCGAATTCGAGCCAATCGAACAGCGGAACTTCTAGAGAGTCGCCATCGGTCTTGAGGCCGAGGACTTCGGCGCTGCGAGCGTCGACCGTGGCAGTCCTGTCGGCGACCGAATACTGCCACACGCCGAGCCTGGCGACATCGATGGCGGACTTAAGTTGTTCCCGTTCCGCCACAACCCGGTCGTTGGCGATCCGCAGGTCTCCGAGTGATTGGCGGGCGATGATAGCAAACCGGACGATCAAAGCGAGCTTTAGGCTCATGACCACACCCACAAAGAGGATGGCCAGCGGCAGGACAGTTGCGGCTGCGGGAAGGGACGCGAGCGTCGGCGCGACCTCCACTCCAAATTGGCCGGTCTGCAGGGTGGCGCCGTGCCCCTCGATCTTTGCCTCGCGCCTCCGCTGTTGAATAATTTCGGAGCCAAAGAAAATCGAGACCGCTTCTCGGTTGATAACCGCATGCGAAAGCACGAGGTCGCTCGTTGCCAGGAGATCGATCAGACCAAGAATGGCTCCATTGGGTGTTCCGTTCGAGTTCGTCGGAGCGACTTGAAGCACGCCTTTGTGGCCGTTGCGCATGACGAGCACCGGACCGAGGCCCGGCTTGGCGTCGGACAGCTGATCGAAAATGACCTTCTGTCGGAACGGATCGCTGTTAAGCTGCTGTTGCTGTTCCGGCGGCGGGTTGAATGGAATCAACCATTCCAGTTGGCCGTTGGCGTCGACCCGTTCGATCGTCGTTAGACCCGGGAAATCTCTGATCAGCGAGTTGGCCTGCACCCTCCAAAATGCGAGATCAGCCGGCTGGCCGATTTCGTAGAGGGCAGCCACACGCTCAACGGCACGTCTCCTCAGCTCCAGCGCCCGATTGAGGGACTGAACCAGTAATCCCGTTGACCGCTGAGCTGACCGATGCGCCTCCCTAAAGCCGCCTTGCCGAGTCTCCTCAGCCATCACGAACGTGAGCGACAGTACGGATAAGAAGCAAAGTACGGGGAGCGAGAACGCTCGGCGGGTGCCCGCCAATGACGGGAATTGGGCCAGGAAAACCGCGGCAAAGGACAGGCCCATCGCGATAGGGCCAACCATGCCGACTACCGGTCGACCGGAAATGCCCATCGCTGAGGCGATCCCTGAGGCAATCGCAAAGGAGCCGCCGATCGCGGCAAGGAAGGCGCTCGCGGGTCTCGTGGATGATCGAAGGTGACCAACCATGCACGAGACGGCGACCAAGAGGCATGCAGCGTGATTGAGTTCAGGATCTATGCCCAGCGCGATCGCCGAAACCGATGCTGCAACACACGCAAAGCTCGCTGCCTGCCGCTCCAAACCCCGGGCCAGATAAATAGCCGTGCTGCCAAGTGCGACGACCGCCAGGCCAGGTGCCATTTGGACGAAGGAAGTAGCTACGACCCCCAAAATGGCTTGAGCGATGCCGGCGCAAATTCCAGCAATCCCCAACCAACTGATGGCAACGTTTAATCGCCTCGGTAAACACACATCCTGCAACGACATTCCCCGGTATGAATGTCGGCTTGAGCAGGCTTAAACTTGAGGCGTTACTTTAGATTTTTGAACTCATTTGGAGTTCTTGGGCGGATATGGCTTAGTTGGCTTGGCATCCTTGCCCATTGCATCCGGCTTCACGCCGGCTTTCTCAGCTTCCTTCTTCTCGTCAAAACCCTTGAAGCTCAGCTTGTTGGATCGGTAATAGAGTCCGCGAAAGCCGCGCGCGCCGCCGCCGCTTGGTCGAAGATGACAGTAGCCACAAGCCTTCTTCTCCTTAGAGGCAAACGCCGGCTTAGCCTGAGAAACCATAACGAGCGGACCGGCGATGAGACCGACAACCAGGGAGCTGATTACCAAGAACTTCATGAGAATTCCTTAATGTTACGCGAACCTCGCTCCCTGAGTTAGCGATCTTGATGCCGTTTTTGCCCCAGATCCGCTACCTGGGGCTTAGAAACTGTGGTGACCTTGCGGCTACCAGGGGTACGTCGTCAACTTGTAACCCTTTCGGTACTCGCGCCTATAAGACTGGGTATCGCGCCCAACCTTTCCTACCAGATCCATCTTTTTGGCGTCCCATTTGATCGTTTCGCCTGAATAGAGCGCCACGTTGGCAAGGTGGCAAACGACAGTCGTCTGGGCGATCGAGCGGAGGTCGGCTCTCGGCTGCTTTCGAGATTTCACGCAGTCGAGGAAGTCGCGCCAGTGGCTGGGCGGATCCTCCGCGCTCTCTTTCGGCAGCTCCTTTCCATCCGCATCCACGATCGTCCAACCGCCACGCCAAACCCGGAGCGTCCGACCATCCGCACTGACGAACTCCGTGCCATGGCCCGGCAGACCCGGGTGATCACGCTTCACCGACCAAGTCATGACGAAATCAGGATCGTCGAAGCGGTAGATCGTCTCCGTGGTATCCGGGGCGTCCCGGTCATCGCCGACGAAGGCGAGGATGCCGCCCGCCGAACTGATTGTCTTCGGCATGACCAGGTTTTGGGTCTTGCTCATCGCCAGCAGCGCGATGTCCATCATGTGAACACCCCAGTCGGTGGCGAGACCGCCGCCATAGTTCATAAACCAGCGCCAGTTATAGTGGCAGGCGTTTTGCCGGTATGGCACCATCTTCGCCGGACCGGTCCACATGTCATAGTCGAGGGTCGAAGGCGGGCTCGATGGAGCAACCTTGCCCGCGCGGAAGTTGTCGGTGATCCAAGCCCTGCAAAGCACGATCTTCCCGAGCTTTCCCGACCGAATGTAATCGATCGCATCCGTGAATTCCTTCGTGCTTCGCTGCCAGGTGCCGACCTGAACCACTCGATTGTGCTTCCTTACCGCCCCCGCCATCGAGATGGCCTCAACGATGTTGTGACTGAGCGGCTTTTCGCAGAAGCTGTCTTTGCCGGCCTCGCACGTGTGGATCAGATTGAGGGCGTGCCAGTGGTCGGGCGTGCCGATGACGACGGCGTCGATATCCTTACGGTCGAGGATGGCTCGATAGTCCTTGTAAACGTCTGGCTTCCGGTTGTACTTCTTCTCGATTTCAGCGGCATCCTTTGGAATGCGAGCAGAATCGACGTCGCAAACGGCGGCGACCTCCACATCGGGGTAGTTCATGAAGGTTCGGATGTTGGCCATCCCCATCCCGCCGCAGCCAATCAACCCGAGGACGATCTTGTCATTCGCGCCCACCTGCTTCTTGGAGGGAGCCGGTTCAACCTTGGGAATGTTCATCAACGCCGGTCCCACGATGCCCGCCGCTGCCGCAACACCCGCCTTTTCCAACAACTCTCGCCGTGTCAAACCGTCCTTGCTCTTGCTCATCGCTAATCGATACCTCTCGGCGGCGTTTTACCCGGTTCCCGATATGCGAGAATGAGCATGGCAAGCGATGCAGATGTCGTTGTTCGAGGAAACGGCTAAAACCCAGGTCCAATTGCCCCTGTCGGAACTCACCGAGCGGCTGCTAGTCGAGTTGACCCGGAGCTTCCCCCTCAAGCGCCGGGCAAGCCTCGAATGGCGAAACTTGCGTACGACCGCCGGCCTCGCCGACCTCAAGCGATTCAGGATCGTGTTGAGCACCCTGGTCCTCGTCGATGCAGAATCGGCGGAACGCACCCTCAAGCACGAATACGCTCACTTGCTGGCGGTCGACCGGCAGGGTTTACGCGGGCGCGGCCATGGAAAGGCGTGGAAGCAGGCGATGCGTGACCTGGGCGAAGAGCCCTCGGTCTGCCATAGCTACGACTGCCGCAGGAACGTCAGTCGCCAGGTCGTGACATATCGCTGCGCCAAGTGCGAGACATCGTTCGATCGCCGTCGCCGCCTTCCCAAGGGCCGGCGGTTCTTGCACTCCGGTTGCGGTGGGGAGGTCGAGTTCGTCCGCTGTGAAGCGCTATAACGACGGATATCCGTACGGACAAATACTCACTTCGGTCGAAATCAAAGAACTCGATCGGTCCGCGGTCGAGTCCGCCGGCATGGCTGAGGGCCGACTTATGCAGCAGGCTGGCGAGGCAGTATTTCGCCATATCCGCGAAACCCATTCAGATGCCAAGCGCTTCGTCGTTGCCGTTGGGAAGGGCAACAATGGCGGTGATGGGATCGTGGTCGCCCATTTGCTCGCCCAGTCTGGATCGAGCGTTCGGTGCTTGATTGCGTCGCCAAAGGAATCGTTTGCTTTCCCTACCGAGGGTCTCCAGGCCGTGTTTGTCGACGATCCTTCTTGGTCCGCCGAACTAGCCCTCATCGAAGCCGACTTGGTGGTCGACGCCGTGCTCGGGATTGGCGCAAAGGGTGCCCCGACGGGTGCTGTTGCTGAACTGATCGAGGCGGTAAACCGCTTTAGCGGAACCGTCCTCTCCATCGACATCCCGAGCGGAATCGATGCCGACTCCGGGCTCGCGCCGGGCGTGGCGGTCTGGGCCGAACAGACCGTGGTCATCGGGTTTGCAAAGCCGTACCTGTTCTTAAACGCGGGCATGATCCGTGCGGGGGATTGGCACGTGGCGCCGCTCGATTATCCGGCCGAGCTGACCTCGTTTCCGCCGGTCGCCGGAATCACGGCCGGTGCTTGGGTGAAGCAGGTGCTGCCTGATCGACAACTGCAGAGCCACAAGGGCGAGAATGGACGGGTCCTGATCGTCGCCGGCAGTCCCGACATGCCCGGCGCCGCCGTTCTCGCCGCCAAGGGGGCGATACGAGCCGGAGCCGGACTCGTGACCGTCTGCTCGCACCCCAGTGTCTGTCAAATCGTTGCTGGCCACCTTCCGGAGGCGATCGTTTGGCCCATCCTGAATCAGCCTGACGCATCCCGTGAGATCCGAGATCGAATATCTGCGTTCGACGCGGCCGTGTTCGGTCCCGGCATGGGGCAGACCGAGCACGTTCGCAGAACGCTGGCCGACATCTGGTCACACGGAGGTGGCTTGCCGGTGGTGATCGACGCCGACGCACTCAACGCGGTCGCCGCTGGTGTCGACCTACCTCAGTTCGCCGTTATCACCCCTCATCCCGGCGAGTTGTCGCGGCTCCTGGGAGTTTCGGTCGGCGAAATTCAGTCGGACCGATTCGGCAGTGTCCGGCTCGCCGCGGAAAAGTATCAAAGCATCGTTCTTCTGAAAGGCGCGTACACCATCGTTGCAGAACGCTCGCATCCATTGGCAGTTAATCCGACCGGCAATCCTGGGATGGCGACGGGAGGTATGGGCGATGTACTTTCCGGCGTCATTGGCACCTTGGTCGCCCAGAAGGTCGGACTCAGAGAGGCGGCAACGTGCGGGGCCTTCTGGCATGGCCTCGCCGGAGATCTGTGTGCCAGACACATTGGCGAGGTCGGCTACACAGCCTCTGAGCTTGCCGATAGCCTCCCAGCCGCTCGCGAGGTCATCAAGGCCGGATCGACCTGAGGACTTCCACGGTTCGCTGCGCCATGTGGCGATGGCTGAAGCGCTCCAACACCCGCCGGTGTCCAGCATCCCCCAGAGTCGTGGAATCGGTCCTATTGACCTCGGCCAACGCCTGCGATAACCCCTTGGCGTCGCCCGGATCAATCAGAATCCCGGTTGTCTCGTCCACGATCTCCGGTATTCCTCCGACCCGAGTGGCCACCACCGGCAGTCGCGCCGCCATCGCTTCAATGATCGACATCGGCAGAGCCTCCGACTCGCTCGGAAGCAGGTAGGCATCCATCGCCCAGAGTGCCGGTAGAACGGGCTGATAGCCTTCGAACCGAACGACGCCCCTTGCAACCCACTCCGCGAAGGTCGCCTTGATCTCACCGAAGTTTGCCCCGTCGCCCAGAACCCAGAGCACGAAGTCTGGGATTGCAGCCACGAGCGCCGGCATGGCTTCCAGGATCACGCGGAAGCCCTTTGCCCAAACCACGCGGCAAGTCATTCCAACAACGAATGATGTGCCTTCCAAACCATACTGTTTACGAATGATAGCCCTATCTTCGGGAACCAGGAATGGCTCGATTACGATGCCGTTGTGGACGGTCGAGACCCGATCTTCCCGCATCCCTTGGGATCGTAAGTGCCGCCTGACCTGTTCGGAAACCGAAATAATGTGGTGACCCCAACGATAGCTCCACACATTGCTCAGTCCATGGACGGTCGTAGCCGTCGGGACCCTCGCCAAGCGACCGGCTATTCCACCGTTGATGCACGCGGTGGACATATGTACTTGCATCGCATCGAATTGGTGCTCGCGCAGCAGTCGGACGAGGCAACCGATTCCTCGCGGATCGATCTTCCGCCTGATCGGAACCTCCAACGTAGGTAGCCCACGATCTCGCATGTCGCCACCCAGATATTTGCCGATCAGATAGCCGGCGGTAACGTCCTCGCCGATATCCTGCAATCCCTTGCAAAGCGTCGCATAGCTGACCGATGCCCCGTACTGCACGCTCCCCGCCCCGCAAAGCTGCAAGATCCGCATTAGCGATTCAGCCGAAGGGCCCGCACGAGCTTGTACCAAAAGATCGGCATGGTCGTGTCCCGGCGGATGTTCGTGCGCCGCCAAAGGAATGGGTCGGTCGACGGCTCGTTCGGTCCGGGCAAGGTCGATGTTGCTCCCTGATAGCCCGCCGCTCGCACCGCCTCGACCACGGCGGGATTCTGCCTTCCGTAAGGATAGCAAAACCATTTGATCGGCAAACCGAACCGAGCTTCGAGATCGCGCCTCGAATCGGCTACTTCCTCTCGCAACTGGTCCGGCGAGGCCTGACACAGGTCGGCGTGGGTCCGGGAGTGGCTGCCGATGGTTTGGCCGGCCGCAAGGGCCGCCCGAACCTCCATCTCGCCCATCAGAGGCTCGACCACGTCTCCTTCCACCTCGTTCCACACGTTCGTCTTGCCGATGAGATCGGAGACAAGAAACACGGTGGAGGTCATCCTGAGGCCCTTTAAAATCGGCAAGGCCGCTGCATGGTAGTTCTGAAATCCATCATCGAACGTGATTGCGATAGGGCGTCGATACCTTGGCCAGCCGCCCACCAGTGCGTCCAGCGGCACCGTTTCGAACCCCATTCGCCGTAACAAGAGCATCTGCCGTTCGAACAGCTTCGGCGAAATGTATTGGCCGTAAACCGAGGATCTGCGGTTTGGTCGGTCGATCCGGTGGTACATAAGGATCGGCACCTTGGGCGGCATCGTTGGGGCAGTGTACTAAAATGGCGGAACCGGAGTGGATCGAGCTAGGCCTTGATGAGCTTCCTGGTTGGGCATCCGACCTCGTGGCAAAGCTCGACGCGTCGGACGTGGTGCTGCTCGAAGGAGCCCTTGGCGCCGGGAAAACCACGCTGGTTCGCGAAATCCTGCGTGCGCTGGGTTACGAAGGCCCCGTCCGATCGCCGACGTTCAACCTCATTCACCAGTACGAAACGACGCCTCCGATCGGCCATGTCGACCTGTACCGCCTCGAGGACGCTCGAACGCTCGACCTGGAAGATCTCATCGGCTCCGTGCTGCTCCTCATCGAGTGGCCTGACCGCCTTGGCGAGTTGATAGACCCGCAAAATTGCTGGAGGCTATCGATCGAACCGAGCGGGGAAAAGCGTAGATATCGCGTGATCGCACCAATTCGATAAGCCGTGCGGGAGTGTTTTGTCAACCAAAAACCGTACAATTAGACTGTATGAACAGCTCATACCTAAAGCTTGGGGTGGCTGCAGCGGTCGCAGCCGTCGTGGGCTTATCCATCACCGGGTTTGACAACCCTCAGTCGAAGGTCGGTAAAACTGCCCCCGACTTCAAGGCAACCGGCAGCGATGGCAAGCAGCATACGCTCGCCTCGCTTACGGCAAACGGCCCGGTGTTCGTGTACTTCATCAAAGCGACCTGCCCGGTCAACGCAGAAGCGGTTAAGTACTTTAACCGTGTTGCGGCTGGCTACAAAGGCAAAGTCGCTTTCGTAGGGGTTATCGACGGAGAGAAGCAGGAGTTCGAAACTTGGCAGTCCAAGTTCAAGGCTCCGTACACGGTCCTCCTCGATCCCGACATGAAGATCATCAAGAGCTACGATGCCATGCGATCCCCCTGGGGAGTTCTGGTCGGAAAGGACAAGAAAATCGCAAAGGTGTGGGACGGCTATTCGACTGGTCAGTTGAACGATATCTCTGCCTCGATCGCGGGGGCTGGAAAGGTCGCAGCGGTGAAGATCGACACCACTGGCGCACCTCGGAACGCCGCCGCTGGGTGACCGTTCTAGCTTAAGATCTCCCGTTGGGAGATCACCGATGATCCGAGGCCCGGGGCGGTGACGCCGTGGGCCTTTTAACTTTTGGCCCGGACCTCGAACCGGTTCCGTGCGGTTTCGTGAAGCACGACCTTTCCCAGTTTTGCCGGTACGAGCGGTTCCAGTCGCTCGAAGATGGCTAGCGCAACGACTTCTGATGTGGGGTTCTTTCCAACGAGCTCCGGCACGTCGCAGTTGAGGTTCTTATGGTCATACCGGTCGATGATCTCACGCTCAACGACTGCGTCGAGCTCTTCGATCCGGGCGACCATGCTCGTGGGCGGCTTGGGCTCACCGATCACGGCGACCTCAACCAGGTAGTTGTGGCCATGCCCGCTCGGGTTGTTGCACTTGCCGAAGAGTTCAAGGTTCTCAGCCTCGGTAAGCGAGGGCTCGTGCAGCCGGTGGCTGGCGGCGAATTCGTAGGTTCGGGTTAGCATCATGAGATTGGGTTGGGAGGCATCCCATTCAACGGCAAGATCGGAGGTTTCCTCAAGCCGCAGGTGGGTAACCGGTAAGGGGAGATCGTTAAGCTGCTCCCGAATGAAAGTGAGGATATTCTCGCCGCTCGGGGCGAGGCGATCAAAGCCGGGCACCTCGTCGTTGATCGATCGCTGGGCAAAGATCCTGACGACGCGTTCCTGAAGAAAGGCATCGATCACCTTGATGTTGATCACCATGCCGTTGGCCGGGTCGACCGGCCCCTCGACCGTAACGTCAAGCGCATAGTTGTGCCCGTGCATCATGTGGCTCGCCCACTCTCCAAAGGCAGCGCGGTTCTCGTCGTCGGTCCACGCATCGACCCAGTATCGGTGACCGCTGCTGAAGGCGACCCGTCGCGTAAGTGAGACGGTCCTCAAGCGCTCCTCTCGAACGGTTGGGCCAAGGCGGCAGGAGCGCGGGTTCCGCGTCCGAAGACCATCAGGACCAAGAGGGCCAGCGCGTAGGGCATCGCTATAAACAGTTGATACGGCAATCCAGTGCCGCGTGTTTGGAAGGTGAATTGAAGTGACTCAGCGTAGCCAATCAGCAGCGAGGCGCCGACAGCGAGGATTGGGTTCCAGCGTCCAAACGTGACCATCGCCAGCGCGACAAAACCGCGCCCAGCCGTCATGTTTTCGGCAAACGAGCCCGCTATGCCGAGCGACAGATAGGCGCCACCCAAACCGGCCAGGGCTCCACCGATCAGCACCGCCGCCATCCGTATGCGCCTGACCGACTGCCCGGCGGCCTCGGTCGCAGACGGGTACTCGCCGGCCGATCGCAAGGCAAGGCCCCAATGCGTTCGCTGGAGGAGCCAATAAGCTCCGGCTGCGGCGACGACCATCGTGACCACGACAAGATCGATCCCGAATACGATTCGGGGAACTTGAGGAACGCTCAAGAGCTGCCCGCCCGAGCCGAATCGAGCGCGGAACATGGTGCCCGTCAAGCCCAGCGCCAGCAAGTTGAGCGCCGTGCCAACCACCACTTGGTCAGCTTGGCGAATGACGCTGAATAGCGACAGAATCAGGGCGGCGGCAATACCGTAGCCGAGCCCGGCCAGGAGCCCGAAATAGGCGTTGCCGGTTATCGAGCTCGTCAGCATGCCGAAATAGGCTCCACCGAGCATCGAGCCTTCGATACCCACGTTGATCACACCTGACCGCTGGCTGACCGCCTCGCCGATTGCGGCCAGCGCGACCGGGGTGGCAAAGATGAGAAGCGGGGCAAGATCAAACACGGACTTCCAGGAGTGTATCCGCGTGGGCGTGTGGCAACACTTTCACGACAATAGAACTGTTAACGCCCTCTTTACAAAAATCGAGTAGTCTTCCTCCAGCTTCGGCCCCACACGGATGGGCCGGGTTATTTGTCTGGGAGGAGAACCAAATATGAACAAAACGCTTTTAATCCTGGCGGCTGCTTCGATTGCCGGAGCGGCTAACGCACTCGTCATTACGCACTGGAACTTCAACGACGACACCCTCGTCCCGCAGATCGGGACCGGAACTGCCAGCCTCGTCGGCGGCACCACCAGTACCTTCGCCACGGGAAGCCCGAACGATCTCGGCTCGCCGAACCGCGCCTGGAACACCACGACCTACCCGGCCCAGGGTACGAACAGCGGAACCGCCGGCGTGGAGTACAAGGTTTCGACGCTTGGTTACCAGAACATCAAGATCAAGTGGGATCAGCGCAACAGCAACACCGCTTCGCGCTTCCTGCGCATGGACTACACCACCGACGGCTCGACCTGGAACCAGGGCGACACGTTCGAGCTCACCGCCGGCGGCACGTTCTGGCAGGTCTTCAACAAGGACATGTCGGGCAATACCTCGGTCAACAACAACTCAAACTTCGCGATTCGCCTGCTCGCGGTGTTCGAACCCGGCACCGGCGCTTATCGGGCAACTCAGGACGGCAGCAGCTATGGCACCAGCGGCACCATTCGCTACGACCTCGTGACGTTCGAAGGCGACGTGGTTCCGGAGCCTGCCTCGATCGCCGCGCTCGGCCTTGGCCTCGCCGCCATCGCTCGCAAGCGACGCAAGTAGGGCCTTTCCTCGGCAAAGGCTCTAGGGAGCAGGACCGATTCGGTCCTGCTCTTTGGTTTAGGTCCTATAGGACGAATAAAACCTATAAGACCAACAGTCCTGTGGGTCCTAAATGGCATGGCTATCGCTTCTTTGGTCGGAGTAAATACAGACCTCTCCACATCCCTCTTGCGACATGCGCGGCGATGACGCCGCCGTTGTTCAATCTTTCGATATACACCAGACTCTCTTTCGGCAAGGAGACGCTCACGGTGTGCTCCTTGCCCTTCTTCCACAGCTTAATTAGGACATCGTCCTTGCTGCCCTCGACGGTTCCTACCATGTCACCCTCGTCATTGAGAGCCCACAGCGTAGCCTTTCGAAAGGCTTGCAAGGTGTTACCTGCCCATAGGACATTAGCGAAGTCTACGTAGCCGATGACGGTTCCCTTCGAGTTAACAGCCTTGGCTCGGGCATAGTATCGATCTCCAGTTGGTTCTCCGACTTTTAGCACGCTCCACTTCGCCCCCCTGTAGAATCCGGGAGTCGTGTTATCCGGGCGACCGTCAAACTGCCGATTTCGAAATCGATTTCCGAACAGGCGGCCATCGGCGGCCACGCCGACGAGTTCGAAATTGCCAAATTGGCTCTGCTCCCAATTTTCACCGATGAGCCTCCCCTTGACGACGTAATTGCTGGTCACCCAAATTGAACCATCGGGGCCGAGGTGCGATCCAAACCCTGCTTGGCCGGTATAAACGCGTAACCTTGCTGAAGACCAGCTCCCGCTTTCCCCCGGAATCCACTGAGCCGGAACGTAGCCAGCCCCTTTGACATCCACTGCGCCAACAAGCATACGGTCGTTCCCGTCAAGGACGATGCCTTCGCGACCTTTCTTTCCCAGCGGCAGGCGATAGAGCTTATCCTGGATCCAAACAAACGGCTTGGCACTTAAAACGTGTCCGTGGTGAGTCATAAGGTCGGAGGTGTATCCGGCAGCGAGTCCGGCGTCGGTTAGAACGGCGCAGTGGATCGTGCCGGAGAACGATTCTTCAGAGTAGATCAGCGTCGCTTCATATCGCAATGATCCGATCGCCAGAATTGCAAGAAAGGCCAGCATGACAGTGGGACGCACGAATCCTCCGCACGTTTTGCCTAGGTTGACTTCCTCGCGTTCCCCCGATTCAAATTGTTAGCAACAAGTAGCCCCAGCACAGCCACCGCCTGGATCACGTACACGATCGTCGTCCCCGATGTGTTGAAACGCGCCAGGTTTTCCGACCCCGCGAAGAGTGCTCCGAAGAAGAGCCCCGCCGCCAAGACACCAACCGGATGCAGCCCGCCGAGCAACGCGACGGGAATCCCGATGAATCCCCACTGCTGCGAGAATCCGGCCCCGATCTGGCCAGTGACGCCACTGTAGTCGATTCCGCCGGCGAGTCCGCACAGCGCGCCCGATACCGCCATCGCCGATAGTCGCAGCCGGTTCCGATCCAAGCCGCTCGCTCGAGCCGCCGCATCGTTTGCGCCTACCACTCTCCATCCGAAGCCGAGCCGGGTGCGATAAAGCAGCACCCACACCACGATTACGGCAACCAAGGAAAGGAAAACACCTGAATGGAGATCGGTGCCGGGGATCAAACGCAGCAGCATCGCCTCGTTTGGCAAGGCATCGGTCAGCGGCAACTGTCCCTTACGCTCCTGCAGAGGACCGCGAACTGCCCAATCGACGAACTGGATGACCAGAAAATTGAGCAGGATGGTCGAAATGACGATTTCGACTCGCCTTGCCGTAAAAAGCCAACCCGCAAACCAGCCGATCGCCGCCCCACCGATGACCGAGCCGACCAGAATCGCAAGACTCATCGCTGCCGGCGCTACACCCCACATCGCCTTTGCAAACGCCGCGCCGGTAATCGCGCCCAACAGGTACTGGCCCTCGCCGCCGATGTTGTACATCGCCGTCCTCCAGGCCACGGTCATCGCGAGGCCAGTGAGGACCAGCGGCGTCGCCTTCGTGAGGGTCCTCCCGAGCGCAACCTTGCTGCCGAACGCTCCATCCGCAAGCAGGCGCAGCGATTCGGCGACTGGGAGCCCAAAGGCAGCAAGAACCAAGACCACCGCGAGCGCGATTCCGGCAATCGCGATCAGGATCCGCATCAGCCGCCTACCAACTTTTCAGCGCGGGCTTCGCCAAGCCGACCGCGGGACATGAACAGGGTCCGGTTGGCGAGCAGCGCAAGCTCATCGAGGTCGGTCGAGAACAGGACGATGCCGGCGCCGTTAGCCGCCGCGTCCGTCATCGCCTGGTGCACATACGCCGCAGCCTGAACGTCGAGGCCGCGGGTGGGATTGACCACCACCAGAACCTGCGGGTTCGATGCCAGAGCCCGCGCGACTACCACCTTCTGCTGATTGCCACCGGAAAGGCTCGACGCGGGATCGGTCGCCTGGCCCACCTTAATCTGAAACCGTTCGATCAAGTCGTCTGCCCAACGATTCACGCGAGCCGCCGACATCCACGGCCCGCGATAGAATTCGGGCCGTGCATAACCCCCCAGAAGGAGGTTGTCTCGAATCGAAAGGCTAAGGGCGAGGCCATCGCGCTGCCGGTCCTGCGGAATGTAGGCAATATGGTCGCCACCCAGCCGGACGGTTCCCGCCTCGACCTTGCGAATGCCGACCAGAGCTTCCGCCAGCTCCACCTGTCCGTTCCCGTCGACCCCGCCGATACCGAGGATTTCGCCGGCAGCAACGCCCAGGGTTACGCCATCGACCGCCCGCTCACCACGATCACCTCTGATGACCACGCCATTTGCCACGAGGAGCTCCTTTCTTCCGGGAGCTTTGCGGTCCACGGCAAGCTCCGGAGGCAGGTCTCCGACCATCGCGCGAATGAGGTCTTCGTTGGATGTTTCCGCCATCGATGCCCTGAGGGTGACCTTGCCGCGCCTGAGCACCGTGACCCGGTCGGCAATGCCCCTAATCTCGTCGATCTTGTGGGCGATGAAAATGATCATCCGGCCCTCGCCTCGCAAGGTCCTGAGGACACCGAACAGATCGGCAACCTCGTCGGCCGTCAGTACCGCCGTGGGCTCGTCGAAGATGGTCACCGGGCTGTCCCCGACGATCGCCTTGAGAATCTCCACGCGCTGCTGCACCCCGACCGGCAGCTCTGCGACCCTTGCCTTTGGGTCGATCTCCCAACCCAGCCTGCGGCCAAGCTCGATCGCGGCCTCCGCACCTTCTTCCGGAGAACCGGTCGTGCTCAGGCCGTCCAGCACGAGGTTCTCCCGCACCGAGAAGCTCGGCACCAGCATGAAATGCTGATGGACCATCCGAATCCCCCGCGCACGACATCCAATCGGATCTCCCACCGGAAGTGGGACCCCGTCGAGGACAACCCGGCCGGCATCGGGAGCAACGAAGCCCCCGAGGATCTGCATCAGCGTCGACTTGCCGGCGCCGTTTTCACCGACGATCGCATGAATTTCGCCAGAGGCACAACTCGTCGATACCCCGTCCAAAGCGCGGACCGGGCCGTATGATTTTGAAACCGATTCGATGTTGAGGGTCGGGATAGCTAGAACTCGTCTTTCGGCACGTTGAACTTGCCCTCGCGAATCTCGCGCTTCAAATTCAGCACGTACTCCAGCACGTCCGTCGGGATTTTGGTTTCCTTCGCGGGGTCGATCACAAAATCGATGGCGCCCTGGTCCATTCCCATCAGCACGATGGATCCCTTGTAGACCCCGTCCTTGACGTCGCGGGCAAGCTTGGTGAAGGCAGGACCCGCCTTGATGACGGCCGACGCGATGACGACACCGCTCGGATTGCCGTTCTGGTCCAAGTTGGCGCCGAACGCGGTCACTCCCTGTTCCTTGCAGGCGTCGAAGACCCCTTGGGCCGCAGCGTTGGCTTGGTGGATCACCATATCGGCGCCCTCGGCTATGGCCGCCAGCGTCGCTCGCTTGGCCGCCGCGATATCCTCGTTCTTCCCGGTGAACGTCTCGATGACCTTGACCCCCGGCTTCGCTACCTCGGCGCCGGCTTTGAACGCCTTGAACGTCGAGCGGATGGATGGCACGTCAGGGCCGCCGATCATTGCGAGCGTGCCCGTCTTCGAAAGCTTTGCCGCCATCGCCCCGGCCAGGTAGAAGCCCTGCTCCAGATAGAAGCGGAACGCTCCAACGTTGTCCGCTGTCTCCCCGCCCGAGCTGCTCACGAAGATCGTGCCTGGGAATTGCTTGGCAACTTCGATCGCAGGAGCGTTGTATTCGAAACCATGCCCGAAGACGAGCTTGTAGCCTTGCTGGGCGTAAGCCCGCATGGCATCGCGAATTTGGGCGTCTTTCGCCTCCTGGTTGTTGACCTCGGCATCGAGCTCTTTCTCAATCTGCTTGAGCCCCTCGTATGCCATTGCGCTCCAACCGGCGTCGCTAATTGGACCAGGCGTCAACAGCGCGACCTTGAACTTGATCGACTTGTCTGTCGTCGCATCCGGCGCTTTCACCGTTGGATCGGTGGCGCTCTGATCCCCACCCGAGCAACCGCCGAGGACGACCAGCCCGGCGAGGACGACAACCTTCCATGCACGCATGGTGAGAATTCTACGGCCTAGAGGGGTCTCAGGGCTGGAGAGCCGAGCCACAATCCACCTTGTGTCCGACGAAACCGTTGGAGAGTGGGTTCGGGAAGCAGCGGCAAGACTCGCCGAAGCCGGAATCGAGTCGCCGCTCTTGGAGGCCCAGGTGATTGCCGCATTCGCCGCCGGCAAGAACCGCCAGGCTCTCCTCGTCGACCTCGACGCCCCGCCCGACGAGTCCGCCGACGACTTGCTCGCCAGACGCCTGCGGCGGGAGCCGCTCGCCTACATCCTCGGATACCGCGAATTCTATGGCTATCGCTTTCGCGTCGACCCCCGCGTCCTCATCCCTCGCCAGGAGACCGAGCACCTGGTTGAAGAAGCCCTCAAGCTGGACTTGCCGGAGACCGCGAAGGTAGCCGACATCGGCACCGGAAGCGGGTGCATTGCCATCACCCTTTCGCTGAAACGAAAGGCGTGGCGGATCTATGGTCTCGACATTTCTGCGGAAGCCTTGGAGGTTGCCAGCCGCAACGCGGCGCGATTGGGAGCCGCGGTGCGATGGATCGAGTCCGACCTGTTTTCCAGCACCGGAAGCCTTAAGTTCGATCTCTTGGTGACGAACCCCCCATATGTCGAGGACGGTGCTCTCCTTGCGCCTGAAGTCCGTTACCATGAGCCGGCCCGAGCACTCTTCGCCGGTGAAAAAGGTCTTGACTTCTACATGCGGCTCGCAATCGAAGCTGGTCAGCATCTCGCGCCGAACGGGATCCTACTAACCGAGATAGGTGCGGGACAGCGAGACGATGTCATTCAACTCTTCGAAGGGGCCGGCTGGAAAATGGATGTCGTGATTCCTGACCTCGCCGGTATTGATCGCGTCATTCGATTTGTTCGCTCGGGCGATTGAAAGGGCACAATGAAAGCGTCATGCCCGCCCTCCGCATCCGAACGCTGCTTCTTGGCGGCGTGCTTTGCATCAGCCCGATGACCCATGCCGTCGAACCACCGAACGTAGTCTGGACGTCGCCGAGCGACAACGCCGCCGGGTCGATGCCGCTGGGTAACGGGCAGGTCGGCATCAACCTTTGGGTAGAGCAGAACGGCGACGTAATGTTCTATGTCTCCCACACCGATGCCTGGAGCGAGGTGAATCGGCTGCTGAAAGTTGGGAAGGTCAAGCTCACCTTCGACCCGCCACTGAAGCCTGGCTCGACCTTTCGCCAAACGTTGATCACCCGCGAGGGACGGGCGGAGATCCAGATCGACGATTGGAAGCTCGATATCTTCGTCGACGCTCATAACCCGGTCGTTTGGTTGCGAGGAAAAGGAGTGTCGCCCCGCGCTGTCAGTGTCGACCTCATTCGCCTACGGCCCGAGCGCAAGCAGCTCCAGGGACAGGAGCTGGATTCAAGTTGGACCATGCGCGGGTGTCCGAATCCCGTATGGGAGGAAGCGGATCACGTCATTTTTGCGCTGCCGAATCAGTACGTCGTGCACCACAACAAGTCTTCGATCGTGCCGCTAACGTGGAAGCACCAGGGACTTGGGCACCTTGCCGCTCTGCAGCCCGACCCCCTCCTCCATCGAGCTTTCGGGATGCATGCACCGGTCTTCGATCAGGCCCGCCGAAGACAGTTCGACATACCCATTTGGGTTCATGTCGATAAGGTCCAGTCAGTTTCAGAATGGTGGAGCGACCTTGACAAGCTTCGTCATGCATCCAAACAGACCGCATCCGGAGCCGGCAAAAGGACCGCTGCCTGGTGGAAGGCGTTCTGGGATCGAAGCTGGATCGAAGTCGAAGCTCAGGATCGCCTGGAAATCCCGGCGAATGCCCACCCGATTCGAGTCGCCGTCGATTCCAATGGCCAGAACCAGTTCAAGGGCCACATCGAAAGGGTCGGCGTCTGGAGCCGACTACTCTCCGGCGCGGAGATCGCTGGCCATGCCAAGACGTGGGGCGATCTTGGTGCGGGTTCTGACAGATCGCTGGTCTTGCAAGGAAACATGCTCGAGCACCTTAGCTCGGTGGAGCAGCCCGACTTTTCCAAGGGTCTATCGGTCTCGGCCTGGATCATCCCCAGTGCTGAACACCCGATCGGACGGATGGTCGACAAGCTAACCGCGGGCACATCGGACGGGTTCCTCTTCGACACCCACCCCGGCAACGCGCTGCGCCTGATCGTCGGGAGTCGCCAGCTTCTTGCCGAGAATGCCTTGACCCCGGGAAAGCGGACCCATGTCGCCTGCACGATCGACACCGCCAACGGTGAGATGCGCCTCTATCGGGATGGGAAGGTGCTGAAGACTCTCGACCTCGGCGACGCCGGAAAACGAATCACAGAGGCCTACGCCCTTCAGCGATACATGAACGCGTGTGGAAGCCGCGGCCAGTTTCCCGTCAAGTTCAACGGCTCGATCTTCACGGTCGAACCCGAATCCATGGGCTTTCCTTTCAACGCCGATTGGAGGCGGTGGGGTGGCGACTATTGGTACCAGAACACCCGGCTTCCCTATGCCGCCATGGTCGCAGCCGGCGACTACGATCTGATGGACCCGATCTTCCGGCTGTATCAGTCCAACACAAAGGCATGCTCGGCCCGGGCGAAGGAGTACTACGGCGCCGACGGCGTGTATTTCCCCGAGACGATGACGATCTTCGGTACCTACTCGAACGGGGACTATGGGTGGGACCGAAAAGGCTTGGAGCCCAGCAACATCAACTCGCCGTGGTGGCAATATGCCTGGAACCAAGGGCCGGAGCTCCTCGACCTCATGCTCGACCGGTTCGATCATACGGGCGACGAACGGTTCTTGAAACAGCAGCTGCTGCCGATGGCAAAGGCCGTGCTGGACTATTTCGATTCGCGATTTCCCCGTAGGGACGGAAAACTGGCGATCACGCCAGCGCAGGCCGTGGAAACATACTGGCACGCCGTCGTGAACGACACACCCACACTTGTCGGCCTGCATGATGTGCTTGGCCGGCTACTTCATTTGCCAAACAAACTGGTTTCCAAGTCATTCGCGGACCAGCTGACTCGAATGCGCGGGGAACTTGTTTCCGTCCCCATAGCCAACGGCCGCATCCTTCCTGCCGAGCAATACAAGGACGAGCGTTCGAACGTCGAAAACCCCGAGCTGTATGCCTTGTGGCCGTTCCAATGGGCCGGTGTCGGGACCGGGCGCCTTGAGCTTGCCCGGGAGACGTTCCGGAAGCGGATCGAACGGTCGAACGCAGGCTGGCAATATGACGGCCAGTGTGCGGCGGTGGCCGGACTCGCCGACGAAGCGGGCCGCTCGCTCCTCGATAAGGTCGGCAACTCGAACTCGAAATACCGGTGGCCGGCAACGTGGGGACCCAATTATGATTGGCTCCCGGACCAATGCCACGGCGGCAACATCATGCTGACGTTGCAGCACATGTGCCTCCAAGAGGTAGGTGGGAAGATCTATGTCCTCCCCGCCTGGCCGGAGAAGTGGAACGTGCAATTCCGGTTGAAGGCATCCCGGAAGACCACGGTCGAGGCACGGTACCGCGACGGCAAGCTAGTCCATCTCGGGGTAACTCCCGCCACGCGCCGCAAGGATGTCGTCGTAGGAACGGGGGACAAGTGAACCTTAGCCCTTACATCCTCATCGGCCTGCGCAAGAATCTGGAAGTCTATCGGTTGATTGCCGAGGCCATTCCAGAGGCCAGGTGGGACCAACCGACCGGACCAAACCGCTTTACCATCCGCGAAGCCATGGCCCACTGGGCCGATTGGGAGAGCGTCCATCTGCAACGATGCGAGACTGCGCTGTCCTTCGACCTCGCACCGGTGCCAAACCTTAGTGAGACCGATCGTGCCGAAGAAATGGGCTACAGGAACTGGACGAAAGACCACTGCATCGACCTCTTCGAGCGGGACCGCAACCGGCTGATCTCCTTCGTCGAGGAACGAAATGACTTCGAAATCCGGCGACGCTTCGTCCACGCGAAGTTTGGCACCCTTACTATTGCCGACTATGCCGGCCATATCCTCGGCCACGATGCCTATCACATCGAGCAGATGCTGTCGGCGATGTTTACGAAGTAGGCTCGATCAAGCTGTCCCGACGACATCGGCCTTCGGGGCGAATTCTGGGTACATGGCGCGGTATTGGCAGGCGAGGGTCAGGTACCCCATCGGTATGGTCGCCAATAGCCCGACAACCAACGCGAGGACTCCGAGGCACGTGAGCAGCGATGCCACGAACAGAAGCCCAAACATCGCCCAAGCGAATGGAGCTTGTCGCTCCCAAACATAAGAGAACGTGTCCATAAAGGACATTCGCTCCTCTGCAATCATCACCGGCCAGTAGAAGAGTCGGCCCGCGAGGTACAGGCCTGGCAGCAGGCAAAGAAACGAGCCGATCGTCATCAAAAGGTAGTAGATAAACACGGATCCGACGCTGCCAAACCAACGCTTGTACGGTGTGAATAGCCGTGCGAATTGTGGTTGTTTTCCGTCGACGATATCCAGCGCAAAGCAGATACCTCCGGTATACAGCGGATACATGACGAACAAGGTTAGCAAGCTCGATAGGCTGGACAGGGCCATGTTGCTGCCTGAAAACCTCTGATCGAAACTAATATTGCCCGTAAAGAAATCCAATCCGACGGCGATCACCCCTGGGATTTGGCATACGAGGTAGGCAAGGAGCATGAACCCTAGCACGGGTACCCATGCCTGCCACGACTGCTTCATCAGCCCCCAGCTGTCGTTGAGGAAGTCGAAGTGGACGCCGATTGGGTAGCCCCGCCACCCTTCATCGGCATGGTACGCCGGCGTCGGAGACATCGGACGGGCCTCTGGCGGTGGAGACATGGACGGTGGCGCCGACGCGGCACGGGTGACCATCAGACCCGGCAGCCGGTCCGCCCGGATCTGGGCTCCACCAAGCGCATCCTCCAGCATCGTCGACGGGAGGATCCGACCCTCGGTAACCCACTGGTTCAGAGTGGCGAGATCGGCCGGTCCATACTTGTTGCCGGTTGCCGCGTCGATGACGAAATATGACGACGAGTCCATCCTGCCGCCATCTTACGATATTCCGGCAGCAGGACGTGGGGTCGAATGGGAGGCTTAACCGCCAACCATAACGCTCGAACCGCTCTTGGGATCGAAAAAGTAACTGGTCGAGCCATCGCCGCCTACGTAGCCGGCGGAAGTGCGGTGAAGGTAGGCGCCACCGGAGTAGCCGTTCTGCCTGGCATATTCCACGATGTTCATCAGGAACGTCCCGTTCTCGAGGCCGCAGTTGCCGTAGGCGTCCAACCAATATCGGTTCTTCTTCGGATAGATTCCGATGCCGTTCAGCGCTTTGATATCTTCTTTGGGGAGCTCGCGGCCGTTCACGAACACGCCGCTGTCGCCTTTGCTGGCATTCTCTTTCATCTTGCCGCCGAGTCGCATGCCGGGAAGGGTGAACCCTGCGGTCGGCTTGCCTTCCGGTCCCCAGGCGCCGCTCATTCGGTCGTACCAGTACTTGCCTGAGGGAATTCGAACGCCGAATGCCATTTCAAAGGCATCCATCTCAGACCGCGATATAGCCTCGCCGTTGATAATGACTTTGTCCTTGTCGCCCAGGGTGCCGGCGGACGCCATCGCGATGGTGGCGGTGAGCCCGCAAAGAGCGGCGATTGCCCGTACGTGTCCATAACTTCGTTGCTTCATGTCCTTTTCCTCTGTTGGTGCGCGCGGTGCGCTGAAGCCTAGTATCGGGCGGGTCTGAACCGGGAACGGGCCATCGGTCCCGGTCCCAGCAAGGATTAGGGACCATCGTCCTGGGACGTTTTGTCAGGGCGGCTGGTTGACAATCACCCCAGTTCATGCCGATGGTCTTGATGGGATATTCCACACTCGTCGAGCGAACCCTGGACATCGCCAAGACCCAAGTCGGGGTTCGGGAAAAACCTGGCAATCGTGGCCGTGTCGTTCGCGACTACCTGGCCGCCGTCGGGTTGCCGGAGGGCCATCCTTGGTGTGCGGCATTCGTCATCTGGTGCGTTCGTGAGGCGGCAAGGAAGCTGGGCCTCGACTGCCCCCTGCCCCGGGACGCGCGGTGCCAGAAGTTGGCCGAATGGGCAGCCGCCCGAAAGTGCCTGTTCGATTCACCGGCTGTTGGCGACGTCTTCGTGCTGATGGGCGAAGAAGGCCGCTACTCGCACACCGGTTTTGTCATCTCGATACAGAAGAACGAGATCGCCACGATCGAAGGCAATACCAACGAGAAAGGAGGGCGTGAGGGTGTCGGCGTATTCAAGCGCAGGCGGAAGATGGGAGCTGAGCTGCGGTTTATTCGGTGGGGGTGAATCGGGGTACGGGGCACGGGTTTGACCGGGCAGCGCAGTCATGGAACACGCTGGAAGCAAACCTATCCCGCTACCCCGCTACCCCGATTCAGAACCAGCACGCCAAACTTCGATAATCCGGCTCGGGCAGGACGTGGAACGCGGCTCGCTTGCCGACTTCGATCGTGCCGAACTCGTGCTCCAAGTTGAGGGCGCGAGCGGCGTTGCGTGTGCAGGCGACGAGGGCTTCCATCGGGGTCATCTTCATGTACCGGCACGCGATCGCCATCACCATCGGCAGGCTGAGGGTTGGCGAAGAGCCGGGGTTGCAGTCGGTCGCGAGCACGACCGGCAGGCCAGCTTCGATCATCTTGCGCGCGTCAGGGTACTTGCTGAGCCCGAGGCCGAACACCGACGCCGGCAGCAGCACCGGGATGACGCCGGCATCGGCGAGGGCGCGAATCCCGTCGTCGCCGGTGTACTCGAGGTGATCGGCAGTCTTGGCGCCGAGCTCGGCGGCTAGCCGCGCGCCGCCATGGTCGCCGAACTGGTCGACGTGCATGCGAAGGTCCAGGCCGTACTGCTTGGCGGCTTGGGCCAGACGCCTCGCATCGTCTGCGTTGTAGTACCCGTCTTCGACGAAAATATCGACGGCATCCGCGAGTTTCCGCTTGTGAATCTCCGGGAGCGTGCGGCGGAAGACCTCGTCCATGTAGTCCTCTTTGGTCCGGCCTTCGGGGATCGCGTGGAGTCCGAGGTAGGTGACGGTTCTCGGCATGTGTGGAAGCAGCGAATTGGCGGCATCCAGCAAACGAATCTCCGCGTCGTGTTCAAGTCCGTATCCAGACTTGACCTCTACAAGACGCGTTCCGGCTAGCTTCGCTTGGAAGGCGCGACGAACCAGTCCATCCTGCAGGGATTCCCAAGTCGCGTTCCGGGTCAGTTCGACGGTTCTCTTGATTCCACCTCCCGATGCCGCAATCTCGGCATAGGACTTGCCCTGAGAGCGCTTCTCGAAGTCGTCGTAGCGGTCGCCCCCGAAAACCAAGTGGGTATGGGCGTCGACAAGCCCGGGAACGACACAGCCCGATTCCACCCCACCGTCCACTGCCCAGTATTCATCGGGGAGGTCGTCCCTCGGTCCGATCCATTTGCAGATCCCGTCATCCGACACGATGGCGGCATCCTTGATGATTTCGGCGTCCCAAGGGTGGTCACCTAACCTCCCCGTTACAACTTGCTTCGCAAGCGTGACCTTCGCCTCGTGCCCAGACCCCACCATTCGCTAAGTATGGCCATTGGCGCAGTTCTGCGACCCCCGTTGGGGTCGGTGGATGTGGGCCGACCTAGCCTGGGGTCCCTCGAACCCCAGGCTACTTTCCTGGACCCCGTTGGGGTCCTTGCTTTAGTGTGGCTTGGACCTGAATCGGCACACCGGCATGAGGGGTCGGGTTCCCCGATCCGGATTTCGCGGATCACACCCTACGCAGTCGCGGAGACTCTGCGCCAGGCGTGATCAACGGCGTCACGCACTGCTTACCGGAAGTGTCAATACGAACCTAACCCACCAGAACTCCCAGATTTCCAAGGCAAGGATTGAGACCGCAACGCGGTCCAAGAAACTAGCCTGGGGTCGACTGAGACCCCGGGAACCGTCGAACCGACGACCGCGACCCTGGCGGGGTCGCAGAACCTCACTCGAAATACCGTTCGTCGAACTCGATGCCGAGGTCAATCAAGAGTCTGTGCAGCTCTTCCTTTGACGAAACTCCCTTGTGGTGGCGATCCTGATCGGCGATGTAGGAGGAAACTCCTTGGATTGCATCCCTGCCCACGCTGAAGGCGGCATAGCCGGTTTGCCACACGAGGTGGCGATCATGATCCTTGGACCATTGGCTGCTGGATTTCTTTAGCTCTCTGACGACCGATGCCACGCTAGCCGTCGTCCCCAGCCCAAGCAATAGGTGTACGTGGTCGGCAACCCCACCTACCGCCAGCGGCGTTGCACCTAGGGACCGTGCGGTCCCACCCAAATAGGCATGTAGTTCTCCTCGCCAGTGTTCCTCGATCGATGGTTTCCTTCCCTTTGTAGAAAAAATGATATGGACGAACAGTTGGGAGTAGGTTGACACGCCGCATTCTGGCATGGCCACCCGCCGGTAGACTCCCCGCCGTGATCGAACTGGATGGGTCGGCGATTCCACTGGCGGTTCTGCGTCGCATCGCCGACGCCACAACCGAACTTCGGCTGTCCGAACCGGCCAAGATCAGGATGCTGCGAGCCGTCGAAACCGTCCGCAACATCGTCGAGTCCGGCGAACCCGCCTACGGCGTCAACACCGGCTTTGGCCGGCTCTCCGACGTCACGATCCCCCGGGACGAGATCGAACAGCTGCAACTCAACCTTGTGCGGAGCCATGCGTGCGGCGTCGGCGAGCCCCTCCCTGTGCGCGATGTCCGGGCGATGATGGCGCTGCGGGCGAATGTCCTCGCCAAGGGCCATAGCGGCGCACGCATAGAAACCGCCGAGCTCCTGCTGGCGATGCTAAACCGCGGTCTCGTCCCGGTCATTCCGAGTCGGGGATCGGTCGGAGCGAGCGGCGATCTTGCCCCCCTTGCCCACTTGGCGATGGCCCTGATTGGCGAGGGCGAAGTGTTCGCCAACGGCCGGCGACAGCAATCCGCTGATGCCCTGGCCGGCCAAGGCCTCTCGCCGCTAAAGCTGCAAGCAAAGGAGGGTCTCGCGCTTCTCAACGGAACCCAGGCGATGTGCGCGGTCGGCGGGCTCGCCCTTGAGCGGGCGCGACGCTTGGTCGAGACGGCCGACCTGGCCGGCGCAATGACGCTCGATGCGCTGCTCGGCACGCCGGTCGCGTTCGACGAGAGGATCCATGACCTTCGTCCTCATTCGGGACAGTCGGCGAGTGCCCGCCGATTGCGCGAATATCTCGCCGGCTCCCAAATCCGGGAGTCGCACCTCCAAGGCGATCCGCGGGTCCAAGACGCCTACTCGCTCCGTTGCATGCCGCAGGTCCACGGAGCCGTTCAGGATGCGATCGACCATGCGATCGGCGTCGTGGAGACGGAAACCGGCTCGGCAACCGATAACCCGCTGATCTTTCCCGAGACCGGCGACGTCCTATCCGGCGGCAACTTCCACGGCGCGCCGGTTGCGATGGCGTTGGACTACGCGGCGATCGCCCTCACGAGCTTGATGGCGATCAGCGAGCGCCGGATCGACCGCCTGATCAACCCGGACCTGAACGAGCACCTTCCGCCGTTCCTCAGCCAGCATCCCGGCAGCTCCTCGGGCTTTATGATTCCCCACGTGGTCGCGGTGTCTCTGCTCAACGAAGCACGCGTCCTCGCCCACCCGGCGAGCTGCGACAATGCCCCCACCAGCGGGGGGAAGGAGGACCACGTTTCGATGGGCATGACCGCGGCCAGCAAGCTCCGAACCGTGGTCGACCATGCCACCCTGGTGCTGGCGATCGAGCTGATTGTCGCTGCGGAAGGATTGGAGTACCGGCACCCGCTCCGCTCCGGCGTCGCGGTCGAGGAAGCGTTTGCCAAGGTACGTTCCCTCATTCCGAGGCTGGAGCAGGACCGACCTCTTACTAAGGATATCGAATCGTTAGCCGAACGAATCTCAGTCGGGCTTTAGCCGAAAGTGACCCGTCAATGGGTGTTCGAATAGCCGGTCTTCTTCTTTCACACCGCCACCGATGTTGTGGATCACGAGCGGCACTCCGGCGCGGTTGCGGCGGTCGCTGACGACCATGATGTGGGGCAGATTTCGCGGCAGCGTCGCCGTGACGATGTCGCCGGGGCGGAAATCGCGAAGAGGCAACGCCCAGCCTCGGCGTCTGAAAAATGTGGCGAGGTTGGGTACCCGCCGGTGGTCGATATTGGGGTCGGGACGGGATTGGCCCCAGTCTTGCGGGTATGTGCGGTAGGCCCTTCGCATGTCTTCGATCACGAGCCGCTGCAGATCCAGGCCTCGGCTCTTTCGGAGGGCCCGAATCACCACGTCGCAACACACCCCGGTGCTGATCGGCACGTCCCCATTGGGGTAAGCGACTCGACGGTACGCCGGATCGTAGGATGTGGTCCAGCCGACCTGCAAGCGGGCGGCCTCCACGATCGAGAGGTTGGTAGGTGATGCGCCGAACTGGGTGAGCAACGTGATCGCCCAGACACTTGGCACCAGCATCAGCGTCCCTCGGCGACGAGAAAATGAACGCGGTAAACCTCGTCGCGCAGGCCGCTGCCGGACTTCAGAACGGGTGGCGGTTGACGCTTGAGGAAGTACTGTTCATTCAGCGCGGCATGCCGGCCATTGTCGTAATCGATTGCAGCCAGGATCCGGGTTCCCGCCGGCAACCTGGCCGGTTTGGCAAAGAGGTAGTTGCCAAGCCAGAGCATGTCCCAGTTGAGGACGAAGAGCAGAATGCGCTCGGTGCCGTTCGGGAGAACCGCGCGGAGGCGGATCTGGCGGGCGAAGTAGCGGGCTTCGGGATGAACGCCGAGAAGGGTCGTCGGTTGTTCGAGAAGCCATTCCTTCTCAATCGTCCGCTGTCGGTCCGAGCCGATCTCAAACTTGGGCTCGTCCAGCGTCTTCCACCAAACCTTGCCGGACCGACCCTTGTAAAGGCCGATTGTGAGGTTGCCGGATTCAACCTTGCCCGTCGGAACCACGAGCACCTGAACCCACAGAGCGTCAACCCCGCTGAGGTCGATCTGGCTGGGGGTAACGTCGAACGCTCGAAATCCCGGCGACCAAGCGCCAACGAGGGCCTCTCCCGAAACATCCATGGAACCGTACGTATTCCACATGTTTCGGGCACCTACTGCTTTGGCTACCACAATTTGCCGAACCGCCTTCGGCGCATCAGGGATGATGTCGAATGCCCGCAGTCCCCTCGTGGGCGGGATCGGAACTCGATGGACAATCCAGTACGGATTGCCCTCCGGCTTGGTCTCGATCTTCCCAGGGATCCGAACCTGAACGTCAGGCGACCCCAATCGCCACTTCACTGGCCGGTAAGGTGCAGGCTTCGGTCCGCTCCCCTCGGGATAACCACGGCGAACCCACTCCTGAAGGGTGCGCAAGTCGCGGTCGGTGGGGCGCGGCTCATTGCAGATCGGCCCAAAGTCGCTCGTGGCGTCGCAGGGCGGCATCTTCTTCGGAAGCATGACGATCTGGAGAAGCTCCTTTCGCTTCATGACCTCCTCATAAGTCCGAAGTGAAAACGGCGCCACCGCTCCCGGGCGATGGCAAGGCACGCAGCTCCTGGCCAAAAGTGGGCCAATGTCCTTCCGATAGGTCGGGTTGGCGACCTCCTGGCCACCGAAACCGGTGACGAATCCGATCAAACCGAACAGGGCCAGATAGCGTCTCAACACTAGGCTCAGTATGGTATCGACGCTTCTCGCAACGTTATGGCTCGCAGGCGCCCAACAGCTTCGGCCCCTGCCGAACGGGCCGGTCAAGCTGCCTCCACTCATGGGTCTCGACGGGAGGCAGCATGCCGCCCCCGAGCCTGATTCCAAGCTCACGGTGGCCCTCTTTATCGCTGTCGACTGTCCAATCGCCAACCGCTACGCGCCGGAGGTGTCGCGAATTCATGGGACATATGCCAAAAAGGGCGTCAGCTTCCTTCGCGTTTATGTCGATCCAACGATTCCGAAAGCGGAAATCATCAAGCATGGCAAGGACTTCAAACTTCGGTTTCCTGCCGTTATCGATGCGAAGCACGAATGGGTCAAGGGTATGGGAGTGGCGATCACTCCCGAGGCCGCCGTGCTGGACGGCAAGGGCAACGTTCTCTATCGGGGGCGCATCGATGACCGATTCGTCGAGCACGGGCGTGCGAAAGACAATCCCGATCGACGCGACCTGAAGATCGCGCTGGATGAAGCCTTGGCCGGCAAAGCGGTTTCGCAGCCAAACGTTCCCTCGATCGGGTGCTTCATTCCCAATCTTCCGGATCGCTAACGCCTTCGGCCAACATCCGATGTCGAACTCCCCTGGGCTTGTCGCCAAGGGCGGAAATGAGCGTGATAGCCAAACTCTTCGTCTGAGGGTTGCCGAGAACGCCGAGGCATAGCCGTTCCTTGGCACGCGTCATCGCCACATAGAGGTTGCGGTGCTGCTCGCGTTCGGCCTCCTGGCCTTCCTGGCAGTGGCGCAACAGCCGGAACCGCCCGCACTGCATGATGTCCCGTTCGGAGAGGACGACCAAACCCGTGGCCGGCTGCACTTCCGTTTTCCGGCCAAACGTGACTTGGGGCTTCCACTCTCCCAGGTAGGGGAGAACCACAACGGGGAATTCGAGGCCCTTGGCTTTGTGGATCGTGCTGATTATCGCGGCATCGTCCTCGCGATCGTAGGCAATCGCGTCGTTCTCCTTGTGCTGGAGCCGGTGGACGTCCCGTAGGGCCTCGGCAAACTGCCTCCCCGTGACGTTCATATCGCTGGCGGCAATGGACTGGAGCTTGCGGACGTTGGCAAGCCGCTGATCCTTGTCCGGCCTCCTGGCTATCGAAGCCAGGTACGGGGTCGCATACAGAATCTCGGCGACAAGCTCCCAAGCGGTCATGCGGTCGCCGTACTCCCGCAGTGGCAGCATCCATTCTTTGATCAGCCGGATGGCGTCCGCATCCCCTTCGGCAACGGGCTCGAGCAGGGCGAGTGCCGCAAAGGGATCGTCCTGGGCCGCCAGCCGCACGCAGGCGTCGAGCGACAAGCCGATAATCGGCGAGTGAAGCGCGGCGAGCAAGCGAAGGATTTCCGTCGATCCGGTGAGGACGTGGACCATGTTCGCCATATCCCGGATTTCCATCCGCGTGTAGAAATCTTGCGAGCCACCAAGAATCCGGCTCCGGAGACCGGCGGTCGCCAAGGTTCGGGAAACCGACGAGGCCTGGGCATTTCGCGTACACAAGATGGCGATATCGCCGAGCTTGTATCCCTCGCCGAGCAGTTGCTTGACGAAGGTTGCGGTGGCGGTGGGAACGTCCACAACCGGCGAATTTGTCTGCCAGTACTCAACCCCTTCGTAGCTGTCAGGATCCGATGTGAAGAGGTCGGCTCCCTGGCTGGGCTGCAAAAGCGGTCGATAAGCCTCGCCCCATTGCTGACCAAAAAAGCGATCGATATAGGCGAGAATCGTGGCCTCCGACCGGAAGTTCTTGGTGAGCCTCATGGTCGTGGCATGCTCCATCCGATCGATAAACAGCTGCGGAACCGCGTTACGGAAGCGGTACATCGATTGCTGGGGGTCACCGACGGTTAGGTGCCGTTCCACCCCGAGAGCATCGATGAGCCGGTACTGCCAAGGATTCACGTCCTGGGTCTCATCGACGAGCAGGGCCTTGAACTTCTGCTGGAGTCGTTCCCTTACTTGAGGATTTCGCTCAACAAGCTCAACCGCCATCCGCTCCTGAGCATCGTGGTCGAACCGCTGGAGCAGCTGCATCCGGTGTTCCAGTGCCCGCCAGACATGGCAGGTGAGGATGACCAGCCCGGAAGTCAGTTCCGCCTCCTCGATATCGCTCTCGGCTTCACGCTTTCCCGATTCAGCCTTGTAGGCCTTCAGCGCGGCCTTCATCGTCTCCCGGAAGTCCTGACTATCGAAATCGGGCACCTCGTCTCGCCCCAGAAAGACGCGGTTCCACTCCCGCAGGGTGGTCTCAGCCGATGCATACCTGGCCGCGAGGTCGTTGAGGTCGACGCTGGACCGGAAAGCTTCGAGCAGCACTTTGATCCGAGTCGTGAGCTTTCCGGAGTAGGTCTGGCTCCCCCATTCCGATTCGCCGGCTAGTCGCTCGATGACGCTGCGAACGTTTTCTTCCAGGTCCCAGGCATCGGCGATAACCGAACGGAGGCATTCGTCCACGATCGCATTGAACTCGCCACCTTCGACGGTTTTGAATTGAGGATCGAGGCCCGCAGCCAAAGCGTTCTCCCGCAGAATCCGGTCGCAAAAGCTGTGGATGGTGCTAACCGGTCCCGTCTCCGCCTGTTGTGCCTCGTCCAATAGCCCTTTCTCTCGAAGCACACCGACGATGCGCTCCTTCATTTCGGCTGCCGCCTTACGGGTGAACGTGATCGTCAGGATCTCGCTGGGAGCGAGCCCATCCTCAACCACATGGCGCAGGTACCGCGAAACAAGGGTAAACGTCTTGCCGGCGCCGGCGGCCGCCACCACGACGAGCTTTTCGGCCGTCGAATCGATGACGCTCTGCTGCTCGATCGTCGGCGCGTTCATTGGTCCTCCAAATTCCGGAAAACATCGATCTCGTCCGAGTAGGCGCGCGACCACCGGCACACGTCGCCGAAGTCACACTGCTCGCAGACGGGACCAGGCGTTGGCGCCATATCGTGGGTCCGCCATTTCTGCACGGCTTCTGCAGCCTGCCGCTTTGCCGAGGTGAAAGCGGCACGTAGATCGCCTTCCACCAACTGTCTCTCAACGAGGTCCTTGCGCCGGTTCTTTCGGTGTTCGATCCTGCCGGTCGCATCGGCGATCAGCAGAGTTCGCTTCCCAGTTGCCGCGTCGACCTCGATGAAGGTGGAGGGGGATCGCTTCTGCTGAATCAGCGCCAAAAGCGCGCGGTCGAGGGGTGCCTCGTGCTGGTTGCGATCCTCCTCGGTGGCCTCGAACTGAATGATCCGGGATCCCGCTGCGGTTTCGGTCAAGAAGGGAGCCGTAAACCGAAGATTGACCTGCGTTTCGCCGATCTTGAACTGGCCAAACAGTCCTTGCTGACCAATGTCCACCCTGGCTTGTGTATCACTCGGCTCTCTGGGCCACACCTCCCGCGCGGCGAACTCTCGATCCACCACCTCTGCAAAGTAGCGCCTCGCTGCGGCTGCGAGAAGCTCGCGTTCATGGGCGTCCAGCTCGGCATAGTGCCGGTCTGTCCAGTCACTGAACGCGTGCCAGAGGGCAGCCGCGGCCTGTTCGGTCGTCGTCATCTGGGCGAGATTCGCTCGCTCGGCCAAGTCCGGCAGCACGAACTGCAGCCGACGTTCCAAGGGTTGCGCAACCTCTAGCCGGTAGCGCATAGAGGCCCGGAAGGCGCAGTCGATCACAGCCTGCAGTTCCCGGGGGGAGTAACTTGAATCGTCCTCGGTCCGAACGAGGGAGAGTGCCGCCTGTTCCGCAAGCCTGGGGCTCACGGGGATAACAGCCGAAGAGCGAAGCGACTCGGCGAGTGCCAGATCAGCCGGCGCAAGGCATGCCTCCGGCTCCGGTGCGAAATCCCGGAAGGCGAACCGTCGCTTGGCCACATTGCCGGCGGAGATTCGCTCGATCTCGGAGAGGTAGAAGGCGGGGATGTTATCGCGGTCGTCCTCGGACTGCGGATAGGAAAGCGTAAGGGACTCTGAAGGAATCGAACAGACGCGGATGAAGAGGTCCCGTTCCTGGCGGGCCAAGTCCTGGCTTGTGGGAATCGGCTCCCCGGCGGACCCGTTCAGAAGCTGAATATCGCTGTCAAAGAGGATGGCATCCTCGGTTTGACGCTGGGGGAAGACGCCCTCTGACATTCCCATGGCAAACAAGTGCTTGACGCCGACGAGGTTGACCGGATCTGAAGAGACCCGCACGCCGGTCAGCGAGCCAGGCAGGATGACGGTTTCCTGCTCCCAAAGCAGCATTGCCCTCCGAACGAACAGCGGGAGGTCGCATGGCTTACTGTCGATCGCCTCGATCAGTGACCGCTGCATGACCTGCTGCGACCGAATGTCTCGCAACTGATAGGGGTTCGATTTCTTGGAGGCTTCGTCCACAAAGGGGAGTTGGTGGCCCAGTTCGATGAGTCTTCCGCACCACATCTGCCAGGAAGCCGGTTCGGCGAGTGCTTTCTCCCTCCACTTGAGAAGCTTCCCGATCCACGGCATCTCTTCGGTTTCAGTCTCGGCCCAGGCGCCAAGCTCCTGCCATGCCCGTTCTCTACTGCGGTGGGCCGCACGAACTGCTTCAGACACCCGCCTTTGCTGTTCGCGGCTCAGGTCGAAATAGCTGCCCGCGAAAACTCGCTCCAAACGTCTTACGTCGTTCTGGGCAAGCGCTTCAAGTAGCGCCACGACCGTCGCGGCAAACCCTGTCGTCAGCAGGGGAACCCTAGCCGAAATCGAGAGCTGGACCCCCAAGCGAACCGCGCTCGCCATGAGCAGAGGAGCGTACGAATCCGTTTGGCGAACAAAAATGCCGATCTCATCCGAGACCGACCCGTGCCGTTGCAGATCGAGGATGGATCGCAGGGTCCATTCGCACTCACCTAGGACATCGTTCATGCTCTCGATCTTCAATTGAATCGGCAACTTGGAGGGGAGCGACTCTGTAAACAGCGAATGCGTCCAGTGCTCTTTTTCGTAACTGACGACCAACCCCTCGTGGCGACGGGAAAACCTTGGGTGGTCCTCGACCACAATCGAGACGTCGGCGCCGGTGGATGCCAGCCAACCGAGCCATTCGACGGCCAGCGGATCCTGGTTGTAACCCAGAACGGCAAGGACACGGCGAACACCTGGGACCTCCTGGGGCTGAAGCTCCATACACCGCCGGTAACGGTCCGAAACCAACTCGAAGCCGACCGCGCGCAAGCGGTCGTTGAGGAAACCGATGAAGCCGGCGATTTCCGCGAGCTTCGACCCTGACTCGGCCACGCCGGCAAGACGTTCTTCGGTCCAGCCCCAGTGCCGCAACCGGGAGAGGGCGTCGACCATGGCCCGATGCAGCCCTGGTCGTTCCCGGCTCCGATAGAACCATGAGTCGGGCTCGAGGTCTTCGCAAATCTGGCGGATCATTGCTCGCTGGTGTCCCGCTCCGGCAGATGGGGCAAAGGACTCGCCCAACAGCATGAGAACCGACCGGGCGAGCTCGCCAATCAAAATCGGATGATCGTATCCTTCCGGCAACCATCCGGCGGCACGCCGAACGAGGCTCTCCGAAGCGCACAAGATCCGGCCATCCTTGCGACAGAACGCCTGGATGATAGAAGGGAGTTCGGCGCAGGACGGCGAAATCGGGATTACCTTCGCCGAGCGGTTGGCCATGGTCGTCTAGAGTATGATGCCCGCTGTGCCGGAGCGAATTTGGTCGAATTCCCGGAAGCTCTGGGGAAACCTCATTCCGTTGTTGTTCTCGCTCCCATTCCTACTCTTGGGACTGCGCGATCTCATCCCCGATTTGGCCGTCAAGACATCGACAATAGTCTACCTTTTTCTCTTTGTCTCGGTAGGCTACCTGGCAACCGGAATTGTGGGCGCGTGGGGCAATCGCTCGTTGGCTCGACAGCTTCGCTTCCGGTTTCAGGCACAAGGGATCACCTTTTCCGACGACGCCTGGTTTGTCGGATTCGCGCGTCCCGCCTATCGCAGCCTCCTAGACCCGCATGAGGACCTCGGGTTCCTGGAGCTGTCGCCATCCGGCGTCCAGTTCCGCGGGGAGGAAATCCACGTCCAGTTGGCGCTTGGGGACGTCAAGCGGGTGACCCTGAGGCCAAACATCCATTCCTGGCTTGGCTTTGGCGGATGGGTAGCCTTCGAAGGCACCGTGAACGGTCAGCTCGTCCGGCTTCTGGTGGAACCTCGACACGCGGATACCCTATGGGGAAACGCGGCTGCGCGAAAGGACCTTTATCGCACTGCGAAACGCTGGTTCCAGAGTCGGGAGGAGCCGGTTAGCGGCTAGGACCGCTAACCGCCTTCCCGAATTCCGCGCCGCCACCAACGGTCGGCAACACGATGTAGGTCCCGCTCAAGTCGACGGTCAGCTTGGTTCCCGCCTTCGGCCAGATCGTGAAGTCTCGATCGCTTGAGAAAATCATGAGGCCGATCCGCTTCCCGGCCGGAATGATCTGGTCATCCGGCTGAAGGTCGAACGTGAGGGTGACGAACTGACCCGGCTTTAGCGGCTGGCCCTTCTCCATCGAATCATAGTTGCCGCCCTTGGTCAGCGATCGGTGGTTCTGAGGATCGGCCCAACCTCGAGTAACCAGATTGGCGGTTCCAATCTGACCGACCGTCCACGGCAGCTGGACCAGATAAACGGAGAGGTTCGCGGCTGGAGCGCTGGACGCGAGCCGGATGGTGACTCGGGCCGTGCCGGAAATGTGCACCGGCGCAACGAGCTCAGGCGTAGCGTAGATCAGCCGGTTTGGCGAATCCTCGGCTGAGGCAAGCGCGGCTGGGCTGAACTGGACGTCGTCGACCAGCGTCTCGGTGCCACTGCTCGGAGCCTTCTTGGTCCCTAGGCCGCCCATGGTCTTACCCCCCGGAGAAAGGTAGAGCGTGATCGGTGCGGCCTCAGGGTTTGGAAAGTCTGCGTAAGGCGTCGGTTCTCCTCGCGAGCGGCGGCCACCGCCTTCCGTGGCCTCTCGCACGATAAAGGCCTTTGGGCCCTTCTCGATGCCGTTTTCAATGCCGTAGAGGAACCGGGTAAACCACTTGTTCACCATGGGGAAGGGGGGATCCCCGCCATGTCCGAACTGATGGTAGTACTGGACCAGCGGCACCTTGCCCTTGATCGCCTGGCTAATGCGGAAGCTGTGCTCAGGCACCACGTTCCAATCGTTGAACCCATGGGCCATGAGCACGGCACATCGAATGTTGCCGACATGCTTAAGCAGGTCTCGTGAGGCCCAGAATGCGTTGTAGTCCCCGGTGACGCGGTCTCGCCCCTTGACAAACTCGCCATCCCGATATAGCTTGTCGCCGGTGGCGCGGCGCGCGGGGTTGCCGCTGTTGATGAAGTCATACAGGGAATCGATGTCCTCGCCTAACCAGCCTCCGGGGTGGCGTACAAGGCCGTTCGACCGATAGTAATGGTAGTAGGACGTGTTGGGGGCCACTGGAATAATCGCTTCCAGTCCCTTAACGCCAGTGGTCGCTGCAGCGACCGGCAACGTGCCATTGTAGGACGTTCCGATCATCCCCACTTTGCCGGTGCACCAGGTCGCCTTCACTTCCGCCGTTCCATCAAGGGTGGTGAAACCTTTGGCTCGACCATTGAGCCAGTCGATGACGGCCTTTGGCGCCAGCCGCTCCGGATCGCCGCCGACGGTTGGGCTGCCGGTTGAGAGGCCGGTTCCCGGCGCCTCGGAGTGGACGACCGCAAACCCACGGGGAACCCACGTGGACACAAGCCCGGTGGATACAGACTTTCGGTCCGGGTTGAAGGGGATTTCCGGACGGCTGGTCCGCGCCGGAGGCTCTGCGCCGAGCTCGTGCTTGACATCCCACAGAATCGACCTGCCGCCTCCTGTTCCCGCAAAGTACGGTGAGGACTCATAGATGACGGGCACTTTCAGTCCCTCGGTTTCGGTCTGCTTTTGGCGAGTCACATCTACGTGCACGCGATCCCGCTTGCCATCCTTGTCGGAGTCAAACTCGGTTTCCACCCACAGCTGCTCGCGGATCCACTCCTTGGAATCAGAAAACTCGGGAACCTCTTGTGCCTGACCATCGACGAAGATAGGCTTGGCCTGGCCGAAGGCCATGGAGCAAGTGATCAAGGCGAACAATAGCGTGCCATGCCGGGAGACGCGGGCGGCCGTAACCATGGGTCTCATTATGCCAAAGGGCAGAACGCTTAGCGGAGGATGTCTCGAACAACCGCACCTTCCACGTCCGTGAGCCGGAAATCGCGACCCTGATGTCGATAAGTGAGCCGCTCGTGGTCGATGCCAAGCTGGTGGAGGATCGTCGCTCCCAGATCGAAGGTGCTGACGGGGTCCTTGACGACACTGTAGCAGTAGTCGTCGGTTTCGCCGTAGGTCGTGCCACCCTTGAAACCGCCTCCGGCAATCCAAAGCGAGTAGGCCTTTCCGAAGTGATCTCTGCCATGGGCATCGGCTCGGTTGATGTCGCCTTGAACGAAAACCGTCCGACCAAACTCGCCCGCCCAGAGCACGATCGTGTCGTCCAGCATGCCGCGGCTGGCCAAGTCCTTCACCAGGGCCGCCGATGCTTGATCGGTGTCTCGGCACTGCAGCGCGAGCTGGGTCGATAGATTCTGATGCTGATCCCATCCCGAGTGCATCAACTGGACGAACCGCACGCCGCGTTCGACCAGCCGGCGAGCGAGAAGGCAGTTCTGTGCATAGGACCCTTTGCGATGTACGTCGGGGCCGTACATCTCGAGCACGCTCTTCGGCTCCTTGGAGATATCGGTCAGTTCGGGAACGCTGGTCTGCATTTTGAAGGCCAGCTCATACTGCGCAATCCGGGATTCGATCTCGGGATCGCCAAAAGCTTCCTGATGCTTTCGGTCGAGGTCGGCCATGTCCTGAAGCAAGCCACGCCGCAGCTCCGCCGACATGCCGGGGGGGTTGTTGAGATACAGGACCGGGTCGCCCTCGCTGCGGAAGCGGACGCCTTGATAGATGGAGGGCAGAAAACCTGCGCCCCAGTAATAGTCGTAAAACAGCTGTCCGCAGGTCTTCTTTTCATCACTCGACGTCATCACGACGAACGCCGGCAATTCGTCGGTCTCGCAGCCGAGTCCGTAAGCTGCCCACGCACCCATGCTCGGACGGCCGGGAATCTGGCTGCCGGTAAGAAACATCGTCACGCCCGGCGCGTGGTTCACCGCATCGGTATGCATCGACCGAACCACGCATATCTGGTCAGCGATCGAGCCGATGTGCGGAATCATTTCACTCAACCACATGCCGGAATCGCCGTATTGCTTGAACGGAGCGATCGCGGGCAGGATCGGATATCTGCCCTGCGAGCTGGTCATCGTGGACAGGCGAGAAGTCTTTCGGATCGATTCGGGCAGCTCTTCGAGTCGGTGCTTCTCAAGGCCGGGTTTGTAGTCGAAGAGGTCGATCTGCGACGGCGCCCCGCCTTGCCACAGGACGATCACGCGCTTTGCCTTGGGCTTGAAGTGCGGCACGCCTTTGAGGCCGCGCAACCCCGGCTTTTCTTGGGCGGCACTTCCCCTTGCCAGCAAGCTGAATAGCGCAATTGAGCCGACCCCCTGAGCAGCCTTTCCGAGCAATTGCCGGCGGGTGATCATAAGATCGCGTTCGAAGAAGAGGTTCATTATTCTCGGGTCACCGCCTCGCTAAGGTTGAAGATGGCCGTGCACACGCTGGCGAGAGCGGCAAGTTCCGGGGTGGACTGGCTGGCTCGGAATTCGCCCTGAGCCAGATAAGATGCGGTCGATGCGGAGTCGCCCCTGAATGAGGCGAGGGCTCGAGCGAACGCGCGTTCGAGGATCTTCAATTCGCCGGCAGAGGGTCTCCGCGAACACACGCGGAAGAACGCGGCGGAGAGCCGACCCGTGGCGGTTGGAATACCGGACACCGAATCCGCCAGTGCGATCCCGGCCTCCACCCATGCAACATTGTTCAGCATGGTCAGAGCGTGCATTGGGCTGGAGGTCAGTGTCGGCCTCACCGTACAAACCTGCCGAGTGCTGCTGTCGAACATATCACCCGGCGCCGCCGTTCGGCGCCAGAACGTGTAAAGGCTCCTGCGATAGTTGTCCCTTCCCTTGGACTGGGGATACGTGAAGTCGCGCTCGAGCGTGATCGCGAGCCCATCCCATATGCCGGCCGGCTGGTAAGGGTAAACGGGCTTTCCGCCAATCTTCCGGTTCAAGAGTCCGCTCGCAGCGAGCGCAACGTCCCTGAGGATCATCGCCGACAATCGGTAGCGCAGAGCACGGGCGAGCAGAAGATTTGCGGGATCGCGCTTCAACAATTCCGGAGTTACTTTCGAGCTCTGGCGATAGGTTGCGCTCATCACGATCTGCTTGTGGAGCCGTTTTAGGTTCCAGCCGTTTTCACGAAAGTCGACGGCGAGCCAATCCAAAAGCTCGGGATGCGTCGGTGGCTCTCCTTTGACCCCGAAATTCTCCTCGGTACGCACGAGGCCGCGGCCGAAGAACACCTGCCAAGCACGGTTGACCTGCACCCTTGCGGTCAGGGGATTCTCGGGAGAGACGATCCACCTGGCCAAACCCAACCGGTTGCCAGGACCCGGTTCCTTGGGGAGAAACGCGGGTGTGGCCGGTTCCACGCGATCGATGGGATCTTCGTAGTTGCCGCGCCGTAGCACATGGGTGGCACGCGGCATTTTGTCGGACATGATCATGACTCTGGGTGTCCGTTCGCGCACCTTTGTGAGTGCTTCTTCGGCCTCCCGCGTGGCGTCGAGCCGCTGTCGGAGTCCAGGGGTCTGGGATTGTTCGATGAACGCTTGCAATGCCTTCTTCTGAACTTCCGGTGAATCGCTCGCGAGCTGGCTGGCGGTTTCCTCTCCGACCCCACCCACCAGTCCTCGATAGTAGAACCCGCCAACGCCGCCGCCATTGACGATTTTCAGTCGAAGCGTGTGGTCGCCGGCGGTCAGCGTGACGACGATGCGGTCCGAGTCGGGTACGACGCCGCGCGTCACCTTTCGGCTGAGCACCTCGCGGCCGTCCAGCCAGACTTTGATCCCGTCGTCGCTCCCCAGCGACAGCAGATAAGCGATGGGTCGATCGACCTTGATCGATCGCTCGAAATAGAAGGCGGTGTTGTCGCCAGAGAGGGCATTCACCCTTCCGTCAGCCAGATCGAGCCGTTCCTCTCCTCCTGCCACCACAGCTGCTTCGGGTCCGAGTTTGCGATCGAACGCTTCGTCGAAGGTAGCGGCTTTGTAGGCGCCCAGGTCTCGCCATGGAGAGGCCACCACTTTCGCCTGCCGCACCTCGAAAACGACCTTGTCCCGCCAGGTACGAAACTCTTGCTGGATTTCGGGACTCTCCAATAGGGCGGTTTCGGCCGCCTTCGCTCGGACCAGCGCGCGCTCGGCGCCTGCCAGGCGAGTCATCTCGGCAGGAGTACCGGCATAGATCCAGGGATCCGCAATTCGATACTGGCCAGAACCAGAAGGCACGCCTGTCTCGGGGACCTGGTTGAAGTAGGCCATCATCGCGTAGTAGTCGCGCTGGGTGATCGGATCGTACTTGTGGTCGTGACATCGGGCACATCCCATGGTCAAACTCATCCAGGTCATCGCGGTGGTGTCCACCCGGTCGAACAGGTTCACGTAGCGTTGCTCTTCGGGGATCGCACCGCCCTCGCCGTTGAGCATGTGATTGCGGTTGAATCCGGTCGCGACAAGCTGGTCGAGGGTTGGCTTCGCCAGGAGGTCGCCCGCAATCTGGGCGATCGTCATCCGGTCGAAACGCATATTGGCGTTAAGGGCTCGAACCAGCCAATCCCGCCACACATATTGGTAGGTATCCCCGTCCTGCTGGAAGCCGTTGCTGTCGGCGTAGCGGGCCGCGTCCAGCCATGGAAGCGCCATCCTTTCGCCGTAGTGCGGACTCGCCAGCAGCCGATCGACGACCTTTTCATAGGCGTACGGTGACTTGTCCGACGCGAACGCCTCGAGTTCCGCCGGCATGGGTGGAAGACCGGTCAAATCGAGAGTCACGCGCCGGAGCAGGGTGGCCTTGTCGGCAGGTGGAGAGAGACGCAAGCCTTCCTGGCGCAGCTTCGCGATGACAAACGCGTCGATCGGGTTCTTGGCGCCTGACGGCAGCTGCGCCTTCTTTGGCGGAACGTAGGCCCAGTGCCCGGGTTGCGCCTTGGCCCGTGGTGGTTGCGCCCCGGCATCGATCCATCCGCGTATCCTCGCGATATCGGCGGGATCGAGCGGCTTGAAACCCATCGGCATGCGCGGGAGTCCACCCTCACCGAGGATTCGCTGGACGATGGTGCTGCTCTTGGCTGACCCCTTGGCCACGACCCCGGACTTCATCAGCGAATCGTAGTCGTTAAGCGACAGGCCGCCGCTCGCCTCCTTGCCGGTATGGCAGGGCGAGCAGTGGGCCCTAAAAATGGGAGCCACATCGGTCGCGTAGTCAGCCTTTGTGGGTTGGTACGAGATCCCCGTTGCCCAAACCAGCGGCATCGCCGATGCCAACCATGCCAGGCCAGATGGAGTGATCCTTCGCATAGGTGTCGGGCTTGGTTCCATTATAGGGCATGGCTGAAAGGGGTCAGCTCCCCCTACCAAAGGTCCAACCAGTCTTCTTCCGGCATGATGCGGCGCATGAACTCGTCGAAGAGGGGAACGGTAAACGCCGTATCTCCATGACTCGGGCTCCAGATCATGCCCTTTCTCACCAAGTTGTTCCGGATCGGTCCGAACGAATTCACCGGTTTACCAAGGATCTCGGCAATGTCTCCGGAGCGGTGCGGTCCCGGGCCGAGCTGAGCCATCGCGCGCAGATAGCGCTTTTCGGCCGGGGTGCAGCGATCGAACCGAACGAGGAAGAAGCTCTGATCGAGGGCTGCAATGGCGATCTTTGATGCGCTTGCCACATCGGCGACGGTAATCGGCGACCGTTCAGCGACGTCCCATGACTGCTTGCCCCACTCCTGCAAGAAGTAGGCGTAGCCTTGGGTCAGTTCGTAAAGATCCTGGATCGCTTTCTCCTCGATTTCGGCTCCGGCGCTCTGAATTGGCTTCTGAAGCGCTTGTCTTGCCGCTTCCAGGGGGAGCGCCCCAATCTCAGGGAATTCGAAAAGGCGCTCCGCATACGACTTGGCCCGGCCCATGAGGGCGCGCAGCTGGGGGAGGCCCGCACCGACAAGAATGATCGGAAGCGAGCGTTGGGCAGCCCGGTGGAGCCCTACGATTAGCGAGGCAACCTGGTCCTCGGCAACGTACTGCAACTCGTCTATGAACAGAACCACCGCCTTCTCGGCAGCCTGGGCGGCGTTTCCGACCGATTCCAACAGCGCGGCAAGGTCGTGATCGAGGTCCCCACTGTCGGCCAGGCCAGGCTCGGGTTCGAAGTCGATTCCTACCTCGATGTCGCCATATTTGATTTTGAGCGCCCTGGCGAATCCCGCCAAAGCCTGCAGGGCCCGCTGTGATCGCTCCTTGGCCTTCTCGGTTCTACTTAGCCTTAGCAGCGCAACGCGGAGCTCAGGAGCGAGCAGGGACGGTAGCGAACGACCTTCCGGCGCCTCGATCCGAACGGTTTCGTGGCCCAGACCTTCGGCGATGTCGCGAATCCGATCGAGCAGTACCGTCTTGCCGACACCCCGCAATCCGACCAGCAGGAATCCGCGAGCCGGCAATCGCAGCGCCGTGCGCTTGATCGCAACCTCGGAACGTGCAAGGAGTTCATCGCGACCGGCGAGTTCCGGAGGCGGCGTACCTGCACCTGGAGCAAAGGGGTTCCTAACCGGGTCCACAGGGCAATTATATCAAAATTAGCCAAATTATCCTCGAAGGATAAACTCGGTTTACATTGATAGAATTGGCTACCGCGATACACTCATTCCGCTTATGAGCGGTGCCCGCGACTTTGGCTTTGAGACCCGAATGCTGCATGCCGGCCAGATTCCCGATCCTTATGTGGGGGCCCGGGCGACGCCGATCTATCAAACGACGAGCTACGTATTCGAGGATTCCGACCAAGCCGCCCATTTGTTCGAGCTGAAACAGTACGGCAACATCTACTCGCGGATCAGCAACCCCACCACCGCGGTTCTCGAGGAGCGGGTCGCATCGCTGGAAGGCGCAACCGGGGCCGTAGCGGTCGCGAGCGGCATGGCGGCTGAGTTCGGGACCTTCATGACCTTATGCGAGCCTGGCGATCACCTTGTCGCTTCCAACCAGCTCTATGGTGGCACCATGACGATGCTGGCTCACACGGTGAGCAAGCTTTCTCTCGACGTCACCTTCGTCGATCCCGATAATGCGGCTGAATGGGAGGCCGCGATGACGCCCAAGACGCGCGCGATCTTCGTTGAGTCGATCGGCAACCCGACCAACAGCGTGCCCGACTTTGAAAAGCTCGCCGCCATTGCGACGCACCAAAGAGTCCCCCTCATCGTGGATAGCACCTTCACCACGCCTTACCTTTTCCGGCCCATCGAACACGGAGCAGCGATCGTCATTCATTCGGCGACCAAATTCTTAGGCGGGCACGGCACCAGCATCGGTGGAATCGTGGTTGATTCCGGCGATTTTGATTTCAGCCGCTTTCCAACGATCGCCGAAAAGTCCGCATCCTATCACGGCCTGAGGTTTTACGACACATTCGGCCATTACGGCTTCCTGATGAAGCTCCGAGCCGAGACGGTGAGGGACACCGGCGCCAGTATCTCGCCCTTCAATTCCTTCTTGATCCTGCAGGGCATCGAAACCCTCAGCTTGAGGATGCAACGGCATGTCGAGAATGCGGTCGCGGTTGCCCGGTTTCTCGAAGGTCACAAAGACGTCGCGAAGGTCCACTACGCAGGCTTGCCGAGCCACCCCCATTACGAGCGCGCCCGGCGCTACATGCCGAAGGGTGCCGGGGCAGTCTTGTCGTTCGAAATCAGGGGTGATGGAGACGCGGCCCGGGTGCGCGGGAGCAAGTTCATCGAGGCCCTCAACCTCTTCTCCCACTTGGCCAACGTCGGCGATGCCAAAAGTCTCGTTATCCACCCGGCTTCGACAACCCACCAGCAGATGTCGGAAGCAGAGCTCCTTGCCGCCCGGATTTCGCCGGGAATGATTCGGCTGAGCGTGGGGTTGGAAACCATCGACGACCTTCTGTGGGACCTCGACCAAGCGCTGGAGACAAGCAAGTAATGGCCATCTCCTGCGACATTCGACTCAACACCAAGCTCACCGACGAGCAACGCGAGCGCTTTCAGGACTCTGGCATCATCCAGAAGCTGTTGCGCGACTCGAAGATCATAGCCGTCGTTGGGCTCTCGACGGAAAAGACAAAGGCCAGCAACATGGTGGCGTCGTACTTGCAGGACGAGGGCTACCGCATCATTCCGATTCACCCTTCTGCCGACGAGATCCTCGGCGAGAAGGCCTACACCAGCCTTCGACTCGTCCCGGAGCCCATCGACATCGTCGATGTCTTTCGACCGGCATCCGAGGTGCCGGCCATTGTCGAGGAAGCGGTGGCGGCCGGGGCGAAGGCGGTATGGATGCAACTTCGCATCATCGATCTCGTGTCGGCGAATCGGGCTCTCGAAGCCGGACTTTCGGTGGTCGTCGATCGTTGCATCAAGATGGAACACGGGCGGTATGGGGGCATGCTCCACTGGGCGGGTATGAACACCGAGGTCATCACCGCTCGTCGGCGCCGTTAGGCCGCCTGCAGATGGCTAGTCTCCAACGCTGGTCGACCGCGAGACTGTAAGATTGGTGGCACGATGCTCAGCCTTGCACTCGCCGCTGCCATTGGCATCCCGGCGCTGAACGTTGCCGACCTTTACGACGGGTTCAAAAAACCTCCGCAATCGGCCCAGCCCCACACGTGGTGGCATTGGATGGACGGCAACGTCACCCGCGAGGGTATCACGGCCGACCTCGAAGCGATGAAGCAGGCCGGCATCGCAGGAGCGCATATTTTCGACGTCGGCCAAGGTGTTCCAGCCGGACCGATCGCCTATAACTCGCCGGAATGGCGGGCCCTGATGGTTCATGCGTTGCGGGAAGCGAAGCGGCTCGGGCTCGAGATGACGATGCACAATTGCGCCGGCTGGTCGTCCAGCGGTGGGCCATGGGTGCAGCCAAAGGACGCCATGAAGAAGCTTGCGTTCGCGGCGACGAAGTTCTCCGGCAGCGGCGCGCCGACCGGACCCATCACCCTGCCACAGAAGGTCGGAGAATACTTTGAGGACATCGCCATATTCGCGATCAGGACCGACAGCAATCCGGGCGCCGAACTGCTTGGACGTTTGACCGGTCTCGATGCGAATCCGGGCCAGATCAAAAACCTTTCGTGGCCCCGCATCGCCCCTGAGGACATCATCCCCATTCCACTTGAGAAGCTCAGCCCGCAACACCGGATCGACGTCGACCTGCCCCAGGGCGATTACGTCATCCTCCGCGTCGCGGCGACCCTGACGGGCTCGCAGAACGTGGCGAGCCGCGACAGCGGTCGGGGCCTGGAGGTCGACAAGCTGAGCGCCGAATCGCTTGACAACTTTCTCGCGGGCGGGCTCGATCCCCTCCTCGATCAAGTCGGCGACGACAGCTCGCTGTCAACCGTGCTTGTCGACAGCTACGAGACGGGCTACAACAACTGGAGCCCCAATCTCTTTGCGGAGTTTGCGAAGCGGCGCGGCTACGAAGTCGGGCCGTACCTGCCCGCGCTCGCCGGGTACATCGTCAAAGATCAGGCGACCACGCTGGGCTTCCTGTTCGATTACCGCCGCACGATCGCGGAGCTTTGGGCCGAGAACTACAGTGTTCACTTCGCCCAACGGCTTAAGGAGCGAGACTTACAACTCGCCATTGAGCCCTATGGCAACGGAAACTTTGATCCGTTCACGTTTGCAAAGCCGGCCGGGCTCATCATGGGCGAGTATTGGGTCGGCGACACCGTGATCAATCCCGCCGTTAAGCACGCCGCATCGGTCGCGCACGTTTACGGCCACAGTGTGGTCGGCGCAGAAGCCCTAACCGCAATGCCGACGATGGCCGGGTGGCGCAATCAACCACGCCAGTGGAAGCCGTTCGCGGATCATGCGATGACGCTTGGCATCAACCGCATCATTTACCATCGGTTTGCCCATCAGCCTTGGGTGGATGGCGTGTTACCGGGCATGACGATGGGGCCTTGGGGCTCACACGTCGATCGAGGAAACACCTTCTGGTCGTACATGCCGACTTGGAACGAGTATCTGGCGAGGTGCCAGTTCATGCTCCAGCAGGGTCACTTCGTGGGTGACATTCTGCTCTTTGCCGGCGAGGACTCCCCTCAAAGCTATGCCGGCGAGGGACAAATCTTGCCTCCGATTCCATCGGGTTATGACTTCGACTACATCGGCCTCGACCCCCTGATGTCGCTGCAGGTGAAATCCGGCCGGCTGGTCTTGCCGAACGGCGCCTCGTACGCCGTGTTGGCCCTCCCCAATTCGGACGCGATGACGCTGCCCATGGCGCGCAAGGTTCGTGACCTCGTCATGGCGGGCGCAACCGTAATCGGACCAAAGCCGGTGCGGACGCCGAGCCTGAGCGAGGCACGTGACGGAGCCGGGCTCGAGGTCGCGCGAATCGGCGAAGCGGTGTGGGGCTCGGATATCAGCCGTGCGGGGAGCCGGCAGGTCGGCAAGGGTCGAGTGGTCTGGGGTCGAACGATTGCGCAGGTCTTGACCGAGGCCAAGGTCGCGCCGGCGTTTGTGACGAAGGAGCGGGACGTTCGGGCGATCCAGCGCCGAGCAGGGGCCAATGACTTCTTCTTCGTCGCCTCTTCGCAGCCCTATCCTCGTACCGTGACATGCCGATTTAGGGTGGATGGCAAGCCGACCAGGATCCAGCTTTGGCACCCGGAGACGGGCGCGATCGAACACGGGGTGACGTGGAAGGCCGTTGCCGGCGGCATCGAAATGCCGATCCGGCTGGAGGCCGACGGGTCGGTGTTTGTGTGGATTGCCAAGGGAGACAAACCGTCGGATCACCTAGTGGAAACGCAGGCGGTTCTGGCGGCGGAAAGGGCGAAGCCCAAGCCTAGGCTCACGATCCTCAAAGCCATCTATGGCGACGCTGCCTCGGGCAAAGTCACGGACGTCACCAAGATCGTGGCGGGTGCTGCCGATGCCCATACGGTGCGCATCGGCGCAACCAACACCGCGATGGGTGGCGATCCCGCCTACAATGTTATCAAGACGCTGACCGTTACCTACAAGCTGGGAGATGACACGAAGACGGTCACTCTCCGGGAAAACGAAGTCCTGGCGATCGGCGACCTCCCCGATCCGGGAACGCCACCCGCTTACCTGGCAAACCACGGTGCGCTGGAGGTCTGGCAAAATGGCGAGTTCACCGTACTCAAGTCGAACGGCAGTCGAAAGAAGTATGTGGTTAAGGACTTGCCAGCCCCGATTCCGGTCGAGGGACCGTGGCAGGCTTCCTTCCCTGCGGGATGGGATGCCCCGCCTCGGGTCACCTTCGATAAGCTGACGTCCTGGACCGATCATGACGACTTCGGCGTTAAGCACTTCTCCGGCACCGTCACTTACACGCGAAAGCTCGCGGTACCAGACTCGATTACCGGCAACGGACAGCGGGTCGTGCTCGACCTGGGCGATGTCCGGGAGCTGTGCCGGGTTCGACTCAATGGCAAGCTTGTGGCCACCCTATGGAAGCCGCCGTTTCGCATCGACATCACGGACTCCGTCCGCTCGGGTCAAAACGACCTGGAGGTGGAAGTGACAAACCTGTGGGTGAATCGTTTGATCGGCGACGAGCAGTTCCCCGACGACATGGGTTGGAACGGCGCCATGCTGGCCGGTTGGCCCAAGTGGTTTTCCGAGAAATCGGCACGACCTGAACCGCGTCGCAAGACCTTCACCACCTGGAGGCACAACTTCAAGGACACCCCGCTGCTCCCGTCGGGGCTGCTTGGGCCGGTGGTGTTGAGGCCAGTGCGGATTATCCGGCCTTAAGGCTTCCGCCAAGCCGAGCGAAGCTGATGAACGAGTAGCTTGCTGATCTTGGCCGTGCCGGCGACCGTACGTAGCGAAAGCGTGCGGTCGCCTCCTTTTGGAGGCACCGCCAGCGGCACAAAGGTCCTTCCCCCAGCGGCGAATATCTCATATCCCGTGCGATCGCAAAAGACGCGAATGTTCTGCTTGCCATCGGTCAGCGGACAACGGGCCTTCTGATTCCCGACTTCCAGCGTTTGCGAATCGGTATCGAACTTGATCGCCAGTCCTCTCACGGTCAGCTCGATCCGCGATCCGGCGAGAGGCTCGAACTCGAGTTCGATCTCCACAAGCTCGCCAGTCAAACGACGCAAGGGATCCGGCGTCTCGAAGGTTAGCTCCAGGGCAGGGATCGATGTGGTCTTCGACCTGAGCGCATGAAGCTCCGGCACTGGGGTCCAGGTCATGCGAGGACCCTCCCCGTCCTGGATCAGCCCTAGTTCCAGAGGCAGCGACATCGATTGGTTGAACGGCATCCCCTTGGTCTCGGTTTGAAACCACCCCATCTGAATCCGACGGCCCGGCACGTCGCTAAACGTTTGGGCCGCGTAGAAACCTCGCCCCTGATGGCCCTTCAGGATCGGCGTTTCCGGTGTGAAGGTCCTTCCATCGAAGGTTCCAACCTGGTAGTCGCTGTTCGCGGCGCTAAGCACCCATCGGCTCTGGCCGCGACGATTTTCGATGGGAAGCTCGAACAGGTCCGGACATTCATGGAATCCCTCGATACGGCTGGTCGGCTCCCACTGCTTAAGGTCCCGGGAAACGAGGAACTGCATCGTCGGCTTGTTCGGGATCTCCAAATAGAGGACCATCACCCATCGCCGGGAAGGCTCGTGCCAGAAGACCTTCGGATCGCGATTGCCCGTTTCGATGAAGGGCACCGACGGATTCCCGCTCCACTTTACAAAGGTTCTTCCGTCGGTGCTATACGCTACTCCCTGGACAAATGGATCGCCGGCGGCGGTGTAAAACAGAACCATCGGCGGGCGGGAGGCTGTCCCGAAACCGCTGCTGTTTTGCCAATCGACAACCGCACTTCCGCTCCACATCGTGCCGTGCGAGTCTGGAAAGAGTGCAATCGGGAGCTCTTCCCAATGGACAAGGTCCTTGCTCACGGCATGGCCCCAATGCATGTTTCCCCAGCCCCAGCCATAGGGGTTGTGCTGAAAGAACAGGTGGTACTCGCCGTTGAAAAACACCATCCCATTGGGGTCGTTGTTCCAGCCACGGCGAGGGGAAAAATGGAACTGGCCCCTCTGTGCCTCTTCATAGGCCGGCGTCTTCTCGGGAACGGCTGCGGCGACCCTGATGCCCTCCATTGCCTTCGACTCAGCGGCCAGTCGATCGACCGAGATCGTAGCAGCCCTACCTTTCCAGGCCGTCACGTCCAGGCTTGCAAACCAGTCGGCCTCTTGATCGGCCAGTTCGACCTCGTTGACAACCGGCGGCATGCCATCGATGGCAACGGTGACCAGTCGACGGGTGGCGCCGTTCTTTATCGGGAGGAGAAGGAACCGTTTGTCGAGTCGAACTTTCTTCGTAGCGTTTGAAATGGACATTGGGGGTTTCTGGTCGGTGAGGAGGATGTGGTCCACGTTGACATGCCCCCAACCTCCCGTCGCCTCGTCGACGATCCGGAGGGTCGCCATTTTGCCGAGGTAAGGCTTGAGGTCCCAGCCATCCAACTCGAGCGCTTCGGTCCCACCCGGCGTGCGGTTTGGCCCGGTCGCCTTCCTAACGATTTGGTCGCCAACGAAAAGGTCGAGTGAGAGTCGCTGGCGATCATGGCCGCCACCGATGAGGAACGACAGGTACCGCCGGTTGATCTGGAAAGGTGGAGACGTAAGAGTTCCCGTCGAGGTATCGCCGCCGAAATAGGTGTTGACCAGTCCCCGGCCGAGGAAGCCGGAGACCGCCATTTGGCCGGCCAATGTTCCTTTGGCGGGGCCGTGCCCGAATGCGGCGCCGGTCACCACCCAATCGCCGTAGGTTTCACCCTCGAAGTCGGCGATCAAGATGTCGGGCTGTGGCAGAAGCGCCAGTGCCACGAGGGCGACGATCATGCGAGGATTATGAGTCGCAGTGAAATCTCGTCGCTCTCTGCAATCCCTATCCCACCAGAAGCGACTGGGCGCCGTCGATAAAGATCTCGGTTCCGGTGATATGGGTCGACTCCTCGCTGGCCAGAAAAGCCACCAACTGGGCGACCTGCTCCGCCGTACCGGCCTCGCCCCTCGTGAGCGGGATCTCGCCCTGCTTATATTCGACCTTTTCTTCGACTTGTTCCACGTTGCGCTTTTCCGTGTTGTCCCGAATCTCTGATTCGATACGCCCCGGACAAATCACATTCACTCTGATCCGGTGCTTAGCCAGCTCGAGCGCGAGCATTTTGGCCATCGCCACCTGGGCGGCCTTGCTGCACGAGTAGGCGGTCGCGCCGGTGTTTGAAAACATCCGAGTCCCATTCACCGAAGACGTGATAATCACCGAACCCCCATGACCCATCAGATAGGGCACGGAGTACTTCAAGGTAAGGAACGTACCGTCCAGGTTGATCGCGAGGGTTTCCCGCCACTCCTCGAACTTCAGGTCTTGCAGCGGCGCCCAGACCCCGTTAATGCCGGCGTTGGCGAAGACGATATCCAATGTGCCGTATTCAGTCGCCAGACGGTTGCAGGCATCCCGCACATCCGCTTCCTTCGAGACATCGGCAGGCAGAACGAGGCCGCTAGTGCCAATCGCCTTCTTCACTTCCAAGAGCTCGTCTTCCGTTCTCCCCAGCAAGCCGACCCGCGCGCCCCGCTCGGCCAGTAGTTTCGCGGTGGCTTCGCCAAGGCCGGAACCCGCGCCGGTTACCAGGGCCACTTTGCCGGCCAGGTCAGTCATGGGCGTCGGGATGGTGGTCCGGCAACCTCAGGTCGTGAACGATGATTCGTCCGATTGTGAGGTCCTCGACCTCAACCGACTTCAGTTTGGTCCTGCCAATGACGAGCCTCCCGATGGCGAGCGCCCCGATTGCGAGGGCTCCAAATGTGACCGCTCCGACCGCAAAGATGCCGAGGCCCATCAGGCCGACACCTTCCGCGCCGGCGGCATGCTTGCGGATGGATCTTGGCGGTTCAACTACCTTATCCGGCATCGGCAGGATCTCGACATGGGGCGATGAGAGCGCTTTCATCTACTATTTCTAACGTCCAGCCCACATACCCTTGGGAGTGGGTGACTCAAGGCAGCCCGGCAGGACTGGCTCCCGCACTTGGCAAAACCCGCGCGAAACTGCATGAAACTTGAATGAAGGACCGGGTCCAGGCAGTAACATGGATAGGATGCCGGGAGGGCGCCGACCAGTTGGAACCGTGACATTCCTGTTCACGGATATCGAGGGCAGCACCAGGATATGGGAATCCCACCCCCAGGTGATGCAATCCTCGCTGGGCCGTCACGACGCCATCGTAAGAAACGCGATCGAAGCCCGGGGCGGCTTCGTTTTCAAGACGATCGGCGACTCCTTCTGCGCAGCCTTCGACGCGGCTCAGGATGCCGCAGAGGCTGCGATCTCCGCGCAGCGCGAACTTCAGTCTGAAACGTGGGCTAGAGAGACTCCGATGAAGGTGCGGATGGCGATCCATACCGGTTCGGTCGAAAGCCGGGAAAACGACTACTTCGGCCCGGCCGTCAATCGCGTTGCCCGTATGCTTGCGGCCGCCCATGGCAGCCAGACCTTGGTTTCGCTGGGAACCTACGAGCTGATACGCGACTTCCTTCCTGAGGACGTAACCCCCCGCGATCTTGGCGAGCACCGGCTCAAGGACCTCGGCAGGCCGGAAACGATCTACCAGCTCGACCATCCTGATCTGCCCTTTCAGTTTCCTCCCCTTCGAACCCTCGATCATCCTGACCTGAAGCACAACCTTCCCCAGCAGGTGACCAGCTTTGTGGGAAGGGTCAACGAGCTGCGGGAGATAAAGGGGCTGTTTTCCAAAGCCCGGTTGCTCACCATGACCGGATCGGGCGGCAGTGGCAAGACCCGATTGGCAATCCAGGTCGCCGCCGATATGCTCGATGAATGCGCCGATGGAGTGTGGCTCGTCGAGCTGGCTTCCCTGGCGGACCCCGCCCTCGTTCCGAACACGATCGCCTCGGCTCTCAGCCTCAAGGAGGAGCCAGGCAAGCCAATGGCGCAGACCCTGATCGACCACCTGAAGCACAAAGTCCTGCTTTTGGTGCTCGACAACTGCGAGCACCTCTTGGCTGCCTGTGCAACCTTTTCCGACGGCCTTCTGCGCCAATGCCCCCGTCTCCGCATCCTCGCAACCAGCCGCGAGTCGCTGGGCATCACTGCTGAAACGACCTTCCGCGTGCCGTCGCTCACGTTGCCAGACCCCAGAAAGCCCCAGACGGCAGAAAGCCTTTCGCACTATGAGGCGGTTCGACTCTTCATCGACCGCGCCCTCCAAACACAGGTCTCGTTTGAGGTAACGAACGAAAACGCTCCAGCCCTTGCCTCGATCTGCCACCGACTCGACGGCATTCCTCTCGCGATCGAGCTGGCAGCCGCCCGCGTACGCTCTTTATCGGTCGAGGAAATCAACAACCGCCTGGATCAGCGGTTCCGGTTGCTGACTGGTGGCTCGCGGACGGCACTGCCGCGGCAGCAGACTCTGAGATCGCTCATCGACTGGAGCTATGACCTCTTAACCGATAACGAGAAGGCATTGCTGCGAAGGCTCGCCGTCTTCGCCGGCGGGTGGACCTTGGAAGGAGCCGAAGCCGTATGCTCGGGCGACCCTATCGAGGATTGGGAGGTGCTTGAATTGCTGACTTCCCTGGGCGATAAGAGCCTGGCGGTAGCTGAGCAGCAACAGGGATCGACCCGCTACCGTCTGCTTGAGACCGTACGCGAGTATGCCCGCGATCGGATCGAGGAAGCAGAAGAGGCCGACCATTGGCAGGATCGCCACCTTGAGTATTTCGTCGCCCTGGCCGAGCAGGCGGAGCCGCACCTTCGCGGAGCGCAGCAGGTTCGCTGGCTGGACCGGCTGGAATCCGAACATGACAACTTTCGCGCAGCCCTCTCCTGGAGCATTGCCTCGCCGGAATCGGCGGCACAGGGCCTCCGGCTGGCGGCGACAATATGGCGTTTTTGGGGCGTCCGTGGCCACCTTACCGAAGGGCGGGATTGGCTGGCGCGAACGCTGGCTGCCTCCCAATCTCAGCAGGATCAAATTCGTGCGAAGGGGCTGTCCGGTGCGGGGGTCCTTGCCTGGCAACAGGGAGGCCACGCCGAAGCCCTACGGCTTCACCAAGAGAGTCTCGCCATCGCTCGCGCACTTGATGACCGGGAAGCAGTGGCAACGTCGCTCAACAATCTGGGGTTGGTCGAGTGTTCCCGCGCCAACTATGACGAGGCCCGCCGACTCCACGAGGAGAGTCTCAACCTCAAGCGGGAGATTGGCGACCGCATCGGCATCGCGATCTCGTTCAATAATCTCGCCAACGTCGCCCATGCACTCGGCAACCTCGCTGAGGCTGGTGGCCTACTCGAAGAGAGCCGCGCTATCTTTGGCGAGCTCGGCGACAAACGCGGGGTGGCGCACACGCTTAACAACCTCGGGGATGTCGCGACCGAGCTCGGTCAGCACGAGAGGGCATACGACCTCCTGATGGAAAGCATCGGATTGTTTCGGGATCTCGGCGACCGCCGCGGGCAAGCGCTGACTTTGAATACCCTCGGCGCCACCTGTCGCGAGCTTGGCCGGCTCGACGAAGCCCGCGCCCATCTTAATGAGAGCTTGTCGATCTTGCGGGACCTTGGGGACCGTTCGGGAGCGGCCTCCGCGCTGTCAAAGCTTGCCCGCGTAGCCGTCATTCAGGCACATCATGGGGAAGCGCGTGGCTATCTCGACGAGTGTCTGGCCATACGGCGGGAGCTAGGCGACGAGAGTGGCGCCGCATCTGCCGAAGAAGAGCTGCGAGGCCTGGGTGCGGCCTCACTCGCTCCCTAACGCATCAGGGGTTGCCCAACTCTTTCAAGGCAGCTCGGCGCTCACCTTGGTCGAGAGACTTGCGATACTCCCGGGCAATCCTATCCACCAGTTCGATGGCGAGGTTCACGGGGCGGTCGCCATGAGGCGGCCTTTCGATAAGGGTGCAGAGCGCCCCTCGCGGCGTCCGGCTTTGGAATTCGGCCTCGTAGTAGATCTCCGCATAGCCATTGCAGCGGACCGTCCCGTCGATGAGGAGATCCAGCGACGGCGGCCAAGCACTCGTAAGCGCTTCCGCTTCTGAGCGGCTTATCAGGCTCACTTCCACAGCATCTTCCTGAAACAGCATCTCGCGAACGAGGTTTGCGAAGGCCGGATGAGGATAGTCTTGGTCGATCGCGAGAGCGACGCGCAGTTGCTGCAACCGCGGTTCTTTCGGCGGCAACGACTCGGGCGCCTTATCCAGGGCTGGTGGCGCTTCCTCCCAGTGTGGGTACCGCAGTTGCTGCATCCGCACCGCAACCGTCACCGCCACACCCAGCGCCGCCGCCGAAATCCCAATCGCTACGAATCCAACCACGTCAACTTGAACCTACCCGGAACCGGCGGTTGGAGGTCGGGATCGCTCCCGACCCCTGGTCCTTTACACAGGAAGCGCCGCTTTCGCCTCCTCATCCATCGTGGCCATGATCTTCCTCAGGTACGCCTTGGCTTCGGGTCCCATGTCGTCGGCGCTATCGTCCGCACCAGCCTCGGTCAGACCCAGCTTGTCGGTCAGCATCAGCGTCAGCATCTGCGTGAGCACGTTGTCGCCGGCCGCGTTTCCCTCCGCATGGCCATTCCCGCCCATTTGGACGACGCTTCGAGGGACTAGAGGGTGTTTGATGTCCTTGAGCGCTTCTGCCAGCTGTCCGATCATCTTCTGCTTGACCATGAGCGAGGACGAGCCATACGCCTTACGCACCTCGCGGATACCGAGCGCTTCGGCGATCTGCACCCGAGCACGGCTCTCGGCATCAGCACTTGCGAGAAGCACCGTCCTCTCGGAGTCGGCCTTGGCTCGCATGACCGTTTGCTTGGAGTCGGCGTCCGCGCGAAGGAGGACCTGCTTGGCGTCCGCCTCGGCAATCGTGATCGCTCGTTGCGCGTCCTTCTCGGCGCGCTTGGCAGCCGCGTCCGCCTGGTTGACTTCGATCTCGATCTGCACCTTGGATTCGGTCAGTGCAGTCTGTCGGCTCGCCGCCGCGGCGGCCTCGTTGAGCTTTCGCAAGCCCGCCTGGGCTTCCTCTTGGCGCTTGAATGTCTCGAGCTGCTCGACCGCGAGCTGACGCTCGCGCAGTTGGTTCAGGATCGTCTCGATCTGGCCATCGCCGACCTTGGAGTGCGGCGTACCGATAAGCACTTCCTGCAGGCCGAGGTCGTAATCCAGGAACCGCGTCTTCATATCGTGAGTGGCGGTCGCCTGAATCTCGTTCCGGTCGTGGATGAGCTCGATCAGGGTTCGTTGCTGCCCCTGGTTCTTGAAGTAACTCGAGACGAGCGGATCCAGGCTCTGCTCGATCAGGTTCCGCACACTGCCGAACCGCTGGATGACGCTGGGCGCCTTCTGATAGTCGATGTTGATGACCACCGACAAGGGCAGTTCCGGTTCGAAAGCGTCCTTCGTGATGAGTCCGATTTCCCTAAGGCTCGCATCGAGCCGATGTTCGCCGATATCCTGGGCGATCCACTTCAGGATGATGTTGATCGTCGGCACCATGATGACTTCGCCCGCATAAGGGTTGAAGGCGTACTTTCCCGGCAGCAGCGCCTCATCCCAGATGCCGCGGCCACCCTTCTTGCAGAGCTCTCCGTGCCGGAACGCATCACCGGATACGTCCTCGCCGCGCTCACCATAATAGGAGACCACGACCCCGACCTCTCCGACCTTCACCTGGGTTTTCGGCTTCAGCTCGACGGTGGCAAAGAGTCGGTTGATCCAGTACGTGCCCTCGGAAAGCACCTGGTACTGTCGGCCCCGGAAGCCGCCCGCCTTTAGAAAGGCTTGCGGATCTTGGAAGTTGTTGTGGTAGTTCTCATCCGTCTTGTTGTCGCCGACGGTTGGAGCGATGATGTCGCCCTGGCGGAGGGACGGTCCGTCGTGAACCGTGACAATGCCGATCTGGTCCATGGAGCCGTCGATCACGATCGGGGCGAAGCCATCTTCTTGGGCGATCTCCATGGCCATGCGCTGGACGGTGGCCAGCTCGTCCTTCCCGCCAAGCGGAAGCTGATAGACCTCCTTGGGACCGCAAATCACGATGAACTGGGCAAGGTTGATCGCATAGGTTCCCTCACGAAGGATCGCCCGCTGGGGGCCCTTCTGGCCACCAGCGCGCAGCCATGCCCTGACGTTGGTGAAGTCGCCGTTGTGGACGACCCGCCCAAGAGTCTGGCCGGCTTCCACCACCTCGACTCCATCCTGGGAGTAGCGCGCAAGGGGCTGACCGTCGCGCGCGAACACGTAGCCGATCTGGCCACGGTGGATGGTAACCAAGGGCATTCGGTGAACTCGATACCGATATCCCGGCTTGAAGTGAAGGCCGCCCCGCAGAACATCCGGCTGGAAGCCGGCTTCGTTGTTCAGGGCGATGAACTGGCCGTTGAGGTGTCCGCCACCCCAGATCTTTTCGACGATTCCGACTTCGGTGTTTCCGATGAATCTCGGGCCGAGGAGGAACTTAAGGACGAGCAATGCTGCAACCAGCAGCAGAATGGTGGTTAAGGTGTTAATTACCCAAATGGGCATCGCTTTCTCCAGGCTTCCGACAATGCCGGCGTTACCTGTACGATTCGGGTGTTTCGCAATGTCGGTCGCTTGAACCGATGCAGTCCGCTAGAGCGGATATTGAGCGTCGTCGCTTTCCCCTGCTGTCTCCGGTCACCTTCGATCTTCGGATGTGGCTGCATCGACGGGCTGCTCTGTTCACCCTTAATTACGATGGGCGGTTGTGGGAGGTTGCTATTTTCTGCACAGACGCTACCGGCGGAATCCCGTGGATAATCCCTGACCTACGGGTAATTGAGGTGCAGCCGCTCTCCATCACCGGCTCGCTAAAAAGGAACCTCCTCTCCGGCTCGATAAAGTCCGCCTGAAACCGACTCGATCGGCGCCATTTGTCAGGATGGCGACAACAACCCTACCGTTATGGGCGTATAAGTGCCCGACTACCGTTCAAAAAGGAAACTCTTCTCCCGGCTTGATAAAGTCCACTTGAAACCCCACTTGATCTGGACCATCCTTCAAGTCGAACACCGGCCACTCGCCATCCCCGAATCCACATTCGACGACGAACATCGTATGGCCCGTGGGCAAGGAAATAGCGGCAACCAACCCCGCATCTTGAGCAGCTTCTGAAACGTCATCGGTCATCTCTTGGGTCGCCGCCGCAAACGATGCGGCATCGCAAAACCCCTGAGTGCCGGTATCCGCCCATGTCTTGCCCAGCTCCGTGCCCAAGTTGGGTTTGACACCCTCCCTGAACGCTCGCAACCCCGCGATGCGGCATTCCGAACCATAGTCCGCGACACGAACTTCCACCTGGTACCGCGATGGGGCCAGCTTGATGAACAGACCATCCTCTTCTGAGGACCAGAAGCAGGCGTCGCCCAGCCAGATTCGGTCGCCAATGAAATCCCACGTGGACAAAATCATCCAGTCAGAATGGGTTCCGGCGGCATTCAGTTCTCCAGGTTGCCAAGCCTCATGAAACGCATGGAAATTCATTTCGCCAGAAGTATGCGTGACAAGATCTCTCCGCAGCAACCGGAAACAAGAAAAAGCCCAGCCACCGGAGAGCGATGAGCTGGGCGGTTGGGTTCAGTGATGTCTTGAAGGAGAGGTTAGCGAGTCAGTTGCAAATCGCGGGGCCGCATCACTTGGCGATAAAGCCGCAGGTCGCTGATGATTCCGTTCAACGGCTGGTTGTGACGCCCAAGGTTATTCTGGACGTTGCCGATGGAAACGCCGGGCGCCTCGCCGACTTCAAGCTGGGCAAAGGGCCGGAACTGGGTCTTGCCGCCACCGACGAACTCGCCGTTCAGCCACATCTCAAGGTAACCGGTTCGGCTGTCAAAGTTCGCAAGGACGTGATACCACTTGTTGAGCTCGACCTCTGCGAAGACGCAGCGGCCACGATCGTGCTCGTTCTGAATACCAAACTCGATCACATCGCCATGCACCACCAGCGTGTAGGGATCATGGCCATTCCGATCGTCCCCGCGGAACAGAATCTGGGCGCCGGGACCCTCGTTTACATAGGAGCGCAGAAAAATGTTGGTGGAGACCGTGATGGAACCGGTCATGGCGAGAGCCGGGTGGTCGCCGAGGTAGATGCCGCCGCGTCCTGGCTGGAAGTCCCACACGAAATTGCCGTTGCGGGCCAGCTTCTTGGTGGGCGCATCGGCGCGGTATGCGCACTCCTTGCCGTCGATGAGAATCTGCCCGTCGGTAGTCAGCCACAAGGCCGGAATGGCGAACGGTTGTGCCGTGCTGACGGCAAGCGCGAAAGCGAAAATTGACATGAGCCCTCCAATCATATGAATTGACGCGCTACTTTGTGCGGTGGTTACCGGCTGTTTGTCAATCTTGCTCCACTGCGATTTCAGTGATGCGAGCCTCTGCCCCAAGAATGGACTTTAGCTGGGCATAGAGATTCTCCAGGCGGTCACGGCTCTGGTCACGTTTCAGAATTCGGTCCAGAATCCTGCCGTCGGCCTTTGCCATTACCCACCAAGCGTCGGTCTCGCCATCGATACTGCCGCAATACACGGCCATGGAATTCGGCTTGGATTCGATCTCAATCCACCATCCAAAGTCCTCGGAATCCACCTCGATTGCGGGCACGCCTCGTTGCCGCAGTTCCCTCATCAGCCACTCGGCAAGAGTCTTGCCGTAAATGCCAGGATTCGTGGATTGATCCTCCCCCGGTTGGATCGGGAACATCGTCGACTTGAAGAGAAGCCGCGCGCTTCTAGCCATTCCTCTAGCATCCCACAGCTCAGCGCAAATCAGTCGGTCGTACGCCCTTTTTGAACGCGTCGAATCCGAACTTGGATGGATTGTAATCGCCCACCAGCGAGACGTCGGCTCGATCTGGGACCTTCAGTCCAACATACCAATAGACCGCGTTGACGATCAGCCGCCGCAGGCTCTCGTCCAGCAAATCGGTGGCGGCGCCCATGGTGCAGACCATCGTTTTGGGCGACCGTAGCCACACCACCGGCATCGCGGGGTCGTTGACCGGCTGCTCTTTGCCCTTTTCCGTCGCCTTGCGGCGGGATGCCGGCGGATCGAGGCGTCCCATCCCGCTGAGAACGAGGCCACGCATCAGGATCTCGGCGTCGGAAGGAGGATGGGCCTCGTAAACGTCGGAATCGCCGAAGATCTCGCCTACGCCGTTCAATATCGCATGCCTGGCGACCGAAACCGCCCGCGTGGCCTCCCTGCCGTGGTCTCCCCAATGGCTGATCCAGTTCTCCCCCAGCACCTGCTCGCCAAACCCGCCCGACCACTCGTTGGATTGCCAACCATACCGACGATACGCGCTCTTCGAATCGGGTGGGAAGGCAAACGCGTGCGTGCTGGTGCGAAGGGCGATGATCGGCTTGCCCGCCTTCACGTAGGCGTCGAAGTGCCGCATCTGCTCATCGGGCCACTGTCGAAAGCGCAGCAGCATGATGCAGGCATCGGCCTTGGCGATGGCATCGAGCCCGGGCTGATTGTCCTGCGTTTTGGGGTCGATGAACCCCTGCTTGTCGATTGAGAAGAGCACCGTGCAGGTGAAACCGTGCCGCTTCGCCAGAATCTTGGCGAGTTGGGGCAAGCCTTCTTCGGATCGATACTCCTCGTCGCCGGCGAGGAGAACGACGTGCTTTCCCTTGTCCGGCCCGTCGACGCCATTGATGACAAGCCTATCGTCCGATTGCAGCAACAGAGTGGCGAGGAGAGCAAACATGTTGGGCTATCTACGGGCGCTGGGTGCCCCTGCGTCTGCACCTCCATCTTACAGTACCGGCAGGAAGCAAGAACGGTCATTCCACCTCAAAGCCATGAACCCTCGCCTCGGTCTGCCGAAGGTGCAGGCCCGAAGGGCCGGAATGGAATAGCGGCCCTACCTGGGCCTCAAGAGGGCATCCGTGCAGCAGTGCCTTGAGCCGTTACCTACCGTAACAGCACCTACGTTCCCCTGACGACTCGGATGCCGACGAACGACCCATTGGAGAGCCACCAGCGGCTCTTGGGAATCTGAGGGTCCTTCTCCTGCCACTTCGGCGACCAGTACTGCCGCGCCGTCGGCGTGACTTTGGCCGCTTCGTCGCGGAACGTGCCGCCGCACAGCACGAACCGTCCCGATAGGTCCGTCGCCCATTCGCCGACGTTGCCATACATATCGAACAGGCCGAGGCCGTTGGGAGCGAGCTTGCCGACCGGGTGGGTCTTGTTGTTCGCGTTCGCCTTGTACCAGGCCTGTTTGGCAAGGGCCGATGCGGGCACGGCGCCATCCGGCTTCGCCGATCGGCAGGCCCATTCCCATTCCGCTTCCGTCGGAAGCCGGTACTTCTTCTTGGTCACGGAGGCCAACCAGCGGCAGAACATCTGGGCGCCAAGGGAGCTAACGTTGATCACCGGGTAGCCGTTATGCCCCCAACCCAGGTCGGGAAGGATGTAGCTCTTGCTCGGGCGGGCGATCGCGTCCGGCCCGAACTCGGTCTGGTCATAAGCCCGAGAGGGCTCGCCGCTGGCGAGGAATGCGTCATAGGCTTCCCACGTCAGCTCCGTCTTGGCGATCATAAATGGCTTCACGGTTACGGTCTTGCCGCCAATCTTCAGCGTCCCGCCTGGAACAGGAACCATCGCGATTTTCACCGCGGACTTGGGAAGGGTCTCGGTATAGGCCTTACCCTGGTGGGGTAAGCCTACGTTCGGAATGATCAGCGTCGCGGCAATCGCAGTTAGGGTCATCATGGGTGTTGGTGGGGTGACCGGCCTCGACGTCGTCGGCGAAGACCTCGAACGCTTTACTTTTACCCAGGTTCATATGGGAATGGAGGCCCGCATCGTCGTCTATGCGCCCAATCAGGCAAGGGCCGAGGACGCTTGTGAGGCAGCCTACAAGCGAATCGCCGAGATCGACACGATCATGAGCGACTACCGGCAGGACAGCGAGCTGATGAGATTTTGCGATAAGGCCGGCGGTGGTCGGAGGAAGATATCTCCCGATCTCTTCCGGGTGTTCGCCAGAGCTCAGGAGATTTCGAAGCTTTCCGGAGGTGCGTTCGACATAACGTCCGGCCCAATCATTCGGTTGTGGCGACAGGCGCGCCGCACGGGCAAACTCCCATCCGCATCGGAAATCGCCGCCGCCAGGCGACTGGTTGGCTGGAAACATCTGACACTCGACCCTAAGGCTTCGGCGGCGAAGCTGGCCCTGCCAGGAATGAGACTGGACCTCGGCGCCATCGCCAAGGGCTACGCGTGCGACGAGGCGGTACGCATTCTCAAGGGGCAAGGACTAACGTCGGCGTTGGTGGAAATGGGCGGCGATCTGGTGCTCGGCGATGCTCCGCCGACAACGAAGGGATGGAGGATTCGGGTGCCGAATGCCGGCCGTGAGCATGCGCCGGCCGATATGGTGCTCAAGAACTGCGCGGTGTCTTCCTCAGGCGACACCGAGCAATTCACCGTCATCGGTGGGGTTCGCCACTCGCATGTCGTCGATCCGCGAACCGGAATGGCCATAACCAACCGGGTTCAAGCGACGGTGGTGGCCCGGGACGGGCTGACCTCTGACCCGCTCTCGACGGCTCTCACCATCGTTACCCCCTCTTCGCGAAACAGGCTGCTGAAGAAGTACCCGGGCGCAAAGGCGTATGTAAGGGTTCTGCCAGGTATGGGGTAGCGGGTCAGCATCTGGGCCGGCGGTGGGCAATCCACCAGAGTTCCAAGCCAACGATGGGCAGGCCGAGCACCAATAGCCAAGAAGAGAGTCCGGCTAGCCAGGCGGCTAAGCCGAGGAGCAGTCCAAGCGCTAGCCAGTGAACCACCAGACCAAGGGCCAGCAAGATCGCCAGGATGGCAAAAAGGATGAAGCCGGTGAACCGGAGGAGGAACGATGCGGCTTCGGGCTCCAGGAAAGCTTGAAGGTTGCGAGTGCGTACGTCCTCCTGGATCACACCGAACCGATAGATCATCAGGCCGGTCACTACGTTCCAGACGAGGTAAAGAATCAAGAGCGGCTCCAAACCAAGGCCGGGGACAAAAAAGGGCCACAGCGGAATCGAGAACCACGCTAGCGCGGCGATGTTCGCGGCTGCAAGATAGATCGTCGCACCATATCGCGACCAAGCTTCGCTCAGTTTCTCCTTGCTCGACCACTCGGCAACTTCCGGCATTTTCTCCTATTGTGGGAGATGCCGGGTGATTCTAACGGTTCGCCGTTAATATTCCCGTAACTTCGTGATGCCGGGCATCGGAACCGGGTAGCGGCCATCGGCGTTCGGCTGGAGCGGCGCCGGAGTGTCCGCAGTCAGCTTGTCCAGGCCCGGGGCGAACTCGTGGTCCCCGTTCAAGATGCCGTCATACGTGATCACCTGGCCGGTATGAGCGGCCATGCGGCCCATGCTCGTCACCAAACTTGCCTGCACCCCGCGTTTGACTTCGTTGAACGGCTTGTCGTTGCGAATGGCGTCGATCAAGGCGTCCCATTCGTTCTGGTAGGGGTTCGTGTCGTCGTTGGATTCCCACACCGCGATACCGGTATCGGGGTTCTGGCCCTTGTAGATGGCGGAGGGGCCTCCGCAGTCGTTCGCCCGCGAGGCAACCGCACAGCCCTTGGTGCCATGCAGATAGCTCGAGTACATGCCGACCGCGCCGTTCACACAACGACCGTCGAAGAAGAACTTGGTCCCATCCGCGAACGTGTATTCGATCGAGTAGGTGTCCAGGTTCTGGTCCACGAGCGTGACGCCGTTTTCGTTAACCCGATAGTGACGACCGCCGAGGCCATGGGCGCTCACCGGCCAGGCGTTCTTCATCCAGCAGATATGGTCGACGAGGTGGATGTAGAAGTCGCTGTAGGCTCCGCCGCTGGCCCAAAGGAAGCTGTGGAATCGGCGGATCTGATATTCAAGGTCCGAAACGGTCTCCGGTTTTGGAACGGATTCGAAGTACGCAGCCGGGCCATGCATGCGATAAGCCCGCATCAAAATGATGTCGCCCAGCGCACCATCTCCGATCCGCTTGCGAAGCTCCTGAAGGTTGCGCGCGTGGCGCGACATGAGCCCGACACCGACTTTGAGCTTCGCCGCCGTCGCCTTGTCGGCAAGCTGCAGCATGCGCTTGCTGGTTGGGCCGTCGACCGTGACCGGCTTTTCCATGAACACATTGAGCTTCTTCTCGATCGCGTACTGGAAATGCACCCATCGGAACGCAGGAGGCGTGGCGAGAATTACCACATCGCCGGGACGAAGGCAATCCATCGCGTGGCGGTAGGCATCGAAACCGATGAAGCGGCGCTCTTCGGGCACGTCGACGTCCTTCGCCATTTCCTTCGACAGCCAGCCGTAGCTCCCCTTAAGGCGATCTTCGAATGCGTCGGCCATCGCCACGAGCTTGGTGCCGCCACCGGGGACGGAGAGGGCGTTGAAGGCCGCGCCGCTGCCACGGCCGCCACATCCGACCAAAGCGACACGGATGGTGTCGCTGCTTTGAACATTTACGGTCGGAAAGGCTGCTTTCGGGAGGGCGGCTGCCGCGGCAAGCCCACCGGTTGCCTTGAGAAACTGTCGTCGAGATGTTCGTTCGCTCATGTCGATTGCTCTCCATCTAGGATAGCAGGGGATCAAGCAAATCAGCGAGTCCAAAAGCGGATGTTAAGCACGGCTGCGGTTCAGCACTCTCTGCAGCAGAATGAAAACCAGCAATAGCGTTCCGGTCACGATCTTGCTCCACCACGTGCTCAGGTTTCCATCGAAAATGATCGCCGACTGGATGATGGCGAAAATCAGAAGGCCGAGTACCGTTCCGACGATTGACCCGTAGCCACCGCTCAACAGCGTTCCACCGATAACCACGGCGGCGATCGCATCGAGCTCCATGCCCGCCCCGGCCGTCGCGTTTCCGGCCGAGGTGTAGATGCTCAGCACGACGCCTCCCAGGGCAGCGAGCACCCCGCTCAGCGCATAAACTGCAATCTTGGTTCTGGCAACGGGCAACCCCATCAGCTGAGCCGAGGATTCACTGCCACCAATCGCATAGACCGTTCTTCCAAAGGGGGAATAGCGAGCGACCAGTGCGGCCATGACCGCTACGGCAAGAAACAGCATCGCCGGAAACGAGAGCCAGGCGCGGTCGGCCAAGGCCAGCCTCATATCACCGAGGGCGCTGAACAGTGGATGGTCCATCTGAACGGATTCCTTGCTGATCCACAGGCCGATACCTCGGCAGAAAAACAGCCCGGCAAGGGTGACCAGAAACGGCGGCAACGAAAAGCGCTGGATCAGCCACCCATGAACGGAACCGAGGGCGAGGCCGGCGACAAGGACAAGGCCGAAGGCGGCAAACGGGTGCCAGCCGGAGCGATCACTAAGAACAGCGATCGCAATTGAGGAGCATCCCATCAGGGCGCCGACACTTAGGTCGATACCCCCGCTCAAGATCACGAACGTCATGCCAATTGCCACGATCCCGAGAAACGCGTTGTCGCCAAAGAAGTTAAGGAACACGCGCAAGGAAAAGAACCCATCGTAACGCAACCCCGCCACGACATACATCGCCAAACAGACCGCGAATGTGGCAAGCACAGGGAGATTTCGAGCGACCGCCCTCATACTGTCGCCCTACCCAGTTTTCGAACGATCTCAGGTGAGTGCATCAGGCAAACCGCGATGATGAGGATGGCTTTGGCGACGAAGGTCAGCTCCGGTGAAACGCCCCTTGTTAGGATCGTCGTTGTGAGGGTCTGCATGAGCAAGGCGCCCAGAACCGAGCCAACCAGTGAGAACCGTCCACCGGTGAGGGCGGTGCCCCCAATGCAAACCGCGAGGATGGCGTCGAGCTCCAGAAAGAGCCCTGCGTTGTTCGCATCGGCGGCGCGAATGTCGGCACAGGCAATCAACCCAGCGACCCCAGCCATCAGGCCGGAGACAGCGTAAACGGCCAGCTTCACCTTCGCAGGCTCGATTCCGGCGATTCGGCTGGCCTTCGCACTGGAACCGACCGCCTCGACGAACAATCCGGTCGACGTTCGCCGGGTGAGCGCCGCGATGAGCAGCCATGCCGTCAAGAAGATCACGAACGGCATCGGAAAACCGGCCACCGCGCCGGATCCAAGTTCAGCGAAGCTCGCATCCGTCAGCGTGATGATCTGGCCGTCGGTGATGAGCTGCGCCACTCCCCGGCCGGCCACCATCAGCACCAGCGTGACGACGATTGGCTGCACATTGAACCAGCCCACGACGACGCCGTTGAAGCCTCCTATAGCGACCGCTACAGCAAGGGCAATCACGACCGACACGCCGGCGCCCTGACCCTGTGATATCAGGCTCGCCACGACCGCACCCGAGATCGCCATCACCGCGCCGACCGACAGATCCACCCCGCCGGTGGCGATCACGAGCGTCATGCCAAGGGAAAGCAGCAGCACCGGGGCGCCACGATTGAGAATGTCGATCAGGCTCCCAAAGAGGCGGCCATCGCGTACCTGGATCGCGAAGAATTCCGGGCTTGAGACCGCATTGAACAGCAGCAACGCGATCAAGGCCGCCAGCGGCCAGATCCAGGCCCTGCTCAAGGTGCACCGCCTGTAGCCATCCGATCGAGCATCTGCTCCTCGGACACGTCGCCGCCGGAGAGCTCGCCGACTGCTTTCCGGTCTCGCAAGATCAGGACTCGGTCACAGGTATGCACGACCTCCTCGGTCTCAGAGGACGTGAAGATGATCGCCATACCCTTGGCGGCGAGTTCGCGGACCAGACGGCGAATCTCCGCTTTGCTGCCGACATCGATTCCCCGTGTCGGCTCATCGAGCAAGAGAAGCTCTGGCTTGGCAAGTAGCCAGCGGGCAAGGATCACCTTCTGCTGGTTGCCGCCACTCAGGTTTTCGATCGGCGCTTCGGAACCTGGGGTTTTGATCCCCAGGAGATTGATCATCTCGTCAACCAGCGCCGCCTGCTTTTTTGGCGGTATCAAGCGCGCCCACCTTGCCTGAGATTGGACAACCAGCAGGAGGTTTTCGCGCACCGACAGGCCCGGGCAGATGCCCTCTCCCTTTCGATCCTCGGGACAAAGCCCGATTCCAAGCTTGACGGCCTTGGCCACCGATCGAATCGAGACGGCACGTTGTTTCCACTTGAGCTTGCCCGTATCGTGCGTCTCGAGCCCTGTTAAGAGCTTGAGAGTCTCTGTCCGACCGGAACCCAACAGCCCGCCCAAGCCCAAGACTTCGCCGGAGCGGACCTGAAGGTTCAGCGGCTCAAGGTACCGTCGTCGACCGATCTCCTCCGCCTCCAGCACGATCTCCCCGGCCCTCGCGGCTTCCTTGGAGCCGGCTTCGCTGAGTAGCTCCTTGCCGAGCATCTCGCGAACGAGATCGGAGCGAGAGAGCTCTGCCTTTGGCCAAGTTCCGATATGCCGACCATTCCGCAGTACGGTGATGGAATCGGCGATGGCATACACCTGCTCGATGAAGTGCGTAACGAAGACCAAAGCGATCCCTCGACTCTGGAGGTCGCGGATGACGGCGAACAGCTTATCGACTTCGTCGCGATCGAGGCTGGATGTAGGCTCGTCGAGAATGAGGACCTTTGAGTCGCGATCGACCGCGCGCGCGATCGCCACGAGCTGGCGCTCCGCCATCGATAGCCGATCCAAGGGCTGGTCCACATCCAGGCTGATGCCCAGGGCGCCAATCGCTCGCTCGGCAAGACGCCGCATCTCGCCCCATTTGACGAGACCTCGAGTTTCCTTACCGAAAGCAACGTTCTCTGCCACGGAAAGGTTGGGCAGGAGGTTAACCTCCTGGTAGACCGTGCTCATGCCGAGGCGCATGGCGTCGGCGGGCGACCTTGGCGCGATCGGTTGGCCATCCAGAAGAATGGAGCCGGCATCGGGAGCATGCACGCCGGTGAGGACCTTGATCAGGGTCGACTTGCCGGCGCCGTTTTCGCCCATGAGCGCTCGGACCTCGCCCTGCTCGACGCTCATACTGACGTCGTCAAGAGCCAAGACCCCGGGAAAGGCTTTACGGATGCCTTTCGCTTCGAGCATGGATGGTTAGCATACCGACGGTTTACTCGTCGAAAAGTCCTGGACCGACAAGGGCCTTTATGTCCTTGGCGGCAAGCCGGCGGCTGATCTTCTCGATCGGTTGTGGCTGCGGAATCTCCTTTCCGCCATCGCCCACCCCAAGCTCCTTCATTTTCCTTGCCGATGGCAGGACGCCGGACTCGAACGAGCCGACGGCAGAATTGTAGTGGCCGACGGCTTGGTCGAGGCTGTTGCCGACACGTGAGAAATGCCCGCACAAGTTGCCAAGACGCTTGTAAATATCTTCGCCTAGCGTGGCGATCTGGCGGGCGTTCTCCTGGAGAGCTTCCTGCCGCCATCCATAAGCTGCCGATTGGAGCAGCGCGATCAGCGTGGTCGGCGAGCACACGAGCACACGGTCGCGCAGACCGGTCTCGATCAGGGTCGGATCCGTCTCCAGGGCCGCGCTCAACAGCGACTCCAGCGGGAGGAACATGATAACGAAGTCCGGCGATTGCGAGAGCTTCGACCAATACTCCTTCCGCCCCAGCGATTTCATGTGCTCCTTGACTTGGAGCGCATGCTGCCGAAGGGCCGCCACCTTTCGCTCTTCGGTCGCGCCTTCTTCCACGGCATCGAGGTAGTTCGACGTCGGGGCCTTGGCATCGATAACGATGCAGCGGTCGCCGGGCAGGCGAACGATGACGTCCGGCTGGATCGCACCGTCCTCGGTGGCTTCGCGAACCTGCGAAACAAAATCGCAGTGAAGCTGCATGCCGCTCAGCTCGACAATCCGGCGCAGCTGCAATTCTCCCCACTTGCCCTTTTGGGTGGAGTTCCGCATCGCCTTGACCAAGTTCCCGGTCTCCTGCTGCAGGCGGCTGTTGGTTTCGATCACCGTGCTGAGCTGCTTCGAGACCCCACCCATCTGGTTTTCGTACTTTTCGTTGAAATCCTTGATCGACCTGTTCATGCCGTCGAGCGTCTTTTCGATCGGCTCGGTCATCTTCTTGATTTCCGCCTGCCGTGCCTCAAGGTCCTTCTTGGCCTCCACGTTGTAGGCCTCCAGCGATTGCTTGGCAAGGTCGAGAAAAGCCTGGTTGTTCTTGTTCAGAGCCTCACCCGCCAGAGCCTTGAAGGCGTCGCTGAGCTTCTCCTTCATCTGTTCGAGCATCTCGCGCTGCTCGTCGAAGGCCTTTTCCTTTTCGGCCAGTCGAGTTTCAAGCTCTTTGCTGCCAACGAGGAGTTCGCTGATCTCAATCTCCTTGGCCATCGCCTGCTGCTTCCATTCCTCGGCCTGCGAAGCGCGTTCTTCGGCAGCGGCGAGCCCGGACTTCGTCGCCACAAGCTCGGCTTCGATGGACTGGAGCCGCTGGCCGCGCACTTCCAAATCGGCCATTCTCGGCCGTTGGGCAGCCATCCACGCGGCAACCCCAAGCACCGCGCCAACTAGCAGACAGATGACGGGGATTAAGAACTCCACACCTTAGTATAGCCAGGGTATGCCGGTAACCTTTCCCCATGCTTTCAACCCCACGCCTTTCGCCAGGTGCAGAGCTACGCAAGTTGATGGCGCAAGGCACCGTGATGATGCCCGGCGTCTTCAATGCGATTACCGCCATCAGCGCCACGCGTGCAGGCGCCAGAGCACTGTATGTGACCGGCGCCGGCGTCACCAATGCGACCTTGGGTGTGCCCGACATCGCACTGATCAGTCCAACCGAAATGGCGACCGTCTGCAGCAATGTCTGCAGTGTGACGCCGTTGCCCGTCATCGCCGACGCCGATACGGCCTATGGCGAGGCCTGGAACGCGGCGCGCACCGTTATGGAAATGGAACGAGCCGGTTTGGCTGGGATCCACATCGAAGACCAAATCAGTCCAAAGCGATGCGGGCACCTCGAGGGCAAGGAGCTCGTTCCCACCAGCCAGATGGTGGCAAAGATTCGGGCGACTGCGTCGGCGAAACGGGACTCGACCTTTATGATCATCGCCCGTACCGACGCACGGGGGGTGGAGGGGTTGGAAGCGGCCATCGAACGGGCGAAGCGATACGTGGGCGAAGGAGCAGACGCGATCTTTCCCGAAGGTCTGGAGTCGGAAGGCGAGTTCGAGACCTTCCGTAAAGGGGTGGATGCGCCGCTACTTGCCAACATGACCGAATTCGGCAAGACGCCGATCATTCCTCTGTCTCGCTTCTCGGAAATGGGATACGAAATGATCATCTTCCCCATGACTGCCTTCCGCTGTATGTTAAAAGCGGTAGACGAGTGCTATGGCGAATTGATCCGCACAGGAACGCAAGCCCACTTCCTCGACAAAATGCGAACTCGCCAGGAGCTGTACGATCTCATCGAATATCCGAAGTACACGGCGATGGATATGGCGTGGAGCAAAGGGCTGGAAGACTAGTCCTGTCAGGCAAACGAACGGCGGCGAACGGCGCGTCCTACGGGTTAAATAGGGCGAACGACCATGCCGGAAAGTGGAGCACAGCTTCTCATCACACTTGCCATGATCCCAACCTTTGGGTTCTGCTTCGTGATGCTGGCCTATTGGGCGATCGACGGCAAGCTCCATCCGGGATATGCTTTCTGCGGCGCATCGCTGTTGGCGTTCCTCAACTTCGTCGCCATCAGCACCCCGAATTCTGCGGTCAAGATCGGCATCATGCTGATCATCATCACGGGCGTCGCCTTTTTTCCCTATGCCTCGACCCAGTTCGAGCGGGCTGAGCTGCAGGCCGTCGATGTGATGCGACTTGAGAAGGCCCACAAGGCTCTCGCCAAACACTCAGACAACATTGCGGTTCGATTCGACATCGCCAAGACGCTGTACGACTATGGCTTGCCGGGGCACGCTATCGCCATTGCCGAGACCACCTTGCGTGCCATCGATGCCACCGTGGATCCCACCGCTAACACATCGATGCGAAACCTCTTCATGAACGAGGCGCAAAAGGTCAAATTCTGGCGAAAGAACCTTACGGATCCCAACGCCTTTGAACCGGTGAAGTGCCATGCTTGCGGCACCATGAACCCAGTGGGCAATATCGCCTGTGTTCGCTGCAAGGGACCTTTCCTGCTCGAACTCGCCCGTCGTGAGAACCTCAGTCAGGCCATGTTCGGCAAGTTGGTTTTGGGATGGGGCATGAGTGCCGCAGCACTCGGTGGCGGACTCTGGGCTCTCACCACTTTGCCGTTGCCTTGGAGTGCAATCATCCTCGTAGCAAGCCTGGTCATTGCAGGCGTGTTGCTGAGCCTGCTGTTCCGTGATCGCAGCAAGTACAAGCAGATTGTCGCGGACTAACGCTTGGACTTCTTCAGCTTGTCGCCCATCATGCTCTTGTCGTCCCACCACTGGGTCGACGTCGTTTGCATATTAGGCTTTGGCTTGCCGAGCATTTCTGGCGGCTCGGGCTTGGTCTTCGCCGCTGTCGGAACCTGCCGCGGCGTGGCGTTTTCCGTTGTAGGCGGCTCCGGCTTTCGATCTGCTCCGGTTGCCTTCTGCAAGACCTCCTTCATCGACTCTTTGGTCGCATCGGGCTTTGAAGCGTCGGCCACGGGCTCGTCATGGTTATGGCCATCGCCAGGCCCATGCTCGTGGCCCGCGGTCGGATCGACGATCGGATCCTCCCGATGGAGATCGGGAACGTTGAACCAGACGGCCGCGCCAACGAGCACGAACAGCGCGACGATCAGCATATAGGGAGGCTTGCGTCTCTTCATCTTTGGTATGGAAATCGCTTAAACTAGAATAGCAGGTACTGAAACGTATTGAGCCCGAATCCGCACGTTCCATCGGTCGCGATCGACGCTCGACTGCTGTCGGCCAAGTCGTCTGGCGACACGACCTATTGGCGAGGCCTCCTTCACGGTTTTTCCAAACTTTCCGAGGATTTTCGGCTCTTACTCATCAGTAACGCATCTCGGCCCGCGAGCATTCCCGCCGACGCCCGGTTTAAGTGGATCACGGTACCCATGCGGCAGCGACGCTGGTGGAGCCTCTACCAGTTTCCCCTTGCCGCCAGACGCCTCGGCGCATCCGTCGCGCACGGCCAGTACAACCTGAGCCCGCTGCTGGGTAGGAAAGGAGTAACGACCGTTCATGATGTGTCCTTCTTCATTGGGCCGCAGTGGTTCACCCCAAAGGACCGGCTGATCCTGCAGAAGTTCGTTCCAAGGACGGTGGCCCGCTCGGCAAAGGTCATTACCGTTTCGGAAACGAGCCGTAAGGAGATTGAGCACTACATCCCTGCCGCTCTCGGCAAGACGCAAGTGACGCCGCTCGCCCTCAATCCGGCAATTCACCCGGTCCAGCGAGAATCAGGACTCAGGCAGGTGGCGGCGGACTTTGAACTTGCTGAACCCTACTTGCTGACGGTGTCGACCCGCTGGCCCCGCAAGAACATGGCCCTCGCGGTCGACGCGGTCGTACATCTCGGCGAAGACTTTCCTGGCCCCTTGGTGGTAACCGGAAAGCCAGGGTGGGGCGAGGAACGCGAACACCCAAAAGTGCGACGACTCGGATATGTGACCGACGAGCAGCTCGCGTCCCTTTATGCCGGCGCGACATTGTATTTGGCGCCGAGCCGCCATGAAGGATTCGGATTGCCCCTCCTAGAGGCTTTCGCCAGCGGATGTCCCGTGCTGTGCAGCAGCGGGGGCGCCCTTCCTGAGGTTGCTGGAGACGCGGCATACGTGGAGCCGTCTTGGCAGGCCGAGGATTGGTCGGCGACGATCGCGAGCTTGGTCGGCGATTCGAGTAAATTAGACGCCATGCGAGAACGAGGGTTGGAGCGGGTTCGCTGCTTCTCTTGGGGCTGCACGGCAAGTCTGACGCTGGACATTTACCGCGAGGTAGCCGGGTGATCGATCCGGAACTTTTGGCGATTCTTGCTTGTCCGCGCTGCGATGAACGGCCGCCGCTGGAAGTCAAAGGTGCTTACCTGGTCTGCACCGCATGCCGAACCGGCTACCCCGTGGTCGACGGTATCCCCCACCTCCTTGTGGAAAGTGGCGTCGAACCTGAGAAATGGGAAAAGGAAGTCCTTGAACAAAAATCCTAGAGTCCTCGTCCTGCATGGTCCGAACCTGAACCTTACCGGTTTCCGTGAACCGGACCTATACGGCAAGAAGCCGCTCGAAGAGATCGATGAGGACATTACCAACACGGCTCAGGAGCTCGGCATCGAACTGCGCATCCTTCAGTCGAACCATGAAGGCGTTCTGATTGATACGATCCAGGAGCACCGAAAGTGGGCCTCGGGCATCATCATCAATCCCGGTGGCTTAACCCACTATTCGATCGCCCTGCGCGATGCGCTCGTGAGCGTACGGCTGCCCGTCATCGAGGTCCACCTGAGCAATGTTCACTCACGGGAGGAATTCCGTCGCCATTCCGTCATCGCGCCGATAACGGTGGGACAAATTGTCGGTCTCGGATCGTATGGCTACGTGCTGGCTCTTCATGCCATGAAAAACATCGAATCGGAGGTCGTTTAATTGTCTAATCTTGTCCGTGTCAGGGAGGCGATGGAGCGAGAGGGCATCGATGCTCTGCTGGTGACCGACCTTGGGATGGTCCAATGGCTGACCGGTTTCACCGGCTCCTATGGCATGGTGGCCCTGACCCCATCTGAGGGTGTTTTCGTCAGTGACTCCCGATATACGATCCAGGCTGGTGAAGAGGTCGCGGGCGTGGAAGTCGCGATTACCTCAAGCCCGCAAAAGCCGCTTGACCTCATGGCCGAGCGTGTTCAAAAGCTCGGTATCGAGAAGCTGGCCTGCGATTCGAGAACAACGACCTTCGACACCTGGCGCCAATGGGAAGAGAAATTCCGGCCGGCCACGATCATGCCTTCTCCGGACATTCTGACGCCGCTACGGATGATCAAGAGCGTGGACGAGATCGAGAAGATCCAAAAGGCATGCGGGATCGCCGATGCCTGCATGCAGCACGCCTACCGGATGGTCCAACCGGGAGTTCGGGAGTACGACATTTTGCTGGAGATCGAGTTCTTTATCCGTCGGCAAGGCGCGGCCCTGGCTTTCGAACCGATCGTCGTCAGCGGCCACCGGTCGGCGCGTCCCCATGGTCATGCCAGCGAAAAGAAGCTTGAACCGGGCGATTTTGTTACCCTAGACCTTGGAGCGAACCTCGACGGATACAACAGCGACATCACGCGCACGGTCGTTGTTGGAAAGGCGAGTGATCGGCACCGCCGCATTTACGAGCTCGTTTTGGAGGCTGAGCAAACCGCAATCAAGGCATTGGTTCCTGGAGCCAACGGCAAGGATGTGGATCAGCTCGCCCGAGACGTGCTTGACCGGGAGAACCTGTCTCAGTATTTCGGCCATGGTCTGGGCCATGGACTTGGAAAATCGGTGCACGACTTCGGTCGATTGGCAGCCGGCGCCGATCAACCGATTGCGGTCGGGCAGGTTTGGACCGTGGAGCCGGGCGTCTATATCGAAGGATTTGGCGGTTGCCGCATCGAAGACGATGTTTGGGTGACTTCGGAGGGCCCGTCCGTGCTGACCCACGTCGATCGTAGCTTGCTGGAACTGCCCTAGACCCATGCGACCAGGATCGGCCCCTTGAACTCGCGAACCGCTTGGTTCCTGGGGCGGTCTGAAGTGCGCCCGGAGGACGTGGCCGTCCCCGGCGAGACCCTGCGATCTCGCCTTCCATCTGCTCTACGAGCCACACCTTCAAGCTGGATTCGAAATGCCAAGGCGGGTACTTCCAAGCTGCGGGAGGCCGAGATTCTCCATGCGACCGGACTTTGGGAGTCGAAGCAGGTTCCCTGGCAGAAGCTGTCGGAGCGCGATCAACGGTGGATGCCCCTGATACCGCTTCTCGTAGCGCGTGAAGGCGCCATCGTCTTCGACCGCGTTGACGAACTCGACCTATGGCAGATCGAAACGCTGTTTCGCATCCTCGAAGACAGCGAATCCAGTACGCACTTCATAACAGGTCGTCCCGAGATCGCCAGAAAGTGCGACTCCGTTGCCTTTATTCTGCCGAGCGGCAATAGTGAGCCGATCGCCTGGCCGGAGCTGGAACGCATGGCCGGTCCCGAAGAGCTTTGGATAGACGCCGACGACGCGTCGAACGTACGAGCGCTGGTGCAGCCCTTCGCGGTGGAGATACGAGAAGTTGAAGGGGGATGGTATGTCCGAGCCGATGATGGACAGGAACTGGCAGCCCGCCTGCTGACCCATGGCTACGGTCAAGTTCGATCGCTTCTGGTGAGGAAAAAAAATGATGCCGACCTGCTGCGGCTAGCCTGGGAGAGGCTAGCAAACTAGCGGCAGGTCGGCAAGCGATCGTACCTTCTGTCTGTGTTGTTACTCTTCGTCGGCGAAACCGAACGAGAGCGCTCGAATCTCTGAAGGCAGGAGCCCGAAGTACTCCTTCATCGCATCGCGGAACGCCTGGGTCGAGCCGAAGCCCGAATCCTTTGCAATCACCTCGATGGGATCCTGATTGGAGATCAGGAGCTTGGTCGCAACCTCGGTTCGGCATCGATCGACGAACTCGGGGAAGCCCCAGCCGATGATTTGGCGGAAGGTTCGCGAGAGGTGGAACGGCGAGTAGCCGGCAAACGTCGCGCCTTCCTTGAGCGACCACACTTGGGTGGGATTCTTTCTGACTTCCGCAATCAACGCGGCGATCGTTTCCGGAATGTCCTCCGAGGTGGTCGACAGCGAAAGGTTGCTGTCTCCGGTTACCGCGGTGAAAACAAGCTCGTTGACCAGGGCAAGAACACGGGGCAGTACCGATTCACCCTCTTCCTGCACCAAGCCTAGAATCGCATGGACCCATTCGAGCTGGGCGAAAGTGAGCGGAACGGCGCGCGCCTTGAAGCGCTCGTCGCGGGACATGCCGCTCATTCGGCTGAGCGTCCACTCCTTCAGGCTATTGAGTGATGAATCGTGCCAGCCAATCTGAATTGCCGAATGCATGCCTCGACCGTAATAGAGCGGCGACAGCATCGGACCGTGAGCATAGAGAACTGTGCCCGGCGGAATTATATAAGACTGGTTGGTTTCCTCCTGGCGAAGGAACAAGCTGCCTTGAAGGGTGATGATCAGCGCGTGGTGGTCAGCCGGAACATCGAGGTCGGTAACGCCGACGCGGCTTCGTTGCGTGTTGTTCTGAACAATGGTGATCCCACCGGCCTCCATCAGCCTTACAGAGGATGGAGCTGTAGTCGAACTCTCCCGCTGCTGCGAAGATTTCGTCTGGGCTACCCGGGGAAACGGCCAAGGATGGGTACGGATCGCTTTCATGGTCATTTTCTCTCTCATTTGTTCTTTATCGATCTACCGACGATCCCTGGAGGGGTTGTCATATCGTTCGGCCTACGGTCGATAAGACGGTCATGGAATCTCTTCCCGACATCTTATTTGACCAATGTTTTAGGACGAAAGGATGATGGGCACCTGGAATTTTGATGATATTTATAGGGAATTCGACAGCACATACGAGTTCTCGGCAAATAGTGCAAGTCGGGTACACACATAGGTCGTGGCAGATCGATACAACGTGGCGATTTTGGGGGCCTCCGGCGCCGTCGGGGAAACCTTGATTTCATGCCTCGAAAAGCGTCAGTTTCCGGTCGCCTCCCTTCGATTGCTGGCAAGCGCCCGTTCAGCGGGACAAACTCGGTCCTTTAAGGGTGAAACCCTTCCCATCGAGGAAGTAAAGCCGAATGCCTTCGAAGGCATTGATGTGGCATTTTTCAGTGCAGGAGCCAGCCGAAGCAGAGAGTTTGCTCCTCACGCCAATCGTGCGGGTGCCATCGTCGTCGACAACTCAAGCGCGTTCCGAATGGATCCCTCGATCCCGCTGGTGGTTCCTGAGATCAACCCTCACCACCTCAAGCCGGAATCCAAACTCATCTCGGTTCCGAACTGCAGTGCGATCATCTTGCTGATGGCCCTCGCCCCTCTTCAAAAACTGGGCACGATCGACCGCGTCATCGTCTCGACCTACCAGAGTGCGAGCGGCGCCGGTGCGGCAGCGATGATGGAGCTCCAGGAGCAGACGCGCGATGTACTCGAAGGAAGGGAGCCGGTTCCCAAGGTCATGCCGCATCCCTATGCCTTCAATCTTTTCAGCCATAACACACCCGTGGATGCAGACGGCTACAACGAAGAAGAGGTGAAGGTCGTCCAGGAGAGCCGAAAGATCCTCGACCGGCCCGACCTCAAGCTCAACGTCACCTGTATCCGCGTTCCTGTGCTGAGAGCGCACTCCGAATCGGTCACGGTCGAGTTCTCTGGCCGGGCGCCTAGCCTCGAAACGGTCCGCGAATGCCTCGATGAGGCCCCCGGCGTTCGTTTGGTCGACGATCGGCACGGGAATAAATTCCCGATGCCGCTCGAAGCCTCCGGTCAGGACGAGGTACTCGTCGGCCGACTGCGGCATGATCTGAGCAACCCCAATGGGCTCTGTATGTTCGTATCGGGTGATCAGCTGCTGAAGGGCGCGGCGCTTAATGCCATCCAGATCGCTGAAGCGATGATCGCCAAACGCCCCGTAACCGCTTGAGCGTTCGCTACGAGCTAATCGCTCAGTGTCCTCATACGCAGGCTCGCCGAGGACGGCTCCATACGCCGCATGGCACAGTCGAGCTCCCGGCCTTCATGCCGGTTGGAACCCAGGCGACGGTCAAGACCATCTCGCAGGACGAGCTCGATGCGCTTGGCTACGAGTTGGTCCTCTCAAACACGTATCACCTCCTGCTTCGGCCCGGACCGGACTTGGTGGAAGGTCTGGGTGGCTTGCATCGGTTCATGGGCTGGAAGCGCGCGATCTTGACCGACTCCGGTGGGTTTCAAGTGATGAGCCTGGCCTCTAACCAGCGGATTGACGACAACAGCGTAACTTTCCGGTCCCACCTGGATGGCTCGGAGGTCGACTTGACCCCTGAGCGGGCGATTACGGTGCAGCGCCAGTTGGGAGTGGACATCGCCATGGCACTCGACGAGTGCCCTCCTTACCCATGCACCAAGGATCAGGCGGCTGAAGCAATGCACCGTACCCACCTGTGGGCCAGAAGGTGCCTCCATGCCAGGGCCGAGGACCAGGCGGTTTTCGGCATCGTACAGGGCGGCGTTCATGAGGATCTGCGGGACGAATCGGGTGCCACGATCTGCTCGATGCCCTTCGCCGGCTTTGCCATTGGTGGAGTGAGTGTCGGGGAACCCACCGAATTGCAGTATCCGGTTGTGGCACGGACCGCGCCGAAGCTCCCCGCCGACAAGGCCCGTTATCTGATGGGGGTCGGACATCCCGCGGATATCCTGCATGGTGTGAGCAGCGGCATCGACCTGTTCGACTGCGTGCTTCCGACCCGGATGGCCCGCCACCACGCCCTCTACACACTGGGCGGCCGAATCAACATTGCCAACGAGAAATGGGCTCGACACGATGGCCCGGTCGACGAGGACTCGGTATTCCCCTTGACGGCCCGCTACTCAGCCGCCTATGTCCGGCACCTCTTCAAGGTCGGGGAACCGCTGGGGGCGCGGCTGGCGTCCCTCCACAACCTCGCCTTTTATAGTCGCCTGATGAGTGAGATCCGCACCGCGATCGAGCAAGGTTCCTGGCCCGCGCTCAAGGAAAGATATGCCCGCGCCTGAATTGCTGCCTTCCGGGGTCTATCCGGCCGCGATTACTCCCTTCGACACCAAGGGGCGAATCGACGTGGTGCAATCGGCGAAGCTGATGGCCTGGTTCGAGGCAGCAGGATGCCAGGGCGTGGTGCTCGCCGGGACGAACGGCGAGGGGCCCAGCCTCAGCGCGGTGGAAAAGCGGGACCAGATCCGTGACGTCCAGACCCCCCTGCGCAGGATTCTCGGCATCGCGACGCCAAGCTTGGACGAGGCGATCTGGCTGTCAAAGCGAGCACATGAGTTCGGCGCCAGCGCGATTCTGGTCATGCCGCCAGCCTACTTTCGGACGGTGTCCGAAACGGGAATTGCCGACTGGTTTCTTGCGCTTCTCGACGCGTCCCCTTTGCCGACCCTTGCCTACAACTTCCCGAAAATGACGGGAATAACGTTGACACCCGTCATCGTCGGGCGCCTCGCACAACACGACTGCCTAGCCGGCTTAAAGGACAGCAGCGGCGAGCGAGAAAACCTCGTTCTCTACCGAGAGCTACTGCCGAACCAATCGTTGTTCGTCGGCGATGAAACGCTGCTTTGGGATGCCTTGGAAGCCGGTTGGACCGGAACGATCAGTGGCGCCGCCAATCTTGTCGCCAAGTGGCTCGCCACCATCATCGATGAATACCGCCGGGGCGGCAAGGAATCGGCAAAGACGAAGTTCGACCTCTTGCTCCCCGCTCTCAAGGCGATCAGGAGCGGCCCCCAGCCGGCACTCAACAAGGGAATCCTGGCTCGGTGGGGGATCCTCGATAGCGACCGACTGCGATTACCGCTTCAACCCGCTGCCAGTGAACGGCTCGACGAGGCCATCGCCGTCATCGAGGCAGCTATCGGAAAGCAAGTCTGATCTATCGGTCGAGCTTTTCGAACAGAATCGCTTCCAACCCGTCGCGCACCGAGGCCACGGAGATTCGCTCCAGCACCTCGGCGGCAAACGCGTACACCAGCATCGCCCGGGCTTGCCCTTCGGGAATGCCGCGAGCGCGAAGGTAGAACAACGCATCTTCTCGGAGCTGGCCCACCGTGGCGCCGTGCGTGCACTTTACGTCATCCGCGTAGATCTCGAGCTGCGGCTTCGTGTCGATCTCTGCGGTCCGGCTCAGCAGGATTGTCTGGTTGGTCTGCTTCGCATCCGTTTTCTGGGCATCCTGGTGAACGAATATCTTGCCGTTGAACACGCCGTGCGACTTGTCGTCGAGCACGTGTTTGTACACCTCGAAGCTGTCGCAATGCGGCATGGCGTGGTCGAGCCTGGTGTGGTTGTCTGCATGCTGCTCGCCATTCAAAATCACGATGCCGTCCATCCGGCAATGGGTATTCGAACCGGCCAAGAAGACGTTCAGATCGTTCCGCGTGAGTGAGCCCCCAAACGTAACGCTATAGGAGTTCAGGCTGCTGTCGGCGGCTTGACGAACCGCGGTCTGGGCAATGTGGATCGCCTGGTGGTTCTCGCGCTGAATCTTGATGTGCTCGATGTTCGCATTCGGGGCGATCGCCATCTCCACGACCGGCAACGTCAGGGTCTTGGCGGCGCCAACCGAAGCATGAGTCTCGAGAATCGTAGCCTCGGCTCCCTCTTCGGCAACGATCAGAACCCGCGGCATCGAGACGGTTGGTCGTGAGGCGTCGGTCAGCCAGACCAGCTGCAGCGGCCGTTCGAGCTTCGTTCCCGGCTCCAAGTGGACGAGCACCATGTCTTCGAAGCCGGCCGTATTGAGGGCCGCAAACGTGTGGTCGTCGATCGACGCATATTTGCCGAAGTGCTCGGAGAGCACGTCCGAAGCCTGGTCCAGGGCGCAGTCAAGCAAGCGAACGTGCAAGCCGTCGATGTGGCGCAAGGACGACGTCAGGTCCTCGTGAAAGCGGCCATTCACCATCACGACCCGAACGGGATCGTCACCGAAAACGAGGGTCTCGACGAACTGTTCGTCGACAGCGAATTCCACCGGTGCGGCAAACACCGAATCCGTCACCGATCGCAGGCTGGTGTACTTCCACTCCTCATGTTTGATCGTGGGAATCCCGAGCTCGACATGGTGGCGAAGAGCGCGCTCGCGGAGCTCACGAAAGCCCTTCCGCTCTCCGAGCTCAAAGTCGAATCCGGTTATCGAGGTCAAAGTTCGTTGGTGAATTGCCGATGCCATAGGTTGCTTAGGCCTTGGCGGCCAATTCCTCCTCCAGCCATCCGTAGCCCTGCGCTTCCAGCTCGAGCGCAAGCTCCTTGCCACCCGACCTGACGATGCGGCCATCCATCAGGATATGAACGTAGTCGGGGACGATGTATTCGAGAAGGCGCTGATAGTGGGTGATGACTAGAAACGCGCGGTCCGGAGATCGCAGCGAATTCACACCATGGGCAACGGTGCGCAAGGCGTCGATGTCGAGGCCGCTGTCGGTCTCGTCGAGCACGCACATCCGCGGTTCGAGAACGGCCATCTGGAAGATCTCGTTCCGCTTCTTCTCACCGCCGGAAAATCCTTCGTTGACGGACCGTTGCAGGAGGGTCTCATCGAGGTCGAGAAGCTTGATCTTCTCCTTGATCATCGAGAGGAACTGCAGGGCATCCAGCTCCCGCTCGCCGCGCTGCTTGCGAATGGCATTGAGACCGGCGCGCAGGAAGTAGGTGTTGCTTACGCCGGGAATCTCGACCGGGTACTGGAAGGCGAGGAAGAGGCCGTTGGCGGCTCGGATCTCGGGATCCATTTCGAAGAGGTCTTCGCCGGCAAGTGTCACCGACCCTTCGGACACCTCATACTCGTCGCGTCCAGCAAGGACCTGGGCAAGCGTGCTCTTCCCTGAGCCGTTCGGCCCCATGATCGCGTGAACTTCGCCCGGATTGATCTTGAGGCTAACGCCCTTCAGGATCTCGTGGCCCTCAATACCGGCATGCAAATTGGAAATCGTCAGCATAGGGGAGGTCGATTCTTACTACGCAGATTTCTGCGCAGAATCTTTACGATTTTATCATGATTGCCGCCCTGACGTCTACCGCCGCCGTGCGAACACGACACCGAGCTTGCTCCCGGGATACCAGTGACCCTGGGGGCTGTCCTGAAACATGAGGCACATTCTTCCCGTCCGGTCTGCGAATTCGCGGAGAGCCTCCGTATGCCATGCGCTGATGACGACCCCATCCGACGCCAGAGCCCCTTCGAGGGCCGCAAACTGCTGCCGTTCATGGTCGGGATCGTTGGTCGTGTCGTGGATGAAGAGATCGATCGGCCGTCCCAGCCCCGTGATCAAGGTCGGCGAATCCCCGATTTGCAGGCTTTCCCGGGGCACCCAAGGTTCAACGGCGAGAAACACCCGATCCAAGTCCTGGTCCAACCCGACCACCTCGCAGGGATGACCCTCCGCCACGTTTCGCCTGGCGGCGAGATTGAGGATGCACGTTCCTAGACCCTTGTCCATCCCCGCTTCGAGAATCAACCGGGGCTTTAGGGCGCGCGCGAACGCATAGTAAAGGTAGCGCTTCGCCGGGCGGCCCAGCGGGTCGCTCGAATGTTTCCAGGGTCCGGCCTCTGTCCGCTCTCGGACGAATCGCGAAAACTCCTGATCCGAAGCCAGCTCGTCGATAAAGCCACGAGCCGCCGGCGCCTCGATGCCCGTTACGAGAGCGACGAAATCGGCTAGGTGCCGCTTGCCCAACTCCGTCGTTTCGTAGGTGAAGTTCGCCGTCTCTCTGGACCGAAACAGCCACGAGAGCCGCGCTCCCAGGCTCGGTTGCCCGTTGGTAAAGGCGGTACGCAGCCTCGACGGCATCAAGAGCCAGCGTCCCAAACCGGAATCCTTGATTTTGCGCTTGAGATTGGCCATCGAAACGTGACAATTGTAGCGTCCCGTACAAATTCATGGGCAGTTGATGGGGATTCGCCGATACAATGGACGCATGCGACACCGGGCCCGGCCTGCTGTCCTCTTCGCAATCGGCGTCGGCGGTTTGCTGGCGATCAGCACGGCGTGGAGTTATCGAACCCAGCGTCTGGCAGCCCTTGGCGACAACCGCAATTTCGTCGTCATGGCCCCCTATCCCCGCGGCTGGCTTCCCCAGCGAACGGGACCGATGACGGTTTCGATGTACGTACACCCGACTTCCGGCGTGACGATGCGATGCGCGCGCAACGAGTCGGTCGCCGCTACCCGCACCGAACCCGGCATGGACGGCCAGGCGCTCGCCACGCAGTTCATCAACCTCACCCGTGAACGATTGAAGGGCTGGAGCGCGTTCGAGCTGGAGTCGATCGTCGGCCCCCGCTGGATCGCCCCGGTGACCGACCGCCAAGCACCCGATCGGCGCGTCGTTACCGCCTACCTGGTTCAGGGGAATTCGACCTACGTGTTCACCCTTTGCGGCATTGGCGGATCGAAACAGAAAGTCGAAGAGCACATCGCCCAATTCCGCGACTGGGTCGCTCACGTCGAACTTGCCGAAGTCGTCCGGTAGCCAAGCTAAGCAAGTGAAAGGCGCATCGCCAGCAGCTCGCGGGCGTTGGCTTTAGCCGCCTCCGTCACCGAATCGCCGCTCAGCATCCTTGCCAGTTCGACGACCCGCTCGTCGGGGTCCAACAGGCGCAGCCGCGTCTGCGTCCGTCCCGATTCGACCACCTTCTCGATCCGGTAGTGGGTATCGGCGTTTGCGGCGACCTGGGGCAGGTGGCTGATCGCGACCACCTGAACATGCTGGGCAAGCTCGCCCAGCTTGCGCGCCACCGTGGCCGCCGCGTTTCCGCTCAACCCCGCATCCACTTCGTCGAAAATCAGGCAAGGAACACCCGCTTTACCGGCCAGGCACACCTTGAGGGCCAGCATCACCCGCGACATCTCGCCGCCGCTCGCGATTTTGGCGAGAGGACGGACCGTCTCTCCGGGATTGGCGCTAAAGAGGAACTCGATCGCATCCACCCCATCGCCATCTGCCGGGCGCGGCGAAAGCGACACATCGAACTCCGCCTTTTCCATCGCCAGTTCGCGAAGCTCGGCCACCACGACCTTGGCGAAGGGCTTGGCGGCGCCGGTTCTAAGGGCGGTCAGGCCACCCGCCTTCTCCCGAAAATCGGCTTCCGCCTGTTCCGCTTGCCGTAGAAGTTCCTCCTCTGTGTACTGAGTGTCGGTCAGGGCGGAAAGCTCGGTGCGGGCCTGGTCCAGATAGGCGATGACGGCCGCCTCGTCGGGTCCGTACTTGCGGCGCAGGTTCTTCAGCAGGTCGAGTCGCTCGGCGATGCGGTCCGCTTCCGCGGGCTCGTATTCCAGGCGATCGCGGTATTCGCCCAGCCTGGCCAGCCCCTCCTCCAGCGAATAGCGGGCGTCTCGAATCGGCTCGGCGACGATGCTGAGCTCGGGATCGAGAGCCGCGCCCGCCTCCAGTAGCTTGGCGGCATCGCCGACGCGGTCACGCGCCGCCAGCTCGTCTTCATAAAGACCGGCGAGGACTTGCTGCACGATTGCCATCAGCTTCTCGGCATGCGCAAACCGCGAGCTCGTCGCCTCCAGTTCCTCGAACTCGCCGATCAGGGGCGCCGCCGCCTCAATCTCGTCGACTTGAAACCGAAGGAGGTCGATGCGCGAATCGCGGTCCCGCTGATCCCGTCGGAGGGAGGCTAAACGGGTCTGGATGCCATGCCATTTGGCGAAGGCGTCGGCCACGTCGTGCTTTGCCTTCGCCGCGGGTTCTCCGATCCAAGCGTCGAGGAAACTGCCGTGGCTCAAGGGGTCGAGGAGCGTCTGGTGCTGGTGCTGGCCGTGAAGGTCGACGAGCGCGTTGCCGAGCTGGCGCAATTCGCCAACCAAGGCCGGCTTCCCGTTCAGGCGGCAGCTCGATCTGCCCTCGCGGTGGATCTCGCGTTCGATCATCGCGGGGCTGCTGCCGAACAGCCGGCTGGCGATTGCCCCTTCCACGTTCATCGTCACGCGGCCCCGCATCGCACCGGTTCGAATCTGGTCGGTATCGGCCCGGCCACCGAGGGCGAGCTCGATCGCATCAACGAGCAGCGACTTCCCTGCACCGGTTTCGCCCGTCAGCACCGTTAGCCCCGGACCAAGCTCGAGCCGGGCGGATTCGATAACGGCGATCTGTTCAACGGCGATCTCGCGAATCACTTACGTAATCATGACGGACCAGCGAGCCGTTGCGAGGGCGCCTCGATGCCAAATCGGAATGGGTCCTCGGCATCGAGGATCAGCGTCGATTCGGCGGTGACATGCGCCCTGCCGACCAGGTGTGGAATCAGCTCGCCGTCACGCAGCTCGAGCCAGCCCACAAAGCTGCCTCCGGCGATGCCGACCTGGGTCCAGGTCTCCTCGAGTTCCAACTCGCCACGCGCCCGCATCGCCGCCATATGGGCCGAGGTGCCGGTGCCACAAGGGGAGCGGTCGTACGCCGCACCCGGGCAGAGGACGAAATTCTCGTGGGCATGGCAGAGCTCGATGTGGTCGATCTCCGCCCAACCCTCGATGTCCTGTGGCGTCTCCCGGAGGCACTGGCGGATGTGCTCCGCGATTTGCAGCAGCCGGCTGCGGTCGGCATAGCGAAGCTCCTCAGGCCAGTTCACCAGGAAGAACCAATTGCCGCCATAGGCCACATTCCCGTGAATCTGCCCGAGGCCGGGAACTTGCAGAGGGACCCCGATGGCGGTGCACCGTGAGGGTACGTTCTCGATCTCCACCCCTCGCTCGGATCGGCGTGCCGTCACCGTGCCGACCGGCGTATCCACCGTCAGCAGCGCATCCGTCCACTGACCCGTATGAGCAAGCGTCGCCGCGAGGCCGATCAGCCCGTGCCCGCACATGCCGAGATAGCCGATATCGTTGAAGAAGATCACGCCGAGGTTTGAATCCGGATTGACCGGGGGCGTAACCAGTGCGCCGACGACGGCTTCGTGGCCCCGGGGCTCGCAAACGATCGCCCGGCGGAGATGGTCCTGGCGTTTGCGGAAGTCCTCCACGCGCTCGGCCATGCTCGTCCCCATAAGATTGGGAAAGCCTTCCACCACGACTCTCGTCGGCTCGCCCTCGGTGTGGCTGTCGATGACGCGAATTCGATCAGGCGTCATGGCTGGATCTGGATGGTCTGCGTCTGGGTATAGAACTCGATTGCGGCAGGCCCCTGTTCGCGAGTGCCGGACGAGCTCCATTTGTAGCCGCCGAACGGCGCATGCGGATCCACCCCGGTGGTGTCGCCATTGACGCGCACCATGCCGGCTTCGATCCGGTCGATAAAGGCCATCGCATGACCTAGGTTGGTGGTGTAGACGGCGGCACTGAGACCGAATCGGGTGGCATTGGCGACGTGGAGAGCTTCTTCGGGATCCCTTACGCGAATCACCACAAGCACGGGTCCGAAAATTTCTTCCTGAGCGAGCTCACTTTCCGGGTGCTCGTGGTCGAAGATCGTGGGCGGCACGAAGCTTCCGCGCTCCGGGATCTCCTCCGCTCGGTATACGGGTGAGCCCGCCTTCGCGATTGAGTTCAGGATGCGCTCGCGGGCATCGCCATGGATCACCGGTCCGACCGCGCAGGTCGGCTCCATCGGGCTCTGAACCGGCAACGCCCGGGTCGCCTCGATCAGCTTTTCGACGAAGCGGTCGGCAACCGCTTCCACCACGACGACGCGGCTCGTCGCCGTGCACTTCTGACCGGCAAATCGCATCGCGCCGGAAGCCACCAGCGATGCGGCTCGATCCAGGTCGGCGTCGGCGAGCACGATGCCCACGTTCTTGCCTCCCATCTCGGTCTGGCAGCGGATGTTCCGCTCCGCACAGGTGATCGCGATCCGCTTCCCCGTGGGAATGGAACCGGTGAAGCTCACGCCCTGCAGGCCGGTTTGATCAAGCATGGCCGCGCCGACATCGCCGCCACCCTGAATGACCTGGAAGACGCCATCTGGGAGCACGTTCGCGGTCTCGGCGAGGCGGCTGCCCATCACCGGGCTGAATTCACTGGGCTTCAGGATGGCGACGTTGCCATAGGCGAGGGCGGGGGCCGCTTTCCAGATCGGGATCGCAAGGGGGAAGTTCCACGGAGTGATGAGCCCGACGGCCCCTAGGGGAGATCGGCGGCTGTACTGTGTCGCTCCGGCAAACTGAGACGGGATTACGGCGCCATGGGCTCGCACCGCCTCGCCTGCGAAATAGCGGAGAATCGCGACGCATCGAGCGACCTCGCCTTTGGCTTCGCCAATAGGCTTGCCGACCTCGCGGCAAAGCTCGCCGGCCAGTTCATGTTGCCTGGTGTTTATTGCTTCGGCCCAGGCAAAGAGCGAGTCCCCCCTTGCAACGCCGGTAAGGGATCGCCACCGGAGCCAGGCTTTCGAGGCTCGATCAAAGGACTCCCGAATGTCGTCTTCTCGGGAAACCTTGACTTCGCCGACGACATCAGCTGGGTCAGCCGGGTTGACGGATCGCAAAACGGCTTCGGCGACGGCGGACATGGCTGGAAGCATACCGGTGCCCAGATCGCCGATCCCAGGATTTGGCAAAGGTCTGTGGCGATGATATGATGGAGCGGGATCAGAGTCGAATGAGGTTCGTTACAGTTCTTGGATTCGCGATTGCCGTTATCCGCGTTCAAGGCATCACTCCGGATTTAGGCGTGGACCAGCAGCACCCTTATGTCGGAGAATGTGGCGGCGGATCGGGGACCGCGATATCGCCTCGCTCGATGATTACGGCTCGCCACGTGCCGGGGCTGACGTTTGAGGTGATGGGCAAGATCTACACTGCAGTCGAACGGATCAACCATCCCAATTACGACTTAGCGATCTTCAACTTCGCGAGCGACCTACCCGTCTGGTGCCCGCTAGGCGCATCGGCCCCAATCGGAACGCCGGTCACCTGGGTGGGATATGGCGGAATCGGCTACGTCAATCAGGCGAAAAACGGATACGACATTCGCTATGGCAACTTTGGCCGCCATGCCGCGACGAACATCGTCCACAAGAAGTGGAGCATGTTCAACCTGGGACCCGCCCTGGTGAGCATGCTCGATGACAACCCCGATTCTGCGGGCGTGAATGGAGACTCGGGAGGTGCATGCCTAGCCAACGGTCGGCTCGTCGGCGTTATCTCTTACGCCTTCAATCTGCGGGGCGGGCAGCTGCCGAACTACGGCTTCGCGATCTTGAACAACGGCATTCCGTATCATGGTTCTGGAGCAATCGACCTCACGATTCCGGAAATCCACCAGTGGGTTCGCGCAAACATGAATCCGGGTCTGTTCACCCTTGACCCAGCGTTCATGCCTTATGCGGCGCCGAAGGCCCATACCACCGACAAACAGTTGGAGTTGCCACTGTTCGAAAGTTGGTCATTGCTGAATCCGAACAGTCGGGCAACGGTTAGGTAGACCAACGCACCGAAAGGACGATTACTTCTTCCGGAGCTTCGCCGCGTACTTCTCGCGAAACTTCCGAATCTTCGGCTCGATGATCGCCTTGCAGTAACCCGCGTTCATGCGGCCCATCTGCTCTGGCGTCGCCGTTTCGAACTTCTTGAAATAGTCCTGGTGATAGGCCTCGGCGGTCGAGTAGTTCTTAAGCGGCTCGATGGTCGTCACGATCGGATTTGGATAGAGCTTCTCCGCCGAAATCTCGTCGATGATCCGCTTCGCTCTTGCCCGGTCCTCATCGCTCTCGACGAAGATCACCGACCGATACTGGGTCCCGCTATCCGGACCTTGGCGGTTAAGCGTCGTGGGATCGTGGGTGGTGAAGAAGATCCGCAACAGGTCGTCGGCGGAAACCTCCTTCTCGTTGTAGAAAATCTTGATGACCTCGGCATGGCCGGTTCTGCCCGAACAGACCTGCTCATAAGTGGGATTTGCCGGTTCGCCGCCGGCATAGCCCGATTCAACCGCGTGGACGCCCTTCAAGTCCTCGAAGATCGCCTCGACGCACCAGAAACACCCTGCGCCGAGCACCAGCGTCTTGGCATCGGCCGGAACGTTCTGGGCAGCGGCAGGCGAGGATTGGGTCACGGTTTCGGATGGATTCATGGCAACACAACCAGCGATGGCGGCCAGGGCCGCGCCTAAGCCAAGAGTGAGCTTTATCATGGCACTACCGATGGTATACGCCATTCAGATGACAATCGGATGAACCTGGCTAAGGATGCGCGGTCCAGCGGGCGTGGTCGATGCGGGCTTTCCAGGTGGAGCTCGCGCCGGGGGCGGTTGCTTTGTAGCGAATACGGGCCTTGACCTTGCCGTCCTGGGGGCGGACGAACTGGGTGGCGTCGGTGGTCCGCTCGATGGTGACGGTCTGGTCGGTCATGGTGGCGGCGCGGGTGTCGACGGTTTGCCAGCTTTGGGTTTGGTGGTTCCAGAGGTCGATGGTCTGGCTGAGGCCGGAGCGGCTGACCTGGGCTTCGAGCTTGAACTCGAGCTTGCTCGGGGCAAGCCGGGCCGCCGTCCCCTCGATTTCCCAGGTGACCGGGCTAAGGCTGTTGCTGGGGACGACACCGTTCGTGATCTCCAGCCGCTGATCGTCGGAGGTGAAGGTCGATCGCCGATCGCCTGCGGTGATGCTGCCGAAGACGGGCTTCTGGATGTTGACGCGGATGCTGTGAGGCCCCAGGGTGCGGGGGATTCTGCACCAGAATCCTTCGCCTATCCCTTGGTCGTTCTTCCCGGCCCCGCAAATCATCGTGCCGTCGGCGCTAACATCGTAGGCCGCTTCGAGATACGGGAATACGTTGGGGGCGCCGTTGTCGATTAAGTATTGGCGAAGGTCATGCTTCACTCCGTTGATCCACACGACAGCGACAAATTCCCCGAGGTCAAAGTCCAGTTCCATCCCGACCATCACCTCGCCATCCCCGGATACGGCGTGGCAATAGAGGTTGAAGCCAATGGACTGCATCCCTGCGCTCTCGGTCCAACGAAAGGCCTGCTTGCCGCCCGCATTGCCAACGACGACTGAACCGTCGGCATTGCAGTCTTCGGTCTCAGAGTAGGGATCCGCAGCTGGCGGTGCCCCTAGGGGTTCAAAGGGAAAGTCGGAAAAGAGTCGATAGGCTTCGGTCTTGTTCTGCGGATTACGGCCGTAGCCCACGATCACGCTCCCGTCCGATGAGATTCCTTCTGCTGATCCGCCTATCTGCCAGGTAGCGGGCGGCACAATCTTTTGTGGAAGTTCACCGGGTCGCCAAGTCCATCCAGCGCCGGTACCACCTCGGCCGACGACAATCTGGGCGTCTGAGGAGAGGTCATAGGCGAACCGAGCATTGAACTCGCCGTCCGGTATAAGCATGAAGCCCATATCAGTGTAGTAGAACGCGTCATTGTTAAAGTAGCCGACGGCAGATCCGTTAGAAGTTATACCGTTGCACTGGCCAATATCAAAGGGCTCGCCTTGGATGAGGGCAACGATCCCCAAGCCACTGGACCAGATTACCGGCACGAGTATGGAGGCACCCGGAGTCGCCTGGCCGCCGCAGAATCCCCCGTCGAAAGAGATGGCAAAGCACGAACTACTCTCGCCACCGACAAGCTGTCCCACTCCGATGAATTCTGCGCTTGACGCTACAGGGATGCTGACTAGTGCAAATAGATATAATGACATTTGGATCACCATGCATTCGGAGTATTGCCGCGATCGATCAAGTCGGAAACAGCCCCAGATCCCAACACGCATATCGTGCTCGGGCGGGCGGGTGGCCTGGATTTGGGTGACCATTCATTTCCTTCTCCATTTCTGTTCTTGGGTGGCCCGGGTTCGCGAAGCTAACCCGGGTGCGAAGCAATCCCTTCAATCATACGACAAGGACCGGTAGAACCCGGTGCCGGTTTTCGCATCCCTTGCCCAAAGTGCTACCTGCCGCCCAAGCCGCTGAGCGTGACGCCCTCGATGAAGTACCGCTGCGCGAAGAAGAACACCAGCAACACCGGCACCATGGCCATCGTCGCAAACGCCATCAGCAGGGCGGGCTCGCCCCCGCGCTGGCTCTGGAACAGCTGCACCGCATACGCGATCGGCATGTTCTCCGGCGAGTTGATGTAGATCAGCGGACCCATGAAGTTGTTCCAGGTCGCCATGAAGGTCCAGATCGCGATCACGGCCAGCGCCGGCTTGACCTGGGGAAGCATCACGGCCCAAAAGGTCTTCCAGTAGCTGCAGCCGTCGATCTTTGCCGCGTCCTCAAGCTCCATGGGGATGGTGAGGAAGAACTGGCGCAGCATAAAGACATTAAAGGCGCCGGCGAAAAACGCGGGCACCCAAAGCGGCGCCAGCGTATCGATCCAGCCAAGGTTTCGAAAAATCAGAAAGGTCGGCAGGAGCGTAACCGCACCGGGAAGCATCATGGTGCTTAGCATCAGCGTGAACAGTGCGGCCTTCCCGGGAAACCGCATCCGGCTAAAGGCATAGGCCACGATGGCCGAGCTCATGATGGTCCCGATGACGGTCATGACAACCAGAAAGAGGGTGTTCTTCAGGTACACGAGGCCCATCGAGGTTTCCGGTGGCAGATACTCCAGCGCCTCCGGATAGTTCTTCCAGCGCAGGCCGGGCTTCATCACCGGCATGACATCGCTCGGGTTGGCGACGAATTCCACACCCTTGTACTTCGCCGGCTCCAGAATCTGGATACGCCGACGGGCGTCCTCGAAATCCTCGAGTACCATCCCGCGAACGGGAACCCCGTCGAAGGTGGAGGTCACGACCTTGGCGTCCTTGGGAATCACCTTCAGCTGCTTCAGCGACGCACTGAAGGTCACTCCCCGCATGCTGACCGGATTGGCGATATCGATTCGAATCCTTCCATCACCTTCCTCGCCGATCTTGTAGCCGCTCACGGTATTGCCCTCGTGCACACCTTCGTAAAGGGGGTTTGCGGGATCGAAATAGGGAAGGGTTTCTTCAACCCGCGGCATCAATCGGATCTCGCCGAACTGGGAGACGATGTCGCGCGATTCCTTGAAACTGGTGCTGAGCAGCCAGATGAACGGGAAGCTGAAGACAACCGAGCCTGCCAAAAGGGTGAAGTGGGTTACCGCGGTCTTGGTCGCACCGCGTCCACGGGCCCGCTTCGAGGCGATCGCCATCGCCACGATCGCAGCCGCGAGGAATACTAGCATGGCGAGCGCGGTGGATGGCTTTAGCACACAGATTCCGGCGTACCATTCGACCGGACTGCCATAGGTTTGGTGGAGCCAGAAGAAGACCAACGCAACACAGGCCCAAACGATCCCCTGCCTGAGGCGCTGGGAGCGCTCGGCGCCACGAAGCCCGATCGCCCACTGGACGCCCCGCACGCCAACAAACAAGAGGCTTGTTACAAGCCCCCAAGCGGTCCAAGGCATCAAGACCCAGCCGAGCGGAATTCGAAGACCGTTCCCGGACGTGTCGCGGCCCGCGTCGAGCGGGAGGAAGGCGATGACGGTGAGGCAAAGGCCGCAGGTGATGAGCGAAGCCACCAGGCTCCGCATCATGGCGGGTCGGCGAGGCTCCGGCTCGCCCAGAACCAGCAGCATCGCCAACCACAGGCTGCGGGCGCCGGCCACAAGGCCAACCGTCAACGCGATGGCCGCAAGCAGGAACAGGGGCTCGGCTTTCACTTGTCGGCCTCGTAATGGACCCACCGCGGGGCGAGCTTGAACTGGATGAGGGTGAGGAGCAAGATGATCGCGAAAATCACCCAGGCAAGCGCGCTCGCATAACCCATGCGGAAGTAGTTGAAGGCGTTCGTGAAGAGGTGATACACCGGCATCAACAGCGAATCCGCGGGCCCGGAGTTAAGCCCCTTGGTGATGATATAGATGCTGTCGAACGTCTGGATCGCGCCGATAAACCCCATCACCGTGTTGAAGAAAATAATCGGGCTGAGCTGCGGCAAGGTGACATTCCAGAACTGCTGCCAGGGACTTGCTCCGTCGATGTTGGCGGCTTCGTACAAAGTCGCCGGGATCCCCTTGAGGCCGGCCAGCCAGAGAATCATGCCACTGCCCGCGCCCCAAAGCCCCATGATGATCAGCGTCGGCTTGGCCCAGGCTTCGGCCGTATGCCATCCCGGCGGCTGAACCCCGAACCAAGGCAGGATCGTATGCGACCAAATGTTGTTGAATACGCCCTTGCTCGGGTCGGGAGTCAGAATCCAAAGCCAGAGGACCACTGCGGCTGTGGTCGGGACGATGGCAGGCACATAAAACGCCGTGCGATAGACGCGCATGCCGTTCACCGCGGAATTCAATAGCAGGGCGATGGCAAGACCGGTCACCAGTCCCAAGGGCACGCCAACGCCGGAAATGTAGAGCACGTTGCTGAGCGCTTTCGAAATGTTCTGCCAATCCGATCCGAAGACGTCGGCGAAGTTCTTCGTGCCAACCCAGCGGGCATCGTTCAGTACGTTGTATTGGGTGAAGCTGAAGAACATTGAGGCGAGCATCGGCCCCAGCGTGAAGATCACAAATCCGATCGCCCACGGCGCGATGAACAGGTACGCCCAGCGAGCCTCTTGGCGAGCCAACGCTCCGAGATTGAGGCTCCGAAAGCGAGCGAACAGCAGGGCGCAACCCAGGAGGAAGCCTCCCAGACCAAGCCACATCGGGACACGCAGGTCGACAACCGAATACTGCCGTTCGTTGAACACCTCATCTAGCAGCCGCTGAACCCGATCTTGCCCAGCCTGCAGAGCCTGCGTCGGAGTGACTTTTTTCAGACACGCCTGTTCGATCGCGCGTACGTGCTCGTCCCACAGGACTTGCCCCACAAAGGTCGCAGGCCTGATCCGGGCGACGTTCATGAGCTCGATGTTCAGCTTCACGACGTCGGCAAACTTCTTATCCGCCGGCCGGAATTCGACGAAGGCCACCTCGTTGGTCTTGATATTCGCTTTGACCCGGGGAATGAAGATCCGCCCTCGCAACCGCTCCCATTCCCGCTGGGCGCGCATATCCAGCAGGTGGCCCTCGGTGCTGGTGGCGAACTTGATGAATTTCCACGCTCCCTCGATCTCGCGGGCGCCATTGGGAATCGCGTAGCTGAATCCGCCGATCCAGGTGACGAACTGGTCCTTCTCGTTCGCAAACCTTCCTCGCCTGTAATAGCGATCGTCCGGCACCGGCGGGGGCGCCGAGTAGAAATTGAGGTGGGGAGCGTACTTTGCCAGGCCGTAGAGGATCCAGTCGCCGTCGATCTTCATCGCGACCTTCCCAACCATGAACGGATCGTTTTCGCCGCCCTGGAAACCGGTCTGAAACTTCTGTGCCGCTTCGTACCCGCCCAGGATGTCGTAGCCGTCGATCATGAACTGGAGCGCCTCGACGGCCGGCGGCGAATTCAGCGTGCAGCGACGCCCATCAGGCGACATGAATTCGGCATTGTTCTGGAAGGCGAACAAATACAGCCACGAGTTGCCGAAGTTCGGGATGAAGCCCGCCCGCTTCAGCGATCCATCCTTGTTGAACTCGGTCAGGACCTTGCTGTATGCAAGGATCTCGCTCCAGGTGCGAGGCGGCCGATCGGGGTCGAGTCCGGCCTTGCGGAGGTCGGCGGCCTTCTCCTGAAAGATGGCCTTGCTGTAGTAAAGTGCGCGGTCATCCGCATCGGTGGGAATCCCGTATTGCTTTCCATCGAACTGGGCCTCGGCCCAGGCAGCTGGATAGAACGTATCCGGTCCCGGCGTGTAGACACCGGCAGCCTGGTCATTGGCGATCAAGTCGTCGAGAGGTCGAAACGCCCCACGCTTTGCCCAATCCGAGATCGTGAACCGGTCTTGATGGATGACATCGGGAGGAACTCGGCCGACGATCGCCGTCATGAGCTTCTGAGGATTCATCTCGCCGGCGCCCATCCCGAGCACACGCACTCGGTATTCCGGATTGCGCCGCTCGAACTCGCGAACGACGGCCTCCGTACCCTTGGTATCGGGGCCCAGCGTCTGGCCCCAGACGAGGATGGTCTTCTTTTCCGAGGCGATGGCTGGCGTGACAAGCCCGGCCAGACTAAGGATTAGCAGCGCAGCTGATGCATAACGACGGCTTCGTCCGGTTCGCACCTTGATGGCTACTCTACCGCGAACGCCGAGAGTCGAGGCGTGAATACGTATTTTCGCCCCCAACTCAACAGAGATGGCGGAGTGGGTGGGATTCGAACCCACGATACGTTGCCGTATACGCGATTTCCAATCGCGCTCCTTCGACCACTCGGACACCACTCCGCGTCCAGATAGCTAGTCTAGCCCTTTCGGGTTTACTCCGGCTATGGCAGGGGTCCTGACCACTTGGTTGACCAGGGCCCGAGAATCCCATACGCTCCGCCCTTTCCAGTTTCGCGATTTTCGCATTTTGTGGATCGGCGCCTTTGTGTCCTTCATCGGCACATGGGTCAGAAATGTAGCCCAGGGCTGGCACGTTTATGAGCTGACCGGCGAGGTTGACAAGCTTGCCCTCGTGGCCTTTTGCTCGATGATTCCGGTTTCGATCCTCGGGTTGTTCGCCGGCATCATCACCGACACCTACAGCCGTCGAACGGTGCTGCTGTGGTGCCAGGCCCTCTTCGCCATTTCCTCCACCGTGCTTGCCGTGCTGACCTATTCCGGCCGGGTGGAGTACTGGCATATCGCGGCCGTCGCGCTGGTCAACGGCGTCATTTCCGCCTTTGAAACGCCCGCTCGACAAGCAACGGTCGGGCGCGTGGTTCCGGCCGAAGTCCTCCCCTCGGCGGTTCCGCTTAACGCGATGACCTTCAACATGGCGCGGGTCTTCGGTCCAGCCTTCGGTGGCCTCCTGCTCGCGGAATTCGGACCGGCGTTCTGCTATCTGCTGAACGGTATCAGCTACGTCGCCCTGATCATAAGCGTGTTCACCATTCGGGCCGACCTCTCCGCCGAGGCACGCGAGCCGCAGCCCATTCAAGATCTCCTTTTCGAGGGCATGCGCTACACCTTCCGAGACCAGCGCCTTCGGATTCTCTTTCTCATGGAGTCCACCACTTCCATGTTCGCCCTGTTCTATCTCAGCTTCATGCCGGCGATTGCCAAGGACATCCTCGGGCTCGATGAGCGTGGTCTCGGCCTTGCCATGACCTGCGTCGGGATCGGCGCGATAACGGGCTTGCTCATGGTTTCCTGGCTCTCGTCCCGACCCTACAAGCGGATCATTCTCCACGTCGCCATGATCGGGATCGGACTCATGTTGATCCTGCTTTCCTTTACGCACTCGCTGTGGATTGCCGGACCGATTCTGGCCATCGCCGGCATATGTGGAGTCGCCCAATTGAACACCACCAATACACTCTTCCAGCTGTTATCGCCAGAGCGGCTGCGGGGGAGAGTTCTGGCAATGCACATCTGGGCCATTTCCGGCCTGGCTCCTCTAAGCCTGCTCTTCTTCGGATGGTATGGAAAACTCTATTCCGTAGCTAGCGCCTTAGTCGTCGGCGGAAGCTTGGTGTTTTGTGCAGGTATCTTCAGTATTATTCAGCGGGACCGATTGGAAGGCATCGAATGAAGAGGCGCCCCGTATTCCTCGACAGAGATGGCGTCATAAACGAGGATATATCTCCCTATGTTTGTCGTTTTGAAGACTTCCGCATCTTTCCTTACACGATCGATGCGTTGGAACTGCTTCATGCGAATGGATTCGATGTTTACGTGATTTCCAACCAGCAAGGCGTATCGCTTGGGCTGATCCAGCCAGGGACGCTCGAGCAGATCAACCGATATCTACAAGAGCGATGCGCTGAACGAGGGTTCTCAATTAGCGGTATTTACTACTGTACGGACTTAAAGGCTCAAAACTCGTCCTGGCGAAAGCCCATGCCGGGGATGATTCTCGCTGCCCGCGACGAACATGAATTGGACCTTCGCGGGGCGACGATGGTGGGCGACAAGTGGTCCGACATCGAATGTGGTCACCGCGCCGGCCTGAACACCATCCTGGTGCACTCCGGCGTGACCGCACCTGGAGAATCAGTCGAATGGGAAATCCAGCCTGATCGCACCTGCGCCACGCTACTGGAAGCCGCCAGGTTGATTGTCGACGCAAAGTAGAGCCCCGGCGAGACACAATGGCTGCCGGGGCGGTTTTGGGGGCGAGGTGTTTAGTTGATCAGTTGAAAAGCGAGGTCGTCCTTCTGGCCGTCGCAAGGATCCACGTTGAGGAACCGCTTCGTGAGGGCGCCCATCTTGCGAACGCTCTGCGATGGGCAGAGATTGATCGGGCGGTAGCCGGACCACTGCCAATCAATGACCTTCTTGGTAGCGCTTGTCGAATCGTCTTCAGAAATCTGAATCCAATAGTGTCGATTCGGAACGGCATTGAATGGTGCTCCTAGTGCTGCTTCGAATCGATAAACGACTTTGCCTTGACAGTCGATTCCCGCGGTTACAAACTGCGGAGTCACACAAGCTCGAAAGACGGGTTGCGCGTTGGGTTTACACATACCTGGTGTGTTTTCATAGAACGCAATGTAGTACTTCCTGCCGCCGGCCAGCTGTGCGGTAACCAGGGGAACGCCCCACCAAGCTACTCGGTTCACGATGCCTCCATTTGCCAAGCGAAAATCGTCCATTGCGATTGCGCCTAGGATGTTCGGTACGGCACAACTTTCGACAGCCGAAGGGAACGAAGCCCACTTCTGGTTAGGGTTCCAAGGTTGGGACCACAGAACTGCAGCCTGAGAGGCGGTAGCGACCAGAGTTGCAAGAGCGATAACGAGAGTTCGAGAGTTAATCATTTTCATCCTCCAAGATGATGGCGATCCACTGTGTCTTTCTTATTGACCGCCACATCGTAAGGTATCGCAGTTTCTGGAGGATGGTAATAGTGCTGGGCCCAAATGCCCAACGTATGATGCGAATCACACCATGTTGTGTTCCCAAGGGTCACTGGATTTGGGACCTATTGCCTATCTTGCCCGTGTTAGGTGCCCGACCGAGCGAGGCATCATAATGTAAGGGTGAGCGATCTGAAGGATCGGATCGACGAGCTCGCCGCCCTCATGGCGGAGTTCGGACTCGTCGAGGCGAAGTTGAGCGGAGACGACTGGGCAGTGGAGTTTTCTCGGCGGCGGCCGCAGATGACGGCAGCGCCCGGAGAGGCAGCCGTCGAGGGCGACGATGTTTCGTTCCCCTTGATGATGGCTCCTCCGCTTGTGGCGCCACCCGCCGGAACACCGGTTGCCAGCCCGATGATGGGGATTTTCTACATGGCGTCCAGTCCGGGGGCCCAGCCTTTCGTGCGGGAAGGCGATGCTGTGATCGCCGGTCAGGTTGTGGGTCTGATCGAGGCCATGAAGGTCTTCAATGAAATCACCGCGACGGCCAGCGGGACCGTCGAGAAGATCGTTGCCACCAATGGCCAGCTGGTCCAACCGGGCGATGTTTTGATGTACATTGGCTGATTCCGCACGCCCCGTTATTCGCATCGGCATGCTTGGCTTTGGCACCGTCGGCCAAGGCGCCTATCGCATGCTTCGCGACAACTACGAGGCCATCAAGAAGAAGGTCGGCGCCGATATCGAGATCGTGCGAGTCGGCGTCCGTGACGTCGATAAGCCGCGCTCAGAGTCTGGGGTCAAGCTGACCACCGATCTTCGCGGAATCGTCGACGATCCAACGATCGACATGGTGATCGAAGTGATGGGCGGACTGGATCCGGCGGGAGCACTGATTGCCAAGGCGCTGGAATCCGGCAAGCACGTGGTGACCGCAAACAAGGAACTGATCGCCAAAGAAGGGGTGGACTTGGTCCATATCGCCGCCCAACGCGGGTTGGACCTGCACTACGAGGCTGCCGTAGGTGGCGGAATCCCGCTGATCCAGCCGCTCAAGCATCAGCTCGCCGGAAACGACCTGATAAAGCTGATGGGAATTCTGAACGGCACCACCAACTACATCCTGACCAAGATGGCGGAAGAAGGAGCCGACTTTGACGAGGTGCTCGCCCTCGCTCAGGAAAAGGGCTATGCCGAAGCTGATCCAACGTCCGACGTGGACGGTTTCGACACCCAATACAAGTTGGCGATTCTCGGCTCCATTGGTTTCCAAAAGACGCTGCCCCCGGGCAGGGTGTATCGCGAAGGCATTCGCAGCGTTGCCAAGCGGGACATGGAGTTTGCGGAGCTGTTTGGATATCGCATCAAGCTGCTTGGCATCGTCGAGGCGGTTGGCCATGGCGTCTCGGCGCGCGTGCATCCCACCATGATCCCGAAGGACCATCCGCTCGCGGACGTGCGCGGAGTCTATAACGCGGTCTGGATCCGAGGCGACTTCGTGGGGGACGTGATGTTCAGCGGACGCGGCGCGGGCGGCGATCCTACCGGTTCCGCAGTGATCGGAGACGTGATCGACGTGTGCCGCAACATCAGAATCGGCGGCGCCGGCAACGTGCTGCCACAGGACGGTGAAATCGACGTGATAGCCATGGATGAACTCGTGACGAAGTACTACCTTCGCATGATCGTCTTGGACGCCCCGAAGGTCTTGGGTTGTATCGCGACCGTCTTTGGCAACTGCAACGTATCGCTTGCCGCCATGGAGATGCGGACCTTGCCGAGGCAGCGTGGAGAGCTTGTGTTCCTTACCCATCCGTGCCAAGAAGCTGAATTCCTACGCGGAATCAAGGCGCTCAAGAATTTGCATGTCGTGGATCAAGTCGTGAATTGGATTCGAGTGGAGGAATAGATGCCGTATTGGCTGATGAAATCGGAGCCGGATTGCTACAGCATCGACGACCTCGCGCGGGCGGGCACCGAGCACTGGGAGGGTTGCCGAAACTATACGGTCCGCAACTATTTCCGCGACTCGATGAACGTCGGGGACGAGGCGTTCTTCTACAACTCCAACAGCAACCCGACGGGAGTCGTCGGCATTATGCGCGTTGCCAGCGAGGCCTATCCCGATCCGACCCAGTTCGACCCCAAGAGCATGTATTACGACGCGAAGAGTCCGCGCGACAATCCGCGCTGGCTGACGCGCGATGTGACGTTTGTTCGGAAATTCAACGGAATCATAACCCTGGCCGAAATGCGAACGAATCCGGCACTGGCGAACATGCTTCTGCTTCGAAAGGGGCAGCGACTGAGCGTGCTGCCGGTCGAGCCCGACGAATGGGCGACGATCCTGGCCTTGGCCGACCGGCTTTAGGCTCTGACCTTCTCCCGCTTGGGCTTGCGAGACTTGAGGACGCCGTTGCCGAAAGGCGCTGAAAGCGGGCATTCACTCTTGGGTCGGCGACGTTCAGCGGGCACTTCGATACTTCGCGTGCGGGAAAGATACTCGGCCGTGATCGACGGTTTCACGAGGAAGTCGGCGAGCTTGCCTTCGTTGACGATAATCCCGCCATGCTCACCAGCTCCTGGGCCCAGCTCGATCAGCCAATCCGCGGCAAGCATCGTTTCCTCGTCGTGCTCGACGACGATGACCGTATTGCCGAGATCCCGCAGCCTTCTCAGGGTTTCGATCAGCTTGCGATTGTCTCGCTGGTGGAGTCCGATTGAGGGCTCGTCCAGGATATAGAGGCAACCCATCAGCCCGCTTCCAATCTGGGTCGCCAAACGTATTCGCTGGGCTTCCCCGCCGGCGAGGGTCCGGGCGTTACGGTCCAATGTCAAGTAAGAGAGCCCGACGTCGTAGAGGAATCGAAGCCGCTCAATTACCTCCTTTATGGCGCGTTCAGCAATCGCGGTTTGTCGCTTGGTGAGTTTTGCGGGAAGTGCCTCGAACCACCTGAGCGCGTCTGCCACCGGCATCGAGCACGCCTCGGAAATATCGGTGTCGGCGATTCTCACGGCGAGGCTCTCGGGTTTCAGCCGTCGCCCATTGCAGCTGGGACACGGCTTCGTGCTCATGTACTGTTCGAGGTCCTTCTTGACCCATTCGCTTTCGGTTCCTTCGTACCGCTTGCGTAGCGAGGCCACCACGCCTTCCCATTTCGCATTGAAGGTGCGGGTCGAACGCCCGTAGTGCATGGTGACCTGTACGGGTTGTTCCAGACCGTTCCAGACCGGCTCCAGCTGTTCTACGGTCAATTCGCTAACGGGCAGCGAAGCATCGAAGCCGACAGCCTTTCCCACGCCGTCGAGCATGTCCGGCCACCACTCCTTCACTTCTCCCGATTTGTACACAAAGGGCACGATCGCGCCGTCTCGCAGGGGCTTTGACCGGTCCGGAATGATGAGCTCAAGGTCGAATTCTGTCTTCGTGCCGAGTCCAAGGCAATCGGGGCAGGCGCCATAAGGAGAATTGAACGAAAACATGCGCGGCTCGGGCTCCGGCATGCTGAACCCGCACTCGGCGCAACTGTAGCTCTCGCTGAACGAATGGTCAACCCACTGCTCCGTCGTCGGATCCTGCAAGCTCAGCGTTACGAGACCCTTGCCCATTTTCAGGGCGCTCTCCACCGAGTCGGTCAAGCGGCGGTCGATGCCATCCTTGAGGACCAGACGGTCGACTACAACTTCGATGGTGTGCTGTTTGTAGCGGTCCATCGGGATGTCGTCGGTGACCTCGTACATCTCGCCGTCCACCCGGACGCGGACGTAGCCAGCCCGGTTGATTTCCTGGAGTACGGATTTGTACTCGCCCTTTCTCCCCCGAACAACGGGCGCCAGAACCTGCAGCTTCGCCCCATCCGGCATCGCTTTCACGGCATCAACGATCTGGTCCGTGGATTGGCGCTCGATCGGGCCGTGGCCGTTGATGCAATACGGAATCCCGGCGCGGGCAAACAGGATTCGAAGGTAGTCATAGATTTCCGTAACGGTTCCGACTGTCGACCTCGGGTTGCGCGAAGCGCTCTTTTGGTCGATCGAGACCGCTGGAGACAGCCCGTCGATATGGTCCACGTCCGGCTTGTCCATCTGGCCGAGAAACTGCCGGGCATAGGCGCTCAGGCTCTCGACATAGCGCCGCTGGCCCTCCGCGTAAATGGTGTCGAAGGCCAGACTGCTCTTTCCGCTGCCGCTCAAGCCGGTGATGACCACCAATTGATCGCGTGGAATCTCCACGGTCACGTTCTTGAGGTTGTTTTCTCTCGCGCCAACGACGACGATCTTATCCTGGGGCATGGACTTAACTCATATTACCGAGAGTTCACGTAGACAGGCGACGGGTTTTTCCAATCGACCACCAAATTTTCTCGGGAACGGGAACTCTGCTTTCTACAGAGCGGTTGGCGCTAAGCGTGCGGCGCGCCACCCGAATTGTGAGTTTTTGGGACAAATCTGCCAACAGGTAGCATTAAGGCAAGCGCCAACAGCGCAGCGAACAGGAGATTTTGAATTTGAAACAACGCATGTGGATTCTTGCGGCAGTCCTTTCTGTCGCAGTGGCGGGGGGCTGCGGCGGCGGCAAGAACCCGGCAAGCGAGAGTAAGAACCTCGCGATTGTAAACGGCCAGTCGATCTCGATGGCCGACTACTACGAGTACATGGAGATTAAGGGAAGCGTCTCGGTAAGGGCCCAAGGCCAGACCGTAACGCTCCCAGTGGCGGAAACCATCGGCTTCCAGGCGCTCCAGGATCTCATCCAGCGCCAACTGCTGCTGCAGATGGCTACGGATGAAGGCGTCGCGCCAACGGAAAAGGACGTCCTCGACGAAATCGAGTTCAAAAAGAAGATCAACCCGAACATCGTGCGGGAGCTGCAAGCCCGTGGCATGACGCTCAGCCAGATCAAGGAAACGATCCTCGCCGACCTCGCCCAGGAACGTCTGCTGACCAAAGGCATCACGGTCACCGACCAGGAAGTCCAGCAGTTTATCAAGGACAACCCCAAGCAGTTCACCGAACCCGAGCGATACGACATGCAATGGATCCTCGTCAAGGACGATTCCATCAAGGCGAAGATCGACCAGGAGATTCGGGCCGGCACCAATTTTGGCCAGCTGGCGATCCAGTACAGCCTCGATCCCCAGGCCAAGCAGTCCACCGGGCGGTTCCCCAACGGCGTGATCGAGACGCTGCCTGAACCCGTACGAAAGATCGTCGTGGCAGCTCCTGAGGGTGGCACGAGCAACTGGGTCCGCACCGAAGCAGGCTGGGCCAAGTTTTACATCGAGAAGAAGAACCCGGCCAAGCCCGTGGTTATGGACGAAGCCAAGACGACCCTGCTCAAAAGGCAACTCGCCATGCAGCGCGGCGCCAAGGCCTTGGACCTCTCCAAGCGGCTCGCCGACAAGCTGAAGGACGCCAAGGTCGAGATCAAGTACAGCGATCTGAAGAGCCCTTGGGAGAAGCTTATGGAGCGCGTCAAGGACGCCGCCGCAACCGCGAATACGCCGGGAACAATGCCCGCGCCGACAACCACCGGCGGTATCGGCGACACCGCGGGTGGCACGACAACCGGCACCACCGGCGCCGAAACCACCGGCAAGTAAGAAGGGATCGAGCCCTCTCCCTCGATCAGGGAGGGGGGGTTTGCGCGCCGGATCCGAACAGCGGTCCGTTGAACCTCGTTTCTACGGTCCCAAGCCTTCTCCTGTGAGTTCGCGACTTCGTTCGCCGTGCCACAATCTAGCCTCATGAGCGCCAAAGCGGGATTGACGCCGCGAGACGAGAACTTCAGCGATTGGTACAACGAACTGGTCGTACGCGCCGATTTGGCCGACCACTCGTCCGTGCGCGGCTGTATGGTGATCAAGCCGCATGGCTATGCGATGTGGGAGCTGATGCAGCAAGCTCTGGACGGCCTCTTCAAAGCGACCGGCCATGTCAACGCCTACTTCCCGCTATTCATTCCGAAGTCGTTCTTCGAGCGCGAGGCCGAACATGTCGAGGGCTTTGCCAAGGAATGCGCGGTCGTCACCCATCATCGCCTCAAAGCCAATCCCAATGGTAAAGGATTGATTGCCGATCCGGATGCCGAATTGGAAGAGCCCCTAATCATTCGGCCCACGAGCGAAACCGTCATCTGGCATACCTATCGCAAGTGGATTCAGAGCTATCGCGACCTCCCGCTCCTGATCAATCAGTGGGCCAACGTCGTGCGCTGGGAAATGCGAACCCGCCTCTTCCTGCGGACGGCCGAGTTCCTCTGGCAAGAGGGCCACACCGCCCATGCCACGTTCGATGAAGCCGAGCAAGAGGCCCTGACAATCCTTCACCAGTGCTACGCCCGGTTCTGCGAGGAGTGGATGGCGGTGCCGGTGCTGCGGGGCTTGAAGTCGGAAGGCGAGAAGTTCGCGGGCGCACACCATACGTACTGCATCGAGGCGCTGACGCAGGACCTGCGCTGCATCCAGGCCGGCACGTCGCATCACCTCGGCCAGAACTTCGCCAAGGCGTTCGATGTGCAGTTCCAGACCGCCGAAGGCAAGCTCGACCATGTGTACGCCACCTCGTGGGGCGTTTCGACCCGCCTGATCGGGACCCTGATCATGGCGCACTCGGACGACAAGGGACTGGTCGCGCCGCCGCGGCTCGCGCCGATTCAGGTGGTTTTTGTCCCCATCGCTCGGGAAGACGCTCAGCGCGAGCAGGTTTTCGCCAAGTGCGACGCACTGGCGGATGCGATGCGCGACGAAACGTTCGGAGGCTTGCCGATTCGAGTCAAGGTGGACAAGCGGGAAAAGGAATCGCCCGGCTTCAAGTTCAACGACTGGGAGCTGCGGGGCGCCTGCCTCCGCATCGAGCTCGGCCCGCGCGACCTAGAGGCGGGAACCTGCATTGTCGCCCGCCGGGATACCGGGGAAAAGGCAACGCTGGGACTCTCGCAACTGGTCACCGACGCGCCGGCGATGCTCGATTCGATCCAAGACAACCTGTACCGCCGAGCTCTTGAGTTTCGCGAGGCGAACACCCATCGCGTCGACACCTGGGACGAGTTCCAGGCACGGTTCGAGGGCGAAGGTGGTGGCGGATTCGTCGTGGCCCACTGGGATGGCACCACCGAGACCGAGGACCGCATTGCCGACGCCACCAAGGCCACGATACGGTGCATACCCCTTCAGCCGCTCAAACCTGGGGATGACGAGCCTGGTCAATGCGTCCTTACCGGAAAGCCCAGCGCCAAGCGGGTCGTGTTCGCCAAAGCCTACTGAGTTCGCGGATACACTGCGCACCGTGACCGATGGTCGCCTGAATGCCGAAATAGCCCATGTTCTGTTCATGGACCTGGCCGGCTACTCGCGGCTGTCCATGGAAGAGCAGGCCAGACGCACGGCTCTGCTCCACCAGATCGTGCGGTCCACTGGGGAGTTTCAGCGTGCGGACACCGCCGGAGAGCTGATGCCGCTCGATACCGGCGACGGCATGGCGCTCGTCTTTGCCCGAGATCCGATCGCTCCCCTGCAGTGCGCGATCGAGATTGCGGAAGCCGTAAGTGACAGGCCCGAACTCCCGCTGCGGCTCGGACTCCATAGCGGGCCCGTAACCCGCGTGACCGACATTAGCGGCCGGGAGAATGCGCGCGGCGGCGGCGTTAACCTGGCCCAGCGCGTTATGGACCTTGGCGAGCCCGGCCATATCCTGATCAGCGGCAGCGCGGCGGAGGTCCTTCTCCAATTCGATCGCTGGGCGCCACATCTGACCTTCCACGGCGAAGCTGAAGTGAAACACGGGCAACGGCTCTCCGTTTACGGATTCTCCGATGGAAAAGTCGGCATGCGGGCCAAGCCTTCAAAGCTAGGCGGATCTTCGCCGCCGTCGCCCCCTACCGCGATCGGCAAAGTGACGCTGCTTTATAAGCGAAACTCCCCGCAAGACGAGCACCTCGTCCGACGGATCGAGACCGGATTGACCGAGTGTGGTTATGAGGTCTTTCTGGACAAACATATGGCGATCGGGGCCGAATGGGCGAGGCAAATCGAGGACAAGATCAAGTCCGCCGACGCGGTGATCCCGCTCGTCAGTGAGGCCACGCTTCGTAGCGAGATGGTCGAGTATGAGCTCATGACGGCTGCCGAAACATCCCAGATCAACGGCGGACGTCCCCGTATCCTTCCCGTCCGAGTCGCGTATACCGGCCCGCTAACTCCAACCTTTGGCGCAGTCCTAGACCGGCTGAATTACGTGCTATGGACGGGCGAACACGACGACGACAGGATCATCAGCGAGCTCGACCGGTCGCTTCAGTCACCCTCCACGCCAGCACCCGAGATTCCGAAACTGGAGCCCGTGGGGGGAGCCGTACCCCTCGATTCCAAGTTCTATGTCGTTCGGCCGACCGATGACCACTTTCTCTCTGCGGTCCAGCGAAGGGACAGCATCGTCCTTGTGAAGGGGGCGAGGCAAATGGGAAAGACTTCCTTGCTGGCCCGCGGCCTGTACCTCGCGCGCCAAAACGGATCTCGCGTCGCGCTATCTGACTTCCAGTCGCTCAATTCCGTTCATTTGGAATCGCCAGATACGCTCTACCGGGCCCTCGGCGAGATGCTCGCCGATCAACTGGACCTCGAGGTCTGGCCGGAAGAGGCGTGGGATGCGCGCCGTGGGCCGAACATGAACCTTGAGCGGTACGTCAAGCGGTTCGTCCTTGAAGACGGGAATAAACCGCTCGTCTGGGCAATGGACGAGGTCGATCGGCTCTTCACCTGCCCCTTCGGCAGCGAAGTCTTTGGCCTGTTCCGGTCATGGCACAATCGACGTTCCTTGGAGCCCGACGGACCTTGGGCGCAGCTGACCCTGGCCATTGCCTACGCGACCGAAGCCCACCTCTTCATCACCGATCTCAACCAATCGCCCTTTAACGTTGGTACGCGGATCGCACTGGGCGACTTCGACCTGCCTCAGGTCGTCGAGCTGAACGAACGGCATGGCGACCCGCTTCGGTCGCTCAACGAGGTGGAACGGTTCTACGCCCTCGTGAGCGGGCAACCCTACATGGTCCGAAAAGGACTGGAAGAGATCGTCTCCAGGCCCCTGACCATCGACCAGTTCGAGGCGGAGGCCGACCGTGAAGAGGGCTTGTTTAGCGACCACCTGCGTCGCATTCTGATCACCCTGTCCAAAGATCCCGCGTTGGCGGAGCGAGTGAGGGACGTCTTGAAGGATCACGCGGTGCCCGAGGAGAGCTTCTATCGCTTGCGCTCTGCCGGCGTGATGGCGGGCGAATCAGCGGCTTCGGGCCGAATCCGATGCGAGATCTACCGCCGATACCTGGCACGGCACCTGCTTGTGGGCTAAGGAAGATGGCGCGGACGAAGGGATTCGAACCCCCAACCCTCAGTTCCGAAGACTGATGCTCTATCCGTTGAGCTACGTCCGCGTGCCGGAAGATTGTACCTGGCGGCGTCTTGGAATCCAACCCAAGTCGGCCATACTTGAGGTTCATGGCCCGCCTTTCGATCAATGCCGATTACCTCGTCCGATTCCTGACCGACCTCCTCAATACGCCCAGTCCGACCGGTGATACCGAGTGGGCCATTGGGTTCGTCGAGCAAGAGCTGCAGAGTCTCGGTTTCGAAAGTATGCGGACGAAAAAGGGCGCCCTCCTGGCCGAGCTCCCCGGTCTCAGCAATGATAAGCCTCGGGCACTTACCGCCCACGTCGACACCCTCGGACTCATGGTGGCGGAGATTAAGAAGAGTGGGCGGCTCCGCCTCACGCGGCTCAATGGGATCATGTGGCCAACGATCGAGAGCGAAGGAGTCTGGATTCAGACCCGCGCAGGGCGGCAAATTCGCGGCTCCATCGTCCTGACCAACGGCGCCGTCCATGTGAATAAGGAAGCGGGGAAGGTCGCCCGCGACGAGTACAACCTCGAAGTTCGGCTCGATGAGCGGACGACGAGCGACGAAGAAACCCGCCTGCTCGGCATCGAAGTGGGCGACTTCGTATATATCGATCCGCGCTGTGAAGTCAGTCCCGCTGGTTTCGTGCGTTCGCGGTTTCTCGACGACAAGGCATGCGTGGCCTGCATCCTCGCTGCGCTCAAGGCGATGCGTGAGGCTGAGGTGACCCCAGCCCAACGCACCTATGTCCTCATCAGCAATTTCGAGGAGGTCGGGCACGGCGGCATGGACGGCCTGCCCCGCGATCTGTACGAATACGTGGTCCTCGATATGGCCTGTATCGGCGAAGGGCTCCAGGGCGACGAATACCACTGCTCGATCTGCCTCAAGGATTCCGGGGGCCCGTATGCCAAGCGGCTCACCGAAAAGCTGCGCAGCCTTGCCGATCGGGCCGGGGTCGAGCTAAAGGCCGACATCTACCCCCACTATGGTAGCGATGGCACTGCCTACTGGAACATGGGCGGCGGCGCGGAGGTAGCGCTCATCGGGCCCGGCGTGGATACCAGCCACGGCTATGAGAGGACGCATAGCGAGGCGCTCGTTGACACTGCCACCCTGATCGGCGAATACCTCCTCGAAGACTAAACGCGTCTGCGCCTGTCGGCAAAAATCGACATACTGACGATGGCCTTATGAACACCTTGGCGTTACTGCTCGCAGCTTCCATTTCCGCGCCGAACGTCGATACCATCCGCGAAGTTCTTGCGATCGGCCCGGTCGTGCGAGGGGGCCGCGTGCCCTTCCCAATCGATCCCATCCAGAAAACGATCGTCGACGGAACCTGGATTGTGCCGAAGGATGGGGACTCGATCGACCTCGGCGATGGAAAAAAGGCGACTTGGCAAAAGGCGGTAGCCGGCGACGACGGCCGATTCTCTGGCCAAGGGTTTTCCGGCGGCTATGCCTACGCGGCTTACGAGGCTGCGGCGGATGGCTTTGCCATTCTGCGGGCGCCCGGCAGCGGGACCGTCTACGTCAACGGCGTTCCCAGGGCCGGCGACCCCTATGGCTATGGCTACCTTCGGCTGCCGATCGAGCTGAAGAAGGGGAAAAACGACCTGCTGTTCGCCACCTCTCGGGGTGGGCTGCAGGTGGAGATCGAGACCTTCATCCAGCCGATCGAACTCTCCCTGGAGGACGCCACGCTTCCCGATGCCATCGTTGGCGAGGATCAACCGCTTTGGGCATCGCTGACCCTGCACAACGCCCTGCCCATGCGGCTCGGCAAGGTCGTGGTCCGCTGTTCCATCGAGGGCCAGAAGGCAATCGAAACGCCCCAGCCGGCGGTGACGCCGATGACCCGATTCAAGACGCGGTTCGCGATTCCCGGCAAGTTCGATAAGCCCGGCGAGCAGGAAGTCAAGGTCGAGCTCCTGGTAGACGACCGCACCGTCGATGTCAAGACCTTCAAGCTCGCGGCCAAGGAGGCAACCGATCTTCATAAGCGGACCTTCATCAGCGACATCGATGGAAGCGTGCAGTATTACGCTGTGCTCCCCGCGAAGCCGGCGGAACCCCTTGGCAAGCCCCCCGCCCTCATCCTGTCGCTGCACGGCGCCTCTGTGGAAGCACCGTCCCAAGCCGCCGCTTATGGCCAAAAGTCTTGGTGTCTGATCGTTTGCCCAACTAATCGCCGACCATACGGATTCGATTGGGAGGACTGGGGCAGGATGGATGCGATGGAAGCCCTCGCCGATGCCCAAAAGCGGTATCGGTACGACCCCCAGGCGGTGTATCTAACCGGTCACTCCATGGGCGGCCACGGGACCTGGCATCTGGGGGTGACCTTCCCCGATAAGTTCGCGGCGATCGGGCCGAGTGCGGGGTGGAGCAGCTTCTTCAGCTATGCCGGTGGAAACTGGAACGAAGAGGCGGGCGACATCGAGCGGATGTTCCAGCGCGCCCAGAATCCTAGCCGCACGCTCGATCTCGTTGGCAACCTGAACGGCCAGGCCGTTTACGTCCTCCATGGCGACGCCGATGACAACGTACCGGTGAGCGAAGCCAGAACCATGGTCAAGGCCCTGGAGGCGACCCATAAGGACTTTCTCGTCCACGAGGAACCCAAGGCCGGTCACTGGTGGGACAATAGCGACGAACCGGGCGCGGCCTGCGTCGACTGGCCCGCCATGTTCGATCTCTTTGCCCGCCGAAAGCTTCCCTCGATCAAGGAAGTGCGCAAAGTCCAGTTCGCCACGGCGAATGTCGCGAACTCGAACGCATGCCATTGGGCCAGGATCGAACAACAAGAGAAGTGGGGCGAGATCAGCCGAATTGACCTCACCGTCGACCCGCTAACCAGGAAATTCAAGGGAACCACCACCAACGTCGCCGTGCTCGCTCTGAGGCTGCGAGACGTGGTGGCGCCCGGCGACGCGGTCACCGTCGAGTTGGACGGGAAAACGGTCACCAGCGACAAGCTCGCGGAAAACATGCTCTGGCTGGCAAAGAGTGCGGACGGCTGGAAGATCGTCAACGGTATATCCGGAAAATCCCCGCTCCGCAGCGGGCCGTTCAAGCACGCATTTGGGCGCAAAGCGATTCTTGTCTACGGGACCACGGGCACCGATGAGGAGAATCTCTGGTCCTATGCGACCGCTCGGTTCCAAGCCGAAACATGGGGCTATCGGGCTAATGGCTCTTTTGAAGTCGTTTCCGATAAAGAATTCGACATCAATGGGACTCAAGGGCGCAGCGTCATTCTTTACGGCAATGCTGATTCCAATGCGATCTGGTCAACCCTGCTGAAGGGCGTGCCCATCAATGCGCGGCGCGGCGAGTTTGGCTTTAACCGCGAGTCCTTCAAGGGTGACGATCTTGCCTTCGCCTTTGCCGTACCCCGTCCCGGATTGGGTCAGCCCCTGATCGGGTGCATCGGCGGCACCGGAATGAAAGGCATGCGGCTGGTAACGCGAGCGCCGTTCTTCTTGAGCGGCGTGGCATTCCCCGATCTCGCGGTTTGGCGCACCTCGGTCCTTGAAAGGGGCTTTGAAGGCGTCGAAGCCGCTGGCTACTTTGGATCCGACTGGTCGGTGGAAAAGGGAGACTGGGCCATCAAGAAGTGACGCGGGGCAACCTTTGGTACCGTTTCAACCGCTGGGTCGCCGAGCACCTCGCCTTGGGCGCTTTCGGGGGGATGCGGACGACGGGCCGTGAAAATGTGCCCCCGGACGGCCCGCTCATCGTAGCCCCGGTTCACTTCAGTAACCTTGATCCCCCCGTAGTTGCTTGTGCCGTCGTACGCGAGATCAGCTTTATGGCCAAGGAGGAGCTCTTCAAGGTCCCGATCCTCGGACCCTGGATTCGATCCCTTCGGGCGTTTCCCCTCAAGCGGGGAGGGCAGGATATGGAGGCCCTGCGGAAAGCCATCTCGCTGCTGGAAGAAGGAAAGGCCTTGCTGGTCTTTCCGGAAGGCACTCGCGGCGATGGCGTCAACCTCGGCAAATTGAATACCGGCATTGCCGTCATGGCCAAGCGCACCGGCGCGAAAGTCTTGCCGATCGGAATCGCTGGAACCCACGGCATGCTTCCCCGTGGCTCCAAATGGCCCAAGCGGGGCCGAATCCGCGTCGTCATCGACCGGCCCATCCATTACGAGGAAATCGCCGCCGGCTTGCCCGATAAAGAGGGCCGCGCAAAATTCATGGCCCACCTGGCCGAGCGGTTAATCGAATGCACCGCTGCTGCCGGCCAGACCCTCAGAATCGCCGGGTCAGCGTCAAACCAAGAAACGGGCTCCCGTCCCGAACCAGCAGCCGAAGCTGAATCGCCTTGTCCGGTCGATAGTCCAACCCAGCCGTGATGCGGCGGCTGTCGTACTCCGCAACCAACCGGAACTGAGAAGAAACGGGCAGTGACAGGCCCGTAAACGCGCCCCGAAAGCCACCGATGCCGAAACCCATGATCAGCTCCCCATAAAGGTCAGAGTTGAAGTCGCCGTCGAGGAAGAAGCGATTGCTCGTGGCCAAGTAGACCGAGCGACCCTCGCCGGTCTGGTCCAGGCCGTCTCGGATGCCAATCGTGATCCCCGGCGAGACATCGACGACGGCTGGCACATAGTTCCATGAGAAGTTGAACGTCCCCCTGACTTTGCGCTGCGACAGGCGGTCGATGACGATTTCCGCATCGAAGGACCGATCGATCCCGTAGCCGAAGTAGGTCAGCGAGCGATTGGATTCGCTGGGAAGAAAGAACGACTCCACCTTCATGTTTCGAAAGAGAATCTTGCTTCCCGTGGGAATGGTGATGAGTCGGTCGGCCGAGGCGGCCACCGGTACGAACGCCAAACAACCGTAAATCAGTGCCCTCATGTTGCGACGAATGAACTGTGAGTGAACCCCAAGCCGAGCCTCCTGACCACCGGACCGTTGCGGTTATAGATGCTTCTTCCACCATGCGACGATTTCGCCCAATCGGTGGAGCCTGAGGTCGGGAGGTCCTCCTCTCGACATGCCATGTGAGGTCGAGCTCGGATAACGGACGAAGCGCGATTCGATGCCGCGCTGCTGCAGGCACGAAAACACCGCCTCACCTTGCTCGATGTTGCACCGCAGGTCGCCTTCGCTGTGGATGATCAGCGTTGGGGTCTCGACCTCGTCGAAGTAGGCAAGCGGAGATTGTCGCCAGAGCTCGGCTACCTTCTCATGGTTGCCCCATGGCGCACCCGGCCAGTAGCTGTCTTCGACGAACGGAAAGTCCGACGACCCTCCCATGCTGACCATGTTGCTGACGCAGCGGTCGGTGATCGCCGCCTTGAAATCCCTCGTGTGACCGATCGCCCAGTTCGTCATATAGCCGCCGTACGACCCTCCCATAACGCCCATCCGTCCGGGGTGAATGTAGGGTTGGTGCTGCATCCAGCGGGTCACGGTCTGGATGTCAGCCCAGTCCTTGTCGCCCCATTTGCCTTTGATTGCCGCCGTCCAGCCTTCGCCGTAGCCCTTGCTGCCCCGTGGATTGCTGTATACGACCACGTAGCCTTCCGAAGCGAGCAACTGGAACTCATGGAAGAAGGCCCATCCGTACTGGGCGTGGGGACCGCCATGGATCTCGAGCACGGCGGGATACCGCTGAGGTTCCAGGTAATCGACCGGCTTCATCACCCAGGCATGCACCTTGGTGTCGTCGGTCGAATCCAGCCAGAGCTCTTCCGGTTCGACCAGCTCGATTTCCTGATGAAACTTTTGATTCTCGTGCGTCAGGACCCGAGGCGCCTCTGCGTGCTCGTTGAGGTCGTAGACGGCGATCTCGCTGATGTGAGTTGCGTCACCCCATGCGCAGGCGATCCGCTCGCCATCTTTGCTGATGTTGCCAACTCCAATGGTGTGGTTGCCCTTGGTCAGAAGCTCGACGCCACCCGATTCGATCGGCACGAAGCCGATCTGAGTACCCCCATGCCATCCGACGCTGACGTAGACCGCCTGAGAATCAGGTGACCAGTGGGCAGCCGCGAAGCCGTAGGCTTCTCTGGTGTCGCTCAAGCCCATCACGCTGAGGCAATAGTCTGTGTCACCGGTGAGGCATCGGCAGGAGCCACCGTCCGCGCTGACCACGAACAGCTTGGTGTTGTTCACGCCCCAACCCGTTTCGTTCTTGTCATCCCCGATGTAAGCGATCGACTTGCCGTCCGGCGACCAGGCAACCGCAACTTTCTCGCCCTTCGGCAGGCCCTCGAGCATCCATGCTTGACCGTCCATGTCCACGCGGAAGATCTGGTCGTTCGCGGGCCCGGCCAGGGGCCGCTTTTCGACCGCATGGGCAACTGCGAGTTCGGTTCCAGTCGGTGACCAGGCGAAGCTGTACCAGCCGATCGCGCTGCCTGCGTAGAGTTCCCGTGCCTCCCCGGTTTCAAGCTCCACAACCCAAATGGCATGTCTCTGCGGCCCGAAATAGCCGTCGCCGTCCAATCGATAATAAATGTCGTCCAGGACCCAAGGCGGAGTGCTCAAGCCCTGCTCCTCCCGCTTCTTTGCAGCCTCGGTGGTCCGGTTGGGATGGGTCGGACGATAGGTGAAGGCGATCCGCTTGCCGTCCGGCGACCAGTTCAAATCGCCGATCGCTCCTTCGCCGAGGGAGGTCAGCTTCTTCGCCTCCCCGCCATCCAAGGGAAGAACGAAGATCTGTGGCGCGGGCTTTTCGCGGCCGCTAATGAAGGCGATCGAGGTGCCGTCTGGCGACCACCGACCATTGCCCGCTCCGCCCTCACCCTGGGTGAGCTGCTTGACGCATCCGTCCATGTCCACCGCACAAAGCTGCGTGACGTACTTGTTCTTTTCGTCGATGTGCTTGCGGGAGTAAAGTACTCGCTGGCCGTCGGGGCTGATCTGAGGATCGCCTACAAACACGATGCGCAGGAGATCCTCGGCTCGGATCGGTCGCTTGGGCATGGCGGCTAGGTTACCGGAGCACCAAGCGACGAGTTAACTCGCAAACGCGCGTGGAACTAGCCCCCGCCGTCTTTCTTCTTCCGGATCGCCTCGATAAGTTCTAACTGCTCGATCGCCAAATTCCCGTCGAGTTGCAAGAGTTGGCCCCCAAGCTGGAGGGACTGACCGGGTCCGCGCTGGAGTTTGCCGGTTCCCTGCCTTCGGCCATTCCACGTACCCGCCTGCCGCTCTGGGTCGGTGTCATAGTTCCAGGGCCCGCTAAACGAGTTGCCGTCGTCGGAGATCTTGTAGGATGCGTAACCGCCGGATTGGTTACCGCGCTCGTACCAGCGCACGCGGAGCTCGTCTCCGACGACTTCGCCTTCAATCACTCCATCGCCAGAGGTGTAGGTCCCGGTCACCTTTGTGCCGCGCTGGGTGATGCGCATTTCACCGTAGGTCGTATCCCATATCCCACCGAAGTTGGCATAGCGCAGCGCCAAGACGTAAACCGGCTTGAGTCCGAGGTTGTTGGCCTTCGTGAACTCCTGCTTGTAGAATTCCGCACCGAGTACCACGACGGTTTCGTCGTTGACCTCCGGCAAGGGTCGCCGCACCAGCGCCTGCTGAGCTCGAACGAAGTGGAGGAGTTCCGCCGCATTCCACTTTCTGCCTGCCGGCGGAGGCGGCAGCATGATCTTGATGATCTGGACCGGCTGGCCGGTTTGGGCGACGATACCCACAAGCTGCTTCTCAAGCATTTCGGGGGTCTTTGGAGCGCTTTCCGGGCGCTTCACCTGGATATTGGCGATCGCGTCGACGCAAACGGCGGTTGTGCCGGCGGATTCGGACCAGTCCTGCAGGAGTCGATTGAGCTTGACCGTAGCTTCCGAATCTTGGGCGGGAGCGACGGAAAACGCGCACAACGTCAGCAATAGCCAGGCGATCCTCATAGTCGTGACTACCATTCTACGAAATTCTAGAGTTGCAGGCTTTTTCTGATGATGGACAGGACCTCTCCCTGACGGGCATGCCGTCCCACCGCCTTTTTGGAGAAGACCAGCTCACCATCGGCAACGACATCGAATACTCCTCCGCCCGAGGGAATGAGCTCGATCGACTGGATCGGGTGGCCCTTGCCGACGGTGCCTCTAAATGCCTCTACCAGTTCGGTCGCCAGACCGGCGGCCTTCGGTGTGTAGTTTCATTCCACACAAAACGTGATCGAGATTCTCATGGCTCGATTGTAGCGCCGGGTAACGTGCAGCCATGGCCAGCCTTGCCGCACTCCTCGCGATTGCTTCCCATCTCCAGTCCGCACCCGCCCCAGCCAACCTCGCGTTCCTCATCGGTAGCTGGCGGTCCGAGGAAGTATCCATCAGGGGTTCGCAGGAAGTGCCCTTCGTTTGCCACTCGGTGGCGAAACCTGCCCTTAGGGGAGGGTTTGTCCAACTGGACGAGCATTTCGAGATCGACAACAACAAGTACGAGAACCACATCCTTTTCACCGAGAACGGCAGCGACGTCTCCGCATGGTGGTTCTCTTCGGCATCGAAGAAGCCCATAGAATTCCAAGGCAAGGTGGAGGCGAAGAACCTCGTTCTGACGTCGGCCCAGCCCCCACTTCGGTTGACCTTCGAACCGCAGAACGCCGACCATTTCAAGGTCCGTGTCGAGCTAAAGGTGGCCGGGGAATGGAAACTCACCACAAGGGCCGACTACCGCAGGGTCAAATAGGCTAACCCGTCGTATACTGGAGCCTTGGGGATGCGAGAAATTTTGACTCGGTCGGGATGGTTGTTTGCGCTTGCTGCGCTTGGCTTCGGTGCCGGGTTCACACCGTTGGCGGAACAGGCCAAGCCGGCCCTGCCCGAGAAGATCGATTTTAACCGGGACATCCGTCCGGTTCTGGCCAAGCATTGCTGGCCCTGCCACGGCACCGACAAGGCAATTCTTGCCGAGACCGGCAACATGCGGCTTGACACGTTCAAGGGCGCAACCGAAGATCGTGGCGGCTACCAAGCGATGGTGCCAGGGCATCCCGAAAAATCGAAAATGATCGAGCGGGTGACGGCAAAGGATCGCGACATGCGAATGCCGCCCGCGGCGAAAGGACTCGATCCGCTGTCTCCACACGACATCGCCCTCCTCGAGCGGTGGATCAAGGAGGGAGGCGAGTACCGGGCCCACTGGGCCTACCTCGCGCCCAAGGTGCCAACTCTCCCCAAGGTCAAGGATGCCAAGTGGGCAAAATCACCCGTTGACCGGTTTGTCCTCGCCGAACTAGAACGCGCAAAGCTGAAGCCTGAGCCGGAGGCTGACAAGCGAACGCTAATCCGGCGGGTGGCCCTCACTCTGACTGGACTTCCGCCGTCACTCGATGAGCTCAACGCTTACCTTTCCGACAAGTCTGCGACTGCTTACGAATCCATGGTGGACCGCTATCTGGCAAGCCCAAGGTATGGCGAGCACCTGGCGAGATACTGGCTGGATGCGGTCCGATACGGCGACACCCACGGGCTCCATCTCGATAACGAGCGCTCGATCTATCCGTATCGCGACTGGGTGGTGCGCGCGTTCAATCAGGACCTCCCGTTCGACCAATTCACGGTGTGGCAATTTGCCGGCGATATGCTGCCCAACCCGACGATCGATCAGAAGATCGCAACGGGCTACATTCGGATGAACCCGACCACGAACGAGGGTGGGGCGATCGAAGCGGAGTTCCTTGCCAAAAATACGTTCGACCGAGTGGAGACGACCTCGACCGTTTACTTGGGCGCGACCCTAACCTGCGCTCGATGCCACGACCACAAGTACGATCCGTTCTCGCAACGGGATTACTACGGCCTGTTCGCAATTTTCAACAACACCGTCGATGCGCCTCTCGATGGCAACAACAAAGTGCATCCGCCGGTCATGAAGGCGCCAAGCCCGGACCAACAGGCTATGCTCAAGAGCCTCGAGGCCGCCTTACGTGGGGCCGAGTCAAAGGTCGACACCAAATCTGCGAAGGACTGGATTTTGGCCTTCAAGGCGAACCTCCCCGATATCGGGCAATGGGAAAAGTCTCCCCCGTATCCTGCCCCGAATTTCGATACGGCTTTCGCGACCGCCTACCCGCCTGAGAAGGGCGAGGACGTGGCGTGGACCAAGATCGATATTCGACCGGGCGCAAGGGTCGACAACTTCATCGCGAAGGAAAATGCGGCCGGCTATGTCCGTACCACCATTCGTGCCGACCGGGAAATGGACTTCGGTTTCCGACTCGGCAGCGACGACGCGATCCGGGTGTGGCTGAACGGCAAGATCGTTCACGACAACAAGGTGTCGAGAGGGTTGATCGTCGACCAGGATGCAGTCGCCTTCAAGCTGGCCAAGGGCGAGAACACGATCTTGATCAAAGTCGTGAACGGCGTCGGTCCCGACGGCCTGTCCGTTTCCTATGGCGATCCAGTCACGCTTCGAATTGGAGCACTTGCCAAGGCCATCGCTGAAAACAAGGCCACCGACGAGCAGATCCGACAGGCTTATCTCGAGGTTGGACCCGATTCGCCAACGGCCAAGAACTACCGCCGTGACTTGGGCGAATACCGTCAGATCGATGCGGCAGTCCCGTTCACCCTCATTGCGGAAGAGCTCAAGAAGCCGCGCGAAGCCTATCGTCTCAAGCGGGGCGAATATGATCGGCCGATCGAACGTGCGTATCGAGCGCTTCCTGCCCTCTTCGGGCCGTGGCCCAAGGAACTTCCCAAGAATCGGCTCGGACTCGCCAAGTGGCTCGTGGATCCAAAGAATCCGCTTGTCGCGCGCGTCTTTGTCAACCGCATCTGGCAGCAGCACTTTGGTACCGGCATCGTGAAGACCGCTGAAGACTTTGGCAGTCGAGGTGACTGGCCAACCCACCCAGAGCTTCTCGACTACTTGGCCGTACGGTTCGTCAAGAACGGGTGGAGCGTGAAGAAGCTTCACCGAGAAATCTTGGTTTCCAACGCCTTCCGTCAGGCATCGACCGTACCCAAGCAGAAGCTCCAGATGGACCCCGAGAACCGGCTGATTTCCCGAGGTCCACGATTCCGGCTCGATGCCGAGGTGTTGCGAGACCAGGCCCTCTATGTCGCGGGCATTCTAACGGAGAATCCGGGCGGCAAGGGTTTCAAACCATATCAACCCGATGGAATTTGGGAAGCGATCGCCTTCGTCGAGAGCGACACGTCCCGCTATGTCCAGGACATGGGCGATGCCATCTATCGGCGAAGCCTTTATCTCTTCTGGAAGCGGACCAGCCCTCATCCGACGATGCTGGCATTCGACGCTCCCATGCGGGAATCCTGCACGGTTCGGCGATCGCGAACCAACACGCCTCTTCAGGCCCTGGTGACGTTGAACGAGACGGCGTATCTCGAAAGCGCCCGAAAGTTCGGCGAGCGGGCCTATACGGCCGGCAAGGATGACGCGGCTCGAGTGCGGCTGGCCTTCGAAGCGGCACTTTCACGGCCACCCAAACCGACAGAAGCCTCGCTGATGCTGGGCGCCCTCAAGCGGTACCGCGATCGATTCGAAAGTGATCCGAAGCAGGCCGAAGGCATCCTCAAGGCCGGAACGAGTCCAGCGTCAAAGGACATTCCCGCCCACGAGCTCGCCGCCTGGACGATGCTCGCCAGCACGTTGATCAACACCGACGAATTCCTGACTCAGCACTAAGCCCATGAACCCATTACGCGAACTTGAACTGACCCTCACTCGCCGCCAACTGTTTGGCCGTACCGCGCTGGGGGTAGGTACTGCTGCACTCCACTCGCTCTTCGCCAAGGGAGATTTCCTGAACGCGATTGCCGGTGCGGTGATGGGCGACGATAAGCGCAAAGGCGGATTGCCCGGCATTCCCCACTTTCCACCCAAGGTCAAGAACGTCATTTACCTTTTCATGAACGGCGGTCCCAGCCAGCTCGACCTGTGGGATTACAAGCCGAAGCTCCACGAGGTCTACAACGAGAACCTTCCGGAGCGCGTCCGCCGTGGCCAGCGCATCACGACGATGACGAGCGGCCAGGCGCGGTTCCCGGTAGCACCCAGCCGCTACAAGTTCACCAAGCACGATAACGGCGGTGACGGGGTTTGGGTCAGTGAGCTTCTCCCGCATACCGCAAGCGTCGTCAACGAGCTCTGCGTCATCCAGTCGATGTGGACGGAAGCGATCAACCACGATCCCGCCGTCACCTATATCCAGACCGGCAGCCAGCTCCCCGGCCGGCCGAGCCTCGGCGCCTGGGTCAGCTACGGCCTCGGCACCGAGAACGAGAACTTGCCGACCTACGTCGTCCTCCACTCCAAAGTAACGAGCGGCAAGGTAGACCAGGCGTTGTTCTCTCGGTTGTGGGGCACCGGCTTCCTTCCCAGCGAGCACCAAGGTGTAGCCCTCCGATCGGTGGGCGATCCCGTGCTGTATTTGAGCGATCCAAACGGGCTCGACCGCAAGACGCGCCGGGAAATGCTCGACGATCTGGCCAAGCTCAACCAGATGCAGCTCAGCGAGTTTGGGGACCCTGAAATCAACGCCCGCATCGCCCAGTACGAAATGGCGTATCGCCTCCAGACGAGCGTGCCGGAGCTGATGGACCTGTCGAAGGAATCCGAGGAGGTCTTCGAGCTCTACGGCGCCGAAAGCAGGTCGCCGGGAAGCTTCTCCGCAAACTGCCTCCTTGCACGGCGTCTGGTTGAGCGAGGCGTGCGGTTCATCCAGATCTTCCACCGCGGCTGGGACCAGCACAGCAACGTGGCCGGAGACCTGCCGTCGCAATGCAAAGACGTCGACCAAGCCTGTGCGGCTCTGATCAAGGACCTTAAGCGCCGTGGCCTCCTCGATGAAACCCTCGTCATTTGGGGCGGCGAGTTTGGTCGAACCGTGTACTGCCAGGGCCCGCTCTCGCGCGAAAACTATGGCCGCGACCATCATCCGCGCTGCTACACCATGTGGATGGCAGGCGGAGGCATCAAGCCGGGCATCGTCTACGGCCAAACCGACGACTACGGCTACAACATCGTCGACAAGGACGGAAAGGTTATTGATCCTTCGGTCGATCATTTCACGCCTGGCGCGGTGCACATTCATGACCTGAACGCCACGATTCTCAATCAGCTAGGTATCGACCACACGAAGCTCACGTACCAGTATCAGGGCCGGGACTTCCGGTTGACGGACGTCCACGGGCATGTGGTCAAGGACATTCTGCAATAGTGGTATGGACTTGTCGGTTGACTAAGCCGTCGTCCGTACGAAGCGCTTTGGTCCTTCGACCCATTCCCAACCCCAGAAAGTAGAAAACCACGGCGAAGACAGGTAGCAATCGGATCGCTTCAAGACCGAACATCCATTCCTGTTGGCTCGGTCCTGTCGCAACAGGCTGCCAGTGGAGGACGGGAGATTTGATTGCAGTGTGGATCGCGAAGATGGCCTGCCACACGAGCCAGTGCAAGACCGGCGTTGAGACGTTCTGGGACCACCAAGCCCAGACCCAGAGGGCGGGCCAAGCTGGGCCGCCTCGGTGAAGCGCGGAAAGTAGACCCAGTCCAATACTGAAGGATGCCACGGTCCCGACCGAAAGGGCAGTTAGGGGGGCTACAGCAGCGGCTTCCCTGAACCTCGTAAACGAGTACTCGGGGTCGTATATCAGTGGATACCATGCGCTGTTTGTGACGAGGTAGCTGCCAACGGTGAGTCCGCAGCCACCGAGGATGAAGATCGTCGCGGCGGTACTCACCCATCTATCGGCGGCAGTCCGGTAAACCGTGATCGTCCGTTCACTGGCCTCTCTGATGATCGAGTCGACCATGGCCACGCCATCGACGTAGCTATCCTCTGAAAGGACAATGGTCAAGGGAAGGCCCAGCTTGCCGGCGTACGGGATGACGACGGACCGCCGGCCGTGGGGCAAGTCCACCAATCGAACCCACTTGATCCGCTCCCAAGTCGCAGCCTGAACCGCGACCGAATCGCCCAGAAGTGAGATTCTCACCCCAACTTCGGTGATCGTGACCGTGACCGTTCGCAGCCAAATCGTGTAGATGATAGCAAGGGTAACCGGTGACGCAACAAAGTGGAAAATCTCCGATAGGACCGATAGCGGCCAGGCTTCAGCCCAAGCATCAGGCATCGCACTCGTCAGATCGCTCCAGAGAAAGCCCAACAGAAGGCTGCCGATCCAGGCCACGAGTAACCCGCCGGAAATTACCGAAAACCACCGGAACTTGCCTCTCCAAAGACGCAAGTTGTCTGCTTGTTGGTTGCGGCCCCGCTCGCACATTTGACAGGCGAGCGCTATCGCCCGAATGCTCAGCAAGAGTGGACTTAAGTCCGCGAACCCCACAAATTGGTTCAGGAGCTTGGACCCCAGCGATTCATCGCCCCACGACGTCCACTCGAGGGACCAGCCCCGTACAAGGTATTGGGCTCTGTTTGTCAGCCAGGCGATCGCCACAACTGACAGGAAAAACAGCCCCAATTGGCGGAGCCGACCTGCCCGAATCATCTGGCGCCTGACCCACAACATCAGAGCTCCGACCGCAAACCAAGATAGATGCAGCTTGAGCTCTGGAGGATGGATACCTTGGACCCAGCACCTGATGTACTCAAGACAATCGCTAAGGCTGTACGCGATGGAGGTCAACCCTAGGACGAGCAAAAGGAACTGCCCATAGCCGGACAATCGCTTCCCATCGAACTTCCTACCCCCCGCCCACGCCCGCAACTTGCTCACAACTTTCGTAAGTGCTTACGAGGTGATAGCCCTTCCCGATTCGAGCCAGATATAACTCTTGAACAAAATCCTGCCTCGTCTGCCACCCAAAATCCGTATTCTCCACTAGAATAGAGAGGGGGTATCAAGGGGTGGCTTGCATGACACGAAAAGTTATCTGCGCATTGGATACGGGCGATTTGGCGGAAGCGCTAAGCATCACCAAACGCCTTGCACATCACGTTGGCGCGTTCAAAATCGGTCACTCACTCACGTTGCAGTACGGGCTGGACGTGATCGAGCGGCTGAAGGACGCAGGAGCTCAGCGCGTCTTCTTGGACCTGAAATTCCACGACATCCCAAACTCGGTCGCCCTCGCAGTGCGGGAAGCGACGCGGCGGGGCGTCTGGATGCTGACGCTTCACATCGCTGGGGGGCCGGCGATGATGACGGCAGCGGAAGAGGAGGCTCGAGGTTACGCGGAGGACCAGCCACCACTCTTGGTGGGCGTATCGGTTTTGACTTCGCTGGACCAGCATGTGCTGACCGATCATCTCGGCGTGCAGCGCAAGCTTGAAGACCACATGGCATATCTAAGCCGCCTCGCGATCGACTGCGGCCTCGATGGTGTCGTCTGTTCTGCGCAAGAGATCAAGGCGGTTCGCGGAGCGATTTCCAGTAACGGAATCATCGTCACGCCGGGAATCCGACCGCCGCAAGGCGAAGTTCACGACCAAAAACGGGTCGGTACGGCAACCCAGGCGCTGGAAGACGGGGCGGATTACCTCGTCATTGGCCGCGCCCTGACGAACTGTGCGGATGTGGAAGTGACGCTCGGCAGCCTGGGACTTCAGCCTGCCGGAGCGCACTAGGCGGGACGATAAGTCCTATCGGAGGGATAGGACCTATCCCTGATCAATACCGGTAGTGATCCGACTTGTACGGGCCGTTCACGGGAACGTTGATATAGTCGGCCTGCTCCTGGGTGAGCTGCGTCAGCTGGGCATCCAGCTTCTTCAACTGGAGTCGAGCGACCTTCTCATCGAGATGCTTGGGAAGCACGTACACGCCGGGAGCGTATTCGCCCGCCTTGGTCCAGAGCTCGATCTGAGCCATGACCTGGTTGGCAAACGACGACGACATGACATAGCTCGGATGGCCCGTGCCACAGCCGAGGTTCACGAGGCGGCCCTTGGCGAGCAGGATGATGCGCTTGCCATCCGGGAAGATCACGTGGTCGACCTGAGGCTTGATCTCCTCCCATTGGTAGCCGCTTAGCGCCGCGACCTCGATCTCGTTGTCGAAATGGCCGATGTTGCAAACGATCGCGTTGTGCTTCATCGCCTGCATGTGGCCGTGATTGATGACGTTGTAATTGCCGGTGGCCGTGACAAAGATGTCGGCCTTGTCGGCGGCATAGTCCATGGTGACGACCTTGAAGCCCTCCATGGCGGCCTGAAGGGCACAGATCGGGTCGATCTCGGTTACCCAGACCTGCGCACTCAAGGCACGCAGGGCCTGAGCCGAACCCTTGCCGACGTCGCCGTAACCCGCCACCAGCGCGATCTTGCCGGCGACCATCACATCCGTTGCCCGCTTGATACCATCCACGAGCGATTCCCGGCACCCGTAGAGGTTGTCGAACTTCGACTTGGTCACGCTATCGTTGACATTGAAGCAGGGGAACGGAAGATCGCCCTTCTTCATGAGCTCATAGAGGCGATGAACGCCGGTCGTGGTTTCCTCGCTGACGCCCTTGATGTTCGCCTTGATGCGGCTGTAGAAGCTCGGATCCTGGCTTAGCTTGCGCTTGATCGCGGCATAAAGGGCAGTCTCTTCCTCGCTCTTCGGGTTGCCGAGAACACTCGGGTTTCCTTCCGCCTTGGCGCCGAGTAGCACGAGAAGCGTGGCGTCGCCACCGTCGTCGAGAATCATGTTCGGCGTTCCGCCATCATGCCATTCGAAAATGCGGTGGGTGAAATCCCAGTATTCGTCGAGTGATTCGCCCTTGAAGGCAAACACGGGCGTATGCTTGGCGGCGATTGCGGCGGCGGCATGGTCCTGGGTGCTGTAAATGTTGCAGCTTGCCCATCGGACCTCTGCGCCGAGCGCCTGCAAGGTCTCGATCAAAACGGCGGTCTGGATCGTCATGTGGAGCGACCCGGCGATGCGGGCGCCCTGGAGCGGCTTGGAAGCGCTGTATTCCTCACGGATCGCCATCAGGCCGGGCATCTCGGTCTCCGCGATCTGCATCTCCTTGCGGCCCCAATCGGCAAGGGTCAGGTCGGCAACATGGTAATCGGTGAACGGGGGTGCTTGAACTGCTTGCATCATCTTTCTCCTAAGATTTTCGGGGCGGCGAGCTCGTTTGTCAACAAAAAAGCCCGCAAACCTCGATTGATTTGCGAGCGCCGTTCCTGCTCCAGTCAAACGGAGAGTGCTGAGCCTGGCCCCCTTTCGGGTTGCAGCGCTCCTCAGCACCAATGAGATTATACGCTGATAGGCGCTCAGATTTCGCGGAACATCACCCAAATAGGCAGCTCGTCGACCGACGTTTGGCCAATGACCCGGAATCCGATCCGCTCGTAGAGGCCGACATTGGACTCGATTTCAGTATCGAGGGCAATCCCTTTACAGCCAGCAAGTTGTGCAGCCTCGAGAGCAATATGGTCGATGATCGCTCGGCCCACTCCCTGGCCCTGGTAAGCCGGCTTCACACCGATCATCGTGAGATAGAGGTTTGGCTGCGGTAACTCGACCGCTTCAGCTGCCGAGACAAAGCGCTCGAAGAACTCTCCGGTTGCCGAGCCGGCATCGGCTATGAACCGTTCCCACCAGTCCGATACATCCTTGGACAATGGGCGATCGGGATACACGAGGAAGGCTCCCCCCGCGATGGTTCCATCTCGTTCGGCCAACCAAATGGGAATTCCGGATTGTAGGCGAGCGCGGGCAGAATCGCTGACCATCCTCCGAATCCAATCAGCGCGATCGCCTCCTGAGTGGGCAAACGCTCGAATCATCACCGGGTAATCGACGAATGCCTCGGCAACGATGCTTGCCATGCTCGCGATGTCAGATTCTTCGAGCAGTTCCCGAACCTTGATCGGCACATCGGCTACTTTACCGGTCAAAAGCACGAAGCCCCCGCACATGCTGCGTGCGGGGGCCGGAGGACTGAGTGGCTGATCGTGCCTATGCGGCGTGAGGAACGATGAACGAACGACGACCTTCCATCACCAGCTGCAGATTTGCGCCGATCATTTGTGTCGCCTTTTCGTCGTCGGGGACGACCATCGTCGTGGAATCCACGCCTCGGTTCAAGACCTCGATCTGAGTGGCTTCCAGCACGTCATACGCGCCGAATTCGAAACGCTTGGCAAGCGACCAGTCAAAAATGACGGACTTGCACGTCTCGACCTCCTTGATTTCGTCGAACACGACGGAAGCCAGTGTCTTGGCCTCCTCCAGCGAAACAACGCCGCCGATCCCGACTTCAAGGGTAGCCGTTGCATCATCCCAGTTGAGCATGTACATGTTTGTCTTCTGTCGCGGCGCCGGATGGAAAACCCGGACTGACCGCCTCCGAGGGTCTGTTTGCCATGGTAGGCAGGGATCAAAGCTGAGACGTTGACGGGGATCACGTCACGTCTCGCGGATATGCCGTCGGCAAGGTTACGAACGGGAAAGATACGGAGTGCCAGGGCAGGACTTTAGGCCCAAGCCCTGCGCGGCTTGACTCTTAAAGCCGAGAATGTCACAATCAAGTGCCTGAACTGCCCGCTCGTCTAATGGCAGGACGACTGGTTCTGGCCCAGTTAATCGTGGTTCGAATCCATGGCGGGCAGCCACTTCCTCACACTCAAAGAGGCGGCGCCGCATTGTTGCCGCACCGCCTCTGGAGTCTCCGACCGTTAAACGGCTAGCGTTTCTTTTTCTTCTTCGCGGCAGCGGCGTCTGCCTTCTGCTCGCTCAATGACTGGTTCGGATACACCGAGTTGATCACCAGGGCGTCGTTGATATTCACGGTGCAGAAATAGCTGCCGTCCCGGGTGAAGGCGAGCGGCGAACCCATTCCGGACATGTTTTCCATGGTGGTCGCGGCCTTCTTCGTCTTGGTGTCCCACACGATCACCTTTCGATCGCTCGCGCTGGTGGCGGCGAGGCGGCCAGTGGGCGAGAACGCCGCCCTCATGATGTAGTCTTCGTGGCCGGAGAAGGTCGCTGCCCTGGCGCCCGACTTGGCGTCCCAGAGAACCGCCTTCATGTCCTTGCCAGTCGAAAGGATTCGAGCTCCGGCGCCATCGTAGGCGATGGAGGTGCATCCAACGGATCCGTGACCGCCGAGGGTCTTCTTGAGCGTGAAGTTCTTGGCGCTATACAGCTGGACGCCCTTACCAAGCGTCGCCACGCCGAGGATATCGGGACCACCGAAAAGAGCGCCGTAAAGGTTGATACCGTTACCTTTGATCGTCGCCTTTTTCTTGCCAGTTTGAACGTCCCAGATAATAACGACATCGTCATTGCCGGTACTGGCCAGCAAGCGACCATCCTTGCTGAAACTCAGCGCCTGGATCCCCTTGGTATGGCCGCCGGCACGAGGGATTTCGAGGACCTTTTCTCCTGTTTTGGAGTTCCAGATCCAGATACGGGCAGACTCGTCGCCGGTCGCGATGCGAGTTCCTAGCGGATTCCACGCGAGGCCGTAGCAGGGCTGTGGGTGACCGGCAAGCGCACGCACCGTCTGCTTGGTCGCACAGTCAACGATTCGAACCGTGTTGTCTTCGCAGCTGGCGAGAACTCGGGTGCCCGTCGGGGCAGGAGCAAGCGCCAAAACCCGAAAGGCGCTGATCGTCTTGATGGGGGTGATGGCGATGGTCTGGTTGGTACTGGCAGCAAGGGCCACGAGGGCAGTTGTTATCATCCTTCTTCTCCGTCCTTAGATTTTCCTACATAGGACAGTACGGGTTCAACCACGCGATCGATTTCATCGTCGGTACACTCCGTGCTAGCGATGCGGCGAATTCAGCATCGATTCCAACCAACCCATGGCATCTGAGCGAAAAGTGATCGTCGTTGGCGGTGGCCTCGCCGGACTGATGACGGCGATGAAGCTTGCGGAAGCCGGCGTCCTCGTCCAGCTCTTCAGCCTCGTTCCTGTCAAGCGAAGCCACAGCGTGTGCGCTCAGGGCGGTATCAATGGAGCCGTCAACCTCATGGGTGAGGGTGATTCGCCTTACCTGCACTTCGAAGACACCATCACCGGAGGAGACTTCCTCAACCATCAGCCGCCGGTCATGCGGATGACCGAGCGCGCTCCCGCGATCATCTATCTACTCGATCGCATGGGCGTGCCTTTCAACCGCACCAATGAGGGCCTCCTCCACTTTCGCCGGTTCGGCGGCACGCTGAAGCATCGGACGGCCTATGCCGGCGCCACTACCGGACAACAGCTTCTCTATGCCCTCGACGAGCAGGTCCGCCGCTGGGAAGCCCAGGGCAGGGTCCAGAAATTCGAGGGGCACGACTTTCTGAGCATTATCAAGGATCCTGAGGGACGGTGCCGTGGGATCACCGCCCAAGACCTCCGGACGATGGAAATCGAGGCCTACCCCGCGGATGCGGTGATCATCTGCACCGGCGGCAACGGGCTGATCTTCGGCCGCAGTACCAACTCCATCATCAATACCGGCTCACCGGTCAGCATCTGCTACCAACAGGGAGCGATCTATGGCAATCCGGAGATGATCCAGATCCATCCGACCGCCATCCCCGGCGACGACAAATGCCGCCTCATGAGCGAGTCGGTTCGCGGCGAAGGCGGGCGGCTGTGGACGCCTCGGGACCCGATGGACACGCGGCGAGCGGCAACCATCCCGGAAGCCGACCGTTGGTACTTCTGCGAAGAGCTCGACCCGGTTTACGGCAACCTCCTTAGCCGAGACCTCGTCAGCTTTGCGATCTACTGTGTCTGCCGGATGGGCAAGGGGATCCAGGGTCGGCAGGAGGTGTTTCTCGATATCACCCACTTGCACAGCAAGCTCGGCATGTCCAGGGACCAGATCAACGACAAGCTGGAAGGTGTGCTCGAGATCTACGAGAAGTTCATGGGAGAGGATCCCATCGACAACCCGATGCGTATCTATCCGGCCGTCCACTACACGATGGGGGGACTCTGGGTCGGCTATCAAAAGGGACACGAGAACGCGATCGAAGCCGACCACCCGCGCAACCAGATGACCAATATTCCCGGTCTCTATGCGGCCGGCGAATGCGACTATCAGTACCATGGCGCGAACCGGCTCGGGGCAAATGCCCTTCTGAGCTGCCTGTTCGGTGGCGAATTCGCCGCGCAAGGCATCCTCGCCTACCTGAAGACGATGGATGTGAGCCACGACGCCCTGTCAAGCTCGCATGCCGAAGGAGAGCGATCCCACCGCCAAGCCGAGTACGACAATTTCCGCAGTAGCAGCGGTTCGGAAAACCCTTATCGGCTTCACGCCGAACTAACTGAGGTCATGTGGAACAACTGCGGCATCTGGCGCACGCAGCGGGACCTGGAAGCGGCGAAGGGCAAGCTCGACGATCTGGCCGCTCGTGTGCGACAGTGCGCGCTGATCGACGCCGGCAGCTGGGCCAACCAGGCCGTGCCGTTTGCCAGAGCCGTCAGCCATATGGTCGAGCAGTCAAAAGCCATTTTGGCGGGAGCCCTGGCCCGAAACGAGAGCCGAGGCGCACACTTCAAGATGGACACCCCCCAGCGCGACGATGAGCAGTGGCTACGAACGACCCAGGCGCGCTGGACGCCATCTGGTCCGGAGCTCGACTTCAGCGAGCAAGTCGACACCTGCTATATCCCACCCCGGCCGCGCAAGTACCGGATCAATCAAAACGCCGTCGTGAAAGAAATCATGGGCGAAGCAGCTCTCGCCGGCGTGGGATAGGTCTAAAGTCCCGTTTTTTCTAACAGGTCGGCGATGTCGCAACAGTCGTGCGATCGCCTTCCACCCACTTGGTATCTCCTCGAACGAGGACCATGCCGGGCTAACCACGGCCCGAGCGAGAGAAGGAATACCACATGAAAGGAAAGACACTGTTTGCCGTTGGAGCGTTGATGCTCCTCAAATCCTCCCATGCCGCCGTGCAGTTCTATGCTGCCGACCTGCGCAACGACCTGTATCTCCTCGATATCTACACCGGCGTTGTCAGCAACATCGGCGCCATCGCAACCGTTGGCGGTGGCCACATCCAGAGCCTTGCCCTCTCCCCGACCGGTGAGCTCTATGCCGGTGACGACCGGGGCTGGATCTACGAACTCAACCCGACGAACGCTTCGGTGCTTCGACAAGCTCCGACACAGATGAATGGCCTAATGGGAATGGACTTCGATGGGGCGACCGCGATCGCCACCGACGGTTCGGCCAACTCGATGCAGGCAGCCATGGACCTGTCGATCAGCGGTTTCGGACAGATCATTCCGCTTTCCGTAGCCAACAACATCAATGGCATCGCCCACTCGCTCGCCTTTTATTCGCCCGGTCAAGCGTACACGGCCAACCAAGGTTCGGTTGCCAAGTCGGTCTGGGACTTGGACGTCAACTCAGGAGCGACCTCGTTTGGCTTCATGGATACCGCACCGGACTTCTTTCGAGCCCTCGATTACGGTTCGGATGGCAAGCTCTACGGGCTCCATATGAGCGGGAAGCACATCCTGATCGATACGACCCTCCAAACCACGACCATGATCTACAACAGTGGTCTCCAAGACTGGACGGCGATGACGGCGGTGCCGGAACCGGCAACGATGGCGGCGATTGGACTTGGCGTGGTGGCCATGCTGCGTCGGCGACGAAGGTAACTCCCTGCACCTCTCCGCCCCGCTGGCAGTCAGAATGAGACATGCCAGCGGTGCGGTATCTGGTAGACGACGTCGACGCCTCGTTGCCTACCTATCAAGCTTTGGGTTTCGAGTTAGCGAAACGATGGGGACCGCCATTTGCCATCCTCACTCGCGACGGAATGGAGCTATGGCTGAGCGGGCCGGGCACCTCGGCAGCCCAAATCCTCGAGGACGGGAGCCGGCCACTTCCGGGTAACGGCTGGAATCGGATTGTCGTAATCGTCTCTGAAATGGAGAGCATGATCGAACAGGCTCGGGCTGCCGGCGCGACCCTTCGCAACGGGCCCATTTCGGGGCCAGGCGGGGCGCAGGCGCTCATAGCCGACCCTTCTGGAAATGTCATCGAGCTATTCCAACCGAAGGCGGAATAGATGTTGACCGAGTCGCAGAAGCGGCTTATAAATGACCACGGATTTATCGTCCTGCCGGATCTGTTCGAGGTCAGCGAGATGCAGAAGCTGGACGCTGATCTGATCGCCTATGAATCCAGGCGAGCCGCCCAGCGGAGAGGAGAGGTTCTCTTCTCGCAAAAGATCGCCGAGCGGGATCCTTCCATTCGTTCCTTCGCCAAGCGGCGCGAGTTTGTCGCCCTTTCAACATGCTTGCTGGGCCCCGACACCGACCTGTACTTCAACCAGATGGTCTACAAGCACCCTCATGGCGAGAAGGAATTTTCTTGGCATCAGGACGATGCCTATGGACCCGTCGAGCCATCGCCTTACCTAACCGTTTGGCTCGCCATCACCGATGCCACGCCGGAGAACGGGTGCATTTCGGTCATGCCAGGCAGCCACAAACAGGGATTGGTTCCGCATTGGGAGAGCTCGTTTGGGTTGGCCTGCCGATCGAACGCGGATCCTGACCAAGGAATCCTGGTGCCGGTCACGGCAGGATCTGCGGTGTGCTTCTGGTCGACACTGATGCACAAGAGCGGCGCCAACCTAACCGATGAAACCCGCAAAGCGTTCGTCCTGCAGTTCTGTGCGCCCGGATTGCGGCACAAGGCCACCGGCCTGAAGATCAAATCCCGGATCGCGATCGCTCGCGGTGGAGAGACTGCGGCAGACGAATCGGCCGCAGTCTGACGAACGACGCTATAGCCCGATCTCCTTCGGCCCACCCAGGCGAACGAGCCGCCGGTATTTGAGGAAGAAGATGTCGCTGAATCCCGAGTTGTAGTTATGGTTGGTTCCCGCCGCCAGAACATTGCCGTTGCGATCGAAAATGCCTCGTGCGGGATCGTCGGAGTGATCCTTGAACGCGAAGTCGTCCTTCCAGAGGAGCTGACCATCGACGCCCCGGTAGTACCAGAACGAAACGTTGGTATGAGGAACGAACAGGTCCGCACCGGAGACAAGGACGTTGCCAAGCGAATCAACGGCGACCGTACGGGCATTCTGCCCATCGTAGGTATTGCTGTTTCCGTAGCTCACCGACCAAATCCTGCTTCCCGTCTCGAAGTCGTACTTCGACGTCTGGATGTTGTCATTCAAGTTGCTGTCGTCGAAGTCGGGGTCGTATTGCAGCGTGGTTACGACGTTGTTCTGGGCGTCCAGAGCCATGCTGTAAGGCGAGGAGAACTTGCCGTGGTGATCGAAACGGTCGATCGTGGCCCATCGTTCCGCGCCCGTAACACCGTCGTACCGGATGATCGCAACCTTGTGGCCAAGATTCTCGGTGTTGCCGGTGACCATCACGTCTCCGTTGGATGCAATCATCAATCCCTGGGCGTAATCATTCGCGCCGTAGGCGAATCGCTGTAACCAGATTTCATCGCCGGTCGCCCCATCGTATTTGATCGTGACGATGTCGTCGTTGTTGTGCTCATTCGGCGAGTTTCCACTCACGACGACATCGCCGTTCTGATCGACAAGAATGTTGATCGGCTGATCATGGAAGCCGAGGTAAGTCGCTGGACCATCATAGAGCTTTTCCCAAAGGAGGTTGCCGCTCGGATCATAGGCGATGGTGCAGTAGTCGCCGTTCGGCCAGTACTCGGTATCGTTCCAAACCATTCCGGTGACGAAGATGTTGCCTTGGGAGTCGACGGCGACGTCGCTCGCACCGTCGATACTGTTCGATATCCCATCGAAGAGACGTGACCAGACAAGCACACCGTCTGACGCACGGTATTTGAGCGTCACGTAGTCGCTCTGAGTATTCGGCGTCATCACCCGGCCAACCACGATCACGTGGCCGAAGCTGTCTAGGGCCAGCTCATAGCCAATGTCTTGACCGTGCAAGGGTCCGTCGAAGGTCTTACGCCAAGCCTGCTTGCCGTTCTTGTCAAACTTGTAGAGCACGATGTCGTCGGTACCGGCGCCCCAGTTCGAGTTGATGGTGCCTACGACGTAGGAATTGCCCGCCGCGTCAGCGACGATATTCTCGGCGAAGTCGCTCTTTCCCAAGCCGCCATCGTGGAGGCTTGTGGCAACCAACGAGAATTGCACTTGGCCAAGAGCTGGAACCGCCAATGCGGCCATGGAGAGGATCAGGGTTCTGCGAATGAAGCTCATTTGAATACGGGAGCCGCCTCCCATGGCTAAAGTGTGTGCCTCCCAATGGCGATTGATACATGCCATTAGGCCTAGGTCCTCGAAAGTTACGACAGCATGTGAGAGATATCCGGCCTAGTGAGCCGAAGCAAAGCGCCTGGCCAGCAAGAACCGGACGGCAAGTAGAGCGACACACGCTGCTGCCAGCAGGATCATCGCTATTGCTTTCGCCTGCTCGAGGCTCGATTCGAATCCGAAGTAGATCGCTACGGGGAGCGTTTGAGTAATGCCCTGCATACTGCCGGCGAACAAGATCGTCGCCCCGAACTCGGACAGGGCTCGCGTCCAGGCAAGGATCGCGCCCGTAACCAGGAATGGAGCCGCCATCGGCATGGTGATTTTGGCGAAGAGTTGGGCGGGAGTGACGCCATCGATCCGGGCTGCATCGGTGATCGCTGGATCCACACTTTGGAATGCGATGGCCGCCTCCCTTACGTAGAAGGGCGTGGCCACGAACGTCTGCGCCATCACCACCGCGATCGGTGAAAACGCAACGGCAATCCCCCAATCCTCCAAGTATCGACCGAACAGCCCTTGCCGTCCGAAAGCCAGCAACAGGGCAATTCCCACCACGGAAGGTGGGAGGATCGCTGGCAAGGTCGCAACCAGCTCAAGTCCTCCTGCCAACATGCCTCGCGTCTGGGCGATTAACAGTGCCAAACCGGTCCCCATCACCAATACGATCACGAGGCTGATGAGCGTCGTTTTTAGGCTGATGAGCAGAGCGTCATGCACGGCAGGCTCGCCAAGCTGACGTGCGATTTCATCCGGCGAAGAGGATGCAACCAAGGCAGCCACCGCACCGAGAATCAGCAAGATCAGGGGTGCGGCAACAATGGCCCAAATTGACGTCGCCGCTCCTTGCCTCAACGCGCTATCTCCCGGGCTTTCTTACCGCGTTGACGACCGGGATGAAGCCGCTCCCAGCCAGTAGTTGCTGGGATGGATGAGACAAGAGAAACTCGATAAATCGCCTTGCCATAGGCTTATTCTGCGCCGACGCTGGCATGGCGACTGCATAATGGATGCGCTCGGCCACCGAGTCGGGAATGTCCAGCGCGGCCACCTTGCCCTTCGCCGACAAGATGTCACTGGCATAAACGATGCCGCCGTCGGCCTCACCGACGATGACTTTAGCAAGAACGGCCTTGACGTCAGGCTCTCGAGAGACGATATTCGAACGCACCTTCGTCAACCAACCCTGGCCATAGCGGACCGCAGCCTTTGCAAGGAAGGCTTCCGAATAGGCTCCAGCCGGTACTGCCCTGTCGGCAACCACCAGATGCTTCACGTTTCGTAAGTCTGCTATTGTAGCGATCCCGTTCAACCCGGCCCGAAGGGCTACCTGCAGACGGTTGTGGGCGAAAATGCGCCGCGTCGAGCGGTCGATCTTGCACTCGTCCAGGTTCTTCGTCGATGCGGATGCAAAAACGTCGGCCGGCGCACCATGGTTAATTTGCGCAGCAAGGGTGTTCGACCCCGCAAAGCTGGCAAGCACCTTGACGTCAGCGGTGGCCCGCTCAAAGGATCGGGCGATGGCAGTAATGGGCTCCCTTAAGGATGCGGCCGCAAAGACGGTCAGCCTCACCACCACATTTGAGCCTACGAAGCAGGTGGCAATGGCAACGGCGAGCACGATTGCAAGATACCAGCGGTTCGCTGAGGCCAATAAAGGAAATGGTCGGGGCGACACGATTCGAACGTGCGACCTCTTCCACCCCATGGAAGCGCGCTACCAAACTGCGCCACGCCCCGACGCGAGCGTTCAGGATACCTTTTGCGGAGTACTTCCTAACCCGAAAAAAAAGCCGGTCCCGCTCAAAGCGGGACCGGATGCGAACGTCATTTGTGATGAATCAGGACTTTCTGCCTCTTCATCAGAGGTGCCTTCGGGACGGCAATCAAAAGGATGCCATCCTTAAAGTCTGCCTTGACGTCTTCGGGTTTCACTGGAGCATCCAAGGTAAAGGTTCGGAGGAACGTGCCGTACCTTCGTTCGATACGCACAAAGTTTTCCTTCTTCTCCTCCTTCTTGAATTCGCGCTTGCCGCTGATCGTGAGTCTGTCGCCGATTACCTCGATATCGATGTCTTTTTCATCGATGCCGGGGAGGTCGCAAAGAAAATGCACCTCATTCTCGGTTTCCTTCACGTCAACGGCGGGCATCCAGTTTGACATCCCGTTGCCGTCGCCGAACAAGTCTTCCATCATCGTGTTGAATCGGTCGAAAGTTCTCATCCTTTCGATCGGATACAAGCGGGATAGCATTGTTCTACTCCTTGGCGTTATGCCAACACTGGAAATTCTACCTACGCCTTAAAACACCACAATGTCGTGTTTTGCCATGACAGTAGACGCCATAACATTGCATTTCACGCCTAATTCCGTCCGATTGGAGCGCACGAAGGCCCTAATTCGCGGGGGACATATACACGAAGTTGGCCAGGCCCCGGCTGACTTCACGGGATTGACCGCCGTCGATCGCGACAACCGATACGGTGTTTTCACCGGAATGGCGCTTGATGCGGTAACCGATCCCCTGGTCGTACATTACGTGACCGGATCCGGCAACGATGACCATGACGGCATTGGCGGTACGCCATTTCATCGCCTTGATTGCGGTATCCGCCATCGCTTCGTCCCAAAGAACCATGGCAGCGTAAGTGTTGTCCCCGGCAGCCCCGCTCGGGGGATGGCCACCCATCATCGCGTTGAACACGCTTCGGTGCTCCTGGTTGCCGAGGTAGAGTTCGGGGATTTCTGCCTTCTGGTCGGCCGTTAGGGCGCCGGGGCCTCCTCTACCGACGGAGCGGACCCAATCCCTCGGAACGTTTAGAGCGACCATCGGCAGGCGTCGCTGCTTAACGATATCGAAGATCGGTTTGTAGAGGTTGTATTCGAATCCCCATTGTCCCTTCCAGTCGGCTTCCCGCTGGAAAGTGGCGTCGTCCCACTTCCCCAGCGTCATCGGGGCAAGACTGGCTTGGTTTGGACGTGTAAACATCTCGAACCCGACAACGACGTCTCGACCGGACGCGGCAAGTGCGTCAATGATGCGGGCCTGCAGCTTGTGATGGTCGGCACTGGTGTGGGACTCGCCCACGAGAACGTATCGCACCCCCTTTGCAGCTTGGACGATCTGATCGATACCGACCTTTGCCCCGTCGACCGTTCGCGTAATGGCATCAGGCTCCGCCCGCACCACGCCTCGAGACCCAATCGGAAGAAGATAGGGGTCAACTGTTTGAAGAATGATGAGAGCGGCGAGCATGCCCTGATTTTGCGCGATTCCCCATAATGTTCGTGTGCGCGGCTGCCTGTTGGTAATCGTCGGGGTCCTACTGGCGTCGGGCTGCGCCAAACAAGCTCCCATCGACGAACCAAAGGCATCGCCGACCAAGACATCGGCCAACAACCCACCGCCAATCGGAACCGACCTCGATGCGCAGTACGAGTCGGTTCGTGCAGGACTCGTACTCGTCGACAGTGCGGTCGAGGGTCTTGAGGAGCTCCTCACCATGGTCAAGGAGCTCCAACCCAAGCTGCGAGGCGAGGCAGTGGGTGTCGCCGCATCCGTGCGGGAAGCAATCGATAGCGCCGGGAGCCTGGTCTCCGAAATCGACACCGACATGCCCGATCGTTCCACCTACGAGAAAGAGTTTGCAACTTGGGACGAGCGTCGGCTCGCGGCCATCACCGCCTGTAACGACGCGCTCCATGAGCTTGGCGAAGCAGGTGAGGGACTCGCCACGATCGGCGATATCGACGCCAAGCACAAGCCCGAAATCGACGACGTCCTATTGGCCCTCCGGCTGGCAGAGGAAGACCTGGCGGCCGGCGTCGTCAAGCTGGGTGGAACGGTCGAGCAGCCGGAAGGATAATGCCCCCGAGGTCGTGGCACCAGGCTCTGGATCTGGCTCGGGGCCGCACCGCGAGCGCCAAGGAAATCGAACGCGTAGCGGAACAAACATCGCCCGAAGCGGCCCGGTGGGCATTTGTCCAATGGGAGCTCCGGGCGCGAGCCACCGCAAAGTTCGAGCGAGCCGAGGCGATGTTTTTCGACCGCGATGGCCTCGAGATGGCGACGCATGAGCGGGTCAGCCAGTATCACGCATCCCTGTTTCCACCTGGCGAGCTGGTGGCAGACCTAACCTGCGGCCTCGGCAGCGATTTGATCGGGTTGGCAATGCGCGGACCGGCTATCGGGTATGAGCTTGACCCGGATCGGGCGGAACTGGCAAGGCTCAATCTCGCTGCCGCGGGCGTCGACGGCGAAGTCCATATTGGAGACGGTTCCGATTCGGCCGACGACTACGACTACGTGTTCGCCGATCCGGCGCGCCGGACGGGTGGCTCGCGCGTGTGGCGGTTATCGGACTACCGACCGGACCCGCGAACTCTTATAAGAAACCGGCACCGGCTGAGAGTAATCAAGCTCTCTCCGATGCTGCCGGATGCCGAGCTCTCCGCTTTCGGTGGCGAATTGCGTTTCCTCAGTTTCCGCGGCGAATGCCGAGAGGCACTTGTCGTTTCAGGCGGCGAATCCGGGTGCGAAGTGGCGTCGGTCCACGTTGAAACGGGTTCCACCTTGAAACCCGAAGCTGGGCCGATGGCCATTGGCGAATTGGGCCGGTTCCTTTTCGATCCCGATCCCGCGGCGATAAGAAGCCACGCGCTGACCACACTTTGCGGAGAGTCTGGACTCCGATCCGTCGATGGGTCGCCGTTCCTGACCGGTGAATCGGCTGTCGAATCTCCGTGGCTACGGTCTTACGAAATCGTAGAGGTCGAGAAATGGGATCTCAAGCGCCTCGCCGCCGCCCTCGCCGCGCTGGATGCCCGCACGCCGGATATCAAGACTCATGGACACGCAGTTCGGCCCGAAGAATGGGTCAAACGCCTGAGACGACAAGGCAGCCGCGTCGTATCCATCTTTGCAATAGGGGCCGGCGGGAGTCTCGCCGCCGTGATCGCGGAACCTAAAGACCGGTGACATTTGCACCGACCATCCAATTAAGGCCCTTTTGACCAAGGAGGCCAAACCTAAAGCAGGTTGTCAAGGATGCAGATCGAAAACTCGCAGTGCACATTGGCGCAAGCGCAGATCGGGCGCTATGTGGCCGGCGAAACCCTGCCGGAAGACGTGCTGACTTCGCTGGAAGCCCACCTCGAAGAATGCACCAACTGCAGAGCATTGGTGCGCGAGCAGCGCGCTGCCCTTGAGATTAGAGCAAACGAACCGGCCCCGCAGCCGATCGATCCGCCAAACCTCACCGATTCCTTCCCTGAGCCTGAAACCGACATTGCAAACCCGGCGCCCGTAGCCGAGGTCGCTCTCGAGCCAACGGCCGAACCGGTCAAATCCCAGCCGGCCACGAAGCTGAGACTTCCCGCGTTTCGTGACGCGCTCCACGGCGCGAGGACCGGCAAACGCAAACTCGGCCATCCCTTGGTTTGGTCAGGAGCCCTTGCTATCGTCTTGATCGCCATGTCCTATGTCGCCCGGAACCCTTCCCTTATTTTTGGAAAGAAGGCTTCTGAAATACGGAAAGAAAGCCAGGCCACGGTTGCTAAGGCCAGTGATGAGGATGAGGGTGGCAAGGCGGAATCCAGCAAGGAAGGTAAGGGCGAGAATCCTTCAGAAAGCACGAAGGTGAGCGCTTCCGATCAAGATCAACCGGGCCCCAAGCCGCATTCAGAGACGGATGAAGGACATGCCTCTGCCCAGAATAGCGCCGTTGAATCCACAAAAGACGCCGATGAACCGGCAAAAACCAAGTCAGCTAGTCCAGAAAGAATTCCCATCGTAAAGAAAACGTCGCCACCAACCGTGCGGCGCTCAATTCGTCGACAAGCCCCCGCCCGACCCCGACAGGACACCGGAACCATCAGGATTTACGACTCCGCTGGAAAACCCATCGACCCCTAGAGCCAAGCCAATGAAGATGCACTCTTTCCTTCTCGCCCTCTCGTTATCGGCCATGACGGCCATCGCCGCAGCCCAAGATGTTTCCACCTCGCAGGAGGGTCTCGTGACGATCTCTGCCAAGGGATCCGACGTGCGCGTCGTGCTGCATGACCTCTTCACTCAGTCCAAGAAGAGCTTCGTCCTGGAAACCGAAGACAAGCGATCGCTATACCTCTCGCTAGCCGGTGTCGAGTTCGAAGAGGCGCTCGAGATCATCTGCAAGACCGCGAATCTAAGCTATGAGGTTCAGAACGGCATCTTCTTTTTGAACCGCACCAAGCCAAAAGCGCAGCCAAGCAAGGAGCATAAGCCGATCATCGAGAAGCCGAAGGCGGAAGCCCCCAAGTTCTCGGAAGCGGATCTGAGTCGGAGGGTCAACACCAAGCTGCCCAAAACCGACCTGCGCGCCGTCATGCAGGAGTTCGCCAAGCAAACCGGCGTACCGATCACGGTGGACGCAACCGTGCCGGCCTACAAGCTCGACGCCTTCCTGGTGAACACGTCGCTGAAGTACGCGATGGAACTCATCTCAAGAGCGGCACGGCTGCAGTACAAGATGGAACCAGGCGGCATCCGAATCTGGAAGCCGGACGAGAACCGGATCACGGTCCACAACCCCGACGGCCAGAAGTAGATTTCCTCCACGAGTGCTTGGAAGCCCCCACCCCAACGGGTGGGGGTTCTTGCCATAAGATGTAAGGGTGGTGTGCCCGGCATGAAGGGGATTCACGAGGCAACGTGGACTCACGCAGCCCTCTTCGTCTTTCTTGTCGGACTTGCCATCCACCATGAGGTCGATCGGCGCAGAAATGCATCGGCGGGGCTCCTGCGCGTCAACCGGACCCAGTGGGTGGTTAGTTGCGGCTCTGTATGGCTCCCGTTTGCTGAAGGCTATTGGCAGGCAGTTCGGCAATGGGACCGCGATCCAATCTCAGCACTTATCGCACTTGGATCGCTGACGCTTGTCGTGATCACAGCCGTGGTTTGGGTGAAGTTTGCAATCTCGCGCCCTGACCTATATCAGTCCGATCCACAATTGCAGCCGCGTAGGCACCGGCTCCGAGTTCCTTTGGCCGCGGCCGTCTTTGCCGCGATCTTTAGCGCTGGATTCCTATTAGCGAAGCTCACTCAGCCCGAACCTTTCACGATCGAATCGGCGAACATTGGCTACTCACCCTTTTAGCCCAGTGCCTGGTCCAGGTCGGCAATGAGGTCGTCAGGGTGCTCGATACCGACCGAGGCCCTAACTAGCGTGTCCGAGATACCGATCGCCGCTCTTTGCTCCGGCGGAATCGAAGCATGGGTCATGATTGCGGGATGTTCGATCAGGCTCTCGACCCCCCCGAGAGATTCGGCTAGCGTAAAGAGCTTCACCCTTTCGAGCATCCGACGCGCGTCTTCCAAGCCACCGTTAACGAAGAACGTCACCATGCCGCCGAAACCCGAAGCCTGGCGTTTGGCAATGTCGTGGCCGGGATGGCCGGCAAGGCCAGGGTAAGCCACGCGCTCGATCCGCCGGTCCTGACTCAGCCAGTTGGCCACCGCCATCGCATTCTCTCCGTGAGCCTTCATCCGCAGCGCCAGGGTTCGAATGCCGCGCAGGGCCAGATAGCAGTCCCAGGGACCCGGTACGCCGCCCACCGCATTTTGGAGGAATTTGAGCCGCGCGTACAGCTCGTCGTTGGACGTCATCAGACAGCCCATCACGACGTCGGAATGCCCATTGAGATACTTCGTCATCGAATGCATCACGATGTCTGCCCCCAATTTCAGCGGGTTCTGGAAGTAGGGGCTCATGAAGGTGTTGTCGACGGCGACCAGGGCGCCATGTGTATGCGCAATGCCGGCAACGCGTCGGATGTCGATGATGTTGAGCAACGGATTGGTTGGCGTCTCAAACCACACGAGCCTCGTATTTGGCCGAAAGGCATCCTCAAGCTCGCATGATTGAAGGTCAACGAAGTCGAAGGTCAGGCCGCGATCAACGGCGACTCGGCTGAAGAGCCGGTAGGTGCCGCCATACAGGTCGTTGCCGGCAAGGACATGGTCCCCTGCCTTGAGTGTATTGAGGACGGCATCGGTTGCGGCAAGGCCGCTTGAAAAAACGAGCGCATGCTCGGCGCCTTCGAGCTCTGCGAGCGCACGCTGCAGCGGCGTGCGGGTTGGGTTATCGGTGCGGGCGTATTCGTAGCCGGTGCCTTGCCCTGGAGACCGTTGGGCAAACGTGCTGACTTGGTAGACCGGCGGCATGACCGCGCCAGTAGCCGGTTCCGGCTCGTACCCGGCATGGACGGCCATCGTTTCAAAGCGCTCGCTCATGCCGACTCCTTCAGCAACTCCCAATTCACGAAGTTAGGTTTGGGCGGCGGAACGAAGCCCTTCTCGATCAACCACCGATCGTCGATAAACTTCGACATGTAGTTGCGTACGTTGTCCGGGAAGATCATCACGATCCGAACGGGATCGGTATGTCGCTCCGCGATTTTCAATGCGGCCCATAGCGTGGCGCCACAGCTGCCCCCGACCAGCATTCCCTCTTCCCGAATGATGCGGCGTGCCATCTCAAAGCTCGGGCCATCCTCGGTCTTGATGTACTCGTCAACGAGACTGTTGTCGAGCACGTCGGGGATAAAGTCGTAACCGATGCCTTCCACCAGATAGGGGGCGCCCGCTTCGCCGCCGCCCAGGATCGAACCAACCGGATCGACACCGATGATTTTCACGTTAGGCACGTGTTTGCGGAAGGCCCGGGCGCATCCCGTGATCGTGCCGCCGGTTCCCACCGACGAAATGAAGTAGTCAAAGTTCCCGCCAGTCTGCTCGAGTATCTCCATCGCTGTCTCTTCCTCATGCACGGCGGGGTTGTCGGGGTTGCCAAACTGGTCGAGGATGTGAGCGTTCGGAATCGAGGCGGCAATCTGCCTGGCGACGCTGAAATTGCTCTCCGGCGAATCGTAAGCCGCACCGGTTGGAGTTCGAACGATTTGCGCGCCGAGAGCTTCGAGGGTCACCTGCTTCTCCATGCTCATCTTTTCCGGCATGACGATGATGACCCGATAGCCCTTCGCGGTCCCCGCCATGGCGAGGCCGATGCCGGTATTGCCGCTTGTCGGCTCCACGATGGTGTCGCCGGGCTTGATCCGTCCCGATCGCTCGGCTTCCTGAAGCATCCGAAGGCCCACCCTGTCCTTCACCGAACCGCCGGGGCTGAGGAACTCGCATTTCGCGAGCAATTCCGAAGAATATTCGGCTCCAATGCGATTTACCCTAACAAGCGGAGTCTTCCCGATGATTTCGGTTATTGAACCGTAGATCGTTTCCATGAATTGCCTTCTTATGTTTTACCAGCCGATGCTGCCGATCGTTCGCCAGCCTGATGGCAGTTTCAGTTGAGCATAGGTGGCCATCGCAAATCGGTCGGTCATTCCCGCCACGTAGTCGATCGCACCCTGCACGCCCACGAAACCATCGGGAAGATTGCCAGGCTCTGCGAAGTGGAGAAACAGCTCGCCGACGAGACCTTTGGCCTTGCTGATATCGGGATACAGAACTGGATATCTCAGATAAACGTTTTCGAACAGCCACTCCTTGAGCTCGTTCATGGTTTGCAGCATGGCGGGCGAAAGGGCGATGATCGGCCGGTCCAGGCTGTTCGCGATCACATCCATCACCATCGCCCCGATGCGGCGGCTGTGGCCAGTTCCGATCGCCTCGAACCGGTCTGGAACGCTTCCGATGATGCCGGATCGGACCGCGTCATCGAGATCGTGGTTCAGGTACGCAATTCGGTCTGAAATCCTGACGACCGCTGCTTCCAACGTGGAGGTGGGTTGCCCATCGAAGGCGGAAAGGTCGCTACGGCCCTTGCTGTGACCCCCGATACCGGCTCGGGTCTCCTGTGTCAGGTTTAGCTTCGCGAGGTGGTCGACGACGCGCAGCGACTGCTCGTAGTGCCGGAACCGCAAGGGGCCGTCGGGCGAGCCGTGAGCCTGGAGCGCCTCGTCCAGAGCGCTCTCGCCGGCGTGGCCGAACGGGGTATGGCCAACATCATGGCCGAGGGCAATGGCCTCGGCAAGGTCCTCGTTCAGCCGGAGGGCGCGGGTGATCGTCCGGGCGATCTGGGCAACTTCCAGGCTATGGGTCAGTCGCGTCCGGTAGTGGTCTCCTTCCGGCTCGATAAACACCTGGGTCTTGTGCTTGAGCCGCCGAAACGGCTTGGAGTGGAGGATCCGGTCGCGATCGCGCTGGTAGCAGGTTCGAATCGGGTCGTGTGGTTCTGGTGCGGGCCGCCCCTGGCTATCCGCGCTGAGGGCGGCATAACGGCTGAGCGTTGCCCGTTCGCGATCTTCGATCGTAGCGCGGATATCGGGCATCTAGCATTCAAGACGGGCCAACGTGCCAGGATTTTTTCGATCTGTAGCTGCACCCGCAAAACTACCAGACATGACTGAACCTGACGACCGGCGTTAGGTAGCCGAGCCTAAAACTTAGATAAATTTCGCAGCTTCTCCTCTAAAAACGGCGCCGCAATCGTCCTACGATGAAGAGAGTGGGGGGTAGGACGTGCCTCGATTGATCGGAGGTCTGGCGGCTCTCGTGGCCCTGGCCGCCGGTATCCTTGGCAGGGTCGACCCGGCAACGTCCGTTCTGCGCGCGTTGATCGCGTTCGTCGTTGGATCTGTTTTAACGCAGCTTTGGTACGTGTTCTTCACGACCAGGGTCCTGCGGCCCGGAGAGGGGATTCCGGTTATCACAGAGCCGCCGGCGGAAGCACCGCCAACAACATAGGAAGGAATCCATATCCATATGACCAGTTCGCCGATGTCCTCGGAGCAGCTCAAACGTAGCTGGGTCGACTGTAAAGTCTACAAAGATCCACAAGCTCGTGCCGACCTCGTCAACCACTACTCGTACCTTGTGAAAATCACAGCGGGTCGTCTGGTCACCAGCCTTCCTGGTGGGCTTGACCGAGAAGATCTGGTGGGCGCCGGCGTTATCGGCCTGATCAAGAGCGTCGACCAGTTTGATCCGACCCGGGATGTCAAGTTCGAGACCTATGCGATTGCTCTCATCCGCGGCGCCATCCTGGAGATGCTTCGCGATGAGGACTGGGTGCCTCGCAGCATCCGCGAAAAGCTCAAGGCTGTCGACCGAGCGATGATGGAGTTCGAGACCCAGAACCGCCGACCGCCCAACGAGCGCGAGCTTTCAGAGCGAATGGGATTATCAGAAAAGGAAGTCGCCGATCTGATGGTCCGGATGGGCAGAACCAACGTGTATAGCCTCGACGACCTCCTTCCGAACCAGGACGGTGAGGACCACCTCCACTTTGTGGACCTGCTGGTGGACAAGGACGCCAATCCTGGAGGCGAGGTCGAGGGCCGCGAAATCCGCCGAATCCTTGCCGACGGCATCGACAACCTTCCCGACCGCGAGCGGCTGGTCGTCGCGCTCTACTACTTCGAGGGGTTGACGTTCAAGGAAATCGGCCGCGTACTCGGCGTTTCAGAATCGCGCGTCTATCAGCTGCACACGCAGTCGATGACGCGTCTTCGTGGTTTCATGCGCGATCAGGGAGCGGTCTCCGCCGCCTAGCTGGTCTGGCTCTGCGTGGGGTCGGCTGAACGATAAGGTTTCAACCGACACCACCAGCACGGCACGGCCATCCGATAGCGCCGATAGGTTTCTCCGAAGCAATCTTGGAGATGCCGCTCTTCCAGCGGCCGTACGCAAAGATCCCAGAGGAGCGCGCCGCAAACGGCGTAGGTGATAATCAGCCAGCTGCCCATAGCGACGCCGACCCCGACGCCCTGGGCGATGCCCGTCATCGCCATCGGATTCCGAATGTGCGCATAGAGCCCGGTTGTGACGAGATCTCTGCACCCCTTCGAGGGCAACGGAGTCCCACCGCCAGTCGACACCATCGTCTTTGACGCGAGGATGCCGATGCCACCCATTGCGGCGGCCAGACCAAGTCCAACCCACGCCTTGCCCGTCCAATCAAACTGGGCCCAGCCGAGTGCCCGCTCAGCGCTCGCCAAAGCAAGAGGAATCAGGACCAAAAACAAACCCCACATCACGACAATCTGTCCGATCGTCTGACGCCAGTTGGAGCCCTCGTCCCCGGATCCCGACATGATGAACCGGAAGGGTCCCCACACGATCGAAATACCGGCAAGGGCAATCCAAATGCCGATTACCAGAGTGATGGCGACGAGCATCACGAGCACGCCTAGAGAAAGCGTGGGATCGATGATCGCAAGCCGCAAGGCTTCAGCGGTACCCACTCCGACGCCGAGTGTAGCCAGGGCGAGGACCGCCTTTGACACCGGCCGACGTGCCAAGAGTTGCCAGCCAATAACCACGCAGGCCCCCGCAGTTAGCGAGTCCACAACCAGAAGCCATACCGGCAGGTCCGATTCGCTCCCGAAGAAGCTGGGCCGAAACGCAGGGCTTAATAGCAGTGCCGTCCACCAGGTCACGTAGGCGAACCCCATGAGCAACAACAGCCGTCCGTGATGGGCACGACGATCGGGGTCGCTAGCTTCCCGCACATGGTCAGGACGGGGCTCAACCCATTGAGTCCGCGAATTTGGGAAGGCTTCTGTACAATAGCGGGATGCAGCGCGGTCTCGCGATCCTGGTTCTCGCCGCCTTTTCCGGCGCCGGTCTCGGGCAATACCCGGGAGCCAAACCCGTGCCGAAGACTTGGCTGCCGGGCTTCAAAACGATCCAGGCAGCCGACGCACGGAAGCTGGTCTATAAACTTGCCGGCCCGGATTTCATGGGGCGAAACCCGTCTTCGCCGTACTACAATGCCGCCGCCGGCTGGATCGCGGCCCAACTGGAATCCATTGGCGTCAAGCCCGCTGGGGAAAACGGCAGCTTCTTCCAGGCGTTTACGATGGGGCAGTTCGTGGTTGACCCGGAAAGCGCCAAGTTCGAACCAGAAACCGAAGGACCCGTTCAAGGCTTGACCCTCGGAAAGGAGTTCCAATGGACCACGACTGGTGACATCGACTTCCGGGCCAAGCTCGCCTTCGTTCGGTCGTCTGGCGAGCTCAAGCTCACCGAGCGTGACTGGGCAGCCATGAACGGAGCGATCGTTGTCCTCCATCCCGACAGCCCCTCGGCGCTCCGCACCGCCATCAACGAAGCTATCACGAACGGCAAGCTCAAACCGCTTGTTCAATGCAGCGTCGCCAGTGGCGAGTCGATGCGTCCGCCACGTCGCCTTCAGATCAAGGAACTCGAAACCCCCTCGACAACGGGCAAGCCGGAAACGATGCGGCTCACGAAATCGGCGGCAAACAAGCTTGCTGAAGTCGCGGGAGCAAAGGCGTATCTTGCCGAAAAAGACCCCGAGGCGCCGACGGTTGAACTCTCCCCGATGACCTGGATTGGCAAGGGCAGGTCGACGTTCGACGTGCGCTTCCAAACCGTCAATGTTCTCGGCCAGCTTGCCGGAAGCGATCCAAAGCTGAAATCGGAAGCCGTCGTCATCGGCAGCCACCTGGATCATATGGGGGGCGATCCGCCAAAGGTGCTTTACGGGGCCGACGACAACGCGAGCGGGTGCGCCGCGAACCTCATGATCGCCAAGGCAATGGCAGCCAATCCCGTCAAGCCAAAGCGCACGGTGATCTTCGCCTTCTGGAGCAGCGAGGAAACCGGCCTCCACGGATCGAAGTTCTATACCGCCCGCCCCCACATGCCGATGTCATCGACGATCGCCTATCTCAACATGGATATGGTCGGCCGCGATGCCAACAACGCACCACTGGGTGATGTCGCCGACGACAACCGCAATTCGATCTACTGTGCATCGGCGAAGCTAAACTCACCCGACCTGTATAAGCTCCTCCATCGCATGAACGAGCACATTGGCCTGAACCTCCGGGACGACAAGGAGGACCGATCGATGCGCAGCGACACGGGCAATTTCATCGCCGCAGGCGTCCCCACCCTTAAGGCATGGACGGGCGAGCATGAGGACTATCACAAGGAAGGCGACACGCCCGACAAGCTGAATTACCCCAAGATGTCCAACATCACGAAGTGGCTGTATCTGGCCGCCTGTGAGCTGGCCACGACCGCCACCAAGCCGACATTTTCCAAGACCGGCAAGTATGTGACGGGCCGAGTAACGCAGGAGCCCAAGGTCGAGCTTTCCCCGCAGGCCACGATCCAGGTGAGACTTTTCAAGGTCGACATGGCCGGCAAGCGCACGCTCGTGGACGAGACCTTATCAAAACGCCCGGGACAACTGCCATTCCGCTACTGTCTCCGTTACGAGACGGCAACCCTTGACAATACGGCAACCTACACGGTCGAAGCAAGAGTGTTCGAATCCGGCCAGTTGGCCTTCGCTTCCACCGATCCGGTCGCGGTCCTGACCGCCGGCAAGCCGGCGGCCAATGTCAATGTCGCCGTCCAGCCGGCAGCTCCTCGGCGCTAGTCGACCGAAATCTTCCAGTCGATCTTTTCGGTTCTGCCGCCGACGCTGATCTCGATCACATATTCGCCAGGTGCGATGAATTTGGGCCGCTGGTCTTCATAAGGATCCGCCAGGGCTTCTTCCAAGCTCTTCGGCTGCCGGACCTTGGGCTCGATAACCTGATTGCCGGGCTGCAGCATCGGATCAAGATCGACGTTGTTGAAGCCGCGAAGGGCGTCGATTTCCTTCGACTTGATGGTCGTAGTGCCGTCCTTGGACTTGATCGCGATGGTCGCCTTGCCAGCCGTCCGAGTCCAGAAGCGAACGGCTATTCGTGGCCCCGTGATTGGATCCGATTGCCAATCTTGTCGCGAAGGCATTCCCCAGCGCGGCGAGAAGGTGAGGTTGCTCACCGGGTAGATGTGCAGTTCCTTGTCTCGGACATCCTTTGGAAGATCGCGGATCGGCTTCAGGCTGAAAATCCAGACCGATCGAGCGTGGCTTGCGATAACGAGCTCGTCCTCCCGCTCTTGGATGACCAAATCGTGTACGGGCGTTCGCGGAATCCCGCCATGGAGAGGCGTCCAGTGGGCGCCGCCATCTTCGGTCATCCACACCCCAAGGTCCGTGCCGATGAACAGCTTCTTCGAATCGACAGGATCCTCTCGGATCACGTTGATCGTTTCTCCAGGCAGATCGCCGACGATCGACTCCCACGTCTTGCCATAGTCGGTGCTCTTCCAGAGGTAGGCGCTGAAGTCGTCCTCCCGATAACCGGATTGGCTGACGTAGAACGTTGCCGGCTCCCATCGAGAGGCAACGACGCGGCTGACCCACTTGTCCGGCTGAGGAGTCGGCGTATCGATCCACGTCGCCCCATGGTCGCGCGTGATCTTGACCGTCCCGTCATCACAGCCGACAATCAGCGTTCCAAACTTCAGTGGGCTCTCGGCCATCTCCTTGATGGTGGAGAACGGGACGTCGCCGTTGACCTTGTTCTTCGTGATGTCCGGGCTTATCGGCTCATACCGGCGTCCCATGTTCAGCGACCGAAAGACACGGTTGGCCCCCAAGTAGATGATGTCGGGGTGGTGGGGGGAGATAATGAGCGGAGAAACCCAGTTGTAGCGCAAGGCTTCGCCCTGCACGCTTGCTCGTGTCCCCCAGCCTTGGTTTGTCCGGAGATCGCGGGCACTGTGGGCGCCAAATTGCGATGCGATATAGATCACGTCACGGTCTTCACGCGGATCGAACGCGACCGCGCTGCCATCTCCGCCGCCCACCGATCGCCAGACCGACGAGAACTGTTGACCCTGGCTCCCGAGACGATACGTGCTGGGGCCGAACTGGGTCCCGTTGTCCTGCAGACCGCCCATGACATTGTATGGGCGCTTGTTGTCCACCGCGATCGTCGTGAACTGGCCGACGGGCATCTTGTTGATATGCTCCCAGTTCTGCCCGCCGTCATGGCTGATGTAGAGGCCACCGTCGTTGCCGTTCATGATGTGATCCGGGTTTTCCGGATCGAACCACCAGGCGTGGTGGTCGACGTGGTTCTGCGATGCGATTTCCTTCCAGGTACGCCCACCGTCCCTTGACCTCAGGACAATCGTGCCAAGCGTGACGATGTCATTCGCGTCCTTCGGGTTCACGCTAACCTGGCCGCAGTAGTAGTAGCCGTGCTCGCCGATCTTGAGCGAGGTTTTCTTCCAGGTCTTGCCGAAGTTCTCGCTGCGGAACACCTCGGCCTCCATCATTTCGTACTGCAGGGCTCGCGGGTTCCTCTTTTCGACCAGCGCCTCTATGTCGGCGATCTTCAGCTTCTTGTCCTTGATCTGCTGCAGGAGCTCATCCGCTTTTGAACCTGTTGGCAAATAGGTGGTAACGAAGCGATCCCAGACCTTGGCGTCGATCCCGGCGAGCTGTTCATCGGTTATGAACTTCAAGCGCCTTGCCGTCAGCACACCCTTCGGCTGCCTCTCATCCCAATAAAGGGTGTTCGGATCCGGCCCCTGGTTATCGACAAAGGCGTAGACAACGTTCGGCGAAGAGGGCGCGTAGGCGAGGCCGGTACGACCCATAACCTGGCCGCTCGGAACCCCGGCGGTGATCTTGTCCCACGACTTGCCGCCGTTCGCGGTCCGATAAATCGCGCTGCCCTTTCCCGCCTCGCGGAAATTCCACGCCCGCCGATCGCGATCGAGGGCGGCTGCCAATAGGGTGTCTGGGTTGCGTGGATCGAGAATCAGGTCGATAACGCCGGTTGTGTCGTCGAGCTTGAGCACATGGCTCCACGTACGCCCGGCGTCCGTTGTCTTGAACACTCCTCGATTAGGGTTGGCGCTGTAGAGCGCGCCAATCGCCGCGACATAGACGGTCTTTGGGTCCTTCGGATGGACGACGATTCGACCAATGCGGTGGGTCTCTTCGAGCCCGAGATGGGTCCACGTCTTGCCGCCGTCGGTACTGCGGAAGACACCGGTTCCCGCATAGCTGGTGCGCTGGTTGTTGTTCTCGCCGGTTCCGACCCAGATTGTCTCACCGGTCGAATCGATCGCGATGTCTCCTATCGAGAAAGCGCTCTCGTTGTCGAAAATCGGTCGCCACGTAATCCGGTTGTCGTCGCTCCGCCACAGCCCACCCGTGGCGAACGCACAGAACGTCGTCTGGGGTTTCGCCCGAGGAACCTCGATATCGACGACCCGGCCACCCTGGTACTCGGGACCTATGCAGCGCCACTTGAGGTTGCCAAAGAGCGACTCTGCCTCCATCCGCTTGCGATCCCGATAGGCAGCCATCCGCAGGCTGGCTGGCGCCGACCGGGGAATCGGAGTCATGTACTTGGTGACTTCTTCGTTCTTATCGGGAAGCGGCTTGAGCTGCGGCCTTTCTTGGGTGATCGGCACGAGTGCGATCGCGAGCGTGGCGGCTACGAGAGACATGGGATGGAGTTTAGACCAAGCCCCCGCCAAGCCATCTTGGTGAAGCCATTGGTGACGCCAACAAACCCGGAGTACACTCACCGAGCATGCCGGGAACTGCACGGCGGCAGGCCGATGAACCCCGCCAGGACTGGAAGGTAGCAACGGTAAGTCGAACCTCTGTGCGATGCACCCTTCCCGGCGCCCGAATTTAACGACGTGGCCCATATCGCGCTTTATCGCAAATACCGCAGCCAGACCTTTGGCGATCTGATTGGCCAAGAGCATGTCGTCCGCACGCTGCAGAATTCGATCAAGCAGGGGAAAATGGCGCACGCCTTCCTCTTCACCGGGCCGCGCGGGACCGGCAAGACGTCATCTGCGCGCCTGTTGGCGAAGGCACTCAACTGCGAAAAGGGCCCGAGTCCTGAACCTTGCAATCAATGCGCCAACTGCATCGAGATCACCGAAGGACGTTGTCTGGACGTCTTCGAGATGGACGCGGCGAGCGAATCGGGGGTGGACCAGATCCGGGAGTCGATCGTCGACGTTGCCGATTACAAGCCGGCAACCTGCCGTTTCAAGATCTTCATCATCGACGAAGTCCACGACCTTTCCAACAAGGCATTTGACGCCCTTCTGAAAACGATCGAGGAGCCGCCCGAACATCTGGTTTTCATCCTGGCAACGACCGAATTCAGCAAGGTTCCGCCGACCATCCGGTCGCGATGCCAGAAGTTCGAGTTCCACCGCGGCACCCTTCAACACCTCACTGAGCGATTGCAGTTCGTCGCCGCCGAAGAAGGTATCGAAGCCGACATCACCGCCCTCTCCGCGATTGCGCGGATCGCCGACGGCGGCTACCGCGATGCGCTGAGCCTGTTTGAACAGGTTTCCATAACGCTCGAGGGGCGGATGACTCTCGACGACGTCTACGAGCAGCTTGGTTTGATCGGGGACGACCTCGTCGACGATGTGATCAAGGCAATCTGCAATCGAGATGCGGCCCTGCTGCTCGAGCGCCTCGACGAAGTGGTTCGGCGCGGTCGCGATCCTCGGTCGCTCCTGGAGTCCCTTCAGTATCGGCTTGCTGACTTGACACGGTCGGCTTATCAGGTAGCCGGCAACAGCCACGACGCCGCCGCCGAGGCGGCGATGCATGCCATGGCCCAGTTTGTGGGTCGGGAGCGACTCCTCGTCCTCCGCGGCTTGGTAGCCAACGCGCATCGCGTGATTCGCGACGTGACTATGCCCCGAATTTGGCTTGAGGGAGAGCTCTTGGGCTGGGACCTGTCGCCGCGAACGACCACGGTCGCGGCCGAACCAAAAGTGGAACCTGCGAAGGCGGTTATCGCACCAAAGGTAGCTTCCCCCACCGCTGAACCCGCGCCGACGCCCCCGGCGCAGAAATCTTCGCAGAAGGAACACCCTGAACGGTCGATTCCTCGTCCAGCTCCCACCGGCGATCCTCAAATCGACGAATTTGCCGAGGTTTGGCATGTCGTGGCGAGCAAGATTGCCAATGAGTCCCTCACCGCTTTTCAGAGGCTCGCCGGCAGCCGGGTTTCAGAGGTGGCTTCGGGCAAGGCGAAGATTGAACTCAAACGCGTCTCGGATGTCGATTGGGTGAACAAGCGGCAAGCCTTGCTCGACAAGATTTACGAGTTCCTTGGCGAGGCCTCCGCTACGAAGATCCTGCTTGAATTCACGCACCAGGCGAACGGCGAAGCTTCTAGCTTCGAACCTCCAGCGGTAGACTTGCCGCTAGAAGGCGAGCAGCTCTACGATGCGGCTCGCGATGTGTTTGGAGGCAATAAGTAAGCCCATGAAGTTACCGAAAAGTTTTGGCGGCCAGGGTTTCGGCAACATGATGAAGCAGGCGCAGGAGGCAATGGCCCAGGCGCAAAACATCGAGGCGGCACTCGCCCAGGAGACGTTCACGGTCGACAAGGGACCGGTCAAGGCGGTTTACAACGGCATCGGTGAAATGCAGTCGATCAAGATCGATCCGTCGGTCGTCGATCCGGAAGACATCGAGGCGCTCGAAGATCTCATTCTGAGCGTAGTCCGCGACGGCAACGAACGATCAACCGCCCTGCGCAACGAGCGCGTTCAGGCGATCATGCCGAAAATTCCGGGCCTCTAATCCGGAATGTCGTTCGCCAAGCCCCTCGCCGAGCTCATCGAGCAGTTTGAACGTCTGCCCGGCGTGGGTCCCAAGTCAGCGCAGCGCCTGGCTTTTCACGTCCTTCGTATGCCGGAGGACGACGCCCGGCGACTGAGCGATTCCATCTGGAAGGCGAAGACCTCCCTACGGTTTTGCGACGTTTGTCAGAACGTCGCTGAGGGTGAGCGATGCGCCATCTGCAGCGACCCCAAGCGTTCGGAAGCGCTGATCTGCGTGGTTGCCGAACCCCGCGACATTGCGGCCATGGAACGGCTGAATGAGTTTCGTGGCATGTATCACGTGCTCCATGGCCTGCTGAATCCGATGGAAGGTATCGGACCTGAGCAGCTTCGGATCAGAGAGCTGCTCCATCGTCTCTCGGGCCCGGTGGAGGAAGTGATCGTGGCCACCAACCCGACGATTGAAGGCGATGCCACCGCGCTCTATCTGGCCAAGCTGATCAAGCCGATCGGCGTGAAGATCACCCGACTCGCCCACGGCATGCCGGTGGGTGGCGAACTGGACTACGCCGACAGCGCGACCTTGCTCAGCGCACTCCAATACCGCCGAGAGCTTTAGCCCCCTGGTCGGCTATGCTAACCGATCATGGTCTTTGCGGCCGGCTTGGTGCTTCTTGGAATGAGTGTTTCTCCGATCGATATTCGACCGACGGACTTGCGATGCGAGAACCGGCCTTCACCCGCGATCGGGATCGGCGAAGCCAAGCCGATCCTGAGCTGGAAGGCGATCGACGGCCAAACGGGGTTTGAGATCGAGGCGGCGAGCAGCCTCGATCGACTCCAAAGAGGTGAAGCCGATCGGTGGCGATCTGGAAAGCTCGAATCCAAGCTCAATTTCGCGGTTTCCTATGAAGGGAAGCCCCTCAAATCCGATCAGGAGACCTTTTGGCGGCTCCGGCTCTGGTTGGGCGCAGTGCCCACCGAATGGAGCGCCGTACACCGCTGGCGGACCGGGCTGCTCTCCGGCAAGGATTGGAAGGCATCGTGGATCGAGGCGCCGAGCGACCGGCCCAAGCCGCAAGCGGCCCGCAATGGATTCCACACTGAGATGGTCGGCAGCGGAGACATTGAGAAGTGGGTGGCAATCGACCTCGGGAAAGCGCAAACGATCGACTCGGTGACCTTGTATCCCGCCAAACCTTATGACTGGCCCGACACCTACACGGGGTTTCTGTTTCCCGTGCGGTTCGTGATTGAAATCGCATCCGACCCCTCCTTCAGCGCACCCACGGTCTTTTACGATGGCACCGCCTCCGACTTTCCTCGTCCCGACAAGCCGGTCGTCCTAAGGGGATCCGCTGTGAAAGGAAGGCACGTGCGGCTAAGGGTGACCAAGCTCGCTTCTCGCAAGGAGAAAGAACACGGTCTTGCCCTGGCCGAAATGGAGGTGCGCAACGGCGGAGACCTGTTGTCTCGAGACAAGGCCGTAACCGCCTCCGACTCGATTGAAACCGTTGCGTACGGTCGCCGCTATCTTGTCGACGGCGACCTCGAATCCCACGGCCCGCTGAATGGCGAGGCTCACGCTTCTCCGGTCTTCCGGAAGGCTTTCGAAGTGAAACCCGGGTTGGCTAGGGCGACCCTTTATGCAACCGCTCACGGCGTTTACCAGCCGCTTTTGAATGGCAAGCTCCTGGGCAATGAGAGACTCGCGCCGGAGTGGACGGATTTCCGCAAGCGGCTCCTTGCCCAGGCCTACGACCTCGACCTGTCGCCAGGGCGCCACGTCCTCGGGTTTTACATGGGAGACGGCTGGTATGCCGGTCGGATCGGCATGGCTCAAATGCTGACGGGAACCGGCCTTTACCGCTACGTGTACGGCGATCGGCTTGGCTTACTGGCCCAACTCCATCTCGAATATGAAAACGGCGACACCGAAGTCGTCGTAACCGATGGGTCGTGGCAATGCCTTACCGATGGCCCTTACCGGCTCACCGACAACCTCGATGGTGAAACGTTCGAGCCGGCCAAGGTTCCCGAATGGACCTCGGGAACGTGGGACCGCGTTCGATCCGTGACCCGAGCGAAGGAACCCATCGTGATGCAGCCACAGGACCCGGTACGCATCGAACGAGAACTGCCACTCAGGAAGAAAACCACGCTCGACACCGACCGGGTGATCCTCGATTTCGGCCAGAACTTCGCCGGAGTGGTCCGCCTCAAGTTCTCGGCGCCAGCCGGGACGATGGTGAAAATCCGGCATTCGGAAATGCTGCTGCCTGACGGTTCGATCTACGTCGAGAATCTTCGTGGAGTACCGGCTACCGATACGGTCACCGCCACCGGTGAGACGGGCCAGGTCTACGAACCCATTTTCACCTTCCACGGCTTCCGGTATGCCGAGGTTAGCGGAATCGGGGCCGAGCAGATTCAGGATGCGACCGGAATTGTGTTCTCAAGCATGCCCGAGGAGACCGCAAGCTTCGTGTGCAGCAACGATCGGCTGAATCAGCTCTGGTCGAACATCGGATGGACCTTGCGCTCCAATCTTCTCGCCGTGCCGACCGACTGTCCACAGCGCGACGAACGCCTGGGATGGACCGGCGACATCCAGGTTTTCGCCCGGTCAGCCGCCTATCTGTCTGACGTCGAGAACTTTCTGGAAAAGTGGTCGGCGGATATGCGCGATGCCCAGTTGCCGGATGGCCGTTACCCAGACGTGGCGCCTCATTTGGCCCCGTCCCACAATCCCGGAAGCTTTACCGGCGTGCCGGCATGGGGCGACGCCGGCGTGATCGTGCCGTGGCGCGTTTATGAGCACTATGGGAATCGGCGACTGCTCGAGCGGCATTTCGACAGCGCCAAACGGTGGGTCGACTGGATCGCCAAGAACAACCCCGACCACATCTGGCGCAAAAGTCGAGGCAACGACTACAACGACTGGCTGAACGGCGACACCTTGATTGCCGAGGGCTATCCAAAGGAGGGCGGTTCGATTCCCAACGAGCTATTTGCCAGCCTGATGTTTGCCCAATCGACGCGCATGGTGAGCCAGATGGCCGAGGCGCTTGGCCGTCCCGAGGCGGCCGAATACCGCGCACGATATGAGGAGATCAACGGAGCAATCCTCGCGAACTTCGTGTCTGACGATGGGACCGTAAAGGGCGACACCCAGTCTGGCTATGGCCTATGTTTGGCCATACTCCAGCTCTCGCCCGATGTGCGAGTCAAGATGGCGGCAAAGCTCAAAGCGGCAATCGACCGATACGACGGCCGCATCAGCACCGGATTCGTATCGACCGTGCCCATGATGCACCAGCTCGTGCGTCACGGCCTCGCAAAGGAGGCATTCCAACTTCTCACGTCCAGACGGTTCCCTAGCTGGCTCTACTCGGTGGACCAAGGCGCGACGACCATTTGGGAGCGTTGGGACGGGTGGGTCGCCGGCCGTGGCTTCCAAAACCCTGGAATGAATTCCTTCAACCACTACGCGATCGGAGCGGTAGCCGAGTTTATGATGGAGCACGTCGCTGGGATAGCCCTCGATGGTCCCATCACCAACCGCAGATTTCGAATCGCCCCCATTCCCGAAGGTGGCCTCTCTTGGGCAAAGGGTCGCTGGCCAACCCGTTTGGGTGAGGTCGCCTGCAGTTGGGAACTGACCGGCGGCGAATGGAGGATCGAGTTCACCGTTCCGTCCAACTCGGTGGCTACCATTGCCCTTCCGACCAAGGTTACAAGCGTCGTCGAAAGCAGTGGACTCGCTTGGCGAACGGTGAACGGAGTCTTGGCCGCAGAGGCGCCCCCAGGCACATATGCCGTCCGTGTCAAGTGGCCCCTAAAGTGATCGCCAAGAAGGACGTCGCCATCATTGGGGCGGGAATCGTCGGCAGTCTGATCGCCCGCGAGCTGCAATCGGCGGGGATGGAGGTCGTCGTGATCGACCCCCAGCCGCCAGGCACCGGCGTCACTGCCGAAGGCATGGGGCATCTGGTTGCTCTCGATGACTCCGCCACGCAGCTTTCGCTCACCGCTTATTCCCTGCGGCTCTGGAGAGACTTGGCGGAAAAGTTGCCGAATACGGTGGAATTCAGACCGACCGGCACCCTGTGGGTGGCCGAGGAAGCGGACCGTCCTTTGCTCGCCGCGAAGGTGGAAGCGATGGCCGAAGGTGGGGTCCGGGCCGAAGTGTGGGACCGCGACCGCCTGCGGATGGAAGAGCCGATGCTGTCTCGATCCCTGGTCGGCGGCGTATGGGTTCCTGACGACGCTGTGGTCTACGCCCCAGCGGCGGCAACATGGGCTTGCGCCGGGCTCGACCGGATACCGCTGGCAGCGACCTCAATCGAAGAACGGGGGGTCAGAACGGACTCGGGTCTCATCGAAGCCGAGCGGATTGTCATAGCCGCTGGAAACGGCTCACCGCGGTTCCTTAGCGGCTTGGGCATGCGTCCCCGCAAGGGGCACCTTGCGATCACGCCACGGGGCTATCGAATCTCATCACGCCAGATAGTTGAACTGGGGTACATGCGATCGGCCCATGGGAGCGACGAAGACTCGGTGGCGTTTAACATTCAGCCCCGAGCGACGGGACAGGTCCTGATCGGCTCGAGCCGCCAATTCGGCCAAACCGACCGGGATATCGACCGGCCCCTGCTCGCCCGGATGCTGGATCGGGCTAGGCAGTTCGTGCCGGCGCTTGGCGTCTTTCCGATTCTTAGATGCTGGACGGGATTTCGCCCCACGACCGCAGACGGATTGCCGCGCATCGGACCGCTGGCAGACAACCCGAATGTCGTGGTCGCGACTGGACACGAAGGGCTGGGAATCACAACCGCTACGGCAACCGCGAGGCTCGTAGCCCACCACCTTGCCGGCGTCACGTGTGAAATCGACCCTAAGCCTTTTCTGCCCAGGGGGGTTGCCCTTGCCTGAGGCGGTCACCATCTACTGGAAGGGCGAGCCGATCGAGGCGTTCGAGGGCCAGAGCGTCGCAGCCGCGATCCTGAATTCCGGGGTCGCCGAATTTCGCGAAGACCACGCGGGTCATTCAAGGGGGCCGATCTGCGGAATGGGCAGTTGCATGGAGTGCCGGGCGACTGTCGACGGCGTCCCCTACCTGCGGACGTGCCTTGTACCCGTCACCTCGGGGATGCGTGTCGAACCTGCCGATGGAACGTGACCTCGTCATCGTCGGCGCCGGTCCCGCGGGCTTGGCTGCGGCTGAGGTCGCCTGCCAGGCCGGTTGCCAGGTCACCCTTATCGATGAGAACGCTTCACCGGGCGGGCAAATCTGGCGAGGAGCCGACCTTCCGGTCGATCCCAGAATCGAGGTCGTTGGTGGCCACTCCGTCATCGACGCCTTCGGACGCTCGCTGTGGCTCGCGGGGCTTTCGACGACAGAGCTCAGATGGCAGCGACTGATTCTGGCAACCGGCGCGAGGGAGCTATTCCTTCCGTTTCCCGGTTGGACGTTGCCCCGCGTGGTTGGGGTTGGGGGACTGCAAGCCTTGTCAAAGGCGGGATTGGATTTGAGAGGCAAGCGGATTGCGATAGCTGGGACGGGTCCGCTGCGGTTCGCGGTTGCGGCGCATGCAGTCGAGCAAGGCGCGGAAGTTGTAGCCGTGATCGAACAGCTGCCTGCACTGGCACTCGCGAAGTTCGGCCTGCATGCCATGGCGTCTGCCGAAAGACGCCGACAGGCGTTGGAGTTCTGCAGACTGCTCTCGCCAAGCCGCATGAAGCTTGGCTGGTGGGTCACCTCAGCCAGGGGCCAGCGGGACCTTCTATCGATCGAGCTCACAGACGGCGATAGTTTCAAAAAGCTGGAAGTCGATTGGCTTGCCTGCTCTTGGGGGCTGGTACCTAACACCGACTTGGCGCAGCTGCTTGGCGTCGAGGTCACCCGTGAAGGAATTGTCGTGGCGGACGATTTGGCAACCTCGGCCGACCAAATTTGGGCGGCTGGCGAGTGCACCGGCATCGGTGGTGTTGAGAAGTCCATTGAAGAAGGTCGGGTTGCGGGTGGAGCAGCCGTCGGCGAGCAGCCAATCACCAACTCACTGGCCAAACACAGGGATTACGCGATCGCCTTGGCGCGGACATTTCGAATCCGGCCCGAGGTCAGGAGGTTGGCGGGCGACGCTGAGGTGATCTGCCGATGTGAGAACGTGACGTGTGGCGAGGTCAGGGGTTGCGCGTCGATGCGCGAAGCCAAGCTCTACCACCGGCTTGGGATGGGTGCCTGTCAGGGCAGGATATGTAGCGCCGCAGGATCGGTCCTCTACGGTTGGGAGGACCAGTCAGTGCGGCCGCCTCTCATCCCCACTACGACCGCTCCGATCTCGTACGAGCCTTTTTTGTAGTTCCTACCGCTTACTTCAATGCCATAATTGGGTTGTACGGTGAAAAGGCACCGTATATTCTAGTGGCGATTGAGGGTTCTTTCGATAGAGGATGATCCCGACATTCGGGAAACTATACGCACTGGCTTAGCCCACTACAACATGGTGGTGGAGGAGGCTACGTCTGCGGCCGAGGGCGTCGAACTCATCACGCAGCAGAAGCCCGACTTGGTGTTAGCCGACATCGGCTTGCCCGATACCGACGGTCTGACGATGATCCGTCACTTGAGGACTTGGACCGACGTGCCCATCATCGTCCTCTCTGGCCGAAGCCAGGAGCGATTGAAGGTGGCATGCCTCGAAGCCGGCGCCGACGACTACATCACAAAGCCTTTCGGCCTGATGGAGCTCGTCGCCCGGATCCGCTCGGTCGGTCGGCGCTTGACAAGGCAGGCTTCGCTCGAAAGTCCTGTTTACGAAAGCTCCAACTTCCGGGCCGACATGAACACTCGCCAGGTGTGGCGCTTTGGAAAGGAAGTGCGCCTGACGCCAACCGAATTCAAGCTCTTGTCGCAGTTGATTCGGCGCAACGGTGTTGTTGCGACCCATGAAGATTTGTTGACCGAGGTTTGGGGAGACGCCTATGTGGACGAACCTCAATATCTTCGCGTCTACATCGGGTACCTGCGAAAGAAGCTCGAAAGGGATCCCAATGCGCCAACGCTGATCCTGACCGATGCCCGGATCGGCTATCGGCTGAACCCGGAAGGCTAGGTGGCCGACACGGGCCGTTCAACGGCCACGAGCTCTTCGATTGACCGTGGAAAACGCGCAATCACCGCCAAAATAGCTTGCTGTGCGGTCGGCCTGTCGTGGGAATCGGCGTCGGTAACGGCCTGGTCGATGGCGTCTTTGGATGAGGCTACGCTTGCGGTCTCAAACCAATCAAGGGCGTCGTCGTCGGTCAGTCCCGTTGCCTTTCCGTTGCAGGCCAGGAACGCAAGCAGCGCCACAAAGCCGACGGCCCGGTTAGCGGTTACAAAAGGCTGAAGTTTTCGAAAACCCGTCGCGAAGTTTGCTGCCTGACCGGTCAAATCGCTGCTGCCTCCATAGCCGTACTGGCAGAAAGTGGCCTCCTCCAGCTTGTCGTACTGAAAGGGAATCGGCTGACCCACGATGCGGAAATGAGCGAACAGGATGTCTTGGACGGTGAGGTAATTCAGTGCCGGTGTCATGTACGTTCCGGTTCTGATTCTGACGTCAAAAGCGGGCTCTTCACCGGCGAGAACTCTGAAGGAATTCCGGTATGGTCGGGCCACCGATCGGGATGCTCGAACGGTTCACCCGACTTTCCAAGGGCGAGCTCCATCAAGTAGGTATGCGCCTCCTGGCCCTTGCCAGATTCGCAGAGGAAGAGCAAATGGTGGAGCTTCGCCTTCAAATTGACCCAATCGACGGGGTTGCCGTGAGCGACGACGTGTATTTTGGGATGGTCGCTGGCCGCCAGTTCCTCGGTGTCGCCGGCAAGCTCCTCGTGCATCTTCTCACCCGGCCGAACGCCGGTAAAGATGATCTCGATGTCCTCGTCGGGAACAAGGCCATGCAGGCGGATCAGGTCCCGGGCAAGGTCCACGATGCGAACAGGCTCACCCATATCGAGAATGAAGATCTCGCTTCTGCCCCCCATGGCTCCGGCCTGGATGATGAGCTGGACGGACTCCGGAATTGTCATGAAGTACCGGGTCATGTCCGGATGCGTGATGGTCAGTGGCCCGCCCCGCTTTAGCTGGGATTTGAGGAGCGGAATCAGGCTGCCGCGACTGCCCATGACATTTCCGAATCGCACGATCGCGAACTCAGTTTCACTGCGTAGCGCAAGACCACCGAGGATCATTTCTCCGACCCGCTTGGTGGCGCCCATGATCGAAGAGGGCCGGACGGCCTTATCGCTGGAAATGAGCACCATCTTCTTCACGCCATAGCGAATGCAGAGATCTGCGACCTGCCATGTGCCAAGCACGTTGTTCTGAATGGCCTCGATCGGATTGGACTCCATGAGGGGTACGTGCTTATGAGCGGCGGCATGGAACACCACGGTCGGCGCATGCTCCTTGAACACCCGCTCCATGCTGGCGTAGTCGCGAACGTCGGCGACGATCGTTTTCGGCCTAAAGCGATTGGTTTGGAGCAGTTCCTGCTCGATCTCGTACAGGCTGTTCTCGCCTTTGCCAACGAGAATGAGGCAAGCGGGGGAGAGCGAGGCGATCTGGCGGGCGAGTTCCGAACCGATGGACCCGCCGCCACCGGTTATCATGACGCGTTCGCCACTCAGGTACTGCGAAATACTCTTGAGATCGGTCTGGATGGGCTCCCGCTTGAGGAGGTCCTCGATATCGATGTCGCGAAGGTACGACGATATCTGTTGCGTGCCCGAGACGATCGAGAGGGCGCTCGGAAGGGTTCGCACTCTGGCGCCGGTCGGCGTGCAAATGTCGATGATTCGACGGAGATCCTTTCCGGTCGCCTCCGGCATGGCGATCACGATCTCTTCGACGTGATATTGCTCCACCAATGAGGGGAGGTCCGCTACCTTGCCGAGAACCTTCTTGCCATGAATCTGCTGCTCGCGGCGATCATCCAAATCATCGACCAGCCCGAGGACGACGAAGCCCGGCGACTTGGACCGCTGGATTTCGCGAATCAGGGCTTCTCCGGCGTCACCCGCACCCACGATGATCGTGCGGCGAAGGCGACTGTCCGAATCGATGCCTCCCAATCGAGGCTGCCAAGCGCGCCGCCGGTTGAGGATCCGTAGCGAAGCGGCAATGCACGTCTGGACAAGTCCAAAGAGCACGGCAACTTCGAACGACTTGGCGAAAGGTTGATCGGGAGTTTGATAGCGGGTCAGTCCAAGCACGGCGATGCTGACAACGCCGCTGGTGAGCGCGATATTAAGGAAGTCGTGGAGCCCGAAATAACGCGGATTGACGCTGTAGACGCGGAAAAAATAATGGAGGACTGCGGTCACGCCGATTGCCGCTATTCCAATTGGCAGCATCGACATCCACAGGTCTGTGGCGACGTCGAAAGCGTGGGCCATGCCTACAGCTAAGGCGAGGCTGAGTATGGTTGCGATGATATCGCCGGTTAGGTCTTTTCCAAACCGGATCCAGCGCGAGCGAGGCAAGCGCCTGATTCCATGTAACCACCTTGTCAAATCGTTCATGACCGATCCCCCTGTCATGTCGCCTACTCCATGGCGAACGGAATGCTGGTGCCAATGCTCTTCGTGAACCTGGCTGCCCCGCTGTCGCCCATATGGTACCAGGGTTCCGCAGTTAAGAGGCAGACGATCCGATGCATCCTTGCGTTCCGCCCAGCTAATGTCACGTTATGATTATTGCCATTCACACTGCACAGAGCATCCACAACAGTCGACCCCCGGCCGAGAGAGAGTGACCGGGGGCGATTGCGAGAGAGTGATAGGCTTGGATAGTTCAGCTCGTGGGTTTTGTTCCTCCTTCCCGAGGTCGGGAGTTGGCTACAGGATATGCGGGGATTTTGAGGCGAAGTGTGATGTAGATCACACCCCCAGGGGATTAGGCACTTAGACCCAGGCAGGTACCCTTTAACCTCTCCAATGATCGAGCGCTATTGCACGCCGAACATGACGGCAATATGGTCGCGGCAGGCGAAAACGCAGCGCTGGCTCGACGTTGAGATTGCCATCACCGAAGGCTATGCCGAATCTGGTCTCGTTGCTCCCAGCGAGATGGAGACGATCAGACGCCACGCCGCATTCGACCTTAACCGGTGCGACGAAATCGAGAAAGAAACGCGCCACGATCTCATGGCCTTTGTCCGGTGCGTCAGCGAGTCCATCCAGACCGCCGAGTCTGATGACGGACCATCCGCATCGCGCTGGATCCACTTCGGGGTTACAAGCTACGACGTGATCGACACGGCTCTGGGCCTGATGCTCCGCGACTCCTGTGAGGTTCTGGTCGGCTCTATTAGAGGTGTCCGGAAGGCGATCCACCGCCTTTTCGAAAGCCACGGCCAAGTCCCATGCATCGGACGCACCCATGGGATTCACGCCGAGGCCATCACGTTCGGCCACAAGCTGGAGGGGTGGAACGAAGAGCTCATTCGGGCCGAAGAACGCCTGCAGTTCCACCGCGACCAGGTTGCCGTCGGCAAGATCAGCGGCGCCGTCGGCATTCATGCCCATGTCGACCGCGAACTGGAAAGTCGCATCTGCACGAAGCTTGGTCTCCGTGCGGATCCGTCGTCCACCCAGATTGTCGCTCGCGACCGCCACGCCGCACTCCTGACCGACGTCGCCGTGTTGGCGGGAAGCCTTGAACGGATCGCCACCGAGCTGAGGAACCTGCAGCGCACGGAGATTCTGGAAGTTCAGGAGGAATTCGCCGCTGGGCAAACGGGGTCAAGCGCGATGCCCCACAAGCGCAATCCTTGGAACGCAGAAACCATCTGCGGATTGGCCCGCATCGTGCGCGGAAATGCACACGCCATGCTCGAGAGCGTGATGACTTGGCACGAACGTGACCTGACCAATTCTTCGCTCGAACGAATTGTTTTCCCTGACACCTTTCAGCTTGTCGACTTCATGCTCAACCGGTTGTCAAAGATCCTCGGAGGACTCGTGGTGTTGCCGGACAATATGGCCCGGAACCTTCGGCAAATGGGTGATTTGGTCTTTAGCGAGCACCTCATGGTTGCGTTGATTCAAAAGGGCCTATCTCGAGAAAGTGCCTATAAGGCTGCTCAACGCAATGCCGCGAAGGCGTGGGACGGCGCGGACTTCAAGGAATCGGTCAAGACCGATGATGAGGTGCGGGCCGTCTTGTCCGATACCGAGCTGCAAGAAGTCTTTAGCCTCGAGCACCATCTTCGGAATGCTCCTCGCGAGCTTCGCAACCCGCCAAGGTAACCTGCAACGCGCTTCTTTTGGAAAGTCGTAAGGGAGGTTAGAAGATGATGACGCTCTATCTGGTCGCCGCTATGGTGGGGCTGGGCTTGATCATCTTCACCGCCATTGCCGGAGGACACGACACCCACGTCGACCACGACCTCACCGGAGACGCCGGGATTCACTGGGATGACATCGGCTTGGCTCCCTTTTTGAGCCTCCGCTTTTGGACCTACTTCGCTGCAACGTTTGGCCTGACCGGCGCGGTGCTGAGTTTGATGCGCGCACCATTCCAGCAGCAAAACCTGATTGCCAGCCTCGTCGGTGGCTTCGTCGTCGGACTGGCAGTGCACTTTGCGATGCGCGCACTCCGCCGGAGCGAGTCATCGAGTGCAGCCCACGTGGACGACTTGATCGGTAGAGAGGGCAAATTGCTGGTGGGAATCCGAGAGGGTCAACCGGGCAAAGTGCGGCTCGACGTCAAGGGCGACCTCATCGACATGCTCGCCCTCCCAGAATCGGGCAAGACTGCGGAAGCAGGAGAAACCGTGTATGTCCTTGCCATCGAAAATGACCGTGCGATCGTTGCTCGCCGCGAGGATCTTCTAGAGAACTAGCTTCAAATGAACCACTTTCTTCCCGTTGCCATCGTCCCGGCCCCCGCGGCTGATCTGTTACAGCAGATCAAGTCTGCCGTACCCATCGCAGGAGTCGTACTGGTCGCCTTCTTCGTACTGGCCGCCATTGTAAAGAACCTCCTCTATATCTGCCCTCCAAACGAAGTTCTGATCTTTGCTGGACGAAAGCACCGCATGCCCGATGGAACGTTCCGGGGCTTTCGGGTCATTTTCGGTGGCAGAGGATTCCGGATGCCGGTGTACGAGAAAGTCCACCGAATGGGCCTTAGCACCATGGAAGTGCTCGTTTCCGTCCGGAATGCCTATTCCAAGGGCGGCATCCCGCTCAACGTCGATGCGATCGCCAATATCAAGATCAGCAGCGATCCTGGGGTCGTCGGAAACGCAATCGAGCGATTCCTTAACCGCGATCCCAACGAGATTCGCCGCGTGTCGAAGGAAACCTTGGAAGGACACTTGCGCGGCGTCTTGGCCACCCTCACGCCTGAGGAAGTGAACGAAGACCGCCTCATGTTCGCCGATGCCCTCAGCCGGGAATCGGAAGAGGATTTGAAGAAGCTTGGGCTGCACGTCGATACGTTGAAGATCCTGCACGTAGCCGACGAACTCAAGTACCTGGACTCGACTGGACGGGCCGCCATCGCAAGTGTCATTCGCGAGGCGGAGATCGCAGAATCCAACTTCCAACGCGCCGCCGAGCAGTCCGAAGCCGAAAACCAGGGAAGAGCCAATGTGTCCAAGGCCAATGCCGAGGCCAGCATCGCCAAGCTGCGGAATGAACTCCGAAAGATCCAGGCCGAAACCGAGTCGCTGGTACGGTCCGAGGAGGAGCGTACTGCCGCGGCCGCTCGCGAAGCCAGAGCCAAAGCCGAGCAGGAGCTTCAGCAGATTCGTGCTGAGCTGGCGGCCATACAGCAACAGACGGATGTGGTGCTTCCTGCAGAAGCGAACCGAGTTGCCCAGGAGTACCGTGCCCGCGGCGATGCGGCCTTGATCCGCGAACGCGGACGGGCGCTTTCGGAAGCGCTCTTAGAGCTGCAGGAGGCTTGGAAGGTCGCTGGGACCAATGCGTTGCAGATCGCTCTGATCGAAGATCTGGAGAAGATCCTCGCCGAGGCTTCCAAGGGCGTCCAGAAAGTTAAAATCGGCGGGCTCCACGTGATCGATTCCGGAGACGGAAAAACCCTGCCGAATTACATTGCCTCCTATCCCAACATGCTTCAGGCCGTCTTCGATGCGGTTGAGCGCACGACGGGTATCGACATTCCTGGCGCCGTTAGCGGCAAGAGCACCTCGCAGAAGCCGGAGGAAAGCAAGTAATGGAAGTCCTTATGACCCTCGGGTTTGTCGCCCTTGTCATCGTCGTTCTATTCTTGCTTAGCCTGAAGGGGTTGATCTACAACTGCGCACCCAACGAAGTGCTGATCTTCTCGGGCAAGCGAAGGCGTGTCGGCGAGAGATTGCTTGGCTACCGGCTGATCAAGGGAGGCACAGGCGTCCGCATCCCGTTCCTGGAGCGGGTCGACAAAATGGACCTGACCAACATGGTGATCGACCTTACCGCAGCCGGCGCATACTCCAAGGGTGGCGTGCCTCTCACCGTGCAGGGAGTGGCAAACGTAAAGGTCGCCGGCCATGAGCCGGTCCTTAACAATGCGATCGAGCGCTTCCTGGGCAAGGGTCGCCAGGAGATCATGGCGATTGCCAAGGCCACGCTCGAAGGCTCGCTAAGAGGCGTTCTCGCCTCCCTGACGCCAGAGCAGGTTAACGAGGACCGCGCACTGTTTGCCGAGCGCCTGGTCCAGGAGGTCGAGGCCGACATGACCACGTTGGGCATGGTCGTCGACACCCTTAAAATCCAAAACGTCCAGGACGAGGTTCATTACCTCGACTCCATTGGCCGGATCCGGAACTCCGAGCTCAACTCCAAGGCGCGCACGGCGGAGGCGGTGGCCAGAGCGGACTCAATCGAAAAGCAAGCCGAAAACCAGCTTCGCGAGGTCGAGGCCCAAATCGAGGCGGAGATATCGGTTGTCAAAGCAGAGGGCCAGCGGCGCTTAACCGACGCCCTGACGCGGCGCGAAGCGGTTGTAGCAGAAGAGCAAGCCACTGTCGCCGCTGCTGTGGCCCAATCGAAGGCCGAAGTGGAGGTTCAGAAGGCTCGTATCGAGCAAGTACGCCGACGGTTACAGGCTGAGGTCGTGGAACCCGCCAAAGCCGCATGCGAAGCCGCCGAGAAAGCGGCCATCGCCACGGTAGCGCCGATCGTTGAAGACGGCAAGGCCCGGGCAGAAGCCTTGACTACCCTCGCAAAGTCATGGGAGAACGCGGGCGATAACGCGCGCCAGATTTTCCTGCTGCAGAAAATGGAGCCGGTGATCACGCAAATCACGGACACAATCGGCGAAGCGAACATCGAAAGGGTGACGGTGATCGATCCAAAGACCGCTGGTGGCGATTCCGGCCTCAACCCCGGTCGCCTGATCGTTTTGGCCGAGCAGCTCAAAGAACTCTTCGGGATCGACGTGGTCGAAAAACTCAAGTCGTTTGGTGAGAAACCGAAAGCGAGCGAGCTTCCAAAGCCGCCTGCCCCGCAGCCTGTAGAACCTCCGCCCGTCGTCTAACAAGATGGCGCACACGGTTTTGGCCGCCGGACGGGAGCCCGAGCCGTACTGCTAATTGCGATGCACTTATTGAAAGGGCGAACACCAGGGCCAACCGAAAGAGCCTTCACTCTGATCGAGCTCCTTGTCGTCATCGCCATCATCGCGATCCTCGCCGCCATCCTGTTCCCGGTCTTCGCCAAAGCCAAGGACAAGGCGAAGCAAGCCACATGCCTGTCCAATCTCAAGCAGGAGGGGATGGCGCTCGCCATGTATTTGGACACCGAGGATGGCCACCTTCCGGACCGGCGCGATCTCAAATTGTCGCTGCCGGGAGGCTACAAGCCATGGAACTCGTGGCCGGCATCCGACCCCCGGTCGGGTTGGGCGGCGATCGTGCTCCAGCCCTTCACAAAAAACCACGACGTATGGATCTGTCCCGGGTCACTGGGCGTTTTCGCGGATGTGGTGCAGGTCGTGCAGTCGCTCACCGACGATCCAAGGTCGGCCAAGACCACCTACTGGATGTGGCGTTTCGATCGCACGGACGATCCTGTACCGCTGGACAATCTTTGGGGGAAGACGGAAGATCAAGCCGTTTCCGATCTCCAGCAAGCGGGCAACCCGCAGGCAGGCTATCCCGAGGGCGTGGCCGATGTCGAGATCGCCGTCGATCCGTACTTCCCTAAAACCATCAACTCAGTAGAAGAGCGCCTGAAGGGAAAGGCCGCCCATTTTGGCGGGCGCAACCGGCTCTTCCTGGATACCCACGCTAAGTTCCTGAAAGACCATCGGACCGATCGGTAGCGAAACTCTCCCGCTCCTCGATCAAGGTTGCATAGATGAGAGCGGCCAAGGTGGCGCCGATAAGGGGGGCGGCCACGTAGATCAGACTGTTGCCAAAGCCCGCGCCAATTGCAGCCGATCCCATCCACCGCGCCGGGTTCATCCCGGCTCCGCTAATCGCACTACCACCCAAGATGCCTAAGGTGACCGTCAAACCGATGAACAGAGGGGCGGGGGCCTTCGCGCGGGGATCGACGGCAACCATGAAGATCACCAGGACGAGCATAAACGTGAGCGCGGCCTCGACAGCAAGACCCCGGAACAGCGTGACATTGACGCCAAGGGAAGGCACGCCGAAACCCGTCACGCGCAGCTGGAACGGGTCGGCGGTGGATTTCGCCAAAGCACCCCCCACCCACGCCCCCGAAAGCTGGGCGAGCACGTACAGCAGACCCGTGCCGATACCGATCCGCTTCGTGAGGAACATCGCCAAGGTCACGGCCGGATTAAAATGGGCCCCGCTGACGCCAAGGAACGCAGCGGCAAAGCAGGCGATAGTCAAGCCATGGGCGAGGGCGACGCCAAGGAGCCCATTCCGAGGATCGGCAATCGCCAAAATTCCGATGAAACAAAGGGCCAGCGTTCCGAGGAACTCGGCCACCCACGCACCCAGCCGCATCGCCGCATAGACTACCGCTGTTACATAATGCAGCCCATGCTTCTTGCCGGAAAAAAGGGGCTCGTCCTAAACGTTGCTAACGAGCACAGCATCGCGTGGGGGATCGCCAAAGCGGCCGCCGCTCATGGAGCCCAAGTCGGCGTGGGAGCCCAAAACGACCGATTTCTCGAGCGCGTCAGCAAGCTGATTGCGGGCGACGATCACTTTCGCCCCTTTGTCGTGGATTTCTCCAGCGAAGACGACCTCGCCCGGCTGCGCCAAGAGGTGGAAGCAGCGTACGGCAAGATCGACTTTCTCGTCCACTCCGCGGCTTATGCACCCCGCGAAGCCCTGCAGGGCCGCTTCATCGACACCACGAGAGAAGCCTTTTCCACCGCTCTCGACGTGTCCTGTTTTAGCCTGGTTGCCGTCTGCAAAGTTTTGGAGGATCTGATTGCAGACGATGGCAGCGTGATGACGATCAGCTATCTCGGGTCAACCCGATCGGTGGGCAATTACAACGTAATGGGCGTAGCCAAGGCGGCTCTCGAATCCTCTGTGCGGTACCTTGCCAACGACCTCGGAGGGCGCGGCATTCGGGTCAACACCCTCTCCCCGGGGCCGATCAACACCTTGGCCGCCCGAGGCGTCAAGGGCCTCCTCGACATGATCCACTACGTCGAGGACCGTGCCCCTCTGAAACGAACTTTTGGCCAAGAAGAGGTTGGCGCTTCGGCCGTGTATTTGATGAGCGATCTCAGCCGGGGCGTTTCGGCCCAAATCATCTTCGTGGACAGCGGCTACAACGTCGTCGGCATGTAGCGGGCGGCGTCCCGTGAGAAATGCCGGATTCAGTTCGGCCGAAGCCGGATATAGCGATTGTCGGGCAAACTTCAGGCATGATTCTGGAATCTCCCAGCGTTGCGGGTTCCGTGGCTAATCCTTTCACAACCGCTCAACAGCAGCTCGACCAAGCCGCCGCAATTCTCGACCTACCCTCTGAGGCTCACCAGCTCCTGCGGGAGCCGATGGCAGAGCTTCATGTCCGCATCCCGGTTCGCATGGACGACGGGCGGACCGAGACCTTTACCGGTTATCGAGTCCAATACAACGGCGCAAGGGGGCCCTGCAAGGGCGGCATCCGCTTCCATCCCGAGGAAACGATTGACACCGTGCGGGCGCTGGCGGCCTGGATGACCTGGAAGACGGCGCTAGCCGATCTGCCCCTTGGCGGTGGCAAAGGCGGCGTCATCTGCAATCCGAAAGCGATGTCCCCGGGAGAACTGGAGCGGCTCTCGCGCGGCTACATGCGTGCGATAGCGAGGTTTGTCGGGCCGGACCTCGATGTCCCCGCTCCCGACGTCTACACCAACGCTCAAATCATGGCTTGGATGCTCGACGAATATGAGGCCATTCAGGGCCGACACGCTTTCGGCGTGATCACAGGCAAGCCACTCGCGCTGGGAGGATCACCAGGACGCGACGATGCCACCGCGCGGGGCGGGATGTTTGTATTGCGCGAGGCAGCGAAACATCTGGGAATCGAGCTGTGCACGGCCACCGTTGCCATTCAGGGTTTCGGCAATGCCGGCGCCAATGCCCACAATCTCTTGACCCAGCTGTTCGGCTCCAAGGTCGTGGCCGTAAGCGACTCAAAAGGCGGAATCTTCAACCCCAACGGGCTGAACGACGACGACGTTGCCGCATTTAAGGAGGACACCGGTACGGTTTCCGGTTTTCCGGGCAGCAAAGCCATTTCGAACGAGGAGCTTCTCGAACTCGACGTCGACATTCTGATTCCTGCGGCCCTCGAAAATGTCATCACCGCCGAGAATGCACCGCGCATCAAGGCCAAGATCGTGGCCGAGCTCGCGAATGGTCCGACGACGCCCGAGGCGGATGACATCCTGTACAAGAACGGCGTCTTTGTGCTCCCCGACTTCCTCTGCAACGGTGGCGGGGTAACCGTCAGCTACTTCGAACAGGTTCAAAACGCCGCTTACGATCGGTGGAAGCTCTCCAAAGTGCACGAAAGGCTCGAAGAGACGATGACGGAGGCCTTTAACCAGATGTTCGCAGCCGGAAAGAAGCATGGTGTTCATAACCGAACCGCTGCCTACCTGGTTGCCGTGCAGCGCGTCGTTGAGGCTTGCCGGCTTCGGGGTTGGGTCCGATAGGCGATTCGGAAACTTAAGCCCGTCGTGTTATCCTAGATTCAGGAGAGAAGTTCATGTTGTCTTGCATTGCCTTTGCCGCCGTCGCCTATCCTGCCGCCACCAATCTGCCGATCGAGATGAACGGCCACCTGGTTCACCCCAGGCGCTTGATTGTCGAAATGACCGGTCCTGCCGCGACACAGTCCATCCGGGCGGCAGGCGCCAAGATCGTTCGCCGACTCCCGCAAATCGGGCGCGCGGTAATCGAAGTCCCAACCGACCGGCTCGCAACCACGCACAAATCGCTTCAAGCCAAGCGCGACATCGGGCACGTCGACTGGGATAACGCAGCCAAGCTCGCTTACACCCCAAATGACCCCTATTGGGGCAATCAGTGGCATCTTCGCGATATCAAGGTCGACACGGCTTGGGACCTGTCCCTAGGTTCATCCAACGTTCTCGTTGCCGTCATCGATACCGGCATCCTTGCCACCCACGAGGATCTTGCCGGCAACCTCTGGAACAACGTCGATGAGATCGCCAACAACGGGGTCGACGACGACAATGACGGCTTGATCGACAACAAGTACGGCTACGACTTTGCCTACGACGACGGGACGCCGGAGGATTTGTATGGCCACGGCACTCCCTGCGCGGGAATTGTCGCTGCCGTCGGAGATAACAACAAGGGCATCTCGGGCATCGCGCCCCGCGCCAAGGTCGTTGCCCTCAAGACCTGCGTCAACGAGGGCTACCTGTACGATTCAAACAACATTCCCGCTTACCTTTGGGCTGCGGACAATGGCGTGAAGGTGTTCTCGATGAGCTACTACACCGACTTCGACGTGTCCGCAGCGGGCGGAGCGGCGTTCGACTACGTCATTTCGAAGGGCGTGCTGCCGATCGCGGCAGCAGGCAACGACGCCCAGATCTGGAATTACTACCCAGGAGGGTATGAAGGCGTGGTCGCGGTTTCGGCCACCGACGGCGGTACGTCCAAGGCGGGATTCAGCAACTATGGCAGCTGGTGCGACGTGGCGGCTCCGGGTTCGGGACTTATCGCCACCGGCGCCGACGGCGGCTACACCGGATTCGGTGGCACAAGCGGCGCCTGCCCTCACGTGGCCGGAGTCGCCGCACTGATCTGGGGGGCCAATCCCAGCTTGACCGCCGCGCAGGTGAGAGCCGCGATCGAAGATACCGCCACACCGGTCAATCAATGGCCGTATGGTGAGTACTGCAATTACGGCGTGGTCAACGCACGGCTGGCCATGGAAGTCGCCCTCGGTGGCCCGAACCCCGGCAAGACGCCGCTGGTTCGGTACGTAACGCCAAGCGCCGTCGCGACCAAGCCAAGCGCGTCGGTGCTGCAGGGTGAGGTTGCCCGAGTCCATGGTCGCGGCTTCCAACCGCCTCGCCAGGTGGAGATCATTTGGAACGGCAGCACCTTGCCGATCATGCTTCAAACCCGGGATTATGTCGATATCCAACTGCCGCGCCTGAGAAAGCTCGCCGGACCCGACGTGCTGGTGGTTAAGGTCGATGGCCAGGTGGTCCAGTCGATAGAGCTGCCTGGCGATCGAAGAACAGTCTACGGCGCCGTCGAGGTTTCGTCGGCGGGCGGTACCGCGACCGGTGGGTTCTTCGATATGCTCCATGACGACAACCTCGATGCGGTTGGCTACAACCGCGGCGATGGCTCGATCTACGTCCAGTCAGAATTCCGCAAGGTAAAGGCCGCCCAGCAATTCACGCTGCAATACCGGCGCCGATACACCGGCAGCGGCGGATCGGAAGCGGTTTACCTCTACGACTGGACGACGAATTCGCTGCCGTATGGTAACTGGGTTCAGGTCTACAACGGTGCGACGTCGACGACGAGTACGTTCAACGAGGTTGCCGTAACCAACTTCGGGCGCTTTATTGATCCAGAGGGGTCCGTGTACTGCTACGTCTATGCTCAAGGCGTTGGCGGTGGAGGTCAGCTTCTAATCGACCAGCTTCGCCTGACCGCATCAAACTAGGGCCAACGCACCTCGACACGGGAGTTTCCCGGCACCTCGTGCCGCAGCACGGAGGGCTGGGCAACGCCGTTCACGAAGAGCTCAGGAACATCCGTGCATCCCGGGTCCTGGCGCAGGAACTCGAATTGGCACCGAAAATCCGAATGGCCGCAAACGAGGAGCGTGGTGCGCCCATCTCGATCGACCTTGTTCGCTATCGGATACTCGTTGTGACAGTGTGCGGGTCCAGATGAAATGCGTATGAACGCCGGTCTGGGTCCGCTCAGATGGAACCGGAAATGTCCCTGATTCGCCGTTCCACGCTGGAGTCCGGTTTGAGCTTGGTCGCGCTGCAGTAAGCCGCGAAGGAGCGAAGCGACCGCTCGAGTTCTTCGTAGAATCCTACTGGGAGATCGGGCGTTTCAGGGATCCACCGTTTGATTTCCAAGATCCCCTGACGGCACCAGAACTCGATGCGAGCAACTAGGTCATCACCGTAAAGCACGGGCAGAACGTAATAGCCCCACTTGCGCTTCGCTTCCGGCACATAAATCTCCCAGATGTAGTCGAAGTCGAACACGTGTCCGACCATGGTTCGATCCCAGAGCAACTGGTCCAGGGGGGCGATGAACCTTACGCGCGGCTCCAGGGAGGGCTTGTCGAGATGGCTTAAGAACTCTGGAGTCGTGTGAGCCTTAACATTGTCGACTTGTACTTGAACGAGGTCACCCCTGGCCACGAGCGCGTCGATGGCGACCTTTCGGGCCGGCGCATAGACGGCGTAGGACCAAACCTCGTAGGGTGCGGTCGGGCGAATGATACCCATCGCCCGGTGGCGCTCCAGCACAAGCTCCCGTTTGAAATCCTCGACCGTCAGCTTCGGTATTGCAGGCAGGTGCGGGGGAACGATCCGCTCGCTGAGATCATAAACATGGTGGCCGCCCTTCCGACCGGAAGTCATCACCTGGCCCGTGTGCCACAAGGCTCTCAGGGTCTGCTTGGCCACGTTCGGTCCATGCCACGATCCCTTCCACTCCTCCTTTCGCACCTGGAAGCTGCATTCCTTGGGCATCAGCGGCCCCCGTTCCCAGATCTCGTCGAGAATCGCCTGGACGGCATCGGCGTGGCCATCAAAGATATGTTCAAAGTGCTTGCGGTGGAGATCGTGGAAGTTCCGGCGCATGGGCCAGCCGTCGAAGTGAACGAGACTCGCCTGCTTATCCCACCCGTCATAAATGGCGCGATCCTCGTATGCCAGCTTTTGCCAGTCCCCGATCCGATAGTTCTCCACGCGTGAGTGCAGGACCAGGTCATGGTTGCAGCCAACCGGCGCAATCGGATCGAATTGCACGCTGCCCAGGCGTTCAAACACGGCAAGGGCGTTGTCGGCTGGTGCAAAGAGGTGACGAACCAGTGCCCGCCGGACATCGGCTTTGGAGAGCTCCACGGTTCCAGGCACGGCGTGAGGATACTACTTGATTACGACTGTGCCTCTCGAAACCTCTGCTCCCTTTCCGCCAATTCTGGGTAGGCGTCCGTCAGCAACTTGCCGCCGACGGCGACGTTATCGTATGAGTGCTCTTCGATATGGATCGTCAGGATATCGGCACAATGGCCGGTTGTGCGCTCGAAGGCCTCGGTTAACGCTGCAACACAGGCAACCTTCTTCTCGCGCTCCAAGCGCGGACAGTAAACGATGATATGGGGCATGGCCGTTGCCTGATCATAACATGCCCCACCGCGATCCGAGGAACGACGCGGCTTACTTCCCGCCTGTGTATTTTTTGGGATCTGAAATGAAATCCGCCTTCTCGCCTTCAGCGCAAAAGACATAGGTCTTGCCGTTGTAGTCCAGCACGTCCTTTACTTCCTCGTCATCGCTCACTTTGCCTTCCTGGATCGTGCAAACGGCGCAGGAACCCTTGTCTCCAACCTTCTTGGTTCCGGCATCGTAAGCGACGGCAATGACCTTAGGCACGTCAGTCGCCGTTGTCGCAGCAGAAGACTCACTGTTGGTGCCGGCCGATTCCTCGGCCTTGCCGCAGCCGACCAGGACAAGAGCCGCCGTCGCGGCGATGATAGCGATGTGTTTCATAGTCTTATGTAACCTCCTTGGGTTCCAGCTTGTGGACCAGCTCCGGCTCCTGAGAAGCAGCCGAGAACTTGGGCAATCCGCTTTCAGCGGGGTCCGCGTGCCCGGTGTCGTTCCCGCCCTTCCACCCCGACATCAGCATGTACAAGGCGGGAAGGACGAGCAAGGTCAAGGTCGTGGACGTGATAACGCCTCCGATGACAACCGTTGCCAGTGGCTTCTGGACTTCGGCTCCCGTACCGGTCGACAGTGCCATTGGCACGAAGCCGATAGCGGCGACGAGCGCCGTCATCAGGACCGGCCGTAGCCGAGTGATCGCGGCGTGCTCCACGGCTTGCTGCAGCGCCATTCCCCGGTCGAGATTGTTGCGAATGGTCTGCACCATCACCATATCCGCCAGCACGGCGATACCGGACAGTGCAATAAAGCCGACCCCTGCGGATATCGAGAACGGCATTCCGCGCAGGTAAAGGGCGAGGATTCCACCGCTGATCGCAAACGGTATTCCCGTGAACACGCGCAAGGCATCGAGCACACGCCGATAGGTGATGTACAGCAGCAGGAAGATGATCCCGAAAGTCACCGGCACCACGATCATAAGTCGCGCCGAAGCGGATTCGAGGTGCTCGTACTGTCCACCCCACTCGATGCGGTAGCCCGGTGGCAAGTTGACCACGGCATCGACCTTGCGCTTTGCTTCTTGGACGAAGCTTCCCAGATCCCGACCGCGAACGTTCGCTTGGACGACCACGCGACGCTGGCCCGTTTCCCGACTGATCTGCACCGGGCCTTCGAGGCTCTCGACGTCAGCCAGCAGGAAAAGAGGGACTCGCTGCCCTCCGGCTCCATAAACTGGAAGGCGCCGAATCGCCTCCGGACTGCCGCGATAGGAGTCTTCAAAGCGCACGAGCATGTCGTAACGGGCCGCTCCCTCGACGACCTCGCCGACAACGGCGCCGCCGATCGCCGTTTCAATGACGTCCTGGACGTCGCTGACGTTGAGGCCGTACCGGGCGATGTCTCCCCGCCTGATTCGGATTTGGAGAACCGGCAGACCAGCCGTCGCCTCCACAAACACATCCTCGCCGCCGGCCGTCTCACGCATGATGTCGGCAACTTCGATCGCCTTCCGCTGCAGAACCGCCATCTCAGGGCCAAACACCTTGGCTCCGACCTCAGACCGAACGCCGACACCCTCCGACATTTCGGCCATGCGCATCTCGATCGGCTGGGTAACCGCGACCTTCATGCCGGGAACGTCGGATAAAGCGGCCAGCATCTTTTCGACCAGCTCAGGCTTGGTCTTGGCAACCTTCCATTCCGATTTGGGCCTCAGAGGAACGAAGATGTCGTGCTGGGACAGCAACATGGGGTCGGTCGCGATATCCGGCCGACCAATTCGCGTGGCCACGCTCACGATTTCGTTGGGAAACTTTTCGAGAAGAACCCTTTCGGCAAGCGTTGCCCGCTCGATCGCCGTCTCGACTGAAATGCCGGGAAGGTAACCGGGGTTGATCGAAACCGCTCCCTCGTCCAGCTTGGGCAGGAACTCAGCGCCGAGCCTGGGGAACAGCAGAGCCGTGGCAACGAAGAAGACCGCAGCCCCGGCGACCAACGGCCCTCGCCAGCGCATGGCCCAGCGAACGGCGGGTAAGTAGCCACGCTGCAGCCATGCGACGACCGGATTCTCCCGGTCCTCCTTGACCTTCAAGAAATAGGCGCAGAGGGCTGGCACCAGCGTCGCCGACATCAAGAGCGCGCCGACCAAGGCAAAGATGACCGTAAGTGCCATCGGCCGAAACATCTTGCCTTCGACGCTGACAAGGCTCAGCACCGGCAGATAAGCGGCGATGATAATCAGTTCGCCAAACTGACTAGCCTGGCGCACCTCCACGGTGCCGCTCCGAATGGTCTCCAGCCGTTCGGTGTCCGTGAGCTCGCGCCCGACCTCGTGCCGTTGAATCGCCAGTCTGCGGACGCAGTTCTCGACGATGATAACGGCCGCATCGACAATGAGCCCAAAGTCGATCGCCCCCAGCGACATCAGGTTTGCCGAAACGCCGAAGTACCTCATTCCGATAATCGCAAACAGCATCGCGAGCGGAATGGCGGAACTGACGATCAGGCCCGCCCGGAACTGAAGCAAGAACAGGAACAGAATGAGGATGACCAGCAGACCACCCTCCGCCAAGTTCGTTCCGGCTGTTTTCAGGGTGTCATTGACCAGCACGGTCCGATCCAAGAAGCCATCCAGGCGAATGCCTTCGGGCATCTCCTTGCGGATTTCTTCCAGTCGCGCCTTGACAAGCTGGGTGGCCGTGCGGGTGTTCTCACCCATCAGCATGACGGCGATGGCGGCAACGGCTTCGCCCCTTCCGTCCTTGGTGATGGTCCCTTGGCGAAGAGCATGGCCAAACTCCACGCGGGCCACATCGGCAACCAATACGGGGGCACCGTTGCGCGATGCTAGGACGATGCCACGGATATCGTCCAGGCTTCGGACCAAGCCGACACCCTGGATAACTTGCTGTTCGTTTTCCTTTGGGATATAGGCGCCGCCGGCGTTCCGGTTGTTCTTTTCAAGTGCTGTTCGGAGATCGCCCAGCGTCAGACCGTGGGAACGCAGTTTCGCAGGGTCCGCGAGAACCTGATACTGCTTGACGTGACCACCGAAGCTATTCACTTCAATGATTCCCGGCACGGTTCGTAACCGAGGACGCACCTGCCAATCGAGAATCGATCGCTTCTCCATCAGCGAGTGCCGATCGCTCTCGACAAAGACGTAATAGATCTCTCCAAGTCCGGTGGCGATCGGCGCCAAAGCCGGGGGATCGCTACCCGGTGGAAGGTGCTCGCGGGCTTCCGCTAGCCGCTCGGTCACCTGCTGGCGTGCCCAGTAGATGTCGGTGCGGTCATCGAAGATCACCGTGATCTGCGAAAGGCCGAACTGCGAAATGGAACGCATCCCCGTGGAACTCGGAATTCCGCTGAGAGTCGTCTCCAGCGGCTGGGTGATCTGTAGCTCGATTTCCTCAGGTCCGAGTGCCGGAGCGGCCGTATTGATGACAACCTGCTTGCCCGAGATGTCCGGAACCGCGTCGATCGGGAGGGTAAGCGCACAGAGAACGCCCGCGATCGCGATCGCCAGCCAGGCGATCACCACGAAGACGCGGTTTTGGATCGACCAGTCGACAACGCGATTTAGCATCCGCTACCCTCCCGGTGCGCAGCAACCATCCGACAGCGAGTCCTTGAGGGCTTCCGACTTCAGATAAAAGGTTCCGCTTGCCGCGATCTGCTCACCTGGCTTGAGGCCGTCCGTGATTTCCTGCCAGTTCTCACCCTTGATTCCGAGCTTCACATGCCGGACTTCGAAGGCGCCGGGCTTACCGGCGGACACGTACACGGTGGGTCGGCCAGTATGGTCTTGGACCGCGCCCGAGGGAACGGTAACCCGCTCCCTGCGAACATCGGTTACAACTTCGCCGGTGACAAAGGAGCCGGGTCGCAGGAGGTCGTTGGGATTGTCGAGTGCGGTGCGCACGCTGACGGACCGAGTTGTCTCGTCTGCCGCGGTTCCTATCGATAGGATAACGCCACCAAACGTACGCCCCGGAGCCGCCTCAGATGCGAGAGTAACCCGGTCGCCAACCCGGATTGCCGGCAGGTTGTCTGGCGAGATCGCCAGCTGTGCCCAGACGCGGTCCAGGTTCACCACGGTGAACGCAGCGTGCTCGGAATCAATGGTCTCTCCGAGGGTTGCCGTCCGTTCCTGAACCTTGCCCGAAATCGGGCTCACCATCCGAAGGGTGTTGCCGCTGCCCGGTGTGCCGCCAAGCAGCCGAACCGCGTCCACCGCACCGTTTGCTTCGACTTGGGCTAGCCTGACCGCGGACTCGGCCTCGACAACTTCCCTGTTGGTGAGGAATCGTCCTGAATAGACTTTTTCCTCGCGATTAAGGGACTCTCCGACGATCTTGGCGCGCCGCTGGGCGAGTTCGAGTTCCCCCTCCGCCGCCTCGACCCGAGCCCGGGCGCCCTTGATGCGCGCGTCCCCCTGGCCGAGCTTGGACACCGCGACCTCGACGTCCGCAACCGCCTTCTTGTGGTCCGCGACGATGCGCTCGTATTCCTGCTTGGCGATCAATTCTTCCTTGTAGGCGATTTCGGCACGGTCGAGCCTCGCCTTGGCAACTTCCAATTCGGCCCTCGCCTGCCCGAGGAGACTGACAAGGCCCTGACGCTCGCTTTCCGCCTCGGCAAGCTTCGTCTGTTCCTCCGCCAAGTGGTGATCCGCCTCATGAACGTCCCGATCCGCCTCAACCGCCCTGGTCCGTGCCTCTTCAACCTGGGGCTTGCCGAACTGGCCGAGCTTGGCCAGCTCCCGCTGCCGCGCCAGGTGAACTCTGGCGGCAGCCAGTCTGGCTGATGCCTGCCGATAGGCTGCCTGGGCGGCGGCGAGATCGGAACTTTCAAGTACGGCGAGCGTTTGTCCAGCCTTGACCGAGTCGCCTTGACCAGCCAAGAGCCTCACGACCTTGCCGGCGACAGGAGGCGTCACTTTGACCAGTTGGTCTCCACCAGCCTGAACCACGCCGCTGACCTCGATCTTCTCCGCCACCAGCTGACTCGCTACCGGCTTGATCGTGATTTCGGCAAGCTTGATGGCTTCCTGGGTGACGACGAGATCGCCAACTTTCCCTGCCTCACCTTCCGGCACCGTCAGCGTTTGCTCCTTCGGCTTCGAAGCGACGCTCGGCTGCCTCTTCGATAGGAGGAGGGCGGAACCTCCGACGATCACCAGGAATCCAGCTAAGACAAGGAGGGGCCTCCAATTACGGCCGCTTCCGGCAGTCATCACGCTCATCGACGTACCTCCTTCTTTCTAAGTTCGGTGGGAAGTTGGTCTTCCGGAAGCGTTCCAACCGCACGGTCGAGCTGCGCCTTTGCTTGATGATGCGAAACCAGGGCATCGATATACTCGGTTTCGACGGTGCGATAGGTACGCTGCGCTTCGAGTAACGCCGTTATCGTGGACTGACCGAGCTGGAATCCCCGCTGGGTCGCCTCGAAGAGCTGCTTCGCTTCATCCATCATCCCATCTTTGAACTCTCGCAGCAGGGTTTCTGCTGCACGCAAGCGAAACACCGCCTGGGAGATGCCAAGCCGCACTTGATTCCGGGCCGCAGTCAGTCGCAGTTCCTGCGCTCGCGCAGACTCCTCTGCTTGCAGGATCCGGTTCCTCCTGGCGCCGTAATCGATAATCGGAATCTTTATCGCGATGCCAAATCCCCCTTGTCTCGGCTCGCGCGTGAAGCTCTCCATTCGAAACTGAGGGCTGATGTCTGGGTTACCTTCCGCCTTCGCCAGTCGGGCCTCCATGTCAAAAGCCGATCGTTCCGCAGCGAGAACCGCGGGTCCGGGATGGTTTTCGAGCGCGGCCGCTACCAGCCCGGCTTCATCCACCGGCGCAGGCACAAACTCCAAAGCCTTTGGTTGGATTGGCCCATCGGCCCCGGCGCCGATCAGATTATTGAGCGCCGCTGCTGCAGCCTGCCATTCCGCCTCCGCCAACTGCGCCTGCTGGCTTGCCCGGTGTAGCTCGATGCGGGTCAAATTCCGCTCGGTACCGGCCCGGGTCCCCAGCTCCACTTGGCGCTCAGCTATCCGGTCAAGCTCCTGAGACGTCGTCATGAGCTGCTGGGTCAACCTTCGCCGTTCCGATGCTTTGAAGAGCTCGTTGAATGCCGTCCTCGTCGCGAAGATCAGCTCGGCAACCTCCAATCTCCCTTGCTCTCGGGCGCCGTCCACTCTGGCTCTGGCGACACCGGCGCGAGCTCGACGAGTGCCGTTGATCTCCAGCGGTTGGGAAATGAGTAGCTCCTCATCCGATCCGGCAGCGGTGAAGCCGGGCGTAACCGTCAATTCGGGGTTCGCGAAGGAGTTTGCAGAGGCAAGGCCGCGCTGGGTCGCGCGAATATCATGCACAAGGGCTTGCACCCGCGGATGACTCCGCAGCATGCGGCTAACGGCCTCATCCGCCGTCAGCGGGCTTTGATTGAATAGCGTCCCAAGGATCGCAAGGGTTTTTAAATACAAATGTCCTCCAGCGAAGAACGGTCGGGTCCCATCTTTGACGGGACAACGGACGGTCTAAGCCGAATGGACGGGAGGTGCGCGTGAGGCGGTGGTGCCGGGCGGAGCGTTCGGCAATGCAAGGCTGTGGCGCCGGACCAGGGGTGCGAACACAGGGGCCGGTGCGATCGGAAGTGGGAGCTCAGGCTCTATGACGGCGACAACTTCGGACTGCAGCTGCGCAGCCTTGTCAAAGTTCTTCTCGGGGCCCTTCGAGCATTCGGCAAGTTCGCAGCATTGGGTGCAGTCTGTTGTCGCTGCGGCGAGAGTGCTCCTTTGCAGGCCGCTCAAGCATTCATCGGGTGCGCCGATTTCAGATTCGCTTGTGGGGCAAGCCTTGCAGATATCGCCATCGGCGCAAAGAAAGACAGCCTGGCAAAGATGAATTTGCCCGACAAGTAAGAGCGTCGATGCCAGCAGTCCCCAAAAGGCCCGCACGATCGAATTATACGTCAGTCGCCCTTTCAAGCTACATAAACGCCTCGAAATTATCAGCTTTAGCCGCCGAAACTACCACGCCTTCGACCTGGAAGCACCGATTCGACTATCTTCTCCGTCGAGCGGCATTCGCCGCTAACAACCCGCTGGCTACCACGAGAAGCGTGGACGGCTCCGGAACCGGATTGGCCTCAACTATCACGTTATCCACATCAGCAAACACCACGCCGTGGTCGATCGGCCCTCGCGACACGATCCGAAACTGGTCGTAGTCGTCGCTTGGAAGTACCAGAGTCGCATGGTCGACAAAGAAGGAACCTGGGGACCAGGCCACCTGGTCGACAAGTACGTTACCTAGCCAACCCTCGAGGGTAATCGAGTTTCCCGGAGCGTGGAGATTGAACGTCCAGATGTCCAGTCGTGCCGAACGAAGGTCGTAAAGCGGATCGGCGGTGTCAAATTTGAAGCTCTTCATCCGTCCGAAGCCGAGACCATCTCCAGGCACATAGCCTCCGAATCCAAGGACATTCGGAGCGGTGAACCAGCCACCCAAGGTTCCGGAATTGGCTCGTTCGATGGTGAAGTTGTCGCCGCCACCCAAATCCTGATCGATGTCAAAGAACCTGACCCCTCCCGAAACGAGGTCGGTAGTGTGAAACCCTTCCTCGAGCTCGTCGAAGTCCGCAGTAAAAACGGTTGCCAACGCGGTACCGGTTTGCATGCCAAGCAGCACGGCACCGGCCACGCCACATACCAGTCGTCGATTCATAAAATAGCCTCCTGATCATGAGGTTACTTGCTCGCATTCAGGTTCCCGGCGGTTAGCCGTGTGCTCGTCACCGGAAACTCCGACAACGCCGGCCAGCGGGTCATCATCGAAAAATAACGCCGTCGTTGGTAGCGAATGTCGAATTTGGACAAGCTCGTTCGACTATGAGAAGGAGAACCCATGAAGTTTTTAGTTGCTATTCACCACCCCGACAATTACGACCCTTCTGGCGAGGACGAAGCGATGGCCCGCGATATCGATGACCTCAATGATGAGATGGTTGCCGCCGGCGTGCGACTCTTTGTCGGCGGTCTGCACTCCGCTCGTGGCGCCAAATCCCTAACGGTACAGCCCAATGGCGAAACCCTCGTCACCGACGGCCCTTACTTGGAAACGAAGGAGCACATCGGGGGCTTCTGGGTGTTGGAGGCCGCCGATATGGATGAAGCCCTTGAATGGGGACGCAAGGCCGTCGCCGCGTGCCGGGCGCCGGTCGAAGTGCGCCAGTTCCATTGACGGCACGGGCCGCTAAGACCAGATGCGCCGAGCGATTTCGGCCCCATCGTCATCCCTTTGTTGCTCCCGTTGCGAAAGACCAATTAGAAGGGGTCGAGGCTTCGACGCAGGGAGCACGAAAGATGGACATCGAAAAGTCCGACTTGCAAGACGGGCAGGAAGTAGGTTCACTGTTCTTAGATTCTTGCGCTCCAGTGGAGCCCGACATGAAATCTCGCGATCAGCCGATGGTGTCACGTCTTGCGGCTTCTCCAATCGAGACCGCGCCACCTCAAGACTCAACCACACGCAGGGCGAAGCCGAACAAACATAACCCACTTCTGCGTTGGCTCGCTGTGCTTACGTTATTGTCGCTTGCCTCGTTCGGCATATGGCGCAGGCTAACTGCGCTACCTCTGGTTTCCACGGAAGCCGTTAGGATCGAGGAACTTTGGACGTCATTCACGGCCGAGGGTGTGGTGAGAGGCACCGAATACTCATTGGGATCGGAATATGGCGGACGCGTCGTTGAGTTGCGAATCCGTGAGGGCGAACAAGTGCGCAGGGGACAGATTCTCTTGCGCCTCAACGCCGAACAGCCTCGCTTCGCCGTGGAGGAAATGGAAGCGGCCCTTCGCTCGGCCATTACCGACGTCGCGAGAGCCAAGCGGGAGAGGGATCTGGTGGCCGCGCAATACCATGCCTCCCTCAGTGCAGCCAGAGCGAGGAAGCGTCAGGCCGAGTTGGCGCATCGGCAGCTTCTGAGCGGCGCGCGTCCCGAGGAGGTCAAGTTAGCGGTGCAGCGTACGGCGCGTGCGCGAGCCGCACTTGAAGAGGCAGAGAAATCCTATCGACGCGCTGAAGCCTTGTTCCAAGCCGATGCCATTGCTCGTGCAAGTCTTGAAAAAGCCGAGGCCTCCTATAAGGCGGCTCAGGCGGATCTGCACTCGGCCGAGGCTGCGGAGCAGCTCGTTCGGGCTGGTCCGAGCATAGAGCAGGTCGAGGTCTCTCAAGCAGCTATCGCCGCCGCGGAAGCCGAAATTCGTAGCGTGGAGAGCGAAGCCGGCCGTATCGAGGTGGCTGATAAGTCGGTTTCTGCGGCGGCCTCCCGCGTGATTCAGGCCCGTGCTGCCGTCAAGCGGGCTCAGCGCGCCGTTCAGGAGCACGTCGTTACGGCTCCCTCGGACGGAACGTTAACGAGACTTCTCGTGGAGCCTGGCAGCGTTCTCGTGCCAGGAGCGCTCGCCCTCGTCATCTCTACCAGAAAGGACCTTCGAATTGAAGCCGAAATCTCCACCGAAGACACGCCCAAGCTCGGTCCTGGCATGGAGGTCGTAGTCACTGCCGCTGCCTATCCAGGAAGGGTCTTCCGGGCAAGAGTACAAAACCTCATGCCTGCCGGCGAGCTCAAGCCGGATGCTGCGATCCGCACGCGAATCGTTCGAGCGCGTATCGAGCTTCTGCAAAGCTCGGACCTGTTTAGACCGGGTATGGAGGTTGACATCGAGGGCCGAAACCTCCATGGCAAGTGCGCCAGCGTACCGACGGATGCGGTTCGGTTCACCGGCGACAGCGCCTCCGTGCTGATCGTCGAGGACGGGCGCGTCGTCGAGCGGCAGATTGGAATCGGGATGCAGAACCCTGATCGCACAGAAGTCGTTTCTGGAATACGAGTCGGCGAGCGCGTCATCGTCACCGGAAAAGACGAGCTACGGCCGGGAGACCGCGTTCAGGCGGTGCAGTAGTGATCCTCTCCGCTCCCCCACGCGACGTCCTCGCGCTGGAGCATGTTTCAAAAATCTACTCGGTGGGCACCATCTCGGTTCCAGCCCTCAGGGATGCCTCCCTTGAGGTCTGGCCGGGAGAGTTCATTGTGATCCTTGGCCCTAGCGGCTGCGGGAAGACCACACTCATGAACATCATTGGCGGCTTGGACGTGCCGACCTCCGGACGAGTGGTGATCGACGGAGAGGACATCTCCACCTTCAATGAGGAAGCGCTGACGGAATTCAGGCGAGAGAAGGTCGGCTTTGTGTTCCAGTTTTTCAATCTCGTTTCGACCCTGACCGCAAGAGAAAACGTGCAGCTTGCGGCGGATCTAGCCCACTCGCCGCGCCAAGTAGATGATGTGCTCGAAGATGTCGGGCTGCTGGCGAGAGGCGACCACTTTCCCTCGGAACTGAGCGGCGGGGAGCAGCAGCGAGTGGCCATCGCCCGCGCTCTTGTGAAAAACGCTCCGATTCTCCTTTGCGACGAGCCGACCGGTGAACTCGACTTCGAAACCGGACGACGTGTTCTCGCACTGCTCCACGAAACCACCCACCTGCGCGGACAAACCGTGCTCATGGTCACGCACAACGCGCCCGTAGCCAGTATTGCCGACCGGGTCCTCCGGTTGCGTAGCGGCGAAATCGTGTCGGACGAACGCAACCGTCGCCCCGCCGATCCAATGGAGTTGACCTGGTGACGCAGCGAATGCTAAGCCGGAAGCTCGTTCGCGACCTGGCCGAGTCGAAGTGGCAGTATCTCGCCATCGCCGCGATGGTGATGCTGGGGGTTGCCTTCTTCAATGCCGCATACGCCGCATATGTGAACCTCGATCGATCTTACGCCGCTTCGTTCAAAGAGCTGGCGTTTGAGGATGTATCGATCCAGTTCAATGCAGCCCCCAAGCGAGTAGTTGATAGGATCCTGCGGATCGACGGCATTCAGGCCGCGGAGGCACGATTGGTCGAGGATATCGCGCTGGAACTTCCGGGGAGGTCCCGTGAAATGAAGCTGATCGGAAGGCTGATCTCGATGCCCACGGAAAGGCCGCTTGCCGTCAACAGGCTGAAGATCATCTCAGGATCGGGTCTCCGACAGGGATCTCGCAGGGAGATCCTTCTGGAAGCGAGCTTCGCCACTCACCATCATCTCAGACCGGGTGACACGGTGGAAGCTGTACGTGGCGCAAGCCGAGTGAAGCTCCGTGTCGTGGGCATCGTCCAAAGCGCCGAGTACCTCTACGTTGTCCGGAGCAAGCACGAACTGATGGCGATGCCCGACACTTTTGGCGTCATGTTCGTCTCGCAAGAGGTGCTCGGCTCCCTCGTGGGCAAGCCAGACCTTGTCAACGAGATCCATGCGACCTGCACCGATCGCGCTAATGCGGGGCAGGTTGGTCGCGAGATGATGGCGGCCCTGAGCTCTCACCGGCCCGACGAACCGGTGCTGCGCCAAGACCAACCGAGCTATCAGATGCTCATGCAGGATGTCGCCGGCTTCAAGTCCTATGCTGTCCTCTTCCCAGCGTTCTTTCTCAGCGTTGCCGCTGCTGCGGTCTATACGCTCCTGCTCAGAATGGTCCATCAACAGCGGCCCGTTATCGGGCTGCTACGGAGCCTTGGATTCTCACGCGCAGATATCGTCAGACACCTACTTTCAGGATCCCTAGTTCTGGGTCTCCTTTCGGCAATAGTTGGCAACATCGTCGGCATCTGGCTTGCCGACTGGACTTCTCGCGGCTACATGAGCATGCTCCAGGTGCCGGTACTCGAAGTCGTTCCTCGCCCAAGTGTTCTGGTTATCGGGTTGGCGATTGGCGTAATGACCTGCGGCATCGGCGCCTACTTTCCTGCCCGGTTTGCCTCCCGAATTCAACCGGCAGATGCGATGCGACCCCTCACGCCAACCTTTGGGGCACGCTCCATTCGCCTTGACCGCCTGCTGCCGAACGTGTCTCTGCTCTGGAGGGTGCCTCTCCGCAACGTCTTCCGCCAACCTCGCCGCACGCTCTCCACCATGTTCGGTATTGTCGCGGGCATCGCGCTCATGATGACGGCCAAGGGAATCCTCGATTCAAGCCGCCATGCAATCGAGGAACTCATTTCGGGCTCATATCGCTATGACCTCAGATTGGACTTTCTTCGCCCTCAGACGACCGAAACCTTGAATCGCGTCCGCAGTTGGCCCGGCGTCGTTCGAGCCGAGGGGATTCTGGAAGTGCCTGTCGATATGCGGCACGGGGGCAAGACCTACTCGGCCCTCGTATCCGGACAGGGGGCGGCGAGGGGTCTGCATTCCCTGAAGGACAGCCAAGGAGACCGTCTCTCGCTACCCGCCGATGGCGCGATTTTTGGGCCCACGCTTCGCAAGCGACTAGACCTCGAAATGGGCAGCTTGGTCGAAACATCCGTGCCTGAACAATTCGCAAAGGAGCCACCTCGTACCCGGGTCGTCCGTGTCGCAGGCTTCAATGAGGAGGCGATGGGAACGGTCGCCTATATGCGTCGGGAGTCGGCTTGGAAGCTCTTCCGAAGAGACATGGAACTTCCGCCAAACGCCATTTCCGCTATCGTTCTCCGCGTTACGACATCACATGCGCCAGAGGTCCGCCGACGCCTCCTCGACCTGCCCGAAGCCGGAGCGGTGCTCTCCCTCGCCGAGATCCGTGGGCTGGTTGACCAAATGCTTGAGATGTTTCGGACCTTCGTTTGGATCATGGAGCTTTTCGGCGTTGCACTCGCACTATCGATGATTTTCAATATGGTTACGATCAATGTTCTGGAGCGGACATCGGAGATCGCAACCTTGCGGACGATTGGAGTAAGCCGCCGTCAGGTGAGCGCCATGATCGGAACCGAGAACGTCTTGGTTGCCCTGATGGGCATTGCATTCGGCCTGCCTTTCGGGCGGTGGTTCCTCGAGAAGTTCTGGCAAGCCGCCCAGACTGAGGAGCAACAGGAGCTCTTTACGTTCGCAATCCGGGTCGACACGAGTACCTACGTGGTTGCCGGCGTGGCCATCCTGGCCGCCGTGCTGCTCTCCCAAGTCCCCGCGCTGCGAATGCTGAGCAGGCTCGACTTGGCAAAAGCCACGAAGGAGCGAGCCACTTAACAGTGGTGATGTCCTTGAAAATCACCTCAATACATTTCGATGTATTGAGGTATTCCTTGGTCATGAGCATCGAGGACCCGCGAGTAAGCATGTTCCGCGCACTGGGAGACCGCACCCGACTGAGCATTTTCGAGTTTCTCTCCAGCAGGCGTTTCCCCGTCGCCGTGGGCGACCGAGGAGAGGTGCGGCGAATCGAGGGGGCAACCGTCGGAGAGGTGTGTTGCCACATGACCGGGAGCGACAAATTCAACTCAACAATCTCTCACCACCTGCGCGAACTCCGCCTAGCCGGCTTGATCAGCGCCGAGCGTGACGGCAAATTCATGATTTGCAGCGTGAACCGAGAAGCAGTCGAGAGGCTCACGGAGTACGTTCATGACCTCTCAAGGGCCAACGCCTATGACTGCTCGCCTGCTCTTGTTGGAGACAAATGATGAAAACACTCAAGGTTTACGATCCCGCAATGTGCTGTTCGACCGGAATCTGCGGCCCAACGGTCGACCCGAAGCTCGTCAGACTGGCCGCCGATATCGCCTTCCTAAAGAGCTGCGGTGTTCAGGTTGAACGCTTCAATCTGGGCTTTCAACCCGATGCATTTACTGCGAATCCACTCGTGATATTGGAAATGGGCCCCGAGGGTGAACACCTCCCCCTTTTCCTTGTAGATGGAGAATGCAAGGCCAAGGGTCGTTATCCCGAACGTCAGGAACTGGCGGAATGGGTCGGCATTGAGGCTTCCGCGCGAAACGAGATGCGCGCTGCGGCGAGGTCATCTCAAGGATGTCGTTGAGATGTGGACGGACGGGCTCAATACGCGGCATCTCTTCTTCACCGGAAAGGGCGGTGTCGGCAAGACATCTCTTGCCTGCGCTACTGCCTTAAGCCTTGCCCAATCCGGCCGCAGAACACTCATTGTGAGCACGGACCCTGCATCGAACCTCGATGAGGTCTTCGGTGCGAGACTGACTACCACGCCCACACCCATTCACGAAATCCCGGGGCTCTTTGCGGCAAACCTGGATCCCGAAGCCGCAGCCCGCGCCTATCGGGAGAAGATCGTCGGTCCCTATCGTGGCAAGCTTCCTGAAGCCGTGATCCGCAACATGGAGGAGCAGTTCTCGGGTGCCTGCACAACCGAGATCGCCGCCTTCAATGAGTTCGTCCGAATCATGGCTGATCCCGCCGCAACCGCGGAGTTCGATAACATCGTTTTCGACACCGCCCCCACGGGCCATACGCTAAGGCTTCTCAGCCTTCCAAATGCTTGGAGCGGCTACCTCGACACCACTACCGCAGAAGCGAGCTGCCTAGGTCCGTTGGCGGGCCTGAAGGACCAGCGAGCGCGCTACGAGAGTGCACTCAATCGACTTTCTAACCGGAATGAAACCACGGTCGTGCTCGTCGCCCGGCCAGAGCGCGCAAGCCTCAAGGAAGCGGCGCGAACCCAAGCTGAGCTCTTCGAGCTTGATATCAAGAATCTGCGGCTGATCGTGAACGCCGTTTACAAACCGGTTGAAACCGATGATCCGATCGCTTGCGCCTATGCCGACCTGGTCCGCGAAGACCTAAGCGCGATTCCTCCGAGTCTGCTGGAGCTACCGCATGCCCACGTCCCCATGCTGTCAGGAAACGTTGTTGGACTGGAAGCGCTGCACGAGCTGCTCGTCCCCAAGGCGAACCCGCCGGCGCCGCGCGGGATTGTGGCCCTGCCCGATGGTGGCGTTCCGTTCCACGAGTTCGTCAGCGCCCTCTCAGGCAGGGGCCGAGGCGTGATCATGACCATGGGAAAGGGTGGGGTCGGCAAAACAACCGTGGCTGCACACGTCGCCCGGGAGCTTGCCCGCCGCGGCCACCAGGTGCTACTCACCACCACGGATCCGGCTGGGAACATCTTGGATCTGGTGGGAGAAGTCCCCAATGGATTGGAGGTCGCGCGGATCGATCCGGCTGCGGAAGTTGGCCGATATGCGACAGCAGTCATCGAGAAGGCGGCCTTGGTGTTGGATAAAGAAGCGCTTGCCCTGCTTGTTGAGGACCTCCGTTCCCCCTGCACGGAGGAAATCGCGGTATTCCGCGCCTTTGCCGAGGCTGTGGCGACAGGAGAAGATCGGTTCGTCGTGATTGACACCGCCCCGACTGGGCACACGATCCTATTGATGGATGCCACGGAGGCTTACCATCGAGAGGTGGCCCGCACGCAAAGCGACGCGCCTGAACCTGTCAGACGGCTTCTGCCAAGATTGCGAGACCCCCATTTCACGAAGGTTGTACTGGTCACCTTGCCCGAACCGACCCCGGTCCACGAAGCAGAGAAGCTCGGCGACGACCTGATTCGCGCTGGCATCGCGCCTTTTGGCTGGGTCGTGAATCGCTCGCTTGCCTCAGCAGGTGTGACCGAGCCAGTCCTCGCCTCACGTGCCTTAACCGAAGTTTCCTGCATTGAAGAAGTGTTGGCCCATTCGCGGCTTACGACCATACTGCCGTGGACGAACATTGCGACAGGCGAAGAGGTTGGGGACAAGAGAAAAGCCGTGGCAGCCATGGGATAAAGCCCTTGAATGGGGACGCAAGGCCGTCGCCGCTTGCCGTGCGGCGGTCGAAGTGCGCCACTTCCTTGGGCGAGTGTCTCCGCTCTGGTATCTTCCGTTTCCAATGACGCGTGGGCTGCTCCTCCTGTTGGTTGCCGCTGCCCTCGCTCCGGCTGCATTTGCCCCTCGCCACCAGGTTCCCTCGCTCCTGATCAAGAACGGACTGGTGATCGACGGTACCGGGCGAAAGGGGCAAGTTCTCGACGTTCGCATCGAGGGCGATAGGATCGCGGAGGTCGGCAGGCTCCGGGCCCGTGGTCAAGAGAAGGTCCTCGACGCTGCCGGACTCGTCGTCTCTCCCGGCTTCATCGATGCCCACTCCCACACCGATTCGCAAATCGCGAAGGATCCGATGCTCGAAAGCCAAGTCCGCCAAGGGATCACAACCGCAGTGGTCGGTCAGGACGGCGGCAACGAAGTCTCGATGGCCAAGTTCTTCGAAATGGTGCGGACCTCGAAGCCGACCCTTAACTTCGCCAGTTTTTGCGGACACGGTACGGTCCGAGAAGCGGTGATGGGTACCGACTATAAGCGCGGGGCAAGGGATGCCGAACTCGAGAAGATGAAGGCCCTCGTGGACAAAGCGATGCGGGAGGGCGCCCTCGGATTATCGACCGGCCTTGAGTACGACCCTGGCTACTATGCGACGACGGTCGAACTCATCGAGCTAGCGAAGGTGGCCGCTAAACACAAGGGCGTCTATATCAGCCATATTCGCGAGGACGGCACGGCCGGCGTGATGCAGGCGCTCAACGAGCTGAAGCTCATCGCTAAGGAAGCGAACATACCCGCCCAGATCAGCCACATCAAGGCGGCGGTTGTAGATGCATGGCACAAGGCGCCCGACATCGTTAGGTGGCTGCAGTCTGCGCGGCGGGAAGGTCTGGATATCACGGCCGACGTGTACCCTTACCTCTATTGGCAGAGCAGCCTGTCGGCACTCTCCAGCGACCGAAACTGGGACAATCGCGAAATCTGGATTCGCGGTTTGAACGAGATCGGAGGACCGGAAAACGTCCTGCTCGCCCGTTATACGCCCGACCCATCCTGGGAGAACAAATCGCTCGCGGAACTCTCGAAACTGACCGGCAAACAGGCGCCCGAGATCATCCAGGAAATCCTCCGCAAGACCAGGGGTCCTGGCACCAAAGAAAGCCACAGCATCATCTGCAAATCGATGCTGGAGGAAGACTTGCTCGTATTCATGAAGGCTCCTTGGATCATGTACTGCACTGACGGGAACCATGGCGGCTCCCACCCGCGCGGTGCGGGTAGCTATCCGCGTATCTTCGGTCGCTATGTCAGAGAGCTTGGAGCCGTCACTCTCGAAGAGACAATCCGCAAGTCTACGTCCCTTCCTGCGAACCGCTTTGGACTAAAGGATCGGGGCAAGATCGAGAAGGGGATGATCGCTGACCTTGTGGTCTTCGACCCGAAGCGCATCGCCGATCGTGCCACGGTTCAGGACCCAACGGCCCTTGCCGTGGGGATCGAGCACGTCGTCGTCAACGGAGACCTGGTCCTGGAGAGCCGGAAGATGACCGGGGCGCGTCCCGGTCTTGGGCTCAAGAGACAAGCCCCACCCGCCGCGGACTCGCGCCGCTAGGGTTTTTGCGAACTGACCCTCCTTCTCTGGGCCCTGCGCCCGTCGGTATCCTAGGCGGATGGCGTGGGCCCTCCTTGCCTCGATCTCCCTAATCTCGGCGCAGCAGACCTCTTATCTCGATTCCTTCGTCCCCGAAGCGATGCGGCAATACAACGTTCCCGGGGCGGCCGTCGCGGTCGTGCAAGACGGAAAGGTCGTGTACACCAAAGGCTTCGGCGTCAGAGCCCTCGGCACGGAAGAAAAGGTCGACGCGGACACCGTCTTTCTACTCGCGTCGGTCACCAAAGCCCTGACAGGGAGCCTGGCGGGCATCCTCGTGGACCAGGGAAAGCTGGATTTCGACCGCCCCATCATCGACTATCTTCCCCAGTTCGTTCACGCGGACCCCTATGTAACGAGGTCGCTTACGATGCGGGATCTCTTGGCGCAGCGAACCGGATGGCCAGCCTTTGCCGGGGATTTATTAGGCCAGATTGGACTGACGCGCGAGCAAGTCCTCACGCGGCTCCGCTACCTGCAGCCAAAGACGGGCCTTCGCGAGGTGGCAAGCTACTCCAATCCCGGCTTTTTCGTCGCGGGGATGGTGGAAGCTGCGGCGGGCGGCGCCTCCTGGGACGAGCTCATGAGGCGCGAGATCTATGGCCCGCTTGGGATGAGCAGAAGCGACACGACACACGCCAGCCTTCTCGGTGCGAACACGAGCCGCTACCACATGCTGGTGGAAGGACGGGTCCAGACCATCCGTGCTTTTAACCACGACGTCTTGGGGCCGGCCGGTTCTGCAAGCTCCACCGCGACCGATATCGCCAAATGGCTCCAAATGATGGTTTCTGAGGGCCGGTTCGAGGGCAGGCAGATCATCAAGCAGCCCACGCTTGACGACATCCTGAAACGGAGCATGGTCAGCGACGTCGGCTTCGCGGAAATGCCACCGATTTCGGAGACGACCGGCTTCTATTACGGCTTGGGCGTCGGCAGCTTCGATTACGCAGGCGTCCGGGTCTTCGAGAAGGGCGGCGGGCTTCCCGGTGTGCGGACGGTTATCGCGATGATCCCTTCCAAACGGGCGGCGATCGCGGTTTTGTCGAATATGCATATGACCGTGTTCCCCGAAGCGGTCCGCGCACGCTGGCTCGCGAAGACGCTCGGCACCTCGGACGAGGAGGTCCAAAAGGCGATCTACGCCGCTCAAAAGAAGATCACCGAGATGTTCGCGTCGGTGTCGTCGCCCGCAGACCCGCGACCGTGCCCATACAAGGAGGACAGCCTGTTAGGGACTTACGCGAACGCTCTTTACGGCGAATTCCGCATCGTCCGCGAGGGCCGCACCCTTGTCGTCAGGGCAGGCCCCATGAAGGGAACCCTCACGCATTCCGACGGCGGTCTCTTTTGGCTCCTCTGGGATGCTCCCGGGGATCTTCCGAGCGATATGACGTTCTCGATCGGCAAGGACGGCTCTGCGGAGAGCTTCGAAAGCGAGCTCTACGGCCGCTTTGTGCGGTCGAAAGCGGGCTGACCAGCAGGCAACGGCCAGCGGTGGGAGGTGACGGGTCAGGAGGTGGATGGCAAATCGGAGGGGGCGTAACAGGGCTATCGCTTCGCGTCGAGAAAGTCGTTCACCATCGGCACGATGATGGATCCGCGCTGCATCAGCGTCACGTGGGTGGTGTCGGGCAAGATCGCCAATCGAGATGCAGTCCGCGGCCCCATATCGCCGTGAGTCTCACCGCCCTTTAGTCGAAACATCTCCCTGATGTGATCCAAGCGGATGCCGTCGGCATCGCCGAATATGAAAAACATCGGCGCCTTGGTGGTCTTCAGCTTGGCCGCGTCCAGTTCGCGCCCTTTGGACATCGAGTCGACCATGTGCCGGACGAACTTCGGAAAGTCGTCCGGAGTCGGGCTCAGCTTCTTATAGTCGACTTCGAGAGGAGAGCCGCTGAACAGTTCCGGCGTGAGGTTCTTGAGCGCTTCGGCCCCTTCCTTGACCACGCCGTCGCGACGGAACGGGGATGATAGGATGACGACTTTCCGCACCTTGTCCGGGTGGCGAACCGCGCATTGAAGCGCCACGCCGCCACCCATGCTATAGCCGATGAGGTCCGCCCGCGGAATCTTGAGGAGATCAAGCAGCGCAGCCACGTCGTCGGCAAGGTTTTCGGAGGTGATGTCGCGCGATATGTCGGCGGTTCGGCCGTGGCCCTGCATTTCGACGGCAATGACTTTCCGGGTTTTGGAGAGTTCGCCAATCCACCCATCCCAGTTGTTGGTGATGGTCATGAACGCGCCGTGAAGTAGCACCACCGGTTCGCCGCTCCCGTGGACCTCGTAGTACATCTTGGTTCCATTGACAGGCGCATAGCCCGTCGTTGGCTTCAGCTGCGCCGATGCTTCATGCATCATGAGGGTGATTATGAGCAAGGCTGTCTTCCGCATGATCCTTCGATTGTGGCGGAGGTGTCATCAACCGCGCCGTAAGCTGCGCCCGTTTGGAGCCAAACATGGTGCATTTCAGAAGTTGTCGCCTCAAACTTTTTGACCGCTTCCGGTCGAGAAGAATGGTTCAAACCTAGTGGGTTTGTCGGAACCCCGTAGCGGCAATGCTGCTCGTCGTGCTGGCCGGCATGCTCGCCCTGCAACGGTGGCTCAGCCAATCGGACGAAGGCTCACCGGATTCGAGCGCCCACTAAATCGTTGATGGGTATGTGGAAGCGATTGGCGTCCGACTCACCGGATACTTGCATGAATGCGGCGGGGGTCGATACGGCTCACGCAGACACCGGACTCGCTCGCGCACGTTCAAAAAATGGTGGGCGGTACAGGACTTGAACCTGTGACCCCTACAGTGTCATTGTAGTGCTCTACCACTGAGCTAACCGCCCGAGCCTTGAAATTATGCCGCGAATGGGCAGGTCGCGTCAACCAGGTTGCCTCGCCACACCAGAGAACCGACCTCGCAACCCACATGCAGGCACCTTTGCGCAAAAGACTGAAAGAGCGCTCCAGCCTTTTTTATACGGAATTTCAACATCCGTTTCCGGAACAATGGGCCACGCCGGGGTGCCCAAAGGGTTGACGAGTTTCAATTTCGGCGTCCTTTTTCATAGGTAAGCCGAGCTTGGCAGAACCTTGTTGCAAGGAATAGGAACGAGACAGCGGGACCGGTGCGCTTGATGTGCCCGGAGTGATTGCGGGATCCGTTCCCTACCGATCTCGTCCCGATTTCCTTTAGAAGTTGAAACTCGAAGCGAGGTGTTTGATGAAAACAATAGCAGCGGCGCTTTTAGCGCTAACTCTCTTTCAAACGACAAAAGAAGACGTTATCGTGGACCTGAAGGATGGCTATAGCCGCCTTGAAACTGGCGAATTCGCGGTCGAATTCCCAACCGGCTGGGATGTAATGCCCCGCAACGAAGCCGGTGAACGCAAAATCATGCCAAAGGATCGGACCGGTGAAATCACCATCCGCGTCCTACCCTCTTCGACCGACTCGTGGGAGCAGATCTATGATAAGCATCTGTTCGACATAACTGAGAAGGTTGGCGGGAAGTCCTCGGGCATGCGGCTGCGAAAGGAAGCCAGCGGCATGGAATCGATGGCGTACGAGCTTATCGATGGCGGAGGCTTCGGCAAGCGAAAATTCATGATCGTGAAAGATCGCGATGGCCGCATGCTAAGCATGGGCATGACCGTACCAACTCGGGAAGACCTCAAGCTGTGGTCCGAGCATTTCACGCGGTTCACGAAAACCGCACGGCTTGCCAACAAGTGAAATAGCTAGGTCCTTGTCCACGAGGGGCGGTCCCGCCCCTCTTTTGTTGCCTGAACCAGGGCGTCAAGACTTCTGCCGATAGCCGACCCAGTCGACATCTGCACCCCTGCCAAAGACCAATTCCGACAACTGCCCCTGGTGGATGCCAAGGTGACGAATGTTAACGAGCTGATGATCGAGCTTCGGAATCTTGTACCAATGAAATCCCGATTCCGCCGAGGACAGGTCGAGAACATCGACCCACCCGTCGACCCGATCGTCGATCCAATCCAGATAGTCGATGAGGTCGTTCTTTGCATAGGGCGGCACCACCGGAGGATTCGCGTCTTCCCATAGGTCCGGCACGGTGTCATCGTGCTTAGCCCAAGTTTCAAACGCCGCCTCGTCGGTCTGAAGGTAGAGGTGCGTGTAGAAAAGAGCGTGGTAAGCGATTCTCCAGAAATTGCGAGGGTGGGCGCCGGCAACCCACAAATCCTCTGGACAAACTTCAAGCGTCTGCCGAAGCATGGCCAGTCCGGCGTGATACTGCCCCTTGAGGGCCTTTTTAGTCTGGGTTTCCATTCCTAGTGAGCCGAGGCTACCGCCTCGCGATTCAACGGGTGTAAACGTCCGTGTTCAAGTACTTGAGGCCCGAATCGGCCGCCAAAGTTACCACCTTCGACCCAGGGACGATCGATTCAGCTACCGCTAGCGCGGCCACAACGTTGGCTCCGGTGGAGGTTCCTGCGAAAATGCCCTCCTCCCTGGCCAACCTTCTTGCCATTTCTTTGGCGTTCTCCGTTGTGACACCAACAACGGAATCCACGAGGGAAGGTTCATAGAGCGGCGGCACGTAGCCCACTCCCACTCCCTCGATCTTGTGGGGGCCAGGTTCACCACCGGCTAGCACCGCCGATTCGGCCGGTTCCACACAGACCACGCGAGCGTTCGGGTTTCTATGCTTCAACACCGTCGCGACACCCCGCGATGACGCTGCCGTACCGACGCAGTGAACGAACGCGTCGACCTCACCGGAAGTTTGCTCCCAAATCTCTTCCCCTAGCTCAAAATATCCCGCGATCGAGTCGTGATTTTCCAGTTGGTTGGTCCAGTAAGTGTTTGGCTCGGCGCTGATCGAACGGGCAACTTCGATCATGTCGAGGATGAGCTTTCTGGTGGTCAAGCCACCTTCGCTCGCAACGATGACCAGTTCGGCCCCTAACGCCTCCATTTGAAGCCTCTTCTCGAGGGCAAAGGCGTCTGACGTAACGATACGAAGGCGATAACCCTTGGCCGCGCAAACCAGCGCGAGGGAGGCACCCGTACTGCCCCCGGTGTATTCCACAACGGTTCCGTGCCGACGTAGCCGACCATCTGCCTCCGCGCGAGCTATAACTGCCTTAGCCATCCGATCCTTCATGCTCCCCGTCGGGTTTTCCCATTCGAGCTTCAGCAGCACTTGCGCGCCGTTCCCCGGCACAATGTGGCGCAATGGGACGAGTGAAGTCCTCCCGATCGCGTTTAGCACGTTCATTCGGTCGCCGAACTGGCCAGCAACTTGTCAAGCTGCGGAAGCAACACCACGCTTTCCTGCTCGTTCGGATCGGTGCGGGCCAACACCGCCCTCGCCATGGCACTGCCGGCATTGTAGGGCAGGTGGGGCACTCCGGCCGGAATGTAGATGAAATCTCCCGCCGCTACCTTCATGTGCTCGGACAGGTCATGGCCGTACAACATCTCGGCTTCGCCTTCAAGCATGAAGATTGCCGTCTCATGGCCTTCGTGCAGATGCGCGTTCGCCCTCGTCCCCGGCGGCATCTCGAGGAGGTGCATGCAAATCCCCACGGACCCGACGCTTTCTGCCGAGAGCCCAGTGAAGTACTGCAGGCCCTGCTTGCCTTGAAATCCGTCGCCGCCTCTTACCACCTTGCATTCAGCCATAGAAACCATTATGGGTACGGCGAAGAAGGAGATTTCGCACGGACCGAAACGGTGTTGATTTATGATAGTAGCGTGGGTGAGACCGAGCTCTTCAGGAACCGCGTCGAGGCCGGGCAAAAGCTGGCCGGCCTCCTGTGGCGCCACCAGAATGAGAACTGCATCGTCTACGGCCTCCCTCGCGGGGGTGCCATCGTGGCCGCCGAGGTGGCGCGCGCTCTTCACGCGCCGCTGGACCTCTTGTTAGCCCGGAAGGTTAGCCATCCCGACATGCGGGAGTACGCGATCGGCGCCGTCAGCGAGGATGGGGAGGTCGTTTTGAACGGCCGGGAAGTCGAGAAGATCCCGGAGTCCTACCTTAATGCGGAAATCGGAAGTCGCCGCGAGGAAGCGAACGATCAACGGGAGAAATACCTGAGCGAGTTTTTGCCCTTGTCGGCGGCGGGCAAGGTTGCCATTGTCGTCGATGATGGGATTGCCACCGGCTATACGGTCATGGCCGCGATCTCCATGCTGAAGAAGCGCAATCCGGCGAAGATTATTGTCGCGACCCCGGTAGGCTCCCCAGACGTAAGTGAGCGCCTGGCCGACTATGCCGACGAGGTGGTCGTACCACACCAGCCCGCCGACTTCTTTGCCATTGGCAACTACTACGAGGACTTCTCCCCACCCAGCGACAGCACCATCATCGAGCTGCTGCGGGAAACCCGTGAGCCGCTTGGCGAACCATAGGGGGGTCCTGAAGCGTTAAGTCAACGTAGTGATCGCGACGATTCTTGGCTTTACGTGGATTGCGCTGCCGGACAAGACAGACTTCACGTGGACCCCGCCTTCGCGCGGAGTGGTCCAGGCTTCTCTCGACGTCAATTACAGGGGTTCCAACCATGTTTGGGACGGCGAGTGGACGGTTGGCCGATTCTCTGCGGCACCTCAGGGCAGCAAGTGGCTAAGACTGCTAAGCGGTTCCTCTGAGATTCGCCGCGGGGACTACGTCGTCTTGGTAGACCCCACGATGGGCCAAGATCGGGCCGAGTTCTCTCGAATCGAGTCCGTCGACGGCGAGAGAGCGTTTCTCGATCAGCCGCTAGCCGATACGTTTGCGGGCGGTCATATCGTCAAAGTGCCTTCCGAGCGCGTTGCCAGAAACATCACGATCGACGGTTGGCAAGTCGATACCGATGGCGAGAATGTGGGCATTTGGGCGATGTTCGTCGACGGCATCACGGTGAAGAACACATCGGCCGGCAACGCGCCCGGCTCGGCCATACGTTTCGACTTTTGCCGGAACATTCGAATCGAGGATTCTGCCGTCTGGGATCGATCGAAACGGGGCGGGCATGGCCGTGGATTCGACTTCTACAACTGTCGCGGGCTGGAAATGACCGGTACGGCCGCCAACGGATTGAGGCACGCCTACCACTTCACCAACACTCGCGATTTTCGGCTTTCGCGGCTGGCTTCGGCCAGCTCGCAAGACGCTTCGCTGGACTTCCATGGCCGGAATTCCGGCAACGGAGTCGTGAAGGACTCGCTCCTCGACGGCACGGTGAAGATCGGCAACCCATCCTTCATCCGCGGTGATCGCGGTATTCAGCTCGATAACGTACGCACCGAAACTTGGTTCCAGGTTCATGGCGGATCGGAGGTCTCTATGGTCGGCTGCCGTGGCCAGAACCTGTTGGCGACCGGCTACGCCGAAAATGCCTGGCCGACGATCACGGCCTCGCAATCGCAATTCGTGCTGAAAGGTGGGCCATGGCTCCACCAGCAGCCACAGGTCTGCTTCAACGTGAATGGGCCCTGGCCCCAGGTTCAGGCGACCTTCGAGGACTGCGTATTTCGGTCGGAGATCACTGGCCGCTGGACACGTGAGATCTTTCTGGAAGGCGTCAAATCTGGATCGCGAATCGAGTTGAGGAGCTCCAAGGCTGAACGGGTCCAAGTGACCGGTTTCGATCCGATCGTCAAGCGATAAGCCTTCGAGCGAGCACGACCATCTCGTTCTTCCGCAGCTCGATGGGATAACCGAAGCTTTCCATCAGGCCGATAAGCTTGCTGTTGCTTTCGGCCGTATAGGTGCGGGCCGCACTTAGGTTTCGGTCGATCATCCAGGTCTCGCCGGCGCGGACGAGGTTCTTCGCAACGCCCTTTCCCCGGGCCGTCGGATCGACGTAGAAGGTGGAAAACAGCCCAAATCGCTCGCCTGTCTCGTCGGTTTCGACGCGAACGATGGTGTGGCCAACGATGTCGCTGTCAGCCTCGGCAAGAAACACCTGGCCCTCGTACCGGGCAGGATCGAGGTGCTCCCGCACCCGGTTCTGGAGCCACTCGTCGGTGTACATGGCGCTGCCTTGCTCCTCACCCAGGACCTCCACCAACGTCGCCTTCATCCGTGACGCAACGAGGTTGATTTCATCTGCGCTGGATGGATCGATTGGACGAATCACGCCGCCGTCGTGTCGTTCTGGATCATTCCCAGGATGTTCCCGTCAGGATCGACGATATAAGCAAGCCACCCCACGCCCGGTACCGCCATTTTGGGAACCGCCATCGTCGCGCCCAGCTCAATTGCCAAAGCAAGCGACATGTCCAAATCGTCAACGGACACGGTGCAGGTGAAGCAATTGACTCCCTGCCCGGGCAGTGCCCGGTCGCCGCGCCGCTGCAGCATTCCGCCATTGATCCCCGGCTCTTCGTCGGGACCCGTTGTGATCAGCCAGTAGGCCTCATCCCCCCAACGGTTGAATCTCCAATTGAACATCGCCGTGTAAAACGCGATCAAGGAATCCGGATCGGTGGCATGGATTTCAAAGTGAACGACTCGTGGCATCGGGCTTACTCCGTAGGGTGCCCAGCCTACCTTCCACAATATGTGACTGAGGAGGACTGAAATCCTCCGGAATTGTATCGTGAATTCGTATTCTTGGTTTACAATGTAAGGTGGTGTTTGCATGAAAACATTGAGGTTTTCGCTTGCTTGCCTGGTCCTATGGCTCAGTCTGCCGGCCGCCGCCCAGCCGGTGCTGGAAGGTGGCAACGGCCAGTCGATCAACTCGTGGAAGATCGAGTCGATTCAGCCAAAGGACTGGCAGGGCGAGCTGACCGCAACAGTGACCGTAACGCGAGGCGCAGCCGACCTTTACCTGCGGCGCGGCGCCGCACCGACCGAGTCCCAGTACGATTACAAGGCAAGCACTGGAATTGGCGTCAAGTCGCTCAAGGTCACGAACACGTCCAGCCCACCGTTAACCAGCGACGTCTGGTATGTGGGTGTCCGCTCCGGCAGGAAGACCCTTTACACCCTGTCGAAGTCGGTTGCCGCCATCAAGTCGGAGTTTGCCGGCAACGGGGCGAATCCCTTTGCTCGGGGAACGAGTTTCCGCATGTGGGCGCCCAACGCCTCCACGGCCAACATAGCCGGACAGTTCAACAATTGGAGCGCGACTCTCTCGCCGATGGTGGCGGAAGGCGGTGGTTGGTGGTCGGTCGACTACCGCAACGCCAACCCGAACCAGCAGTACAAGTTCGTCCTCAAGAATGGCAACAACACGATCTGGAAGAACGACCCTTGGGCGCGAAGTCTCACCAGCTCGGTGGGCAACTCGGTCATCTTCGACCACAGCGCCTTTACCTGGACCAATGACGGCTTCGTTACCCCGAATTGGAACGACCTGATCATTTACGAAGTCCACGTCGGCACCCTGAACGATGCACCAGGGGGAAAGCCGGGCACTTTCCAGACCGCGATCCAGAAACTCGATTACCTGCAAGGCATGGGAATCAATTGCGTGGAGCTCATGCCCGTGCAGGAGTTCCCCGGCGACTTCTCATGGGGCTACAACAACTCGCACCCCTTCTCGGTGGAATCGGCCTATGGCGGGCCAGCCAATCTCAAGAAATTCATCGATGAGGCGAACAAGCGAGGAATCGCGGTTCTGCTCGATCTCGTGCACAACCACTATGGTCCAAGCGACCTTGACCTGTGGCGCTTCGACGGATGGTACCAAGGCCAGTTCGGCGGGATCTTCTTCTACAACGACGACCGCGCGATCACCCCTTGGGGTTGGACACGGCCCGATTTCGGGCGCGGCGAGGTTAGGCAATACATCCGCGACAACCAGATGGAGTGGGCCGAGAAGTACCGTGTGAGCGGTTTTCGGTGGGACTCCTGCCTCGCGATGCGAACGACTAACTGGGGCGACAATCCCGATGGCTGGAGCCTTCTCCAATGGCTCAACGACGAGCTGGACGCGAGCCAGCCCTGGAAGATCAACATCGCCGAAGACCTGCAGAACAACTCGTGGCTCACGCGGAACGTCTCGATCGGAGGGGCCGGATTCGACAGCCAGTGGTCCAACTATGTCCACACGGTCCGCGCCGCCCTCATCTCGCCCAATGACGGCGATCGCAACATGTTCTCCATTCGCGACGCCATTCGAGAGAGCTTCAACGGTGATCCGTTCGAGCGGGTCATCTACACGGAATCCCACGACGAGAACGCCAACGGAAAGCAGCGTGTACCCAGCGAGATTGATCCCAACGACCCCGACAGCTACTGGGCGCAAAAGCGCTCGACCCTGGGCGCCGCCCTGACCTTCACCTCGCCTGGTATTCCGATGCTCTTCCAGGGCCAGGAGATTCTCGAGGACGGATTCTTTGCCGACTCCGACCCGATCGACTGGAACAAGTTGAACACCTACTCCGGCATCAACCTGCTTTACAAGGACCTGATCGCCCTGCGCCGCAACCTCGCCGGTCGTTCGAACGGCCTACGCGGCGCAAACGTCAACACCCATCACGTGAACAACACGAACAAGGTGATTGCCTATCACCGCTGGATGAATGGCGGGTCCGGTGACGATGTCGTCGTGGTCGCCAACTTCAAGAATGCGACGTTCGCGAACTATCGGGTGGGTCTTCCAAGGCCCGGAGGTTGGTCGGTTGCGTTCAATAGCGACTGGAACGGCTATAGTCCGCTTTTCGGGAACCTGTTCTCGCCCAACATCACCGCCGATACCCAGTCGTACGACGGCATGAGCCACAGTGGAACGGTAAACCTCGCGCCCTACTCGGTTGTGATCCTGACCAAGGACTAGCGCTAGATCGCGCCATAGGACGCGCGCTGATGGAGGGAGAACGCCGCACGCTTGAGCGCCCTTGTCGCGTTGTTGACCAAGGTGTCGACAGACGCGCCGCTCGTTCCCGCGTCGATTTCCTCCACATCGAACAGCTCGGATCCGCGTCCGAGAATCACCGTGCCGTCTGCGGAGATTTCGAACATGGCAGGAACGCCGTCGAAGAAAGCGTTTAGCCGCGGCACCGCCGCCTCGGCTCGTTTGACCGCGTCCTCACCCGCAAACACATGAAGCCGCTGATTGCCGAACCAGAGCTCAGCCGTCTGGTTATCGCCCGATCTCACCTGGGTGGTATAGGTCGTCGTAACTTCACTCCGCCGGATGGGGATGTTCGACTGGGCGAGCCAATGACGAATCGACGTAGCCCGCTCGGGCGACGGCGGGTGGGTGCGATAAATGCCCCACTCCACATTCGGGCCCAGTGCCTCACGAGTCGCCAACCGCTCCATGAAGGTTAGGAGGCCCACCGGGTTGTACTTGCTCTTGAGCATGTACTGGATCGCGCCGTAGTCGGATGCCTGTTCGGCCTTGACGCTCCAGCCACTGCCAACCGCCTGCCCAAGCAGACCGCCGAGGGTCGCTGCCGCCGCACCCCCGCCACCGCCTGAGAAGATACCGATCAAGATGAGCGGCACCGTTATCAGACTGATCTTCTCCGATTCACGGCGGAGGGTGGCAACATGCCGAAAGGCAGCATGCGATATCTCGTGAGCAAGAACGCCGGCAAGCTCGTGGTCGGATTCCACACTGCTCATGAGGCCCTCGTGGAAGTAAATGTAGCCGCCGGGAAGGGAGAACGCGTTCACATCATTCTGCTTCACGACCTTGAACGTGTACGGAAAGGGGTTGAGGCGCTTGTCGCCCCAGGAAACAACGACAGGAGTCGTCTTGGCGATTTCGGCGAGCTCGTTGCCGATGCGCTCCAAACGCGCAACCATGGCGGCGTTATCGCTCAGCTTCATTTCCTTCTCGACCTCGGCAGCGTACTTTTTACCGAGTTCGATGTCGGCGTTGATATCGGCCTGATGGCCCTTGTCGAGGGTGTCCTGATCGATGCGGGCAACGGCTTTTCGAGCCAGCAAAGGCAGTTCGTCCCGCCAATCATCGTGGGCTTCAGCCGCCGACAGCCCGCTTGCAAGGGCGACCGAAAGTCCCACTCGAAAAATCATGCTCTTTGTTTTGACGTCTCCAAGGGTTCGCCGGTTTGACCGAGCAACGTGGGTCGGTCGCGTACCGAATCGACAATGCACAAGATACCGAGTACAGCCTCACCATCGTTCCGAAACTGGTGGGGCATTTGGGACGGAATCCCCACAATATCTCGTTCTTCGAGCCGATGCTCTTCGTCGCCAAGCTGCACGGACCCACGACCACACACCACCATCACGAAATGCTCGTGCTCATGCCGCTCGAAAGACGAAAAGCCACCGGGCGCAACCTCAAAATAGCGGGCCTGGAAAGCGGCGGAGGGCGAGGCATGGAGCACCGAACGCGCGACATCCTTCCAGGAGCCCGGCTCCGTCTTGTAGAGCCCAGCTTGGATGCCTTCCCAGCCCGAGCCGTTCCATTTCTTGATCATGGGAATACAACCATCGCCTTGAGTATTTCTCCCGCTTTCATCTTGACGTAAGCCGACGGCAAATCGTCCAGTCGCACGGTATGGCTAACCAGGTCCTCGTGGCATATTGTGCCATTCAGCAGCAGCTGCTTGGCTTCTGCCGTATCGGTCGGGCCGCAGCTGTACGACGTGGCGAGGCGAAAGTCGCGGAAATACAGCTCTTCGAGATCAAGGCTTACGGCCTTCCCCGGCGGCAACGGGGCAAACATCACGAGGCAGCCACCAGGCTTCAGGATGGAAAGCCCGAATCGAAAGGCATCTTCCGACCCAGGCAGGACAAACACCAATTCGGCGGCAGAGGCTGAATCCGGCGCCTTTGCGCACAGGCCTCGCGATGAAGCCCAGTCACGTCGAAGTGGATTGCGATCATAGCCCACTGCTCGCTCTCCAAGGAGCTTGAGATGGGCAACGCCCAAGGCCCCGAGTCCGACCACGGCCGCAGTCGACCCGCTGCCGGACATTCTTATCGATTTGACCACGCAGGCCAGGGGCTCGATCAGGGCCGCGTTTCGGGGATCCATCTCGCCGACCAGGAAGGCATCGTTGAGGTTCTCCTTTGAAACGGCGAACTGTTCGGCCATTCCGCCTGGCTCCAGACGAGTCTGCTTCCAGGTCGGACAGTGCACATACGCCTGGCGCCTGCACTCCTCGCACTCCATGCAGGGCGCATGGTGATGAACAAACACCCGCTCCCCCGCCGGGAACCGGGCATCCTGAGATGTCAAGATCCGGCCGCAGACCTCGTGGCCGAGGATATGAGGGGCCTTGCGGTCCATGTACCAGTCCATGAGCTCCCCGGAGCAGAGGCCGCAGGCCTCGGTTTGCACCAAGAGGCCGCCTTCTGGGCAGATAGGCTCGGGAAGATCGACGATCGAGACGGTGCCGCCGCGCTGGTACTGGGCAGCCCTCATGGGCGAAAGACGTACTTGATGCCGGTTCCGCGCTGGAGGTCGCCGAAGACCGCTTGTGCTTCCGAAAGAAGCCGCTCTCCGCTAAGCAGAGGCGATAGGTTAAGGGCAGGGTTTAGCAGCCATTCGCGCGCAAGCCTCACCGCCAGGGTGCCAAAGTGGAAAGGACTGAGAATGCTGATCTGGTCATAGTGAAGGCGTCGCGTGTCGAAGCTCACCGAGCTACCCGTTGGACAGCCGCCGAACAGAACAACCTTTCCGCCACGCCGCACAAAATCGACCGATCGTTCCCAGACTTCGACGCTTCCCGTGCACTCGATGACGACGTCAAAGCCGCGATTCTTCAGTGCCGGCAGATCGTCCCAGGTCTCGATTTTCGCTCCAAGCATCTCGCCAAGGGCAAGCCGGTTCGGCTTTCTTCCTGAAAGCGTGATGTCCTTGAAACCGAGGAATCGCAGAGATGCCACAAACATGAGCCCGATAGCCCCGGAGCCAAGGATCAGGATCCGGCTGTCTGGCTTGATCGAAGCCTCCTCAAGGCCCTGCACAACGCACGCCAGAGGCTCCAGCAGGGCCGCCCGGTCGAAATCGATCTCCTTCGGCTTGGGATACAGATTCACGTCTGCGATATGCTTTGGAATCAGCAGCCACTCCGCATAGCTGCCCAGCACCTTGGTCGCCATGATCTGCTCGCAAAGGTTCTCCTGGCCGTTGATACACCAGTAGCAGCTCTGACAGGGTGCGCTGTGCACCCCCATGACCTCATCACCAATGCCGAACTTGGCGTCCTCTCCCACCGCCGACACGACCCCGCTGTACTCGTGTCCAAACAATCCCGGCATTGGAATCTGGGGGTGGCCACGAAGGAACGCTTTCAAATCGGTGCCGCACGTGGTTGCCGCCTTAACTCGAACCAGCACCTCGCCTGGCCCCGGCTGCGGGACCGCGACCTCTTGCATCGCAATGGTGCCCGGCTCCATCAAAACGAGGGCCTGCATGGTCCCGAATTCGCTCAATTGCTGCCGATTTTCAGCGTCAGACGATACCGCTGGTAAACTTCCCTGCAAGCGGAGTCAACCTCCCTATCCCAGCACGATGCCCTCCGTTGAAACCAGCGTTTGGATCAGCGCGCCGCTTGATAAAGTCTACGCGATTGCCAAGGATAATCGCTCATTTCCCGATTTCATGGACGATGTCAAGTCGCTCGAGATCGTCGAGTCCTCGAATGGTCGCGTGGTTAGCGACTGGGTCGGCGTCGTGTCTGCCTTCGGGCTCAAGGTTCGGTGGCGGCAAGAAGACGTTTGGGACGATTCCAACCATGTTTGCCAGTTCCGCCAGCTTTCTGGCGATTACGACCAGCTCGATGGGACGTGGACGTTCAAGGAAGAGAACGGCGGCACGAGATTCGATTCAAACCTGAATTACGAATACGTGGTGCCTGCGGTGGGCCCACTCGTTAAGAAAGTCGTCCACAGCCTCGTGGTGAAAAACATGGACGGCGTGCTCGGGGCCATCAAGCGGCGAGCCGAAGCCAGCTGATGTTCACGGGGCTCGTGCAGGCCGTTGGTGAAGTTGCCGAACAGTCAACTTTCGAGTTCACGCTGGCTTGGCCACCCGGTTGGGAAGGAGTCATTGCCCGAGGAGAAAGCATCGCCGTCGATGGCTGCTGCCTTACCGCCATGCCTAACGAGCGCGGCATCGCATTCGACCTCAGCGAAGAAACCGTAAAGCGCACAACCCTTGGGACCGTCTCGAAGGGGACATTGGTCAATCTCGAGCGCGCTCTGCTTGCCGGCGACCGACTAGGCGGGCACTTTGTCCTCGGCCACATCGATGCAACGGCCGAACTGGTCGCTACCCGCGAACATCCCCACGCTCGTCAGCTGACGTTTCGAGTCGACCCTGAACTGGACCGGCTCCTTATCGACAAGGGCTCCGTCGCCCTAGCCGGCATCAGCCTAACGGTAGTTACACCCTCTAACGGGCAGTTTGACGTGTGGATTATCCCGGAGACCTGGGAGCGAACCAACCTCTCGCGACGGACGGTTGGCGATCGCGTGAATGTCGAATTCGATGTTCTCGCCAAGCATGTCGAACGACTCATGGAGGCGCGGCTTAGTCATGCCTGAGGTCGACTATGATGTTGGCTTTCTCGGCGGAGGTCAGCTGGCCCGGATGTCGATCCAGGCGGCCCAGCGCATGGGAATGCGATGCGTTTCCCTCGATAACTCCGAGGACACACCCGCCGCTCAGGTCTCGGATTCGATGGCAGGCTCGCTCAGCGACCCCGAGGACATTGCCCGGCTAATAGCGGGCTGCCGGATCGTCACACTTGAGAACGAATTCATTCCCGCCGCCGCCATCCTCAAGGCCTGCGAGCAGATCCAACAGAACCCCGGCAAGATCGTTCCCAATCCAATCTCCTTGGCCGTTATCCAGGACAAGTTCTTCCAAAAGGAAGCGCTTACAAAGGCGGGTGTGCCGACCGCGAAGGCCTCTAAGATCGAAGGCGATGGGGAAGCTGCCGTAGCCAACCTGGGCTTCCCGATGGTTCTGAAATCCCGATTCGGCGGATACGACGGAAAAGGAACGCGGACGGCGAAATCGGCCGACGACTTTGAAGGCCTGCGGGTGGATTGGGGTCAAGGCGGCTGGATGGCCGAACAGTTCATCGCCTTTCGCCGAGAGCTGGCCGTCATGGTGTACAGAACCCCGTTCGTGACCGGCACCTTTCCGACCGTGGAAACGGTCCAGACACGGCACGTTTGCGATCTCGTCTTTCCTTGTGATGCGAACGCTGCCGACGTCGCCATTGCAGCAGTCGAAGCCGTCTCCGGCTACGGACTGTTTGGCGTCGAACTCTTCGAGACGGACAAGGGCGACATCCTCGTTAACGAGATCGCCCCACGGCCTCATAATAGCGGACATTACACACTCGATTGGGGCGGAATCAGCCAGTTCGAGATGCACATCCGGTCTATATGCGGCCTACCCTGCCCGCTTCCCGAGGGGCGGGAAACCTGCATGGCGAATCTGCTTGGACAGGAGGGAGCAGGCGAATGGCGGCGCGGGTTGATTGCCGCCCTGGAAGAAGATGCCGATATTCGCGTTCACTGGTACGGCAAGACCCTGCCAGTTCCGGGCCGAAAGATGGGACACATCAACGCAGTGGGCGACGATATCGTAAAACGCGCCAAGGCCGCCCGGGAGCGCTTTTATGCGGCTTGGACGGGGGCTACTGCTTCCCCGAAATCTTCTTGATCACCCGCTCGCGGTTGACTTTCGCCTGCCCGTCGTTCGGATGCAGGCTGATATACCGATCCCACACGCGCTTGGAGTCTTCGAGCAGGCCCATTCGTTCGTAGGATCCGGCGAGGATGCGAAAGGCGTTTGGATGGGGGTTCTTTTTGATCGCCTCTTCCATGAGCGGCGGAACCTTGGCGTAGGCTTTCTTCAAGTAATAGAAATTGGCTTCAGGCAAACCGGCGTCCGGATCTTGGGGATTTGCCTTACGGTACTTGATATACACAGCCAGCGCCTCGCTCCAGCGCTCGATGTTCTCGAGCATCCAGCCGAGGTCGGTGTGAATCTCGTAGTTTTTTGGGTCCAAGGCAGCGCGGTAGCGAAGAACGCTCACGGCACGGGGATAGTCGCCGTCGGTAAACCACGTGTCCGCCTGGGTGGAAAGGCGTACGTCGGCCAGATCCATGATGCGCTTCAATCGCGCCTGGTCAGCCTTCGATGGCTGCTTCTTCGCTTCGGCCGTCCCTAATCCAAGAGCCGCCAAACCCACGGCAAGTACGAGTTTCCAACACATGCCTGTCCTCTGAGCATACAACAGGTCGCTCACGGGATTGACGCGTTATATTCCCGATCCGTTGCAATCAATGGATCACTTTTGATTATCGCGAACGAGAATCTTGATGTTCCGGAACTTCACGTTGCCGTGGTCCCCCTGAAAGGCGATGGCTCCTTTGCCCGCCTTGGCGAAGTACGGCATCTTCGAAAACTTGCTCTTGGCCACGCGGGCCTTGAAGTCTTCGCTTCCGAGCTTGTATTCGTAGTAGCGCACGCCGTTCATCTCGGTGTAGCACTTGTCGGGCAGTACCGCGATAACCAGGTGGTTCCATTCGCCGGCCGGCTTGGTCGCGTCCTTGTCCGCCTTGTAGAGTTCGTACAACCAGCCCGCCTGCTGGACTTCGGGATTGGCGGCATTGTCGAAGAGCTGAATCTCCGGCCCCGTCATCCAGACCGTTCTCCCCTGCTCGGTGACGTGGAACATGATCCCGCTGTTTTGGCCCTTGGCGATGTTGTACTCGAGGCTGAGCACGAACCAGCGGAAATCCTCGGTGGTCATGATGTCGCCCGCTTTCTCAGGGTTCTCGACGCAAAGGGCGCCGTCTTTGACGACCCATCCCTCGCCCACGCCCTTCTCCTTGAAAGTGCGCCAGCCCTTCGTGGACCTGCCGTCGAAGAGCAGCTTCCACCCGGCCTTCGTCTCGGCCGGGGAAAGAGCATTAACCTCCTGCATGGGAATCATGGTGACGAGAGACAAAGCAACGGACAGCATCAACCCATTTTAGCCGGTCAGTGGCTCTGCGCGGCATCGAGGCCCGGGCCGCAGAGTCGGGTCCGAACCCAAAGGTATGCTGAACTTGCCACCCCGAGGACACCCCCGATGAACAGCTTTCAAACCCAGTCCCAGCTCACCGTCGGCGACAAGACGTACCGCTATTTCAGCCTGCCGGCCCTCGCCAACCAATTGAGCGGAGTGAAGCGCCTGCCCTATTCGCTGCGCATCCTGCTCGAGAACCTGCTTCGCCAAGAGGATGGGGTCAGCGTCACCAAATCGGACATCGAGGCGTTGGCAAACTGGGACAGCCAGGCTGAGCCGAGCAACGAGATCGCCTTCATGCCGGCAAGGGTCCTCCTACAAGACTTTACGGGTGTGCCGTGCGTGGTCGACCTCGCTGCCATGCGCCAGGCGATGGCCGATCTGGGTGGCGACCCCAGGAAGATCAACCCCCTTCTGCCCGTGGAGCTCGTTATCGATCACAGCGTGCAGGTCGACGCTTACGGCAGCGAAGCTGCGGCCCTCATCAACCTCGACCTCGAGTTTCAGCGGAACGACGAACGCTACCGGTTCCTCAAGTGGGGCCAGAACGCGCTCGACAACTTCAAGGTCGTGCCACCGAATACCGGCATCGTTCACCAAGTGAACCTGGAGTACCTCGCCAGGACGGTCTTCGTAAAGGACGATCTTGCCTATCCGGACACCCTCGTCGGCACCGACAGCCACACCACCATGATCAACGGTCTCGGCGTTCTGGGCTGGGGCGTCGGAGGCATCGAAGCCGAGGCGGCCATGCTCGGACAGCCGGTGAGCATGCTCATTCCCCAGGTGGTCGGTTTCCGCTTGACCGGCAGGCTTCGAGAAGGCGTCACCGCCACCGACCTGGTTCTAACCGTCACCGAAATGCTGCGCAAACACGGTGTCGTTGGCAAGTTCGTCGAATTCTTTGGCCCTGGCCTGCGCGACCTGCCGCTCGCTGACCGGGCGACGATCGCCAATATGGCGCCGGAATATGGCGCTACGTGCGGAATCTTCCCCGTCGATGCCGAAACCCTGAACTATCTCCGGATGAGCGGCCGGGCAGAGTCGCAGATTGCCCTCGTCGAGGCTTACATGCGGGCACAGTCCCTCTACCACGACGAAGAGACCCCGGAAGCCGAATACTCGAGCTCGCTGGCCCTCGATCTTGGCGACGTCGAACCTAGCCTGGCTGGACCAAAGCGTCCGCAGGACCGCGTACCGCTCGGCCAAGCTCCGAAGTCATTCACCACGGCCTTTGGGGATCAGATTTCGACGACCGGTGGCGGCGTGATGGAACGGGTCGATACGAACAAACTCACCCATGGCAGCATCGTCATCGCCGCGATCACCAGTTGCACCAATACGAGCAACCCGTCGGTCATGGTCGCTGCTGGCCTGGTGGCAAAGAAGGCGGCCGCACTGGGGCTGAAGCCAAAGCCCTGGGTAAAGACGTCGCTGGCTCCGGGCTCTAAGGTGGTACGCGACTATCTCACCAAGGCCGGTCTATTGTCAGAGCTCGAAAAGATCGGCTTTAACATCGTCGGCTACGGTTGCACCACCTGCATCGGCAACTCCGGTCCGCTGCCCGAGGCGACTTCCAAGTCGATCGCCGACGAGGATCTCGTTGCGGTTTCCGTCCTCAGCGGCAACCGTAACTTCGAGGGCCGCGTCAATGCCGAAGTCAAGGCGAACTACCTGATGTCGCCGCCGTTGGTCGTCGCCTACGCGTTGGCCGGAAACATCGCCGTCGACCTCACCACCGATCCGATCGGGCAAGCGGAGGATGGTACCAACGTGTACCTGAAGGACATATGGCCAAGCCAGCAGGAGATCGCCGAAACGGTCGGCTCGTGCATCGAAAGAAAGATGTTCGAGCAGGTCTACGCGGATGTCTTCAAAGGCGATGAGAAATGGAACGCGATCCCGGCCGGTACCGACGAGCTATACGCGTGGGATCCGGCTTCGACATATGTCAAGCAGCCGCCTTACTTCGAAACCACCGACCGTGAGCCGCCGGACAGCTTCGAAGACCCGAGGGGCCTTCGCTGCATCGCTCACCTTGGCGACAGCATCACCACCGACCACATCTCACCCGCCGGGAGCATTAAGCTGCATTCGCCGGCCGGAGAGTATCTAACGAACAAGGGGGTGCCCGCGCATCTGTTCAACAGTTACGGCTCGCGGCGCGGAAACCACGAAGTGATGATGCGGGGCACCTTCGCCAACGTTCGGCTTCGCAACCACCTTGCCCCCGGAACCGAAGGCGGATTTACAACTTACTGGCCCACTCACGAGGTCATGTCGATCTATGACGCCTCGATAAAGTACCACCACGGCACGATCGTGATCGCCGGCAAGGAGTACGGATCCGGTTCGAGTCGAGACTGGGCGGCAAAGGGCCCGATGCTCCTCGGCGTCAAGGTCGTCCTCGCCGAGAGCTTTGAGCGGATTCACCGGAGCAACCTGGTCGGCATGGGAGTCCTTCCACTGCAGTTCATGCCGGGCGACTCCGCCGAATCCCTCGGACTAACCGGAGAGGAGGAGTATGCGATCGTCGGCCTTGCCGAAGGGCTCGAAACCAACTTCTCGGAAGGGAAGACGGTGACCGTTCGCGCAACCGACGACCACAGCCACACGAAATCCTTCGAGGCTGCGGTGCGAATCGATACGCCGAAAGAGATCGACTACTACCGCCACGGCGGCATTCTTCAGTACGTCCTGCGGCAATTGCTGAAGTCGTAGAGTAGGCGCTTGCGCCATAATGGATTTTCGCCGGGAGAGGTCGCATAGTGGTCTAGTGCGCCGCACTCGAAATGCGGTGTGTCGCAAGGCACCGTGGGTTCGAATCCCACCCTCTCCTCCAGCTACTTCCAGCCGATCATTTCGGTGAGCTTGTCTGCCCAGATCCACGGCCGCTCGGCGTCTTCGTGCTTGCAGTAAACGTAGCAGTCCTTCCCCGCCTCCAGCTTGCTGCGGAAGTACCCGGCCCACTCCCGCAACCGGTCGTCGGAGTATTCCGATCGGCGCAGGCGAATGTAGATATGGTCGGCGGTGTCGCGCCGCACGGCGGCACGGTCATCAGTGTCCATGCCGACCCATGACACGTTGTGCTCCCTTAAGAGCGATTCGATCTCCGGGCACTCCCAGGTTTCATTGCGAAACTCGATGGCCCAGGGAAGGGTCGGTCTATGGGGGATCTCGGCCAAAAACCTCGCTAGCCGATCATCGTCCCTACCCAGCTTGGGCGGCAACTGCACGAGGATGGCGCCGAGACGACCCGCATTCTCGAGCGGTTCGAGCCGCTTCACAAAGAACTTCAGGGCATCGATGGAATCTTCCTTCAGTCGCGCGTAGTGGGTGACCTTGCGATGCATCTTCGGCGAGACCTTGAAATCTGGCGTCGTGCTGTCGATCCAAACCTGCACGCCGTTTGTCGTGGGCATGTGGTACCAGGTCCCATCTGCCTCGAGGGCATGGAACCGAGAAGCGTAGTAGGCGAAGTATTCCGGCTGCTTCAGCTCTGGCGGATAAAATAAATCCTCGCCTTGCCACTCCTTGTAGGAGAAACCGGAAAGCCCGACATGCAGGGAGGCCATGCAGAGATGATGGCCAATTAGGCGGCGTCGCGGTCGGCGTTAGGAGCCACGGTTTCGATGATCTCGCGCCAGTCGGTGGCAAGCTTCAACTGGTCGAACCAGGGAAAGTCGCCATGAAGGCGGGCCAGCTTCATCCACTGCTTGAGCCGCATGAGTATCAGCTTGTCGTTGCCGTCATAGTTGGCCGCGAGCGCGCCGAAGAGACTTGGCCACGACGTTTCAAGGACGCCGGTGGATTCGATACCGAGTTCCACCGCAATCAGCCTCGGCAACTCGGGATTGGCCAGGGCCGCTCGGCCGATCATGAAGTGACGGCAACCGGTCTCCTGCCGGCACCGGCGGAAGTCCTCAATCGTCCAGATATCGCCGTTCGCGATGACCGGCAAGCCCGTTTGTCGCGCGACCCGTGCAATCGCCGGCCAGAAAACCGGTGGCTGGTATCCTTGAACCCGGGTTCTCGCATGGATCGTGAGCCAGGAGGCGCCGCCTTCGGCCGCCATCGCCGCGTTGCGATCGATTTCGTCGATCGAATCCCAGCCAAGCCGCAACTTGGCCGAAACGGGAACGAAGGGAGGGACGGCATCGCGAACCGCGCACACGATGTCGCGAATCCGGCATGGAAAGCGAAGCAGGGACGCCCCGCCGTCGTTGCGATTCACCGTTGGCGCAGGACATCCGAAGTTGATGTCGATCGCAGTCGCGCCAGCCAAAACCGCATTCAGCGCCGATTGGGCCATGTTCTCGGGGTCGCCGCCAAGGAGCTGCACTTGAACCAGCAATCCGGAAGCTGTACGGGCCCCCGAGGCAAGTTCGGGAACGTCCCGCCGAAAGACCTTGACTGGCAGCGGCTGGATGCTAACCCTGAGGAATTCCGTTACCGCATAGGAGAAGGCGCCCAGCCGACCCATGACGTTTCGCATGGCGGCATCGGTGATGCCGTCCATGGGCGCCAAAACGAGAGCTGGCCGTCGAGGGTCGATCATGCCGATAACCTCAATTATGGTTGGGCCAGCTACCAATCCGGCTCTGGCCTGAAGAAATCCCGCAAGTGACGAATGTCTCCGGGATCGACCGCAACGAAGTCGTAGCGAATCGACAGATCAGACCGCCCAAGCGTCGAAGCGTATTCCTCGGCGGCGCGTACCAGCCTTCGCTGCTTGGTCTGATCGAGTGAGGTCTCCGGCAAGTTCCAGTTGCCGCTTCGCTGCCTCACCTCCACGATGACGAGAACTTCGCCATCCAGGGCGACCAGGTCGATCTCGCCGCTCCTGGTCTTGACTCGCCTTGCCACGAGCGTCATTCCCTGCCGAAGCAGGAGATCCGCGGCCCGGTCCTCGGCCTCAAGCCCTAAGCGTCGAACGCCAGGCATGGCTGATTCAGCATGTCTGCCACCGGGCTGAACGACCTTCGGTGGATTTCGGTAGGGCCGAGCCGGCGAAGGGCCTCAAGGTGATCCGGCGTGGCATAGCCGAAGTTATGGAAGAATCCGTATCCGTGGTGGACGAGGTCCAACTCCACCATCAGGCGGTCACGGGTCACCTTGGCGACGACCGACGCCGCCGAAATTGACCGCACGAGGTCGTCGCCCTTCACAATCGCCTGCACGGGACCGTCCAACGGCGGCAGGCAATTGCCATCGACCCAGACTTCCTCATCCGCAAGACGTAGCCGCCGAGCGACGGTGGCCATCGCTTCCAGCGTGGCTCGAAGGATATTCAGCCGGTCGATCGTCTCCACGTCGACGATCTCAACCGCATATTCACAGCCGTCCACAATTCGCCTGTAGCATTCCTCTCGCCTGCCCGGCGTGAGTTGCTTGGAATCGCCCAGTCCCGGGCACTTAAAGCCTTTGCGCATGCGAACCGCAGCCACGACAAGGGGACCCGCGAGCGGCCCCCTGCCCGCCTCGTCGACGCCGATCAGACCAGGCGGCTCAGTTCGGCGTGAACCCACCCCACCACCTCTTCCGCACTCGCAGATCGATCGAACTTTCGCACATGGCCCCAACGGCAATCTACCCACCGAAAGGCCGGCCGTGGGATGTAGGTGCCATACGGCATGATTTGGTTGGTGTTTCGTAGGCCGCAGCAGATGATGGGCACGTCAGCCATCCGTGCGATCAGGGCAGCGCCGGGCAAGATCGGTTGCAGCTTCCCGTCTTCGCTGAGTTGACCTTCGGGAAAAACGCAGACGGCGTAGCCCTGCTTCAGGTATTCCACCGCCTGCTTGATCGCCGCCCGATCCGGCTCACCACGCTTGACAGGAAAGGCTTCGAGCCATCGTATCAGGGCCCCAAGGATTCTCATCTCGAAGAGCTCGCTCTTGGCCATGAACTTCACGTGGCGGCGGCATCCTAGCTGGACGATGACGGGATCGCAATCGGCGAGGTGGTTGGAAAGGATGAGGATGCCACCCTCCTTCGGAACATTGCGACGGTTGAAGCTGCGCACAGGCCCGAGAAAGATGAAAATCAGCCAGACGATCGGATACATGATCGGCCAGAGCAGCTGCCGGGTTCGATTGGTCATCGGTTCTTGAGAATCGCCGCGCTCAGGGCTTGGGAAAAGGCAACGTGCTCGAGTTTCAACACCCGCGCTTGGAGGACCTCAGCAGTGTCGTCCCGTTCCACCGGACATTTCAGCTGGAGCAGGACCTCGCCCTCGTCATAAACGGGGGTAACGACATGTACGGAGCAGCCTGATTCGCGCTCTCCCGCGGCAAGAACCGCCTCATGAACGTGGATTCCATACATGCCCTTGCCACCGTACTTTGGCAGAAGGGCGGGATGGATGTTTAGAACCTTCCCAGCAAAGCGCTCCAGGACCTCTGTCGGCAAGAGGCGAAGGTAGCCAGCAAGGCACACCCACTCGACGTTTTCGAGGGCGGAAAGCAAGCGGGCGCCGTATTCATCGCCTGGCGGCACGATTTCAGCCTTGACCCCATGCTTTCTGGCGAGGTCAAGTCCCGGACTCGAAGCCTGGGGGACAATCACGACCGCGACCCGGAACGGAGTCCCCAACTTTTCCCCATTCTCGATCAAGGCTTGAAGGTTCGATCCCCTGCTCTTCGGGCCAACCAGGACCGCAACCTGAACCTTTTCCATTCCGTCGTTGTGACATACGTTCCACCCCTGCCCGAAGTGGCGGTGGAAAACTTTCTCTGATTCGTTCACATTTTCAAAAAATAAAGCTTAAAACCGGCAAACCTATTCTATAATGAATGTGGGGACGCAAATTCTACGGGGTTAATTACGCATGGGCGATGATCGCATTTGTCCCAGTCTGCTCAACGATTTAGAAGATTCCTGCGCAAAGCTGACGTTCGAGGCAGCCATGCGCTTGATGGGCAACCCCTTGTCCGGTCCTACGCTGGATGGACCCGCGCGCGATCTGTGGTCGCAGTACCTGATGTCCCTGTACGAGGATCTGTCCGACTTCAACCCTGGCGCCCATCCCGCACTCGTCGAGGCCAGGTGCTTCGCACTCCAAGAGCTTGATGCTACCTATGGTCGACGTGTCCGCGTCACCGACCTGACGAACCAGCTTGAGAGGGTCGGTTTCGACCTCGAAAATGAGGAGTGGCTTCGCCTGCTGGCGGGCGATCTCTACACCGTGCGCAGCGGCATGAAGCCGGACGACGACTGGGGAATCGGCGCACGCCTTTCCAGCGATCCCTTCGGCCCCTTCCCACCCAAGACCGAATGCAACCGGGCTCCGCTGCCTACGCTCTGTGCCCACGGGTAGGTCGACGAAGTAAACTTTACGGCGTAGTAAAGATTGACGAATCATGATGCCGGTGCTGCCGGGTGGATGGTTCGAACACTGCTTATGTCCCAAGAAACCCTAACCGCCGGGCCAATCGAGGCCCCTTCCGAAAACGATATTCTCCTTGAACGATGGGCCGACCGCGAATACAAGGAAGGCTTCGTCACCGAACTTGAATCGGACACCTTCGCTCCCGGCCTCAGCGAGGAGGTCGTGATTGCCCTATCCAAGAAGAAGGGCGAGCCGCAATGGATGACCGAGTGGCGCCTGAAGGCGTACCGGCATCTCCAGTCGATGAAGGAGCCGCAGTGGCCGAATGTCAAATACGAGCCGGTCGACCTTCAGTCGATCAGCTACTACTCGGCGCCCAAGAACATGCCGCAGCTCAATTCGCTGGAGGACGCCGACCCCGAGTTGCTTCGCACTTTCGAGAAGCTTGGCATCCCGATCAAGGAGCAGGAACTGCTGCTGAACGTTCAGGGGGCGGCCGAAACCCACGCGGGAACAATGGCGAACGTGGCCGTCGATGCGGTGTTCGATTCCGTCTCCGTCGCCACCACCTTCAAGGACAAACTGAAAGCAGAGGGAATCATCTTCTGCTCGATGAGCGAGGCGATCATCGAGCATCCCGACTTGGTCCAGAAGTACTTGGGATCGGTCGTGCCGTACAGCGACAACTACTATGCGACGCTCAACAGCGCGGTCTTTAGCGATGGAAGCTTCGTTTACGTTCCTAAGGGCGTCCGTTGCCCGATGGAGCTGAGCACCTACTTCCGGATCAATGCTGCCAAGACCGGACAATTCGAAAGGACGCTCATCATCGCCGACGAAGGGGCTTACGTCAGCTACTTGGAAGGCTGCACCGCCCCGATGCGTGACGAAAACCAGCTGCACGCCGCGGTGGTCGAGCTCGTGGCCGAGAAGGACGCGACGATCAAGTACTCCACCGTCCAAAACTGGTACCCAGGCGATAAGGACGGCAAGGGTGGGATCTTCAATTTCGTCACCAAGCGCGGTAAATGCGAAGGCGACAACTCCAAAATCACCTGGACACAGGTTGAAACGGGTTCCGCGATCACCTGGAAGTACCCTTCTGTACTCTTGAAAGGCGATAACAGCATTGGTGAATTCTATAGCGTGGCCCTCACCGCCAACAAGCAGCAGGCCGACACCGGAACGAAGATGATCCACATCGGCAAGAACACACGGTCGACCATCGTGGCCAAGGGCATTTCCGCCGGCAATGGGCAGAACACCTATCGCGGCCTCGTTAAAATCAACGCCGGTGCTGACAATGCCCGCAACTACTCCCAATGCGATTCGATGCTGATGGGCGATCGCTGCGGCGCCCACACGTTCCCGTATATCGAGGTCAAGAACCCGACGGCGACCGTGGAGCACGAAGCCTCGACCTCGAAAATCGGGGAAGACCAGATCTTTTACTGCAACCAGCGCGGCATCCCAACCGAGGATGCGGTGAACATGATCGTGAGCGGTTTCTGCAAGGACGTCTTCCGGGAGCTTCCGATGGAGTTTGCAGTGGAAGCTCAGAAGTTACTTGGTGTGAGCTTAGAAGGTTCTGTCGGGTAATGCCGCCATAGCAGAGAGGGAGGCAGGCACCGCCCCTCCAGATGCCGTTGCATCTCGCCAAGGAAATGCTATCCTAAGTGCCAAGAAGCAGGTTGCGTACGGGGATAGTCCCTTCAGTGCGGAATCAGTTGTGCTTAATCGAGGCAAGTGCTATGGCGACAAGCGCTATTTCGGCGATTGCGTATCAGGACGGAGCCGGGCAGATCATCAGGCTGGAGGTTAGCGGGGCCTGTGATGAATGCGCAGGCTCGCTGCAGTTACGGGTTATTCACGCCGATACCGCTGAGCTCCTAGCGCTTACTAACGCTCAGTTGACCGGCACGACCTGGTCTAGATCGTTCGACATACCTGAAGACATTAGGGCAGGTGCTATCGACTGTGGGCAACAACTGATTATCGAGCTTTCATGCTTCGATGGCTCATCCACCAGCCTTCAAGTCGATCCGAACACTTTAACTGTCGATTGCCAAGCGCTGCCTTGCTCCATAACCGTTCTTGAGCTACATGGCACGGTGGCAGCAAGTGGAGGACTCTCGCAACTCAACATAATAGGCGCCGCTACGAACTGCACGGGTGTCACCGTCATCGTCACCAACAGCGACGGAGCCCAAGTTACCGGCAGTGCCGCAATCACCGGCGAGACCTGGACGCTCTTGCTCCGAGAAGGGGACCCCGGTGTCGGGACGGAGCTAAAGTCATTCGAATGTTTCCGAATCGTTGCCGTCGAGGCGACCTGTGCCGACAATGGTTGTCCGCCCGATGTACGCGATCTTCAGATTCAGTGCGGGCCCTGTCTAGCGGATGTTGAGATTGCGATTACCAGGTCGTCCGATGGCCAATCCTTCCCTTCCGCGAACCTCACCTGCACCGATTCCCCCAGCGGTACCTACTCCCTGAGAGTGCTCGCGCCAGATGGCGGAGCCGTTAGTGTCTTGCGCTGGACCGAAAGCCAGTCTGGAGCGGGCGATCCCGCCATTCTCGTGGACGCAAACGGCGATCCCCGAACGGATAATCCGCTGTCGGTGGACATCGGCTATGCCGCTAACGAGGCAGTCAACACAACCTATTCCGCGCTCGTCGTGGATTCGAACAATTGTATCGGAGAAGCAACGGCGACCTTCTCTTGCGGCGGGACGGGCGACGAAGACCCTGGACGGGTCGACTGCCGGGTCTCGCGGTTTACACCTTGGAGTAGGTGCATCGATGGATTCCGCACGCGGACCAGACGGATCATCGTCCAGCCCCAGAACGGAGGTAGTCCTTGTCCTCCATTGACTCAGCGCCGGCGATGTCGCCAACAGCCCACCGACTGCGTTGTGTCGGAGTTCTCGGCATTTGGGCCTTGCGTCGACGGCTTGCAGAGTCGATCCCGCACGGTGATCACTCAGCCTTCCCCTGGTGGCCGTCCTTGCCCAGATCTCGTCGAAACGAGGCGCTGCTCAAGCGACGTGACGTGCGATCCCTGCTGCATTTTCTTTTGGGTGATTGTCGGTCTCGTCTCTCTCACCGCGATCTTCACGCTGATCACCTTCTGCATGCTCGACAAGGCGATCGTATCTGCTATTGTAGGGCTGGCGCTTGGCGTAACTTGGCCAGCGGGTCTCGCCGTCGCGGGAACGATCCAGGTCATGCTCTGGATCTGCCTCGTTGCCGCGATTGTCTGCCTCGTGCTGATGGCCATCTGGGCCTTCTTGTGCGTTCCCGGTCGGGCCGATGGATGCGGTTGGCTACGGCTGCTCATGTTGATTCTTTCTGGCATCAACCTGGCCGCTGCCGTGCTAGGGGTAATCCTTTCACTTATGGGCCACCCGGGCTGCTTCCTGGGAGCAATTGTCCTCGTGCTATGGGGAGGCGTCATCCTGTCCTTGCTGGTGATTCTGCACGCAATTCTTTGCCCGAATCAATAAGACGATGGGATGTAAGTGCCAGGACGATGCGCCGCCCGAGGACAGAATGCGGTCAACGCGATCCAAGTGGGGCCACTGTGCGCGATGTGTCGGAGGAACCCTGGCGATATTCGCTTCGGCGCTAGTGGCGTGCCCGCTTCTCGTCTTGGCTGGCGCTCCAAGCACGGTGCTCGGCGCCGCAATCTTCATCCTGTGCAGTAGCTTCTTCTGGCTCAGCCTCCACTGGGTCGCGATGATACGCGACCAGGTACACAGGCTCAGAAGGTAAGGTGAAAACGCAAAGAAGGAATCAGCCTGCCTGGTTAGGCGGGCGGCAACGCCCGTCCCGTTCGCCGACTGTTTGCCTCATCGTCGGTTGAGATGCCGCGCTAGTTGCGTCGGATGTCTGGAATCTCTCTAGCCTCGCATTCGGAGCTTCATGCTCCACTTTAGCAGTCGGGTTCTTCTCGATATCGCGAGCAGCACACCTTCGTCAGGCACTGAATCTCCGGGTCTCTCAAAGAGAGCCTTGATGTCATCCATCGTTGGCGGCCGGGCACCCTCGACAAAGCCCATGCCTGTTTGTCCAATGATTACCCGAGTCTAAACTCCAGTGATGCCAGACCCCCCACGCCGCATCCTCATCTACGGCGTCACCGGATCCGGCAAGACCACGCTTGCCAAGGAGATCAGCCTGAGAACCGGCATTCCCTGGCACTCGGTCGACGACCTCACCTGGGACCCCGGCTGGATCGAAGTGCCGCTCGAAGAGCAGGCGAGAAGAATAGAAGCGATCTGCAACCAAGAAGAGTGGATTCTCGATACCGCGTACGCGAAGTGGCTGGACATTCCTCTCCAAAGGGTCGAGCTCATCATTGGCCTTGATTACCCCCGCTGGCTGTCGCTTGCGAGGCTTGTCGGCCGGACCTTAAGACGGGCTGTCGATAAGCAGCCAGTCTGCAACGGCAATATCGAATCCTTTCGCGTGGCCCTCTCCCGCGATTCCATTATCCTTTGGCACTTCAAGAGCTTTGCGAACAAGCGGCGTCGGATGCGCCACTGGGCAGCGACGGGTCGATATATGATCATGCTGCGTAACGCGCGGCAAACCCAAGAATGGCTCAACAGCCTGGAGCCCACGTCATAAACCACTCTATTGACCTTCGGTACTCTCGAACCTATGACACTTGACGAGGCCATGGCCGAGCTTCGCGCTCTCGGAACCGAGAAAATGCGCAAGATCAACGCCAAGAACGGTGTGGGCGAGAACCAGTTTGGTGCGCAAATGGGCGACCTGCGCAACCTGGCGAAACGGATCAAGACCGACCACGAGCTCGGGCTGGCTCTTTGGGCGACGGGCAACTGGGATGCGATGCTACTGGCCACGCAGATCATGAAGCCCAAGCAGCTTACGGCCGAGCTGCTCGACCAGATGGTCCGAGAGGTCCCCTTTGCGCCAGGGACGATGAACTCCCAGCTTGCCGAGTGGCTGATGACCAACGTGGTCAAACCGCATCCCGAAAAGGAGAACCTTCGGGAAAAGTGGATGGCCGCCAGCGAGATTGGGCCCAGCCGTGCCGCTTGGAGCCTGACAACCGAGCGAGTCATGAAGGACCCCGAAGGGCTGGACCTGCCTTCACTCCTCGATCGCATCGAAGGCGAGATGGGTTCAGCGCCTGTTCCTGTTCAATGGACGATGAACTATGCGCTATCCATGATCGGCGTCGAATTTGCCGAACACCGGGAGCGGGCGATCGCAATCGGCGAGAAGCTCGGAGCCTTCAAGGACTATCCGACTTCGAAAGGCTGTATATCGCCTTACGCGCCCATTTGCATTCGGGAACTGTCAAGCCGCAAGTAGTTCCGCAACCCCGATACCCCCTCTCGTCGTAACCTGCCATTATGCTTGCCCTGCTCGCTGCCGCAACCATCGGATCCTCACAGGAAGCCGTCTCGCTTCTCAAAGGGGCCCAGCAGTTCTATGCAGGCCTGAAGCGTTTCGAGGCGACGATCGAGCACCACGATGACAGTGGCCTTTTTCCTGGCGAATACACCCAAAAACTCGTTTGGACGGGTAAGGGCATGTTCGACCTCAAAGTAACCAAGGCATCGAACCACAAGCCAAAAGAGGATCGTCCGGGAAATCTGGCGCCCAACTACGTTGCCGACGGAAAGATGGTGAACAGCACCTGGCCCGACGGCCGCACGACCACTGATTCGGTCATTCCGAGAGAAAACACCTCGCCCGGTTGGGAGGTGTCAGGAGGGCTGGCGATCTCGTTCCTGGAAAAAACCAAGATCGTGAGCTACCTTCTCGAACCGCCGGCAGAGTTCAAGCTGACGTGGTCGATGGGGAAGACGACGTCCTGGGAAGGCCAAGACGTGCGCGAGCTTGTCGCCGAGTTTGGGGGCAGAGACCGGAAGATGCGACTGTTCCTGGATAAGTCGAAGCCCATGTTTGTCGGCGCCAAATCCGAAGGCGGGCTCAACGGCTGGATGATCTACCGAGACGTCAAAGCCCAGTAGGACCGCGCCTAGGACTTGGGCTTCGTCGGAATCACGAACCACTTGTCTTCCCACGAGGCGCCGAACTTCCACTGGGCCTGCCATTGGACCTTGTGGGGCTTTCCTTCGACTTCGCGTTTGACAATGATCGTTAACGGCACAAACGCGACGCCGTCCACAAAAATCTCCATTTCGGCCTTGTCGGTGGGACGGGTCGCCACCACGCGATAGTAAGGCTTGGTATGGCCCTTCCAGGTGAAGTCCTGTTTCTCCAGCTTCGAGCGATACCCGGAATCACCGCGTTGGAGGCCGGTAAGCAGCTTCTCCCACACGGGCTGGCGGTCCGCCAGGGGCATAAACATGATGCGCTGGAACTCTTCGGGCCAGCGTTCGACAATGGTACTGGCTTCCCATGCCTTGCCCTTGGCATCGATCGGCATCGGATTCGTCCACTGTTGCCGGAAGGCTTCCGCCTTCGCTTCGCCATCGGCGACCAGGGTGTGGTTTTCGGACAAGGTCGGCACGATGTTGTACTGGATCATGTACTTGCTGGGGTTGACGACCTTGAGCGCTGTTCGTGCCTCGCCCTTGCCTTCGGGAATATCCAGTAATAGCAGCCCACCGCCGTCGAGCTGCTTCAAATTGGCAATCGCGTCGTCGATCTTCTTGCCGATCTCCTTGGGGGAGAGGTCCGTACCCTTCCAGCCTTTGGTGCCCGCTTTCGCGATCGGCTTGATCGGCATCGGCTTGGTTCCGAATTCCTTGATCTTTGCAGGATCGACGCCGGTCTCCTTCGCCGCTTCGTTCATCACGCTCTCCCGTTTGCCTTCGGGAGTCGGTGGCGCCGGCTTGGGAACCGTGGCCTCGTCGGCCTTCACGGTCACCTGGTCCTTGCCTGTGGACGTATCTTCGGGCTTTCGGCCCTGACATCCGGCAAGGGTGGCACCAAGCAAAGCGATCGCAGAATAGGTCAGAACCTTTGGCTTCATGTTGCGCTTAGTTGTAAGGGTCTATCGAGCTTCGACCACCAGCCGAGGTCTATCTCAGCGAAAGCCGCGTCCTTGGTTTGGCATTCCGCCAGGAACCGCAGTTCTTCTGCATCCAGCGCACCGCCGGCGTGAACTCGATCTGCCATTTTAGCTAGACGCTCGAAGCGCTCAATGTGGTCGGTGAACCTCACTTCGGCATAGTCGCGTGCAGCCCATGTGGAGATCAGGAACTGCCAGTCGCTGGCCTCGGCCAGCAGGAGCTCGCGAGCGGCCTGTTCGACGATCGCCTGCGCGGGACCGCCGGCATAGTTCTGCGCCATCTCTCGCAGCTTCTTCTCGGCTGGATAAAGCTGCTGCCAGGTCCAGAAATTGTCTCCATTGATCCAGATGTAGTGGTAGCCACCCTCGCCCCATGAGCCTTCGGGCAACGTAATGGTGTGCCGTGGCGGTTCTTGATCGAGCAGGTCGCCTCCCGTCACGCACTCAAGATCGGGATCGGCGGCCATGAGCCGTGCCGATTCATAGAGGAACTCTGGTCCCTCCCACCACCAGTGGCCAAAGAGCTCGGTGTCATACATCGCGACGAGCGTTCCGGTTCGGTCGGCTGCGCCCTTGTACTGCGCCATCGTCGACTTCACCAAGTTCACAAAGTCTTCCGCGTTCTGCCCGATCGACTCGAACGCCTCCCACGGATCGTATGCCGGCTTCGCGCCAAGATCGGCCTTGTCAGTTCCAATGGACCAGTAGCGAAGACGGCCCGGATACAGTTGCTTATGAAACTCCAGATAGCAGGGGGAGCCCGGATAGCCGACGTCGCCCGACCAGACCCGTACCGTGGTTTGCGGATCCCTCGCCATGCAGACCACATCGTTCTTCAGCGCATAATGCTCGTACTCGCTGCGAAGCTCCGCCGGCGGGGTGAACATCTTTTTGCTGCGAGCAAAAAGCTCCGCAAGCTGAGGAAAATTGGCGGCGTACGTTCCCAAGGGCTCTCCGCCGCGAATCATATGGCTGTCAACGAAGAAATACTCAAGCCCGTTCTCAGCGAGAAACTCCTCGACCCCTTTACGGGGCCAAGCCGGCTCTGATTCGTCGATCGGCGATTTCCACTCGTACCGGGGCCGGTACGCGCACTCCGGCAGCCAGATGCCCCTCGGCTGGCGTCCGAACCGCTTGCGATACGTTTCAACCCCGATTTTCACCTGCGCCTGAACGGATTCGTCGGTTCCGAGCAGGGGGAAGTACCCGTGGGTGGCCCCGCACGTGATCACCTCGATCGAACCCTCGTCCTGAAAATGCCGAAAGCCCTCGCAAATGGATCGTCCCCATTGGTGGCGGAATTGAGTCAGCGCGCGGCTGTACACCCGCTGCCACATCGCCGAGAGGCCTTCCATCCAAAGGGGCCCTTCGGTACGAAACTTCTCCTGGTCCAGTCGCGCGAAATCCACCTTTTCCTGGCAGTAGAACTCGAATCCATCCTTGAAGGTGGGATCGTCGAGCTGCTCGGCGAGGATGGGGCTGATGTTGATGGTCCACCGAGGGCGGATGCCTTGGTGTAGCAGCCGGTCGAGAGCATCGAGAATAGGCAGGTAGCACTCGGCAGCCGACTCGTTCAGCCAGTCCGTCCCGTGTGGCGACGTGCCATGGGACAGCACATAAGGCATATGGCTGTGAAGACACAGGAGGAAGCGGCCAACGGGCATAAGCCGAACCTAGTATAGCCAGGCGGCCAAGAAGAAATTCGCCAGGTAGATCAGCACCATGCAGATCACCACGGCATTGGTCGTCGCCTTACCGACCCCGACCGCACCCTCGGATGTCCGCATGCCCTGCTGGCACGAGACGATCGCCACGATCGCCCCGAAGGCAATCGTCTTGATCATCCCGCCCATAAAATCCCAGGGTTTCAGAAACTGGCGAATCGACTCCATGAACGAGCCGGAGGCGACGCCGCCGTCAACCGACACCAGGTAGCCGCCCACGATGCCCGCATACATGCCCACGAGCGCCAGCACCGGAACCATCGTGACGCAGGCAAGAAGTCTTGGAATGACCAGGTAGTTGACCGGACGGACGTTCAGGGCTCGCAGCGCATCGATCTGCTCCGTCACGGCCATGGTGCCGATCTGAGCCGCCATCGCCGAGCCGCACCTTGCCGCGACCATGATCCCGGCCAGCACCGGGGCGATTTCCCTGGCGATCGAGACGCCGACCACCGCTCCCGCAAAGTTGGTGGCGCCGTATTGGACGAAGACTTCCGTGCTGTACAGCGCGAGAACGGCGCCGGAGAAGAAGCAGGTCATCGTGACGATGGGTACGGAGGCCGCCCCCACGAATGACATCTGCTGCAAGGTCTCCTTTAGCTCGAACGGCGGACGGATAAGGTTGCCTATGGCTTGACACAGCAAGAGAAAGCATTCGCCGACGAATGTGAAAAATCCGACGATCGGACTAAAAATCGGTGACTCGCGCTGCAGCACTGCCACGGGTTGGCAGGATACCTGCGGGATATACTCTGAGGCCGTGAATTCGACCGGCTCCAAGCCGCGATCTCGGTTTCCCTGGGTGCCGCTGATCCTACTGCTGGCGAGCGCTTACGTCTTTTGGGTGCTGCCCCACCAACTGCCGGACAAGCCCGTGCAGGTCGAATTCGAGAATCAGCCATGAAAGTCGCTCTTATCGGATTCGCCAGCTCTGGCAAGAGCACGCTCTATCGCGCCGCCGCAAAGGGACAGGCAAAGGGTGACGTAACTGCCGTGGCCGTCCCCGACAATCGGTTCGATACGATTGTTGAGCAGGTGAAGCCGAAAAAGGTCACTCCCGCAACGGTGATTCTTCAGGACAACGTCGAATCGGCCCAGGGAACGGGTTCGAAGATGTTCTCGGCGGCGGCGGTCGAGGCAGCGAAAAAATCCGACCTGCTTCTTCACGTCGTGAGAGGTTTTGAGTCGCCGATCGCTCCCTATTACGGCGAGGTTGAACCGGTTCGTGACCGGGTTCGCATCGACGAGGAGCTGGTGCTGGCCGATCTGCAAATCGTGGAGACACGTTTGGAACGGCTCTCGAAGAGCCAGACGGCCAAAAACCCTGGACACCCCGAATACGTCGAACGGATCACCCTCGAGAAGCTGAAGTCCGAGCTTGAGGAAGGGGGCCGCATCGGTACCGATGGCTACACCGAGGACGAGGCTACGATCATCCGCAACTACCAGTTTCTAACCGCAAAGCCCACCGTCATTGCCTTTAACGTGGGGGAGGATCACGTTGCCGAACCGCCGGACGCGATCAAGCAGGACATAGCCAAACTCGCTGCCACCGGTGTTCAGGCCTTTGCCGTTTGCGCGACGATCGAAGAGGAAATCGCCCAACTGGAAGCCGATGACCAACCCGAATTCCTTGCCTCCCTGGGCCTAACCGAACCGGCCAGCGCAAAGGTGATTCAGGCAGTCTACGCCGCGCTGGGCCTTATCACCTTTTTCACCGCCGGGGAAAATGAAACAAGGGCCTGGCCGCTCCAGAAGGGTGCGAATGCCCTCAAGGCAGCGGGGACGATCCACACGGATATCGCCAAAGGCTTCATACGGGCAGAGGTCGTCCATTACGACGAGTATCGGACCGCAGGGTCCCTGGATGCCGCTTACTCGGCCGGCAAGATGAGCCTGGAAGGCAAAGAATACGTGATTCAGGACGGCGACCTGCTCCATATCCGGAACAAGAGCTGATGCCTGGGTTCTTCGTCACCTTCGAAGGACCGGAAGGCGCCGGCAAGACCACCGCCATGGCGAATGTGGCCGAGTTGCTGAGAAATCAGGGCCAGGACGTTCTGATGACTCGTGAGCCTGGCTCAGGCGAAATCGGCCAGGCAATCCGTCGGATTCTCCTTGAGGCGGGCCATGTGCCCCCACTTTGCGAGCTCTTCCTCTTTCTGGCCGACCGCAGCCAACACGTCGAGCTGGAAATCAAGCCGGCGCTCGCGCGTGGCCAAACCGTCCTGTGCGACCGCTATGCCGATTCCACCCTGGTTTACCAAGGCTACGGGCGGGGCTTGGACCTTGCCGTTCTGCGCGACCTCAACCATCTGGCGACCGGCGGATTGCTTCCGAACTTAACCGTACTCCTGGACATCGACATTGCCGAGGGACTGGCCAGGCTGGCATTGAAAGACAGGCTTGATCGTGAGCCGATCGAATTCCACGAAAAGGTGCGCCAGGGATTTCTGGCCGAAGCGAGTGCCGATCCAAAGCGATGGCTGGTGACCGATGCCTCGCAGCAGCCAGAGCGCGTCGCCCAGGAAATAGCCGAAGAGATCTTACGCCGCTATTCTCGGTAGCCTCGACCGCAAGGCTCCAACCAGCCGAGGGATGTCGAACAGCGCGACCGGTCGGTCCTGATACATGAATATCGCCCGCCAAACGTTGTGCTTCCCGGCAAGCGGAAGCGGCATCGGAAGCAGCTTCTGGTTGGGAATGCCCACGATCCCATGCAGGTGATCCACACGGATCGCGATTCGGTACTCGCCCTGCTGAACGAGGACGAACTCACAAGGCAGCGAATGGGCGGGTAACTCCAGCCACGTGCGAAGGTCGACGACGGGGCGCGTGCCGCAACCGGTTTGGGCGATGCCGAGCAGCCAGGTGGCTGACTTTGGCAGTCGGGCGGCAGTCGTCTCAGGCTCAAGCCTTTCCACAAATTCGACTTCGATGCCGTACAGGGTCTGATTTAGTTCGAAGATGACTGCCTGCGGTGTCGCCATGCCCCCTCCGCAGAGTCGATTCCGCATCCCGAACCTACGCCATGCCCGTACTCCTATCAGAACCGGGTAAGTTGGCGGAGCATCAATGGTAGTGGCGATAATCGGCGTTCTCTTGAGCGGTCTTCCCCAGGCGGATCCCGCCGACATCGAGCTCAACCGGTTCCGGGACTGGTGGCGACGCCAAGACAGAATCGCCGTCAGCCTGAAAATCAACGCTCCCGGACTCTTTGGGATCGGTACCGGCTCCTACGAACTCAAAAAGCCGATTCAACAGCGATTCGACGTCACGTTCGACGGCCGCCGTTTCCAGTTCGTCCAAGATGCCGGCGGCGTACTCGAAATCGAGCACGCCATTCGACGATACATTTGGTACCCAGACCCCCTCCACGAGGTAACGGGGCCGGCTCGACCGGAGGGAATTGAGGTCGAGCTCCAGCCGATGTGCCTTCCTTATCCCCTGCAGTTCGGAAACCTTCGCGGAATCCTGCCTCAAAACGCAAAGTACGCGGTTGCCGATGGGGATCCCAAGTTCGGCGTTCCTAACCATCTCGTCACCGGAACCGCCGACGACGGCTTTGCGAGGCGAAAGCTTGAGGCCTGGATCGCTCGCAACGGCGAGCTGCTGCGGTTCCGGTCACTCATCGAATCCGACCGCGGAAGAATCGATATCGACACCAGAATCTTGCCTGCCAAGAACCCAGGCGGGGTCTTCGACCAGACGGTTCCGACGGGTTATGTGCTTTCCCGACTGCCGTTCCAGCCCCTGAGCCTGGCGGTTGGGCAAAAATTCCCCACTTCGGGCAGCTGGACGAACGATGGTCGCTCCATCAGCCTTACTGCCGAGCTTCGCGGGCGAACGACGCTGATTCTGCTTGCCGGCGCCAACGAGTGCTCGGCTCGTCTGGCTGCTTGGCTCGAGTCTCTCAAGCTGGAAGGCATCGATCGACGCCAGATCGCCGTGGAGCCGGGAACGAAGGGTATCTCCGGCGCCGGCCCTGGTATGGAACGTTTGAAGCGTTGCGGATCACCCACGTTATGCCTCGTGGACGGTTCGGAGACGATTCGCGCCCTCTGGCTCGGCTTCGATGGCTCTGAGCCCGAAGAATTGGCGGCAGACATCCGAGAAGCCATTGCCTCGCTTCGAGAACGCTAACCTTGCCATTCGAGCCCCTGCAAACGGACGAAGTCCTTGAAACACCGCCGAAGAAGGAGCGGGACATGGACACGCAGATGCTGTTTGGCTGCACCAGCTTCGTTGGCGCGAGCTTCATCTCATACGCGCTCGCGATCTGGCCCTTCTTTGTCATCGATAATCAGCATCTGACTGGTCAGTTTCTGCTCGCCATGGCGCTGGGAGGCGTCCCCGCACTGGCGTTTGGAGCCTATTGCGCACGGAAATATGGCCTTGCCGGCGGCTGCGGGTTCTTTGGCGGCGCCACTGCGGTCGGCATCTTCCACTTTCTTCACCTTCAGCAACTGATGATTGGTCATGTGAACCGGGAAATCCCCGAGCCCGAGTTTCCGGAGAGCTGGAAGTGGATTGTCCCCGCAATCTGGCTGATCGCGTCTCTTGTGGTGGTTTTGGCTTTTTTGCTCCGGTCCGAATTTGGGGACTCCACAGGAAAAATCGAAAGCCGATAATCAGAGAGGCATTCCCCAATTAGGTGCGCATTGAACAAGGGGCAATACATTCAAGAGTATCGGCGGCAGTCGGTGGAAGGCGCTTCCCCGTTGCAACTCGTCATCATGCTGTACGATGGAGCGCTTCGCTTCATCGATTGCGGCAAGGCAGCCTTGCTGAGCGCCGACCTTTATCGGCAGAATGACCAGTTTCAGCGGGCGCAACGGATCATCACCGAGCTGATGGCGTGCCTCGACATGAATCACGGCGGAGAGGTCGCCTCGAATCTGGCGAACCTCTACAGCTACGCCTATAACCAACTCGTTGCCGCTAACGTGAACTGCGACGCCGGTTCGGCAGACAACGCCGCGAAGGTCTTGCGCGAGCTAAGGCAGAGCTGGCTCGAGCTGGAGACCTGCCAGCGGACGACCCATGAACCCAAAGCCGCCTAAGTCTGCTGATCTGGTGCTGGCCGAGCGGCTTCTGCTCGTCACGCTCTGTATCCGAAACGCCGTCAATCAGGGCCAATGGGAAGACTTGCCCGCCTACTTTAGCGAGCGCCAAGGGCTGATGAACCAGGTTGAGCTTCTTGAACTTGGCGAGGAAGCTCGCGCTTGCCTTGAGCGGATCCAGGACGAATCCAGATTGATATTCGCCGAAATCCGCCGCGAAAGGGCTTCGATCTTGAATGAGCTGCGCGCCTGCGACGCCGGCGCACGGACACGGTCCGCCTACCGCACCGGCCCACCTCATCGCGGGGCTTGCGACGAACTCACCTAAGCGAATTGGCCCCGTCCTGTCGGAGCGGGGCCAATTCTCGCCTTAGGTGCGGACCAATGTTTACTAAGGGATCAACGTTCCAGAAACCTCGGCAAAGTCCTGCTTGAAGAAGTAGGGCGCCGGAGTCTGAATGATCTTGCCGCGGTTGCGAACGAACGGTACGATCGTTCGAACGACGAACTTCATCTCGTTATCCTCGTTCACGTAAGTGTCCATGATGTTCTCATCCAGCGTCCAGGTGACCTGGTTGTTGCCACCGTTGAACGCGCGGAACGATCGAACGTGGACGTATTCGCCGCGCTCCCAGTCATAGGCGAAGAGCATGGCCGTCGTTCGCTTCAGCGAAGTCCCGATCGTCTCGGTCTTGAACTGGAGCTTTTCATACTCGGCGGTGGTCTTCGGCAGTCGGAAGATGAACTCGGCAGCAGCAATCTGGCCAAGCTGATCGTCGAGGATCGAGCCCAGCTCGTAATAGCTGTCATCCGACGCGAAGAGGTCGGTCAGCACGCCACTAAGAATGTTGCCCGAGACCTTGTTAACGCCGATCGGCCGCACGAGGTCCTTGTTGTCCCCGCTGTCGGTCGTGACCGTGAACTTCTGGATGACCGTATCCCAGTTGCCATCCTGGCGAATGGTCTCCCAGGTGCCCCAGAACGTGGCATCGTCGTTTGGATCGATCTTGTTGCCGTAATAGTCGCCGTAGCGGTTGCCGCCCGGCGGGAACGAGCCTGCCGAAGCCGTGATCAGCGTCGGCTTGCCCATCGAACCGGGGGTGTCATCCTTGGTTCGCGCGACATACATCGCATCGGCAGCCTTCGATGTGCTCGATCGCGTGAAGACGATCGAGACATCCCCGAACTTGTTGACGTTGATCGCCGGCATGAAATAGAACTCGCCGGGACCGCCCGTCACGTTGCCGCTCATCGAAAGCGTGGGGTCATCGCCGCTGGTCGGCCATCCGTTGGTATTGAACTCGTACCAGCGAACCTGCATGCGCGGATCCGAGTCGCTGATGCCGATCGAATGGGCGCCATAGATCTTGTTGTTGCGGAACGCCGCATTCATCATTCGGAACGGCAACGAGTCCAAGACTGCGCCATCCGTGGAATCCGCGTAGGAGAAGAACTGCGAGATGACAGGAACCGTCACCGCAGCGTTTTCCACCGTCGGCGTGCCGAGAATGTTGGTTACCGCGAACAGCCGGACCGTCGACGTGTCGAGGGCCTCTGCTCCATAAATGACGTCGGTTGAATCGTCCATCGTGTTCACGATCTGAACCGTGAACGCGCTTCCGTCGTGGACGCTGGTGGCTAGCACGGGCTGGCCGTCCAACATCGGCTGCTTGGGAAGGATCAGGAATTGGACGCCGCCACTGCCGGTCTCAAAGCCGAACATGTTGCCGGTGATGACCACGCCGTCCTTGTTAAAACCAAGACCGGGGTAGTCGAGCCACATTTCGGTCGAGTCGACCGTCAGCTTGGAATTGACTTTGTACTTGCGCCAGGCGCCGTTCGGATCCGAGTCGTCGGATACGGCCACGAGCACGCTGCTGAGCTTGGCGTTGAAATCGACATCCAGCGCGATGACGAAGAACCGGTTGGACAGGTGATCGTAAAAAGCCTTCGGGTCGAAAATGAAATTCCCAGGCGAGACGCCAGAGAAAAACCCGCTGTTGCCTTCCATTCCCTGCTGGAATTCCTTGGTGCCGGTCTTCTTGTCGAAGATGGCGACCGAAGAGTTCACAACCTGGACGATATGGTCGGGGCCCACCGCCAAGTCGCAGTCGGGCGGCGCATATCCCGTTGCGGAAATGCCGCCGAATTTCGGTCCGCGAAGCTTGCCTCGCAAGATTGCCCGGTTGCGACCCGATCGCAGCGAGTTTCGTTCTCCCTGCTTCAGGCGCCGCTCGATCGTCACACTCGGGTTCGCCGGCTTGATGCCGCGGTCCGAGTAGGTTTCGTTGATTTGCGGAAAAACGTTCTTGGTCGATTCCGTCACGGCAGCGTCGGTATAGAACTGTTTGCGCTCTACCTGCGCGAATGCCGTCGAGATCGACAGGATGGCGATAGCGCCTACTGCCAATCGCCCGCGAATTGAATGAATCATAGCCTCAGTGCACCTCAAGAAATACGTCGCGTACGTTACATTATACAGGTCGGAAATGCGGACGCATCGCCCAACCCCACGTAGGTTAAACGCGCGACGCCCGTATCTGGTAACTTCAATTGATGCTGACGCTGGAACAGCATGAAGCGCTGTCCTCCGCCCGTGGGCGGTTGGACGCTATCGGAGGTCATCTTTGACCTGCCCACGCTACAACGTCAAATAGCGGAACTGGAAGCGGCATCCGAAAACCCGGATCTTTGGAACGATCCCACGGCCGCAAACAAATCCTTTCGCAGACTCTCTGTGCTTCGAGATATTGCTCAACCCTTCCTGGCACTAAGGAAGACCGAGCGGGATATCGCTGAGCTCTATGAAATGCTCCGGGCCGAGCCCGATCCCGACCTCGAGGCAGAAGCCGACGCCATGGCGATCGCCTTCATCGCCGACCTCGATAAGTACGAGATCGTCACCCTCCTGAGCGGCGAACATGACTCCCGCAACGCCTTGGTTGAGATCAACGCCGGAGCAGGCGGAAGCGAAGCGTGTGATTGGGCCAGCATCCTGTTCCGAATGTATCAACGGTGGGCACAGATTCGGAAGTACGATTTCGAGCTGCTTAGCGAAACGCCGGGAGACGTCACCGGCTTCCGAAACGTCTCCTTCCGGGTCGCGGGGAAGAACGCCTACGGACTCCTGAAATCCGAGCACGGCGTCCACCGGCTGGTCCGAATCTCACCGTTTGATGCCAACGCCCGCCGACACACCTCGTTCTGCCGGGTGGAAGTCCTGCCCGAAATAGAGGAATCCGAAGTCCAGATCAATCCGGATGAGCTGAAAGTCGAAACCCTGCGTGCCGGCGGGGCAGGCGGCCAGCACGTCAACAAGACAGAGAGCGCGGTCCGAATCACCCATATCCCCACCGGGATCGTCGTTCAGTGTCAGAACGAACGAAGCCAGCACAAGAATCGCGCGAGCGCCATGAGTGTCCTCCTCGCCCGCTTGGCCGAAATCCAGCGAGTGGCCGACGACAAGGCCGTAAAAGGCATGACCGGCCAGACCGGGCCCGCCGAATGGGGTCGTCAGATCCGAAGCTACGTCATGCAGCCCTATACGATGGTAAAGGACCACCGGACGGGCAGAGAAACGGGGAACATCGTTGGCGTTCTCGATGGCGACATCGAGGGATTCATCGAGGCCTTTCTGAAGCAGCCCAAAGATTCTGGCGACGTCTTCGTCGAATAGTTCCGGCCCGTGATTCGTTGAGTATCTTGTGGGCATGACCCTGGCATTAGGTCTCGCCGTATTGAGCGTGCAGGCCAAAGTCCCGGAATTACTCCCCGGGGCAAACGCGACCTTCTACCGTACGTATGACACCGTGCAGGGCCACCTCGCGGCAGGGCGCTTCGCACAAGCCAAGAAGGCCTCGAACGGGCTCACTGGCGCCGAGCTGGTGATCGACTGGTCGGATAGCGAGGTTCCCAGCAACCTCCGCAACCTCTATCGGGATGCGCGCGATCGGGCAGCCAAGGCTTGGAAAACAGCCGTGCCGAGCTTGATCGTCACGTATGGCAAGCCGGGCCGGCTGAAGCTCAGTTTCGCCAAGGGGCTGCCGCCGAATCCCGACTCACCTGGCCCGGCCGGTGCGGTTACGTTTTCCGGTAGCGGCGACGGCCTCACCGAGATGGTCATCTCCACCGTTCGAGGCAACGCAAAGACGCCGGCCGAGCCGAGAGACATTTACAACGAGGTTCTCTTTGCCATCGGCTACGCCCTCGGATTGGAGCGCACCCCCTATAACGGATCGGCGATGGGCCGCCATGAGCTTCCTTACGCCCTCGATCTGCTGATTAGCGATCTTGAGAGAGAACAGGTCGAGCACCACTTGAAGATTGGAGCCGCGCTGCGGTCTGCCGCCGAAAAGGGCCAGCGCATCGAGGTCCAGCGCCCCGCCCTCCGACTGCAGCCAACGCGACTGCAAGGACCCACCGACGTGGTTCAGGGCCAGATCGTCCCGCTTACCGTCGAGCTGACCAACTCTGGCTCGGGAACGCTTCGCGTCAAGCTCATTCCGGATTGCGGCTGCTTTATCCTCGGCCAGCCGGCGCCCATCGCGGCTGGTGAAACTCGCGTCGTTCAGGTGCAGATCCAGACCCGGGACTTCCCTGGAGAGCTCGCCAAAACCCTGTTTGTCTATTCGAATGATGTCGAGCAGCCGATTCGCCAGTTGCCTCTAACGATGACCGTTCAGCATCGATACCGGTTCCTGAGCGAGTCCCCGGGCAACACCATCCTCGTGGACGACGCGGGCGGCAAGGTCGACCTCTATCTGCATGTCAATCCCAAGCATCCCCTCGTGGCGAAGGAAGTGCGCGTCCAAGGCCAGAAGGCCGCCGCGAGTCTTCAGCCCTTCAAGGGCACCGTCGCCGGTGAGGCTATCGACGGGTACAAGATTGGGGTCCTCGTCGGTCCCAACACGATTCCTGGCCGGAGTCTGCTCTCCCTCGCCGTGATCACCAATGAACCCGACTTCGGCGACCTGCGCTACGCGTTCTATGTTCAAAAGGGCATCGTCATGCTTCCCGACCAAATCTATTTGGGACGGGTCGGCAAAAAGGAAGCGTCCTCTTACATCGTGGTGCAGCGTCCCGGCAAGCCGTTCAAAATCCTTGGCGTCGAGGTCGACCACCCGAGCATCGCGGCATCATTCGCGCCTACCGACGAGGTCGGGCAGTACCGGGTCTCCGTTCGATACAACGGCAAGGCAGTCCCGGGCCATATCGACGCCAAGCTTGTGATCCGCACCGATGACCCCAAGCAGCCAAAGCTCGAGGCGAGCATCAGCGCCATTGCCGAATGAAGCCCGTTCTCTGGGCACTGGCGGCCCTCTCGCTTGGGTTCGCAGCCGCTCCCGCCGATGAGCCGGTTTGGGTGTTCATTTCAGGTGACCTCAATGGCTACCTGAGTCCCTGTGGATGTGTGAAGCCGATGTCAGGTGGCATCCGCCGCCGGGCAACGGCAATCAGCGCCATTGCCGGTAATCGCGAAGCTGTCGTTCTTGAGGCCGGGCCGATCACGTCGGGGGTCGACCGCCAATCCGATATGAAGGCCGAAACGTTCGCCGAAGCGTTCCGCGAGATGGGAGGCAGCGCGATCGCCTGGACAGCCACAGACGCGGAAAAGGGTGCGCCGCTGCTCGAAGCGGTTTCAAGACTCTCGGGCGGTCTAACGATTGCGTCAAATCTCGCCCAACCGATTCCAAACTTGAAATCGGCGATCGAGGACGGCCCTTTCCGCATCTGCGCCATCTCAGCCAACCCTGCTGAGCTGGCGCGTCTGCTTGGCGGCTCACCGACCGACTCACAGACCGCGTTGGAAGCCGAAGCAGCCCGAGCCCGCAATAACCTCGCCAAGCTCATCGTCTTATTCGACGGTACCGCCCAACAAGCCGAAAAGCTCAAGCCGACGCCGGATGTCGCGCTTATCGTTTACCGTGGACCGCTTCAGCCCGGTCAGAGACCAAAGAGCGTCGCCGGAGCGTGGCTCATGCCGGGTGGCGAGCTGGGGAAGAAGCTCATCGCTCTGCGATGGCAGGACGACCAGTGGAAGGAACTTCGCATTGTCGACCTCGGCCCACAGTACGCCGACCATCCGCGCGTGGCGACGCTCTATCGCGACTATCAGGATCGGGTGCGCCGAGAGAACCTGCTTGACCGGGTGCCGAGAAAGGAGACGGATGCATTCGCCGGCACCAAGAACTGCATGAAGTGCCATGCGGAAGATGGCCGGATATGGGCCGCGACCAAGCATGGGGTCGCCCTGCGCACGCTCGAGCGCCTGAATGCAGATGCCGATCCCGAATGCGTCGGCTGCCACGTCGTCGGCCTGGACTCGGACACAGGCTTCCGCAGTCGCGCCAAAACCCCGCTGCTGCCCAACGTCGGCTGCGAAAGCTGCCACGGGCCGGGGCAGAAGCACGCCCAGGACCCTGCCGGCGCACCCATGCCTAAGGTTGGCGCAAAAAGCTGCATGCCGTGCCACGACGCCAACAACAGCCCCGGCTTCGACTTCCACAAATACTGGCCGAAAGTCGACCACTAACTGATTTTAAAAATGTGAATAACTCCGCTGAGGCGAGAATACGAATCCATTAGTCTCAAAAATGGCGAAAACGTTTCTTATTTGCCGCAGCGGGTCCCTTGACGGATCACTCGTGGCCATAAGACAATGAAATCTGCTATCTGCGCTGGGGGGCGCCAAAACGTTCGTGATGTCTGTGCCAGTTGCCAAGGACTTCTTGGTCGATCAGGAGGAGCGAGTTGCCGAGTTTCCGCTGAAGGCGGCGAGGCTATCGGATTCGCTCTTTTGGGGAGATCGATTTACGTTTCGATCATTCGCGGCGTTGCCGTCGAACATCCGAGCCATCGAATCGGTGTTGACCTTCGCCAACGGGCTTGCCAACCAAGTTGCGATTGTCGGCCCATCTGGATGGGGCAAAACCCACCTGATCCATGCGGCCATGGAGACCCTCCGACGGCAGTCCGGCCAACGGGTCCGGATCTATACCGCCGCCAATTTTGCGACCAAGCCGCCGCGGATGGAGGTCTTCGAGCCACTCGTTCTCGACGATATGCAGGAAGTGCTCGCTAGGCCCCGATTGCGACAATCGATGCGGATGATGCTGGAGCGTCGCGTTCGGGCCGGTCGGCCAACGCTGCTGACATTCAGCGCTGGGCGAATCACCCGGCCGCTTCGATCGTTCCTCCCATATCTTAGGGAATGGAACCTGGCCCAGATCGTTGAGCCCGATGCCCTTGAACGAGAAATCGTTATCCGCCACATGGCCGGACTGTTCGGCCTCCAGTTGTCTCCGATCGTCACACGCGTCATCGCACGCAAAATTCATGGTAACGCGCGATCCATCGAAGGCGTCCTTCACCGGTTAAGGCTAATTCGACAACAATGGCTCTCCGACCGCGACGTGCTCTCCTCTCTCGGAGTCTTGGAACCCTACATGTCCGACTCTGGCGCCTGGGAGTTGCGAGATCACCTATACGACGCCATCCTCCGCATTGCTCCGCAGTGCGAGTCTGGAGCCGTCTCGGTTTCCGACGTGGCGGCTTACCTGATGATGCGGCGCGTGGGTATCTGCGAGCGGGAAGTGGCGGATTACTTCCGCCTCGCTCCTGGCGAAGCGCACCGGAAGGTCGGTACCATTCAAGAATTGGAATTGGACGAGCAAGGTATCTGCATCTTGCGGCTGGGCGAACAAGCGATTCTGGATTCACTCGAGACCATCTAGGCACTAGGTCCCAACATCGGCTTTTTGTGCTGAAAGAATTAATGGTTTGAGAGAACTTCGCGATTCAAACTGGCAACTTTCTCGTCGGAAACTTGAAAGGGGGACCTGTACAATAGGGCAAGTTAAGCTGGTTTTCGGTTTTTGAACCAAAGGAGACGATGCGGACCGTTAGGGACCTGAATCCGGTCCCGGTCTGGGTCAATTCCGACCACCTGGCAGTCACCGCGCTTCACATCATGCGTGGTCATGGGCTAAAGGCGATGGGTGTCGCCGACGCCGGCGAGTGGGTCGGCGTGATCACCCGGGAACGACTGGAGGGCGCCGCAGAGGCGACCACGGTCGGCGAGATAATGGATGCGCCGGGATTGGCGTTGCCCACCACCACACCGATTCGGCGCGCGGCCGAAATGTTTGTCGAAGCCGACGTGATGTTCGGCGCCGTACTCGATGAGGGCCGCTATGTCGGAATGGTCTCCTCGCTCCAACTGCTTAAGGAGCTTGGCCAGAGCTGGGATCCGCTCACGAACCTCAGCTGGAGCGACCGGCTGCGGGAGTGGGGCATCGAACAGCTCAGCTCGGGGTCGGAAATCACGATCATCTTCCTCGACATCGACGACTTCGGAGCCTACAACAAGCGGTTCGGCCATATCATCGGGGATCGCGTCCTGACCCGATTCGCCCGAACCCTCGCTGGAATGATCGACCCGACCGTCGACATGCTCGTCCGGTTCGGCGGCGACGAGTTTGCGGTCGGAACCCTTCGCAACCGAGAACAAGCGGTCTCCTTCGTCGACCGATTCCGGGATGTCGCCGATACCGAGCTCTCCGACGAGGTGCAAGTACCCGTCGACTTCACCGTGGGCTTCAGCGGTGGCAAGCGGACCCGGGAGCGCGACAAGGTGCACTACGCCGCCACCCTCGATGCCCTGATCAACCTCGCGAGCAAAGACTGTATCGAAAACAAGCAGAAGAAGCGGCCGTCCGATACGGATTCCGAAGCGCCCCGGATCGCCGCGGCAGTGCCCAGTGTCCACCTTGTCAACGCCGACGAAACCGCAGTCGATTCCCCGACCACCGTTTGGCTCAGCGTGGGGGGCCAGCTGCTCCAGGGACTGCATCTACGTGGGGATAAGCCCCTCATCGAGTCCGTCGCCATCGCTACCGGCCGCGCCCTCGAGCGAATCCATATCGGCAAGGAAGTGCTCGTCGACAATATCCACCTGGTCCAGGGTCCGCAAGGCGAGCGGATGGTCGCGTTTACCGGTCGCATTCGCAGCGAGCGGGGAGAAGTTCCGATCGCAGCCCATGAGATGGTGAACGGCAACCTCTACAAGTCCACCGCAAAGGCCGTCGTGGAAGCCGTGGAATCCACGCTGGGCGAACCGACGCCCTAGTTCACCAAAACGTTTAGGCCCAGCACGAGGGCGTTGTTCACCGCGTGCATGACCATCGCCGGAATTAACGATCCCGTCTGGTACGTGATCAGCGCCAGCATGACACCGAGCGCCATGAGCGGCGGTATGCCGGCCAAGCCTTGCGGGTGGATCGCAGCAAACGCGAATCCGTTAAGCAGGATGGCCGCGGTGGGCGGCATCACCCGTAGGCAAGCGCCAAGAATCAGGCCTCTGAAGATGACCTCCTCGACAATCGGCGCCATCACTGACGCGGCCAAGAAGATGCCGATCAGGGTCGGTAGCGACTGGTCCTGCATCAGGGTCTCGGCAGCCGGGTGGCTCGGGGTCGGCAAAACATCCCTCAACACGAACGTGATCAGAAACGCCACCAGAATAATTGGCAGGTTGGCCCACAAGCCGGCGAAGCCCCACCCGGCCAGTTGCAGCTTTCGGTCTCGCTTCCCGATGACAGTGAGCACATCGATCCGATGACCGCGAACGGGAACCCTAATCAGCAGCGAAATCGCCACAAAGCCAACCAGCATCCCAATGGCCAGCAAGATCTCTCGAGGCACCACGCCACCGAACGGCGAGACGAGCTCAACGAAGAGGAACATCGCGATCAGACCAAGAAAGGCCCTGAGGGCGAGACCGTCGGCCTGCGCCTTGGAAACGAACGGCATCGTCCCGCCATGAGGCTTGAGCTTTCCCGATACCCGCTGGAGGCTGTAAAAGAGCCACAAGCCGGGAGACAGCACAAGCGCGACGATGAAGAGGCCACCCAGTACCCAGTAGCCAACGACCTCACCGGTTGGAACCAGTTGCCGCAACCAGGACGTGTCACCCAAATCGGCCAACGCTTGGGCGCCAACGACTTGGTGCTCGATGGATCCTTGCTCGAGTACGGGCCTCAACGCGAGCAGCTGGCCACGGTCGCCAGCCTCGTCTAACACGATGTCATAGAGTGCCTGGTCTGCAGGTGCGTCGGACGTCATCAAGTCGATGTCTTCGTCGGTAATCTCCTTGCCGGCGAGCCACTTGCAGGCCAAGTAGAGAGAGGCGCGGTCACCTTGCAAGGACTCGTCGGCCAATTCGGATGCAATCTCGGCGAAGTCCGACCGGTCCAGCTTGACGCGGGCGGTCGGATCAAGGCTGGACTGAAGAATCGATTCTTTGATTCGCGCCCTTTCCAAGGTAACTGAAGGGGTCGCATTTGAAGCCGGCTGGAAGCTCACGAGCACCGACCCCAGGGTCAAAAGTCCAAGCAGACCAAATAGGAGGAACCAGGCCGACGGCATCCGTTTGTCTGGTCGCGGAAGCTCAAACGCCGGCAACGCCACTCGCTGAGTTTGACACAACGAGCGACTTCAACTTAGCTTCAATCGTCCTCCCATTGAGGCGACACGGACGTGGCTGAAATTACAGGAAATCTCTGGGAATACAACCTGGCGAAACTCGTGGTCGTGGATGTGACCGACGATTATCGCTTTCTCGAAACTCCATTACCTTCATCGTGCTATCCAATTCTCGCGCAGATGATGGTGCCGAGACACAACTTGGTGTCATCGCTTTGTTCGGTGCCACTCGTGGAGGGCTACCTCTATGACTGGCACGAACGGCCGGAGTCTGATCTGGGGGACTGGATCGTCGGCGTCGTCGATTCCGCGGTCCTGGGCATGAACGGGCAGTAATCGGCGGGTCAGGTAGGGATAAACTGCCTTCCCAATGGCGATCAACGCAGGGATCCCCACCCCGGAGGAGAACCGCATCTGGTAAAGGTCGGCATCATTGGCGCCGGTGTCGCTGGGCTGGCCTGCGGCCGCACCCTTGCTCAGCTCGGAATCGAGTCGGTGGTCTTTGAAGCTGCCGATGAGGTCGGCGGCCGTTGTATCACTCGCCAAATCGGGCCCTATGTCTTCGATACCGGGGCGACCAGTATCGCCCCGCGAAACATGCGAGCGGCCCACGCAATGCTCAGGGAATTGGACCCAAGCGACCTGGTCAAAGTCGAAAAGCCGATTTACGTCCACCAGTTCGGCCGGATCATGCCCGGGGATGCGACGCGCGGCGCCATCGATCGCTATATTTATCGATCCGGCAACGGTACATTTCCAAAACTGCTCGCACAAGGGCTGCAAATCCGCCTGAACTCTCCAATCGACACAAATGACATCCTCGTCAAACGGGATTTTGAGATCGCCGGAGATCACTTCAGCCACGTGGTGGTAACCCCTCCTGTGACCAAGGCCATTGAGATGCTGAGAGCGCTCGGAGAAGGCCGGGGCCTTGCCAACTGCGTGTACCGCCCTTGCCTGAGCGTCTCGCTTGGCTTTGACAAGCCGGTCGAGCCGCTCCCGTACCATGCCTTCGTGGATCCCGATCAACGCCACCCGCTAACATGGGTCAGCATCGAGAACGTGAAGTCCCCAGACCGCGCGCCAGAGGGTCACACCGCCATGGTCGCCCAGATGAGCCCGGCCTTCAGTCGGCAACGGTTCGAGTCGTCGGACGAGCGGATCATCGACGAAACCTTGGACTACGTCCAAAGGCTTTTCGGATCCTCCTTCTCGAGTGCGGTCGTCTCGGATGTCACGAGGTGGCTCTTCAGCCAGCCGGAAACAACCGCCCAGTTCGATTCCGTAAACCGCTCCGGCGACCGGGTGATCGTGGCAAGCGATGGAGTCATGGCCGGGCGAGTGGAGTACGCGTTCGAAGCCGGCGTCAAGGCCGCGCTGATGATTGAGCAGCAGCGGGAGGCAGCGTGAACCCGCTCCTTCTCCTCATCGCAGCGGGCAATCAATCCCATCAGGTCGAGCTTCGCGTGACCTATCCCGACGGCAAGACCGGCGTCGCCCGCACCACCCGCAAGCCCGGGCCGGAAGGGGGATGGGTAACGATGATGGCGATCGAATTGGAGTCGGGAAGCAAGAAGATCAAGGTACGAGCGGAATCGATCACCAACGCCAAGTTCGAACCTGTCCGAAAGACGATGGAAACCCTGGATGCCAAAGGCAAACGGATCGGCTACCTCGTGGCCGACTTCGGACCTGCCGGTGCTCAGTTGGTCACGGAGATTGGCGCAAAGCGCGACGTCAAGCGATACGACCTTGAAGAAAAGTGGCCGCGCAAGGATCCAACGATGGCCTGGTTTCTGACCCAGTTGCCAAAGCCCGGCACCAAGTCAACCTTTATGTCGTTCGAACTCTCGCCGCCGGGTTGGGTCCAGCGATCCGCAATTTACGTCGGAACCAAAACCGTTCGGATCGGAAACCAAACGATAAGGGCATACGATCTTCAACTCGATGAAGATTCCGTACTGCTGGATCAATACGGAATGCCAATTCGTTTGGAATCCAAGGGAGTCATCTTCCAGAGGCTCTCCAGATGAACCGTGTCGTTGTTGTAGGAGCCTCGGGGCGGATGGGCACCGAGGCGACGCGAACGCTGGAAGCCGACCCTCGATTCGAGGTCGCCGCGCTTGTCGACCAGCAATTGACGGATGACCTTTCCGCCCTCCCCGCCAAGGCCCAATCGCTTCAAGCGATCGTGGGCGCCACAACCGTCGACACGATGCTTGAGCTCACCCATGCGGAGAGTGCGATTCGACACGCTGAAGCCTCACTCACCAACGGGATTGCTTGCGTCATTGGTGCAAGCGGACTTCTCCCCGCCGACATTGCCCGCTTATCCGACGTTAGCCGTTCCAGCCACACCCCTGGCATTTGGGTTCCGAATTTCTCGATCGGAGCGGTCCTCATGATGCAGTTTGCCGAGCAAGCGGCCAAGTGGTTTCCTGCGGTCGAAATCCTTGAGCTGCATCACGACCAAAAGCAGGATGCCCCCTCGGGCACCGCCCTGCGTACCGCCCAAATGATTGCCGCGGCTCGATCCCATGTCCCCGACGATCCCACGAGGGATATCAAGGCAGAAGGGGCCAGGGGCGCCCAGGTCGACGACGTACGCGTGCATTCCGTCAGATTGCCCGGGTACCTCGCCCATCAAGCCGTGCTGTTTGGTGGGGCCGGCGAGGCCCTGACCATCCGCCACGACTCGACCAGCCGGGCCAGCTTCATGGAAGGCATCAAGCTTTGTCTCGACAAAGTTCGATCGCTGGATGGATTCTTGGTCGGGATGGAGCACCTGCTGAACAACTAGCGCCGCAGGAATCCCTGCTCCTCGAGCCACGCTCGGAGCTTCTCTCGACCCGTAAGATGGTGCTCGTCCACTCTGCGACCGCTTCGCATCGACCAGGTCACCTCACCCTTCATCTGCTGCTCGCCGTAAAACTCTCGCATCCGCTCATCGTAAGCCGACACCGAGATCTGCGAGGGGTAGGTTTCCCGAAACCAGACCGAATCGATGTCGAGGCGAGGCTTCATGTCTGCTTTCAAGCCCTCCGCCGGGTAGCCAAGGCAGAGCCCGAAAACGCCGAAGGTTCCTGGCGGCAAGTTTAGGATCGACCGCACCGCCTCGGCATCGTTGCGCAGAGCGCCGATGTAGCAGATGCCCAACCCGAGCGCCTCAGCCGCGCAGACCATGCGTTCGGCCGCCAAAGCAACGTCGATCAAGGCCATAACGAAAAATTCGGTGAAGTCGAGCCCGGCCGCAGATTCGCCAACGGCATTGGCTGCCATCCGGAGCCGGTTATGATCGGCAAGAAACGCGAAAAACCAGGGAGCATCCAAAACCTGCTGCTGTCTCGAACACGACTCGTAGAGTTCCTGCCGTCGGCTGGGATCTTGGACGGAGATCACCGACCATAGCTGGAGATTGCTGCTCGTGGCGGCACTCTGCGCGGCTGCCACCAAACCGGTAATCAGGGATTCATCAACCGGACGGTCCGAAAACCGGCGGACGCTCCGGTGCTCAAGAAACGGCGCCAAGGACGAGGGGAACTCCGGTGGCTCGACATCGCCATATCGCTTCCGCCAAGCCGTTCGAACCCGTTCCTCGATCACGGCTCCAGTTAACCAGACGCGATCACCGAGTCAGTAGCCACGTGAGCAAGCTGCCGATAACGCCGCCACCCACCATCAGAGCCGCGTAAATCAGGGCCTGCATCCCTCTCGGCGCCCCACGGCCCTCTTTACGAAGGTCGAGCCGGACGTCGGAGACATGGAACCACCGCTGTTCGCTCCAACCATCGCTAAGCTGGACCTTCTGGTTTCGACTGTCGTAGGCGATGACGTTGCAAGTCCACCACCCCCATCCTGGCCACTGCGCCTGCATTCTCGACCCTGGCACGGCTTGAAACGGCCTGCACTTGGCTCGATCCACGGCGGAATCCGCGCCGTTCAAGAACTGAACGTGCAGAATCCCGCCCTCAACGCTGAGAACTTTGGCCACATAGTGACGATCGTCGGCTGATTGAGCAAAGACGAGATCGCCTTCGGATAGCGGGTGCTCGGTTAGGCTGATGCGCTCTCGCAGCGCCGTCAACACCGCCTCCCGCGAGAGGCCCGCCTCTTCTGCCGCTTGGATGAGCTGGTTGGTCTCGTTGGTCTCTTCGAGCCGAAGAGCCCGCTGCATGTCGATTTCTTCCGCACGCGCCAACACGTCCCGAAATTGCTCGTTGGTCATCCGCCCGCCTTATTACTCTTCATCTGCGGCCTGTGGTTGCGGATCGCCCCGCTCCAAGCTTGTCCCCCAGCCATCGTACTTTCCGCCGTACTTGGCCGCCAGCGCCTTCATCCGTTCGCCATGCTCGCGGATAAGGCTGTGATAGATCAGCATCTCCACGGTAGCGGTGCACCAAATCTCCCGGCTCACGGCCTGGCTGATGGAAACCTCGTACTCAACACCAAGGTCGGCTTGCGCCCGTTCGGCCGCCTCCCGGTCCTTGAAGATCAAGAAGAAGTCGACGCGATGGAGTGCCGAGAGGTCGGCGCCTGCCTCGCGGATCCGCTCGATGGTGAGGAAGTCGCGCTCGTCATTCTGTTCGGGTTCGTCATCGATGGGACGAAGCCGTGTCCATTCATGGAGGGGCGACGACCGGCCCCACTTCGACATCAACAGAAGGAGCGACACCAAAGCCACGAGGCCCGCTGAAAAGAGGAGTAGGCGACCCTCCGGGCTGATTGCCGTGGCGATCATCTCGCCGGCACGGGAACGCCGCCGAACGCCCCCACCGCAAACTCGTGATCGTCTTTGTTGATCCCCTTGACCGTTGCCCGATTGCCCTTTGTTCTCAACGAGCCCTGCCACGTCGCACTCGCCGAGTCTCGCCAAAAGACCTCGTACTCGGCGTCCGGGCTACCTTCCCAGGAAATCGTGGTGTCATGGCCCTGCGAACGTCCAATCCGAACGCGTGTCGGAGGTTCTCCGGCCTGCGACAGGGCGGCGAGGGCGATTGCGTTCACTTCGGTCACCTTGGCCACATAGTCGAAGTCCACATACTTTGCGAGATCCTCCTTCGTATGCTGGCGCGCGTACTCCTCAAAAACCTCGATGAATCGCACGGCGGCAAAGCCGGCCTGCATGAAGGGAGTATGGTCACCGCCCCGGCCAAAGCGGTCGTTACGCAGCACCAGTTTTACGCCGAATCCAGGCACCTTCCCCCGCTGGACGTACTCGATCCACCGCGCCAGTTCGCGGCTGCCGCCACCAAGCTCCGTACTTGGATCGGTGCTGAAGATCCGCACCCTGGCCTTATCCTTCTGGCCGATGAGATTCTCGCTGGCGCCAATCGTGTCGTTGCTAAGCACCGCGTCGATCTTCCAGCCATCCTTGACGGCTCTCGCGGCGAGCGCTTTGGAACCGTAGAGCCCTTGCTCCTCACCCGAAAAAGCGACAAAGACCAGGGAGTGCTTGGGCTTGCTGCCAGCCAAAATCCTGGCGCATTCCATCGTGGCGGCGACACCGGAAGCGTCGTCATTGGCACCGGGCGCAATCGAGTCCAGGCCTCCCTCCACCATGTTGATCGTATCGAGGTGACCGCCCATGATGAGCATCCGCCCCGACGTGCCTTTGACAGTTGCCACCACCTGGACGACCTGCTTTTCCTCGGGAACGCGACCGCTCTTGGGAAGGGTGTAGGCCATCATCTCGACCTCGACGCCGGGAATTTTCCTGAATTCCGCCGCAACCCATTCGGCAGACTCCGTGAGCGTTGGATTGTTGGTGTTGCGGTTGGGCCATTCGGCCAGCCGGGTCACGATCGCCTTCAGTCGATCCTTATCGACTTTGATTGAAACGTCTTCGGTAGTCATCATCGCCGCTGCCAATGCGCAAGCCAACATATCGGTGCCTCGATCGACGGTGGACCATACCAACCGCCGCCTTTGCCCGCGAGTTTACACGTCGGCCCAAAATGGGAAGCATGGCCTTCTCGCCCGAATACCGCGCCGAGGTCGAGGACAAGCTTTCGGCCGTCATTCCGATACGCACGAAAGCCATGTTCGGCGGTGTCGGGATTTACGCCGACGATCTCTTCTTCGCCCTCATCGCCGAAGACAAGCTGTATCTGAAGGTATCGGACCTGAATCGCAGCGATTACGAATCAGCCGGCATGAAGCCGTTCTATCCCTTCGACGAACCCAAACCGATGCATTATTGGGAGCTCCCTCCCGGTGTCATCGACCAGCCTGAGGAGCTCAAGGTCTGGGTCGACAAGGCGGTTGAGGTAGCCGCTCAGGCCAAACGCAAAAAGCGCCGATAGTCTGAGGGCTCCAAGGGTCTTGGCATTTTTGCGGCGATTCACTATACTGATTCGTACCGAAGACCAAGAATCCAAAAAGGAAGGAGCAAGATAAGATGGCCGACGTGCAGCGTAGTTCGGATGTCGTCGAAGCGTTCTCGGAACGCGCGATTCTCGCGGGGATCGGGGGTGTCGTCGCGGTCGGTGTGGGTGCTGTGCTCCTGTACTACGGTGGAATGGGTATCGGACTTGGCGTTGTCCTCGCCGTTGCCGGAGTTGCCGGCATTGTCTATGCACTGTTCGAAGTCTCGAAGGCCCGCCAGGTGGACAGCTATCCCGTGGATTGTCCCTATTGCCACAAAGCCAATCGGTTGACGGCAAAGCCCGACCGGGACTTCACATGCCGGGAATGCCACCGCCTCGTCCCCGTACAGGACGGCCGGATCCTCCGCGTCTTTCAGGTTCGATGCGGCTTCTGTAACGAGCTGAATTGGTATTCCGAAAAATCGGAGGGGCTGCTCTGCGAAAGCTGCAACCACGAGATACCAATCGCCACCGCCTCCGGCGCCCCGTCCAAGACTATGTCGACGTACGCGGTTCAAGAGGATTCGCAACTGTATGAGCTCGTGTTAATCGCGCACGATCACCACACCGATGACCTGATCAACTGCTTGCAGCACATGCTCGCCTTGAACCGGAATCAGGTGAAGGACATGCTGACCCAGCTGCCCACGACCTTGCTCACCGGCATTCCCCGCAAGAAGGCCGAAATGCTGAAGGCGCAGTTGTCCATGCACCACGGCGTGGCCGAGTTTCACGCGGTTAACGGTTAGCTTTAGCGAATCCGAATCGCCCGAGTCGATAGGTACTGCTGTCCGAACATATCGATCGTTCGGACGTGGAGGCCATAGGTTCCCGGCTTGTAACTCCCGGTCAGTTTGGCCTGCCAGAGGTGGGTCGAAATGTCCGCGCCCGGCAGGGGTCGGTAGGGTCGCTGCAAGCCCTTATCCCGCTCCACCGTCTCCATGAAAAGCGGATCCTTGGCCAGCACCCGGGTCATTGGCTTCCAGCCGCTCCCCGCAAAGCTGAACTCGACCTTGCTCTTCTCGCTACCACCAAAAACGTTGGCATGGAAGACGGTTGAAAGGTTCGTTCCGGTGGGCAGGACGTCGGGGGCGATGATGTTCATCTGGTAGTCGAACGGTCTTCGTGCCGCACGATACTGGATCGAATATTGGTTGCCGTCAAACGAAAAGACCGAATAGCCGTGCGGCGCCCCATCCCGCATCGTCGTATGGGGAACTCCGCGTGAGTCAGGCGATCCCGTCCACCAGGACCCGCACGTCGTCACATTGATGACATGGTGGTGCGGAGTCGGCTTCGGCCACCCGTTCTTCTGGGTTATGAAGCGGTGCTCCTGCATGTGGGTGTGGGCGGCAACGCTCAACGCATAGGGCCGTTGGGCAACCAGCTTGTACAGCTCAGCCCTCTCACGGATCTCCGTCATCGGTATATGCATGAGCAAGACCACCAATTGCTTCGCCGGCACCTTCGCAAGATCGGCCTTCAGCCACTGCATCTGCGTGGCGCCCAGACCAGCCCGGTAGTAACCGTTGTTCCGATTGGGATCTTCCTTCTTCGCATTGTCTCGACCAATCCATTCGACGTTGTCCAAGACCACGAAGTGGGTTGGACCGTGGTCGAACGAGTAGTAGTTGGGACCGAAGTGGCGGTGCCATGTCTCGTCCGAATCACGGTCATCGTGGGAGTCATAGTTGATGTCGTGGTTGCCGAGGACGTAGTACCACGGAAGACCCAGCAGCGCAATACCTTCCTTTAGCGGCTGAATGACATCGAGATCGTCGAACACAACGTCGCCAAGCGTCACCCCAAACTCGAACTTCTCCTTCCCGTGAAGGAGCGGCTCGATAATGTCCCTGAAGATGTAATCGACCTCGCGGACGTCCCGCGGTTGAGTGTCTCCAAAGAAGAGGGCCCGAAAAGTCTCGGGCTCCGGTCGGCGGCGCAGCGCGAAGTCGATTGACTTGGGAAGCGGACCTGTCGGCTTGACGCCCGCAAACTTCAGCGAAGGCGGCGAGCCCGCAGGCTTGTGAACATAGAAAAACTTCGGCACCTGGTGGTGATCGACGGGGGTCATCCAGTTGCGCGGCTTGACGACGTAAAACACCGTGTCGTTCCAGTGCGGCAGCTTCCAGCGGCCTTGGCGATCGGTCTGGACGAAGTCTCGCTGGTTGCTAACCCAGATGCCCGCCAAACCCCGTTCGCGAACATCGCGCCTGCCGTTGCCGTTCTTGTCTTCGAAGACAGTGCCGGATGCGGTGCCGGCATTATTCTCCGGCCTTCTTGATTGGGCGTCGCAAACGGCGACAAGGGTCAGTGCGGCGACAACATAGGCGATGCGCATAGCGGTCAGTCTCCTCCCAAAGGATCAAGGAGACATTATCCCATCCAGGGGTCTATCGGTTGAATCGGTTCACGTCCAGGATGATGACGCCAACGATCATCGCAACCATCAAAGCCATGCCCAGCAGGCTGACGGCGTTCTGGACGCTATACGACAGCCTTCTGCCTCGCCGCAACATCTCCACCACGGCGACGACCATCTGGCCACCATCGAGGATCGGAATCGGCAAGAGGTTCATGAACCCAAGCGACATGCTCAGCACGGCGGAGAGAATGATAACCGTCTCCAGCCCCTCCTGAACGGCCGCGCTCGTATAGACCGCGATCGTGCCGGGTCCACCGAGATCCTCGGTAAAGTTGGCCGGCCGGCTGAAGGATGCCAGCAGGTTCGAAGCCATCTTTAAGGGAGCGGTAAACGACTCCTTGATGGCTTCTCCAAACGACAGTGGCTGCTTCTTGACTTCCCATCGCGCCCCAATCTTGCCCTGCCGCTTTCGCTCCACACCGAGCTCGAGCTCCGATGTGATGACGGGTGTCTCCTTCTCGTCGAGTTTTGGGGTCACCATCAGAGACTGTGTCTTGCCCCCGCGCTCGAATTCGATTCGGATCGGCTGCCCGGCTCGATCGCGAACGTAAACCAAAACCTCGTAAAACGAGCCGACCGGCTTGGCGTCCAGTCTGGTGATGCGGTCCCCTGGCTTCAGTCCAGCCTTCTGGGCTTCGCCTCCCGGATTGACCATGCCAATGACCGGTTCCAGGTTTGGCTTGTCGATTCCGACCGACGTATAAACCCCGACCAACAGCAGAACCCCAAAGAGAATGCTGAAGGCAGGTCCCGCGGCCAGTACCCAGAATCGCGCCATCGGCGACTTGCTGTAGAAGCCGTTTGGAATCTCGACCTCGCTACCGTCTTCCTCGGGCACCATGCCCTTTACTCTCACAAAGCCGCCCAACGGTATCGGGCGAATGGTGAATTCGGTACCGGCTTTATTGCGGAAGTAACACCACTTCGGCCTCCCGAATCCGATCGAGAATTCCTCGACGTCCATGCCGAACATCCGAGCAAACAAGTAGTGGCCAAGCTCATGGGCAGCCACCAAGATGCTGAGCATCAGCAGCAGGACGAGGATCGACGTGAAAGTCATGGGGCTAGTTTCTGTTTGACGAAAGGAGCTCTCGGGCCGTTGCACGTGCCCAGGCGTCCACCTCTATTATCGCCTCCAGCGTGGGCGAAATCGAGTCGTGGCGCGTCATGACCTTTTCTACGCACTCGGCAATGTCCAAGAATCCGCATTCTCCACGGAGAAAAGCGTTTGCGGCTTCTTCGTTTGCGGCGTTCATCGCGCAAGCCATGGTACCGCCCGTCTCCATCGCAGACCGAGCCAGCCCCAGGGCCGGAAACGCCTCGTCGTCGGTTGGGTGGAAGGTGAGTTCTGGAGTATCCGCCGGATTCCACCGCGGCAGCCCAGACTCGATCCGGTCGGGGTGGAGCAGCGCCACCTGAATCGGCAGCCGCATGTCCGGCCAGCCAAGCTGGGCCAGAACGCTGCCATCGCGGAGCCGCACATAGGAGTGGATAATGCTCTGCGGATGGATCACGACCTCGATTTGAGCCGGCTCCAGACCAAACAGCCACCGCGCCTCGATCATTTCCAAACCCTTGTTCATCAGCGTGGCGGAATCCACCGTGATCTTGCCGCCCATGCGCCACGTCGGGTGGTTGAGCGCCTCCTCCACCGTTACCCTGCTCAGCTCGGCCCGGGAACGGCCCCTGAATGGGCCACCCGACGCGCTGAGAATAATGCCGGCGATCGCCTCGGAGCCGTAGCCGCGAACGCACTGAAAAATCGCGCTGTGCTCACTGTCGATCGGCGTCATAACGACATCCCGGCTTCGGACGAGCGGCATCACGATTTCCCCCGCCGAAACCAGGACCTCCTTGCTCGCGAGGGCGATCATCTTGCCGGCCCCGATAGCAGCCAGCGTAGGTATCAGCCCGATGGCGCCGGAGACGGAAACGACCACAATGTCGACCTCGTCGCTTGTGACGAGATCCACAACTGCCGCCTCCCCACCTTGGACCTTGAAGTGGTTCGCCGCCGATTCGTCCCACAGCGCGACCTTCGATACGCTGAATTCGCGCGCCTGGGCCAACACCCTCTCACCCGAGGAATGAGCGGCCAGCGCAACCACCTTTAGCCGGTCGGGAAGCCGCGAAATGACGTCGAGAGTTTGAACTCCGATGCTGCCGGTCGAACCAAGAATCGCGACGCGCTTCACCGGGGGAGATTCTAGCGGCTTCTGCCATAATTCGGCCTACCCATGTCAGTTGCCGAGTCTCTCGATACGCGATTCAAGCTGTCGAGCCAGCAAGCTGCAGATCTGGCTTCCCGATTTGGAACCCCACTCTATGTGATCGATGCACCGAGCTTGAAGCGCCGCATTCGAGCCTATCGGGATGCATTCGCCGGTCTTTGGCCCAAGACCGAGCTCTCCTATGCGTCGAAGGCGAATTCAACGCTCGCGATCCTCCGAATCGCCTGCAACGAGGGTTTGATGATCGATGTGGCGAGCGAAGGCGAGCTTAGGGCAGCCCTCGCCGCCGGCGTCCCCGCAAACCGGTGCCACTTTCATGGCAACAACAAGCAGCGGTCAGAACTGGAGTTCGCGCTCCAAGTCGGAGTCGGGCAAATCGTCGCCGACAGCCTCCTTGAACTTGCCATGCTTGATGATCTGGGTTGCAGACTGCCGGTGTCCCTCCGACTCGCCCCCGGCGTCGATCCCATCACGCATGAGAAGATCAGCACCGGGCAGGCCGACACCAAGTTTGGGTTTGGAATCGTTGGGGGCCACGCTGAGGAAGCGGTAAACGTCGCCCTCGACCACCGCCTCGACCTTGCCGGGTTTCACTGCCACGTCGGGTCGCAGCTGCTCGATCCGCTCGCTCAGATTTCAGGGGGAGTCGCCGTAGCCGAGTTTGGAGTTGCGATGGCCAAACGCCACGGATTCGAGCTCCGCTACGTCAACACGGGAGGCGGCCTCGGCGTGCGCTACACCGACGGCGATCAACCAATGGAAATCTCGGACTACAATCGAGCGCTCGTCGAAGCCCTGAAAGCCGTTCTCGACCCGGTCGGCGTCACCCCTACCCTGGGACAGGAACCCGGCCGTTCCCTGATCGCGGAGGCCGGAGTGACCCTTTATCGAGTCGGCCCGATCAAAGACGTCACACTTGCCAACGGAGATTCGAAGCGCTTCGTGGCCGTCGACGGTGGCCTCAGCGACAACCCTCGACCGGCGCTGTACGGAAGCCGCTATACCGTCCTGGCCTTCCGCGACGGCCCGTCGACAACCGTTACCGTAAGCGGCAAGCATTGCGAGACCGACCAACTCTTTCCGAACCTGCAGCTACCCGAGAACCTGCGGTCCGGGGATCTTCTACAAGTGCTCTGCACCGGCGCTTACAACGCGGCGATGGCCAACAACTACAACCGTTATCCGCGCCCTGCCGCAGTCGTCCTCGACGACATCGGCGAACCCCACATTGCCCAGAAACGGGAGACGTGGGACCAGCTTTTCGAACGGGAAGTACTGCCGGAGGGGCTGTAACTTGCGGATCGACGATCCCATCCTGTTCCTTCTCCGCATCGTGGTGGTCCTGTTGGCGCTGGCGCTCCACGAATTCGGCCATGCCAAACTTGCCGACGCAGCCGGCGACCCGACCCCCCGGATGATGGGACGAGTCACCTTGAACCCGATTGCCCACCTCGATCCGATGGGGACCATCATGATCATCTTCACCGCCATAGCCGGCTTCGGCATCGGTTGGGGCAAGCCGGTCATGGTGCGGCCAGACAAGATGCGCAATCCGCGCTGGGACCACTTCTGGAGCGTCCTGGCCGGCCCGCTGATGAACCTCCTGCAGGCGGCGGCCTACGCCATCATCCTGCGCCTGTATCTCGGCTCCATGGTCCACATCGACATCGCCGAAATGCTAAACGGAAGCAACTACTTGCTGGCCACCCTCGTCTTTGGCGTTCTCGTGAATCTTTCCCTGTGCTTCTTTAACTTGATCCCCTTGGGACCTCTCGACGGTCACTGGCTCCTGGGGACGTTTATGAACGAGCGCAACCGGGTCGCCTGGTACATCTGGAACCGAAGCACGGGAACCTTTGTACTCTTCGGCATCCTGATTCTGGGATGGTTTACGCCCTTCGATATCATCGGCACCGTCCTTTTCCCAATCGTCGTTCGGGTATTTAGTTTCCTTCTGGGGTTGGGATAAAACGTGAGCGAACCGAAGCGGATTCTCAGTGGCATGCAGCCGACGATGCCAAAGCTGCACCTTGGCAACTACGAGGGAGCACTTAGACCGTGGGTCAAGCTCCAAGAGTCGAACCAGCTGTATTGCTGCGTCGTGGACTGGCACGCGTTAACCACGATGGCTGAAGATCCCTCGCAGATCAGCCATAACTCGCGCGAAGTGATGAAGGACTATCTGGCGGCCGGGATCGATCCCGCTAAATCGATCTGCTTTATCCAGAGTCACGTGAAGGAGCATGCCGAACTCCACCTCTTGCTGAGTATGGTGACGCCGCTCGGCTGGCTCGAGCGTGTTCCGACCTACAAGGAAAAGCGCGACAACTTGACGAACTCGCGCGAATCCTACGGCCTGCTCGGATACCCCGTCCTGCAAGCGGCCGATATCCTGCTTTACAAGCCCTACGGAGTCCCCGTCGGTAAGGACCAGGCGCCCCACCTTGAGATCTCGCGGGAGATCGCCCGGCGCTTCAACAACCTTTACGGCGACGTGTTCCCCGAGTTCGTCAACATCATCGATGAGGACGAACTGCGATCCAAGGTGCCCGGGCTGGACGCCGATGAGGATGGCAATCTGCGCAAGATGTCCAAATCCTACGGCAACTGCATTTACTTGAACGAAACGCCGGAGGAAACGGCTCAGAAGGTCATGAGCGCCTTCACGACACCCACGAAGCTGCGCAAGACCGATCCCGGCATTCCCGAAGGCTGCGCGGTCTGCCAATATCTCAAGCTCTTTAGCCCCAATTGGGAAACGCAGTGGGAAGAGGACCGCCGTGGAGAGCGCGGGTGCATGCAGAATAAGAAGGACCTCATCGAAATCCTAAACGAATACCTGCGACCCCTGCGCGAGCGGCGAGCGGCAATCTCCGATCACGACCTCGAAGACATCCTGGCCGATGGCGCCCGAAGGGCCCGCGACTTCGCGACAAAGACCATGGAAGATGTGCGGGGAGCGATGAAACTCCACTGAATGGGTGTCATCCACGGCATCTATCTCGACCTCGACGACACCCTCTGCGCGTATTGGGATGCCAGTAAGCTGGCCCTGCGGGAGACCTTCGACGCTCATGGCCCGCCTGGTTTCACCGTCGACGACATGATCGGCGCCTGGGCCCAGGCGTTTCGCGACTTCAGCCCCAGCTTGAAACACACCGGCTGGTATGAAACTTACTTGAAGTTCGGCGAACCTACCCGTACCGAGCAAATGCGGCGCACGCTGGCTGAGATCGGCATCGAGGATTCGGAATTGGCACGAACGCTGGGCGATGCGTACGGCGCGGCACGCGACCGCAACCTCAAACTATTTCCCGAGTCCCTTGAGTTCCTCGACCGGGCAAAGGAGAAAGGCTACAAGCTTGGCCTCATCACAAACGGACCCGCCGACATTCAGCGGCAGGAAATCGCTACGCTGGGCATCGAGCGATACTTCGACGCAGTCCTTATCGAAGGCGAAATGGGGGAGGGCAAGCCCAAGCCGGGTGTCTTCCGGCGAGCCGAACGGGAGTTTGGCCTGTCCGGATCGGAAATCCTTTTCGTGGGAAACAGCTATGCCCACGACATTGCGCCCGCGATCGAGGCAGGATGGCGGACGGCCTGGATCCGACGACCCAGCGACGTGCCGCCAAGCGCTCCGACCGGCTCCGGACCGCGTTCCTTTGACGACCGTCCCGATGGGGCTCCGCCGCCCGACCTGATGACGGATAATCTGCTCGCCGTTCTTGACTGGCTAGATCGAGCCCTGTTCTAAGATTCCGTCGGCCACGAAGATAGGCGCGTCGAATCGGACCGCCATGGCGATCGCGTCACTCGGCCGGCTGTCGATAATGAGCTCCTCTTCGCCTCGCCGGATATGGAGCTTTGCGTAAAAGGTGGTACTCCAGAGGTCGTCGATGACGACCTTCTCCACAACGCAATCCATGCGGTCAAGCATGGTTTTCATCAAATCATGGGTCAGCGGCCGATCGGGCAGCGTGCCTTCCATTGGCAATGTAATCGCTTGTGCCTCGAACGGACCAATGAGGATCGGCAGCTTCCGCTCCCCATCGGTGACGAGGACGAAGCGCTGAATCTGGCCGGCATGCTCGGTTGCGAACACCCCCTCGACCGTAACCTCGATAGGCTCTCCCAGGTCGATCGGTTGCTCAGCTTCTTCGGCCTCTTCGTAAGGGAAGAACGAAGGTGGCCGTTCGAATTCACCGCCCTCTTCGGGCAAGTCTTCCGGCATTGGACGAAGAGTACCTAACCCCCTGATCCAGGATCGGGAAGCGGACCCCGCTCAATACCACTGGGCGCTGCCCTCAAATCGTCGTACCATTAGGCTATGCGCTGCTGGTTTGCCTTGCTGGGTCTCATGACCGTTGCCGGTGCTCGTGCCCAGGGCACGCCGCCAATAATTTGGAGTATCGATGCCCACGTTTGGCGCGTCCAGGACATCGACTTCTCCCCGGATGGAAGCGAACTCGTGACCGCCGGCGAGGATAAGTCGATCAAGTTTTGGGACGCGGAAACCGGCGCCCTCCGACGACAGCTGACCGGGCTCGGTTTTCCCGTCGGCACGGCTCGGTACTCGCCGGACGGCCGGCTGATTGCTTCTGCGCACTTCGTACATGAAGGCTTGGAGATTCAGAACGACCACGCCATTCGCATCTGGCGGGCCGGAGACCTCAGCCTGGTGGCAACGCTTCTCGGACATACGAGCGACGTTCAGGCCGTGGCCTTTTCGCCCGACGGCTCGATGATCGCCGGCGCGGGGCGGGACGGAACCCTGCGCACGTGGCGAACAGGCGACTGGCTGCCGGCCGGCAGCGTCAGTGTGTCGCAATTCCAATGGCCCACCATGGACGTCGAGTACTTGCCCGACGGGAGGATCCTCACCCTTGATTTCTCGGGCGAGTTCAAGCTGTTTACGGCCCACCTGGAACCGCTCGCCACGATCCCGACCTCCCTGCACTCCGTGTTCTCCTCGATGGTGATCACGCCCGACGGCCGCTGTGCGACCGCCGTGGCCTTTGGACAAGCCGCGTTCCTCAATCTTGAGACCCTGCAACATGTTGTCAAGTCGACGGTTATCAGCCAATGCTATTCCGCAACGGCCTCGCCAAAGGGAGAGGTGATCTTTGGCGGCCTCGGCGGCCAGCAAGAGATCGAATCATGGAACCACCGCACCGCGGTCCGCAACCGGATGTGGGATGGCGTTACGGGAAGCAGCGATTTCGTGTTCGGTTCGAGCTTTCGCCCCGGAACGTCCGATTTTGCCTATGGCACGTTCCGAGGCAAGCTGATCATGGCTAAGAGCTCTGCCGGGCTGTTCAAAAAGACACCACAGCCCTAGTCGCTGCAAGGCTCGCCCAGCGAGCAGGCCGGGCTGTCGTCCGCAGGACGCGGGTTGAAATGGTCGTCCTTCATTTCCGCGTAGCGCATCGTGCCGGCGTGTCCATCGACGAACAGGACAATTGCCGAGCCGGTCATGGTAATGGTCTTGGTCTGGCGATCGACCACGCGACCACCGCCGTGGCGGAAGTCGACGTTTGGGTTGCCCTTCCATTCGGCGGGTGGGTCAATGAAGCCAAAGTCCTTGACGTCGCCATCCCCACGCGCCCAAGGTGCGGCATAGTAGCTGCTGGTCGCGAAGGCAATCGTGCCGCTGGGCAAAGCAACATCCGATTGCCGAGCCGGATTAAGGCAGTTCGGAAAGGCGGAGTAGTCCCGTGTGTGGTGCATGTCGCTGCCTAAGAAGCCCCAGTTGTAGCCAAAGCCCGACATATCGCCCATGTAGGCGACTGCCTGATGGGTCGGGTCGGCGGTGACCTTTCCCCTGCCGTAGCTGGCGAGGAGCGTCTGGTGGGCGTCGATCTGCCCGTCCGGGAGCTTGGCGCCACACCACATCTGTAGCGCCGCATCCTGGCGCTGATACATTGCCGGTGCGAAGCGCTCATCGGAGTCGGCGACGTACATCGAAAACGCGGAGTTCACGTTCTTCAACGAGTTGATGGCCTGGTGCCGAGCCGCGACACCGCGGCCCTTCGAGATAAGCGGAAAGCTCATCGCGGTCAGGATCAGGATGATGGCCATGACCATGAGCAGTTCGGTGAGAGTAAACGCTCTGTGGCGAGTTTGAGTTCGAGATTTGTTCACATTGCCCTCCAAGGCCGGCGCGTGTGCCGTACCACCAAGGGTATGGAAGGCCGGCAACATAACCGGGACCTTTGCCCGGGTCACTCGGCCCGCATTGGGCCCATCGGCCTACATGCCAAAATGAGGGCTATATGGCCGGCCATTCCAAATGGAAGAACATCCGTATTCGCAAGGGGAAGCAGGATGCCATCCGCGGCAAGATCTTCACCAAGCTCAGTCGCGAAATCATTATCGCGGCCAAATCAGGCGGCGGTGACCCGTCGACGAACGCGCGACTGAGGGTGGCGATCGATAAGGCAAAGGAAAACTCTGTTCCCGCCGACAACATCAAACGCGCAATCCAGCGCGGCACCGGAGAGATCGAGGGCGCCGACTATGAGGAAGTCGTTTACGAAGGCTATGGGCCGGGCGGATCGGCGGTCATGGTAGAGGTCTACACCGAGAATCGAAACCGAACCGTGCCCGACCTGCGCCATGCCTTTAGCAAGAATGGCGGCAACCTAAGTGAGAACGGCTCGGTCAGCTGGCAGTTCAAGCACGTGGGCCAGATCCTCGTGCCAAAGGATGGCGTCGATGAGGAAAGCCTGACGCTGCTGGCCCTGGACGCGGGCGCACAAGATATCGCGAGCGATGAGGAGTTCTACACGATCGAGACCGAAATCGGAGACCTCCACAAGGTTAACGATGCTCTCGTGGCCGAAGGCATGAAGACCGAGGAAGTCGCCTTAACCAGGATTGCCACGAACTTTGCCAACCCCAGCGAGGACGATATGCGCCGATTGGTAAAGCTGTTGGACGCCCTTGACGATCTCGACGACGTCCAAGAAACATACGTCAACGTCGAGATTCCGGAAGCGATCTACCAGGAGGCTTGATGACGGCGCGGGGTGGTCCCATTGCCACCTTGATCCTAATCGCGCTGAACATCGCGGTGGCTTTTGCCATCCAATGGGAACCCTCCCTCATCGATCGGCTCGGCTTCCGTCCCAATGCCCCGTCTCTTCGGGACGCCGTTTCATCGATCTTCATGCACGCCAACATCATTCACCTCGGCGGCAACATGATCTTTCTCGCTGCCGTCGGCCCCGCCGTCGAATCGCTTTCAGGTTCGGTCCGGCTGGTCGCGCTTTATCTCGTCGGCGGCCTGATCGGACTATTGATGCACTCGCTGTTTATCCGCCATGGCATCGTGATCGGCGCGAGCGGATGCGTTGCCGCGGCGGTCGCCTACTACTGTGCCGCCTATCCCAATATGCGGGTCCCCTTGGCTCCGCGCCTTCAAGTACCGATCTGGTCCGTCGCCGCTATCTGGATCGGTTTGCAGGCCTTGGGCGCGATCGTCCGCCTCGGCGATTCCGGTGGAACTGCCTTCTGGACCCATGTGGGTGGGTTTTCGGCAGGCATCCTCCTGAGCATCCTCTTCAAGGCGCCCGCTGAAGCCCAGAGAAGGCATGGCCACATCGTGCTGTCCGCCCTCTCGGAGAAGTCACCGGAAGCTAGGATTCACGCAGCCAAGGAGCACCTGGCGAAGTTCCCGAACGACCTCAAGGCCTGGGCGGAGCTGGCCGAAGCATATCGGGATGCAACCGATGAAACGAACGAGATCGTGGTTCGGCTGCGCCTGATCGAGAGTCTTCCCGAGTCACAGCAGGTGCCTCACCTGGAGCGCCTCGACGAGCTTGAGGCCTTGGCCGAGCTTCCCTCCCTCCGCCGCTCCATGCTCGCCGACCGGTTTGGCACGTCCAAGCCGGACCTGGCAATCCGCCTGCTCGAAAGCATCGTATCCCAGCGGGACGACGTCCAGCGGCCCGATGCCGTTCTGGCTCTTGCAACGGCAGTTCGCGAATCTGACCAGTCGCGGTTCGAGGCCCTGATGACGATCCTCGAACGGTCCTATCCGCTCCATGCCGCCACCGAAGTCGCGAGGACCAAAGGTTGGCTAGCTTAAAGGCGCGCTGGCGAGCGATTCGCCCCCGCGTGCTCGCGATTCCGATCTACCTTCTCGTGCGGTTGATAGGCGCGACCCTTCGAATCACCTTGGAAGGTTATGACCGGGTCCGCGAGCTTCCCGGTGGCAAGGTGTTGGCCGGATGGCACGGCCGCACCTTTGTCGCTGCCATCGTCTTTCGCGGCAAGGGGGTCTGGACAATCATCAGCCAGTCGAACGACGGCGATATGCAGAATCGGATTTTTCGCCGGCTGGGATTCAAAACGATCCGCGGATCCACGGGAAGAGGGGGCGTTAGGGCCGCAGTCGAAGCGATCAAGGTTCTCCGAGAAGGCGTCACCATGGCCTTCACACCGGACGGCCCACGCGGCCCGAGTGGTGTCGTGCAGAACGGAATTCTGCTGATGGCGCAAAAGTCGGGCGCGGCGCTCATTCCCGTCGGGGTCTCTGCCTCCCGCCGCTGGATCTACCCGGCGTGGGATCGCTATCTCATACCGAAGCCCTTCGCGAAGGCGATCATGGTCTTCGGCGATCCGATATACGTGCCGTGCGACGCTTCGGAAGTCCAGGTTGAAGACGTCCGAAAACAGCTCGAAGCCGAGCTGCATCGACTCGAATCCGTGGCTGAAGAGAGAATGGGACACAAGGGCTGACCATGCTGATCGACACCCACTGCCACCTCAACGACCGCAACGCATTTCCCGATCCCGCAGCCATCGTCGCCGAGTCGCGGGAAGCCGGCGTGGAACGGCTAATCGTCGTCGGCACGGACGTGGAGTCGAGCCGGTACGCCCTTGAGCTGGCAGACCGGTTTGAGGGAGTCTATGCGGTCGTTGGCCTCCACCCAAACGAGGCGGCCAAGTTCGAGGAATCGACGGTAGCCGAGATTGAGAGACTCTATGGCCACCAAAGGGCTATCGCCCTCGGCGAGATCGGCCTTGACTACCACTGGGACTACGCGACGCGTGATGAGCAGTTCCGCGCCCTTGACGGCCAGCTAGACCTTGCCGAGCGGCTCGACGCCCCGACCGTTTTCCACTGCCGGGAAGCCTACGACGACCTGCTGGACATCCTTGAAGAACGCAAGAGCCCGCGATTGCTGCTTCACTGTTTCGGTGGCGCCCCTGAACATTTGGAGAAGGCTCTTGCGCTGGGCGCCATGATCGGCGTCGACGGACCCATCACGTATCCCAAGGCGGATTCGCTGCGGGAAACGATCAAACTCGTGCCAAGGGATCGGCTTTTGCTGGAAACGGATGCCCCGTGGATGTCACCGCATCCGTTCCGAGGCCGGCCCAACCACCCGTGCAGGCTCCATTACATCCGCGACGCCGTGGCCATGCTTTGGGATACCGATAGCACGACGGTAGCCAAGACCACGACCGAAAACGCGAATCGGTTTTTTGGCCTTACCTAACCCCGTCCACGGTGGGATTTCCGCCGCCACCGTCCGTGGTACCCGTGTCGCCACCGGTTTCACCGCCGGTCGTATCGGTCGTTCCGCCCTCGTCGCCTCCCGTAAGGCCAGCGCCGCCGGCGCTGCCACCCTCGTCAATCGGCTCTTCAGGCAGCATCGTCTCTTCCTCCGGTGGTGGGGCTGGCTCCTCCGACTTTCGGCGTGTGGATGACCGCCGCGGCGTCGACGGATCGTAGGGGGCGACCCGCGGTGCGTTCTCCCGACGAAGGCGATCGCGATCCTCCTGGGTCAGTTCGCTGGCAGAAATCTCCACCACCGGCTCGTTGCGCTTGCGGCCGCCTTCATCCGTCGCAGCCGAAGTCGTGGCATTGGAGGCCGTTTGCCCGCCCTTCGAAGCATCGGCAAACGAGGGTTTCACCGGCGCGCCGATCCGTGGACCGATAAGGAAGAACCCGACGAGTAGAAATCCGACCGGGACCACGATCCACTTCACCAGAAACAAGGCAACTTTGCCGCCGGAACTCATTGGTTATATCAACCATTTTAGCCGAAGGGTATGATCCCGACGCCCCATGAGCCGTGTCGAGGTGTTCGAAGACCGTGTTGAATTGCAATGCGAGTCCGCCTCGATTCAACCGATCGACCCCTCCAAACCCGAGAGTCTGGTTCGGTACCCGCTGCCGACGCTCGCGCCCTCTGGATCGATCCAAGGTGTGGTGACGCCGGTCGTCGTGCTGGAAAATGCTTATCTCCAGGCGTCCTTCGCCCCTCAGCTTGGCGGCCGCCTGCTGACTTGTTTCGATCGGCGAACGCAATCGAGGCTGCTTCCCGAGCGTGATCAGCTTCGCCTCTCTGGCAGTTGGCCGCGGGGTGCGGGATTGCCGGATGGAATATTGCCGGTCGTTGGACGTGCCCTGCACAGCCTTGGTCCGATCGATTACCTGGTTCGGGAATGGGAAGACGGCGGCGCCTCGGTCCTCTTTCACGGACTCGAAATGTCCGATGGCCTGTCGTGGCACGCCACGTGGACCCTTGCATCGAATCAAGCTCGGCTATCACTCGACTTTCGGGCACTCAACCGCTCGAAGTCACCGGTAGCCGCTCCAATTGGCTTGCACATCGGTGGAGCGCAGGGACATTGGGACGGAAAGGGACGACTGGCCGCCAGGATCGGGGATAACGTCTGGCTGGTCTCGGTTGAGGTCGGCGGCGACTTTCTGGCCAGTTCCGGCGACGATAGCGAGGTCCTTTGGTACTTCGCCGGACATCTGGCGCCGCATCAGACGATTTCCTTTCAAGTCGACCTCACGCCATTCTCGGGAATGCCGGCGCCGGTCGCACTGACCCGCAACGCAGCCATGTCGTTGTCGAACACCACCCTCCGGGTCCAGTCGGCTGCTGCCGACGCGGCGAAGCTGTTCCTGCTCACCGAAGATGAGGAGACGCTGGAAACGTCCGTCAGCCTCATGCCGGAGGTAATCCGGGAGTTCGACCTGTCCGCGGTGGAGGAGCGCGTCGTGAAGGTCGCCCTCGTCGGTTCCGACCGCAAGGTCCTTGCCGAAAGCGACCTCCTTCCCCTCGAGTGGACCACCGCTCCACTCGACCACGGCCCTACCGAGGAAGCCCCCCTATCCGGCTCCTGGCAGGAGTGGACGAAATCCGCGGCCATGCGCGCTGCAGGTTGGCATCAGGGCGCGCTCGAAGCGATGCGGACCGCGAACTGGGATATGGCTCTCGAGAGGATCGATGAGGCCCTACTCTATGCCGGCGATGACCATATCCTGTGGTGGCTGCGCGCGGTCGTCGAGCGCCGCACCGGAATCGGCGAGTCCCAAAGCCTAACGAACGCACACTATCTGGCCCCCCTTGAACCGCTCCTCCGAATCGAATCCTTCCTTCGGCAGCCCCCCGGCGGAAGCGAGCCGGCGGCGATCATTCGTCCAATCGGGCAGAACGGAGATGCCCTAGTCGAGGGCGCAGCACGGCTAATCGATGCCGGTCTCGACGATGACGCCATCCGGTGGATCGATGAAGCCCTGCGGCACCAAGACCTCGCCTTGCTGCGCTACTTCGCCGCCTGGCGGCTTGGCGATGGCGCAAACAAAGTCACAGAAGCCGCTATTCACGTCCGGGCTGCCGAGAATCTTCCGAGCGATCTGCCGTTGCCGGCGGGCGAGCTTGCTTGGCGCTGCATCGCGTGGCTGGCGCTTCGGTTTCCGGATAGCCCACGCCTCAAGAAGCTTGCGGAGCTAGGCCGTGCGCTTTCGCAGATGTCCGATCAATAGCGCGATGTCGCTTGGCCGCACCCCAGGGATCCGCGACGCCTGTCCGATCGATCGAGGCGCCAACCGGGTCAGCTTTTCCTTGCTTTCAAAGCTCAGGCCCTTCATGGCTTCGAAGTCGTAATTCGCCGGAATCGGCATGGTATCCAGCTTGCGCTGCCGCTCGGCCTGCCGCTGCTGGATTTCGATGTAGCCCTGGTACTTGGCGGCGAGCGCTACTTGCTCCCGAACGTCGCCACGGTCGGAAACGTCCGGACAGCGATCCAGCTGGGCCAGCTTCGCCACGATCGCTTCGAAATCCGCTTCCGGGCGCCGCAGGTACTCCATCAGGCTCAGCCGGTTCGGCACGGGAGTCGTGTACAGCTCGGAGAGCCAGTCGTTGTCTGAGGCGTAGAGGTACGTCGCATCCACGGTCTTAACGTCCCGCTCGATGAGCTCCTGCTTCTCGCTGTAGGCGCGCCAGCGATCTTCGCCGCAAAGTCCAATCTCCCGGGCAAGGGGTGTGAGCCGACGGTCGGCATTGTCATGGCGCAACAAAAGCCGGTGCTCCGCTCGAGCCGTCAGCATCCGATAGGGGTCCTCGACGCCCTTTGTCACGAGGTCGTCGATCATCACGCCGATAAACGATTGGTCGCGGTGGAACGGCACCGGCCCTTCCTCCTGAGCCCATCTCGTCGCCTGGATTCCCGCTACGATGCCTTGGCCGGCCGCTTCCTCGTAGCCCGATGTCCCGTTGATCTGCCCCGCCAGGAAGAGCCCGGACAGAAGCTTGGACATCAGCGTGCCATCGAGCTGGGTCGGATCCGCCATGTCGTACTCGACCGCATATCCCGGTCGCAGCATCGTGGCCCGTTCGAGCCCGGGAATCAGCCGAAGCGCTCGTTCCTGTATCTCCACCGGCATCGATGTCGAAAACCCTTGGACGTAAACACTGTCTTCCGAACACGTCTCAAGCTCTAAAAAGACGGGATGCCGGTCTTTTGACGCGAACTTGACGACTTTGTCCTCGATACTTGGGCAATATCGTGGGCCGGTACCTTCGATTTCGCCGCAATACATCGGACTTTCCTGCAGATTGTCCCTGAGAATGCCGTGGACTTCCTCGTTGGTGTGCGTCTTCCAGCACGGAAGGAGTTTCGTCGTATCGGGTTGGGACCCGATAAAGCTGAATGGCGCGGCCTCCGGCTCGCTATCCAGCACTTCACAGGCCACCCAGTCGATCGTTGCCGGGTCCAATCGCGGGGTAGTACCGGTTTTGAAGCGCCTACTGCGCACGCCCAAGTCCTTGAGATACGTCGACAGTTCGGAAACCGCAGGATCGCCGTTTCGCGCGGCGATCGTTTTTTCGCGCCCCATGTGACACAGGCCGTTTAAGAACGTGCCCGTCGTCAGGACCACGCTTCGAGCAACCAGGTACACCTCTCGCCCCTCGATTTCCACCCTGAGGCCGGTGACTCGATCCGATCCGGTCACCGAGAGGGCGACTCCGGCGATGATCGTGAGTCTCGCCTGATCGACCAGCACGTGTTGCATCACCTGCGGATAGTGGTGCTTGCAGACGTGGGCCCGAGCCGTTTGAACCGCGGGCCCCTTCCCGGTGCCGACCTTCCGGATGTGGGTCATCGTCGCGTCGGTCGTCAGCCCCATCTGGCCGCCGAGAGCATCCACCTCCCTGGCAATATGGCCCTTGGCGGGGCCGCCGATGCTGCAGTTGCAGGGCAGATGGCCGATGCGGTCGGGATTGAGGGTGACGCAGGCGACAGAAGCGCCCATGCGAGCCGCAGCCAAGGCTGCCTCGATGCCGGCATGACCGGCGCCCACGACGATGACGTCGAAATCCCGCTTCACGCCCCTAGAGTCTACATGGGGCGAGACATCCCAACCGACGACACCGGCTTGCGGCAGGGCGCCTGAACTCAATTGGGTACCCTCGGACCGGCGTCCGCCCCCGTAGCTCAGTGGATAGAGCAACTGCCTTCTAAGCAGTGGGTCGTGGGTTCGAGTCCCGCCGGGGGCGCCACGGAGACGGACTGAACCGGGAACCCTGAACCGGGGTCACAGGTAAGGTACTCACATGATCGCCGACCGAATTGCCGACTCGCCTCTCATCAGCCGCTCCTGGGCGGATTTTGAGCCTCGCTATATCGCCTTGGCCGAGCAAGCCCTCGATCAGCGAAACCTCGATGAGTGGCTGGAGAAGTGGTCGGATCTCCTGAGCGAGGTCCGCGAGCAGGGCAGCCGACTCTACGTCATGACGTCGGTCGACACGAACGACGAGGATGCAAAGGGGCGATTCACCGAATACCTGGACACCACGCAGCAACAATCGGCGGCCTGGGAACAGAAGCTGAAGCAAAAGCTGCTGGATTCCGGGTTGGAGCCGGTCGGATTCGAGGTTCCGCTGCGCAATATGCGAGCCGAAGCTGCCCTCTTCCGCGAAGCCAACTTGCCGCTGCACGCCGAAGAGTCGAAGCTCGGCATGGAGTTCGATGAGATCATGGGCGCCCAAACCGTCAAATGGGACGGAGAGGAAAAGACCCTCACCGGCCTGAAGCCGATCTATCAGGAAGCTGATCGTGCTCGCCGCGAAGCGGCATGGCGGCTGGCTTCGAACCGTCAGCTGGCCGACCGTGAAAAGGTCAACGCCCTTTGGAAGCGGTTTCTCGATGTCCGGCTGAAGATGGCGGAAAACGCCGACTTCGGTCGCGACTACCGCGCCTTTCGATGGGCAGAGTTCCAGAGGTTCGATTACACACCGGAGGATTGTTTCTCGTTTCACCAGGCGATCGAAGAAGTCGTGGTGCCGGTCTGCACGCGGCTCTATGAGGAGCGGCGAAAGGCACTGGGATACGACTCCCTGCGACCTTGGGACCTCGATGTCGATCCCCACGGGCGGCCACCGCTAAAGCCGTTCGCGAACGTGCAGGAGCTCGACGAACGCGCGGCGAGGGTGTTCGAAAGGGTCGATCCCGTGCTCGGCCAGTACTACCAGGACATGCGGCGTCTCGGCCTGCTCGACCTCGACAATCGCAAAGGGAAGGCGCCGGGCGGCTACTGCGAGACCTTTTCCAAGATTCGAACCCCCTTCATCTTCATGAACGCGGTCGGGATTCACGACGACGTGCTGACCCTGCTCCATGAAGGCGGCCATGCCTTCCATGTCTATGAGTCGCGACTGCAGCGACTGGAGCACCTGACGAACGTGAACACCGAGTTTGCCGAAGTCGCATCCATGAGCATGGAGCACCTTTCTGCGCCCTATCTGAGCGAAAGCGAAGGAGGCTTCTACTCGGCAGCCGATGCGAACCGGGCCATTGCCGACCACCTCACCCGGTGCCTGACCTTCTGGCCCTACATGGCGGTCGTCGACGCCTTCCAGCACTGGGTGTACGCCAATCCCGATATCGCCCACGTCGGCGAAGCCTGCGACCACGAGTGGTCTCTCCTCTGGGATCGGTTCATGCCCGGCGTCGATTGGACCGGCCTCGAAGAGGACAAGGCGAACGGGTGGCACCGCAAGCTCCACATCCACGTTGTGCCGCTGTACTACGTGGAATACGGCCTCGCCCAGCTCGGCGCGCTTCAGGTCTGGCGCAACGCGCAGAAGGACCGCCGCTCGGCGATCGCCCAGTACCGGCACGCGCTGGCGCTGGGCGGCAGCCGGCCGCTGCCGGAGCTGTTCGCCGCGGCTGGCGCGCGGTTTGCCTTCGACGTCGCGACGATGAAGGATGTCGTCGGGGCGATGGAGACGGAACTGGCGCGGGTTACGGGCTAGAAGCCCGCGCCGGCGGCGCCGTACGGCTTGGGCAATCCATAGGTCACGGTCACCCTCGGCAACTGGCTCGATACGGTGGCTCGGCTAAGGAACGCGTTCACTTCCGCGTCGTTCTTAAGTCCGTACAAGGACATCCGTTTTTTTACCCATGCTTCCAGCTCTGCCTTCATCTCCGGAGGCAGTTCGCTGATGCGCTTGCCCTGATGATCTTCCTTCATCCAATCTGGCGCGCCGGATGCGATGGCGGCTGCCTGAATGGCCAAGCGCCTTGCCGCCGCGGTTTTGGTTTCGAAGTCCGCCTCCCACTTGGCAAACTCCTCCCAAAAGTCGGCGAAGCTCTTGGCCTGACCTGCCCGGTTCCTCCCGATGATCGAGAGTTGCATTTTCGGTCCAATGAGCCGGTCACCATTGATCGAATCGTCCCTCAGGGCTTGCTCCTCTGGACTTGGGTTCCTCGTGTCGAATGCAAGCGGCGCGGCGGCAAGCTGGTTCGAATGCTCTGAATGGTCCGCAGGGCTCCTCACAAAGTCGATCACCTTGTCGCCATCGGTAAGCCGGCATTGGAAACCCGCACCGAATAACACCGCGGTTCCTTGTTCGGGGATAAAGGTTTTGCCTTCGGGCTTCTTGATCTGGCTGGTCAGATCGGTAACGATCTCCTGAAGCTCCTTGGGTAGGTCGCCGAACTTCTTCATCGGGCTGCCGCTGCTGAAGAGTTTGGGCACGGCTTCATAGCCGGAGAGCCTCCGCTCCTTAGCCTTTAGCTTTGCAAGCGAGGGCGACGCGATCATGATGGTCTCGCCACGGAGAAAGACCACGCCGCCGGCCTCGGTGACTTCCTTCGACAGCTTGGCAAACACCTCGGCTCTGGTCGCTCCCGTAGCCAGGAACGCCTGTGTGTACCAGTCCTTCTCCTTATCGGTCAGGTCTCTCGCCGAGACCATCAAGGCATCCGCTGCAGCATGAGCGGCTAGGATCATTGATGCCGAAAGAAACGCAACTCGCCACCGCATGAGGCGATGCTACCTGGCGCCTTGGCGGCAGCCGACTGCTGCCGGAGCTGTTCGCTGCCGCGGGGCTCGGTTTGCGATCGACGGGGCGACGATGAAGGATGTGGTTGGAGCCATGGAGGCGGAATTGGCACGGGTCAGCGGGTAATCCAATCTCAGAGGGCGGACAGAGGATGGTCTTGAGCCATCTTTATTCGACTTTCCAGTAGTTTTTCCAGAATGCGACGGCCTCTTGGAGGCCGCTATATTCGATAACGAATCTTGGTTCGGTGAGAACCGTTCGGCTGGGTTGGTGCTCTGGGACGTCCTGCGCCATCGCGTAATGGCGCGCAAGGTAGTAGCGGATCTCCGCATCTGGACTATCCAGCAGCGGCGCCATCAGCTTTTCATGAGCCTCATCGGGTTTCATGAAACCCAGCTGCGAGAGAACGAAAGCTGTTACCTTCAAGTTCTTACTTGTGGCAGCAACCACCGCCCAATCGTTGGGATTAGGCAACTCGAAGGATCGACCCTTGCCCGTCAGCGGGTCCGGCTCCTCCCAAAATCTGACGGGCGGAATCTCCACCCAGGAAGCGAAAACGGTCGGCGCCGATGCGAGCTTCATAACGGCATCGAGGTACCACCGTGCCGATCCGCGAATGCACCAATCGTTGAGGAGCCAAAGGAGCCTTGCCGACGTTTCGCCATCGACTTTTGCCGCGAGCGTCCGTACGGCTTCGTGAAATTCGGTCGCCTCACCACCCTTCGAACGGAAGTGTGCCTTCGCTCCGGGGTAACGGCATTGGTGAAAAAACTCAAGAATGCGATTCTTGTTTGCCTCACTCGCAACGGCTATTTCCTCCAACAAACACCGAAACAGGCGTACTTCTGGGGTCTGGCCCGCAGGAATTTTCGTCGCCATTATAGGGAGCCAAGACCATGCGCAACCGTCATCCTCTTCCGCAGCATGCCAATCCACACCATCCTCCCAACCTTGGCGCGAACCGTTGCGAACCGATAGTCGCCCGTTCACTTTGGGCGCGAGGAAAAGAAGGACCCGCGCTCCGGGCTCGAATTGCGGATAAGTATTGACTGAGCTTTGCGAGAAGAGAACCGAAAGTTCGCCCGACCGACCCTCAGTCGCCAAGTCCAGAATTCGAAAGCGCTGCGTTTGGAATTCTCGGCTTGTGCCCTGGTCGACGGTATGTGGCCTCACCACGATCGAAGGTTTTGACACGGCCTCGTAGATACCGCTCAGTCGAATCGGAGATAGGTCGTCAAGAAATAGCGGCCTCAAATAAGCCTCAGTGGAAATGCCACAGGAAGTGGCCACAATTAAACCTACTGCAATTGAATTCATATTGCCTCCTAAGGACTGTGGATAACCGCACCTGGCTTCCCAGCTATTAACGTCATAGTAAAGAGTTGTAATGGAACACCGCTCGTCCCGGTCGTTGCCGTATTCCCGGCGTAGTATTGATGCTGCAACACGATATTCGGCGGCTGGTTAGTGCTCGGTGGCCAGGCGTATCGAATCCAGTCGGTATCGTGGAACCAAGCGCGCTTGTTTGCAGGATCTAGTACTGTTATCCAAAACTCACTTACGCCGTTAGCATGAAAGCCGCTAGGTATTGGCGTCGTATACCTCTCCTGTATTCTAACGCCAGGGCAGTCTTCGCCAAACGTATCGACAAGCTTATACTTATATTCGCGACCACATTGCCATGTATCGGGATCGTTCGGAAAAAGCAACCTTTCCTGTTCGAAAACTGCGGGTAGGGTTAGTGCGGATGGCAGGTGCCCAGAGAACCGTCTGACCTTCATATGACTCGACAACAAACCTTGGGGCACTTCAGTGGTTATGTCGATTGCTTCACCGAAATACATTACGCCGTCATCCGCCAAAAAACTTAGCGCATAATTGGCACGAACCTCCGCATCCTTCACGGCCGTTTCGGCTGACAAATCAATAAGATGGCTATTCTCGTCTATCTCCTCGATGATAAGGCTGTATAAGGAAGAAGGTATAGTCCACGAAACAACCGTATCCGCAGGCTGCGTATCAACCGAGCAGTATGCATACTGAGTTACCTGAGCAGCAGGTGGACGAGGCGCAGCGTGGGAGTAATTGAAGTATTGTAGATAGTATGCGCCCGTTGGCAAACCGAGATCCTGTTCGTAAGTAGGATGCGCCGCGCCTTGAACCGTAACGTTAAGGACGCCTCCGATCGCCGCGCAAGTCCCAACAACGAACTCGCTGGGTTGGCCGATAGGTCCGTCGAGCCGTCAGGATACTGCAACCGGATTCCGCATACTGCCTCGTACTCACCAGGCTTAAACGCCCGTGCGGTCGCACTGGGACTGTAAATATTCGAGACCACGGCAAGCCTGCCATCGAGGATGCCTTGCCCGGGGTCGGGTGGATATTTTGTTCTGCCAGATGTATTCGACCACCGAGTGTCCTGACGGCGGAGTATAGATTGCCGTTACGCTATAGGTTGCAGCCTGGCGAGTCGGTGACTGCCCTGCGGCAACGGGCTCCATCCCTTTGACCCGGGTCGTTTCATTGAACTGGACGCGATTCTGAGCAGAAACCTGGATAACAACCAGCTCAGCAAGATTCCTGTCGAGGATCGCGCAAGCATATATCTACTCTACCCGAAGGCATCAGAGGAAACTTACGCCCAAGGTGGGCAAACCACCCCGGCGCCTACGCCGCTAGCTGGCCTGCTTGAGCTGCTCTTCGGTCAATAGGATCGGCTGGCGCGATTCCGTGAAGATCCCTTCCGGCACCATGGGTTAACACGCAAACACCAGCCATTGATCGCCGTTCCTCCTAACCCGGACTAGGTTTCCTAGAATCCCTCGATATGGACCTCATCGATATCGACCCAACCTATGTCTTGGGGTAGGCCGATGAACTCCAGCCGCAGTCGGACCTGCGATTGGCTATCCTGAAACCGTGCGGGGTCGGCAAATGTGGGTCGGTAGAAGGCGTAGATATCCGAGAGCGGGAGTTCTACGCTATCCTGGGACCAGAATTTCTTGACATCAAAGTCGTACGGGGTCACTCGCATTCGAAGAGTATTCCGATCTGCCATCACCCGAAACCGAGTCTCCAAAATACTAAAAGCAGATTGGTTCAGCCTAAGTGCCACCTCCATTGATCTCGGTGGCGAGTACTTGCCAAGGCCAGACATTGGAGCCGAACCAAGCAGCATGCTGTCATAGTCCGGTCGCTTCAGCGACTCTAAGTTTCCATAGAAGGGCCGAAGTCCAAACAACGCATAACTCAGCACGGAACTAGGCCATCGTGGTTTCGCCGACCATACTGCCGAGTAATGGTCACTATTCTGATTCTCGGTGATTACGGAAGTTTGAACCACATTCTTGGCCAGAGCAACATTGCGAACGGTTCCCGGCATAACTGCCACTGCCTCCTCGCATCCTAGCAGTAGCCCATCGGAATCCCGAAGGCACCACGTTGCCACCCTGGTTTCGGGAAACCGGTAGTCAAAAACGCCGATCATCGCGCTATTCAATCCATCATGTACAACCGTTGGCGCGGTTATCGCTGTATGGTGACCATTGCTAAAACTACGTTGCCACTTCACACGATCAAGATTCCGTGCTACCCGGCCCACCCAGTAGAGTCCGTCGGGACTTTTCCTGTCCCGCGCGGCGACGATAATGTCACCGCCAGTTCCTATGGCCATCCTGGCACTGTCGGTCTCGATCGGCTCGAAGATCCTCAAGGTTCCGAGAATATTTCCAGATTCGCTAACCTTATGCAGAGTGGTGTAAATTGGAAGATCGTCGTCATCCTGCCGTTCAACCGTTAGGACTAAATTGTTCGAGTTCGCATCAAAGGCAACATCTCTTGTACCAATTTCATTTCTATTCCATGGATAACCTCCAAAGAACTTGGAATACCTCTGGTTTCCGTCTTGATCAAATCGTGCTGCAAACGGAAGGTATCCGCTGTTGCTGTCAACATGGTACCCAAAGACAACAGAGTTACCATTCGAATCGATCGTTATCGCGGTCGGGTAGTAGTAGGAGCCATTGTAGTGCTCGTATCGATGCCACTTTAACGTTGCACTACTTGAAAGGCATAGGACAGCATAGCCTTGGTTCTCAAAGTCGATATGGGTTCGCCGACAGGCTATAAAGATTCCATGTGAGCTGGCCTTCAGATCACTAACATGCTCTCTGGTCCCACCAGCTAGAACTTCCTTTGTTAGCTTAACGTTACCGACTTGATCGAGGATCGTAACGCTTACAGACTTATCTGAGCCGGCGCCTGCGATTACGATATCGCCAGAAGGCATCTCATCGACCACCTGTCCACCGGCTCCAACCTTACGCCAAAGTTCCTGACCCGCAGAGTCCAGCCGAATCAAGAGGCCTACCTTGTCGGACTGCCTCGTTGCACATAACAACGTGCCGCCGTCTAGTGTCGGAGCCGAGTCATTCGTATAAAAGGGCTCTTCAAAATCAAAGATGGTGAACTGAAACTGGATCGGCAGGGGGACGACTTCGACCGTGACCGAGCTAGCCACCGTGTATTTGCCATCGGTCACCTGATACTGAAAGTCAAGGTTGCCCTTAAAGCCGGCGTTGGGTTCGACCCGAATAAAGCGCTTGCTTGAGTCGATCGTTACTTGCCCATGCGCAGGCTGGGTGACCGACTTGACGGTCAAAACATCGTAGGGATCAGGGTCTTTGTCATTCGCCAGAGTCTTGAAGGATTGTATTACGCCGTCGCGCATGGCAAAGGCATCCGGACGGGGGACGGGCGGACCTTCAGCGAAGCAGCTAACAGCCGCAGCGGCCAGCAAAGGTGACAGTACGCGAGTAATGGAAGTACGCATTGCTCTCCTGTGTCCATTTTACAGGAGCTTCCACCAATTTCTACGCAAAACTCGGGGTTTCGACTAGCTCGCCTGCTTGAGCTGCTCTTCCGTCAATAGGATCGGCTGGCGCGATTCGGTGAAGATGCCTTCCGGCACCACGACCTTCTTGATCGACTCGTTGCTCGGGACTTCAAACATCACCTCGAGCATCACCTGCTCGATGATCGCACGCAGCGCGCGGGCGCCGGTCTTGCGCTTGAGCGCCTCGGAAGCGATTTCCTCCAGCGCAGCCGGGTGGAACTCGAGCTCCACGCCGTCCAGTTCGAAAAACTTCGCATACTGCTTGATGAGCGCGTTGCGCGGTTCGGTTAGGATCCGCACCAGCGTCTCCTGATCCAGCTGGTCGAGCGTCGTAACGACGGGAAGCCGTCCGATGAACTCGGGAATAAGGCCGTACTTCAAGAGATCTTCCGGCAACACCTTGCTCAGGATGTCCTTCTTGCGCTCTTCCTTGCTCTGCACATCGGCGCGGAAGCCCATGACGTTCTCGCGCTGGCGACGCAGGATGATCTCCTCGAGGCCCTCGAAGGCTCCGCCGCAGACGAACAGCACGTTCGACGTGTCGACCTGGATGTATTCCTGCTGCGGATGCTTGCGGCCGCCGCTCGGCGGAACGTTGGCGGTCGTGCCTTCCAAAATCTTCAGGAGCGCCTGCTGAACGCCCTCGCCGCTCACGTCGCGGGTGATCGACGGGTTCTCGCTCTTGCGGCCGATCTTGTCGATTTCGTCGACGTAGATGATGCCGCGCTCGCAAAGCTCCTTGGCGCGCTTGGCGTCCATCGCCTCGGCCGCCTGGTAAAGCTTGAGCAGGATGTTCTCGACATCCTCACCCACATAGCCGGCTTCCGTCAGCGTGGTGGCATCCGCAATCGCGAACGGGACCTCCAGCATTCTTGCCAGCGTCTGAGCCAGAAGCGTCTTACCCGACCCGGTTGGTCCGACCATGAGGATGTTGCTCTTCTGGAGCTCGACATCATCCTTCTTGGCGTCGTTGATCCGCTTGTAGTGGTTGTAAACCGCCACCGACATCGCCCGCTTGGCCGAATCCTGGCCGATCACATAGCGATCCAGGAACTGGACGATCTCCTTGGGCTTGGGCACCTTCGACCCCGCCAGCAAGTCGGCCGGCGCGGCGGCTCCTCGTCTCGCTTTGGGCAGCGCCGGCTCGGCTGCCGGCACCTTGTCCACGTCGTTCTGAAGAATGTCGTTGCACAGGTCGATGCAGTCAGCACAGACGGCGCCGTGCAGACCGACGATGAGCTTGCTCTTAACCTGCTCCTTCGACTTTCCACACAAACAACAATGATCGCGTCGCTCCACGGTTCTAGCCATCCTGGTTTCTGGCCTTTTAGTAAGACCCTGCTTTAGTTATCGTACACCCGGTTCAAGAACTTTATCGACAATTCCGTATCCAACTGCTTCTTCTGCGGACATAAAGTAATCGCGGTCGCAGTCCTTACGGATTTGATCGATCGGTTTGTTGGTGTGCTGGGCGAGGATTGTAAAAATGGACTCGTTGTTGCGGTTGAACTCGGCAAGCGCAACATTCATGTCGGTGATCGTTCCCTGGGTTCCCGCACTGCCTTGGTGAATCATCACCCGGGCATTCTTCAGGCAGAATCGCTTACCGGTGGCTCCGCCGGCCAGTAGAACCGCGCCCATCGATGCGGCTTGACCCACACAGATCGTCGCGACATCGGGCTTGATGATCTGCATGCAGTCGTAGATCGCCAGTCCAGCACTCACACTGCCGCCGGGACTGTGGATATAGAAGTCGATTTCCTTATCGGGATCTTCCTTCTCCAAGAAAAGAAACTGGGCCACGAGCAGATTCGCGACATAGTCGTCGACGGGTGAACCCAAAAAGACGATGCGGTCCTTGAGCAGTCTGGACCAAATGTCGTAGGAGCGCTCACCGCGCGCCGTTTGCTCGATTACGTACGGAACTCCCATCCTTAGTCTCCTGATACGCTCTATAGTCGGCGTTTCGTTTAGGCTTTCGCAGCCACTTCGGTTATGTTGGCCTTTTCATGAAGGAAGTCCATCACTTTGCGAAAGATCGCGCGGAACTCCAACTCGTGAATCGACCGATTCTTCTTCATTGCTTCGAACAGCTCCTTCGGGTGCATCTTGTACTCGTTTGCCATATCGAGCAGTTCGCGGTTTAAATCTTGATTGTTGAGGCGCATTCCCTCTTTAGCAAAAATCTCTCGAATGACAACAGCTCGCTTGACGTGCATGTGGGCTTCATGCTGCCACGCTTCCACCAGGCTTTCCACCGTCATGCCGTTTTCCTTCGCATAGTCCTCAATTGATTTCTTCTGCTGGGAAAGCTCCATCTGAATGTCGTTCAGGCGCCTTGCCGCCACCGGCTCCCACATCGTATCGGGAACGTGAACGGTGCTCTTGGCCATGATTTGATCGAAGAACTGCTCCTGAACATAGTCGCGAGACATGTTCTCCTTGGCCGCGACAATCGCATCCTTAACGCGACCCTTCAGGTCCGACACGTTCTCCGTCGAGAGCTTCTGCGCAAACTCGTCCGTAAGGTCAGGCAGCCTCACCGCACTGAGATTCCGCAGCGTAACCTGGCAGCTCAGCTTCTTCCCCGCCCAATCCTTCTCCTGGAAGCTTTTCGGGAACGAGAGCTCAAGCTTCTTCATCTCCTCAGCCACCATGCCGTGCAATGCCCGATCGAGCTCCGGGAACGTCTGGCCCACGATCGACATGAAGGTGCGCCCGTCGCCTTCTTGGCCATCCGCCCGAATGTTGACCACGGCAATATCTCCATCCTCGGCGCCGCGGTCGGTGATCGCTTCGGAATCACCCGATCGCCGCCGAAGCTCGTCGAGTTGCCGGTCAACCTCGTCGTCAGCCACTTCCACGACCGGCTTTTCGGCAGACAAACCGGTGTATTCGCTGAGCTCGACGATCGGCTTGAGCGGAACCTTGGCGGAGAATTCGCAAGCCGCCGGCTCCTCTTCCAGCTTCGACATCCGCACCGATGGAGCATCGCTGGGCTCGATCTTCTGCTCATCGATGGCCTTTTTCAGCGAAAGGCGCACGATCTCATCGGCGGCGGTGTTGTAGAGCTCCTCTTTCGGAACCATCTTCTCGAGCATCGACTTTGGCGCCGATCCAGGACGAAAGCCGGGAACCTTCATGCGCTTCGCAAAGGCCTTGTATGCCTTGCCGAAGCCCTCGGTGACCTGATCGGGCGAACAGACGATGTCGAGCTTGATCGTGCAGGGATTCAGCTCTTCGCGGGTGACTTGCATGGTGGACATAGCGGATACGGTCGCTGGCGCGGCAAAAAGCGTCAACGAAAATGGAAATCAAAGGGTACCCGGCGAACGGTCGGAAGCCACCATAACTCCAATCCACGCCGCCGCAACACCCAGAAGGATCTGAGCCAGCACGTTCACACCGGCCAATCCCACTTTCCCGCCTCTCAGGAGGCTGATCGTCTCATAGCCGAAGGCGGAAAACGTCGTGAAGCCACCCAGGAAGCCGACCCCCACCAACAGCAGCATCAATCGCGATCCCGATTGCTGGGCAGCGCCAGGACCCAGCAGCAAGCCGATCAGAAAACACCCGATCCCATTCACGGCCAGCGTCGACCAAGGAAAGCCGGACGAGGTCATCCAGGGCTGCAAGACGACGGACACGGCATACCGGCACATCGACCCCACTGCCCCGCCTGCCCCAACGAGCAGCAAATCTCTCATTAGCATCACAACCGAGCATATCCCTGCGATAATCGCATCGGGGAAGGGGCCTTTTGGCGTACATTTGGGTGGAATGAAGCACTTACTCGCGGTAGTCGCAGCGATCGGAGCGGTCGCCATCGGTTGGCCGCAGGCGAAGACCGACCAAACTCAGGAAGCCTACGAAGCTCTCGCAAAGGGCCCGATCTGGGTTCATCCTTCCGCGGCGAAGATGGTCGACGTTCCCGCGATCCAGGCGGCAGCCAAAGACATCGAGCCGATGCAGCTGAAGGTCTTGGTCGTGCCCTCCTTGGGCCAGAAGTGGGTTAAGAACGGACGGGAAATGCGCGGCTCGTATGCCAAGTGGCTTCTTGAAGATCGGCTGACGATCAAAAACGGTCTCGTCATCATCTTCACCAAGAACGGCATCGGCTCCTATTCAGACCGCATCGCCGATTCCAAGCTTGCCCGTCTCAATAACGAGGCAACCAAGTACGCGCAGCAGAATAACTTCACGCCTGCGATCACCTGGCTCGCCAAAGAAGGCGCCAAAAACGCCAGGACGGCCTCGACCACCAAGACGACCGCTACCGCGGCCTTCATTCTTATTCCCGTCGGAATCGGCGCTGCGATTTGGGTGGCGACGGTTGGACGGAAGAAACTGGCGCTCAGCCAGGCGCGAAACCGCGTTGAAGCGCTTCGCCAGCAGGTCCTCGAAGGAATCGGCTACCTCGACAACTATGCCGACCTGCTTCCCGCCGGCGAGGACGCCGATCGGGTCAAAAGCTACCGGGAGCGGGCCTATGGCCTCTATGAGCAGGCTTCCGCCACCACGCAGGAGGCCAAAAGGCCGGAAGAGCTTCAGCCGGTCGGCCAAATCTACCGTGACGCACTTCACGACATCGAGCTGGGCAAGCAGCACATCCTCGCTGCCACGGGCGGGTCCAAAGTGGCCTACGCGGTTCCACCGATCGCGCCGCAGCAGGACTATTCCGGCGATTCCTCGATCTATCAGCCGGTTGCGAACGTGTGCTTCTTCTGCTCGCGACCAGGAAGAGGCGACTTGACCCCCGTCACCATGGTCATCGATGGGCAAAAGAAGACCGTTCTCGTTTGCCCCGAAGACATGGAGGACCTGCGGACGGGCCACGAACCCCGCCTGCGCGGCATGAATCAGAACGGGCGATTTGTCCCTTGGTACGGTGTCCAGGGCTACAACCCGAACCTCCATTACGGTACCGGCAGCTTCCTCTTCGACATGATGGCCATCTCAGCCATAAGCAGCATGTTTAATCCGTTTGGCTGGGGACTTGGATACGGCTTCGGCGGATTCGGACACCACCACTATCACGACTCGGGCTCTCACGGAGGCCAATCCGATACGGGTGGCGGGTTCAGCGAGATCGACTCCAGCGGTGACTTTGGCGGAGGCGACTTTGGCGGTTCCTGGGGTGATTCAGGCGGAGGCGGCGATTTCGGTGGAGGAGATTTCGGAGGCGGCGGGGACTTCGGCGGCGGCGACTTCTAGCCTTTCCGCTTTCGCTTTGCATCCAGGAGCTGGCTGGCGGTTTGTCCGCCCGGCTTCTTCGCCGCTCCGGCCGGCTCCCGACTCGCATCCGGCGCACTCATCTCCACCTTGCGTGCCTCCCCCGCAGCGGCGGGAGGCGCGCTGCGATGGGCCACCCGCTGCTTCGCTGCCGACAGCCGACCGATCGAAACCGTCACCTCGACCTTTTGCTGCCGTCGTCGGAACAAGCCGAGGAAGCCGGACCAAATCGCGTGAACAGGCAAGGCTATCCGCCTGACCGCGACATCGAGCGGCAGAAGCAGCGCGGCCGCGAAAACGAAGTAGGTCCAGAGGTCGGTGAGGGAACTCTGCCGCTTGGGAAGAGGCGCCGCCGCCTGCTCCGGCTTGGTCAAGAGCCTGCCACCCGTTAGGCTCGCCGTTTTCTCCAGCAGCGGCGTATTGGTCCGGAATGAACGGTATTCGGGCGGATAGGGGATCGAAAAACCGTGCGTGCTCACTCGCGGCTTGCCGTCCGCGTCGGTTTCGGCAATTGAGACGATGTAACTGCCGACATTTGAAGCCGAAAATGCTCCCTCGAACTTGCCTGGACCCGTCTGGATCATGGTTACCGGTGCGGCATCGCCGCTCGGCGACGACACCGTCACCTTCGCCTCTAGTTGCGTCGCTGGGTTGCCGAGCGAGTCGACGGCTTCGAGAACGACCTTTCCCTTGCCGCCCTCGCCCTCTACTCGGGCGTCGTAGGCATTGCGCGTGGAGCGTCGCAGCAGCGTTCGCGCGGCCTGGCTCCAAAACGCGTCGAATCCCGGCCACTCAACCCATTTCGCCGCCCATCGTGGCTGGGCGTCACTCGTGAAGGCCAGCGATTCCGCCAAACCATAGGTCCACGACGCCAGGAGCGGATCGTCCTTTGGAGTTCGCATCCCAACCCGGGCCAGGGGCCGGGCTTCGGTCAAACAGTACGCTAGCAGGGCGGGGATCCCACTCGAATTGATGCCCTTCAGAATCGGCTCGCCTTGGGCGATCTTGGGAAGAAACACGCCGTCCTCGATCGCCGATCGGCCCATGATCGCCGTGTCCTGCGTGAAGATCGCCGGCAATTTGCTGGCCTTGTCGGCGAGATAGAAGCGTCCACCACCCGCCGCCGCCAACTGCCGAAGAAACGCGACGTCCTTGCCCCCGCCGATCGAAACCACTGTCGTGGTGATCTGCTTGGACCGCATCGCCAAAGCGATCGGGATCGCGCCTTCCTGCGAATCGGCATCGTTTCCGTCCGCCAAGAGAATGTGGTGGCGAACCCGCGACGGTTCTTTCATGAGGACTTCCATCGCCAGCCGCATCGTCGGTTCGATGTAGATACCCCCGCCTCCCACATCGAGCTTGCGAACCTGTGAAATCACCGCCGCCTTATCCGTGAGCGATGCCATCGGCGCGACGAGCTCGATACCGTCGGTCGAACCCCCTACGCCCACTCGATCTCGAGCCGACAGCAGGTTGACGGTTTCCTCGGCTGCCTTCGCAGCTAGCCGGATCTTGGGGATGCCGTCCTCCGGAACCGACATGCTGCCGGAGGCATCAACCAGGATCAGAATCGAGGTGCTGGGAAAAACTTTCTTTTGGCGAACGTCAAGGTCGACCGGCAGGGCATCTGCAATGGGCGAGCCGTAATAACCGCCGCTCAGAAAACTATTCTCCCCGCCGATCATCGCCAGACCAATGCCGGAGTCCCGCACGGCCGAGCGGATCATCTCCATCTGTCCGCCAAAGAACTTGTCGGCATTCAGGTCGTTCAGAATGATCGCGTCATAAGGCTGAAGCTGCTCGGCCTTGAGCGGGAGGCGGCCCGGGGTAAGCACATCGACTTTGAGCCCCTTCCGGCGCAGTGCATCGGTGAGCGTTCCCGGTGTCCGCGACTCCTGCATCACCAGAATGCGACTCTCACCGCGCACGCCAACGAAACCCAACCCGACGTTATTGCGGGAGTCGCCGTCTTCGGTGGCCTGAAACGTGGCCCGATAGCGCATAAACCCGGGATCGTCGAGTTTGTCGCTGACGACGATCGCGTTCCGGCCGGGTCGCAGGCTCACCGGCTGGTTGTAAACCACGACTCCATCCCGGTCGACCACCAGGCGACCCGACGTCGCCTTCGAGGAGTCCAGAATCGCCCGCAGCTCGAACGGTTCGCCCTTGCGCGACTCTGATGGCGATTGCAGTTCCAGTATCGAGACCTCTGAGCGAGCGGTGTCCGTTCCGAGTCGAACGACTTCGATTGGAATCTTGTCCTGAGCAGCGACTTCAGCGGCTGCACGAAGGTCGCCGTCCGTCTCGTTCCCGTCGGTGATCAGCACGATGCGTTTATTCTTGCCATCGGGAAAGCTTGCCGATGCAAGCCGGACGGCGGCGGCGGGATCGCTCGCCGAGGTCTCGACCTTTGCCATCACACGCGGCATCGATCGCTGCAGCGAGGGTGTCGATTCCACGACCGGATCCTTGCCGAACAGAACGACGCCGGCAAGATCTTCGCCTGTCAGACGCTGCATCGCTTCGTCCACGAATCGCTCCGCTCGCAGCCGCTCGTTGTCGCGAATGGACGCCGAGCCATCGAGCACGAAGATCGTGCAGGTGCCATCGGTTTCCCGCATGGATTGCGGTCCCGCGAGTGCGATGATGAGTAGGCCAACGAGAATTCCTCGCAGGATCGTCGCGAAGCGCCTCCTGCCCCGCTGGAGTCCACGAAGACGGCGAAAGCTCCACAGCAGGCCCGCCAGAAGTGGAATTGCTAGTAGCAGATAAGCCGGTTCGGTGAAGCGCATCGTTCAGGATTTCCGCATGAAGACGCACCACTCGACGACGAGAACGATCAAGCCCAATCCGACCGCCAGCTTCCAGAGATCCGATAGCCGGCTAGGGGCTCGAACCGCAGCCACCGTCGATCCGCCCAGGTTCAGGCGATCTCTCGGAGCGATCGCCGACTCGTCCGGACTCTGCATCGCGACCACGACGGTCTTGGACATTTCGGAACCTTTGATGCCATACCGACCGACTCGGTCGATGCCCCGGACGAGGGCAAACCCTTGCTCCGCGTCCGCCTTTCCAATCACGCCGTCCGCGCCGGAGACCTCGACCTGGGATTCCGATGCCAAGGCGAACGGCACCCCCGGCTTGACCTTTATCGCCGTGGAGCCTTGCGTCCCCATCAAGAAGGTCAGCGCGTTGCCGATGAAAATGGGAAAGCCGATCTGAAGGGGGAAGTCTGATTTCATCGGCGAGAACGCGACCACGATGCTCGGGTTGCTGCGTTCTCGAACAACGATGAGGGGTCCGGCCGTGGATTCGGCGACGATCTCCGATCCTGGCGCAGGCGTCGCCGCAACGACGGACTGGATATAAGCCGTCTCGAGGTCCACGCCGGCCATCACCGGATGAGCGGTGGCGGTCACGAACGATCCACGCGAACCCTTGCCGCTGACTTCCGCGGCAAGCCCACGGGAGCTCGCGCCGAAGGAAAGGGTCCGACGGCACTTGACCGCAGGATGCGTCCCTTCGTCGAAGACGACGATATCGTAGTTGGAAACCCCGTTCGTTCCCGCTCTTTCAGCGGCTGGCACCGACGACGTCTTGTCCAGGACCACCCGGGGGTCAATCGCCAGCGCCCGTTCCAAGAACGGGTTGCCACTGGTGATGAGCAGAACACGAATTCGCGCGCCGGTCTCCGCCACGTCGGCTTGGTAGTTATCGGCGGCGAGCATGTCCCGCCCCTCGAAGCGGGCCTCCAGCAACTTGGCTGATGGCGGCAACCCAAGGGTCTGGCTCCACTCTCCACGACCGGCAATCCGGACATCAAACGCGTTGATGAGCTTGCCTTCGGCGTAAAGACGAAGCCTCCCGCGGCCCTCGGACTCGCCGAAATTTTTAAGACTGACGAAAAGCTTTCTGCCGGCAGTGGTTTCACCAGAGGCGAAACTCTGGATTGCCACATTCTTGTCGGACAGCCCGATTTTTCGATAGATGAGCTGGGCCTTGCCCGGGCTGAAGTTGGCGACGTCGGCAAAGATTCCGTCCGAAAGCACGACAATCCGGCCCGAAGGCTGCTGCGCGACGATCGCTGCTGCCAACCGTAACGCCTCGCCCATGCTGCCTTCCGCATCGGTTTGGCGCACCCGGTCCAGAGCCTGCCGCTGGAGAGCCGGATTGTTGCCAAGAGGGAAGATCACCCTTGGATACGGACCTGCCTCGATAAGCGCCAGCCGGTCCCCGGAATTGGCGGAATCGATTGCGTGCCGTACCTGTCGCTTGGCATCGTCGAAACGGCTCGGCGACACGTCGGTAGCTCCCATACTGGCCGAAGAGTCCAAAACCATCACGGTCACGTCGCCGATGAAGCCCGACTGGCGGTTCATCGGTCTGGCAAAGGCCACGATAACGGCCGCAGCTGCCAGCAGTTGGAGGAACAGCAGCCAATTCGGTCGCAACTTCTGAAACAGGGAGTTGGCGCGGACCTCGTCGACTCGCTCGGGCCAGAGAAAAACCGCCGGCACCCGAAAGTCCTGACGCCGCATCTTGAGGAAGTACAACGCGAGAATCACGCCGCCCACCGGTAGGAACCACCACAAGGCGCCGGGATTCTGGAATGTCACGCCGCAACCCCCTCGTGTTCTCGAACGAGGTCCGCCAAAACGGATTCCAGATTCTGGTCACTCAGAATTCGCCGGTACCGGCCACCGATTCTTCGACAGGAGGTCGCGAGGGCCCGCATGTGACCTTCGGCGGCAATCTGATAGGCCTCCAACGTCGCCAGATTCGCGGTCACCTCTATCGGCTGCCCAGACTCGGCATCGATGAGGCGCAGGTCGCCCTCTAGGTCGGGATCAACCTCCTCGGGAGCGACCACCTGCATCAGCCAGAATTCGTAGGACCGTCCGGCAAAGGTGCCGATTACGGCGGGGAGGTCCGGATCCCAGCCGTCGCTGAGCAGGCAGACGATGCCTGGCCGTGGTCCGGTTGCCAGCCAGCGCCGCAATGACTCCGCGATAGGGCGCACGGTCTCCAGCGCAGATTCCGGAATCCGTGATTGCAGCCGAGGGTAAGACGCCCGACCGCGTAGCGATGGGGTGGGAGAAGCATCGCTCAGGGCGCGTGCCTGCGCCGAATCCCCACCATTCACTGCAATATAGCTCAGCGCCAAGCCGAGTCTGCCCGCAAGCTCGAGCTTGGTTGGAGAACCAAAATCCATTGAAGCGGAATCGTCGATGAGAACGTGAAGGCAGAGATCCTCCTCGTCGCGATACGTTTTGACAACCGGCACATCGAGCCGGGCCAGGACATTCCAGTCTAGGTGCCGCAGGTCATCTCCATCGGCATAGTCTCGGTAGTCGTCGAACTCGGTGCTGATGCCCTTTTGGCGCGTCAAGCGGTCACCGTGGACCCGACCGGCGAACGATCGCTTGGGCTGCAGCCGCAAACGATCCAGCAACTTGAGCTCGGAGGGAACGAGCGAAATCGGCATGGTCGCTACACCCCGATCGGATCGCGATCCTTTCGCTCAACGACTTGCAGGACGCCGTCGAGCACGTTGTCGACCGTAACCCCGTCCGCATCGGCCTCGAAATTCAAGAGGAGCCGATGTCGCAGGGTGGCGTGGGCGGAACGCACCACATCCTCCTTGCTGACGTTGTAGCGCTCGTTCAGCAGGGCCTTTACCTTCGCCGCCGTGATGATCGCCTGTGCGCCCCGGGGGCTAGACCCGAACCGTACGTACTTCTGCACCGTGTCGGAGGCGCCTTCACCCTCAGGATGGGTGCCGACCACAATCTGGAGGGCGTAATCGAGAACGTTATCGGCGACCGGCACTTCCCGGATAATCTGCCGCATCTTCAAGATATCCTCTCGCGTCGCAACCGACGAGGCCGTTGGTGCCCTAACGCCCGTCGTCCGGCCGACCACTTCAGCTAGCTCATCCTTGGTCGGATAACCGACGTTGAGCTTGAGGAAGAACCGATCGAGTTGGGCTTCCGGAAGCGGATAGGTGCCCTCCTGCTCAATCGGATTCTGAGTCGCCATCACCAAAAAAGGCTCTTCCAGCGCGTGCCTCACGCCGGCGACCGTCACCGACCGCTCCTGCATCGCTTCGAGCATCGCCGACTGGGTTTTCGGCGTTGCCCGGTTGATCTCGTCAGCAAGGATGAGATGGGCGAAGATCGGGCCCCTGCGAAATTCGAATGCCCGCGCCTCTGCGCTCCCGGTCAGCACCTGGGTACCCGTTATGTCGGCCGGCATCATGTCCGGTGTGAACTGGATGCGTCCAAATGTCAAACCAACGGCATCGGCAACGGACCGCACCAGCAGTGTCTTGCCGAGACCCGGCAGCCCTTCGAGGAGTACATGGCCGTTTGCGGCAAGACCGGTGAGAACACCCTCGACGATGTCGGCTTGACCGACGATAACCTTGCCGACCTCGGCGCGAATCGCTTCGAAAGTCTGGCGGAACCAAGTTGCGGACTGGGCGCCTTCCAATCAGTTGCCTCCGAGCGATTGGAAATAGGTCTTGACCCGCTTCTCGTTTTCGCGTGAAATCTTCTGCTTGCGCATGGCGGCCTCGGCCTGGCTACGGTATTTGGGCAATACCTTGATGTACGGCACCTTGGATCGCTCGCCGATCGATGCCGGACCCCTGACTTCGATATATGCCTCTTCGCCCTGATCCTCGCGACGAAGGCCGGAAATGGAGGTCACGCTGGTCTTTCCTTTGCTGTCCTGCTCCTCCTCGTGCTTGTTAATCCGTCCCGTATTCGCGAAAAACTGGTCCTTTGAAACGCCTCCCTTGCCCGGCAGGCCGAACAGATTCATAAGTCCGACGCAAGCCCCACCCATGCATTGGCCAGCCTTCATCTCCTTCAGGGCCTTCTTCATTTGCTCGATCATCTCCTTGGCAAAGGCATCGTCCTTGAGCTTTTTCGCCAACTCCTCAAGTTGCTTCCTGAGCTCCTCCAACTGCTCCTTCGACATCTGGGACTGTGGAGTGCCGTTTTCCGATGCCTGCTTGCTCTCCGCAGCCAGCTTTCGAGCCATCTCAAGAAGCTCTTGATACTCCGTGCTCTTCATAAGGTCCTCGAACGCTTTCTGTGCCTCCTTGGAGAGCTGGAGCTGCTGCAATTCTTTCTGCGCCTGCTGAAGCTGCTGCTTGAGTTCAGATTGGTTTGCTCCGCCATTACGCTGGTCCTGTTCCAGTTGCCTTTTTAAATCGTCGATCTGTCGCTGGAGAGCCTCGCTGAGCTTTTTCTGCTGCTCTTCCTGCAGGCGTCGCTGTTCCGTGGTCATTCCGCTCGATTTATCAGCTTCTTCCTTTGCGTTCCTGAGCTTGTCTTCAACGGTCTCCGTTGTCTTTTCCGCCTCTTGGAACCGGCTCTTGGCCAGCTGATCGGCCTTTTCCATGAGCTCATTAGCCTTGACCAGGGCCTCGTCCTTCTTCATCCGCCCTTTATCGAGCTCCTTCTTGAACGTCTCCAGTTCCTTGGCCAAACCGGCTTCCTGGGGCTTGAGATCTTTAGCAAGTTGGGGCTCCTTTATCGGTGCAACAACCCGATCAATCGCCTCGCCTTGCTGCTGCATCGTTTCTTTGTCCCTCTTCGCATCCTCGCCGAGCAAGGCGCCGCTGGCCGTCAGAAAGAGCAGCAATCCCGAAAGAGCGGGCATCACGGCGGCTGCAGTGTGCCACCGGCTCCAAGTCAATGGGAACAGACGGCGCGGTTGCAGCGCCGCAACTCGATCTTGCGCATCCGCCTGGAGCTCCGGTGTGAACAACGACTCGTGATCAGAGTAAGCGGTCGCCAAGCGGTCCTGCAAGCCCGCACGTCGGTCCACCGAGAGAACGATCGCCTCCGATGGAATCTTCTTCAGGCAGCCCGACAACGCGCCGGCCGCCAGTCCAGCCGCAAGGACCGATACCGCCCACATGGGCTCGACGTAAATCCAACCCAAAGCATCGAGACCGGCAAGGATGAGGGCAACCAGTCCCGCCAACCCGAGGCCGATGGCCGATTGTCGCCATATCGTGGCCAGCCTGACCTGCTTCCTAAACTGCTGGATGTTGGGGATGTTCTTTTGCATGGAACCGCTCTCTTTCAAACTCTCTACGTCGTTTCATTTCTTTGGTGGCAAAGTATCCGAATATTGCCCCCGTGGCCAGCATCACTCCGCCTGCACCCCACGCGCTGAGATGCCTCCATTGTTCATCGGCCACGAGCGGATAAAGCACCCATAAATGCCAGATCCAGACATTTGGATTATCGACGCCCGCCATCCCCGCTGCACTAATGTACGAAAGAATCGGAATCGGCAGGGCGATCAGCACGACGAGCAGGATATAAACGGCAGCCCGCGAGGTCCTCAGGAAGCGGTTGGCCGTCGAAATCATCGCACCGAGACCCCAGTTCAAGACAAACCAGCCCAAGATCCAGGCCGCGAAGGCCAGATATCGCTCATCGGGAAACTGGCCCGCGACAAGCCTGAAGCCAAGCGCCCCGCCGACGACGATCGCAGCCCATATCATCAGATAGTAAGGGAGCGAACCCGCAGGAGTACCCCGAATGGCTTGTCGCAAGGACCAAAAGCCGTCGTACCGGAACTTTCGATCCAGGTCTTGCCCGAAACAGGCAATCTGGCACATGATGATCGAAATTACGAACGCCAGCCAACCCATGGCCGACCCAAGCGAAGAGCTGCTGGCCGAGAAAATCCCGGCAACCCCTGCCCCTCCGAAACTTGAGGCGATCCAAAGCGCGAGCAAGAATGAGTAGACGAGGCCGTGGATACGGAGCATGGCGGTCTCGCGGCTCTCGAACGTACTGAGCGCCGATGCAGCGGCGAGTACGGTGATCCGCACCAGCATCAGGACAAAAACACAGGCGAGAATCCAGTTGGGAACGTCCCATGGCCCGATCCTCGTGAAGGTACTGATTGAGTGGGGGACGAGGTACGGATTGATGAGCGGCAGGAACGAACGCTCTTGACTTGGTAGAGTCGAGCCGAGGCCCGTCGACATCATCCCGATTCCGAACGTGACGAAGGTGTAAACGAACGCCACTGCGTATGCCTGCGAGATCGCGCCCGTCGGCTTCTGGCTCGTCGTCGAAATCAGCAGCCCCAACGCCGTATAGAACAGCCCCAGGATGGATAGACACAGGTAAGTCAGGAGCACGTCGGACCAGGTCGCACCCCCCAACACGACGCATGCCGACGTCACCGGAAGGCTCAGCACCAGGAGCATCCAGATCGACCGATAGCCGGCGATCATCTTCCCCACCAAATAGTAATGGGGATCGACGGGTGCGGAAAACACCATGTCGAGCGACTTGCGCTGACGTTCCGCGACGATCGCCGTCGCCGTCATGGCAGGAGTGATCAGGATGATGGCGGTGGCCAGGCTCCCCGTCACAAAGCCATAGAAGAGCCGTAGCTTGCTTTGAGCGGCCGAAATCGACATGACCGCCGGCCCCGCGCTCTGCGCATACACCAGCCACCCGATCATGATCAGAAGGCCCAGGTAAACGCCCCACAGCGCCGCCGACTTCTTGCCTCGCATCTGTGCCCGGTAGTCCCGCGTGGCGGCGGCATTGTCCAGGTAAAGCGAAGAAAGCCTCTGCAGCAAAGGCTCGCTTGCCATGGCTAGTTCACTGCCCCCGTCGTTAGCTTGAGGAAGACGTCCTCCAGGTCCGCTTGCGACTCGCGGTACTCGATTGGCCGGTAACCCGCGCGAATCAGCGTCGCTAACAACTCCGCCTGATCCTCGAACGTGCCTCTGAACTCAAACCGTATCTCATTCTCTACAGGCTGCTCAACATGGCCGACATGTTGCTGCTCTCCGAGGAATCCAATCGTTTCCCCGGGTCTTTCCAGTACCTTTAGCGCGATGATTCGCCCTTGCTGGACTTGTCGGATAATGTCCGAAACCGGGCCGCAGGCAAGCAGTTCTCCGCGCTCGATGATGCCGACGGTGTTGCAGAAGCCCTCAAGCTCGGGAAGGATGTGGCTGGAGACGATTACGATCTTCCCCATTCGACCGAGTTCGAGAATCAACTCCTTCAACTCGGCCCGCGCGCGGGGGTCGAGTCCCGAAGCCGGCTCGTCCAGCAGCAGCAAAGCGGGGTCGTGGACAAGGCATCGGGCCAGGCACAGCCGCTGCTGCATGCCTCTCGAGAGCGACTGGACGAAGGCGCCCCGCTTGACCGTCAGGTCGGTGAGTTCCAAGACGTTGTCGATCACCTCGGGACGCTGCTTGGGGGGAACCTTGTAGATCGTCGCAAAGAAGTCGAGATATTCCCAGACCCGAACGTCGTCGTAAACACCGAAAAAGTCCGGCATATAGCCGATCTGCCGGCGAACTTCGATCGGATCGGAGTTGATATCCGCCCCGTTGATCGTTGCCGACCCGCTCGTCGGTTCTAGAAGCGTCGCGATCATCTTGATCGTGGTCGTCTTGCCGGCGCCGTTGGAACCGATGAATCCAAACACGTCCCCAGGCTTGAGCCGGAAACTCACGTCCGATACGGCAACCAGACCGTAATACTCTTTCCGAAGGTTCTTAACTTCAAGCATGGGTTTGGCGGGTTGGTGGAAGCGACTCGTTGTCTGCCCGGTTCAGCCAGGCTATCGCAAGGGCCATCAGCAAGACCGAAAGGCCCAGATAGAGGACGCAGAAGATTCCAAAATTCGGGACGAGATCGGCAGCAGAGCGCCGATTTTCGACGATCGACCAAATCAGGAAGAACGGATTCGTTGCCTGCAGAATAGGAATCGCCGTCGTGTCTGGGTTCATGTCCACGATCGAAAGCACGACCGGAATCAGGACGAGGAGGACGAACATTACGCTCAGCGTGAGTCCGAGCGCGTTCAGGGAACGCTGGGACCGTGCCGAAAAATAAACGGTCAGCGACGTCGAGAAGAGGGAAAAGACCACCAGCACGGCCTGGGACATCAGGAACTCCCCCATGCTCAGCCGGAGCTCCTCACCGCCGGTAAACGGAGAATCGGATGGGATCGAGAGCACGAGAATCGGCAGCCAAGACAGCACGATCCACAACAGGCATAGCAAGATCGCTCCCATCCACTTCCCGGTGACGATCTGTGCTTTGGTTACCGGAGAAACGACGAGGAGCTCCCACGTTCGTTTCTCCCGCTCGCCCGCGATTGCCTGGTAGTTGCCGATCGGCCCGGTGAGCGTAATCAGCACGAGCGCGATGTACACGGGAACGAAGCTGGGAATCGCATCCCGGAATACAAAATTCGAAGCCACGATGATGAGATAGATCACGCCCACCAGCGCCGTCATGACGACGTTCGTGGAGTTGTTGCGGTTGAGCGTCCCAAACTTCTTCATGGCCCGAACGATCTCGACCTTCATCGGGTTGTCCCACAACAGCTCTCCCAAGGCGTCCCTCAAGGTCCTTTCACCGTCGTCCTATCCAAAACGTAGGCAATCTGAACGCTCCGCGTCGATTTCGATTCCTTCCCGACCTGCGGACCCGGCCGGAACCCTGCCAGATCGGCGAAAATCACCGGCGTGTTAACTCCGAGGATGCCGGCCAGCGACTGGAGACCGGTGACGGTGGCTGGGCCACCTGACCTTGCTCTTCGCGCGGAGAAGGTCTTGGTCTCGCCTGCCTCCAGAACCCCTTCCACCGAGTACGCCTGCCCGCGATACATCACGATTACGTTCTTCATCGGATACTGAGACCGATTGGCAAGCTCGCCCTTCAGCGTGCTTTTGGTACGGTCCCCCCAGGCGACCTTTGCGCCCATTCCGATCGCAGGACACGCCTGCCAAAAATCGAACTCTTCGAAGGTGAGATTCGAGGCGTCGACCGCTCCCTTGATCTCACCGATGTCCACTAACGAGAGCGGGTCCTTCCTGACCAACTCCGAGGCGCCGACGTAGCGCTGGTATTGCCCTAGCCTGGGGTACGCCGACTCGACTCCCGTCATTCTCAGATCATAGGCCCCGCCGCGGGGAAAGAAAAGCTGCGTCCCACCCACGAACATCGAGTCCGGCTGGCTCTCAGACGCCACCAGCACGCCGCGGTAGGACACCGCCTGCTCCGTGGTGTAAAGACTTCCCGCATAGCTGAAGAATACGGCGGCAAATCCGATGCTCAGGAGGGGAGTTGTAAACCAAGCCAGTTCCGAGCGGCCCAGCCGCCCCAGGATCCAAAAGTTCAGCGGGATCACGATGATAAAGTAGATCAGCAGGGTCCCGAAGATCTTTTCCGCAGCTGGAATCTTGGTCTCGAAGGGATTTGGTTCACTGGAAACCTCGAATGAGCTCGTCATTGGATCGCTCATGTCCTGGGTTTCGCCGACCAGCCAACTCAGGTTCTTTCGAGTGTCGCCTGTCTCGATTTCGGCTTTGAGCAGAACCTCGGCGTATTTCTCCGAACTCAGGGGCTTTTCAAAGGGATTGAACGACCATTGGATGACCTTGCCAAGGCCGACCTGCCGGGTCGCTTTCCAAATTCCCGAGGTGTCCCGCATGGCCTCTCCCGGGGGCGCCAGCTCGCCGGTGGTGACGGCTACGGTGCCGGTCGGTTCTTTAACCGATACTTCCGATCGCAGATGCGGGAGGTCGGCCACTGACCGGGTCCTTGCGTTGGTCATGGGCAACACAGGTACCCACCGGTCGTCCGCGAGGATGGGGGTGGACGCGCCACCAGGGATGATCAGCTTGCCGCCAAGCATCACCCAACGCTGCAATGCCCGGACCGCCTGATCAGAAAGCCGCTCCGAGCCTTCTCCGAGAACGACGATGTCGACATCGGAGTAGCCGATCGCCCGGTCGGGGGCAAGCTCCGGAGTGCAGTACCCGTCCCGAACGGTACTGCGACGCGGCATCCTATCGTCTCGGTCCTCGGACTTGGTACGAAAGAAGGCCAAGGCACCAGGCGACGTGGTGATCATCACCGCACCCGGCGTGTGGCTTCCGTCCGACCACGACATGTTCGACTCCACCTGCGCAATCTTGCGGCCGGAGAGGGTGTCGAGCACGACCTCCAGACCCAGAAAGCTCTGTCCAACCGGATAGGCGGTAACGGCCTTGGTGGTTCCCCGTGGAAGCTCGATCGGAATCTTGATGTCCTGGTTGCCGTTGCGAACGGTCAATACCCCGCCCGTGGAATCCCCCGTGTTGCCCACTTCGATCCGAATGGGTTGGGCCAGCGTGCTATTGGAAAATCCCTCGAACAACGGTCGCGCCCGCAACGAAACCTTTTCCATTTGAGCGCTCGCTGCAAGGGCAAGACACACAAAAACGGCGCTATGAACGAACCGTTTCAAAGGGGCTGGGTGCAGCAGCATCGCGACTTGGTTTCCAATGAACGCTATTTTAGTTCGAATTTTGAAACCACGCGGTTTCAGGCCTCGATACGTATTTGTGAGGCGAGCGGGGTATAAATTGCCCTACGAGATCGTCTCTCGTAGTGAGGGGTAGCTCACGCCAACCTTACGCGACACTCTGGAGGTGTAAACAAGATATGAAGAAAATTCTGGCTTTGGTTCTCGTCGTTTGTGCGTTCGGCGTTGCCGTTAGCGGTTGCGCCAAGGCTGAAGAGGGCGGCGGCGAAAGCACCACCGCTGGCGCAACGGCCGGTACTGAAGAAACGAAGTAAGCAAGCAAACAGAAACAAGCCCCGCCCGATCCGGGCGGGGCTTTGCTTTTTGTGAGTCAGCCTTACTGCGAGACCACAAGCTTCGCCATATCCACGCGAAGCCGGTGCTTCTGGGCTGGCATGACGCCGACCTTTCGACCGCGTGCGGTGGTCTTGACCGTTCCGTCGCCGGCCACAACCGCCGCAATGTCGGCGGCGTTGGTCAACGAGCCCGTGAGGGTCACGTCCACGTTCGGCGCGGTGGCGACGTCGAGAGCCACCTGGAAGAACGCATTGTTGTTCGTCGCATTGACAAATTCAACGCGGCGCTCATGGTTGAGGAACTGTGATTGCAGCTCCACCGATGCGTTCAGCTCCGTGATACCGTTCGTCACCGGCGAAGTGAAGAAGAACGTGAACCGGATCGACGGAATGTTGTTGTTGGCGACCGTGGTGTTGAACGCCACTGCGCGAATGTCGTCGCTGGTCGTAACCTTGGTCACATCGTTCGCGCCTTCCTCGGAACCTTGCGGGCCAAGCGTGTAGCTGATCGGCGCTAGCTCGATCGGTCCGCCCTCGCAGAATTCGATGTTGCGCGTGCCGAGGTCCAGCGTGAAGACCGTGTAGTCGATGCCGAAGGCCTCCATACCGACCTGGAAGTACGTGCCTGCGCTGGCTCGGACGCCCCACGGCCCGAGTCCGCCGCCACCGGTATCGAACACGTCCAAAACCGTCCATCCGGCCGGATCGCCATCGCAGTCGAGAACCCGGTAGCCGGCATCCGGCGTAAAGGGAGTGATTCCGCCCGTGCCGAAACACTGGCCAAAGTCGAAGCCGCCAAGTTGGCCGCCGAAGCTGTAGCCCGTGCCGGCTTCCGCGATATAGGAAACCGCATCAACGATGGTCAGGCCAGGAGGCGTTTGGTCCACAACCCCGTCGTTGTTGGTGTCGAAGTCGAACTTCAGCGCCGGCTTCGTGCCGTGTGCGAGCACCCAGGTCTGCGCGCCATTCTCGAGGTCTGGAGTCATCTCAGCGCCTCGGTCAATGATGGCGGTTAGCGGATCCGGCGCGGGAAAATGCACGTTTGCCAAGTTGTCACGGATAAGCAGAAGGCCGTTCGTACCGGCGGTGGCCCCCGTCAGGTCGATAATATTGTCGATCTCGCCCGTATTCGAGTTACCTCCGTCGGCTTCGATCGACAGAAAGTACCAGCCGCCATTGCTGCTGTAGTCGAAGCTGGCCGGAGCGGTCAGCTCTATCGATTCCAATCCTTCGTCGGTGCCCGTCGGGTTGATCAGGAATTCGCTGATGAATGGGCTGGATTGCGCCCACGATGCAGCAGCAAGGACCGCTGCGCCAAGCGACAGTATGAGTTTTTGCATATCTCTCCTCGTTAAGAATTTCGGCTCTGGGAGCCAGAACAGGTCCACCAGAATTGTGGCAGAGTTGGATCAAGGATCGCACCGCTGTCAACAGTCCAATGAGCAAAATTTTTTGCCCGACCTAGACGTACCAAGGGCCAACCGATCTGACTCGTCGCCAATGCTTGGGAACTTCCGATGTTCTCGTGCTCCCCGATTGATTCTTCCCCCGCCGGGTTAAGAGTGGATTAAATCCGAAGGCCTTGCGGATGCCATCTCGTTGCACAGTCTCCAAACCCTGAGGATCTCGGCTATGTTCCAGGCTTGCCAGGGACATCCCCCTGGTCGTCGCGGTTCGTCGCCGTCATACACTTCCGAAAAGCCCCCCAAGCCACACTCGTGCAGACTTTCGACAACCTTCTTAAGGTGCCGCCTTGGCTCCTTCGTATCGCCGGTCATCCGAATATGGGCCATCCAGAATGGACCCAGCAGCCACGGCCAAACGGTTCCCTGGTGATACGCCGCATCGCGATCCCTTAGCGGCCCCTCAAATCGCGGGCAATACATCGTGTCGGACGGGGCAAGGGTCCGCAAGCCGACCGGCGTCAGCAGCTCTCGAGTAACGACTTTTAGCGCGGACCTGGAATCCTCGGTCGGCGCCGGACCGAATTCCAAAGAAAACGGAATCATCTGATTGGGTCGCAGCGAGGCATCGTCGGGGTCGGCAACATCCAAGTAATAGCCGAGCGAGGATTTCCAGAACTTCCTGTGAAACGATGCCATCGCCTTCGATCGTTGTGCTGCGTACCGATCCGAGGGAGCCGATAGTCGGTCGGCTAGCCACTGCATCACACCGAGGGCATGAATCCATAGCCCGCAGATCTCGATCGCCTTGCCGCGCCTTGGCGTGATCACCCACTCCCCGACCTTGGCGTCCATCCACGTCAGCTGAACCCCGTCTTCGCCTTGGGTTAACAGTCCATCTGCCTCGTCGACCTTGATGCCGAAGCGCGTGCCTTTCGTGTGGCACTCGAACACCTCATCGAGGCGAGGCTTCATCCGAGCCGCAAACTCCGGATCCCATTCCGTCCGCAACACCTCATACACCGCATTCGCGAACCACAGCGTCGCATCGACCGTGTTGTACTCCGGCTCACGATCCAACTCGAGGAACCGGTTGGGTATCAAGCCCTGATTCATCACACCCGCGAACGAATCGAGGATGTCCTTCGCCTCCGCCAACCGGCCCATGCAGACGCAAAGCCCGGGCAAGGCGATCATCGTATCGCGGCCCCAATCCGTAAACCATGGATAGCCCGCAATGACGGTGGACCGGTCGCCCGCCTTGACCAAGAAGTAGCGGGTGGCATCGCCAAGTACCGCCTCCGTATCCGGCGGCCCCGCAGGCGCCGACAAATCTGAGAACTGCATTGGCCCAGGCAGGTCCTCATCGCCAACCACGATCGTTGCTCCCTCTCCGGGGGAGAGCTCATAACGCAGTTCACAGGGACAAAAGAGGTCATCCCGACCGTCCAGCCCCCGTTCGATTTCCCGATCGAACAGAAACCGGTAGTACCAGCCAGATGAGGGCGCCCGCTGCGCTCCCGGGTGAGCGATGTTGATCGGTATTCCATCGTGCTCGACCAAGGATCGCTCTCGTGGGAAAGCGAGAACGTGCGGATAGCCGTCGTGGACCCGAAAGTTGTCGTGGTAGTACTTGTGACAAACCAGCGGTCTCAGGGTCAGCGCAATCGGTCGGTCTCCGGTGTTGTCAAAGGCCAGCGTAACCGCGTTGACGCCCTGGTGTAATCCAATGCGCTTCCTTACTTTGGCCCCCTGCACGCGGAAGTTCCACTCGGCATGATCGCCGACGGCAAAGGAATCCAAAAATTGATACCCTTCCGGATACACGCTTCCCTGGTAAAAGTTGGTGCTTAGCCCGATCGGAAGGCCGTCCGTTTCAATGAAGGCCTCTACATTGGCCAGAAGCACCATCCGGTGGGCAGGCGGGTGGATTGCCGCAACCAAGAGCCCGTGATACCGCCTGGTGTTGGCCCCACTCGCGGTCCCCATGGCAAAGCCCCCAATCCCGTTGGTCAGCAGCCATTCGCGGCGAGAGCCAACCTCCAAATTGCGGCAAGCGGCCTCGTTGAGTCGGTAGACCATCCCCACCCAGACGTTACCTGCGCAAGCTCAACGTCCACGAACAAAGTCGCGGTTCTGCAAACGTCGAATTAAACTGTCCAGCCGGAGACGAACACCGAACGTCACCGTCTTCGGATTCTGGCGAAGCACCAAGAAAGGTTCGAACGCCCCGGCAAAGAAGCTGAACTGGTATTGATGATCAAAAATCTTTCTCGTTCGCGGATCGAACTTGAGGATGACGCCGGCGGCATACGGCCCCGACCGCATGTCGAGCCTGGAAAGGAAAGCGTGTCCCGTCCTTACGCCGTCAAACGCAAACTGCATCGTCCCGGAGCTTCCGGTACCGGCGTAGCCCGCCGAAAGCGATAGATTGGGATGTGGTCGCCAGTCCACCGCGCCCAGCCCGCGTGCCCAACCAAATTTTGTAGAGCCCGCCAAATACACACCACCGTCCAGCCGTAGCAGACCCGTCAGGTTCTTACCGATCGGGAAGGGATCGCTCGTCAGCGTGCCGAGGAAGTTGCCGCGGGTCAGAAAGCTGGTGTGCCGGTCTGGACGAATGCGTTGAATCCTTCCCTGTGCGTAGCCGCCCGCGAAGCCCAGGTCGTCGCCCACCTCGACTGTTGCCTCGTACAGTTTCGAGATATCCGAAGAATCGACCGGCCTCCCCGAAGTCCCCACGGTCCAAGCCGTGCCGATTCCGATCGACTGCCTTGGAGCCCGCAGCTGATCCAGCTCGACCTGTCGGCTCGGTACCGTGATGTTATCGACATACGAATCGACAAAACGCTCGTCGAGGTCGGACCGCGGAGCGATTAACGACTCCGCCCGGCCCGCGGGCACCGAACTCCACGTGTATTCCAGCGAGGTCGAAGGCAGCTGGCCCTTGGCGAAGCGATTGTAGAAGGAAACCGCGCTCTGAGCCGTGATCAGCAGGCTATTGAAAGTCGTGACGCCAATCTTGCCGTCGCGGAGACTGACGGACGGTGGTCGCAATCCCGTGGCCCGGCGGTCCAGGCTGAACTTCGTCGAGGGCAACACGATCTTCGGAACATTGTCCACATACAGGGCGGGTCGCTGGATCGTGCCCGAAGCCCCCGGGGTCAGCGTAACCTTGGGACTGCCGATTTCCCAGTGCGGCGCAATATTGCCAAAAAGCCCTGCCCGTACCTCCGATACTTCCCAGCGGATCGGGTTGATGTCGACCGACTTGATCCGTAGCCTGGCGCCGTCCACGACGACGTCGACGCCGCGGGCACGACCGGACCGGTTGCGATAGTCGAAGTACAAATCGGAGCACGTCAAAGTGCCGATCGGATCCCGTACCTGCACATTTCCGGTCGCCGTGCCCGTTTCGTTCTGCGCATCGATGACGATTCGGTCGGCCACCACCACGGTCGGACCGTAGTAGGCGGTCGCACCATCCTCAAAGGTCATGACCCGGGTGTCGAGGTCGACCTTCTTGCGACGCCACTCGATTACCAGTTCCTTGCTAATCGCCTCGACGGTAACTTGCGGGGGGTCTTGACCGGAGATTGCTGCCAAGGCGATCACCTTGGCCACGCCGAATCCGATCATAAGTGAGGAAGTCTACCGAAACCGGTACAAATATCGAGCGAACGATTGTCACCAAAAAACTGTCGTATGATATGGAGCACGACAATGTTTGGGACTAAAGCCCTATCGCAGCACCCGACAGAGGTACTCAATGATGAGTCTTATTGGCTCGCTCGATGCCGGGCAGGCGACGAATCCGCCCTCGCGGTGGTTATTTCTCGCCACCGGAGCCGGCTGATAAGGACATCCAAGAATATTCTTCGGGATGCACATGAGGCAGAAGATGTCGCACAAGAGGCGTTTTTGAAGGTTTTTAGAGAGCTCGGTCGACTGCGCGATGACCGCGCTTTCGCTTCCTACCTTTATCGAATCTGCGTGCGGCTCTGCATGGACCGTTTGCGCGCAAAGCGCGCCGAACCGGCCGAGTTCGATCGTGTCGAGGAAAGTCAGGGTAGGCATATCGAGAATCGCCTGGCGGTAGAGCGCATTCTCTCCGAGTTGACCCCCGACCTGCGAACGACCTTGGTTCTTCGCGAAATTGAGCAGCTAAGTTACGAGGAAGTAGCTGACGTGATGCACGTTCCCGTGGGTACCGTCCGATCCAGGCTACACACGGCACGCGAACGGTTCCGGAAACTCTGGATTGAACAAGTAGGTGATTCGCCTTGTATCGCGTGAAATGCTCATTGTTTTGGAAGCTCTCTCACGTCCAGCGGGACCGTGTCCTTCGCGACTGGGAACGCCGTTTTCTTCAACACCATCGTGGAACCTGCGATGAATGCAGGCTCGCCGAGGAAGCTCTCGAAGAGGGCTGGTGCACGCTTGCTGCCCCAGTAGTGGAGCCTATCCTGCACGATGCGTTTGAGCGAAGGATTATCGAAGCCTTGCGCGAGCCGGCCCCCCAGTCGCCCGTTCGCTACTGGTCCCCGGTCGTGGTCAGCGGGGCCGTTGCGGCGATTGCCGCGATCGTCGCGCTGCAGCTGATTCGCAACTCCACGATCGTTCCGGTACCTGGCCTCGGCGCTTCTGAGGCGCGCAACACCCCGCCGTCATACGGTTCGTTTCCAGAGATAGACTTCACCAGTCCGCCTAGCTTCACCCGATGAATCTCTGGGCTCGCGCGCTCATTGGCGCGGCCCTTGGCGCACTCCTGATCTTTGTTGCCCACCCCCAATCCCGGGGCTATTTCACCGCGCTCCTTCGTCCCGGAACCTCGCCGGTCATCGCCTCAACGCCTTGGTTGCCGGAAAATCGAGCCGACCTCCACCCACCCAAGTCGATGCACGAGGTCGCCTATTGGGTCCTCGTCGCAGCCGAAAGAGAGAGCGATGGCCTCAAGCTGTCGCGGGAGGACGTCACCAAGCTGAAATTCCTGGTCCAGTACGCCGCCAAGGAAGACGTCCTCAATTCCTTTTGGAAGCAGATGGAAGCGGTGTATGCGTGGAAACTCGACGAACGCGCCGAAGCCCTTGAGCTCTGGCTCGAAGCCAGTCAGCGCTTGCTGTACAACGACTGGCAGACCCGTCGCCTCGAGCACATCGCGGCCAAGCTCGACGAGCAAGAAGGGTCCAAGATGTCGTGGCACCAGGCCTACGCCTACCACCGCCGCAGCGACGCCATAGCCCTCCAGATCGCGGGTGTGGCCAAGGAAATGCACCGCGCTGCGGAGCGGGACCGTGTGACCGATCTCCTGACCCGATATGCGAGCGTGATCAACGCCAAGTTGATGCGGGAAGGCGGAAGGTCTAACGCCATCGCCGACGTCGCCGTCGAAATCGGCGACGATGCCGCAACCGCCGGGGCGATCCAACCCCGAGCAAGCCCTCGGGTCGTGCACGTAGCCCGGCTTGACCTCATGCACAGGCTCCGGGATGCGAATCGAGCGGACCTCGGCGCCCAAGTCATCGCCGCCTACAACGACAACGACGCATGGATCGCCCTGGGGAGACGAGGCGATACCGACGAAAACGCGCGGCAGCTCACCCAGATTTCTCTTTTCCTCGGCGTTCTGCCCAGTGGCTTTCTCGTGATCTCGGTCCTCGGAATCGCCATCGCCTGGATTGGCATGTCGCTCGCCATGACCCGGCGCGAAGCCGTCCCCCAGCTTCGACCGGCGTATGTTGCTGCAGGGTCGCCCGGCCCCCGTCCTTCTCGCAGCCTTTGGCCCTGGATGGCCGTCTCCGAATCGCTTCCGAGCCTTTCCACTCTGGCTCGTTTCGGCTATTCGGTGGCCGCAATGGTTTGGACTGCGGCCGCGATGTGTTCCATTATCAGCTTCTCGGCTGCCGTCATCGAGCTTCGCCCCTACATCGGGCCTCCCCTGAGCTATCGCTGGTCAAGCCTGATTTTTATCAGCTTCGCCGTAGCCGGAATCGCCCTGTTGCTGGTTGGAGCCTTCCTCAGCGCGATAAGGAGCCAGCAGGATCCCCGGCAAGCTGCCGGCAGAGTCTTGCAGCATTTCGGACGCGTCCTGTTCCTTTCCAACCTGATCTTCGCGATCCTCCTTGGCCCCCTGGCCATCTACGTGGATCAGCAGCTTGGCGGCACCATATCCAAGCTGCTGCAAAACGAACCGACGTATTATCTGATCCAACCATGACCGAACCAGGGAATGAGCGCCTGGTGGCTCGCCTGAGCCACGATCGCGCAGCCTTGCTGGATCGCTGCCGAACGTTTTCCAGCGGCATTGAGTGGGCTTCGGCCCACTCGGCATTGGCGGACGAGCTCGTTCGAGGCGTCGTCGCCGAGATGGCCGCGAAAACCGGCGGCCTGCCGGCGATGAGCATTGTCGCCACTGGAGGATATGGCCGAGCCGAGCTCTCGCCCTACAGCGATGCGGATCTGACCATCATTCCGCTCCACGAAAACGACCCCGAAATCGACTCCGCCATTCGCCTGATTTTCCGTGGGCTCCACGACGCCTTCCACGACTTCGGGATCACCGTCGGCTACGCGTATCGCCTTATCGCCGACGCTCCCGGCCTCGATGCCGAGTCCATGACGAGCCTGCTCGACGCTCGGCTCGTGGCAGGCGAAGCGGAGCCGATGAACCAATTGCTTGCATTGCTCTGGGAAACCTTCCCGACCGGCGACTTCCTCGTGGCAAAGCTGCGGGAACGCGAAGCTGACCGCACGCGCACGAACGATACGCCGCTCGCGGTCGAGCCCGATCTAAAGGTCGGTGCCGGGGGACTCAGATGCGTCCATACCGCCAACTGGATGGGAATGGCGATCGGGGATCGCTCCCGACGCCCCACGGCTGCGTACGAAGCTGTCCTCCGCGCCCGCAACCTGCTCCATGTGGCGTCTGGGCGGGCCAACGATCGGTTTTCTCGCGCCCGACAAGCTGAGGTAGCCGACCTCATCGGCGCCGACATGCTGGCGATGTCCTCGGCCCTGGCCGAGAATCTCGAGTCCAACGACCACCTTTACCAGCATGCCGTGCGGGAGTTGCGTGGCCGACGATTTCAGCTTGGACCAAACCTTTGGGCGGCAAACGGCTCGCTCCGCGTTGATGACGTTCCGACCTTGGGTGACGCTGCGGTTGCGGTCGCGCTCGCCGCTGAAATTGGTATCGAGGCGGGCGACTTCAAGGTGCCAAGCTCGGAGAAGGCTAAAGGAAATCTGTTGCTGCAGACGATTAGTCGGGGAGAGCATGTGCTTCGCACCCTTGACCGATGCGGCCTCCTCGCTTCGATGCTCCCAGAGCTGCAAGCCTGCCGATATCTGATGCCCTCGGACAGCTCCCATTCCTATACCGTCTATGAACATTCGATGCGAGTGGTTCGGAACCTCGACAATCCACCCGAAGGCTTCTTGAGTGAGATTCGAGCCAATCTGGCTTCCAGCCCTGTGCTGTTCCTGGCGGCGCTGATGCACGATGCCGGTAAAGCCATTCCCGGGGAGAGGCACTCGATCACGGGAGAACAATTGGTTCGGGACGTCTCGCAACGATGGGGACTGGAGCGCTCGATCGCCGACGACGTCGCCTGGCTGGTCAGGGAGCATCTTACGATGTCGCACGTCATCCGCTTGCGCGACGTGTACCACCAAGCCACCGCCCACGACTTCGCCGAAACCGTTAGGACGCCGGAGCGCCTCAGCATGCTGACGCTCCTCACGTGGGCTGATATCGCCGCGGTATCCGAAGAAGCCTGGACGCCAGTTCAGGAGGACCTCCTCAAGGAGCTGTACGACCGCACCATGTGGGTCTTGGAATCCGATGCATCCGATCTCCCCGACCCGGATCTATACCGGAGGCGGCTGCGGCGAGCGGCAGAACCTGACGACCAAGGCCCCAAGCTCGCAGAATTCGTCGACTCGCTGCCCGGCCACTATCTGCTCAGTAACGACTCCGCAACGATCTACTCACACTTCGGATTCTATCGAAAGGCTCTCGAAGGCGAACCATCCCTTGACCTTCAGGCAAGGCCAGAGACAGGATCGTCTGAATTGACCGTCTGCTGCCCCGATGCATCCGGCCTCCTCAACCGCATCCTTGGCGTGATCTATGCCTTCGACCTGAGCCTGCACGGCTTGCGGGCCAGCACGACGCAATCGACCCCACACATCGCGATCGACGTCTTCAGCGTCAGTTTTGCCGGCCGTCCGATCCCCCAGGCTACGGCGGCCCGTTTCATCCAAGGTTTGCTCGCCGTGCTGAGCCGCGACCGAACCGTGGAGGAGGTCTTGACCGAGCACGGAAAGGACCCTGCCCGCCGGCAAGAGGACTTTCGATGGCAATTCGTGCCCGGAGATCCCGCAATCTTGGAATTCACCGCCCCCCGGGGCCGTGGCATGCCCTACCGGCTCAGTCACATGATCCTGAGAGAAGGTTGGAACGTGCTTGCCGCCCGAGTTGGCCAATGGGCGGGCTATGGAACCGCTGCATTCTATATCGAACGGGCCGACGGAGAGCCAATTGGGTCCGACCAGGTCGAACGAGCCCTGGCCCAGAAGGTATAACCGAGCGGTTCCAATGAACGTCGTCATATTCGGCTGTGGCCGAACCGGTTCGGTGCTCGCCCTCCAGCTGGCTGCCCGCGGCCACAAGGTCTGGGTCATCGAACAGAATCCCGACGCGCTAAAGCGATTGGGTAAGAACCACAACTGCGAAATCATCATCGGCAGCGGCATCGACGAAGATGTTCTGCTTGCCGCGAACATCGAGAACGCCGATGCCTTTTTCGCGGTCACCCGGGGGGACAACTCAAACCTGATGGCTGCGCAGATCGTGCGCATGAAGTATAAGGTCCCCTACGTTTGCGTGAAGGTCGCCGACCCCCACCGCGCCGAAGCTTATCGAAAACTCGGGTACGAATGCGTGACGGCAAGCAGCCTCGTTGCCGGTTACATGCGCGACTGGCTTATGAAAGAGCCCTTCAAGACCCTCGACACTTACAATGAGCTGCCGCCGGAGCTGGAGTTCTAAATGTACATGATCCTCATTGGCGGCGGGAATGTCGGACTCCAGTTGGCAAAGCGGCTGATTGCCCGCGACCACGAAGTCCTTTTGCTCGAAAAAGACAGTCGAACCGCCCAGCACCTTGCTCAGCTCATCGGCGAGGAACACGTCATGCACGGTGATGGCTGTGAAGTGACAACCCAAAAGTCGGCGGGTTTCGGACGGGCCGATGTCATCGTGGCCGTAACCGGTGAAGACGAGGATAACCTTGTCGTTTGCCAAATGGCCAAGCTGATTTGGGAAGTGGACCGCGTGCTCGCCCGTGTCAACGACCCTGGTCACGAAGGGATCTTCAAGGAGATCGGCATCGACGAGACCGTCAGCGCAACGGGCATCATCTTTTCCCTGCTCGAACAGCAGATTGCCGTCGACGAAATGATTCCGGTTGGCGCCCTCGCAAAAGGAAACATTGAGGTGCTTGAGACGGTCATAAGCTCTCGATCGCCTGTGGCTGGCAAACTGGTCCGCGAACTTACCCTCCCACCGCATACCAACTTCGTCTACATCATCCGCAACGGTGAAGGCATCATGGTGGACGGGGACACCCGACTGGAAGTCGACGACTCACTCGTCGCGTTGGTACCCACGCGTCACGCGCAGGACCTGAAGGATCTGCTTTTCAGCAGCCGAACCTAGCCAGATGCTGTGCTTGAAAAAGCACTGGAGCATCTTTGTCATTTATCTCAAGGAGTGCTTCGCCTATCCTGCCGCGACCATGATCTGGGTCGTGGCCGACGTACAGGCGGCGTTGATCCTGCCTGCGGTTTGGCTGGCTTCTATGGGTCCCAGTGGCCAGATCGCCGGATTCGACGGCAAAGAGATCGTCACCTACTATCTCGTCACCAGTGCCCTCAGCCAATTCATCGTTTGCCACTTGCTCTGGGACATCGCATGGGACATTCGGGAGGGTGTCTTTTCCTCCTTCATCGTTCGGCCCTTTTCTTTCTTTCGCCAGTCCGTCTCGCGCAACATGTCGTGGCGAGTTACCAAAGCGGTGCTCTACTTTCCCGTGCTGTTCATCGTTGCCTGGGCATATGGGGGCATCCGAGTCCAGGATCTAAATTTCTCCTTCGCCTTCTTCCTCAGTATCATCCTTGCCCACACGCTTTCCTTTCTCTGCGCTTACTGCATGTCGCTCGTGACGCTGTGGACAACCGAATTCTTCAGCATCTTCCGACTCTATTACTTTCCCGAAGCCTTCCTGTCGGGTCGAATGCTGCCTCTCGACACGCTTCCGGCTTGGGCGCGGGGCATCGCCGACTGGATGCCGTTCAAGTACACGATCGCGTTCCCGATGGATGTACTCATGGACCGGATCACCCCGCAAGGCTTGCAGCAGGGTCTGGGCATTCAGCTCGCCTGGTGCGTCGGGCTCTATTTCTTGGGCGATTTGCTCCTTCATCGAGGCATGCGCCACTACTCCGGCGCCGGAATGTAGGTCGCGGCTGGGCCCAAAGTCCCAAGAGTCGACATCAATGTGATATCATTTTAATGTCGAGGAGATATCCATGACCAAAGAGAAAATCACCAAGGCCTTGCCAGGCGGTCTGATGTTGATCCTGGTGCTAGCGCTGTACTTGTGGCCGATTTGGGGGCTGGTGCAGGTAATCCAAGCCGATAAGGCCGGTCAGCCCATCAATGTGCCGATGGTTTGGGCAATGGCGCTGAGTGAGCTTGTCGCGATTCTGCTGACCCCAGGCTTCTTCATCGTCGAACCGAACGGCAGCAAGGTCATGCTCTTGTTCGGCAACTACAAAGGGACCGTCAAGGAATCCGGGTTCCATTGGGCCAACCCGTTCCTTTCAAAGCGGAACATCTCCCTGCGCGCCCGCACCTTGAACGGCGAACGGCTCAAGGTCAACGACAACGCGGGTAACCCCGTCGAGATCGCGGCGATTGTGGTGTGGCAGGTCGCCGACACCTACGATGCAAGCTTTGAGGTCGACAACTACGAGCAGTATGTGGCGCTCCAAAGCGAAACCGCTGTTCGACATTCGGCTTCGACGTACCCTTACGACGCGGAAGAGCCGACGACCTCGCTGCGGCGCAACACGACAGAAGTGTCGGAGCATCTTGAAGAAGAGCTGCGCGACAGACTCCGCCGAGCCGGCGTGAATGTCCTGGAGGCACGACTCAGCCACCTCGCCTACGCTCCTGAAATCGCCGGTGCGATGTTGCGACGCCAGCAGGCGGAGGCGATCATCGCCGCCCGCCAGCGCATCGTCGATGGCGCCGTCGGCATGGTGGAGATGGCCCTGGAACGCCTGGATCGCGAGAAAGTCATCCAGCTCGACGAAGAGCGCAAGGCCACGATGGTGAGCAACCTACTGGTCGTTCTTTGCAGCGAGCAAGCCGCGCAGCCGGTCCTTAATACCGGAACGCTCTACACCTAGGTTGACAATGGCCGAGCGAAAAGCCTATGTGCTGAGGTTGGCGCCGGAGCTATACGACGAGCTCCGGCGCCTCGCCGCTCGGGAAATGCGGAGTGTGAACGGGCAGATCGAGTTCATGCTGCGGGAGGGACTGCGGCGGCGGGGATTCGGTGGAGACGAGATTTTGCCGGGCGACGCGGATCAGGAGGACGGGTCGTAGATGGCGGAGGCTACTTCTCCGAAGGCCTTTGCTTCGGCTTTATCGACGAGCTCCCGGATTGCGGCGTTTTTCTCGTCTTTGAAGGCCTTTGGCGTGCCGACAAAAGCAAGTTCGCCATGATGGAGAAAGGCGATCCGGTCGGCGACCCGCAGCACCGAGTTGACGTCGTGGCTCACGACAAGGCTGGTCGAGCCGGTTTGGTTGCGTGTATCGACGATGAGGCGGTCGATCGAGTAGGCGGTTATTGGGTCGAGCCCACTGGTCGGCTCGTCAAAGAGGAGGATCTTGGGTTCCATGGCGAGGGCACGTGCCAAGCCGACCCGCTTTCGCATGCCGCCGCTTAACTGCGAGGGCATCAACGGCCCTGCGTCGGGCAGCCCGACGACTTCTAGCTTTCGCTTGACGAGCTGCTCCTGCTGCTTTCGGTCCAGATGCTGCTTTCGCTTGATTCCAAAGAGGATGTTCTCAGCAACGGACATGTAATCGAAGAGGGCGGCGTATTGAAAGACCATGCCCATGAGCTGGTGGGCGAGCTCAGGATCCTGAACGACGCTCGTGTCGCCAATCTTGACGTCGCCCGAAGTGGGTCGAAGGAGGCCGGCGATGATCTTGAGGAGCGTCGTCTTTCCGCCTCCGCTACTGCCCATAATGGCGAGAATCTCGCCCGCGCTGACATCGAGCGATATTCCTTTGAGGACTTCGCGGCTATCGAAGGCGTGATGAATGTCGCGGATGGTGACGACCACGTTACACGTCGAACTCCGCGACTACGGTTGTGTGATCGGACGGCTTTGCCTCTCCGCGAGGGCCTTTATCGATCGTGCATGACGTGCATTTGGACGCAAGGGCAGGAGAGGCGTAGATCAGGTCGATCCTCCAGCCCAGGTTGCGTTCGAACCCATTCGGGAGCAAGAAATCCCAAAACGAGAAGTGTCCGCCTTCCTTGGTGAACTCTCGAAAACAGTCTGTCCAACCCCAATCCACGACCCGGTCGAGGGCAAGGAACTCGTCAGGATGGTGGCCCACAGTGCCCAGAAACCTCGATGGATTGTAGACGTCGATCGACTGGCGGGCGATATTGATGTCGCCGAGCCAGATAACCGGTTCGTCCTTTCCGAGCTGGGTATCGCAATACCGGCGGAAGCGCTCCAACCATTGGAGCTTGTAGGCGAACTTGTCGGTACCCACCTTGGTACCGTTCGGAACATAGGTATTGAGGACGGTTACGCCAGCTATCTCTGCCTTCTGCACGCGACAATCCTCCGGCATCGACGGGTCGCAAAAGCCGGTTTGCGGGGCGATGATCGGGTGTTTACTGATGATCGCAATCCCGTTGTAGGACTTTTGCCCATGTACGGATAGGTGCAGCCCCAGTTCCTCAAACGGCTCGCGCGGGAAGAGGTCATCGGTCACCTTGGTTTCCTGAAGGGCCATGACGTCGGGATCGTTAACCGCGATCCAATCGAGCACGATCGGAAGGCGCTGGCGGATGGAGTTGACGTTGTACGTGGCGATCTTCATTCGGTCCGACCAGGACGCAGTGTATCTTGTTCGAACGGCAGCGCCACGCCTTCTTTGGCGCATAAGCCGCGCTGATTCCGCCTCTGCTATCGAGCGAGGGTTTACCTCGGGGCGACGAAGACGAAAAATCGTCCGTGGCGATAGAAGTACACGAACGCGTCCCCAACGCCCGGGGTGGAGCGACCCTCGAGGTTTGGAGCATCGAGCTTCCCTGCCTTCTCGGCCGCCTTTTCTGCATCGCGTGCGTTGCGCTCGCTCATTCCCAACGCTGCGCTGAGAGCGTAGTGGGCGGCGGCGTAATCGGGGCCGGAAGCCACCGCTGCTCTGGCCCAGGAGAGGGCGTCGGCATTCTTGCCCTCATAAAGACTGAGCAGGGCCATGGCAGTCAAGGCTTCAAACGATTCTGGGCGAGCTTCGAGAGCGGCCTCGTACATCGCCCGCGCATAGGCGTATTGGTAGCCCTTTTCCTGTTCGAGGTTTGGCGTATCGGGCTTGAAAGTCTGGGCTTGGAGGATGGCTTGGTTGCCACGCTCAACAAGCATCGCGGGATTAACGGGCTCGGCCAGAATGGATGCTTCGAAGGCTCGCCGGGCGGGCTCGAAGTCCCCCTGCATGTAGTTCACGCAGGCCAGGTAATACTGCACCTCAGGCACTTGCGAGTCGGTCTCGGCCAGTCGGCGCGCCAATTGGCTCAGAACGCCGGCGTCATTGCGCTTCAGGGCCAGGTAGGCCTGGATGGTACGAACTCCGAGGTTTTCGCCATCACCGAGGATCGCTTCCTTCTCAGCCTCGCGCGCCTTGTCTTCGTCGCCGTAATAGCTGTAGAGGGCAGCACTTAGTCCATAGCCATAACCGTCGAATGTCCCGTACTTCCGGAACGTCTCCATTGTCTTGGCGGCGTCGGTGACTCGTCCGGAGCGAAGCTGGCCATAGACCAGTCGGTTGGCGATATTGAAATCCGTGTTGTCCTTGACGAATCGCGGTCGAAGATCCATGAGGGCGAGGGAGTATCGTCCGGCCCGAAGGGCGGCATCGTCATACGCCTTCCAATTCGAGTCGGAGGGTGATCCCATCTTCTCGAACTGGGTCTCCAGGCTCTTCTTGCGGCTGGCGATTGCCGTCTTCAGGCTGCTGCTCACCAGCTTGAGCGTCTCGTTCCGGTCGGTGCCGCCTCGGGCAACGGCAGAGAACGCCTTCTTGAGGTTGATGCCGGCAAGGAGCTCAAGGGCCTCCACATTGGCGGCATCGGTGGCGACCACGTCCTCAGCGAATTTTTGAGCGAGGTCGAGGACGCCTTTGCCATAGTTGGCGCGGGCCATCACAATACGTGCGGGGTTGTAGCCGGCTTGGATTTTCAGGGCTACCCGGCCATGGTACATGGCTTCATCCCACTTGGAGACTTGGAGCGCATCCTTGCCCATCGCGACGTGGGCATCGGCACCCTTGGACAGCTCGTTGTTGATTGAGACCGTGATGGTTTTCTTGGCATTCTCGCCCTCCGAGCTGTAAGCGGCAAACATGAGTTTGACGTTGCCTTCGGACTCGGCCAGCGAATCCAAGCGGAACTCGTACGGAGTGCTCTGGTCGGTCTCGCGCAGATCGTCGCCGACATAAAACTCGACCTGGGTTACGGGATGGTCCGACTTGACGAGCACCTTGAAAACATGTTCGCCCTTGATTACGGCGCCATCTTTGGTGTCGACTTCGAGCTCGATCTTGGCCGGCGTCAATGACACGGCAACGACTGCGGCGAGGAGATTGGTAAGCATGGTATCGCGACTTAACGAAGATTATGACGTTCGAGAACGAACTATAGGGCGGTTTCGCCCCGTTCTTTGGTTCGAATCCGAATCGCGTCGAGCGTACGCTCCACAAATATCTTGCCGTCTCCAGGCTCTCCTGTGAAGGCAGCTTTTCGAATGGCCTCGATAATCAGATCCTTCATCGAATCGGTCGCAAAAACCGTTACTTTGCTTCGAACTGGCATCGGAATCACGATATTGCGGCCCGCGAACAGGGTAGCGGTTTCTTCCGAGTTGCCACAGCCGCGTACGTCGTTTACGGTCAGTCCGGTGATGCCGAGCGAGGCGAGGGCCGTTTTAACCGGGTCCAGCCGATGGGGACGGATGTAGCAGGTCACACGAATCATCTAAATGCGGATCGTCCTCCAATGTTTGATCACTCGCCAAGGGTAGGTGACGAAATTCAGGAGATCGCGAACCAGGTCGGTCACGGCAAAGACTTCCTCACCAGAGCGGCGTCGAGTCAGCAGGGCGGCCAGGTCGTAGACGAAATAGAAGAGCCATGCGGTGGCCAATACCCAGCCAGAGATGATCTCGGGACCGGTTTGGGCAGAAAAGACGCGGAGCGCGACCGCGCCCAAGATAATCGCCAGCCACGCCATCACGAACTGACCGACAAAGCTGAAATCGCGCCCACAGAGAGCCGCATACAGGGTTGCGGCGAGGGCGGCCACGACAAGCAAGACGGTCGCAAACCCGTCGTACCGCAGTTCCCTCGCGAACTGTCCGGTGGTGAAGCAGCAGACGAGCAGGGCAGCCCAGTGAACTGCTACCGCTAGCGGCCTGGGAGCCGTATAAGCCCGCAACCCGCTTAGGACGACAAGCGATGCCAGCCAAAGCATCCACCAGCGCGCCACGGGCGGCTCGATCCAGTAGAGGCTTGAGGCCGCGGTTACGACGACGGGAATAAGGTGCAGGTAGACGACGCGGCGGATGAAGCCAAGGCGAACCATGTAACTGGCGTCGGCGATGTTGCCCGGGATGACGATCTGCTCCGGAAAGATCGGCGGAACGTTCACTTCACTTGGCTGGGGTTAGAAATGGTCGGGATGAGAGGATTTGAACCTCCGACCTCCTCGTCCCGAACGAGGCGCTCTACCAAGCTGAGCCACATCCCGAAATCGGCCACCACAGAGTGGACCGAACTCTTAAGTTACCCGCCAGAGGGTGGACTTTGCGACGATTCGGGCTCATGCGGCTCCGGTTTGGTAATTCTCTGGGCGGCGTACATCCGGATTCCCCGGTTGGCAATGACGGAGCTCACCACGCACATCACGAGGAGCATGAGAATTCTCCCGATGAGGTTGACGCCGGAGCGAAGCGCTTCGTTGAGGTCCAAGGTTTGGCCCTGGGTCTGTCCGAGTGCCTGAGCGGGCGGGACCTCAAACATTCGATAGGCGAGAGCAAACGTCAGCCCAAGCATGCCGATGCCGATGAGGAAAACTAGGATTCCAACCGACGAACCGACGCGGACGGGGCCACTAGACATCTTGGGTGGTGACGGTGTCGCCGACACGGATCGTTCCGTCGTTCAGCACTTTGGCAAGCATGCCCCGCTTGCGCGTCGTCTTGGCGATAAAGGACTGTGGTTCTTCTCCCATATAGCCAGCCATCTTTGAACAAGGGGCGCAATCGCCTACGATCTCGAAGCGTGTATCGCCAATGGATAAGACGGCGCCTTCGCTTAGAGTTTGAAGGCCGGGAAGGTCGACGGTGACCTGTTCACGAAGGTCGCCCGGGCGGTATCCGAGAGCCTCCAGATGGTCGACTGCAACAAACAACACTTGCCGGGTGGGTCGACCGTAGCATTTGTCGCCGATGAAACCGCGGCTGGCAACGGCTGATAGCTCCTCAGCCGGCTCGACACCGCCATCCACCTTGCGGTGCAAAGCCACCACGCGTCCGCTCGACATGACGTGAAGCAGGATACCGGAGTCCCGGGAAGACCTTGAGCGGTTGCTATCATGTTCAGGGCAGATACCTGGAGATGCAATTAGGCAGGGGACGTCAAGGCTTGTGATCCAAGGGCAAGGAAAACGGATTCTGGTGTGTGTTTCCGAACGGCACATCGGCCGCCTAGTGGAAGCCATGCTGCGTCGGCAGGGCCATAAGCCACTCTTCGCGGATTCCGCAGACGATGCGTGCGAGATGGCAACCGCCGAGGCATTTGACGCGGCAGTGGTGGACGAGGCGTCGGGTGGCTCCGCTCTGGCAGGCAGCTTCAGCAGCGGGTCGACTGCGATCAGTTTGAGGTCGTCGTCCTACCTGGCTAAGCTGCGGCCTGCCATTCGGATTCGAAGATTTCGACGAACTTCAGGGCCAACTCGGGATCGAGCTGCGTTCCGGCGGATTTGCGAATCTCATCCAGGGCGACGCTGATCGGCAAGCCCTTTCGATAGGGTCGATCCGAGGTCATGGCGTCATAGGTGTCGGCGACAGCGAGAATTCTGCCGAGCAGCGGGATATTCTCGGCTTCGAGCCCGTCGGGATAGCCTTTTCCGTCCCACCGTTCGTGGTGGCTGCGAATGCCGGGAAGGGCATCGCGAAGCGTGGGGATCTGGGCGACGATTCGTTCGCCGGCTTCCGGATGCTTCTTGATGAAGTCGAACTCTTCGTCGGTCAGCTTCGCCTGCTTCTTGAGCACGCTATCCGGTACGCCGATCTTTCCGACATCGTGGAGGGTTCCGCACATATAGACCAGTTCGACGAACCCGGCATCGTGTCCCACCGCCCGTGCCAGTTGCCTGGCGTATTCGGCGACGCGCTGACTGTGGCCCCGCGTGTACTCGTCCTTGGCGTCGACGGCCTCGGCCAGCGCCCTTACTGCGGCATAGTTGCCATGCTGCAGAAACTCCTGAAGCTCGTCTTCGCTGCCTGAATAGTGGAACGAAGAAAACTCCCTCACCCGGTTGCGGCCGCCCTGCTTGGCCTGCTGAGTTGCGGTACTGGCGGCCAGGATCAGCAGTTCGGGGCGGGACGTACTTTCGGAGAGACTCGCGACGCCAACGCTCACGGTCACCGCGGTTTCCGTCGCGACACGCAATCGCAGTCGCTCGGCCAACTGTGTCGGGTTGGGCCGGTGGGTGGCAAGGGCGAAGTCGTTGCCCCCGTATCGCGACAGGATGTCGCTCTCACCCGATTCCTCACGAAGAATCTGCGCAATCTGGAGGAGGGCTCGGTCCCCTTCGTCTGCGGAGTGCTCGCGGTTGAAGGCTTCGAATTGGTCGACGTCAATGATGATCAAACCCAGGGGCCGACGATTCTCCGAGGCTTCCTTCGCACACAGGGAAAGCTTTTCGCGAAACGTCCGATGATTCCACAGCTCGGTCAGGGGATCGATCTGGAGAATGGCCATCAGCTTTTCACGGCTGCGGCGCAAAGAGTCGGTCATGTCGTCGAACACGCCTTGCAAAAGGCCCAGCTCGTCATCGCGCCGGCTGTTGAACGGTTCCGGCCACGCGCCCGCCTGAAGGATATTTGCCGCCCGGGTCAGGGCAGAGATCGGCTTGGTCATGCCGGCCGAGAACCAGGCGGCAAGAACGCCAGTTGCCAGCAAGGCGCCTGCCAGCACCATGAAGATGCCGTTGCGAAGGCTGATGAATGGTCCGGTGATCGCACTTTCCGGCAGCAGGGCAATGGCTGAAAGACCGGCCTGGCTGCCTGGCACTCGCGAGACTTGCCCGATGAGGACGCCGCTGCGGGTCTTTACGCGCTGAACGCGGTGGAGAGCAGGGCTCAATTGAAGGTTTGCGGACGTGGTGGCGACGGCACGGTCGCCGGCGAAGAGCACGACCTCGGCATCAATGGCCTTTGCAATATGATTCGCCAAGCGGTTGTCGATCGTGATGCCGGCGGTAATGGTCGCCTGAACGTACTCGCCAATCCGGATCGGGTGGGTTGCGGCGGTTGCCAAGTGGCTTCCGATGGCGCCGATGCCCTTCCAAGACTTGCCTTGGGTCGCAAACGACACCCCAAAACTGTCGGCTGTGGACTGGCCGGGTGCGGTCAAACCGGGGTCGGAACAGCCCAGCACCTTTCCTTGCGCATCGGAGATGATGAGCCAGTCCGCGCCAACGATTGACCGAACCTCACGAAGGTGATCGGCAATCGAGACGGCGTCGGCCAGGTAGACGTTCTTGGTTCCCGGACGGTCGGCGAGCAGTGCGGCGCCTTGAGCGAGCGCCCTGAGCTCGGCATCGACTTCGGCAAGCAATAGGGTTCGTGTCCGGGAGTTGGCCTGCCGGATGGCGGCGTCGACCTGTGATCGGGTGAGCAGTTCAAGGTTGATAAGAATCGCGACGGCGGTCAGCACGACCAAGAGCGCAGCGTGGAGCAGGATCTTGGTGCGGAGCGACACGTGGAGGATCATCGCTGAATCTTGACTGTCCGTTCTGTGTCACCCACCACCTTGAGCGGTTCGCTGGCCCTTCGGTTACTTTCGTGCCAGACCTTCAACGTGTAGTCATTCGGGGCGACTCCAGCGATTTTGAACTGGCCCTTTTTGTCGGTCTTGGCGAAGTACGGGGAATCCACGACCACGATGTAAGCGCTCATTTCGGAGTGGACGTTGCAGAGGACCGAGACCAGCCCTGGTTTGTCGAATTCGACCTGCTTGGATTGTCCCCGCGGATACATGCCGAGGTCAAACTTCTTGGCGTTGTATTCGGCGAAGACGTTGTGATAGATCGCGTCGCTGTTGGGAAAATCAACTTTGGAACCCGTTGTCACGATCAGCAGGTGGGGCTCGAACCGCTTGTTTTTCTGGTCGATTTTGCCCTTCATCGGCTTCCATTCCACCGGGCCCTCGAGCCACACTGCGGCCTCCGAGACCGGGTTTTTTCCGTCGGTGACGGTTCCGCTCACGGTTGCGGGTGGTCTTGCGAGTACGGCGCAGAGAATGGTTGTCAGCATGAGAGACCTTTGGGTTCAGAAGCGATACGATCGATAGACCTGGAAGGACCACCCTCCGGCGCGGAACAGGCGGTTCATGTCGGGACCGAACGTGTAGTTCGCGGCCAAGAAGACGTCGTAAGGCAAGCGATATTTGACGCCAACGATGGTGATGAGCGTGCCTGTCGCACGTCCAGGCTTGGCGGTAAGGAATTCCTGACGGCCAAGAAGGGTGACATCTTCGCTACCGGGAAGTCGATAATGCGCTTCCAAGAACCCGCCGTGGACCTTGTTCGTGGCCGAGTGGTTCCAGGAGTATTCTGCGCGCAGGTTGAGGTTCGGGATCGTCCAGCGGGCATCGATGGTGAAGTTCCGGCGCTTGGAACCGAAGGTATTCGTGTCCGCCCAATAGCTTAGGCCAGCCACCACGTTGCCTTCGTAGCCCTGAATCCGGACAAAAGCCTGTTCCAGATTGTCCGGCAACAAGCGCTCCTCCTCTAGATTGCGGCAGTGGACACCGGCTTGGGCTCGAAATTTTCCGAAGGAGTAGTCGGCATCGATTCCGTTTACAGGCCGAGTTCGATTAGGTACGCCGTCGAAGGTGGTGTATTCGATTTGGGGCACGATCAGGAACCCGGAGTGCCACTGCTGGTACCACTCGGTTTGTCCGATGGCCGGCAGAATTCTCCCGGCGCGAAGGGCAAGGTTGCCAGCTCTATATGTGATCCCGGACTCCCCGATCTCTCGATATTCGCAGAGGGGATAGAGGAAGTAGGAGAGCTGGAAGGACCAGGCGCCGGTGTCGTACATTCCGAGCAGACGGGTGCCGCGTTCCCTTCCCACAAAGGGTCCCCTGAATTTCATGGCGGAGAAGAACGTTTCGATCTCGCCCGAGAAGCGCCCTTGCGCTGCTGAGCCACTTGCCGCCCCGAGGAGGAGGCAGCCGATCGTAATAGCGATCCCCTTTGCCACTTGCCAGTATTTGTTTCGGTTCCGGCCCAGCGAAACTTCAACTTTTCCGACTACAGTTTGGCAAAAAACCGACGGAAAAAGGGCCGGAACGCCTGAGCGTTCCGGCCCTTAGTTATAGAATCGTAAGGCTTAGTTGACGATGCCGGCGATGGCTTTCTTCAGGTCGCCGAGGCCACTGGCGTCCGACTTCAGATTGACGAACTTGGACTTGACGGTTCGATCCCGGTAGACGAAGATCGTGTTCTTGACGTCCTTCGAGGTATTGACCTGATAGTTGGAAACGGCTTCGTCGTTGGTCGGCAGGTATGCGACGGCAACATCCTTGAGGCCAAGCTTGGCAGCTGTGTGCTCGAGGCCGCCGGCGATCTGGGAGGCCTTGCCCGGCTCGACCATGACGATCATGAAAGCCTTGAGCTTCTGGTCCTTATGCGCTTCCATGGCGTTTTGCAGCAGCTTGGCGATCGGGCCGTAGTTCTCGACGCCGTCACCATTGATCCAGACTTGGACCTGCGGCAGGTTGCCGTAGGTGCAGGGCGGACAGGCATCGGTTCCCTTGTGAGGACCGGCAACGTGCTTCGGATGGAATGCGAAGACTTTCTCGCCGACTTTCAAGCCCGAATCCACATTTCGAGCGACGGCGGGGAGCATAATTGCGGCGAGGACTGCGAAGATAGCGATTTTATTCATGGTTCCTCCAGTGTAGAAACAATAGTATCTATGTCTGGTGCATGGCTGCTGGTTCCTCGTTTTGGTGGTTCGTGCCAAGATCATCAAGCTATTCATGAAACTGGCGGAGTTGACATGGCAGGATGTGCGGGACCTGGATCGGGAGATCGTGGTGGTCATCCCAACCGGTTCGCTCGAGCAACACGGACCGCATCTACCTCTCTTTACGGATAGCATCCTTGCCACCCATGCGGCTGAGCAGGTTGAAAGTCATCGGCCGGATCGGTTGCTTCTCACGCCCACCTTGTGGCTTGGCGCATCGGGACACCACTTGGCGTTCGCCGGATCCCTGAGCGCGTCATTTCCTGCCTACATGGGGGCGATCGCGAGCATTGTTGACTCGCTGTGGCCGCACGGCTTTCGGAAGTTCTACATCGTGAATGGACACGGTGGCAACAGCGAGCCGAACGGCATGGTTCTGCGTGAACTGAAGGCCAAGTACCCCACGGGGGTATTCGGGCACAGCGGCTATTTTTCCTTTGGCGAAAAGGAGGCGGCCGAGGTTATGACGGGGCCGTGGAAGTCGATCCGCCATGCTTGCGAGGCGGAGGCCAGCCTGATGCTGCATGTACGGCCCGACCTGGTTCGGGAAGAAAAGCTGCGGGATGATGGGCTTGAGCCTTCTCCTCCGGTGCGGGGCGTCATCCTCCACTTCGACGAGCGAACGGAAGAAGGGAGCCTGGGTTTTGCGACTCATGCGGATGCGCAGAAGGGCAGGATCATCATGGATGCCTGCGTCAATGGGCTCCTAGCCGAGCTCGATGCCATTTACGAGGGGTTCGTGCTGGTGGGGCCGGAACCGATCCCATGAGGACGCTTTGGCAGCCAGGTGACTCGAGCGTCGCCGATTATGGCCAGTCGATATATTCGGACCTGCGGTTCTGGAAGGAGGATGTCGAGGGATCGATTGCGCACGCCAGGATGCTTGGCGCGACCGGCATACTCGGCAACGAAGAGGCCGGACGGATTATCGACGGGCTTGAGCAAATCCTTGCGGAAGGTCCAGAGGAACTTCCGAACGATGTGGAGGATATTCATGCGGCGGTGGAGTTCCGGCTTCACGAGCTGATTGGCGAGGTCGCCGGCAAGCTGCACACGGCGAGAAGCCGCAACGATCAGGTCGCAACCGACGCCAAGCTCTATCTTCGGCGACGACTGGACCGGCTGGCGCAAGACATCAAAGGTCTCCAAGCCGTGCTGTTGGCGATCGGAACGGAGCATCGAAAGACGGCGATGCCCGGCTACACGCACTTTCAGCTTGCGCAGCCTCTGACCCTTGGATTCCACTACCTGGCACATTTTTGGGCACTGCAGCGTTGCGGTCGCCGCTTTGAACACGCCGGTGAATTCCTCCTGACCTGCCCGCTGGGCAGTGCCGCGCTCGCCGGTACGCGCTTTCCCATCGATCGGGAAATGACGGCGCGGGAGCTTGGCTTCGATTCACCTGCGCCCAACGCACTCGACGCGACGAGCGATCGATCGTGGGCCCTCGACATCGCCCATGCGACTGTCCAACTGGACATTCAACTCTCCAAGATCGCCAACGAGCTGGTGCTCTGGTCGAGCACCGAATTCGGCTTCGTCCTGCTCGGGGATCCGTACACCACGGGATCAAGCATCATGCCCCAAAAACGTAATCCCGACGTGGCGGAGCTGGTCCGTGGCCGATCGAGCCAGTCGATTGGCGACTATGTGGCGATGGCTGCTCTCGTCGGTGACTTGCCGCTCGGCTACCACCGGGATTATCAGGACGACAAGCCGCCGCTCTTCGCCATGCTCTCACGCACGGGCCGTCTGCTGCACTTGATCTCGGGCATGTTAGGTTCGGCCAACTGGAACGCGACTGCCATGAAGTTCCGCGCCGCCCAGGGCTTCAGCTGCGTGACAGAGCTCGCCGATCGCCTTGCGGAACGCGGAATCCCGTTCCGCGAAGCCCACCACCTGGTTGCCGACGTCGTACGGGCGTCCGCGCCAAAGGGAGAGCCCACTACCGCCGCGATGCGCAGCGTGCTCGGAGACCGTCTGACGGATAGGGAAATCAAGGAACTGATCACCGCCCTGTCCCCGGCAACGATCATCTCCAATCGCCAAAGTGCGGGCTCCACCGGAACGAGAGCCTACGCGGCCCAATTGAGACGGGCGAAGAAGCTTCATGCCCAGCCGGGATTCGCGCAGATCGCCTAAAAGTCGGCGCTGCCGGGCGTTCGATGGAAAGGAATGACGTCCCGAATGTTCTTCATGCCGGTCACATACATCAGGAACCGCTCGAAGCCGAGGCCGAACCCGGCGTGAGGGGCTGAGCCGAAGCGCCGCAAGTCGAGATACCACCAGTAGGCCTCGAGGGGCAATCCCATTTCAAGGATGCGCGACTTGAGGACGTCGTGCCGCTCTTCGCGCTGGCTGCCGCCGATGATCTCGCCGATTCGCGGGGCGAGGACGTCCATGGCCCGAACGGTCTTGCCGTCCTCATTCATGCGCATGTAGAACGCCTTGATGTCCTTGGGATAATCCGTCAGGATAACGGGCTTGCCAACCTTGACTTCGGTGAGCCATCGCTCGTGCTCGCTTTGGAGGTCGATTCCCCAGGCGACGGGGAACTCGAAGTTCTCACCGCTGGATTCCAGGAGCTTGACAGCATCGGTGTAGGTCATTCGCTCGAAGCCACTGTCCACGACGTGGTGAAGGGTGGACAAGAGCTCCGGCTCGATCCTCTGGTTGAAGAACTCAAGGTCGGCGGCGCAGTTGTCGAACAGGTCCTGGATGACGACCTTGAGGAATTCTTCGGCGAGATTCATATTGCCTTCCAGTCCGCAGAAGGCCATCTCCGGTTCGACCATCCAGAACTCGGCAAGATGGCGGCTCGTCCCGGAGTTCTCGGCACGAAAGGTCGGGCCGAAGGTGTACACGTTGGTCAGGCCGAGGGCAAGCGTTTCCGCTTCAAGCTGTCCGGAGACCGTGAGGAACGCCGGCTTGCCGAAGAAGTCGTTCTGATAATCCGTTTCCTTCAGCTTGGCGGGATCGCCTTGATGGCCCTGCTCGAGCAGGGTCGTGACCGCAAACATCGCCCCGGCGCCCTCGCAGTCGCTGGCGGTGATGATGGGAGGATGAATGTTCGCGAAGCCACGATCGATGAAGAACTTGTGGATGGCGTATGCCGCCCTCGATCGGATTCGGAAAACCGCGCCAAAGGTGTTGCCGCGGACCCGGAGGTGGGCGATCTCGCGCAGGAATTCGAAGCTTGCCCCCTTCTTTTGCATCGGGTATTCGGTTGGATCGGCTTCTCCAAAGATCTCCACGCTCTGGGCTTGCAGCTCCACCGGCTGGCCGGCGGCGGGGCTCTCCACGATGACGCCGCCAAAGCAGACGGCGGCTCCGGTCGTCACCCGCTTCAGAATGGATTCGTCGATCGCGCCCTCGGGAATAACGACCTGGAGGTCGCGGAAGCACGATCCGTCGGACAATTGAACGAAGCTGATGCCCTTACTGTCGCGTCGGGTCTTCACCCATCCGTAGGCGGAGGCTTCGGTTCCCGGCGCGGCGCTCAGCAGATCGCGAACATAAGTTCGACGGTAATCCATCTGGGCGAAAGTTTACGCGAACGGTCGGCTCAATGATCGTGGCCGTGATGGTCGTCGCCATGACCCTCGTGCGTGTGTCCTTCGCGGCAGCACTCGCAAGTCTTGGGGTCGTGTGGCTTGGTTCCCTTGGCGGCAGGTTTCGCATGCGAGTCGTGATGCGACTTCTCGATCGATACCCACCCCACGAGGGCGAGCCAGGCGACGATGAGAAGGGCGATTCCGGTCCGCGGTGATTTCACAGTAGTTGTTTCGGACGGCTGCGGCGCGTTGGACAGGTCGGGTGTGAAGCTATACTCTCGCGAATGAGGCAGGTTGCGGTTGCGGGGTTGATTTTGGCGCCGATTCTGGCGTTGGCACAGAACGAGCTCACGGGAAAGGACCTGTTCCCTCAGTTTCGGGTGCTATCAGGGTTGCCGGGCGGGGGATTTGGCATCGGCAAGGACGGTGTGCCTTCGATCAACGGCGCGCTGGCCTTCACCACCCCGATCGGCTATTCGCTCGGCGCGAGGCGGTTCGCGGTCACCTTCGGCAGCGTCAGCTTCGATCGCAGATTCCGTGCCTTGGACTCGGGTGGATCCAACACGCAGGGCGGCAGCGGCAACGGCACCCTTGCCGCGATGGCTGGATTCGAGATACCGCGCTGGGGCCGAATTACGATTAGCCACACCTACCTCAGCAGCATCGGCGACAACGCCCAGAACCTACAATGGCAACTGCCTCTGCGTCTTCGCCATGACACTCTCGGCGTCAGCATCGGCGTACAGGACATCACAGGCAAGGGCGGCTCATCGGGAGAAAACCTCCCGGGGGATGGAGCGTCCTCTCGCTCCTTCTTTGTCGCGGGAACCATCAAAGCAGGTCCCGGCCACCTCTCCGCCGGCATCGGGACGCGACGCTTTCGGAACGGCTTCGCGTCCTACAGCGTGCCGCTTGCGAACCGCTTCAACGCCCTCCTCGAGTATGAGGGGTGGCATTGGAACGCAGGACTCGCCATTCGGCTTGGCGAGATTGGCGGAAATCCGCGCGTCCAGGCCGTAAGCACGTTCGGCCTGGTTCGCGGAAAGTATGCGTTTTGGAATCTGAGCTTCGCTTTCTAGCGGCGGAAGAGCGAATCCAGCAGCAGGGCCGACGAGATCACCTGCGAGATCGTCGAGATGTTGAGCTCGCGCTTTTCGTCGAACATCACGACGTCGCCTGGCTCGATCCTTGGATTGGCCGTGAGCTTGCCCGATTTGATGTACTCGTCAAGGTTGTACTGGGTGATGACGATCTTGCCGTCCTCGCCCTTCCGCCCAATATGGACTCGCCGTAGCGTGCCGCGTTCGGTGATACCGCCGGCTTCGGCCAAGACGTCGCTCAGCTGGTAATCCTTGCCATCTTCGAACAGCACGCGACCAGGGCGATTGACCTTGCCAAGCACGACAGCGTAGCGAGGATTGCTGCGGAAGACGACGAGGTCGCCGTCCTTCAGCTCAAAGTTCGGCTTGCTGCCGGTTAGGGCGCCACTGGCATCGATGGAAATGGCTTCGTTATCGCGGAACAGCATGATCGAGGTCATCGACCCCTTGTCGCTCAAGCCTCCGGCCACGGCGATCGCCGAGGTGATGGTGGAACCTTCCTTCATCACGTATTCGCCTTCGGTGCGCACTTCCCCAATGATTCGAATTCGAATCGGCCGCGGGCTCTGCACATAGATGGTATCGCCACTTTCGACCTTGGGCGCGTCGGCGGTAGGGTCGGCACGGAACGGCACTTGGATCGAGTCGGGTCCGCGACGCAGCGTCACGAGCACGTCGGCCTCCGCCACTGCCTGGGGCGTCGACCCTTCCTTGGCGGCGAATCCGCCGGCTTTGGCGATGGCTTGATAGACGTTGTCGCCCTCGGCGATTTTAACGGGACCGGGGAGAGCGACCTCGCCGATCACCCATACGCGAACCTGCTCGCGGGACGTAACCGAGACAACATCATCGGGCATGAGGGGCGGATCCAGATCCGGCATGATGCCCCGCACGACGTCGAGGAGCTTGGCATGCCAAATCACCTTGCCGCCACGGGACAGGGACACGTCGTTCACCTCAAGGTCCATCGGCAGGTTGAGGTCGGCCAGAAGCTGCTTGACGCTGAGACCGGCGTAATAGGGTCGTGGACCGCTGCCCTGAACCTTCTCTCCGAGAACGTAGACCAGATCCGGTCGCTGGGAATGGATGAGGAGGTCGACGGTAGGGTTCTTCAGCCGCTTGGATGCGAGCTTCGTGAGATCGGCTTTGGCTTGCTCGATCGTCTTGCCGGCCACGACGAGGCGTCCAAATCGCGTGGCGATGGAGCCGTCGCTGAGCACAGGAAACTCGCCGCTGAACAGTGGCTGTCCGAGAATGGTGACGATCACGACGTCCCCCGATTTGAGCTTAGCGGGGCCATTGGTTTGGGCGTGCCCGGGAAGCACCAGAGCCAACAGCAGGGCGATCGTTATCAACAACGGCCAGCGGCCGAACCTTCGCATAGCCTTGAGGGTACCGCCGTCGGGGTACAACATTGGAGGTCGCGGGTGTAGCTTAGTGGTAAAGCCCCAGCCTTCCAAGCTGGTCATGCGGGTTCGATTCCCGCCACCCGCTCCAACTTGACCGCAGCCAATCCGGCCATGGGAGATCAGTCGGCCGACGCCATTACGATCCTGGATCACGAACTGAAGCGGATTCGTTCGGCGATCTGGAGTGCGCTCGATGCCGAAGATTGGGAAACGCTGCGCGGACTCACTTTTGCGGCCGAGGCGCTAACCCGTGCCATCCAGGCGATCCATCAAGCCAGCAACCCATCTGCTAGGTCCATGGCAGCCTCCCCAGTCACCTTAGAAGCCCCTCCTGCGGCCACGGAAGCCTCTCCTGTCGTCTTGGAAGGCACCACTCTCGTTACGGAAGCCGTTCCGGTCGCTCCAGAAGCCGCTTCGGTCGTCTCGGAGGCTCTTCCTGGCGTCTCGGACACGGCTTCGGGCGGCGCAAGCGCATCCGTTGCGGTCTCGGTACCCAAGGAGGAGGATGCACGGTCGACGCCGGGGAACCGAACCAAGGACGAGGGGATTCCCAGCCCACGCAAGCCGAAGCCGGCCGAACGTAAGGCGCTGCAGCGGCACCGAGAGGTACTTGTCGAGCTGTTGCACCAGCTACCGACGGGCCGAGACTGGACGATGCCGGATTGGTGTCACTGGCGTCAAGCGGTTTGCATCGCGAGAGCCGGACTGGAAGCGGCAAAGGAAGCAAGAAGTGACCGTGGCTACTTCATGGGCGAGCTCGAGCAGCTGTCCAACCGCGCGGACGAAATCACTCTGGACTCCCCGTTTTTCGCTTTCAATACCGAGGCTTACTTTGCCAAGGAGACTGATTGGAAGGAACTCGCTCAGGCCTTTGAGTGGCTTGCCGAGGCATTCGAGGCCAAGGAGTGGCTCGACGTGACGCCTGACCTCGATCAGAAGCGTCGCGCCGAGATTGTCAGCCTCATCGGGCAAACCGACCGCTGGCTATACGAAACGCTGCATCGCATGCAGTTCGCCGTCAGCGATCGGCCGCAAACCCTCATTCGCGACTGGTGGAAGGGCCAATCGAAGACGCATCGGGAGTTTGAGACGCCGAAGAAGGACGAACTCTCGCAATTGGGGAAGAAATGGCGCGAGGAGCGCGACAAGCACGAGCTTCAGCAGCGTAAAGACGCCGCGATGAATGCGCTGCGACGCCATATCGAGCACGCAGAGATCATCGAGGAGCAGGAGAGCACGTGGAACGATCGACTCTGTGAGCTGACGGATGCGTGCTTGGAGGCGAAGGTGCCTCCCAGCAGTCTTGAGCTCGTGCCGCTTTTGGTCGACTTCCTGGGCGTGGTACAGGCCGGCTGCAAGCATCGGCAGGCGGGCAAAATTGCCCAGTTCGCGATCGACCAATATCGGAAGAAGGACCCCGAGTTTATGGAGGGCCTGCAGCGTTCCTTCACGAGCGTCGACGAGCGCCTTCTTGAAGGCATGAAGCCGGTGCTGGCCGGGAAGCGGCTGCTCTTCGTGGGAGGCAACAAGGGCCAGGAGCCTCGCCGGCAGGCGATCGAGCGTCTATTTGCCTGCGAGCTGGAATGGCCGGACATGGAGGACGACACCAACCTCAACGTGCTGCGGCCGAAGCTCGCTCATGCGGATCTCGTCTGTCTCCTGATTCGATTCAGCCGACACGGCTACAAGGAGATCATCGACGAAGCGAAGGAGATCGGCAAGCAAGTGGTGGTGTTCCGGGCGGGGCTCCATCCCAACAGGCTACTGCACGACTTGAAGGAGCAGCTTCCGGCCGGTCGGGTATAAGTTGGGCAAGCGGGCGGGTGTAGTTCAATGGTAGAGCGCGACCTTCCCAAGGTTGATGTTGAGGGTTCGAGTCCCTTCACCCGCTCCAGAATTACTTCACGGTGAAGGTTTGCTTCACGAGATTCACCGTTTCCTTGAGTGCCGATCGCTGATTTTCCAGAAAACTCACGGTCAGCGTGACCGAATTCTGATCCTTCAGCCGAATCAACTGATAGGTTTGGTACGGTTGGGCGGCCGATCCTTGGAGTTGGCACTGCATTTCGATAACTCCTCCAGCCTCGTCCAGGCGAGAGCTTTTTACGGTGCCAATCGATTGCATCGCCTTTTTCAGCCCGTCGAATTCTGTGCGAAGGTCCTTGGAGACGGTCGGGGTGACGACCACGTTGACGTTGGGGGAGAAGTCGCCCTCATACTCGGCCTTGAAGGCCATAAACTTGACCAGCCCACTGCTTATCGCAGCCCTGAGCATTTCTCGCGCCTTCTCCGGATCTTTGCCGACGCTGAGGGATTCAATGGCCTTTTCGGCATTCTTTTGCGTCAGATCGAAGCGTTGCCAGCCATCGGGCAGATCAAAGGTAAAGTGCTCGCCGTTTATGGTCCTTGAACTAGGTTGGGCCGCCGTTTTCAGGTCCACGACCTTTCCTTGCGGATCGGCACCGCATCCAACCAGCATCACAAGTCCGGCGATCGCAAGGAATCTCATGGGCCTCAGTTTGTCTTGAACGTCTTCATCGCGAGGTCGATCGCCGGCTTGACTCGCTCGGCTTGGCTCGGGAGATAGCTGTAGTTCAGCGAGATCGCCTGTTTGCCGGTGACTTTCGTGATGTTCATGGTGCGGACGGGCTGGGGCGGGCTGCCAGCCGGAATCTCGGCCTCGACGATGGAGGTCATGTTGGGCTGGTCGATTTCCGCCCGGACAATCTTGCCGTATTGCTCAAGCTGCTTCTTGGCTCCTTCGAAGTGGACCTTGAGGTCCTTCTCGCCGCTGGGGATTACGACGACGTGCACGTTGGGCGAGAAATTGTCAGACGCTTGGCTTGCGAAGGCCATGAAGTGGATGATCCCGGATTTCTTGGCCTGGCGCAGCATCTGGCGGGTCTCCTCCGGGTTCTTGCCCACATCTACTTTGTTGATCGACTTCTCAAATTGGTCGTTGGTCAGGTCGTAAGGCTTCCAGTCGGCGGGGATATGGAATTGGTAGGCCTTACCGGTGATCTCCTGGGTCGCAATGCCGACGATCGACTCATCCTTCTTCGTGCTCTTCTGCGCTTCCTGCTTGGCGCAGCCGCAAATGAGCAACAGGGCGAGAGGAATAGCGACTCTCACGGCAGCTTCCCTAGTTCGTCCACGGCGGACCGGGCGACTCTCCGCATGAAGTGCATCCCGTGGGTGAGGAAGGGCTGGATATGGGCAATCGCGCGCTTGTCGCCGTATTGTTTAAGGCTGTCGATCGCAGTCCGCCTCGCATTGAAGGAGCCATTTTCCAGCGTCGCGACCAGCCCGTCGAAAACCGCGGTCGAGCCGTTGGCATCCTTAAGCCCGCCCAGGCGCCTCACGGCCTCGATTCGCAACGGTTCCGAGGAGTCGTCGGTGAGGATTGCCAGGCACAGCATGCGGCCTCGTTCGGGATCCTTTTCGCAAATCTTGCCGAGGCCGGCCATCCGGAAGCTGTCGTGCAGGCTGGGGGTATTGAGCGCTTCTTCGGCAACGGAAAGGTCTTGGCTCCAAGCCAAAAGCGTGCTCAAGGCGGTCTGCCGAAGGGCTTGGCTCCGGCTGGTGGTCCAGACGGACTGGATGCCACGTTTGGCCTCGTCATCGGCCGGCATTCCAGCCCACTTTGCGATAGCAGCGTTGACGATCCGCTTGTCCGGGTGGTCAAGAAGCCTGAGCAGCAGGTTTTCGGATCCGGCTCCAAGAAGACCGACGAGCCGCGTCCGCAAGTCGACGAGCTTCTCCCACTCCAGGAGGTCGGCAACTTGCTGTTGGCTCAGGCGATTGCCAACGCGGTCCAGCAACCGGGCGCGCTGTGCGCCGTTGACGCCTGAAACGAAAAGCTCGGCACATTCCGTTCCGGAAAGCTCGCCGCTGTAGTCGATCTGGCCCATGATCCAGACATCGGGATCGAGAATGTAGGAGGCGTTCGAGAAATCGGTCGCAGGCACTTTGGTCGTGGGCCCCGCGATCGTGACCGGCCGACGGGTCCACTTTCCGTTTTGCCAGAAGGCGATCTGCGTCTTGAGGTTGAAAAGCGGTGCGGTCTGGGTGATGATGATGTCCTCGCCTTCCCTGGAAAGCTTTAGCTTGGGGGCGCCGGCGGTGTAGAACCATTGCTTGCGAAACGCGTCGAGGTTCTTGCCAGACGACTTGCCGACCGAAGCGAAGAATTGCTCCGTTGTGGCGTTCTTGTGCTTGTACGCATGAAGGAAGTCCGTAACGGATTTCCAGAAGACCTTCTCGCCGAGCTCGTGCATGAGCATGAACATTCGGGAGGCGCCGCCGGGATAGGCGTTGCCATCGAACATATCCATTGGAATCTGGTACTTCGTACTTACCATTGGGCGGTTGGCCGCCATCATGCCTCCGAATCCGCCTTGGAAGGTGCCGTAGCGAGAAAGGTGGAAGGCATCTTCTCCATCACGCTTGCGGACATAGAACGAGGGGAGGAACGTGGCGAAGCCCTCGTTAATCCAGATGTGGGACCAGGTCGCGCACGTGACCGTGTCTCCGAACCATTGGTGAGCAAGCTCGTGCAGGACCAGTCCGGACCAGTCCTCAAGGGGGTGCTCGTCGGGGTGATGCAGGCAGCGGATGGTTTGGGTGGTGCAGGTGGTGTTTTCCATGCCGCCGAACATGAAGTCGGGGACGGCGGACTGGCTGTATTTGGCGAACGGGTATTTCAGACCCGTGAGCTCGGAGAAGAACTTGACCATGTCGGCGGTGCCGGCGAAGGCTCCGCGCCCTTCTTCCTCGAGGCCGCGCGGGACATACCAGTCAACTGGCAAGGTGCCCCATTTTTCGCGCCCTTGGACGTAATCGCCCGCGACGACGCTGATCAAGTAGGTCGAATGGGGCTGGTCCATCCGCCAGTGGTAGGTCCAGGTGTCGGCCCCTTTTCGGACTTCCACCAGCTTGCCGTTGCTCAGGACGAAATTGTTCTTCGGCACCCTGATGACCGTTTCCGTCGTGGTGCGGTCGTCGGGATAGTCGTACGTGGGAATCCAGTGGCGCGTGTCTTCGCATTCGCCCTGGGTGAACACGACGGCACTCTTCGCGGGAAAAGCGTGCTGCTTGCGAACGAAGTAGAGACCGGCTTCGGGCCGGCCCGAATAGCTGATATCGACGGACAGCGCATCCTTGGGGCCGGCGGCGGTGGCCAAATGAACGGTCAGCGATTCGCCTTGCTGCTCAAACCGGACGGCTTTGCGGTTAACCCTGACGGCGGCAACTTTGAGCTTGGCGCAGTCGAAGACGAGCTTCTTGGTGCCCGGGCGCAGGGGCTTGAGCAAATTCGTCGCGGTGCCGCTGATCGCGCGCTTCTCGAAATCGAGGCCGAGGTCAACCTTGAGGTGGATGAGATCGTACGTCCTCGCGGGTCGGTTAGGAGGGCTCTGAGTCGATGTCAGGGCAACCATCGGCAGAATGGCGAACTGAAGCCACATGGGTAGAAGTGTAGCGCGGTTAGGTTTGATGCAGGGCAAAGACAACCAACCAGCGCAACGTCCCATATCCTAGGGCGGGGTCACCTTCCAGGCCACGTAATCCACCTTCGCCTTGAAGCCGGGTTGGGATTGGGGGCTGTTGGGTTTCACGCGCAGACGGGCCTTCACGCGGCCGTCGTATCGCACGTAGAAGTGCCCGAGCGGGAAGCTAAGGGAGACGAGCTGGTCTTGGTCCTTCTTGGCGGCGCGGGTGTCCACTTGCACCCAATTGTTCAGGTCCCAATCCCAGAGGTCGATGCTCTGCTGCAATCCGACCTTGTTGGCTTGGAGCTCGATCTCGAAGTCGAGCTTGCCATAGGTCCGGGCTTGGGTGGCCGAGAATTCGACGGTGATGGGAGCGGAGTTGAAGGTAGGGGTGACCCCGCTGGTGAACTCTTCCCGGTCGTCGTCGGGCTTGAACGTCCCGCGCCGGTCGCCGGCGGTGATGCTGCCGAAGATGGGCTTGACGTAGTTTGGCCGCGCCGAATATGGGGACAGCGCCGTGCGCGGGATGCGACACATCCAGCCTTCTGTTGGAAACCCTGGTCCACCAGGTCGACCGTTCCCGCAGATTGCGGTGCCATCAGCGGAGATGTCCAACGCCGCCCATAAGTGAAAGTTACCGACATCAAGACCTAGCGAAGTCAAGACATCCTTTATTCGACGTGTCCCCGTTTCTGAAGTCCAAATGACGGCGCTTCGCGATCCACCAACCTCCTCAGCTTCTCCAACCAACACCTGACCATCTGCGCTTGTTGCCCACACGTTGTTACCAGGCCCATCCGAATTTACGAATAGTGGTGGTAGGTCAAGTACCCCTACGCCTTCCTTCCAAACCCTTAAGCTCCGATCATTGTAAAGAGTCGCCAGGCTGCCGTCCGCACTTACGTCGATACACCACTCATTACTCGTGTCGCCCATATCTATTTTCACAAGGGGCAAATCCTCACACCACAAACCAGCAATCGCACTAACTTGGCCGGTCACATAGCTCGCGTCTGCATTAAGCGACTGTACAGCTAAAGGAACCACGATCTTGCCACCTAAGATGCTGTGTCGAAAATAGCCGCTACCAGCAAACCCAACCACCGTTGCAGCATCAGGCGTGATATCGTCGACACGAACCGTGCCCCCGCCATCCAATACGTATTGTCTCATTCCTTGAGCTTCGTCCCAAATAAAACCTACTCCAGATTCCCCTACGATCGTTGATCCATCATGAGACACTCCTAATGCGCGATTGTCATGCTCGAGTAGGAATCCAAGTGACTCAGCCGAGCTACCCTCCACAAACCTAAACGGCACAGTTTGTGATCCGACTTTAGAGCTTCCAACGCATGTGCTGCCATCGTCCGAAATGCGCCTTACGTTACTATAGGGCTGGTTTCCATCGACGTAGCCAGTGCGTTGAAACGTAGCACTATTGCTTTGAGTGCTACCTGAAACCGCTAACAACAAGCAAACAATACCTGGAATCATCATTCTTTACCTTGCCTCTGACACAACATTAACTATGGGTTGATTACATTATCTACGTCTTCATCGATACTAATAAGACTACCCGAGCCCATGGTTAAGAAGTTTGGGGTCGGATCACCCGTTACGAATGAGGAGTTTGAAAGTCGTATACCGGCCCTAGTGTTAGCCTGAAACTCGATTGCATTTGGATAGTCATCCTCGCTGACGAAATGGCAGCTATCTACAGTGAGGTTAAGCCGCCAGACTGGCGCCGTATCGCCATTCAGATAATCTATAAGCGGATTAAATGCAAAGGAGACAAAAGTGCAGTCGAAGAAACGAAACTCGCTCGGATTGTCAATTGCCTCAAAGTAGATGCACCACTGGGAGGCACCCACTTGTGCTTGTGAAAACGTGCAGCCATAAAAGTGCTGGTTCGTACTCCGTCTGAAAGCATTATCAGTAACCGCATTGGAATGGCAGTTTGTCGTTAAGGCGTTCGTTCCAAACGCCGAGATATCATGGTCGAACGTACAATTGGTGTAGGTGCAGTCATGCGGATAGAATTGGGGGAAGCGTGCAATCGTTTGCAGTAAGAGGTATTGTGCCGTCACCGATGTGACGCTTGCTTGGCTCCCGCCTTGGATCGTGAGCGCCTTGCCAACCGCGCCGTTGAGGAGCGTGATATCTTGATCGCCGGCCGGATAGCTCGTATTTCCAACTTTGCAGGATTCGTCGATCTGAAAGTTACGTAACGTGCCATGCTGATTACGAGCCCCGTGGGTATCAAGGGAGGCATCATAGGAATCTGTCGCGACGTAACCATCCAGCGTGAAGTATGAGTTGCCCTGGGAGAACTGGACACCGTGGCGGAGCTTGTCCGCCGAGATATTGGAAACATAAATATCCCGACAATAGAAGAAGTTCAAGCCGCGGAGTAGGTCAGAAAACTCATGCTCACCGAAGCATTCAACGCCTGAAAGACCAAGATTCGAGCAGGCATCTAGGCGAAGATGGCTATCTCGAAAGTATCGGGTCTGAATATTCTGGATCTGCAAGCCCCAGCACAGCGCACCATAGATGCCGAAGGGTAAGTAGATTGGCGTTACGACGTTTTGTAAGCCGTCAAGTGTGAGGTTCCGCACGGTGATGTTTTTGCACATCCGAACACCGACCTCATTCCATCCAAGCGGAAGGAGTTGTACCGATTGGTCATAATCGCGAGACACAGGGCGGGATAAGACTGCACGGCGGAGATCATGGTTGTAATCCACGACCTCCACAAGTTCCGCCCGGTACGTTATCCGTTCCCACACATCAAGGCTGTCATCCCATTCCGGAATCGTATCCTGATCAGCTAACCCCCAGAAAGTTGGAGATGAGATTTCCGATTGGCCAGGCAGAAGCTCGATCGTCGTGTCACCGGCCCGTAATCCAGCTGTCGTACGGCGTCCGCTGGCCGTGATATCCCACAGGTCATTGACGTCATTCCCCCCGTTAATAGCGATACCTATCAGGCAGTCGTCCGGAGCCGCCACAAAGTCCGGCAAGGCTTTAAGGACCGTTCCACCAGGATGACCTTGCAAGATGAAGTTCTCCCAGCCCTTCTTGATGTAAAGGGGGCTACCAAGCGTCAGTTCGCCCATCGGCAGCGTGAAGATGCCGGCTTCACTCTCGTAGGCGTCTTCGATCAGGCTGTTGAGAAACGGCGCCTGGTCCTCATAGGTTGCTCCTTGCCGCGGGATCGCCGGCGGGCGCAGATACGGTCGTCGGTGGAGGAGCCTCATGAAGTCTCCCGCGTCATCGTGACCGTCTGTATTGTCGCCGACGGGAACGATCCAGTCGTTGTCACTTCAAAGCAGAGGAGGTCTTCCCGGTTTGCCGAGACCTCGTGTTCCAGGTCTGCGACCCAACTATTGGCTGAGGTGCTGGAGGTGAGCGTCACGGCCAGATCCGTCGCCGATCCGTTCTTCAGGAGCTTGATGGTTACCGTCTTACCGCTCGCGGGCGGTGAGCTGACAAAGACCCTCAGCGTCATCAGCCGCGTAAACCGATCGACAAAAGCCTCCTGGTTGCCCCGCGTCACGCTCGGCGTGCGGCTCCCCTCAATCTCGAAATACCGGGTTCCGGTTAGCACCGCCTCTGACGAGTAGATGGTTTGCCCGATAGTTGGAACGTAGGGACTCGCGGTGGGCATCTATTGCGTCTCCCTCGTCATCGTGACGGTCTGAATGGTGGCCGTTGGCGAGGTACCGCTGGGCACGACCTGAAAACAGACGCGGTCGCCCGGCAAGCAGGTGACGGTGTCGGTCACGTCGGATTCCCACGCGTTCAGCGTGGTCGTTGCGTTGATCGCCACCATCAGGCTGAGCTGCACGTCGTTCACGATCAAGAAGATTTGGATGCTTTCCGAGATGTCGGGCTTCGCCGTGACATACACCCTTAGATTGCGGAACACGGTTGGTCGGTCAACGAGAATCTCGTGGTGGGATTGCGTGGTCGATGCAGGCTTGCTGCCTGAGATCGCGAAAAACTTGCCCGTGCTGTCAAAGCTCGACTCCAGGCTATAGATCGTCTGATCGATCGACGGGGCGAAGGGTGATGCGACCGGCATTTACGCTAACCCTCTTGCGATGCGAACGACACTTGCCATCAAACCATCACGACCCCGATCATGTATCGCTCGTTCGCCGGTTCGACCCAACACCTCTCATCGTCCAGGGTGATCACCACAGAATCGTCGGTAGGGTCGACGCCGGTGTTGCAGTACACGGGGCCAGAGAGGCGGCCAATGGCCCCGACCGCATTAATGGTGGGAAAATCGGTCGACGGGTTCTTTACGGAAGCATCTTGCAGGGTCACGGCGGCATTGCCGATGGTGAGTTCGAAGTTGCCGATGGATTGCCCGCTTCTATCTAGCAGGCAACCCTTGAACGTGACATCCACGCTGCCGAAGCGCAGCCACTGATAGCTACGAATGGGTGGCGCGGTGAAGGGCGCCATTTGAATTGCCGTATAGGCTTCGTTTGTCATTTATTGCCCCCCCCCCGGGAGGCCGCGGTAGTGCGACATAGCTGCATTATATCAATGAGATCGCATCCGTCCAATATGTTTGTTCTTCCGCTTCTCCTTCCACGGCCACCTTTCAAGCCGGTTAGAAGCTGCCGGTACACTCGCACCGTGCGATTGACGCATCTCGTAAGCTGCGCGGGTTGAGCGAGCAAGTTGGGCCCGGCCCAACTGTCGGACGTGCTCCGACGCTTGCCCTCTTCGGTGAACCCGAATCTTCTCGTCGGATTTGATCACAAAGACGACGCCGGCGTCTTTCGCCTTCCGAACGGCCAAGCCCTGGTTCAAACCGTCGATTTCTTCACGCCGATCGTCGACGATCCGTATGCGTACGGGGCGATTGCGGCGGCGAATGCGCTGAGCGATGTGTACGCGATGGGAGGCACGCCGCTAACCGTGCTCAACATCGCCTGCTTCGACCCAACGGTTGCACCAGCCGAAGTTTGGGCTGCGGTGCTAACCGGCGCCTTCGACAAAACAGTCGAGGCGGGCGCCGTCGTCGTGGGCGGACATTCGGTCGAGGACAAGGAACCCAAATTTGGAATGGCAGTTACCGGTGTGGTCGATCCCGAGCGGATGTTCGTTAATACGGGGGCCAAGCCAGGAGATCGAATCTTCTTGACCAAGCCGCTCGGAAGCGGCATCGTGACGACGGCAGCGATGAACGACGTGGACACGGGCACTGCGCTAGAGGAAGCGATTGCCGCGATGTCGACCCTGAATCGAGGGGCCATGGAAGCGGCTCACGCCGTTGGATCCCGCTGCGCGACCGACATCACCGGCTTTGGTTTGGCCGGCCACCTTTACAATATCGCGGCGGCATCTGGAGTCCGTATCGAGATCAGCGCCGACAAGCTGCCGCATTTCTCCGGGATCGCCGCACTCGTCGAGAAGGGTGCGATCACGGGTGGAGCGATGAAGACCAGGACTTATCTCGACGATCGCCTCGAAGCCCCAGCGAACCTTCCGAATTGGTACCTTCAGCTCGCGCTGGACCCGCAGACCTCGGGGGGCTTGGCCATTTTCAGTGTGACCCCACCCTCGCTGGGCGTCGAAATCGGCAGGGTCACGGATGGCTCGCCGGTCGTCGCCCTTGTCTAGTCGGGGCAGGCGATCGCCTGACACGCAGGGTCGCCAGGCTACGCCCGCAAATACGGTCGGCGGCACGAAAAACAGGGACCCTTACTGCGGTTGCCGGGGCAGCAAAAACCCCGCCAATTGCCTGGCGGGGTTGGGAGGTAAGTCGGGTGAATGTCAGTCGCCGCAGGCGATCGTGATCTTGTTCAACGGGCCGTTCGGACGGTCAGCCAGGCGGCTCCGGCTGAAGGTGCCGCAATAGCTGGTGAACAACGTGTTCACGTCGTTGGTGGTCACTTCGGTTTGGTTCGTACCGTTGTACGCGAAGTACATCTGATCGGTGTCGGTCGGACTGTGTCCGCTGATGCCGAGCGCGTGGCCCATCTCGTGGCCTGCGATCGCCTTTAGGTCATCGGCCGAATTCACCTTTCCGCCCGGTGCGGTAATGCCGATGTCCATGTCGGCGTGATCAATTTCCCGGTTGTTGAAGAAGAACGTCGTGGTGATGCCGAGGGTGTTGCCACCGAGCGACGCCTGAGTCACGAACTTGACTTTGATGCCGTATTCGCCTTGGGCGGTACTCGTGCCGTCCACGAACTCGACGGCCGGTTGCCCATTGGCTGCTGCAACCGTCTTGTCGACCCATCGCTGGAATCCCGCCCGAACCGCGTCCTCTCGCTCCTGCGACCAGTTGGCGTCCTTTTCAAACACGATCTTGATCGGGAACTTGGGCCAGTAAAGTAGCCGGAACGTCTTGCCGTCGATGTCGGCCATGTTCTGGGCGTAATTCGGCTGATAGGTATCGGTCGTACAGGCCGCTCCGGCATTCGTGCCGCCGGTCGTACCTCCGGTATTCGTCCCTCCGGTGTTGGTGCCTCCGGTGTTCGTTCCACCCGTGTTCGTTCCCCCGGTATTGGTGCCGCCGGTACCGGTCGTGCTGGTGGTCAGTCCGTCGAAAATGGAACCGGAGCCGCCGCAGCCGCTCATCAGAATCAGGCCCATGGCCAAACCGGTCAATCCAGTCAGCCATGCGGCAGAGTATGCAAATCCACGCTTCATCCTATACGCCTCTCTATCCTTATCGGACGTTTGGCATTATAGCGACAGATCGCGCCCCTTGCCGAAGATCGGGACTTTTGCTTTAGGCGGCAAGAACGGAGGAGCTGAACAAGGTCAAGACTGCCACTTCCGGCGGACAGTTCCATCGTGATGGAGGACCCGTGGTGCCAATGCCCGAGGTGACGAAGAGGGGCGTTTCAGCTTCCTCAAAGAAGCCGCGCAGATACTTTTCGCCATTCCTGGTTCGGATCGGCGGCCAACCCCAAGGTGTGACGAATTGGCCACCGTGGGTATGGCCCGAGAGCATGAGGGCAGCCGGCTCGGGCAGTTGATCGACGACGTCGGGCTCGTGCCAAAGCACGATCTTCGCCTCAAGCGGGTCTCCAGCTCCAGAAAATGCTTTGTCAGGATCGGCGAACTTCTGGTTGAAGCTGTCGATACCGATCCATCGCACGCCTTCGATGCTGACATTCTCGTTGCGAAGGAGGGTAATGCCGAGGTCGGCAAAGACGGGTTCGAGACGTTCGGGAGTTCCAGCCCAGTAATCATGGTTGCCGGGTACGGCGACCACTCTTCCGCGGTAGGAACGCAACTCGCTCATCGCCGACCACAGCAAGGCATCGGAATCGGCTTTCCAATAGCCAACGAAGTCCCCGGGCATGGCGATGACGTCCGGATCAGCGTCCATCGCCATTTCGACCGCCCGGCGCGTTAAGTCGACGGTATATCGATCCCTCAAATGGAAGTCGGAAAGGATGGCGATCCTGAACCCATTGAGCGGCTCCGGCCATCGGGGCAACGTAAGAATCCGCTTGGTCAGCGTGAGTCGATGCCACTCGACGAGAGAGCCATAGAGCAGCAGGCCGAGTCCCGCCCCCACCGCGGCGGCGGCGACGGCTGCCGGTTTCACGCTTAGAGGACCGCCTCCATAACGCGCTCCGCAATTTGATGGCTACCAAAGGGCGGCATCAGATAAAGGCCCTGCGACTGGGTCCGAATATGAGTGCTTAGCTTCTGGGCCTCACAGATGCCGACTTCACGGGCATTGTCGTCGTCGGGCGCATCGGCCATGGCCTTGCGAAGCCAGTCAGGAATGACGATTCCGGGCACTTCGTTATGCATGAACTCGCAATGGCGGGCGTTGCGAAGGGGCAGGATACCCACGAATAAGGGCAAACCAACCTGCCGGCACGCTTCGGCGGCGACATCGGCGGCTTGGCGTTCGAACAGGGGCTGCGTATACACCACGTGGGCTCCGGCGTCGGCCTTTCGCTTCAACCGATCGAGTTCCGATTCCAAATCTCGAGCAATCGGATCAAAGGCAACCCCGATCACGAAACCGCATTTCACGCCGATGCTGTAGCCGGCGAGATCGATCCCTTCATTGAACCGGCTCAGAATTCTGACGAGGCCGATCGCATCGATGTCGAACACGCTGGTTGCACTGGGGTAGTCGCCAATATTGGCGGGATCTCCTGTGATCGCGAGGATGTTGCGGACACCGAGCGCATGCGCCCCCAAAAGGTCGGCCTGGATGGCCAGCAAGTTTCGGTCACGACACGAGAAGTGCATCATGACTTCCATCCCGACCTTGTCTTGAATCAGGGTGGCGACCGACATCGGGTTCATGCGAAGCCGGGCGCGGGCACCATCGGAGATGTCGACAAGGTCTGCGCCATGCACCTTCAGGGATTTTGAGCCGCGAAGAATCTTGTCGACGTTCAGGCCCCTGGGCAAGTCCATTTCGACGGTGATGATGAACTTGCCGTTTTTCAGCTTCATCGCCAGTTCGGTGGGCTCGGTTTCGGCGAGCGGCTTTTGCTCCTTGACGCGGCGCTCGACGGACGTACGTGCCTGTGGTCGATAAGCTCCCGCATCCAAGAGCGCGCGCATTCGCGCAATATGCTCCGGGGTCGTGCCGCAGCAGCCGCCAATGATGTGGGCCCCTTCTTCCACCAGCCTCATACAGGCCTTGGCGAAGTACTCCGGCTGGATGTCGTAAACAATCTCACCCTTGACGAGCTGCGGCAAGCCAGGGGTTGGCTGGGCGAGCACAGGCAGATCGGTGTGCTCCGAGAGCTGGCGAACGATATCGACCATCCGCTGCGGCCCAACGACGCAGTTGGCGCCGAGGGCTGCCACCCCCAGACTGGCCATTTCGGTGGCGCATCGGCCAGGGAGGCCCTCGGCCAAGGCTTCGCCATCTTCGATGAAGGCCTTGCAGGCGATGATTGGCAGATCGGAAACGCTCTTGACGGCCTCGACCGCGATGGCGAGCTCATCGAGGTGAATGAACGTCTCGAGAATGAAGCCGTCGACTTCGTTGGATTCGGCTAAGGCGATCGCCTGGTTTCGGACCGCATCGAAAACCTGTTGTCGCGTGATGCTGCCGATCGGCTCGATTGGCTTGCCCATCGGACCGATGCATCCCAGCACGAGCTTTTCCGGTCCCGCCGCCTTCCTGGCGAGATGGGCGCCGGCGAGGGTGAGATCATGGAGCAAGTGGGACGCGCCCGGCATTTTGATCTCGTTGGCAGAAAACGTATTGGTCTCGACGAAATCGCTGCCGGAATCGATATAGGCCTGGTGGGCGGCGATGACCAGCTCAGGGGCATGCAGGTTGGCAAGCTCGTAGGGCTGGGTTTTGAATCCTTGGTCTGACAGCCAGGTGCCGTTAGCCCCATCGCCCAGGAGAAACGGGCGCTTGAGCGCCTCCGCAAGCTTCACTCCCATCGTTATACCAGTCGACCCCTTTACGACCTCATTTTCGGCTGATTGGCGGGTAAACCTGCGCGGATGTCTCGAGTGCGCGTGGGTTTGATCGGTTGCGGCGGTTTCCAGCGGTATCGGATGGGAAATCTGATGGCGATTCCCGGTGTGGAGGTTGTGGCGTTGGTCGATCCGGCCCAAGAGATGATCGACTTGACGCTGGAGCGGTATCCGCAACTGGCCGGCGTGGACGTCTTTGACGGGCACGAGAAGGCCTTGGCGGCAGGCAAAATCGATGCTGTAGCGATTGCTACACCCCACACTCAGCACAAGCGTCAGATCTTGGATGCGCTCAGCTCAGGCGTGCACGTCCTTTGCGAAAAGCCGCTGGTCACAACCGTCGCCGACGCCCACGAGGTCATTGCCGCGCGGGACCGTAGCGGCAAAGTCGGCATGGTGTCCTATCAGCGCCATTTCCAGCCTGAGTACCGCTTCATGCGGGAGACGATCGCTTCGGGGGCGGTTGGAAAGCCGACGTTCGTGCAGGCGCTGCTGGGGCAAGAGTGGAAGCGGGCGACGGCCGGCACGTGGCGGCAGGTTCTGGAGCTCTCTGGCGGTGGCCAGCTGAACGACAGCGGGAGCCATATGCTGGACGTACTGCTGTGGATGACGGGTTTGCGGGCCGAGCGCGTCAGCGCCTACATCGACAACCGAGGAACCCCGGTGGACATCGACTCCAGCCTATCGATCCAGTTCGACGGTGGCGCGCTCGGATCGATCTCGATTGCCGGAGACGCCCCGCACTGGTATGAAGACATCACGGTGTGGTGCGAACGCGGCGCTTTCTATCTCCGCAGCGGAAAGCTCTCGTGGACGGACGCCAATGGCAATCGGATGACATGCGACCACCTGACCGGTGGAAGCTCGCCCGACGTGAATTTCATCGATGCGATCCTGGGCCGGGCCGAGGTCGAAGCTCCCTTCGAGTGTGGTCTCCGCGTGATCGAACTGACCGAGGCTGCCTGGCGTTCGGCGGCGAAGAACGGCGACTCGGTAGCAGTGTCGTCCTAGGCGGCTCGCGGTTGGTCCGAACCCTGGATCGCCCGGACGACTTTGGCGGCGGTATAGGGTCGGTAAAGCAGTTCGTTAGCGCCAGCCACGATCGCCGGAGTTTGGAAGTGGAGCTGCATGGGAGCAAGGGAGACGACGATCCAACAGTCGGGATCGACTTGTCTCAGGGCCTGGATAACATCGACCCCCGGGGTCGTCGACAGGGACGCGTCGATAATGGCAACCGTCGGGCGATGCTCAATTTGGATGGCGATCGCCTCCTTAAGGCTCGAAGAGGTTCCCACAATTTGGTAGCCGGCGGCCGAGATGATCTGCGAGAGTCGGTGCCCGTCGGCAAACGTCAGGGTTGCTATTTGTACCGTGATCGGCGTTCTTTGCTCCATTATCCGGCCCTCTTCTTAGTTGTCGGCACAAACGCGGCAGATGCTGCCGGCAGGAGTGCCGCTTCGGCTTCGCCATCCACCAGTCCTGCGGCCTTCAGACGCCGGATCGTATCGGGAACCGTCGTCGTTGCCTCCGATTCGACAAGAACGGCGCCACCTTGTTTCCGGACCTTGTCAGCGCCAGCAAGGCCATCGCTTCCCACGCCACTGACGAAGATGGCGACGAGTTCCGACCCATACGCTTTCGCCAGATGCTCAAGGAAACTGTCGGCACTCGGATCGGTAACGCGGATCGAGGGTTGCAGTCGAAGGTGCCGGGTGGGCAAAAGCTCGAAGTTACAGCCCGTCGGTACGAGTATTGCACGGCCGGGATTCACGGCACCACCGTCGACGGCCTCAGCGACGGGAAGGGCGCCGACACCGTTCAGTCGGCTAGCCAATGCTGGGCCGTAGCCCGTCGGTAACGATTGGAGGACGAAGACCGTAGCCGAGTCGGTTGCCGGCCACGGCGAGAACACGGCCTGCAGAGACTTTGGACCGCCGGCGGTGCCGATGATGGCGACAACGCGCTCGACCGCCCCAAAGGGACGGGCTTCCGGCAGGGCGAGCCGACGATCGCCGGGTAGCGGCGCATTGGCAACCAGCCGCACCTTCTCCAAGAACCTCGAACGGGAAGCCACCATCCGCAGGCTCGGAGAGGCGTAGGGTTTGGCCAGGAAATCGATTGCACCTGCCGACAGCGATTCAAACGCGATCGTCGAGCCGTCTGCAGTCGGCGACGTCAACACGAGTATTTTGACGGGATTCCGCAGCATGATCTCGCTGAGGCAGTGGAGGCCCTGTTCACCCCATGCGGCAATATCGAGACAAAGTACGTCAGGCTGGAGCTCGGCGGTAGCGGCGATCGTTTCGACTGGTGTTGCGGTAGCGGCTACGCATTCAAGCTCAGCATCCGCCCTGACCCAATCCGACATCAACCGCCGGCAGAACGGCGACGGGTCGGCGATCAGGACGCGAATCCTCACGCGGCAGCAAGTTCCTGGAAGAAGGCTTCGTAGGCCTCGTAGTTTGAGACGAAATCGTCACTGATCCGGTCCAGATCATCCAGCGTCAATCCAAGGCGGTCTAGAGCATCCGTGTAAAAGGCGTAGTGGAGTCCGTCGCCACCGATACCAAACCCCAGCGTCATGGTTAGGTAGTCGCCCACGTGGACGCAATCCGTTACGGGGTCGTGGGGAGTACAAGCGTTGGGCTGGTGGTGGTAACGAATGGCGGTGACCAGCACGTCCGGCAGATTCCAGGCGTTGCCGAGATGGGCGCCGACCTCGGTGTGGTCAAAGCCAAGGACGCGCTGCTCCGCCTGATCGAAGGTCAGCCCATCCCTACCGGCAAGATTGATCATCGCCGCAAGCTTGCCTTCAAGCCAGATGCTGAGCGCCAGCTTGCCAAGGTCATGAAGCAGGCCCGCGACGAACACGGTCTCGTGGTTGGCCATTTTCGCCTGCTGGGCCACCATTTGCGAACCTACGGCGACGCCGAACGAGTGCGTCCACATCTCCTTGGGTCCCAGACAGTAGCCCTTCAAGGGTCGGGTCATCCAGGGATAGGTGGCGGCAACCATGGCCAGGTTGCGGATGCTTCGCATGCCGAGAACGACGACGGCCTCCTGCAGGTTGACAATCTGTTTGGTGAGACCGTAGTACGGGCTGTTGGCAAGCCGAAGCACCCGGGCGCTCAGGCTCTGATCCTGCGAGAGTCCCGATGCGACATTTGCCGCCGTACCGTTTGGACTCTCAGATTCCCGCATGACCTTCAATGCCGCAGCCGGAACGCTTGGCAAGTCGGTTGTCTTTCGGACGATATCTTCAATCGTTATCACCGTTGCCGGCATTCGACTTCTCCTTCAACCACCTCGAACTTGCAGAGAATGCGCTCGCCCTTGGCGAGCGTTCGCACTCGAATCTCCCCAGATTCCGAATGAAAAGTGACGACTCGACCGAGAGTGCCGCCGGTATCTTGTCCGACGAACTTTGTGATCCCTTGTTGGGCAAACACGTCGAACGCACTTTGGACATTTCTCGCTCCAAGGTCGTGCGCTGGGTTTCCCGAATCTTGGTGCCTGCCGAACTGAAAGATTTGCGCGCCTCCGACAATCGCGAACGAGATCTTTGACCGTTCGGCCCCGTGGGCAATCATCTCGTCGAATAGGGCCGGTACAGCCGTATCGACGAACTTTGCTGCGCGGTCAACGGGGCGGTCCTTGAAGGACTGCGGGAGCATCACGTGGGCGAACCCACTTATCGAGGTTGATGAATCAAAGGCGATAATCGCTATACAGCTGCCCAGGCCAACACGTGAATAAAGCGTTGGCTTGGAAGAAACTTTAATTTCGGCCATGCCGACGACCTCTGGTACGAGCGACATTAAGCTGCCTCCTTCGAGTTGTTCGCGGTAAACGGCAGGGTTCCCAAGCCGTGGTGGAAGACGATCCCTTGGGATCGACTTTCGGGCCAAAAGAAGTGGAATCCACAGTCGCGGTCATGCGACTTGCTCGGTGCCGACTGCGTTTCGATGGTCGGTTCCCACACGCCTGTAGATGGCGTGGTATCTGCCAACGGAACGCGTGAGACCACGGTCGGCATCTGATCAACCAACGGTCTCAACCCAATAAATGCTTCTCGCAACGAATCTTCGACGAGCCGCACCCAGCTAGGACAAGACTGAGCCGCCGCCTCTTGCATTGGACTTGCCATTCACACACCAATCCTTGGCTAAATCTTCGGAATCGCTGAGCGGGCTTTGTAGTCTCTGGCCTTTTCCCCGGCACTTTTCGGGGTGGCATTTGGTGCCATAACGATCGGGCAAGAAGAAGGAGGGCCTGCGTCCAAGCGGTACAATGCGGGGACTCATGGGCGATAGCGATGCATCGGCCATCCGACACGCGCTTGAAACTGCGTCCAGGCATGGATTTCGGACGGTAAGGCTCAAGCAGGGCGATCTTAAATTTCGGGCCGAGATCGGGGGAGTCCCATCCTCCGGCGGGATGACGATTCCGGAAGGAAGTCCCGAGCTGGAAGTCATCGAACCGATTTCGGAGTCCTACGGTGTGGTCGAAGCCGAGATGGTTGGCTACTTCAAGTTCTCAAACGGTCCTTTGAAGCCTGGAACCGAGATTCACGAAGGCGATGTCATTGGCTCGATTACGGCGCTCGGCATCGTCAGCGAGGTTGTTTCGCCCATTGCGGGCGAGGTTACGGAGGCCATGGTCGGGGATGGCGATCCGGTGGAATACGGGCAGCCGATCGTTCGCGTAGAGGTAGGAATATGAAGTCGCGAGGAGCAAGTCTCATCGAAATGCTGGTGGTGCTCGTGATCGTCGGCGTCTTGATCGGTGCGTTCTCGACCGGCGGCTTTGGCCTATTGAAGGGCTCTGCAGGGTCGAAGCCACGAGCCGATGGCGTGGGCGAGACGATCGTGGGGAGATCGAAGGCGGCAGGAAAGGACACGGTTTGCCGCAGCAACCTGAATCAAGTTCGTCAGGCCATCATGATCTACCGTACCAACGCCGACGATGCACCGCCCGCGTCGATCGCAGACCTCAAGCTGCCGAAGGAATTTTCGAGCTGCCCGCTGGGTGGAGAGCCCTACGAGCTGAACACCGAATCTGGCGAAGTCCGTTGCCCGCACCTCGGGCATGAAAAGTACTGATGTTCAAGAAGATTCTCGTCGCCAATCGAGGTGAGATCGCCTGCCGCGTTCTGCGCGCCTGTCGAGATTTGGGAATACCCACCGTCGCGATCTATTCCAGGGCAGACAAGGAATCAAGCCACGTCCGGATGGCGGATCAAGCGATTTGCGTCGGTGAAGCCAGCAACTCCGAAAGCTACTTGAATCTTGCCAACGTCCTGATGGCGATCGAAATCTCAGGCGCAGATGCCGTCCATCCCGGCTACGGCTACTTCAGCGAGAACGCCTCTTTCGCGGAAGCGCTCCAAGGATTTGGCGTGAAGTTTATCGGCCCTCCCGTCGACGCCATTCGGGCGATGGGGGACAAGGCATCAGCCAAGCAGGCCGCGGTCGAAAGCGGTTGCCCTATCGTTCCTGGTTCGACCGGACCGGTCGAGAACGAAACCGAGGCGATGAGGGTGGCCGAAGAGATCGGCTTTCCCGTGCTCCTTAAAGCCGTTGCGGGCGGAGGAGGCAGAGGCATTCGCCGAGTCGATAACCCGGAAGAGCTCCAGCGGAACTGGAAGCTGGCCCAGGCCGAGGCCCAGGCGAGCTTTGGAAACGGCGACATGCTCGTCGAGCGCTACGTGGTGGAACCTCGGCACGTCGAGATCCAGGTTCTTGGCGACGAACACGGCAACATGGTCTATCTGGGAGAGCGAGAGTGCTCGGTCCAGAATTTGCGGCATCAGAAGATCATCGAGGAGGCGCCTTGCGCGACCATCTCACAGGATTTGCGCCGGCAAATGGGTGAGGCGGCGGTTCGCGTGGCCCAGCGAGTGGGTTACACGAATGCAGGCACGGTCGAGTTTCTTGTCGATCCCGCCGGCGCGTTTTATTTCCTAGAGATGAACACGCGGCTCCAGGTCGAGCATCCCGTCACGGAAGAAGTCACAGGCTTGGATCTCGTGAAGCTTCAGATTGCCGTTGCGGCGGGCGACACGCTGCCGTTTTCGCAACCGGATGTAACGATCGAGGGACACGCGATCGAAGCGCGCATCACGGCACAGGATCCCCTCAACGACTTTGCACCCTCGACGGGCCGCGTCGTGCGGTGGGACAGCCCGGGCGGACGCGGAGTGAGGCTCGATTCCTACGTCCACGCCGGCGTGACGATCTCCCCCTACTACGATCCGATGATCGCCAAGCTCATCGTCGTGGGGCGAGACCGCGCGGAAGCCGTCGCCAAGCTCGCGACCGCCCTCCACGAGTTTGAGGTTGACGGCATCAAAACCAACATCGAGTTTCTTCGCGCACTGATCGACCATCCCGACTATCGTGCCGGCAACGTGTCGACGTCGTTCGTGCCTCGCTTCCTGAACGGGATTACAGCGGAAGCCGAGGAGCTCGTCGTTGTCTGATTCGGTCGAGCCAAAGCCAATACGGTCACGACGCGTGGCCCGTGAGGCGGCGCTGCAGGCACTCTATCAGTGCAATCTTGGGGGGCCCAAAGACTGCGTGCAGGACGTTCTCGATCGGTATGCATTCACACCGGAGACCTCGGCTTTTGCCAAGCAGCTGGCCGACGGATGCGTTCAGAACGAAGAGAGTCTGATTCGGTCGATCGTTCCGCACCTTTCGGCAGAATGGCCGCTCGCGCGATTGGCTTGGACGGATCGTTGCATCCTGGTTGTGGCGGCGTACGAGCTTCTCCACCTGCCCGAGATGCCTCCCAAGGTTACGATCAACGAGGCCGTGGCTCTGGCCAAGCGCTTTGGATCCGCCGATTCCGGGAAATTTGTCAACGGCGTACTCGGCAGCCTGCTGAAGGTCACCGAAAAGCGGGACTGGCAAGGGGGTCAGGAGATGCCTCAAGATGAAGGAGAGGAAGACTTGACACCGGAACCCGAGCTCGAAGTGGTGGAAGAAGGCACGGCCGAGCACGAGGAGTTTGTCAAGGCGATACCTTGGACGATCAAGACTCGGTCGGAGGCGCCATCCAAACGTTGACGGCACAGATCATTGATGGCAAGGCCATCTCCAAACAGCTCCGGCAAGAGGTCGCCGAACGCGTTGCCGCTCTTCGAAAGGCAGGGATCATCCCGCGTTTGGAGGCACTGGTCGCGGCCCAGGACCCGGCCAGTCTCGCCTATGTTCGCATGAAGCGAAAGTGGGCCGAAGACGCAGGCATGATCAGCGGCTCCACCGAGATAGTTGATTCGACTTCGCAGTCCGAGCTCATCGACACGATCCTGCGCTTCAACGACGACCCTCAGGTCCACGGCGTCCTGATTCAGCACCCGCTGCCGGCGCACCTTGACGAAGCGGCCGCCCTCGCCGCTCTGGGCCACACCAAGGACGTCGATGGCATCACGCCGCAATCGCTTGGCCGCCTCGTGTCGGACCTTCCCGGCTTTCGATGTGCGACGCCGCTCGGTATGATGACGCTTCTGGATCGCTATGAGATCGACGTCGCCGGCAAGCATGCCGTGGTGATCGGACGGAGCGTGATTCTCGGTAAACCCGCCGCGCTCATGCTGCTGCAGAAGAACGCGACGGTGACCGTCGCCCACTCCAAAACCCGGAATTTGCCCGATCTTTGTCGGCAAGCCGACATCCTGGTAGCCGCCGTCGGCCGACCAGAGATGATCAAGGGGGATTGGATCAAGCCGGGGGCGGTTGTACTCGATGCCGGATACAACAAGGTCGAAGGCCGGTCACACGACGTCGGCGACGTGGATTTCGAGGCTGCTTCCAAGGTTGCTTCCTGGATCACGCCCGTACCCGGCGGAGTCGGCCCGATGACCGTCGCGTGTCTCTTGATGAACACGGTGGAATCGGCGGAAGCGCTTCGCTAGCAGCCGGCTCTCTGGCGAAGGAAGGCAGCCACTTGCTCTGGGGACACGATTACCACGGTGGGCTTGGCCAGACGCAGGAATTCCTCGAACGACACCTCACCCATCTCGCCGTGAGTCTCAAACTCGGAATAAATGGCCTGCAGCACGATCGCGGGGGTGGGCTCAGACGGGAACGCATCCAGCCAAAGTCCGGGGCTCTCGTCGCGCGTGCGATAGGCGACGGCGCCAATATAGGTTTCCTGGCGCTCTTCCTCGCTTTGCAGGGCATGACCTTCGGTCCATTGTCCGTCGGAAACGGAAAAACCCTCGTGGTCCAGCCTCTCTTTGATCTTGCTCAGAGATTCGTCCGTCGTCGAGGTGACCACAACGCCCCGACCGGGATCAGCCGCCGAGACCGTCGTCGTTGCCCCGTCGCGGTGCAGGTACACGAGCGGCCGCTCAAGATGCCTGCTGACCGCCGATATGAAATTGCGAAATGGGACCTGAAGCGTCATCCAACCCTCGTGTGATAATAGGCTAGCACGTTAGCCCGAGGTTGCCCTTGTCCCATACGATCGACACCCTGCTTGAAGAAACGCGGCATTTTCCACCATCGGAAGGATTCAAAGCCCAGGCAAACATCGCCGATCCAGCTGTCTACGCCAGCGCATTAAAGTCCCCAACCGCATTCTGGGAGGACTGGGCCAAGCAGCTCGACTGGTTTGAACCGTGGCACACCGTGCTGGAGTGGAACCTCCCCAACGCCAAGTGGTTCGTTGGCGGCAAGCTGAATGCTTGCTTCAACTGTCTTGACCGCCACGTGCGAGACGGACTAGGCGACAGGACCGCCCTCATCTGGGAGGGTGAGCCGGGTGACACCCGGCACATCTCGTATAGCGAGGCGCTGAGCGAAGTCAGCCGGCTCGCCAATGCCTTGAAGGCGCTCGGGGTCGGGCGTGGTGACCGAGTCTGTATTTATCTTCCGATGGTTCCGGAGCTCGCGTTCGCGATGCTGGCGTGTGCCAGGATCGGCGCCGCCCATTCCGTGGTTTTTGGGGGGTTCAGTGCCGAGTCGCTCCATGAGCGCATCAACGACGCCCAGTGCAAAGTTGTTTTGACCGCAGACGGTGGTTGGCGCCGTGGCAACATCGTTCCCTTGAAGGCGACGATCGACGCCGCGCTTGATATGGGATGCCCCTCGATCGAAAAGGTGCTGGTGCTAAAGCGGGCCGGCGAGCCCGGCACCAAGATTGGCGATCGATCGACACCACAGTATTGGCCGGGGGACTGGCAGGACGGTCGTGACGTGGACTGGGCTTCCCTGGTCTCGAAACAGGCGGATACCTGCCCCTGCGAGTCGATGGATGCGGAGGACCTTCTTTACATCCTGTACACGAGCGGTTCTACCGGCAAACCGAAGGGGATCGTGCACACCACCGGCGGCTACCTGACCGGCGTGTTTGCAACGGCGAAGTGGGTCTTTGACCTCAAGCCGACCGACGTCTACTGGTGCACCGCCGACTGCGGATGGGTCACCGGCCATAGCTACGTGGTGTATGGCCCCCTCGCCAACGCGGCCACCGTGCTGATGTACGAAGGTTCGCCCGACAGCCCCGACAAGGATCGATTTTGGCGACTCATCGAAAGGCATCGGGTGACCATCCTCTACACGGCCCCGACCGCGATCCGGACGTTCATGAAGTGGGGGATCGATTTCCCATCGCGCTGCGATTTGTCCAGTCTGCGGCTTCTCGGCTCGGTTGGCGAGCCGATCAACCCAGAAGCCTGGATTTGGTACCACGAGGTTATCGGCGGCAAGCGCTGCCCCATCGTCGACACGTGGTGGCAAACCGAAACGGGCGCCATTATGATCTCGCCGCTGCCCGGCATTACGACGACAAAGCCGGGTAGCGCCACACAGCCGTTCCCGGGCATTCGGGCTGCGGTCGTCGACGAGGAGGGGAAGGATATCACGCCGATTCATGGGGGCTTGGGCTACTACGGATGTGCGCGTGGCGAGACCGCACCCGCAACCGGCCCGGAAGTCGGCGGTTTCCTAACGATCCTGGAGCCTTGGCCCTCGATGACTCGTGGGATTTATGGCGATCCGGAGCGGTTTTTTGACGTCTACTGGCGAAAATTCCCCGGCATGTACTTTCCGGGCGACGGCACAAAAGTCGACGAGGACGGCGATTTTTGGCTCCTCGGACGGGTGGACGACATCATGCTCGTGGCCGGGCATAACATCAGCACGATGGAGGTCGAAAGCGCGCTGGTCGATCACCACGCCGTGGCAGAAGCCGCTGTCATTGGGCGCAGCCATGAGCTAAAGGGACAAGCTATCGCCGCATTTGTCCTGTTGCGAGCCGGACACCTCCGCACCGACAACCTCATCAATGAGCTGAAATCCCACGTGGCCACCAAGATCGGTCCGATCGCGCGGCCGGACGATATCTTTGTCTGCGGCGACCTGCCGAAGACAAGGAGCGGGAAGATCATGCGGAGGCTGTTGCGTGACGTCGCGGAGGGCCGAGCGCTCGGGGATGTCACCACGCTCGCCGACCCTGGGATCGTGGCTTCGTTGAGGGATCAGTACGAAAGCACGGAAAGTTGACGAACTATTGATGAATCGGCAACGCCCGAAAGGCGTCAAAGACTTGAGGGAGTACTAGCCATGAGACGATTTTTCCTGCCACTTTTCGGCGTCCTCGCCGCCGGCGCGGCGTTTGCCCAGGTTGCGGCTTCGAGGTCGGCCCAGATCGGACCGGCCGGTTGGGAGAAGAAGGAGCTGCTGGATATGGTCATTTGGCGTCCTGCCAACCTTGACGCCGGCGACCAGATCGCGATCGTCCAGTTCAAGACCGACAAGCTCAAAGGATCTTTCGACGAAAAGGTCAAGGCCATCAGGTCACGCTGGCAACAGTCCATTGAGGGTTTGGACAACGCCACCGAAAAGGTCACGATGCTCGATGGACCGTTCGACGGCGTTTCGATCCAAGAACGACGAGAGGGTCGCGCGGGCCGCCTATTCGCAACAAACTTCGTGGCAGAGGCTCCCGGCGGCGACTTTCGAGCAATCGCTTACTCCAACAACCTCGACGATCGGCAACCGAAGTATGGGCCGGTTTGGAACCAGTTTCAGAACGAGTGGCGGCGCAACAACCTGAGCTACCACTCCGCCAACGCCGATGCCAGCGGCTCGGCTACTGCAAGGGGCGATAGAACTTCGACTTCGGTGAAGAAGTCCGTTACGAAGTCCGGCAATGGCGTGTCGGTTTCCGTGACCGCGAGCGGCTCGGCCTCGTCAAGTGGCTCGGCATCCGCCGGTGGATCGGTGAGCGGGTCTGCTTCGGGATCGGTATCCGGCGGTGGATCAAGCTCCGCAAAGGCAGACCAAGCGGCGGCGAAGACTTCAGGCTCCAGCAGCGGCAGCTCGAGCAATTCAGGCGAGACCGGGATCCAAGAGGGCATCTACGTTGCACGCGCCATGCGCGAGAATTTCAACGTCGCGACGGGAGGCTCGGAAGTGGAGCCGGTACGCGACTATCTGTGGATCAGCGCGGAAATGAAGGTTTATAACGGACTTCCGGCCGGTCCAGATCCCCATGCTCTCAATTGGCAGCAGATGGCGAAGACCTCGCCAAAGCTCTGCGGCACGCTGACAGTTTCGAAGGCCGCCACTCAGATCACCTGGATCGGAGAGCGTGAGCCGTGGGTCTTGACCCTCGGCGCTGCCGGCAGCCAGACGTTTCTGGCGAATGGACTCCAATACCATCGCATTCGCACAATGGACGGGGAAAGGCTTGGAGGAAAGTTCCTTTACGAGCCGTACCAGATGACGATTGGAACGGGCGGCCGGATCGACCTGGTCACCATTGAGTTCGGTGCGGACGGTCGGTTTGTGATGACCGGGTCCATCGACGGCCCTCCTCCTGCCGTTCGGCCGCGACCGGTGGCTGGGCGGTACTCGGTGAAGCGCAATACGCTTTGGCTGAACTTCCAGGACGGAACGAGCAAGGGATTCTCGATCTTTCGGGACCCTGGCGGACCTTCGAACGAGCTGATTATCTCGGACAAGGTCTTCAAGCAGCAGGACTAAAGCCCAACATGCCCCTGGCATCTCTTTGAGTTGCCAGGGGCAAGGCTTGGTTTTGTTTTATCTGACTCGGTCGGCAATCGCCCGGCGAATCATCGCCTCGGCGATCTCACTGCTGGTTGGGGCATAGGTCCCCGCCGCAATCTGGGCTCGCAGGCTCTCGATCATTTCTTCACGATCCGGCATGGCCATGACCGCTTGGGTGACGTTGTTGATCAGTTCGTCATCGGCATCGGTTGCAGTTTCTGTAAGCTGCTCGATGGTAGCGGCGGCCTGAGACCGCAGGATGACCTGAATTTGGGCGTCCGAAATCTTCATGTCAGTAACTCTCGATTTTTCGGACAGGCAACCCGGCTTTCTCGCTTTCTCGGCGAGACCCATAGGCTTTGCGTGATCGGAGTCGCCTCCGTCGTGCCATTAGCTGTCTGGGTCCGTAAGGACTCCACTAGGAATAACGGAATGTTCGAGACGGATCTTTAGGGTTGTCGGGAAAGATTTGCAGATTAATTACTTCGGCGGGTTGGAGAGCGGATATCGAACCTGGTGGTCGGGATAATGGTCGTGGCGCGCTTTGCCCCACCGCATAAATCGGGCGTGGCTGTCAGCATAAATGTAGTTTGCGCCTTCGCCGTGCCGGTTGTACTTGATCCAACCCTCGTTCGGCCGGCTGCCCTCGCCCCAGCGCACCATCGCCGCTTCACCCGCCCAGGCGTCGTAATCGTCCTGAGGAATGTAATGGAATCCGGAATCGGGGTCGCTGAAGCCCTCGCTATTGCGTTCGGAGAACATGATGACGTTCGGGTCATCCAACCCGGCAAGCGCAGATTCGGTTGCAAAACCTGATAGCACGCCTTCCACCGCATACCGGCAGGCTTTGTGGGTGAAGATCGAGTTAAGGAGGTAGCTCCACATCGTCCAGCCGTTCTGGCTGGCGAGGCATTGCTCGCTTTCAGGCGCGGCATCGCATTCGGTGTCGACCGCTTCGATGCCACCGTTATAGTCGACGATGTTGTTCGCCTGGCGGAGGCTCTTTAGGCTCATGTCGCTTGGGCAGAAGCCGATGGCACGGCTTTTCGCGTAGGGCTGGAAGAAGATCATCCACGGCTTCTCCGCCTGGGAGTTGCCGAAGCCGCCGCCAACGCAGCCTTCGGCCGTCGCTGGGAGCTCGGTCACCAGGGTCCCATCATCCAGCACCCAGTCCTCATGGTGGCGAAAGAGGGCGCCGTCGCTATCGGCCATGTACAGCATCGCCGACAACCCGATCTGCTTTTGGTTGGTGAGACATCCTGTTTTGCGGGAGGCAGCTTTAACCTGGGCGAAGACCGGGAACAGAAGGGCGGTCAGGATTGCGATGATGGCAATCACGACGAGAAGTTCGATAAGGGTGAAGGCTCGTTTCATGGGTCAGGTCCATTGCTATGCCTCTTGTTATGCCGGCCGAGGTTGTCGTTGCCTTGTCAAACGCGTGAATAGACCATGAATGCCATCAAGGTTCGAGGATCGCGCTCATCACCAACGCCGCTTGCTTCGCCTCGCGCACATCGTGAACCCGTATCATGCGGACCCCTTGGGTCTGGGCCCACACTTGGGCGGCAAGCGACCCAGGAAGCCGCCCGGCTGGCTCGGAGGCGCTTGGGTCCACCCTCGCGATGAAGGACTTGCGGCTAACGCCAAGGAGAACGTCGAACCCAGAATCGACAAAGCGTCCGATATGGTGCAGAAGCGCCAGATTGTGGCTCAACGTTTTTCCGAAGCCAATGCCGGGGTCAAGCCAGATCCTGTGTCGATCGACGCCGGCCTGTATCGCTTTGTCGGCTTTGGCCAGCAGCTCGCCGAGGACGTCCTCCACCACGTTTTCGTAACGCGGTTCGGCTTGCATGGATCGCGGCTCACCCTGCATGTGCATGAGGCACACTTCGCAGCCGGCCTCGGCGCAGACTGCGGCCATCCCGGGATCGCCCAAGGCGCTGACATCGTTTACCATTGTCGCTCCGGCTTGGAGGGAATTCCGCGCGACCTCCGCCTTCATCGTATCGACCGAGACCTTGACGCCCAAGTTGGAGACCGCAGCGATCACGGGGACGACCCGCCGCACCTCCTCTTCAACGGAAACGGGATCAGCGCCGGGTCGAGTGCTTTCCCCACCCACATCGATCCAGTCGGCGCCCTCGTCGATCAGCCGCTTGGCGTGATCCAGCGCGGCGGGGAGGGTGTCATAGCGTCCGCCGTCGCTGAAGCTATCGGGGGTCACGTTGAGGATCCCCATGATCAGGGGAGCCGGCAACGCTTATCGCACCTCTGCAAGTTCGAAGCGTTCGTGGAGGATGCGCACTGCACGCTCGGTTTCGCTTTCGGGAACCAGGCAGCTGAGCGAGTAGTCGCTGTCCGAGGTTTGCAGGACCGGGATCTGGTTGTGCTCGAGGGTCTCCAACACGCGCAGGAAGAGGCCGGCCTGCTGCATGTACTCGTGGCCCACGAGCGAGACCATGGTGCAGTTCTCGGTCAAGCCAAGTCTGACGACGTGGACGTCTCCCAGGGGAGAAAGGAGCTTGGCCTGAGTTTCCGCCTCCTTGCTCGGCGTCCCTCCGACCTGAAGCATGTAGATGGAGCTCTCCACAGGGACAACGAGCCCGTCGAGGAGATCGAGCGCGGTTTGGTGCTGGGAACGGGGTACGGCGAAGCCGATCCCGTCCGGGCTCAGGTTGATCATGAAGAGATTGAGTGCGTAGCGCTCAAGCATTTCATAGACCCGGGCTTCGAGGGTGGTGCGGTGCTCCGACTTGACGCCGGCCAGATCGAACTGGAGGTAAACGAGCTTTCCGGTGTGGGTGACACCCGTAACACGCCGGCCAGGAAACCGCTCCCGCGGAACGACCTCCGTGCCTTCTTCATCGCCCCAGGTCGACTTGACCCACAGGGGGATGTCGAACTTCATCGCAATCTCAGCGGCTCTCGGGTGAAGGACTTTGGCTCCGAGGTGGGCGATTTCAGCGACCTCGTCGTAGGTCACCTTGCGGAGGGTCGGCGCGTTCTTGACGAAGTCGGGGTCGGCGGTCTTGACGCCATCCACATCAGTGAAAATCTCCACGGCTTCAGCCCGCATGGCAGCGCCCAGGGCTGCCGCCGACGTGTCGGAACCTCCTCGGCCAAGGGTCGTCAACTCGCCGCCGGGAGCGCCATCGCCCTTCACGTGAACGCCCTGGAAGCCACAGACCACCGGAATGTAGCCGTGCTCGATGCTACGGAACAAGCTAACGGGGTGGATGCTCGTTATCCGGGCATTTCCATAAACGCCGTCGGTGCGAATACCGGCTTGGCCGCCGCGGAACGCCTGAGCCGGGTGGCCCAATGTTTTAAGCAGATGGGCGAACACGACGGATGAAAAGATCTCGCCACAGGCAATCATGAGGTCGAGCTCCCGGGCATCGGGGGTGACGCTTGGGTCAATCTCTCTGAGGAGGCTGATCAGGGTATCGGTAGCATAGGGCTCACCTTTGCGTCCCATTGCCGAAACCACGACGACGGGGCTAAATCCGCCCTGCTCCTTGGCCGAGATGACTTTCAGCGCGGCGGACAGCCGGGCTTCGGGAGTGGCGACGCTGGTGCCACCGAACTTCATGACCTTGACCCTCATCGCAGGGCCCCTTCGCTAACCGGAACCAACGCGTCCTGGATTCTTTTCGCACCGGCGAGGTCGGAAACGATCAGCAGGCGGTCGTGCATGTCGCCAAGGTGCTCGATGCGAGCACCGCTACCGATTGCATGGCTGACGATGCTTGCGACGAGCCCGTCTTCGTCTCTCATGTTTACGGCATGAACCATGACCACGCCCATGCCCGGACTGATCGAAACCGTACTTCCGGCCACCGCCGACTCCAGCCGGGGAACTTCCCCTTCGGCAACGAGGAACGAGACCCCGTAGGGCGTGAGCTTCAGAAAGTCTATGCTGATGCCAGCTCCGGCGACCTTCCGTAGGGCGTCAAGCCGGCTCGTCCGAACCGGTTCGGGAAGTTCGGAGATGTGGACCTGGGCGAAACCGGTGCGAATTTCTACGGAGCTGATCCCGCGCCGTTTTTCAAAATCAAGCTCTGCTGGGGGAGTCGAATGCGACATGAACGCTATTCGATTTAACCCGGAAGTGGCCTATTCGAATCGAACGGCGACGTTGGAAGCGACGGGGCGCAGCATGGCCAAAACACGGGTCCTGGCTTCCGCTTCCGCCTCCGTCAAGATGCCGCGCTCGCGGGAATTTTGTTGAAACCGCGCTCGGGCTGAGTCCAGCGCCTTTAGGCCGAAGTTCTGGTCCCGCCAGAACCACCCATCGGCCTGGTGATTGACCTTTGCCTCCACGTAAGCCGGATAGATTTTCGGCTTGGGAAGCACCAGATCGACCCGGTTACCCAGGCGCTCGTAGCGAGCCTTGGTAAAGTCGACGCCCGCTTCCACCGTTCCTGCGACTGAAACCAGGCCCCTGTTTCGGGTTGCCGCCAGAACCACACCCTCGACTCCAGGAATCTTGGCGGCCCAGTCGGTGGGTCGACGTGCGGTTTCGAATTCGAACACCTGGGAGTAAGCGTGCTGAACGGTGTGGAGGTCTCCGATCGCTCTAACGCGCTCCAGAACCAGCGGCAGGGCGGTGGTCCGGCTTAGCTCCTGGCTGGAACCACTCAGGCTGGAAATGAGGGTGCCAATGCCGATGCCGAGGCTGATTCCAAGTCCCCAGCGCAGCTTGTTCGACCAGGTTTTCATACTCATTTGAACCGGAATTCCGCTACCCAGGTTCCATTTGCGGCATAGGTCTGGTACTCTCCTAGGTCCGTTCGGCACCGCCGAGCGAGTGGCAGGCCAGTTACACGGCCGCTATGACCACGGAGCAACCATGCGAAAACAAAAGAGAAAGAATCGCCATTCGGCGCGTTTTATGGCGGCAGCCGCCACCGTTGACCAGGATCAGCTGTACGATGTCGTTCCCGCCATCGAGCTAGTCAAGCGGAACGCCACTACCAAGCTCAAGGAGAGCGTCGACGCCGCCATCCGGCTTGGAATCGACCCCCGAAAGAGCGACCAGAACGTACGAGGCCTCACCAATCTGCCCCACGGGACAGGAAAGATCAAGAAGGTCGCCGTTCTCGCCAAGGGCGACATGGCCAAGGACGCTGAGGATGCCGGCGCTGACCGCGTCGGCGCCGAGGACCTGATCACGGAAATCCAGAACGGGTGGAAGGACTTCGACGTTATCCTTGCCGCGGAGGACATGGCCCCTCAGATCGGAAAGATCGGTAAGATGCTCGGCCCCAAGACGCCGAACAAGCGAAATGGCACGGTCACCAACAGCATCGGGCAGGCGGTTCGCGAGATCAAGGGCGCAACCCGCGTGGAGTATCGCGCAGACAAGGCGGGCGTTGTTCACGTTCCGCTTGGTCGCGCTAGCTTCACCGAAAGCCAGCTGGCTGAGAATTTCAATGCTGCGCTCAACGCCATCATCAAGGCGAAGCCGGCAAGTGCGAAAGGCAAGTACATCTTGAGCGTCACCCTCAGCAGCACGATGGGCCCCGGTGTTCCGGTGGATCCTTCGCTGGCCCAGAAGGGTGCCGGCGCGTAGACTAGATTTGACCAAGCCTAACTGAGCCCCGGACGAAGCTGTCCGGGGACCTCTCTCACATCAGCGAGTAGGGGTCGACGTCGATGGCGAGCTTCACCGTTGCCGAGCGCCACTCTTCCTGGGCAGCTGCAAGCGGAGAGACATCTTCCCCAACCGGAAGCTTCACCAGCAGGTGTTTGCGCCAGTTCCCGGCGAGCCGTTCCAACGGGCAATCCGCCGGCCCAAGAATGAAAGCCTTATCGAATGCTCCCGCGAGGCGGTCTCGCAGATGCAGCGCCGCGCTTTGCACGGCCCCTCGCTCAGGACCGGACAGAATCACGTTCACCAATTGCACGAAGGGCGGGTACTTCGCTCGCTTGCGCTCTTCGATCAGTGAGTGGTACAGCCCTTCGAAGTCGTGCGTCTCGGTGCGGAGAATGGCCTCGTTTCCGGGGTTGAAGGTCTGGATAACCACATGTCCGGGCACCTCGCCGCGGCCCGCGCGACCGGAGACCTGAGCCAACAGTTGGAAGGTTCGCTCGGAGGCGCGGAAGTCAGGGAGGTTGAGGCCGATGTCGGCAACGACCACACCGACCAGCGCAACCCGAGGAAAGTCGAGTCCCTTGGCGACCATCTGGGTGCCGACAAGGACCTGAATCTCACCACTCCGAAGTTGCGCGAAGATCTCCTCGACGGCCCCTTTTCGGCGAGCGACGTCACGGTCCAGTCTTGCGATCGTCGCGTCTGGGAATTCGGTCCTTACGGCCTCCTCGATCCGTTCGACGCCGATGCCAAGCGGCGACACCTTGGAACCGCCGCATGACGGGCAGAAATCCGGCTCCGGCAGGCGATGATCGCAATGGTGACACCTCAGGCTCCGCTCGTGGCGGTGGTAAGCCATGCTGACGGCACAGTTCGGACAAGGGAAATTGAAGCCGCAATCCCGGCATACCAAGACTGGCGAATAGGCCCTTCGGTTAAGGAACAGAATGGCTTGATGTCCGTTCGCCAGGCAGGTTTTCAGGTGCCTCAACAGCGGCTCGGAGAAAACCGCCGGTCGGCCCTCGCGGTAGGCGGCAGCAAGATCGACAATCTCAACGGTCGGGAGCTTGGCTTCCGCGATACGGCGGGTGAGCTTCAACAGGTGGTGCCTGCCAACCCGGGCTTCCTGGAACGTCTCGATGCTCGGAGTGGCCGAGCCAAGAACGATCGGGCAGCGGTGGCGGGCGGCGAGCTCGAGGGCTACCGGTTTGGCGTGGTAGCGGGGTGAAGTGTCCTGTTTATAGCTGGTTTCGTGCTCCTCGTCGACCACGATCAAGCCGAGGTTGTCGATGGGCGCAAAGATGGCGCTGCGAGTTCCCACGACCACCCCGATATCGCCTCGGCAAATCTTCAACCAGGTGTCGATCCGTTCGGACTCACCCAGAGCGCTGTGCAAGATGGCGACCTTGCGGCCGAACCGGCCGCGCAGCTGGGCAATCACCTGGGCCGTAAGCGCGATCTCGGGAACGACGAACAGCACGCGTCTGCCCTGCTTCAGCGCCCGCTCCGCCGCCTGCAGATAGACCTCGGTCTTGCCGCTGCCAGTGATGCCGAACAGCAGGAAGGACGACGCCTGGCGAAGATCGACGGCTTCGGCGATCGATGCAAATGCCGCTGCCTGTTCCTCGTTAAGCTGCTTCGGCGCATCGGGCCGGCTGGATTCTTCTTCTAGCTTTTCAATAAGGCCCGCTTGCTGGAGCGCCTTGAGTCCCTGGTCGGTCACGCCGCTCAACAGCTTGATCTCGGTAGAACTGAGGCCGGTGTGCTCGGCCGCCTGCAGCCGCATCACCGCCAAGCACTGGGCTGGTTTTTTCTTGGCGGACGTTTTTAGAAACCGCTCCACGTCGGATTCATTGGCAGTGAGCCTGAAGAGGACGCCTCCCGATCTCGGATTGGGTTCGGGGTCGACCGTGAGCCCACTGGTGAGAAAGCCTTTGGCACGCAGAGCGCTCAGAATTCGCTTCATCCCGCTTGTGAGCGGCTTGGACGGCCGTTCCCGAAAGGTGCCTCCCTGATCCTGTACGACGCGAAGCGCCTCTGCCTGGGGGGTGCTCAGATTCACGCCCTCCGGTGGGGGGAGCAGTTTCCACTCACACGTCATCCGCTTTCGCATGCCCGGGGGGATCGCGAGGGCGACCGCCTGTGAAATCGGGGAGATTGTGCGATTCGCCACCGAATGAAGCAACCCGACGACCTCTTCGGGAACCCTCACGTTTCGGACGACGCCCGCGATAGGCTTCAGCTTCGAAGCATCGAATCCCAACTCCGAGGGCGGAATCGTCCGGATATCCAAAATGATCCCCAGCACCTGCCGGGACCCAAGGGGAACGATCACCGCCTGTCCAACGGCCGTTGATTCGTCGACCCGATACGTGTACACCGCATCGGCACCCCCCACGCGAGCTTCAATCCCCACCTCTGCGATGCGGATACGATTCATCGAGCTTCGCTCGGCGTCGTTCCAAAGCGCATGCGAAGCAGGTATCGGATTTGCATCAACGTGAAGCCGATCAGGATGGCTCCCATGACCCACGCGGCCGCTGTCGCGTAGCCGAATTTGAGGAACATAAACGCGTTCGTCCAGACCTCCAGCCCAAGCGTATGGGTTGCGTAGAGCGGTCCGCCGCCGGTGAGAACGAAGACGTTTTCCATCGCTTTGAAGCCGCCGATGAAGACGCCCAGCAAATTGATCAACATCAGCGGCCGAAGGCCGGGGAGCGTAATCCAGCGGATCTTCTGGAGCCAGGTCGCTCCGTCGAGGTCCGCCGCTTCGTACCGTTCCTCCGGAATGTTTTTGAGGGCAGCCAAGTACAGAATCGACCCGGGACCTGCCCCCGCCCATATTCCGGGCAAGACCACGGCGAACATCGCGAGCTGAGGATTCCCCAACCAGTCGTTGGTGAGGGGAAGCGACGTTCCCAAGATTGAGTTGATGAACCCGATCACGGGCGAGAAGAAGACGTTGAGCAGGCCCTGGTCAGTCTTATCGTAAAACTGACGCCACAGGAAGGCGATGACGATGGGGCTCGTCATCGCGGGCAGATAGAAGAGGGTGCGGAACAGCACCTTGCCTCGTGGAATCTCGTTAAGTGCGAGGGCGAGGAAGATGGGGATCAGGAAGCCGATGAGGATGGTCAGCCCGACGTAGAGGAAGCTGTTCAGCACTGCGCGGTAGAAGATTGGCTGGGTGAAGACAGCGATAAAGTTGTCGAGCCCCACCCAGGTCGACCCTTTGACGAGCTTGTAGTCCTGGAAGGCAATCACGAGCCCGCGAACCAGGGGGTAGTAGGCCCAAACGGCAATGCTCAATGCGGCAGGGAGCAGGCAAGCCCAAAAGAACCGCCATTGGCCAGGGGTGACCCGAATTGGGGCAACATAGTTTGCCGACCGCTTGCCGCTGCTGATCGTTACCCAAACAAGGACCACGCAGCCCGCCATCACGATGCCGAGAATGGTCCAAGCCCAGGTTCGGCGTACTTGCTGCACCTCCTTGGGCGTGTAACCCAGCAACTTCTCATCCATCTCCTTTGCGGTATCGCGAAGAATGTCGATCGCGGGAGTATCCGGTTCCAGCAGCGACCGGTCCAGGGCGCCGTCCATGACGACATAGACCTGCTGGCAGTTGCGGCCATACGGTTCTGGCTTACCGCTCTTAAACAGCTCCTCATTGGCCTTGACGAACGCCGGATCCACCTGGGTTGCCAAGTCGCCGAAGCCATACCGCCGCAGTAAAACAGGGTTGACCAAGCTTCCGAGGCCCAGTTCGACGAACTTGACCGTGTTCACCCGCGCGGCTTCATCACCTGCGAAGTAGCGGATGAACTTCCAGCAAGCCTCCAGCTTGGCCGGATTTCTGATCTGGGAGTTGATCGCCCACATTCCGGCGTTGATTTCGTTAGCGTGGCCACCCGGACCGGCCGGCATCCTTGCGACTCCGAGCAGCGCCGGGTTGATGTCCGACGTGTTGAGCATCACGTCATTCGTGTAGCTGAACCACATCGAGACCTTGCCCGTCTGGACATCGGTGTTGTGGCTAAGGGTGTCCTGGGCAGCGGGCCCTTTTTCGGCACCATCTGCCCCCACCCATTTATCAGTCATCAGTCGCCGGTAGAACTCAAGCGCTTGGACCCCCGCTTCCGAGGCGATTGCGGCCTTCCAATAACCGCCTTCTCCGGGTACGACGATCTCGCCTCCGGCCTGCCACAGCAGGTTGCTCCAGTGATAGGCTTTGGCGAGGGAAAACCCGATTCGTCCCGCCTTGGATTCGGTGAGTTTCTTCGCGTACTCATGGAGTTCGGCCCATGTGCGGGGAGGCTTGGCGGGGTCAAGTCCAGCTTCCAGAAAGTGGTCCTTGCGGTAATACAGTCCGTTAGCGACTTGGAACCACGGCATCGCGTAGATCCGCCCGTCATAACTGGTGAGGACCTCGCGAACGATCGGACTAATCCGGCTCAGAACTGAGGGGTCGCGATCGATGAGCGGATCGAGTGGGAGGCAAAAGCCTTGCTCGATGAAGGAATAGTATTGGCGAAAGTTAACATAGAAGACATCTGGCGCTGTGTCGCCCGCCATGGACATGAGGAATGCGCTCTCAATCGTGTTGCCGACGACCTCCAGCCCACCGGCATTCACGACGCGAACGTCGGGATGCTCGCGATGAAAGGCTTCGAAGATAGCCCTTCGCGCCTGGCTGCGGGGGTCGCTGGCCTCCTTGGGCGGTATTCCCCAGCTCTTGCCGCCCATCATTCGGATCTCGACCGGCTGGGCAAACGCGACGACGGTCGCCCATACACCGAAGACGAGGGCGAGCGATCGCATATAATGCAGTTTAACTTCGTGGATAGCCAAGTATGATGTATACTAATGTCAACGTATCGGGAGGATTGTAGAAGTGGCAGTAGAGAAGACGGCGAACACTGACAAGCAGCGCGCCCTGGAGCTCGCGCTCTCTCAAGTTGAAAAGCAATTTGGACGCGGGGCCATCATTCGACTCGGTGACGACGAACGGGAGAAGGTCGAAAGCATTCCGACCGGCTCTCTCAGCCTCGACATGGCGCTTGGGGTGAACGGAATACCTCGCGGCCGCATCACGGAGATCTATGGTCCGGAGAGCGGTGGCAAGACGACCTTGACGCTTCACATCATCGCCGAGGCGCAAAAGCGGGGCGGGCTCGCCCTGTTTGTCGATGCCGAGCATGCCCTCGATACGGCGTATGCCAAGCAGCTAGGTGTAGACGTAGATCGGCTATATGTCTCGCAGCCGAACAGTGGCGAAGAGGCATTGGAAATCATGGACGCGATGGTCCGGTCGGGTGCGGTGGACATCGTCGTGCTCGACTCGGTTGCGGCACTGGTGCCGAAGGCTGAGCTCGAGGGCGAGATGGGTGACTCCCATGTCGGCATCGTCGCCCGGATGATGTCGCAAGCCCTGAGAAAGCTCGGACCCAGCATCGGCAACACGAAGACGGCTGCCATCTTCATCAACCAGATTCGCGAGAAGATCGGGGTCATGTACGGCAACCCCGAGACCACGCCGGGTGGCCGAGCGCTCAAGTTTTTCTCATCGGTCCGGCTCGAGGTCCGCAAAGGCGACGCCATCAAGTCGGGTTCCGAACAGATCGGAGCCCGAACGAAGGTCAAGATCGTCAAGAACAAGGTTGCTCCTCCCTTCAAGCAGGTCGAGTTCGATGTGATCTTCGGCAAGGGCATCAGCCGAGCGGGAGATCTGCTCGATGTCGCGGTGACGCAAGGCGTCGTCACTCGCTCGGGCACGTTCTACAACTATGGCGACGTCCGGCTCGGACAGGGTCGGGACAATGCGCGCGAATTCCTCGAGATCAATCCGGAAATCTTCGAAGAGATCGACGGCAAGGTCCGCGCATCGTTCTCCGACGAGACTGAGAAGGCCAAGGCCCTGGTAACCGCCGCCTACGAGGAAGCGTAAACCGTCCCCTTATAACCAAGCCCTGCGCCTGGCGATGGAAATGCTCGCCAGGCGCGAGCGGCTTGAAGCAGAAATACGCACCGCACTGGAGCGTCGGGAATTTGAGCCTGCGGTAGTCGAGAGCGTCGTGGCCGAACTGCGAGCAAAGGGCTACCTTAACGATGACCGAGCTATCCGGAACGCGGTCGACTATTCGGCCATCGAACGGCAGGAAGGCCCCCTGAAGATCCATGCCAAGCTGCTGAGCCGGGGCGCGGCCGAGGAGGCGATAACGGACGCTCTTGCGACCATAACGAGCGAAGAACAGCTTGCCTTTGCCGTCGGTCTACTCGAGAAGAGGCGTAACTGGAAAGATCCCGCGCAAGCGGCTCGATTTTTGGCTGCCAAAGGCTACGACGAAGAGACGGTCGAGGCCGCCCTAGCCCTCCGATTCGACATCGAAACCGAGGCTGGTGAATGCTAGTTTCCACGTGACGTCATTCAGATAACGAAGGGCAAGGTCGTGTGCCGGCATCGATTCCTGGGGGCGGGAGCCATTGCTCGCCCAGGCGTAGCCGCTAAAGCCTCCGAAGCTCGGCACCAAGGCTTGGTAGAAGCCGCACGCTGGAAAGACGGCCGAGAACACTCGGAGAATTGCATTCAACGAGTAGGGGCAGAAGACCAGATTGTCGGCCTGCGTAACGACAAAGCCCTTGTCCGAGAGCCGGTTGATGCAGTCTTGGTAGAAGTCGCTTGTCCAGAGCTGCTCACTTAGCTCGCCCTCTGCCTCCTCGTAGGTATCGGTCGCGTCCAGAACGATGAGGTCGTAAGAGCTGGTGGACGACCTGACGAAATCGAAGGCGTCTCCAACGATGAGGTTGACTCGAGGGTCGCTGAAGGCCCCGGCGCTGAGTCCGGGCAGGAGCTCGAGGGACGTGCTGATCACCGCTTGGTCGATTTCGACGATGTCGATGCGGTCGATCGTACGATGTCGGCAAAGCTCCCGAAGCACCCCTCCATCGCCGCCGCCAACCACCAGCGCCGAATGGAGTCCGGCGATCGAAAGGGCGGGAATGTGGACGAGTGCCTCGTGGTAGGCATGCTCGTCGAGCTCCGCAAGCTGAATGTGTCCATCGAGGAACAGCATCTTGCCAAAGCACTCCGTGTCATAGATGTCGATGACTTGAAAGGGAGTCTGTACGTGGGCCAGATGCCGCTCGATCCGAACCTGGCAAGAGAACTTGTCGCTTCGTATCGGGAAGGGCAAGAAGAGGGGTTCGGCCATCCCCGAAGTTTACTGGTGGAAGCTCCTGACCAGATACAATCATAGGGTGCGGGTCCCCTTTGTCGACACCAAATCACAGTACGAAGACCTCAAGTCAGAGCTGGATTCGGTGGTCCTTGATATTCTTGCCAGCGGCGCGTATGTCGTCGGCAAACACAACCGTGCTTTTGAGGAGGCGATGGCGGCACGGCATGGAGTCAAGCACGCAATCGCCGTCAATAGCGGGACGGACGCTCAGCGAATCGCGATGCAGGCTGCGGACATCGGGCCGGGCGACGAGGTTATCACTTCGGCTTTCACTTTCGTCGCCAGCGTAGAGACCATCCTGCAGCTTGGGGCGACCCCGGTTTTCGTCGACATCGACCCCATGACCTTCAATCTGGACCCAGAGCAGGTCGAGGCGGCCATCACCTCGCGGACAAAGGCAGTTGTTCCGATCCACCTTTATGGCCAGCTCGCGGACATGGTTCGAATCAACGACATCGCCAACCGGCACGGCTTGTTGGTTATCGAGGACGCCGCCCAGGCGATCGATTCGCATCATCGCGGCGTGTTTGCCGGCAATTTTGGAATCGCCGCAAGTCTCAGCTTCTACGTGACAAAGAACCTCGGGGCCGCGGGCGATGGCGGGATGATCCTGACCAACGATCCCGAAATCGACCGGCGGTCTCGTTCCCTTCGGATTCACGGCATGGGGCGCGAGCGCTACTACTACGACGAGGTGGGATATACGAGCCGCCTCGATGAGCTTCAGGCAGCGATCCTCAACACCAAGCTCACGAAATTGGCCGATTGGAACGATCGTCGCAGCCGGCTAGCCTCAATTTACGATAATCGCTTGCGAGACTGTCCGATCACCCTGCCCAAGACCCTCGCGGGAAACAACCACACTTACCACCAGTACACGGTGCGGTGCGATCGTCGGGACGGGCTGCAGCAGTTCCTGAAGGAACGCGAGGTGGACTCGATGATCTACTATCCGGTGCCGATCCACTTCCACGAGCCCTACAAGGCCTATGGCGGGGGACCGGGCTCGCTTCCAGAAACCGAAAGGGCAGCTCTCGAAGTCCTGAGCCTGCCGATTCAGGCGCACCTGGCCGACGACCAGGTTGAGTTTGCCGCGCAGTCGATCACCGAGTATCTCGCCGTGGTCGGCGCGAGTTAGAGCAGGTCGACAAACCGAGAGAAGTATTTGCGGCTATCCCAGGGACCGGGAGCGGCTTCGGGATGGTATTGGATGCTGCTTGCGCGAAGCTCGGGAATCCGGATGCCCTCAACGGTGCCGTCGTTGAGATTCACCTGCGTGACTTCCGCGCCGGTTCCACTCAGCGAGTCCGGATCGACCGCATAACCGTGGTTTTGGGAAGTGATGGTGACGGTTCCGTCCTCAAGGTCCTTCACCGGATGGTTGCTCCCGCGGTGGCCGTACTTGAGCTTGTAGGTCGATCCGCCAACCGCATGACATAGCATTTGGTTGCCAAGGCAGATTCCAAAAATGGGCTTCTGGCCAAGGAGCTGGCGGACCGTTGCGATGACTGGACCCAACCTCTGTGGATCGCCGGGTCCGGGACTCAGCACGACGCCGTCCGGGTTCCAGGCGAGAATCTCGTCGGCGCCCGCGGTTGCCGGCAAAACGATGCAGCGAACACCGAGCGCGGCAAACCGCCGAAGAATGTTGAATTTCAGGCCGCAGTCGAGAACGACAATGCGCTTGCGATATCCGGTCGCATCGCCCTCGATCGGCTCCATACCCGCTGGCCCCCAAGCATAGGGCACTTTCGTCGTCACGGTCATGACGAAGTCGGTCTCGTCGTAGGTCGGGGCGGCATCGAGAGCGGCATGAGCGGATTCGATACCTTCGGTCGAAATGGAGGCCATGGTAACGCCTTCCGACCGAATTCGCTTGGTAAGATCGCGGGTGTCGATCCCCTGGATGCCCACCATGCCGCGATCCCTCAGGAATTCGTTAAGGTTCGCTCCGCTCCGCCAGTTGCTCGGCTCCTCGCAAGCCTCTCGAACGATGTAACCGGCGGGCTGCAGTCGGGACGATTCGAAGTCGTCGTCGTTGATGCCGTAGTTACCAATCAACGGGTAGGTCATGGCCACCAGCTGGCCGGCGTAGCTGGGATCTGTCAGCACTTCCTGATAGCCGGTCATGCCGGTATTGAAAACGACCTCGCCGACGGAAGTTCCTTCCGCTCCCAGGCTCCTGCCCGCATAAATGGTGCCGTCCCCAAGGACGAGATGGGCGATCAATTCACTTCATTTTGACGCCTACAGCGGCGCGCATATAAAAGGGAGCCCGCAAGGGCTCCCAAAATTTATACCAGTCCAACGGATAATATGGGTCTGCCGTAGGGGGTATGCAGACCATGACTCCCTTTCTGCAGCTATGAGTATGGTACGACTTTTCCACCGATTTCCCAAGTAATTTTTCGGGATTGGGTGTGGAAAACTTTTTCACCGACCTACGTCCATACGCTGGGCAGCCGACCGCACGTAGGGTGACGGGTCGTTGCGGAGGGCCAAGAACTGGGGGCGGAACGCCTCCGGGCACCGTCCATTTAGCGCAAGCATCGCCTGCAGCCGCACGCCCTGTCTGCCATCGGTGAGGAGGGATCCAAGTACGTCCAGCGCCTCCCGGCTCGAGCTCAATCCCAACAGCTCGACTCCAATGCGGGCCGACCTTTCGTCACCCGTCTTGACCCTGCGGAGACCGACCTCCTGAGCGTTGGCGGTGTGCTTGGCAAACAGCGCGAGGGCGGCCTTGCGGATCGGCAGGCTCGATGAGTCGAGGAGAACTTCGGCGGTCGAGAGGGCGCCGGCATCGCCGATCTGGGCGAGGGCGACAGCGGCGGATAAGGCCAGCGATCCATCAGGCGATGCGGCAAGAGGGAGAATTTCGGGGACCGCGCTCGTGGCTTGGACGACACCCGCGAGCCTGGTGGCAAGCATCTGTAGCGGAGGCTTGCGAAGGGCTACGGCAAGGTGCGCCGCTGCCTGCTTTACGTTCGCCTCGATGCAAATTCGCATCGCCGCCTTTGCCGTGTCATCGTGGTCGCTGGCGACTTTCGTAGCGATGAGCTCCCTTGCGGGGTCTCCGAGGGCAGCGATCACCGCCGTAAACGCACGAATCTCGAACCTTCCGGCACTGGCAAGCTTGGTGTCGACCATCCACTGGAACGCAGGCATGCCGATCGCGATGAGGTCCCGCAGGGCGGCGGCTACTTCGGCGGAAGCCGTACCGACCCCCCATTGGGTGGCCTTGCGGAACAGCTCCTGCAGCTCCTGGTCGTTTGGCCGGGGCTTCGATCCGGGCTTTGGCTGCGCTTCGGGCGTATCCTGCGTTATGGTTCCGCCGCGTGGGGGATCGACAAGGTCGTAGGCAGCAGCCCAGGTGTCTCGCAGGGCAGATTGGCCATCGGCAAGCCCCTCACGGTATTTGTCCTGACCTTTCAGATCGACGAATAGGCCAAGCGAGCCGCTGCCGCGGGCGCCATTGCCGACACCCGGCGGTCCTTGATAACGATCGTCGCCAGCCGAATCAATGTAGATACCCAGTCCGTTGGCGTTCCCCACCGCAGGCGTGCTGTCGCGGGCAACCACGACGTCGTTGCCGGCACGGTCGAGCATGAACGCCACGCCGTAGTCGTGTCCGATCGCATGGGAGGCGCCGAACTTGACCCCATACAAGTCGTCCCCATCCAGATCGAAGAGATACGCAGACGTCATGTGCATCGCGCTGCTTTGGGCGTAGTGGTGGGCACTGTAAGTATCGTGGCCGGCAGCGTCGAATGTGGTTCCGATCGAATACCAATAGGAAGCTGCCTGAGCATAGGTTTCTGCCAGGTAATGGTCGGCACCGGCAAGGTCGGTCAGCAAGCCGATGCCGCCGCCGATTCCCCCCGAGTCCTCGCGATAGCCGCTGCCAAAACCCTGGGCAAAACTGTAATGAACGTCAGCGAACAGCGGTGAGTTTAAGACCATGCCGCCAGCCAAATAGATGTCGTTTCCGGTTCGGTCAATGATCCAGCCAACTCCTAACGTCCGGGCGGCACCCTGTACGAACAGGCTTCCTTCATACCGATCGACGCCGGCAGAATCGAACATCAAGCCGATTCCAAACATGCCGAAGCCCTGGGAGAGCGTTTTGGAGCGGTAGAGGTCGTCCCCGCCTTCCTTAACAAAGCCGCCAACGCCAACGAGCCCGGCACCAAGGCATAGAGACGGGGTGAAGAACTGGTCGTTTCCGCCCACAAATCTAGCGAGGCCTATACCTACCAAACCGCAGCCGAGGCTTGCGTCTTTGGGTTCGCAGCGGTCGTCCCCGCCCAGATCGATCAGGACGGCCCCATAGCCAATGCCTGCTCCATGGCGGCCCCTATAGCGATCGTTACCCCCAGGATCGATGGTCAGGATGGAATCGGAGTCCTCGTGGAGGTCATCCCCTGAAGAGCCGAGAACGATTTTCTGTCCGTAGAGCTTCAGTTCTATCCGGGCCGGAATCTGAACGCCTGCTTCTTTGAGCGGCCCCAGCTCCTTCTCAAGGCTCGACTCCAGCAGGTAGGCGGCGAATCGAAGTCGGAGGCCGTCGACTTTGGCCGCCAGTTCCAGGACCTTGGCGCGGTTGGAGTCCGGCTGCCTGACGAAATCGAACGTGACCGAAGGTTCCTCGACGGCGAGGACCGGCAGGGACTCGATGAGGGTGCGCTTCTCCGCTCCCGAGAGGGCGCTTGTCGCCTGCCTGATCTGCTCGTTGACATCCGCCAACGTCGCCGCCAAGTTCATCACGGGCCGTTGCCATGCTTCTGGAACCTGGCTTAGTTCATCCCGCATCGGCGGCAATATTCGGGCGTCCCGAGGCCATTGGTCGCCGAAAACAGTCGAGGACAGCTGCTCGATAAGCGCGGACGGCGATTTGGGGCCGGCGGCGGCATGAAGCACCAACAGCGAATTGGCGGTAGCGATCGGCGAATCCAGTGAACGATCGATGAAGGGGAGCCGCATGGTTGCCGGAGCCGCCTTGCGCTCCCAATTCAGGTCGCGCTCTTCAAGGTTGCCGATGTACAGGACGTCAGCCAATCCCTTACGCTCGGCTTCGGTGAGCTGAGCATTGCCCATACCCGCCACCGACAACATGAAGAGAACGGCTACTCGACGGACCATTTCAATGCCTCCTCGATGAGATTGGCGGATCTCATCCGAATGGGCGGACCCTCTTCCAGAGCCCGCTCGTCGAACGGGGTCGAATCGTCGGACCGCTGCCCCGTTTCGCTGGTCAGTCCGAGCCCCAGGCGGTTTGGGCAACTGGACGGCGCCACGATCGCGAGGCGCATCGGTTCTCGTTTCAGTTCGGCAGCGATCGGGCCAAGGAAATCCTCGTCCATTCGCCGCACCAGCCAGGCAAGCTCCTCCATGCGGTTCAGCTTCCGGAGCTCGCTCGCAAGCTCGACCACGATGACGGTTGCCGGACGCTCGAGGGAGTCGCGAAGGATGCGTGACCACGGGACATTCAATCCCTGCACGAACGACTGCCAGGGGCCATGCCGGTAGCCCACCAGCCGCGCAAGGCCGGCAAGACGCATGGAACCACTCTCGCACCAGACTGTCTCGCCTCGTTCCAGAGCAAGGTTCGGCAGATGCGGTGTGAAACCAGGCCCCCAGGGCCAGAGCACGTTCAAGGGAGGAAGTCCATTATCGGCTCGCTTCCGGTTGAGCTCGTGATCCGTGAGCAGGTTGATCGAGTCGTCGATAAATCGCCTGAGCATCTTTTCCCCGTCGCCCTGGGGGAGGCTGACTCTCAGTTCCTTCCCTATCGCTTCAACTGGCTCCGTCAGCCCCAGGTCCAGAGAACCGTTCAGCCAGATCAGACCGTGATCGACCTGATCGCCGAAGGCTGGAAAGAGGTCACTGGTTTTGAGGCGTTCTGCCTCTTGGAGAAGCGGACGGAGATCGCTTGCCTCGGGTACGTAACTTGCATCCTGAAGAACGCCATCGACAGCGCCAGCCAGCGTAACGTGCATGGACACCGATCGCTCGGGTGGATCGACCTTAAGCGCAGAGAGGGTTAACGGACCTGGGGCGACCTTGACGGTCTCCTCATCCAAACCAAGCCAAGCCGCTTCGTGGGCCACGGTCGTCCTCATCGGACCAAGGACAGTGACGCTGCCCAATTCCCGAAGGCCCAGCAGCCCGGGGACCCCTTCGGGGCCTTGGCGGACAACCGATTGATCCTCTGGACCGCCAAAGAGGTCAGGCATCACGAGAACGATCCGCCGCATAGACCTGATTATGACGAGGGTCAAAAAGCGACGACGCCCGATAGACGGGCGCCGCCGGGTCCTCTCCATGGCGTGGCATTAATTCGGCTGGTTGGTTCCACGGACCCAAGCGCCCGTGGATGGCGAGGACAAGGGTTGTGACGGCCACCCCGCAACGATGTTCAGCGCGATGCGAGGTACACCTTCCGCAGATGCCAGCTGCGAATCCCACCGTTACCGTCGAACGAATCCGCGTACGGTACGGCGAAACCGACCAGATGGGGCATGCCTATTACGCGAATTACCTGTATTGGATGGAGCAGGCCCGCGGAGCGTGGTGTCGGGATCGAGGGTTTACGTACAAGCAGCTCGAGGAGTCGGGGTTCAAGCTGCCGGTGGTGGAAGTACACGCACGGTACCGGGACGAGATCAAATACGATGATTTGGTCGAGGTCCGAATCCATTTGGCCACGATTCGTCGAGCGGCTATCCAGTTCAAATACGAAATCTTCAACCTCCGCACCGATAAGCTATGCACGGAGGGATACACTTGGCATGTGATGATCGATGGCTCGAACCGAGCTGTGTCGATTCCCACTGATGTTCGGGAATGGCTTGATCGGAGCCCAGCGGACTGGAATCGCATCGAATAGCGCAATTTTGCGGCTTCCGAGCGGCGTAGAAGCATCAGCAGGCCCACATGGAAACGGTTTGTACGGAGCAGAAGGATGTCTTGGCAGAGCTTGAGGTGCTCGCCCCAGGCGTTCCCTTCCTGGCTTTGGGGCAGACCGTGTTTTGGGACGAGCCGCTCAAGTCCGGCGTGGTTAAACGAGCTCGCGATTTAGGTTTCCCCCGGGCGTTTGTCGCAGGCATACATGACACCGACTATTTCGCCAAGCACCCTGGTGGAAAGCGGATCAACGGGAGATACGTCGCGGTTCCCCATAACGACACGACGACGAAAGACCTGTGGAGCGCGGCGGGCGAGTTCTCGGCTCTGTTCGGCAGCGAAACGATCGTCACTCGGGAAGCGCTGCAGAGGAGCGGAGTCAAGGTCGCCCGGATCTCCCGGGACAGGCCGGACCTCCTCAATCAAGCCACTGAGGCATACGGCTGGCGAGGCGTGGTGGCGAACGATGCCGAGACCCGGATCACGGCAGAGCTACCCCTTCGGCCCCTGTTTCCTGTCCTTTACGACACTCTGAAGTGGGCGGTCGATGAGTCGGTTTTGGGCGTGCCGGCATCCCGCCGGAAGCAGGCACAGGAGGCAGCCGACCAGTTCCTCGGAATCGCCTGCGATACGTCGGATCCGCTCGGCGAGCAGACGCTTGCCGACTACTATGAACGGCTGCTGCCTGAGGTTTATCGCTTCGTCTCAGGCGAATCGTCAGAGTTGTCGACCACAAGAACCACGGAGTTACTGAGATTCAATACCGAAACGGCGGGCCAGGCACGATTCCGAATCGCCGACGCCTTCCTCCGCCCGGTTTCAGCCGCCGACGCGGCGGAAGCCTATGACCATGCAATCGAAGGGAGCGAAATGTATCCGCTGCATCGTTTCGGCACGGGAGCGTTGCCGTTCGATCTTGTCGTTCCGGGCCACGGCCGCGGCACGCTACGGATCGGATCCAAGGGTCTCGTCGTGATGACGCCAAAGCCACTCTTTGCAACCTTGAAACGCCCGATCACGAGCATCCACGACCTCGCCGAGGTCGTGGAACGGAAATGGGGTTCGAATTGCACGTTGATCGGAAAGGCGGTGACGCTCATCGGGATGCTCGCTTCCGAATTCGTCTTCGTTTTTCACCATGGAGCGAGCAGTTATGTGCGGTTTTCCAAGATCCTTCACCAACGTCTTCGCGAACTGGATGAAGAGCTTCACTTTCATCCGATATTGCGTGTGCGGTACGCGGCATGGGACAGCATCGACGATTGCGGCTCGTGGTTTCGGCTTCCGGAACCCCTCAAGGGGCCATTCGGTACGGAAGAGCTCTGCGGCCCAAGCTTCGCCGCACGCTGGAGACAGGTCGGCGAGGAGCAACGCGAACTCCTGAAGACGCTCGGCGAGCTGCGCCGCCCGTTCGACCTCATCGAATACTTCCAATCTCGCTTCGGGGCCTCATGGAAGGCGCCTGCCGAGGAGTACCGCGAACTTCGCAACCAGCTCGATTCCCTTCAAAAAAAGATTCGAGAGATCAAGGCGGAAAAAGCCAAGATTGGGGAGATTCAGCGTGACCTGAAGAGGGAGCGGCAGGAAGTTGAGTTGGCAAAGGGTCGCCATTGGCGGGAGCAATTCTTTGAGAAGACTCCTACGGAGGAGGCGCGTCGACAGCGGGACGAGTTCATCCACCGGGTGCGCGCCCTCAGCGAGCAACTCAAGGAGCAAACGGCGGCATGGCAGGCGCTTCAACGCCGGCAGGATGAGTTGGTCACCGAGGATTCCATCCGAAGAGCCCACGAGCGGCGGCGCAATATAGAGCTCGAGGCGGAGTTACACCGGCTCCAGCTCGTTCGAAATGCTGTGATCGCCAGCGATGGACTCGAACTCGCGGGCAGGCGGCCGTCAGCTTGGTGGTTTCCCATCGTTTGCCCGCAGGGTGCGTGGTATCGTTCCACGGTCGAGCGGGCCACTTACCGCCTGGAGCCGCTGAACTCGTGAACAGCCTGAATTACATGAGCCCCCTGCCTTTTTGGAAGGTCGAATCGGTCGGTAATGATTTCGTGCTGGTGCACCTATCCGATATCGAAATGAGGCGTCAGCTTGCCGGGAGCGGAATCGACGAGACGACCGCCTTATCCCAACTTGCTCAGACCGTCTGCGAGCGCCGCTTTTCCGTCGGCTCGGACGGCTTGCTGGCGGTTGGTCCTCACGATGGAGGGTTAAGGCTGCGGATGTTCAATCCAGACGGAACCGAGGACTTCTGCGGGAACGGCCTCCGTTGTGCGGCCTGGCACGCCCGCGAGTTGGGCTGGACGACGGGCGAGACCACCATCCTCCACCGAGCTCGATCGGTCCGAGCCGATATTGACGATGACGGCATGGTCGTCACCGATATCGGCAAGGCTACGTTCGAACCGACCCGAATTCCGGTTTCGTCGGCTGGGGAGATTTGGCACGCGAGAATGGCTGTCGCCGGCCATGATGTGGACCTGAGCTGCGTTTCGACCGGCAGCACCCACACCGTGCTAAGCGTCGATACCCTGCCGGAGGATGCGGTCTTTCTCGCCGTGAGCCGAGAACTTGAAGTACATCCGATGTTTCCGGAGCGAACCTCGGTGATCTGGATGGAAGCGCACGATACGCACCGAGTTCGGATTCGAATCTGGGAACGGGGGGCCGGCGAGACGCTTGGCTGTGGTACTGGCAGCAGTGCGGCGGCCGTCGTCCATGCGCGCACTCACGATCTGAATGGCACCTTTTGGGTAGAAAACCGCGGCGGGATTGTGACCGTGCAAATGGATAGCTGGCAGGATAGCTTGACGCTGGCTTCGATGGTCGATGACGTCTATAGCGGCACACTGGAGTTCTCGGACGAGCATCACCGAGTCGCCGTAGGAACCGAGGAAGCCATTCCCCAATCTGTCCAGTAGCCGCCAACGGGTAACTTATCGCTTGCTCGCATGGGATGGTGTCTCGTCGTATTGGCCGCCGGCAAGGGGAGTCGGTTTGGCGGTCCAAAGCAATTGGCCCCGGTGGGCCCTGCCGATGAGCCGCTCCTCGTCCTGTCCCTTCGCGATGCCATCGCGGCTGGCGCGGAGTTCGCGGTCATCGTGACGCGGCCCGAACTGATCGAACCTCTGCAGCAGTGCTGCGACCGCTTTATCGGACGGCGAATCCCGATCGAGTTTGCCGTTCAGTCGGTAGACGATCGACCGTTCGGCGGCGAGGTCGACCGCGAAAAGCCGTGGGGTACCGGCCACGCCGTCTGGGCCGCTCGGAAGCAGGCGACTCAACCCTTTGCGGTTATCAACGCCGACGACTACTACGGAACCGCATCCATGGCGTTGGCGGGAAAAGCAGCGGAGGGCCTCGTGTCCGGCGAAGCCGCTTTGATCGCCTACCGGTTGGGGAACACCCTATCCGACAGTGGAGGAGTCTCTCGCGCCGTTTGCTCGGTCGATGGGGATCGCTTGGTCGGTTTGCAGGAGACCTACGATATTCGTCGGGTTGGAAGCGGGCTGGTGGGTCGTCGTGAGGCCGACGTTAGCCTGGAGGAGGACGTCCCGGTCTCGATAAACCTGTGGGCGTTCCGGCCCGACATTTTCCCCTTGCTTGAGCGTGAGTTTGGGCACTTTCTTCGGTCAGCCGATCTTGCGAACGGCGAGTTCGGCCTGCCTCAAACCGTACAATCTCTGATGGCTTCGGGCGACCTGCGCGTGACGGTGGCTCTGTCGTCCGACCGGTGGTTCGGCTTGACCTTCGCCGAAGATCTTCCCGCCGTTCGTGCGAATCTGGCAGGAGCGACCACACGGTGAGCATCGTCGCCGAGCAGCTCCCTCCAGGAATCTTCGAGCAATTCGATATCAGCGGCGCTTTTGCAGGGTCCGACAGGCTCGCGGGCGGCCATATCAATCGCTCCTATTTGGTGGCTGCCGACGTGGCGGGCAAGCAAACGCGATTCGTCTTTCAGCGCATCAACCGAACGGTCTTTCCGCGGCCGGACTTGGTCATGGACAACATCGACCGGGTTACCCGCCACTTGGCGGGAGATGGGGCCGTAGAGCCCTGGCGGCGGCATACCTTGACAGTGGTTTCCACCAGGAGCGGGGAGACCTTCTTCGTCGACCCCGAAGAGGAGTATTGGCGCGCCTACTACTACGTTGAGGATTGCCGCACTTTTGACGTGGTGGAGAACGAGCACCATGCCCGCGAAGCCGGGCGAGCGTTTGGCGCCTTTATCGCCCAGATGAAGGATTTTTCGCCGGAACTTCTGCACGAGACCATCGCCAACTTCCATCACACCCCGACCAGAATCGACCAGTTGCGGACCGCTTGTGAGGTCGACGTCGAGGGTCGGGCCAGGGACGTCGGCGATGAGCTCACGTTCGTGTTCGACCGCGTTCGCCACGCCGAGGCTTTGGTTTCCGCCATTTCAGAGGACCAACGGGCTCGCCGCGTCTCCCACAACGACTGCAAGATCAACAACGTGCTGTTCGATCGAAAGACTGACCGTGCGACCTGCGTGATCGACCTCGACACGGTGATGCCCGGAACCGCGCTCTATGACTTTGGCGACCTGGTTAGAACGGTCTGTGGTACCGCCCGCGAAGACGAGCGCGACCTCGATCTGATGGAATTTGATCTGCCGAATTTCGAAGCCTTACTCGATGGCTATGTCGCCGCTCTTGACGACGACCTGGTGGAGGCCGAGCGCCGCCGGTTCGCAATCGCCGGGCTCGTCATCACCCTCGAGATCGGCACGCGCTTCCTTGCCGACCACCTGAACGGCGACCGGTACTTCCGCATCCAGCGCGAGGGCCACAATCTCGATCGGGCACGGACACAGTTCAAGCTTGTCAGCGAGATGGAAAACCGGTGGGCCGACATCACCGGAATTGCGGAGCGAATCACCGGCTCGCCCCAGTTAAGGTAGCGCGTAGACGTTAGCGGGCGGAGCGGCGGACAGACGCTGGGAGAAGACCGCATATCCCGCGTTGCGAGGGTGAATATCTCCTTCCAGTATCCAGGTCAGCGACCCTTCCTGTCCGATGAAGTAACCGTACACGGGTACGAAGGTGGCACGGTGCCGCTTTGCGGCGGATGCCAGCAGCGCATTTAGCTTGGGGATGCCGTAATCGGCGATCCGGTCTTCCGGTGATCCCGGAAACGCGTTGTACGGATTGTAGTATCCGGGGACCAGGATTCGGGTGGCAGGCAGCTGGGTCTTGACTTGCGTGATCACCGCATCGAGTCGGGGTCGCGCGGCTGCCAGGGCGGCGTCAACCAGCGCTCTCTGTTCTTCGAACGGCTTGTCGAAGAATGCGGAAGATTGCAGATCGATCAGGTCGTTGGCGCCGAGTGCGAAGGTCACGTGGGTGACGGTGCGATTGGCCTGCTTCTCCTGCTGGATCCGACGGTCGACCATTTCGCGTTGGCTGTAGCTGTTGAGGAAGTAATTCAGATTGAGGAGTCGACCGACTTCACTGTCGTCGTAATAGCTGGAAGTCGATTCGCCCGGGATCGCGACGTTGATGACCCTCGGCCGGACTCCGCCCTGCTGTGTCTTCAACCAGTCGGCATAAAGCTTGACGTACCCCTTGTCTCCGTAGCTCGGGTTGTAGTCATTGGGTTGAAAGCCGTAGGCCACCGAGTCTCCGATCGCGAGGTACGTGCGGGTCTGACCCCATGCCAATGCATGGAGGCCGAGCAGGAGCGCCAATACGCCAATACGTTTCATACCGTCAGTCCGCCGTCAATCGTCAGCACCTGGCCCGTGATGTAACCGGCGTCCAAGCTGCAAAGGAATAGTACAGCAGGTGCGATGTCCTCCGGCGTACCCAATCGGCCCGCTGGGGCGGTAGCGATGATGCGATCCCGCATTTCTTCGGGCAAATCGTGGGTCATATCGGTCTCGATGAAACCTGGAGCGATGGCGTTGCAGGTGATTCCACGGCTGCCGAGTTCTTTAGCGGTCGACTTGGTCAGTCCGATGATGCCGGCCTTGGCGGCCGCATAGTTTGCCTGTCCGGCGCCGCCACCCGTGCCGATAACGCTGGTCATGTTCAGAATTCGGCCGTAGCGTGCCTTCATCATGCCGCGAATCAATGCCTTCGTCCAGTGGAAGGCGCCGCCCAGATTCACCCGCAAGACCGCATCCCAGTCCTCATCCTTCATCCGCATCATCAGGCCATCGCGGGTCATGCCGGCATTGTTCACGAGCACGGATGGGCTGCCCATCTGGGATTCGATCGCCTCTGCGGCAGCCGACACCTGCAACGGGTCGCCGATATCGCAGCCAAAGCCTGCCGCGCCGCCACCTAGCTCAGACGCGGCGCGAGCCGCATTCTCGGGCGTGGAGGCTACACAGGCGACCTTCGCCCCCTCGGCGGCGAAGGCGGCCGCAATGGTTTTCCCGATACCGCGACTGGCCCCGGTAACGACGACGACCTGATCCTGGAACCGCATCAGGCCGGGACCCCAAGCATGCCGACAGCCTCGTTGGCGGTCGCGGTATCGACGACCTTGGTCGTTGCGGCATCCCTGTCGATCCGCTTGACGAGGCCACAGAGGACTTCTCCGACTCCACACTCGACAAACCAGTTCACTCCGAGCGAACGCATCCTCTGAACGGATTCCGTCCAGCGGACACTGGATGCCAGTTGGCGCTCGAGAAGATCGGGCCACGCGGCGGGATCCTCGACCGGCGCAGCGGTGACGTTTGCCACGACCGGGCACCGCCCCTTTTGGAAGGGGATCGTCCGTAGAACGGCCCCCATCGCCGTTGCCGATTCCGTCATCAGCGGGCTATGAAAGGCCCCGCTCACATTGAGCGGCAATACGCGCTTGGCACCCTTCTCCGCGAGCATTGCGCTCGCCGCCTGGACGGCATCATAGTCGCCGCTGATCACGATCTGGCCGGGACAGTTGTCATTGGCAATCACAACCACACCGGTTCCAGCTACGGCAGCGCAAACTTCTTCGATTGCATCGACCTCAAGCCCGAGAACGGCGGCCATCGTCCCTCGCCGAGTTGCTCCGCTGCCGGCCATCAGCTTTCCGCGCTGCTGCACCGCTCTGGCGCCATCTTCGATCGTGAGGACGTCAGCGGCCACGAGCGCGGCGTACTCGCCCACGCTGTGTCCTGCCGTGATCGATGGAGCGGGAGCGCCAAGCGCCATTGCCGCCTGAAAGGCAGCGATCCCGCAAGTGAAGAGGGCGAGCTGAGCGTTGTCGGTTCGCCTGAGCTCGTCCTCGGAAGCCTCGAAGCACAGGCGCCGTACATCGACGCCGGTTGCCGCGGCAACGGTATCGAACACCGCGGAAGCCGCCGCCGAATTGCGGACGAGATCTTCGCCCATGCCCGGACGCTGGCTGCCCTGGCCAGGGAAGATGTAGGCGACCATAGCAACCGAGGTTACCCCTCGATGTCTAACTCAAAAAGGCGACGCGCGCTTCCCCAACCGCCGAGAACAGGCACCGCGTGGAGGCTTGAGCCAGCAGGTCGGCAAGCACATCCTCCGCTGGTCGGTCCAAGGCGAAACCTGTCGCACCGAGATTGATGAGCGCCCTGGTCGCGTCGTCGGCAAGATCCAGCACCGCGACGGCAGAACGCCCAGATCGCAAGGCGGCCACCGCGCCGTGCCACGTTCCTCCTTGTCGGAACCTGGGTCCCAGCACCATTGTGATTTCTGCGGCGGCAAAGATCCACGCGTTTCGCTGCATGGCCCGCTGGGTATCGAACTCGGCGCTGTGCGAACAGGCAGAAACGTTAACGACGCCGCGGCTGCGGGGAGACCCATCGAGGCCGCGTGGGAGGATCGCGAGGGTCGGCCCCCCCATTCGGGCGGCGCTTGACAGGGCAATCCTGTCGATGCCGATGGCGCCACCCGATACGACGCCAAATCCCAGCGCGGATGCCGCCGTAGCAAGGCCGCGGGCCGCACGAGCCAACGCCGGGCTCGGAGTACGGGTACCGACGATGCCGATCCACGTTGCCGGCCGGACAGGACCGGAGGACCAGATTGCGGGCGGCGCGGTGGAGAGGCCCGTCCATCGCAACGGGTACGCCCTGCCGGCAGCGGTAAGGGCAGCGCCAGATTTGACGAGAGTCAAGGCTCGGGCAACCAGCTGAATATCGTCCAGGCAGAGCGCCTCCTCCCAAAATCCGCTGTCACGCAGAATAGAGGCTGGGGTGGCTCCCGAAGGCAGCCGTCGCCTGAGGGCGTCGGCAACCCGAGGCCATCGCTGCCGGCTCAGATCGCCGCAATCTGCTCGGCGCAGGCCATCCAGATACAGGGCCGCGAGAGATGCCCCGAGGTGCAATTCGGTGTCCACAGAAGCGTTGGCCAGGTCTCGCCGACGTGCCACAAATGGCATCTTACCGCTCCTCGTGCCAGCCTCCTCTGGGGTACCCTGCCGGTTCCCCGCCCATGCTAAAACACCCGACAGTTACCGCCGGACGGCTGCGCCAATTGCTAGAGCACGAGCTCAAGGAAGGAATCATTCTCGATCGGTCGCCTCTCTCCGTCGAGTTCTGCCCGGAACCTCATCAGAACGAAAGAGAAGCCAAGTCAAAGGGTCCGTGGTCTCCGGTCGAATCGGGATTTCGCTATGGTCCGGCCTACCGCGAAGTCTGGTTCAGGGTTTCGGGCGCTGTACCGAAGGGATGGTCGAACGGGCAAGTCGGGCTGACCGCCGAGGTCGGTGGCGAGCGCACGGTCTGGAAGGACAACGTCCCTGAGATCGGCATCGACGGGCCCCATGCGATCATGCCCTTGCTCTGGACCGCAAAGGGTGGCGAGAAGATCGACCGCCTGATTCAGGTCTACACGACCAATCCACAGTGCCGCGTTCACCGCGCTGAGCTGCCGCGGGAGGACCTTGTGGAAACGATGCAGAAGGCCGAGCTCCTGCTTCTCGATGGTGAGATGCAGGCACTGACCTATGACTTTGATTTTGCCTTCAACCTGATGGAAGCCCAGTCCGCCGACAGCCCCAACTATGCCCTACTGATGCGAGGGCTGAACGATGCGGCCAACCTCTGGGCGACCGAGGGAAAGGAGTCGATCGCCAGATGCCGCAAGGTGCTTCGCGACGCCCTTCAATCCCTTGGCGAGGGACCGGCCCATACCATGACAGCGGTCGGCCATGCCCACCTCGATACGGCCTGGCTCTGGCCCTTGAGAATTACGCACTTGAAGATGGCGCATACCACCGCCAACCAGCTGCGCCTCATCGAGAGGTACCCAGAGTACGTCTTCGTCCATAGCCAGGCGTCGCAGTACGAGTGGCTCGAGCAGGAGCATCCCAAGCTCCTCGCGCAGGTAAAGGACGCGATCGGAACCGGGCAGTGGGAGGTTCTTGGCTCGATGTGGGTGGAAGCCGACTGCAACCTGACGGGCGGCGAATCCTTGGTGCGTCAGTTCCTCTACGGCAAGCGGTACTTCCGGGACAAGCTCGGAGTCGAGACGGAGGACATGTGGTTGCCCGATGTGTTCGGCTATTCGGCGGCGCTGCCCCAGATTCTGCGCAAGTTCGGAATCAAGGCGTTCTTCACCCAGAAAATCAGCTGGAACCAGTTCAACGTTTTTCCCCACAACACGTTCTGGTGGCAGGGCATTGACGGGAGCCGGGTTTGGACCCACTTTTCGCCTGCAAACACCTACTGCGGCAACTGTGAGCCGAAGGAGCTGCTGTTCTCGGTCAAGAACCACAAGGACCATGCCCGATGCGACCACAGCCTGTACTGCTTCGGATACGGTGACGGTGGAGGCGGCCCGACCGAACGCCACATCGAGTTTCTCCGTCGGGCGCGATCCTGCGGAGCCCTGCCGGAAATCAGGGCGAAACGCAAGGCCCTGGACTTCTTCCGCGAGGCCCGCAACAAGAGTGCGGATCTCGCAACCTGGGCAGGCGAGCTTTACTTCGAGTACCACCGCGGCACGTACACCAGCCAAGCGGCCAACAAGCTGAGCAACCGGGTTTCGGAGTTCCTGCTCAGGGACGCCGAGTACTTATCCTGCTTCCGCGACGACTATCCCAAAACGTATCCGTCCGCCGAGCTGGAGGAGGCGTGGAAGCTGGTTCTGCTCAACCAATTCCACGACATCATCCCGGGCTCATCCGTGCGCGAGGTCTACGAAGACAGCGTGTTGGATTACCAGAGAATCGAAGCCATCGGCGAGGGAATCGTTCAGCGCGCGCTGATTAATCTTGGAAAGCATTTCCACCTCGAGGGCAGGGTGCGGCCCGTCGCGCTGTTCCAGAACGCAACCGAACGGTCCCAGGGCTCGATTCCCTGGGAGGAAGACGAGGTGCCGACCTCGCTGTCGATTGGAGGCGACCACCTCCCCGTACAGCTGGTCGAGGAATTCGATGAGCGAAAGATCATCTTCCCCATCCCCCGCGAAGCTCTGGGAACGGTGATGGTCGCGGATCTCGGCAATCAGCCGCCCAATGCGCGTTTTCGCGCCAAGGCCGGTACCAGGCGACTTGAGAACGACCAGTTTTCCGTCCGCTTTGACAGCAACGGCAATATAACGAGCATTACGAGCCTGGATGACCGCCCGATGGAGTTCATCGCACCGGGGAAACTTGGCAACGTCTTCCAGTTGCTCGATGACCACCCCCTGTTCTGGTCGGCGTGGGACGTCGATATCTACGCTCAAGAGACGGTTCGTGAACTGCTCAAGAGCGACAGCTTCGAAATCGTGGAGCGCGGGCCGGTTCGGGTGGCGGCGGAGATCGTCAAGACGTTCGGCAAGAGCCGCATCCGCCAGCGCATCAGCTTAGGACCGACTCCTGGAATCCGTTTCGATACGGAAATCGACTGGCATGAATCCGACACGATGCTGAAGGTCGCCTTTCCCGTTAACGTCAACGCCACACGGGCGACGCACGAGATCCAGTTCGGGAACGTGGAGCGTCCGACACATGCCAACACCTCGTGGGAAATGGCGATGTTCGAGACCTGCGCACAAAAATGGGCGGACATCAGCGAGGGCGGCCATGGAGTTGCGCTAATCAACGTAGGCAAGTACGGCTACGACATTCGCGGGAACGTCATGCGGCTGTCCCTGCTGCGCAGTCCGAAAGCGCCCGACCCGCAATGCGACATGGGCCTCCATCGATTCACCTACGTCCTGCTGCCCCATTACGACCAGTACTACCACGGAGGAGTCGTGGCAGCGGCCTATTCGGTGAACTCTCCGCTGCGATACGCGCTGTTGGATGACGTCTCAGGCAGCGACTTGACCGCTCTGCCTCCGCTGTTTTCGTGCGAGGATCGGAACCTGGTGGTCGAGTCGGTCAAAAAGGCGGAGGATTCGGACCAGCTGGTGGTCCGGCTCTACGAATGCCACAATGCCCGTGGGACGGCGGAGCTTTCTTCGGCAAGGCGGATCCGGCGCGCCTGGCTCGCGGACTTGGAGGAATCCCCAATCAGCGAGCTCGAGGTGATCGACAACTTGGTGATGCTCGAGTACAAGCCGTTCGAGATCCTAACGGTACTGGTCGAGAGCTAGGCTCTAAAGGTGACCTCGATGGCCTCGGTCCTTAACGACCGGGCGCCTTCCTTGACCGTGATGGTGCCGTGGACGGTTGTGTCGGCGGTTACGGTTTCACCGGCCCTGAGCTTGACCACCACGTGACGGCATAGCCTAAGCGGATTGTTGACCGGGTTGGCGGCCACGACTACCGTCGCCTCAAACTTGCTTGCAGGGTTGTTGGCGTTTGACGTGCCGTCGATCGAGACCTCGACCGCACGCAGGACGGTTGTCGGCTGGGAGAAGTAAACGGCAAAAGCTCCGCCGTTCGTAGCATCGGCTGCCCTAACCTCATCCTTGATCATGTTCAGCATGATCGGATCGGTACCCACATTCGTCTTCCTGAGCGGGGACGGCAGTCGGTTCTTTCCCAACAAGAGGCCGGCGATGAAACCCATCCCCGCGGTCAAGGTGATCCGAATGACATTTTCGATGTCGGCTTGCTTCCTCATGGATTGAACTCGACTTGGAAGTACCGATTATGGACCGTTGTGGCGATCGTCACCGACACTTGCACGAAGACGATTTCCTTTGCCGTTGCGGCAGAGGTTCGTTTAACGACAACGTGTTGGGAATAGATGGATATTCCGGACCCCGATGCCAAAACCGGCGCGAGCGTGACCGAGTACTTGCTGGCATCGGCCCCGGGCGAAAGCGCATAGATCGAGGGGGTGCCTACGGCGCCGGAAGATGGGTACATGAGCGAGGCGATGCAACCGGTCGCCATTGAATCGGCCCCACTCGCGGCTCCCTTGAGGACGGTCAGCATGATGGGGTCGGTCCCAACATTGAGGTTGCCCCAAACAATTGTCGTGTCGCCTTTGGCGGCGGCGCTTGGCGGTGGCGCTTCTTGGCCACAGGCTCCGAGGACCAGTAGCATTGCGACCATTGTTGCGGCATGCAGCGACAGTTTCCATCCTAACTTACGGTTCATGATGCGATTCCTTGCAGTCTAACCGCATCCAGGACATCCGTGAGGGTCGGTCGAACGGTCAGGTCATGCACATTTTCCAAACGACCCCTTAGAATCGACAGTTCGTCGCCGAAGTGCCTGGACTCGTGGGGCATCGGGGGAATGCCGTTCTCGGCTCTCACCTGCTCGGCATACTGAATCAGTTGCATCGCCAGCTGGCTGGTGCCTCGACGATTCAGTGCCAGCGCAAGTCCAATTGCCGCGTAGGCACGGTTTGCCAGGGATAGTCGTCCTGGCTCTTCCATACACTCGAGGAAGTAAGCAATGGCCCTTTCGGGCTCAGCCGGCCACTTTAGGAGCGAAATGAGGCCCAGGTTCAGGCTGGCAAGTGCCGCAGTTTCGACGAGTCCAGAACCGACGGCGTCATGGGCCGCCGATGTTAGAACGGTGGCAGCCCGCTCGTGATCCTCCATCTCCAGCAGTGCCCGGCCCAAATTGACGGCAACTCGGATGGAGGTTGAGGCGTCACCACTACCCTTGTAAAAGGCGATCGCCCGTTCCAGCAGCGGCAGCGCTTCAATCGGTCTACCCTCCTGGAGGTAAGTCAGCGCAATGTTCGCCAATATGCTGTTCGCCCGGGATTCGTCCCCAAGCTGTTCAGCTTGCTGCAGTGCGCGCTCCAGCAGGTCCCGACCCTCGCGGGGGTGACTCAGGGCGTAACCGACAACGCCCGCGCGATTGAGAAGCACGCATGAGGACTCGGTGATGACCTCATCCATGGCCACAGCCGCTTGCTGGAGGTACTTCCATCCCTGGTGGGGGTTCTCCCGGTACCACCACATGGCCATGTCGGCCAGTAATTGAACGGGCACTTTCCCGGCGGCAAAGCGCGCATCCAGGAGGCACCGGATGTTGTCGATTTCACTGGCGATGCTTGCCGTATGGAAGCTTCCTTCGGGGCCTGAGAGCCTTCCACAGTGATCGGCGATATGGGTCTCCAGCCAGCCTTGCAGTCGGTCCCAGAGCCCGTCTCGGGCCTCGGCAAAGCCTTCGGTTCGCATTCCAAAGTGCCTTACCAGGTCCAGCAAGCGAAATCGGCCGGTCTCCAGATCGACGTTAAGCAAGGAGCCATCGACCAATTCCTGGAGGGCGGGCAGCACCTGTCCCCGCTCCACTGCACCAAAGGCAGCCACGGCTTCCGCCGCCTCTGGCGAGAACGAGCCGGCAAAGATCGCGATCCGGCTAAAGACGTCGCGTTGAACCGCAGACAGCACTTGAAAGCTGCTCTCGAGGGCAGCCTGGATGCTGCTGTGTCTCGGACCCATCTCGTCGCGGTCCCTGTTGATCAGCGATTCAAAGCGCTGGAGGATCTGGTGGCTCGAAAGACTCCGAAAGTGGGGAGCGATCAAGTCCAGACACAGCGGAATACCGTTTGCCTCTCGGCAGATTTCGGCAAGGTCTTCATTCGAAACGGAGGCACGTGGAGCCACCCTCCTAATGCCTTCCATGAGGAGGGCAACGGCATCACCCGCCACAGTGCCATCAGGGAGACCCATCGGACCGATGGCAAAGCTGGCCTCACCCGGCAGATTGAGGACTTCTCGCGATGTGACGATCCAGCGGCCGGCGCCATCGTGAGAAGCTGCCTCTTTGAGGAGCGATTTAACCGAGGGAAGGGCCACTTCGGCGTTGTCGAGGACGATGAGGTGGGGTTCCCGGTTCATGACCGCGGCCAAGGCCTGAATCGGGCGATCGGGTCTATCCTTGCTGATCTCGGCGAAGAGGGTGGAGGCAAGGTCCGATTCGTTGACCCCTACTTCGACCCTAGCGAAGTGAACTCCATGGGGAAACTGAGGGGCCAGTCTCGACGCGACCTCGATCGCAATCCTTGTCTTGCCGATCCCGCCGAGGCCGGTGACGGTCACCAAGACGTGGCCACGAACCAACTCGATCAGATCGGCGGTCTCGGAAACGCGACCCACAAACGGCGTTACGGGCCTCGGCAGTCCACCTAACTCCAGAGAGCGCAGCCCTGGAAACTCCGACTCCAATCCATCGGCACAAACCTGGAAGACGTGCTGCCGCTCGTGCACATCGGCAAGCCGCACGTACCCCAGGTCTTTGACCTCGGTGCCTGACAGCAGCTGTCTTGCCGCCTCGGAGATCAGGATCTGCCCTCCGTGGGCCACAGACCGGATTCGTGCGCAGAGATTGACGACCGCTCCCTGGTAATCAGAATCGAAGAGCAGCGCGGTGCCGAAGTGAATACCGATACGCGCTCGGAGTGGAACCTGTGGGGCAACTTCGACCGACTTCAAGCCGCGCTGAATCGCCACGGCCGCATTTACGGCATCTTGCGCTGTAGCAAAGACCGAGAACGTCGAATCGCCTTCTCCGCGCCGCTTGAACAACTCGCCATTCTGAGCGGCTACGGCTCTGGAGACGATCTCGGCATGGCGCTGCAAGGCAACGACCATCTCGCCGGGATAGTCTTGATGCAGTCGCGTGCTACCGACCAGATCGGTCAGCAAAAATGCCGCAGTCTGCTCAAGAACGGACATGGTTCGCCTCGCCTTATTGTGACCCCACCACTGGGCGCAACAAGGCGAGGTGACTGCCGGGCGCCCCGGATCCAATCGGGGCGGTGCAGTTAGTTCGTTGCGATTTTGGTCGAGTAGATCTTCTTGATCACCCCAGATTCCTTGAAAAGGAAAACCACTTCGGACACCCATCCGGCGGCGGCCCCTTCTTGGACGCTGATGCTGACATTGGTCTGCTTGTAGTCATCGGAGGCATTCTTGGCGCTCGCCAACACGGTGAGAGTTGGCGCCGTACCCGAACCACCGATCGGAGCAAGCGCTTTGACTTCGACGGTCATGCTGTCGCTGTAGACCGCTTCAAATGTCGCGGGCGAGGAGCTGCCTCCGGTCGGGTACGAGGCGGTTTCCTTGGTCGCCACCAGCATGATCGGTTCGCTTCCGGCTCCTCGGCCGCCACTTGCCACAATGCTGGCACCAGCTATCGAATCGGCTGGGCCGGATGATTCGCCTGCCATTGCCCTCGGCAGCACGAACGCGACGGTCCCCACGATGGAACAGGCAAAGGTGGCCACAAGCCAGTTACTGTGTTTCATTGATATTCCTAACCTCCGAGGACAAGTAAATGAGTGAACGTGGTGGGGATATGTGACGGACATCACACCGCAACGACGCTTAATGAAAGCACGGCAAGATCACCGGTACAAGTCCGCCAGTGCCGTTCTAAGGTTTTCGACGTCCATTGCTGCGCCTTCGCTGATCCAGCGATCGCCATCCTCACCTGCGGATTCCAGAATCAGATCGCAAAGTGGGGAGTAGGTCTTCACCTCGAATTCGGACCACCGGGTGCCGTGGAACTCATGCATGGCCCGACCAGCGCCGATCAGATTCACCGCCAATCTCTGGCTGCCCGCGTCGTGAACGCACAGAGCGAGCGCGATTAGCGTAAAGGCGAGGTTGTTGGGATCCGCGTGAAGACCGTGATCCAAGGTCCACATCAAGTTCTTCCGGGCCTCTTCATAGTCCGCGGGCTGCTTGAGGAGCGCCAGTTGGGCAAGGTTGATGCGGCTCGTCGTCTGCGACTCACGGGCGTCGATTTCCTCGGCCAAAGCCAATCCTTGCGTAATGACCTCCGTCGCTTCGTCGGGATGCCCCCCTCGCACCAACGAATTGCCAAGCGAGACCGTCGCCTTGACGGCGTACGGCTTTGGACCGTGACAATCGAAATAGGATTTCGCAGCCCTGATGAGCCGAATCGCCTCGCCATAGTCCTCAAGCGCCTGGTGGGTCAGCCCCAAGTTCATCTCAATGGCGTGAAGGGCGGTCTCGTCTCCGCGTCGTTTGGCGATCTCGGATGCGACACGCAGCCACTCCTGGGAGACGGCGATATCTTCCATCTCATAAGCGATGACACCCAGCCGATTCGAAAGTTTCTGAACGAGGGCCTCTTCGAAGCGTTCGGCATGGGCGAGCACTTCCTCGAGCCTCGACCGCCCCACCCTTGGATTCGATCGGTACCACCAGAGGGCAAGGTCGGCGGCAAGCTCTCCGGCTAGAGGCTGGCATGGTTCCCGGAGGAGGTTGTCCAAGGCTAGGTCGATATTCTTTTCCTCGGTCAGGAGCTCGCTGAGCACCGCCGCAGATTCCGGCGAGGAGATCCGTTGAACACGATCGGAAACCAGGTGGGCAATCCAATTTGCATGGCGCGTTTCGAGCTCAGCCCTCCGAGTGGGCTCAAGCTCGGCGAGCGCATGCGTACGGACGGATTCGAGCAGGTTGAATCTCAGGTCTTCACCCGCAATCCGCTGCAAAAGGGAGGCATCAACCAAGCAGCCCAGAGCAGGCAGGATGTCAGATCTCTCCAAGACCCGGTCAGCTACGACCTCCTCGACAGCGTCGAGGGTGAAACCGCCGGCAAAAACCGCCAAGCCCTGCAGGACGTACCGGTCCCGCTCGGCCAGCATGTCGAGGCTGGACCGGATGGCCGTCTCCAAGGAACGATGCTTGGGTTCGACCGCGGCATTCTCCTGCCGTAGCAACGTGGCATAGCGTTCGCGGACCTGGGTCTCGCTCAGGAAGCGATAGTGCGGCGCAATGAGCTCCAGGCAAAGGGGTACCCCCTCCGTCAATCGGCAAACCTCCGACAGCCTGTCAAAGTCCATCCTGCCGAGGTTCGACCTTGCCAGAGACCGGCGGAGGTGCGAAACGAGCAGCGCCATGGCATCCCCCTGGTTCGATTCGCTTGGCAAGCTCATCGGAGGAACTGGATAGACCGCTTCACCACTGACATGAAGCAGCTCTCGGGAGGTGGCGAGCACGCGAATGTTCGGGAGTTGAGTTAGGACCTCCTTGGCGAACTCCTTGGCCTGTTCGAGCGCAACTTCGGCGTTGTCGAGAACCACGAAATAGGATCGATCATCGCGAAGCTGGTGGAGCTGCAGGATTTGGTTGCGGTCGGGTGACCGGCTCACCAGCTGAAGGAAACTGCCGATTAGCGATTCGGTCGTCGCGCCGCGTTCCACCGGGACGAACCAGGTCCCGCCCGAAAAGCGGTGGGCTAGTTGGGTCGTCGCCTCGATTGCCAGTCTGGTCTTGCCGAAGCCCCCAAGCCCGGTCAGGGTTACGAGACGGTTATCCTGGAGAAGCTGTTTGATCGCCTCGACCTCGGGCCCTCTTCCGATAAACGGCGAGATTGGGGTGGGCAAATTGCCACTGTAGGGCACGCGAAGGGGTGGGAATTCGCGGTCGATGCCTTCGGCGAGGGGCTGATAGAGCTTGATCTCGTCGGCAACGTCGGCGAGCCGATAAACACCGAGATCGCGGAAAACGACGCCCTTGGCACTTGCGCGCACCGGCTCGGTCGTTACAATTTGGCCGCCATTCGCCGCGGAGCGTATCCGAGCGCAGAGATTCACCGTCGTGCCCTGATAGTCTCCGTCGAAAAGGACGGCGTCGCCAGAGTGGATCCCTACCCGAGTACGGAGCTCCACGCCTTCGACGACCGTGAAACCCGCGAGCTGCCGCTGCAGGTCGATCGCAGCCAGGACGGCGCTGGAGGGCTGAGCGAAAACGCTGAAAGTCGAATCACCCTCGCCGCGTCGGCGGAAGAGCTCGCCCCCGTGCTGCGAGACCACACTTTCGACGATGTTGTTGTGTCGAGCGATCGCATCCAACATCGCTTGGGGATGGAGATGATGGAGCCGCGTGCTCCCAACGATGTCAGTAAGCAAGAATGCAGCGTTCGTCTCGACGAATTCGGGCAACCAGACCTCCCCTTAAACTTCGGCTATCGCGACATGCGGGCGATGACGTCCGCGAACTTTTCCTTCACAAACTTTCGCTTGACCTTTAACGTCGGGGTGAGCTCGCCCGTCTCGATCGAAAACGTAGCCGCGACGACCTCGTGACGCTTGACCTTCTCGAAGTCGGCGATGCCCTTGTTTATCCGGTCGATTTCCGACTTGATCGCTTGCCTTACCTCGGCTTGGTTTACCCACTCCTCGTATCCGCCGGAAGCCGAGGCCTCCTTGGCCCACTTCGCAACGCGCTCCTTATCGGGGATAACGAGCGCACAGACATATTCCATGCCATCCCCAAAGAGAACAGCCTCACCGATCCATTCGCTTTCTCGTAGCTTGTTCTCGATCGGCTGCGGTGCTACATTCTTGCCGTTGCCCAAGACCAGCAGATCTTTCTTCCGGTCGGTGATACGGAGCTTTCCGTCAACCATTTCACCGATGTCCCCGGTGTGGAACCAGCCGTCCGAACCGATTGCCAATGCCGTTTCCTCAGGAAGATTGTAGTAGGCGATCATCCGGCAGTCTCCACGAATCAGGATCTCGCCATCGTCGGCGATTTTGATCTCGACGGCCGGTACGAGGGGCTCTCCGACGGTGGTGTTGTCAACCCGGTCTGGGTGGTTGATGCAGTTGCCGCCACAGGTCTCGGTGAGTCCATAGCCCTGGAGGACGGTGAGCCGGAGAGCGGCGTAGAAATCCGCCACGTAGCCAGGCAGAGCAGCACCACCCGAGGCAAAGAATCTTAACCGTCCGCCGGTTCGTTCTCTCACCTTCGCTCCCACCAGGTGGTCCAAGATCCCGGCGAATGGGGCAAAGCCGCCTTTGGAGCGGGTTAATCCTTGGCTCAGGCAGGCTTTGAACAGGCGCTGCTTGATCGGAGACTGGCGGGCGACGTTGTCAACGATTCGGCTCCGGACCGAATCCAAGAACCTCGGGACACACAGCATGATCGTGGGCTTGACGTCGACCATGTCGCTGGCAAGGGTCGCGATGGAACCGGCGTAGGCAACCGTGGCGCCCAAGGCGACCGGCAACACGTGGCCGGCCATTCTCTCATACACGTGGGAGAGGGGCAGGAAACTTAAGAAGAGATCGTTCTCATCGACGGGAATCCGCTGCCGCACGGCTTCGCAGGTCGAGACAAAGGACTTGTGGCTCAGCATCGCCCCTTTCGGATTCCCGGTCGTGCCGCTCGTGTAGATGATCGTCGCAAGGTCTTCGGCCGCGATGGCCTGACTGATGGCGTCGAGAGCATCGTCCGAGATTGGGGTCGACGATGGCCGATCGACAAGCCGGGACGGCCCGTCCAGAAACTCGCAATCCGTCCCGGGCAGCCGGCTTGCCAACTCGTCGCTACTGACCAGCGCCAGCTTAGCGCCGGAGTCGTTGACGATGTATTGGGCCTGGTCGCTTGGCAAGGTCGGATAGATCGGTACCGGAATGAGACCGAGTAACTGGCACGCCCACTCTGCCTGGGCCCAGTGAATGGAGTTTTCAGCGAAGATCGCCACCCGGTCGCCTCGCTCCAAGCCGAGACTGGCCAAGGCGGCGGCGACGTTCCGAACGCTGCTTGCGTGCTCGTTATACGTCTGCTTTTGCCACTGGCCGTTTGCCTTGAACATCGCAGCCGTTCGCGTGCCATAGCGAGCAACCGAATGCCGGTACAGTTCACCCAGGGAACGTGCTTCGATTGGTAGGCTCATGGCGATTTCGAGATTATGCACCTAACATTGGGAAGGGTCGCGGAAAAGCTGGAAACATCCATGGGAAACCTCGGGGATAAACAGGGCCTCGAATTTTCGGGGGAAAGCTTGCCCTTCCTTAACCTCTTGGGCGTGCTTTCTCCACACCGTTATCCACTCGGGAGAACGGGCCCGCCTGGCGTCGATTGGGTTCGCAACAGGCTGCCGGCGGCGAGTCCGAATCCCGTTATCCACCGAAATGGCCGCTATAACAGTAATTCCAAAGGATTAACTCATTAACTCTTCTTTACAGAAACAGGCACTGGAAAGCTCCACCCACTATGCCGGGCGGCTGGGGTTCGATCGGTTCCGCTGCCTTGGCCATGGACCGATCGATTTCGATCCCGGTCTCAACGTGATTGCCGGAGCCAATGCCCAGGGGAAGACGTCCATCCTCGAGGCCCTTTTTCTCGCTTCGACCGGGCAGCTCCTCAGAGGAGGAAGAGACGCCGAGGCGATCCGGAATGGCGAGGCCGATGCGACGGTCGAGCTCACGATCCAGCCTTCGGGAACCACGATCCGGGTCGAGTTACGGGCGGGAATCCGCAAGAGGATCTTGGTCAACGACAAGCCCCTTGCCAGAGCCTCCGACATCATGGGGCGGCTCCCAATCGTGACGTTCTCGATGGAGGACCTGGAGGTGGTGAGGGGGGAGCCAGGAGCCAGACGCCGCTTCCTCGACGTCGAGCTTTCGCAGCACTACCCGAACTATCTCAAGTCATTCGCCACTTATCGTCGAAGCCTGGAGCAGCGTAACGCGCTGCTGAAAGAGGCCCAGGAAAGGAACGTGCCGGGGTCCGAATTCGAGCCGTGGGAATTGTCCCTGGCAGAGAGCGGAGAAGACATCCGGAGGCGCAGGCAGGCCTTCGTGACCGATCTCGCGCCCGCCGTGAGTGCCTTTATGCGCGATCTTGGCAACGAGAGCATCGAACTTGGCATTCAAGCATCGGATGAGGAACCACTCCTCGGCCTGCTGGAATCGGGTCGGGCGAACGATATCCGCCGGGGAAGCACCTCGGTCGGACCCCATCGCGACGACCTGAGGATTTTCGTGCAGGGCGTCGACATCAGAGCGTTTGGTTCCCAGGGCCAGCAGCGGTCGGCAGTGATGGCGCTCAAGGCCGGCGTCTTCAACGTGGCGGGTGAACTCCATGGTGAGCCACCAACTCTGTTGCTTGACGATGTGTTTTCGGATCTCGATGCCGGGCGCCGACAACGGCTGGTCAGGCTCGTGCGGGAGACATCGGGCCAAGTGTTGATAACTTGCACAGAACCGGAACAAGCCGGTACCGAATTGCTCGAGTCGGCTCGGGTATTCCGTGTTAGCGAGGGTGCGGCCACCCTTTGGAATGGATGAAACGACTCAGCGAAGTTTTGGACGGAGCCATCGGGAGACCGGAAGTTGTCCGACAGGCACGGGCACACCAGGTGATGCGGCGATGGCGGGAAGCGGTGGGCGATCTCTTGGCGGACCATTCCACGCCGGACCGATTCGACCATGGGACGCTCTGGGTGGCTGCTTCGGGCTCGGCGTGGTGCCAAGAAGTCCGAATGCATAAGGACCTGATCATCCAGCGCCTGAATGAGATGGCCGGAGACTCGAAGCTCTTTTCCGCCTTGCGCGTTGGAGTCCGCCCTCCGCGACGCGACTTTACGCTGGAACCCGATATCGATGACGGAGAGGTTCCGGATTCGAAGACTTAGGCCGCTTCACACTCGTTGGATTTGAGAAACTCAAGCGCCGAGTGCAGCTCCATCGGCCTCGCATAGCGAAAACCTTGAACGGCATGGCATCCGATGGATCGCAGCAATTCCTCTTCGCGCTCGCTCTCCACGCCTTCTGCCACGCATGTCCGCCCGAGCGACTCTGCCATCTGCACGATCGACTTCATGATGATCGCGGTCGCGGGGTCGGTGACCATGCGGCGGCAGAACGACCGATCGATCTTGATGACGTCGAAGGGCATACGGGCCAGCGTGTGGAGGGAGGAGAATCCCGTCCCAAAGTCGTCGATGAGGATCTGGATGCCTTCTGCCTGCAAGGCGGACAGCGTTTCGAAGCATTGGGAACCGTCGTGGACCACGCGACTCTCGGTTACTTCGACGCCGATTTGTTCGGGCTGCAAGCTGTTCTTGGTCACCATGTCGAGGATTTCCCCTAGGAAATTGGGCTCGAGCTGCATGACCGAGGCATTGATCGTCACCAGGAGCTCGTTGCCGAACTCGGTGTTGAGAATGGCGGCCGATCGGCACGCTTCCGCCGCAACGAAGGTTCCTACATCTTTGATCAGACCGAAGTCTTCGGCAACCCGGATGAAGATATCGGGGGGGACCTCCGTGCCATCGTTCTTGGTCCAGCGGCAAAGCGCTTCGAACCCCTTTGGCGCCATCGTTTTCAGGTCGATTATCGGCTGGAACGCCAGGTGGAGATTGCCGAAGGCCAGAGCAGAACTCAGCTCGTAGGAGAGACTCCGATGTCTTCGGGTGTCGTCCGACTCGCGGCCGAGAACGGACAGCACCATCTGAACAATCTCGTCGGGTGAGAAGGGCTTCCGCAGGATCAGAAAGTTTGGTTTGCGCCCGAGAATGTGGTGGAGCTCTTCGATCGAGTAGTCGGAGTAGGCCGTGCAGAGGACCACGAACTGCTCAGGGTGCAGCTTCCAGATTTCCTGAATCGTTCGAAGTCCGTCCCAACCCGGAGGCATGCGCATGTCAACGAAGACCACATCAAAGGGATTGCCCTCACTGATGGCCATGCGAACCAGTTCGACGCCATCAAACCCTTGACTTGCGGTTTCGATCACGCAATCAATGGACTGTGCTGCGCCAGGATCCGGCGCACTGTTGCCAAAGAGCTCGACCTCGAGGTCCTCAAGTTCGGAACGGTGCGTTTTTGGCGATAGCGTCTTACGATAGTCCCGGAGGATATCGTCATTGTCGTCGATCGCCAGTACTCGTATTGGTTCCATCAGTTATGCCGCTTCCCTCCCTTGGCTAGCCGCCCCCGCCGTCAAGCAAAAAGTGCTTCCTTTCCCCAGGCCCTCGCTCTCGGCTCGGATCTGCCACCCCATTTCGGCCGCTGCGTTTGCGCAATAGTGCAAGCCGATGCCTGAACCACGGTCCTTGGTGCTGAATCCACTATTGAAAATCTTGCTGAGCAGGTCGGCAGGGATACCGGGGCCATCGTCCTTAACGCGGACCTCGCAGGCGCCACTGCCGTGCAGCACGGACGTCACCACGACCGAACCTTGGCCCCGTTCCGTCGCCTTGATGGCCTCTTTCGCGTTCGTCAAGAGGTTGACCAAGATCTGCGTCAACTTGGAAGGGTCGCCGGATACCACCGGGTCGCCTTCCAGAGCCAGCTTTAGGTCGACACGGTGGCTTCGGAAAGAGGTTTGAACGATTCCAACCGCTTCGTGAACGATGCCATTCAGGGGGAAGCTGACGACTTGATCGGACTTCTGCGCGATCGATTCCTGGTTCTGCATCAAGTTGACGATGTGGTTGGTACTGGTTGCCAGCGCCTGTGCTTCGCTCTGCAGTTCCCGGTTTTCCTCTTTGAGGGCGTTGGCGAGGCCCTCGAGATAACCCAGAACCTGCGTGCCTTTGGGATCGGTCGTTAAGAATTCGCCAAGGCGATGCTCGTTCTGTCGAAGCATCTCGACACACTTGGCCAATCCTGCGACTCTCGAACGTTTGCTAAGGGTCTCGATCTGCTTCACCGAGACCGTTACGGAGTTCAGCGCGTTGCCGGCATTGTGAAGTATTCCCCGAGCGACTTCGGCCATTCCCGCTTCCCGAGAGGCCGACATCAGTCGCGTGCGAGTCTGGGCGAGACGGCAAAGGGTGTCGTCGAAGCTCCTGGCGAGGGTGCCAATTTCGTCGTTTCGTGCGGTCAGGCGTCCGCCAACGACTTCGTGATGATCCTCTCCGATCGCTTTCAGCTTTCCCGCGAGGACTGCGAGGGGCGCGGAGACCATCAGGTGAACCAGCAGCATCGACAACATGCAGGCGACCACGAGGACGTTGATGACGTTGAAGATCATCTGCTTGACCGTAGAGATGCCGCCACGCAACACTTCCGGAACGGTCGACGCGCGAACGATAACACCGGGATTGCCGGCCGCATCGGTTAAGTATCGGTATGCGTCGACGGGGACCGACTCCTGAGGTTCCTCGATGAAGGAGCCCTTATGGAATAGCGTCTCAAGCACCTCGGTGCTCAGGTTCGTACTCGCACCGGTGGCATTTGGAAACAGCGTGAAGGACGCGCGGTTGCGCTTCGCGATTGTGTTGAGGCGTTCAGGCGTCAAGAGCCTAGCCATGACAATGGTGCCTCTTGTGGGCCGTTCCTCGGAGCTGTCGAGAATCGGGCGACCAAAGATGATTGCCGGAGTCCCGTGAATGAATTGCACACCGGAGAAGGTCGCGGCGCTCGCTCGGCTTGGGCCTGGCCGGCGCTTGGTGCCGATCGCCAGGACCTTCGGGTTGAAATCGTCAGGTAAGAGCTGTTCTTTGCCTGCCGCGTCGCGGAACGTGCTGTAGACCGGCTCGCCATTCTTGTCAAGGATCGCGAGTAGGTCGATGTTCACCGTCTCGTAGAGATTTCCGGTCAGGTTGACTTTGGAAAACTGGTCGTTGCCGTCGTCGACGAAACGGTAGGTGTCGTCCCAACTGCCCCAATCCTTTGCCTGGTTGCCCAGGGCCTGGATTTCCGTAACGATGGCGTCCTGAATCCGGGAAAGGTTCTTTTCAGCAACTTGATGCTGAAGCTGCTTGAACTTCTGCACCATGGCGTTAGCTTGAATGGTGGTCACAATAGCGCCCAACGCCGCCGCAAGCAGCAGCAAGACGAGCGATATCTTTTGCCAGATAGCCATGGCTAAGAAGGATTTTCGGAGCGCAGGTTGCCGCTCCATATGGGTTCGGGCGGCCAAGTTTGCTTATTGCTGCTCAATGAACCTAAAGACCTGCGCCCGTAGATCAGCCAGATCGAGGAATCAAGCAGAATAGGGCACGACAATGCAAGAACGAAAGCAAATAGCCGTCATCGGATCGACCGGCGCCCAGGGCGGTGGTTTGGCGAGAGCGTTGGCGGCGGACTCGAATTTCAGTGTCCGCGGCCTGACGCGCAATCCTTCCGGCGATGCCGCAAGATCACTGGCGCAAGCGGGCACGGAGGTCGTGGCGGCAGATTTGGAGGACGTCGACAGCCTCAAGCGAGCGTTCGAAGGAGCGCACGGCGTCTTTGGCGTCACTAACTTTTGGGAGCACTTCTCCCCGGAAACCGAGCTTCGGCAAGCTCTTAATATCGCCGAAGCGGCTCGAGCATCTGGTGCGGCTCACGTCGTATGGTCCACGCTGGAGGACACTCGCAAGTGGGTTCCGCTTGAAGACGATCGAATGCCAACACTGATGGAGCGCTACAAAGTGCCCCACTTCGACGCCAAGGGCGAGGCGGACGCCTACTTCGCCGGCCTGCCCACAACCTACTTGCTGACCTCCTTTTATTGGGACAACTTCATTCACTTCGGGATGGGTCCGCAGCCCGGTCCTGACGGCGTGCTCGGAATCACCTTCCCTATGGGTGACGCCAAGTTGCCGGGAATCGCCGCTGCCGATATCGGCAAGTGTGCGGCCGGCATTTTCCGGGACGGCGATTCGTGGATTGGCAAGCGGGTCGGCATCGCCGGAGAGCATCTCACGGGCGCCGAAATGGCCGCAACCATGTCCCAAGTGCTCGGGAAGGAGATTCGCTATAACTCGGTCAGTCCCGAAGCCTATCGAGGATTCGGTTTCCCTGGCGCCGAAGACCTGGGCAACATGTTCCAGTTCAAGCGTGACTTCAACGACCACTTCGTCGGCGCCCGCAGCATCGAAGGCTCAAGACGGCTTAATCCGGACCTGCAGTCGTTCCGACAATGGCTGGAATCCAACCAGGCCGCCTTTGCGTAAGCCAGATCAGTCGTGGTTTCCGTCCTGCTAGCGATCAGCTTGGTCCGGGATCCGGTATTGCCCGCGCTGCCTGAAGTCCGGCACGGCCACCGGCTCGAACGCTACGGGAAGGGCTGGATCACGTTTGGCGGCTATGGCAGGACCTCAGCGGCGGACCGCGGCATGCGCGACGTCAGGCTGACGTCGGGTACCGGCGTCTGGAGCCCCGGACCGAGCCTGCCAGAGGGCCGGACGTTCTTTGGGAGCGTCGAATGGCGGGGCAACGTCTACGCGATAGGCGGCGGCGTGGATGTCCTGAAAGCCGCGGCAAGGTCGTGGCAGAAGTTAAACACGGGTGGCGACCTGCCGGAAACCCATCTTGCCGCGGCCAGGCTGGGTAGCCGCGCTTACGCTTTGGGTGGCTATCCTGCGGAACTCGGAAGTTTTCGCAGCATCGACTTGGAGAGCGGCAGGGTGCGGGTCGAGCCTGCGATGCCTGGGTACAAGGCGGCCGACCACTTTTTCATTCTGGTGAACCTAAGCGGCAAGCTGCATGCGATCGGTGGGCTATCGGCCGAGGACTTCGAACCGACGAAACGGCACGGGATATTCGACGGCAAGACATGGTCGAAGGGTCCGCCACCGCCCAAGGCCCTGTGGGCGAAGTTCTCGGCAGTGGCCGTTAGCGGCAGTCAGGTTTGGATTCTAGGCAAAGAAGCCTCTGTTTCGTACAATTCAACGACGCGCCGCTGGAAGGAGCTTCCTCTGATGCCGGGGTCGGTTGCGATGCCGACGGCGGCCGTGGTGGACGGCAAGATCGTGGTTCTCGGTGGGCAGGCAGAGAGTGGCCCCGATCGGCCGATCCGCTGGGTGTACGATCCGATAGCGAATCGTTGGGACAGAGGCGGATAGGACATACCTTCTTCGGTCGTTGTCCACAAACTGCTCAGAAAGTTTTGAAAATGCTTCGCCCGAGGGTTGCAAAGCCGCATCCCACCCAGGTACCTTCTCTCCTCTGATGAAGATCACCCGTCTGTAACGGCTGTCCGAACTCCTGCGGCTGGTTTGGCAGTTCTTGACGAAACCACAAATGCCGCGTTCGCCGTACGGATTGACGGGTCCCCCCGCATCCCCCTTGCGCCGGGCCTTGGCGCTATTTGCACTCACCGGAGGTGACGTTGTGCTATCCACGGGCGCTTTAAGAATCCGTGATTTCAAAAACCTGTTTATAGGGCAAGCGATCTCGCTGTTCGGCGATGCGCTGTACATGCTCGTGTTCTTGTTCATGGCGGCCAAGATTACGGGTTCGGCGGCTGCGGTCGGCTATGTCGGAGCGCTCAGCGCCCTGCCGTACTTGGTACTGGGACCGCTGGCCGGCGCCTCGGCTGACCGGTTTGACCGGCGGCGGCTGATGCTGGCGTGCGACCTTTTGAGCGCGGTCATCCTGTTTGCCTTCGCCGGTATGGTGGTGCTCTCCAAGGACTTCCCGGTCTGGACGCTGTACGCCACGCCGTTCGCCCTGTCTTGCGTAAACGCGTTCTTCGCGCCCGCGAAGAACGCGTCCATTCCCCGCCTCGTTCCCGAGAACCAGCTTCTTGAGGCCAATTCGCTAAACGCGGCCGCTCAGAATATGATGCCTCTCATCGGACTCGGGCTTTCTGGAACCATCCTCGGCACCCTCTGGGCTGCCAGCGGCCAGACCTTCTTCCTGGTCTCGGTGGTCGTGAATGGCTTGACCTTCCTGGCCTCGGCTGCCTTCATCTATCTGTTGCCCGCCCTGCGACCCGAACGACGGACTGGGGTCCGCGCTTCAGCTTGGCTGGACAGTATAGAGGGCGTTCGGTACGTGGCATCTGACCACTTCCTTCGTGTTGCTGTCATTCTCAGCTTCTTCATCAATCTGTTCATCGCACCCTTCATGGTTGCGTATGTGAAGGCCAATGACCAGTGGTTTGGTGGCGAATACGGTCGACTGGCTGCCTTTGAGTTCGCGTTCATGGCAGGGATGGTCGCCAGCAGCCTCTACGTGGCCAGGCTCAACATCAAGAGGGTTGGGCTGGCATGGATCGGCGGACTGGCGGTGGTGGGTCTTTGTGTGGCCTTCATGGCGTTCAGCTCCTTCTGGTGGTTCCTGACCTGGAACCTGGTTTGTGGCCTGGCCCTGCCGATAGCCCAAATCCCGCTGACCACCTACATCCAACTCACCGTCCCCGACAGTCACCGCGGACGCGTGAACAGCGCGATGATGATGGTCTCGATGGGCGTTCAACCGGTCGGGATGGCGTTAAGCGGAATCATCATCGAGCGGATCGGCTTGGTGGCGCTCTTCGTCGCCATGGGCGTCGGCTTCTGCCTCTCCGCCCTTGCGGGCCTCCTGGACAAGCCGTTTCGAACGGCCACGATCCCGGACCAGGCGGTATCCGGTTTCCAGGACGAACCCACGAAAAGTACCGAGCCTGCTGCCGTCCCGTGCGCGTGATGGAGCTCCGGGGGTGCCGACAGGCATCCCCGGCGTCTATCATCCGGCCATGTACAAGCTGACCAATTGCGTCGCCTTGGGTGTCGGGAAGCTCGACGATGCCGTGGCCCTTTATGGCAATGCGCTGGGGTGGGAGGAAATCCAGCGCAAGGACGACTGGGTTGAAATGCGGGCGGGCGACCTTCGCATTTTCCTTGTTGAGGATGACGAGACCACACCTACTTTCGACTTGGCGGTGCCCTCGATCGATGAGGCGATGGCCCGTTTGCAGCCCTTGGGTTTTCGAAAAATCGGCGAGAAGGCGGGAGAGATTTTTATCGAGGATCCTTACGGAATACGATATGCGCTGACACCCAAAGTCTAACCGGCGTTAAGTAGAGTGGAGCTATGAGCGTAACCATCCAGAGAGTCCAGCCGTTGGTGTCAACCGAATGGGTTGCCGAGCACCTCCACGATCCGCTTATACGAATCGTGGAGTCAAATGAGGATCCCCTCGTGTATCCGTCGGGCCATATACCGGGCGCCGTGGAGGTGGACTGGATCAGGGATCTGAACGACCCGATTCGCCGGGATTACCTCGACCGGTCCGGGTTCGAGGGCCTTGCGTCGCGCATCGGCATCACGCCCGAGACACACGTGGTCGTTTATGGGGATCGCCACAACTGGTGGGCCACTTACGCGATGTGGGTTTTCTCGCTCTTCGGGCACGAGGGAATCAGCGTGATGGACGGGGGACGACAAAAGTGGGTTGACGAAGGTCGACCGCTCACTCGCGATCTACCCGAAATTTCGCCAACCCAATACCGGGCCAAGGATCGAGACGACCGAACCGAACGCGCCTTCCGGGACGACGTGCTGCAGCACCTCAAGCGGGGTGGAAAGCTGATCGATGTCCGTTCTCCTGCCGAATTCACGGGCGAACGGTTGCACATGGAGGATTATCCGAACGAGGGCGCCGTCCGCGGCGGCCATATTCCCACCGCGAAGAGCGTCCCGTGGGCTCGCGCCATCGATCCCGCGACGGGAGAGTTCCTTCCTGAAACCCAGCTGCGGGCGATCTACGAAGGTGAGGCCGGCCTCACGCCAAGCGATGAGGTCATCGCCTACTGCCGGATCGGCGAGCGCAGCAGCCACACGTGGTTCGTGCTGAAGCACCTGCTTGGCTATCCGAACGTAAGGAATTACGACGGCAGCTGGACGGAGTGGGGCAACTCGGTCGGGCTGCCGATTGAGCGCCCTTGAACTTGCCAGGCAAAATTCAGTCGGTTGTGGACGGTTTGGCGATGCTATCCGATCGGAGCGAGCGCATCCAGGCGCTGATCTCCCTCGCCGAACGGTTTCGCGACGTGCCTCCCGAGGTCGCGCATCGGCCATTTGAGGAATCGCACCGAGTGCCGGGCTGCGAATCTGAGGCCTTTGTTTGGGTGGTGCCCAATGGCGAAGCCCTCGATGTCCACTTTGCGGTTGAGAATCCGCAGGGCCTTTCAGCCAAGGCGCTGGCTACGATTTTGTCGGAAGGCCTATCCGGGCAGCCGGCGAGTGAGTACGGCAAGCTATCGGATGACTTGGTGACGGCGATTTTTGGCAACGAGCTTTCGATGGGAAAGACCCTTGGCCTAACGATGATGATCCAGATGGCAAAGTCGTTAGCGGCCAAGCAGTAGACTGTAAGGTTGATGGCCAAACGCAATTTGGACGAGTTCTATTGGCAACTCGGAACCGAGTTGCAACGAATGGGCGACGAGCTGACGTCAGGCAAGCCGGCGGTAGCTCGCAGCAGGAAGTGGCGCCCCAAGGCGGATGTGGCCGAAACCGACCGGGCGATCTACATCAAGGTCGAGCTGGCCGGGGTTCGCCCAGAGGCGATTCGAGTGACGTTGAATCGCCGAACCGGACGTGTTACTATACGTGGCGAGCGGCGGGACGACGTTTTTGAAGGCCTGCGGGTTGCCTTTCATCAATTGGAGATTTCGTACGGCGACTTCGAGTGCGACGTCAGTCTGCCCATGCTGGAAATCGACCTTAGCCAGGTGCGGGTCCAGTACGCGCAAGGGTTCCTCTTGGTCGAATTGCCCAAGGCCGGGGACGATGATTCGGTAGCCGAAGTGCGGCGGACGATTACGATACGACAAATTTAAATGGCGGAAACCAAGCCAACCGTTGAAGAAGCTCTGGAAGTCGAAGCGCCTTTTGGCGTGCCGATTCTGGATGAAGACACTGAAGAGGAACGTAAGCCGGATATCCCTTCCGAGCTGAACATCATGCCTCTTCGGGATTCCGTGATTTACCCCATGCTGATCGCTCCGCTGAGCGTCGCCCGAGAAGCCGGCGTGATGCTCATCGACGACAGCATCACCGCCAACAACCGAGTCATCGGCATGGTGGCGCAGCGGAAGCCTCACATCGAGCAGCCCGACTTTGACGATGTCTACGAGTACGGCTGCGCGGTTATCGTCCGTACGCTGGTCAAGGCGCCCGATGCCGTTCGGCTGATCGTGCAGGGCGTTTCCCGATTCCGGGTTGCCGAGCGCCTTCAGGAAGAGCCGTATCTGCGGGCCCGGATCGAGATTATCGACGAGCCGACCGTGCCTGAGGACAAGACGGAAGAGGTCGAGGCGCTGCGGCGAAGCATATCGGGACTTTTCGAGCAGGCGATTCGGCTATCGCCGAACCTGCCGGACGAGCTTCGGTCGCTGACGCAGGCGGTCCAGGAGCCAAATGTCATGGCCGACCTCGTGGCCGCTCATATGATGCTTTCCGTTGAGGAGAAGCAGAAGGTGCTCGAGACACCCGAGCTGTTGCCACGGCTCAGGCTGCTGCTGGAGCTCCTTAGCAAGGAAGTCCGAGTTCTGGAGCTCAGTTCGAAGGTGCAAAGCGAGGTTTCGGCCGAGCTCAGCAAGTCACAGCGCGAGTATTACCTGCGTGAGCAGCTCAAGGCGATCCAGCGGGAGCTTGGCGAATCGGACGACCGGACCGAGGAGGTCGAGGAGCTTGCCCAGCGGCTGCGAGACGCCAACCTTCCGCCGGAAGCGCAAAAGGAAGCTGATCGGGAGATTGATCGGCTGCGTCGGATCAACCCAGGTTCGCCGGAATACTCGGTTTCGCGGACGTATCTCGAAACCATGGCCGCCCTGCCATGGAACAAGTCGACGATCGACAACTTGGACTTGGTCCATGTGAAGCAGATTCTGGATGAAGACCACTTTGGCCTGGACCAAATCAAAGAGCGGATCGTTGAGTTTCTTGCCGTCCGAAAGGTGAAGGGCGACGGCCGTGTACGCCAGCCTATCCTGTGCTTTGCAGGTCCCCCCGGCGTCGGAAAGACCTCGCTCGGACGAAGCATCGCACGGGCGATGGGTAGAAAATTCCATCGCATCTCGCTGGGCGGCATGCGGGACGAGGCGGAGATTCGTGGCCATCGCCGAACCTATATTGGCGCCCTTCCTGGCCAGATTATTCAAGGGTTACGACGTGTAGAAAGTCATAATCCTGTATTTGTGTTAGACGAGATCGACAAGTTGGGGAGCGACTTTCGAGGCGATCCTGCTTCGGCTCTCCTTGAGGTGCTCGATCCCGAGCAGAACAGCTCGTTCCGCGACCACTACCTGGACGCCCCCTTCGACCTGAGTCACGTTTTCTTCATCACGACCGCCAACCGGCTTGACACGATTCCACCTCCGCTTCGCGACCGCATGGAGATCATCGAGCTGGGTGGTTATACCGAGCAGGAGAAGTTGGGCATAGCCATCCGTCATCTCATTCCCAAGCAGATCGAGGAGCATGGTTTAAGGCCAACCCAGATCAGCTTTACCGAGGAAGGCGCCCGCATGATCATCCGCTTCTACACGCGGGAAGCCGGTGTCCGAAACTTGGAGCGTGAGATTGCCAGCGTGATCCGGAAGGCAACGCGAAAGTTCGCGGAAGGACGCAAGGCGAAGCTGACCGTGAATCCCAAGTTCGTGGAAGAGGCGCTTGGTGCGCCGCGGTTCCTCCACGAAGAGGTGATGGAGCGCGAGCTTCGGCCAGGGGTTGCGGTGGGTCTCGCTTACACCCCTGTCGGGGGCGATGTGCTGTTTATCGAGTCCGCGCGCATGGATGGCAGCAAGGGACTGATTGTCACGGGCCAGCTGGGAGAGGTCATGCGCGAAAGCGTAACGGCTGCGATGACCTACGTCAGAAGCCACGCCAACAACCTGGGCATCGATCCAAGCCTCTTCGACAAGTCGGAAGTGCATGTGCACGTTCCTGCCGGAGCGGTTCCAAAGGATGGCCCAAGCGCGGGCGTCACGATGCTTGCCGCTCTGACCAGCCTCTTCTCCAACCGCCCGGTCAGGCAGCGCCTTGCGATGACAGGTGAGCTGACATTGACGGGCAACGTCTTGCCGGTAGGCGGCATCAAGGAGAAGGTCCTGGCGGCCCATCGCGCCGGTGTTCAAACGCTTATCCTGCCCGAGGAAAACCGGAAGGACTATATGGAAGAGGTCCCCGAGGAAATTCGGAAGGACCTGAAGGCGCATTTCGTGAAGCAGGCCAGCCAGGTCTTGAAACTGGCACTGGAGTCGGCATCGGTGTCCAAGAACGGTTCGCCATCGCCCCATAAGTCGCGCCGATCGTCGCAGGCACATATGTTTCACGTGAAACATGGCTAGGTAGAATCACCTCAACTTTCGCGACAGGAAAGGAGGAGGAGACATGATCGAAGTCGAGATGCCCTCGCGTTATGACGCGAGCCAGGTTGAAGCCAAGTGGTACGGACGGTGGGAGGCGGCCGGCCTCTTCAAGGAAAGCCCGGGGCCGGGCAAAGTCCCGTACACCATCACGATACCGCCGCCCAACGTAACCGGCAGTCTCCACATGGGCCATGCCCTCTGCTATCCCCTGCAGGATCTTCTGGGGCGCTACTACCGAATGCGGGGCCGAGACGTGCTAATCGTGCCCGGCCAGGATCACGCTGGGATTTCCACCCAGGTCGTGGTCAACAAGAAACTGAAGGCAGAAGGCACCAGCGCCGTTGAAATCGGGCGGGAAGCCTTTGTCGAGAAGGTTTGGGAGTGGCGCCACGAGAGCGGGGATACGATCCTCCGACAGTTCCGCGAGCTCGGCTGCGCCTTCGACTGGGACCGTAGCCGCTTCACGCTCGACGACCACTATGCCAATGCTGTTCTCAAGGTCTTTATCGACTGGTTTGAGCGAGGCATCATCTACCGCGGCAAGCGGGTGGTGAATTGGGATTGCGTCCTCCAGACCAGCGTGAGCGATATCGAGGTTGAGCGAAAGACGGTCAAGGGCCACCTCTATCACATTCGCTATCCTTTCGTGGACGGGTCAGGCGATGTCGTGATTGCCACAACCCGGCCGGAGACAATGCTCGCCGACGTGGCTGTAGCGGTTCATCCGAGCGACGGACGCTACGAGGGCAAGGTCGGAAAGCTGCTGAGGCTACCGTTGCTGAACCGAGAAATCCCCTTGATCGCGGATATCTATCCCGATCCAGAGTTTGGCACCGGCGCCGTGAAGATCACGCCCGCACACGACCCTAACGACTACGCGGTTGGGGTTCGACATGGCCTGGATATGCCGGTTGTTGTCGATCCCAAGGGCTTTATGACCGGCGATGTCGGTCCGTACGCAGGTTTGGATCGGCGAGAGGCGCGGAAGCGCGTGGTTGCCGACCTCGAGGAGCAGGGCTTCCTGGTCAAAGTCGAAGACCACGAGATAGCGCTCTTGGTCAGCGAGCGAAGCGGCGAGGTGATCGAGCCGCTACTCAGCGAGGAGTGGTTCGCGAACCAAAGTGAGCTCAAAATGGGCGCGATCGAGGCCGTCGAGAGTGGGAAGGTCAAGTTCACGCCAGAGCGGTACACCAAGGTCTATCTCGAATGGATGGAGAACCTTCACGATTGGAATATCAGCCGGAGGCTCTGGTGGGGCCATCGAATTCCAATCTACTACGATGCCGAGGATAGGCCTTACGCGGCTTTGTCCTGGGAGGAAGCCCAGAAGAAGGCGGGCGACCACAAGATCGTGCGGCAGGACGACGACGTGCTCGACACCTGGTTCAGCAGCGGGCTGTGGCCGTTCGTAGTTTTGGGCTGGCCCGATCAGACACCCGAATTGGCGTCACGTTATCCGACCTCGGTGCTCGTTACCGCCCGAGACATCATCTTCCTTTGGGTGGCTCGCATGATCATGATGGGCCTCGACCAGGTAGGGCGGATTCCCTTTGAAGATGTTTACGTTTACGCCACGGTCCTGACGGAGGACGGTAAGCGAATGAGCAAGAGCCTTGGTACGGGCGTTGATCCGGTTTCGATCATCAGCAAGTTCGGAGCCGATGCGTTGCGGTTCGCACTGTTTTCTCAAACCGGTTTCAACCAGGAGATTCGCTACGGAGAGAAGAAGGCCGAGGAAGCCCGGAATTTCTGCAACAAGATGTGGAATGCGGCCCGATTTACCTTGATGAATCTGGATGGATACACCGGCGAGACGCCGGAGAGCTTGGACACGGTGGACCGATGGCTGCTGAGCAGGCTTGCCAAGTGCGAGCAGAGGGTTCGAAAGAGCATCGAAGGTTACGACATCCAGGAGGGAGCTCAGGCACTTCAGAAGTTCTTCTGGGATGACCTGTGCGACTGGTACATCGAAGTCAGCAAATCCCGGCTACTGGATCCAGGTCAGCGAAAGGCCCCCCAATGGGTCCTGATGAAGGCCTTCGACGCGTACCTCAAGATGCTCCATCCCTACATGCCGTTTATCTCAGAAGAGCTGTACGCTCAGATGCCGCTACCCAACAAGTCGGCGTATTTGATGGCGGCGCCATGGCCGGCAGACTTAACCGTCGACGAAACGGCCGAGTCACGCATCGAGCGGCTTTTCGAGATCACACGCGGTATCCGAGCCCTACGAGCGGAAGTGGGTTTGGCCGCCATGAAACCAGTCGATACCGTCTTTATCGAGGGTGATCTAGGAGGTGGCGAGTCGATCATCGCTTCCCAGGCTTGGGCCAGGGAAATTAGGGGGGGCAAGCCGCTGGAAGGAGTCTTTATCTCATCCTCAGTGGCGGATGTCGACGTGCATCTGCCGGTTGAAGGCCTTGTCGACCCTGAGAAGGAGAGGCAAAGACTTGCAAAGGAGCTCGAAAAGGCGGCATCGGACCACCAAAAGCTAACGGTCAAGCTTGGAAATCCACAGTTTATTGAGCGTGCCAAGCCTGAGGTCATCGAAAAGGACCGGGAGTCCCTTGCCGCCCTCGATGATCTCAAGGCAAAGCTAGAGTCTCGAATCAAGCTGTTCGGTGGTTAGTCGAACAGCTTGACCGGATTGTAGTTCAGGCCAGGGAATAAGTCCGGGACCGGTACGGGCGAGAGCCGCTTTTGGATGACCTCAGTGAGCACGTCTCGGTAGTCCGTGGTCACCCGCAGGTCGCCGGTCTCGTCGAGACGGTCTGCCTGAAGGGTGGGCCAATCAGCGACGACTCGGCCGCCGTTGACGCCTCCGCCGAGAATGAACATAACGCCACCGCGACCGTGGTCAGTGCCGAGACCTGCATTCTCGTGGAGACGACGCCCGAATTCCGTTTGGACAACAACGGTAACCCTCGCCATCAGTTCGCCCAGGTCCGTAACAAACGAGTGAATCGACTTGGCGACGTCCTCGAGGTTGCCGGGCAGCAGGTTATTCTGGGCGACGTGGGTATCCCAGCCCCCGCGATCGAGGCACGCCACTTCGACGCCAAAGTCCGACCGGATGAGATAGGCAACTTCACGCAGCCCCCGCCCAAGATCGGTGTTGGGGTAGTCCGTGCCTTTCTTGGTCGCGAGATCGGTCTGGACATCCTTCAGCCGCTTGAGAACGGCGACAGTTGCCTGCCCGGCCTCGGCCATCTCGTCTTTAGCCGTACTGTACAACTCCGCGATTCGCGTCAGCCACTCCGCATGGGTGGCTGGTGGAACCTGGAGGGAGTACTCGGCGAGCGTCCGAATCGCCGTAGCATGGGTTCCGCCACGCAGGGAATCCGGCATAAGCCCTCCCAACGCCACCGCGCGGAGCGGTGAAGCCGGCTCTCTCGGCGCGGACTTCAAGTAGCGCGTCAGCCAACCGCTATTCAATCCGCCGCGCTGGTCGGCCATCCCAAACTCCATCGCGTTCATGGCTTCGAAGTGCGACCGTGTTTGGTCGTCGGAGCCAACGGCATGAACGCACGCCAGGTGACCCTCCCGGAACTGCTCTAACAAGGGCGCCAGGGACGGATGAAGCCCGAACTGCCCGTCGAGATCGATCGGCTTCTCGATCCGCGTCGCCGGGCGGTTTCGGTGGTACTCGTCCTCCCGGTAGGGCACGATCATACTCAGTCCGTCTGCCCCGCCTCGGAGAAAGATCACGACAAGGACGTTGCCGCTGTACGGCTTAAATGTACTGACGGCTACTTGGCTCAACGCCGTCTTGCCGAACAGCGCTCCCAAGCCCATCGCGGCGGCGCCGCGAAAGAGTGCACGCCGCGATAGACCGCCGGCGCCATCGCAATACATCCAGTCCTGCGTCGTCACTTCCATTGGAACTCCGGCGCGCACAGCGCAAGGGCAATTGATTCGGAAACGTCTCGGGCGGCCACCTGAGAACCCACCAGGCTCCCCGCCTTGCTATCGAGCTCAAGCACCGATTGCTGCGGCATTCGGCACCCGTCGACCTGGCCGTGGGCGAGCGCGATCGCGAAATTCCATCGGGCCAGCAACGATCCCGTCCAAGCATTGGATTGATCAGGATAGCCATCCGGCATCGGCCATTGGTAGAGCGGTTGGCCCATCCTTTCGAGGTGGCCCTGGACGCCGGTTCCGCCATCGGTATCAAAGGCGAATGCGCGCAGAGCCGATACCACAAAATCGAACGGCCGCTTGACAACAGGATGGCCGCCTAATAGTTCGTGTGGCGAACTGATGACCTGCATGGTGGCCCGAATATCGCCGCGAGACGCGACGAACGCCTTCTCCGCTTGACGATAGGCGGAGGGCGCGCCCTCACCGAGGAAATAGCGGCAAAGCTTGCCGGTGATAAAGCGGGCACAGCTTGGGTGGGCGATCAAGATATCGAGGACGAGATCGATGTCGTTTTGCCCGCCGCCAGCAGGAATGCGTCGGCCAAGAACGCGCTTCTCGCCGTCGTCGTGCCACTCCGGGACGAATCTGAGCCTTCCGAATGGCGTGATGCCCTGGTCGGGGCGGAAGCCGCTCATGAAGCGGCGCTCGATCGTCCAGCCCGTAAGGCATCGGGCGACCTCCTCGACATCGCGCTGGGTATAGCCGCCGTCGATGCCTAGCGCGTGCAGCTCCATAAGCTCACGGGCATAGTTTTCATTCGGCGCTCGCCGGGTATTGAGCTGGTTATCGAGGTAGGCCAGCATCGCCGCAGACTTGGCGGAAGCGCGAAGCATGGTTGGGAAGCTGCCGAGGGCATTTGCCCGGATGACCTTCCGTTCGTCCTCGGCCTTCCGATAGGCAGACCAACCTTTGCGGCCGTAGACGTTGAAATGATTGGTCCAGAAGTCGACCATCCGTTCCCGCAGCTGATTCGGGGAATAGACCGCCCTGAGAATGAGGGCCTGCTGGAGCTGGCGCAGCACCGCGTCTTCGGGCCAGTCACGCATCTCGAACCCGTCCAACTGGTGAATGTCCAAACGTTGCAGCCGCAACTGAAGGTGGGGTGGTTCGGGCTGGCTCGCGGCGAGCTGCTCCCGTATGTAGCCCTCGATATTAGTGGATATCGCTTCGGCCTGGCCGGGGGTCGGCCCGAACCCGAGACGGTTCGCAATCCGGAACCCAGGAGATTGCGGATCCTCTGGCGGCTCCATCCGCTCGGGAAGGTTATGTCCCGTAGCTTGGCGAAGGTCCTTGCATCCGGCCAGTGCCAAGCCCGCAGCGGCGCCTGCAATCAGCAGATCCCGCCGGGTCGGTCTCATGGCGCGGTCTGAGCTGCCACGGGGGGTCGAACCTGTCGATGAACCAAGGCGTCAACGCCGAGACCTAAGCCCATCACAAGAATCACCGGAAGCATGAAGAACCATCCAAAACCTGGCATGACCGCAGCAGCCACCACGAGAGCGGAGCCCCGGGAAAGCGCCCTGAAGGGTGCGACGTCAGGATCCAGCGGTTGAATCCGATTGCCGACGAGGAGCGCCATCCCCGATGCTCCGAGGGCGGCAACAAACAGGATCAGGAACATCAAACTCATCCCCAGAACTTTCATTGCCGGGTTTGGAATCGACAGCATAACGATCGCCACCAACCCGACGGTGAACATGCAAACCACTCCGTAGGCAAACGCCCGCCACGGCTTCTGTTCGAGCGTGACTTTGGCGTGGGCAGCCTTTCGACCGAAGAGGATCGCGCATCCCACCATCAGGGACCAGGCGGAAAGACAGGCTGCCGCCACGATCGACAGCAAGGTCAAAGAATCTCCGAGCATGAACATCGGTGTCCTCCTAGCGGCATCGCCGCTGTAGTTGCCATACAGGTCGTCCGGTTTCAGCGTTGCAGCGGTGGGAGGTGAAACTGGGCCGAAAGTCCTACCGCCGGGTAAACCGTTGCGATGCCGCTCGGCTCCGTCATCGCTTCCCTGCTGCTCGCCCAGGATGCCCTCTCCATCCGTCCGCCGATCAACCGGTTCCAGGTTCAGGCGCCGTTGCCGTTTCTTCAGTCGGTCGTCCTCGATGTTCCAAGCCATTCGATCGGCGTCGCCCAGACGCTCGCCCGGTCTCGCGGGCTCCAAGGGCGGACGATCTGGATCGACGGCACGGCAAACATGGAGCGCGTCGATTCGAACGAGAAGATTGAGGCGTTGTTTGCCAAGCTGGCGCGCGTGGGATTCAACACCGTCGTCTTCGATGTCAAGCCGATCGTGGGCAAGACCATGTATCCGTCCGCACTGGCTGAGCAGCTGACGTATTGGCGAGGACGTCGATTTCCGAAGGGCATGGATCCCATCCCAGCCATGCTCGTCGCGGCAAGGAAGCAGGGACTCAGCTTCATGGTGAGCCTCAATGCATTCAGCGAAGGTCATCGAACCGCCCTGGAAACGGACAAGCCGAACGAGTTCAGGCCGGACGGACCAGGGTACGCCAAGACCGATCAGCAGACCGTCTTTTACGATGCGGAGCCCTTCCTCTACGCCCCGATGTCGCTGGACGAAAAGTTCCGCGTCCACCCCACGCTGAACGCGCCGTTGGCGGACGGGGATCGAATCCGGGTCTTCTCCGATGCGAAGCGCCTTACCGAGCGGCCAAGCGACTTTTACGGCCTGGTCGTCGACCCCCAGGGCAAGATCACCGGCATCGTCCACCCCGATCAGGAACCTATCAATCTGCCAGCGCGGGCGTCAGTGTATGCCGGCATCGGCAATGCAGGCGCCTTCTTGAAGCGCTTTGCCCTCGGTGGGAGAATCCGGCTCGGGTCCACTCCCCGGTTCCTGCGGTCGGCGGACCTACCGAACCAGATTCCGCTGATGATGAATCCTCACGACCGGCGCAACGCCGACCATATGCTGGCCTTCGTGAAGGAGATTGCGGAGCGATATGACATCGACGCCCTGCTGTTCGACGACCGGCTGCGCTACGGCAACAAGCACGCTGACTTTTCGCAGAAGGCGAAGGCAGAATTCGAAACATTCGTGGGCGAGACCGTTCGGTGGCCAGATGATATCTTTACCGTAACGTTCGCGCCGAATCTGGGTAAGGGAATCCGTCCTGGCCGCTTTTACGATTCTTGGTCGGCGTTCAGGGCTCTGACTGTTCGAAACTTCCTAGCTGAGGCTCGTGCGGCACTCAGGACGCATCGTCCCTCAGCGATGCTCGGTGTCTATGCGGGTTCGGCCTACGGCGATTACGAGCGATTCGGCTCCAACTGGGCTTCCACCAAGTTTGACGGAGGCTTTCCCTATCTCACCCACGCTTATCGAAAGACGGGCTTTGCTCCCTTACTCGATGTCCTCTTTACGGGAACCTATTACCGCGTGCCGACGATCGTTGATGCCATGGAAGCGGCGCTGCCGGACGGTAGAACCGTCGAAGCGGGCGCATACCTCGCCAATCGGGCGGTTCGGGATGAATGCTGGACCTATGCCAGTATCATGCTCGCCGATTTCTTCGGCGATCGCGACGGATTGGAGCGGGCTCTCCAGGCGGCCGTAGGCTCCTCTCAGGGGGTGATGATTTTCGACCTCTCGCATCGAATTGACGAAGTCTGGGACATTTTGGAGCGGGCCTTCAAGGTCCCGGCCCGGCCCCCTCATGCGATACCGGGGTTGCTGCAGCAGGTGCACCGAACGAGACAGTCGCTCGACCGGAGTGGATTCAAGGAGCCACCGGTTACCGTATTCGATTTCGGACGCGAGGTTGGATTCTAGTCCAGCAGGACCACGGGTCGGGGTGGAATGGCTTGAGGGGCAATGGTGACCGCTGCCTGTGCACTCGGCAAGACGGCTTGGATGCCATCTTCGCTGGCGCCATGGAGGATGAGGAGAGGCTGACCGGCGATAACTTGGTCGCCAACTTCGACGAGCACTTCTACACCGACGCGAGGATCGACGGCGTCAGATTTGGACTTCCTTCCACCGCCGAGGTCCACCACGGTCTGGCCAATCACCCCGGCATCGACGCGATGAACCCAGCCCGGTGAGCCGGCCAATACGCTGGCTTGGAATGGTGCCCGCTCGAGCGTAAAGTCGGCCCGGGCAATCGATACGCTGGCGCCCTGGGCGGCGAACCATGCCTCGGCTTTCAGGAGCGCAGTACCGTTGTCGATCACCTCGGCGGCGAGGCGGGCCCCCTGGCCGTCAGGCGCTTTGCCGGCAAGCTCTAGTTCGGTCCCGGCCAGCGCTTCGCATAGGGTTCTCAGCCGTCCTCCCGTTCGACCGGCAAGGACGGCGATGGCTTCTTCAACCTCGATCGCATTGCCACAGCATCGGCCGAGAGGCTGGTCCATGTCGGTGATGAGCCATCGAACCTTCAGTCCTGCAGCCTCCCCGACGCTTCTGAGGGCATCGGCCAGCTTCCGTGCCTCGTCGAGGTTCTTCATGAACGCGCCAGAGCCGCACTTGACATCGAAGACCACCCGTTCGGCGCCGCCGGCGATCTTCTTGCAGAGGATGCTGCTGACGATAAGCGGAAGCGACCGAACCGTTCCCGTCGCGTCTCGAAGCGCATAGAGGACCTTGTCGGCCGGTGCGAGCCGGGGGCTCTGGCCACTTAGCGCGATCCCGATCGTCCGAGCCTGCTCGATCATCTCTTCGGGCGACAAGTCGATACGGAATCCCGGCACCGATTCGAGCTTGTCGATGGTTCCGCCGGTGATGCCCAGCCCACGGCCGCTCAGTTTAACGGCCGTTAGGCCGCAGGCGGCAAGTATGGGGAGAACGACGATCGTGGCCTTGTCCCCGACTCCTCCGGTGCTGTGTTTGTCAAGCCACGGCCGAGGAAGTCCAGTCAAATCGATCCGGTCTCCTGAGCGCGCCATCGCCATCGTCAGGGTTGCAGTTTCGGGGTCGGTCAGCCCATTGAGCACCACCGCCATCAGCCAGGCGGCCAGCTGATAGTCCGACGCCTCTCCAGTGGCCGCGCCGCGAACGACCCGCTCGATCTGCTCCTGGCTAAGGGCGTGCCTATCACGAGTAACGGCGATGATGTCGAGCAGGTTCACAGCGGATACGCCTTGACGAGTTCGAGAACCTGGCGAAACTGGGGATGCTTGGCGTCTCGCATCCACTCATAGGCAACGGACTCGGTGTGAGTGACCTCGACGCCGGCATGTCGGAGCCGCCTGAGAGCGGATTCGTGGACCATGGCGGAGCGGCAACCAACAGCATCGTCGGCGACAAAGACTTCAATTCCGTTTGAGGCGAGCTGCTGGGCCGTCTGGTTTACGCAGATATGGGTCTCGATGCCTACGAGGATTGCCTGCGTCTTTCCCTGGAGATTCAGAAGTCCGCATGCTCCAAACTCGGTCTTGGCGACGATCGTCGCGTTAGGTCCGACGGCCTCCAAGATGGAAGACTCGGAGCCTCCCATTCGATCAGGAACCTGCTCGGTGGCGACGACGGGCACGCCCAGCAGGTTTGCGCATTGGATGAGAAAGCGCGCCCGCGCGAGAATCTTGTCGGCGTCTGGGATCGGGGCGAGGAACGTCGGCTGGAGGTCGATCACGAGGAGAATCGAGTCACTCAGTCGGCACAGGCTCATTGCCTAACCGCCGGCAAGACGGTCCCCCGACATTCGCCAAAGCCGATACGGTAACCGTCTCCCTCGCACCACGCCCTGAAGACGACGGTGTCGCCGTCCTCGAGGAAGGTTCGCTCCTCGCCGGTTTCCTCAATCCTGATCGGCTTCGTTCCCCGCCACGTGGCTTCGAGAAGGCTGCCAAACGAGCCTTCATCGGGTCCGCTGATGGTCCCGCTCGCATACAGGTCTCCAACCGACAAGTTCGTTCCGTTAACGGTCTGGTGGGCCAATTGCTGGGCAAAGTCCCAATAGAGGTGTTTGGTGTTTGACCGGCAGACAACCTGGGGCCTCGTCGCTCGGGCGGTTTGGATGGAGACCTCCAATTCGATGTCAAAGTGGCAGGGGCGAGGTCGGTGGAGATACGAGGTGGGCGGCGGGTCTTGCTCCGGCCCTTGAATGCGCCAGGGATCGAGCGCATCGAACGTCACGATCCAGGGGCTGATCGAAGTGCCGAAACTCTTGGCCAGAAACGGACCCAAGGGCTGATACTCCCAGCGCTGGATGTCCCGTGCTGACCAGTCGTTCACCATCACCAGCCCGACCATATGGTCCTCTGCCCGGGCGATCGCAACCGGCTCGCCCAGCATGGTGTCTTCTCCAACGAAGAACCCCATTTCGAGTTCGAAATCGAGCTCTCGGCTGGGCTCGAAAACGGGGGACTCGGCGTTCGCGGGCTTGTTTTGTCCCCAAGGCCGGTGAATATTCGTGCCGGATACGACCACGCTCGAGGCGCGTCCGTTGTAGCCGATGGGGATGTGCCGGTAATTGGGCAGGAGGGGTGGCTGGTCGGGGCGGAACATGCGGCCGACATTACTGGCGTGGTGAATGCCGGAATAGAAGTCCACGAAGTTCGGGACGGGCAGCGGCATCTCGATATGAACTTGGTCGACCGGCAGGACCGCTCGCGTGCGCAGGTCGGCATTGTCGCGCAGGAGCGATGCGTCTTCCCGCAGCAAATCGAACAGCTGTTGGCGGATCTGCTTCAACCCAGCGATTCCCACATCGGCCAGCAGGAGATCGAGCCCGGACTCCCCCATGGTGGACTCGATGATTCCGGCTTCGATCAACACGCCGATGTCGACGACGTGATCACCGATGCGGGTGGCCGGCGACAGCATGCCCTCCTCATCGCGCCGCTCGATCTCCCCAAAGGGAAGATTCTGAATTGGAAAATCGTTTGAGGGGTCGACGGGAATCCAACTGCGCGCGGCGGGGTCGAAGCTCATCGCCTCGATTTTGAGGGCAACAGGCCGATTCCCGCCAGATCCTCGAGCGGTTCTTCGACCGAGCAAGAGCCGATTGTGCGGAAGATATCACGGAATTCCTCGATTTCATCGAGTGTGGCGTGAAGCTCGTGCCAACGAATGCCCTGGTCGTCAATCTCGAAAGCCCCGACCCTCTGTTCGGACAGCACCTCCTCGATTTCTGACCGCGACAGTTCGGCCGTCATCGCAAAGAGGCCTCCGGCAAGCACGTTGAGAAATCCATGCATTTCCGTTTTGACGCTCGGGTGGTATTGGCGGTAAGGATGGTGGAGTCCAGCCGTCATCTTGTAGCTGATCCCGAGGTTGACGCACTCCTGGATGAATGCGGCCAGCGCCTCGACGGAAGGAAACTGATCGGCGGTAACTCCGCCCGTTCGAGCCTTTGCTCCAACCTGGCCGACCTCGGCGATTGCGGCAAGATCGTCGAGCAGGTTGTCGCCCAACGCGACTTCAACGAACGTTTCCTCGACCTCCAAATCGCTGATCGATCGGAGACCGCGGGCCGTTAAGGGTTCCGTCGCCCTCACCTCGATACACTCGACGGTTGCCGTGCCTTCGAACTCAGCGACGAACTCCTCGATGAGGGGTAGCTCGTCATCCAGCTTTCCAAGGCTCGAAACCAGCGTGGTCACCGGCCAAGGCTCGGCGACACTGCCGATCATGCCGCCGAGATCCGCCAGCTTTGACGAAGGACAAATGAACCGGTTCAAGATCCACGATTCCGGTCCCGCCAGGTAACGCCGGTACTCCGCCGCCGCCTCGGATAGCTTGAGCGAAGCGGGAGGATACAAGCCGGCGTAATCGATAAGACCACCAAGGAGCGCCCTCAAGCCGGTGTTCATGCATCCCAGTATAGGCGCGGGGAAAGGGTTCTGGTACCCTAGAATGCCCTGCCGGGGTGGCGGAATGGTAGACGCGGCGGTCTCAAAAACCGTTGAGCTTCACACTCGTGCGGGTTCGAGTCCCGCTCCCGGCACCAACAAACTTAATCGGCACTTAAGGCGCTCTTAACGCCCCGATAACACCCCCCTGGCAGACTCCACTCGTCGATTTCGGTTGCGTTACTGAATGGAATCGGCACTTCACAACTGACATAACGAGACAGCACCCCCCTGGAATGAAATTGTCACCCTTGGCCCGATCACACCGGGCCACTTTTTTGGGTTGGCCCGCGTCCCTTGACCGGTGAAGAGACTCGCCGCCGATTTGGTGGTCTACGGCGACGGCATGGGCGCATGCGCTGCCGCAATCTCCGCGAAGCGCGTGGGAATGCGGACGGCTCTGGTTCGCCGCCACCGCTGGCTTGGCGGTCAGATGACGAGCCAGATGGTGCCTCCGGACGAGCATCCCTGGATCGAGCAGTTCGGCTGTACGGCCACCTACCGCGAATTCCGAAACCGAGTACGGGCGCATTATCGGTCGCTGGCCGATCTGCTGCCGCAACACCGGGACGATCCGCTTCTCAATCCCGGTCGGTGTTGGGTTTCCCGGCTGGGTCACGAGCCTGAGGTAGCAGCCGCGATTCTGGAGGAGATGGTCGGCGGCGATTTGATCGAGGTCGTTTGGCAGCAGAAGCCTCAGGCAGCCGCGAGAATGAAGGGGAATCGGATCGAGGCGATATCGATCGACGACGACATAGAGCTTGCAGCTAGCATGTTTATCGACGCCTCGGAAACGGGCGAGCTCCTGCCCGTAACGGGAACGGCGTACCGGATCGGGGCAGAATCCCAGAACGAGACGGGGGAAGAGCACGCCCGATCGCATGCCAGTCCCTTGGCCCAGCAGGCGATCACCTGGTGCTTTGCGATCGCGCACCGCGCCGGAGGGCAAGCGGTGGTGTCGCTGCCGAGCGGCTTCGAGTCGCCGGTGTGGCCCGGCTACCCCGACCTCCCTCTCTTTGGATGGTCATTTCCAAGCCCTATCACGGGCGAGATCAAGACTTTGCCGCCCTACGAGGGAGACTTTTCGCTCTTTGCGTACCGCCGCGTGATCGATGGCGATTTGTTTTCACCGCATCGAGAGTCGGTTTCGGTGGTGAATTGGCCACAGAACGACTACTTTCTTGAGCCGCTGATCGACCATCCTCGGCTTAGCGAGTCTGAAGTTGGGCAATTGGCGCGCGAATTCTCCCTCAGATGGCTGCAGTGGATGCAGAGCGAGGGTGGCATGCCCGAGTTTCAGCTTCATTCGTGGGCTGAGGCGCCCTACGTTCGCGAATCTCGCCGCATGGTGGCGTGCAAGACCATTCGGGAGGAAGATGTTTCCGCCTCCGCCAACCCGGCCTTGGATCGTGCGCCATCATTTCCGGACTCCGTCGGGATCGGGGCCTACCGGATCGACCTTCATCCGCGAACCGATGGCGACGGCCCGCTTGACCTGAGCTCACTGCCATTCGAAATACCGCTGGGCTCCCTCATTCCCCAAGAGACGAGGAATCTCATTGCGGGAGGAAAGAACCTTGCCACGACGCACATTACCAATGGCTGTTACCGGTTGCATCCGGTCGAGTGGAACATTGGTGAGGCGGCTGGGATCTTGGCCGGATATTGCCTGCAGAACCAGGTTGAGCCGGCCGATGCCTGGTCCAGCTCGAAGCACCTTCGGGCAATTCAAAGCCTGTGCGAAACCTTTGGGATCGAGCTCCGGTGGCCAGAGCAAACCCTGGCTTCGCTATGATTGGCGCCGGTTGAACCGGTGGCCCGGCGCCAATTAGCAAGTTTTTAACGGCGGCTTGATCGGGCTCGTCGGCGGCCGGCGAGTCCCGCAAGTCCAACCGTAATCGCGATCAGCGAGACGGGCTCTGGCACGATTTCGGCACTAAACTCTCCGGTACCCGTATCGAGGTCCCACGAGCCAGCGCTGCTCGTTCCGAAGGTCTCGCCGGTAACGGTATTCATTTCGGTCCTCTGCCACCAGTTGAATTTCCTGGGAAGACGAAATCTGTAGTCGAGTCGCAACGATTCCTCACCGGTCGGGACTCCATCCATGGTGTGGATCACCCACGTGAAGCTGAGGTCTCCGACCCACTCGGTTCCGGTGTGCTCGTCGGGCTTGCCGCCCTTGCGCTGGTTGGTCGCCAGCGAATCCATGAGTAGGAGGTCAGCGCCACCCTGATTCCATTGGAAGGTGCCGTCCTGATTCCAGGCATCGGCGCCAAGCATCAAACTGGACCCGAAATTGCCGCTCCCGGAGAGCAGGTTGTGGCTTCCGGCGATGTCGATGCTGATGTTCATGCCCTGCCAGGATTGGCCTGCCCTGGAGGTCATTCGGAAGAAGGACCATTCCTGGGTTCGCTGAGTCGTGACGTCGAAGTGGATGAGTTCGCCGGGGGCGGCGCCATAGAGTCGACCCAGCGTGTTGATGACTTGGCCTTGGCTTTCCTTCATGGTTTCGAGGATTCGGTCCTCGTCGTTTAGCTGCGCGTTGGCGGATACCGCAAGGGCGCCCAACGCCAATAAACCGCTCAAGCGGTTTCCAAATATAGTTTTCATGTAGTTACTTCCTTTCTCTTAATCCGGCAGAAAGCCGGTAATACCGTTTGTGGAAGCAAGGGGGCGTCCCGTTGCGCGGGTCGCCAAAATAGCTAGCTGCTTTGGAACTTTGGCGTGGCAAAGGCAACGACGACGGAAACCGCGCCAGCCAAGAGGTACGGCGCCGCCGGCATCCAGTCGAACATGGCGCCGCCAAGGATGGGACCAATGATAAAGCCGCCTGACCGGGCTGCCTGGAGGAGACCAAAGAGCTCGCCCTGCCGGTTCTCAGGTGTGAGCGCGCTGCCCAACGAATTGATCGTTGGGTTAGCCAGGCCGACTCCGACTGCATACAGGGTGCTGCACCCAAACAGTGCCGCGAGATTGGGAGCAAACGGGGTCAGCGCCAGCCCAACGCCCTGTAGAACAAAGCCCGTTCGCAGTGTCGCCGTTGGTTGGAGCTGTCGAACGATCCAGGGCAGCAAGGCGGCTTGGACAACGACCCCAAGCACGGACTCGTAGCTGAATATCCAGCCAAACGCGTCCTCACCAAGGCCGAGGTTCTGCTTTATGAGGCGGCCAAATGTGCCTTCCAGGCAGGCGAGCGCGAAAAAAGCGGCAATCGCGAGGATGATCAGTGGGCGAACTTCCCGAACGTCCTTCAGGAGTCGAAAGTCGATGACCGGCCCCTTGCCGGGTTTGCGCTCAGCGGTTGGCGCCACATGGGGGACGGCCATGGCGATCCAGACCGCCCCAAGCAACGAGAAGCCCGCTGCAACAAAACCGACCGCCTGGTTGCCCCCAAACTTGGCAAGTTGGCCACCCAGCGCGGGGCCCAGGATCAGTCCGGTGGTGATTGCCGCGCCAACCCTACCCATCGCCGCGGTTCGTTCGTCGAGGGTGGTTTTGTCCGCGATGTAAGCCTGGGCCACGGCAACGTTGGCAGCCGCCAGCCCGGCTAGAATTCTCGCGGCGAGGATCCACCAGAGCGTGGTGGCCAATCCGTAGGCGACCATCGACAGAGCCGAGAGCAGCCCGCAACCCACGAGGACCGGCTTCCGGCCGATCCGGTCGCTCAAGATCCCCCACTTCGGTGAGACCAAGATCTGAACGACGAAATAGCTTGCCAGCAGCAGGCCAATGACGGGGCCAGCCGCACCCAGCCGCTCGGCCCTGGTCTGGATGTCGGGGATGATCATCCCGAAACCGACGAGGTCTAGGAAAATCGCGAAAAGGAGCGGGAGTTCGGTTCGCCACGAGAGCTTCGCGGCGGGCTCCGTCATGCCTCGAATCTACCGGAAGCGGTCAGCGGCGTGCTTCGGCGGCCAGCCCGGCGAAGTCGCGAAACGTCTCGCGTTCGAGCGGACCTAATGGCAGCTCGATCCAGCCCATGCCGCCAACCTTCGAGGCGATCCGGGACCCGGGAATATCGGCGACGGCGGCCTCCGCGATGGCAGGTGGGAGTCTGAGCACGGCCGTTCCCCTTTTCGGCCATAGGCTCGCAAAGATGCCCTTCTTCAATCGGAAGTCGGGATGGCCCATGTGTTCGCCCTCGTAGGCTCCATCAATTGCGAGGAGTACGATTCGGGCGTCGTCGATCGTCATCGCTCCATGAAGCTACCAGGAGCAGCAAGACGGTAGCATCGGATCGGTTCGGGCAGGTCGATGCTATTCCGCTTCAGCCTCTACGGGTTCCTCAAGAATCAGCGGTATTTCGAGCCCTTTCTCGTGCTTGTCTTCCTCGAAAAGGGGATGTCGTATTTCGAGATTGGAACCCTGATCGCGTTTCGGGAAGCCTGCGTCAACCTAATGGGCGTCCCGACCGGCGCCATCGCCGACACGTGTGGCAGGCGAATTTCGATGATTCTGTCGTTTGCCGCCTACATCGTGAGCTTCGTCATCTTCGCGTATTCGACGGTTCCGGCAATTCTGTTCGTGGCGATGCTGTTCTTTGCGATCGGCGAGTCGTTTCGGGATGGCACCCATAAGGCCCTGATCTTCTCCTGGCTGAGGCTGCAAGATCGCCTGGGCGAGCGGACGAAAGTTTACGGTTACACACGGTCATGGAGCCTAATTGGATCGGCCGTCTCGGTGATCCTGTCGGCGGTCTTTGTCTTCGTGAGTGACGGGTACCGCTATGTCTTCCTCTTTGCTATTCCTCCCTATTTGCTGAACATCATCAATTTCTTCGGCTATCCGAAGGAGCTCGATGCTCACATCGATGAGAAGGCTTCGGTACGGAATGTTGCTCGGCACCTGAGAGACGCCATCGTGCATTCTGTCCGCAAGCCCGATCTTCGTCGACTAATGCTCGAGTCGATGGGATTCGAGGGAGTCTTCAAGGCGGTCAAGGACTACCTGCAGCCAGTTTTGAAAGCCGCAGCTGGCGGGCTCTTCGCCGCGAGCGGCCTGGCCATCGTTCAGAGTGAGGAAGGCTGGAGCGACACGCAGCGAAGCGCAGTGCTCGTCGGTGTCGTTTACTTTGTTCTCTATGTCCTTTCCTCCTTCGGCAGCCGGCAGACGCATAAGATCGCTGAGCGGCTAGGTAACGAGGAACGGGCTTCGACGGCGCTGTGGGCCTCCGCCGCCCTCCTCTACGGCCTGATCCTTCTGGGCGGCTGGATGGGTCTTGCCGCAATCTTGATTCCGGCCTTCGTACTCCTCCATGTGATGCAAGCCATATGGCGACCGCTGATCATCAGCCGATTCGACAAATCTTCTGATGAGCGGCAAGCAGCGACCATCCTATCGATCGAGGGCCAGGCCCAGGGCCTGGCGACCTTGGCGTGCGCGCCGATCGTGGGACTGGCGATCGACTTCGCTACGGCCGGAAAGGTGGCAGGTCCGTTCTGGCCGATCGGCCTCCTGGGCTTGTTGGTCGCCGGTTGCTTCGTCATCAGACCGGCATCGAGCCCAAAAGGGGAGCATGATCTGGCGGCGCAGGTCGCCGGAACGACGGACAGGACGTGATCGATCACATGAAGTCAAGCAATGGCGGCGGTTTTCGAAGGAGAATAGAGCGGTGAGCAAGCGTGCTTGGATTTGGGCCCCAGTGGCGGCGGTGACGATGGCGTGTACCACGGTGGAGGAACCGAAGGCGGCAGTTGCGGCAGAGTCCAGTGCCCAGAATCGAACGCGCGTCAATGTTTCCGAGCTCTACGAGCAGACCTGCGCGAAGTGCCACGGCTCTCAGGGCCAGGGCGGCGGGGGTGGCACGAAGTCGCTGAACACCCTGGAGAAGTACGACCAGAAGTGGGACCGGCCCTTCTTCGACGCGATCAAGAACGGCGTGCCCGATATGGGTATGGAAGCCTATCGCGAGTCCCTTTCCGACGAGCAAATCTGGGCGTTGGTGGTTCATATCCGTGAGCTCCAATACCAGGCTCTGCGCCGATCGGGAATGAGACCGGAGGCATCGGGTGGCGTCTATAACTCGAGGAACCACCGATTCAAGGTGGAGACCGTGGTGGATAGCGACCAGGGGCTGTCGACGCCTTGGGCGGTCGAGTGGCTGCCCGACGGAAGGATGTTGATCACGAATCGTGGGGGGACGCTCTCCGTTGCGAGGGGCGGCCGCGTCACCGGGCAGGTAAGCGGGATTCCCGAAGTCATCGAATTGGGCCAGGGCGGTCTGATGGACATCACCCTTCATCCGAACTACAAATCGAACGGATGGGTTTACCTGGCCTACACCGAGCCGGCGAAGAATGGTCGCGGCGGCCTGACGAAGATAGTCCGCGGCAAACTGAAGGCCAGCGGTGAGGACCTGACCTGGACGGATCAGCAGACGATTTGGGAGGCTGATCAAAAGTGGTACACCGGTGCGGGAATTCACTTTGGCAGCCGCATCGTCTTCGACGGAAAGGGCCATGTATGGTTCGTGGTGGGAGAGCGGGGGGGCAATATGCTCGCCCAGGAGCTATCCAATCCCTTTGGAAAGACCTATCGGCTGAACGAGGACGGCAGCGAGCCAAAGGACAACCCGTTTGTGGGTACTGCCGACGCCATCAAGGGGATTTGGAGCTACGGTCACAGGAACCAGCAGGGACTTGCATTCGATCTGCAGGGCGATCTGTGGGTAACCGAGCATGGGCCACGTGGCGGGGACGAAGTGAACAAGATCGAGCGCGGAGCGAATTACGGCTGGCCGGTCGTCGCGTTCAGCATCAATTACAACGACACTCCCTTCAGAACGCCTTGGACTACTGAGAAGAAGATCACGATGCCAGTCTTCCGGTGGCTGCCATCCATCGGAGCGTGCGGACTCGACGTCTATCGCGGCAAGACGTTTGCCAAGTGGTCGGGCGATCTCCTCGCCGGCGGCCTCGCCGGCCAGAACTTGGATCGGATCCGCGTAAAGGATGGCGCCCTTGTCGAGCGTGAGGAGTTGATTTTTGGAATCGGACGCATTCGTGAGGTGGCCGTGGGTCCAGACGGTTACGTCTATCTCGCGATCAACGGTCCGGACAAGATTGTTCGGTTGGTGCCGGCCGAATGATCGCTCTGGCGCTCGCCGTCGTCCTTGGGCATGATGGCTTCGTGCCGATCTTCAACGGCAAGGACCTGAATGGCTGGATACCGAAAATCAAGGGGTTCAAGGCGGGGGAGAATTTCGCCAATACCTTCCGCGTGAAAGACGGCATGATCCAGGTTCGTTACGACGGATACGGCGGCAAGTTTGGCGACCGCTTTGGGCACCTGTTTTACAAGGATGAGATCTCCCATTACATCCTGCGGCTTGACTATCGCTTCGTCGGCGACCAGCTTTCCGATGGCCAGGGGTGGGCTTGGAGGAACAGCGGGGTGATGCTCCATGGACAGCGTCCGGAAACGATGGGAGTGGATCAAGGCTTTCCCGTTTCCGCCGAAGCCCAGTTTTTGGGGGGTCCCGCCGAGGGCAAGCGATCGACGGCCAACCTCTGCACGCCGGGGACGAACGTGATGATGAACGGGAAGCTGTGGACCCAGCATTGCACCGACTCAAGCTCGGATACGTTCCGGGGCGACCAGTGGGTAAGTGTCGAGATTGAAGTACATGGCGGCGGCCTCGTCGTTCACCGTGTGAATGGAAAGGAAGTTATTCGCTACGACTCCATTCAGTTCGATCCCAACGACGCTGATGCCAAAGCGCTGATGCCAAAGGACGGGCTGTTGATATCTCGCGGGACAATTTCGCTCCAATCGGAGAGTCATCCCATCGATTTTCGCAATATCCGGCTTAAAATCTTAAAGAAGTGAGTCGCCGTAACGGTTTTACGTTGATCGAGTTGCTGGTGGTGATCGCGATCATCGCGATCCTCGCTGCGATCTTGTTTCCCGTCTTCGCCCAGGCGAAAGAGGCGGCCAAAAAGGCCAACTGCCTGAGCAATGCGCGCCAGATCGCGGTCGGCTGCACGATGTACTACGACGACCACAACGACACGCTGATCGTGATCAACGACGTCACCGGCCAGGATGGAAGCGACGGCTGGACCGGCAAGGTCAACCCATACATGAAGACTCGTTCGAAGCGCGATCTCGGCGTGTTCAAGTGCCCGTCGTCGCGCTACCAGTACGGCTTCATCATGAGCGCGTGGGCGATGTCCTATCCCAACGGCCGCCTGCGAGATGACGGGAACAACACGGTGATCGCGCAGGGCGCGAAGACCACCGCGCTCTTTATCGAAACGGCGAAGGCGATTCTTGCGTTCGATACGGGTCGGCGGGATGGCAAGGAATCGACGGCCAATAACACGCTCGGATGCAGCTATCGGGGCGCACTCGACGATCCGATCGCCGGGGACCCGGATCCGAGCAACGAGAACGCGATCGAGCATGACCCCAACGTTCGCTGGGAAGATCCACTGACCGGAACCCAGTTCCGCCGCACCGGCTGGTATTGCGCGCCGTATTGCCTGTGCATGTACACCCCCGCGAACGGCAATCAGAAGGGCATGAAGATGCATGGCAGCCATCGCGAAGGACATGTGGTGCTCTTTGCCGACAGCCACCCTCGGTATTGGGCCAGATGGCCGGCGGGCGAGCCGACACGAATCGGATACTGGATGACCTACGGGGTCCGCTAGTTATAGGTCTCATAGGTCCTATAGGACTTATAACCAGAGGAACAGTGCGAGTTGGCCTGTAAGCCGGATTCTGTCTTTGTGCGACGATTTGTCTAATGCGGCCAACCCGGAGGGTCTGCGGGCCACGTCGTCCCCTCCCTATTAGGCCTTGCTTCCAGCGGGGTTTACCCTCCCGGCCCGTTGCCGAACCGAGACGTGAGCTCTTACCTCACGATTTCACCCTTACCGCGGCAAGCCGTGGCGGTATGTTTCTGTGGCACTTTCCTTCGGGTCGCCCCGTCCCTGGTTGCCCAGGGCGCTGTGCCCTATGAAGTCCGGACTTTCCTCCCCGGTTTCCCGAGGCCGTCGCCCGGCCAACTCGCCCGTATAGGATGACCTATTGGCGATCACCCCTGTCAAGGCCGGCTCTCTGGAACTCCTCTCGTATCTGGGTTTCGCTGAGCGGCGTTGCGGATACGAGGCCATAGGTGGAAACGAACCGCCGCGAGCCACCGAAGCCTTCGCTGAAGGCTCCTTTCTCACGCCAAACGATGGCATGACCGGACCACGGAGTCCCGCCGATTTGGCAGCCGAACGCGACGATCCGGTATCGCAAGATCTTGCCATGCGCCGCTTCGGACTCCTTTACCCATTGAATGACGGTCTCGCTGGCAACACGGGCCGACGTCATCTTTTCAAAGTCGCCCGCCTTGGCGAGGTCGAGGAAACCGACTGCGGTTTCAAAGCCGACCCGTCTGGCACTCTTCCAGTTGAACTGAACGAACGCCGCGAATCCGACAACAACGATCCCGGCAATGATGGAAATGGTTGAGCGGTTGTGCCGCATTCAGGACTTCATACACCTACAAAACGGCACGAAATGCCGGGACAGTTCGACTGTGGAAGTTTTGGGGAACTGGCAAGGGGCGACCCGGTGAGCGTCGTGATATGCACCCGATTTCTCGTGCCTGGAGATCTCGCGCAGGAGCCAACAAGGTATCTGGGGCAGTCATTTTCCATGTGCCATCCGCTCGCGGAAGGCATCCTCCACACCGGCTTCTCGCAATGGCTTACGAAACACGATAATGTCGAACGCTTCGACCCTAATCCACCAGGCTTCCGGGAACTCACTAATCACTTCCATCTGGTGCCAAAGATAAGTACGAGTAAATCCAAACTGATCAGTCGTTTTCCAGTGGCGATCGGAAATCTCGCAGTCCCAAACCTTGTCACGATCAGGGTGATCATCTGGAGCTCGGTTGAGTTTGATCAGGCCCCACAGCGGGTCCAGCGATGTAACGACAAGCGCGATACCGGTCGTATAGCCAAGCGCCATCAGCGAGTAGACCTCCGAGAAGTACGAGATGATCATCCAGTACGCATAGGTGACAACTAGAGACCACACACCAATCTTAAAACCATATCGAAGCCACGCCAACCGATAAGAGCGCAACATCGCTCTGTCAACGGCTTGCGCCACCTGGGCATCGTAAACAACCTGGTACGTGGCGCGGAAGTGGTGCTCAGCTTCCGACATGGTGGCCCGAACTTACCACCGACACCCTGCAGGGTGCTATAACCGAAACATGGCGGAGCGGCTATGGGCGCCTTGGAGACTGTCATACATCGAGTCCGCCACGCCGACGGGCGGTTGCATCTTCGTCGAGCTCCCCGCCTTGGAAAGCGATCGTGAGAACCTCATTCTCTACCGGGGCACGACGGCGTTCGTCATGCTCAACGCCTTTCCCTACACCAACGGCCATTTAATGATCGCGCCCTTCCGCCATACTGCCGACCTCGAAGAGCTGGAGGAGGCGGAGCTGCTCGAGATCAACCAGCTCTTGGTGCGATGCGTCCGCTGGATCGGCAAGGCTTATCGGCCGCAGGGCTATAACATCGGCGTGAATCTGGGTGAGGCCGCGGGCGCCGGAATACCGGATCACATTCACTGGCATATCGTGCCGCGATGGGCCGGCGACACGAATTTTATGACAACGGTCGGCGAGGTTCGGGTCTTGCCCCAAAGTTTGCAGGAGAGCTATGACCGCCTTCGAGTGATTGTGGAGGACGAGCTTGCCGGTCGCTGATCGCACGCTGGTTGAGCTTGCGCAGGCGGCGCAGTCCTGCAGTTCCTGCGAGCTTGCCGAACGACGGACCAACGTCGTCTTTGGTGAGGGCAATCCCAACGCACCCCTGGTGCTGGTTGGCGAAGGTCCCGGGGATACCGAGGACAAGCTGGGGCGTCCCTTCGTCGGGAAAGCCGGGCAGCTGCTGGATCGGGCGCTCGCCGACAACGGACTCGATCGGAGCCACGTCTACATCTGCAACACGGTCAAGTGCCGTGCCTGCGATTGGGTGAACGGCAAGCCGGTCAACCGGCCCCCCACGGAGGGAGAGACGGCGGCGTGCCGACAGTGGTTGATCCCGCAGCTGGCCACGATCGCGCCCAAAGTGATACTTTGCGTAGGGGCGCCAAGCGCAAAGAACCTCATCAAGAAAGACTTCAAGATCACGGCGGAACGCGGTCGCTATTTCCCCTGCGAGCTAGCCCGGGTGGCGATCGCGACGCTCCACCCAGCCTACATTCTGCGGCAGCAGGGGCCTAAATCCGATGGTGGCTACAGCCTGCTTGTGGCGGACATCCAGCGAGCTTGGGAAACCGCCCAGAAGCTTTTGGAGCAGCCAATGCCGGAGCCGCCGCTGGTTCAGCTCGAGCTTTTCGGCTGACGTCGCCAGATCGCCTGAATAATCACGCCGATGCAACCGGCGACGCCGATCCATGGGACCACCCAGCGATAGGCGAAGGCATCCGAGTGTTCAGGAACCCAAACATTCACCGTTGGGGAAGCCTGAATGAAGGTGGGCAGCTGGTAGGTCACGGTTCCCCTCGCATCGGTGGCGAGCGAGTACCCGAGACTGCCAACCCGCACAAGCGGCAGGCCCGATTCGATGGAGCGCCAGATCGTGCCTTGGCGCAGTTGGTTTGGCGCGACGGTTCCCATGTACCAATCGTCGACCGAGATGACGGCGAGGAGGTTGGCGCCCTTGGCGACGAGCCGGTCGGTCACCTCGGAAAACAGAGCCTCGAAGCAGACCAGCGTGCCGATGCGGATCCGATCGCTCAGCTTTAGGACGGCGTTGTCGGTTCCCGCGGTCATGTCGGTGCCAGGCAAGTTGAAGGCCTTGAGAAAGGGCAGGTGGTCGCGGAACGGAACGAATTCTCCGAAGATCACCAGCCGGAGCTTGTCCTTGTGCTGGAATTGCCCGTTAGCGTACAAGAACGCGGATTGGTGGGAGCCGCCGACGGATCGTCGATGGGCTCCGAGGAGGACGGGAATCGTCGGTCGGGTTGTAAACGGCAAGACCGCTCGGTCGTCGTATGCCGAGGTAACGGCTTCTGGCAGCACGAGCAGCTGAGCTCCGGCCCGCTCCGCTTGTCGCAGGGTTTCATCGGCAGCGTCGCGTATCATCTGGGGCCGGGACTGCGGATCCGAGAAGGCCTGGTCAACGCCAATCTGGCCGAGCGTGACTTTCAAGTTCTCGCCGACGATCGGTTGCTGGAACCGGAGGGCGGAAGCGACGCCGAGCACGACCAACACCATCGCGTAACCGCGGATGCGAGCCCATGGCACTTGTCCGAGCCACATCGCAGCAACGACACTGCCGAGCGAACACCATCCGGAAACGGTGTAGACCGTTCCGAGGGCGCCAAGCTGGGCGAGGATCGGAAACTCGGCAAGCGGAAACGCGAGGATCCCCCAAGGGTAGGCGAAAATGGGGATGAACGCCCGAAACGCCTCGACCCCGATCCAAACCACAGGAATGAGCCACGGCTTGTCGATCGCCCAACAGCGGTGGATAAGCCAGCCGAGAAGGCCGAAGTACCAGATACCCAGCGTGGGGATGAGAAGCCAAGGGACCATGCCAAGCCAAATGCTCTGCGTCCATCGCCCGACGAACGGGACGATCCAGGTCATCTGCAAGAGCCAAAAGAGCAGCCCGAACAGCAACCCTGATCTAAATGCCTGCTTTCCCGAGCATGTCCTGAGGAAGACGAACCAGGGCGCCAGGGCCACAAAGACAAGGAAGAGCAGGTTGACGGGCGGAAAGGCCAACCAGTACAACAGCACTGAGGCGACAACGGGTCCGGCGCTACGAAGCCGATGCATGGAGGTCGATCATCGGGCTAGACGGTTGGTCGAGGTGTCGCGTGTCGTTATATCGCTGAATGACCCAGTGGCCGGCGGGCATACGCTGAAACTCGGCCACCGCGGTGTTTCCAAATCGGATGCTGCGGGACGTGTCGACGGTGCCGCCGATCAGCCGAGCGGCGATCATGCTGCAGGACCCGCCATGAGCGATGATCGCGGTGTCGGCGCCATCGCCGGGAACGTGGTCCTCAAGAGCTTCGCAAACTCGCTTCCAAACGTCTCGTCCACATTCACCTCCGCCCACGCTCACCCCGTACCAAGGCGCTTGATGGACCCCGGCAAGCCGCGCGATTTCGGCACGGTACTCCGTATAGTGCCGGCCCTCGAACTCGCCGATGCAGCTCTCTCGAAACCTGGGCTCGACAATCAATTCCAAGCCGAGGCGGTCGGCAACGAGCTGGGCCGTTTCCCGGCTTCTGCTCAGATCGCTGGTTACGACTCGGCGCAGCGGCATGTCGTCGAGGCTGGCGGCGAGGAGGCGGGCTTGGTGAAGGCCGGTTTCGTCAAGGGAAATGTCGGTGTGGCCCTGCGCTCTTCCTTCGGCATTCCAGGCAGTTTGCCCATGCCGAATGACGAGGAGCCGCATGGGTTAGGTTATACCGCTCAGACCGCCCAAGGCTTCTCCTGCGGGAGCTCGCGGCCGGTTTCATCGACGCGTATGGAACCGAGCTTGAGGACCTTGACCGGTGCAGGGGCGACCGCCGTGCATCGGCAAGTGATGGTTTGGGCGGCGAAGTCGATATCGGTCAGCCTGCCCACGCCAAAGTCGGTCCCATCTTCTCTGGCGAAGGCGCAGATCAGTCCGATGTAATGTTCAGGGGTAACGACGACGGCACGGTCTGCATGAGCGACATCGAGGGTATGAGCGACGGCGTGGTCATCGAGAGGCTCGCGAGACGCCAGCAGGACCGTTTTGCCGCAAACCTCGGCATAGTCGATTCCACCCCCCAGATTTCTGAGCGCGATGCCTGAGCCGAGTCGCACCCCTTCGATGATGAGACCTGGCATGGTCAGATGGTGGGTTTCGCAAGCCTCCAGGCATTCGATCCATCGCCCGCGTCTCTTCGCGGCCTGGGCATGATGAGTGGGAGCTGCTGGGAGATTCGCGACATACTCGAACGTGGCTCCTATCATGAGGTCTCCCGATAGTTCGGACGGCGCCAGTATCCGTTCCGGCCGGCACTGTCGTATGCATTCGATAAGGAGCTGGCGGCCCACGGGAGATGGCCGATAGGGAAACCCAAGTATCGTGCAGTCCGGCGACGCGAGGTCCCGTAGACCCGCCAGCATCGCCAACGGGTACCGGGTCGGATCCAATGACCCCACGAATCGCCAGCCGGTCGGGGTATCGGCGGTGCCGGCGGTGATGCAGCCCGGCGGCCCAAACGGCGGCATTTGGACATCCAGCGAGACGACATTGCTACCATGTTCGGCGAGCCAGGGCGACCAAGACACCGCAGGATGACCGATGAGGAACGTCATCTAATCCTCGTCGTCTTTGGCAAACTTGGCCTTCCAAGCGTCGAGCGTTTGCAGGGCCTGGATCGGCGTCATCGCATCGATCGACAATCCGCGCAGGGCCTTGACGATCTCTGGCTCCTCGCCATCGAAGAGCGTAAGCTGCAGGCTCCGGTGTTGGACGTTGGCACGGGGCGCACGCTCGTCCGACTCGAGGTCGGCGAGAATGGCCTTTGCCCGCTGTAACACCCGCCCTGGCAGTCCTGCCATGCGGGCGACATGGATGCCGTAGGAGCGGTCGGTTCCGCCCTGGAGAACGCGGTGAGTCCAGATGATGTCGTCGCCGATCTCCTCCACGCTGACGCGCAGGTTGGTTACCCCCTCGACCTGCTCCGCCAGCGCATTGAGCTGATGGTAGTGGGTCGCAAAGAGTGTCTTCACGCCGCGGTCGGCGAGGTCTTCGGCCATGGCCCAGGCGATCGCGAGTCCATCGAACGTGCTGGTACCCCTTCCGATCTCGTCGAGGATGACGAGGCTTCGATCGGTCGCGTGGTTGAGGATGTTGGCGCTTTCCACCATCTCGACCATGAACGTGCTTTGTCCGAGGGCGAGCTCGTCCTTGGCGCCGATCCGGGCGAAGATCCGGTCGCAGACCGCTATTTTCGCCGAGGCCGCCGGCACGAAACTTCCGATCTGAGCCATCAACGTGATCAGAGCGGCCTGGCGCAGATAGGTTGATTTTCCGCTCATGTTCGGACCGGTAAGGATGGCGAGGTGCGGTCTTCCCTCTCCACCGAGCGTGAGATCGTTGGGGACGAAGCTGGCTTGACTTGCTTCGACGACCGGATGGCGGCCGGCGGCCATTTCGATGCCGTGGCCGTCGATGACATCCGGACAGACAAAGCGGTTTCGGACAGCTACCTCGGCCAGCGCACTGAGGGCATCGATCTCGGCCAGTGCCCGCGAGCTTCGGAGCAGCTTCGAGGATTGATCGGCTACGCGGTTGCGGAGACGCGCGAAGAGATCGGCTTCGAGCGCCACTGCCTTCTCCTCGGCCCCCAGCACCGCCGACTCATGATCTTTGAGCTCGGCGGTAATGTAGCGCTCGCCGTTTGCAGTCGTTTGCTTGCGAATGTAGGTGGCGGGGACCTTGTCGATGTGGGCCTTTGGAACTTCGAGGTAATAACCGAAGACCGAATTGAAGCCCACCTTCAGGCTGGAGATGCCGGTCGCGGACCGTTCCGTTTTTTCGAGGTCGATGATGTACTGCTTTCCGCTGCTGGACAGAGAGCGCAGCTTGTCGAGCTCGGTATCGTAACCCGGCTTGATGACCCCACCGTCGCGGATGGAATGCGGAGGATCATCGACGACCGCCTTGGTCAGGACGGCTTCGAGATCGCCATGGTCGGCAATCTGCTCGCGGAGCTCCTGGACGCGGCCCCAAGCGAATTTGAGGATTGCCGGTCGGAGGTCGCGTATCGCCACCAACGTTCCCTTGAGGGCAGCAAGATCGCGAGGACCCGCAATTCCCGTCGCGCAGCGGCTGACCAACCGCTCCAAGTCCGCCACCCGCTCCAGTCCAGTTCGCAAGTCGGCGCGGTTCATGAGCTGGTCGGCCATTCTGCCAATCGACTCCTGCCGCGAGTGGATGGCAGGCAAGTCGATGAGCGGGGTTTCGATCCATCGTCTCAGCAGGCGCGATCCCATGCTCGTGACGGTCTGATCAAGGATGGACAGGAGCGTGAACCGCCGAGAGCCATCGGTCAGGTTTTGGGTGAGCTCCAGCGAACGCCGCGTGGCGGGGTCGAGGAGGAGGAAGCCATCGACAGAATACGTGGCGAGCGTGTCGACATGGCGGAGATTGAGGCCGTTTCGGCTGGCATAGCCAAGGACCATCGAAGCGGCAACGATAGCGGACGGTTTATCGGCGCATCCATAACCCGCGAGATTGGCGACGTCGAAGTGTTCGAGGAGGCTTCGCGTTGCCCGGTCGATTCTGGGAGGATCTGCGGCGGTGGTGGCCGTGCCGAGCAGCGTTCGGGCTTGGTCACCGACATCTGCGGACGTATCGGGGACCAGCAGCTCGGAAGGGCGGATGCGGGCGAGCTCCTGCAAGAGGCGATCGCGGAGCTGTTCGCCCCGCAGCTCGGTCACCATGAACTCGCCCGTGGACGAGTCCAGGGTGGCGATTCCAGCGTGGCCATCGACGACGCAAATGGCGGCGAGGAAGTTGTTGCTGGAGCCGGGGAGCATCGAGTCTTCCACGATCGTGCCCTGGGTCAGGACGCGAGTCACCTTGCGCTGGACGAGGCCCTTGGCCAGCTTGGGATCTTCGATCTGGTCGCAGAGGGCCACCTTGTGACCGGCGGCGATCAAGCGTGCGATGTATTTCTCGACGGAGTGGTACGGAACCCCTGCCATCGGTATCCGCCCATTGCTCCCGTCTTCTCTGCCGGTGAGTGTGATTTCCAGAACTTGGGATGCGGTAACGGCATCCTCGCCATAGAACTCATAGAAGTCGCCCACCCGCATCGCCAAGAGCACGCCGGGATGCTCTTCCTTCGCTTGGAAGTACTGCTGCAGCATCGGGGTTTTTGCCGACTTCACCAGGAATTCAGTATGCCGGATGCGCAACGGCTACACTGATCATTGCGGATGGGAAACTTGTTGCTGAAGTGGATCTTGGCCAGCCTTGCCCTGATTGCCACGGCCTTCATCGTGGGCCAGGTTTTCCGACTTGGATTCCACCTGATGCTGGATGAGCCGTCGGATTACTTCAGCGTGCTGGTCGGCGTCGCCGTGCTCGCTTTTCTGAACGCGACCCTTGGCCGCATCCTCAAGTTTCTCACCTTTCCGATAACCTGTCTGACGCTCGGGCTTTTTGCGCTTGTGATCAATGCCGGAATCTTCGCGGCGGTCGGGCAAATGGGATTTGCGTTTCGAGTCGATGGGTTCCTTGCGGCCTTCGTGGGCAGCATTGTCTTTTCGATCATGACCGGAGCCCTGAACTGGTTCTTCGCAACCGATGAGGAGAAGGACGAAAAGTAGTCCAGCATGATCAATCGCCATCGCTTGCGCCGCATGCTTGCCCCGACCGCGGGCCTTCGGCGGGCCTTCTTGACTCTGGCGCTCGGGATCCTGATCTTTGCAATCGGCTTCGCCCTTAGTTTCAAGGTCATCTTGCTGCCGCTGATTCAGTCAACCGCGAAGGCGTGGAATGGGCTGATGGAAGGATTCGTCAGTGCGCAGAACCTCGATTTCGCCAATCATCTGCTGGGCGGGGCGATGCTGGTCTTGGGCATCTTCGCGATCTTTGCAGGCGTCCGGGACGGGATCCGCACCCTGAACCAGACGCTAAACCCGGGCGCCAAATCGGGCTTGGTCAACCTTTACGTTCGCAAGCAGATGCTGGCCCAAGGTCCGCGAATCGTGTCGCTCGGAGGAGGGACCGGTCTCAGTACCTTGCTGCGCGGCTTGAAGCAGCACAGCAGCAACATCACGGCGGTGGTGACCGTCACGGACGATGGTGGCAGCAGTGGGCGGCTGAAGCAGGAAATGGGCATTCTGCCTCCCGGCGACCTCCGCAACTGCTTGGTCGCCCTGGCCGATGCGGAGAAGCTCATGACCGACTTGTTTCAGCATCGGTTCCAGGGTGATGCCGGCTCCCTGAGCGGCCACAGCATCGGAAATCTCCTCATCGCGGCGCTTGTCGACCAGCAAGGCGGGGATGTCGAGAAGGCCATCGAGCTCGCCAGCAACGTCTTGGCCATTCGCGGGCGAGTAGTCCCCTCGACCTTGACCCCCGTGCGGCTCCGCGCGCTGATGGAAAACGGCCAGGAAGTCTGCGGAGAGACCAAGATCGTCGACAGCCAGCTGAAGGTGCACCGCATTTTCCTTGATCCCGAGGATGCCCAGCCCTATCAGGCGGCTTTGGAGGCGATCCAGTCAGCCGACATTATCTGTATCGGCCCGGGCAGCATCTACACTTCAGTTATCCCCAACTTGCTGGTGCCGGGAATAGCCGACGCCATCAAGGCCTCTTCGGCCGTCAAGGTCTATATTTGCAACGTTATGACCCAACCTGGCGAGAGCGACGCGTTCTCGGCCGCGGAGCATATCCTCGCCATCCAGGCGAACGTCCCGGTCAAGACGTTCGATTGGGTGCTTGTCAATACCGGCATGCCCAGTCAGGACACGTTGGAGAAGTACCGCGGTTCGGGGCAGTACTTTGTCGAACCGGATGTGGACCGCATTCGGACGATGGGTATTCGCGTGGCGACCGGCGACTACATGAGTGAGGCCGATTACGTTCGCCATGACCCGCAGCGGGTCGCGTCGCGCCTTATGGATCTCTTGAATCGATGAGGGGACTTGTCGTCATCTTGAGCGGCCCGAGCGGGGTTGGCAAAGACACGCTGATCGACCGCTGGCATGCTGTGGACCCGCGAGTCGAGCGGGTGGTTGCGGCCACGACGCGGTCGCCACGGGACGGCGAAGTCGACGGCGTCGACTACCACTTCAAAACCGAATCCGAATTCGTTGCGATGATCGGACGAGGCGATTTTCTTGAGCATAAGGAAGTTCACGGGCGGCGTTACGGAACCCCTTTGGCCGATATGAATCGGCGGCTGGAGGCGGGCAAGATCACGATCCTGAAGATCGATGTGCAGGGAGCGCTCGAAGCCATGGCCAAACTTCCCGATGCGGTGTCGATCTTCATCTTGCCTCCAAGCCGTGAGGAGCTCCGCCAGCGCATCCTCGCCCGGGCGACCGACAGTCCGGAGGCGATCGAGCAGCGGCTCGTGACTGCGGAAGCAGAGATGGACCTCGCCGATCGCTACGCGCACCGGGTTGTGAACCGAGACGTCAGCCGAGCTGTAGCCGAGCTGGCGTCAATCGTGAACGGTAAGCTCGCGGCGGGATGAAGGTCTATATCTCGGCGGATATCGAGGGTATTTCCGGTCTTGTCGCCTGGAGCCAGTGCGGTGGCCCTGGAGACGGTTATGACTGGGCGTTTGCCCGACGCCGCTTGACCGCAGACGTCAATGCAGCGATTCGCGGCGCCCGCGCCGGCGGTGCTGAGGAAGTCCTTGTCAAGGACTCCCACGGGTGTATGAAGAACCTCCTCGCGGACGAGCTTGAGCTGAACGCGGAGCTCGTGTCAGGGCTTGGCGCGGGACGCGATGGGATGATGATCGGCATCGACAATTCCTTTGATGCCGCACTCCTCATCGGCTATCACGCCAAGGCGGGAACCCCACAGGCGGTCATGGAGCACTCCTTTACGAATACCGTCCACGGGATGTGGATCGAGGATCTGGAGGTCGGCGAAATCGGGATGAGCGCGGGAATCGCGGGGGCTTACGGCGTGCCCGTCGTCATGATCGCCAGCGACAAGGCAGGATGCCGTGAGGCCGCTGATCTGCTCCCTGACATCGCGACCGTGGAAACGAAGGAGGGAATCGGCCGCCACTTGGCCAAGCTTCACCATCCGTCCGCCGTGGAACGCTCGATCGAATCGGCGGCGAGGGAGGCCGTCCGGCGATGCAAGGCGATGTCGCCTTGGCGCCCGCCCTTGCCGGCGCCGATCCGCATTCGGTTTACCCGCGTCGAGTTCGCCGATTCGGCGGCGCGGCTTCCCGGCGTTATCCGGGTGGACGGCTACACCGTCGAAGCGGTTGCGGCGAGTTTCCACGAACTGCACCAGCTGGCGTGGGTCATGATCGGCTATGGCGGTGTCGGCCGATTTTCGAACGACTAGCCTGGTCTGTCAAAATGGAAACGTGGTCAAGGTCAAGGTCCATGTCTCGCTTAAGCCCTCGTTGTTGGATTCGGCCGGTCGCACGGTAGCGGGCTCGCTCCAGAAGCTGGGCTTCGACGAGGTGCGCGACGTCCGGATCGGCAAGGAGATCGTGCTTGAGCTGGACTCCTACGACGAGGCCAGCGTGAAGGCGATGTGCGACAAGCTGCTCGCCAACCCGGTGATCGAGGACTATCGCGTCGAGGTCGCCGGTTGAGAGTCGCCGTCATCCGCTTCCCGGGTTCTAACTGCGACCAGGATGCGCTTTATGCGTTGCGGGACGACTTGGGCCTCCAGGCCGATTACGTGTGGCACGAAGATCACGACCTCAGCCGGTTTGATGCGGTCTTCCTGCCAGGGGGTTTTACCTATGGGGACTACCTGCGTTGCGGAGCGATCGCAAGTCGGGCGCCGATTATGGACGAGGTTCGGAGACTGGCCGCACGGGGCAATCCCGTGATCGGCGTATGCAACGGTTTCCAGGTGCTATGCGAGTCCGAAATTCTGCCCGGCGCGTTGATGCAGAATGCTTCCCGCAAATTTGTTTGCAAGACGGTGACACTGCGTGCGGAAAACCGAACCTCGGTGTGGACGGACCGCGTCGATCGCCTGATTCAGATTCCCATTGCCCACGGTGAGGGCCGTTTTATAGCCGAGGAGCCTGTCCTCCGGCGGCTTGAAGACGAGCAGCGGGTTGCCTTTCGCTACGTCGATGCGGAGGGCCAGCCGACCGATGGCGCCAATCCGAACGGTTCCATGCATAATATCGCTGGAATTTTGAACGAAGCCGGCAACGTATTGGGAATCATGCCGCACCCTGAACGGGCTACTCGGGAGGCCCTGGGCAAGTCCGATGGTCGCTTGATACTGAACGCTTTGCGGGTTGTGCGCGTCTGAAGCTCTGATCGAATCTACCGATGATCTTAATGTACTTCCCGATGAAACGACTCCTTGCCCTCATGATTCTCGCCGCTCTGGCGGCGTTTTCGTTTGCCGATCAGAAGATCGTCCTCGGCAAACTTGGGCAAACGGTGGCGGCGACTCCAATTCGCCGTGCGCCCGGGGACAGCGCGGGAACGTACTACCGCTGCAAAGCCTACGAGTACTTGGTAATCCGGCCATCGAAGTACGAGAAGTGGCTGCAGGTCGTGCTGCAGAACGGGCGGAGCGGATATATTTTAGCGGACAAAGTTGCACGTTTGCCGTATGAGGTTACGATCGACCAGACCTATGCCTCGGCCGGTACCACCACATCGCGCGGCGGGACGACCATGCGCGCCGCCGTAGCGGACTATGGCCTAAAATTCACCGGAACCCCATACAAATGGGGTGGCAACGACCTGATGGGTGGTATCGATTGCTCCGGGTTCGTGAAGCAGCTGTTCGGAAAGATCGGCATCGATCTGCCGCGAACGGCCGCTCAGCAAGCCCTGGTGGGTCAGCCGATCAATCGCCTGGAAGACCTGCAAAAGGGAGATCGCCTTTACTTCTGGGAGAAAAAGCGCAACAAAATCGGCCATACCGGTATTTATCTGGGCAACGGATATTTTGTTCACAGTTCCAGCAGCAGGCGCGGGGTCGCCACCGATTCGCTTGAAAACGACAAGTGGCGCCGGATCCTTATCGCAGCTCGACGCTAGAACGCTGGTTGCAGCCGACAATGCAACGGGCGTTCCAAAGTTCTCGCGTCTGATTCTAGGATTCTCGGATGGCAGCCACGTACAGTGGTGCCATTGCCATGCGCTTGAAAACTGCCCTTCTGTCTGCCTGTCTCGTCCTTGCCATACCTGCGACCGCAGCCGAGTACCTCGTCAGCGGCTTCGGTTCCGATCTGGTTCATCGCTTCGGCAGCGATGGCGCCTACCTAGGGGAACTGACTGGATTTCAACTGGACGGACCCCAGGGCGTCGTGCTCGGTCCGGATGGCTACCTGTATGTAGCGAACGAGGGCAACCACTCGATCGAGCGTTACGACGCGAAGACGATGGGGCACATCGATACGTTTGTGGGAACCGGCAGCGGCGGTCTGAACGGACCGACCGGACTCACTTTCGACAAGGCCGGCAACCTCCTGGTGGCTTCGTTCAACGGTGACAGCATTCTCAAGTACGATGGCAAGACGGGGGCGTTCATGTCGACGTTCGTGGCGGGCGGCCTTGGGAATCTAAACGGCCCAGATGTCGGGATTGCCATGGCTCCGGACGGGAATCTTTACGTTCCGAGTTTCTGGAATCACCGGGTGTTGAAATTCGACGGTTTGACCGGCGACTTCCTTGGGGCGTTCGTCACGAACGGATCCGGGGGCAGCCTGACTCAGCCCAGAACAATCCTTTGGCGCGACGGTATGGCCTGGATCAGCAGCGACAACGGCAACAAGGTCCTTCGGTTCAACCAGGAGACTGGCGCATTCGTCGACGTCTTTATCGCGAGCGGTTCGGGCGGATTGAGCGGGGCATCCGGCATGATCTTCGACGCCAATGGCGACCTGCTTGTCACGAGCTGGCGCAATGACCGCGTGCTGCGGTATGACAGTGGGTCGGGCGCGTTCAAGGGGATCGCGTTTGACGGCCATGGGATGGACGGTCCCACGTTCATCGCGCTGGTGCCTGAACCGGCAACGATAGTGGGAGTCGCCATGGGTGCCTTTGCTATGGCCCGACGTCGAAGGGGGAAAGCCGGCTGAGGGTGTTCGGAATTGGCGAGTGCCACGGCCGGATCGAGCGCTCTCTTGACTTCGGGTCTCTCTATGTCACGATGACTCGCCGGGCGGCGAAGAGCTATGTTCCGCCGCACTCCCATTCGATCGCCTCGTATCTGACCCTAATCGAGGGAAGGCACCACTGGACCGACTCGCAGGGTCATATCCGTTGGTCGGCACCCGGTACCTGGTACTTCCGGCTGCCAGACTCGATCCACGAGCATGAGCGCTGTCCGACCGATATCCTCGCTCTAGGCATTCAGGTGGACCTACCCGCGCTGGGGCTGAGCGCGGTGCCGAGAAACGGAAGCGAGCTGCGGGGCGAAGATGCCGACCGTATCACTCGCACGCTGCTCGCCGAGCTCGCGGACCCCGACTCCATTTCCGAGTTGAAAGTGCGGGCTGCCTTTCTGGAGCTCCATGCGATGATGCTGCGCCAGGGAAGGGCCACCGAACGTCCGAATTCGATAGTGGATCGTGCCCAAGAATGGATCGACGGCCGCTTTCTTGAACCCATCAACCTGTCGGCTGCGGCGCGTGGGATCGGCGTTCATCCGTCCCACCTGGCGCGCGGCTTTCGGTCCCAGTTGGGTGTCTCCGTGGGCGATTACATCAGGGATCGCCGACTGGAGTGGGCTCGCACGAGGCTCGCCGACCCGACGCTTAAGATCGCACAGATCGCGATCGAGGCTGGATTTGCCGATCAATCGCATTTGACGCGGTTGTTTACCGCTCGCTATGGTAGGACCCCAGGAGCGATGCGCCGGGATGCCTAGAGCTTTTCGAGATCGGCGGCCCGTACGAGCAGGTTGTAGTTAGCGTCGAATTCCTGCTCTTCGGGCGTGAGCTTGGCGCGCTGCTCTTCGCTCACGTTGTCGAGAAATCTCTTTCGCATGCGAAGGATGGCTTCCTTCATGACGGACTGGGCGATCGTGCCAAGCGCTGCCGGATCGATGCGGACCGCGACCTCTTCGGTGCCGTAGTAGTTCTGAACGGTGCCCGTAAGACCCGCCATATGGGCGAAATAGCGATTGGACTTGCGATCATCTGGGGTAACTTCGCGGGTCACTACCCGGACTTTCTGACCCTCCTTGAACGTAGCCATCGACTGAAAGTATACCGGTGGGGTCGGTCATACTCTAGCCCGATGTTCAAGAAGCTCCTCCAGCGATTCGACCGCCTGATGGGTCGGGGCGTCATCGACGACGAGCTGTACGAGGAGCTCGAAGAGGAACTGCTGCAGGCGGACACGCACATCGAAACCACGACCGCCATTCTCGACGAGCTCAGAAGGGCCGTTCGCACCGAGAAGATCACGCAACCGGAGGCCATGCGCGAAAGGCTCAAACTGGCGATCAGCAGCCGGTTCACCCAGGGCGAAAAGGCGGATCTTGCGATGGCGGCGGAACCGCCCACCGTTTACCTCTTTGTCGGCGTGAACGGCGTGGGCAAAACCACCTCGATCGGCAAGCTCGCCCAGCGCCTGACACGGCAGGGTAAGAAAGTCGTGTTGGCGGCGGGAGACACCTTTCGAGCGGCAGCTATCGAGCAACTGGAGATTTGGGCCAACCGGACGGGGAGCGAAATCGTTCGCAGCCAACCCGGCGCCGATAGTGCGGCCGTCGTTTTCGACGCGATTCAGGCTGCGCGGGCCAGAGGGGCCGACTATGTTCTCGCCGATACTGCGGGGAGGCAGCACAGCAAGGAGAACCTGATGATCGAGCTCGGCAAGCTGCGCCGGGTCGCCGAGAAAGGGCTAGGGAGGGCGCCCGATGAGGTGCTCCTCGTTCTGGATGCGAACACCGGCCAGAACGCCCTGCGGCAAGCGGAGGAGTTCATAAAGGCGGCGGGTGTTACCGGTTTAATCCTGACCAAGCTTGACGGTACTGCCCGAGGTGGCGCCCTCATCGGCGTCCATGAACGATTCCATGTGCCGATCAAGCTGATTGGCGTGGGAGAGAAGGCCGAGGACCTCCGCGATTTCAGCCCCTCTGAATTTGCCGCGAATCTGTTCGATTAGATTTCGACGATTGCGGTGACCACCAGCGGTCGAAGCTGGGTGTGGCGGTGGATGGTCCGGCGGACGACGTCGGTGACGACGTGACGAATCTGGTCGATGTCCCGCAGGTCCTGCTGTTTCATTCCGGTAATCGCATCCCATACCGATTCGATCAACCGGTCAACGGCATGCGGAGGGCCTGAATAGCCTTTGGTGGTGATCACGGGGTCGCCAACGACCTCTCCTACCTCGGTGTCAACCGCGATCGTGACCGAAACCACCCCATCGTTGGCGAGGTTGTAGCGGTCGCGCAGGACTTCTTCGCTCACGCCGGCATGGCCGCCGTTGTCCACGAGGACTCGTCCGGTGTGAACTGGCTCGCCGAGCCAAGCGGTTTCCGGATCCATCGTGAGAGGATGCCCATCCTCGATCATGAATAGCCGATGATCGGGGTAACCCATGCCACGGGCGATCTCAAGGTACAGGTGCTGGTGCCTCGGTTCACCGTGGACGGGCGCCAGGTAGAAGGGCCGAGTGAGGTTGATCATCATCTTCAGCTCTTCCTGATAGCCGTGGCCGCTGACGTGAATTGGGGTCGGTCCATCGTATATGACTCTTGCCCCGATCCGGAACAGGCGATTGACCGTGCGCCAGATTGCAGCCTCATTGCCGGGAATCGGGCGCGCGCTGTAGAGAATCGTATCGCCCGGCTGAATCCGAAGTCGCCCGTACTCCTCTTTCGACATCTGAACGAGGGCGGAAAGTGGCTCGCCCTGGCTGCCGGTGGTGAGAATGACCACCTTGGCAGGTTCCATCTGGTGGACTTCCTCCAAGGGCACTTTGACGCCAACGGGAATCTTCAAGTAGCCCATGCGGCCACAGATATCGATGGTTTGCTCCATGCGGCGACCCGCGACGGCTACTTTTCGGCCCGTCTCCGCCGCGACATCGATAACCTGCTGCATCCGGTGGATGTTGCTGGCGAAGGTGGTGAGAAGAACTCTTCCCGGCGACTCCAGAAAGTACTTTCGCAAGCCGTGGGTAACGATCCGCTCGCTCGGGCTCCAGCCGGCTCGCTCGACGTTTGTCGAGTCGCTGAGCAGGACGAGCACGCCTTCCTCGCCTAGAGCGGCCAGCCGCGCCATGTCGGTGAGCTTGTTGTCGACGGGGGTGAAGTCGAACTTGAAATCAGCGGTAAAGAGGACGATGCCGTGGGGAGTTCGCACCGCCATGCAAAAGGTCTCCGGGATCGAGTGGGTGATCCGGATGGGCTCGACCTTGAACTCGCCGGCCTCAATCGCCTCACGCCCCTTGAAGACCCGAAGGTCGACTGCGGTAAGGTCGATCCGCTCTTCGAGCTTGGCTCTGACCAGCGCCAAGGTGAACTCGCTGCCATATACGGGGCAACTAACTTTCGGCAGAAGGTAGGGCAAGGCCCCTACATGGTCTTCATGGGCATGGGTGAGGAATATCCCTCGAAGCCTTTCCTTGTTTTCGAGGACGTACGAGAAGTCCGGAATGACGATATCCACGCCGAGCATTTCCTCATTGGGGAAGCTCAGGCCGCAATCGATCAGGATCAGGTCTTCCCCGTACTCGACGACCGTACAGTTACGGCCGATCTCGCCGGCTCCGCCGAGGGGGATGACGCGAACTACGTCCATGAGTGACGAGGGTACCTGTAGCTTGGATCACACCGAAGGAGCCGGATGTTCGGCTATGCTCGCATGTTATGGGGGATCAGTCGTCCTACTCGTCGTATCTTGGCAAAGTCGCGCTATTCGACGGCTTGAGCAAGCGCGCTCTCGAACGACTCTCGTACACCTGCACGCCGGTTAAGAAGCGGGAAGACGAGATCGTCATGCGGGAAGGCGACGAGGGGGACTCGCTCTTCATTATTCTCGACGGCAAGGTCGCGATGTCCAAGCTCAACGAGCATGACGAGAGTATCGTTATTGCGGAGCGCGTTCCGGGCGAGATCTTTGGCGAGATGGCGTTGCTGGATGGGCTGCCGCGTTCCGCCACGGTTAGAACGGTTGAGGCTTCCCAGTTTCTGGTGATCAATCGGGCGGACTTCATGCACGCGATCATGGAGGCGCCGGAGATTGCACTCAAGATCATGGCGACCCTGTGCAATCGGTTGCGAGAAGCCGACCGTCTGCGAGTACTGCGACTCTCGGTCAGACAAAACGTTATTCTGCTGCTTCTGCAAATGGCGAAGACGATTGGTGTCGTCGATAGCCGGGGACGGACTCGATTTACGAACTACTTAAGCGGTAGCGAAATGGGACGGCGAATTTTGGCGACGCGGGAATCGGTAAGCCGGGAAATGTCCAAACTCAAGCGAGAAGGAAAGATAGCCACCTCAGGAAAGGAGGTCGTGATCCCGTGTGTGGCCGATTTGGAAGCGGAAATACCTTTGTAGTAAGGTATTAAGGGATCGCAATCCGAGGGCTGGATGAGCGCGCTGCACGATCACAGAATCATTACGGGTGTCGAAAGGGAAGGGGCATTTGCCTTTATCGACGTCGTCGATTCCGTTATCAAGCAACGGGAGCTCGGCGACCAGTTTCTTTTGGTTCTGAACCAGGACGTTACCAAGTTTAAGGAGCTTTGCGAAAAGTACGGCGGCCGGACGCTAAAGTTCACCGGCGATGGCTGGCTCATGTTCTTTGAAACCTCGTTGGACGCCGCTAAGTGGGCGCTCGAAGTTCGGGATTACATCTATCAGCGGAAGCTCTTTTCCGAGCCCAAATTCGTGCTGCAGCATCGGATCGGCATCGAATATGGGAAAGCCCTTGTCGGCGAGACCGACGCCTGGGGAGATCCGGTAAACGTCGCGAAACGTATCGAGTCGGCGGCGCTGCCAAACACGATCGGACTTTCAGTCGGCGTGTACGAATCGGTTAAGAAGGAATTGGAGCGCTATCGCGACGCGGCAAACCGGTCGGTACTGCACGGTCGCACATCGGTGACGGCGTCCAAGAACGTCGTCGTGGAGATGGCTCGCATCTCCCAAATTGCCGACGGCGCCGAACCGTTGTCCCTCGCCCCTATCGACGAACCCTCGCCTGAGAAGCCGAAGCGAACCGACCTGATTGGAAAGACTGCGGACCGGATGTCCCCCTACATCGTTTTCACGCTGGTTGCTGTTGCGATCGGGCTGGTCGTCATCGCATTTTTCGAGGTCATTTTCGGAGCTCCAGAGGGTTCACCGATCCAGACCAGCTTTGAAACGAACGGGTCTCGAGTGCCAACGATCAAGGGGCCTGCTCCGGCGAGCGGCCAACCGGCGCAGCCAGAAGCTACTCCTGTCGAGACACAGACTCCCCGAATTCCATCATCGGAGTCAACCGATCGTGGCTTCGTCGACTACGGTGGGAATTGAAATGGAGGCAGGGCTACTCCCTTTTCGGTGATGATCGCGCTAATCAGCTCTGCAGGGGTGACGTCGAAGGCCGGATTGTAGACCGGACAGCCGCTCGGGGCGACGCAGTGGCCGTCGATGATGGTCAGCTCCTCGGCCGAGCGCTCTTCGATCGGAATCTGAGATCCGTCCTTGATCGCCAAATCCACCGTGCTCATGGGCGCAGCGATGTAAAACGGGATGCCATGGGCGCGTGCGAGAACGGCAAGGGTGTAGGTGCCGATTTTGTTAGCCGTATCGCCGTTGGCGGCAATCCGGTCGGCGCCGGCTATCACCGCGTCCACCTTTCCCAGGCGCATCAAGTAACCCGCCGCCCCATCGGCAATCGCCGAAAATGGTATGCCGTCCTTAGTTAGCTCCCAGGCGGTCAAGCGCAACCCTTGCTGCCGCGGACGCGTCTCGCACGCGTACACGTGGCTCAAGACGCCTTTCTCATGGCCCGTGCGGATCACGCCAAGTGCGGTGCCATGGCCGGCGGTCGCCAAGCTGCCCGTGTTGCAAACGGTCAGGATCCGCGTTCCAGGGCGCAGCAGTTCCGCCCCGTGCCTGCCGATCGCAAGGTTTGCCTCGCGGTCCTCGGATTCGATGCGCATGGCCTCGGCCAGGATTTCGTTGCCGCTCCACTCCTTCACCAACCCGATTCGGTCCAAAGCCCAGAAGAGGTTGACGGCAGTTGGGCGGGAGGACCGAAGGATAGCGTCGGCCACTTGCCGGTTCTCTCCGTGAAAGGCTGCCAGCGCCATTCCATACGCGGCGGCGACGCCGATGGCAGGGGCGCCCCTAACGGCCATTTCTCTGATCGCATCGGCGACCTCGCTAGCGGACGTGAGTTCGAGCCACGCTTCTTCCAGCGGCAAGCGGCGCTGATCGAGCAGTCGCAGCCGGTCACCAGCCCAAACCATCGGAACAACCGCCATCGGAGGGCAAGATACCTGCGAATGGCGACGCGCATACTATGTTCGAGTGCGAGTTCTCCTGATTGATGACAACTTGATGTGGACCGTCCGTTTGCGCAAGACGTTGGAAGCTCTCGGCCATGAAGCGGCTGTGGCACAGAGTCCGCCCTGGCCCCCGGGCACGTTTGACGTGGCTATCCTCAATTTAAGCCTGAAGTCCGCAAGCGCCGAATGGGTTGCCGCACTTCGGGAGGCGAGGACTTACGTCATTGGCCACGCGGGTCATAAGGAATCGGAAAAGCTGGAATTGGGCAACGAGCTTGGCTGCGACCGGGTCGCAACCAACAGTGAGGTCACGTTTAAGCTTCAAAACCTATTGCGATCGGTTCAGGGCTAGCCCGCATAATTGCCGGTCTTGGACGGTCGGCCCGTATTCCTGCGAACATGATCCGGGGTGTCGGGGTCCAAGTGATTGCGCACTGCGACCGAAAGGAGATAATTGCAATCCTTGCAGTTTGGGGACCCCCGGCACGGTGGTCCCCCTCTTTTTGGTTATGCTCCCACACTGTGGTGGTTCAGGTGGTCCACCTTGTATTCATTTAGCCGAGCCGCTTGATTCGGTGTCCCGGCATTGCGGGTCGCTGCCTCAGCCCTCGAACCAACACGTGGCGTTCTCTTGGCGGCAGGTTGGCGTCACCCGCCTTTGGCGGTCCAGCAGCAAGCCGGCCCAGGCTCGAGTCCCTTTGGGAGCGCTTCATATCCTCTCCTTCTACACTCGAAACAAAAACAGTAGAGGTCCGAGCCTACCCGCGGACTTTGGGCGAACTACCCAGTATGAAGACCGGCAAATACAAAATTGCATTACCGCCGCTCCGCCGCGGTCCTCTAGCGTTTGTCGACCTGTACGGTGATGCTGTGGCGCTGGCCACGCACCCAGGCGTTGATGGTGGCGGTGCCCGTGCCCAAGGCGTGGAGGACCCCGCCCTGGTCGATCCAGCCCGAACCGGTGGCCGTCCACACCACCTCGGCGTTGGGCACCTCGACGCCGTCGGCGCCGATCACCGTGTAGCCGGCGGACCCGTTGGTTACCAAGTCGGGGCCGCGGATGACGCGTTCTTCAGCCGATCGCGCCTGCACCGGGGCGAAAAGCAGCACGGCGTTGGCAATGGGGCGCTCCACACCATCGCTGGGTCGGCTGACCGGTGCGCCAAAGAGATTCAGGCAGGTGCTTCCACCTCCGTCGAGATTGATGGCGTCCGTCATACCGAGCCGCTGGCAGATGGCGGCAAACTCAGAAAGGTTGACGCCGGCGCTGTGGGGGCCTCTACCATCGACGACGGTCAGATACACATCACCCCAGCCGTTGCGGCCGATCGCTGATCGTGGATGGGGGTTGTTCGCGAAGCCCTCTTTGAAACCTGCCTTCTGCCAGTCGATCGCGACCTTTCCGTTTCGGAGCAAGAAGGGGCCGCCTCCGATCGCTTGGTCGAACTTTGTCCAATCGAGTCCCTTGGCGGACATCGTAATGGTGACCTGCTGTCGAGCCCGAATCGACGTCAGGAGCGATTGATCGGCATTTCGAGCGGCCAGAACAATATGCCCCTCCGGCACCGCAACCTGTTCGAGGTCGGCTCGGACCGACTGCACAACACCAACCAGAGCAGCGCTAGTGCCCGGCTTGCCGTCCATGAGCTCGATATCAATAAAGACCGATGGCTGTTTGGCGAATGCCATGCCTGCCGACTCGGTGTGAAGGACGACACCGCGATTGGTTTCTTCGTTAATGCCGGCGATATCGATGATCTTGCCGGACTCCATTTTGAGGCGTGCCGACCAAGAGAAGATGCCGGTGGACGAGGCGTCGCGCCCCCATGCGAACACCGGCCGGTCCTTGTAGGGCCGGCTGACAACTTCGCCATCCCGGATCATCCCGCCAAGCGGATCGCCTGCCCAGAAGAAGTCACCGTTGATGCCAGCTGCGGCGCCGGTCCTTCGGACGAGGGACGTCAGCGTTTCCTTGCCCTTCAGCTCGCCCGCATCGAACACTTTGAGCTGGGCGAGTTCAGCCTTGAGTTTCAGCTCAGGGGCCCCTGGAGTGATTCTCAAGGAGTGGATGACCAGGGGACGGGCGGCATCCACTTCCATCCGGTAGCTGATGCCTGGGCCAATTCGCTTTTCCCAAGCTTGGGCATGCCCGACAGACGCTCCCACGACGACAAGCGCCACCATCCAGAGCCGGTTACAGGTCATCTGGTGCAGGGTACCGCGCATCTAGGGCCACTCGATAAGATTAATGCTGTATGGGCGAACCTGAACGATGTCGCTCGCAGGCGGTTCCGGTACGGATTCGATCTCGATCACGTTTGGACGACTCGGATCGTTATGCGCCATCGGATCGTCGTGGGCGATGATCCAGCGAGTGCCGCGGCTCCTGCTCGGCGCGCCGGACCACGAGACCTTGAGGGTCTGGCTTTCAGCAGTGGGATTGATCACGGAAAGGGTGAGCTTGCCGTCCTTTGTCAGGGCTGCCATCACATCCAGCGGCTGGGTATCGCCGCCAATCTTCAACGGGATGGTGCCGAAGCGATTGCGATAGAGTTTCAGGACCAGACCGGTTGTCTCGAAGCAAACCTGCGTCGGATTGGTCTTGATGCATCCGATGACGTTAACGGTCTGCGCGTAGTTGGCCATGAGGACGATATCGCTGGCGCGGGCATACTCGTGCACGCCGGCGGCGATACCCAGTCCATCCTTGACGAAGTAACGGGTTCCCAATTCGCCGAAAACATGGGGGCCGTACCAATAGTTCCATTCGTCCATCGCAATGCCAATGCGCTTGCCCTTGAGTTCAGGCAGGTCTCGGCGGTATTGGCGGTGCGCCGCCACCTTGTTGCGGATGGCTTCGGGGATCTGGTCGACGTGTGAGGCGACGCCTGGCTTCTCTTGGCAGTAAAAATGTTCGCTGATAAGATCCATGTCTTCGGATGCGCCTTGCAGCATTTTCTTCGACCAATCTCCACCTACTTCCCCAACCCCGATCAGCTTGAGATCAGGTTTGACCGCTCGCATCTTTCTCACGACCTCTCGGTGCTTGCGGACGTATTGGTCGATCGCCATGTAGCCAAGTTGCCACGGACCGAACATCTCGTTGCCGACCCCCCACCAATCCACCTTCCATGGCGTCCGCTTGCCGTTAGCCACGCGCTGGTCCGTGGTCGCGGACTTGTGTTTGGCGGTCACGTATTCGACCCATGCGGCAGCTGATGTGGCGTCGCCAAAACCGGTGTTGACCACGATCATCGGCTCGGTTTTGATGAGCTCGCAGAACTTCAGGAACTCATGGGTGCCGAAGTCGTTGGGTTCGATTCCCTGCCAGGCAGGATTGAAACGGGTTGGACGCCGATCCGGATCACCGATCCCATCGAGCCAGTCGTACCCGCTGACGAAGTTGCCACCTGGCCACCGGTAAAGGGGAGCGTTGAGTTCACGCAGGGCGGCGAGCACCTCCTTACGCATCCCGAACACGTTGTCGGCCGGCATGAGTGAAACGGCGCCGATCCAAGCTGGCTTGGCAACCGAATGCATCGTCAGTTCGCCTGTCCTCGTGTCTTCGCCGGCCACGAATTCAAAGTCAGTTCGCTGCCAAGTGGTCAGCTGTTTGATCACCTTCTCGGTTGAGCCCCCACCCCAGTTAAGGGTGAGCCGCAGGTTCCGCCCGGCGACGCCGCGGTGCCACACACGGCCGACATATCGCCGTCCCTTCTGCAGCCACAGTCCACCTTGAGCGATGGAGCCGACGAACCGTGGTGAGGTCGCCCCTGAGAACGGTTTCACGCGATCGACGGCGACGCTTCCAGCCTTTATCTTCCAAGGCGAATCTTGGGTGCCGGGAGTGAAAAAGAACTTCCGGTCTTCGAGCATTTCCGCCCAAATTCCCCCATAGATGCAGCGACCGAGGTGTTCGATGAACTGGCTGTAGATGTAGGGTGAAATAGGCGCGCCCTTCTTGGAGCGGTCGATCGTCACGGAAGGGTTCCAAGGCTTGTATTCGAGCATGGTGAGCTGGAAGTCGTCGAACCAGGCCGAGCCCCGAGACTGGCCAAAATAGCCGACGAGGGCATTAACCAGGATAGCGTCATCGCGTCCGGAGTCGAACAATATCTCGACCTGTTGCCAGTCGGTGGTACCGGTAACGGCTTGCGAAAACTCTTTGCGCCCATGGAGATTGACGAGGGCGCCGCGGCCGGTATTGGCGGCGACATCCTCCGTCCTGATCCATGCGGTGAGCCTATACCGCGCATTGGGACGAACTGGGATGGCAACCTGCCAGGCGGCATCCGCGCCCGATCCCGCCGCGATGTGGGCAGCATGGCCACCACTTCTGCCGCCACCCACGCTAAAGGTCGCGCTGCCGGACCACGTGATCGAACGCCAGCCCGTAGGTCGCCCGCTGACGAGTGTCTCAAAGTCCTGGTTTGGGATCGACTGGGCCGAAAGCAAACTGGATGCAAGCGTCAAAACTAGGCCGACCATCGATGGGGTTTTACCAGGGAACGGCTAACCGCAAAAGTGCAGCCGGCCGGCATCGGCGTCGAGCTCGTACCGCAGGCCAAGGGCAAGGGACAGCATTCGAGCCTGGTGTCCGAAGGGGTAACCGATGATCATAGGCTTTCCCAAAGGCGCGAGTCGCTCCATCACAATCTCCCGCCAAGGCTTTGATCCGATCGTGGTGTCTTCCCGTTCGTCCGACCGGGTCATTTCGCCAACGACGATGCCGCTGGCGTCCTGGATGACTCTGGCATTGAGGAGGTGGGTCAGCATCGCATCGACCCGGTGGGGGTGCTCGTCGACGTCCTCGATCAGGACGATGCAGTCGGAGCCATCAAAGGCGTTTTGCGTTCCAAGACTGTCCGTCATCAGGCACAGGCATCCACCTGCGAGCCGACCGACGGCTCTGCCACCGATAACCTTGTCTCCCGGTGGTGAATCGGGGTGAGGTTCGTGCCGTCCCTGCAATGCGGCGATCAGACTTTCACCCACCCACTTGTCCCGCTCGACCGAAAAAGAAATGGCCATCGGAGCATGATAGGTTGCGAGGCCGCGCCGCGTAAGGGCGGTGTGGAGGATGGTGACGTCGCTAAATCCCAGGAACGGCTTCTTCGTCGCCGCCATGGCGTCCAAATCGAGGTAGGGAAACAACCGCTCACAGCCGTATCCGCCTCGAGAACACCAGACGGCGTCAACGTCCTCATCGAGAAAGGCTTCCATGAGATCCGCTGCCCTTGAAGCGTCATTTCCCGCGAGATAGTAGTCGCGCTCAAAGACATGCGGGCCCAAGCTGACGCGATATCCCGCCCGTTCGAGAAGCTCAACGCCGGCCTCGACCTTGATCGGTTCGATCGGGCTCGCGGGCGAGACGATGCGTACATGAGACCCCGGCATTGCCGGCCGGGGTGCTTCGCACTTCACGCGGCTACGCTCCCGGCGCGATTACAACTCGTCGATTGGGTTCTTCGCCTTCGCTATAGGTCGTCACCCCAGCAATTTCGACAATCGCTTGGTGTACGACACGGCGCTCAAACGCAGGAAGGGCGTCCAAGACTGCTTCCTCTTGTCGCTTGATCACTTGCTCGGCGATTTGGCTGGCCATCCGACGCAGCGCATCTTCGCGCCGCTTTCGATAGTTGCCGCCGTCGAGCACGACCCGGACGCCATTGCCGTACTGTTTGGCCGCCATGACATTGACCAGGTACTGGAAGGCGTTCAAGACTTCGCCCTGACGGCCAACGAGATAGGCGACATCCTTGCCATCGATTTCAAGGTTGACGTACTTACCGTTGAATCCGGTGGGATGGACCGTGGCTTGAAGCTCGGCGAGGTCCAAAACCTCGTTGACGAGTGCGGTGAGCTGGTCGGCATCCTGCTGGGTTGCAACGACATCGACGGCTCCATCGATCTCGGTCTCGGTGTCGTGGTCGGCAGAGGCAGGCTCGACCGCTGGTTCGGGGACCGCCACTTCGGCGACCGCAGCTACCGGCTCGGCCTTCTTGGCCCGGCTCGCACGCTTTGGCTTTTCGACCTCGGCCGGCTTGGTTGAAGCCTTGACCCGGACACTACCCTTTCCGAAGAGCCCTTTGGTCTCTTCAAGGACGACAACTTCGACCTCAGCCGTACTGACTCCCAGCTTTTGGGCGGCAGTTTGCTTGGCTTCATCAACAGATTTAGCGGTGATTTCGATCGTTTCCATGGGAATCGTCATTTCTTTTTCTTAGGTTTCTGGACCCTTGGGCCGCCCGTGCCCCGGAAAATGGTGCTGGACGGGTTGGCCTTGCCGTTGCCGGGTGCGTGGCCGTTGGTGGATGGCTTGGTTTGCGCCCGTTCGGCTTCTTCCTGATACTTTTGCATCATTTTCATGAATTTGCTTTGCGGGTAGGCGCCGCCGGTGGCCGTGGTCACCTTTTGGAGGGGCGGAATCGCAAGCCGGTACGCTCGGAATGCCTGGGCCATCGAGAGTAGGTTCGTAAAGATCCAGTACAGCACGAAGGCAGACGGCAGTGCCGGCCAGAAGAACATGAAGACCGTGAACACCACGGCCATCGAAATTCCGATGATCCGTTGCTGGCGCGCGTTCGCGGGGTCGCTGATGGGCGCCAGCATGGTGCTGGCGATCATGCTCACGCCGTAGATGACGAGCAAGATCCAGTCGGTCTCGCCAAGGTTCGGCGCCACGAATCCGTTGGTGTTGGCTGCCGTTCCCGGGTTGATCCAGAGGAACGTGCCCTTCTGGAACTCGAACTTGTACAGCAGCATGCATTGGTACACGACCAGGAACAGCGGAACCTGAAGTAGTCCAGGAAGGCAGCCCGAGAACGGATTGATTCCGTACTCGCGGTACAGCTCCATCGTCTTCGCGCTCAGCTCCTGCTGGTCAACCTGGCCGGTTTTCTTGTTGGTCAGGGTCTCGCGCAGCTCCTTGGTCAGCGGTTGCAGCTGCATCATTTGGCGGGAAGCCATCAACTGCTTTTGAGCGAGCGGCCAAACGAGGGCCCGAACGATCATCGCCAGCAGGAGGGCCGCAAACGCGTAACTGAACGCTGGGACGCGACCGGTCACCGCCACCAGAGCGTCGATGAAGTGGTAGCCGGGAATCAGATCGAGAACACGGTGGTCGCGGCTTTGGCTGCTCAGCGTGGTGACAACATCGTTCCAGAGCGATTCGGGGGTAATGGTTGTTGCCGGTCTCTGGCGGGTTGGCGCGACATCGATCTTCTCCTTCCAAATCGGATCGCCTTGATACCGCTTGTGAAGACTGTAAAGCGTCGTATAGGCCAGGTTCAGCCGGTTCCAGTCCTTTCGCCATAACCCAGCTTTGAATTGGGCGTCGGCGACGAGGATGTCGGCCTTCAGTTTCGCCCTTTCAATTTCCGAAGCCGGTGCCTTCTTGTCCTTTAGCTCTTGCTCGACTTTCGACTTGTAGGTGTTGGCGGCAGAGACAATGGAATAGTCCATTCCCTTGCGGTGAAGGTTTTGAACTTCCTGGAGGAGCTCTTGGGAGCTGCGCGAGTCTGGTTTCTGCTGCATTGGGCCAACGATCAGTTGGAACCCAAGGAAGATAACGGTGAACAGTAGTAAGGTCTGCAGGAAGTTGCCGCGGGGTTGGGGTCTGCTCATGAATTCGACAGGTAAAAGCTAGGGTACCGGATCATATCCGCCGGATCGGAAGGGGTGGCACCGCAAGATTCTGCGGAATCCCAACCAGGAGCCTTTGAGCAGGCCATACCGCTCAACGGCTTCCAGCGTGTACTGGGAACAGGAAGGGGAGTACCGACAAGTTTGCGGCTTCCACTGGGTGGCGAACTGGTAGCGCCGAATCATCCAGATTCCGATTCGCTTTCCCATCGCTGTTTCAAGGTATCGACCATTTTCGTCACTTCGTTGCACAAATCATCAAACCGAGCTTCGGCCATTGCCGGCTTCCCGACGGCCACCCAGTCCAAGCCCAGTGCTCCATACGGCGTTCGCTGAAGGGCTTCGCGGAGGCGCCGCTTTTGACGATTCCGTCGCGGCGTGTTCCCGATCGCCTTAGCCGTTCCTACGCCAACCAATCCCGTGCCTGGAAGGGCGGCGAGCCAGCAGAATTGGCCGGAGGCCCGTTTGCCTTCGCGAACAATCAACTCGAATCGTGCCTTGCTCGGTCCCTTGATCGCGAAATTAGTGGGAGAGCCGTCGGCGGCCGCGAAGTCGGCGTCGCTTCAGCACGTTTTGGCCGTCGTTCGTTCGCATCCGGACGCGAAACCCATGCGTGGTCTGCTTATGTCGGTTATTGGGCTGGTAGGTTCGTTTCATGCGTACCGGTCCTGCAAGTCAAATAGAACTTGTAAAGTACCCGAAAAAAGGCCCCGATCGCAAGTCGATCGGGGCCTCGGTGCCGGCGTGGGCCGGAGCTAATTGACTCGAATCAGCGGCACATCGGGTTCGCCGGCCGTTCCGATCATCACCAGTCGGTCGCCATCGACCTTGACCATTAGATCCTCGCCGGAGCTCTTGCCGCCGGGCATGTCCATTCCCGCGATGCCTTTCATTTTTAGCCGCAGGCGGTCATTGGCTCTCGTCCACGTTCCCTGGAGTTTGAAGCCCACATTCATTTCGAAGGAATTGTCATGACGGAGCTCAGGGCGCATGTTCTTGAGCATGGACTCCGCCATTTGCTTCTCGGCAGCGGTGTCCGCCTTAGGCAGGTCGTACTTGAAAGTCGGATCCAGCTGCCAGGTACCGACAACCGCTTCCTCCTTGAGCGAAACTGACTTTTCTCCGACGTCCGCCGACTTGGATCCGGAGACGGAACGCTCGAAGACCAAGTCTCCCGAACCAGATTTCTCTCCGTCCGATACAACGATCCGGCTGCCGTCCTGGGAGATTTGACCCACCATCGGCTTGTCGAAGTCGGCCGCCATCTGCTTGTTACCGTTCTTGCTGATTTCACTGGCCGACATGCCCATGACCTTCTCGACCGTGAATGTCGCGGTGAGCCCTTCCTGGGAAACATTGCCCTCGATGGGCATGCCCATCATGCTCATCGTGAAGTGGTCACCCTTGATCTCGAGGGTTGGCATCATCATCGTCATCATGGCTTCGGCCATCTTGGCGGCCGGATCTTCCTTGCCATCCGCCGTCTTGGGGACCTCAACCTTTCCCTGATAGAAGCCGTCGATCGAAGGCGCTTCCGCCTTTGACTTTGTTACACCCGCAGAATTGCCGAGCAGGCTGCAACCAGCAGCCGCACAGGCGACAAAACAGACTAAAATCGCTCTCATAGCTACACCTTCCCAATCGGATTATTGGGGAGGCGGACTTAGACGGTCACCAGCTTTAATGCAGGATCGACCTGGTAGTTGGCCTGGGTTTTTGCTCTAACTTCTTCTTCAGTGACATCGGGCGCGAGCTCTATGAGGCGCATCCCCCGGGAATCGATTTCAAACACGCACAGGTCCGTGATCACGAGGTTGACGCAGCCTTTGCCGGTCAGGGGCAGTTCGCACTTCCGCAGGATTTTGGAATCGCCGGCCTTGTTCGTATGCTCCATGACCACCACGACCCGCTTGACTCCTGCCACCAGGTCCATGGCGCCGCCCATGCCCTTCACCATCTTGCCGGGAATCATCCAGTTGGCAAGGTCGCCTTCCTCGCTCACTTCCATGGCGCCAAGGATGGTCAAGTCGATGTGACCACCGCGAATCATCGCGAAGGAGTCGGCGGAGGAGAAGTAGCTGGTGCCCGGAATCTCGGTGACGGTCTGCTTTCCGGCATTAATGAGGTCCGGGTCCGCCTCGCCTTCATAGGGGAACGGGCCGAGGCCCAGCATGCCGTTCTCGCTCTGCAGCACGACGCTCATGCCCGCCGGAATGTAGTTGGCGACCAAAGTAGGGATACCGATTCCCAGATTCACGTAAAAGCCATCGCGAAGCTCTTGCGCAGCTCGCATGGCCAGTTGATCGCGCGTCAGCGGCATGGTCCGAGTGTACTTAACGACTTGTCAACATGGAGCGACGAAACGTCGGGCCCAGATCCTTGGCGGAGAGCGATACCTGGAATCGACCGGAGGAGTAAGGGGCCACCTCGTACTGGTCGAAGTAGAACCGCAAGCCGGTCGGCTCCACCACGAATCGGTTGAGCTGTGCCACCGAAAACTTTCTCACGGTGCCGTCTTGGACCCAGGCCGCATCGGGATTTTCGGCCAGCTTCGTTAGCAGCAGGTCCTGCACCAAGGTCTTGTATTCCTTCCCCGTGAAGAAGTCGCCGAGTTCGAGGCGTTTATCCGAACCGCCAACCAATCCAAAGTTGAAGGTGTTGGTTATGGTGTTTCCGTGGGCGCCACCGGTGAATTCGTAGACCACGACCGCGGTGCTGACCAGCCTCGGCGTTTCGTACCGATAGTCGGTCTTCGCCATCAGCTCCCAGGGCATTCTGGGCTTGCCCAAGTCATGGACACTGAGGTTGAAATCCCGCAACCACGTGTCGACCAGTCTCTTGGACCACGTTCCAATGGCATCGTTCGCATGCCTTGCCACCGGACCGCTTCCAAACGTCGGAATCTCGGCGGAAACCTTATAGTGGTCCGGTTTTGACATTTGGACCGTCTTGGTTTGCACGGCGAGCAGGACGATAAGGCCTAAAGTCCCCATGTGCGAACTTTACCTGGCTAGTCTGGGTCCTTCGATCTGTGGAATAACCACTGCGGTGCCGGAGTTGAGAGATTTGGGAATGCGTGTTTTAGTCGTATCTGCGGAGGTGGCTCCGTTTGCCAAAGTGGGGGGGCTCGCCGACGTGGCGGCTTCGTTGCCGAGAGCCTTGAATGAGCGTGGTCAGCAGGCTTCGGTGGCAATGCCCGGGTATCCGCTCATCCTGAACGACGCCCAATGGGCGGTCGAGAGGGATCGTTTTAACTTTTCCGTTTCGGTCGGCTCTTCCGCGCCCGAAAGCGTTGCGGTACACGTCCTGGCCCATGAAGGCGTCTATTTCTGGCTGATCGACAGCCCAAGATTCCGAACGGCGATTTCCAGTGACACGATCTATTCGCTCGACCGCGACGCCTATCTGCTGTTCTCCGAAGCGGTCTTGGCGTTGGCCAAGGAGCTCGACGTTCACGTCGTCCATGCGAACGATTGGCACACCGGGTTCGTGCCGGTGCTCATGCGAGAGCGGTATCCGGAAGACTTCGACATGGTCGGCGCCGTATTCTCGATCCACAACCTTGCCTACCAGGGTGAATTTGGATCCGATACGCTGACCGCCGCCGGGCTTCCGATGGAGCTGTTCAATCTTCATCAGCTCGAAACGTTCGGCGCCGTCAACTTTCTCAAGGCGGGGTGTGTTTACTCGGACGAGGTCAATACCGTCAGCCCGACCTATGCAAGGGAGATCATGTGGCCACAGTACGGCTGCCGCCTCGAAGGCTTGATGTGGCACCTCTACAACTCCGGGAAACTTCGAGGCATCCTGAACGGCATCGACACTGACTTCTGGAATCCAGCTACCGACACGGCCTTGCCGTCGAACTATTCGTTAGACGATTTGTCTGGCAAACAAAGTTGTAAGGAGATTTTGCTGCAAGAGCTTGGCTTGGACGGTGATTCATCCCGTCCCCTGTTTGGGATGGTGAGTCGCCTGAGCTGGCAGAAAGGCTTCGATCTCGTGCTGGGCGCGACGCCCGCCATTCTTGAACTGGGAGGCAGCCTGGTTGTCCAGGGTCTTGGTGATCCGGGATTCGTCGAGGAGTTTAAACTGCTTGAAAGCGCCAATCCGGGTCGGGTGAAGTTCGTGCACCGGTTCGATGCGGAGATCGCCAACCGGATCTACGCTGGGTCGGACTTCTTCCTTATGCCCAGCGCGTTCGAGCCATGCGGCCTTGGCCAAATGATTGCGATGCGCTACGTGACCATTCCGATCGTCCGAGCCACCGGAGGCTTAGCCGACACCGTCCGAGAGGGGGAGAACGGCTTCGTCCTCAAGGATTCGGTTCCGGCCCAGCTCATAGCCGCCTGCGAACGAGCGGTGACGACGTATCGAGATCCTGAGGCCTGGTCAGCGATCCGCCAGCGAGCCGGGACGACACCGGTTGCTTGGGATGGTTCTGCCTCGGCGTACATCGAGATGTACCGCGACGCGATCGCATGCCGTCCGAGACTGCAAGTCGCCGTCTAGACGAGCGTCCTGTATTGCAGTTTGCCGACGCGAAGCACTTGACCTCGCATCGCCTCCACCTGCCCCGTCCATCTGGGGTCGGTGATCCGCACGTCGCCCAGGCTCACCGCACCTGCTTCGATCAAACGGCGAGCGTCGCCGTTGCTCTTGGCGAGTCCGAGGGCGGCGATCAGATGGGGCAGCGAGACCTTGCCTTCTTCGACAAGCTCTCCGGGAATCTGGGCCGGAATCGCCTCCACTGGCTTCTGCCGCTCGCTGAAGACTCGTTTGAAGTGCTCTTCGGCTTCAGCCCCTGCCGACTCCGAGTGGTACAGCGCCACAATCTCACGTGCCAGACGCTTCTTCGCCTCGTAAGGGCTGGCTGCGGTTTCCGCTCGCGCCTCCTTAAGGTCCACATCGGTACACAGTTCGAACCAGTTGGCGATGAGTTCGTCCGGGATCGACATCGTTTTTCCATAGATGTCGTTGGGTGAATCGATGATCGAGACGTAGTTGCCAAGGGATTGGGACATCTTCTCCTTGCCGTCGGTGCCGACCAAGAGGGGACAGAGCATCACAACTTGGGCGGGCAGGCCGTACTGCTCCATCAGGTTTCGGCCGACGAGATTGTTGAATTTCTGGTCATTGCCACCAAGCTCGATATCGGCTTTGATCTCGACCGAGTCCATGCCTTGGCAGAGCGGGTACAGAATCTCGTGCATGGCGACCGGCTTTTGGTCCCGCAGCCGCTTGGTGAAGTCGTCGCGTTCAAGGATTCGGGCAACCGTGTAGCGGCTGCAGAGCCGGATGACATCCTCGAACGTCATTTTGCCGAGCCAGTCGGCGTTGTAATAGACTTCAGTCTTCTCCGGGATGAGGATCTTGAACAGCTGTTCCTTGACAGCCTCGACGTTCGCCTGTACTTCTTCCCGGGTGAGTTGCTTCCGGGTTTTACTCTTACCGCTTGGGTCTCCGATCATCGCGGTGAAGTCGCCGATGATGATGCAGCCGATATGGCCGAGGCGTTGGAAATCTCTGATCTTGCGCAAGACCACGGCCCAGCCCAGGGTGACATCCCTTGCGGTGGGATCGACGCCAAGCTTAACCCGCAGGGGCCGTCCAAGCTTTAGCTTCTCGGCGAGGTCGGCCTCGCTGATGATCTCGGTGGTGCCTCGGCGCAGGATTTCCAGTTGGGCATCGATCGTCATGAAGCCAGGAGTTTACCGGCGGCCAGTTCGAGTCCAAAGACATCTTCGAAGGCGCGTACCGTGGCCTCTTTGGCTTCCGGCAGCCCCACATCGCGCTGGGCTGCCTGAGACAGCGAGGTCACGCCGTACTCGCTGATACCGCATGGCACGAACTCCTCATAGATTCCAAGATCGCCTCGGCAATTCAAGGCGATGCCGTGGATGCTGATCCACTTCTTCACCTTGACGCCGATCGCGGCATATTTGAGGGGTGGATCGCCGCACCACGCCCCAGTGTGGGGAGGCAGACGAAACGCCTCGACGCCGACCGCGGCCGCGACTCGGATCATTGTCTCCTCGAGCTGCCGCATCCAGAGATGCAGGTCCTTGCCATGCCGCTTCAAGTCGAAGATGGGGTAGATGGTTAGCTGTCCGGGACCGTGGTACGTGACATCGCCACCCCTATCCGTCGGTTCGATGGCGATGCTGCGGTGGCGGTACCACTCGCGAGGGTGGAGCAGGTTTTCCTCGTGGAAGCTGGCGCCGAGAGTGAGAACGGGGTCGTGCTCGACGAGCAGCAGGCAGTCGTCATCGCCGGCGTGTACCCGTTCGAGGACGGCAAGCTGTTGGTCCCAAGCCTTCCGGTACTCCATCCTGCCCAGATCGATCCAGGTTCCTTTCATGGCTCGGAAATGGGGTCGAGGACCATGAAGAGGCGGTGTCCATCAATCTCCCGCACGAGCTCGGCGACGCTCTCCGCCGGTAGATGGGTGGCCACCGCGTCGGTAACGGCGATGCCGCCCAGCTGGCTAAAGCGCTCGGCATGAGCTGCGACATCGATAACCCGGGTGAATTGAACGTCGTCGAGACTGCCCGTGATCGTGCCGTAGTGGAGCCCGATCCTTAGGCGGAAGGGATGGACCAGCCGGTTGGTGCTCAGGTTGAACTCCTGGAGCTGATGCTGGATTTGGCGTGCGGCAGCCAACCCGGCTTCACAGGTATCGAAGGCGGCGACCATTCCATCTCCCGCGGTCGAATGGACTTTGCCGTGGTTTGAAAGCACGATGTCCTGCAATAGGTTCTGGTACTCCCGGAACGTCCATTCTGCTCGCAAGGGATCCGCTCCGGACTTCATGTCGGTGCTGCGGGCCACATCCACGACCATGACGCAAACGGATTTGGCCCCAGGGTTCAGCAGCCGCTGGATCTTGACCATTTCGGAGACGAGCGTCTCGGGATCGTTGCGATCGAGCAACTTTTGGCGATGGGCACGTTCTTCGAGGAAGGCACCGAGGCCTGCCGCCCCGCCGAGGGCGACGGTCAGGGCGACATTGATGACAAACCCCCATGCTCCCAGGTCCCTGACGACATCGGGTCCGAAGTGTCCAATCGGCATGACCTCGATCGCGAGCATGCCCGCCATCCCGGCAAGAGCAGTAGCGATCCCGCGCACCGGCGTCCCTGATACAAAGGCGGCGCCCATGAATCCTAAGGTGGCGAGGACGCCGACTCCAGCCCGCATGAACATCGGCCCAGGCTCATTCAGCGATCGGCCGGCGACCGCCGACGTCAGTGCGACCTCTACTATGCCAAACAGCATCCCCAGCACCACGCCCCTCGAAAGCGGGGAAACCCGGAATCCGTCGAGGAACCGGTTCTTGCCGTACAGGGGGTGCTCCGGCACCACTTCGCTGGGCTCGCTCATTCGCTCCTGAATCTCAAAGAAGCGCTGGAGAAGCTCCTGCCGCGTGAGCCTTTCGACCTCAAGTTCGACCTGGCGGATGTGGAAGTAGCCGCCAACGAGGGAGAACGTTAGGCCGACGAAGAGATAGGTGCCGCATAGTACGGCCAGGCTCAGAAGGATCATGAGCCCAAGTTCGACCCGGGAGCCGGTCATTTCGCGGGGCAGAAGGGCGAAACCGATGACGAGCAGGACCGGGGTCAGGATCGCATAGATGGCAAGCGTGCTTTGGAACACGTAACGGGCACGACCGTGCCGAAAGAAGCAGCCCCAGTGGAGCATCAGAGTGCCGACGAGAATCAGGATCTCGGTGACCGAATTGATCCGGTATCCGCGCTCCTCGGCAAAGGACCGATCCGAGGCGATCGCCAAGCCGACCAGCATCAGCAGGAAGGTAATCGCGTTGAAAAGGACGGGATTGCTGGTGAGGGAAGCGAAGAGTCCGGAGAGGGCTGCTCCGAACCGCTTTCCGGCATCCGAAGATCGGCGCTCCTGGATCTTCCGGCGCGGGGCCCGCTCGGCCAAGACCTTCGCCACGAGACCGATGGGCATGCCAAGCTTCTCGGCAAGATCCTGCGGACGATCATGGACCGCATGGGGATGCCGCTTGAGGTGATCGACCAAGCGGCTCAGATCATCGGACAGGCGGTCATCGATCGAGGACATTGGCGGCTGGCAACCGGCTAGAGGATACCGGTGCGGGCGAGAAGGGCCCGGTGTTTGGCAAAAATAGAGGGAGCGAAACATGGCCAAGAAGGCATTTCAGATTCTCACGATCGTCCGGCTGGTGACTCCGGATCGCGAAGTACCAGACACTCCCGACGATGACGCCATTCAGGCTGCCCACATCAGGTACCTCACCGGCTTGGCTGAAGCGGGCAAGATCCTTGCCAACGGCCCGATCCGCCGAAAGGACGACACCAAGTGGCGGGGGATGAGCCTCTATCTAATCGGCGCCAATGAGGCCCGAGAGCTCGCCCATGCGGATCCCGCGGTCAAGGCAGGTTGGTTCGATGTTGTCGTCGATGAATGGATGATCCCGGTGCGGCCACGGACGATCGCCGACCGAGAGGACCTCGAAATCGACGTGCCGGGCCTTGAGTAACTCAGCGGGCTCGCTCGGTTAGCCTGACAAAGCCTGCATCGATGTACTGGCCGCCCGAGTTTTGGTGGCAGTAAATGGCCAGCGTGTGCTCGCCCTTCGCAAGGCCCTCGATAGGGAAGTTTCGGTAGCTGGAAGTCCAACCTGGCGCCTTGTACACGAGCTTGCCATCGATGTAAACCTCGACGTCGTCATCATGGTGGATGCGCAAGTGGGTCGGCGATTGATCGCCTACTTTGAACTGGCGGCGCAGCCAGATGTCCTTGGTATCCCAGCGGGTTCTGACGATCGCGCCCGGGGTCTCAGGCGTGCCAAATCCGCCGGGGCCAGTTCTCCAGGCTGACGTTAGCGCTGCCGCCGTTTGCCAGTCGGTCTCGGGTTTCGCGAGCGTGTACTGCCAGTTCTGGCCGACTGTCTCCGAAGTCGGCACGAGAACCTTCATAACGGGCGGTGGCAAGTGGAGCTTCCGAACGGCGTCTCGAACTCGCTTCTCGTCCATCTTGATGACGGCCCGGTCGTATGTCATCAGTCCGTTAACTTCCACTTCCACATCCGTTGTCTGCGTGTAAACCGCTCCCGACAGTCCGGGCTTATCGATGAGGTACCTCAGCTCGTCGAGAAGCACCACAAATCGGTCGGTGAGTTCCTTCTGGGTTTTGAACGACTGGTAGCCCCAGCCGGATTCTTTCCACATGTGGCCGGGCATCGGCAGGCCGAGTCCGCCAAACTCGCCCAGAAACAGGGCGCGCTTGGGATCGTTTGGCGGCGAGCCGGGGCCGGGATAGACATGCCAATCCCAGAAGTCTCCGACCTTTCGATCCGTCCATCCGCTGGCGCTGTTCACCAGGCGTGTGGGGTCGTAAGTCTTGATCCACGAAGCGACTTTGGCGGTCTCCCATTGACCCCAACCCTCGTTGAAGGGAACCCAAGAAATGATGCAGGGATGATTGCGAAAGGCATCGATCATCCCTTTGAGCTCGCGCTGGAAGATGGCGGCCGATTCGGGGGTACGGGTGATGTCGGGATCGCGGCCACCGATGTATTTGTCGCCGCTCGGCATATCCTGCATCACGAGGATGCCCAATCGGTCGCACCACGAGTACCATCGTGCGGATTCGACTTTTACATGTTTGCGAATCATGTTGAAGCCGAGCCGCTTGGTGACATCGAGGTCGTACTTCATCGCCTCGTCGCTCGGAGGTGTGTAGAGCCCATCCGGCCAGAATCCTTGGTCGAGCGGTCCAATGAGGAAGATGGGCTTACCGTTCAGGTGGACCCGGGGCTGGCCGTCTTTGTCCTTCTTCAGAGTGATTTCGCGGAAGGCAACGTAGCTTTCAACCACGTCGTCCATCCACTTGACCTTGATGGGGTAAAGGGTCGGGCTGTCGGGGGCCCAGAGCCTCGGCTTTGGCACCTTCAACGTCGCCTTGCCGCCGGCGACCGCTTGCGCCTTGATGGCCCGCTTGCCATCGCGCAACTCCACCGTGAAGAAACTCCGTGCCTTGGGGCTGCCGGGAGCGGTCCTGGCGTCAATGGAGATCGTCAAGGTGCCGTCGTTTTTAGCGCGGACGTCAAGGCCGGCAATCGAATGATTTGGCACGGCTTCCAGCCAGACGGTTTGCCAGATACCGCTCGTCGGCACGTACCAGATGCCTTCCGGCTTCAAAACCTGCTTGCCTCTCGGTTGCGGTCCTGTATCGGTGGGATCCGTGACGATGACTTCGAGTTGCTGCCGACCCGATTTGGTTAGAGCATCCGTGATGTCGAAGCTGAATGGATCGTAACCGCCCTTATGCTCACCTACCTTGTTGCCGTTCACCAAGACCCTTGCGTGCCAGTCGACGGCGCCGAAATGGAGCCAGACACGGTCGCCCTTCGGACGCGTGAAGGTCCGTCGATACCGCAAGGTATCTCCAGGCTCGACTCGTTTCGCAACGCCCGAGAGTTGGGATTCAACCGGGAAGGGTACGAGAATCTTCTGGGTGCTTCCCTTCATGGTCAGATCCCAGTGGCCGTTCAGATTGACCCAGTCCTTGCGGGCGAGAAGGGGCCGTGGATACTCGCGATGGGCGTTGGCCGCGGTGACCCTTTCCGCCCAACGGGTCTTCAAGGTTTGGGCTGGGGCTGGGAAGCTCGCTGCCAAGGGCAGGATGCACCCGACGAACGGGAGAAGCGCTCTGATCACGGCTCGAAGCTTACGCCAAGAGCTTCGGATCCGCCCTGCTAAATCGACTCGCCCCGGTCCGACGAGAGCCATTGGCCGACCGACTCGACGTTGGTATCCGCCATCGCCTTGACCACGTCGCCGTCCGGCTCGTTGACAAGACGGTTGTAGGTGGCCTCGTCGGTGTACCCAATCACGGCGACCGCCTCTCCACTCTGACTGACAAACCCGTGGACGAACTCGACGCCAGGAATGCCGTTGATGCGCTGGCGCGTCGTCTTACTGATCTCCCGCCACTCCTCTTCCCGACCCGGCAGGAACGACCATTTGGAAACAACGATAAACATGGGCCGAAGGTACCTCGCTGGGTGTCGCCGAAGATACCTCCAGGACTTCGCGCGAGATAGAATTTTGTCAAGAATTCATCCCATGCACCGACACACCGCGAAGATCAGCTGGAGCCGGAATGGCAAGGATTTTGCCGGAGGCAGGTACAGCCGCGGTCATGAGTGGGAATTCGATGGCGGTATTCGTGTTCCGGCCTCGAGCGCGCCCCAGATCGTTCCACCGCCTCTCGGCATTGTGGAAGCGGTCGACCCCGAGGAAGCGCTGGTCGCGGCGGCTTCGAGCTGTCACATGCTCTCCTTTCTCTACTTGGCCCACAAGGAGGGTTTCGTTGTCGAGCGATACGTGGATGAGGCCGTGGGTGAGATGGGTGAGAACGAGAATGGAAAGTCTTACGTGGCCCGGATAGCCTTGCGACCGGCCATCGAGTTTTCCGGCGCCCGGCGTCCTTCCGCGGAGGAGTTAGCGGCGCTGCACCATCGGGCGCACGAAGAATGCTACATCGCGAACTCGATCCGCAGCGACGTGCGGGTGGAATCGGCATAGCGCTGGCGCGCGCAGGCGTCCTTGTCGAAGCAGCTAGCGATTGTCGAATGCGGCGTCTTCGACGGAAACGCCGATCGGGTGTTTGCTCCACCGAAGCCATAGGTGGTAGGCGATCCTACCGTCGCTATCGTTGTTCGGATTGCGGACCAGCTTCGTTCCCTTAAGGGTGCCCGTCGACCAATGGTTCCAAGGGTGGGTAGAGCACTGCTCTCTATATCTGAATTCCATATTTGGCTTCAGCAAAACCTTGATATCTGATAGCGATACGGGCCATCGTCCCGACTTGGATCGATACTCAAGTATCAGGGCCTCAAACTTTGGCTTCCGCGCCCCTCCATTCTTCCGAAGCGCCTTTGCATCCGCTGAACCAACGCCACGGAAAGAAAGTGAAGACTACCATCGATGCAACGATCATTCCTCCGGCCACGACCAGCTGCCCCTTTGTGGCCACCTTACTGCGTCTTAACAGTCGTGTTCGGATCCTCAACCCACAACTCCAAGTAGGTCAGCATTCTTTGGCGCTTGAATTGGTACGCAATCCCACCTTCGACATCACCCTTCGGATGGCGTATAAGGGTGTAGGTCGTTAGTGTGCCCGTCATTCGGTGGTTCCATGGGTGGTTTTGGCAGGTCATCACGTACTCATAATCCATCTCCCCGCTGAACCGACCTTCTAGGTCCGCCATCGAACTTGGCCACCGCCCGGTCTCTTTCCGGTAACTGCGGATCATCTTCTCGAGCTTTGGCCGGACCGTGCTCACCTCACGTGATGAGCCCTTGCAGGAGCCGAGCCACTGGGCGATGAGACTGAAACCTACACAAGTTACGGCAGTGATGGCAAAAGCCAGCATGAGCGGTGCCCGAATTCCTAACCGGTTGCGGTTATCCTCATCCTTCATTTGTTTTCATGGTGCGCGAGTGGCGCTTGGCCTGGACGCCTCTCCAATGAGACCGGCTATGGCGAGGACGGCGCAGCTACCGAGCCAAAGAGGGAAACCAATCCTAAGATCAGCCACCGATACGCCGTAGCAGAATGGTGCGAGTGCGGCCAGTCCGGATGAAATGCCGCCAACGATGAGGGCGCCCTTGAAGTTGCCTGCAAGCAACAGCAAGAGTCCAATTACGAAGCCCACGTTCGCCAACTGAGGGGGGATGGACCAGAGTCCAAGAATGTTTCCAACGACTTCGTGTCCAAAAAGGGATCCCCGCGGGCCGCCCGAACTCACGACCGGGCTTAGGAGTGCGAAACCATATAGCATCGTGGCCAGCAAAGATAGCCCGACACGTAGCGCAAAGTCCGTTCTTTTAGTTGACTGGTCTGGCAAACCCGTTTCCATAGCCGCCATCTTTGATGACGCTGGTGAGCGACAACTCGTTGGAGTCGCCAGGTTTCTTTCACATCGTGCCGCGGCTAACGGAGGTCGGGCGGTAGCGGTTTGCCTTTGTCGACGAGTTCGTTTACGATCGAAACGATCGTCCACTTGCCCCCGGTTTTGACTAGATGGCAAATGTCGATCCCCTGTTGGGGAGCCTTCATGTAGCCGGGGATCATCGCTTCGTAGAGCACGTACACGTTCGCGATCTCGCCATATTCGGTCGCTTTGAGTCGGACGATCTTCTCTTGGAACCCGTTCTTGACGACCGGCTCCAGCTTGGCGTAGTCGATCCACTCGCGGATGAATCCGTCCAAGTCCATGACCCTGATGTCGCCCCGGCCGAGACGCAACGAGAACACCGCTTCCTTGTGGAACACCGCGCGCACGCTATCCCAGTTCGGCGTTTGCGGCGGCTTCCAGGTAACGCGATCGTAAAGGGCTCGAACGACGGCCTCTGGCGTGGCGGGGTGAGCATTCTGGATTGGCGGTGGGGCGGATATTGCGGCAGCAAGTTGGATGGCAAGCGTGAACATGTTCTTCCTCTCAGGCAAGATTTACGGAGTGAAAGCAACGGGCAGTGCCCGCAGGCACCAGGCTACCGCTCTGGTGCGGCCGGGTCGGTTGGTGTTTCGACCGACAGCTCCATGAAGTTCTTCAACTTCTTCAACTTGAAACGGTACGAAATCAAGCCAGCCTGATCTCCCCCCGGGTTCCGGACCAGCACGTAGTCCGTCAAGGTTCCTGTTTCTCGATGGTTCCAGGGGTGGTTCTGGCAGATCATGATGTAGTCGTATTCCATCTCTTTCGGAAAGCGACTCTCGATTTCGGACATCGAGCGGGGCCACCGGCCAGCTGTGATTCTGTAGCCTCGAATGAGGGTATCGAGCTTCGTGCGGACTGCCCTCAGTTCGCCTCGCCACGACCCCTTATGGTCGCTTAACCAGCCACCGAGGAAGCCGCTCGCGACACAACTGAGCGCGGTAATCGCAAATGCCAGCAAAAGGAACTCCCTCGTAAGGGCATTGCTCAAAGGTCACATCCACTTAGCTAGACGTCGCCAGAACCTCATTCCTCTGCGCGATTCTCTAGCGATCTTTGGGATGGACCGTCTTTCAAGGGTTTCCTCATCACGCGAACGGACCAAGCGATGGAAACAACTGCCACGAGCATGCAGAGGCCAACACCGACGAGGGCGGCAGGCGTTTCTGATCGGACTTCCCATGCATCCTTTATGGCTCCGACGCCCAGCCACCCACCCAGCACCCACAGCGGGAACGTGACCATGCCGGTCTGGCCGTCGCCGGGGGCGGCAGCCGCAATCCGCGATCCAAAGACGATAAGCAACATCGCGGCCACAGCTTGAGTACCCATCATCCAAGCCCGCAGTAAGTCAATGGGCCCTCACTAAATCACGCTTTCTCGCCCTGGGACCGCTATGCCGACTTCCTTGCCTTTGCTCCGGGCAGACCCACCCAGGTGTCTTCCGGGGGCACGAGGTCCTTCGTCACAAAGTTGAGGCCGGGGAAACAGCAGGGGCGCCGCATTCCCTTGGACAGCTTGTCCATACCGACCTCGATCCGCTTTGCACGGGTGACCTCCTGCTTGGCTGAGGCGATCCACCGCACCCATTCTCGCCGCGCCAGCGGCGTGATCCCGTGCCAGAGCGACTGGACCTTTGGCGATGCGGAATCTAGAGCCCTCTGGAAATCTGCGGGAACGCGCACTTCCGGTTCTTCTCCGACTCGGGTGATTTCGATGACGACCTGGTCTCCCGCTTGGGCGCCAACTGCTTGCTGCACCGCGGCGCTGATGCGGATCCCATCACTGCCGAGCGGGGCCCGGAATGGGAAGCCATCGATCGTTCCTTCGATCATCGTTTCTTCGCGTGAGAAAGGCTGCGAATCCGCTTCTGCAGGCAGCGGCAGAAGCAGCCACGAGCCGGAGCCTGCCCCCGGCAGCAACCTGCCATCGTATCGGATGGTTGACTCAAGCCCGGTTCCCATACCGTCATATTACGCCACCCGGGTTTGAGTTCAGATATCGCACGGATATACTGCGGCAACTCGGGGAACGATGCCATGTCCGAACCGGCACAACCAAGAGACGAAGCGGTAACGGTTCGTCCAGATCAGCCCAACCAGAAGGAGCGCTTGGCTGGCGATTTGAAGCGGGGGATGGCGGTCACGAGCCTGTTGATCGTCCTCTTCACCACCGGCCTTCAGGCAGCGCTTCTCAAGGCTCTCCATCTCGACGATGCCCTGACCCTGCTTGGCACGTTCGCCAAAACGGCGCCCTTGACCACCGCTCTGGTCGCCGCCTTCTATGTGGCAATGTGGTGGGAGTTCCGCACAAACGATAACCACTTCTTCGGCAAATGGGTGGCCGTCACGACGGTGTTTCTTTGGGCGGCGGCCGCGATCGGCAACTGGGCGGGGGCGATCCAAATCAAGATGCCACCACATCCCGGACCGGTTACCAATCCGTTTATCTGGGTTTATCAGTTTCTGGCCAGGGCGATACAGGGTTTCTACGGCGCGTATGGTCCAGCCGGCTTCTGGTCCTCGCTGGTTCTCGCAGGCTTTTTGGTTTTCGCGATCTATCGGATAGGGCTGTATTACGAGGAGATCGCGTGACAATCCATCGACTCCTTGACCTATTCCCGTTCTTCCGTCGCCATCGGAATCAACGAACCGAAGGTGAGATGCGGGCCGCAGAGGCAAGGCACCCCCCTGGCTGGGTCTACATTAAGACGACCGATGGCAAAGGCCGCATTCTCGAGGAAGGCTGGGAATACGAGAAACCCCCTGAACGGTTCGAGAAGGATGGCCTTAGTCACATCGGTCCCTACATCGATCAGCTGCTCGAATCGACGAACTGGTATTCGTCAGTCACAGCAACCGTGATCGATGGCGATGCGTGCTTACTCGTGTCGAAAATGGAAGGAAGAATCGAGATGATCGAATGGTTTGATGCGAACAGGAAGACCTCGGCCGAGGAGACTGCTAGAGCCGTATGTTCAGAGCAGGGCTTCCCTGTTAAACAAGAGTATGTGAACCGCGACAGGCAGCGATGCATCATATGGAACTTGCCCGCCGACCGAAGTGTCATCTTATCGACCCTTCAGCGGTTCGCCAAGGAAGTCCACGCCATTCCCGCATCGGCCGGGTTTGAGCTTTCCTTTCAGGAACATGCCGATGAGCGCAAAAAGCATGCCTGTCAAGATGGCATCTCATTTTTCTTTACTTACCCGGTCGAAGACCCTAACGCCCCACCGCCTGAATGACCCCGATCGGTCTTGACGGCAGTCGAACGCGCCGGCATTCAAAGGCGGTCTTCAATTTATCCTATCATGACAAGCCGCACCCGCCGGGGCTGGAAGACTGCGTTCGCATCGACCGCGGTTCTGACCATTGCCGCATGGATGCTGATTAATCCGCGGAACAAGGATCGTTACCTTTTCCTCAAAGATCACCCGATCGTCGACGTGGCGGTCACCGGCCCTGGTTCATGGGGACCCTCGGAGATTCGGACTTACAGCTGGAAGGGGTCCTGGAAAAGCACGTAACTGTTGCGATGGTCTCCAGTCCCAAAGCGATAACGGCTGTTGGCGAGAAGTCAGTGACAACTGTTCCGCTAGCAGTGGCAGTTATCTGTCAGAACAAGCTCTTGTGAAAACTGCATTGACCATTCGCCACCGTCTTGCGCACCTTTGTTTGTCAGTGTTTCTTGACTTGTCGCAGATGTGTCCCGTTACTTGCTGCGCAGACCACTCTGGTAAGTCGAGCGACGTTAGAACGACTCATACTTCGCTGCCAATATACCGGGAAACGAGGAATTCTGAAGCAGAGGTCCTATCATTGCTGTAGCAGCAGTAATGCGCTTTGAACTTGGGATCAAATTGGATGACCAAAGCGAATTGCGAACTGGAATGTTCATAACGCGACCACCCAAATAGCGATTACGAATAGGATAGCACACTCCGGATTGCAACCGAGCTAACCCACAACATCAGATGAGGAGGTCATTTTGGATGGCACGCCGTTGAAATGCAACTATGACGGTCGAGCAGGGGTGCTAGGATAAACATAGAGTATTAGCTACGCTGGGTGAGCAAGAAGAGTCGAAATCTAGGAGTAAGAAATGGCATACAGTGATGATTACGCCCGGAGAGATAGGGAGGGTGTCATCGAGGGTTGGAATGGTCAATTGTTCTCGACATGCAGTCGGTACCGGTTGTCGACTTCAGCAAGGGGCTTTTGTCGGTTGCTTGTCACGCTCGTTGCGATCGTGTTCCACGTTAGTCCGACGTTTGGTCAGGGCTTGACCATTAGGACCGCCGGTAATGGATCCTACGAGAACATTCTCTACGTGTTGCAACTGCTGAGTGACCTCACCGAAACAGAAGTGACGAGACACGGCGTGTCTGGCAAGGTGACGATCGGGGAGGGTGGTAACGAGCTTGCCGCTCACTTGCGGGAGATCTCGAATTCCAACGTAAGTGTGGTGTTGGGTGTCTGCGGTAACGCTGCTGGAGTCACCAAGGGAATGTGGTACCGCGATGTGGAACCCGCAAAACACCAACTCTTGGACGTTTCGGATCTATCGGTGCTGCCGAGATCGGGTGACGCTGAAACGGTTGGTTCGACCGCGTTTGCAGTCCTTTACCACGAAATCGAGCAGATGTATGTCGGGAAGCAGGATCCGCAACAGGATCCAGATGCATTCAAGAATGCCCACAACAAGGCGATTGACGCGGAGAACACCGTTTACAGGGTTTGGGGAAACAAGGGAAGGCGAAAGCACACGAAGGACCCAAGGGCCGTGGTGTTCTACGAAGGTGCCGGCGTGTGGCGCACGTTTACCCCGTTCGAAGTCAACGGGACGGATTGGACAATGGAAGGCAAGGTCCTTAACAGCGGACCCGCCAACCCAACGGTTTGGGCCCGTAACTGGCTCGGGGATCCGCAAGTAACCGTTCCAAACGAGGATCTTCAGTGGGAGGGCTACACGTCGTACCCGGTCCCCGAACATGGGACCTTGTTGGCTCTTGGCATCGGATTGGGCATGGCCGCTTCGAGAAGCCGAAGGAAGTCTTCTTGACCATTGGCTGCAGGCGAGTGGCAAGTCCTGAGACCGGTGAGCGGTGAGATACCCTGCCGGCAAGACCGACCCCATCCGGACTGCTCGTGATAGAGCCGCTGGAAAGTTTGTTGCCGTGCTCGCCAACCACGGAGTCATAGCCTTCCGGGAGCGAGGCGATTGTGAACAGCGGCATCGAAGATAACTGGGTCAATATCGTTCGATACACATTCTTCCCGATGCCACCATAACGTTCGGATGGGCCGGTCAGTCGTCCAAGTCGGGAGTGCTCACCAGCAGGAGGCGTAGTTTCCTCGTACCAGGCTCCGGTTTTGAGTTTGCCGCATCCTGTAGGAGCTTGGCGATCTTCGTGGTCAGCTCCTCGAACGCAGCTTTCGAGAGCGTCAGGGTAGCCGTGCCAAGGTACAGCCATCCGACGAGTTCGGGGCTTTGGCCGCTTCGGGCAGCGACTGCCTCGAATCTCCGGGAGGCCCTCCTGAGCTTGGCCGATACGGCCTTTGCCGCGAGCCGTTCGTACCTCTCGCCTTGGAACCCTTCGGGCATACGAATCCGTTTGGCGACCGGCCGAAAGGTCTTCGCCCGCTGGTCACCCTCGACGGGTAGGAGCAGTCCGGCTTTGCGGAGCTTGCCGACCTGGTAGTAGGCCGATTTGCTCTCAAAGCCCAGCATCGTTTGGACCTGGGTTGCCGAAAGCTCGCCGTGCTCCAGGAAGGCGTCCAGCACTTCATGGGTTCGCGGGCCGACCAGCACGGCAAGCTGCGCCTCGGTGAGGTTGTGTTCGTCCTTCATCGCGTTTGTCAAATTATGAAACTTTTTTGACGATCTGGATGTAAGCATGGTAACCATGATCGCCACGCTGATTGCCTCGACCTTGCTTTGCCAAGAATCTGCGCCGACTCCAGCCTCGCTGACAGCCTTTCTCGAATCCCTTGAGGCCAAGTCCTTCCGGGGCATGGTGTATGTCGAACAGGCGGGCAAGGAGAAGTTCTTCCATACCGTCGGTTATGCCGACCCGGCGGCGAAGCGTTCCTTTACGCGGGATACGGGGATCTGCATGGGCTCGATCGTCAAGCCAATGGTCCGCGTGGCGCTGTTCAAGCTTGTCGAGAAAGGAAAGCTCGGTTTGGACGATCCGATATCCAAGTTCTTCGACAATGTGCCCGCCGACAAGAAGGCGATTACGCTGAGGATTCTGGCCGAACACCGCGCGGGCTTCAAAGACGTATTTGGCGGGGACTATCAGCCGATGGAGCGCGACGAGCTCATGGCGAAGATGCTCGCCAGCGACCTCATCTTTACTCCCGGTCAACGGGAGGAGTACTCGAACTCCGGTTTCAGCATGCTGGCGACCATCCTTGAGAAGGTCTCGGGTCGGTCCATCGAAGCTCTGATCGATGAGCTGGAATTCAAGCCATTGGGGCTGAAGCGCACCGGATACGTGCGGCCGGGTTGGAAGCCCGACCAGCTCGCGGTCGGATACCGCAGCGACGGGAAGCGGTTTGGAACGCCACTGGACAAGTTTTGGTATAAGGACGGTCCCTCGTGGAATCTGCGCGGCAACGGTGGGATGCTCACGACGGTAAGGGAACTGGCCCGTTGGACCCGTGCCTTCCACGAGTTCGGGCTGATTTCGCGCGAGCAGCACAAGCTGCTCGAGCCCGGGCTGCATGTCGAAGATGCCTCGCGCCGCTTTGCCTCGTTTGCGGGCGGCAACAACATTTGGAACACCGTCGCGAGCTACAACCCTGGCAAGCGCATCGTCATTATTGCGACGTCGTGGGATGGCCGCTTCGCGATCGAGAACGAAGGGCGCACCATTATCAGGCAGGTCTACGGGATGCTCGGCAATCCGTAGAGCAACAACGCCTCTCCACGAGGCCGTTTGTTCCGGCGCACCACCCGGCGGTCTGAACGTACGAGGTGCGAACCCGATCGCTTAGCGTCCGGAAGGACGACAGATTGTGGATCCCTGGCGTTGGGAACGGCTATTAGCCATTGCGGGAAAATGCTGCAGCACGCAAAATTTGAAGAGGTTTGCAGGGGTAATGTGCAAAACTTTGATGGATGCATACCGGCGACACCGCTATGCCAAGATCTAGGACAACCACGGTCCTGATTGCCCTGGCCATCGTCTTGATTCTTGCCACTGGGGCATTCATAGCTTTTGGTCGATCCGGCGCACCACGCCACGAAGCATTGGGCGAATGGCTCTCAGTGGCCAAGGAGGGTGTGCCACTTGAAGGATTCAATGGCTTCACACTCAGCCTCATGCCGGACGCTATTACCGTCCAGTCGCAATCAGGTGGTAAAGCCGAGACAAGATTCCACAGGAGCTTCGGTCCTCTCAAGGTGCCCGCCCCCTCGTACGACGTCATCAATGCCTCTTCCGTGCGCTTAAGGGGGTTCGATAGACTGAGTCGAGCGATTATGACCGTTTCGGGCAAGGAAACCGCTACTTTGAAGCTTAAGGATGGAACGGTCCTGAATTTGCGCCGGGTTCGGTGATCAGAGTGACGGTAGACGGGAATGTTGGTCGGCGGATCTCCCAGCTTTTAGCTGGCCCTACTTCCGGCAGTTTGGGCAGACGATCAACAATAGGAATCGCACCCTTACCCCACCGGCAAGGTCGTTTCCATCCTGAACTGCTCGTTATAAAGCCGCCGGTATGTCCCGCCTCGAGCGAGAAGCTCGTCGTGCCGGCCGTGCTCGACCAGGCGGCCGCCGTCGATCACCAGGATCTGGTCTGCCGCGATGATCGTGGATAGCCGGTGGGCAATCGCGAACGTGGTCCGGCCCTTCATGAGGGTGCTCAGCGACGCCTGGATTTGGCGCTCAGTCTCGGTATCCAAGGCCGAGGTCGCCTCGTCGAGGATGAGGATTCGCGGGTCTTTGAGGATCGCCCGCGCGATCGCAAGCCGCTGCTTTTCGCCGCCGGAGAGTTTGTAGCCGCGCTCGCCAACCACGGTGTCGTAGCCTTCCGGGAGCGAGGCGATGTGAAAGTGGATCGCCGCCAGTTTGCAGGCTTCGACGAGGTCCTCGTCGCTCGCCTCGGGCCGGGCCACGCGAAGGTTCTCCTTGATCGTGTCGTGCAGCAGGTACGTCTCCTGGGTGACGGCGCCGACACATTGCTGCAAGGAAGCGAGTTGAACATCCCGCACGTCGTGGCCATCGATGCGGACCGAACCGGATTCGACGTCCCAGAGCCGCGGGATCAAATAGGTGAGGGTGGTCTTGCCCGCTCCCGACGGACCGACCAAGGCCACCAACTGGCCCGGCTCGGCAGTGAACGTGATGTCGGCAAGCGTGGGCTCTTCCAGCTCGGGCGAGTAGCGAAACGTCGCGTGGTCGAACTGGACCCGACCGAGAACCTGTCCCGGGTCCAACCGCTTTGCATCCGGCTTGTCCTTGATCGCCTGGTCCAGGTCTTCGTACTCGAAGATTCGTCCGAAAAGGGCGTACGACGAGAGCACCTCGACCTGGGAATTGGCCAGTCCGGTCAGCGGGAAGAACATCCGGGTTTGAAGCGCGGTGAAGGCGATCAACTTGCCGACCGTCAGCGACGTGTCGCCCTGGTTGATCAGTAGCCATCCCGCCACCCAGTAGACGACCGCGGGCGAGAGCGACATGATCATCCGGAAGAGCCCGAACATCGAGTACATCAGGACTTGGGCCTTGATCTGCCAGTCAGCGAGCTTGCGATTCTCGCGGTCGAACTTCTGGGTCACGAGATCGAGCCGGCCGGTCGTTTTCGTCAGCAAGACACCCGAGACGGAGAGGGTTTCTTGGATCATCGAGTTGACCTCGGAGGTTTGCTCCTGCACGCCGGTGCGGATTTTGCGCGCGGCCTGGCCGACCTTCGAACTCAAGGAGCCGATCAGCGGGACGAGCGCGATACTGACGAGGGTCAGGCGCCAGTCCATCGCGAACATGACGATCACCGTCGAAACAAGGATGGCGAAGTTCGAGAGCGCATCGGTCAGGGTGTTGCTCACCACGTTCTGCACGCCGCCGACGTCGCTGATCATCCGGGTCTGGATTTCGCCGGTCTTCGTGCCGGTGAAGAACGCCAGGGGCATGCCCTGGAGGTGCACAAAGAGCTTGTGCCGCATGTCGCACATGATCTCTTGCCCGAGGAGCACGCTGAGCCAGCCGTAGAGCAGGGTGAACCCGGCGGCAGCTAGCGTCACCACGATCGTGAGGATCGACATCTCGGTCACGATGGTCAGGTTCTTGGCGGCGATGCCATCGTCAAAGAGCTTGCCGAGCAGGTAGGGCGGCACGACCCCCAAGCCGACTCCGACGATCATCGCGAGCAGGGTCTTGACGACCAGCGCCCGGTGCGGCACGAACAGCCGCACGATCCGCCTCAGCGTCTCGCGGTCCAGTTTCTTCGGCGCGTCCCCGGTGGGGACGCCATATCCCATCATCGACATATGTTCAGTTCAGTTTGACTTGCTGGCGCGCCGTGCGACCGGCAGCAGCGGAAGCCAGTTTGCTTCGTCGGAGGGCAGCGACCGCCAATCACAGCCGTTTCGGCGATTTTGACGATGATCACGTGGCGCGAGCGAAGATCGTATCCACTAGAGGCCTGCAGATGTAGATCCGTCCACGACGTTTGCCGGTGACCTCCCGCACGATTCCAAGCGCACCCAGGCCGTCTATAGCGCTTTGCGCGGTAGCGAAGCTCAATCCCGCCGCTATGGCGGCGTCCCGAGTAGAGAGAACAGGGTTCTGCATAAAGGCTTCCAGGACACGTAACATAGAGGCATGCCGCCTTACGCCGGCTGCTTTGGCGCGTAGCGATGCCTGGACCGCCCGGATGGCGGCGACGAGATCGAGGGTGTGTTGGGCCTGCTCCCGCAAGCCTTCGACGAAGTAGCCGATCCATGCCTCCCAATCGCCCGTCTCACGAAGACGTTGCAGTTCCTCGTAGTATTGATCCCGAGTCCGCTCAAAATACACCGAAGGATACAGAAGCGGCGCAGACAGAAGTCCCAACTGAATAAGGTGCAGAACGATTAGAAGCCTGCCAACACGTCCGTTGCCGTCGGCGAACGGGTGAATGGTTTCGAACTGATAGTGGGCCAGGGCAACCTGAACCACCTTTGGTTCTGCAGGATCCAGATTAATGTAGCGCTCTAGGTCCGACATAAGGCTGGGCGTATCGGCGGGAGAAGGCGGAACGTAGGTCGCCCGCTCGATTGGGTCTGCCTTGCTTGGAGCGATGTAATTTTGGGCCAATTTGAGCCTGCCGCCGTAAACTTCGCCGCGAACGCCCCGCATTAGAGTCTCATGAACCTTCAGAAGGAGGTTGACTGAAATCGGAAGCCTCTTGAGCAAGTTAACACCTTCATCAAGGGCAATCCCGTAGTTCGCAACCTCCCGTACCTGGCCCCGATCTGTTTTCTTGGTGACTTCGAAGAGAACCAGCTCGTCGGGTGACGCGACCGTGTTCTCGATCGTCGAGCTTGCGATGGCTTCGATGCGTAGCGAGGCGTACTGGAGCAGATCGGGGTTCGGGAGTAGACTTCGACACGCGTCAACGCGGCCCAGAGCGTGCGTTGTTTCCTCGATTAGTACCTGAGTCCGGCGGGATAGGTGGAGTTCCTTAGGCGGCAATGGGTTCGGAACAAAGCACTTGTGTCCCTGGATGGATGTCATAATCCTCCCTGGCGGCGGCATCTTATTTCAATATTAGCCTATTTGTGAAATAGTGTGCCGCACTGTTTTGAATCTTGAAATAGCGCTAGAAACAAGCTGAGCAAAAGTGAATTCGGAATTCTGCCGGCTCGATCGGTCATGCCAGCACCCCCCGTAAGAACTGCCCGGTCCAGCTACCCGGAACATCCGCTACTTCCTCCGGCGTCCCCATCGCCACCACCGTGCCGCCGCCGGTGCCGCCTTCCGGGCCCATGTCGATGATCCAGTCGGCGGTTTTGATCACGTCGAGGTTGTGTTCGATGACGACCATCGTGTTGCCCTGGTCGACGAGCCGGTGCAATACCGTCAGCAGCCGCTTGACGTCTTCGAAATGCAGCCCCGTCGTCGGTTCGTCGAGGATGTAGACCGTCCGTCCGGTGGCGCGTTTGGACAATTCTTCCGCCAGCTTCACGCGCTGAGCTTCCCCTCCCGAAAGCGTCGTCGCGGGCTGGCCCATGCGTATGTAGCCGAGGCCGACATCCAGCAAGGTCGCCAGCTTGCGGTGGATGCGCGGAAGCGGCTGAAAAAACTCGCACGCTTCTTCGATCGTCATCTCGAGCACGTCGGCGATGTTCTTGCCTTTGTAACGCACTTCGAGCGTCTCGCGGTTGTAGCGCTTGCCCTTGCACACTTCGCACGGCACGTAGACGTCGGGCAAGAAGTGCATCTCGATCTTAATGATCCCGTCGCCCTTGCACGCCTCGCACCGCCCGCCCTTCACGTTAAAGCTGAAGCGGCCTGATTTATAGCCGCGAATTTTGGCATCTGGGGTGAGCGTGAACAGGTCACGGATCATATCGAACGTGCCGGTATAGGTCGCGGGGTTGCTTCGCGGAGTCTTCCCGATCGGACTCTGGTCGATGTCGATGACCTTGTCGAGCCCCTCAAGCCCTTCGATAGAGTCGTGTGGTTCCCACGTGCCGCGCGTGCCGTAGATCTCGTACATCAGCCGGGGGAATAGGGTGTCCTGGATGAGGGTCGACTTGCCGCTTCCGGAAACGCCGGTGATGCACGTGAAAAGACCCTTCGGGATCGCCAGATCGACCCCCAGAAGGTTGTGCCCCCGCGCATTGCGCAAGACAATCCAGTCATTACCGTTCTGGCCGGACATGTGGACGTTAGTATAGCTTAACACCCCACGGCTCCAGCGCCAGGACCGGGGTCACGTGGAATCATGTTGCGATGCTCAGCGGGCCGATCGGCCAGGTCTTATCGCCGACCGACGGGCTCTCTCGCCGGCACCAGCCTGGGATAGGCCGGGTGCCACATTCGTTCGGCAATCCTGTTGCGTAACTCTGTTTCGGGCACGACCGGAGCCAATCCCTCCTCGATCGCAGTCAATCCGACGCGAAGGGCGATTCGTAGCGACACATCGCGAATGCGATTCAACGGCGGGAGAACCATTCCGGCGGCACCAAAATCAAATGCGCACCGGGCAGCTTCTTGGGCGGCGGCAAGAAACATCGAAGGCCTGACGCGTTTGGCGCCGGAAGCCAAGACCCCCAATCCAAGTCCCGGAAAGATGTAGCTGTTGTTGCACTGGGCGATAGGGATAGCTCTGCCACCATGCTCCACGGGGGCAAAGGGGCTCCCGGTTGCGGCGATGACCCGTCCGTCGGTCCACTCGATGAGGTCGGCAGGCGTCGCCTCGGATCGGGAGGTCGGATTGGAGAGCGGAAAGATGATCGGTCGATCGGCGTGAGCCGCTACGGTTCGGACGATCGCCTCCGTGAACATCCGAGGCTGGCCAGAGACGCCGATGAGCGCATTCGGCTTAACATTGGCGACAACCTCATCGAGTTGATAGTGGCCAATTGCCGGCGGCGCCCAGCCAGACAGACTCCCGCGGGTCTTCACGAATCGGCGCTGGAAGGGTTTGATGTCAGCCATATCCTCGGTCAGCAGGCCGCGTGAATTGAGGATCCAGATCGAATCGAGGGCCTCGCGTTCCGGGACTCCTTCTTGAGCAAGGGCCGCCACGACGAGGTCAGCAATTCCGATCGCTGCCGATCCGGCTCCTAAAAGCACCATGCGGAGGTCCCTCAAACGACCGCCGGTCGTCCGCATTGCGGACAAGATCGCGGCAACGGTCACCGCTGCCGTCCCCTGGATGTCGTCGTTAAACGTGCACAGTCGATCCCGATACCGATCGAGCAAAAAGGACGCGTGATCGCGAGCGAAGTCTTCCCACTGGAGCAGAACATTTGGGAACTCGTGATCTACAGCATCCACGAACTGTTCGATGAAGGCGAAGTACTGCTCGCCCCGGATGCGGTGGTGGCGCCAACCCAAGTAATGGGGGTCGTCCAGCCGTTCCCCATTGTCCGTCCCGCAATCGAGCAGGATGGGCAACGTTCGAGCGGGATGGATTCCGCCGCAAAGCGTGTACAGCGATAGCTTGCCGATCGGGATTCCCATCCCGCCGGCTCCTTGATCGCCAAGACCGAGGATCCGTTCACCATCGGTCACGACAATGACGTCCACGTCTCGAAAAGCCCGATTCTGCAGCAGGCGTCGGATATGGTCTCGATTTGGATAGGATACGAAGATGCCGCGCGGTCTTCGGTAGATGTGGCTAAAGTGCCGACATGCCCACCCCACAACCGGCGTGTAGATCAAGGGCATCGTCTCTTCGAGGTGGTCATGAAGCAGACGATAAAACAGCACCTCGTTCCGATCTTGGAGACCGCGAAGGTAGATGTGCTTTTCCTCGTCGGTGGATTTGAAGCAGAGTTCTTCCCACACCCGTTGGCACTGTTCCTCGAGGTCTGTTGCATGAGGCGGCAACAGCCCCTCCAAGCCGAGCTCGGTCCGTTCCTCCTGCGAAAATGCGCTTCCCTTGTTGTAGATGGGAGTCTCGATCAGCTGCAATCCATCGACGTCGACTGCAACCTCTCCTCCGGCTTGCATTTCGAACGTGAGCATCAATTCAATGATGTCGCTTCCAAGGTGCAACTTCCGCAAGCGAGCACAAGGCAAAGCCACCGTGTCATCGGAAATCACCCCAGGGGGTGCTTACTTACTTGTCGATCGCTTGGCCGATGACGTTGCCGATGGCCTTCGGAGGTGGGGTGGCGCCAAGCGCGCGGCAAAGGGTCGGCATGATGTCGACTTGGCGAATCGTGCTGAGTTTTGCCCCCCTTGCCAGGCCCTTGCCCCTCGCATAGAAGACCGTCTGCATTTTCGCTCGGTACGGCACGAAGCCGTGCACCCCGAACGGTTCAGGCGATCGCTCGGTGAGATTTGAGGATCGGCGGCCGGATGGGTAAAGGCCGGGTGCGAAGTCTAGAAACGCATCGGCGCCAGACGCCCCGCCGAGGCCCAGGCCGCGCCAGACGTCGGCCTGCATCACCGACGTCACGATGGCGCTGCCATCCGGATCCCTCGCACTAAGCAGGGCCGTCGTGGCATCCTGGAGCACCTTCTTCTTGTCGGCAAGAGCCACGATTCCACCCTTGCGATCGACGGTGTTGACGACCAAGCCAAAATCAGCCCAGGGCGGGGCGCAGACCTTTGTTTTGCTTAGGTCGATTCGGCCTTCGGGTCCAAATGTGGCGAGGCCGGCCTTGGCGAGGATCGCGTTGACATTTGCATACGACGTCACGCCCTGCATACCGTGGTCGCTCACGAGAGCGACGACCGTCTCGGGACCGACCTTGTCGAGAATAGTTCCGAGCCACGCATCCTGCATCTGGAACACTCGCTCATAACATTCCCAAAAATAGGCGCGGACGGCTGGGTCAACCCCTTCTACCTCCGGGTCCATGTAGCCCATCCACGTATGGCCGGCGCTGTCCGACATCGGCGTGTAGTGAAAAATCACATCCGGCTTCCAAGTGTCGAGAACGAAGGCAGTTCCGGCAGCAAGGTAATCGCAATCCGACTTCACGACTTCCAGTAGCCGCCGTTCGGCGGTTCCGTCTCCGCCAGAGAATTTCGGCTTGCCAAAAATACCTCTCTCATACGGGCTGAACTCGTCGTCGTGAAATCCGGGATAGTGCGACAGGTACTGCTCTTCCTGCTCGGCGGTGTGGGCTCCTGGAAGTGCGCTGGCCTTACGGCAATAGAGCGCCATGGACGAGCCGTCCGATTTAAGCTCGAAAAGGCGGAACGAGGTATTTGCTTGTCGCTGCCCGGACCGAATTCGTACTGCCTTGCTCCACTTTGTGGAATCTTCTCGCGCTTCCGCCGGCTTGAGGATTAGGGTTTCTGCGGCGGCCCCTGTCGACGCCTTGCGAATCGCGACGGTATCGAAACCGATGGCCGGGTCATCGGAACTGTCATAGGCCAAACCGAAGAAGGCAGTGTCGGCCAGCTTGAAGCTGAACGTGGCGACCCGGCCCGTATGCTTTGGAGCACCCTCCCATGCAGCGGGCTTCTCGTCGAAGCGTTCTGCCCCGATCATTTGGCCCTCCGACAGTGGCGACTCGAACCCACTGAACTGGGTAAAGCGACCTTCAGCGCCAACCTTTTTGAGGGCATCGACGTGCGGCTCGGGTGGATAAGACTGGGTGGCTGACAGGACGCAAACCTTCAGTCCATCCTTGGCCAATGTGACGTAGGCAGGTTCGGCACGGAGCGACCGGCTGTCAAATCCCGAATAGGTCTCCAGCAGGGTGTGCTCTCCGATCGGTAGCCGCGGAACCGTGTTATTGACGATGCCATTGTCGTCACCCCAGCATCCGGTGAAGATGGCCGCGTGACCAACAGCGGTCTTTGAAGGAAAAGCGGCAATGACGGATTCGGACGAGACCCCTTCGCGGGCGAGACGGGCGACATTGGGAAGCTTGCCTTCTGCCAGCAAGCGGTCGACAACCCAATCCGGCGCCCCATCCCACGACACGATCACGAGCTTGGGTCCGGCGACTTGTGCTGGCAGAAGGGTGACGGCGAGGGCACAGGCGAGCATTGGCTGAACTCTACCGCGAGGCGGCTCTACCGGTCCAAGTCGCTTTAACAATGAAAAGATCACATTGCACGAAACCCTGAAATCGTGCAATTACGTAGTATCCCTCGATGTCGATCGGACCTCTGCCGCAGACCAGCACTTCCGAGGCGATCTTGGACGCCACCGACCGCCTGATGGCGCGCTATGGCTTCCGAAAGATGACGATGGAAGATGTCGCCCAGGAAGCCGGGGTCAGCAAGCGGACCATCTACACCTACTTCGACAGCAAGAAGGACCTCGGACTGAGCTCGATCGGCAGGGTTGTGGCCAACGTCCACGACGAGCTCCGAGAAATCGCGACGAGCTCCGGTTCGGTCGCCGACCGACTCCGTCAAATTCTGGTTCGCCGCGTCATGGGCCGAATCGAACAGGTTCAGGACTACTCCCACAGTCTGGATGAGCTCTTCGCCGTCGTTCGCGCCGATTACATGGCGCGTCGCGCCCAGTACTTCGCGGTCGAAACCGCCTTGATTACCGACCTTCTTAAGGAAGGTTGCGCCGCTAGAGAGATTCGCGCCGGCGAGTTAGACCGGACGGCGGAATCGATGGTTCTGGCGACCAATGCTTTTCTCCCTTATAGCCTTAGCGTGCGCGAACTTGGCACGCCCACTTCCATTCAAGCGAGGTTGACGGCGCTTGTCGACCTGTTGCTTCACGGCATCCTGACAACCAAACACTGAGAGAACACCTATGCACATTGCTCTAATTTCCCTCCTCCTGATGCAGACCGCTGCGGCCAAGGTCGACGAGCCGACCAAGGCCGAGCGGCTGCAGGCGATGACCGCGCTTAGCCGCGAGATCGAAGCCGAGTACGTCGAGATCGACCTCGCGAAGACCATTGCGAAGGCGATTCAAGACTGGACCAAGACCAAGGAATTCGATGGACTCCAGTCCAATACGGAGTTCGCGGACAAGGTTAACGCGCTGCTCAAATCCAAGGTGACCGACGCTCATTTCCGCTTTCGGTACATCCCCAACGGTATTCCCAAACGCGAGCGGCCGGGTGAGCCTTCCGCAGAGGAAATGAAGCGGTACCGCGAAATCGTGCGGATGAGCAATGCCAATTTCGAGAAGGTCGAGAGACTTCCGGGGAACATCGGCTACGTCAAGTTCAATGGCTTCGCCGAACCGGCAGACATGGCGCAGCCCCTCGAGGGTGCGATGAGGTTTCTTGGCAATTGCGACGCGTTTATCGTCGACTTGCGAAGCAATGGTGGTGGCAGTCCTTCCGGCGTTCAACTTTTCTGCAGCTACTTCTTTGATGAGAAGCCTGTCCACCTGAACAACATCTACTTCCGGCAGGCCGATAAGCTGACGAAGACCGAATTCTGGACGCTGAAGGAGGTCAAAGGACCGCGGTTTCCCAATGCTGCGCTCTACGTCCTGACGAGCAAGCGCACCGGCTCCGGGGCCGAGGAATGCGCTTACAACTTCCAGCAGCTGAAGCGCGGCACCATTATCGGTGAACCGACTTGGGGTGGCGCCAATCCGGGCGGCATGGTGCGGCTCACCGATCATTTCGCATGCTTCATTCCTTCCGGCAAGGCCGAGAATCCCCATTCCAAGAAGAATTGGGAGGCGGTCGGCGTGATTCCGGATGTTGCGGTAAGCCCTGCTGATGGCCTGAAGACGGCGCAGGTGATGGCTCTCAAGTCCCTCATCGAAAAGGCGACCGATGCCGAGCTGAAGAAGGAGCTCGAGTCGCTGCTGAAGGGCCTGCAAGACGGAGACTAACGAGAAAAAAGCAACCCCGCCCGGCTGGCGCTGAGCGGGGTGTGTCGTGCGAGGAGAGTTTAGCTGCCGTACTTTACGGAACAGCCATAGGCTTGAGTGGTTGAAATCGAAACCGGCCTGCCCTCTTTGACTTCGGCCCAAGCACGGCGAAGATAATTCTCCGACTTGAGGATGGCTTCGCCGGAGGCGCGGGGATCGCTGTCGATCGCCCCGTTATAGAGAATCTCACCGGTGGGCGAAATCAAGACGATTTGGGGGGTAGCGCGCGCCTTGAACATTTTGCCGACCTCACCCGTGGGATCCAGGAGAATGTCGGTTGGATTGCCGCCCATTTCCTTCATGTGGGCCAAGCCATTGTCGGCCGTAACATGACCCTGCTTTCCGGGAGCAGACGAGACGATGGAGGCCCAAACCACGCCTTGGTCCATGAACTCCTTCTGCAGCTTAGGGATGTTTGAGCTTCGGTAGTGCTTTTGCACGACCGGGCAGCCATAGTTCCACCACTCCAGAACGACGTACTTGCCGCGAAAGTTCTTTAGCGTGAAGTTCTTTCCACTAACGGCGGCGAGCTCGAAGTTAAGCTCAGGCGCCGGTTCGGGTTTTTTCTGTAGCGTTTGCGCGGTGGCGATCCCAGCGATCGCGAGACCAACAATCCATCCCGTCTTAACCATAGTTCCCTCCGCGCTCAATCAGCGCGCTTACATGGAGCATTTACGATGAAATACCGGGGTTTGTTCGGTGAAAGTGCAAACTCCAAGACGCCGGAGAGGTTGCTGGGTGGCGTTTTGCCCTCCATTACGGGCAGTCTCAAGCCAATCCGGCCACCGTTCTCATCGGTTAGCTGGGCCTGAGGCGCTCCAACTTGGATGAGGTCGGTTGCTTCGGGAAAGAAGTAAGTCGCGGCGACCGCCCCTGGCTTGGCCTTCCACCAAAGCTCGACGACACCCTCCTTGACCTTGAAGGCCGCTGTTGCGGCAGGCGCTGGAACCGGCAACCGGGAGCGATACGATGAGAAGTCAACCTTGGGCTTTGGGGAGGGACCGGCCACCAGCGACAGGCTGCCCCTACCTGCGCCCATCACACACATCTCCTTGCAGGCCATCCATGAGGCCTCGGCCCTTATGGTCGCCTTGCTTCGGAGTTTCATGGATTTCGGCGGCGTGACCTTTGCTACAAGGACCGCCTCCGCTGCATAGCCATAGTTGACGATCTCCCCATCCACGAAGCGCGTTGGCCCGGGCCAATTGAACGGCTCGGCCCTGAAGCCCTGCGGCAGCTTCAGTGTCACCGACGTGGGCACTCCAGAATCCCCCGGATTCTTCCAGTAGATGTGCCATCCTGGATCGATGCGGAACCGGGCGGCAATCCAGAACGCCTTTCCAGCTTGGATCGAGCTTGAGTCCGTCAGGAGATCGAACCTAGCGTGACCGCCACTCTGCGCCACCAGCCATGCCGCGATGATCGCCGTCATAACCGATTAGACGCGCGGCGTGAAATAATTTTCGCGTGTCTATTACGCCTGACCAGGCACTCAACCGACTGATGGACGGCAACCAGCGGTTTGCCACCGGCAAGAACCACCATCGCACCTACTCCCTCGAAGACCTCCATGAGATCGCGTTGGTCCAGCAGCCGATCGCCGCCGTCATCTCATGTTCAGACAGCCGCGTGGTTCCGGAAACGATCTTCGACCAGGAGCTGGGGAGCCTCTTCGTGACCCGCGTCCCTGCGAATGTCGCGAGCGAGAGCGCGCGATGGATGATCGAGATCGCCGTCGGCGACTTCGAAGTGCCGCTGGTGGTGGTGCTCGGCCACTCCGGCTGCCTGGCCGTGAGGCAAATCGTGGAGGGCCAGACCGGGTCCGGGGGCGGGCTGCGATACATGGTCCAAGCTGCCTTTCAGGATGTCCGGTTCAGCAAAAAGGAGTCGATCTACGAATCGACGATCGAGCAAAACGCGATTAATGCGGCACGGACCCTGACTTCGGAGTGCGCCTCTCTCTTCGATGCCGTGCGCGGAGGTCGCACCGTCGTCCGATCCGGCGTGTACGACATGCCGTCCGGTACGGTCAAGCTGTTGGATTAGCGCAGTACACGGCTCAGTCCCACAAGCCGGGGGAGTCGGAATCCGCATGCTCCGGCAGCCGCTTCAGCGTGCGAACGCACGCGTTCCAGCGCAGGATGGCATCGTCGTTGCCGGCGGGACGGACGGCCTCGGCCTCGGCATACCGTTCCATCGCCCGCTGCAGCCAGCCCCGGACCATCGTTCCGGCCGCCCCTTTGTTGAGTTGCGCGCGGCCCCATCGTTCGCAGGCCATGCCGCGGTGATAGAGCCGTTCGTAGTCGCTCGCCATCGCCGACGCGACCGCCTCGGCTTCCTCGAAGCGCACCCCCGAGCCGAGGCCGAACTGGTCGGTAAGCGCCAGGAACAGCGTTCGGCGGGCATCGACGTTCTCGGGATCGGTGGCGAGGATGTCGTGACAGATACTGGCCGCTTGCTCGGGCTCGTTCAACAGCCGGTAGCGGTGCGCGAGCTCCAGCGCATGGGGCACGGCGTCCGGCGAAATGTGCTTGAGCTCCATCATTTGCGGTTACCGAAGAGCCTGAACAGCTTCGCGACGGGGTCGTAATGGCGGTCCACGACTCGCTCCTTGAGCGGGATGATCGCGTTGTCGGTGATCTTGATGTGCTCGGGGCAGACCACCGTGCAGCACTTCGTGATGTTGCAGTAGCCGATGCCGTCGCGCTGCTTCAGATCGTCGACGCGGTCCTCGGTATCGAGCGGGTGCATTTCCAGGGCCGCCGAATACACCATCAGGCGCGGACCGATGAAGCCATCGAACTTCTCGTGCTCACGCAGCACGTGGCAAACGTTCTGGCAAAGGAAGCACTCGATGCACTTGCGGAATTCCTGCGGACGGTCGATGTCCTCCTGCGCCATTCTCCAGGTGCCGTCGGGCGCATCCGGCCGGCGCGGCTTGAAGGGCTTGACCTTTTTCTTCGCTTCGAAATTCCAGCTCACATCCGTGACGAGGTCGCGGATCAAAGGGAACGCCTTCATCGGCTCGATGCGAATCGTATGGCTGAGGTCGTAATCGCTCAGCCGGGTCATGCACATCAGCCGCGGCTGGCCGTCGATCTCCGCCGAGCACGAGCCGCATTTTCCCGCCTTGCAGTTCCAGCGGCAGGCCAGGTCCGTCGCCGATTCGGCTTGGATGTTGTGCACGACGTCGAGGATGACCATCCCCTCGCTAACGTCGGTCTGATAGGTACGGAATCCGCCATCCTTGGCGGTCCCACGCCAGATTTCGAACGAGGCCTTCGCCACGCTGCTATCTTACATCGGAAGCCAGGGCCACCGCGAGCCGCGCTAAGGTTCGTCGTCCGGGTTGGCGGGCGGATCGACGACCTCCAGGGCCCGGCGTACGCGCTTGCGAGGGTTCCAAAGCCGGGGCAGGGCGAGCAGCACGGGCGAGTCGGGCGGAAACAGCGCCTGCACCGCCAGCCGGTACTGCTTGAGGCGCGCATAGATCGCGGCAAACTGGTCGTCCCTTGCCGTGCGGGCGATGCGCAGCGGCTGACGGGCCTTGCCGACGTCGTCCATCGCCGTGTTGACCTGCGACTGCTCGCCCTGAAACAGCAGCACGGAGTACCCGCCCGCGAGGGTGAGCGGCGGGGTGAAGCCGGGCACCGGCGGTGTGTTCAAGTTGATGGTCGTCCAAAGGTCGCGCAGGCTCTGCATGGCCACCCGCCAGCGCCCATCCGGATCGCTCGGGCGAGGCGTGCGCGGGATCGCGTCCTCATAGCGGGTCCCGCCCAGGTATGCGCGCACGGCCTGTCCAAACTGTTTGAATCTCGTCGCCACCGACCGCTGCCGCAGGTTGCGATTCTCGATGGCGACCGTCCAGACATTGTGGCGACCGACCACATCGTCCAAGGCGAGCGCCAAAGCCGCCCGGTCGGCGACCAGATTCGCCAGGGCGTATCCACCGGAAAGCACGAGGCTCCCAGGAGCGAGCGATGAATTCGCATCCGTCCAGTGCTGGATGAACTCGTCCAGCTTGTCGAGCCACCGCCTCTGCGAAAGGATATCGCTCTGCGCCATCTTCCCACTTCCTGCAAACTACGTCCCATTCTATTTATACCACCATTGATCCGCAGCAAGCAATAGCTCACTGCCGTCAACCTAGCTAGTAGCATCATGTACCTAGGAAGGGTCAGCGGTAACCAATAGCAAGGTAGCATATACCTTCTAGACATACACGGATGCCAATTTGAAGACAACTTTGGCAACTCCACTTAGTAGGGCTACTGTGATTAAGCCAGAGGTAGTCGCTGACGTCAACTAGTGGAGAGATCGAATTAAATAGGTGGAAGCTGATCTACTCTCGGTCCATCTTGCGTACCAGATGGTGAGAGTGCCCACTTCCGGGGATGCCGGGATGATACCGATGCTGCTTGGCAACCGATCCAGGGTCCCAGTTCCCGGGGTTGCTTCGCCTTCGATGCTAATCGCGCTCGGCGATGAGCTCGAGGACGATCGGGGAGATCATGTAGGCGTTTGGATCGCGTTCGGCTGCGCGCATTTCGGCGTTCACGCGCTCCAGATCCGCGGGCGTCATGTGCCCTGATTCGACCGTGCGGTGGCCTTGGTTGGCGATGAAGGCGGCCGGCCAGTTCCAAACGTAGGTTCCCGGGCGCATGGTGAACACGATGGGATGAGCTCGCAGGATACGGAATCCGGCCTCGACGAGAAGGTTCGGCAGGGTCTGGGCGATGTTCGGCTCGCCGCCGTTTGCGCGCCAGGTCTCGATCGTCACGTCGACGAAGCGGTCGACCGACTCCCCGTGCGGGTAGAGCTTCCACGAGCAGTAGTCGAGATACTCGTGGAGGGCGAATCGGCCGCCCGGGCGCAGCGCCGCATGGACCTTCTCGATCACGAGTTTGGGGTCGGAGACGAAGGACATGACCCAGCGGCACCAGGCGGCATCGTAATCGCGGACCGGGAACTTATCCTCGACCAGGTCGATGCGGTGATAGTCCACGTTAGCGAGGCCGAGGGCGGCGCAACGGGCTCGGCCGACGTCGACGAACCGGGCGGATCGCTCGAACGCGGCGACCTTACCGCCTCGGTCGACCAGCTCGGCGAGGTCGGTCGTGACAAATCCGGGGCCGGCGCCGATATCCATGACCTTCCAGCCCCTGTCGATGCCGACGTGGCTCCAGCACTCGGCCGCGCAGGCTCTCCACACGCGGTGCTGCAAGCCCAGCCGGTCGATCTCCTCGTCGTGGGTGCCAAGCGTGTAGGTTTGTTCGGTCATTGGGGCCAGCGTACATTAGAATCGACGGCGGGGCCACCGATTTTCGGACGGGGAAATCGTCGTTACAGACGATAACCATGGAACAGCCGCAATCGACCAGCGAAATCGAGAGAATGCTGGATGAGCTTCGCACGACCAACAGCCTGCTGCGCGAGCAGATCCGGATCAGCCGCGACTGGAGGATTCCACTTCGCAACGGCCTCGCCTCGGGTCTCGGCACCGTGATCGGAGCGACGGTGCTGGTGGCGATTCTCCTGGCGGTGCTCAAGCCCTTCGAAGGGATTGCGCCGGGTTTGGAGCGGCTGGCCACGGAACTGCAGCAGGGCAACCGCCGCTGAGATAACTCGGGCTTTGTTGGGTGGTAAATTTCGGGCATGCCCACTGCCACTGCCACGACGCCCGAGGAGTACATCGCCCAGCTTGAGGAGCCGAGGCGATCACAGATCCAGGAGCTTTACGACCTCGTTCGGAAGACCGCGCCCGACCTCGAGCCCTGGATGGTCGCCGGCAAAATCGGATTCGGGAAGTTCCATTACAAGGGGAAAAGCAAGGCTTGCGAAGGCGAGTGGTTCAAGATCGCCGTCTCGAGCAATAAGAACTCGATCATGTTCGCCACCTGCGCGGTGATCGACGGTAAGAACCTTGCCGAGGCCTACGCCGACAAGCTGCCGAAGGCGGATATCGGTCGCAGCTGCATCAACTTCCGGAAGTTCGAGCACGTGGACCTGGACGTGCTCCGCGAGATCACGAAGCGCACTGCGGCAGCGGATTTCTCGAACTGGGCCATGTAAAGGCGCTAGCCCATTTCCTGGATGACCGCCTTCTGCTCGTCGGTCTGCTCGACGCAGGGGACCTTGCGCACGACCATCTCCCCGTTCGACCCGCGAACCACGATGGTGTTTTCCTTGCCTTCCGCCTCGCTCTTGCCCGGATGGTCTTCGCGAAAGTGACCGCCACGGCTTTCCTTGCGCGACAGGGCGGAGCGGGTAATCGCCTCTGAGATCGTGAGGAGATTGCCGAGGTCGAGTGCGGTATGCCAGCCCGGATTGAAGTCGCGGTTGCCCTCAACGGGCACTGCATCCGCTCGCGATCGAAGGGTCTCCAAGTGCGGCAGCGCGGCGGCCATATCGTCTTCCGACCGGACGATGCCCACGTGTTGCTGCATCACTTGTTGCAGGTCCCGCTGAACCTTGAACGCGTTGTCGTCCGAGGCGGGACGGCCGAAGGGCGACTCGGCCTCGCCGGCTGCCGAGGCGATTTGATGCTGAATCTCCGATTCGTCGACCGGCGTCGAGTCTGACTTGGCGAAAGCCGCGGCATGCTCGCCCGCTCGCTTGCCGAACACCAGGAGGTCGGAAAGCGAGTTGCCCCCCAGACGATTCGCGCCATGGAGGCCCGCCGCGCATTCGCCGGCAGCAAAGAGACCGGGCACGGTCGACATCTGGGTGAAGGGATCGACGCGAACGCCACCCATGATGTAATGGCAGGTCGGTCCGACCTCCATCGGTTCCTTCGTGATATCGACGCCAGCCAGCTCCTTGAACTGGTGGTACATCCCCGGCAGCTTCCGCTTGATGTGCTCCTCGCCGTTGGGGACCTTGGCCTTGATCCATGAAATGTCGAGGAACACGCCGCCATGGGGCGAGCCACGACCTTCTTTGACCTCCCGATTGATACAGCGAGCGACATGGTCGCGGGTGAGAAGCTCCGGTGGGCGATTGGCGTTCTTGTCGCCGGTGACATACCGCCAGCCCTCGTCCTCGTCTTTGGCGGTCTGGTTGCGATAGTTCTCGGGAATGTCGTCGAACATGAACCGCTTGCCGTCCTTGTTGCGCAGGACGCCGCCTTCCCCGCGCACGCCCTCCGTAACCAGGATGCCGCGCACCGAGGGTGGCCACACCATGCCCGTCGGATGGAATTGGACGAACTCCATATCCATCAGCTCGGCGCCGGCATGGTAGGCGAGGGCATGCCCGTCCGCCGTGTATTCCCACGAGTTGGAGGTGATGGCAAAGGCCTTGCCGATGCCGCCGGTCGCGAGCACGATCGCCTTGGCCCGAAACACTGCGAACTGTCCATGCTCGCGAAAGTAACCGAACGCTCCGCAAACCGCACCATTGGAGACGAGCAAGCTGGTGACCGTGCACTCCATGTGGAAGTCGATTCCCTGGTGAATGCCGTGGTCCTGGAGCGTGCGGATCATTTCAAGGCCCGTACGGTCGCCGACATGGGCCAGGCGCGGATACTTGTGGCCGCCAAAGTTTCGCTGCAGAATTCTGCCGTCTTTGGTGCGGTCGAAGAGCGCCCCCCAGGCTTCCAGCTCGAGGACGCGCGCCGGCGCCTCTTTGGCATGGATCTCCGCCATGTGGGGGTTGTTCAGATACTGCCCGCCCCGCATGGTATCGCTGAAGTGGACTTTCCAGTTATCGCGGTCATCCACGTTGCCGATCGCAGCTGCGACTCCGCCTTCCGCCATCACGGTATGGGCCTTTCCGAGCAGAGACTTGCAGATGACGCCGACCTTGACGCCGGCTGCTGAAGCTTCGATGGCAGCGCGGAGACCGGCCCCGCCCGCGCCGACGACGATCACGTCGTACGTGAAGGTTCGGAATGCCGTCATCAGAAGAACCTCAAGTCGTGGACGATGCCCATGGCGCAAAGCCTGACGTAAAGATCGGCTCCCATAACCCCGAAGAGGCTAATCCAGGCGAACAGCATGTGGCGCTTGTTAAGTCCGGTCACGCAGGAGTAGCATGCCAGCTTCGTCGGTTTTTTGGAGAGGCAGTCGATGCGGCCACCGATCATGTGCCGGAACGAATGGCAGGAAAGGGTGTAGAGGGTCAGCATCACCGTATTGAAAAGCAGCACCAGTGTGCCGAGTCCGACGCCGAACTGTACCGGCTGGTTGGGAAGCGGCCCAAGGCCGGCCGGCTCGTAGCGACCCATTTCCCCGATCGGGAAGAAGAACCCCTTATAGGCGTCGTGCCAGAGCGCAAGCAGAAAGAGAATGGCGAAGTACATGAAATAGCGATGGACATTCTGCAGGATCAAGGGAAGGCCGTTTTCGCCGGTGTAGCCTTTGCGAGGCTCGCTCACCGCGCAGTTCGGCGGATCCGCCCAAAACGCCTTGTAGTAGGCGCCGCGATAGTAGTAGCACGTGAACCGAAACAGTGCGGGGAACGGAAGGATGAGCAGCGCCGGCGAGAAGGGCAGCCAGCTCGGCCACCACTCGGGTTTCGGGCCGAACCAGGAGTGCGGCGAGTTGCCAAAAATCTCCGGCGAATAGAACGGCGATAAGTAGTTTCCGTGCGAGTAGTTCGCGCCTTGAAAAGCCGCCCAGGTCGCGTAAACGATGAATAGGGTGAGCACGGCGAAGGTGACCGCCGGCTGTGCCCACCAAGCATCGGTTCGCGAAGTCTTTCCGAGTCCGCGCGGCTTCAGGATGCCCTGCGTTTTGGCCATGTCGTCCAACCATTTTGCACCAACGCGCGGCGGTGCACCGGTAACCTCAAGGAGTGGAGCTTTCCGACCACGCAAGAAAGAACCGCGAGGCCTGGACAAGCTGGAGCAAGGACTTCGAAGAGCCGGGCCGCCGCTGTTGGGCGAGTGACGCGATCACTTGGGGAATCTGGAACCTGCCCGAAGAAGACATTCAAGCGTTGGGGGACCCCTCTTGGTTTCGCGGCAAGGACGTGCTTGAGCTTGGCTGCGGTACGGCCTACTTCTCCGCGTGGTTCGCAAAGCTCGGGGCAAGGCCGGTCGGTTTGGACATCACACCGGCGCAGCTAGAAAGGGCCAGAGCTTTTCAAGGAGAATTTGGGATCGCCTTTCCCCTCATCGAGGCATCGGCTGAGCACGTGCCCCTCGTATCCGGGAGCTTCGACGTGGTGTTCAGCGAGTATGGTGCCTCGATTTGGTGCGATCCGGATCTGTGGATCCCCGAGGCCGTGCGCCTCTTGCGGCCAGGGGGGAAGCTGATCTTCCTCGTCAACGGATTCCTTTCGATGCTTTGCAGCCCCGATACGGGGGTCGCAACGGACGTCCTGGTTCGGGATTGGTTCGGAGACAAGCGGTTTCAGTTCGACGCGGAGAGCGTCGAGTTTCATCTCTCGTACGACCGGATGATCCAGCTCCTGCGTCGGCAGGGCATGGTCATCGAGAACCTAATCTGCCTGCGTGCGCCAGCGGCCGATCAGGAGATGCGGTTCGACTACATCACGCAGGACTGGTCTCGCCGCTGGCCCAGCGAAGAGATTTGGTCCGCGTCCAAGCCGCGATAGCCAAGCCCTCGATCTGCCAGCAGGATGCCGGAGGCGTCGGACTAGCGGAAGATTCGAATGCCGAGCGCGTTGTCCTGGATAAAGCGGTCAGCGAAGAAGATCGTGTTGAAGATCGTCGCCAGCTGGTTCCAGTCCGGGGTTCGGGTCTTTGGCACGAAGACGATGTCGCCCGCCTGTAGGATGACGTTTTGCGACGCTTCCGCGTGATCAAGAAAACGGATGATGTTGGCTGGAATACGAAGATACTGGCCCGGATTGCCGGGTTGTTCTCGCAGCACGACCGTCCGGCTGAGCCAGGAACGGTTGGGAATTTCGCCACCAGAGAACGACAGGGCGTCCATGACGGTCATCGGATCCCGGTAGGCCACGATGCCCGGCCGAGCCACGGCGCCTACGACCAGCACCCTTGCTCGAACGTCTTCCGGCACCATAAGCTCGTCGCCATCCTGAAGGACATAGTTCTGTGAGAGGTCGCCTCGCAACAGCATGGCCTGAAGGTCGATCGGAATCAGCTCCCGCGTCTGTCCTCGCTTCAGCGTTGCGCGCTTCTGGTCCGCGCCGCCGGCAAGACCACCACCGAGGTTGATCAGGGTTAGGATGGTATCGGTTGGGCGGATGGAGTAAACCCCCGCTCGGGTTACCGCGCCGCCGATCGCCACGCGCACGGCCCGGAAGGACTCGATAGTAACCGAAACGCGGGGCTCGCGGAATCGGAGCTTCTGGATATACGCTGCGGTTAGGTCGGCTTCCAGCTCACTGACCGTCTTGCCAGCGGCGCGAATCGGACCAAGGAACGGTGCAGTAACGTTGCCATCGCGGCCGACCGGTAGCTGGGCGTTGATCTGCTGCTCGCCCATCACCTGGATGCGGATGATGTCTTCAGGCTGAAGTCGATAAGTGCCTTCCTGGGCAAAAGCAGACTGAACGAGGGCAAGCAATCCAAACAAGAATGCCAAGCCGAATGCCTTTCTCATGCGTTTCCGTCGCCTCCGTGCGAACCTTTCCGCCGTATCGGGTTCGACGATTGTACCCCTGACTTTCGCATGCCTTCGATTACGATGGTGAACTCTCCCTTAGCCGGAACTTGGGCCTCGCTGGGCAGACTATCCAGCGTCCCGCGCCAAATCTGCTGGTGACGCTTGGTTAATTCTCGGCAAATCGCCACCCGTCGCTTACCCAAAACCTGATAAATCACTTCAAGGACGGTTCGAAAGCGGTAAGGCGATTCGAAAAGGACCAATGTCATCGTGGAGCTCTCGTAGGGTTGAACCTCCTTGACGATGTCGCCTGTACGGCGGGGCAGGTAACCCAGGAACGCGAAGCGCTGGGCAAAGAACCCGCTGAGCGACAGCGCAACCACGACCGCGGACGGTCCCGGGATGCTATCGATCGGCACGGCCAGGTCATACAGTCGGTCGACGAGCATGGCGCCCGGGTCGCTGATTCCTGGCGTGCCGGCATCAGTCATCAGGACCGCCGACTCCCCGGCACTGATGCGCTCCGCGATCCTCTCGATAATGGATGAGCCCGAATGGTCGTTGAGAACGGTCATCGGCTTGCGAATCCCGAGATGCTGGGCCAGCTTTGCGCTGATGCGACTGTCTTCGACGATCCAGAAGTCGGCGGCGGCCATACCCTCCGCAGCCCGAGCGGAAAGGTCCCCGAGGTTTCCCAGAGGAGTTGCTACCATGACCAGACCGGCAGCCGGGCTACTTTCCGGTAGTGGCGCCGGTTGTGGCGGGAGTTTCGGTTTTGGAGCCTTCCGTTTTGCCGCGCTCAACTGGCTTGTTCTTCTCCATCTCTTTCTTGCGCTCTTCTTCGGCCCGCTTGGCGGCATCCTCGCGCATCTTTCGCTCTTCTTCCTCGAACTTGGCTTGCTCAAGAGACCGCTGCTGCCAAGCCTTCTGGATATCCTCGACCGCCTTGATTTCCTCGTCGGTGGCGAGCTTGTCGCGGCGAACCTTTTCCAGGATGGAATAGATTCGCGAATAGCGCGACTGACCCAACGCGTCGGTGGTGATATTGCCGTTGGCGGCGGATGTCAACTGCTGAATGGCGCCTTTACCGTCCTTCTTGTTCACCAGGATGTCGGCCATGTCCAGTCGAACATCGGGACTTTCGATGACGTTGATCGTTTCGCCAAGGATGGCGAGCCTCTCCGTCTCAAGTGCGGCGCGGTCCGCGGGCTTCGTTGCCAGCCAAATTTGATTGAAGGCGCCGAACTTCGTGAGTGTGGCCACCCGGACTCCGATGGAGTCCTCTCCAGGCACCTTGGCGGCCTCATCGATGATCGCTCGCATGATCTTCGGGTCCGCATTGGCCTGTTTCGACAGCTCCGGATCATTGATGACCTTCGTGTATTCGTACAGGACCTTGAAGCCGGGGCTGAACCACTCGATCTTCGCGTTCTTCCGGGCCTTATCCACTTCCGCTTCGGCCACTGCGCTTGCCTTCTGTGCGGCCAGCTGTTTGCGCGTGTCTTCCTTGGTCTTCTCCCAATCCTTGGGCGGTTTCGAGGTGATGTCGATCAACTTGTAGAGGGTTGGTCCGACGCCGGGCTCTTCGATCGGCTCGCTCACCCCGCCTTTGCCAAGCTTTAGCAGGGGCTCGTAGTATGCGCTTGAGATCAGGCTCGTGTAAGGCAGCTCTGCGGTCGACTCAGCCTTCTTCTTGCCGGGCGGAGCCGACTCGTTGGAGTACTTCTCCATGGCTGCCTCAAAGGACATGCCTCCCTTCAGGGCTGCTTGGGCTTCCTCGAGTTTCTTTGGCGCATCCGGACCGGTCCCGACCCGGATTCGCTTGAATTTGTAGGTATCGAAGCTCTTCTTGATTTCGTCGTCGGTGACTTGGATCTTCGTGGCAAGCTTTTCCCGCAGCAGCTCGTTGGCGACGCTTGCGAGCACGGTGCCTTTCCTTTTCGGATCGGCGAGATTTTCCTTGATCTGGGCGAGTTCTTCCTTGCGCAGGGTCGCTTGATCCTTGCCGGTGTTCTTCTTGAGGAGCTCGTCGAACTCCGCCTGGGTGGAATTCGGTTTGAGCTGACCAGACTGTTCAAGCTGGAACTTGAGCATGAAGAAGTTCATATCAATCGACGGCTCGGCGAGCTTTAGAACTTCCTCGTTCGTCGGATTGAATCCATTGGCACGGAGCGCTTCCAGCCGAAGGCCCTGATCTACCCATGAGTAGATGGCCTGGCCATAGGCTGCGAGCTCCGTCTCCGGCGTCGGAGCGGCAGTCCTCATCTGTTGCTGGCGTTGGTCAAATGCCGACTGGACCATGCCCGACGTGATGTTGAGGCCACCCACGGTGGCCACTGCCGGTGTGTTGTCCTCTCGTTTGGCCCCAGGTTGGTTCTGTCCCTGCTGCGAGTTATTGCACTGGTAGAACATGCCGCCGATGAGAACGAGGATGATTGCTCCGCCGGTTATCCAGCCGCAGCCGGACTTCTCGATAAAGGTGCGCGTCTTGGTAATCGACAAAAGAAAGCTCCAACCGCAGTTACGGCAAACCAAAAGTATGACACGTTCCGAGCGGTTCGCCCGTCTGCTTGACAGGTAGACAAATAGCGCGTATACTGAACACTACGGAGGGGAAGACATATGGCCCGAGGTTTGACAAGAAAACAAGAGCTTATTCTGCAGTTCCTGCTGGATTACATCCAAAAAGAGGGCTATCCACCGTCCATTCGCGAGATCGGACAGCACTTCCACATCGGCTCGCTGCGCGGCGTGACGGTCCATTTGGACGCTCTTGAAAAGAAGGGCTACATCTCTCGAGCCAATACGCCACGCTCCATACGTATCACTCATCCGCAATATCAGTCCACCAGTCGCGTGTCGATGCTTCCGTTGCTGGGACAGATCGCCGCGGGCGCACCGATCCTCGCCCAAGAGTCCGTTGAGGACCTCATTCCGGTGCCGAGTGAAATGGTGCGCAACATCGAGGGGGCGTTCCTGCTACGGGTCAGAGGCGACTCCATGTCGGGCGAAGGCATCATGCCTCGCGACCTTGTCGTCATCAAGCCCCAGCAGACCGCCAATCATGGGGACCTCGTTGCCGTGCTGCTCGGCGAAGAGGCCACCGTCAAGCGAATCCACTTCGATAAGTCCGGTGTTCGCCTCATGCCGGCCAACCCGGCGTACGAGCCTATCATGGTGCAACAGGAAGACGCTCGCGTCGTCGGCCGAGTTGTCGGTCTGATACGCGATTACGAGGGGATGGCATTCTAGCTTCCGTTCAGCCGCTTCGCTTCGATCGTCACATCCAAGGTTGGCCCGTGCTGCTTGGCATCGATGCGATGACTCGGCATGATGCCGAGCACCTGCTTGATGCGGGCGCCGGTTAGGGTCGATTTCTTCTTTCCTTCGGTCAGAACAACGACCACGTCCACCGGGTGCGATTTCAGGGCAATGAAGTTCTCGCGCTGGTCGAAGCTGAACTTGGCCCGAGCGACGTAGACCCCGTTCACTTGCCGTGGCCACTCGAATTCCATAGCCTTCAGGCTCACCTGCTTGACAAGCTTGGACTTACCGTCCTCCACCCACGAGAACGCCCGTTCGCTCGTAATGGTCGCGGATCGATCGATGGTGAGCACGACGAGTAACGGAAGCAGGCTCATGTAGTGTTAGGACGTTTGGAGCCGTTAACCGATTACTGGTCGCTGTCTGCCTGGCCCATGCTTCCTGCTCCGGCCTGGCTGGCGGCTTCTCGAGCCTGATCCTTGGCCGCCGATCCGACACCGTAGCCGCCTCCGCCGACGCTGTCGGTTCCCGTCATAGGCGTCATTCCGCCAGCGGTGGCGCCCGCAGTCACCGTGCCTACACCGCCTTGGGTGCTTCCGACTGGATCGGAGTCGCCGCCACCGGTGTTCGTCGAGCCCGGAACTTGATCGACGGGCGGGTCCATTGCCTCATTGGGCTTCTCGCTGGAACCGCCATTCTGCGAACATCCCACGAGTATCACGGCAGTCGCAACTGCCAACAAAGCGCGCATCCAACCCTTCGACATAGTTGCCACTTTACCCCTTGATCTCCTTTTTGAAGGCTTCGGCCCGGTTGGCCGCTTGGAAAGCCGTCACAAAAAACAACCGCGCCGCGCTTCGGATCTTGTCGAAGTTGATCTTCTCAATTGTATCCGTCGGCTGATGATAGTCCGGGTGGAAGCCGCTGAAGATGAACGCGATCGGCACGCCCTTTTGCGCGAACATGTAGTGGTCGCTGCGGGTGTAAACGTCCTCTTCGTCGTCCTCGAACTTGAAGTTGACATGCTTGTTGGCTTCCAAGATCGCTTCGTGAAGTTCCATGGAGATTCTCTTGCTGCCAACCAAATGGATCGTATCTACATTGTCGGCTGCCTTTTCGCCCTGGTGCTCCTCATTCCGTCCAACCATATCCATCTGCAGCAGGCAGATCGTTTTGTCCAAGGGAAGGATCGGATTCTGCGTGTAGTGTCCGCTGCCTATAAGACCCATTTCTTCACCGCAGAAGCCCATGAACAGGATGCTGCGTTTTGGCTTGATCGGGTTCGCGTGGAACGCCTTGGCGATGGCAAGAAGAGCCGTGATGCCGGAGCCATCGTCGTCTGCACCGGGGAACACCTGTCCATTGGATTCGCCTAGGTGGTCGAGGTGTCCGCCAAGGGCGACGATCTCCGATTTGAGCTCGGGATCGGAGCCCTCAAGCAGTCCGACCACGTTGGGGACTTTCACCTCTTCCTTTTCGACGACGGCCTCAATGGTTGCCACCTTCGACGTGGCGGAAATGTCAGCCGTATCGGCCGCCATCGAGGCCAGGTTGACGGCGGCGGCGTCACTGCCAACGGCGCTCGCCAATCGATTCGCCGTATCTTGGGACAGAACGCCCCTGATGCTGCTGCTCGCGCGTCCCGGTCCTTGCCCCGTGCGTCCTCGCCGACGGACTGACCAGGTGCCTTCAGCCACCTTGGGCTGAACCGTCAGCACCGCCTTTGCTCCCGCAAAGAAAATCTGGCGACGGAGTTCGGTGCTCATGGCGTCGGCCGAAAGAACCACAATCGCGTCCTTCAGCTTGTCGGGGTCGGCGAGTTGAGCCTTTGCCCCCTTTGCCCGCACGAAAACAATCGGTCCCTCAAGTTTCGTGTCGGCGGTTACCGTATCCAGACGCATGGTATTGAATCCAATGATTCGGATGTCGGTACCCACTTGAAGCGAGCTCTTCATGGGATTCGTGCGGTAGCGATCGAACACGATGTTTTGGAAGTACGTGCCATCATCGCCGATCGGCTTGAGCCCGAACGACTTGAACTTGTCGGCGACATACTCTGCCGCTTTCTGGTAGCCGGGCTGTCCTGTGCCGCGGCCCTTCGTTTCGGGTCCGGCAAGAAAGCCGAGGTAACTCTTCAGATCGTCGAGGGCAATCGAGTCCCAGCCCTTTCGCATGTTCTCGGGAACCGGCGCCGCACCCGGATACTGGGCAAGAGCCGAACCCGCAACCAGGCAGGAGGCAACAAAAAGGGACCAACGAATGGCTCGCATAGTAAGCATTCTATCGCGAGCGACCAGAAAGTTCCTCTATGGTTGCTTCATCGAGCTAGTTGCGCATCCTCCAGCGAACAAGGTCGGTGTGGATCGCGAAGCTTCCCGAAAGCGCGATGGCGTTCCACTTTGCCCGGATGCGGGCCCTGACGCGGTTAGTTCCGGCCTCGACATACCGACCTGGGTTGGTGCTGTTGATCGAAAGGTGGTCCTCGGAAGTCGGCGCCAAGCCCGTAATCGCATCGGAGGTGTCCCATGCTCCGGCATCGTAGTCAAAGAGATCGACGACGTAGCGAACGCCGGGCGAACTGGCCAGGAAACGGATGTCGAAATCCAGGGTCGTGGGATTGGAGCTGGGCGACTGTGATGTAAATTCAATGTTGACCGGGTAATCGTTCTGGAAAACAATCCCGTTGCGGACCACCAGCGAGTTGTTGTCGTCGGCGATCAGGCTATTGAGGTCACCAAACACGAGCACGCCACGTACGATCTGGAAATTCGTTGGGGCGACAGCCTGCTCGGCTATAAAGTACTGGCCGCCACGGGTATTCCTGGCGTGGTAGGTTGGCCACTCGCGACCGGTGGCGCGGTACTTGCTGGGCAGTGTGTACAGGTAGATCGTTATCGTTTGGAGATCCACACGCGAGGCAATAACGCCTAGTTCGTAGTCGCCATCGCCATCCACATCGCCAATTGTTCCGCCGTTCAGATAAGTGAAGCCATCGGTGCGAGTCGGAAAACCGGGAAGCGCCTGCCCATTCGCGTCGATGCCATAGAAGAACCCTTGGTCGCTGACCATCATGTTGTGGTCGGCAAAGATCTCGTGGATGCCGTCACCGTCCACATCGGCTGTCGTCAGCGGACCCTCACTGCCGCCGCCATGGTCACTCACCAGGGGGAATCCCGAGCGAACTTGGCCCTGGGGGTTCCATACCCAGAACATGTTCGACGGCGGCGAAAACGAGCCGGCTTGACCCGAGATGATGTCGAGCACGCCATTTCCCTCGAGGTCGGTAACCGTCGGAGGGCAGTAAGTCCAGGTTTGGAAGCTCTTGGGCCAACCCGGCATCGTCGTGCCGTCATAGCGGAACGCGTGGATACCGGGTTTGGAGCCATGGCAACCCACCACGATCTCTAAGTCAAGATCGCCATCCAGGTCGGCGAGCGCCGCTGACTGGTAGCTGAAGTTGGCGTTTGGAATCGCCTTGGGCCACCCGGGCATGAGGCTGCCGTCTCTCCGGATCAGATACATCGAGTTGTACGAGGGATAGAAGATCTCGAGCTCGCCATCACGATCCACGTCCCCGACCGAGGCCGTCATTGTCGGAACGTGGTCGATCGTAACCGGCCAGTTGCCACCCCACTCGCTCCCGTCCTTCTCAAACACATGGAGCCTGCCTATCGGATAGGCTCTCTCGCCGACGATGATCTCGAGGTGGTTATCGCGGTCGAGGTCGGCAAGGGTGGCGGAATACTCGACGTTGTTGTTGCCAATCGACTTCGGCCATCCCGAAAGGACCTGGCCATTCTTGTTGAACACGTAGAGCCGCCCGCCGTTTGTAAAGCCACGGGTGGTCTGAACGATCTCCACGTTTCCGTCTCCGTCGAGATCGCCAACACTCGGCGGATACTGCGGGAACCCGATCGTGCTGACGGGGAAACCGGCGGCGAGGCTGCCATCGAGCTTCCAGGCAAAGAGTTTGCCCTCCGTGCTCGGAGCCAGGATCTCCTTCTTGCCGTCCCCGTCCAAGTCGGCGAACACGACGCCCCTGGCGGGTGCGAAGTTCACATGGCTTCCCGTGGTCCTCGGCCATCCCGGCATCTGTGGCGGCTCGTCAGCGGGGGTTTCCACCTGACCGTTGGCCATTGTAACAGTTCGGTAGGTGGTCATGCCTGGAATCTCGGCTTGAGCCGGGGTGACCTCGGCAACGGTGGCGAAAGCGCCGGAAACAAAGCAAAGCGCAGCGGTCAGCATCGAATATCTCCTTCCAGGGTTTAGGATACAACGGGTTCGGCAGGATCCAATACCAGGCATGGTGCGCAAAATACGGCGCAGCAAGTCAAACCGTGCCGTACCATGGAGCAGTGAAAGGAAATGCCAAGCACTTTGTCCACATGGGAATCGCCGCGGGTATCGGCTTCGTTACTGCCGCTGCCGCCCTTTGGCCCCGCAGTCTTCAGGCCCAGAATGTGAAGGAGTTCGTCGTACGATTGCAGGATGTCACGCCGGGCGTTCAGCAGACGGGCAACGCCAATATCAGCGGCACGGTCAAGGCCGGAGCGTTCCAAGGCAATGGCGGCTCCCTGACCGGCATCAACTGGAACAACTTGGTGAATGTTCCGGCAGGGTTTCTCGACGGAATCGATAACGACACGGTTTACTCGGCTGGGGCCGGTCTCAATCTGGCGGGCACGATTTTCAACATCGCAAGTCGCGGCGTGGTGCCGGGCATGCTCAGTATTTCTGGCGCAACCGAGAAAACCCAGGCGCTCATGACGGACGATCTCGTGAACGTGACGTGGGGATTTCCGACCGCAGGCGGGCTCGATCTGCCGATGACCGCCTCCACAACCGCCGCGACGGGTCTCACCCTGAACACCAGCGGCGGAGCAACTACCCTGCTCGACCTCAATGCAACGAGTACCACGGGCGCCAGCGTCGCGTTGGATGCCAGCGCGAACAGCGCCACCGCATTTGCGGCACGAATTCGAAATACCGCAGCGACGGGCAATTCTGTTGCCGGTTTTTTTGAAACCCTTTCCACAACCGGCCGGGCAGTAGTGGGGTCCGCCAGCGCCACCTCTGGATCGAGCTTTGGTGGGTACTTTGGTACGGCGTCGGGTAGCGGCGCCGCCGTCTATGGCGAAGCCTCGAGTTCTATAGGGACCGCCATTGGAGGTCGCTTCCTATCACTAGCGGAAGACGGGGTTGCCGGGTCGTTCTCCGTGACCGGAGCCAACGCACGCGCAGCCGAGTTCGTCAATCTGAGCGAGAGCACGACGACCTTTATCGGCATGCCGGGCTGCGCGATCGCCACAAACGGCTACCTCTTCCGAGAGTACGTGGGTGGAAGCTACCGCGCAGCGATTCCCGTCGCCTACGGAAGCGTGGGATCCACCGGCACGATTCGCGGTGGCAGCGGCAACTTCACCGTCGCGTACATCTCGGCTGGCACTTACGACGTAACGGTTAACAACAACTCTTTTACCGAAGCCACGTGGTCCGTCTCGGTAACGCCGGTCGCCGTCTCGACGCCGAACACGGTTTCGGTGACCGACAGCGGAAACGCCTTCCGCGTGCGTATCCACCGTTTCAGTGCTGGGAACTTCGCGCTGACCGACACGGCGTTTCAATTCACCGCGTTCGTTCGCGATCCGGCGCCTCCTTCGCTGAAGCCCTAGTACACTGATCCGATGCGACTTTCGGTCGCCTGCGTGCAATTTGCTCCGGCGAAAGCCAAGGTCGACGAGAACCTCGCCCGGATCGGTGAAACCATCCTCGAGGTCAGCCGCGAGGGTGTCGACCTGGTCGTGTTTCCCGAAGCGAGCACGACCGGCTACTTCCTGGAGGGCGGGGTGTTGGAATCTTCTCTGACCAGCCAGGGCTTACTTGAGCGCCTGACGAACTTCCGTCCCGAGAGGCCGATCGATGCCGTGATCGGTTTCTATGAGAAGGAAGGCACCTTGCTTTACAACAGCGCGGCCTACGTTTCGTGGGATGGTGCGGCATGGCAGCTGGTTACCTCCTATCACAAGTTCTTCCTGCCCACCTATGGCGTCTTTGACGAGGACCGGTTTGTGGGCCGGGGAACCGCACCAGGCACCGTCGAAACCCGCTTTGGTCGCTTCGGCATCATGATCTGCGAGGATGCCTGGCACTCCATTCTTTCCACGCTGCTCGCGCTGGATGGGGCGACGGTAATGATCGTGCCGAGCGCGTCACCTGCGCGTGGGTTTTCTGAGGACCGGCCAAGCAACCTCTTGCGCTACGAGCGTGTGCTCACGGGCATCGCCGAAGAGCACGGCGTGTACTGTCTGAACGCCATGCTCACAGGATTCGAAGGCGGCAAGGGCTTTGTCGGCGGGGGCATGGTCGTGGATCCCTTTGGGAAGCTCATAGCGCAGAGTCCGGTCGCCGAGGAGCACGTGCTGGTCACGGAGATCGATCTCGATCAGGTGACGCTTGCCCGAGCCGGAAGCCCACTGATCAGCGATCTTGAAAGCGCATGGAGCGACGTCCAGGCGTGGGTGGCGGCGCGATGATCTTGGTGATCGACAACTACGACAGCTTCACCTATAACTTGGTGCAGCACCTTGGGCAGTGCGGTGCGGACATCGAGGTGCGTCGCAACGACCAAATCGACTTGGCTGCCATCCAAGAGCTTCGTCCCGACGGCATCATGCTTTCGCCGGGGCCGTGTACCCCTAAGGAGTCGGGTATCTGCCTGGGTCTGATGAATGCGGTCCTTTCGGAGTCGGTGCCGGAACTCTCCGGTGTCCCGATCTTCGGCGTCTGCCTCGGCCACCAGGCGGTCGCGTATGTTGCCGGCGGAGTTGTCACACAGGCTCACAAGATCATGCATGGTAAGGCCTCGCTCGTCGAGCACGACTGCCAAGGGCTGTTCGAAGGCATGCCAAATCCTTTTTCGGCGATCCGCTATCACTCGCTGGTGATGACCGAGGCTTCTCTGCCACCGGGCTTCAAGATAACGGCACGCGCCCGTGACGACAATGAAGTCATGGGGATCCGCCACGAACGATTGCCGATAGAAGGCGTGCAGTTCCATCCCGAGTCTGCGCTCACCGAGAACGGCATGCGTATTGTCGAGAACTTCGCGAACTGGGTGGCCCGGCGACCGGCCGCGGCCTAGTTCTTCGAAATCACCTTCGTGAGGTGGGTGACCGCAGCCTCGATATAAAGGTCCTTCCCATCCACATCGTGTTCCGAGGCGACTGCGATATCAGGCTCGACGCCGACCCCTTCGAGCCGCTTGCCATCCACAACGACGTCGACCATGGGGACTTCCAGGAAGGCCCAGTCGGCAATCGGATTCGGAGAGGTGCCCAGTACGGAACCTGAAGTGCGTGAGCCGATGAGGGTGGCCCGCTTCGATTTCTTGATGATGTAGCTGAAGACTTCCTTCGCGCTTCTGCTGCCGCCGTTGATGAGGACGACGAGCGGCCGACCGTAGCCAAACAGTTGGAGACTCCCTCGATCCTGACCGGAAAAGGTCCATTCAATCTGTGCTTCCGGTCGGAAGAACGGATCGCCGTAGCCTTCGGGACGGCCGCCAAACCCGTCGCGGATATCGAGAATGAAACCGTCGGTGTCCTTTAGGGCGCCGTAAACCGCCGATTCCAGAGTCCGTTTGAATTGGTCGGAGGCCATAGTCCACAGGTGGATATAGCCGTACTTCCTACCCTGATGCTCAATAGTGCGGACGCTGTTCTTGGTCGCCTGAAGAAACATCTCCATGCCCCTCGACGATTCAACCTGGACGTCCGCCTTGCGCGCCCCGCTTCCCCGGCGGTACTCGATGGAGGCTTTCTTGCCCACGAACGGCTGGAGCGATGCAACGGGTGTGAACGGCTTGCCGTCGATGCGCGTGATAACGTCGCCCTTCTTGAGCCCGGCTGCTTCGGCGGGCATCCCGTTCAATACCATCGTCACCGTATAGCCGTCGGGAGCCCGCTTGAACCACGCCCCGATGTGCGGCATTTCCTCGCCATTCTCGCGCTTGAGCATTTCCGAGAACGAGTAGAAGCCCTGGTCACCCTTGCTGAGGAAATCGAAGTGCGAGTCCTTGAATTCGGCGATCATTTCGTCCATCACCGTGTCGAAGGCGTCATGGGTTGTGGCAGCCTTCGCTCGCGGCTCGTACTTCGCCAGAAGCCCCTCCATCTTTGCTTTCTGCGAATTCTTCGCGTAGTAGGTCTGGGTGATGGTCCGCTTGCACTTGTCCCACAAGGCGGAGAAATCCTGGGAAGCGGTGCCCGATTGCGAAACGATGATCGCGGCAAGTGCCAAGGCGGATGACATACCGTCATTTACGAAAGGAACCGTAGCTTCGGTTTCTCGGTTGATGAAATGGCCGCCAGCCGTAGAATAGTTACAAGATGCGTTGGCGTGGCAGACGGGAAAGCGAGAACATCGAAGATCGGCGAGGCATGTCCCCCAGGGGGATGGCGGTGGGAGGTGGCGTTGGGACGCTCATTATCGTTTTGCTGGTCACCCTCTTGGGCGGGGATCCTCGAACCGCGCTCCAGCAACTGAACGATCAGCCGGGCGTTCAGCGGCCACTTACTCCGGAGGAGGAGGAGCGGAAAGACTTCGTATCGGTGGTGCTGGCCGATACCGAGGATGTCTGGAATCGAATCCTTCCTGAGCAGGCGGGAGTTCAGTACATCGAGCCCAAACTGGTGATTTTTGCCGGCCAGGTCGAGAGTGCCTGCGGCTTTGCCAGCGCAGCCATGGGACCCTTCTATTGCCCTAACGATTCGCAGGTCTATATCGACCTTGAGTTCTACGACGAGCTTCACCAGAAGTTCGGGGCGCCGGGAGACTTCGCCCAAGCGTATGTGATCGCCCATGAAGTGGGCCACCACATCCAGCACATCCTCGGCCTGACGGAGAAGGTGCACTCCCAGCGGGGTCGCATTTCGGAAGCTGCTTACAACAACCTGAGTGTGAGGCTCGAACTGCAAGCCGACTACCTTGCCGGCGTCTGGGCTCACCATGCCCAGAAGATGAAAAACATCCTCGACCGGGAAGATATCGAGGAAGCGCTCAACGCTGCGGCTGCGATTGGCGATGACACGATCCAAAAGCGGTCGCAGGGCTATACCGTGCCCGAATCCTTCACCCACGGAACATCCGAACAACGCATGAGGTGGTTCCGCAAGGGCTGGGATACCGGCGATATGCGGCAGGGGGACACGTTCTCAGCGCGTAATCTATAGCCATGGATCGCACGGTGCTGGCGCTGGTCTTACGGCATATCATTGAGGGCTACGACATTCCGACACCGGCTGGCATGCTGCGCATCAAGGCTGGCACGGCCTCGATCCAGCCCGACCACGTACCCTATTCACTCGCCACCAATCTTGCCCATGCGCTCCTATGGCAGGACATCTGGCTCGAAAAACTGGCGGGCAAGCCGCGCCGACCGCAGATGGAGGTCTGGAGCAACGACTTTCGCGTGCCAGAGGAAAGCGAGTTTCCGGTTCTTAAGAAGCGGTTTCTTGCCGGCCTCAACGAGGCCCTTCGCCTTACCGAAAGCGATCCGTTCGACCACAAGCTGCCGACCGACGAGGAAGCGATCGATGCGTTGGTTCGTATCGCCGTCCATGGGGCCTACCACATCGGGCAAATGAACTTGATCAAGCGAACGGTGCGGGCGGGCTAAGCCTTGATGCCGGCCAGTCCGCTGATCGCCATCGCAAGGGATTGAATCTCGTCCAGGGCAAATTCTCCCGTAGCGACGTAGGCCTGGAGGTCTTCGCGCATATTGCCGAACGAGGGGGACTCCCAGCGGCCAAGGGGGCCGTCGCAGCTATCGAGCTTGACCAGCGAGATTCGCGTTACCGCGCCATTTTCAAGACCTTTCTCAATCAGATCAGGAATCGACGTATAGACTCCGGCAACGCGGACATTTCCCGCCTCAGAGACTTCCGTGACCCAATACAATCGTCGAAACATCATTGTTCGAAGACCTCCGTACGCGTTTTTCCCGGCAACCCTGCCGACGCGCCATGCATTACGACGAGGTGTACCCCGATTTCTGTTCGATTGCTAGGACTTTAGGCCGTCCAGATATAAGGTTGAGCATCAGTTAACACTCTTCCAACCTCCTCCGTCGCCTCGAGGAGATAGTCGGGAAGTGTAAACGTGGCCGAGTGATAGCGAGGCGTATAGTATTTGGTCTTTACGCCCCGGGCGGCGAAGCGGCTGGCGATCTCTTGTTCGGCCAGTTGGAGGGGGTCGTATTTCTTACTGGCAAGAACGAATCCCCATGGGAGCATGAAGGTTGTGACGAACGCAAGATACCCACGAACGTACGGGAACGTTTCCTTCATGCTCTCCAGAGTTTTCATATTGCACGCGAAAAGATCGAAATAGTTCATATTCGCGCAGCCTGCTTGCATAGCAAAAACGCCATCGTCACTTAGGGCATCGGCACATATTTGGTAGTACTCCTTGGTAAACAGGAACAGAGCCGGCCCTGCCTCGTGGGGGTTGGTTAAGTCGCTTAGGATTACGTCAAAGTTTGCACCCTTGGCACTCTCGAGATATTTGCGCGCGTCGCAGAATTCCATTTCGGTACGAGGGTCGTCGAATGAGCCTTGGTGCCATTCCGGCATGTGGTCCCGCACCATGTCGATGAGCTCCTCATCGATATCGATCATCACAGCCTTTTCGACTGTGTTATGCTTGAGCGCCTCCCGCAGCGTTGCTCCCTCCCCGCCACCGCAGACGGCGACCTTCTTGGGATTTGGGTGCAGCACCATAGCGGGTTGGGTCATGCACTCATGGAAGACATGCTCATCGAGGAGGGATGTCTGAATGTTGTAATCGAGAAAAAGCGACTTGCCAAATCGCGGAATCTCGGCAATTTGGTACTCCTGGAACTGCGTCTTGCCTTCCTTCAGGAACTTTTCGACAGTGAAGAGCCAGGTGACGGCCGTTGTATGGGTTTCGGCAACGAACATGCCGGTGCTTTGTGAAAACATTCGTTTAATTGGGCGGGAGAGGCGAGGAAAAGTCCATCGTCCGCGTGCTAATGGCGGACAACTTCCGTGCGAATGCCACGCCGGACGACGAGAAACTTCATCCGACTCGGTCGAAAGCGTTCGACAAGGACGTCAATGGCACGGTGGACGTGAACCGTGCCACCGCAGTAGAACAAGTCCACGGCTGCGTAGCCATGCTCCGGCCACGTGTGGATCGTGTAGTGGGATTCCTGAATGATAACCGCGCCGGAGACACCGTAAGGCTTGAACTCGTGGAACGATTCGGCGACGACGGTCGCGAGGCTTTCGTCGGCGGCGCTTCGCATGGCTTCGCCTACCGATAGCTCCTCTTCAAGAGCATCTTGCTTGCACCCGAATAGTTCGACAAGCAAATGCGAGCCCAGCGAAGGATCTTCTCCTTCCGCTGGCGGCAGCCCCATCTCGTCCCGGCCAAGCCACTCCTGGAAGGAAGCGAGGTCGTCGCAGTGGATAAATTGCCAGCCCGACTGGGTGCTTCGCTCAGGCGTTGCGACGATAGCATGGCCACCCCTGAGTTTGTCGATCAGCCGACGGAAGAAAGATGATCTGGCTGGATGGACCAGCGGGACGATTGCTGCAAAGGCAGCGCAGCTAAGGAATGCAAGCGTGATAGCCAATCAAGTTTCCCTCTTTAAGGTTCAAACCCGCGCCGGACCGGCGAACAAAAGCCCGCCGGGAGAAACCCGACCAAACTGCGAAACTGCTCGTCATTGACGAGGTGAATCGCTCACAGCGCTCGGCGCTACCGAAACCGCGTGATTCTTCCGAGCTGGAAGCTATGCGTTGGATTCCGGTTTTCACGAGCGAGCGATTCATCGAATAGATTTGCTTCCTTAGATCGTTCGGTATCGTAACCCTTGGACGCAATGGGGCATTGTACCAGTGTTGACCCCACCTGTCAAGGCAAACGGCCATATATGCGGGCAAGACGGCAGGTATTGTCCTCCGTTCAGGGCAGGATGGCCGCAATCTCGCCGCGAAACTCGATCCGGCTCCGGCCTTATTGGCCCGATCGCAGGGTCGGAATGCGGATCACGTCGCTCGGAAGCTGTCCGCGTTCCGGCGCCTTATAGTTTGCCGTCTGGACCACGGGAACCTTGTCTTGCCACTCGTTGCGACGGAGAATCTGGTCCCGTGTCAGTTCGAGGGAAGTGTACAGAACCCGCTGATTCGGCCTTGCATCCAGCGAAAGGAAGTTCGAGTCGGTGAATCCTTCGCCGCTCCAGCTGAACTTGTCCTGGATGTGAGGTGGCGCCGAACGCGCGTTGTAATAGAACTCCAAGACGTACTTTTCGGATTTGCACGGATACATGGTGGGATCCTTGCTCATATCGATCGGCCGGTTGAATCGGCGGTTCCGCACGAAGAGCTGATCTTGCATCCACGTCCAGTCCTTTGGCGGATCGAGCGCGACGTCTTCCTTGGCGTCCCAGTCCATCTGAGCCGCTTTGGCGCCCGGATAATTCGCGTCCCTGAGCACGACGCGGATGCGGGTGCCTACCGGCAGGACGTTCCATGTGCCTTCCAACCGGATCGTTTTGTATTCCTCGACCGTGGCCCGCACACTGAAGCCCACGTCAAAGGGAGGATTAACGTCGTAGGGTCCCGGAGGAACCACGCCTCCATTGTTTTGGGCGGCGAAGAATCCTCGCTGGGACATCCGCACGATCATCGTGTCGATGTTTCCTTCAATCGTGTCGCGGCGCTGAAAGCTTTGGTGACCCGCTTCCGGCGACTTAATCTCCTTTTCCGCCTCCTCGAGAAGCTTCATATAGTGGTCAAGGCCCTCGGAGATCTGACCGTTGCGCTGATAGGCGTTGGACAGGAGGTTCTTGCGCATCTCGATCATGTCGGGATACTCGTTAGCCTTCTCGAACCACTTGACTGCTTGGAAATAGTCGTCGTCGATCTTGTGGTACCAAAGCCATCCCGTCTCGAAATACATTTCGTACGTACTTGGATTGCGTTTGGCGCCTTCCTTGCCCAGGGCAAGTGCCGAAGGAATATAGCGGCGGTCTGACCGCTGCTCTTCGTCGGTGAAGTTATAGGCGATGTGCCACATGCCGGTGGCGAAGACGTCGATCTGGTTCGGATCGAGCCACGTGACCAATCGAATCATGGGCAGGATTGCGTCGTAGTTCCCGTTATCGAAGAACGAGTCGGCGCGGACCCAGAGAATTCCAGCGATCATCTCCCGGAAGCCGGCTAACGCCAAAAGAAGCTGATCCGGTCCAAGCCCCTGGGCGATGTTGCCTTGTTTAAGGCTGTAGTCCTTGGACCACTTGGGATAGACGACGAGAGAATTCAGGCTGCCTTGGACAACCGCGAGGGCGGCGATGGCTCCGAGCCAGACCTTCCTTCGATCCGCCACTTTAAACCTCTCTGCGCTGGAAGATGATCATGCCAGCGATCAGAAGAATGCCGATATAGACCAGGCCATACAGCGTGATGTTCGCGTAGTAGGTGGATTCCTGAGCGATCTGCTGGGTGGGATTGATGATCGGATTCTGAACATTGTAGGCGGCGAAGTTGGGCAGGATGGCCTGGATGATCTTCGCTGTTGTGACGGAGACCGTACTCGCGCTCGTCGAGGTGGAGAGCGTTTCGAAGAACACGCTGAAAAGTGTTCCGACCAGATACACGCCCCCGGTCAAGAAGAAATTGACGAGAGGTGAGACAAAGGTCGAGAAAAACACGCCCACTGCCGCTAACAGGGACATTTGGATGAAGTACATCACCGGCGCCTTGGCCAGGACCCCAAGCTCGTTGATGTTCGTGGCGCCTTGCTGCAGCGCAAAAACGATAATGAGCACGGCCGTCATGAGGGCCATCATCAGGCCGAGGGCCATGACCGCGCCAAGATACTTTCCGAGCACGAACTGCCAGCGTTCCACGGGCTTGCACAAGATCGTGTAGATCGTCCGCCGTTCGATCTCGTTGGGGATCATGTAGACGGTCAGGACGATCGCGATAACGGCGCTCGTCAGCTGGAGAATGCCCAGCGTCATACCCTTTAGAACCGTCGTTTCTTGACGGGCGGAAAGGACGGAGAGTCCGGGAGCGATCGCGAGGAACAGGACGGCGATGAGCAGAATGACGAGAAGGACTCGCCGTCGCACGGCTTCACCCAGGGTGGTGCGGGCGATGGACCAAACGACTCTCATGCCGGTTCACCTTGTTTAACAGCGTTGTCGTCCCGAACAGTTTCCACGAAGAGGTCTTCCAGCCGCTTTTTGCGAGGAACTACGCTAACGATCATCCCGCCGCGGCCCCTGACGAAATCGATCACCGAGTTCGGGTCTGAGTCTTCGGAAACGTCCATCAGGATTCCCGACGGAACCGCCCGAATTTTGGCATCGGCCACGTTAAGCTTACTGAGCGTGTCCTCCTCGACGCCGGTAATGGTGATCTCGATGCGGCCTCCTCGTAAGAGCTCTGAGAGTCGGCCCTGGCGTGCAATCACGCCGTAATTGATGATGGCCACGCGGTCGCAGATCAGCTCGACCTCGCTTAACTCGTGGCTGGAAATGAACACCGTTCGACCTTCGTCGCGAAAGCTCAGGATGAGGTCGCGAATGTCCCGGTGGGCGATGGGATCAAGGCCGCCAGTGGGTTCGTCCAGGAAGAGGAGCTTGGGGTCGTTAAGCAGGCTCTGGGCGAGGCCGATGCGCTGCTGCATACCCTTCGAATATTGAGAAATCGTCTTGTTGAGGTCCTGGTGCAGATTGACCCGCTCAAGCAACCTCAGGCAGTGCTGTCGATCCTTGATGCCGAAAAGCGAGGCATAAAACATCAGGATCTCAAGGCCCGTCATGTGCTCGTAGTAATAGGGCTTTTCCGGCAGATAGCTGATCTTCCGGTGCACCTCGATGTCACCGAGCTCTTTGCCAAGGACATAGGCGTTGCCTTCGTCGGGATAGATGATGCCGAGCAGCATCTTGATCGTCGTCGTCTTGCCTGCCCCGTTGGGGCCCAAAAAGCCAAAAATCTCGCCCTCCTCCACATGGAGATTGAGCTTATCGACGACGTTTACATGACCACCCAAACGGGACTTATAGGTCTTGGTGAGATTGACGGTTTCTATCGCAGCGCCCAAAGGCAGCGGACCTCCTCGCGAGTCTGCGAATTATACCCGCGCCCCCTGTTTGAGGCTGAATTGGGCACCTAGTAGGAATACGGGGACCACATTGTTGAAAAGTTCGCAACAATTTTGTAGACAGTTGACGAGAACCCCGTTATAATTCTTTCAACCAAGAGCGAATGCCCTCGTAAAAGTAGAGGGATCTCCTTAAGGGGATAACGGGGAGAAGGGTAAAGCTCGGGGACAACAGAATTGCGGGGGTGTTCTTTGCTCTCCTTTCAACACCCTCGCGTTTTTTTTCGTCTGGCCTGATCGGCTTCGCGAACTGCCTCACAGAACTTTCGTATCTTGTCGTGGTCCTTGGTGCCCGGAGATGCTTCGACACCCGAACTAACGTCCACGGCGTAGGGCTGAAGGTCAAGAACCTTGGCTGCCACATTGTCAGGGGTGAGGCCGCCGGCAAGGATGACCGGCACCGGCGAAGCAGCGAGATACAGCTGGGCAGTGGATTCATCCACCGTGTGACCCGTTCCACCCATCGTGCCCTCGACGCGGGCGTCGAGCAGCACCGCATCGGCATGCGGCCACGTTTGCGGTGGCACGTCTCCAGCCGCAATCCGAATCGCTCGAATTCGTTTTAAGTCCAGGGACTGACCGGACCCGGGATCGACAAACTGCACGGCATCAAACCGGCACAAAGGTGGGATTTCTACAAGGGTTCCAAAAACGGCAACCCGCGTGACGTATGGCGGCACGGCGGCGAGCAGCTCGACGAGGAGACCGGCGTCCGCGACGCAGCGTTTGCTAATCGGATCGAGAACGATGCCGATTGCGCTGGCTCCCTCTTCAGCGGCTACCGCAACGTCTTCAGGGCGCGTCAGCCCGCAAATCTTGATGCGAGTCACCATGGCATGATGTCGCGGACCGCAGCGGCAACGTCGGTTTGCTTGCAGAAGGCCGAACCGATCAGGACCGCGCGTGCCCCTGCCGCGATCATGCGCTCCACATCTTCGCGCTCGCTCAAGGCGCTTTCGGCTACCGCAACGCACTCGTTGGGCAGCTCTGGTATCAGTCGCTCGGCGATGTCCAATCGAGTCTCGAACGTCTCGAGATCGCGGTTGTTAATCCCAATCATGTCCGCCCCGATCGAGTGGGCGATGTCGACCTCGGCCTGTGAGTGGGCTTCGACCAGCACGTCCATCCCGAGCTCCAGTGCCAAAGCGCGAAAGTCCCGCAGTTCGGATGGTTCGAGGCCGTTAACGATAAGCAGGATCGCGTCAGCTCCAATGGCCCGGGATTCGAAGACCTGATAAGCGTCGACGATGAAGTCCTTCCGCAGGAGGGGTCGCTCGCAGGTGGCCCGGATCTTGGTGAGGTAGGCCGGGTGGCCCTGAAAAAATTCGGTGTCGGTTAGCACGCTGATGGCGGTCGCTCCCGCATCGTCATAGGACCTGGCTATCGCCAGTGCGTCGAAGTTCTCCCGAATGATCCCCTTAACGGGGCTGGCCTTCTTGACCTCGGCGACCAACGCGATATCTCTTGGGTCGCTGGCAATCGCCTGTCTAAACCCTCTGGTTGCCGAACAGTCCTTGCACCGACCTTTCAGGTCGTCCAAGGGAATGGCTGACTTGGCAGCTTCCACCTCGTTTCTTTTCGCGGCCCAAATCCGGTCCAGCACGGTTTTCACCGGCTGACCTCGATAATCTGGTCGAGCTTCCTTCCCGCAGCCCCGTCGGCGATGGTGATTCGGGCAAGTTCGACACCTTCCTGGGGTCGTGATACGAGACCGGCAATCCATAGCGCCACGGCTACGTTGGGAATGATCGCATGCGACCGCTTGGAATCCGGATCCGTAACGGCGGTTCTCAAGATCGCAGCATTTTCGGCCGGTGTCGTCCCGGGGCTGAGCTCGGCCACACTTAAGCCATCGGTTCCAAAATCGGCGGGCAGGAAGTTAAAGGTCTGCTCGCTCCCATTTGCCCAAGCGATGCCAAACGTCCCGCAGACCGGGGACACCTCGTCCATACCGTCGGCCGCGTGGATAACGATGCCGTGGTCGGAGCCGAGCAGCCGCAGGGCTTCCGCCATCGGTTGAACGAGGAGCCGATCGTAGACGCCGATCATCTGTCGACGCGCACCGGCGGGGTTGGCGAGTGGACCAAGCTGGTTGAACACGGTGCGGACTCCAAGCGCCTTTCGGATCGGACCGACCCGTTTCATGCCGGGGTGGTGGTGCGGAGCAAACAGAAACGCGAAGCCTGTCTCCTGGAGCATGCGGTCGAGCCGGTCGACATCGCTGTGGAGGACGACGCCGAGTGCTTCCAATACGTCTGCGCTGCCGCACTGGCTCGTGACCGCCCGGTTTCCATGCTTGGCGACCTTCGCGCCTGCTGCTGCGGCGACGATCGCTGCAGCGGTGCTCATGTTAAAGGTCGAGGGACCGCCGCCGGTGCCACACGTATCGATAAGATCTTCAGTTGCGCTTGGCAGGCGAATGGCTTGGTGCCGGAGCGTCGAGGCAAACCCGGCCAGCTCGTTGCCGGTCGTTCCTTTCGCCAGCAAAGCGATCAGACATCCGGCGATTTCCACGTCAGGCGTGTCTTCGTGGAGCCACCGTTCCATGGCGGCCGACGATTCGTCACGGGTTAGCGGCTCGCGGCTGAGAATTCGCTCGAGAAGTGACATGCTACAGGGTCACACCGACATAGGGTGCGAGCCGGCGAAGGTCGGCCATCAAGCTTTCGAATTGGGGCGGCGTAAGCGCCTGGCTGCCATCGCTGAGGGCGTGCTTGGGGTCGGGGTGCATCTCGACCATGATTCCATCGGCGCCCACTACCATAGCGGCCTTGGCCATCGGGGCCACGTACCGGGCCACACCGGTACCGTGGGACGGATCGACGATCACCGGCAAGTGCGTGTATTCCTTAAGAACCGGCACGGCCGAAAGGTCGAGGGTATTGCGGGTGTAGCCCTTATCGATCGGCAGGACCCCTCGCTCGCATAGGATGACGTTCGGGTTGCCTTGGCTGAGCACATACTCGGCTGCCAAGAGGAACTCGTCGATCGAGGCGCTTGGACCGCGCTTGAGAAAGACCGGCTTGCCGCTCTTGCCGGCCTCGATCAAGAGAGGAAAGTTCTGCATGCTTCGCGCGCCGATCTGCAAGATGTCGACATACTTCGCCACGAGAGGCACGAGGTCGCCGCTCATGACCTCGCTGATGGTGGCAAGGCCGGTTTCTTCCCCGACCTGCTTGATGATTCGAAGGCCTTCCTCAGCAAGCCCCTGAAACGCGTAGGGCGAGGTCCGAGGCTTGAATGCACCGCCGCGAAGAACGGTAGCGCCGGCCGCCTTGACGTGCTGCGCGGCAGTCGCGAACTGCTCGTAGCTTTCGACCGAACACGGACCTCCCATCACGACGAAGCTGCCCGGCCCGATCCTCACTCCGCCGGCGTTGACGGTAACCCGGTTCGGCTGGAATTCAATGCTCGCGAGCTTGTAGGGTCGGCTGGTCTGGGTGACCTTACTGACGCCCTCAAGGCCCGATATCAGGGCTTCGAGGTTGATTCTTTCATCCGGGTTCAGGGCGTCGGGAATGCCGATTGCGAGCCGATCTTCGCCCGGAAGCACAAGCGGATCGTGTCCACTCTCGCGGATGACCTGGCAGACCCCCTGGATCTGCTCATCCGTCGCCCCCAGCTTCATCAAGATGATCATCGAAGGCTAGAGGATACCGGGCGACCCGGCTACTGCTCTCTTGCCGAGACAATCCGGATGCCCCGGATCTTTGCGCTGGCACAGGGGCCGCGCAACACCAGCCTGAGGTACCGCGCCCGGACGGCTGGCCCACGGTACACAACGTCGGTGGAGAGGGAAGCCCGCTTGGAGAACTCGCCGCTGGCCTCCCGGACCCACGGTACGGCCTCGGCGGCAACCTGGCCCGTGCCATAAACCATCCAATCGAATTTGGGAATCACCCCTTCGGCAAGGTCCAACCGCACTTCGCCAAAGAGACGGTCCCGACCGAGGTCGATTTCGATCCAATCGCCTTCGGCGCCGCTGTAGTCCAGGATGGACTGCGGATCGTTGTCGACAAGTGCCGCGAGCTGGCCGGGCGAACGACCGGCCTTGTCGGAAACGAGCTTGTCGGTGGCCAGATTGGAGTCCGGAACCAAGGGCAGGTCGGTCAGATTGAAGTGCAGGTCGATGATCCCCGCCCCCTTAGATCCGCGTGAAAACGTGTCAAGCAAGTGCCAGGGCTTGATCCAGGCTACATCGCTAACGCCGGCCCTCGTGGCCCTGACGGCAATCGCCTCCCCTCGCAAGTCCGTGGCGCCTCGGAAGACGGTCGGCTTTCCGCTCGCGCCTCCGCGGTTGGGGACGGTCACCGAGTTGGTTGCCACTGTGGAAGTCTTGAAGTAGGGCTCGTCAGCATACTTGTCGCCGGCGGTATCGAAGAACTGCAACTCGGCTCCCTTCAACGGCCGACCCCCACGATCCATCGCCCGTACGACGATGACGCCTGGCAGGTCGCTCCAGGGAAAAGCTCGTTCTGCCGGTGGTTTGCCCAACATGGCTTGGAGGGCGGCGATGTCGGTCGCGGAGAAGAGGTCGGTTACAGGCAGCCGCATCGATTCGATCAAGGCGTCGAAGGCGCCGTCGTACGGGACGTTATAGCCTCCCGGCAGGTTGGACTCTTCGCGTGTGTCGCCGTAACCCATAATGCCGGGAAACGGGTCCAGCGGTCGTTCATCGGGAACCGCACCGCCGACCGGAGACCGTTCCGATGGCAGTGCCGGCACGATGAGGCCCAATCGGGTGCCGAGCAGTTGGAGCCACGCTCTCATGTTTCCTAGCTTCGGCGCATTCTGGTCGACCGTGATTTCTTCCGCACGCACGCGCTCGAGGGCTCCTTCTGGCGCAAATGAAAACCTGCTCTGCGGCAAAGCGACCTCGTTCATGAAGTCCACTGCCGATCGGGCAAGCTCGAGCTCATCGGGATGGGACGTAAGCAACACGGGAAGCCCGCCACCTTCTACCCTTCGTGTATTGTTCCAGGGACTGGGATCCTCCAGAGGGGGGATGGGCTCGGCCCGAACGACGATGCTCAGGGAACGCGGGTCGGCATCCGACAAGCGAGCGGGCGCCTCCAACTGTATCTCCACCGACTTGCCCGCGTCGACGGCCGTGGAATTCTCGATCCAGGCCCCCGGGCGGTCGGCGATCGTCCAGCGAACGCGGAAGCCCGGAAGCGCCTTCTGACCCGCATTGGTAATCGTCACAAAGGCTCGGAACGTCTTGCCCTCACCTGAGGAGCTCACCTGCGGCAAGTCCGTTCTCAGGCCCGTTACTACCAAATCGGGTGTGGTTGGAGCTTCGGTCGCAGCAGTTTCCCATTCGACAACGAGCTGCGGTCGTCGGGAAGGTGCATCGCTGCTTGCGAACCCGCATGGTTTATCAAACAGGAGGGCCCAGCCAAAGTTCTCGTCGGGTCGGTCCAACATCGACTGTAAGCTCGCAGCCAAGCCCTCGATAAAGAACGTGCTTTCTTCGACACGAGCTCTGGCATCGGCAATCAGCACGGAGTCTCCCGCCCCAAGGCCACCGCCGCCGCTCCAGGGAAGCGGGTTGGTGCCACCATGCCGCTGACGCCAGGTGGAGGAGTTCCAGCGCGACGTGGCTTTGGCTTTCCCGAATAGCGTTGATCGGCTCAAAGCACCCTCTCCCCATCCGACCAGCATCCGCCTTACTTCACGAAGTTGGAACTCGCCACCCTGTTCGATACCCAGGACCAGGGTCGCTGATTTGATCCGGGCATTGGAGGGCGCCACCCTGCGCAGATCACCGAATCGGATGAGGATGGTCTTATCGCTGCCGCCGGAAAGGGCCCGGTCCCGGCCAAAGTTCTGGTCCTGCGCGAGCCGATCAAGGAATGTGTCCTCGACCGCCCAGTATCGGAAATCCCCAGCGCCTATTCCGCCACGCTCAAGCACGGTAACGGGCTGAAACATGACGGCGGCGACGGCGAGGCTGATCATCCCTTCAGTCTGACACTGCTTCAGACGTCTTCACGCGGCACATATTCGAAATTCGAAAACCATAGTGCCGCGGCGATAACGAGCGCTGCTGTGGCGATGACCAATACCGGCCAAGCGACCGAGGCTGTCATCATCGTCGAGTCGCCGATCTGGCCTTGCATCATCGCCATCAGGCCGCGACTGGGTCCTCGCATCGGGTGCTCGGCGATCGCCTGCATGTAGCTGTAAACCGACAGGTAATACATGTCGCCTGGCATGTTCGGGATCGCGATTTCCCACCCGAACGCGTACAGGAGGCAAGCCGTCAACGCTCGGTTCATCCAGAGGTTGAACATCACGAACAGCGCGGTGTAGAGCAGCGTTCCGGCGGCAATGGCCATGATGTCTCGAGGTATCACGCTCGCGCCGAGGGCGCCCGCGCCAGCCGCTGCGGCCACGGTGCACAGCACCCCGATGCCGAAGACCACGATCGCAGCGGCAAGGCTGCGTGCCACCACCAGTTCCCAACGCTTGATCGGGCGGGTCAGCAGATAAACGATCGTCTTCTGCTCAACTTCCTGATTGACGACGGCGGTGCTGAACACGGCCGCGGCCAAGGCGACCACCCGGAAGACGAAGCTTGCCGCAAGCTGCATATAGGCATCTTCCGGACTCGCCGCTCGGACGATGCCGCCCCAAACCATCCCGAGGGCGCCCATAAGGATCGCGAGAAGCACCCAAATCCAGATCCGCTTGAACCGGGTGAAGTCCTTAACGGCGGTGCTTAACAGAAGACCAAACACGCCGTTAGACCTCCACCAGATATCGGAACACCGATTCCAAGTTGTTGTCAGGGCTCGAGAAGCCGCGGATCGGCAAATTGTGCTCGAGCGCCAAGTCGGGAAGGGCGGAATAGAATTGGTCGGCTTGCGTGGTTTGGAGCTCCAGCGCCTGTCCATTGGGCTCGAATCGTAGGCTCAAGATGTATGGCAATGCCGATATATGGCGGGCCACTTCCCGAGGCGCGGGGGTTTCGATTCGAATTCGGTGGGGATGGGTGTCGATAAGCTCGCGAATGACACGAAGATCGCCGCTGGCCAGGAGACGACCCCGGTGAAGCAGCAAGATGTTGCGAGTGATCTGCTCCACTTCGAAAAGGATGTGGCTGCTGACCATGATAGTTTTGCCCGAATCGGCAAGGCTTTTGAGGAGCATCATGAACTCCCGTCGACCTACCGGATCGAGACCATTAAGCGGTTCGTCGAGAAGAATCGAGTTCGGCTCATGAACCATCGCCTGTGCGAGCTTGATGCGCTGGCGCATCCCCTTGCTGTAGCCGGCGATCTTCTTGTCGCACCGGTCTTTCATGCCGACACGCTCAATCATCTCGGCCGCCCGCTTGCGGCTTTCGGCGGCAGAAAACCCGGCCAGCCGTCCCATAAGGACGACAAACTCCCGCCCGCTCATGTGCTCATAGAAGTTGTCGATCTCGGGGCAGTAGCCGAGCTTGCGATAGACCTCAGGGTTGGCGAACGGCTGCTCGCCCTCGACCAGCACTTCGCCGGTGGTCGGCTTGAGCTGGCCCGTGATGAGCTTCATCATGGTGGACTTTCCGGCGCCGTTCATTCCGAGCAAGGCCGTGATTCCGGGTGTCAGCTCGCACGACACATCGTTGAGGCCGATGACCTCGCCATACCAGCGCGAGGCGTGGTTAAGGGTAATCATCGCACCACCTCGACGGCGCGAATCCGGCGCCACGCGATCGCCAGGGAGACAATTGAAATCAGTAAGACGATGGTGAGCACCGGCAGCAGGCTCGGTGCAGGGATCATCGGGGTTCGGTCCTGAGCGTTAAAGACCGGGCTGCCATCGGTTCCGATGATCGCCTTGGCGAGACCGTAGTTCAAGCCATCGATAGATGCATAGTAAAGCTGGCCGACGATGCTTGGTGGCTTGCCGCCGTCAATCGAGATATTGGCCCAGGCGATGATCATCGCGGACGTAAAGAAGTTGCTCAGGAAGTAGATTCCGGCGTAAGCCGCTCCCGCCAGCCGGCCCTGATTGAACATCGAGCTAACCCCGAGAACAACGCTTGCCTGGAAGAAGGCGTTGAGAACGGCGATGCCAAGGAACTTGGGCAGCAGCCAGGGGTCTGATGTGAAGAACCCGTAGTCCCGGAAGCTCATGATGCAGTAGCCGTAGAACACGAGCCCAGGAAAGGCAATGACGGCAACCATCGGTACCCAAATCCCCACGAATTTACCGATCAGATAATCCAGCTTTGTGCAGGGCTTGCTCAAGTACACGAGCAGCGCGTTGGCGCGATTGTCGTTGGCGATCGCTCCGGCCCCGAGCAGCAATGCCGTTGCCATAAGCCATATCTGCCCGGTTCCGATGCCGTGGAGGAACTGGTCCTTCCAAATGATTCGGGCAAAGAACTGTTCGGTTAGCTGATCGCCGCGTGGCCCTGAAGACTGGGCGACCCGGTCGAGGAAGAAAAAGACAATCCCCATGACCAGGTAGTAGCTGTAGGCAAAGGCGAGGAAGAACCAGAAGGGCCGCTTCTTTACCGCCTGAAGAATCGACGCCCGCGCGATGACCCACCATCGCCGAGTCGGCGAGTCCAAGGGTCCGTCGTAGTTTCGATACGACAGGTCGGCGATAGGGAGGTGACTACTTGCCACTGACGGCCTCCAAGAATGCTTCCTCGAGTGAGCGCTGAGCGACCTGAAGGCCCCTTATCTGTGCTCCACTCTGCTTCGCGATTGCGAACACCTGGGCCGCGACTTGCTCTGGCGTGCCCTGTCCTTTGATTCGGATATCGGTCATTGAACTTTGCGATAGAAGCTCGAAATTGGCGCTGGCTAAACCGCTGATAAAGGCGGGCGATTCCTCGCGAAGCTCCAAGTCGATGGGATGTCCTTCCAGCTGTTTGAGGTCCTTGATTGCTCCGCTCGCGCGAAGTTGGCCCGTCACGACTACGATGACTTCGTCGCAGACCCGTTCGATATCGGGAAGGAGATGGCTGCTCACCAGCACGTTGACCCCCTTGCCGTGCGAGATCGAACGGATCAGCTGGAGCATATCTTCCCGTCCGCCCGGGTCGAGGCCGTTCGTCGGTTCGTCGAGCATCAGCAGCGACGGCCCATGCACGAGCGCCTGAGCCAGCTTAATCCGCTGCTTCATTCCGGTCGAGTAAGTCTCTACCTTGCGATACCGCGCTTCGCCGAGGCCGCAGTATTCGAGCACTTCGTGGGCACGGCGTAGCGCCTGCGGACCGGGCATCCCCGCCAACTCCCCGGCATAGGCGACGAATTGGACGGCGGTCATTCCCGGGAGGTGGCAATCCTGTTCTGGCATCAAGCCGACCTTTTGGCGGATTTCCCGGCCCTGTGATCGAATATCCGACCCCAGCACGTTCCCGCCTCCCCCAGCAGGCTGAATGAAGCCCAGCAGAGTCTTGATGAGCGTCGTCTTGCCGGCGCCGTTTGGTCCAAGAAGGCCGACGCAGCCTTCCGGAATATCGACGGAAAAATCACGCAGGGCCACGAACGATCCGTATTGGACGGTGAGATTTTGAATCTGCGCGACCGGCATTAGAGTTACTTTACTTCGGGATGGCAGGAGAGGTTTCGGCGCCCGCCCTCGAAAGGGTGACGGGTATGCATGTCTTAACCCCGGCCATACGGTGGATGGTTCCTTGCGACAGAATCATCGCATGCGCGGTAACCGGCTCTTCATCGGACTCGGCGGGCTCGTCGTGGGCCTTACGGTAGGCACTCAGATGCCGCCTGCGGTGGCAGCGGTCCAGGATGCGGTCAATCCACAAGAACGCGTCCTCGACGCAAATCTTTGGATGCAGTCCAGCGGGGAATACCGGGCGCTTTGTCTCCAGACGTACCGCTATGCCGCCGGGCGGTTGAAAGAACGACTGAAGAAACGGTCCGGATCCGGCAAAGCCTGGGCGGTAGTCCTCGATCTCGATGAAACGGTTATCGACAATTCCGGCTTTCAGTCCTTCCTGGATCGAAATGGGCTGGCCTATTCGGAGCTTCTTTGGGAGAAATGGGAATCCGAGTACCCGCAAGAAGTGCGCCTTGTCCCGGGGGCGAAGGCCTTTATCGGATGGCTGGAATCCGAGGGCGTGGTGCCCGTTTACATTTCCAATCGCCTGGAGAAGAACCGCGCTTCGACCATCCAGGCTGTTGAACATCTGGGGCTCAGTACCGCTCACATCCAGGATCGACTGCTCCTTAAAACGACGACCTCGGACAAAACCGAGCGACGAGCCATCGCGCGAGACAAGTTTGAAGTCGTCATGCTCATTGGAGACAATTTGCGCGACTTCTCCGAAGTTTTCGTCATGCCAAAGTTCGCCGCCACGAAGCCCTCTCGGCTTGCGGCTGTGGGGGAACGGGCCAAGGCGGTGGATCGCCATCAGTACCGTTTCGGGGGAGACTTTATTGTTTTCCCCAATCCCGTCTATGGAGAATGGCAAAAGCCGTTCTTCACTGACCCCCGCGACGGCCTGAGACCGACGAGTATGACCCCCTAGGTCTAGAACCTGAGGGGCTGGCGGGAGGGTAGCACCTTGTTTCCCATCCGCTCCATCTCGCTCGCGAATTGGCGGAAGAGCGACCAATACTGGCTCGTCCGGTCGAGCCCCTGCCAGAAGGATTCGCTGCGCTGGCAGAGCAGGACGTAATAGCCGAACATGTAGTGGGCAACATCGCGCCGGATCAGCCCCGAATTCACCATCAGGGCAACCTCTTCGAGAAAGCCGACGAAGTTGCGCTTCTCCTGGACCGAGATCGTGGCGAGGGCAGGGTCGTTGGTCGCGAGCAAGTCCAGGATCTCACGATACTGGGGTGTTTCCAGAAACCGCCGTCGCATCTGCACGAAGTGCTGAGCCCGGTGCTGATGACCCTGGCGGACGTACTCCCAGGTTCCGGAGAAGAAGGTGACGAGGGCGACGATCGTGCCGAGAACAATCGCGATATCCTTGGCCACCGAGAGGTCCACGAGTCGAATCTACCAGTTCGCAAGTCACGAGTCACGACCCCGAGAAAGCAAGGCCCTCGTACTTCGGTGTCCGCTCCATCAGCAGCGTCACCGCGGCCCGCGGCTCGATGCGGCCGCGAATGACTTCATGCGCCATTTCGAAGATCTTCATTTCGACCTGGTGCAGCCGGGCCAGCTTCATCACCGCTTCGCTGGTGGGGACGCCTTCGGCGACCTGGCCGAGGTCCCGAAGCGCATCTTCGAGTTTTTTTCCTGATCCCAGCGCCACTCCGAGGCGGTAGTTTCGGCTCAGCTTGCTGTTTGCGGTTGCGAATAGGTCGCCGACGCCGGCAACGCCGACAAACGTCTCTGGCATCGCACCTAGCGCACGGCCCAAGCGCATCATCTCGCCGAGCCCTCTGGCGAGCATCGCGCCTTTAGTGTTGTCGCCATAGCCCAGTCCGTCCGACATGCCCGCAGCGATGGCGAGGACGTTCTTCAACGATCCGGCCAGTTCGACTCCGATGAGGTCCGCCGTGATGTAAACACGAAGGGCGGAGGACGCGAATGCGGACCGCACCGAATCGGCGAGCGCTTCGTTCTCCGAGGCGACGATTGAAATCGTCGGAATGCCGCGAGCAAGCTCGATTGCCAGATTCGGGCCGGAGATAGCCGCGACGGGGGCTAGCGGACAGGATTCCGCAACGACTTCGCTCATCAGCCTGCCCGTTCCAAGCTCCAATCCCTTCGCGGCTACCAAGATCGGCGTGGTCGTACGGCCGAGACATTCCGAGGCGCCCCGCACGGCGCCAGAGGGCACCGCCATCACCCATAAATCGGGCTCGACGCCATCGGGGTCGCCAAGCAGCGAGAAACGCACGGAGTCCGGCATGACGAAGCCAGGCAGGTAGCGGAGATTCTCGCGAACAGACGTCATCGCAGCCAGGTCTTCCGGGTTCCGGCCCATCAAGACCACCTCATGACCATTGCGGGCGAGCACGAGTGCCAATGCGGTGCCCCAGCTGCCGGCGCCGATAACCGCGACATTCATGGCGGCCATTCTACACGAGGCCACAGGTACCCTTAAACGCGGCATGTCCCCTGCCCTTGAGACCTTCCCCAACCCCAATCCAAACCGGGACTATCGCATCACGCACACGTGCCCGGAGTTCACCAGTGTCTGTCCCAAAACCGGGCAGCCGGATTTTGCGACGGTCGAACTATCCTATGTTCCCGACGCCCTTTGCCTTGAGCTGAAGGCCCTGAAGCTCTACTACTATGGCTTCCGAAACGAAGGCATCTTTTATGAGGCGGTGGTCAATCGGATTCTCGATGAGCTCGTGGCGGCTTGCCAGCCGCGCTGGATGCGGGTAACCGGCCACTTCAACGTGCGAGGCGGTATCAGCTCCGTGGTCGTGGCGGAAACGGGGCCGGCGCCAGAGTGAGCACGTACCGGATTCTCTTCCTGGGTGACATTGTCGGGCGGCCCGGCCGGGAAGCCGTGAAGCGGCATCTGCCCAAGCTCCTGCAGGACCATCAGCCAAGGTTCGTGATCGCCAACGGGGAGAATGCGGCATCGGGCGTTGGGATTACGCCGGATATCGCCGAGGACCTCTTCAAGGCGGGCGTGGACGCGATAACGCTTGGCAACCACGCCTTCAACAAGCGCGAAATCTTCGGATATCTCGATGCCGGCCATCCCATTATTCGTCCCGCCAATCTGCCCGCGGGAGCACCCGGCATCGGGCGTTGCGAAGTCACCAGGGAGGGCGTTACGCTCGCGATCTACAACCTCTGCGGGCGGGTATTCCTCGACGGTTACGATGATCCGTTTCGCCTTACGGAAGAAATGGTGGCCGCCGAGACCACATCCCACATCTTCGTGGACTTTCATGCCGAGGCGACGAGCGAAAAGATCGCGATGGCATATCACTTGGAGGGCCGGGTTACGGCAGTCGTGGGCACCCATACTCATGTCACGACCGCCGACGAGCGAGTCTTGCCAGGGGGGACGGCCGCCATCACCGACGTCGGGATGTGCGGGCCGGAAAATGGCGTACTAGGCATGGACAGATCGATCATCCTCAACCGGTTCCGTACCTCATTGCCGCAGAAATTCGAGGTTGCCGATGGGGTTGGTGTAATCTCTGGGGTGGTCATCGACGTCGAAACAGATACAGGCCGCGCGACCGGCATTAGCCGCGTTCGGGTTGCCAACCAGGAATGAGAAACATGAAGATTCGCTTTATCTCGACCGCACTTGCCGCCGGCATCGCCGCGATTGCTTCAGCTCAAGTCGCGACCGGCATTTACACCGCCGGCCGGACGCTGAAGGATCAAGGCATTTCCGTATCGTCTTGGGGCAGCGGTCAGATCACGGAAACGGACGACATCGCCGTCGAGGGAACGACGTCGATCCGAATTTCCACCCGCAACTACTTCCAAGGCGGAATCATTCGGTTTGCCAAACCGGTCGACCTGTCTCAGTTGTATGCGGACAAGAACAATCTCCTTATGCTTACCGTCCGTCTCGCTGACAGTTCGGTAACGCTGGGCAGCGGTGGCAAGACCGGTGGGGGGTCCAACTCGCAGCCTGGCTCAGTTGGTACCGGTGGTGGCGGCAAGACCGGCGCCGGGAATCCTGGCGGCATCGGCAACGAAGGATCAACCGTTGGCGGCGGCAAAACCGGTGGCTCCGGTACCGATTCCAGCGTTTCGGTAACCGCCGCGCCGCTCAGATCGCTTCGCTTGATCTTTACGACGAGCGACGGAATGAAGAGCGAGTGTTATGTGGACGCCATGACAAGCGCACCCAATGACCGCGGTTGGCGAAACATCGCCGTCCCGCTCCAAGCCATTGCCGGACTCGGTCGGACTAACAAAGCCATCTCCGACATCGTGATCAGCGGGGACTCGACGGCCACGTTTTATCTTGGCGAAATGGTGGTGATCAACGATTCCACCCCAATTTACGCCGAGCTTCAGAATACGGACATGAACCTCGCTCTCGGTGACGAGGTCGAGTTCCGCGGCTATGGATCGGCTGGTTCGAGCGTTCTCGTGTACTCCTGGGACTTCGACGCTTCGGATGGCGTTGCGGTCGATGCAGAAGGCATGACCGTCAAGCGAAAGTTCCGCAAGCCGGGCAAATTCGTGGTCACCCTGACGGTGTCCGACAAGTTTGGGCTCAAGGAGCCCAAAACAAGCAAGGTTACGATTGAAGTAAATCCGTAACTCCAAGCACTACTCTCCGCAGCCTGTCTGTTTGGTGGCAGGCTGCTTTTCTTTTGCACCGGTAACCTAGCAGTCGTGGGTACCGCGTTGATCGTTTGGGGAGGATGGGACGGCCACGAGCCGGACAAAGTTGCCGAGCTGTTTCGGCGCATGTTGGAAGCGGAAGGATTCCGCGCGGAAGTACGGAATGGCGTTGATGGCTTCCTTGAGGCAGAGTCGATCAAGGGCCTCAGCCTCATTGTCCCGGTCGTCACGATGGCCGAGATCACTCCTGACCAGCGCGACGCGGTTCTTCGGGCCGTTGGGGATCGTGGGGTCGGGATTGCAGGATGCCATGGCGGCATGTGCGATTCGTTTCGAGCCGATACGGAGTGGCAGTTTCTGACCGGCGGCCAATGGGTCGCCCACCCGGGGAACGACGGAGTTCGCTACCGGGTCAACCTGGTCCGGGGTCATGAGATCACCGACGGTTTGGCCGACTTCGACGTCGAAACCGAGCAGTACTACCTCCACGTCGATCCGGGCAACCACGTCCTTGCGACCTGCGACTTCCCGCATCCCGATCATCCCGGTCCGCATCAAGCCAATCCGTGCAGGATGCCGGTCCTTTGGACCAAGTCCTACGGCAAGGGCCGGGTGTTCTACAACGCGCTCGGGCACAAGGCGAACGTCATCGAAGCCGCCGAGCCGCGCGAACTGATGCGTCGCGGATTCCTTTGGGCCGCGTTATAGGGCTTCGATTAGAACCGCGGTGGCCTCGCCGCCACCGATGCACGGCGTGGCGATGGCGTACTTTCCGCCGCGGCGTCGAAGCTCATGGAGCGCGGTGATGATCAGCCGGGCGCCCGTCATGCCAATCGGATGCCCGATCGCGACGGATCCGCCATTGACATTGAGCTTTTCGTGCGGAATTCCTACCTTCTGGGCGACGACCATGGCTACCACTGCGAAAGCTTCATTGACTTCGAAGAGGTCGATGTCGGCCACGGTCTTGCCGGCTGACGCCAGCAATTTCTCAATCGCTGCAGCCGGAGCCGTCGTGAACCACTGGGGATTCTGAGCGAACGTGGAGTAGGCCACCAGCTTGCCTAGCGGCTTGAGGCCACGCTTCTCGGCCTCGTCGCTGCACGCGAGGACCATCGCCGCTCCGCCGTCGTTGATGGAACTGGCGTTGCCCGCGGTGGTAACGCCTTCCTTTCCAAAGGCGGGCCTCAGTCCCGGCAGTTTCGAAGGATCGCCCTTGCCCGGTTGCTCATCGACCGAAAACAGAATCGGATCGCCCTTTCGCTGGGGGACTTCAACGGGAACGATTTCCTCAGAAAGGCGGCAGGCCTCCTGGGCAGCCTGAACTCGTCGATAGCTTTCGGCAGCATAGGTGTCGATTTGCTCTCGCCCGAAGTTGAATTCGGCCGCGCACAGGTCGCCGCAGCTTCCCATGTGGACGTTGTTGTAGGGATCCCACAGGCCATCGTGAATCATCGAGTCCGTAAGTTGGCCGTGACCCATTCGATAACCTGAGCGAGCCTTGTCGAGGAGGTAAGGCGCATTGCTCATGGATTCCATTCCGCCAGCCACGACAAGCTTGGAATCGTTGAGCCGGATCGACTGGGAGGCCAGCATCGCCGCCTTCATGCCTGAGCCGCAAACTTTGTTGATCGTCATGCACGGCACCGAGTCCGGAATCCCTGCGCCCAGTGAAGCCTGTCGTGCGGGGGCCTGACCCAAGCCGCCGGTCAGCACGCAGCCCATGATCACTTCGTCGACATCCTCACCCTGGATTCCCGCCCTCTCAAGCGCGGATCGGATCGCAAACGATCCCAGCTGGGGGGCAGTGAACCCGCTTAGCGAGCCTTGGAAGGCGCCAATCGGAGTCCTCACGCCGGAAAGAATGACGACGTCGCTCATGGTCTCAGGGTACCCGCGAGCAGTAGGTCTTTGGACTCAAAATGAGCGTCGTCGGGCACTGGCACGGCTGGTCGAGAATCTAAGTTATTGGCGCTAAGGGGAGAGCCAAGCTGCGCCGAACATGATAGGGATGGTTCTCATCAACCGACCGCTCTCTGTTGTTGCCGCCCTGGCCCTTGCTGGAGCAGCCGGCGCGGAGGTCTCCTATCCACGGCTTATCGTGGTGGACCTCAAGACTCAGCGGCTGCAAGCGATTCAGCACGGCCAGGTGGTCCTGACCGCCAACTGCTCCACCGGCCGAAACAACGCCACTCCAGCAGGCACCTTCCGAGTCCGTGAGAAGCGCCGGTACAACCGGGCCTTGCCCGAGTTTGGCAGCGTGGAGATCCCTTATTCCCTTCGTCTGGATATCGTCAAGGGCGGAAGACGGCGTCTCATCGCGATCCATTCTCATCCGAGCGTGCCGCGCCGGCCGGCGTCACACGGCTGCATCCGGCTGAAGAAGGACAACGCTCAAAAGCTGTTTGGATGGGCCACGCTTGACACGTGGGTCAGGATCGAAAAAGAAACCGACCTGCATACCCATGGCAAGCAGGTCGTGGCCAAGCTCGAAAAAGGCTGAGTTAGGCTTTCTTTGCGGGGATTGCGGCGGCAGCCGCGCGCGACTTGCGCCTGGCGGCCTGGTTCTTGTGGATGATCCCACGCTGGGCGGCCTTGTCGATCGCCTTGTAAGCGGCAGTCAGGGCTTCCGCTGCTTTCGCCTCGTCGTTCGCAGCGGCGGCTGTGCGAACCTTCTTGACGTAGGTTTTTAGCGAGCTCTTGACCGCTTGATTGACTACCCGCGCCTTTTCGTTTCGGCGCAGGTCCTTTTTCATCGACTGGATGTTTGCCATGCTTTTTGGTTAAATTCTCCGGTTATTGTAGCCGATTCGCTCAGGCCTTCTTGACGAACTTGCGTTTCGCCTTGTCGAAGCCCTGCTCGGCCTTCTTGGCGTCATAGTGCCAAACCGGCGAGCCCGAGCGCTGATAGAAACAGTGATAGCTGCTGAGCAGCGAGGCGACGAGCCTTCGCGTGCTTCGGCGAACGACGTTCACCTCCCACAGGATGGTGAGGAAGTCGGCGCCCTTCGGCCAGTGCGTCATGACCTCCTGCAGGATTTGCAGGGTGCTCATGTCGTCGGCCCGGGTCGCGATATCCCGAAGCTCTTCCATGCGCTGCGTGCTGATGTAGACAACCGGATCGGTTTGATCCAACCAGGCGAATTCAAACACATTCGGCTTGTGCGTCTTCATCAGGCTGAAGACCGCTCCCGATTCGACAGGCTGCTCGTAGAACCAGTCGATGAAATTGAAGAGGAGGCGGTGGCGAAGATTCGCCCAAACCTGCAGCTCGCGTCCGTGGGGGTCGCTGAATATCAACTCCTGGATTTCAGGCTGGCCATCGAGGAAGCCGTTAGGGAACTGGCTGAGAGGGAAGGTTCCGAGCTCGCGGTGAATCGGCTTGAGAACCAGGCGCAGCGCTTCCGGCATGTTCTTCGCCGGAGGAGTGGGGTCCTCGTCGAGAACGTCCGTGGCGAGCGGGTGCAGCAGCAGCTTGCGGAGGGTGCTGCTGAGTCCGTCGTCGGTCAACTCGACATCGACGAGCTCGCCCTCCTCATCGAGGAAGCTGGTCTGCACGAATTGGAACACGTCGGGAATGGTTTCGACGAAGTCGGGTGCCGTGCCGGGCTTTCGGAACCGATCGCCGCCGACCCACCACACGTCGTCCCGCGACTGCAAAGCGGCGATCACGTTTGCGAGGTCGTCGGGGAAGGTCTTGACGCTGGGGGTGATTTCGTAGAACTCTTCGAGAAGCTGGACGGCAGTCAAGGTCTCGGCAGAGGCGATGATCTTCTTCGCCATCTTGGCGACGTCGTCCATCTTGACCTCGATGGGTTGGGCATCCTCGATCTCGACGGTTGGCGCAATCTTCTCGGCAAGCTTGACGGCCGCGCTGATCCAGGTCTTGGCCGCTGATTCCGGATGCATAATGCCGTCCGGCGCGAACGTGAATCCGGGAACGGCGAGGAGGGTGGCGTTGAAATCCTTCCAGTTGTAGAGCAGCGTTGCCTTGTAGTCCTGTGGGTTCAGGACCGACCATGCGGCCGCTCCGAGTCCCTTGACCGAAATCGGGGCTGCTTTTTCAAGCGCCTTGGCGATGGCGTCTGGCTGACGCCAGTCGAAGTCCTTCAGCTTGGCGAGGGCGGCGTCCAAGTCCTCTTGGGACAGCTTGTTGAGGGCCAATGCACGCTCGACGGTTTCGTCCGCTGCCACGAAGACCCATTCCGCAAGGGCGACATCACCGACTTCGGTCATCACGAACGTATCGTCTTTGCCGATGTAGTCGGCCAGGAGCGGTTCGAGCAACTCGGACTCGGCGTTACGAATCCAAGCCAGCTCCTGAACCAAGACCTGCATCGGCATCGGACCGCCGAAGCGATCGATCACGAGCCGGATCGACTCGCCGAACGGGCGGCCGCGCCCTTCGATTCGGGCGGCGGGAATCCAGCGCCGGTCGCTGTAAGCAAAGCGGCTGGGGTTCGAGGCGAGCAGGGAGCGAATGGCGGCAAGGCCAATTCCGGTCCCTTGAAGCTTGTCGGCGAGCTCGCTGAGCTTGACCGCGGCGTGGAGCTCGGTGAGCTTTTCAAGAATCAGGCGATCGGCATAATCACGCACGAGCACCTCTTCGGGTTTAAGTTGAATCGTCTTCGCCAAAGGAAACACCTGGATGCGCCAAACGTCGTGCAAGGCGCCGGAACTTATATTTTGGCATGAACTGCGCATGCGAAGCAATAGCATCCTCCAACGCGGGCGGTAGGCTCGTGCAATGCTGGCGGGTGTGATAGCGGCGGTGATGTCGATGGACCAGGACCCCACCCTTGTGCAGCGGGGATTTGCCGTGCTAGAGCAGATCCGTCGCGAGTTCTACCTTCCGAAAAGCAAGCTCTACGCCGAGATGGTCGATGCGGACGGTACGAAGAGCGGTCCCAGCTTCAATTGGGGGGCCGGCGTGATGCTCTCGGCCCTTAACGCGGCGGCCAAGCGCGATGCCAAGTACAAGCCATGGCTTCGGGAGTACGCCGACGCCAGCCGAGCCTACTGGAACCCAGCCGGCCCGGTGCCGGGCTATGACGCCTCCCCGTTTCCCAAGAAGGGCGACCGGTACTACGACGATAACGCCTGGATGGTTCTGGCCCTGGCCGAGACCTTCGACATTCTCGGCGAACGGAAGTACTTGACCTGGGCGGACGAAGCCCTCGCCTATTCGCTCAGCGGGTGGGACGAGAAGTTGGGCGGCGGCATCTATTGGCGGGAGAACGAGAAGACCTCCAAGAACACCTGCTCGAATCTGCCGGTGGCGGCTGCTTGCTTGGCGGTTGCCGACCGAACGGGCCGATCCGATCTGCGTGATCGGGCAGAGGCCATCGTCAACTGGACAAAGACGAAGCTCCAAGACCCGGGCGATGGCCTTTTCTGGGACAATATCACGCTTGCCAGCCGGATCGACAAGACGAAGTGGACCTATAACACTGCGCTCTATCTGCGCGCGGCGGCCCATCTTGGCAAGTTCGACGACCTCGAGAAGGTGGTCCAATCCTCGGTTGCACATTGGATCGATCCGAAGACCGGTGCGGCGAAGGACGACGGTAAATTCGCGCACCTCTGGCTGGAGGGGCTTGCTCACGCCCGACCCCAAGATCGCGCGATCGAGCAAACCGTTCGGGGCGTTCTGGACTTTGTCTGGAGCCGCTGCCGGGACGGCAAGGGCCGCTTTGGCAACCGGTGGGACAGGCCGTCGCAAGCGGGCCGCAATCAATTCCAGCTGCTGGATCAGGCGTCGGTAGCGCGGGCGCTCCTCTCCGAATGGTAGCGACCGGATGGAATAGACTCGGGCAACAAGCGCCATGCTCGCTGCCCTACTCATGACCGCCCTTTCCGCGCCCGCTTCGATCGTCGACCGACCGCCGACTGCCGGCAAGAATGCTTTTTATTTTCCCAATCGCGAGCCGCTCCGACCGGTTCCGCTGATGAAACTGCCGATCACGGCGTTCCGGCCCGCAGGCTGGCTCTTGGAGATGCTGGATCGGCAACGAAAGGGCCTTGCCGGGGAACTCGGCAAGATTTCCATCTGGCTGATCAAGCAGGACAATGCCTGGCTAAACCCGGAAGGTAAGGGCAAATACGGTTGGGAGGAGGTTCCTTATTGGCTGCGAGGCTATTGCCGGATTGGCTTCGTTCTGAATGATCCTGCGATGATCGAGGAGACGAAGCTTTGGGTTGAGGGCGCTTTCAAGAGTGTACGACCGAACGGTGACTTTGGCCCGATCGTTCTCAAAGGGAAGGGCAATCGCGACCTCTGGGCCCAGATGCTCATGCTCCAAATCCTGCAGGCTTGGCACGAGCATTCCGGAGACAAGCGGGTCATCGAGCTGATGACGAACTACTTTCGGTGGCAGCTGACGATTCCCGACGAGGCGTTCTTGCAGGACTATTGGGAGAACAGCCGCGGGGGCGACAACCTTGCGAGCGTGTATTGGCTCTACAACCGCACCGGCGATGCGTTTCTCCTGGAACTGGCAACCAAGATCGACCGCAACACCGCAAACTGGCGCCAGCTCGGTCGCTTGCCCAATTTCCATGTGGTGAACATCGCCGAATGCTTCCGGGCGCCGGCCACCTACTTCCAGCAAAGCGGGAACGAGGCTGACCTGCGGGCAAGCTACCGCAACTTCGAGTTCATCCGGGAGAAGTATGGCGAGGTGCCGGGCGGGATGTTCGGAGCGGACGAGAATGCGCGTCCCGGGCACGACGACCCCCACCAGGCGACGGAAACCTGCGCGTTCGTCGAGCAGATTCTCTCGAACCAGGTGATGACCGCGATTACCGGCGACCCGCTGTGGGTGGCAAATACCGAGGATGTTGCTTTCAACTCCATGCCGGCAGCTTTCATGCCCGATCAGCGGGCGCTGCGTTATCTGACCGCGCCAAACATGGTGGTCAGCGATGCCGCCAATCACCACCCCGGCATCGACAACCCGGGGCCGTATCTTCTGATGAATCCGTTCAGCAGCAGGTGCTGCCAGCACAACCATACGAGCGGGTGGGTCAACTTCCTCGAGAGCACTTGGATGGCAACCCAAGACAACGGCCTTGCTGCCCTTACCTTCTGCGAAGGCACCGTTACGGCCAAGGTGGCCGACGGCAAGGAAGTCACGATCACCACCACCACCCACTATCCTTTCGATGGCGCCGTGGTGATGGAAGTCGGGACGGCGAGTCCCGTGAGATTCCCCCTCTACGTCCTCGTTCCGTTGTGGGCAAAGGGAGCGAGCATCAAGGTTGCGGGCAAAGCGGAGCGGTGCGAGCCCGGCAAGTACCTTCGGATCGAGCGGGAGTGGTCCAAAGGCGACCGTGTGGAAATCTCCCTACCGTTCGAGCCTCGGGTGCGCGTTTGGGACCAAATGAAGGATGCGGTCAGCGTGGATTGCGGGCCGCTGACCTTCAGCTTGAGGATCGAAGAAGAGTATCGCCGAGTGGACGGCCTGAAGACCGCGCAGCACGACTCGTCCTGGCAGCCTGGCGTCGATCAGCAACCCTGGCCGACCTTTGAGATCCTTCCCAAGTCCGACTGGAACTTTGGCCTGGTTTCGGGAACGAAGTTCAAAGTCTCTGCAAAGCCCTGGCCAAAGTCAAACTATCCCTTCACGTTGGCAGACGTGCCGATCGAGTTGGAAGCCGAAGGACGGCAAATCCCGAGCTGGGGAATCGACGAAAACGGCCTCTGCGCGATCTTGCCAAAGAGCCCGGTCGCAACCGACCGTCCGCGACAAAAGTTGAAGCTGATCCCGATGGGGGCGGCAAGACTGCGCATCAGCTCGTTCCCACAGGTCAAGCCGAAGCCACGCTAGCCGGCTGCTCCGATGGTCTGCGGGCCGCTTAGTTGGGTCGAAGCCCGGCCAGACGATCCTCAAGGGCCGCGAGACTTGGAACGAGGATCGCGTTCACTTCGGCCAGCTCCCGCTGGTAGTGTGGCGCGGCCCGGCCACCCACGAACAGAATCACGGACGGTTTGAGGCCCTTGCGGATCGTGCGCAACTCCTCACCAATGCGTTCGTCGTCGGTCGGAAACACCAGGCTGAGCGCTACGGCAGCTGCTCCGGACCTATGGGAGGCATCGACAATCTCGCTCGCGGGTAGGTTTGGTCCGAGGTAGATGACCTGCCACGATGCCATGGATGCAGTGATGCCAACCAACAGAGCACCGATCTCGTGAATCTGGTTTGCCGGCGTTGTGACAACGATTCGCGGGGCGATTGTGGATACTGGAAGGCCGCTCCGCACTTTCTCCAGGAAGGTTCGAATCACCGCCGATGCAAGGTGTTCTTGGCTGATCGTTAGCTTTCCTCGCGCCCATTCCGTGTCGATCCAATCCAGCAGGGGCAGGATGAGATCGTGCAACGCCGCTCGCATCCCGGACTTCGTCGATACCATGACGAGTACGGACTCAAGCGCCTTGCCGTCGAGGTCGCGCACGGCACCTCGGCACTGTTCGAGGAGACTGCCTTCGGACGTGTCGTCGATTGCAGGGCCGCCAAGCAACTCTTGGAGTGCTTGGTCTGAGAGCTTGGCGACGCTGCCAATACTGAAGCCCGCTGAAACCGCACGGTGGAGCAGCTTGAGGCGCTCAACCTCTCCTTGGCGGTAGAGCCGCCGATTCGTGCCGGATCGCTCCGGGGTCACGGCGCTGTATCGGCGCTCCCAAGCCCGAATCGTGTGGGAGCTCAATCCCGTGATCTGCGACACGTTACGAATCGGGAACTGCACGACCTAATAGTACTGCATGTCTAAGTTCTGTCGAATATCGATGAGGAACTGCGGAGGAAAGATCTTGAAAATTCTCGACATATACTTGACAAACTCTAGACAGTGTCGTACAATGAATGTGTCCGGGCCGAGTGGCGGCGGACAGGAGAGATCATGAAAACCCTAAACGTCGTTACCCTTGTGCTGCTGATTGTGGGCGGGCTCAACTGGGGAATGGTGGGCGCGGCGCAGTTCGATCTGGTCGCCGCACTGTTTGGAGCGGGCAGCCCCCTCGCGAGCCTTATCTACATCCTCGTCGGTGCAGCCGCTCTTTACCAAGCCATTCGATTGACCATGCCGGATTCGAGCCACGGCGTCGTGGTGGCCAGTCGCTAGGAGATTGCTATGAAACTGAAAATGTTCATTCCGTTATTCATCGTCGCCGTGACCGCTTCCTTGTCCTTCGCCGGCACATCCTCTCAGAAGGACATCGTCGATACAGCCGCCGGAGCCAAGGACTTTTCTACTCTCGTGGCCGCGGTTAAGGCCGCTGGGCTGGTCGATGCCCTCAAAGGCGATGGTCCTTTCACGGTGTTTGCGCCGACCAATGCGGCCTTCGAGAAGCTAGAAAAGAAGAAGCCGGGCACCCTTGCCCACCCTACTTAAGCCGGAGAACAAGGAGAAGCTCAAGGCGATCCTGACGTACCACGTCGTTCCCGGCAAGTTCGTCGCTGCCGATGTCGTGAGCCTCAAGAACGGCTCGTCCATCAAGACACTTGGCGGAAAGTCGGTGAAGATCGAGAACAAGAAGGGCGTCACCGTGAACCACTCGAAAGTCATCAAAACCGACATTCTGTGCGGCAACGGGGTCATCCACGTGATCGACACCGTCCTAATTCCTTAACATCCGTAAACCCCTCCGGAGCCCCGAAATGGGGCTCCTCTCTCTTTGTTGGTAACGGTGCCCGACTTAGCGCCGAAACTTGACGGTAACAATTCGGTTCGATCGGACCGATTTGACGGTCTGTCGGAATCCGCCGGGCCACAGGATGTCCAGATCCACCGGCCCTACATTGTCACCCAGCCCAACGTGCAGGCGAAGGTCATTCTGATTGCCTTCCCCGGTTCCGGCCTCGACCTGGCGAGTCACAACTCTGCTTCCCACTTTGATTCGTACTTGCGCACCGATCGCGCTGCGGTTCACTTTCTTGCCATCGCCTTCCAGACGCACGCCGAGCCAATGCTTCGCCGGAGACTTGGAGGCGAAGAGCGAACCGGCCGTGGCCAGGCACAGCCGGCCATCGTTGCGAAGATCGGCGAAGGCGGCTTGGTAGGTCGGCGGAAGCTTTTCGAGGCCACTCCCTTCGGTCGCGTCGGTGAACTTGAATGCGCCTTCGTTCTGGAACAGCACCGGGTAGTTGGGCCGGTTGAATGAGGCCGTCCCGTAGACGGTCGTAAAGAACAGGTCCAGGTCGCCGTCGTTGTCAGCGTCGCCGGCAGCCGGAGAGGCATAGGACTCCTGGTACCAGACCCCACAGGTGCCCTTGTCATCGAAACGGCAGCCGCCCTTGGCGCCCTTGTTGTGCAGGAAACGCGACTTCGGCTGGTCGCCCCGATCGTCAACGTGGGCGAAGTTTCCGGCAAAAAGATCGATCTCACCGTCGCCATCAAAGTCGCCCCAAGCCGCCCCGATCGAATGGCCGCCAGAAAAGCCTTCCGATGTGGCGACGGCGTTGCGATCGGGGGCGAGATCCCGCATGACTCCCGCCTTGCTGCGATTCCATAGCTGGTTTGGCTGCAGCCGGTAGTTGGAGACATAGACTTCGGCAAGCCCGTCCCGATCGAAGTCGCATGCGGTTACCCCCCTCGTTCGGTATTTAGACTCTTGCCAAACCAACTGAAAGCTTTTTCCCGATTGGTTCTTGAGGATGAAGCTTGGGTAGGTGATTTGCCGCTCCCAGTCTTCGAACCCGCCGACGAAGAGGTCGACAAAGGCATCGGCATCGAGGTCGGCCCAGCAGGCGCCTCGCGAGACCGTGGCGGGAAGGTCCGGCAGCTGTACCGCTTCAAACTTCTTGCCCTTCAGATTGCGATACAGCTTCTGCCGTGAGTAAGAGAAGAGGTCTGGATATCCGTCGTTATCGTAGTCCGCCGCGACAACCGAGCCCAAACCTTCAGTGAGGCGTTCGAAGGACTTACCCTGCTCGCTGCGCCAAACCACCCCGCCGCACACCAGGTCGGTCCAGCCGTCCGCGTCCACATCTACCCAGCAGGCGGCGTCGTTGGCGAGCTGGATCTTTAACTCTGCTGTGATGTTCGTGAATGGAATCGTCGTGAGGACAAGGGAGATTGCGGTCAACACCTGCTAAGGTTAGTCGCTGCCGGCCACCGTTCCTCATGATTTCCAAATAAGCGAGGATGAAAATGGGGGCAGGGAGACCCTTCCCTGAGAGGAACCGCTATGAAGACTGGACAACGGATCTTGATGCTTAGCCGTGCCGTGACGCCGTGGGCACTGGTGTCGGTCCGGCTTTCAGCTTTCGGGCAAGCCGATCTTGCCGGATATTCCCTACAAGTACGCTGATCCGGATGTTGGGTACCCGCGCCATATCGTGGATCCAAACACGCCGGGCAACGTGGACTTTGCCGACAACACTCCGCCGAACAACCCGATCACCAATGAAGGGGCCACGCTTGGGCGCGTGCTTTTCTACGACAAGCAGCTTTCCCGAAACCGCACGGTCTCGTGCGGATCGTGCCACCAGCAGAAGCATGGATTCTCCGACCCCAATCGATTCAGCAAGGGCCTGAACGGCGCGCTAACGGACCGGCATGCGCCCGGGCTTTCCAGTGCGCGTTACTATCCAAACGGCCGGTTCGTCTGGGATGAGCGTGCTCCAACCTTGGAAGCCCAGGTGCTTCAGCCAATTCAGAACGCTATCGAGATGGATTTGACTCTGCCAGAGGCGATTCAGCGGATCCGCACCACCCCGTTTTACGGGAAGCTGTTTAACGATGCTTTCGGATCCACCGATGTGACTGCCGAACGGATTTCGCGGGCACTGGCCCAATTCGTTCGGTCGATGGTTTCCTACCGCACCAAGTGGGACTCTGCGTTCGATGCCAATGGTCAGGCCCACTTCCAGCAGACTCTGACTCCCAAGGAGTTCCTTGGCCTGCGGTTGTTTCAACCGATTCAAGGATTTCCGAACATCTCCCGAGGCTGCAACAACTGCCATGTCGCCGCATCCCAAATCAGTACCCGGGCCCGGAACAATGGGCTGGATTTGAATACGCCGGGCGGTGGCCGGTTCAAGTCTCCCTCCTTGCGAGATATCGCGGTTCGGGCGCCTTATATGCACGACGGTCGGTTTGCAAGCCTGATGGATGTCGTCGAGTTTTACAACAGCGGGGTTCAAAACAACCCGAATCTCGATCCGTTGCTACGAGACGGTCAGGGCAACGTGAGACGCCTCAACCTCACGCAACAAGAGAAGGAGGCGCTCGTCGCCTTCCTGGAAACGCTTACCGACACCGGCATTGCGACCGATCCAAAGTTTTCCGACCCGTTTGTTCCTCCGCTCAAGATCACCCCCCACCCTTGAGCTAGCCGGAGCCGCCACTGTCCTCTTTATCGCTGACCTTCTAGGCAGGGAGAAGCTGGGAATACCAGACACTTTCTCTCCCGGACAGTGGCTTTCGGCTTTTTTCTCGGCCACCAGCTTCAACGTGACTGGTCAATTGATCCTGGTAAGTTCGAACTGAGCCCTCTCGAGGTTGCTCGGCAAATGAAAACCGTCCAGCCCGGTCCAGAGATTGAATCGTTCTATCACCTCAGCGGGGTGGAAATGGAAAACCGGCGATGTCGTGGGCTGGGCTGCTTCGCGGCGAAGGCACAGGACCCGAGCGGTTGGCGTACGGCGCTCGCGCAATGGCCACCGGTTTACTGCCTCGGCAAGTGCTACGCTTCCCCTTCCAGTACCGAGACGATTGGCGATCCCAGGATCGAAATTCACTGCGATGAACCGATTGTGCTGGCGGGAGTAAGCGATGGGTCGCAGCAAGACTATGCGGCCTATCGTGCGGCGGGAGGTTACACGGCCTTGGAACGGGTTATCCGATCCGCTCCGGAGTGGGCAATCGAGCAGCTTGAACTCTCGCAGCTGCGGGGGCGAGGCGGGGCAGCCTTTCCAGCCGCCCGAAAGTGGCGCGCGGTCCATGGCCAGGACGAATCCAGAAAGTTCGTGGTGGCCAATGCCGATGAGGGCGACCATGGTTCGTACATCGACCGCTTCATCATTGAGCGCACGCCGCACCGGCTGATCGAGTCGCTGCTAATCGCCGGGCATGCGGTCGGGGCAGACAAAGGCTATATCTACCTCCGTAAGGAATACCCCGTCGCCGAAGAAAAGCTACGTGCAGCCTTGAAAGAGGCCACGGCCGAAGGATGGCTTGGAGGGAACTTCGAGCTTGAACTGGTGATTGGGCAAGGCAGCTATGTGTGTGGCGAGGAGACTTCTCTCCTCAACTCCATCGAACATCGACGACCTGAAGTCCGTTCCCGCCCCCCTTATCCCACGCAGGCCGGCCTTTTCGGCGCCCCCACCTTGGTAAACAACGTCGAGACCCTGGCGAGCATTCCTTGGATCATGCTGAACGGCGGCGAAGCCTATGCCAAAAAGGGCATTGGCCAGAGCCGGGGAACGAAGGCGGTGTCGTTGAACTCACTTTTCAAGCGACCCGGGCTTTATGAGGTGGAATTCGGGGTCCCGCTTCGCACCATCCTCAAGGACATTGGAGGTGGTCTCAAGGCGTCGACCATCAAGGCGGTGATGGTGGGTGGTCCCCTCGCCGGTGTCGTCCGGCCGGAGGAGTTCGATGTTGCCTTTGGTTTTGAGGAGATGCAGGCGATTGGAGCCAGCATCGGCCACGGCGGAATTGTCGCATTCGACGACCTGACGCGAATGCCCGACCTGCTCGCCCACATCTTCTCCTTCGGAGCCGTAGAATCCTGCGGAAAATGCGTGCCGTGTCGTATCGGGACAGGTCGAGCGCAGGCACTTTTCGATCGAATTGCGCAGGAGGGTGAGCTATCCGTTGCCGAGGCTGTGGAGCTCAAATCCCTGCTCCAAGCGCTTCGCCTGTCGAGCCTGTGCGGACACGGGACGGGCCTAGCCGAAGTTGCCGCCAGCATTTTGGCAAAGTTCCCCGAGGAGTTTCCCAGTTGCCTAAGGTAACGATCAATGGCCAGGGAGGCGACTTCCCCGAAGGAACGACGATCCTCCACGCGCTCCGCAGTCGGAAGATCGACATCCCAACGCTCTGCCACGACGACCGAATCCGGCCGACCGGCGCCTGCCGGCTGTGCTGCGTGCAAATCGAGGGTCAGGAGAGGCTGGCGGCGGCCTGTACAACTCCGCTCTCAGAAGGTATGCGGATAGCCAGCCATTCGCCCGTCGTCTTGGAGAATCGGCGAACCATCCTCGAGCTGCTTGCGAGTGGCTATCCCCAGGACGAGCCGCTCGAAGACCACGTCGAGTTCCACCACTATCTTCGCGAGTTTGGTCTGTTTCCAAAGGGCACTCGGAACGGCAGGTTCAAAGATGATGACCACCCCTACCTCCGGGTTGACATGGACAAGTGCGTCCATTGCTATCGCTGCATCCGGATTTGTGATGAGGTTCAAGGCCAACACGTATGGCGGGCATGGCATCGTGGCGCTGCGACCGAGATCCTTCCGGATGTGGGCAACCGCTTGCTGGAGAGCTCCTGTGTGAGCTGCGGCGCATGTGCCGATTCCTGTCCGTCCGATGCGATCATGGATCGTCCTGTGGTTGATTCCGGACAACCTACCGACTGGACTCGCACGACCTGCCCCTATTGCGGCACGGGCTGCGAGATGGAAATTGGCTCGCGCAATGGCACCGTTATCGTCGCCCGTCCTGTTTTAGATGCCCCGGTCAGCAAAGGACACCTGTGCGTAAAGGGCCGCTATGCCCACCGATTCGTTCATGCCACCGACCGCGTCACCCGTCCGATGATTCGGACCGACGCCGGCTGGAGGGAAGTCGAGTGGGACGAGGCGTACCAGTTCGTTGCCGAAAGGCTTAGGGCGATTCACCCGGTGGAAGGGCCGGCTGCCGTCGGCGTTCTGGGCTCGGCGCGGGCGACCAACGAAGAGAATTACGTTGCCCAGAAATTCGCGAGGGTCGTTCTTGGCACCAACAACGTGGATTGTTGTGCTCGGGTCTGCCATGCGCCGTCGGCTGCGGCGTTGAAGGCGACGCTGGGTACCGGGGCGGCGACGAATTCGTTCGACGACATCGAAGTCGCATCGGGATTCCTTGTATCCGGCGCCAATCCGACGGAAAACCACCCTATCGTCGGGGCGAGAATCAAGCAGGCCGTGCTGAAAGGAGCGAAGCTGGTGGTTATCGACCCCCGGCGCATCGAACTCGCCGAGTACGCGGACGTTCACCTTCAGATTCGACCAGGCACCAATATTCCGGTGCTTCATGCGATTGCTAACGTGATCATTGGCGAGGGCCTTGAGGATCGAGCGTTTGTCGAGGCTCGTACAAGCGATTTCGACGCCTTCCGGGAGCTCGTTGCCGAATGGTCGCCGGAGCGAGTCGCGCCGATTGCCGGCGTGACCGTCGACGACCTGCGCGCTGCCGCTCGGGTTTATGCGGGCGCGAAGCCGGCGATGATCTTCCACGGTCTTGGGATGACCGAGCATTCGCAGGGCACGGAGGGCGTCCGGTGCCTGGTGAACCTCGCTCTCCTGACTGGCAACCTTGGAAAGCCGGGTTCGGGCGAAAACCCCTTGCGTGGCCAAAACAACGTCCAGGGGTCGGCCCACATGGGCTGCGAGCCGTCGAACCTTTGCGGATTCACGCCGATCGCCGTCGGTGCCGACCACGCCGAAAGGGTCTGGGGCGCGCCAGTCCCTCGGGAGCCGGGGCTCACCTGGATGCAAATGCTTGATGCCGCCGCAGCCGGATCTTTGAAGGCGCTGTACGTGATCGGCTACGATGTCTACCTCTCAAATCCGAACGCCAGCCAAACCGCTGCCGGGCTGAAGAACCTCGAGCTGGTCGTCGTCCAAGATCTGTTTCTGAATGAGACCGCGCGTGAGTTTGCCCATGTGTTTCTTCCGGCGTGTTCGTCCTACGAGAAAGACGGCACGTTCATGAACTCGGAACGCCGGGTCCAGCGTGTCCGTCAAGCAATACCGCCAGTCGGCAGGTCCAAAGCCGACTGGTTGATCGTGACCGAATTGGCGGCCGCGATGGGGTGCGGGAAGTTCTTTCCTTACACCTCGGCGGAGGAGATCTGGAATGAGGTTCGGCAGGTTTGGGCCGCGGGAGCCGGCATATCGTATGGGCGGATCGACCGTCACGGAATCCAGTGGCCGTGCCTAGACGAAGACCATCCCGGGACGACCATTCTTCACAAGGAAACGTTCCCTATCGGCGATCGGGCGGCGTTTTCCCTGATCCCCTATTTGCCAACCGAGGAATGTCCCACAGACGACTTCCCGTTCCTCCTGACCACGGGTCGGACCCTCGTCCACTTTAACGCCGGCACCATGACGAATCGGACCGAAAACGTTCGACTGCATCCGACCGACATGCTCGACCTGGGTCCTGACGACGCGGCAAGATTACAAATTTCTACAGGCGACCGCGTGCGGGTAACCAGCCGGTACGGAAGTGCCACCTTGCCTGTTCGAGTGCTGCCAAGTATCCGACTTCGCGAGGCTTTCACGACTTTTCACGATCCGCGCGTCTTTACCAACTTTGTCACCAGCGGTTATCGCGACCGCGTGGTCGGCGCCCCGGAATACAAGGTGACCGCCGTACGGATCGAACGGCTCGAAAACACAGAACAAGAGGAATATTCATGACGAATCTCGACATTGCCCAGAGTGCAACCTTACGCGAAATCACTGACATTGCCAAGGATGCCGGTCTGGGACTGGCCGACTACGAACCGCTCGGCCACTACAAGGCGAAGCTGATGCAGGACACGGTCGCTCGGCTTTCAGAACGTAAGAAGGGCAAGCTCATTCTCGTAACCGCGGTGAGTCCAACCCCCTCCGGTGAAGGCAAAACGACGGTAACGATCGGCTTGGCTCAAGCGCTTCAGCGAATCGGAAAGAAGGCGATACCCGCGATCCGCGAGCCCGCTCTCGGTCCAATCTTTGGCGTCAAAGGCGGCGCATGCGGCGGAGGCTACAGTCAAGTACTGCCGATGGAGGACATCAACCTGTTTTTCACGGGTGACTTCCCGGCCATCACAGCCGCCCACAACCTCCTTAGCGCGCTCCTCGATGCGCATTTGCAGAACGGCAACGAGCTCGAAATCGACACCCGCGGCGACCTGTGGCCGCGAACGATGGACATGAACGACCGCTCGCTCCGCCAGATCGTGGTCGGTTTGGGGGGACGGAACAACGGTTTCACGCGCGAAGATTCATTCGTCATCACTCCTGCGAGCGAGATCATGGCCGTACTCTGCCTCGCGACCTCGTTGGCGGACCTCAAGGAACGCCTCGGCTCCCTGGTCGTCGCCCATAACAAGAAGAAGGGTCCGGTTTATGCCCGCGACCTTCATGCCGCCGGAGCGATGGGCGCCCTGATGGCCGCGGCCATCCGACCGAATCTCGTCCAGACGATGGAAGGGGGGCCGGCCTTGGTCCATGGCGGGCCTTTCGGCAACATCGCCCACGGCTGTTCCTCGATCATCGGCACGAAGTGCGCGCTAGGACTGGCCGACTATGTCGTCACCGAGGCTGGCTTTGGCTCCGATCTAGGTGGCGAGAAGTTCCTGAACATCGTTTGTCCGCGGCTGGGCTATGGTCCCGACGCGATCGTTCTGGTTGCCACCATCCGTGCCCTCCAGCACCAGGGCGGGGGAGACCTCGCCGTCGGCTTTGCTAACCTGAGACAGCATTTGCGCCACCTGCAGAGCTACGGACCCCCGGTCGTTGTAGCCATCAACCGTCGCGCCGAGGATTGCCCAGACGAGCATGAAGAATTGAGCCGCCTTTGCAGGGAGATCGGAGTCAGGGCGATTTCGAGCAATCCCTGGGGCGAAGGCGGCAAGGGGTGCGAAAAGCTGGCCCAGGAGGTTGCCTGCCTCACCGAAGAGCCATCGAATTTCTCGCCCCTCTACACGCCGGATTGCTCGGTCGTGGAGAAACTCGAGGCGCTAACCAAGAAAGTCTATGGAGGTGCGGCGGTCGAGCTGTCCGACAAAGCGAAGACGAACTTGGCGTGGTTGGAGCGCCATGGCTTCGGAAAGCTGCCAGTCTGCGTCGCGAAGACACAATACAGCCTGAGCGACAACCCCGAGCTGCTCAACGCGCCGGAGGGCTTCACGCTGCATGTCCGCGAAATCAAGTTGTCGGCAGGGGCCGGATTCCTCGTCGCGATCTGCGGCGAGATCATGTTGATGCCCGGCCTGGGTAAGTCCCCAACGGCATTCGTGATCGACATCGATGACAGGGGGAAGATCACGGGCCTTTTCTAGCCTGTAGGGTCCGCTGAACTGCGGAAGAGGCGGTCCGGCTTCTGGAGTTAGATCCCTTGCTTGCGGATCCGCTGACTCGATTTCTTCTCGCTCAGCTTTCCAATGTATGGCTCGACGGGGCGTCCAGTTCCCGTTTGGTCGACTTTGAGCTTCTCGACAGCCGCTCGAATCTCGCTCTTGGATGGTCGTTTCACGGCTAAGGGTACCCGGTGGTCCGATTGGTGGAGGCAAGGGGACTCGAACCCCTAACCCCCTGCTTGCAAAGCAGGTGCTCTCCCATTGAGCTATGCCCCCACCGCGATTTCGGACGGAAGTTTACCGCCATCAGGTCACTGTCCCGAAAGCGGATGCTCTCCCCTTCGCTACCTCGCCCGACGAGGATTGTCCGCTGAGTGAAATCGGAATGGTATCGCGAGGTGCTTAGTTCGGCCAGTCCCAGTTGTAAAAGCGCGGGAAACTGTGAGGTTCCACCGATCCAAGCAGGCGTGCGCCAGGGATCTCAGGGCAATAGGGGCCTCCCCACGGCGAATCGTACTTGCGAATCGTGTCCGCAGCCCCATTTGGCATCGGTAGGATGACCGCTTTGGGCTGGAATACACCCCAGAGTCGACGATTTCCGTACTCGTAGACCACCAGAGCCCCTGCATAGTGGGGACCAGTGGGATCGAGCACGCCTTGGCGAACCGCGCGATCCAGGAGGGCGGACTCGTTCGGTTCCATATAGGGACTGTTTTCGTAGGCGTAGGCAACAAAGCTGTCGCTGCTGTAAGGGGTCCACGATGTTCCGACCTTCGCGTTGGTCCAGTCTTTTGCCTTTGGCCGGTCGGGCCCGATCAGGAAGTTTTCCCAACCCTGAGCCCAATTGGTGGTTGCGATCGGCGACATCCAGCCGGAGTGATGTTCGATGTTCTGGTCCAGCCGCGCGCTAACAAACCAGCCCGGCGCACAGGTCTCGATCTTGACGACCGATTTCCACTTGATTTCTCCAGAGCCGTTCACCTTCCAGATTCGGAACCGCTCCCACGCCCCGAGAACGTCAGTTCGAACCTTGATGCCACCCTTGCCTGCGTTATCGGCCGTCCAGTAGAACTGCTTCTGGAATTGGCTGGCCGTCAAGAACGCGACCTGATCGCCATGCATCAACTTGCCGCCGTTGAAGTCATAGACGTTGATGTCCATGTATCCGCCGGGATAGGTGTTCCACGTCATCGGCGGGTTTTGATCGGCAGTCAGGTACCCATAGCCCGCAAAGCCGACCCACTTGTCCTTGCTGTAGGACCGCATCGTGATCGTATGAATCGAGGGACCCTCGTACGCAGGGGCTACATTGACGGCGAATAGGGTGGTGGCGATAGCCAACGATTTGTTCATAGCTTCCTCTCTCTGGGCCTGCCCGTCAGCGAGCCATGAACAAGAAGGTACTGGTGGGTGGATGGCTCGTTAGGACCATTGGCAGGTCGGTGGCTTGGTCCACATGCGATAAGAGGACCAAATGCCCAGGGTAAAACGCAGCGGGAAGAAGGGTAATCGTGACCCTGCGAGAACAACTTGAGCACCGACCATTGGTCGTGGCGGCTGGGGGAATGGCGGTGGGGCTGGCATGCAGCTTGGATATCGGCGTATCGTTCCTGCTTCTGTTCGTTCTTGTCCCAGTGAGCGGTGCCCGGAGGCAGCTTGCCGCTGTTGCGATTGCCGCAGGCTTGCTGCTGGCTCCGCGCCTTGAGCTTCCCAACCAATCGCGTCCAACGCTCGTCGCAACAGACGTCGTGGTCATCAGTCAGTCGGTGGCCACCCATGACGGCCAGCGAGCGGACATTTCGGTTGCCGGTACCCGCTACCGCATGTACTTTGGTGACCAGGATGTCGCCCTTGGCGATACCCTGCGGATCGTTGGGGAAGTGCGGCCCCCAAACGAGTTTAGCGAAAACTACTTTCGTGACCATCGACTGGCAGGCTGGGTGGCGCCATCGAGGATCGAGACCACGCGGCGGGGACCAGAGATCTGGCACGTAGCTCGCTCGATTCGCGAGTCATTCACCAGCTCGATACGGGCCTATCTTTCGGAGGAGTCCGCCGCCCTTGTCGATGCGATCTGCTTCAACGTGGATGCCGACCTAGACTTGGACACGTACGACGCGTTGAGCCGCACGGGCACGATCCATATCATCTCGACATCGGGGTTGCACGTCCTGATCCTCGCCACGTTTTTGGGCTGGCTTCTGGCGCCCCTACCGATTCCACGGCCGGTTGCGCTTGGCATTCTCTGCCTGCTGCTCCTGCTGTATTGCGGCGCCGCGGGGCTGCGTCCGCCTGCCGTTCGGGCCACGATGATGGCGATGATCGGCTACTCGGCCTACTTGTTCAGAAGGTCGCCCGATCCCTTGTCGGCCCTTGCCGCCTTCGTGATCTTGGAACTGCTTGTGTCGCCGACGTCGCTCCTTGACCGCAGCTTTCAATTCTCATGTGTGATTGTCGCGGGCCTCATCTTGCTTGGGAGAATCGACGACGAGGGAATTGCCTTCCGTGACTTTCGCGAGCTTGTCCAGCTTTCGTGGATCGCCAGCTTGGTTTCGGCCCCTCTGGTGGCCTACGTATTTGGCCGGGTCTCGTGGCTCTCGATTGTGGCTAACCTCCTGATCGCCCCCGCGATTACCGTCCTCACGGTTGGGGCCCTCCTCATGTGGGGTTTCGGAGCAGTATCCGCGGGGTTGGCGCGCGGGGTCGGCCGGTTCCTCGAAGGGCTCTGCCAATACGTCGTTGCCGTCGTCCAGGGGCTTTCCGACCTACGATGGTCGGTTTTGGAACTCCCACCGTTTTCGGGTTTGTGGCTGGTGCCGGCATTTGCAGCGATCCTGTGGACCTGGAGGCCCTATGTTAGACCTGCGTAGAGGCTTGATTGTCACCCTGGCGCTATCGCTCTTTGCCTTCGCCAGCCACTATTGGCCGGCCGGAAACAAGAGCCGGATCGTTTTCCTCCAGGTCGGACAGGGCGATTGCATCTTGATCCAGTCCGAGGGTCGTAATCTTCTCATTGACGCCGGTCCCCGCACCGAACGGTTCGATACCGGCAGCCGAATCATCGCCCGCGAGTTGCGGCGATTCGGCGTTCGGGCAGTGGACCTCGTGCTGATCTCACACCCGGATCTTGATCATATCGGCGGACTTCGAGGGCTGTCTCGGAGGATGCCGATTCGCGAAGTTGTCATTGCCGAGCCCTTCATTCCTCATTCGGAAACACGTTTTACGGTGAGCCAGTCTTGGCTCCCACCAAAGTCGGTCCGAGGTCAGAGCCGGGGACGATTGGTGTTCGGGCGTTTTGCGGTCGAGTGGCTGACGCCCTCCTGGTCGGTCGGACGAACGGACAATGACGGCTCGATGTTTGTCCGGATCACGGACGGGATCGGCACCGCGGTTTTTAGCGGCGATGCCAGCAGCATCGTGGAAGAGGAGCTGATCAGCGCCCTCGATTGGAAGGCTGATGTGCTGAAGGCCGGCCACCACGGAAGCGGGTCCTCAACGGGCCAGCGATGGCTCATGCGAACCCAGCCGAAGTGGGTGGTGATGAGCTGTGGGAGGCACAACCGCTATGGACATCCGCATCCCGACGTCCTGGAGCGGGTTCGTTCGGTCGGAGGGAAGCCACTGCGCACCGACCAGCTGGGCAGCCTGATATTCGAGCCGTCGCCAACCGGGTTCACCTTTGCGGGTTCGATCAAGGCCGGCTATTGAGATGGCCCCAAGCGGAGGCGACCTCGAGCAGGCAAGCGGCGCCGGCGAGGGCGGTCACGTTGTTGAGGTCTCGTTCAGGATCAAGCTCGACAATGTCCGCAATGACCACGCGCGCATCGTCGCAGATGAGTCGAATTGCGGTGCGCAGCTCGCTAGGCGTCAGGCCTCCGGGTCTTGAACCGGGGCACCCCGGGGCGAAGGCGCGATCCATCACATCGAGGTCAATGTCCAGATAGACGGCTTCGACGTCACCGGGTAGCCAGAACATCACCTCGTCCACCATGGCCGTTACCAAGAAGTCGCTGAGGTTCGATCGTGGACACACTTCGATTCCAGATTCTAAGGCAACCTTATAATATGGTTCTGAATTGGCAAAGGACTGGATCCCGATCTGAATGATGTTCTTGCCGGGCATGCCATCTTCCAGTAGGGCGCGTACCGGGTTGCCGTTGTGCAATCCATTGGTGGTATCTCTCAGATCGAGATGGGCATCGAGGGTGATGAGTCCACACTTTTCGAGCGGCAAACCAAGGCCATGCACTCCGGGTCGGGTGACCCCGTTATCTCCGCCGAGCAGGATGATCCGGCGGTTGGCCTTGCGTAGGTCCTGCAATCGATCGACGATGATGGGAAAGGCGTCTTCCGGCCCATGGCTGCTCACCTTCAGGTCGCCAAGATCCTCCGGCGACGGGATCGTCGTACCTTGATCGACATCAAAAGGGCTGTAGAAATGAAGCGCTTCCCTGATTGCTGCCGGGGCAAGATCGCAGCGCCCCGGTGAGATCGAGTGATTGAGGGGCACCCCTAGAATGGCAACATCGTGGCCTCCCGACTTCAGCCACTCCGATGCTCGCGGCCAGTTCGGATCGTTATGCGCCACTGCACCACCTGGCCATGTTCGAAGGTTACCAGGAGCCCAAATGAGCAACTCGCCGCAGTTCCTCCGTCCAACATTCACTCCAGGAGGGCAACATATGGACGCTCAACTGTCGACCTCAGGCCGACGTCGCAATGCAAGACGATTCCTCAAGCTGGGTCTGCTTGGCGTGGTCACCACCCTCTTCGCCGTCTATGTGGCCGAGCGGCTAGGTACGGACCGGCTGATCGAGGCGGAAAAGAGGCGGCTTCGTGAGCTCGGGATTCCCATCACGATCGAGGAGTATCGCCGACTGGTGCCAAAACCAGGAAGCGCTTCCAAATACGCCCTAGTCGCCCATGAGATCGATCGATCACTCGAATTGGCAAATCGATTGATGGACTACGGAAGCCTTGAAAGCGGGCCGCTCGAGTGTTATCGGCGCTTTGCGATGGCCCTTGCGCATGCCCATTCCTTCCAAAAACTTCCTCTGGCAATCAACGGGCAACCAGAAGGTAAGGAGATGTCTCAAGAAGCAGAATGGGCGGTAACCCGAATTCTGATGCGACTGGCGAGGGCGGCGCAACTTATCGCTCCTTTCGACTCTGACCATGCCCTCCGGCTGATGCGGTTGTTTTGCCAAGTTCGCATCGATCTGATGGAGGACGCCGTTCTCGATCGTTTCACGCTCACTTTTGCTCTGGCCCGGTGCTTCGAGGCGGTGGCCACGGTCCTCGACCACCATCCGCACGACCTTGCCCTCCATCGAAATTTGGAGGAGATACTCGAGGACTTGGAACTGGACGACCAGCGCCTAAGCATTGGAGCGACCATCATTGCAGACGATCGGCACTTCGCCGATATCATGTCCGGCGCCTACCAATACACCTTGTTTTGCGAGCCAGAGCCGACGCTTGCCATCCGAGCTTATCGATCGGGCGTCGTCCGGCGAGATTTCGACTACCGCCGATGGAGAATCGCGCGGATTGCCGCAGAAGCCTGGGTCAACCCAAAGCTGACGGCGGCCGAGGCGGAGCTGCAAACCGAGGAGCTTCAGAAAGTGATCAATCCTGAGTCTCCGCTCGATTGGAAAGGCAACCTATATCGGGACCTTCAGATCGGCTTCTTCGAGGCTCATTCGTCACAGATGGAAATCACGGCAATGCGCAATGCGGCCCTTGGAACCCTCTGGCTTTCATCAGAACGTGCAAAAGGGGCGATGCCTGACAGCCTTCCACGCCGACCGGAGTTTATGGATCCCTTTACGGGAGAGCCTCTGCGCTACAAACTGATCGGCGGGAAGATATTCGTTTACTCGCTAGGATTGAACGGCTTGGACGAGTCAGCAGGACAGGTCGAGCTTCAACCGGCTGGCGACGATATGGCACTTCGGAGACGATAGTTACTTTGCCAGTGTCATCGTCGCGGTCGTTTCCGATTTGATCGGCATGGTCATGTTCATGTCAGGCATCTCCATGGTTTGATCGCCGACCACCTTGGTCTCGGTTTTAAGCGCGCGGCCTGTGCCTTTCTCCATCCACAGCGTCGTCGTCATGACGTTTGTGCCCTTCATGATCATCTTCATCTGGACGCCGCCCGTATTCGCGTCGCCCGCCATCTCCGACATGTCCGCGTCGATTTTCATGTCGGCTTTCATTTCGATCTTGTAAGCGGCGGTGCCGTCGATCGTCTCCTCGCCCATGAACTTGCACTCCATCGGCGTTTCCTTTTTGATCATCGCGGTGCTAGGCAGCTTGATGGTCCACGTATCGCCGACCTTGACCGCCTTCTCGGGCAGCTCAAAGAAGAAGGAGTTGCGCATTTGCTCCATTCCGCTCATCATCATGCTGCGCTGATCGATGCCTTCTAGCTTGGGTTCGGTGAACCGGTTCATCTCATCGAGGAAGCCCTTGATCTTGTAGGTCTTGGGCAACTCGTCCAAGGCGCCCTGAGCGGTTGCGGCCATGCCGCCGAGCTCGAACTTCATGTCGCTGAAAGCCAGTTCGACGGCGTTGGCCTTCTTGGCCGCATCGACGTCGCCTACCTTCACGACGACTTTCATCGTGCCATCGACGCTTGCTTCTTGGTCACCGCCCATCTGCTCGATGTACATCTTGTTTATGGATTTCATCTTCACGTTATAGGTGTCCGTGGACGGCTTTAGAACGCGGCGCAGCAGCACGCCATCTTGGCCAAGCGAAACCGTTGTTATCGAAGTAATTGCGGCAACTGCGAATCCAAATCGTACAAGTCTCATCTTCACTCCCTTTCAATCCCTGCCTTCGTCCATTTATCATACGGTTTGTCCCCCGTTCCATGTTGCGGCTGACCCGAAAGGTATGCTGAACTAGTAGACAAATGATTGCGAGGTTGCGTGGCGAATTGCTTGAGCATCATGGAGCGACGATCGTCGTCGATGTCCATGGCGTAGGCTATGAGGTTCAAATTCCGGAATCTGCATGGCCGGTTCTGCCCGAACTCGGGGGAGCTCTCGATCTCTACGTTCGCCAGGTTTTTCGAGAAGATGGGGTTTCCCTGTTCGGATTTGTGGATCCGGCGGAGCGACGCCTCTTTGACCTCTTGACTGAGGTCAAGGGCTGCGGTCCGAAGATCGGGCTCAGCCTCATCGGACAAGTTGGCGCCGCAGCGGTGGCGGAGGCCATTCTTCGGCAGGACGCCAAGACCCTCGCATTGGCGAACGGCGTCGGACCCCGCTTGGCGGAACGTCTCATTCTCGAGCTCAAGGACAAGGTTCAGCAGGACGCCTTCATGCAGAAGGTCGAGTCGGCCACGATCCCGCGTAAGGCGATCGTGCATGTTGCCGATGACCTTGTCGATGCCCTACTTGCCCTCGGCTATCGCCGCCAGGAAGCGGAGTCGGCGGCTGCCATCGCACGCGATGAGTCGGACAGCGTGGAAGAGCAGCTCAAGACTGCCCTCAGGAGCTTGCAGCGATGAGCAGCGTGCGCGAAGTCGATCCGGAAAGGCACACCGAGGAACAAAGCTACGAACTGTCGATCCGACCACGGTATCTCGCCGAGTTCATAGGCCAGGTCCCGATTCGCAACAACCTCGGCGTTTTTCTCAAAGCCGCCCAGCAACGTAATGAGCCCCTCGACCACACGCTGCTCTACGGACCGCCCGGGCTAGGAAAGACCACGCTCGCACACATAATCGCCACGGAGATGGCGACGACCATCCATATCACGAGCGGCCCGGCGATCGAGCGACCGGGCGACCTGGTCGGCATCCTCACGAACCTAGAACCCGACGCCGTTCTCTTCATAGACGAAATCCACCGCCTAAGCCGTCCTGTCGAGGAAATCCTCTATCCGGCGATGGAAGACCACAAGGTCGATATCATGATCGGAAAGGGACCCGCCGCCCGTTCGATCCGACTTGATTTGCCCGCGTTTACGGTGATCGGGGCCACGACCAGGCAGGGTCTGCTGACCGGACCGCTTCGCGATCGATTCGGCATCGTGTTTCACTTCGAGTTCTACGATCGCGACGCTCTCTTCCAGATTCTCACCCGAACGTCCGGCATCCTTGGCTACAGGATCGATGATGCTGCCGCCGATCGTCTCGCCGAGCGGAGCCGGGGAACCCCTCGAATTGCCAACCGCTTGCTGCGGCGAGTGAGGGACTTCGCCCAGGTCGACGGCCATGACCAGATTGGCAGCGACATTGTCGAGAAGGCGTTGGATGCGCTCAGAGTCGATCGGCTCGGGCTCGATCGCATCGACCGCGTCATTCTCGAGACGATGATCGAGAAGTACGGAGGTGGACCGGTGGGCCTCGACACCTTGGCCGCCTCGACCGGCGAAGATGCCGGCACGATCGAGGACGTGTATGAGCCCTATCTCCTGATGGCCGGTCTCATCCAGCGGACACCGCGCGGAAGGTGTGCGACGAAGCTGACTTACAGCCACCTTGGCATCCCACTCCCTGCCGAAAAGCCCGGAACACGAAACCTGTTCGACTGAAATTTGCGCCGGATTCCGCCGATCATTCCTGTATAGTAAGGTCGGAACGGAACCTTCCGAACCAGGAGCAACCATGCTTAAAAACTCCAACTGGCTTGTCGCCGGCTTCGCCCTCACCGCCCTCGCCCTTCCCCTAACCATCACGTGGAGCTTCGCGCAGGAGTCCCGCGCGGTCCCACCTGCTCAGGAACGACAGGGAATCACCCCTGGTCCGGCACGCCCCTTCCAGGGACAGTTTCCTCAAGCTGGTGGGCCGGGAGTGCCCATGGCACCGATGCCGCCCATGGGCCCGGGCCAATCGACCATGATCGTCGATGGCGGCTACCTTTATATCCTTCAGGGCCAGCGCCTGCTGAAGGTGAATAAGAACGACCTCAGGGTCGATCGCGAAGCGATGCTGCCGCCGATGCGCGGTCAGATTGAGCCCCCGCGACCGGCCCAGGACCGAAGGCCGACGCCTGCAGCGCCCGGTGGCGACGGAATCCGCTCGAAGGAAGAAGCGAAGCCGTCTAAGTAAAGGATAGCGAACGGGTGCTGGGATGGCCCATTAGGTATTCCTGCACCCGGAACGCCGAGTCGCCTCCATCGGGAGCTTCGCGCACGTATTCCCCGGATGGCAACTGGATCCAGGTGTTGCAGTTGTCACGGAAATACAACCCCATAAGGTCCCGCAAGTGCCGTTTGATTGCCGGGCTCTGCACGGGTACGAGCGTTTCCACTCGGCGGTCCAGGTTTCGTCGCATCAAATCGGCACTGCCGATGAACGCTTCGGGGTTGCCTCCGTTGTCGAAGTAGTAAAGACGGCTGTGTTCGAGGAACTGGCCGACCACGGATCGAACCCTTACGTTGTCACTGAGGCCGGGGACACCGGCTCTCAAAGTACAGATTCCGCGCACCACCAGGTCGACGGCAACTCCCGCTTGGCTTGCCTCGTAAAGGGCATCCGTCATGTCAGGATCGACCAAGGAGTTCATCTTCATCAGCATGAGCCCCTTGCCGGTTTCTCTGGCAATGGCCGTCTCGCGGCGGATCCGCTCCAAGATCCCGTCCCTGAGGCTGTAAGGCGCGACGAGGATCTTTCGATAATGCGTCTGCCGCGAGAAGCCCGTGAGGACGTTGAAGAGCTCGGCGATATCCTGGGTGATCTCTGGGTCGTCGGTGAACAATCCGAAGTCGGTATAGATGCGGGCAGTTGATGGGTTGTAGTTCCCGGTTCCGATGTGAGCGTAAGACCGGATGCCTCCTCGCTCACGGCGTACGATGAGGCAGAGCTTGCAGTGGGTTTTGAGCTCTGCGAATCCGTAAGTCACATGCACGCCCGCGCGTTCCAGCGCCCTTGCCCAAATGAGATTGTTGCTTTCGTCGAAGCGCGCCTTAAGCTCGACCATCACCGCAACCTGCTTGCCCGCTTCCGCCGCGCGCAACAGCGACTCGACCACGGGCGATTCCGTCCCAACGCGGTACAGGGTCTGCTTGATCCCGATCACGTCGGGATCGCTTGCTGCCGAAGCCACGAACTCCTCAACGGACCGAAAACTGTCGAACGGCTGGTGGACGAAGACGTCGGACTTGCGGATCAGTTCGAACAAGGTCGTCGGATTGATGAGCGCCTCATTGACGTAGGGGTGGAAGCTTGGATACCGCAGCGCCGGCTTGTCCAGATTGGCAAGGTCCTGCAAAACCTCCATTCCCAAGATGCCGTCCAGGACGAACATATCCTCGGGATCGAGTTCGTGGAGCCGCATTAACGTGTTCCGCACATCGCCAGGCATCATCGAGTCGACTTGCAGCAGCACGGGATCCCCGAATCGTCGGAGTTTGATGGTCTGTTCCACCGACTCAATCAAGTCCGCGGCTTCCAGTTCGCGGATCTCGATGTCTGCATCGCGGATTACGCGAAAGAGGAAGGTATCAACGATGCTGACGCCGGGATACAACGACTTGAGGTGGTGGCGAATCAAATCTTCGAGGAGAATGAACTCCGATTTGCGCTTGCCGAGCCGCACCAGCCGCGGGATGATGGTCGGGACCTTAACTCGCGCCAGTTTTACTCCAGACCCATCATCGAGCAGCGCACCAATGTTCAGGCTCCGGTTCGAGATGAAGGGCACCGATGGGGCTGGGTGCAGCACGAGCGGAGTGCATAGCTTGAAGACCTCCTCGATGAAGTAGTCATCGACCTGTAGGCGTTGGGCATCGGAGAGTTCTTCGTACCTAAGGATGTCAACGCCCGCCTCATCCAGCTGCGGCTTAATCGTGTCCAGCCAGATCCTTCCCGCCTGCTGCCTTAGGCTGCCGGCCTCCTCGCTGATCAGGATTAACTGTTCGGCAGGGGTAAGCCCATCCGGGGTCACCTCAAGAAAACCACCCTGTTGCTGCTCGATCAGGCCTGAAACCCTGACCATATAGAACTCGTCCAGGTTGCTTTCGAAGATGCTGAGAAAGCGGCAGCGCTCAAGCAATGGGTTTTTCGGGTTCGTAGCTTCTTCAAGAACGCGTCGATTGAACCGGAGCCAGCTGAGCTCTCGGTTGAGAAAGCGCTGGGGCCCAAACTGAATGGGATCGGTGGTTCCCTCGTCCTTTAGGCGCGGCATGGCTTAATTGAACCATCTAGGATTTCCAGGATCGCGCCTTCGCGCACTCCATACTCGCTGACCGTCATTTCACGCTGATTGAACTTCCGGAGGATTTTGGCGAATACCATTGCGCCGGGAACGAGGGTTTTTGCGCGATTCGGTTTGACGTTAAAGCGAGCCATCACCAGGTCGATGCTTAAACGAGAGGCAGCCCAGCACAGGTATTCAATCTCCTCCAGCTGCAGCGTGCGTTCTCCGTCCCGGTGGAGAGCGCGAATCAATCCGCGAGCCACGCCACCACTGCCGACCACCGAATGCGGCTCGCCAAAGTCCGCCAGGTCTTGCAGATGGTGATCGATCGTGTCCTCGAGCCGCTTCAGGTCGCCGTCAGCGGCCGGGTACCGCAGTCCCGAAGCGACCAGGAGTTTTCCGGAGCCAAGGGGGAGCGACTGCTCCGCGTCGATCTGCGATCCCCAGCAAGAGGCAACCTGGGCGCTACCGCCTCCGACTTCCACCAGCAGGACTGGAGACCGTGCCCGGGTATCGAGCATCGAGCCGCGAAGGCTGAATTCCGCCTCGCGCTGCCCGGATATCACGTCGACTTGAATGCCCGCTTCCTTGGCGATGCGTGCCAATGCCTCGTCACGATTGGCGGCGACTCGGACTGCTTCAGTGGCAAACACGTAGAGGCAGCCGGATCGGCAGCGTTCGGCCTCCAGTTTGAACTCCTTAAGGATCCGGAGCAGGTCGCGCAGGCTGGCTTCGGGAATGTGCCCCTCGCGGCTCACCACCTCCCCAAGCTGGAGCCACTCGCTTTCGTTGCAGAGCCGGCGCAGGCCCGTGCCGGTCGATTCCGCCACGAGTAGGTGGACCGAATTGCTTCCGATATCGGCGGCAGCGAGCACCCGACCCACGCTTACAGTATGCCCCAGCCGAATACGGGTCCAAGGGTAGCCTTGGCCCGATGCAGATCGTCGAGGAGGCGATTGCCTTTGCGGTGGCTAAGCATGCTGGCCAAGTGCTGGACGGCGATGCCCCGTTGCCTTACATCGCTCATCCGATCGACGTTTTGATGATCCTGCGATACGAGGGCGGAGTGTGCGATCCCGAACTCTTGGCCACTGCCGTCCTTCACGATGTCGTCGAGCAGGCGGGAGCCAAGCCGGCCGCAGTTCGGAAGCGCTTCGGTGCTCGCGTGGCCGATCTGGTCGAGGAACTGACTCGGAGTGAACCAGCTGCTGCGGCGGTTCGTGGAATGAACAAGGATCAAGTCTGGGAGCTTCGCGCGAACATGCTCCTTGCGGAAGTCGCGGCGATGTCGGCGGACGCCCAGATCGTGAAGCTCGCCGACCGGCGAAGCAACCTCGAGCTGGCTATTGCAGGAAAAAAGGGGGTCAAACTTGAGCGATACGTCTGGCAGACGCGCCGCATCCTTGAGACCATTCCGTGCGAGCGTTTGCCGGGCGTTTGGAATAGGATCCAAAAGCGGCTTGCTGAGGTGGTGCCACCCTCCTAGGATGCCGGCGCTTGCGAAAAGAGCGTGCGAATCACTTCCTCTACGGAGATCTCCTCCAAAGCCACATCGCTAACGGGAAAGGCCTGAAGGACGGCACCGGTGATGGTAGCAGTCTTGTCACGAGGGATTTCCAGCACGGCCATTGCTTCGTCCGATTCGACGACCTTGCCGTACTTAGCCAGGTCCTGCGACTCGATGGCCCTCTCAAATGAAAGGCGGAGGCGCCGCACGTCGCTATGCCGGCGTGTTAGGGTGTCCAGCGTTCCCTCGAATACGACCGTGCCGTGGTCGATAATCACCACCCGGTTGCAGAGCTCCTCGACGTCCTGCATGTAGTGGCTGGTCAGGATCATCGTGCAGCCATCCTGACGATTGAGTTCTTTAAGGAAGTCTCGTATGCGCTTCTGGCTGACCACGTCCAAGCCGATAGTGGGTTCGTCCAAGAACAACACTCTGGGTGAGTGAAGCAGGGCGGCCACGAGCTCGCATTTCATCCGCTCGCCAAGGCTCATCTTTCGGACTTGGGTCTGGACCTTGTCCCCGAGCTGCAGGGCTTCAACCAGATAGTCGACACGCTTCTTAAAGTGGTCGTGGTCTACCTCGTAGAGTTCCCGTAGCACCACGAAGCTGTCCCATGCCGGGAGGTCCCACCAAAGCTGCTGCTTGTTGCCCATGACGAGCGCGATGTTCCGCAGCATTTCCGGCCGTCGGTCGAACGGTGTGTAGCCGAGGACGCTAGCGCTACCGGACGTTGGATACAAAATGCCCGTCAGCATCTTGATGGTCGTGGTTTTTCCCGCGCCATTCGGGCCGAGAAACCCCACGAGCTCGCCCGATTCGATGCTGAGGTTGACTTTCTTCACCGCTTCGACGTAGGTCTTTTCGCGGCTGAAGAGGCTCCTGACGGCGCCTCCAAGACCGGGCTGCTTCTTGTTGCTGACGTAGGTCTTGGAGAGGTCGACCGCCTCGATTACGGGCATGACGAGGATGGTACCAAAGCTCAGCCAAAGGACGTGCCTCCAGCAACTCTCCGTCCGGTGACCATGGAGGCGTAGTAAAAGGACCGGTTTAGGTTGGGTTTGGAAGCCCGACCTGATATCCTTCACTTGGGGAGAGTTGCTTCATGCTATTGTTGCCGTACATCGCGGTCGTTCACGGTGCCGTAACTGGAGAGCACGGGGGTGGAGAATGGTTCCGGCGAGACCAGAATTGCCTTGGAGCCATCGAACACCGGCAGATCTTGGACCGCATCAGGTTCCTTCCGGTCCCGCCGGGACCGATGGGGCTTCCTCGAAAGTATCCGATGATTCCGATCGGAGCGACCCAGTGGCAGGATTCTCCCGTTACCGGCTTTGTGGACGTGAAGGCTGGTGTTGGAGCGATGGATTGGGACGGAACCAATTTCACCTATGACTTCCATACGGGGCACGACATGGTCATTCGGGGCTTCGCCGAACAAGAGGTAGGAGTTCCTGTTTTCGCCGCGCTCGACGGAACCGTCCTTTTTGCCGTCGATGGCCATCCCGATCACAATACCAATCACGAGCCGACGCCACCGAATTACGTGGTTATCGACCATGGCAACGGCCAAAGCGTGACCTACATGCATCTGAAGAAAAACAGTGTTGCGGTATCGGTTGGGCAGCGGGTCGAAGCTGGTGAGCAGATTGGACAGATCGGCTCGAGCGGAAATAGCACGGGGCCCCATCTGCACTTCCAATCGATGCTGGACGGCAAGACCTATGAACCCTCGACGGGAATAGGCAATCCCGGAGAAAGCGGCTGGGAACACCAGATTCCCATTCGTCGGGACCTGTATCTTCTCGACTTCAACTTGACTGATATCCGAACGGGAGATTATCCGCCGCCACCGTGGAACATCCCGAGGCGCGGCCAGTTTGTCGTGGGTACCCAGCAGGCGATCGGGTGGTGGTACTTCATCTGCAATTTGCCCGCCAGATCGAATTGGCGGTTTCGCGTGCATAAGCCTGGTGGGGAAATTGCACTTGACAACCAAGGCAATTATCTCAACCCATGGCAATACAACTTCAGCTTCTGGTGGAGTTTTCACAAGATAGACCTCGACGAAGTCGGAACCTGGAAGGTTGAATTGCAGGTAAATGATCAGGAACTGTTGAAAACCGACTTTCAAGTCGTGGCGACACCGGATCTTTTGGCGAATCGGCCGCCATATTCGATAGGCGCCCAGTTTGACCCTCCCCGCCCGCAGCATTCGAAACCCCTCTTCTGCCGGGTTAAGTCGTCGCTCGTTATGGATGATCCGGACTACGACGTCGTGAGATATCGGTACCAGTGGTTTGTTGATGGTGTCGAGATTCGCAACGTCGAGAGTGCGGGAATGGCAGATTGCATCCCAGCTTCATCCTTCGCGCCAAATGACGTTGTTAGGTGCGTCGTGACTCCGTCAGATGGAATCTCGAGCGGGATTCCAACCGTCATTCAATCGCCAACCCTGCTGGGACCGAATTAGCCTCGCTGCTGTGGAAGTTGGGAGCGTCCTTGGTAACCTCGACGGATGGCTAGACAATTCCCCACCCTCACCCCTTATCTGGTTGTGGACGACGCCAAGGCGGCGATAACATTCTATGAGAAAGCCCTTGGAGCAGAAGTAGTAAGCATCGCCCACGTCCCCGATTCGGACCGGGTCATGAATGCGCAACTACGATTCGGCGACTCCATGCTCATGCTCAATGACGAGTTTCCGGATTGGGGCAGCGTCGGACCCAAAAAGATCGGGGGCAGCGCCGTGACAATCCACGTTAACAGCATGGACATCGACAACGACTTCCAGCGTGCCATCGACGCCGGCGCAGAGGTCACGATGCCCCTTGCCGACATGTTCTGGGGCGACCGCTACGGGTCGTTCGTGGACCCCTTTGGCCACAAGTGGTCGATGGGCCAGCAGATGCGGGACATGACACCAGAGGAAATGGAACGCGAAATGCGCGATGCGTTCGCCCAAATGGATAAGCACTAGGCCAATATAACCGACTGGCCAGGGAAACCCTGGCCAGTCCTAACATTGAATCACAGCAGGACGGTAACGGATTTAGCCCTTGCCTTTACCTTTTCCTTTCCCCTGGCTCTTGCCGTTTCCCTTGCCAACGCCTTTGCCATTTCCCTTGCCGTTGCCCGAAGACTTGTTCTTGAAGTTGAACTCCGGCTTACCCTTGCTCTTGTCTTTGCCTTTGACCTTGGCGTTCCCAGGACGCAGGGTTGACTTAATCTTTCCACCCGGGGCTTTGGCCACGCTATCGAGGTTGACTCGGTAATAACTCGCGGTTCGGTCCCAAGAGCGCTCGGTGACAAACCGATCGTAGACCTGTGCGGGAGGCTTCCCACTCAGCGAGCCGACAATGACGGCTCCGAGTACGTCTTCCAACGTGCCTCCACGTCTCCGCAACATGGTAATCGAGTCGGTTGAGATCGGGTACCGCTCACGAATCGCCGTGTACCAGATCCGATCACGATCGAATGCTCCGGATTTCCGTAGTTTGTTGAACGTGCCCGGATGCATGCCGATTTCATGTGCAACCTGGCCCCAGCCCAGGCCTTGGCGTCTCAGCTGCCACACCCGATCGACATCGCATCGCCCGTGATGGCTCAAGGAAAAAATCGGCGCCAGTTCGTAGATATCGGATTGCGATCGATCCCGAATCACGATGACCTCCCGAGTGTCGATGCCAAAGTGATCGGCGATGATCACCGTTGCGATTTTCTCCAAGAGGGTTTCGGCACGGGCTGCGGATGAAAGTGCGAACGTACCGAAAATCGCGATAAGAATTGCGGCGAGCTTTACTCTAATCATCGGTTGCCTCCTGATACAAAGGTTCCATCCTCAGACGATGGAAGCCAAGGCTCTGTTTCCGGACCAGGTCGGTTGGTACCGCTATGAAACGCCCGGCACGCCGACAATCCACCGGTAAATCACGTAGATCCACCCCAGGATCCCGTGCCAGATCGCCCATCCGATGGAGTGATTGATCGTCCACGAAATCTGCACCGCAATCGCCACTCCCAGCGAAGTGAACAGCGAAATTCCGTGTGCCCCTGCTCCGCTCTTCGTTTTTCCGTTGTCGCCCACATCGAACTTACGATTCACGTGACCGTTGGGTTGAACCACCCACAAAAAAGGCCGAGCCATAGGGCTCGGCCGTCCTCGTCAGATTGCTCGCGACTATCGTCGGCGTCGCCGCAGCAGGGCAGCCGCGCCAAGACCGAGTGCGATCATGGTTGCCGGTTCCGGTACCGCATAGAACTCGCCGCCCAGCAGATACTCACCCGTCGTATAGTTTCCGAGCAGGTTGCCGTTGCGGTCGTAGTTGAGCAGCGTGCCTACACCGAACACTCCGTTCGAGAGCCAGAACGTGTCGCTGAGGTTGTCGTATGCCAGCGCCGATGCCGACCCACCGAGAATGTTGAAGCTCGAAAGCATGGTGCCGGTCATCGACCATTGCGTCACCTGGCCGGTGAAGAACGTACCCGTCCAAAGGGTATTGGTCTTCGAGTCGTAGGTGATGCCGAGGTCGCCACCAGCGCCTTGCCCATTCGCCTGGAACAGGAAGGTGCCGTTGCCGTAGTTGTTGTCGTAGCGCCACACCTGGCCATCAGTCGCCCCGAGCCAGTGCACCATATAGATGTAGGTGCCGTCGAAGCCGGCGTCATAGGCTGTCGTTCCGGCCGGATCGCCACTGTTCCAGAAGTTGGTGAAGCCGGTTGCCGTGCCGTTTAGCAGGTATTCGTCGCCTTGCTGGGGAAGGCCGGAAAGTGGCTGTCCGGCAGCTTGTCGGATTCGTGCGCCGGAACCGAAGTCGCCGACAACGATCGGCATCTGCGCGTCGGCTGCCCAGCGGTAGCGGCCTACTTCGCCGCCACCTTGATAGATGATGGTCTGGCCCGGTCCCGCCGTGCCTTGGGTCGCATAGTAGCGACCAACCTGGGAATATGCTGCGCCGGCAAGGCCGAGCGCCGCAAAGATGACAAGATTTCTCATGGGTCGTCTCCTTTTTTAGAACTTCCTACCCAGATACATCCTATCACGGATTTGCACAGGTCGCGCAAAAACTATCGCGCCCAACGAGGGACCGGCTCTTTGATAGGCTTCGAGAAGTCGATGACGAACTTCAGCCTGCCCAACTTGCCGACGCCGATGCGACGGGACACGCGTGGCGGCAGCTTGCCGGGACCGCCCGCCTTCAGTTGGCCCTCGAGCCGCCACAAGATGGCATCCACCCGTCCATCGAACCGGCCCTTCTCAGGTGTCGCGTGGCCTACCACATCGATGCGGTAACGATAGCTTCCGGGCCGACTGCCGGGCAGCAAGGAGGTAGAAATCGACCTTGCCTGCGACATCACGTATCCAGCGGGCAGGACGGAATGAAGATCGAGAAAGGAAGCCTTCGTGCCCGCCCAAATCGCGGCATGGTCCCGAAACTTTAGGTTTGCGAATCCAACTTGGTAAACGCTGGCGGCGTCATAGCAGAATGAACGGTGCGCCTCATCCGGGTGAAGATCGACCCTGCTCTCCGCTGTCCCACGCCACAAACAGGCGCGGGCGTCGAACTCTCCGACCTGGATATCGCCCGTTGCGCCCGCCACGCGGGATGAGCGGGCCGTCGGCGAAAGGTCGACCATCGACTCAGCGGAGCCACGCCAGATGCAGGCATGGATATCGGGCTGGCTCGAGGCGGGGCCGAATAGGCCGGCCTGAAGCCCTGGCGCTGCCGCGCTGGCACTCGAAAAGACCGCTCCCGGCGGATGCAGATCGACTCGCTCGGACGCATTGCGCCAAAGCACGGCATGCAAGTGACGGTCGGGAGCGGCGCCAACCGACAGCGAGCCGACGGGACCCTCGGCATCGATGTCATGTACCGCGGAGGTTTCGCTCGCCGAGGGCTCCAGAATCCGGAGTCCGGTTGGACCTCCGATCCAGATCGCGGCGTTGGTTGGGCTGTCGTTGCGGAAGGATCCACCCCGCACCTGACCAAAAGCGCATCCGATGTTCGAAATCTCGCCCGGAAACTGTTGCCAGTTGAGAAAGGTCTCCGACGTACCTTGCCAGCTGCATGCCTTGGCGTCTGCCCAGCCAAACTGCTCTTCGCCCTGCGTCGCAAACCCTTGCGAAAATCCTACCGAACGGAGAATGGTCACGGTCCAGCCGTCCTGGCCAGGAGCAGACGAGGCGGCCGCACAAACCAGTATCCCGATGGCCATTCTCATCCTAGCGTCCCCTTTTCGTGATCCACCGCGGAATCGGTTCGCGAATCGGCTGGGAGAAATCAATCACGAACCTTCGATTGGCGAGCCTTCCAGCACGAATTCGTCGAGCCGCTCGAACGGGAAGCTTGTCCCCCTTTGCCGGGGTTAGAGCGCCCTCCAATCTCCACAGAATCGCATGACGACTCGCCGACTTGGTCGGACGTGCCCATCCAACGACGTCGATTCGGTAGGTGTAACGGCTTGGTGAAGTCCGGGTCAGCTTGGTCGACACCGCATTCGCCTGCGACTCCTGGTAGCCCGCAGGCAAAGCCGAATGCAAATCGATAAACGACGGCTGGGTACCACTCCAGATTGCGGCGTGGCTGAAGCCCTTGAAGACGGCCTTGCCAACCTGATACACACCCCGGGCTCCCAAGCAGGCCGACTCCGATGCACCGGAAGGGTGAAGGTCCACAAAGCTCTCGGCAGTGCCATGCCATCGGGCCGCATGGCCGTCGACAAAACCGGCCTGCATCTCACCGTCGGCGGCCATCGCACTGGCATTCGAGGCGTTTGGCGAAAGGTCGATAAACGCATCCGGCGAACCCCGCCACAGGCACGCGCGCACCGTTGTGTTCGCGCTTGTCGGTCGAAACTCGCCAACCTGGACGCCGTCCGCCGCACCTCGCGCAATGGACATCGTGGCGTTCGCAGGATGGAGGTCGATTGCGTTCGTCAAGTTCCGCCAGAAGCGGGCATGCGTCGTGTCACCGAGGGGTGAATCAAAGCCCATGGACCCCACCGGGCCGTCGACGCCTACGGCGTTGACCTCGGAAGCGATGAACACGTACGGCTCCAAGATCTGAAAGTCAGCCTGACCACCCGTCCAAACGGCTGCGTTCCTCAACGCGCCAGTTGTGGCGATAAACCCGCCCTTCACACCTGCATAGGCGCCGTTGATCGCCGATGACGTCAACGACCCCGGCACGTAACTGGTGAAACTCGCAGCGCTACTCGCCCAGCCGCAGGCGCCCATCGTGAAGACTCCAAATTGCTCGTCGCCCGAAATCGCCCGGGCCTCCGACGATGCGCTGTCTCGCAGGATCGTTGCCGTCCAAGCATCCTGCGCGTTCGTAGCCAGGCCGGCGCAGGCGATGATCGCCATCATTGCTGCTCGCTTCATCATTCCTCCTAGTCCCCTCGTAAGAATAGACGGGACAGAGGCAGGATGTGTTGTAGTGAGCGCTGGCTTAGGGATAAGCCTTATGGATCGTCCTGCTTCGCAGCCAGACGAGCCTTCTCAAGCGCGAGCATGTGGCCGTAAACCTGCCACGAGTCGAAGCTGATGGCGAACGTCTCGACCAGCCGTTCCACGGTATCGGGATGGAGGGCAGGATCGGCAAGGATCTGCAGCCGCATGCCGGCCGTATTCGGGTTGGCGTCAAGTAAGGCGATTTGGGAGTCATCGGTGATGCGGCGGACCTCGAAGACCGCTTTGCCCCCCACCTCTCCTCGCAGCAGCGAGTCGGCGAAACTGCAGCGAATCGGACCGACGTTGGGATCCTCGACGATCGTGGTTTCAAATCGTCGCTTCAAGTCATCAAACTTCGCGCGGCCGAGCCCGGTCGGCGCGGCCTTGCGAGGGCTCGCCGGCCGAAAATCGTGGCGATTCGTGGCATCGGGATTCGCCCACGTGAACGTGCGCGGCCAATCGATGACCGACTGCAAGTTCACTCCGATCCAAGCTGCCAGAAACGCCATCATAAAGCTCTTGTCGGCGGCCAGCAGGGCAATCCCCGCGCCCAATCCGCACAGCATGAGACCCCATCGCACCGGTTGCTGCCACCGATGTTCTCGCACCGACAGGTAGCCGATCGACTTCAGGTCGGTCAAGGGGGCTTGGGCCGGCGAGAGCTCCTGTCCCGGCAACTTGAAAACTCCCGCCTCGCTCGGTCCGTGTCGCAGCCTCACCTAGACTCATCCGCCTGCGGTGGGTTACCAGGCCCGATGTACTCATGGATGTAGCCGTTGATCTGGCTGTGGTGGTGGGCGACCGCGAACTTTTCGACCAGCCGCTCTACCGTATTCGGATGGAGCCGCGGGTCGGCGAGGACGGCGTGCCGCATTCCGACCGTCGAGAGGCACCCTTCGACGGCGGCCAGTTCCGAATCCTTCCAGATCTTACGGATCATAAAGACCACTTGGCCACCGGCGAGCGCCTGCCACCGTTCCTCGCCATAGTCGCATTGGATTTCGCCCACGTGGGGATCGGTAAAGCGCTCTTGGCGGAAGTCGGCCTTTGCCTTCTGGCTCGTCGTCAGGTCAAGGACCACGGAGCTACGATACTGCCGGGGGCGAAAGCTATGCCGGTTCTTGCCATTCGCATCGACCCAAACGCAGCGATCCCGGGAACTCCACTGGATGATGATCCCGATCAAGCCAACCGTCGCGGTGATACCCTGGGCTATGTACGCGCGAGCGTCTTCGATAAAAGAAAGTCGATAGAGGACCAGGTTCAGCAGAAACACGAGCCCGGCGATGGAAAACCAGAGCTTGGCGGCATGCACCCCTCCGAACTCCTCTCTGATGTAACCAAGGTGGGTGAGATTCTCCGGTTCCGGCTTTGGCGAGTGACCGACTTCGGAAGGCTCCTGAAACGCGAGCGGCTCGGGCATCAGCTCGGACCCTTCGACAGGACGTATCCATAAACCTGCCGCTGGTCGTGGCCGGTGGCGAACTTCTCCACGAGCCTTTCCACCGTATCCGGATGCAGCCTGGGGTCGGCGACGACCTCGAACCGGACGCCGTCGAACGCGGGACGATCCGCCAGCGCCGCCAGCTTGCGCCGTCCCCGCAGGCGGCGCACTTCGAACACTTTGCGATCGCCGGCCCTCGCCGACCAGGTCTTGTTCGTGTACAGGGACTGGAGCGGGCCAAGGTACGGGTCGGTCAACACCTCGTTGCGGTAGCCCTCGTCAAGCCGCCGCTGGTCGATCACCGCCCAAACCGTCTTGACGGGAGCCCGTGAGACGAAGTCGTGGGGGTTATCGCCTTTCGCATCGACCCATCGGAAGCGGCGAAGCGGCAGAAACCGTGGCAGGCAAAGCAGTCCGCCCAATACGCCACAGAGCGTCGCAACCATGAAGCTGAACGCGCCCATTTGCATCGATAAGCTCCAAGTCGTCACCACGGCTACGGCGATTATCGCCGCCGGCAGCCACGCGAGCGGGCGCCGGACCGGCGCAATGTAGCCGATCGTCACCAGCTTGGCCTGCTCTACCACATCAGGCTGCGCGCTCATTCCCCATCATCGTATCAGAAAGGCCTTGCTTTGCTGAAGCCACCGGCGTGGGTATGGAGGCAGGGAGTTCTAGCTACCACGGTGTTTAGGTTCCGCCCTTTCAAAATGCCGGTTGATCATGTAATTCCGCTTTGCGCCCTCATCCCGAGTGAGGACGTACCGCTCCACGAGTGCTTCCACCGTATCGGGATGCAGCCGGGGATCCGCCAGGACGCGGCGTTCGCCCTTCCATGCTTTCAAGGAGGCTGGTTCTACCTTTGCGGGGAGCTGGGTCGGCTTGTTTTGGATCCGAAAGACAAGTTCCTGACCGCTCCACGCGGCGGGTTCATCTTTGATGAAATTGCACTGCAGTTCGCCCAGGTTCGGGTCCATGATGGGCTGTACCAGGAACTCGGTCCAAACAACCTCGTTGGTTAGGTGAACTACGGCGAGGTGCCTCCACCAGGCGACGGGTTCGGCATGAACGGCGAACGGGTGGCGGTTGCTGCCATCGACTCCGATCCAAAGCAACCTCTTTCGCCGAGTGATGATCCAGTAGAGACAGAAGATCTCGCCGGTAAGTCCGAAAAAGCCAACGTAAGGATGCCGCAGGACGATTCCGAAGACGTGGAGGATAAAGAATAGAACGAGTGCGTAGAGAGCGGGAAGTGGAATGGCGCTTCCCAGATAGCCCAGCACCTGCAGATTCAGCGGCAGTCCGTATGCTGCAAACTCCCGCTCGCGCAGCTTCTCGGCTAGCAACTGGAGTGCTTCCGGTTTGATGGGGCTTGGAGCATCGCCAGACGTCATGGCGTCGCCGCCGCGAACCTATTTCTTCTCTTCGCCAATCCGCTCCAGCGCGACGATGCCGATGCTCGCCAATGCGCTCGCCGGATCGTTCGGATCGCCGCCGCTTGACTGCTTGAAGACCAGCCGCCGCTTGTCCCCATCGACTTCCAGATAGCTTTGCTTTGCCAGCCTCTCTTTCAGCCAGTCGAGAAGAATGTCGGCGGCGATGCCCGACTGGGTGCCGCGTTCGGCTTCCTTCCTGGCGTTCTCGGAAAACTTCTCGATTGACAGCCCGTCGATGGTCAGGTATTCGAGAAATACGCCGCTCGTGCCCGTCTGCCACTTGCCCGCGATCTTTTCCTTCTTGCCCGATCGAATCAGGTCGAACGTCTTGTCGGCCCTGAACACGTAGATGGAGCCGATCTTCTCGGGCTCCTCACTCGGCGGCGACTTCATGCCGATCGCCTCGCCAAGGGCGGCTGAGTTGTCGGTCTCCGCCCACTGGCCGACGATGAACGCCTCGATGGCGCCGCTCATTTCCGGCGCCTTGTCGCCCAGCCGCACCATCTCCGGCTCCTTCTTGCCACAGCCGGCAACTGCCAGCGCGGCGATAACGACGAGGATTAGTTGGATCCCTTTCATCCTCTCCTCAACTATAGCCGTCTTGCTTGTGGCCAGTCAATCTTCCGCGACGTGGCGTTCGATAGGACGGAATAAGACCTATTCGTCCTATAAAGCCGCTTCCCGCCTGCTTTCTAGAAAAACCGCTCGTGGACGATCTTGCCGTTTTCGACCGTGTAGACCGCGTACTCCGACATCTGCGACACCTCGCCGGTCTGCTTGTTCTTGACCTCGATGTCGTACTTCGTAATGAAGCACGGCTCGTTCACCCACGGGCCGCCGACGGTCGCGTTTTGGACTTCGAACGTGTTGACGAACCACTCGATCTTGCCGCGGATCGCGTCCATGCCCTGGACCTCGCGGTCGTCGCCTTCGGCTTCCACACTGACGATCTCGGGATGGTAGTATCGCTCCGCCGCCTCGTTCCACTGGCCCTGCTTGCACATGGCGACCAGGCCCTCGCCAACTTCCTTTGCACTCATCATCGAACGTTTACCCGCCTGAAGCCCGGCAAGGTGCCCGCGTAGACTGATCCCAACGCCATGAGTGACGCCTTTCTGGGCCAGCGCGACGACTACGCCCACACCCACCTCGACCGCGAAGACCTCGCCGACAACCCGCTCGTGCAGCTGCGCAGTTGGCTGGTGGACGCGTCGGTGGATCCGGCTGCGATCGAGCCGAACGGCTTCCACCTCGCGACCGTCGGCCCCGACGGCCGCCCGAGCGGCCGGGTTCTGCTGCTGCGCGGGCTCGACCACGGCCTCGTCTTCTTTTCGAACACCAACAGTCGGAAGGGAATCGAGCTCGCCACCAATCCATGGGCGGCCGCCACCTTCTGGTGGGCGAGCCAGGAACGGCAGGTCCGCATCGAGGGCCGCGTGGCACCGATCGCCGCCGAGGAATCGGACCGGTACTTCGCCGGCCGCCCGCTCCCGAGCCAGGCGGCGAGCACGGTCAGCCCCCAGAGCCAGGTGATCGACGGTCGAGGGGAGATGGAGTCGGAGATGGCGCGGCTGATCGCGGCGCACCCGGAAGGGCTCCCGCGCCCGCCCCATTGGGGCGGCTACCGCCTGACCCCCGATCGTTTCGAGTTCTGGCAGGGCCGCCCCGCCCGGCTGCACGATCGGTTTCGGTACCGGCTGGAAGGTCAAACCTGGATGATCGAGCGGCTTGCGCCGTAGCCTCGTTCTGGAGGAAGGGAGGGGATTCGAACCCCTGGACGGTTGCCCGTCGCCTGTTTTCAAGACAGGTGCTTTCAACCACTCAGCCACCCTTCCGATAAGGTCTGAACGCCCCAAGAGGATACCAGCGGGCCAACCCGCCGACGGTTCAGAATCCTCCTTGTGAATCTCGGACTCACCGGCCGCGTGGCGATGGTCGCCGCCGCCAGCAAGGGCCTCGGTCTCGCCATCGCCAAGGGCCTCGCTGCCGAAGGCTGCAAAGTCTCGATCTGCGGCCGAAACCGCCCGGCTCTCGAGACCGCGCTCGCCGAAATCGGCGGAACCGCCCGTGCCACGGTCGCAGACGTAGCGTCCCCTGCAGATGTCCAAGCCTGGTTCCAGGCCGTCACCGCTGAATTCGGCCATCCCGACATCCTCGTGACGAACACGGGCGGCCCTCCCGCCGGGGAATGGCGCGACCTCACCGACGAGCAGTGGAGAATCGGGGTCGATTCCACCCTGATGAGCCTCGTGCGGCTGGTGCGGCTGGTCGAGCCGGGGATGCGCACCAGGAACTGGGGGCGCATCATCCACGTCACGAGCGTGGCGGCCAAGGAGCCGTCCAAGCTGCTCGCGATCTCGACGACCCTGCGCTCCGGACTCATGGCCCTCACCCGCCTTCAAGCCGACGACCTCGCGCCGTATGGCGTCACCGTCAATGCGATCCTTCCCGGCCACACGCTGACGGATCGACAATTACATCTCGCCGATCTACGGGCTGAGCGCGAAGGCATCGACCGAGCGGAGGCGCTCAAGCGGCAAGCGCAGCTGATACCGATGCGGCGATTGGCCAGACCGGAAGAGATTGCCGCCCCCGCCGTCTTCCTCGCTTCCGAGGCCGCCTCCTACATCACGGGCGTCAACCTGCTCGTCGATGGTGGCTTGACGCGAGGTCCCGGCTAGGTGGACGAAGGCCACATCGGCGTCGACGAGAGCGGGAAGGGCGACTACTTCGGTCCGCTTGTCATCGCGGCATGCTACGTCGGACCCGAGCACCTCGCGGAGCTGGAAGGCGTCCGCGATTCCAAGAAGCTCACCGACCGCCAATCGCTCGGCCTTTCCATCGTCATCAAAAAGGCCTGCCCGCATGCGGTGGTGGCGATCGGACCGGCCAAGTACAACGAGCTCTATGCCAAGTTCATGAATCTCAACCGTCTGCTCGCTTGGGGACATGCCCGGGCAATCGAGAACGTGCTCGAACAGCATCCCGCCAACCTTGTCATCAGCGACCAGTTCGCCGATCCGGCCGGGCTCAAGCGGCAGCTATTCGAGAAGGGTCGCACGATCACCCTGGAGTCCCGGGTTCGGGCTGAGGCCGATATCGCGGTCGCGGCGGCTTCCATCCTGGCTCGGGCGGAGTTTCTTCGGCGGCTGGAGCGGCTAGGCCAGGATTTTGGCTGTGTGCTTCCCAAAGGCGCGTCCGCCCAGGTCGTTTCCGCCGCCAAACAATTCGTTGCCGTCAACGGCGGAGACAAGCTGAGCCAGGTCGCCAAGCTCCACTTCAAGACCACGCAAACCGTGCTCGGGTAGCATCCCGGTAGCCCCCACACCGTTGAAACATGCACGATCGTCCGGAGGCGACCCCCGCATATCTCGACTTTGACCGCGTCGAAGTTCGCTTTAGCGAATTCGTGGCCGGGCTCCGCGACGTCTCCTTGCGGATCGGGCGTGGCGAGTTCGTGTTCTTCGTCGGTCACACCGGCGCCGGCAAGTCCACGGTGCTGAAGCTGGTAACGCGGGAGTGCCGCGAGACCGCCGGAAAAGTGTGTCTGGAGGGTGTGGACCTGGGACGCATCCGTTCGTGGGACATTCCCGCCCACCGCCGCAAGATGGGCATCGTTCCGCAGGATTTTGCTCTGCTTCCCGGCAAGCGGGTGTGGGAAAACGTGGGCTATGCCCTTCGCGCGGTCGGCGCAACCCGTCGGGACGTCCGGCGAAGGGTGCCTGAAATTTTGGAGCGCGTGAGTATCGCCCATCGCGCCGATGCCTTTCCACACCAGCTAAGTGGCGGAGAGCAGCAGCGGGTGGCGATTGCCCGCGCGTTGATCAACAACCCTACGCTGCTGTTGGCCGATGAGCCGACCGGCAACCTCGATCCCGAGCAATCCGTGGAGATTATGGAGCTTCTCGCACAGCTGAACGCGCGGGGTGCGACCGTTCTCGTCGCTTCCCACGACCTGCCGGTCGTCGAGCGCATGCGAAAGCGTGTGGTGCGGCTTCAGGCGGGTCAGATCGTCAGCGACGGAGGCAGTGGTGCTGGATAGGGTCGAGTTTCTGCTCTCGGAGGCGCTCGTCTCCTTGCGCCGCAACACGTGGATGACCTTCTCGGCGATCTCAACCGCAGCGGTGGCGCTGTTCCTTATCGGATGCTTCGGTTACACGTATTGGAAGGTGCAATCCTACGCATCCACCTTGCCCGCCCAGTTCGAGATGCACGTGTTCCTCAAAGAAACCGCGACCAAGGCGGATGTTTCGGACGTCGCGGCTAAGATTCGGGCGATGCCCGAGGTTGAGAAAGCGATTTGGATACCGAAGGAGGAGGCATGGAAGCAGCGCCGGCGCGATATGCCCGAAGTTACCGAGGGACTCGACAACCCCTTGCCGGAGGAATTCCGTATCCGGCTTAAGGACCTTGCCAAGGCGCCGGACGTGGCAGCGCGGATTGCCCTTTTGGCCCCGGTCGAACCCAACGGAGTCACGTATCTCGGGGACGAGCAGCAGCTGCTGACCCAGGCTCTTTCCCTTCTCAAGTGGATTGGGATCGGAGCGGGTGGATTGCTTCTTCTCACGAGCGGGGTATTGATATACAACTCGATCCGATTGACGATCGTGGCGAGGTGGAGGGAAATGCGGATCATGCAGCTGATTGGGGCAAGCTGGTCGACGATCGCGACGCCGCTGCTCATCGAGGGCATTATTCAGGGCGCGATCGGCGGCGTGATCGCCGCCTTTTTGCTCCTGGGTGGGCACATTGGAGCCCAGCGTAGTCTGGAAGGAATTAGCTCCACCGCCGACATCGGCGAATTTCCGCTTGGCTTGGCCGTCCTGATTCTGACGGTCATCGGCGCCGGATACGGCGTGGTGTGTTCCGTGCTTGCGGTTCGCGGCAGGAAGGGGATCTACGTATGAAGTGGCTAGCGCTCGCGGTACTCGCCATCGGCATGCCGGTTCAGCAGAAAAAGCCGACGGTTGACAAGCTCAAGCAAAGCCTGAATTCGGTCGAGCGACGGCAGAAGGAGCTGGCATCCAGACTCTCGAAGACCCGCCGGGCGACCAAGGTTGTCGTTGGCGATATCCAACGGGTGGACGGCAAGCTCACTGACGTGAGGGCAAAGCTTAAGCAGACAACGACTCGGCTCGGAGAGTGCCGGGAGGAGCAGCGCGAGCTTGCCGGTGATCTCGATGTCGCCAATATGCGGTTAGCGGAAAAGCGGGAGGAGCTGCGGCGACGGCTCCGTGCGATCCACATGCAGCCCAAAATGGGTGTGGTTGGAGCCCTGGTTCGTTCCGAGAGCCTGGCCAACCTAGCGTCGCGAAAGGCGGTAATGGAACGGATCGCCCAATACGATCGCGAGCTCTTCGAGGAGGTCGCCCGCCTTCAAGCGACAATTAAGTCGAAGAAGAGCAGGCAAGATCGGCTCGTACAAGAGGTTTTCGGGCTCCAACAGCGTCAGGTCTCCCAGAAGGGCGAGCTCGAAGACTTTCGTGCTGAGAAGCAGGTCTATCTCGGCGAGCTCCAGGACCAGTTGCGCAAGCTCAGACGCGAGTATGACGAGCTCGAACGCGAGAGCCGCCGCATCGAAGCCCAGATTCGCGCTTACCAGGTCCGCAACCGGGGCAAAGTTTCACCTTGGAAAGGCTCCCTCCTCATGCCGACACAAGGACGGATTACGAGCGGATTCGGCAGCCGTTTCCATCCGATCCTCAAACAGCGTCGCATGCACAACGGCGTCGATATTGCCGCGCCAACGGGTACACCAATCAAAGCAGCCGCACCTGGTGTCGTGATTTACGCCGGACGGCGTGGTGGCTACGGCAACTGCGTGATGATCGACCATGGTGGCGGGCTCAGCACCTTGTATGGCCATTGTTCACGCCTGTTCGTGTCGAACGGTCAACGGGTTGGCCGCGGCGACAAGATTGCCGCGGTAGGTTCGACGGGTCTCTCGACCGGCCCTCATTTGCACTTCGAAACTCGTATCGATGGCAGACCCGTTAACCCCATGGGCCGGTTTTGACCGCAGCAAATGCTTTTTTGCAAATGATGCATCGACGGGTCATCGCCGAAGGATAATGGGTAAGTGGTTGGTGCCAAATGCCTACACTTTCCCTGCAATCGGCTCTAGTCTGCCTTACGGCGTTCCTGTCGTCCGGTCATTGCCAAGATGAACCAAGCGGCTGTCTCGCAGCCGGTCTTGCCTTCGATGTTCCCGGTGCCTTTGTCGCGGACATGGACATCTCGCCGGACGGAACCTTGCTGGCGATGTCGATTGCCGACAACACCCTCGAAACGGCAAAGACGATTAGAGGTCGGGTGGTTCTAGTATCGTTCAAGGGGGAGAAGCCAGAAATCAAGGAACTGGCCGGTGACACACCCGGGCTGGCGCACGGGAGGCTTCGATTCTCCCCGTCCGGCAAGTTCCTGGTTGGCCAGTTTGGCAACTTGCCTGGTGAACGCTCCGGCCTTTCCGTATGGACAGTGGCCTCGACTTCACTCCGTACCCTTTTGCCTAAGTGGGATGGTAAGGGCGGTGAGTATCCAAAATACGGCGAGCCGCTCGTGGCGTACAAGACGTTCGACTTTACTGAGGGGGATCGGGTGGCGATCTACTGCAACCCCTTGTTTTACAAACAGGGCAAGGGCTACTCGACTTGGTACTCCCATGCCGGGCTGGAAATAAGGGACCTCGGCACGGGCGAAGTGCGGTTCACCGGCACGATGAACCCGTTCGTTGACGAGACTGGCAACCTCTCGATTGAGCCAGCACGGGAGAATGTGACCACGTTGCGATCGCTAGGTGACGGACTCTTTATGCTCCTGGGTACTCGAACCGAGAAGGCAAACCGGACCATTTACCGCACGAAGGGGGAACTGCTGACATACGATGCCGCTACCGGAAAACTGCAGATCGACCCGTTCTTGAAATCCATAAACTTCATTCACCACTGGCAGCATGCCGAAGCCACTGGCACCACCGCGTTCTTTCACAGCTCGGCTGAACGGGGGCCCTGGACGCTCTCAGTCGTCGACAGGGACGGAAAGCTCCTGGCCAGCAGAGTCGGGGCCGGCTATAGCGTCTTAGGCTGGTCTGCGCCTCGCTTCAGTTCAGATGGGAAGCTGCTGCAGGTCAACGTCCACGATTCGGTCCCGGATGAAAAGTCCAACAAACTGGCGAAGCCCGGTACGACGGTTTCAACCGTTACTCGTTCCGGCGTGGCAATTCTGGAAGCCGCCACCCTCAAGGAGATCGCGTTCTACGCTGGACAGCAATCGGTAGCAGTGGTTCCCACGGGAAAACTCGCGGTCACATCGGCAAGGAACTATAAGTCGGCTAAGCCTGCAGTCACGTTAACCGTGCACGGAATTAGGCACTAGCCTGATCGCTTCGGGCGGCGTGGATTCGTTGCTCGAGGCTATTGACCCTTGGTCCCACCCAGTGCGATCCTACTCATCATGCAGTAGGCGATTCCGATCGCCAGTGCGTCGGCGACGTCGTCCGGCTTCGGCGGGGAAGCGAGGCCCAGGAGCTTCGCGACCATGTACTGGACTTGCTTCTTATCGGCGGCTCCGTTTCCGACGACGGCCAGCTTGACTTCTGGAGGCGAAATCTCTGTGCACTTCAGCCCGGTTTCCGACGCCGCCAGCAGGACCACGCCGATTGCCTTGGCCACATCCATGGCGGTCGTCTTGTTCACGGTGAACAACAGCCGCTCGATCGCCAGAGTGTCCGGCTCGTGGGATGTGATGAGTTCGCGACAGCGATCGTGAATCAGGCGGAGCCGGTCGGCAAGCACGATCCGAGGCGTCTCGATGAGTCCATAGTCGAGGGCCTGCAAGCGAGAACCTTCGCGTGATAGAACGGCATATCCGATTCGCTCAAGGCCAGGGTCAATAGCGAGAACCTTCACTCGCTACTTGATTCGCTTGAATTTGCGGAGGAGGTCGTTGCGGCCAAGCAGAAGGGTGATGGGCCGCCCGTGAGGACAGTGATAGGGGTTCTCTATTTCAGCCAGGTCGCGCAAGAGTTTCTCCATTTCTGGCGGTGATAGCGGATCGCCCGCCTTCACGGCCATCTTGCAGGCGCACAGCGCCCACACCGCCTCTTGGATGGACTGCAGCGAGCCCAGGCAACCGCCAGACGATTCCGCGAGCTCCTCGACGACTTCACGCAGGAACTTCACGGGATTCCGGCCCTTGAGGGCGGCCGGAACGGATCGGAGCACGAATGATCCGCCCCCGAATTCCTCAAGGTCGAATCCGGCGTCGCGAACCTCATCGATTCGCTCGCTCAAGAGCGGCGCCAGGCGATGGTCAAGCTCAAACGATTCTGGCGTCAACAGAGCCTGGCGCGGGATCGAGGCAACTGGTTCGCCACCGCCTCGTGAAGCCCGCAGCCTTTCAAAGAGAATCCGCTCGTGAGCAACGTGCTGGTCCACGAGGACAATCCCGAGCCGGGTCTCGGCCACGATGAACGTGTTCATCGCCTGTCCAATCACCCGGAGATCGGCGGCGAATTCGATCGCGCGGAAGTTCTCATCCAAGACTGCGGGCAGTCCGGCAGGCGTATTGGTATCGAACGATCCGAGCGCCGCCTGTGCATCGAGTGAGAGCCCAAGGAAACCCGAGCCAGCGGGAGCACTTCCGGAAATCGGCCCCGAGTCCAGGTGAAGGTGGGGCTCGCGGTTCAACCCGAGGTGGCCATCGTGTCCCATCCACGGGATGAAGCCGTTGCCGGTGGCGGAATTGACTCGGGCAATCGCCTCAAGGCTGGGAACCATGCCATGCGCGTTGAGCGAAGACCGAATCGCGTGACGAACGGCGTCGAACGCCGCGCCTTCATGCTGGAATCGCACCTCGCTCTTCGTCGGCGACACATTCACATCGACCGCCGCCGGACTCACATCCAAGAGCAGCACCACAAGCGGATATCGCTTCTCCGGCAAAATGTCGCGATAGGCTTGGTCGATGGCGACGTTGAGCGACCTGGACCGGATCGGGCGTCGGTTCACGAACATCCACTGCATCGCCCGAGTCGGCTTCGTGAAGTGCGGTGGGCTGGCGAACCCCCGTACGCGAATCCCTCCAACCATCTCGTCGATTTCGACCAATCCTCGGGCAGGTTCCAATCCCCAGACCTCGCTTACCGCGTCAAACGCGCCCCCGCGTCCTGTCGTGCGCAGGACCACCGAACCGTCGTGCTCGATCAGGAAAGCCACGTCAGGGTAGGCGACCGCATAGCGGCTCATCATGTCAACGATCACGCTCAGTTCGTTTCCGTCGGACTTGAGGAATTTCAGCCTGGCCGGCGTGTTGAAAAACAAATCCTCGACTCGAACATCGGTTCCCTTTGGTCCACTTGTCCCGACGAGGCTGACGACGGTTCCCGCCTCGATATTGACGACCGACCTCAGCCCATCCTCGGTACCGGTCGAGATGGACATTCGTGAGACGGAGGCGATCGATGGCAGCGCTTCTCCCCGAAATCCAAGCGAATCGATGCGGTGGAGATCGGTAATTCCCGCAATCTTGCTGGTAGCGTGCCGCTGCAGCGCCAACAGAGCTTCATCCTGGGTCATGCCCGCGCCGTTGTCACGAACCAAGATTAGTCGCCGCCCTGCCTCCTCCAGAGTCACGGCGATCTGAGTGGCACCGGCGTCGATCGCGTTCTCAACGAGTTCCTTTACGGCGGAGGCTGGCCGCTCGATTACCTCACCGGCGGCAATCTGGTCGATGGTGAGCGGGTCCAGCAGTCGAATTCGGCCCGAATTCGGCTCCAAACCTCCAAAACTCGCCGCTGCCGCACTCATAAGCCAGATTAAGGACGATTTTGACTCAGCCCCCGCCGCGAACCGGCCGACTTATCCCCAAATTTTGCCGCTCGCAATTGTCTCAAGATGGGGGCGGATCTGTGGAATAGGTTATTCGAGGCTGTAGGGCGCGCCATGTTTGTCATTATCGGGCTAGTCGTTTGTATGGGAGCCGTTATGGTCGGCTACCTGATGCACGGTGGCAACATCGCCGTCCTGATCCAGATCAACGAATTCGTTATTCTTGGCGGATGCGGCTTCGGCTCGTTCATTGCTGCTCATGGCATGTCGAACCTGACCGGCGCGATCAAGTCGGTTATGGGCCTTCTGAAGCCCGATCCCTTTAACAAGCAAGCCTACGTCGATGTGTTAAAGATGATGTTTCAACTCTTTAACATAGCTCGAAAGGAGGGATTGCTTGGGCTGGAGAAGCATGTCGAAAATCCGACCGAGTCGGACATCATCAAGAAGTTTCCGAGCTTCCTTGGCAACCATCATGCGGTCGATTTCTTCTGCGACACGCTCAAGGTGATCCTCACCGGTGCGGTCAGTCCCCATGACCTCAGCGAAATGATGGAAATCGACCTGGAAACCGGCCACAGCGAGGCCAAAGTGCCAGCCGAAGCGATGCAGACTGTCGGTGACGCGATGCCCGGATTCGGGATCGTTGCCGCCGTTCTCGGCGTTATCATCACGATGGGCAAGATCGGGGGCGAGGCAGCTGCTATCGGCCATTCGGTCGCCGCCGCCCTCGTCGGAACGTTCCTCGGCATCCTGCTGGCTTACGGCGTGTTCGCACCTTTGAGCAAGGCGATGATGATGCGGCTGCGCAGTGAAGAACAGTACATGAACTGCATCCGCTTCGCGCTGTTTAGCTTCGCTCGCGGTGAGTCGCCAATCACCTGTATCGAGTTCGCACGGCGCAACATCGAGCCAGCCGTCCGGCCCGGGTTCCAGGAAATGGAGAAGGCGGTTAAGGAGAAGGATGCCGCGTGAGCGATGTCGGCGCGGTAATCATCAAGAAGAAGCGCGGCCATGGCGAGCACGGGCATCACGGCGGATCCTGGAAGGTCGCCTACGCCGACTTCGTGACGGCGATGATGGCCTTCTTTATGGTCATGTGGATCATGGGTCTGTCCGATGAAACCCGGGCCCAGATTCAAGGCTATTTCAACGATCCGCTTGGCTTTGTGAAGAATGAGCCACGGTCAAACAGCGTGATCCACGTTCCCGGAATGCCCTACTCGAAGAAGGTGGAAAAGGCCGGTCCCGGCGATACCCACTTCCGGCAGGAGCAAGAAGACGCACGCCAGCTTCAAAGCCAGGTTCAGGCTGCCCTGGAGGGAAGCGGAAGCGGGGGTGCCACTGATGTTCAAGAATTGCTGAAGAATGTCTCCATCACGCTCACCCAGGAGGGGCTGTTGATCGAGTTCATTGAGAACAACGGCGAGGTCTTTTTCAAGCTCGGCTCCTCGGAAGTCCAGCCCGCCGCCCGCCACCTGATCTCACAAGTCGCCCCAGTGCTGGCAAGGAGCGGTCGCAGCATGTTCATCGACGGCCATACGGATGCGAGACCCCTTTCCGGCGCCTACGATAACTGGGATCTTTCCGGGGCACGCGCGGCAGCCGTCCGGCGCGCTTTGATCGCCGGCGGCGTAAGGGCCAATCAGCTGCTTGGAGTCCGCGCCTATGCCGATACCCAGCCCCGCAAGGCGGAGGATCCCTTTCACTTCAGCAACCGGCGGGTGACCGTTCTCCTACCATTCGGCGCCGATAAGCCGAAACACTTGGTCACGCCGAGCGACGAAATGCGCGCTACGGTCCAGGGCGTCTTCCGCAAGCCCGCAGATGTCGCCCCCGGTCGAGTCGACTTATCCGAATCGCAGCCGTAGGCAGGGTTATCCACAAGTTTTCCAGAGGACTGTGTTGACATCCTGACACTGGCCCTCGCTAAAATTGCGGCCAGGGCAATCGTGAATTCATCACAGAAACTCGGTCGGTACGGTATGGCGGCGGTTGCCGTCATCGGCATGTCATGGTTGGGCACGAGCGTGCTAAAGCGGACCACCCAGGGCGCAAATGGTATGTCGGCATTTGCCGCCTCCAGCGGTAACGTGGTCGTTCACGTGGCCGGAGCGGTGAAACGGCCAGGGATGGTGGAGCTGAAGCGGGATGCCCGCGTCATGGATGCCATTCGAGCCGCCGGCGGCGCCACCGAAGGCGCCGAACTCGACTCGCTAAACTTGGCCGAACTGGTCGTCGACGGCATGAAGATCACGGTTCCGGGACCGGGGGTCTCGACTCCGGTCGCGGGCTTCCTCTCTTCGCCCAAGGGAAGCCCCCGGTCAAGTGGCAAGAAGACCAATCTGCCCGCGCCGAACTCGATTTCCATAAACTCCGCCGGTGCTGCCGAATTAGAGCGGTTGCCCGGTATCGGTCCGGCCACCGCCGCGAAAATCATCGAGTACCGCAGCCAAGCCGGGGGGTTCAAGACGGTGGATGAGCTGGATGCCGTCAAGGGTATCGGTCCCAAGAAGCTGGAACAGATCCGGCCGTACGTTAGGCTTTAGCGACCGCTATAGCAGTAAAACCAAAGCGGCCGGAATGGCCGACATCAGCGTTGAATCGAGGCGGTCGAGGAGGCCCCCGTGCCCGGGCAGCAGCTTGCCGCTATCCTTGACCTCGGACTTCCGCTTGAGAGCGCTTTCGAACAGGTCCCCCGCCTGGCCAAGGATCCCGGTTGCGATTCCAACCCCAATCCACCGCCAGGGCTCCACCGCGAGCCACTCTCCGAGCAGCCACGCGCCGACCATGCAGCCAAGGAGGTTGCCAATCGCGCCCTCCCAAGTTTTCTTTGGAGAAATGGCAGGCGCCATCGGATGTCGTCCCAGAGCCTTACCGACGAACAGCCCGGCGGTATCGCCGATCCAGAGCGGAACGAGGCAGAGGATGACGAGATTGGGGGCGAAGGCGCCCCAGTCCTCGCCAAAACCGTGGAGAATGATCAACAACGCCAGGGGTGCGTCGATCCACAGCCCGCCGAAGGTGGCGGCGATACCTGCCTTCAGTCGTTGCCGCAGCCATCCGATGAGGGCGCCGACGCCTGCCAAAACCATGACGCCGGCGGTTATCGCCAATGGGAGTGGCTTCTGGGGTACTGGAACCTGAAGAGCCGCAGCGGCCGCCAGTGAAAGAAGAGGCAGCGGCACGCCCGGCGTTGCAAGCATCCGAAACAACTCCGACTGGCAGACGGCGCAGGCAGCAATTGCGATCAGGGCAAAGGGCCAGTGGGGTTGCCACATCGCTGCGGCAAGGACAACGGGAATTGCGATGATCGCGGTCAAGATCCTCGCTTTCAGCTTGTCGTTCCCCCGATCCTAGGCATCGTGCTTCAGGATATCCGGCCTGAGGCTTCAGGACTCTCCGCTGATTGTCTTTAAAGCGGTCTTAACAATTCGCCGGTAGCTTCGATGGGAATGCCGGAAGGGGCTTCCGCAGCTTGAAAATCCGCTTCCCTGCCATACTGATAGGGGTGCGGGCGACGATGCGATTCGTCGCCCATTTGTTGGAGATCTGAAGTTGGGCAGCGCATACACTCCTGGTTTGTCCGTGACCGCCGACACCGTCGTGCGGCGTATCCGTCGATTGCCGATCAAGGGCGAGGTTCTCGTGAATCCCGGAGACCGGGTGAATCCTCACGATACGGTCGCACGAGCGTTGTTGCCGGGCATGCTTCAAACGATCAAGCTAGCCGACGTGCTTGGCGTTGAGGCCAACGAAATCAAGGCTCTCTTCCGTCTGAAGGAGGGCGATGCCATCGACCGGGGCCAGCAGATTGCGGAAACCAAGGGCTTTTTCGGCATCGGCAAGAAGCCTATCTTCAGCGATTACGCCGGTACTGTTGAGGCCGTCTCCGAGGTAAGCGGCTCGGTCCTGGTTAGAGAAGCCTCGATTCCGGTCGGTATCGCGGCCTACATCGAGGGCCATGTTGCCGAAGTGATGCCTGAAGAAGGCGCGATCATCGAAACGCGGTGTGCGCTGGTTCAGGGCATTTTTGGCGTCGGTGGTGAGCGCACGGGCACGATTCGAATGGCGGTTGCCTCCAATGCCGAAGTCCTCGACACCAACCACATCCAAGCCGATGATGCGGGCAAGATCCTGATCGGGGGCTCCGGAATCACCTACGAGGCGATCATGAAGGCATCAGAAAACGGTGTCATCGGCCTGATCGCCGGAGGCATTCGCGACAACGACCTCATCAAATTCCTGGGCTACGACATCGGCGTGGCCATTACGGGACAGGAATCGATTCCGCTTACCATCATGGTGACGGAAGGGTTCGGAACTCTCAACATGGCGGAGCGGACTTTCAATCTGCTGAAGTCTCTGGAAGGCAAGTCGGCAAGTCTGAACGGCGCGACCCAGATCCGCGCGGGCGTCATTCGTCCCGAGATCATCGTGCCGACGGACGTTACCGGAACCGCAGACAGCAATCAACAGCCAGCAATGGAACTGAAGCCAGGAACGCCGATCCGCATTATCCGAGAGCCCTACTTTGGCCGACTCGGCTCGGTCACCGACCTTCCCGCTCAGCTTCAAGTCGTCGAATCCGGCACGGAGGTCCGGGTCCTGATGGCGCGCCTGGATACCGGTGAGGAAGTCTGCGTTCCACGAGCGAATGTAGAGATCATCGCCACATGAAAGTCCTCGTTATCGACGACGAACCCACCATTGTTGAAACCATCGAACACAAGCTGCGCCGCGAAGGCTTTTCGGTCTTTAAGGCCGGTACGGCTGAGGACGGCATTCGCACGTTTCGCCAGATCAAGCCGGACCTCATCATCCTCGATGTCATGCTCCCCAATCGGTCGGGTTTCGACCTCTGCAGAGCGATCCGCCGTGACAGCCGAACGCCAATCATTTTTCTGACCGCGCGGGCCAGCGAAGATGATCGCGTGGCCGGCCTTGAGCTTGGTGGCGACGACTACGTCACCAAGCCCTTCAACTTGACCGAGCTCGCGGCGAGGGTAAAGGCCGTCCTGCGCCGCACGGCCGGCGACGTCCTCCAGGATGCAATCGAGCTAGGGAATCTGCGGATCGACCCGAGAACCCACGAAACCTTTCTGGATGATTCGCCGATCAGCCTGGCCCCGAAGGAGTTCGCCTTGCTCTACTTCCTTGCCCAAAACGCAGGACAGGTGTTTTCGCGCGACACCCTCCTCGATCGAGTGTGGGGTCAGGATTCGTTCGTGCATTCCAGAACCGTCGACGTCCACGTACGGTGGCTCCGAGAGCGCATCGAGCAGGATCCAAGCAACCCCCGGCGCCTTATGACCGTTCGCGGCGTGGGGTACAAGTTCGTTGCCTAAGCGGCGGGCCGGTTAACGGCCTCTGCTGGGGGTTCCTGGTCGGATGGTCTAGCGACAAAGTGCTCTTGGCTAGTGCGCTGGAACTCATCGAAGAAAACCAGGCGCTGGGCTTCGGCGAGCGTCGTCTCACCCCCCACAACGCGCTCCAGGGAATCGTGCTGCATCGTGCGGTACCCATACTCCCTGGCGATGCTCCGCAAGGCATCGACCGGCCTTTGATCGGCGATCGCATGTCCGACTTCGGGCGTGACGACCATGACTTCATGGATCCCGGTTCTCCCTCGGAAGCCCTCTTTGCAGCGGGGGCATCCCGTGCCCTCTTTGAGCGTCTCGACACGTGTCGATCCCAAGTAGCACTGAAGCAGTGCTAGTTCATGCGGAAGGATTGCCCTGGATGTCGCACAGTGGGGGCAGTTCCTTCGCAGGAGCCTTTGGGAAATGACGCCGATCAGCGAGCTACTGAGCAGGAACGGGTCAATCCCCATATCAAGAAGGCGTGGAACCGCGCTAGGGGCGTCGTTTGCGTGAAGTGTGCTTAAGACCAGGTGGCCTGTAAGCGCGGCCCGGATCGCCGTATCTGCAGTTTCCTTGTCCCGAATCTCGCCGACGAGGACGATGTCTGGGTCCTGTCGCAGAATGGCCCGAAGCTGACTGGCAAAATTCAAGCCCACCTTTTCATTAACTTGGGACTGGTTGATTCCCTCGATGTCGTACTCGACAGGATCCTCGCAGGTCATGATATTCGTCGCCACGTCCTTCAGGCTGTTAAGGGCGGCGTACAGCGTCGTCGTCTTGCCGCTGCCGGTAGGTCCGGTCAGAAGAATCATGCCGTAGGGCTTGCGGATCAGGGAAGTAAACGCATGAACGTTATGGTCACTCAGGCCTAGCTCCGATACCTTTTTCAGTGCTACCGCTCGATCGAGGATCCGAAGCACGATCCGGGGTCCGTGATAGTGGGGCAGAACGGAGATCCGCAGGTCGACCGTCCGATTGTCGATTTTCGCGCTGAACCGGCCATCCTGGGGCAGGCGGTGCTCGACGATATCGAGCTCAGCCATGATCTTGATGCGCGCGCAAACCATTCCATGGAGGCTTTTCGGAAACTGGCGGACTTCGACGAGTCGTCCGTCGATGCGAAAGCGAATATCGACTTGATTTTGCCGCGGTTCGAAGTGGATATCGCTTGCATGGGAGCGGATAGCGTCGCCCAAAACCTGATTGACAAGCTCGACGACCGGCGCGGTGTCTTCCTCGGTTAAAGCGGCGGTCTCTTGGGATTCATATACGGCTCGGTGCCCGACGGATTCGTCGAGGGCCTGTTGAACCAGCATGCCAACCCTCTCTTCCATGGTGTCCCCATAAGCTTCCACAAGCTGGATCTTGAGGAGTCGTTCGGACACGAGGACGGGGATGACGCGTTCCTTGACCTTCCCCTGTACGAGATCGAGAACCTCGAGATCATTCGGATTCCGCATCCCGAGCCAAAGCCGATCCTCCTTGCGCTGCAGGGGAATAACGCCAAAGCGGCGGCAGATTTCGCCATCGATTGAATCCCGGACGCTTGGATCCGGAGGATGAGCGGTCATGTCCCACGGATCGACATCGAATTGCCGAGCTACGACCTTGAGTACCTCGATTTCTGGGGCATAACCGAGGTCATGGATGGCTTGCCCGAGCAAGATTCGTTTTTCAGCCTGATAGCGGATTGCCTTTTCGAGCTGGTCGCTCGTGATCAGGCCCGAATCGAGCAGTAAATCACCCAGTCGTTTTCCTCGTAACGGCGTCATCGCTTCCGAAATAATCGGTTGGCGGCTTAAATTTCACGAGCCCAGCCGCGCAGCAAGAGCAAGGTGGCAGCCTTGTCCAACCACTCGTTGGAATAGGGACATCGTGGACTGAAGAGACAAGAGGGGCACCCTGCCTTGCAAGAACAGGTATCGAGAATCGAAGCAGCCGTGTCCAGCCAGCGGGGGAGTTCGGCGAAGGCGGACTCGGTAACTCCGTTCCCACCCGGAGAGGCGTCGAAAATGGCGAGGAGACCGGGGCCGTCCTCGGACGGGCTCGACCAGGTAGAGAGCAGGTCGTTGGGGTGGCAACCGGTGAGGAGCGTTGCGGCAGCAACAAGAACGTGCTCGGCGCCATGGATCGCCTCCGCTGAAACGTCCCAAGCTACTTCGGTCACGGCGCCGATCGAATCGAAAGAGTCGGTAGGCAGGTCCAGGGATACGGTTTCCGGGACTGGGTCGGTTGTTCGGTGGCCGGTCACCAAAGTTGTCGCGGTGACTCCTTCCAAGGTGAACGTTCCGCGGCGTCCGGCCGCGGGCCCACGCGAAACGACATGCTGGACGATCGGCTCGGTCGTTCCCGCCGCGTCATCAGCCTCGATCCTCGCCACACCGGCCGACAGGTCCAGATCCACAACGCGGTACTTCTCACCCCGATGAAGGTAGATTGCGCCGGGATGGGCTTCTCGGAGAGCGCGGCTTCTATCCAGCGTGCCCAACTCCTGTAAGCCTGCGACCAGCTTGATCTGGTCTCTCCCGCTGCCACGAATTGAAATCTGCGGCGCGGGATTGGAATGGGAGGGGTAATAGAGGCGCCCAGCCTGCCGCACGAGCTCTCCATCTTCCTCCATCGTTTCGGCAGCGGCTGCAGCGGCGGGTGACCATGCATCAACCTCTTCCGGAGCGAGAGCGCGTTCGAAGGCGGCGCACCTGAGCTGGGAGCGGGCCACGTAGGGATTGTCCATCGCGAGCGGGGTGGATTCGACCGGCTGGTCCCTTATCTCCCCAAGCGTGCGGCCGACATATTCGTCGAGGGCATCCAGTTTAGGAAGATAGTAGGCCTCGCCAGCCTGTCCGCGTCCCACACGGCCAATCTGCTGCCAGAACGACGCGCGGCTGCCGGGATATCCGTTCAAGAGGACTCGTTCAAGGCTACCGATATCAATGCCGAGCTCAAGCGCAGAGGTTGCGGAAATGCCGAGTATCCTGCCTTCACGAAATCCTGCCTCTGTCTTCCGGCGGTCCTTGGCCGTCAATCCTGAACGATAAGTTTCGACCCAGGTGGTGGGGTAACCCTCCCGGTGCAGGAATTCGCGAGTTTTCAGAGTGAGCCACTCGGCGGCTTGCCGACTCTGGCTGAACGCGAGAGTCTTGTGGCCGTCGATGACCGAACGTCCGAGCCAGCGGGCCGTCGCCTGGAGGTCAAACGTGGTTGAATCCAGGACGAAGATCCGGCGCTCGAACTTGCGGGAGCCGTCATGGGTTACAGCCTCGAAACTTCGGCCTGTGAGGCGACCAGCGTGCCCGGCTGGATCGAGGATAGTGGCGCTGGCGGAGACGACCAGTGGGTTTGCCCCGTGCCAATTCGCCAAGCGGAAGAGCCTGCGCAGGATTCCGGCAACGTGGGCGCCGAATACGCCGGAGTAAGCGTGAAGCTCGTCGATGACGATCAGCCGCAGCGATTTGAGGAACCTGGCCCAAGTGGCATGGTTCGGCAGGATGCCAACGTGCAGCATGTCGGGATTGGTGGCGATCACGTGGGATGACTGGCGGATCACGGCCCGGTGGCTGCGCTTCGTGTCGGCATCGAGGATGCCGATGCGCGCGAATTCGGGAGGAATCCAGGACTCGAATTGTTGGACTTGGTCCTGAGCGAGCGCTTTAGTCGGAAAGATGGCCAAGACGCGGGCCATCGGCTCCTGGACGATGTGGTGGGAGGCGGCCGACCAGAACACGAGTGACTTGCCGCTCCCAGTTCCGGTGGCAAGAACCACATTCCGGTTTGCTCCAATGTGGTTCAGGGCTTCGGCCTGATGCGCGTAAAGCGATCCAAATCCGGCTGCGAGCATACGATCACGTATGCGCTTGTTGAGAAACGTTGGGATCGGCGCAAGGACTGGCTCGCGTTCGGGCAGGATTAGGTTCGGTTCAAGAGCGTCAGTCCGCAGATTCGATCGATCCCCGGCTGGTCAGCTTCACCGCCCAGATGCTCAGGAAGAAGAGGATCGTGAGGGGTACTGCCATCATCAGCATACTGAAAAGGTCGTTGCTGGGCGTCAGCATCGCCGATCCAAAGAAGAGAATCACGGTTGCCTGCCGCCAATATCGGGTTAAGGTGCCGGTTCCAAGGATGCCAACCTTGGCCAGGAAGAACACGACAACCGGCAGTTGGAAGCCGATACCGAAAGCAAGCAGCATTTTGAGAATGAAGAAGACGAGGTTTCCTGGCTCCTGGATAATCTCGACCCCTTGGAACTCGACCACGTAGCCGATGAACCAGTTCAACGCGCTGGGGAGAATGAGCCAGCAGAAGAACGCTCCCAATAGGAAGAGGAGCACGCTGATCGGGGCCAAGCGCCTCAAGGGTTTGCGTTCATGGGGTTTGAGGCCCGGTTCGATAAAGCCCCAAACCTGGGTTACCACGAAGGGAAACACGATCACCAGGCCGATATAGAACGCTACCTTCAGCTTCAGCATGAAGGGCTCGGTAATGGATTTGAACGCCTCCTTGTACTCCACGCCTTGGGGCAGGGTGAAGCTGTCGCGGGCCAGATGGCTGAGCCGCTCGTAAACGTAAGGCTGCAGAAACCAACCCGCCACCAAGCCGGCAGCGATGAGAACAACACTTCGGATTAGTCGCGCTCGAAGCTCGTCGAGGTGTTCGCCCAAAGTAGCGCGAAACTCTTCCGGGTCATCGGAAGAGTTTCGCACGTGGTTAGTTTTCGAATCGGGCAATTTTAGCCCGGCCAATTACTTCTCCAGAATGAAGACCTGCTGGGCCTTGATGCGCATGAACATCTTCGGTCCTGCGGTCGATCCACCGGTCCGGCCGCCTTGGAAGCCGCCACCGCCCATATTAGGGGGTGGTCCGCTATTCTGGCCGCGATTGCCGCCGCCCTTGGGTCGGCCCTCGAACTGCATGAGATCGTTGCCGGAGTTGAACATGTCTGGGCTGCCGAGGCCGCTTCCACTGCCACCCGATCCGCCGCCCATGCCCTGGGACCGCGGTCCGGCATTGTTGCCACCAGCAGGTCCGCCGCCGCCACCGCCGCCTGCGGGCGCGGCTTCTCGCTGAACTTCAAGGTCCTGCGTGAAGGTGCGCTCGAGGCGAACGACCATGCCACGATCGAGAGCAAACCACGTGATCTCTTCAAGCTCGACTTTGCCTTGCGACATCGAGCCGTCAGGTCCTTTCATGGCGGCTGCGCCTGGCTGGCCGGTGTTCACGCCGGTTGCGGTGCGAATCTTCGCACACGGGATGCCCATCATCCATTCCACGCCCAAGAGTTCGCCACGAGCCGGCAGGGAAGTCGTGAACTTCGACTGCGAATAGGGGTTGTCGATATTGACCTTGCCACCCTGGAACGGCGCGTTCCAACTGTCACCCGGCTTAACCCGCTTGGACGGGAGAACGGGGAGCGGGGCGGTCAGGATCAGGTTGACGTCATAACCCTTCCCGGCCGTGCCTTCCATCGGCCAATATGGCGCTAGGGAGCCGAAGATCTCGCGACCGGTATCGGTCAGGCGCATGTAGAGCGAGACCATGTCGTCCTCGTGGAATCGCGTCCGGCCCTCTTCGGTCGTCAGCCATGCGTATTCGGACTGCTGACCCTTGGAATTGCGCGGTGGGAAGGCTTGCACGCGAACGAGGCCCTGTCGTCCGCTCTGGGACTTGAAAGCGTCGTCGATCGCGTACAGAAGTCGCATATTGTCGGATTCGATCGGTAGCTCGGCTGCGCGACCGCCCAGCTTCAGCTGGGCCTCGGTGATCGTGGCGTAGGAAGCGCGGGTTTCGACCTTATAGAAGAACTCGCTGCCCGGCTTGAACTTGTACCGGAGCAAGAGGCCATCGTTCGGCACCTTGATCGTCGAGGAGTTGCCGAGATCAACCTTGATCGAGGACTTTTGCTGGACCACGGTCTTGGAGTCCATATCCTGATATAGGACGGCTTCGATGGTGGTCGGGCCGTCGGGAATCTTCTTCGCCTTCGTATCGAGGTAGTAAATCGCGAAGTCGCCGCTCACTTGAGGAACGGTCGCTTCCAGAAACTTGCCGTTCACGTAAATTCCCACATAACCGCGATCGGGAATGCTGTTCTTGGGGAAGCGGATGGCAACCGTCTCGCGAACCTTGGCGCCATCGGCGGGTCTTACGATCGTAAATGGCGCTTGGGCAAAGGTGATCGCGCTCAACGCGACCGTCATGGCAATAACGAACAACCGTTTCATCGTCAATTTGTCTCCGCGCACTGGTGCGCTCGTACCTGTCTAGACGCAATCGCGAGACGGCATGTTACACCCTGCGTGGCTCGCAATCCATCGTCATAATACACCCAATGCCCCCCTCGGTGGAGACCACCTCGCTCAATCCCGAACAAGCGTCCGCGGTCGGATACGCGGGAGGACCTTTGGTGATTTTCGCCGGCGCAGGGTCCGGGAAGACCCGGGTGATTACCTACCGCATCGCGCATTTGATCTCTAACGGAGTATCGGCTTACCGCATCCTGGCGGTTACCTTTACCAACAAAGCCGCGCGCGAGCTCAAGGAGCGCCTGGAAGGGCTGGTCGGGGACCAGGTCAGGTCGCTCTGGGTTGGAACGTTTCACTCGATTTGCGGTCGACTGCTGCGTATCAGCGGCGAGGCCATCGGGATCGACCGTAACTTTGTCATTTTCGACGACGATGACCAGATCGCGGTGGTGAAGGATCTCCTCAAGAAGAAGAACCTCGACGACAAATCGATTCAGCCGAGGGCGGTCCTTTCCCAGATCAGCTGGGCGAAAGAACGGCTTTATACTCCAGAGCAATATCGAAAGGAGGCCACCGGATTCTTCGAACGGATCCTTGCCGAGATCTTCCCGCAGTACCAACTGGCACTGGCGCAGAACAACGGTCTCGACTTCGATGACATGATTCAGAAGTCGGTGGAGCTCCTGGAGAGTTCGCAGCTCGTGCGCGAGCAGTATCAGGAGCGCTTTCTGCATTGTCTGGTCGACGAGTTCCAAGACGTGAATCCGGCCCAATACAAGCTCATTCAGCTTCTCGGCGCCAAACACCGCAACATCACCATCGTGGGTGACGACGATCAGAGCATCTATGCCTGGCGCGGCGCCGACGTGTCCCTCATCCTTCGGTTTAGTTCGGATTATCCGGACGCCAAAGTCATTACCTTGGCTCAGAACTACCGATCGACGCAGAGGATCCTGGAGGCTGCCTACGAAGTCATCCGCCACAACCGGTCTCGCGCGGACAAGAAGCTCTGGACGGCCAACGACGAGGGGGTCCCGATATCGGTGTCTGAAGCGGGCACCGAGCAAGACGAAGCGATGCTCGTCGCGGACACGGTTACGCGGGAGGTGAGAAGCAGGCGTCGCACGTGGAAGGATTTCGCCGTCCTCTACCGAACCAACGCCCAGTCGCGGGTGATGGAAGAGGTGTTTCTGACCCTGAGGATTCCTCACGTGCTGGTTGGGGGCGTCCGGTTCTACGAGCGTAAGGAGATTCGCGACATGATCGCCTATCTTCGACTTGCGCTGAATCCGCGCGACGAGATTTCGCTCAAACGTGTGATCAACGTTCCTTCACGCGGCATCGGAAACACTGCGATCGCGACCCTTGCCGAGGTGGCGGCTTCGATGGGGATCAGCCAGTTCGAGGCGATGGCGACCCAGGACTTCCAAAATCGGTTGACAAGGCGGACCCTGGAAGGCGTCCGGACCTTTGTCGCCATCGTGCAGGAGGCAGGGGAAATGTCTCAGAGGGGGCAGGTTACGCCCGTGCTGCGCCACATCATGAACCGGAGCGGCTACTTGGACGAGCTGCGGGCCGAGAACTCGGAGGAGTCGATAAGCCGGCTTGAAAACCTCCAAGAGCTGCTCAACGTAACCGGGCAATATGACCAGACTGCCGAAGAGGAGCCCAGCCTGGGTGAGTTTCTGGAGCAGGTTGCGCTGCTCAGCGATGCCGATACGCTGCAAAACGGTGGCGATGCCGTGACCCTGATGACGTTGCACACGGCCAAGGGTTTGGAGTTTCCGGTGGTCTACATGGTGGGACTGGAAGAGGGGGTATTCCCCCACTCTCGATCGCTCACTTCGGAAAGCGAGCTTGAGGAAGAACGCCGGCTCTGCTATGTCGGCATGACGCGAGCTCGCCAAGAGCTTCACATGCTGCACGCCTCCCGCCGCGCCATATTCGGCCAGCCTTCCTTTAATCGGCGTTCAAGGTTTTTGGATGATATTCCGCCTGAGCTCACATCCACCCTTCTGCCGGAGACTACGATCGCTCCCAGGGGTCTCACTCAAGTTCGACCGAGCCGCAGCGGCGAATACGCGATCGTCGAGCCTCGGCGAGAGGCGCCGTCGAGGTCGGCCTGGAAACCACCGTTCAACGTTGGTGACCGGGTTAGGCATACCAAGTTCGGGCTAGGTGTCGTCATCTCGTGTAACCCGGTGAAGAATGACGCCGAAGTTACGGTTGCCTTTCCGGGCGTTACGGGCGTTAAGAAGCTCTTGCAAAGTTTTGCCAAGCTGGAGGCGGTGACGTAAAGCGAACCGGGTGGTTGGCCGGAGTCCTTTTCTTCGGGGTGGCCTGCGACCGCCCTCAGACTTCTTACTTCCCGATATCACGCGAGGCGCGGTGGACCTACGCCATCCGCTCGGGTTTGTTGAGCCGCGTGGAAGACGTTGCGGTCACCCGTGAGCTCTCGGTTGCCGGAGTGTCCGGCTATGAACTCGGTGGAGCGATGGGATACTCACGCCTGGCCGTCAAGGATGGCAAGGTCCTGGCCGAGAACCTCGCCGGAACCACGTATTCCCCGCCGATTCCGATCCTGGTGCTTCAACCGGAGGATCGTAGATTGAGCTGGTCAGGAATCATTACTGCCGCCAACCGTTCGGTGGAAGCCACGGCCGTTCTGGATCAATCGCCGTCGAAGGTCGCACTGGGAGGAAGACAGTTGCGCGGCATCGCCGTTGTTCTCACGATCGACTTGCCGACCAAGAAGCTGGTTCTCAAGTCGACATTTGCCGAGGGACTCGGTCTCGTGCGGCAGGAACAACACGAGAACGAGTCTCAACAACGCTATCTCGAATACCTAAGTGGACCCTAGTCCTTTTTAGTCGGATCGTTGACGATCCCGCCGAACAGGATGGTCTCCGTTTGGCCGTCGAAGATCAGAAAGACGAAGGGCTTGTTGGCTACGACCTCAAAGTACTGTGGGATCGAAGTCACGCCGACTTCTACTCCCGTAGCGCCGGCAGCCTCGGTTCCCTCCTCATCAACCTTGATAACGGCCTTGTGCCGGACGGCTGTGATGAAGAGGTCTTTCTCCGAGCGCATGCGGCTGAAGTCGGCTTGATCGGCGACGAAGGCCTGCTTCATGCCGAGGGCTTCGAGCGGCTGCTTCAAATCGATGCTGGATCCGACCTCGAACCGAGGCAATACGATCATGGCCTGCTGCGTCTTGGCTCCTTGTTCAAGGGTTCGCCAAGTCTTGAGATTGAGCCCGTCGAGGACGGAAGATACGGACTTGCCGTCCTTCGGTACCAATACGGCCATGCCGAAACGGTCGCTGCCATACGGCAGCCAGACGCCGCGAAGGTCATCCGACTCGTAGGTTTTCATCATTCCGTTGCGCCGCATTAATGGCGCTTTGACGGCGGACCCGTCAGCCTTGATGAAATCCTGTTCGGTCGTCGCTTCCTTCTCGAATGGGGTGGACCATTTACCCTTGAAGTACACCGCGTTAATCAAGTACATGCGGACGTTCGGTTCGATCTTCTCGGGCACGATGGAATCGATCTTGTCCTTGGTTGCCTCTTTGACCCAGTTGTTGATGGTGGCGGGGGTTTCCGGTTGGGAGAAGTCCACCTCGGACACCTTCGCCTGAAACTTTTCGGAGACTTCCTTCAGGTAGTCGGAGCGGATAGGAAAGCCGGTCGCGATCCATACCGAATTGGCAGTATCGAACTGGACGGCCGGATCGGCGTCCTTGAGCTTGCCGGCGAGCTCGTTGGCAGCAATGGCGCGGTCGCTGGCCTGCAAGTTATTGACATTAATCGCCTTCGCCATCTCCTGCTCGGTCGAACTGTTTGCGCCGGCGGCGGCCATTTGGAGCGCCTGCGAAATGCTGTAAGGCGCGAACCCAAGGTTGGCCGTGGTCGAACTGCCCAGCTGCTTCGCCAATCGAATCGCGAATTCGCGGTTGCCAGTCGAGATCTTGGTTATCATGGCCTGCATTGCCGGGTCGCCCGAGCCATTCTTCGTGCCGCCGGCTCCGTTTGCGCGATCTTCCCGATTGTAACGATTGCCGAAGTTGTTGGGTCCGGTGTTGTCAGAGTTACCTCCGCATCCAACGATGGCCAAAGAGGCACCCACGACGATCCACGTTAGCGCTTTCATGGTTCGAGCTCCTGTTCTCATTATTGCCGCTTGCGCGAGTATTACGACGCCTAAACCGGCGAAGCGATAGCAGCGTCCCCTAAAGTCGGCTCAGTGGCAGCGAGGCATAGCCAACTGGCTTAGGCATGCTGAATTGGCTCGCCGCAATGGGAGCTCCGATGCCGGAGTAGGTGAAATTCGTTTGACTGGTGAGTCGAGAGCGGCCCGACCTCTCGATCGACTCGACCGTAACCTGGGTTACGGCGCCATCCTTCGTTCGGTACTGCAGCGAAATTCGCAGGTCCTTGGATTCGGACCGGAGGATGCCAACTTGATCTTTGCCGATTTTGAGCGTGCCCGCATGACTGACTCTGAAATCCGCGCCGATCCAGCGGCGAATCGGGTTCTTGCCTTTGACCAAATCGGTCAGCATCGGAGTCCGAACCCCGCCGATCCTTGCGAGCTTGGATTCCAACTGGCCAGGGGTGGCCTTGCCCGTAAAAAACTGCTTTTTTCGAGATGAGCGGACCGTCAGGTTTCCCTTGCTGAACGACCACTCCCAGCCACCAGCCGATTCGCGCGCTTGGCCCTTGCTGGTCACCCATGCCTTGGTGGTGCCGAGGGTTCCGCTGGTGGAATAGGTCAGGTTTCGGTCCCGATCGTAGAAATTGAGTACCTTGGCCAGCTCGCTCTTGGTCTTGGAGTCGGTCGCAGACGGTGCCGGGGACTCCTTAAACCTCTTGACCTTGGCATAGTTGGCCGGAGGCAGGAAGGCTGATTCGGGCGGACTGCCCGAGACACCCAAGTTCCACGAGTAGATATCCGTACCGGAATACTGGAGTATCGACTGGAGGTAGCCGGTGCGGGAATCGAAGGCTATCGTGTACTTGTCGCTCCGCATCGCATTCCGCTCGGTCCGCAGTTTGTATTTCTTACGGGCGCCCTCGATAAACTTCTTGATGCCGCCCTCGTCGAGCACGGCTACGACGAGATCGTCGAGCGGCGTTCCTACCCGCTTGAGCTTTTCTGCCAGCGTCTTTCCTTTGACGGGCTGCTCGGTGTACTGTCGGAGCTTGTCGTCGATGATCATCAGGCGGCTGCCATTGACGATGATCGACCGGTTGTAAGGTTGTCTGCCCGTGATGATTTGTTGGGCGATACGGACCCGGTCGGGTCTGGCTACTTGGAGATCCCACACAACTTGGCGATGCTGCTTGTCCTTCGTAGCATGGCGGCCTATTACCGTCGCATTGAAGCGCAAGAGCCGATCGTGGGCTTGGGCGGCTCGGTCCGCCACATCGGCAGGCGCAACCGTCAATAGGAGTCCGGCAAAAGCTGCAATCATGTTTTTCCTAGAGCGGCGGGTGGCTTGGCGCGGCCGAGAAATCCGGCAAGCGCGATCAGGGTCACCGCATAGGGCACCGCGTTCCATACTTGAGACGGAATTTTGGCGCCGATCATTTGTGTACCCTGGAATTGCAGCTGAAGGGCGTCGAACGTGCCAAACAGCGCACATGCCGCGAGAGCGGGAAGCGGACGCCAACCGCCGAGAATAAGGGCGGCCAGTGCGATAAAGCCTCGACCGGCCGTCATGTTGTCGGTGAAAGTGCCGGCATTTGATGCGATGAGGGCTCCCGACAGGCCGCAAAGGAGACCGCACGCCGTCAGCGCTCCAAAGCGAACCTTACTGATGCTGACCCCCATTTGCTCGGCCTTATCCGGTGCGTTGCCCACGGCGTTGAGCCGAAGTCCGAATCGTGTTCGAAGTAGTGCCCATGCAGCGATCGCCGGAAGCGTGGCGGCAAGGATGTAGTAGGGCGTGGTACCGAACATCACCGCCTTGGTTTCCGACCCAGCGCTAGTGACGCGGCTCCAGGCGAAGTTGGTGCCACCGATCGCGATGGCGTTGATACCCATGCCGCTGACAATATGGTCGATGCGAAACTGCTGCGTCAGGACGACGTGCACCCATGCAAGCAGAATCGCTGCGGTGACGCCGACGCCGAGCCCGACCCAAGCGCTTTGCAGCACGATGCCGGCGATCGCGGTCGCACAAGCTGCCGCGAGCATAAGTCCCTCGAGAGCGATGTTGACAATGCCCGATCGTTCGCTGGCGAGCCCACCAAGAGCGGCCAGCGCAAGCGGCGCGGTCAAGGCGATTACCGCGCCAAGGAAAGCGAGCAGGCTATCCAACCGAATCGGTCCTCCGGTATCGGTAGGCGGCAAAGCCGATGATAAGCAAACCGAGGAGGATGCCGCCTAATCCGCGCGGGATGCTGAGCGTGGCAGAAACAAAAGTGATGCCCTTGCTAAGCGCGCCAAAGAGGAGCGCGCTCGGTACGAGGGCCCAGGCGGAGCTCCCGGCGAGGAGGGCGACGCCGAGGGCATCGAATCCATAGCCAGGCGAAAAGCCTTGATAGAACCTGCCTTCGAACGCGATGACCTGAAGGCTTCCTGCCAGACCCCCGATGGCACCGGAGCAGACCATCGCCATCAGCGTCACTTTTCTGGCATCCACTCCCGCAAATCGGGCGGCAATTGGGTTGGATCCAACCGCGCGCAGTTCGAACCCGGCGACTCGTCGCCTGAGAAACCAAGCCAGTACGCCAACCCCCACCAACCCGAGGACCAGGGCGGAGTGAATACGCAGAGGCGGCTGGTCGATGAGGTAAGGCGCCATTGTCTCTGGAGACAGGGTTCCGGTGGACGGGCTGGACTGGCCCGGAGCCTTCAGCGGACCCGCGACCAGGCCGATTGTCAAGAAGCCGGCGATGTTGTTGAGCATGATCGTGGAAATCACCTCGTGGCCACCACGATAGGCCTTGATCCAGCCAGCGGGAAACGCCCAAAGTGCGCCAGCCATAATCCCTCCCACCATGCCGGTGACAGCCCCGAGCGGTCCAGGCAGACTCAGCCCGATGACGCTTGCGGTAAGCGCGCCCACAACGAATTGACCCTCGATGCCGATGTTGAACAAGCCGGCCTGGAGGGCGAGAAAGACCGCGATGCCGGCGATCAGTAACGGGGTGGTTTCGCGAAGGGTTCCGGTCCACGCTCGTGCCGAGCCAAACGCCCCGCGAAACAGCTCGCCAAACACGTCAGCTGGTGCAAACCCGGACCAGCTGAGGACCAGAATCACGAGGGCAAAGAGGGACAGGATCAGGGCAATGAGCCGGAAATTCAAGCCGCTCCCACCATCATGCGGCCGATCTCTTGCCGGTCGAACTCTCGGCCCTGTGGCAGCGCAGAGAGCCGGCCGCAGTTAAGGACGAGGATACGGTCGGCAAAGGTCAGCAGCTCGTCGATGTCGAAACAGATGAGGATTGCTCCCATTCCCGTGCGGCGGCATGTTTCGCGAATGGTCTCATACAGCCTTTGGGTCGCGTCGATGTCCAGCCCGCGCGCCGGCTGAAAGGCGAGCAACAGCAGCGGTTCAAGCTGCAACGCGCGACCAGCCACGTATCGCTGCTGATTACCCCCAGAGAGCCCGCGAATGGGTTGACTAAGGCTGGCGAAACGAGTCTCGAACAGCTCACTTGCGCGCTTGGCGATCTCGTGGAGCCGGCCAGTGGCGAGATTGGATCCTTGTCGGATCGGCTCGATCATCTGCAGGCCAAGCCCTGCGTTTTCGGTCAGGCTCCAATCTTCCACGATCGCTTCGTCATGGCGATCCTCCGGGATGACGCGGATGCCTGCCAAGAGCCGCTGCTTGGTTGTCCAGGTTTCGATCCTTTCTCCGGCAAGGGAAATCTCGCCCATGGCGGGAACAAGGCCGAGAATGCCGTGAACCAGCTCCCGTTGGCCGTTGCCATCGACGCCGGCAATGCCCACGACCTCACCCGCTTCGACCTGGAACGTCGCCTGCTGAACGGCCTCGTGCTCCCGGTGGTCCCTTACCGTTAGAGACCGAACATCCAAGAGGACGGGCGAGGGTTGGCGTGGTGACGGGAGGGGCGCAGCGATCGTATGCCCGACAATCATCTCTGCCAATTGCCTTGCGTCCGTTTCCTTCGTAGCGGTACTGGCGACGAGCTTCCCGCGTCTAAGGACGGTAACGTCGTGGCAGAAGTCCATCACTTCGGGCAGGCGGTGGGTGACAAGGAGAATCGTCCGACCTTCGGCAAGCAAGTCGCGAAGACTGGCAAATAGGGCCTCGGCGTCGGATGGGGAGAGCATGGCCGTCGGCTCATCCAGGATCATGATCTTGGAGTCGCGCCAGAGCAGCTTGAGTATCTCGAGCTTTTGACTTCCGGCCGGTCCAAGTTGCGATGCAGGCTGGTTCCAGTCAAAGGAGAAGCCCATCTTACGGGCCAGGCCCTCTGCCCGATCCTGCAGCTCCCTGGTCCGCAGCACGGCGCCGCCTTCCGCCCCGAGGATGAGGTTCTCAAGGCACGTGAGCTCACCAATGATGCTGTAGTGCTGGGACACCATCCCGATGCCGCGGTCGATCGCGTCTTGCGGCTTAAGGAAGGACGCCGACTCCCCGAGCACGGAAATCGTTCCCCCGTCCGGCCGGTACGAGCCATAAAGGATCTTCATGAGCGTCGTTTTTCCCGCTCCGTTTTCGCCGACAATCGCGTGGGCGGTAGCCGGCTGGACGAGAAGGTCGACACCATCGAGCGCGCAGGTGGAGCCAAAGCCCTTCCTTACTCCCCGCATTTCGACTGCGAGGCTCACCGCCGTTTTCTCCGCCGAAGAACCTCGAAGAGAGCGGCCGTCGCTTCCTCACCACGGCCCTCTGCGCTGAGCGTCGCGAGAAGCTCGTCGACGAGAGCCGTACCGGGCAACTCCATCCTCTGGTCGGTAGCCGCTTCCAGGCAGTAGCGAAGATCCTTACGCTGGTTCTTAACGGAAAAGCCGGGAGACCAGTCGGAGTTCAAGATTTTTGGTCCGTAATTCTCGAAGGCCCAGCTTCCTGCAGCGCCGCCCGAAAGAAGGTCGCGTGTCTGGCTGAGGTCGAGACCAGCATTGGCGGCAAAAGCAAGGGACTCACAGAGGCCAAGCAGCGCACCGGCTACCGCGATCTGGTTCGCTGCTTTCATGGTCTGGCCGGATCCCGGTCCACCGACTCGCTCGACCCGTTTGCTGTAAGCGGCAAGAACGGGTTTGACCGTTTCGATGACCCGCTCGTCTCCGCCACAAAAGACGGTGAGGGTGCCATTGATCGCGCCCATCGATCCGCCGGTGATCGGCGCGTCGATGAACCGCATGCCGCGCTCTCCTAGATCACGGTGGAAGCGGATGGCGCCTTCGGGCGAGATCGTACTGTGATCGACAAAGGTAGTTTCTGGCCTCGCGTGAGGCGCCATCTCGGCGAGGCATTCTCCGACGTCCTCGGTGGTTCCGACGCACAGGATGACAAGATCGGCGGAGGGTGCCAGGTCAGCTAGGGATTCTGCCCTCGACGCTCCGTCTGCGACAAGAGCGTCTGCCTTTGTCGCGGTGCGATTCCAGACGACGAGATCATGGCCCTTTGTGAGTAGATGGCCAGCCATGGGCGCACCCATTGTCCCCAGTCCTACCCACCCGATTCGAGGCATCGGAAGGATTCTAACTCATCCGGCTATTCGAGACGAATGGTTGCCCCGCGCGCGTGGCTTGGAAAGCCTTCCATCTCGCCAAACGCTTCAATGGCAGGTACCAGCTCGGCCAGGTCGGCTTGGGTCAAGCGGCTGATGCTCTGAACCTTGATGAAGTCGAGGATGTTGACGGGGCTTCCGAACCGCGCTCCACCAGATGTCGGCAACGTATGGGAAGGGCCGCTGACGAAGTCGCCCGCGGACTGAGGCGTCCAGTCGCCGATGAGGACGCACCCGCAATGGTCGATGCGGACGGCGTCGGCCTCGGCATCGGCGGTCATGACCGACGCGTGCTCCGGGGCGATCGCGTTGAGGACGTCGATTGCCTGCTCTTTGTCGACGGCCAAAATGGCTTGAGAATGGTTGGCGAGGGCACGCCGCATCGACTCCGCCCGCGGCGCATGGACCAACTCAGTCTCTACGGCAGACAGCACCGCCTGAAGCACGTCCTCTGACCAAGCCACCAGGAATGCTCGGTTGTCGTCGCTGTGTTCTATCTGGGTGAGCAGGTCTGCAGCCGCCCACCTCGGGTTGGCCGTCCCATCGACCAGGACGGCGACCTCGCTTGGACCGGCGAAGCTGTCAAGGCCGACGCTTCCCCAGAGCTGGCGCTTTGCCTCGTTCACAAAGAGGTTTCCAGGCCCAACGATCTTGTCAACTCTCGGAATGCTCTCCGTTCCAAACGTCATGGCGGCGATGGCGGCAGCGCCACCAATCTTGAACAGTTCAGATATCCCAAGCTCGCGTGCGGCGACCAGGACGCCCGGGTGCAGCAGCCCGTCCGATCGGCACGGCGTGGTGAGAACGATCCTGTCGACGCCGGCAACCTGGGCCGGAATCGCGTTCATCAAAACGGAACTGGGATATGCGGCTTTGCCGCCAGGGACATACGCCCCAACGACTTTCAATGGCAGATACCGTTGACCCTCGAAGCTGTCGCCAGCCTCGGCATCCAAGCTCGCAGCTACCCGCCAGCTCCAGCCCCACAGGGGGTCATGGTCGGGAAGGAGCCACCGAATCTGGTGCTGGTGGAACTTCCTTACGCGAGCCGATGAAAACCTGATGGCATTGACCAGGTGTGCGGCGATCGAGGCGGACTCGAGCTCACCTTCCGATACGGCGATCTGCGAGAGCGACGGGCAGTCAAAGCGTCGGGCATGGTCGAGGACAGCCTCATCGCCTCGCTCACGAACATCACGAATCGTCTCCTCGACGCTGACTCGAACGACATCGTCGACGGTGCGGTGGAATCGACCGGCGAGCGAATCTCCTGCTGCCAGGCGGACCACCGGCATCAGACTCATCCGAGCATTCCTTTCGCACGTGCAAGGCGCGGGCGCATCCGATCTGGCCCCAATACGCTCATCAGTTCGAACAAGCCAGGGCCGACGGTCTTACCCGTGAGAGCCACGCGAGTGGGATGGACGATCGGACCGAGTTTCTCCATGCCAATGGACTCGCCATAGCCCCTCAGAAACGTTTCACATTCCTCGACGGTGACTTCCGACTTTCCATCGACAAACGCTTCCAGAGCGCTAAGAAGCGCGGCAACATGGGGCTCCCCGAACCACTTTTCCGTTGCCTTTGGATCCATTTCGACTTCCTCGACAAAGAAGAATGCACAGGCTGGGCCAAACTCGGCCAAAGTCGTAACCCGCTCCTGCTCGAGTCTGATCGCTTCGATGACCAGCCCGAGGTCTCGCTCGGCGGATGCGATGAGGAGGTCGGCAAACTCGAGCGTTCGATCAAGTTCGGTGTCCCAGCGAGACTGCCAGTAGCTTCGGGTCTCCTCGTACTGAAAAAGCTGGCGGAAGGCGCTCAAGAGTTCCTCGGGCGACATTTGCCGAATGTAATGCCCGTTCATCCACTGAAGTTTTTCAGGGTCGAACACGCCCGGAGCGGGCTGAAGGCCGTCGAGATCGAAGGCTTCGATCAACTCTTTCCGTGAAAGAAGCTCTCGATCGCCGCCGGGCGCCCAGCCAATCAGCGCAATGAAGTTACCGAGGGCTTCCGGCAGGTATCCGGCAGAACGGAAGTCGAATACCCTCGTGTCGCCATGGCGCTTGCTGAGCTTCTTGCCATCCTTGCCATTGATGACCTGCACGTGGACAAACACAGGGGGCTCCCAGCCGAATGCCTGGAACAGCACCACGTGCTTTGGCGCCGAGCTGATCCACTCAACGCCTCGGATGATATGGGTGATGCCCATCAGATGGTCGTCGACCATCGCGGCGAAGTGATAGGTGGGCATGCCGTCGGCCTTGATCAAGACGGGATCGTCGACGGTGTTTGAATCAAATTCGACTCGTCCACGAATGGTGTCCTGGCAGACGATCGTTTGTTTTCGGGGAATCTTAAGGCGGATGACGCCCGGCTTGCCTTCAGCCTCCGCTTGCGCCACCTGGTCCGGAGTGGCGTCTCGCCAAATACCGCCAAAGTAGCCGGTGTTCTGCTTGTTGATCTGCTGGAACTCCCGCATCTGCTCCAACTCTTCGGGGGTGTCGAATGCCTTGTATGCCGACCCATTCGCGAGCAGCTTCTCAATCTGTTCGGCGTAGATGCCGGCTTCCTTTCGGTCGCTCTGGCGGTAAGGCCCATAGGGGCCGCCGACGTCCGGTCCTTCATCCCATTCGATGCCCATCCATCGAAGGGAAGCCATGATTTCCTCTTCGCAGCCGGGCACGAGGCGCGTGCGGTCGGTGTCCTCGATGCGGAGGATCATCGTCCCGCCATGGTGCTTAGCGAAGAGGTAGTCAAAAAGGGCCGTGCGCAAAATGCCCAGGTGGGGACTACCAGTGGGGCTTGGCGCCGCCCGAACGCGAACGGACATCGGCTATCAAGGTACCCGGTTGCAGCGTTCAACCGGAGTGTGGGAATTACTGGTGCTAGGAGCTTTTCCTGACTCAGACCGTCGTACAATGGTCGCGGAGGTAACTCATGATATTCTTCGCTGCTCTCGCGCTCACCGTCGCTTCAGGCGACCTGCACGAGCCCTTTCTAGCAGAAGCCGATGGCAAGCCTATTCAGGCGCCGGTCGGACACTTGGCCCCCATCCTTTACGACTTTGACGAAGATGGTCTGAAGGATCTTGTTGTCGGGACGTTCAGTCCAGGCGTGATTCGGCTTTATCGTAATGTCGGCGTAGCCGGCCAGCCGAAATTCTCGGGCTTCGAAACCGTCAAGGCCGACGGCAAAGAAGTCACCGTCGAGTCTGGGTGATGCATCGGCGCGGTTCCACGGTTCGTGGACCTCGACGGCGACAACATCGCAGACTTGATTTCCGGCTCGTATAGCGGCGGAGTTTCCTTCTTCAAGGGCCTCGGTAAAGGGAAGTTCGATAAGGAATCCAAGCTCATTGCCAAGAACGTCGCTTATGAGAGTCATGAGCTCGCCCTTTCGCCTTGTGGCGGCGACTGGGACGGCGATGGCGATGCGGATATGGCAGTCGGCCAAATCTCTGGACCGATCCGGCTTATGATCAACGATGGCAAGGGCCACTTCACCAAGGCAGGTGATTTCACGGCCGAGGGCAAGCCGCTGGCAGCCAACGACGGCGGGCCGTGCATTGTCGATTGGAATGGCGACGGCATCCTCGACCTTCTGATCGGCGACGCTGCCGGCAACGTCCACTTGTACCCTGGGAAGGAGAAAGGGAAGCTCGATCTCGGCGCCGCGCAGGCTCTGCTCCCGATTAAGAAAGAGGAAGAAGCGTGGAAGCCGGTTGAGCGCGACCCGAAAGGTCCGGGCGGCATGAAGACCTTGCGACCAGGCGTTCGCGTCAAGCCCTTCGCAGCCGACTGGAACGGAGACGGCAAGCTGGACCTCCTTCTCGGCGACTTCACGCAAATCGCCGCCATCCCCAAGAAGCTAACCGCCGCCGAGAAATCGCGCCTGGCCAAGCTGAAGAAGGAGATGGAGGAAGCTCAGAAGAAATACAACGCGGCTTACCAGAAGGCAGACCAAGCGGCTCTCAAGTCGATCGGTGAAAAGAGCTCCCGCAATCTAACTCCCGAGAAAGCAAAGAGCTACCAGAAGGCCTTGATGACGGAATACGACAAGCAGATCAAGGCTATGAAGATCGACGCTAACCGCCAGAGCAAGCTCTACACCGAAATCGGAAAGCTAGAAGCGCAGCCCGAGGCAACGGGCTTCGTCTGGGTTTATCTGCGCAAGTAGACACCGCCTCGGCGAGCAATGGGACCCCGCCGGCCGGGGTTCCATTTCTTCAAGGCTAAACGTCAACAGCGAGCCGTTGCTCGCCTGAAATCGTCATCTCACCTTCCGACTCGATCCAGGTGCAAAGCTCGTCCCACAAGGCGTCGATGGCGAATGCGGTCGACTCGATAGTGGCAAATCCCAACGTGGTGTTGCCCCAAAGGTCGAAGTCGTCGGTTTCCCGCGCGCTGAGGCGATGGTTGCTGCGGGCATGGTCAAGGCTTCGCTTAACCAGGCGGCGCTTTTCCTTTAAGCTTGAAGCGACGAGGCGGCACTCAAGGATGAGGGCGTAGATCTGCATACGTCGCCGTGAGTTTGGCTCGACTGAAGTACCTCCCTCGGCTAGAGTGCCCGAGGGAGGATGAAAGGAGCTTACTTCTTGATGATTTTGGCGGCGTCAGAGGTCCATGCCTTGGGCCCGCCTTCCTTGTAGCCGGAGCGACCGATTTCCTTGCCTGAAGCATTCATGAAGACGATCGTGGGGAAGCCCTCGATGTTGAACTTCTTCTGCAGCATATCGTTCTGCTTCTTCAGCTTGTCGGACTGCGGCTTGCTGTTCGGAAAATCGACTTCGAGCAGAATCACATTCTTCGCGGCCCAGGTCTTGAATTCCTTGGTCGAGAAAACTTCCTTATTGAGCTTGATGCACCAGCCGCACCAGTCCGAGCCGGTGAAATCGGCGAGGATGGGCTTGCCGGTCTTCTTCGACTGCTTTACGGCCTCGTTCCAGTCGGTGAGCCAGCCTTCTCCGCCGGCGTTTGCCATGAGTGACGCGCCGAGTATGGCCGCGCCGAGAGAGATCTTCAGGATCGATCGCATACCCATATTATCGTCGAAAACCGACGATTCGTTCCTTCTGGAGACCGGTTTGAGGATCAGTCACTCCCTCATCCAAGCTGTGGACAAGGGAGTTCCTGATACTTACTCTTCCGAATCAGCTGCCTTTTCAGGCTCGGTGGCTTCGGTTTCTTCAGCCTTCGCTTCGGTTTCCTCGTCAAGCGGCTCATCATCGTCACCTAGCTCGGCAGAGCGGAAGGTGAAGCCTTTCAGCATGCCGAGCCGTTCGCCGATCGTGGCGCCGCCAGATGGGATCCGCCCGACGATGCCAACATCGTAGTCCTCGTCGCCGCGGTCTCTACCGCCGCCTCGACCCTTCTTCTTGCCCTTTTTGCCGCCAGGGCCGCCGCGTCGACGATCATCGTCGTCATATCCGCCGCCTCCGCCCCCGCTGTAACCACCGGGTGAGGAATCGAAGGACCGTGCTTCGCTGTAGGTTGGCGTGCCGCGCAGGCTCAGCACCATTCGGCGCTCATCGGGCCGGAGATCGATGATGGTTACTTCGAATTCTTGACCCTCTTCGATGACGTCCTGCGGTTTGTTGATCCGCCGGTTGGACATCTCGCTGATCGGCAGAAATGCCTCCGCACCTTCTGGGAGCTTGATAAACGCGCCACTCTGGACGATTCTCCCAATGGTGACCGGCAGCTTCTGGCCGATCTTGTAGTTCTGCTTGATGAGGTTCCAGGGATCGGGCAGTACCTGTCTCAGGCCAAGACTGATCTTGCCGATGGACGGGTCCAGCCGGAGCACCATCACCTTGATCTTCTGGCCTTCCTTGAGAACTTCCTTGGGATGGTTGATCCGCATCCAGCTCATCTCGCTGATGTGAAGGAGTCCGTCGATGCCGCCAAGGTCAATGAAGGCGCCGTAGTCGGTAAGGCGTCGGACGGTGCCATCCAGGATGTCGCTCGGCTGCACCTTGGTGAAGATCTCGTCCTTGATCGCGGCGCGGCGCGCTTCCTCGGCTTGCCGGTTGGAAAGCACGACCTTTTTGCGCTCCCGGTCGATCTCGAGAATCTTCAGGTCGAGTGTCTCGCCAAGATATCGCTCGATGTTCCGAAGTTTGCCGGAACCGACGTGGGTAGCAGGAACGAAACCTCTCAAGCCGATGTCGACCACGAGGCCACCCTTGACGCGATCCACGACGGGAGCGGTCAGCATGACGCCCTCACGGAAGGCCCGCTCGATACGATCCCAGTTCTCCTCGAAGTCGGCCCGCTTTTTCGAAACGATCGGGTTGCCTTCCGATCCTTCTGGCCGAATGACGACGACATTGATCTTGTCGCCCACCTTTACCAGGCCGTGAGCCGAGTCGATGTTTTGATCGGTGAGCTCGGCGAGAGGAACGACACCCTCGGACTTCGTACCGAGGTCGACAAAAACGCGATCCTTTTCGACCTGAATGACGGTCGCTTCGACGCGGTCACCTCGAGAAAGCCGTTTGAATGCGGGATCGGAATCGGTATCGATGTTGCCGAGATCCGCCATGGCCTGCTCGAACAGGTAATCGTCGTTTGCCGCAGCAGGTTTTGCTTCGGGCGTCGGGGCTGCCTGAACCGGCTTCGGCTCGGGTTGGCTCGCAACCACTGGAGCGGGTTCGGGCGTCGCCTCGGCGGCTGGAGCAATTTCGGGTGTCGGCTCCACTTCCGCCTGAGCGACAGCTGCGGTCGGCGCAATTTCTGCGGCTGGCTCCGGCTCGGGGTGGGAGGCGGCAACGGTCGGCGCGATCTCCGGGCTTGGCTCGGTGGGAGCTTCCGCCGTCATCGCAGGCGTGGGCTCGGGAGCGGCATCTGGCTCCGCTACGGCCTCTGCCGCACCTGCGGCTTGCGTTTCGTCAGTCAACTGGGTCGGGACGTCGGCGGCGTTTTCGGTCGTCGCAACTGCCTCCGGCTTGGGTGGCTCCGGAGCGGCAGATTGCTCGCTCGTCGGCGTCAGGGTGTCGTCGGTCATCATGAGTAGTGGGCGGGGACGGAGTGCCCCCAGGTTAAAGCTCGACCGAGTGTACCCTTGGCTAGTAATCGTCGCGGCGAACTTCGTTGGTAAAACGTCTGAATTCCTTTAAGGCGCTTGAAAAATCCCGCTCCCCGGGAATGAAGCGCTCAGTCGTCTGAATAGCGGCCGCTGAGGCGCTGGTCACGTCGGGCCACACCCCTATTCCGACCCCGGCAAGGATACTGGCCCCGAACGCCGGCCCCTCGTCGAGCCGCATACGGACACAGGGCATTCGAAGAATATCGGCGAGCAGCTGAACCCAGACGTCGCTTTTTGCGCCGCCGCCCGTTACCCTGATTTCGTCCGGAGTGCCGGTCAGAGTCGTCAGCAGCTCGACGCAGCCGGCAAGGCCGAAACATGCGCCTTCCAACACGGCGCGAGCGAGGTCCGCTCTACTGTGCCCCAGCCGTAATCCAACGAACCTGGCTGCTGCGGTCGGGTCGACAAACGGGCAACGTTCGCCGGCGAGATAGGGAAGGAAGTATAGGCCCTCCGTACATGATTGGCGGCTGGAAACCTCACCGTCGAACGCCGAGTATGGTTCGCCCGGGTAGAGCAGGCTCCGTGCCCACTCGACCGATCCGCCACAACTGAGCATGACCCCCATGGCATGCCAGCCCCCAGTGGCGTGGCAAAAGGTGTGGAGGCTACCGGACGGTTCGATCTTGACTTGAGGCAGCGATGCAAATGCGACGCCGCTCGTCCCCAAACTGACACTGGTCACCGATGGATCGATTGCCCCGACCCCGACCGCTCCCGCCGCCTGGTCGCCGGCGCCGGCAACCACAGGCACGCCCTTGGCTCTTCCAGTCACCGCAGAAGATTCGTAGACTCTCGGCAACAGGCCCAAATCGGTTGCCAGCCGGTCGGCTATCTCTTGGGACCAATCGCGCTGCCAGAGGTCGAGCATGCCAACCCCGCTCGCGTCGCTCACTTCGGTGGCGTGGTCGCCCGTCATCCTATATCGAATGTAGTCCTTGGGAAGCAAGAGCTTGGAAAGGCGGGAGAAGTTTTCCGGTTCGTGGTTTCTTAGCCAGAGCAATTTCGGCAGCTGGAATCCGGTCAGTGCAGGATTTCCGGTGATGTCGACCAGGCGTTCTCGTCCGACTTTCGCGTGGATTTCATCGCACTCGGCTTGCGTCCGCTGATCGTTCCAAAGCAAGGCGGGCCGAATGACCTTTCCGTTAGAGTCAAGGAACACGGAGCCGTGCATTTGGCCTGTCAGCCCGATGGCATCCACCCGGTCGCCAATCTCGTCGACCACGGCTGACGCCGCTTGCAACCAGTCTTCGGGGTCCTGCTCCATCCAGCCGGGCCTCGGGCTCTGGAGGGGATAGTCTCGGTGAGCCTTCGCCAGAAGGTTGCCGGCTTCGTCGATGACGATGCCTTTGCATCCGGACGTACCGATATCGATTCCAAGGAGACGAGCCACGATGCCGATTCTGCCGGATAGACTGGCCCGGTGACACGGGCGGTGCTGGACGTCGGCTCGAATTCCGTTCTGGTGCACGTCGCCGTCTTTGAAAATGGCGAGTGGAAGGGCCTCTGCGACTCCTCGACCGTTACCGCTCTGGGAGAAGGCGTGAAGGAAACCAGCCTGCTCAGCGAGGAAGGCATGGACCGGACCCTTGACGCCCTGCGAACGGGTTTCGAGAAAGCGAGGTCCCTTGGCGCCGAGAGGGTCGTGGCACTGGCGACGATGGCTGCCCGGATCGCTGCGAACACCGACGTTTTCCTACGAAGAGCGGCGGAACAGGGCACCCCGGTAGCGGTCCTCTCAGGTGACGACGAGGCAAGGTACGGGTTTGCGGCGGTGTCTGGCGACCCGGTTTTCCGTAATGAAGCGCGACTCTCGATCGTGGACCCCGGGGGCCACAGCACGGAGATTGTCGTGTCGGAGGAAGTCGAACTCTTCCGCCAGAGCTTTCCGGTTGGATCGTTGGGGCTCCGCTCGCGATACATGCCGTCGGATCCACCTACCCGCGAAGAGGTCTTCCGAGCATCGTCTTCGATCGATGCCGCTATGGCGGGTTACGACATTCCCGCGGGTGGATGCTGCGTCGTGCTGGGCGCTACCGGAACGAACCTGATTTCGATCCGCGAAAAATTCGCGACGTGGCGACCGGATCGCGTGCATGGGGCAAAGCTAACGTTTGAAGAGGTCGGCCGCGCGGTTGGGTGGCTATGTGCCATGAGCGACCGGGAGCGGGCGTCACTGGTCGGGCTTGAGCCCGGACGTGAGCGCACCATCCACCTGGGTGCGCTTATCCTGGAACGCGCCATGCAGGCCCTTGGCGTTGAAAGCTGCCGGGTTAGCGTCAGGGGGTGGCGTCACGCGGTTTTGGAAGACGACGCATGGTTCAGTTGAGGTCGCGAGCGACCGGGACAGGTGAACGATGTTGCGGATCCATGGAGACGGTAGCCATGCGCCAGATTCCAAAGATCACATAGGTGCCTACGAGTCCAACAACCGACCACGTAAACCACTTGCCGTCGGTGTTCCACCGCTTCCTGGATAGGTAGCCATACGCACAGATCAGTGCGGTTAGCGTGAAGGTCGCATACAATATGGGCCCGAAGACGTTCGCCTTGACCGCGCCACCGACATCGCCGTGCATGAGGGCGGTGAAACTGGTGGTCAGCCCACATCCCGGGCAAAGGCGGCCATAGAGTGTGGGTACCGCACAAGGCGGGAGGCCCAGCTGATGGTGAGTCCCATGCCCGCTCGGGTTGGGGGTCAGTACGAACGCAATCGCCGTGACCGTGACCCAAAAAAGGAACCACAGCAGATGTCCGAGAAGCTTCGAACGAGTCGGAACCCCGTCAAACTTGAGCACCCATCGCTCCTACCGGAATCACGCATTGGGGTTGCAAGACCGCCCCTTGCACTTCGGCAACGCTGAAAACCTCGCCATTTTCATCGGCGAGCGCGGCGAGGCGAGCGGATGGAGGTTCGGCAAATGGAATGGCCCGACCTTCCCGTATGGCGGCCACCTGCTGAAAGCCAAGACTCAGGATCGGCATCGGCGGCAGCGCCTGGGAAAGCGGCAGGATCGTCCCATGATCGAGCGCATCGAGAGCAACCGCCTGATCGACCGAAAACCGACCCACTCTCGTGCGGCGTAGCGAAGCCAGGTGGGCGCCACAGCCAACCGCTTGGCCGAGGTCATGGGCCAACGTCCGAACGTAAGTACCACCTGAACAAACGACCAGGAACTCCATCTGGTCGGCTTCGATTCCACCACTCTTGAATTCCTTGATGTAGACCGTGCGGTCTTGCCGCTCGACCTCCTGGCCCGCACGCGCATAGGCATAGAGCGGCTTTCCATCCCGTTTTATGGCGCTGTACATCGGCGGAGTCTGCTGAATCTCCCCGATGAAACTCGGAAGAGTTTCAGTAATGCGGTCGGTCAGGTCGCCCGGCAACGGCCGCTCCTGCACGGTGTCACCTTCGGCGTCCTGTGTCGTCGTTTCAATCCCAAATCGAATCCGACCGGTGTACTCCTTTGGCTCCATTGGCAGGTATTGAAGGAACCGCGTGGCCGGACCGATCGCGACGACGAGCAGGCCGGTTGCGCTCGGGTCCAAGGTGCCACTGTGCCCTACCCTTCGCGTGCCGTACTGGCGGCGTACGCGGTTGACGACATCATGGGATGTGATGCCGGCAGGCTTATCGATCAGGACGATGCCAAGCATTGTTCCAATGCGGCCACAAGGGTCAGTTCCGCTTCTTCGAGAGTTGTTTCGAAGGTGCAGCCGGCGGCGTTGCGGTGGCCGCCGCCTCCGAACTGGCGAGCTACCTCTGCGACATCGTAGTGGCCACGAGACCGCAGGCTGCAACGGACCAGGCGCCCCGGTCCAGGCTGGCGTATAAGGGCGGCGATCTGGACGGTATCGATTGAGAGGATCTCATTGACGAAGCCCTCGGTGTGCTCGTCCATCGCTTCGCAAGTCTGATAGTCGTCGGCAGAAATGACGGACCAGCCTAACCGATTCCCAGATCGCAGCCGTATTCGCTCCAACGTAACGCCAAGCAGTCTGACCGCGGCCAACGGCCGCGTATGATAGACGTTCTCGGTGATCTCCTCCAGGCTTCCGCCGACCGAGAGTAGGCGGGCTGCGATCTCCAGCGATTCCGGTGTCGTGTTCCTGAAGCGGAAGCTGCCCGTGTCCGTCACGATACCGGCGAGAAGACAGGTCGCCATTGGCGGTGTGATCGTCGCTCCGAGGGCGACGAGAAGATTGGCGAGGATCACCGCGGTGGCCGGCTTGGACGTATCGACGATCCGAAGGTTGCCGGGGGCCTCATGCGGAACGTGGTGATCGATCACGACAAGTCGCGCACAGGACTCGAAAAAAGGCTTGACCTTCCCCAGCCGGTCAAGGGTATCAAGGTCGAGGACGATGCCCAAGTCCCATTCCCTTTCTTGAACTGGGGCTTGGCGAATTCGATCGACTCCCGGCAAAAAGCGAAGATTGGCCGGGGCCGCGTTATTGCAAAGCACTTCATGATCGACCTGCTCGGCCCGAAGGTATTCGGAGAGAGCGAGCGCCGATCCAAGCGCATCGCCATCTGGATTGAGGTGCGTGCCGACCAGTACGGATCTCGCCGAAAGAATCTCGTTTCGAAAGGCACTGACGAGCGCGGGGTCGATGGGTAGCGGCCAGGATTCGTCCTGGCGGCCGGGTTGGACGGCCATACGCCAGGATTATGTCCCATTCAATCTCGCAACCGAAAGATGCCGGTTTCCGTCTGTTGAGTTGAAAAGATGTCCGGCTTTGCGTTTGGGATCCTGCTTGTCGTCGTTTCGTACGCCATCAAGGCCGCTTCCAAGGAGATGGCTTCGGCAGCCAAGGTCGGTCCGGCCGTTGTCCTCCTCCGCATTTTTGGCGTGCTCTTCATGGTAGGCGGTGTCCTGTTTTCCATGGTCACCATCGTTCCCGCTGGATACCGGGCTGTCCTCATGAACTTTGGCGCCGTTTCCGGGACCCTGAACGAGGGCATCAACTTCATCGTTCCGGGGATCAACTCGGTTGAGCTGATGGAAGTGCGTACCCAGAAGGAAGAGAGCCAAGCGACTGCCGCTAGCCGCGACCTTCAAATCGTCACGACATCCGTCGCGTTGAACTTTCGGGTCGATCCAACGATGGCGGCAAAGGTGTATCAGAATCTCGGCCTTCGATATAAGGACCGGATCATCGATCCGGCCGTGCAAGAGTCGATCAAGGCAGTCACCGCCCAGTACACCGCCGAGGATCTCATCCGAAAGCGCACCGAAGTGAAGAACCTGGTCGAAACCCAGATCACGAATCGGCTCAAGCCGTACGGCATCATCGTCGAGCCCGCCGGGGTGAGCATAACCAACTTCAACTTCTCGGAAGAATTCAACAAGGCGATCGAGCAGAAGCAGGTTGCCCAGCAGGAAGCGGAGAAGCAAAAGTACCTGCTGCAGCGGGCGGAAATGGAAAAGCAGACCGAAGTTGCGCGGGCCGAAGGCAAGAGCCAGGCTGCCAAGCTGAACGCCGAATCCTTGAAAGTCCAAGGCGGCGGACTCGTTATCGCACGCGAGTGGATCGAAAAGTGGGATGGCAAACTGCCGAGCGTGAACGCGGCCGGTGGCGGTTCGGGCGGCGGGTTCATTATCGACATCAGCACGCTGATGAAAGGCGCCCAGTAAACTACCTTCCAGCCATGGATAAGGTTTATAGCAGCGCCGCGCAGGCCCTCGAAGGCTATCTGTTCGACGGGATGACGCTAATGTCGGGTGGGTTTGGCCTCTGTGGAATCCCCGAAAACCTCATCGAGGCCATCCGGCAGAGCGGGATCAAAGGCATCACCGCGATCAGCAACAACTGTGGGGTCGACGATTTCGGCCTCGGACCGCTCCTGTATGCACGCCAGATCAAGAAGATGGTGTCCTCCTACGTCGGCGAGAATTCGGAGTTTGAGCGGCAGTTTCTTGCCGGAGAGTTGGAAGTCGAGTTCAACCCGCAAGGCACCCTTGCTGAACGGATTCGGGCCGGGGGCGCCGGCATTCCCGCTTTCTTCACCAAGACCGGCTACGGAACCGTCGTTGCCGAAGGCAAGGAAACGCGACAGTTCGATGGCGAATGGTATGTGATGGAGTCAGGCCTGCGTGCCGACCTCAGCATTGTCAAGGCCTGGAAAGGCGATCGCTCAGGCAATCTGGTGTTCCGCAAGACCGCGCGCAACTTCAATCCGATGATGGCGACCGCCGGCAAGCGGTGCGTGGCGGAGGTGGAAGAGCTGGTCGAGGTCGGCGAACTGGACGGAGATGAAATCCACACGCCCGGCATCTTCGTCGACCGGGTACTCGCGGGCGGCAGCTTCGAGAAGCGGATCGAGCGCCTGACGACAAGGCCCCGGGAGTAGGCGGAGCGCGGACTTCAGTCCGCAAAAGGTGCCCTGGTGGTGGTTCGCAGGAACGTCGCTGAATGCCGCCATAAATCGGTCGTCTGCGAATAGCGACGGATGCCACCCAACGCCCGTAATCCCCCACTGTCCTGACCGTTTTGTTTCTTTCAAAAGTCAACCAAACTTGGCTGGTTGACGCGGCAAGCTTAGGTTCAATTGCGCCCTAAGATTGGTCCGAACGTCCCGCAGCGTCCCGAAAAATGTGGCCCCATCGGGACGCTCGCGGGACCAAGCGACTTGGGAGCCGGCACGGGTTCTGACAGGGTAGTGGAACGATCGCATCACGTAAGTCTTGTTCGCGGGGCGCCTGTTGGTCAACCTGCGGCGCACGTAGAATCTTGCATTCCCTGAAAGATCAGGACGTTGCTGTCGTCGGAATGCGATACATGCCACTAGAGCCAGGAAAAGGTCGCGGACCACTCGCCCGAATGGCGATTGTCGTACCTGCGTTCTAAGCTGCAGGCTCTGGATCGTTCAATTTGGAATTTTCCAGACATCGCCCATATAATGGTAGCGGCGAGGGCACTTCGGCCCGGTTGTCTACCAGGGGAATCTTATGTTGAAGAATTGGAGTTTTTCGCGCTCGTTTAGCCGTTGTACGGTGCTAGTGCTGGTAGTATTGACGAGCCTGACGTCTGCTGCCATCGGACAAGGGTCGCCGGAGTGGTTGTGGCAGGTGCCGGGTCACACTGGGGCCGTACTGTCTGTGTCCTTCTCACCCGATGGCCAGCTCCTGGCATCGGGAGCAACCGATAATTCCGTTCGGGTTTGGGATCCTTACACGTGCAGAACCCAAAGTACACTCGCTGGACATACAAACTGGGTCAATTCTGTGGCATTTTCTGAAAACGGAAACAGCGTTGTGACGGGATCATTCGACACCACGGTTAGACTTTGGGATACCGCAACAGGTCTGTCGCTACGAACCATGACTGGGCATACGGATCGCGTGTATGGCGTTGCCATTTCCCCAAATGGAAACCTTGTTGCTAGTGCATCCAAAGACCTAACCGTAAAGCTATGGGACGCCCAGAGTGGCGCAAATGTTATTACGCTTCCGGGGCATACCGCTACGGTGTATGCAGTTGCATTTTCGCTTGATGGCAGCAAGCTCGCATCTGGATCAGGCGATGGGACGGTTAGAATCTGGAACACCCAAACTGGCACGCTTCTTCAAACTCTCGTACATCCTTCTGGTGTCTATGGCTTAACATATTCTAGCGATGGCTCCATTCTCGCCACCGGTGGCGCCGATCGGTTGGTGTTTCTGTGGGATGTACAGACCGGCAACTTGCTGAAATCTCTTGCCGGCCACACCGACTTGATTTCATCGGTTTCTCTCTCGTCTGACGGTTCTAAGGTGGTTTCTGCTTCCAAAGATGCCACCGTGCGCCAATGGAACGTGCAAACCGGCGTTTTAGAGCGTATCTATGCGGGCCATTCCAAGTGGGTCAACTCCGTTGACTATTCACCTAACAGTGATCTGATAGCTTCTGGTGCAGATGACACCGCTCTCAAACTCTGGAGTCCACAAACTGGTTTGCTTGTACGCGACTGGAGCGGGCATTCAAAATATGTGTACTCGTTAGCATTTTCGCCTAACGGATTGCTGGTTGGTTCGGGCGCCGAGGACGCCAGTGCTCGACTTTGGAACGCGGCATCAGGCGATTCGCTGGCGACTTATGCTGGCCACACGGACGGGATTCAAGGAGTCGCATTCGTTCCAGATGGCAATACGATCGTATCCGCATCCCTGGATTGGAGCCTGCGTACATGGAACGCTACAACAGGCGAATCCCAGAGGACACTCTCTGGCCATACTGAAAGGGTTAATGCTGTAGATGTTTCGCTGGATGGGCTGTACGCGGTTAGCGGCTCAAATGAGCGCACGGTCCGAATCTGGGATTTAGCCACCGGCACGGTACTTCGAACACTGACAGGGCATACAAGTGTGATCGATGCCGTGGCCTTTTCGCCGGACGGGCAATTGGTAGCATCCGGTGCGAGAGATAACACCGTGCGAATTTGGAGTGCCAGTTCGGGAGCCTTGGTAAGAACTATAACAGGACATACCAGCTGGGTATTGGCGGTCCGCTTTTCACCAGACGGCTTGACAGTTGCCTCGTGTTCACGGGACAAAAGCATAAGGGTATCCGACGTGGCAACCGGCACACTCCTCCAAACATTGATTGGTCACACTAGTGACGTTAAGTCCATTGCTATCGCAGCTGCCGGTAATCTCTTATGTTCAGGATCGACGGATACGACGGTTAAAGTCTGGAATTATGTAACTGGCCAGCTAGTCAAAACTTTAACGGGCCATGCCAGCGGGGTTAATGCGGTTACGTTTTCACCAGACGGAGTACTCATTGCAAGTGGTTCCGATGACAACACTGTTAGGGTATGGGATGTTCAGGGTGGAAGCTTATTGCGCACCATGACGGGCCATACTGGCTCTGTCCGAAGTATAGTATTTTCTCCTAACGGTCAGAGGTTAGTGTCTGGTTCATCTGATCGGAGCATGCGCCTCTGGGACAGTCAGACTGGATCGCTACTCACGGTTCTGTCCGGACATAGAGACATGGTCAACGGCGTAGCGTTCTCGGCTGACTCTACAACCTTAGCTTCAGTATCGAATGACATTACGACGAAGTTTTGGAATACCGTAAATTTCGGACCGATTAAGACATGGGGTGGGGGTCATACTGCTGGATTATCAAGTTTGGCCTTCTCGCCTAATGGATTGCTACTAGCGACAGGATCAGGCGATCGTGACGTCGGGATATGGGATCTGCAGTCCGGTACCTTGTTGCGGAAACTGGGTCCACACCCAGACGGCGTCAACGCCGTGGCATTTTCGCTAGACAGTCAGTTTTTGGCGACCGTTGCCGACAATATTATCCGCTTGTGGAATCCCCTTACCGGAAGCCTGCAGCGTTCTTTTATCGGCCATACAGGACGAGTGCGATCCGTTGCGTTTTCACCCGATGGAGAATGGATCGTCTCGGGAGCAGAGGACAATACTGCTCGCGTATGGGACGTACAATCCGGTGCCTTAGTGCGTACCCTAACCGGACATGCTGGACCGGTCCGGGCTGCTTTCTGTCCGGATGGAAGGTCGATTGTCACTGGTTCAAGAGATAGCACTCTCCGATTCTGGGATGCGGCGTCAGGGTCTTTACTGCACTTTTTCGACCAGCAGGTTCCAAGTCTAATCCAGATCTCTTACTCCCCAGATGGTATGTCGCTTGCCCTTGCCGGCGGATATTACTTGTCTGGCGTAATCGCCAATCCTCTCCCGGCAGAGCAGGGTCTGGGGCTCAGAACTGCGACGCCAGGAACCGTTCCGCGGCGCTCGCGTGTCAAAGTCCGTTTCGTCGGTTCAGGCTTTGAGCCGGGCGTCACCTTCCGGCTAGAAAGAGGGGCGATGGTTGTCCAGGCATCGAGTGTGACCCGCCTAAGTGCCTTTGTAGCCGATGCGAGCTTTGACGTCGCGAAAGCGCCGCTTGGAAAGTATTCGGCTATCGTTAAGGTGGGTCAGGAGGAGCTAGCGCTGCCTGACGCCGTTGAGGTTTCGGTTTTGCAGGCTATTCCGGACTAGACGGATACTCCATTCCGGAGTTTGAGGATAGGAAGCGGACGAGTTGTTCGTGGGTCAAAGACGTGCGAGCAAGACGCCCGCGCTCCGTGGCCCGAATGCAGGTGTCTTCCCGCGGAGGCCGAACCCGGGCCAAACGGTATCCTTATAGCCAACCCATGGGCTCTGGAACTATCCGTAACATCGGGATCATTGCCCATGTCGATCATGGCAAGACGACGCTCGTCGACGCCATCTTCCGCCAAGCCGGCACGTTCCGCGAGAACCAGCACATGCAGGAACGGGTCATGGACTCGAACGATTTGGAACGCGAGCGGGGGATCACCATCCTCTCGAAGGTCGCGGCCGTCCGCTATAAGGATTACAAGATCAACATCGTCGATACACCCGGCCATGCCGACTTCGGGGGTGAAGTGGAGCGGGTGCTCAGCATGGTCGACGGTGTCCTCCTTGTCGTCGATGCCCACGAGGGGCCGATGCCGCAGACGCGATTCGTGCTCAAGAAGGCCTTCCAGCACGGATTGAAGCCGATCGTCTGCATCAACAAGATCGACCGCGAGGGCGCCCGACCGCTTGAGGCATACGATCGCACGATCGACCTCTTTATCGACCTCGGGGCCAACGAGGACGACCTCTTCTTTCCGCACCTCTACACGAGCGGCTCGGCGGGCTTTGCGCGGGTTTCGCCCGATGGCAGCGAACAGACGATGCGGGAGCTCTTTGAGACGATCGTCAACGCGGTGCCACCCCACGATGGCACCGTGGACGGGCCGTTTCAGCTCCAGATCAACAACCTCGATTACAACGATTACGTGGGCCGGATGTTTGGCGGAAAGGTTCTTCAGGGCACAGTTCGCGTCGGCGACCGCCTGAACCACCGCAAGCCGCACACCGACAAGGTCGTCGGATTCAATGTGACGAAGCTGTGGACCTACGAAGGCATCGAGCTGAAGGAAGTCGAGTCGGCGTCGGCGGGAGAGATCGTGATGCTGGCCGGCCTCGACGATGTCCTGCTCTTCGACACGATCGCCGCGCCAGAAATCACCGAGGCATTGCCGGCATTCGACATCGAGCCCAGCACGCTGAGCATGAACTTCTTTGCCAATAATTCGCCGCTTGCGGGGCGAGATGGCGGCAAGTTCATCACGATTCAGAAGATACGCGAGCGGATCGAGAAGGAAGAGGCCGTAAGTGTTTCGCTCCAGATCGACCGGGACGCTCCCGCCGATACGGTCAAGGTGAAGGCGCGCGGCGAATTGCAACTCGCCATTTTGATTGAGACGATGCGGCGCGAGTCGTATGAGATGCAGATTTCGCGTCCGCAGGTGATCTATCGCAAGGGTCTCGAGGGTAACGAGGAGCCGATCGAGGTTTTGACTCTCGAACTGCCGAGCGAATACATGGGCGACGTCATGGAGGAGCTGGCCCGCCGCAAAGGCGAGATGCTCGATATGCAGCAGAACGCCAACGGCACTGTCCGCATCCAATACCGGATTCCCACCCGGGGCATCATCGGCTTCCGATCGAACTACCTGACGATGACGCGCGGCCTCGGCATCCTCTCATCCATCTTCGAGGGCTACGGCCCGTATCGAGGGGAAGTCGTGAGCCGCACGCAGGGCTCGCTGATCGCGAAGGACCCAGGCAAGCTGACTCGCTATGCCTATGAGGACATCCAGGAGCGCGGGGTGCTGTTTTATCCGGTCGGAACCGAGGTGTACGGCGGCATGGTCGTCGGGGCGAACGCCCGTGACGAAGACATGATCGTCAATGCGATCAAAGAGAAGCACGCCACGAACATGCGATCGGCGACGAGCGACTCAACAACCGTGCTCGATCCTCACAAGGATTTCTCGTTAGAGCAAGCTCTGAGCTGGCTGCGGGACGACGAACTGCTCGAGGTCACGCCGAAGCAACTGCGGTTCAGAAAGAAAACGCTCGACCACTCGCAACGGCGGGTGGAGGAGCGGCGATCCGAAGTGCCGGCTTAGTTTCGGCGGGACTTCAGGTCTTCGAGGTGGGCCAAGGCCTTCTGAAGTTGCTCTCTCGATACTTCCAGGGCAACGGCGACGAATGGGTTTTCCTGGTGGGAGAGTGATTCTGCCGGGGTGGATCCGTGATCCATTACAGTGCTCGTCATGACCTTAAATGATGGGTGTTGCCACCCCCTTAGTTCACTTTGTCGGCCGTTCCCTATCGAATTTTAACAGTCGGCGCCGAACAGCGGCTAAAATGCGGCCATGATCGCACGGGCGACGGGGGCAACCTTGAGCGGAATTGAAGCCCTGCCCGTTCACGTCGAGGTCGATCTTGTCAGCGGCGACTTCAAGTTCATTCTCGTTGGCCTCCCCGACAAGGCGGTCGAAGAAAGCCGTGAGCGCGTGCATACAGCGGTTCGCAACAGCGGATTGGATTGGCCCAATCGGCGCGTGATCTGCAACCTGGCGCCCGGCGATGTCCGCAAGGAGGGTCCCGCGCTCGACCTGCCCATCGCAGCTGCCATTCTCTGCGCCCAAAAGCAGGTGCCTCAATCCGAGTTGGACGAGACCTTGGTGATCGGTGAGCTAGGACTTGACGGCAAGCTGAGGCCAATCGACGGTGCGGTGAACATCGCGCTGATGTGCCGCGACAAGGGAATCAAGCGGCTGATCGTCCCGCGTGAGAATGCGGCGGAAGCCTCCGTCGCCGTGCCGGTGGAGGTCTATGGCATCGACCACCTTGTCGAGATGGCCGAGCTGCTCAACGGCTCGCTGGCGTTCAATGCCGTCGAACCGGTGATGAACGGCCAGGCAGCGCTGCCTCAGTACCTGGTCGACTTCAGCGACGTGAAGGGCCAGAAGCACGCCATCCGGGCTCTCGAAATCGCCGCAGCGGGTGGCCACAACGTGCTGATGACGGGCCCGCCGGGGTCGGGCAAAACCATGCTCGCACGGCGCCTGCCCACGATTCTGCCGCCACTCAGCCTGGAGGAGAGCATCGAAGTCACGCGCATCCACAGCGCGAGCGGCAACAAGGGCCAGCGGGAAGGGCTCATCTGGGAGCGGCCTTTCCGCGCGCCCCACCACACGAGCAGCTATGCGGCGATCGTCGGCGGGGGCAAGAATCCCAAACCGGGCGAGGTCTCGCTGGGTCATTTCGGAGTCTTGTTCATGGACGAGCTGCCCGAATTCGATAGGGACGTGCTGGAAGCCCTTCGTCAACCGCTTGAGGATGGGATCGTCAGCGTGGCGCGGGTGCAGGCCAGTCTGGTGTTTCCCGCCGAGTGCATCTTCGTCGGAGCGATGAATCCCTGTCCGTGCGGGTTCAAAGGCTATCCCGAGGAAAAGTGCATCGGCGCCGGATGCGGCCGCTACGCGGGCCGGATCAGCGGACCCCTCATGGACCGGATCGACATCCATCTCAATGTACCGAGACTGCGACCGGATGAGCTGATCAAGGCGCCCGAAGCTGAAGCCAGCGCGGCGATCCGAGAGCGGGTGATCCAGGCCCGGGCGAGGCAGGATGCGCGGCTGGGCAATTCCCGAGTCAACGCCAAGATGTCGCCTCGCGAGCTACGGGATGGCATCGATCTCTCGGCGGAATGCGTGGAGTTCATGCGCGTCGTTTCGTCGCGGTTGAATCTATCCGCGCGGGTGTATGACCGTATTCTGAAGGTGGCGCGGACGATCGCGGACTTGGCGGAGTCAGATGCGATCGAGAAGGCGCACCTATCGGAAGCCGTACAGTACCGGGAAGTGGAATGAGCGGCGGCTAAGACTTCGCGCGTTCTCGCGTCGATGAAGGCGAAGGGCGTCATGAGTTCGATAGTCACCGCCCATCAAGATGAGGCCAAGACAGCCTATCGTAACGAAGTCGATTCCGGCGTCCATTGGGTGAATCGTGAATCGTGATTGCGTGATCCAGGACCCGACGCCCGATCCCCGATCCCCGATCCCCGACATTTACAATCTTCGGAAAAGCTCGCTTTCCATTCCATGGACGCGGACCATCCCGGTCATCAGGCTTGGGTCGAGGGCTTGGGTGTCGTCGAAGCTCGCCGCAGCTTCGCTGTAAAGCGCATAGGGGCTCGAACGGGAAACCACCTGCAGCGATCCCTTGAACAGTCGCAAGACCACCTTCCCGGAAACCCTCGGAGCCATGTGGTCGGCAAAGGCGACCAGATCGGCCTTTAGGGGCTCCCACCAGAGGCCCTTGTAGGCGAGATCGGCCCAGCGCTGGTCGACATGGGCTTTGAATTCGCGCTCGGCATGGCTCGCCACCAGGGCCTCGAGCGCTCGGTGGGCGGCGATGAGGAGCGTCGCCCCGGGGCACTCGTAGTTCTCGCGCACCTTGAGGCCGATCATGCGATCCTCCATGATGTCGATCCTCCCGACTCCATGGTTGCCTGCAAGCCGGTTAGCCTCGACGATGATTTCCATCGGGTCATGCTTCTTTCCGCACAGGGATACCGGCCGCCCGGCATCGAAGCCAACTTCAACCGTCTCAGGTTGGTTGGGGGCCTTGATCGGGTCGTTGGTCCAGGCGAAAATCTCCTCTGGCGGTGCGTACGCGGGATCTTCGAGCCGACCACCCTCGATGGAGCGGCCCCAAAGATTCTCGTCGATCGACCAGATCTTCTCCTTCGACTGCCCGATCGGGGCGCCAACGCGCTCGGCGTACTCGATTTCCCACGTTCGGGTCAGGTTCCGTTCTCGCACCGGGGCAAGAATCGGTCTGCCTGGAGCGAACAAGCGGATGCCGTGCTCAAGGCGGAACTGGTCGTTCCCCTTGCCGGTGCAGCCGTGGACGAAGGCGTCGATGTTCGACCTAAGCCCGACTTCGGCGGCTTTCTGGGCGATCAGCGGCCTGGCAATCGAGGTGGAAAGCGGATAGCCGAAGTAATCGGCGTTGAATCGGATGGCTTCGAAGCAATAGTCCGCGGCGAATTCGGCCTTCGCATCGACGACGTGATGCTCCGTGCCCAGCAATTTGGCTCTTTCGGAAGCCTGGGCGATATCCTCGGCGGGTTGCCCGACGTCCACCGTAACGGTCACGATCCGGTCGAATCCGTCCTCGCGCATCAGCGGAATGCAGATCGTGGTATCGAGGCCACCGGAATAGACGATGAGAGCCGTTTTCATGCGGGTTCGAGCTTACCGAAGGGAAATTCTCGGCCCGCGGATGCTATAATTTCCTTCTGCCCGGTAGGCCGGGCAATCCAAACAAACATGATGAGTGACGAAACCACCCCGACGCCGGCTCCAGCCCCGAGCGCGACGTCGAACTCCGGTGGCGCCCCGACTCCGGAGCGGACATTCCGCGACAAGGATTCGGCATTGGGAGCGGCTGGCATTCCCGGCGAACCGAAGTTCAAGGGCCGAAAGCGGCGCAAGGTCAGCTATCTGACCATCAACAAGATCGAGTACGTCGACTACAAGGACGTGGCGATTCTTCGACGATTTATCAACGACCGTGGCAAGATCCTTCCTGCTCGCCAGACTGGTAACACCGCCAAGCAGCAGCGAATGATCTCACGCGCCGTTCACCGCGCCCGAGAAATGGCGCTGCTACCTTTCGTGGTGAAGGAGATGGCCGCCGCCGAGCGATTTGCCCGTCCGCGCGCCCCTCGGCAGCACGAACCGGTGGAGGCACCCCAGCAGGCCCCCGCTCCAGCACCCGCCCAGGCTCCAGCGGCCGAAGCCGCAACCGAAGCAACGACGGAATAACTTTCTGCGGACCCCATGCCGCCAATGCGTGGCATGGGGTCTTTTGCCGCCTGCCGGGCTCTCAACGGGCCACAATAGGGACAATGCCGCTGACGATTCCGGTCGCCCACGACTTCATCTGCTCGTGGTGCTGGATCGGGTGGCATCAAGTGGAGCAGCTCCGGAAGGAGTTTGACGTCGAGTTCGACTGGTTGGGATTCGAGCTGTATCCAGAGGCAATCCCGTGGCCGGAGCCGCCAACGATCCCCACCGTCGCCAGTAATCGTCCCGCCACGCCCAGCCGTCTGGATCTAGCCTATGCTGCGCAAGGGATCGCAAAGCCGACTGCACTGCGACCGAATCGAATGCGCGATCACGCCGCCCTCGAATCGGTCGAGCACGCCAAAGAGCTGGGATTCGGCCACGAGTGGGTTGGACGCCTGTACCGAGCGTACTGGGAGGATGGTGACGAGATCGGCTCGCTGGATGTCTTGATGGAACTTGGCCGGGACTGGTTTTCAGATCTCGACGGGCTTCGCAATCGAATCCTCGACCGCCATTATACGGATCGGATCGTCGGATTTAACGAACAGGCTTACGCTGCGGGGGTTTACAACCTCCCGACCTTCTTCATCGGTGGCGGGCGTTATGCTGAGCAGCCCTACGTCGTGTTGCGCGATGCGATGGAGGCGGCGCTCGTCAATCGATAACGTGGAACCGGTTTACCCAGACCTTCAATTGCCAGGTCCGCATGCCGATCGACCTTTCGTAGCCATCAATATGGTGGCGACGATCGATGGCAAGATCCTGACGGGAGAGCGGGACGAGCCCGTAATGGACCTCGGCAGCGAGCTTGATCACCGGACAATGCGACAGATCGAGGAGCAATTCGATGCCGTGTTGATCGGGGCGGGGTCGCTCCGCGCGACGCCTGGACTGTGGTATCCCGCACAGTTGCGGCGGTACGTGGTCTCCGGTAGCGGCAACCTCGATTTCTCCAGCCGTTTCTTTACCGACGTGCCCGACCTCGCCACGGTTGTGGCCCCGCCTGGGGCAAGCATCTCTTGGCAAGCGGTCTTGCCGCTCACGGACTGGCGCTCGACGCTGGAGAGCATCGTGAAGCAAGGCGTGAGAAGGCTCTTGGTCGAGGGCGGCAGCATGCTCAATGCCCAGCTCTTGCAAGCAGACCTCGTCGATGAAATCTTCTTGACGGTTGCCCCCAAAATCAAACTTGGCAAGGACGTCCCCACGATCGCCGATGGTGAGCCACTTCCCCGAAAGGCGGTGATGCGTTTCGACCTGATTTCGTGCCGACCCGTAGGCGACGAAGTCTTCTTGCGATATCGTAGGTTGGCTGGCTAATGGCATTAGCGTCGAGGCCCCTTTCGGCAAAGGTCTACCTGCTCCGCAATGCGAACCGGTCAATTCCACTCACGGCCGTGATCGTCCTGGCGGTGATGCTCGTCGCCGGAATCGTCGCCATGATGGATTCCATTCCCTACTCCATCCGAACGATCTACAACTACTCGCGGTATAGCCTCGGTATCACGCCCCGTGGCGATGCCGCTATGACCCCTGAACTCCGGAAACGGCTAATCAGTGGCTCGCCCGTGCCGATCGAACGGATCATTCTCTGCCGCGCCAGCGGCTCGCAAGTTCGCTCCATCGTGGGCAAGTGGCCCTTCGTGGTACTTGCGATGAAGCAGGACGACCTTCGCTATTACCTCGACAAGCTGGGAGCCACGGACATCGTGGGCAGGCTGCCGAATCCTGGCGCAGCCGAGGCGCTGATCAGCGAACCGGTAGCGCGAAACCTGAACCTGAAGCTGGGAGATGTCCTCATCGGGCCTGACTTGCCCGACAGCTACTCGATCAATCCGGTCCACATCGTCGGCATCGCCAGAAGCCCACAGTGGGTCATGCTGGCCCCCATCGAGTATCACCAGACGCACCACTTTCCACCTGTCGACAACCTCCTCGCTTTCGCCAGAAATCTAACGGACCAGGAGAAGCTCGACAGGTGGGCCGAGCGGGAGTTCAAAGGCGAGCGGGCGCAAATCTTTGCCTACCATGATCTCGAAAAGTCGACGAACGAGATGTTCGACATTCTCTATAAGATTCTGAACGTCGTCATCGGCACCTTGGTCTTGGTGATCACCCTGATGATGGTGATGCTCATCAACATTTACCAGGTTCAGCGCATGCAGGAGTTTGGGTTGCTGCAGGCTCTCGGATACACGAAGCGACAGCTCCTCCAGCGTGTGTGGCGAGAGAATCTGGTGGTCGTGATCATCGGTTGGATCATTGGCGTCGCCACCGCCATTCTCTTGCTGCTCGTGGTGCGGTCGCAGCTGATGGACCCGCAGGCCTTCGCCCTGGACGTTCTCAATCCACGGTCTTATCTGTACACGTTGCCGATCCCGATGACGATACTCGTGGCAGCCAATGCCGTCGTTGCCAACCGATTCCGACGATTCGATCCCGTCGGCGTTGTGGAGCGAAGACTGGCATGATCCATGCGGAAGACGTTTCGCTCGTTTACAGCGACCATGGACGGGACGTGTATGCCTGCAAGGAAATCTCGCTGACCATATATCCGGGAGAGTTCCTCGGCATCCTCGGCCCATCCGGGTCGGGAAAGTCGTCGCTGCTGTACTTGCTAAGCGGATTGAAGCTTCCCACGTCTGGCAGTATTCAGTTTGACGAACGGGATCTCAGCGAACTCGGAGACGAGGAGCGGAGCAAAATCAGACTCCGCCAGTTCGGATTCGTGTTCCAATATCCGTACCTATTGGGTTACTTGTCGGCACTTGAAAATGTGGCGATCGCCCTACCCGAATCCGATCGCGAGGAGGCAGCGGAGCTCCTCAACGCTCTGGGATTGCAGGACAAGCTTCATCGTCTCCCGCACGAACTTAGCGGCGGCGAGCGTCAGCGGGTTTGCGTGGCCCGTGCACTCCTTGGGAATCCGCGTACCATCTTCGCGGACGAGCCCACCGCGTCCTTGGACCACACCAACGGATTGCAGGTGGTAGAAGCGCTAAGGCACCATCGTGGCGACGGCGCCCTGGTGATGGTGACCCACGACCCGTCGATGCTAGACAGTGCCGACAGAGTCGTCGTCATTAGTGACGGGATGATCGACCGCATCGAAGAGCGCTAGAATCTTTTCAATGAAGTGGCAAGGCGTCTTTCCCGCCATCACAACCCCCTTTCTTGAAAACGGCGACGTTGATGAACCGTTCTTGTTCGAACACGTTCGGTGGCTGATCGATCAAGGCTGTGATGGCATCGTTGCCCTTGGGTCTCTGGGCGAAGGAGCGACCCTAACCTGGCCAGAGAAACTCCGAATCCTGAAGGTCTGCAAGGACGCCATTGCTGGAAAGGTTCCCCTGGTGGCAGGGGTGAGCGGGCTGTCCACTGCCGAATGTGTGTCGCTGGCGAAGGAAAGCGAGCGCGCCGGTTGCGCCGGTCTCATGGTATTGCCGCCCTACGTTTACAAAGGCACGCTCATCGAGCAGCTACGCCACTTCGAAGCCGTAATCCGCGCGACCGGACTGAGCTGCATGCTTTACAACAACCCAATCGCCTATGGCGTCGACGTCTTGCCAGAGACAATCTTCTCGATGGCCAAAGCATTCGAGAACCTGCATGCCGTGAAGGAATCGAGTGCGGACGTCCGTCGTATCACGTCAATCAAAGCGCTCTGCGGTGGACGTTTGGCCATTTTCGTCGGGGTGGATGACCTGCTCCTGGAAGGGGTTCGTGCCGGAGCCGTGGGGTGGATCGCGGGTATGCCGAACGCTCTGCCACGGGAAAGCTGCCGCCTATTTGAGCTTGCCATGCGCGGTCCCGCCTCCGACGCCGATCGCTGGTATGAATGGGCGCTGCCGCTGCTCAAGCTCGACGTGGTTCCGGAGTTCGTCCAGCTCATCAAGCTGATGCAGGCTGCAGTCGGCAAGGGATCGCCGAGGGTGCGGGCACCGCGACAGGAGTTGGGTCAGCAGCAAGCTGAAGCGGTCATCGAAATGGTGCGCGAAACGGTATCTCGTCGGCCATCGCTCATCGGTGTCTGAGCCTAAAACCGATACGAGAGCCCAAGGCCAAAGAGGGTCCGGCGCGTGCCCCGGTCGAGGCGAACGGCTGCGTGAACGTCCCACTGAAGGTTGCGTTGGGGCTGATAAGTCAAGCCCAAATGGAGCAGGTTCTCCGGTTGGGCTCGCTCGGCAAAAGTGCCGGCGTATTCCAAAAAGGCGCCCAGCTTCTCAGCCAAGGAATACGCGAACGAAATCGTTGGTCCGAATTCTGCGGTTCGAGCGGTATCGGCTGCGGGCCAGGTCAAGTTGATCATCCCTGCAACGGATAATCGCTCTCCGAGATCCCTGGAAAGGCAGAAACTAAGGCTGGGCTCAACTCGGCGAATGCCGTGGTCTATGCTCCCTGACGGGATCCCCAGCATCGCGATCCAAGCCGCATCGAAGCCAGTCGCGGTGGGTCCGACCTGCCATTTAAAGCCGACCGCGGTCGGCCCCCAACCCGAACCTTCGGTTACAGCCACCCAGTTTGGGATTTCAAGTCGGGCTTCAAAGCGATCGGCCACACCGTAGCGAACCAACGACTCGGAAAACTGGGCGGAGCGCTGACCATTGTCATCGTCCCAGGTCACGCCGTTTTCGATCTGGAGCCTGCCCCTTCTCACAACGACCGCGGACTCGGTGAAGTCTGGCCGATCGGTGATAATCGGCTCGTCATGCTCCGCCAAGGCGACAGCGACCACGAGGTAAGCAGCGAAGCAGCACAAAGCCATTGCTAATTATCTTAGCATAGGTTAAGTTTCTACTGGGTGTATTCGAGATCACGAAGCATGCGCGGATTCTGGCGCCACTCGCTACGGACTTTCACGAAGAGCTCGAGAAAGACCCGCTTTCCAATAAGGCTTTCGATCTCTTGGCGAGCTTTGGTGCCGATCTCCTTGATCATCTGCCCCCGTTGACCGATGATGATCGGCTTCTGGCTCTCTTTTTCAACGATGATAGAGGCATTGATGCGGACGAGGTCGCCCTCTGGATCTTCTTCCCACTCTTCGATGAGCGTAGCCACTGCGTGAGGCAATTCTTGCCGGGTCCGCTTCAGCACTTCCTCTCGAATGAACTCAGCGGCGAGGTTCCGCATGGGCTCGTTCGTGATCCAATCTTCCTCGAAAAGTGGTTCCTGCTCCGGAAGGTTGGCTAATACCATTTCGACCAGCTTGTCGATGTTCCGCTCTTTGATGAGACTGGTCATCATATACGACTCGGTCTGGAAGAGCCGGCCATAGGCTTCGACGTTGGGAATGACGTCGTTTGGAAGGAGCTTGTCCATCTTATTCATGCACACGATGACCGGCATCGAACCGCCAAGAATGCCTGCCGCCGCGAGAAGCTTCGCAACGGCTTCGTCTTTGTCGTCGGGACGCTTCGATCCATCCACGACGACAAGCACCAAGTCGATGCCGGCAAGCGATTCGCGAATCGACTCGTTCATCAGCTTGCCGAGCCGCGTGTGAGCGTCATGGAGGCCGGGAGTGTCGATAAACACGATTTGGCCTTCCGGCATGGTGGCAATGCCGAGGAGTCGACGTCGAGTCGTTTGGGGCTTGTCGCTGACGATCGCGAGTTTTTGCCCAACCACCGCGTTCAACAGCGTGCTTTTGCCGACATTCGGCTTCCCAATAAGAGCGACGTACCCGGCGCGATAGGACATCAGCTTCTCTTGCGGAAGACCACGTTCACCTCGAGGTCTCCATCGCTGGGAACGCTCTTGCCGGTAGCGGCGCCCTGGCGGCGACGCCCCTTGCCACGATCACTGCGCTTCGTTCGCGACTTATCGCTCCGGTCTTCAGGTGCAATGTCGAAATCGAACTGGCTGGGCTTCAACAAGAGGTCGTCGGCAAGATCTTCGGACCAGGATTCCTCCATCCACTCGTCGAGCTTCATGATTGGAACGTCGAAGTGGATCGAGTCGAGGCTTAGCGTGTTGTCAGGCTTCGGCGGTGCTTCCTCCATTCGCAAGAGGCTTTCGGGGTCTTGGCTGAGGATCACTTCGATATCGGATTGGGTACCGATCAGGAAGTGGTGGGTTGTGCCATCGATCGCCTGGATTGAAAGGTGCGTGGAATCAACCGTGGCCCATTGTTCGGTCACCAGATTGTATGCAGACCATTTGTTAGGCAGTGTAATCGTCCGGTTTCCCGTACCTCTGCAGTGGATCGTAAGGAAGGGGGGCCTTACGTGGACGAGATCGTCCATAAACGACCACACATGAGCGTGGGCCATCTGTCCAAGGGCGCGGAAGAGGGCCGGCGTTACAATTGGCTCTCCAAGGAACACCGACTTCCACATTCCGGCGTCGCCGACGAAGTTTCGCATGACGAAAGACGGCAGCCCTGACTGGGTGTATTCCGCAAGCACCGTGGACTCTTCAGGGATGGCGAAATAGCTCGGCTCCAACTGGCCACCCGCGGCCAAGAGCTTCTCTGGCACCGCCTCGCAAAGCGGGTTCCTTCGATTGAGAACGGTCGAGCCGGGCTTGCTGCCGAACGGCTGCTTGCGAAGGGGGATGCCCGTTACTTCTCGTACCCGCTCCAGCGCATCTCGTCCGCCATCGAACAGTCCCGCTGTATAAAGCCAAAACAGAACCTTGTCGTCTCGCTGGAGGCGCGATTTGATAGCACTGCGAACTTCGGGACGAATGTCCCAGGCGTTCATGAAGACGTAGAGCTTGCTTTCCGGGAATCGTTCCCGATGGGCGAGGTCCGAAAGAAGATAGAAGCCCGCCGACAGACCGCTTCGCAAAATCGACTCCCTGACGTTCTGCACGAGAAGGGCAAACGCGGTTTGATCGACGAGATAGGCAAGGGAGCGTTCGTCGATGAACACCGCAACGTCAGGTTCTTGGGGATCGACCGCGAGACGGCTGATCATCGACTGCCGGATCTTCGAAGCTCGCTGCCAGATTCCCCTCGTGTTGAGCCATCCGTTGCCCCAGAGGTCCATCCAGCAGACACCGGACGAGTGGGCAAGCGCTGCGCCGGCGCCACGCCAATGCACGCTGTCGAGCGCCTGCGGCGTTTTCATGACGGGATTGAAGTCGTCAGGCTCCTGCAGGCCGCTGATCGGAGTTTTGAAGTCCTCCTCGCTGATATAGAGCTTCTGGTTGATCGCGAAACTATCGATGGGGCAGGGGAACGCCGCCACACCACCGGGCTCCCGGTTCTTGTAGCTTGGCGGCCCGGCGATGAAGTCGACGTCGCGGTTGCGAAGGAGCTTTCCGAGGGAAAGGTGACCGCTTCCGGGATGCGACCATTCAAACGTGTAGCCATAGCTCACGCCGGCAAGGTAGTAGCCTTCGGAGGCTTTCTTGACCGTGTTGGCCAGCTTGCCGATCCGTTCGACCGTGGTATCGCTCAGGAAAAGGTGGTAGTCGACCCAGCAGCGGGCTTTGCGACCCATTCGGACGAACTGTTCGCCCTGACGGTATTCCGCGCCATATTCCGGTACCGAAACCGTTTGGAATTGGACGCTTCCGTCGTACCATGCGGCGCGAAGAGCGACGATATCGTCGCGGTACCGCATCTTGACCCAATCCCGGAACTTCTCGTGCGCCGCAATCGAGGTGTCGTATCCCCAGCCGTCGGCAAAGAACCACTCCCCGCGCTCCAAATGAATGCCAAGGACGTGCCGGTTGGTGTCGAGCATCCGAAGCTTGTGAATAAAGTCCGCCAAGCAATCCTCAGCCACTTTCCAGAAAGCATCGTCGCAAACGCTCGGCTCGGCCAATCCGCCGGTTTCGATCGTAAATTTGGCATGAGGGTAAGTACGGTCCCACCCCTTGGGTGCTTGGAATACGGTTCTGAAGGCGACGAGCGCGTTTGGATTGATCTCCACCGTCTTCTTGAGTAGGTAACCGGCGAAGGAAACGGCATCGTCAACCGAGTCCGGATCAACAGTGAGATCGACGAGATGGATGAAGAGGTCGATGCCGCTTTCGGTGGCGAGCCGAATCTCGTCAAATACGTTGTTTGCTCGCTTGCTATCGAGCGAGGCGCCAAAGAAGAATTGCGGAGGAATCACGCGACCCTCGCGGTAGATCACCGGTTGGCCATGGACCTCCACGATGCGAGGCGCATCGTCGGGAATGGGCACGGCTTCCGGCGCCTGTGGCGTCGTCGGTGGCGCAACGGCAATGGGAGCCTCGCTTCCAGCGGATGCCGCCTCCTCCTCGCCTCTGCGTCCACGTCGTCGGCGCTTACGGTCCCGAGTAGGTTCGGCCCGGTCGCCGGCGGACCGGAACTCGACGGCGATGTCCATCGGTTCCAATTCTGCGGCTGGCTGCTCGGCTGCGGGCCGGGCGGCCGCCACTCCCCGCGCCTTTCGCGATCGGCGGGGCGCTATCGGTCCGACCGTTAGCTCTGCGGCCTCTACTTCAGGCGCATTGGCTCTGGAAACTGGCCGCCAGATCGGCACCAGCATATCTTCGTCGACCGGCGTTGCGACAGTCGACTTTGCCGGCGGCCCTGACTTTGCGGCCCTTGGCTTAGGCGCGGTCTTTTTGACGGTGGCTTTGGCATTGGCTTCGACCTTGGTGGGCTCCTTTGGTGCCGCCTTGGTGCGCGAGCGTCGAGACGATTTCGCAGGCGGTTCGAGGACGACCTCTGGAGTGACGACCGCCTTTGCGGCACGAGAGATGCGTTTCGGTTTTTCCGGTGTCTTCTCGGTCGGGAGGTTTAGGTCGGCGTTAACTTCGGATTTTGGCTTTCTAGGCATAGGGATGGATCAAACTGTCGCTGGACAAATTCCAGCAGATCTTGGGGTTCATCGAGAACGATGTCGGGCTGCTCCGCACGCAATTCGGGGGCCTTGCCTGCGCCATAGGTGACGGCGACGGTGGATAGGCCAGCCGCGCGTCCGCAGCGGATGTCAAAAACAGAATCGCCGATCATCCAGACGGCAGAAGTGGGTTGCACGCCGAGCTTGCGGCATGCCAAAAAGGCGCTCTCTGGATTAGGCTTTGGTGCGGACACATCGTCGGCGCATACATCAGCGACGGCGAGGTCTCGCAACGGAAACTTGGTGTAGAAGCGATCCAACTCGGGTCGGCTCTTGCTGGTGACCAAGGCACAGGGGATTCCCTGGCGATGGCAGTACCGAAGGGCCTCGACGGCCGGTTCGAACAGGCGGCTCATGCCAGCGTGGAAATGGAACCGTTCGATCGTGTATGCCACTGCCTCTGCCAGCTTGTCGGCTGGTAGGGGCTCCGCTCTGAAGAGATTCATTTGCTGACGTAACGGAGTGCCGATTGTGGACTTGATCTCATCGTCCGATGGGCGAATGCCGCTGGCGAACTTGTATCCATCGCCGAGTCCGGCAATGAGGGTGTCGAGCGTATCCGCGAGCGTGCCATCAATGTCGAAAAGCACTGCGCAGCAAGGAAAAGAGGCGGACCGAACGGTCATCGCTTCTCGAATTATGACAGATCGCGACAATATTGCCGCAATTTCGACCCTAAGCGCGGAGGATCCGGACTCCGATGATTTCAATCGGCATGAACATCGCCACCATCTTTTTGGGCGGGCAAGCGGCTATTCCGGAAACGGCGGAAGCCATGCCGAACCCGACTGAGGTCGGATTCGATGCAGCCTTGTTCCAAGCCCAGCTTGCAATCTTGGCGCCGCCCGGTGAATCGCCACCCGAATTGGCCCTGGCGGTCAATTTAGGAGTCGAGGAACTCGCAAATGGGCCGATTGCCCTGCGAATCGAACCGGACGACTCGGAGACCACACCGGCGACGCCGGCCATGGACTGGCTCGCCGCGCTTCTGACCTGGAAATCGGAATGGGTGCCCGCGACCACGACTCCAGTGGCAACGTCTCCCCTGCCCAATCTCACATCTGCTTCCAAAGCCGTCTCCGTGCCGCAGCCGATCGCTCAGCCGGCGATCACAGCAGCCTGTCCGGAAGCGGCTCCTGCCGTTACCGGCCATCCAGAACCCCAGCCCGTGGGTCCACAGCGGCTGGTTGAGGTGCGCGGTGCCGGCCCGCGGCAGGTCGATCAGGAATTGCCCGACGAGGTTCTGCGCGCGCTGACCCCGACAAAAGTCGAGATTTCCTTACCGTCTCCCCCTACGGCGGACCCTGAAAGCCCCGACCGGTTGCTGAGCCATACTCGGCCGAACGCCGCGCTACCGGCCGTTCAGCCGAAGGTGACCGAAGTGGTTACCGATCAACGTCCGGAGGGATCCCAGCAACTTGGGAAACCCGTGATTGTGGATCCGGCAAAGCATCCGCCGACGGTGGCGCAGAGTGCGGAAACTGTCGGGCCAGAAGTCACGAACAGTAAGCCTCGGTCCACTGCAAACGAACCGATTCCGACCAGTGCTGAACGGAAGCCGACGGTCTCTGAACCAAAGGCGAGCGGCGACACTCCCGATGCTACTGGCCCGATGGGCAAGGACTCCAAGCCATCGACCACCCGCGCTACGGGCACGCCAAAAGCATCGCCGGATTTGAACGAGATTCAGGAAGTCCGGCATGAGGAGGAACCGACTGCCACCATCGAGGATGCCGCTCCAATCAGGCCCGAATCTGCTCATGCGGTTCGGGTCGAAGCAAAGGAACCGATTCGACTTTCACCAGGGCGAAAACTCGATGCTGCTACCCGTGAGGTGATCGTGGAGCGAGCGGCTGCGGCGATTGAGCGATTGATCGAGTCGCGACCGTTCGGCCAAGTCAAGATTCAGCTTCACCCTGAGGATTTGGGCAGCATAACGGTTACGGTCCGAACGACCGGCAACCGGGTCGAGGCGGAGATCGCGGCAACGAACGATTCGGTCAGGGGAGCGCTTGAGACCTCCCGACCCCTATTGGCGCCGGTTGTGGAGGCCAAGGGCCACCAGCTTGCCAACCTCACCATTCATAACCCGAGTGCTTCGTCCTGGACGGACGGACACTCTCGCCAAACCGATCCACAGGCTCAGCAGCAGTTCCAGCAGATGGTTGGCGCACGACTCACTCGCCAGGAAACGGAGCCGACGCCGCCTAGGCACGCCCGGTGGGAAGGCTGGTCTGGCCAACTGGACCTAACGATCTAACATGCTAAACCGAGTTCAATCTCTCGACACGAGCTTTTACAAGGAGACGCCACGCGTCGAACCGAAGTCTGAGCTCGACATCTCGACGTTCATTCGATTGCTTACGGTCCAGTTGGCCAACCAAAACCCGCTGGAGCCAATGAGCGATCGCGACTTCTTCGCGCAAATGGCACAGCTTGGCCAAGTCGAGGGCATGGACAAGCTGCGTGACTCTATGGAAATGACCCAGGCGAGCGCGCTGATGGGCAAGACCGTGACGGCGCTACGCTCCATGACCGAAAGCGGTAGCGGCGGCGAGAACGGCATCGTGTCCGGGAAGGTCGTGAAGCTAACCGTGCGCCAGGGCCAGCAGTATCTCGGACTTCAGGAGCCGGATGGCGGCATCGTTGATGTCCCCATGTCGGCAGTTCGAGAGGTTTCGGGCTAGCAAAACCATGAGCGTTCCGATCCAGAACCCGCACGTACAAGGACTGCTGACCAACCGGTCGGTTGGGACCGCGTCGTCGCCAGTCGGCCAGCCGAAGCTGCCGCCGGGTGAGTTCGACTCGATCCTCGATGCCCGGCTCAAGTTGAGTGGCCATGCCAAGACTCGCCTTTCCAGCCGAAACATCGAACTGGATCGCGACGCCTGGGAACGGGTGATTCAAGGCGTGGACAAGGCGGCGGAAAAGGGCGCAAGGGAGTCGCTGGTCATGCTCGATGACATCGCGCTTGTCGTGAGTGTCAAAAACCGGACCGTGATCACGGCTGTGGATCGAGACCGTTTGAAGGAAAACGTTTTCACGAACATCGACAGCGCGGTCATCGTGTAACGCATCGACAACCAGTAGAGGCAAGGCGACCGAGTGGACCGCACAAGCGGGACTCCTCGAACTATCCAGAAAGGATGAGTTCGGCCGTGACCTCGACGACCGTAGTGGAGGAGAAATGTTACAAGCACTCTTAGCGGGTGTTGCGAGCATCAAGGCTCAGCAGACCCGAATGAACGTTATCGGCAACAACCTGGCCAACGTCAACACGACCGCCTATCGAGGCAGCCGAGTTACGTTCCAGGACATGCTTGCCCAGACGATTCGCGGCGCCTCTCGTCCGACGACCGAGCGAGGTGGCACCAACCCGATCCAGTTCGGACTGGGCGTTCTCGTTGCCGGCACGGACGTGAACATCGAACAGGGGTCGTTGAACGCGACCAACCGGCCGACTGATATCGCCGTCCAGGGCAACGGCTACTTTATCGTTTCGAACGGTGAGCGCATGGCTTACACGCGGGACGGTGGCTTCGACCTCGACGCCGCCGGACAACTTGTTCATCGAGCAACCGGCGAACGGGTCATCGGCTGGAGCGCCGACTCGTTTGGAGGCATCGACAACAACATCCCGTTGGGGCCGGCGTCGCCGATCACGATCCCGCTTGGGGCGCTCAATGCGGTTCAGGTAACCACCCAAGTCAACTTTGCTGGAAACCTAAACGGCCTTGCCGGCCCGACCGAAAGCTGGAGCACGACCGTTCGCGTCTTCGATACCTTGGGTGGCCCACATGACATTTCCGTGAACTTCAGCAACCGGGCCGATCCTCCCGAGGGTGCGCCGCCTCCCGGGGCGGTTTCCTCGTGGCGATGGACGGCGACGGAGGGGGCTACAGGAATCGGCGACTATAGTACGGGTTCCAACCAGCGGCTGTACTTCGACAGCAATGGCGAGCTCATCAATGGCACGGTTCTTGGGCGAGTCACGGTTCCGGCTTCAGCCGGTGGTGCGCCCGCGTTTCCAGTCGACCTCAACTTTGCCAATATCGGCCAGTTGAAGACCGAGACCCAGGTCAACCCGAGCGACCAGAACGGCTTCCCGCCCGGTTCGCTTCAGGGCTTCACGATCGGCAACGACGGCATTATCACCGGTCTCTTCACGAACGGTCTGACCCGGCCGCTGGGCCAAATCGGTATGGCGATCTTCCCGAATCCGGGCGGCTTGGAGCGGACAGGCAACAACCTTTGGCGCAATACCGACAACTCAGGGATACCCGTCATCGGTGCGCCCCGAACAGGTGGCCGCGGGTCGATCAATGCGGGCTTCCTTGAGCAGTCCAACGTCGATATTGGTGCCGAGTTCACCGACTTGATCGTCACTCAACGTGGCTTCCAGGCGAACACGCGCGTCGTCACGACTGTTGACGAAATGCTGCAGGACCTGCTCAACATGAAGCGGTAGCCGCTTTGACCATGTAGCCCCTGCTTTCAAGGCAGGGGCTTTTTTGTTGGTTTGGCGAGTTTGGAGGCGTCGTCGGCTATGACCCCGATAACCCAAATTCAGTAGAATCTGATTGAGCCTATGGCCGAGTACAAGCTGCTGCTGGAGCATGCCCACGATCCCGCTTTTGCCACCCTGGACGGCTACCGCGCAAAGGGAGGCTTCGAAGCGCTAAAGAAAGCCTTGGGAATGGAACGGCAGGCGGTCATTGACCAAGTCAAAGCCTCGGGCCTGCGTGGCCGCGGGGGAGCCGGGTTTCCCACTTGGATCAAGTGGAACGGCATTGAGAAGGAAAAGGTTCGGCGCCACTACATTCTCTGCAATGCCGACGAGGGTGAGCCGGGGACGTTCAAAGACAAGCAGCTCATGGAGGAAACTCCGTTCCTCGTCATTGAGGGGATGACGATCGCCGGCTACGCGACACAGGGCGATCAGGGGTTCATTTATATCCGAGGCGAATTCGTCGACGCTGCTCGGGCGATGCGAAAGGCGATCGACGAGGCGTATGCCGCTGGTCTGCTTGGCAAGAACATCATGGGCTCGGGCTTCGACTTCGATCTTGATATCCATCTCGGCGCGGGTTCTTACGAATGCGGCGAGGAGTCGGCCCTGATGAGCAGCTTGATGGGTGAGCGTGGCATGCCGCGCCTCAAGTTCCCGCACGCTCCTCTACCAACGGTTGCCGGCCTTTGGGATCACCCGACCGTGATCAACAATGTCGAGACCTATGCCTGCGCGCCGGCGATTATCACGAAAGGCGGCGAATGGTATGCGACCCTCGGCGCCTCGACCAAGAACTCCCGAGGAACCAAGCTGTTTAGCGTTTCCGGCCATGTGAATAAGCCGGGCAACTACGAGATCGAATTCGGTACGACCCTAATGGAGCTCCTCGAAATGGCGGGAGGCATGAAGGGCGGCGACCTCAAGGCCTGTGTGCCGGGTGGAAGCTCGGTGCCGATTATGGATGCGGAAATGTGTCGACGGGCCGTGATCGGTTACGAGGAAATGGCCGAAGTGCAGTCCATGGTGGGTAGCGGCGGATGCATGTTCTTGAACGAGCACACCTGCATCGTGAGCTTCATCTGGCGTACCGCGCTGTTTTACGCACGGGAGAGCTGCGGCAAATGCACGCCTTGCCGCGAAGGCACTACTTGGATGCTCCAGATCCTTGAGCGCATCGTCAAAGGACAAGGCCAAGCATCCGATCCGGCTCTTCTGTTGGAGATTTGCGGCTTGATCGATGGGCGGAGCTTCTGCGGTCTTGGCGATGCCGCAGCCTGGCCCGTTGCCGCAGCGCTACGGGTCTTTCCGCAGGAGTTCGACTACTACGTCGAGCACGGTCGAAGTATGGTTGCGTCGAGCGCAGACCTCCTGCTGGTTCCCAGCTAGGGTCAGACTCCAGGGGTCGGTTTGATGTCTATACCCAGCCCTTCTTTCGGAAAATGATCCATTCAATCCAGGCGACGAGAACCATTGCCCCTAGCGCGATCGGATAGCCCAAGACCGACTCCGTTTCCGGCATGAACTGGAAGTTCATCCCGTAAATTCCCGATATCAAACCGATCGACATGAGCATGGTACTGATCACCGTGAGGGTCTTCATCACCACGTTCATCTGATTGGCGACGACGTTTTGGTGACCATCAAGGACGTCGGCGAGCAGTTCACGGTTGACGTCGCACCGCTCGATGAGCCTCAAGCTGTGGTCGTACACGTCTTGGACATCCGCACGGACGTTCCGCGTAAATCCAGCGGCATCCCGGCGCATCAAGGCATTCAGTCCATCCCTGGTTGGCGAAATAGCTTTGCGCACCCCCAGGAGCTTGCGTTTGAGTCGTAGGGCCGAAGGAATCGAGAAGGGCTCATTGGCAAACACTTGCTCTTCCATGTCCTCCACTTCATCCTCGATGCCGTCGATTACGGGAAAGAAGCCGTCCACCACATCATCCAGGATGTTGGCCAAGACCTCGGCCGGGGTATTGCCGATGCCCTGAGGGTCTGCGATCCAGCTTCCAAACCAAGGGTTGGTGATCTCGCATTCGTCCCGCACGACCGTGACCAGCACATGCTCGCTCAACATCAACCCAAGTTGAGTTTCGTCCGGCTCCCGAGACGGTCCCGAATACGGCTTGAAAACGGCGAGAATGGCCCATGCTCCCGCCTCACGGTACTTGGGCAGCACGTTGACCTCGAACAGGCCGTGGATCGACTCCACCGGAAGATCGAAGAGGCTGGCCAGATTGTCGATCATGGCCTCGGGTCCCCGCCGAAGCTGGATCCAGGCCATGCCTTGGCCTTGGCTATGGGCCGCTTCTTCAAGTTCCGCCGCTACGGGCGTGCCTCGACCCAGGAAAACGGCGGCGCGATATTCCACGCCCCGCTCCGTGTCCGTTCGCCACGGCATTTCTGGAGAATTCATCTATCGGTGTACACGCTAGCCGGTCGGAAAATGATTCCGAATCAGACTTTCTGGTGCTTCCAGCGCCCTTGCTTGAAAAGGGCGATCGCCATAAATCCTTGAACCGCCTGGGTGCCACTCATCGCGATCCAGGCTCCGGTTGCTCCAAGGCCGAACGGAATTGCGAGCGCCCACGACAGCGGCACGCGCAGCAGCCACATGCAGACGATGGTGATCCACATCGGCCGAACCGTATCCCCCGCGCCCTGCATTCCACCGATCATCACCATCGCATAGGCGAACAGAACTTCGGTGATGCACAGCCAACGGATGAGATTCGTCGCTTCCGTCACAATCGCCTCCTTCCCGTCAACCAGAAAATGTGCGATGCCGGAGGCGCCGAAGAAGATGGGGATCGCGACCAGAGCGACAACGAGAGCCCCGTGGTGGCCGGCTGTCCAGGCGAGGCGTTCGGCTCGGTCGGGGCGGTTCATTCCAAGGCTCTGTCCGACCAGGGCTGCCGCAGCCATCGATAGGCCGAAAGCAGGCATGAACATGATCGCTTCGATGGCAAACGCAATCGACATGGCGGCGATCGCCGCAGAGGCGTTGGGCACTGTCTTGAGAACGAGCGTAAACGCGGCCAGCGACGCCACCCGAAGGACAGACATTGTAGCTGCGGGTGTTGCGATCCGCAGGATCCGTTTAGCCCATCCGAGATCGGGCAGGCCAAAGCCGGCGATCGTGCCGAGTGGCGTTCTTGCGACATAGAACATATAGCCAGCGGCGGCACACCAGGCAGAAAGGGAAAGTGCCCACGCCGCTCCGTTGAGTCCGAGGTTCAGGCCAGGGATGGTGATGCCGATGGATGTCGACCGAGGCGGAAAGATGAAGATGAAGTTGAACAGGATATGGAGCCCGATCTGGATGCCCGAGATGACCATCGGGCTCTTGGTGTCGCCAATTCCACGCAAGGAGCCGGCTAGGGTCTGAATGACGTAGATGGCTGGCATCCCGATGGCATAAACCGTCAGGAACTGCGTCATCAGCTCAATGGCGCGCGTGTCGTTCGCCGGCAAAAGGGCTCGCGCGCTGGGCCCCGCTGCAGCCATGCCGAGCAATGCAAAGAGGATTCCAAGCCAAATCGTCAGAGCGAGAGTCTGGCGGTTGGCGGCTCGGAATTCGGACACCTGCCCCGCGCCGTAGGCCCGGCTAACAAGGGCGGTCGCGGCGGTTCCAATCGCCATCGCGATTGAGAACATCAGGAACATCACGTTGGTCGAGCCACCCTGAGCGGTCAATGCGCTGGCCTCCAGTTGCCCGATGAAGCCCCGGTCCAACAGGACGTTGATGACTTGCATCGAGTTAAGCGCGACCGCTGGCCAGGCTAAAGCCCAAACCACGCGTGCCGGGTGTTCCGTATCGTGGGGAGTGACGACCAGGCCCGACTCGGTTTCGATCTCGTTGTCGGATGCTGGGCGCATTTAGGTTTCTACGAAGCGAGACCCCCGAGCCGTTGCTGGAGCACTATAAAAAAGAAAGCCCGGCACGGGGCCGGGCTAGAAAAATCTGTTGAGTCGTTACTTCGTCTCAGGCACGTTAGTCGACTTGTAAGTGGCCTCGTTGACGAACTTGTACAGCGTGCGGCCATCATAGCTTGCCATCAGGGCATATCGAGTCTGTTCACCCGATTTGGTTTTTCGAACCATCTTCTTCTTCTTAATGTCCGATTCCGGAACTTCGACGTGATCTCGCTTCTTGAGGTCGTAAAACTTCATCAATCCCTCCGTGATTAGGTTTATCGGTCAGTTTCCCGCCGGTAAATCCACGAGACCTATCATATCACGAAATCCGGTTCAAATGAACCTAAATTTCTCCGGAGGCCGAATACGCTGTAAATTGCTATCAAAAAATCATAAGAACGCCGCCTCAATCAGGTTCGCCGATACCCGAATGCGAACAATTGGAATGGCCGTGGGCTAACCTCACGGGGTAGCGCCAGCAACCACTGGCGCGACGAGAGGGAGAACCAATGTTGCAAGCAAACAGCAAAACAGCCCGGGCATACGAGGATCGCTGCATTGAGGTACTGAGACGACACGGCTACCGCATCACCATGCCTCGTATCCAGGTCATCCGGGGGCTTGCCGACTCTGACGTTGCTCTGAGCGCGTACGGCGTTCACGAGAAGATAGTCAATGCCGGGGGCCGCATCGACGTCGTCAGCGTATATCGGATCTTGTCGACTCTGATGGAAGTGGGGCTGATCCATCATATCGGCATTTTGGACGGCTATATCGCCTGCACGATGGACGACGAGCACAAGGTCGATATTGCCCATGTCATCGATCGAGACAAGGGGACGGTTCGGGAAATCACGATCGACGCTCCGACCGCAAACGCCGTGCGACAGCTGATTTCATCGATGAAGTTCGATCCGGACAGCATCAAGCTTGAGATTACGGGCAGATTCATCAAGAAGTAGTTGCCTCGGTCAGCTCTCACAAAAAAATCGGCTCCTCCCACTAGGGGTGGAGCCGTTTTATGTTGGTCGTGCTATGAGTCGGACTACTTAAAGGTGACGGGACGGTCTTGATCCATTCGCCCGGATTCTGAGAATCGGCTGACCTTCAGCTGGCGGGTATCACCCCACTTAACATCGGCCATCGCCTTGATCAGATCTTCTGGAGTCTTGATTGGCTTGGAACCCAACGTCTGAATCACATCTCCGGTCTCCATGCCCAGCTTGGCCGCCACCGAATCCGGCTCCACAGCCTTGACAACCACGCCCGTTACGTCGGCCGGGATATGGAACTGCTTGCGGTCGGCATCGCTGATGGATCCGACGGAGACGCCGAGTCGAGCCTTGCCCTCTCGCAGAGGTGGAACGTCCTTGCCTTCGGGTTCGGATTCGAACAGCCTTGGCATGCTCCGGTCGGGATTACCGAAGAACTCACGGAGTCGCTTCGGCATATCATCGGGTGAGCCGCTGCTCTCTGGTGCACGGGCAACGAGGCTCGGTGGCTCGGCGACCTTGATCTTAGCCGTCCTCGCCAGGCCGTTGCGAAGGTAGTTAACTTCCACGGTCGTGCCAGGGCCGTACTTGAGCATGGCATTCCGAAGGTCAACGTGGGTCACGACATCCACATCGCCAACCCGGGTTACGATGTCCGACGGCTTGAGGCCGGCGGTTGCGCCAGGGCCGTCGCTAGGTACTTCACGCAAGATGGCACCCTTCTCGACCTTGAGCTTCTTCTTCTCGAATTCCTTGAGGTTCTCAGGAAGAACGCCCAGGTATCCGCGGACGATTTTGCCCTTCTCAATCAGCATCTCCGCGATAAGGCGTGCTTGGTTGCTCGGGATGGCAAAGCCGATTCCCATATTGCCGCCGTTGCCGCTGTAGATCGAAGTATTGATACCCACGACCTCGCCATCGATATTGGCGAGCGGTCCACCAGAGTTACCAGGGTTGATCGGCGCATCGGTCTGGAGCAGGTCGGAATAGGACCGCGTGCCCTGCACCATATCGGTTACGGCATTGGAGCGACCAAGACCACTGATGTGTCCGATCGTAACGCTGTTCTCGAAGCCGAAAGGCGAGCCAATCGCGATCGCGTATTGACCAGATCGAATCTTGTTGCTGTCGGCAAGTCGCGCTGTCGGGAACTGGTCACCATCGATCTTGACGACGGCAATGTCGATCGTCGGGTCATTTGCCCGGCGGACCGTGCCCTGGAGCTCGCGCCCATCGTTCAGGACAACGGTAACCTTGTCGAACCCGTTGACGACGTGATCGTTGGTGATGATCCATCCGTCAGGACGGAAGATAACGCCGCTGCCTTGGCCGGAAACCGTACCGATCCTGCGGCCATCCTCGTCGGCTCCGCTGTTGCTCATCGTCTTGATGTGGACGACGGCAGGGGACACGTAGTCGACAATGCTAACGAAAGCCTGATCTAAGGCCCTTAGATTCTCAAGCGGTTCGCCGACTTGGGTGTTAACCGTCGACATTTTTGCCGGCTGGAGCGGGCTATGCGATCGCACCAATTCCGGCGCATCCGTCTTTAGAGTGGCGAAGGCGGCCGCCATCATGAGGGCTCCGCCGGCTATCCAGACAAGGGGTCGGTTAAAGAAATGAGCTGAAGATTTCACAGTTCTGCCTCAAATGACACTTGGCGAGGCGGCTAGGAGGACCCAAACGAGCCCTGTGCCGACATCTCCGAAAGTTGTCGTAGTAAATCTAACATCGGTCGCAGATCGGGAAGTTCCCCGAAAACGGCGGCCTGAAGTTTCATCCGCTCAAGGAAGGCTTGGAGCAGCTTCTTGCGGGCGGCCTCAGGTAGGTCCCCCCGAAGTACGAAGAAGATGCCCTGGCTGTTACGGATGCCTTCGGACGCCTCGAATGGAGCTTCCTTGGTGTTGGCGCCTTCGCGATATTGGTACAAGGTGGCCGTGGCTAAGCCGTCTGACAGCCTAAAGCCGACAAAGGCGTCGCCATTCGCCCCGAGCACGTGGGTCTCATAAATGCTGAAGCCGAGCGGCAGTTTTTTGGGTACTTGCGGCTCAAATCCAACGAATGGCCGGGCGTCGCTTGCCTTCCGCATGATCCTGGGGCTCGGACAGCGAACCAGTTTATTGCGATCAAAGTCTGGCGGCGTGAAAAGAACGGGGTCACGGTCGATGTTGAATTTGGCATCGATGGTGTCGACCAAGGTTTTGGTTCGAGCGCTATCCGTTACCTGAATTCGAAGAACGAGGCCGGTATCCGGTTCGATTGTATAGCGCCGAACGGACATCCCCGGCGCCTTGGGGGTCGCCACGACGGTCATCGCGCGCTTGCCGGCGACACGCTCGGTCGCCCCCATCGAAAGCTTGTAGTTCTGCTCGATCAGCCCCCATCGCATCTTCGGACAAGGTCGGAACCGTGCGGGGGAGTCCTGGATGAAGATCTCGTTCCGGTCAGGGTTAACCGTGAACCAGGTTTTGCCGTCGTCGATCGCGTACATGCCTTGCTCCCGCAAGGGCTGCAGCACCACCCGCCGCGACCGGCCATTACCGTCCGACTGGAGCTTGACAACGAGATCGAACCCATCGGGCGACAGAATCGACTGGATCAGGGTGACGTTGACCTTCGGGATCCCGTTGAGGGCCTTTCGAAGGAGGCTATCGGCATCCTGGAGGGGATCGGCCTGCGCGGCAGTGACCGCAGCCGCTGCCAGCAATGCTGCGAGCTGCTTACTGGCCGCCATGGTTCACCGTTATGATTGGGCTCGAGCCCCCGATCGGATCGGCGCTGGCTTGCATGACTTGGTCGAACTCGGCATTGAACCGTGGCGACGTCTCCACGACAATCCGATCCATATGATTGGTCGGATCCATGGGTGCAGTCGTCGGAGCTGGTTGGCTTTGTCGCGTAACAGCGAAGATACCGATGGCGACGGCGGCTGCCGCGGGCGCCCAGAAGAGCGGTCGAGCCCACCAGACGGGCCTGGTAGCGGTGCCGCTTTCCAAGGCAATCCGCCCCTTCAGCCGGTCGACGAGAGTGTCATTCGGTTCGGCGCCGGGCAGTGCACCCAAGAGGAGCTTGATGTTACGCATCTCCTCGAGCTCCTGTCGGCAGGAGTCGCAGTATTGCAGGTGGCTGCGGATCATCATCATCTCGGTACCGCAGACCTCGCCGTCGAGATAAGCCGAGAGCTTGGCGTTTACGTTATTGCAGTTCATCGTGCCGCCTCCTCGTACTCCTTGGGGAAATAAAGCTTGAGGTACTCGCGAAGTTGCTTCCGACCGCGATGAATGCGGGACCGGACAGTACCGATGGAGGTACCCATCGCTTCAGCGACATCCTCGTATGCCATGCCTTCAATATCGGCTAACACTACGGCAGCTCGGAATTCGGGCGTCATCGCTTTCAGTCCAAGCTGAATGTGGCTATCGAGAATCTGGTCGACCGTGACCTTTTCCGGCGAATCGTTCGGATCGGCAATCTCCCAGGTCGACGCGCCGTCGGCGCCGGTGTGATCCAAGCTCGTCGTTTGGAGCTTGCCCCGTCGGCGAACGGAATCAATGTGGACATTGGTAATGATCCGGTAGAGCCAACTGGTGAAGGGCAACGAACGATCGTAACGCCGGAAGAAGCGGTAGGCGCGAACGAAGGCTTCTTGGACGAGATCCTCGGCTTCGCTAGCGTTACCGGTCAAACGGTAAGCCAAGCTGTACGCTTGGCGGTGCGAACTCTCCATCAGCCTCTCGAAAAGCTCGGGAGAGGCTTCGTCCGCGTGTTGGGCAGGTTTGGTCAGCGTAAATTGCACGGCAGGAGTATCGAAAGTGTACGCTACTCTCGTTCGCCCAGGTTCCACGAGTTTCGCGTTCGTGCAAGCCTGAGGAAGAGCCAGTCCGTAATGATGGCAAAATTGCCGTTTCCTTGCGTGCGACGGTGCGCTACGGCAACGGCTTTGCGAGATTCGGTGCCACCGGGATCGTGCCTTGAGATCCAGCGTCCGAGTTCGTCGATGGCTCGGGTGTTGGCGAGGCGCTGTGCGAGGTCGGCGTCGTCCCCTTCCTCTCCGACTGATTTCCGGAACCGGTCCGCGAAGAACAGCGCGTTGGTAGGCGTTATCTGTCGGAGAATCTCGGTCAACATGGGCCGCTCTTGCTCGATGGAGTCCTCGCCGACCGGGCATGCCACCGCGAGACACCTTGAGACGATCGTGGATCTCAGCACCCCAAGGTTTTGTGTAGTCAGCACGAATCGCATCGACGGCGATGGCTCCTCAAGCGTTTTGAGGAGGGCATTGGAAGCATCCTCGTTCATACGGTCGGCATCCACCACGCGAACTACACGATGGGAGGCTATCACCGGCCGAATCTGGCTGAATTCTTTGACCGGGAGAACGTTCCGGTCCTTTGGGACCGGCACGCGGGTGATCTGTTCGAGAGTGATTAGGTTCGAGGGTCCCGATGGAGCGACGGCAAGCTCATCGACGGTCTCACCTTTCTCAAAGAGCGAGCAGGGAGTGCACGAGCCGCATGGTCGTCCGGAATCGGCGTTACAGAGCCAACCCTTTGCGACCTGGCGGCTTAACCTGTCGAGCACCACGGCATCGTTACCGTAAAGCAAAACGGCGTGGATGCCGGAATCCCGCTCCGCCACTTTCTTGAGCGCTCGATCAATTCGGGTGCTAGTAGCGCTCATACTCCTCCACCGGCATGACGAAGAGAACGGCTCCGCCAACGGGGACTTTCACTGGCGTCGTCATGAAGGCCCCCACCGCGCTGGATTCGAAGGTTCCCACGTTGACCACTTGCTCCCGCGCGCGGCAGTTCTCCATGATCAACGCCTTGAGTGCGGGTAACTCGTCATCCTCCACTCCGATCATGAAGGTGGTATTGCCTTCGCGCAGAAAACCACCGGTCGAGGCGACCATGGTCATTTTGAAACCGGCTTTGATCAGCTCATCGCCGATCCTAGTTTTGTCCCGGTTGTGTACGATGCAAAGGCAGAGCTTCACCGTGCGGCCATTATGACGGAAATAGGGACCGATCCAGTTCAGATCGGTCCCTAGGTTTCAGCGGGCTTAGTTCTGGCCCTCTTCCTTGGTCGGCTCGATGCCCTTGGCACGATCCATCTGATCGCTGATTTCCTTGGCCGACTTCTCGCGGTTTTCGATGTCACCTTCGGACGGATCGCCGGAGCATCCCATCGCAGCAATGACACCGACACCGACCAGCAACAGGGCGATTCGCTTCATTAGTAGTCCAGCGCCCACATCGGCCAAGGCTGCGACCAGCGCGGCGCCGATGGAATTGTGCGGGCGCCGCTATCTGGGCCACAGTTCCACCCGCTCCAGCCACTGGTGACGTAGTCGGCGTCGGTCGGAGTGTTGGCAAGGAACTTCTTGACGTTCATCGTGGTGGCGCTGCCGTCTGCCCGGCCCATGACGATGTGCTCGCCCCATGGCGTCGTCACCGGGTCAACCTGGTCGGTAGGCGTGCAGTCGCTCTTCGACCGCCACTTCAGGAAGAACGGAGCCCACAGCCGTCGGAGAGCCAGGGGATAGGCGGTCTGGTCGCGAGCGTTGGGTGTCGTAAACACCGGCGCAAAGTTGATGCTCACACTGGCGAACTCCATGAAGATCATGGCAGAAGAGGGATCGGGGATTGCGGTCTGAGTTCCTCCCAAGAAGCTGGCGCGGTTCGCTCCGTTGCGATTGGGGTTCTCCCACGTATTGAGTGCGCCGGTGAGAGCGAGGTTCAGTGCGTAGCCGTACAGCTGCCCGTTGTCCTTCCACTGCTGCTCCACCCGCGGGAACTTCGGGTGTCGGAAGATGTCGATGTTCTTGACATAAGGCATGATCCACTTCTGCCACGAGTAGTGGTTCGTTCGGTATGGGTAGGGTCCTGCGCCCGAACAGCCGTCGCCATTTACCGCTCCATCCCGGTTCAGATCAGGGTTCAGCGAGGACTTTGGGACGCAGTCGTCGTTGCGCGGGTACGTGTCGTCGTGGTCGCCCGTGTACATCAGCAAGCCGAGGCCAAACTGCTTGACGTTGTTGATCGACGACGTCTTCTTGGCGGCAGTTTTGGCCTGAGCGAAAACTGGGAATAGGATAGCGGCCAGGATGGCGATAATGGCGATTACGACCAGCAGTTCGATAAGCGTAAACGCTTTTCTCATGGATATTTTCTCCTCTGGGATTTCGTGGCAATACCAGTTGTGGATAACTTAGAATAAGGTGCCCGCAACGTGCCCGCTCTTTCAAGTTAACCTCAGAAAATGTTAACCGGACGTAAAGTTACACGAAGTTGCGTCCTGGTATCAACCCCAGTTTTCCACTTTCCAGAGTTTTTTCGTAAGACCGGCGAAAAGGTTTACTTGGAGTCGTGACGGCGGAAACGGACTGGAAGGCGTTTTTTGACCACGAGGCGCCGACCTACCTGGAAAACGGGTTCACCAAGTGGACATTCTCGGAAGTGACGTTTCTTGAGGAGGTTATGAGCCTCACCCCAGGAATGACGATCTTGGACATCGGCTGTGGGGTCGGCAGACACTCAGTCGAGCTAGCCAAGCGGGGATATGTCGTTACCGGGATCGACCTATCCCCAGGAATGCTGGCTCAGGCACAGTCGGCCGCCGAAGGCGCAAGTGTGGAAGTTCGCTGGGTTGAGGGCAATGCTACGAACTTCGACCTGGGCGAACAGTTCGACGGCGTGGTCTGCCTTTGCGAAGGTGGCTTTGGGCTTGTGGGTTTGGGTGAGGATCCTGTAAAGCATGACCTTGCCATCCTGCGCCGGACCTACGAGCACCTTGCTCCCGGCGGCTTCTTCGTGTTAACCGCGATGAACGGTTACGCCACCATTCGAGCGATGACCGACGAGCACGTGGCCAGCGGCGCATTCGACCCTGCCACGATGGTTAGCCGGTATGTGGACGACTGGGAACTACCGAGCGGTCGCCAGTCGATGGCAATTCGAGAACGGCTCTTGATTCCTCCGGAGGTGGTCGCCATGCTCCAGCACGTGGGATTCTCGGTGGAACACGTCTGGGGTGGAACCGCAGGCGAGTGGGGTAAGCGGCCCGTCAAGCTCGATGAGATCGAGGCGATGTACGTGGCCAGAAAACCAAGCTAGAGCGCGATAATTTCTAGCACCTGGTCGGTTCCATCAGAGCCGAGGATCAGCATGCGCGGTTGGGCCGGCAGCCGATCATGGGGGTGCGCCTCCATTCGAATAGTGATGACCTTGCTCTGCATCTTCGCGCTGCCTGAAGTCGGCAACGCGGTCGGCGTTGCAGATGGCGAGAAGTAGAAGGCGAGACCACCCAGAATGGTCAAGCCAAGCGACCACAGCCGCCATGCCCGCTGCACCACTTCCGGCATTCCAAGCTGGCGTCGAATCCGGCCGGTGACACAGCCGCCGACTCCCGCCGGGCTCCAGGTTGGCTGAAGCCGAAGATTTTCGAGTTCGACCAGTGCCCGCGCCACGCGAAGCTTGGACCCGAGCACCTGGGCGGCGAGGTCATCGCACGCGTTTTCCCGCTCTTCTCGCATCAAACCGCTCAGCAGCCAAACTGCGGGATTGTAGAACAGCACCGATTCAGCAATAGATTGCATAAGGAGCCACAGATAGTCTCGCCGAGCGATATGGGCGATTTCGTGAGCGATCAGCGCTTCTACTTCTGGCGGACTTAGGCGGGTCAACAGGGCGCCAGGCACCAGAATCACGGGTTTCAGCCACCCGAACACGGTCGGTGAAAGCCGCTCCGGCCCAAGCAAGACCGGGAATACGGGTGCGAGCCCGAACCGTCGAACCAGGTCGTCGGCGACTTTCTGGATTTGCTTTGGCGCCGGCTGCGCGCCGCTGGTTGTTCGACGTGGTTTTGACCACCGGAGAACAAGCCTGATCAGGGAAATCAATGACCCGGCAGCCCAGGCCCAAACGAGTCCTGTCTGGAGACCAGGGGCCAAAGCCCAGGCCGGGGAACTTGCGGTGGATGATGCAGCCCAGATTGCGGAGATCGGTACGAGCGCAAGGACGAGGGCGATGCCAAGGCCGAAGACCTTGTGCCGGATGGCCGGATCGGTTGTCAGCCGCGAGGCGCCGATAGCGAGAAGGGCCACCAGCGGCCCCTGCCAGAGGCTGTGGAGGAGGGCCTGAAAGAGGACGTCCATCATTGGAAGGTTTCACGCTCCAGTCGTTCCAGCTCTCGTCGCAGTTCCGCTAGCTCATCGGCGGAAGCCGGCTTGGATTGGATGGCATACAGCATCAAGGCAGCCGAAGAGCCGTCAAATGCACGGTCGATGAGGTCGGTGACGAGACGGGCTTTGGACTCGGATTCCGGTGCGGCCGGCATGTAGACGTGTGCCCGCTCGTCGTCCTGCCGGAGGACGAGACCTTTTCGGTGCATGATCTGGAGCAGCTTCAAAACCGTCGTATAGCCGACATGGCGGCTGCCATCCAGACGTCCATGAACCTCCCGGACGGTGCTGGGACCATGCTTCCATAAGATTTGAAGCAATTCAAGCTCACCTTCGGTGGGCTTTGCGGGGTTGTGGACGTCCTTCATCGCCATGAGAACTGTTACGATTCAATTCGTAGGAAAGGTTTCCAGTTCCCGTCCGCCCCATAATTCGTAAAAAGTGCAGTCTCGCCCCGAACCGTTGCCAACCGGAGCCGTATTGGACGGTCGCTTCGAAATCGCTGCCGTCCTCGGCCAGGGCGGCTTCGGCATCACATACCTTGCCACCGATAGCAAGCGAGGGGATCGCGCGGCCATCAAGGAACTTGCCCCAGCGGGAACGCGCCGTCTTCCGGACTCTGCAATCGACTGGGCCGGCTTGGAACCGGATCATGCCCGCCGCATTCGAAATCAGTTCTTGCGCGAGGCTTCGCTCCTGAGAGCGCTCCGCATGGAGGGCATCCTCTCCATCCGCGATGTGTTCCGCGAGCTTGGAACCTGCTACTTTGCGTCCGACTACATGGAGGGATCGGCCTCCCTGGAGCAGCGGCTTAAACAGGTGGGGCCGTTGCCGGTCGAGGAAGTGCGGCAGGTCGTGGTGGCGATGCTGGGCATCCTGGAACAACTGCACCAGCGCGGCATCCTTCATCGCGACATCAAGCCGTCGAACATCCTGGTCAGCACGAGCGGACCGGTTCTGATCGACTTCGGCAGTGCCCGTGAATGGCACGCCGACCTCACCGTCCTGCACACCGTCCAGTTCACCCCGGGGTTTGCCCCGCTTGAGCAGCTTAGCGAGCAAGCGCGGAGAGGTCCGTGGACCGACCTTTATGCTTTGTCGGCGACAGCCTACACCCTGCTGACGGGAGTCCAGCCTGCCTCGGCGACCGACCGCGTCACAGGCGTCGAGCTGAAGCCGATTCACGAGCTCCGGCCCGATGTTGATCCCGTGTTTTGCGACGCGATCGAGGCAGGGCTTGCCCTGCACCCGGGAGAAAGGCCCCAATCGGCTGCGGCGCTACGAAAGCAACTTGTGCGTGGTGTGACCACGCAAATGGCCGGTAATCGCGTCGACTTGATCGATGAAAAGCTTGTCGCTCTGGCCAAGTTTCGATTCGACCGACGGGAGTGTCCGGAGTGTGGCGGAGTCCTCGATGACCCCAAGCCCTTGGCGCCCGGGCTTTGCCCATGCTGCCGAGACGGAAAGATTCAGACTCGCAAGATCGACCAAGGCATCTGCCCGGTATGTCGGGCGGGAGTCCTCCATCGAACCGATAACTCAGGGCCGTTAGCCGTCTGTCCGGAATGTAAAACAGGGCGACTAAAGCTCCAGGGCATGCTTCCCTCGAAGCGTCGACACGTTTGCGCGACGTGTGGCGCGGCCTACGCGGCAACAAAGGATGGGGTCGTCAAAGAGGGCGCCGCGATGCCGACATCATGGGAGGAGCTCCTCTCACAGTCGAACCGCTCGGCGGTGGTGCATCTTTGCGACCATTGCCCGGCTGTTTTCGATGAACTTCAAGGGGGTCGGCTGAGGCTTGCCGACGGGTTCTCATGCGACTACCGTGAGCTCTTTCCCGAAGAGTGGGCGATGGTCGCGGCAGGTCTCGATCCGGGAGCCGGCAACGCGGTGTGTCCGACCTGCCAGGCAGAGTATTTCCGAGATGGCAACTCCATCACGCTGCTTGGCGTAAACCGCGACCCCTTCAAGTTCAGCGACCGCCACCAAGGAGAGCGCATGACGATGGAAACGATTCGCTTTGCCGGAGTCGGAAAACTCAGCGGCCATCCCGGTTGGGTTTGTCAAGAATGCCGCCTCGAATTCGACCGCGAGGGGGATCGGCTCCACCTCGTCTCAGCCCGACATCCGAACCTCGTCGACCACATTGGTGAATCGAAAACGTTGGAGAACTGGCATAGGGTTGCGCGTGACCTGCCCCTCCGAGGGGAGGAAGGAAGCCTGGCCGAAACCTTGGAAGACGCTTTGCTGGATTCGTATGTGCAGGGTCATCTGGACTTGGACGCGAAGCATCCGGAGGTTATTTGGCGAGGCAAGTCGGATGCCGGCTCCGTCACCGTCACCGAGAACGAGATTGAGGTGGGAGGACTCCTCAGGAAGCAGCGATGGCCGATATCCTCGCTGGTAGGGGTCGAAGCAGACGGCGGGGTGCTCCTTTTGGATCTTGGATCCGAACAACTGGAACTGGAGCTAGAGCCCGCCGTCTACAGCGTCCCCCTGCAATCTGGACGCTACCGTCTGCAGATTGGGTCCCAGGAATTGGCACTGAGGCTGAAAAGGCTCGTGCGCCGCAGCCCTCCAGCTCAATGAGTTCTTTCGTGGTGGAGCTCTTCGAAGACGGGGAGATATAGCAGCCAATCCTCGCGCTGCCGAGCCTTCATGTAGGCGGGAAGCGAGATGTAGGGAATGAACTTTGGCCTGCGTGGCGAGCGATACAGCTTCATGTTTGCCTGCTGAGGCGTCTTGTCGCCTTTCTTGAGGTTGCATTTCCGGCAGCAGGCCACCAAGTTGTCCCAAGCTTGCGGGCCACCCATCCATCGAGGGATGACGTGGTCGATGGTCAAATCCCGGCCACGGTAGCCGCAATATTGGCAGGTGTAATGGTCGCGGGCGAGGATCGAGTGGCGTGACAAACGAAGCTGTGGCAAAGGTCGCTTGACGTGGTATCGCATCTTGACGATCGACGGCGCCGGAAGATGGCCCCGCGACGTTCGGATTTGGCCATCGTGCTCTTGCAGCACGTCGGCCTTGCCCAGAACGATGAGCGACATCGCGCGACGAACGTTGCAGACGTTCAGTGGCTCGAAGTCGGAGTTCAGCAACAGCACTTCGGGACAGCTCAAGCGACTAAATCCTCCCCAAGGAATTCAAAGCAAAAAGGGTTCGCTAGCCAAGGCTCGCGAACCCCAATTGGATGAGTTGCCCGCGCGCGTATCATCGTGTCGGCCCAGTGAGCCGACCACCTCACGCCTCCATGAGTGTCCACGCCGAATGCAACCACTGCTCTATATTGTTAACGAGGTTCGCCTTGTTTTGGCATCGGAACTGAGAGAAAAATCTCGAGGCTTAACAAAATCTTTTAAAACTCGCAGTTTTATTGGTTCGTGGTCGTTCGCGGTACACTTAACGTTTCGAGGGCAACGCCCTCGTTATCGACGCGATTGAAAATCCAAGGACGGAACCGATCGATGACTACTTATCGCATCACGGGAGGCAAGCGACTTCAGGGAGAAGTCGACGTTCCCGGCAGCAAAAATGCGGCTCTCGCCATCTTGAGTGCGGTGCTGTTGGCCGATGGCCCGACCGTTATTCACAACCTGCCGACCGTTAGCGACATCCACATCAAGCTCAAGCTCCTCGAGCGATTTGGAGCGATCGTGGATTGGCGCGAAGGCTCACTGTTTATCGACTGCTCTAATGTGGTCGCCAACGAGGTCGAAGAGGATATGGTGCGACCGATTCGCACCTCGTTCTATCTGCTTGGATCGCTCCTCGCCCGTACGGGATTGGCAAAGCTGCCCGCGCCGGGCGGCTGCAAGATCGGGGCACGCCCCGTAGACCTCCACCTCAAGGGACTGGCCCTGATGGGGGCCCGCATCGAGTTGGAAGAAGGCTGCTATTACGCTTCCTGCGACCAGCTCGTCGGAGCTCAGATCTACCTGGATGTGCCAAGTGCAGGGGCCACCCAGCACCTCATGGCAACCGCGACCCTGGCCCACGGGGTCACCGAAATTCAGAACGCCGCCGTCGAGCCGGAGATCGTTACGCTGGCGGAATTCCTGAATCGGATGGGCGCAAGAATCGAGGGAGCCGGCACCAGCACGATCACGATCATTGGTGTCGAGCGGCTGCACGGTTGTGAGTTTCTCGTTCCTGCCGACAGGCTCCAGGCCGGCACGTATTTGCTCGCCGGTGCAATGACGCAGGGGCAGGTCACCGTAAAAGGAATCGTGCCGGAACATCAGAACGCACTGATCAACAAGCTTCGAGAGGCCGGAGCGGTTGCAACGGAGGGGCCCGATTGGGTCACCGTTGGAGCGAACGGTCGCCTAAGTTCGATCCGAGTCAAAACGATGCCCTATCCCGGTTTTCCGACCGATATTCAGCAGCCGATGGCTGCGCTGCTGGCGATGGCGTCCGGGGTCAGCGTCGTGGAAGAGACCATCTACGAGAGCAGGACTGGGCATGTGCCCGAACTTAATCGGATGGGTGCAAAAATCCGCTTGGAGGGCCGAAGTGCGGTGATTGATGGAGTGGCGACCTTGAGCGGCGCCCACGTGGAAGCAAGCGATCTTCGAGCAGGCGCCGCCCTCGTGCTTGCCGCCCTTGCCGCCGACGGCGAGACGGTCGTCAGCAACGTGCATTTCATTGACCGCGGGTACGAAGATTTGGAAGGCAAGCTCGCAAAGCTCGGCGCCAGCATTCAGCGACACTCCTCGCCAGCGGACCGACGAGCGAGCTTGGCGTCCGATGCGACTTAGCTCCTTTCGGTTCATCCCTGAAATCGGCATCGACCTCGGAACGGCCAACACCCTCGTCTACCGGCGAGGGAAGGGAATCGTACTGGCCGAGCCGACCGTCGTAGCGGTAAGCACCGTGAACGGCAAGGTGCTGGCAGTCGGTAACGAAGCCCACGAGATGCTCGGCCGCACCCCAGGCCACATCATCGCCACGAAGCCATTGCGGGATGGCGTTATCGCGGAATACTCGACCACCTTGAAGATGATCGAGTTCCTCCTGAACAAGGTTCTGCCCAGGCCAAGGCTGTTCGCGCCGAGGGTCCTGGTGTGTGTGCCAAGCGGGGTAACCGGGGTCGAACGGCGGGCGGTCGAAAAGGCCACCAAGAGTGCGGGAGCCCGCGAAGCGATGACGATCGAAGAGCCGATGGCTGCCGCAATCGGCGCCGGACTTCCGATTGCGTCACCGGGGGGCAACATGGTCGTCGACATCGGTGGAGGCACGACCGATATTGCCGTAATCAGCCTCGGTGGTATCGTGCTGAGCCAATCGCTGAGGGTGGGTGGAAACAAGATGGACGAGGCGATTATTCGCCACATCCGGAACAAGTACAACCTTGCGATCGGCGACCCCACCGCGGAGGAGATAAAGATCAAGATCGGTTCCGCATTTCCGATGCAGCAGGAGCTGCAGATGCAGGTGAAAGGGCGGGATACGGTTGCCGGACTCCCGACGACGATCACGGTTAGCAGCGAGGAGATTCGGGACGCCCTCGCCGATCCCGTGCGGATGATCGCCGAGAAGCTGTGCCAAGTGCTTGAGGAGACTCCGCCCGAACTCGGTGCCGATATCATCGAACGCGGAATCACCCTGACCGGTGGAGGCTCCCTCCTGAAGGGGCTGGACCGACTGCTCCAGAGCGTCACCGACATTCCGGTGCGCGTCGCGGAGAACGCAATGAACTGTGTCGCGATCGGAACTGGTCGTGCTTTGGAGCATCTCGACGAAATTCGCGCCAGCGGGGCGGTAAGCTCCACTTGATGCTGCGGCGACTATCGGTAGCATTTCTTGCGGTTGGCTGTACGGTTGCGATGGCCGCGGCTCCGGCTGAGCCGGTCACTCAGGCGGAGATGATGACCGTGATCGAGCGGGTCGAAAAGTCGATCCGAAAGGTGTTGCGGATCAAGTCGGTGGCTCAGCGCCCAGCGACGTCCACCCAGGATAAGGCCCCGGCAAGCCGTTCTTCCCTCCTTCTGGAGTTTAAGCGGCTGTACGATCTTGCCAAACCCTCCTTTCGGTTTATGCCGCCAAAGCTGCCCGTGGATGCCAGGGCCAAGGCTTCGAGCGAGGCTGCAAACCGCGCGCTCGCCGAGCTGGTTTCGAACGGCTTCGTATCCCCCGTGGGACCCATTGCCGTTGGCCCGGAGGAATCCATGACGCTCGAGGACTTTGCGGATTCGGTTGGGTTCTTCTTGGCTCGCGTGGCCGACCTGACCCACACGCCGACCCGCAAGTACAGCCCCTATCTTCAAGGGGATGAGGACTTGACGATCAATCCCGCCCGGAAGCGAGACAAGTAGCTACGCGGCGTCAAGAATCTTGGCGATCGCTTCCCGCTCGGAAATTCCCTTGCCTCTCAGCTGCTGAGACACCCAGACACCGAATTCGAGGTTGGTTGCTTGGCTGAAAACGTCGATTTCCTGGGGGCCAAGAATGAGCTTCGGCCCGCTCGACGTGGGCGGAGTTAGGGGAACAAATAGTTGGACGCCTTCCGGCTTCGCGCGCAGCGAGAGCGCATCCTCGTCGGAGGCAACGCCCCACTTCTCCCAGAAAAGGTCCCGCGTGCGAAGCATCGACTGTTCGTAATCGATGCCAAGCTTCTGGAACGTCTGCGATCCCTTGTGATAGAGAAAAGCGCCGTCAGCGATCCACAGCGAGTAACCGGCAAGCTGGCATCGCAAGTTGTGGTCGGCATCCTCGAAGTTTCCGAGACCGAACCGGGGATCGAAACCGCCAATCTCGGCGAGGCAATCCTGGTCGAACAGCACAAAGAGGCCCCGGAGAATGTCCGTCTGGGAAACCGAATTGGCGGTCTGCGAGTGCCTTCCTTCGACCCTGAACAGCAGCTCGTCGAAGGAACTGGTCTCGCCAAGGTCCACTTGCTGTGGCCCATGCACGTAATTGCTGACGGGGCCGATGGCGCCCGGCTTCAGGCCTGATTTCTGCAGTTCAATCAGTCCGCAAACGAGCTCCGAGAGCATGCCCGGGGTGGCAAAGACATCGTCGTTGGAGACCGCCAGGAACTCACAGTCGCCGCGGTGGGCGAGGTGATCGAGCCCGATGTTGGCGCCCACACCGTAGCCCAGGTTGCGGGGCTGATAGAGGACTTCGATCTGCTTGGGAGCGGTCGCTCTCAACTTCTCAAACTTCGCTCTCTGGAGGTCGTCGACACCATTTACGACGAGGCAGAACACGATATCTCCTGGATAGGTTCGGCTGAGGGTTAGGAAGGCATCCGCTGCCATGTCGGCATCGACGGTTGGGATGGAAATCCCTACTTTCGGCCACGAAGGGAGTTCAGGTCCGTCGATGACTGCGATCGTATACATCGCTGACTCGTCGAGGCCCTCTCGGACCGTGCCCGGCCAACCCATTTGCTGGCTCAGGAAACGAACCTGCCGATTGGGAAAGCTTTGTCCGACCAGCTTGGCAAACTCGGCCGGCGTCCACTCGACCGTGTGGAATTCGTTAAGCGGCTTGTCGTCCAGCTGGTTCCCTGGCGAATGGGTCTCGCGGTTCGGTGTGGAAACCACGATTGCGCCAGGGCACCGAGACAGCGACTGAAGGAAGGCGCTGGGATCCTCGAGGTGTTCGATGGTTTCGAAGCTGGTGACGAGGTCGGCGCCACTGTAGTCGTAGTTCGTGACATCACTGACCTCGAATTCAATATGGGGATACCGCCGGCGTCCGTGGTCCACCGCAGCATCGTTGATGTCGATTCCAAGGGCTTTGGTGGTAAAGCCGGAGGCGTAGTTGATGCCATACCCTTCACCGCTGGCGGCGTCGACGACAGCCGCGTCGACATACCATGGTCTGAAATAGAGATACCGCTGCCAGTGGTACATCTCGGTGAGTACGTCGCTGGCATTGGGAATCATCCGCTCACCGGTCCAGGTGAGAGACGTGTATTCCGGAGTTGGCATGACGGGTGCAGACATGATTTGATTCGCCTCGACGCTAAACTTCGGGTGATTTGTGAGGTTTCTGGAGGGCTGATCGGCCAGCGACTATAATCCGAGGGCACATGCGCGTCATCATGCTGTCTTGGGAGTACCCACCCCGGATCGTCGGGGGGATCAGTCCGCATGTGTTCGAGCTCTCCCAGCAGCTTGTCAAGCAGGACGTCGAAGTTCACGTCGTAACGAAGGCGACGCCGCAAGCTCCGGACGAAGAGGTCGAAGCATCGGGGGTCGTGGTCCATCGTGTCCACTTGGAGGAGGAGCCGAATGACTTTGTCCATGAGATCCAGCTCCTAAACCAGGCCACGGACTTAAGGGTGCGGCAGTTGCTCGAGGACTGGAGGCCCGGTGGTCAGCCGACGATCTTCCACGCCCATGACTGGCTTTCGCTGGATTCGGCAAGAGAGCTGAAGTACGAGTACCAGTTACCGCTCGTGGCGACGATCCATGCCACGGAAGCCGGACGGCACGGAGGTATCCATTCGGACATCAGCCGCTACATCCACGAGCAGGAATATTGGCTGACATACGAGGCCTGGCGAATTATCGTCTGTTCCGAATTTATGAAGGGTGAGGTTCAGCGCCTCTTCCACAGCCCCGCTGATAAGGTGGACGTTATCTTCAACGGGGTGGAGCCCACCAAATTCGAGTTCGATTGGTCGGAAAAGGAGCGGGCTGACTGGCGATCGAGGCTGGCGTTACCTCACGAAAAGATCGTCATGTATGTCGGTCGGTTCGTCCGCGAGAAAGGCATCCACGTCTTACTGAATGCGGCGAGTGCGATTCTCGCTTCCGAGCCCAATGCCAAATTCCTTATCGTCGGCGGCGGCCATCGGGAGCGCTTTGAGAAGTTCGTCCGCTGGTACGGGCTCGAAGAGAAGGTGCTGTTTACTGGCTTTATGGCGAACCGGTCGCTGCACCAGCTTTACCGGGTTGCCGATGTGGCCGTCTTCCCCTCGCTCTATGAGCCCTTTGGAATCGTCGCCCTGGAGGGCATGGCAGCCGGCGCGCCGGTGGTCTCCAGCGACGCGGGAGGCCTGAAGGAGGTCGTTCTTCACGACCTGACCGGAACGACGAGCTTTGCGGGAGATGCCGGCAGCCTGGCCTGGGCGATCTTGAGAACCCTTAACGATCCTCAGCGAAGCGACCGGCTGGTTGCAGCTGCTCGCGACAGGCTGAAAGCGGACTTTGATTGGTCCAAGCTCGCCACGAAGACGATTGCGACCTACGAACGGGTGTGGAGCGAGTTCATGCATAGCTATTGGGCCGACAAGACCCTGTGGCCGGTCACCCCTGGCGCCGAGGAGCGCGCTCGCGAACTCAACGTGAAGGAGAAGGCGCTAACGGGAGCCTTCGCCACGCGGCCGGCACGGCCAACCGCAGTCATTGCTCCTCGCGAACGAATCAGCGCCGACGACGCGCTGGCGGCGGAAGTCGATGCTGCAGATTGATTTTGTGACGCTCTTTCCGGAGCAAGTCTTGGGGATGCTCGACCACAGCATCATGCATCGCGCCATCGAGAGCGGCAAGCTGTCATTGAAGGCCGTGAATCCACGTGACTTCACCGAAGATCGCCACCGGACCGTGGACGACCATCCATTTGGGGGTGGTCCCGGGATGCTGCTCAAGGTCGAACCCGTGGCAAAGGCGATCGAGAGCCTCCACTTGCCGACGGGTGCAGCGGTCGTCTTTACGGATCCGACGGGCGAGGTGTTTAGCCAGTCGCTGGCCAGGGACTTGGCGCGGAAGTCCCGGCTTGTTCTGGTTTGCGGCCACTATGAGGGCATCGACGACAGGGCACGGGAGCTATTCGCGACTCATACGTTGAGCCTGGGCGACTTTGTCTTGACCGGTGGCGAGCTGCCTGCACTGGTGATCGCTGATGCGGTTACGCGACTGATTCCGGGCGTTTTGGGCGATCCGGACAGCCTGGAGGCGGATAGCCATCAAGATGGACTGCTCACCGCACCACAATATACGAGACCGGCCGAGTTTCGTGGCCTCGAGGTGCCGGCACCGCTCCAGTCGGGAAACCACGGCCAGATCGCGGCGTGGAAGCGCAAGATATCGCTGCAGATAACCCGTGAACGCAGGCCGGACCTCTTTGCCAAGGCGCGCCTTTCCAAAGACGACCTGAATCTGCTATAATTTTGCCTCGCGACCCGTCCTGCGGGATCGCAGAGGGTTCACCATGTCCAAGCAAGCCATTTTGGAAAGCGTTGCCGCACCGTGCATCAAAGCCGATGTCCCCGATATGCGACCTGGCGACACGGTTCGCGTGAAGGTTAAGGTACGCGAAGCCGGCAAAGAGCGCATCCAGGCGTTCGAGGGCTTGGTATTGGCCGTCCGCAATGGCGGCATCGCGAAGAACGTCACCGTCCGAAAGATCAGCAACGGCGTCGGAGTCGAACGAACCTTCCCCGTCCATTCGCCGAACGTGGCAGGCTTCGAGGTGCTTCGACGCGGCCGCGTCCGCCGGGCCAAGCTCTATTACCTTCGGGACAAGGTCGGTAAAGACGCGCGCATTCGCGAAAAGCGCTAATATTTCTAGCGCATGATCTGGACTTTCGCACACGCACAGCAGCCTTCGGGCTTCATGGGCGTGGTCGATACCCTCGCCAGGGCCAGTCTAACCAGCATTTTCTACTTCGTCCTGGGCGCCACGATCTTGCGTGTGCTCATGCATCCGTGGCTTAAAAACACGCCTAGGCATCTTCGTTCAGGCCCTTACGTCTTCGGCAAGTTTCTAAACGAGCTGCTCGATGCCGTGATCTATGCCGGCATCTTCGTCTTCTTCGTTATTCGACCGTTCTTCCTCCAGACCTTTTACATTCCTAGTGGTTCGATGCAGACCACGATGCGGGAGAACGATTTCGTTATCGTCAACAAGCTGATTTACCGCTACACGGAGCCGCAGCGGGGCGACATTATCGTCTTCAAGCCACCGGAAAGGGCGTTGATGCCTGGCCAGAAGATGACGGATTACATCAAACGACTCATCGGCGTGCCTGGCGACACGATCGAAATTCGAAACCGAGTGCTCTATCGCAATGGTAAGCCGGTTGAGGAGTCGTACAAGCACTACACGGCGATGACAAGCCGAGTACCGCCGATTTACCGCGACCTGACCACGCAGGAACTCGCGGCAGATCCGGCAACGGACTTCAAGCTCGTTCAGATCAACGGAGAGTTTATTCCGGTCCAGTACCAGGGCGAGCTCGCCAACCCGCAGAGGATGTTCGGTATCGGGGTGGCAGACGAGTACACGATCGATGCCTTGGCCCAGAAATTGGGCAAGACACCCGAGGACGTGAACCGCGAACTAATGGCGGCCAAGCCTGTCGAAATTCCCAAGGGCTGGTACCTGATGATGGGAGATAACCGGAACGGCTCCTTTGACAGCCGAGGCTGGGGTCTTATCAAGCGGGAACAGATTGTCGGACGGTCCGATGCCATCTGGATGCCGATCTCACGATGGCGGATTACCCGGTAACCGGCGGATTTCGATTGGCGTAGTTCACAATTGCCCTATGTCCCTTCGGCTCCTGGTCGGGATCTTTGCCGTCTTGCTTGTCTGCGGCTGTGAATCTCCCCGCCATTCCGGCGGTTACCTTCACCCAAAGCCGCCACAGCGCGTCGTCAGTTTGAGCCCGAGCACCACCGAATTGCTTGGTATCCACTTGCCATATGGGGCCCTGGTTGGACGAACTTCGAGCTGCAATTATCCGGGCAACGTGGAAACTGCCGCTGTGGTCGGGGATGTCAAGCCGAACTATGAGAAGATCGCGTCACTCAAGCCTGACCTGATCTTTTATGATGCGTCGCTCTACAACGACCAGGAAGTCGAGAAGATGCGCGCGCTGGGCGTCGATCTATTCCCACTCGAGGTCGACAGCGTTGATCGCTATCTTCTGTTCTTGGATGCGCTAGGAAGCCGAATCGACCAGCCGATGAAGATCGCGGAGTACAGCGACAAGGTTTTTAACGCCCGCAAGGTCGCGCTGTCGTCGCCACCAAATCCAAGGCCCAAGGTTGCGGTTCTGCTGGCCGGCAACGGCTACATGATTTCCGGTACGAAGGGATTTCTGGCCGATTGCATCCGAGCTGCAGGCGGGGATCCGGTCGGTCCGGATACGGACAAGTTTGAGACCGCCAACCTTGAGGCGCTGATCTCCTGGAATCCAGACGTGATCGTGGTGGGTGCATCGCCTGACCAGATGACCACCGATACGAGCGGCATGTCGGATGAGGACCCAACCGAAGCAGATGCCGTGCTGCGCGATGCGAGGCTGAAGCCCATCAAGGCGATCAAGAATGGTGCGGTTGCGGCGATCAACCAAGACATCCTTCTACGAGCCGGCAGTCGGGTCGACAAGCTGATCTCGAACCTCTACCAGTTCTTCCTGGCCACGTCGAAGCCATGAGAGGCATTGAAATCGGAATCTTTGGCGGGTCGGGTTTCTACAACTTGCTCGATGATGTCGAGGAGGTCAAAGTCGATACGCCGTACGGTCCGCCCAGCGACTTGATCATGGTCGCGTCGGTCGGGGATCGAAAGGTCGCCTTCTTGCCCCGACATGGCCGTCACCACACGATTCCGCCGCACCGAATCAACTATCGTGCCAACGTGTGGGCGTTTCATAAGTTAGGAGTGAAGGCAGTCATCAGTCCTTGTGCGGCAGGCTCGCTGCAGGCGCACGTCAAGCCGGGCGACTTTGTCGTCTGCGATCAGTTTGTGGATCGAACGACCGGACGTAGCGACACCTTTTACGAAGGGCCGATCGTCGCCCACGTTTCACCCGCAGAAACCTACGATCCGATCCTCAGCCGGCTGGCAGCGACCACGATCCGCGAGCACGGGATCGACTGTCATGACCGGGGGACGATCGTCGTCATCAACGGCCCCCGCTTCAGCACCAAGGCAGAAAGCAAGTGGTTTACGGAAGCTGGTTGGGAGGTCATCAACATGACGCAGTATCCGGAGGCATACCTATGCCGGGAACTTGGCATGGCCGTGGTCAATATCTCCCTGATCACCGATTACGACAGCGGAGTAGTGGCGGACGCCGAGGCGGTCACGGCGGAGAGTGTTCTTGAGGTCTTCAAGCGAAACGCTGAGCGCGTGAGGGGTGTGGTCCTCGATCTTGTGAAGAAGATGCCCGCAGACCTCGATACCCTCGGCGCAGCCGAGGGTCTGGCATTCAGCCGCGGCGATGGCTTTTCACATTCGGGATTGGATCTGAGGCTATACGAGCAATGATAGGCTTGATCGGGGCTGCCCTTGCGTTTGGATTGCCGCTCGAGACATCGGGTTGGACGGAGCTTGGGGCGGGAACGGTTTCAGGGACCACTACCCCGATTCGGCTGTATCGAGCGGCAGCGCCGACTCCAACGGTGTATGTTTCGGCAGGGCGATCCTTCGCTGTTTATCCTGACCGGCTCAGCGATATCGTGGTCGACGGCCTGAGCGACGCAAGGCTCAGGGAGCTTTATAGCCAGACCCGTCCAGGACCAGACGCCCTCAAGTGGCGAGTAAAGGTCGTCGTGCTGCCAATATTCGGCTTCTTGGAGGTCTCTGCAAATGGCGCAGCCAGAGTCCGCCGTGCGGCAATAAACGAGCCTCAGATGAAGCTCCTGCGAGAACAGCTCGCGGGTGTCGAAGCGCTCATCGAAATGCGGACGCAGGGCCGGGTCGACGTAATCGTCGATGTTGAGGTGGATTCGTCCTCCCATCGCCTGCGACTGGATTCCGATGGCCTCGATGTAGGCGGCAAGGACCGAGACCCGGCTCTAGAAGCGAAGGGCTTTCCCTCCCTGCGATGGATTCGCAACCACGTGGAGCCACGGTTTAATCGTGGAAGTTGGGATGCCGACGACGGTAAGTACCGGGGCCCCTTCGATAGCCGCTGGGTGGTCCATAGCGGCCCGACTCTCCGAACCGAGGAGTATGCCGATAGCACCGGAGCCATCCAGGTCTTCTCATTCGGACGTCCCGGTGTCTGGCATCGGCCGGACGGGCTGGCGCGCGACCTTCTGAAACGGTGGGAGTCCGACGTGGCATCGCGATCCCGGCTAGTTGGCCGCCACGCCGGCAGCGCCGATCCTTGGACACCATTATCGATTTGGCCGAAGTTGGCTGGGGCAAGGATCCTCGATCGGATCGTGGATCCGGGACGATATGCCGAGCGACCGACTACGCCCGTGCCTTTGCCGGCACTGCTGGACGACCCGAAAGCAGGCGTCGAGGCCGACGGTAAAGGACCTTCAGGGCAACGGGATGCAGAAGTTAGCGCCCTGCCAGCCATGGCTGAAGTGATTCCCGCAGAAGCGATGCCTGAGGCAGTGGTGAAGGCTGATGGACGTTCGATCGCGCTGACTGCAAAGGGAGACTTGGATTTCCCGAAGTGGACGACCGGCAAGAGTGAAACGTCCGTGGATGACCAGGCTGTTTATCCATGCGGGTTGATTGAGCAGGTCGGTGGAGGCGATTCCCGCGTCTTTCGGTTCCCGACAGGTACGCGAACCGGGATGATCCGGTTGGCCAGAGCGGACCGGCCAGGCTTGCTCTCCCTCGAAGTGTCGATTACTCGGGCCGAGCCGCTTGCGATTTGGCATCTCAGCCCTCCGGGCCTCGACCAGAAATTTGTTCCGATCTACAACGTTGGCACGGTCGCCCCGACACCGATTGAAATCGAAGGATCGAGGGCCGGATACCGCCTCGAAGCCAGTACACCGCGCAAGCTGGCCCTGGCAATTCAGGCCGGGGAGTATTTCCTCGGTCCGTCACCGGAGGGCGCTTCGGTGGAGCCGCCTCGTGGCGATCCGCTGGACGTTACGATTGTCGAGGCTTCGGTATCAAGCGGCAGTGATGCGACGCCGCCTGACGAGAGCACTCCTTCCCTTGCCGCAGTCCCAGCAGACGCCGAGCTGTTACAGTGGGCGGCATCCGAGGACGACGCCAAGCGGCTGCCGGCGCTGGTTCTGTTATCGAAACGGAAAGTCGAGGGGGCTGAAAGTGTCGTTGCCGCTCAAGTCAAGTCGGCCAATCCGTTCATCGCCATGGCCGCGGCTGAGGCGCTCCAATTCAACGCGCCGGCTACGGCAAGGCCGACCCTCACCGAGATCATCTTTACCGGGCCGTTCGACAGCAACCGGGAGTCGGCGGCGAACGTGCTTGATTCCGATGGCTCCAAGCTTGCCGGCCCGGGTCTTTCCGTGCTGCTGGCGGCTCCAAATGCGATTACTCGCACAAGCGCGGTCCGTGCTATGGGAAGGTCGGGAGCGGCGGAAACGCAGATTCTGATGGCAGGGTTCTTCCAAGATGCCGACCCTGTGGTCCGATATGCGGCCGTGCACGCCGCGAATCCGAATGTGGACCTGCTCCTCAAGCGACTTCAATTTGTTTCCGTGAACGATCCCAGCGAGCCGGTCCGCTTGGCCGCACTGAAACGACTTCTGGCCACTGAGGGACCGGCCATGAACGAAGCGTTGAAGGGAGTACGGGACGAGAGTCCCTGGGTACGTATGGACCTTCTCGAGTTCATTGGGACGCTAGCCAACCCCAAGCATTTGATCGCGGTGAAAAATGGGATTGCCGATTCGAATCCATTGGTTCGAGCAGCGGCTCTACGGTCGTGGAGGCGGTTTGAGGAAGGCCCGAAACCCGATGATTTGCTCCCTGCCATCACCGATTCCGATCCAAGGGTCCAGATGGAGCTCATCTCGACAAGCACCCACTTTTCCCTCAAGTTATCGGATGAAGTCAAGGCGCGGCTAAAGGCAAGTATCGATCCCGAGGTTCGACGGGCTGCGGGAGGGTTGTCTCAATGAAACTCGCTTTCGGATCAGACCATGCCGGCTTCGAACTGCGAAAGCGTCTGGTGGACGTGGCGAAAAGCTGGGGCCACGAGGTTTTGGAAGCGGGCGCGACGAGCTCGGAAGCCTACGATTATCCGGATGCGGCCGACGAGACCGTTCAACTTGTATTGGATGAAACGGTCGAGTGTGGAATCCTGATTTGTGGTTCTGGCGTCGGCATATGTATGCGTGCCAATCGGCATCCGGGCATTCGAGCCGCGAATTGCTGTTCCGTCGATATGGCCGCCCTTGCCCGCCAACATAACCACGCGAATGTGCTCTGCTTAGGTGCGCGATTCACGGAGGTTGTCCAGGCAGAAGCTATTCTAAGAATGTTCTTGGAAACGGGCCCAGATCTTGAGGCACGCCATGTCAGGCGCGTAAAAAAGCTGGACCAGGACCTAAACGATGCGAAAACGGGTTAGGATAGAGAGAAATCCATGAAGACAGCGCACGCAAGCCTCATCGTGACCGGCGGTGTATTGGGACTCTTAGGTTCCGTGCTGGCCGGGTACATGCTGCGCGAAGGGATCGACCGTGGGCCCGAGCCGGAGCGAAGGTTACAGGCCTCGTTGGAGCCGGTTGCCTCCGATGTCGACCTTCAGGTTCCAGAGGGCCAATACTTCCTCAAGCTCATGGACCTGATCAAACGGGAGTTCGTCGAACCGGTAGGCGATGACACGAAACTTGCCGTGGGAGCGGTTCGAGGGATGGTCTCCAGCCTGGTGGATCCGTGGTCTCAATATATGAATCCTGTCCAGTTTGCGGCGTTTCAGCGCCAGCAGCGCGGCCAATTCGATGGTATCGGTGTCGAGCTGATGCTTTATTTCAGCGATGACATGAGGAAGCTGGGTAGCACCGGATCCCAAGAGGACGAGGAGGTCTCGCCCGATTCCGACACCAGCGTCTTCGTTCCCGAACTCAAAGTAACGGCGGTGGCTCCCGGCAGCCCTGCCGATAAGGCAGGTATCAGACCCGGCGACCGTATCGAGTCAATCGATGGGAAGTGGATTCCCTCGCCGGCAGTGGTGAAGTCTTGGCGGGAGCAGCAACGGAAGCTCCAGGCCGAAGGAAACACAGCCAAGCTGAACCAGCTCAGACAAGACATCCGAACCAAGACCAAGAACGACCGGACGCCCATGCGGGCCAAGGAGATTCTTGCCGAGAACGGCGCGCCCGTCCTCGTCGAGTGGGCGCGGGGCGACCAAATGTTCCGGGGATCGGTCGAGCGAAAGACGACCATGGTTAAGCCGCTAGAAAGAGAGGCGAACATGACGTTACGGTTCTTCAAGGGTGCTGAGCGCGACCTTGAGGCGGTGGTTCGTGACAACAAGGTGTTGACCCTCGATCTACGCAACAGCTTTGCCGGCGATACCGACACGATGCTGAAGTGTTTGGAGGTGGTGCTGCCTCCGGGTGCGGCCGGATCAATGAGGGATAGGAAGGGTGGAGGGGCCAAGGAGCTTCCGATCAAGGGCAAGGGTGACGCCGTGAAGTTGACGCTGATCGTGGATGACAGCACCCGTGGCGCCGCCGCCGTTTTTGCCCAAGCCGCACAAGCCCACGGCGTAAAAATTCAAGGCAAGTTTCTGCCGGATGACGCCGTATTCACGACAAGCTATCGTTTGAGCGACGGCTCGGGCTACACGTTGGTGATAGGCCAGTATGAAGCCCCCAAATCGGAGGGAACCAAGTGAAGAACCTCGCCAGGATGCTCATTGTCTTGATCGTCCTCTTCGCTGCCTTTGCTTTTGGTTTTACGTGGAAGGACCTTCGTAGCGGCTCCGCACCTTCGCAGGAAGCAATCGGCAGACTCATCGGAAGGCCGGAAGCCACCGCTAAGGTCACCGCCACGCAGGAATTCAGCGACGCGTTTCACCGAATCATCAAGGACTACTACCGTCCCATCGACCAGATCGACCTCAAGTGGGCGGGAATGGAAGGGGCAATGGGTTCCCTCGGCGATCCTCACACCCAATACATGGAGCCCAAGATCGCTCGCGAATTTGCCCAGGACACCCGCGGCAACTTCGTTGGAGTCGGGGCGCGTCTGGCTCCCGATCCCTTGGGTGCGAAGGTCGCAACCGTCTTCAAGGATGGCCCTGCCGCCCGTTCAGGACTCCGTCCTGGCGACTTGATCACAAAGGTCGATGGAAACGACGTTGCCGGACAACCCGTCGACAAGATCGTCTCCCAGATCCGTGGCAAGGAAGGCACCGAAGTTCGGCTTACGGTTGTCAGAGCCAATGCCGACAAGGCGATCGATTTGAAAATCCGTCGAGCGATGGTTTACATTCCGACGGCTGAAGGCCAGGTTATTCCGGACACCGAGATCGGCATTATCAATGTCGCCCAGTTCAGCGAGACGACCGTTGAACAGTTCGATTCCGCACTGGACGAGCTGACCGACAAGAAGATCAAGGGCTTGGTCGTCGACTTGCGAAGCAATCCCGGCGGGCTGCTGAAGACCGCGGTCATGATGCTGTCCAACTTCAAACCCGACTCGGTGGTCGTGAAGATGCGGTATCGGGACGGTACCGAAGAAGTCCATCGTACGGAAAGCAACCGATCGCGTCGACTGGAATATCCGGTCGTCGTCCTCGTTAACGAGGAATCGGCAAGCGCGGCCGAGATTTTTGCCGGGGTGATGCAGGACTATCGCCTGGCCACGATCGTAGGCGAGCACACGTACGGCAAGGCCTCGGTGCAAAACGTCTTCCAGCTGATCGACGGCGCCAGCGCCAAGATCACCATCGCTCGCTACTACCTGCCGAATGGCAGCGACATCAGCCGCAAGGTGGATGTCGATGGCGAGTACGTGTCGGGAGGCCTGAAGCCGGATGTACGGGTTCCTGCCAACATCGACCTCGTGCCGGGAGTTCCCAAGACGGACAACCAGCTTCAAAAGGCGATCGAGATCATTCAGAGCAAATCGGCCAGCGGCACCCGCGCCTTTCTCGTGCCGCCAAAGACCCTTGCCGAGCATGGGACTGCGGCGGTAACCCATGCGGACTATCTGGCGATGGACGCGTGACCGCGATTTCAACGATTTCATGAACGATTGCCCGGCATGAAGACATTCATTGCCGGAGATCGAAATTAGTTCATGTTCAGCCGCTTACGGCGATCGTACGGCGCGGATTCGCGAATAAACGTCTGGGTGCGTGAGCACTACGCCGACGTGTTCCGGTTTTGTGCCCGCCGTATCGGCGACGACAGGGCCGAAGACGCAACCCAGGAATCATTCGTGATCGCCCATCAGACCCTTGCCCGATATGACGAAGCCACTAGTCCCCGGACGTGGCTGTTTGGCATCGCCAATAACGTCTGCCGAAACCTCGCCCGGCGATACCGACGGGAGTTTCTGGTACCGGATTTGGTGCTGATGGAGCAGGCTGCCGAACCGGTGGCTTTCGATGTGGCAATGCTCAAGCAGGCGCTTGGGCGCCTATCGGACGAACACCGGGAAGTTATTGTCCTGCACGAAGTCGAGGGGCTCCGGTACGGCGAAATTGCCGCCGTGCTGGGCGTACCGGAAGGCACGGTGAAGTCGAGGCTGCATCACGCCATCCTCAAGATGCGAGAGCAGCTTTGCGAGGGAGCCATTCGATGAGCATCCGCGAAGACTTGAAAGCCTACGTGGATGGCGAACTGACGGCTGAGCGTGCACGCGAAGTCCAGGCTGCGATTGAACAGGATGCAGATCTCCGCCAGGAGGTCGAATTCATGAAATCACTAGCGGCATCACTCAAGGCGCTTCGAAGCGACGCGCCCGTCAAGGGACAGGCTCGGGTCGAGGGCAGCTCTGCCGGACGCCGGTTCCGTTTGCCAATCTGGGGCTATGCGGTAGGCAGCGTCGTTCTGCTGGCAGGAATAGGCATGCTCGGCAGCCGACTGCTGCCCAACGTGGGCGGCAGGGCAGCGGAGGGCGCCGATATCGCTCCGACTGCTGCTCTTTCCGGACGGACGACCGCAATGCCAGACCGGACCAAGAATGGTGTGGAAGGTCTGGGCTCCGATGGCGCTGCACCGCCAAACCCAGACATGGAAATGCCTCATCCGGGCAAGATGAAAGGTGGCATTGAGAGTCAGGCTGGTGAAGCGAATTTCAGGACACAGCGCGTCCCAGCGGAAGCCTGGCCTCAGGCGAAGCCTGCCGACAAAGCACCTGCCCTCGGTAACCGCGAGATCATCCGCCGTGCAGACGTAAAGGTCAAGGTCGACAGTGTCTCCAAGCGGTTGGGGGAGGCGACGAACCTGTCCCGCACGCTCGGCGGCTACACCGAGTCCAGCAACCTCAACATGGATGATCCCAAGAGGCCAACTGCCTCGATGGTCCTCCGTCTGCCGAGCCGAAACTTCGAGACCGCACTGGACAAGTTGCGAAGCATGGGCGAAGTGCTCGGCGAGAATCTGGACGGGGACGACGTCACCGCTCAGGTAATGGATGTCGCTGCCCGGCTAAAGACCCTCCGCACGGAAGAAGAGCAGTATCGAACCATCCTTCGCAAGGCGTGGCGAATCGGTGACATTCTCGACGTCAAGCAGCGGCTGGGTGATGTGAGGATGGAGATCGAGGGCCTCGAAGCTCAGCAGCGGTTCCTCAAGAACGAGACGTCGTTCGCTACCATCGGCGTCAGCCTTACCCAGAACTACCGGGACGAAGCCGGAGCAGCAGGCTCGAGCTGGACGGATGAAACCTTCGCGCATGCGAAGGTCATCCTCGGCACGGCTTGGCAGTTCATCGCCCAAGGCGCAATCTATGTCTTCGTCCTGGCTCCGATCTGGCTGCCGCTGATCCTGATCTTCCGTTGGATGCAGCGAAGAGCGGCTAGCCCTTCTTCTTCATCGTGATCTTCGTAACCGGGCACGGCGTTCCTTCGGACGTGGTGTATAGCGTCGTGCCCGTCCGGCTGTAGCAGATCGCCTCGCCTTGCCCCTCTGGCCGTAACGTGATGTTCGTGCGAGGCTCATTGCACCAGCCGTCGAAGTTGCCGGCGGGCGCTTTGAATTCGTGGGCGGCATACATTCCGCGGATCACGACGTATTTGCCATCGCCGGAAATGTCGCCACCCGTAATCAATTGGGTCGCTCCCATGTTCGTACCAATGCGAAGGCGTCCGACTTCCTGCAGCACATAGTTGCCGCTACCATCCGGCTTTGGGCACTTAAAGACCTTGCTGTCCTCGCCGGAGATCTTGGTGACAATGTAGATGTCCCCAGTTTGGGGCCGGACCATCAGGGTTTCCGCGTTATGAGCCCGGTCGGGATACGTAAGCGTATAGGTTTCGAATTTCGTGATCGTGCCTTGCGATTGGAGTGGTTCGAGCAATCGGTGTACTTTGATCGAGGTCCTAATGCGAAGGTTGTCTCCGATGTCACCGATGTAAACGTAGGGAATTCCGTCCACCACGGCCGTGGCCATGTCCTCCCAATCGATGGCCGTGGCGCCCTGCAGGGCGAAACTACCCAAGACCTTTCCCGTCGAATCGAACTTGAAGAAGCGAGCCGAGTCACCGCTGTCGTTGTGGGTGAAAAACATTCCGTCTTCGGCCCTGCTTGCCCCGATTCCAGAACTCTCGTTAATCACGTTGCTGCTCAGGCTGCACATCAGCTCTGGATACTGGAAGTTGCGCGGCAGATTTTGGGAGGCTTGAGTCGAAATCGCAAGGACGGCAACGGCAACGGTAAGCATCTGAACCCATTGTGGCAGTCGGGCTAGCCGTAATGCGATGCTACGCCCGGATGGCGGGCAACAAAGGAAAGGATCTCGTCCTTAGTCGGCAGATCCCCAGTAGCGCCAAGACCGCGGCAGTTTAAGCAGCCTGCGACCGAAGCGAACCGCAGGCAGTCGGGCAGGCTCCAGACTTGGGAAAGACCGAACAGCATTCCGGCACGAAAGACGTCGCCGGCTCCGGTCGAATCAACCAGTTTGGGGCAAGGAAATGGCGGGTAATGCCGAATCTCGTGTTCTGTGGACCCAGCCACGAAACCGTTGGGCCCGTCGCTTAGGATGGCGTAGCAGCCATATCGGTCCACCCACTTGCGAACGAATTCGACATTTCGCTGCGTGTTGCCACGGTAACCAACCCAATCCGTGCTCGATTGCCAAAAGGTGTCAGCATCGATCGGCTCGTCCTCGCCGTTGAAGTCCAAGGCATAGATTCGCATTCCGGCTGCTCGGGCCGTGACGGCGGCTTGCCGGGCGGCGATGCCGTGGTTGGGATCGAAGGTAATCCAGTCTCCTGCTCTGGGCCGGATTGCGTTAACCGGGCTGTGGAGATACATGTCGGCAAAGCCCATGCCGAACATCGTTCGCTCGCCGTCTGGCGTGACGTAAATGTCGGTGAACGGCGTCACCACACTGCTGGTCGGGATGCCGGCATCGGAGAGGTTCCGGTCGCGCAAGGCGTTTCGGAGCCATTGGCCTGAGTCGTCGTCGCCTATCTCGTTGCCAATTACCTCCACGTTCGCCTCCCAATATCGCAAGGCAACTGCCGTGTTCGCAGCTTCGCCCCCAAGAAAAACCTGCTCCCCGAGGATTTCGGCGTAGCCACCCAAAGGAGGAAGCTTTGCAACGCGGCGCAGCCGATCGAGGCACACGGTCCCATACACGGTGATCATGCCGATGCGGAGTTTAGCCGCCATAATCGAACTCGCGATGACGACCACCGCCGTTCGTTCTCCGCGGGGATCCGCATTGAGTTGTAAGGGCTGGCACCAAGAGGCGGCCATGCGGATGTTGATGAACAATCTCGACCCCGACGTGGCCGAACGGCCCGAGGACCTGATTGTCTATGGCGGCACCGGCAAGGCGGCACGGAATTGGCAGTGCTTCGATGCAATTGTCGCGTGCCTTCGTGAACTGGAAAACGATGAGACCTTGCTCATTCAGAGCGGAAAGCCGGTTGGCGTCTTCCGCACCCACGACCAGGCCCCACGGGTCCTGATCGCCAATTCGAATCTGGTGGGCAAATGGTCCAACTGGGATCACTTCAACGAGCTCGAACGCAAGGGCCTGATGATGTACGGCCAAATGACGGCCGGCTCGTGGATTTACATTGGGTCCCAGGGAATCGTTCAAGGCACGTTCGAGACGTTTGCCGCCTGTGCCGACCGGCATTTCGGTGGATCGCTGGAACGGAAGCTCGTCGTGAGCGGAGGTATGGGGGGTATGGGCGGCGCTCAACCTCTCGCGGCCACGATGAATGGGGCGGCCTTCTTGGGCATCGACGTCGATCCAAGTCGCATCGAGAAGCGCCTAAAGTCGGGTTACTGCGACAAGATTGCCTACTCGCTCGACGAAGCGCTGCAGATGCTGGATGGAAATCCGCCGATTTCGGTAGGTCTGGTTGGGAACTGTGCGGATGTTATCCCGGAAATGGTCAGGCGAGGGATCGTTCCCGACATCCTGACGGATCAAACGAGCGCACATGACCCATTAAATGGCTACGTGCCATCGGGAATGACGCTCACTGAGGCGGAAGAACTTCGTCAAAGTCCTGGGGAATACACAAAGCGGTCGATTGAATCGATGGGAGTTCATGTCCGTGCGATGCTCGACCTCAAGCGCATGGGCGCCGTCACCTTCGACTATGGGAACAACATACGTGCGTTCGCCTTCGAGGCAGGCGTAAGCAATGCGTTTGACATTCCTGGGTTCGTCCCCGAGTACATTCGCCCTCTGTTTTGCGAAGGGAAAGGGCCGTTCCGTTGGGCCGCCTTGTCCGGCGATCCAGAAGATATCGCCAAAACCGACCAAGCCGTACTCGACCTCTTCCCAGACAATGCTTCGCTTCGAAGATGGATGACCAAGGCCCAGCAGCGCATCCACTTTCAGGGCCTTCCGGCCCGAATCTGCTGGCTCGGCTACGGCGAGCGCGACAAGGCCGGGTTGAAGTTCAACGAGATGGTAGCCAGCGGTCAGCTCTCGGCCCCGATTGTGATTGGCCGAGACCATCTCGACTGCGGATCTGTCGCCTCTCCGAACCGTGAAACGGAGGGAATGCGGGATGGCACGGACGCCGTTGCGGACTGGGCGTTGCTCAACGCGCTAGTCAACACCGCTGCCGGGGCATCATGGGTATCGATCCACAACGGCGGGGGTGTTGGCATCGGCTACTCCCAGCATGCCGGCATGGTGGTGGTGGTGGACGGTACGCCTTCCGCAGCCCAACGGCTGGAGCGGGTGCTGACGTCCGATCCGGGAATGGGAATCATCCGCCATGTCGACGCGGGTTACCCTGAAGCCAGAGCGTTTGCCTCGAAGGCAAACGTGAAGATTCCAATGGGCTAAGTGGTCCTGCCGCGGGTAAAGACGACCTGAATCGGGATTTTGGCCAGCACAGCTTTCACCAGCTTTGACGAAGCGTCGGGAGTGGCTTCTTCGTCGGGTAGCCCGATAACAACTGTCGTAGCCGGCACTTCTTCCAAGATCATTTCGATCGCGGATGGTATATCCCGGGCGCGCTCAACCCGCGCCGAAACCGGAATCTCGGATTCCTCGAAGTAGATCGTGGCCTTTGAGAACGCGGCCGATGCGGCTGCCTCCTCCGCCGGCATTGGAGACTGCAGGGGCAATTCCCTCGGCATCAGGATTGGATACACGAGAATTGTCGCGATACCCCCGTCGTTCGCGAGGCTGATTGCGGTGCTGATCAAGTTGATGTCGCCTGAGCCACCGCTCAGGCAGACGATGATCTTTCGCATCCCCTCCGAATCGCGCTTTTTCTTCTTTGGGGAAGTCTCGACCGTAAGATTGAGCGAGGACCGAGCTTCTTCGATCGTGGCGGCGATGGGCAGTTGGGAACGAACTTCTGGCACCGACTTCAATACATCCAACACGGCCTCTGGGACGGCGGCGACGATGACACGGCCTTCATTCGCGTTGATGAAATCCATTGCATCGTGAAATGTCTCGGCTCCCTCAGGCGTGCACTCCGTGATGTGGCTACAGTCGATGATCACGCCCTCTGGATGCCGCCTTAGGATGAGGGAAACCGCCGTGTGGATAGTTTCCCAGTAATTGCTGCGGAGCGCTCCGGTGAGGATAACGACGTCCTCGTAGGATTCGACGATCACTTCAGGAAATACCTCACGTTCGTAATGACGACATTCTTTCGCGCCCCCAGAGCGAGTTTGAGAGGTACCGCGGCGTTATTGTGAAGCAGGCCATGCCACCAGTATTTGGGTACGGCCTGGGGCACGATCACGGTTACCATGGTCGACGGGTCTTCGGTGAGCGCTTGGTCGACGTATTCGATGACTGGCTCGACGAGGGAGCGATAGGGCGATTCAAGAATAACCAGGGGCATATCGGGTGCCACCCGCGCCCACTCCGTCTTCACTTGCTCCACGTTCTTTGGATCGAGTGTCACGTGCAGGGCTCTAACGTCCTTAGCCATGGATTTGGCGTAGGCGATGGCGTGGAGAACGCCACGGTGGACCCGTGGAATCAGGAGCAGTACCGTGGTTTTGGTCTTAGGAAGCCCTTCAGCCTCACCAACCGTGAGCTCCTTTGCCAGATAGTCGTAGTGGCGTCGAATTCCCGCGAACATCAGCATGATGCCGCCGATCGCGAAGATCGTGATCCAGGCGCCCTCCCAAAACTTGGTGTACGAGAGGATGACGGTGACGATCCCGGTTGCAACGGCTCCCAGCAAGTTGACATAAAAGGCAGCGCCCTTCTTGCCGAGCTTCAGCCAGCGGGACACCATGCCGCTTTGGGAAAGGGTGAAGGCCGTAAAGACTCCAACGGCATAGAGTGGAATAAGGCTGTGGGTGTCACCGTGGAAGACGATAACCAACAGCATGGAGACCGCGGCGAGCACGATGATTCCGTTCTGGAAAACCAGCTTGTCGCCGACGGACAGCATCTGCCGGGGCAAGTACCCGTCCCGGGCCAGGAAACTGGCGAGCCGTGGGAAATCGGCAAAGGCCGTATTCGCGGCCAGAAAGAGGATCAGCGTGGTCGTAATCGATGTCGCATAGAACAGCAAGTGCCGTTCACCGTACAGCGTCGCCGCCAGCTGCGCAACAACGGTTTGGTAGCCTGCGGTGCCGGCCGGTATTGGCGTGATTCCAAAGTGCTGGGCGCACCAGCCGACGCCAATAAACATCGCCATCAGCAACCCCGCCATCGCGAGGAGGGTCTTGCTGGCGTTCACCGCTTCTGGCGCCTTGAATGCGGCCACCCCGTCTGATATGGCTTCGACACCGGTCATCGCCGTACAGCTTGCGGCAAAGGCCCGCATCATGAACAAGAGCCCAAGCACACCGCCAAGGTCGTGGAATCCCTCTTTCGGAGGCTCGATAACGGGCTCGACAGGCGGACGGCCCGCGCCCTGCACCAGACCGGTAACCACCAGTCCCAGAATCAGAGCGACAAAGGCGTACGTGGGTATGGCAAAGATCGCACCGCTCTCCTTGAGACCGCGCAGGTTGGCAAATGCAATGACCGCGATGCCGACGCACGCGAGGATCACCATGTACTTCTGTAGCGGTGGAAAGGCCGAAACCAGGAAGCTCACACTCGAGGAGATCGATACCGCCACGGTCAGGACGTAGTCCATGAGAAGTGCGGCGCCGGCGACCTTCCCCCAAAACGGGCCGATGTTGGTCTTGGAGACAATATAGCTGCCACCGCCCTCTGGATAGGCGTGAATGGTTTGGTAATAGCTGAAGACCACGATTAGCAGCAGGACGCAGAGGGCGAGCGATATCCAAATCAGGTTGTTGTAGGCCGCCAGCCCACCAAGAACGAGGATGATCAGGACTTCTTCAGTAGCGTAGGCAACCGATGATAAGGCGTCGGAGGCGAACACCGCGAGGCCAATGCGCTTGGGAAGGCGCTCGTGGTGTGCGTGCTTGGTCGCAATCGGCTGCCCGAGAAGGAATCGCTTTAAGCGTGCATATAGGGCCATATGGAATGGTTGCCGCTCACCATCGAGAGAACCTAGGCAATTATAACGCCTCTACGCTCCACGTACCTATCAGGTTGAGGCTGTAGTCTAGGAGCAAGTACCGGCGAGGCGTATGTCCTATCGCCTTGGCCGGATTCAAGGAACAGACCCGAATCGCCACCTCGGCGCCGAAATCGTCGGTCAAGTTCTTGAACGCATGGAGGAGAGTGATGGTGCTACCCGCCAGTGTTCCGTCGGCCAGTCGAACTTCACCGTCGCCCACAACGGCCGTACGTCCCCAGAGCTGAATGTCGGTTTTCGGTGCGAGTCCGATGGCCTTTGTGCCGTCGCTTACGGCAATGATTCGATCGGGTGGCTTGACTTTCAACAGCAGGGCGATGGCCTCGCGAGAAACATGCCTCCGATCATAGACGACTTCCGTGGCGATGTCCGGGTTGAGGAGGGCATAGCCGGCGAGTCCGAATTCGCGGTGGTGGATACCTCTCATCGCATTGAAAACGTGCGTGACATGGGTTGCTCCAAATTCGAACCCGTAGCGAGCCTCGTCATAGGTGGCGTTGCTATGGCCCATGCTGACGATCACGCCACGCTTCATCAATCGACTTGTCAGTTCGAGGGCGTTGGGTACCTCGGGAGCGAGCGTCACGATCCGAAGCCTCGGGTCCTCGAGCACTGCCTGCCACTCAGCTTCCCACGCGGGCTCGCCGATCCTCACGCCGGTGATTCGAGCCGGATCCTGGGCGCCGGGATAGGCGGGGCTGATGAAGGGACCTTCGAGGTGGAAACCTGACGCGTGGGTGGCTCCGGACAAGCTGGCGAGTGCGGATCGGATGTGCTCAACTTCGGCCGTCACCGTTGTCGGCAGATAGGTGTCGTACCCGAGGTCGGCCAACTTGCCGTCGAGAGTTGCCATTTGCTCGGCCGTCGACGACATAAAGTCGATTCCGAATCCGCCGTGGATATGGAGATCCACGAAACCGGGAAGGAAGTAGCCTTCGGAGGGTCCATCGACCCGTTCGAGGTCGACGCCATTGGCCCGAATCCCTATACGGTACGGGCCGAAGCCCGCCGGTCCGATCGCTTCAGCAATGAATTCCCTCATCTAAGGCCTCTTGGCAAAACCAATCCCATTCCGTAGAACCTTGCCCTCGATCTCAAGGATCGTCAACTCGGCGAGTAGGTCTGACAAATCCATTCCAACCGATTCGGCGATTGCCTCTGGGCGGCGAGGATCGACATCCAGCGCAGCAAGAATCCGATCGCCGAGGACGGTCGCCGGGTGGGCAAGCTCCAGCACCGGTTGGATGCCCAAGTCCTCCAGAACCTGGTCGGGGTGGTCGACCAGCGTTGCCCCTTGGCGGATAAGGTCGTGCGATCCTCGAAAGCCGTCACGGTCGATCGAGCCAGGAACTACGAAGACCGGTCGATTCATCTCGGTGGCGGCGTGCGCGGTCGAAAGCGCTCCTGATTGCGTCGGAGCCTCGACAATGACGACGGCTTGGGACAGGGCGGCGATCAGGTGGTTCCGGGCCAGGAAGTTATGCATCAGCGTCGGATAACCGATGGGAAACTGGCTGACAAGGCATCCGCTGCCGCGAATGCCGCGAAAGAGCTCGGCATGGACCGCCGGGAAAACGCGATCAACGCCGCCACCCAGCACGGCAACGGTCTTGCCTCCGACCTCGATCGCTCCCTTGTGGGCAGCGGCATCGATCCCTTGGGCGCCTCCGCTCACAACCGTAACGCCGGCTCGACCGAGGGCCTCTGCGAACTTTTGCGCCACGGCTCGCCCGTAAACGCTTGCTCGCCGCGTGCCGACGATCCCTACCATCGGCTGCTGCAGAACAGAAACGTCGCCCCAGGCAAAGAGTGCATGGTCGAACAGTTCCGATTCGGCCAAAGATGCTGGAAAGCTGTCTGGGACAAGGACCTCAATCCCCAGTTCAATAGCGTCACGGACTTGACGGTCGCTTACCTTGCCGATCCGGCCGCGCTCAGCTTGGGAAAGCCTTGGATGGGATCGGAGGGCCACCACGGGATCGGGCGCCTTCGAGGTCGCTTCAATAAGCGAACGGCCGCGTTCACGAGAGAACGCAGCCGTTAGGTACGTGTGCCAATAGAGAGCGTCGCGGCTCTGCGTCACTAGCCGTCGATGCCGCCGCCACCCTTGCCCTTGCCTTTGCCGCCGCCGCCTCCGGTACCACCAGTGCCGGTGGCATCCGTCGGGGGCCGCAAGACAGGAAGCGTATTGTCGATGATCAGAGCAACCTTGTGGGTGGCCGTATTGCCCATCCAGTCGGTGCACGTGACGGCAAGTTCCTTTCGTCCCTCGGTCAGGGGCTGGTTTTTGCCGCTGCCGATTCTAACGTGGAGGATTCCATCTCCGGTGTAAGCGTGCTCAAGCACTTGGTCGCCGACCTTGACGACGATGGTGTCCGGGTTCACACCGGAAGCCTCGTCAGCAAGCCGCCAGAATATCTCGAGTCCGGATTGACCAGAAGTTTGATCGCCCGGACGGGGCCAAAGGAGCTTGACCGATGGTGCGGTCAGGTCGACGCCCAGGGTACGGTCGAATGCGAGCAGGCTGCCATCCGCCGCAAGCAGTAGCAGGGTCTGACCGGCGAGCACGGGTGGGCTCGCTGCCGTTACAAACGTCGGAAGGCTCTGTCCGCTGCTGCCGTTGCCGCCACTGGACCCGCCCGACGATGAGATGTAGTTCGTAATGGGGCGAACGATGTAGCTCCAGACCGTCTTTCCGTCGCGAACGTCGATCAGGTTCAGGGCTCCGTTAGAAGTCGGAACCGCGACCAGGCGTCCAATCCCGGAGGGGTCGGTGATCGGCGTGGTACCCAAATCGATGGGCTTCTTCGAGGTCGGACGGCCACTGGGGTCGAAGGTCATCAGTTTGCCATCCCGAGTCACGGTTAGAATCCCTTCCTGGCTGACGGAGGGGTTTAGCGTCAAAGGCTCGCGCACATCGCGTTCCCACTTTCGTCGGCCGGTGCCCGCATGGAGCGCGCTAATGAAGTCGCCATTGACGATGTACACCGTGTCTCCGTTTACGGTTGGACGAGCTTCCGGACCCAAGCTGGAGAAACGGAGCTTCCAATTGACCTTCTTGGTGTTGACGTCGATGGAGAACAGCTCGTAGTTCTGGTTGAATACGAGCACGCTGCTGCCGTAGCCGGCGATCTCGCCGAGAATTCCGTCGAAGATCCGCTCAGGGTTGGCCCACAGGGGCTTGCCATCCGCGATTCCGATCGATATCAGGCTGTCATCGGCAAGCGCGATGACGACGGCGCCGCCAGCGATCACGGGCATGGCTCGGGGAGTGGCAGGAAGGCTGACTTGCCATTTGCCCTGTCCGGTTGCCATGTCGACGGCGTAGGCCGTGCGGTTGTCTGCGGCGGCGACAACGGTGCCGTCAGAGGCGATCAAGCCATGCCGAAACGCCCCATCGAGGGGTTCGCCGGCCGGGTATCGCCACTTCTGGTTACCGGTTGCGCGGTCGATGCAATAGATGCGGGAGCCAACCGCGACGAATACCGATTCGCCTTGCACCACCGGCATGCCACCTGGCGTGACCGAGGTCGGCTGGGCCCAACGCCAGGCCAAGGGAGCTGGGCCCTCGAATTGTGCCCAGGCGCCCGAAAGCGCAGTAAGGACCAGCATTGCCGCCAAGGGTCGCATCAAACGAGAATTCAACAAGCCTTCACCACCTGTGGGAGTCATCCGAGTATAGTTCGATCACGTTCGGTTTGTCCAGAAGACGCCCCAACTCTAAGACGCTCGCCCGAGGCACTAATGTCACCCCATGGCCTTGCCGATCCTGTGCTACCACCAAGTTGGAACCGCCTCTGAATGGGGACGCCGGCTCAATATCGAGCCTGAGACCCTGAATAGCCACATCAACTTCTTCCGCCGGAGGGGTTGGCGATTCGTACGTGCGGAAAATCTCTCGCTCGACGCAGAGCGAACGGTCTGTTTCACGTTCGACGACGCCTACGCTGCGGCAGTCCATCACCTGGAGGGCGTGGCCGACCGCTTCACCGCATCGGTCTACGCGGTGCCATCGCTGGTGGGCCTGACTTCGGCTTGGGAAAGTTCCAATGCACGGCCTCTCGCATGCTGGGACTCACTCAGGAACCTGGCCCGGCTTGGTTTCGAGATCGGGAACCACACTTCCACGCACGCGGCGATGGGCAACCTCTCGCTGGAAGAGCAGTTGGACGAGTGGAACTTGGCGAATAGCCGACTAAAGGCTGAGGGGCTTCCTGCCCGGTCTTGCTGCCTGCCCTATGGCAGCCGTAATGAGCATTCCCGGGCGGCGATCGAGCAAGCCGGATTCTTAGTCGGCCTCGGTCTCGGGCGGCGTGCCGCGAATAGGTCGGACGATCCAAGGCTTTTGCCTCGAATCGTTGTTGGCTACTCGGACCGGCTGCCCGGGCTCATTTACAGGATTTGGCTTCGGCCCCTGCTCCCTACCCTGAAACATCGCGCCGACTACCTTGCGTGAGGTACATTCTCTGGGTCCGGGCTCATAGCTCAGTTGGTTAGAGCGCACCCCTGATAAGGGTGAGGTCGCTAGTTCGAATCTAGCTGGGCCCACCAATCCCACTGTTCCGGCGTGGCCGATGCCGTCTACTGGCTCCGGTTTGAACCTTTAGTGGCCACTAGGGCTTTGTAAAAGTGTTGCGCGGTAACCTCCTGCGCAATCTAATGCCCACGCTGTTCACCAAGATCATCGAGCGCGAGATCCCCGCTGAAATCGTGTATGAGGATGCCTACGTCGTCGCCTTCAAGGACATCAATCCTCAGGCTCCGGTGCATATCCTCATTGTGCCGCGGCGAGAGATTCCGGGCGTGGCCGATGTGCCACTCGAAGGCGAGCACATGTATCTCATCAATGCGGCCAAAAAGATCGCCGAAGAGTTCGGTCTCACGGACGGATATCGGCTCGTCATAAATCAGGGAGAGGATGGCGGGCAAACCGTTCCGCACCTGCACATGCACCTTCTCGGAGGGCGCAAGATGAACTGGCCGCCGGGATAGGACATGCACCTCGACCAGCTTCCAACCGGCAACCCCGTCGTTGGGCACCGTCGTTCGTTCGGCACCCTGCATGAGCAGGAAAGGTTCGGCATCGGCATCGTCGGTTTGCACGAAGGTCACACGCTGCTTGTCGCCCTGCGGTCGAGCGGCCTGTGCCGGCCGGTTATGGGATGCGATCTCTCGGAAGAAAAGCGCCTCTTGGCGGAAGAAGCTTGCCCCGGCCTGCCCACAACGGCCGACTATGGCGAGTTGCTCGCCAACGAGGCGGTCCAGATCGTCGCAATCTACACGCCGGACTCGCTGCATGCCGATCAAATCAGGCGCGCTTTTGAAGCCGGAAAGCATGTCATCTGCACCAAACCGCTGATCAATGACATCGTCTCCATACCTGAGCTCCTTCAAGCCGCACGACAATCCGGAAGGCGGCTTCAGGTGGGACAATCCACGCGGTTCTATGAGCCTTTTCTGCGTCAACGTGAACGTTATGAAGCCGGCCTGCAAGGGGAAGTCGAGGCGGTGGACGCCCACTATCACCACAGGATGGACTGGTATTACGAAAAGAGTCCTTGGACCGTCGACACCACCCACTGGGCTTACCTCGGCCTCAGTCATCCGGTGGACCTAGTCCGCTGGTATCTGGGCGAGATCAGCGCGGTCCAGGCAGTCGGGACGAATTCCGCTCTGGCTAATCGGTACGGTTTACCGACACCCGATGTCATCGCCGTCAATCTGGTCGGCGCCAATGGGAAGATAGGGAGGGCCTTCGGCCACTACGGTATTCACGAGCTTGGCCGAGCCCGAGCGCTAATCGAGTGCTTCCTGATGGGTGGCGAGGGCACGTCCCTGGCTCGATATCCCGATCTGCGGTTCACCTATCACGACGAGCAGGGCATCGAGGTGGAGGAGGACTACCACCATGCAATGGCCGGCTACTACTATCGCCACGAGCTCAAGGGCATGCATTACGGGGAGTTCTGCAACTATGCCGATTACTTTGCGGCAAAGCTGATTTCCGGAGAGCCCAATAGTCCGGACCTCGAAGAGGGCCTGCAAACCGTTCTGGTTATGAATGCGATCGTGAGGGCGCTGGAATCAGGCGAGACCGTTCGAGTTCGACCGCTTACCGAGATTGGGGGCTGAAGGACGGACCCACATAGGATGCGGTGCCCTGACTAACTCGCTTCTCGTTGGACCCATCTGCGCCGACTCGGTAAATCGCTCGAGGACTTTCAGCGTCCTTCTTGACGTAAACAATCTCGCGCCCTTGCGGATGCCAGGATGGATCTCGAACTTCGCCCAACACGAGAGCGGACTGATTTTCGAACCCATTCGCGACGGCCGGCATCGAAACCAGGGCCTTTGGAACGAAGTTGGCCCCGTCGACGATGGATCCACCAACGGCAAGCACCTTGGAGCCATCGGGTGAAAACCTGGGCTGCTGCAAGCAAAGCTGGTCGTCTTTGCTGAGGTAGACAGCTTGGGACGTTCCCCCCTTTTGAAGCATCGAGGGGTCGACAATCACCATCGCGTGGCGGAACGGCGGCACGACGCGGTTGTTCTTGATGAATTCCTCCGGGATGTCGTGGGGATTGGGGAATTGGTAGCCCGTAATTGCAGCCACGACTAGGCCGCTCGCTGCCACATCGATTTCGACCTTATCGCCAGCCTCGATTAGCACAGGTGGGGCCTGCTTCTCGGTTCCGTCCTCGGCCTTAACGGTGCCGGTTGGCTGGATGACGAGAACCTCGCCGCCTTCCCGTCGCATGACCGCCACGATGTACTCCCGGTTCTTTCCCCACCTGGCATCCTTGAAGCTCGTGCCGATCCGGCTGTAAAGCGTGGAGAACTGGTCAGCCGTCGTCTGCTCTTCTCCTGCCTGAGCGATCTCGCGCTGAATGGGAGGGAGGATCTGGTTCGCCGCGCCTTCCTTGGGATCGAGCTCGAGGACGAATCCGCCGGCGATGATCAATGGCTTGGAAAGGTCGCCCGAATACCCCTTGGGACCGAACGTGGCGTTGCTTTGGCTCCTCGAGCCGAGCGACCGTCGCTCGGCGACCCCACGGTCCGTATTCCAGCGGTAGATATTGAAGCTTCCGTCGATGCGGTCGCTCGAAAAGAACAGCCTGTTTCCGTCCGGTCGCCAGACGATCTCCTTATCTTCGACCCCAGGCTTGTAGCCGGGCGCTTCGATCTTGGTGCCGTCCGGCTTGAAGATAACGGCGACGGAGCCCTCCTCCTTTCGCTCAATCGCGGCGATGTAGCCGTTGGTGTCCACTTGGACGGGCAAGTCGATGTCGTGACCAAGGCCTCGATACCATTGGTAGACGCCGAACAGGACGGCGATGGAAAAGAGCCAGATCGCGATCCGAATGGCAAGCTTTTGTTTGATCAAGGCGCTATGAGGATACTTCGCGTTCCTATTGAATGGCGAGAACGCGCTTCACGGTCTCGTCGACCATCGCGTTGGGCAGAGGTCGCGTTCCCTGTCGGTCGAGAACCCGCGCGATCGGAGGGATTTTGACAAAGCCGCCGGTCGCGGAGTCGAGGTCGGCCGCGATGTCCAGCATGGTCAAACCGTCGAACAAGGCATCCTTCAGCTTCCGCTTGGACCACGGCCCTTTCGTGCGCGCCTGGTATTCGAAAATGCCGCGGATGCGCTCCGAGCCACTTCCGGCAGCGGCGTACTCGTCGCCGTCGAATTTAGCACCGGCCGCATCGAAGAAGAAGACTCGAAAGTCGTCGAGCCTGGGATCGTACGCGCCGAGGATCGGCAGAAACAGCCCAATGCCTTCCATTGCCGAACCGAGATTGCTAACCAGCGTCCGCGAGATCTCTTGCAGTTTGCCGTCAAGCGACATGGGCTGAAGGTGCATACGAGCGTAGTACTTGAAGCTGTGCTTCAGGAACCGGCAAACTTCAAAGGCCTTGGCATAGGAGCCGCTGATGGCCACGACGGTTTGATCGTCTAGCGCCATCACTTTGTCGGCTTGCTCAAACATGATGAGATTGCCGATGGTCGCCCGACGGTCGGCAAGGGTCAGGACCCCCTCATCGTATCGGAGCATGATAACGGTTGTTCCGTGCGTGTGCTCAGTCGAGATCGGGCTCGGGCTATAGCCGACCAACTCGGCGAAAGTCTTTGGACTGGGAGCGATCATTGGCCGCTTCGTTGTCGATACCGCTTCGCTTGGTCAGGGTCGACCTTCTTCAGCCGTCGCATTAGCTCATTGGGAGGCACCGGCCGGTTAAGGTCTGGCTTGCTGGGCCCGCCTTCATCACCGAGCTTGCGCTCGGGCTCGGGAGCGGTCGGTCGTGTCGTTCGGTCGGCTTGAAAACTCATTTTGCTGGGGCAATGCTCCTTATCCATTCTAATACGTCTTGAGTATCCGGCTGTTCCGATTTGTATTCTCGGTCCGGTTCGAGGTCCACGGTGAGGGACCGACCACCAACATCCAACGTCAGGCTACGCCAGCAGCAGCTCACGAGGCTCTGGCGAAAGTTGGTGACCGCCTGGCTGCGCGCCATCGCTCGCGTGCTCTCAGGTTGAGTAAGCAGCGTCCCGATGTCGATCCCCACTTGGGGCTCGATAGCGCCACTTTCAACCATCGCCTCGAACAGTCCATTTACGGGATCGAGCTCGTGGTACTCCAGATCGACGGCCTGCATGGCGGGATCGCGCCATTCGATACCTTCTTCTTCGCGGTAATGGAGCAGCAGGTTGTACTTGGCCGCCCAATCGACTGATCGAGAAAACTCCTGGAAGTTCTCGTCGAAGGCGTCCATCAGGCGGCGGCAAAGGTCAACTTCCTGGCGAAGCTCGTCGTCAAGGTCCAGTAAGCGGTCCGCGTGGTCCAGATAGGACTCGACGATGTGGCGGGCCGTTGTCCAGCTTCCGCCTTGCAGATCGATCCTCGCCCCGAAATCCAAGCGGCGGCTGACGATCTGGGCGGCGTGAACGGGGTCGGCGAGGGCCCAGTTGGGTATCTCGCCGATGAGCGCCAGCATCAGGGCGATCTTCACTAGCGCCGCCTTTCGACGAGTGCAACCCTCGATGCGATTGGCGTCACCGCAGATCACATGCAGCCGGATCCATGTGCTCGGATCGGCATGCGGCTCGTCGCGAGTATTGAAGATCGGTCGGCGGTAGAGGGTTTCCGCGTTGACGGGCTCGGCAAAGAAGTCGGCACGTTGGCTGGCCTGAAAGTCCACCCAAGCGCCGTGCTCTGACCCGACCTTGCCTGCTCCGCACAGCAGGGGTCTAACGACAAAGAGCGGAAGCAGCGCTTGTACCAGGTTCTCGAACCCAATGCTTCTGGGAACGAGGTAGTTCTCATGGGTCCCATAGGACGCCCCATGGTAGTCCGTGTTGTTCTTGTAGACATCGATTTCCGCGCCGATCTGCTTGCCGAGGGCTTCAGCCGAACGCAGCACGACGAATTCACCGGCCCGGTCGTGGGCGGCAAGCCCGGCGAGACTCCAGCATTCCGGCGTGGCATATTCGGGATGGCCGTGATCGTTGTAAAAGCGGGCGCCGTTGGCGAGCACTCGGTCAGCCCGCACTTCTTCCATCCGCCGAGGCGGTGCCGCGCGATCGAATTCCCTGTCGATGGGGTCTTCGGCCAACCGCTCGACGGTAAAGCCCCGAAGATCGGAGCGCGGGGATTCAAAACGGTAGTCCCAGCCGATGAAGGATGGACCTGGATACGACGAGACCAGCCCTACGGCGTCGTCGATCTGATCGACCGCTCCCCGTCCCGGGATCGAGAACCCATACTCGGTCTCAATCCCGGCGAGGATTCGGTTCATTACCTCCTGAAGACGTAGAAGGTGCCGGCCGCCGGAGCGGCTGCGGGAACGTTAGTGGTGATCGTAAAGTTGCCGCCGAAGACGTTGAACTTGCCAACCGTGGCAGCGTCGGACCGGACGACGAGGTTGGAAACCGTGCCATCAACTTGATTGACGGCGGTCGCGTCGACAACCTGATTAATGGGCCAGACCGAGAAGCTGCCTTCGTCCTGCACGCCATCGCCATTCACGTCGCGGTAGGTGATCTTGCCCTGCCACATGGCGAGCACCTTTCCGGACTGCTGCCGGAACAGGATGACCTGCTGCTCGTTGGTAATGTCCGACTCGGTGTCGATGTCGTTGCTGGTCGGCATCGTGAGGAACATCCACTCGGGGATGTTCGAAATCACATCGGTTACGCTGCGCCAGTTGCCGGAGAGCGAGGTTAGCTTGGCTTGTCCGGAAAGGTCGCGCGGGTCGCCTTGGAACAGCGAGTACGATCCCGGAGACTTGCCGCCCTCGATCGTCGGGTCGCTGCCGATCAGCGTGGGCAGGTTGATCGTGCCGTTGGTGGCGCGGACCGGCTGGAGGACTTCGAGACCGCCCTCGATCCCATACTCGCTGGCAACGGCGATCGCATCGCCGCTGAACAGCACATGCTTGGCTTTCGAGCCATTGAACATAGTCGGGCGATCGGCATCGGCCATTTGGGTCAGGTCGAAGGAAACGTAGTCGCTGAAAAAGCTGCCGACCTTTCCGTCGGTGTAGTTCTTGGCGATGAAATTGGCCTCATCGAAGGTGACGTCCGTGCCGTCGAAGCCGAGCATGTCGTCGTCCAAGAAGATCTGGAGAGAGACTTGCCGGCCCGGGAAGACGCGAAGATCGGCGTTGATATCTCGATAAACGAAGGCCGGAAGCTCGTTCGTAACCGGGCGGGTCGCGCCGGTCTCGTCGACGATCTCCTCCATCGAATAGACCTCGAACGGGAACGTCGGGAAGTACCGGGTCTGTTGGGTCGATGGTACGTCCACCGTGAAGGTTCGAGAATTGTAGGTGTAGCCGTCCAGCTGGAGTCTAAGTGGCGGGAACGACTGTTGGTCGAGGGTCGGGACTCGACCGATGGTATCGGTGAATTCGATGTTTCGGATGACCGCAATGAGCGAGCCAATCTCGCGGCCCTGGCCGGTCAAGAAGGCGACTTGAACTTCACCAACACCGGTGAACCTGAAGACCGGTCCGAGGCCAGGTCCCGATGTGGTTCCACCGCTGCCACCGCCACCCGTGGATCCGGTTCCCCCACCGGTGCCCGTCGTCCCATCTGTTCCTGAATTCAGACCGCCGCACCCGATCACGCCGATCATGGCCGCAAATGGCGCGGCATAGAGCCATTTCTTCAACATCATCTTCTCTTCACGCAAGACCGCAGCAGACACCCGGTTCGTTCGCCCAGTATAGCTGGAACGGAGCCGCCGCGTTTGTACGAACTTACGACGTTTGGACTCCCGCGACGTTATCGGCGAATTGCCTGAGACCTCACTTGACGAGGGACAATCGCACTTTTCCGCTTGCCTCTGCGCCGGCGGCAGGGATCATCAGGGCCGTGAATTCATTGTCGGCTTTCAGGACCTTGCCGTCCTTGGTCACCCAGTAGGTTCCCTTGACGCTAAAGCCTCCGCCTGACTCGCCTAGCTTGGTGGTGTACTTGTAGGCGTCGTCTGCGCCAACCTTCTCCATCCCCACAAAGGTGGCTTCGTACTTGTAACCCGGTATCCCTGACTTGTCATTGCCCTTGGACTCGAACGTCCATTTCTCGTTTGCGGCGAGCTCCTTGTCGGGAGCAATGAACATGATGAGGAGATAGGTGCGGGCATTGTCGTTGCCCTCGACCCCTCCGGTCAGCTCCTTGAGCTCTCCGTTTGCGGCAAGCGAGAACTCGACCTGGGAGACCTGGAGGGGCAGTTCGTTCTCGTCCGCGACGACCTTGAGGTCCTCGTAATCGATAGTTTTGTCGACGTTGGAGCCGGTCGACTTTTTGAACTTGGTCAGCATTCGGCAGGAGAGTTTCGCCACCGTGCCTCCAAAGTCATAGTCCACTTCCAACGCCTGTTTGACCGATTCTCCGGCCTTCGCCGTCGGCTCGAGCTTCACCTTGTCCTGTGCGAAACTTAGCGCCGTAAGCGCCAATGCCAATCCAAAACCAATCGACCTCATCATCACCTCGCTCCATTTTTACCTGCTGAACCGATAGGTACACTCGGCCAACCCATGAAACGGGACGACCTGCTCGACCTGAGCGAGGCGCTTCAGCATCCGGGTAAGCGTATTGCCGTCGATCTGGAAACTGAGCTCCCGGAGGAGGCGGAGATCGACCTCGTTTCGCCGGTGACGGGCTTTTTGGAGGCCGTCAGCACCGGCAACATGCTGCTTATCGAGGGCGAGTTCCAAACCCGATGCGTGGTGGAGTGCGCCCGATGCGGTGCACCGTTGGAGAACGATGTCTCGTATCGGATGGAGGAGCAGTTTCCGGTGGAAGGGGTACCCAGCGCCTATGCGAGCGACGATTATGCCAGGGTCGTGCCCGAAGAAGACTATCCGCTCTTCGAGGGCAATAGCCTCATGGTGGAGGCCCTGCTTCGCCAAGGTCTGCTGCTGAACATGCCGATCCAACCGCTCTGCACCTTTGGTTGGGAGGGGCCGTGCCCGGAGGCGGCAAAACGGCTGCCGCACGAAGAGGGTAGCGGCCCGCATGAAACGCAGCGCCTGCACATTCCTCTGAAACGCGAGGACGGCGAACCTTGACGATCGCGCTCGACGCCATGGGAGGCGACCAGGCTCCCAAGGAAATCGTCGCCGGGGCGGTCATGGCGGCGCCAAGCGTTAAGCACACGATTGCCCTGGTTGGGGAGCCCACGAGGATCCAGCCCTTCCTGCCGACCCCGGTTCCGCATAACATCGTCATCCATCCGGCTTCCCAGGTTATCGAAATGGCCGAAAAGCCGATCGACGCGATCCGAAAGAAGAAGGACGCCTCGCTGGTGGTGGCCATCGATCTGGTCGCCGAAGGCCATGCGGGGGCAGTCGTCTCGGCCGGCAACACGGGTGCGGCCACGGCGGGATCGCTTTTGCGATGGCGTCAGATACCCGGCGTGCACCGGCCCGCAATTGCCAGCATCATTCCGAACAAGTTCGGCGGCTTCCTGCTGCTGGATGCCGGCGCAAGTCCAGACGTCGAGCCCGAGCACCTCGTGGAGTTCGGCCTGATGGGACGCGCCTACGCGCAAAAGGTGCTGAAGCGCGACTGTCCGAAAGTCCACCTGCTGAACATCGGCGAAGAAGAGGGCAAGGGAAACGCGTTTGCCAAGCAAGCGCACCAGCTGCTATCTCGATTCGACTGGTTCAGCGGCAACATCGAGGGCAAGGACCTGTTCCGCAATGAATGCGACGTGATCGTCTGCGATGCCTTTGTCGGCAACATCGTGCTGAAAACTTGTGAAGGTGTCGCCGAGTTCATCATGCAGTCCGTTAAGGAGCAGATTCCGACCTCCAAGCTGGCCCAACTGCCGTATCTAATGCTCCCGAAAGTATTCGGCCCCCTGCGAAAGAAGCTCGACTACGCTGAATATGGCGGCTCTCCGCTCCTTGGTCTTAACGGACTGTGTATCATCTGCCATGGGCGAAGCAATGCGCGCGCCATCATGAACGCGCTGCTCGTCGCCCAGACCGCCATGGACAGTCGCCTCGTCGAGACCATTCGGGAGACGTTTTCTCAGCCGTGACGCGCGCCGTCATCCAAGGCATCGGAATGTCGGTGCCGGAGCGGGTCGTCACCAACTACGATCTGGAGAAGGTCGTGGCGACCAGTCACGACTGGATCGTCCAGCGAACGGGCATCGTCGAGCGCAGAGTGTCCGGCGAGAACGACACGACCAGCAGCCTTGCCCTGGCGGCATCGCGCGAAGCCCTTTCGCGTTCCGGAATCCCGGCTGAAGAACTCGACATGGTCGTTTGCGGCACGGTGACCGGCGACATGCCGTTTCCGAGCACCAGCTGCATCATCCAGGATGCGATCGGCGCCCGCTATGCAGGCGCGATGGACATCGGCGCCGCCTGCGCGGGGTTTATCTATTCTCTGAGCGTGGCCACGGCGATGATCGAGTCGGGCCAAATCAAGACCGCCCTGGTGATCGGCGCGGACTCCCTCACAAAATTCATGGACTGGTCCGACCGCTCGACCTGCGTCCTGTTCGGCGACGGCGCCGGCGCGGTGGTGGTGCGGGGCGAATCCAATACTGACAGAGGCGTGCTCGGCACGGTCATGCTTGCGGACGGTTCCGGCGGAAAGCATATTCGGATCGACATTGGCGGCTCCAAGTATCCGTTTGGCGCGCCGACCAACCCGCCTGATGCCTACACGAAGATCTTCATGGCCGGGGCGGAGGTCTACCGTTTCGCCGTGACGTCGATGGGGGATGCCTGCTGCAAGCTCCTCGACCGGCTCGGCATGGAAGCGTCCCAGATCGACCTCTTTGTTCCCCATCAGGCCAACCTGCGCATTATCGAATCCGCCGCCCACCGCCTGCACTTGCCGCCGGAGAAGGTGATGATCAACGTGCAGAAGTACGGCAACACGAGCGGCGGCTCGATACCCATCGGTCTCTATGAGGCGGAGAAGGAGGGGCGGTTGCGAAAGGGTATGACGGTGATGACGGTGGGCTTCGGCGCCGGCCTTGTCTGGGGCGCAAACCTCATCCGCTGGTAGAACGTGGGGCGGCCTGGGCCCGCCATTCACAAACTGTTGAAACTCCACGCGAGGGTCGCCCCGCGAATCGCGGCGTCCACTTTCCCACGAAGCTGACGCCACAGGGTTAAGCTGTTTGGACGCCATGTCCGCCATCCTCTCGCTCGCCATTTTTCTGAATCAGATTAGTGTCCTCGACTTTGGCGCGAAGGGCGACGGTGCGACCGATAACACCGTCGCCTTTCAGCGCGCCCTTGATGCCGCTGCGCAGAGCAGCCAGGTGGTTTTCGCTCCAAGGGGCAACTACCGGTTCGAAGGTCGGCTTCGGGTTCCCCGCGGAGTCACGCTCAAGGGGGTCTGGGAAAGCGTTCCCAGCCACGCCGGCTTGAGAGACGCTAGCGAGGCCAAGCCCACCGACGATGGCACGACGTTCCTCGTCGTCGGCGATAGAGGAAAAGAGAGCAGCGAAGCGTTCATGACGATAAGCGGAAACGCCACACTGAAGGGCGTCGTGATTTCGTATCCGGACCAGAAACGAGATGACGTTCCGGTCCCTTATCCCTTCACCCTGTCCCTAAAGGGCAACAATGCCGCGGTTACCGATGTGGAACTGCTGAATCCTTACCGGGCGATCGACTTGGTCGGGGCGCACCGGCACCTGGTCCGCAACGTGCAGGGGCAACCCCTGCGACTCGGCGTGTATGTCGATGGCGTGACCGATATCGGGAGAATCGAAAACGTCCACTGGAACCCTTGGTGGAGCATGTCGCCCAAACTCTTCGCGTGGCAGAAAACTCACGGTGAAGGGTTCGTGTTTGGACGAACCGATTGGCAGTACGTGACCAACACGTTCTGTTTCGGTTATGGAATCGGATACCGCTTTATCGAAACCAAGGCGGGCGTCTGCAACGGGAACTTCTTGGGCATCGGCGCGGATCTTTGCCAAACGGCGGTGCAAGTGGACCAGTCTGCACCCTATGGTCTGTTGATCACCAACGGGGAGTTCGTGAGCTTCGAGGGGCCGGATCCGGTCATGGTGCGGGCAGCGGCTTCTCATGCCGGATCCGTTCGGTTCAGCAATTGCGCCTTCTGGGGGCCCTGCGAGCAGATCGCGCGCGTGGAAGGCACCGGAACCGTTGGTTTCAGCGACTGCACATTCGTCCAATGGGACCGGTCCGGCAAGGGCAAGCCGGCCATTGAGGCCCTCGGCGGCAAGCTGATCGTTCGGGGCTGCGAATTTCGGGAAGACAAGTCACATGTGCGCTTGGCCGCTGAGGTTTCCGGTGCGGTTATCGCTGACAACCTTACTCCCCGCGCCATCCGACTTGAAGATCGGCGGAAAAGGTGACCCTCGGACTACCTGGCGCATTTTCCAGGCTTGCGCTCCTTCGCACGGAGTAAGGTCGTATCCACTCTGTTTCCTCGGACAGCTAGTCTTCTGCGCCAGCGTCAACGTCCTTCGTACTTCAGTTGAGTCTCGAACCGGAACCACTTCGAAGCGGTATCTTGAAGTAAGCCGTGAGCCAAACCTTCATGCCATCGACCGAAACCGTCTTTGAACGGACCGGCGAGAACACGATGATCGTCAATATGGGGCCGCAGCACCCCAGCACCCACGGCGTCCTTCGGGTCGTGTGCGAGCTCGAGGGCGAGACGATCATCCAGTGCAAATGCCAGATCGGCTATCTGCATACCGGCATGGAGAAGGAAGCCGAGTTTCAGCAGTACCACAAGTGCGTGGTCATGACCGACCGCATGGATTACCTCAATGCGAACGGCAACAACCTTGCCCACGCGCTGGCGGTCGAAAAGCTGCTCGGGTGCGAGATTCCCCGCCGTGGGCAGTATCTGCGGGTGATGCTGGCCGAGCTCAGCCGCGTCGCGAGCCACTGCGTCTGGCTCGGCACCCATGCGCTGGACCTCGGCGCGATGACGCCCTTCTTCTACATCATGCAACAGCGGGAGCTCATCCTCGACCTGTTCGAGATGTTCTCCGGGGTTCGGATGATGCCGTCCTGGATCGTCCCCGGTGGCCTGAGAGGCGATATGCCACTCGGCTTCGAGGTCAAGCTCCGCAAGTTCCTGGAGGGCTTCCCCAAGGAACTCGACGTTGTCGAGAACATGCTGGTGGAGAATCCGATCTGGATGGAGCGGACGCAAGGCGTCGGCGTGCTGACCGGAGAGCAGGCCTTGGAGCTCGGCTGTTCGGGACCGATCGCCCGCGCGAGCGGTGTGGCTTGGGACCTGCGGAAATCCAACCCGTATTGCAGCTACGACGAATTCGATTTCCTCATCCCGGTCGGCAAGGAAGGCGACGTCTACGACCGCTTCCTCGTTCGCCTTGCTGAGATGAAGGAAAGCGTGAAGATCATCCACCAGGCGATCGACGGCTTGCCGGAAGGGCCGTACAACACGTCTGATCGAAAAATCGCTCCGCCGCCCAGGCACGAGCTCGACACTTCGATGGAATCCCTGATCCATCACTTCAAGCTCTACACCGAAGGATTTCACCCTCCGGTCGGCGAGGCCTATGCGGGGATCGAGGGTTCGAAGGGCGAACTCGGCTTCTACATCGTCAGCGACGGCTCGAATCGGCCGTACCGCTGGCACGAGCGTCCGTCGTCGTTTATGAATTTGAAGTCGCTCGAAGTTTTGGCGATAGGACGGCTGATCGCCGACGTCATTGCCATCATCGGCTCGATCGACATCGTTCTCGGCGAAATCGACCGCTAAAACGAAGCCATGGCCGCCTTGCCGCTTCCCGAACTGTACGATAAAGTGGCAAAGGTGGTGCCACCGGTGGAATGGCCGGCGATCGCCCTCCAGGTCGAGCGGATTCTTGAACTCAAGCAGCAGAAGAATGCCGTCATCCTTGCCCACACCTACCAGGCGCCCGAAATTTACTTCACGGTGGCGGACTTCGTGGGTGATTCGCTGCAGCTCGCGCGGATGGCCACACAAGTGGACGCAGCGATTATTGTCCAGGCCGGCGTCAAGTTCATGGCCGATACCAGCAAAATCCTGAATCCCGATCGGAAGGTCTTGATACCCGACCTGCGGGCCGGATGCTCCTTAGCAGAGAGCATTACCGGTGAGGATGTTCGTCGGCTCCGGGAGCAGCATCCCGGCCTCCCGGTCGTCACCTATGTCAACACGAATGCGGACGTCAAGGCCGAAAGCGACATTTGCTGCACCAGCTCCAACGCGGTCGAGGTCGTTGAATCCCTCGGCGTACCCAAGGTCATTTTCATTCCCGACCGCTACCTGGCGAAATGGGTGGCAAAGAACACGAAGGTGGAGATTGTCTCGTGGGATGGCGCCTGCGAGGTGCACGAGCGCTTCACCCGCCAGGACATTCTCGCGCTGCGGACCCAGTATCCGGGGCTGCATGTGATGGCCCATCCCGAATGTCCGCCCGACGTTCTGGACGAAGCCGACTTTGTTGGATCGACGAGCGGGATGGTCAAGCATATCGGCGAGAGCCGAAAATCGCAGATAGCGCTCATCACGGAATGCAGCATGAGCTCGAATGTGACCCAGATGTATCCCGACGTGGATTTCGTGCGGCCCTGCAATCTATGCCCCCATATGCGGCGGATTACGCTGTCCAATATTGTCGAGAGCCTGGAAAAGGAGCAGTACGAAATCACTGTGCCCGAAGACATCCGTATTCGAGCCAAGGCTGCCATCGAAGCGATGCTGGCCGTTCGCCTCAATAAGGCCGGCTGATGCACCCAGTTCTGGAATCCGATGTCGACGAAATCCTTCATTCAGAGGTGCTCGTCATCGGTGCGGGAGCGGCGGGGCTGGTAACCGCCCTTAGCGCGGCGGAGGCAGGGGTGACGGTGGTCACCAAGGCCACTTTGGATCGGGGGGCGAATTCGCTTTGGGCTCAAGGTGGCATTGCCGCGGCGATCGGTCGGGATGACTCTCCTAGGCAACATGCAGAAGACACCCTTGCGGCGGGCGCGGGGATCAGTGATCCCGACGTGACCCGCGTGCTCACCAGGAACGCGAAGGCGGCCGTGGAACTGCTCTCGCGGATCGGCATGCGTTTCGATGTCGATGAGAAGGGCCGATTCCAACTGTCCCGAGAGGCTGCTCATAAACAGGCCAGGGTATTGCATGCGAATCAGGATGCGACCGGCGCCGAGCTTATGCGCGCTCTCGCCGAAGCCGTCCGGGAAGATGATCGCATCACCGTTCACGAAAATACCGTTGCGTGCGAACTCGTTCTCGATGCCCACGGCGCCGTGGCCGGGCTGCTCGCGTTCGGCGAGGGTCAATCTCGCTTGTACCGGTGTTCACGGATCGTTGTCGCAACCGGTGGAATCGGCCAGCTCTATCGGTACACCACCAATCCTCCGGAAGCCACTGGAGACGGGCTAGCAATGGCGGCCAGGGCCGGCGCAAGGCTGTCGGACATGGAGTTTGTGCAGTTCCACCCGACTGCACTTCATACGGCTCAGGATCCCTTGCCTCTGGTAACCGAAGCGATCAGAGGTGCCGGAGCGGAGCTAGTAAATGACGTCGGTGAGCGATTCATGCTGGCCCGGCATGAACTCGGCGACCTCGCCCCGAGAGACGTGGTGGCGCGAGGCGTCTGGTCGGAGCTGGATGCCGGGCGGCGCGTGTTCTTGGACGCGCGCAACGTGTTTCGCACCCGCTCGGAATCGTTCCCAACCGTCTTGGAGCTTTGCCGGGATGCCGGTGTGGATCCTTCCCAGTCGATGATCCCCGTCGTTCCTGCAGCTCACTTCCACATGGGTGGGATCGACGTGGATCTCGAGGGAAGGACAAGCATCCCAGGGTTGTGGGCATGTGGGGAAGTTAGTTCAACCGGCGTCCACGGCGCGAACCGTCTGGCGAGCAATTCCCTCTTGGAGGCGGTCGTGTTTGGCGGACATGTTGCGAGGAGCGTCATAGCGGTCACCAGAGACGAGGGGGACGTCGGGTTCTCCGCCCTGCCTGCGGCCGGGATTCATAAACGGATCGGGACGACGATAAGCGAAGAGCGGCGGCTGGCCTATCGGCAGACGATGTGGGACTTCCTCGGCCTAGTTCGAAACGAGGACGGCTGTGCCGTCGCCGAAGCGTTTCTGGGAGAGTCGCCCGCGGGCGATGGGTACGAGGAGCACGTTCGCTGGCTGCTCGCCAAACTCATGACTGCGTGCGCGGCGGCCCGTAAGGAAAGCCGCGGGGCCCATTTTCGGTCCGATTTTCCAGAGCCCAGTCCTGCGTTCAGGCACCACTCGCTGGTGGTATGGGCCGAAGGTAAACCCTGGGTCGGTATGGAAGCTGATCGTTCGGAGGCAGCAGTATGAACGGGCTCGATCCCTTATTGGTCGAGAACCTGGTTCGAGCAGCGCTCGAAGAGGACTTGGGCTCTCGGGGCGACCTGACCGGCGAAGCCACGATTCCGGCTGACCTGAACTGGAAAGCCACCATCGTTGGCAAGGAACGGGGCGTGCTGTGTGGAATTCCTTTTCTCGTCTCCGCGATGGCACAGAGGTGCGTTTCCAATATCGTCATCACGGTGCAAGACGGTGAGGTCGTGGAGCCGGGAACGAAGATCGCCAGCGTGTCCGGTTTGGCAAGGGGGATCGTCTCTGCGGAGCGCGTGGCCCTCAACTTCTTGGGTCGCCTGAGTGGAATCGCAACCTTGACGTCGCGCTTCGTCGATGCGGTCGCGGGAACACAAGTCCGGATCACCGACACGCGGAAAACGAGCCCCAGCTTGCGAATGGCCGAAAAATATGCGGTCCGGTGCGGAGGCGGAATCAACCACCGGATGGGTCTGTTCGACGCGGTACTCATCAAAGACAACCACGTTGCTGCGTGCGGTGGAGTCGGCGAAGCGGTCCGCCGAGCAAAAGCGGCTGCCGGACATCTCGTGAAGGTGGAGGTCGAGATCACCCGCGTCGATCAACTGCAAGATGCCATCCTGGCCGGAGCCGATGTCGTCATGCTTGATAACTTTGCGCCCGCAGATTGTCGCGTGGCGGTTGCCGAGGCGGCCGGGAGGGTGGTTCTCGAAGCGAGCGGCGGAATTCGGCTTGAGAACGTGAGGGAGTACGCCGAGACCGGGGTCGACGTCATCAGCGTTGGCGCCCTGACTCACTCCGCCCCCTCCTTTGACGTCGCTCTGGACTTTGCCGGAAGCTGATGCAGTACTCCCTGAAAATGCCTCAGGGCGAATTTCCGTTGTTCGCGGATGCCTCCGCAGGTTCGTGTGTCGTGATTCTCGCTCACGGTGCCGGTAGTCACGCTGAGCATCCCACGATGCTATGGCTCTCAAAGCTGCTGACCGAAGCCGGAGCCCAGGTTGTGCGGTTCAATTTCCTATACCGTGCGCTCGGGAAAGGCATGCCGGATCGCATACCCCTACTGATCGACACCTATCGGGCAGTGATTGAGGACGTGCGTTTGCGATTCCATCCACGGCGCCTCCTGATTGGCGGCCATTCGATGGGCGGACGGGTGGCGAGCATGGCGGAGTCAGAGCAGAACACTGCCGATGGCTTGATTCTCTTCGGCTATCCGCTTCATCCTCCTAAGCAACCTGAGAAGCTGCGGGATGCGCATTTGGGTTTGATTACTGTTCCCGTGCTGCAAGTCAACGGGACGCGGGATGAGTTTTGTAGCAAGCCCTTGATGGATGCGGTCCTGGAAAGACTGGATCCTTCCCTGTGGACGATGAAGTGGATCGAGGGGGCAGACCACAGCTATTCTGTCCAGCGGTCATCGGGCCGAACACGGACAGACGTCGAGGCGGAAATCAGTGCGGCCCTGCGCGAATGGCTCCAATAAAAAATCATGGGGCCAACTTCCTTTCGGAACCTGGCCCGTGTACTGTACGAGCTTTCACTGATTGCCTTTCGGCTCTCACCACGCTCGCTTTACGCTTAACCACGCTGGGTACATGAGTATGATATGCCAGAACCTCGTTACTCCTGCAAAGAATTTTCCGGGGTCCTACACACCTTTTCCACCGGGTTATCCAGAGTGGGATGTAAGGGTTCCCTAGCAGGCGCCAGGGAACCCCTCCTTGTTCGCTATGGCCTTAGCGTGATCTTGTAGACCATCGCGTCGCCACCGAGCGTGAGCGTGATCGTCACGTCGCGCAGCGCACTCACCTTTTTGGACTTGATCGTAAACCGAGCGCGGTCTTTACCTGCTGGCACGGAAACGGTCGCCGGCACGGTTACCGAGGCGTCGCTCGACGATGCCGTGATTTGCAGGCCGCCATCTGGAGCCTTACCGGCGATCTTGATCAAGGCGTTGGCGATCTTCCCGCTCTTGAACCGCCTCGGGGTAACCGTCAACGTGCGCAGCTTCGGCGGATTGATGACCAGCGCGGCCGAGCTTGAGCTGTCGGAAGTGGTACCGGTGATCGTCGCCGTCGTTTGGCCGCCTACCGACTTGGTGGTTATCACGAAGTTGACCGTCGTGCCATCTGCCGGTACGACAACCTTAGCCGGGACGATCGCCTTGTCGGTGTTGGACGAGAGTGCGACCTCGAGACCTCCAGATCCAGCCGGGCCGGTTAGCGTGACGGTGCCTTGAGAGGAGTTGCCGCCGGTAACCATCGGCGGCTTCAGGCCGATGAACGAGATTTGCGGTGGCAGGACGTCGAGCTGAACGGTCTTGACGATCGAGCCCTGCTTGCCCATGATCGTCACGGTGTTCTTGGCCTTGACCGCCACCGTCTGGACCGTAAAGGACCCTTGGTCGGAACCCTCGGGGATGACGATGCTGCTGGGAACACTCGCAATGTTGGCCTTATCGACCGACAGGTCGATCTTCGTTCCACCGGTGGGCGCGGCCTCATCCAGGGTGACGGTGCCGGTTACGCTGGTGCCGCCAGTGATCTGGTTGAACTGCAGCGTCAGGCCCTTGATCGTAGACGTGTTGAGGGGGATTTGCCAGAAGCCACGACCCCACGTGGCGACGTTCAGCGTGCGGCTGCCCTTGACCGCTTTGATTGCGGTAACGCCCACGTTCGGAAGCCCGATCGTATTGGTCGCATTCGTCCACGTGACTCCGCCATCGGTTGTCATGAACACGCCGACGTCATTTCCCACGTACCACGTGTTCTGATCGTCGTCGATATCGCGGCAAATGTCGTTGACGGGAATGTCGGGGAGCGTTGCGTTGCCGCTTCCGTCCGCAGTGCTCCAAGTGCGACCGCCGGCGGTAATGTCGCGACACCGCCAGACGTGGGCGGTGCCAGTTCCACTCAGGCTGACGAGAACATCCTTCTTGTCCTTCGGATTGATGCTGATTCCGGTGATGGCGCGATTGGGCAGGGGCGAAGCTCCCGTGTTGATCTGCGTCCAACTCAGGCCAGCGTCCTGGGACCACCAAAGCTGTCCGTCGCCGGAGCCGGTGACGATCATGTTGCTATCGCCCTGGGCGATTGCGAAGCTGATGACGACGCTTCCCGGCGACAGGATCTGGTTGCCCAGCCGCGGTTGCCAGGTTTGGAGCGTTTCGTTCCAGCGCCATAGGTAGTTGGTGCCGACGTACATGTCGTGCGGCGGATTCGGGTCCACGTACATCGCGCCAATAAACGGCATCCGGTCGCCGCCAAAGTTGGGGGCGATGTATTGGGTGGTATTCCAGAGGTCGGTCGTGCGGTAGATGCCGTAGAACTGCGACGTGGCGTACTGGATGTTCGGGTTCGACGGATTGATCGCGCACCCGCCACCGTCGCCACCTCCCTGGTTTGCCCAGTTCGCGGTGTCACCCTTGGACACCGGGGTGGCATTGTCTTGGGTTCCGCCAATCATGATCTTCGGATTCGAAGGATGCCAATCGGCCTCGTAGAACTGAGTCGTGTTGAGTTTCGCGCTCAGCCGGTCAACGGTGAAGGATCCGTTCGTTGGATCGTAATTCAGGCGAAAGATGCCGCCATCGCAGCCGAAGTAGTAGAGGTTCGGATTTGACGGGGCGAACGCGCCGCTGTGCTGGTCGTTGTGAGTGATGGCCTGGTCGGTATAAGTCGGTCCACCAACGCTTCGCCACGTCGTGCCGCCATCCTCGGACTGGATGATATCGATTTGCCCGACGTAGAGGACGTCATTGGTTTGGTTGCCAACCGTCCTTGACGAGCATTCGATGTGGTAGTTGTACCAAGCCTGCGACCAGTTGTATCCACCTGGGAAGTTGTTGGTGATGTCCGTCCAGTTGGTGCCCCGATCGGTGCTCTTGAAGATCTTGTTGGCATCGCTCTGGAGCAGATAGACCGTGTTAGCATCCACCATCGACGGCGCGACATCGATCGCACCGACTCCACCGGCGGCGGGAGCTGCGACCGTCTCCCACGTGGCACCTCGATCAGCAGATCGCTGGATCGTCCCACCGTTGTTGCCGGACCCGACCGCGTAATAGGTTCGGTCCTGGCCGGAAGGAATTCCGTACCGTACGTTGGACCATGCTGTTGTCACCGAATTGGTGGCGGTAAACGTGGCACCACCATCGGTTGAGCGATAGATCTTTCCGTAATAGACAGGTCCGCCCCCGGTGGTAACGGTGACATTGGCGGGAGTTTCCGGATCCACGATGATGCCGGTAACGCCAAGGCCGGCGAACTCGGCGCCCAACTTGGTCCAGGTTGCACCGGCGTCGGTGGACTTCATCAGGCCATTCACATAGCCGTATCCACCGTGGAAATCACCGGTTCCGACATAAATCGTGTTCGGCGTCACAGGATCGATGGCGATGCGGTTCACCGCCAGATGTTCCCAAGCGTCGCTCAGGGGCAGCCAGTTACCGCCTCCGTCTGTGGTTTTCCAAACGCCTCCGGTCGCACCGCCGACATAAACCGTATTGGAGTCGGTCGGATGGACCGCGACGGCGTTGATTCGACCGGTCGTGGGCCGGATGCCGTAGTAAACGCGATAAGGAACATCGAGGTTTTTGGGTCCCTGCTCGATCCAGTCGCCGATCGGACCCTTGTTGTCGCGGCGAGCCTTGCCGAGTGGCGCCGGTTCCATCACCGCTCGCTGTTGGACGGCGCGTTGATAGGCGGTCCAGTCAACCGAATCGTTGGGATACGCACGCAGCTTCAGCCAATGGAGGTAAGCCTCCCAATAGTCTGTCCCGGCTTCTTCCATTTCCTCGTGCTTGCCGAGGGCCGACTCTTCCTTGCCGGATTCCCGAGCCTGTTTGGCATGCTCGGCCTTAAGACGCTCGACGTGCCTTGCAATTGAACTGACCGAGTTGAGTTTGACCTCTTGCCCTTTGTGGCGAATGGTCGGCTGAATTGGCTGCGCGTATGCGGCCACCGAGAGCATCGCGGCGACGCCGCACGCTAGAAATCCCCGTTGTAGTTTCATCCCACTCCTTCCGTATGCTGCCGTGCCCAATGGCCAGCAACCCCCGTAACTGCGATGCAGTTTATGCTATGACGCTGGCGGGATGTCAGGAAAGTTCAGAACGGAGGACGAAATCTCCGGTATCGCATGCCATCATCAACTGCCATGGCGGATACACCGGCGTTTACCAGCTACTGCGACTACGTGGCAAATCTTCCGACCGACAACCGTCATCGGGTCTATCACGACACCGCGTACGGGTTCCCAATTGAGGATGACGACTTGCTGTTCGAGCGTCTGATACTCGAGATCAACCAAGCCGGCCTTTCATGGGACACGATCCTCAAGAAGCAGGAGTCTTTTCGCGAGGCCTATGGGGGGTTCCGCATTCCGGTCGTGGCGGCCTATGGAGAGGAGGATCGAGCTCGCCTGCTTTCCGATGCGGGCATTATCAGGAATCGCCTCAAGGTGAATGCGGCGATTGAGAACGCCAATCGCCTACTGGGCCTTCAGAGGGAGTTCGGCTCGTTCTCGGCTTGGTTGAGGAACCATCACCCGCTTCCAAAGGAGGAGTGGGTGAAGCTGTTCAAGAAGACTTTCGTGTTCACGGGCGGGGAGATTGTCGGGGAGTTCTTAATGAGCACCGGCTATTTGCCGGGGTCGCATGTGCCACATTGCCCGGTTTATGAGCAGGTTCGATTGGCAGGCGCGCCATGGGCTCAATGACGGTCCGCCCTATTGCCCGGCGCGGTTCCGTCCGAGGTATAACTGTTCATCCCGAGCGGGCCTTTGTAGCTCAGAGGTAGAGCATCCCCTTGGTAAGGGGAAGGTCACGGGTTCAATTCCCGTCAAAGGCTCCATTTCCTACTCAAACCAACTCGGAAGCCGTTGAGTGTTCCGCTCCCTTATTTCTTGAGTGGTTTGTCGACCTTTGGCCGGGTTGGTCGCATGCCGACCTCAAATGCGGTTGCCAGAACGGTTTGGGTCACCCTGGCGATCTTTCCGAAGTCGATTTTCGATACTTCGTCCGAGACCTGGTGGTAATCGGCATGGATCCCGTCGAAGTAGAAAATGATCGGAATTCCCTTCTGAGCATAGTTGTAGTGGTCGCTTCGATAGAACAGCATCTCGGGGTCGTTGGGACGGTCGTACCAATAGTCGAAGCTGAGCTTGTGTAGCCCGGCATTGACTTTCTCGCTGATCTGGCCAAGTTCCGTGCTCATCATCTTTGACCCGATGACGAAAATCTCGTTAGGGCTCCCCACACGGGCCTGCCCGTCTGCCGGCGTCTTGGACCGACCGATCATGTCGATGTTAAGTTGGGCGACGATGGAGGTGATGGGAACCGTGGGCTTGTTGACGAAGTATTGCGAGCCCCACAACCCCTTTTCCTCCCCTCCGTGCCAGACCAAGATGACGGAGCGCTTGGGTTTTGTTCCTTGTGCCAGGGCATGGGCCATTTCGAGCAGCGCGACGGTACCGCTGCCATCATCGTCGGCGCCATTGTAGATTTGATCGCCGGTTCGATTCGGATCCATGCCGACATGGTCGTAGTGACATCCGACTGCCACAAACTCTGCTTTCAGCTTTGGATCGGTTCCATCGATGATTCCGATAACGTTGTTAAACGTCGTCGAATTCCTCTTCATGCCTACGGCGACATCGGCCTTGACATCGGCCGGCAGCGCGAAGGAGGGAACCGCCTTGCGGTTTTTGAACTGCTCGTCCAGGGACGCGGCGGTGAGGCCCGCGCCACCCAGAATGTCCGCGGCTACCGACTTCCGAACAGTCACCGTGGGCAGACCGGCAGGAAGCTGGCCGTCCCCGAGAGAGGGATACGGAGAAGACATGTTCGCCCGTACGACGTTTTCCCATCCCCTTTCCATATCATCGCTTGCTATGAAAATGATGCCGGCGGCTCCCCGTTTGGCAGCGGCGGGATAGGTCATTATGCCGTCTTTGACGGCGCCGCTAAAGAGGTCATTGGCCGTCAGTCCTGCGGGCTCGCCAGTTAGCGCAACCACGATCTTGCCTTTGACGTCCAATCCTTGGTAGGGATCAAGCCCCTTCGAGGGGCACTCCCAGCCATGGCCGACAAACACAAGATTGCCGTTGGCTGTTCCCTGGGTCGGCTGGGCAAAAAAATCTCGCTCGATCGCCACCGCCCGACCATGAATCGTCAGATTTGTCTTATTGGGGTCGACCCCCGGCTTCTGGATACTGACCGGCTGGAAGAACGTTCCGTCCACCCCGCCGGGCTTGACGCCCCAAAGTTTGAGTTGGGTCGAGATGTAGTGTGCGGCAATGTCGAGGCCCCTGGACGGCGTATCACGACCCTCAAGGAGGTCATGGGCAATGAATTCAAGGTGAGCCTTCAGGCGGGACGCTGTGATCAGCTTGACATCTGGTTTTGCAGCGGCCTTCGGTTGAGCGAGGAGCGGCGGAGAGAGGATCGGGCAGGCGAGAGCCACGACGAGCCGGGAAACCAAGGGCATGACCTCCATTTCTACCGCAATCCAGGCTTCGGCGGGTTCCGACTGCCTTAAGCCATAACTGCCGAGGGTGGCGCCGCGCTTGTATGGAGGAGTCCGTGGGCATCAAGCATCCGCGCAAATTTGCGAAGGCCCTTTCGCTCTTCCGCCCCGAAGTCATATCGCATCACGGACCTCAGATAGCGGTCGCATGTGGTGCTCGGAAAGCCCGTTTCCTCGGCTGCATCCGCGATGATGGTGTCCAGCCACTCTTCGCCGTATTGGCGAGCAGCGCGCAGCCATGCCGACAGGTCGGCGGGCAAGGACTTGGTTCCAACCCACAAGGCCCAGACAAACGGGAAGCCGGTCATTTTCTTCCACGCCTCTCCCAAGTCCAGCACATGGAGATCCTCTCGGGTGTAGCGCATGCCGTTGTCGCCGATCAGGACGCAGGCATCGGCCTCCGAGAGCATGGCATCAAGGTCGGGAAGATCGAGTCGGCATACCGGATCGACCTGATACTGTTCGCGGAGGACGAGGCGAACCAGTGCGTTGCTCGTCATGCTCGACTGGTCCAAGGCGAGTGATCGAATTTCCCTGAACGGTCGCCTGCTGAACAGTCGGACGCTCATAACGGGGCCGTTGCTCGAGATCGATACGCCATCGACCATCGTGCGATTGCCGAACCTGAGGTAGTCGATCGAGGAAACGAGAATGGCTTCGGCCTGCCCCGACGTCAGGAGGGACGGGAGGGCGGAGGGGACATCGAATTTGACCCGTACAGGAGACCGATCACCTAAGTCACGGAACAACCTTACAAGAGGCTTGGCGTTGAGATATGGAACGCACCCTACGGTGTAACTCACGTTCTTTACTAAGTTACCCAGGCTTCTTGGCGACAACCACCACGGAGCTGCCCCATGGCAGTGGAAAACTGAGAAGAAGACGGGTTTCCAGCCTTTGCAGCGCAATCAGCCAGCGATTGGCCCAGGCGGGAACCTTCGGTAACCTAACTTCTGCGTTCCGGTTGAGTGCACGGTCGATCAACCTTGAGAGCACGACTGCAGGAAAAAGAAAGAATATGGCGTAAGATGCCGACTCGATTGAAAAGCCGGCTGTGGATAACTTTCCCAGAATCTCCTTCTTCGAGTAACGGCGGTAATGCATCAGGGCGACATCGTGCGGTCCCCAAAGCCAGCGGAACGCGGGGACGCTGAGGACGAGGCTTCCACCGGGTTGGAGAATGCGGAACGTTTCGGCGAGGGCGGCGCAGTCGTCTTGGATATGCTCGTAGACGTCGAGCGCGATAACCGCTGGAACGGCATCTGATTTGATCGGAATCGCCTCGCCTCGTGCGAGAACCAGGCCGGGAAGACCCCGACTTTTCGAGAATCCGAGCGCTTGCGGGCTCATGTCGATGCCGACCGGCTTCATTCCCTTCGCCGACAATTCCGTCATGAGGGCGCCGGTGCCGCAGCCAAGGTCGAGAACCGTTGCGTCGGGAGCAGTGTGCCTGCTCAGCAAGGTTGCCGCACAGTGTCTGCGCGCCACGTACCACCAGTAGTTGTTTTCGGCCTCGAAGAGGCGAGCGTACTCGTCAGTCTGCACGCGGCTCCAATCGCTTGTTCTTTCCCCATAGCCGGAGCCTGACGAGATCGCGAAGCATCCGCAGCCCATCCCTCACGACACGGACCTTGGACCCCTCCTGGTGCCGCCAACGGATGGGGATTTCCGCGATTGGATAGCCGAGGTCTCGGGCGATCATGAGGGCCTCAAAGTCGTAGCCGAAGCCATCGAGCTTGACTCGCTGGAAGATCTCCTCGGCGATTTCACCCTTGAAGAGCTTGAATCCGCACTGAGTGTCATGAATGCCGCGTATGCCAAGCGATTGTACGGCGAAGTTGAAAGAGCGGCCAAGCCATTCGCGATAGAAGGGCTGCCGGATTTCGAGGCTGCTTTCTCGCAGCGGACGGGATCCGATGGCCACAGGGTTATCCTGTTCGACGGCGGCGAACAGCTTTTCAACCTCCTCGATCGGTGTGGCGAGGTCGGCATCGGACAACAGCTTCCACGCTCCTGGAGCCTGGAGCATTCCGGTTCTCACCGCGAACCCCTTTCCCCGGTTCGGCTGGTATTCGATCAGCGAGACGCGCGGCTCCTCGTCCGAGAAGGCGGCGACCAGTTTGGCGGTGTCATCGGTGCTGCCGTCGCTGACAACAGTAATCGTCCAGCTATAGGGCGCACCAGAGAAGTACTCGACCATGCGCGTCAAGCTGGGAACGATGCGGTCGGCTTCGTTATAGGCCGGGACGATCACGGCCAGATGCGGCTGGGACAAGGGTCCCCGGATGTTACCTATCGGTTAGCCGATTCGAGAGGCGAGCGCTCGTGCAGGACGAAGAGGTTGCTGAGGCGCCGCTGGGTCGAGACAACGTAGGTTCCTCGGTAGTACATCAACGTCGACCCGCCACCATCGAGATTCACGCCATCGACGATGCCTCGCTTGACCATGGCCCACCCCAGCTCATTGAGCGAAACCGAATTCCGGGTGGTGAAGAGGTGAAGGTTGCCATGCCGGTCGATGCCAGCAGCGGTCCGAGGCGCCCTGCTCCAGATACGGCGATCCTTGAACTTCTGTGCCCTAGGATTAGGGCTGACATTGCCGTTTCGTACAACCCGAACTGTCGCCCGAAGCCCGAATCGGTAATCCATCCAAGGGACTCGCTGTCCGTAGTCCAGATCGAAGATGTGCGCCTTGCCACGCCAATCGATGGCAAGGATGCTTCCCCGCCGTCCCCGGGAACGCAATTCCCCGTTGACGAGGATCTCCCCGACCGGCCGCTCATGGGCGGGGGAGAAGAAGGTGCCCGTAATCGCCGCCGTCGGGTTCGCCGATGCCACGAGGCTGCGAGGCGACCTTAGGCGAGGCGAGACGATGGTTTGCGGGCTGACCCTCCCGCAGGAGAGGTCGGCGAAGATGGTGTGGTACCAGGCCTTGCCGTTCTTGAATTTGGAATAGCTGATGGGAGCAGCGGTGCTCCCGCCCGGATGACCTATCGCCGTAGCGCAAACTAGAATCGCCGTCCATCCCGCCATAGTCATCGAATATATCGGAAATTTCTGATGACCTATTTATGAAATCGCGGCAATCCGCGAATTTTAAAGCAAATCTCCCCATAGTTGCCCGTTATGCGTTCGACAAGCGCCCGGATATGGCAGGTGAGGTTGTTGACACGGTTTTCGATATCGGATACCCTTTTACGTCGAGCGTGGGCAGCACATCGCATCGGGACACGAATCCCGACGGGTCTGTATCAACTCTTGCTCCGTCCGCCGGCGAGGAAGCTGACGATTCGCCTGGAATCGCGCCGGTTCGGTCGGAAAGTTTTGGCGGCGTCGAATGGGGAAATCGGCTGCTGTCCAGCAAGAGGTTTGTAAGCTTCTCCAAAGCCCTGCTTGTCTATACCCTTCTTGTCATTCTGTGGGGAGCGTTCGTCCGCGCCACCGGATCGGGGGCAGGCTGCGGCAGCCATTGGCCCGACTGCAACGGCGAAGTTATCCCTCGAACCCCATCGCAAGAAACTCTGATCGAATTCACCCACCGGGCGACGAGCGGCATCTTTGGACTTTGGGTGCTCGTCGGGGTGGTCTTCGCGTTCCGCGCATTCCCGAAAGGTCACCAGGCGAGAACCGCATCGGTTGTCGTGCTAGGGCTCGGCGTCGCTGAAGCCCTGCTCGGGATGATGCTGGTGAAAATGGGATGGGTGGCCGATGACGATTCCGTTCATCGTGCGATTGCGATGGCTTCGCACCTTGCCACCACGTTCCTCCTGCTGGCAGCGATTACCTGGATGATCCTTGCCGGCAACGGGTTGGGAAGGATACGGCTGACCGGAAACGGAGCGCTCGGTGCGGGGATGTGGGTCGGGCTATCGGCGACCATGCTGCTGGGGATCAGCGGCGCGGTGACGGCGCTCGGCGGCACCCTTTTTCCGGAAACCAACATTGCCGAAGCGATCCAGCGCGACCTTTCGCCAACGGCACACTTTCTCATCCGCCTCCGCATCCTGCATCCGATGATTGCGGTGTCAGTCGGACTGCTCCTTGTCCTCCTGGCCGGGCTGGCGGTTCACCTGCGGAAGGACGATCGCCTTCGATATGCCGCCCGCTGGGTAGTGGGCATCTTTATCGCCGAGATGGCGTTGGGGCTGGTCAACCTGCTGCTTCATGCGCCGGTTGGTATGCAGCTTGTCCACCTGCTGATGGCGGATCTGCTCTGGATCGCGATCTGCGCAACGTCGCTGTACGTGTTCCGAGCCAGCAAGACCGACGTGGCTGCGTCCGAGCCGCTCGAGCGCCGTCCGGTTGGCGACTTGATTCGAGCCTATGTGGGCTTGACGAAGCCGCGCGTAGTCAGCCTCCTGCTCTTCACCACGGTGATGGCGATGTTTCCGGCTGCCGGCGGCTGGCCCGGACTTGGCTTGTTCCTCGCTGTACTCGTCGGTGGCTACTTCGCAGCTGGCGCCGCTAACGCGATCAATATGGTCGTCGAACAGGATCTGGACGTGAAGATGGAGCGAACGTCCAAACGGCCGATCGTTTCGCACGTTCTTTCGGCGCAAACCGCCCTGCGGTTCGCCTTCATCCTGGCGTCGGCGTCCTTTGGCATCTTGTGGTGGGCGGCGAATCTCATGGCGGCGATGCTCGCCTTAGCGGGGCTCGCGTTTTACGTGGTCATCTATACGCTGCTGCTAAAGCGCCGGACGTGGCAGAACATCGTCATCGGCGGGGCAGCGGGAGCCTTCCCGCCTTTGGTGGGTTGGGCCTCAGTGACCGGCGAGCTCACACCACTGGCTTGGTACTTGTTCGCCATCATCTTCGTCTGGACTCCAGTGCATTTCTGGGCGCTGGCCATTCTGATCAAGGACGACTATGCAGCCGCAGGCGTGCCGATGGCGCCGATTGCGATCGGTGAACGGGCCACGGTGGTCCAGATCGTGTTTTACGGCATCGTTACGGCGATCGTATCGATCCTTCCCGTGCTGCAGCCAGGAGTTGGCACCATCTATTTGGTCGGCGCCAGTCTGCTCAACATAGGACTCATCGTGCGGTGCCTGCAGCTGCTGCGGGACACCGACCGCCCTCAAGCGAGGTCTCTTTTCAAATACTCGATGGCCTACTTGGCCATCCTCTTTGTCATCGTCGCATTGGATTGGCGTGCGGAGCGCTCGGAGCCGATCGAGGCTCAACAGCGGCCGGCGATGACGGCGAGGCTTATGAATGACTCAACCAACGGATACGGACAGGTAGCTCGGTAATGCCCAATATCTTCAGACCCAGTTCAAATTCACTTGCCAAGATCAGCGTGGTGGCAGCGGCAACTGTCCCTTGGATGGTGATCTGGGCCGGATCTACCTTCTCGCGATCACCCTTCAACACGAACGTCGGCGTTCCCGTCGATCAACCGATTCCGTTCAGCCACCAGCACCATGCCTTTGAACTGGGCATCGACTGTCGGTACTGCCATACGGCCGTCGAAAAGGCCGCCTACGCGGGAATACCGCCCACCGAGACCTGCATGACCTGCCATTCGCAGATTTGGACGAACAGCCCACTGCTCAAGCCCGTGCGAGACAGCTATGAAACCGGGACCCCGATCAAGTGGCAGGATGGATCGGGCCAAGTGGGTTGGAACAAGGTCAACAAGACTCCCGCGTTCGTGTATTTCAACCACAGCATCCATGTCAACCGCGGCATCAACTGCAATACCTGCCACGGCCCCGTGCAGAAGATGCACCTCACCTACAAGGGCGCTACCTTCGAGATGAAGTGGTGCTTGGACTGCCACAACGCTCCAGAGAAATTCTTGCTCGACGTCAAGTCGGAGTCCGGAGAGAAGCTGTCGCCGAAGGAGCAGGTGTTCGAACTGTACGGCAAATACATGTCCGGGTCGGCCAATCTAACGGTTTCGGAGAGGCTGCTGCTCAACGGCCTGCCTCGAACGGCCTCCCCGGCTGAAATCAAGGAAGGAAAGGAACTGGTCAAGGAACGAGGCATCAACGTGAAGCAGCTTGCCGACTGCTGGATCTGTCACCGATGAGTACGAACTACGCAAAGCTCCGGGAAAAGCTCGACCAGACGAATGGTCTCTGGTCCGGCCAAGGACAGCTTGAGGGCACGCCTGAATTCCAGGCTTGGGTCGAGGATGAGTTCCCCCATCGGGAATCGATTCCTCAGATCGACCGCCGCAGCATGCTGAAGCTCATGGGTGCAGGTTTGGCGCTGGCCGGCTTGACCTCTGCCGGATGCAGAAGCCTGCCGGCGGAGAAAATCGTCCCGTACGTGAAGGCGCCCGAAGGCGTCGTGCCGGGGCAGCGCTTGTCCTATGCCACGACGATGACCCGATTCGGTTACGGCTTCGGCGTATTGGTCGACCAGTACGAGGGTCGACCGATAAAGGTTGAAGGAAACCCGATGCACCCCTCGTCGCTCGGGGCGACCGACGTGTTCTCGCAGGCGTCACTCCTCACGATGTACGACCCGGATCGCGGGATCAACGTCATCAACGACGAGGAAATCGCGACCTGGGACGCCTTCTGGAAGGCGGCATTGTCGAACCTTAACGCGGCGAAAGCCGCGAGAGGCGGTCTGCGGATTCTCTCCGAATCGACCAGCTCGCCGGCGGCGATCGGCCTGATTAACCAGATCATCGAAGCGTATCCCGGAACCAAATGGATCCAATACGACGGCGTCAGCTCTGAAAACGCCCGGATTGCGGCCGAAATGGTCTTTGGGAAGCCCTATTCGATCCACTACGATTTCTCCAAGGCCGATGTCGTGGTCTCATTGGACTGTGACTTCATGTCGGAAGGGCCGGGCAGCGTCCGCTACATGCACGACTTCGCGGCCAAGCGCAAGGTGAGCAAGGCGGGCGATTCCATGAACCGCCTGTATGCGTTCGAAACCATGCCCAGCCTGGCGGGATCGATGGCCGACCATCGCCAACCCATGAAACCGAGCGAGCTGCAGGCAGCTGCTTTTGCACTCGCCGCACAGGTCGGCGTTTCGGTCTCCGCGGGAAGTTCGGGCGGCAACCTCGTTGCAACAGCAGCCAAGGACCTGCAGGCCAACCGGGGGCGTTCCGTCGTTGTCGTTGGAGACAACATGCCGGCTTCGATTCATGCCTTGGCCTATCTAATGAATGCGGCCTTGGGCAACCTCGGTGAAACGGTGTTGGCTACCGAGCCCATTATCACCGGCCCCGCCGACCAAACGACTGCCTTCCGTCAGCTCGTCGAGGAGATGAACGCCGGCGAAGTGCAGTCGCTGTGGGTCTTCGGCGGCAACCCCGTCTATGACGCACCCGCCGATGTGAACTTCCGGGAGGCGATGACGAAGGTGCCCTTCAAGGTGCGGCATGGCCTGTATCGGGACGAGACCGCGCAACTCTGCACGTGGTATTTGCCCGACACCCATTTCTTCGAGGCTTGGGGAGATGCGGTTGCCCACGACGGTACCGTCAGCTTCTGTCAACCGATTATCGACCGGCTGCACGAGTCACGCTCCATCCTCGAAGTACTGGCCGGCATGCTTAACCGACCGTGGTCGGGCCGCGAAGCGCTCGAAAACCACTACTGGGGTGTCGCGCCGGAGGGATTCAAGACCACGTGGGCGAATGCGTTGCACGACGGCGTCTTAGCCGGGGGCAACATCCCTGCCGCAACGCTAACCGCGAACGCGTCGGCAGCCGCTTCCTTAACGCCGGCCGCTGGTGGTGGAGGGATGGAGCTCAGCATTCTCCCTGACCCGACGTTGTTCGACGGACGCTGGGCAAACAACGGGTGGCTCCAAGAGCTGCCCAAACCTCTGACGAAAACGGTTTGGGACAATTTCGCGATCGTGAGCGTCAAGACGGCCGAGCGGCTCGGCATTCGCATGGAAGAGGGTATCGCCGATGTCGCAAGTCTGACTGCAAACGGTGCCACGATCAAGGTCCCGGTTTGGGTTCTCCCGGGCCATGCCGACGACGCGATCACCGTGCACGTCGGATTCGGCCGGACCTCGGCGGGAACAGTCGGCAACGGGGTCGGCTTCGACGCCTTCCGGTTCCGAAAGCTGGCGACGCGGGATACGGTCGTCAAGGCGGACTTGGTGAAGACCGGCGACACGTATATGGTCGCGCAGACCCAGCAGCACTTCAGCATCGACGACGGGCTGCATGTCCGCGACATTCTGCGATCGGGAACTTTGGAGGACTTGGCTTCCAATCCAAACCTGGCTCCCAAGGACCATCCTGAACACAAGCCGCTAACCCTCTACAATCCGAAGGAGTTCTTGCAGGAAGGCGATCAGTGGGGCATGACGATCGACCTCAATCTGTGTACGGGCTGCAACGCCTGCGTCATCGCGTGCCAAGCCGAGAACAACATCCCGGTGGTTGGCAAGGACGAGGTTAGGCGGGGCCGCGAAATGCATTGGCTGCGGATCGACCGATACCACGGCCCGCGCGACGGCAAGCCAACCATGGACAATCCGTCCCACAACTTCATGCCGATGCTTTGCCAGCACTGCGAGACGGCGCCGTGCGAGCCGGTCTGCCCCGTCGCCGCTACCGTGCATAGCAAGGACGGCTTGAACCAGATGGTCTACAACCGGTGCGTCGGCACTCGCTATTGCAGCAACAACTGCCCTTACAAGGTGCGGCGATTCAACTACTACAACTACACCGACAACATGGAGCAGTTTGCCGAACGCAAGCCTCTAGAGGCGATGATGATGGGCAATGCCACCAGCCAAAAGCCCCTGGGACGACAGATGCTGAAGATGCTGAATAACCCCGATGTGACGGTGCGGGGCCGAGGCGTTATGGAGAAGTGCACGTACTGCGTCCAGCGCATCTCCGCCGCACGGGTGAAGGCCAAGATCGAGGGCCGACCGATCCGAGACGGTGAGATCGTGACGGCCTGCCAGCAAGCCTGTCCGACGAAAGTGATCATCTTTGGCAACATTCGCGACCCCAAGAGCGAGGTCTACGCTTCCAAGAATGAAGATCCGCGCAACTATGGCGTCCTGACCGATCTGAACACGATGCCCCGAACAACGTACAAAGGCAAGGTTTCGAACCCGAACCGCGAGGTGACCGCTTAACCATGGCGAATGAAACAGTTCCGTACGAGCCGTTGATCGAAGGTCAACAGAGTTACCAGACGATCACCGACCGCATCGGCGACGTCGCCATGGACCCGAAGCGCCACGGCCGGTTCTGGTTCGTGATGTTTGGCATCGGATTCTTCGGCGCCAACGCGCTGCTGGTCACGATCTTCTGGCTGGTCTACAACGGCATTGGTCTATGGGGAAATAACCAGCCGGTCGGCTGGGGCTTCGACATCATCAACTTCGTTTGGTGGATCGGCATCGGTCACGCCGGAACCCTGATTTCGGCGATCCTTCTCCTGATGCGCCAGAAGTGGCGCATGTCGATCAACCGGTTCGCGGAAGCGATGACGATCTTCGCCGTCATGTGCGCGGGCATGTTCCCGCTGCTACATACGGGCCGGCCTTGGGTCGCCTATTGGTTGATGCCCCTTGGTCCGGACACGCTCAACCTGTGGCCCCAGTTCCGCAGCCCGCTAGTCTGGGACGTCTTTGCGGTTTCGACCTACATGACCGTTTCCATCCTCTTCTGGGCGATGGGCTTGATTCCAGACCTTGCCACGCTCCGGGACAAGGCCAAGTCGAAGGTATCGAAGATGGTCTATGGCAGCCTTGCGATGGGATGGCGCGGATCGGCAAGGCACTGGCACCGATATGATCAGGCGTACCTCCTTTTGGCCGGTCTTTCGACCCCGCTCGTTCTATCCGTGCACACGATCGTGTCCTTCGACTTTGCGGTCTCGATCTTGCCCGGATGGCACACCACGATTTTCCCGCCCTACTTCGTCGCCGGCGCCGTCTATGCCGGCTTCGCGATGGTGTTGACCTTCGCGCTGCCAATGCGGTGGTGGTACGGGCTCAAGGCGTTCATCACGATGAAGCACATCGACTGGATGTGCAAGATCATGCTCACCACCGGGTTGGTCGTGTTCTACGGCTACATCATGGAAATCTTTTATGCGTTCTACAGCGGGAACGTGTACGAGACCTACATGATGAAGAACCGGCTGTCGGGACCGTACGCACCGTATTACTGGGCGCTGCTCTTCTGCAACGGCGTCGCACCTCAGGTGCTTTGGCTACGCAAGAACCGGCGCAATCTGCCGCTCGTTTTCGTGATCTCGATCATCGTCAGCGTTGGCATGTGGCTGGAACGATTCATCATCATCCCGGTCAGCCTTCACCGCGACTTCCTTCCGTCGAGCTGGGGAATGTACTCGCCGACGTTCTGGGACTGGTCGATGTTCCTCGGCACGATCGGGTTCTTCATCATGATGATGTTCCTGTTCATGCGCTTCATCCCGGTGATCTCGATCTTCGAAATCCGGGAGCTGTGGCACACGTTGACACACCGGCATCACCATGGCCATAAGGAGCACCATGCTCCCGCACCCCACGGCGCCGATGTCGCTCACGTGCCTGGCGGCAAGGGAGACAACTGATGAGCGATTACATCCACGCAGAAGAGGAGTACGGGACGTACGGCGTCGTTGCCCAGTTCGACAGTCCGGACAAGCTGATCGCGGCGGCCGATGCGGTTCGGCTCGAGGGATATACGAAGACCGATTGCTACACGCCGTTTCCAGTGCATGGTCTGAGCGATGCGATGGGCGAAACCGACGTGCGGGTGAAATGGATCGTGTTTCTCTCCGGCTTGACGGGCGCCGCCGTCGGCTATGGGCTACAGTATTGGACCGCGGTGATGGTCTATCCGCACAACGCGGGAGGACGTCCGCTGCATAGCTGGGTTTCGTTCATCCCGGTCACTTTCGAGTGTACGGTGCTGTTCGCGGCCTTCGGCGCGGTCTTCGGAATGCTCGGCCTCAATGGGCTTCCGCGCCCTTACCACAGTGTGTTCAATACCCCGGAATTCGAACGCTCCAGCCAGGATCGGTTCTTTCTTTCGATCGAAGCCGACGATCCGCTGTACGACAAGGACAAAACGACGAGCTTCCTCCAAGGGCTCGGAGCCGAACGCGTGAGCGAGGTGGAGAAGTGAGGCGAAGCTTCCCAATCTGGATTGCGGCAGCGGGCATCCTCGTAGCGGGCTGCCATACCGATATGTGGGTTCAGCCCCGAAGCGGACCGCTGGAAGAGAATAATTTCTACGGAGATCGCCGGGCCAGCCGTGCGCCGGTCGAGGGAACGATTGCTCGCAGTGGGTTAAGGCTCGACGAGGCTCGCTATCGCGGCTTCTCGGATGGCAAGCTCGTCCGTGACCTGCCACCCACGCTCAACATCGACGGCAAGGAAGTCGATACACGAGCTGATCTCAAAGCCGTGCTGAAACGGGGCAAGGACCGGTTCATGGTGTTCTGCACCCACTGCCACGGCGCCGTCGGTGACGGCAATGGCATGATCACGCAGCGCGGTCTGGCACTTCGCAGAAAGCCTGCGAGCTACCACGACGACCGGCTGCGGAACATGCCGATCGGGCACTTTTTCGATGTGATGACCAACGGGTACGGAACCATGTTTAGCTATGCCTCTCGGCTCGAACCGGACGACCGGTGGGCCGTTGCGGCCTATATACGGGCACTTCAACTGAGTCAAAACGCTGCGGTGAGCGAGGTGGGTCCGCCTCAAGCCGAAACGGAAGAGCCGAAGCAGGAGGCCGCTCACTGATGATCACGCCTTATCAACAGCGACTTCGAGGACTGGGCATGATGCTTGGCATCATCGGTCTCGTTATGTGCGCGATCATGGCCATCACGGACAAGTCGACCTTCATGAAGTCGTACGTCTTCGGCTGGGCCTTCTTGTCGGTTCTCGTGATCGGCTCGTTCAGTCTCACGCTGCTTCACCACATCACACAGGCTCGGTGGAGCATGCCCCTGCTGCGAATGTTCGAAGCGGGCGGCAGCCCCGTGTCTTTCGTATTGCTGGCGGTTGGCTTCCTGCCGATTGCTCTGAGCATGCAGGACATCTATCCGTGGACGCATGCCGACCACATCGACGCGGTCCTCAAAGAAAAGCAGTGGTGGCTCGACCAGAACCGTTTTCTGATTCGGCAGGTCATTTACTTCGCGTTTTGGATATTCCTGTCGATGCGACTGCGGGCTTGGTCGCTTGCCGAAGACCAAAACGGCGATACCGGCCTGGGTCAACGGCGAAAGGACTGGTCTTCGATTGGCATGGTGGTGCATATCATCCTTTGCTCCCTGGCCTACACGGACTGGGTGATGTCGCTGGATCCGCACTGGTTCTCCACGATCTTCGGGGCTTGGTTCGTCGTGAACGGAGCGCTCACGTCGTTGGCGCTCGCAGTGACCCTGTTCAATTACAACTCGGGCCACGAACCCTATCGTTCATGGAGCAGCCCAGACATGACCAAGGACCATGGCAACATGCTGCTGGCCCTCACGATGTTCTGGACCTACCTCACGCTATCGCAATTCCTGATCACGTGGTCCGCAAACCTTCCCGAGTTCATCCCGTACTATCACATCCGGTCTCAACCGGGCTGGAACGTGGCGGTATTCGCGGTGGTTTTCGGAGGGTTCTTTGTGCCGTTCCTTGCCCTGTTGGCCCCGACCAACAAGCGGGTCGGTGGCCGGCTCAGATCGATTGCGACGTGGATCTTTATCGTCCACATTATCGACGTCTTTGTCATCGTTATCCCCTTTTTCCGGGGGATGCCCTTCACATCGGCTCTCGTCGGCGAAGTAGGATCGCTCTTATTGCTTGGCGGGGCCTGGGCCTTTATCTACGTTCAAGAACTTGCCAAGGCTGCGCTCGTGCCGAGTCACGAGGTTCTCAAGGAAGAGATCATGGAGGAGGCTATAGAAAATGCGTGACGACCATCATGGTTTCGTAGACGAGTTCTCTCATGACGAACTCAGCGCCATGGGCTACGATCGGCGCGACATCAAGCTCAAGCCGATCGCCTGGGGTGTTGTTTGGCATTTCATCTTCATGATCGGCTCCGTGCCTATCTGCTTCGGCTTCTATTGGCTGCTCGTCAAGGTTGTCGGTGAGGACCAGCCCCCGATCACGGTTAGAAAGATGCCTCCTGCACCGGTGGTTCAAACCAATATCACCGCCGCGGGCGATATCCATGCCCTTCGGCAGCAGGAGAACGAAAAGCTGAATACCAAGGGCTGGGTGGATGCCGAGAAGGGCAAGGTCCACATCCCGGTCGACGAAGCCATCGACATCGTCGCGCGGGATGGTCTGCCACAGGCTTCAGCAGAGAAAGCTGCGGCCTCGGAGGCTCATCGAGAGCCGGAAAAGGAGCCAACACGATGAGACGGCTAGCGGTTTTCCTTGGTGCGCTGTTCGCATCGATGGCGGTTGCCCAGAGCTTGGTGGACCCGAATAGACCATCCGACGATATGGGCATCGATCAGAAGCTCGGCGCGGAGCTGCCGCTCGACACGCCGTTCCTCGACGAGGATGGCAAATCGGTCAAGCTCGGCGATTACTTCGGCAAGAAGCCCGTCTTGGTCCAGTTGCTCTTCTACCGTTGCGCGGGAACGTGCACCCAAATGTTGGATGGCGGCGCCGAGATGCTGAAGGATATGAAGGCGACGCTGATTGGCCGCGATTTCGAGTACGTGATCATTAGCATTCACCCGGAGGAGAAGCCCGACCTGGCCATCGAAAAGAAGGAAGCCTACATCGGGGAACTTCGCCGACCTCGGGACCGAGGCAACGAAACCGAACTCCGCCAGCAAGCTGCGGACAAGGGCTGGCATTTCTTGACGGGAACCGAAGCGAACATCCTGAAGGTGTCGAACGCGATCGGCTACCGCTTCGTTTACGACAAGAAGGCCGATCGCATCGCGCATCCTTCGGGACTTTTCATCGCCACTCCTTCGGGCAAGATGTCGATGTACTACTTCGGCGTCCAGTACCCCACGAAGTTTGTCCAGGATTCAATCATGGCGGCTTCGCGAGAGCATATTGGCGAGGCCGTTCCCAAGCCGATTCTGTTGGGTTGCATGTCGCTCGATCCTCGTACGGGCCGGCTGACCATGAATGTGTTGCGGACCATGCAAGTGGGTGGGCTCATTACCGTTTTGGTCCTTGTTGCCAGTATCGGCTGGATGTCTCGCCGAAAGGGCCGTCAAGATGGCCCGCCTTCTCTGATGGAGGACACACCTAGCGTTCTATGAACTTTCAACTTGCACCTGAACAAGCCTCCAACTTTGCGGCGAAGCACGACGCCATTTTCTACACGATTACGGCGCTGACGATCTTCTTCACCCTGGGTGTTTGCATTGCGGTCGTCTTGTTCGCAGTGCTTTACCGTCGAGGTCGGAAGATCGACCGCTCCAATCCGCAGCATCATAACCTGAAGCTGGAACTCGGATGGTCGATTCCGCCCCTGATTCTGGGTGTCGGCATCTTCTTCTGGAGCGCGCTGGTGTTTGTCGAAGAGCACAAGCCACCACCCGACTGCACCGAGATCTTCGTGATCGGCAAGCAGTGGATGTGGCATATCCAGCACGCCAACGGCGTCCGTGAAAACAACACGCTTCACGTGCCTGTGGGCAAGCCGATCAAGCTGATCATGATCTCGCAGGATGTGATCCATGCCATGTATCTGCCGGCGATGCGGGTTCAGTACCACGTCGTGCCGGGCCGTTACACGCAGATCTGGTTCACACCGACCAAGGTGGGTAAGTACAACTTGTTCTGCAACATGTACTGCGGTACCCAGCACAGCAAGATGGGCGGCTTCGTTTACGTCATGCCGGACAAGGACTTCGAGAAGTGGCTTGCCAACGGCGGAGACGATCCCAAGACGAACCTGACCATGGCTCAGCAGGGCAAAGAGATCTTCGACCGCATGAACTGTTCGAACTGCCACGGCACCGAAAACTCTCTGCGGGCGCCGACCCTCCACGGCCTGTTCGGCCGCAAGCGCGATTTTGCGGACGGCTCCAGTGCCATAGCCGACAACACTTATATCCGGGACTCGATTCTCAACCCTTACAACAAGGTCGTGAAGGGCTTCGAGAAGATCATGCCGGTGAACTACGGATTCACCGAAGACGAAATCATGAAACTGACGGCGTATATTCGGTCGCTGGGCGTAACCCAACAAGCGACGCCCGCTGCCTCCAACCCCACGACGGTGGCGAAGATCGATCGAATCGACGGTAAAGGAACCACTGAATGAGCTCGACGATCGCCACCGCTGAACTGCATCACGAGGAAGAACCTGTCAACTACTTGACGAACGGGCATACCCTGTCTTCTTGGCTGCTTACCAAGGACCATAAGCGTATTGCCATGCTCTATCTTGCAGGGCTCACCTTCTTCTTCTTTGTTGGATCGATCCTCGCCGGGCTCATACGCCTTCAGTTGACGTCGCCCTACGGTACGTTGCTCGAAGCCGAAACCTACAACAAGGTCTTCTCGATGCACGGCATCATCATGATCTTCTTGTTCCTGGTTCCGGCCGTACCCGCCTCATTGGGCAACTTCCTGATACCGCTGATGATCGGCGCCAAGGACTTGGCGTTCCCCAGGTTGAACCTGCTGAGCTGGTACCTCTACATGATCGCCGGCATCCTGGCCCTGTCGGTCGCGTTCATGGGGGGCGTCGACACCGGCTGGACGTTCTACACGCCGTATAGCTCGCTGTACTCGAACACCCAGGTGACGATGGCGATCGTGGCCGCCTTTATCGCGGGATTCTCGTCCATCTTTACCGGCGTCAACTTCATTGTCACGATCCACAAAATGCGGGCGCCAGGGCTCACCTGGTGGCGGTTGCCGCTTTTCGTATGGGCGCATTACGCGACCAGCGTCGTCATCCTCCTCGGCACGCCAGTTGTCGCCATTACGCTTGCACTGGTCGCTGTCGAACGGATCTGGCGGGTTGGCATCTTCTCGCCGGAGCTGGGTGGGGACCCTGTTCTCTTCCAACACCTGTTCTGGTTCTATTCCCACCCTGCCGTGTACATCATGGTCCTGCCGGCAATGGGCATCATCAGCGAGCTGATCTCCGCCTTCTCCAGCAAGAGGATTTTCGGCTACCACTTCGTGGCGATGTCCACGGTGGCAATCGCCGGACTCGGCTTCCTGGTGTGGGGACACCACATGTTCGTCTCCAGCCAATCGCTTTATCAAGGGATTGTCTTCTCGTTCCTGAGCTTCGTCTTGGCCGTGCCATCGGCGATCAAGACCTTCAACTGGGTTGCAACCATGTACAAGGGCTCGATCCGGCTGATGACGCCGATGCTATACGCGCTCGGCTTCCTGGGCCTCTTCGTTATCGGCGGTTTGACGGGTCTGTATCTGTCGTCGCTGGCGACCGACGTTCACCTCACCGCGACGTACTTCGTCGTGGCGCACTTCCACTACGTCATGGTCGGTGGTACGACCATCGCCTTCCTTGGCGGCGTTCACTTCTGGTGGCCGAAGATGACGGGCCGGATGTACCCGGATTCCTGGGGCAAGACGTCGGCGGTTCTCGTGTTCGTTGGCTTCAACCTAACCTTCATGCCGCAGTTCGTCGTCGGCTATCTAGGCATGCCGCGCCGCTATGCTTACTACGACCTTGCGCCTGAATGGCAGATCTGGCACGTGATGTCGACCTTGGGCGCGTCTGTGCTCGCCCTTGGATTCGCACTGCCTGCCTTCTATCTCACCTGGAGCTTGAAGTACGGTAAGAAGGCTGGAAAGAACCCCTGGCACGCCAAGGGACTGGAGTGGGAAGCTGAATCCCCGCCCGATACCCATAACTTCCATCACCAGCCGATCGTCACGACGGACGTTTACGACTACGACACCGAAGCTGAGGAGCGCGAGGTCGAAGAAGAAATGAGGGAAATGGAAATGGTCAAGGCCAAGCACGGAGATGAGTGGTAATGGCGATTGATACGACCCCGACCCATGTGCCTGCCGGGCACCATCCGGAGATCGAGCCGGATGAAGTGTTCGAGCAGTACCACGACCTTGAGCAGCAGAACGAAAGCTACATCGTCGGGATGTGGACCTTCCTGGTTACGGAAGTCATGTTCTTCGGCGCCCTCTTCCTGGCGTACGTGCTCTACCGGTGGAAGTATCAAACCGTATTCTGGGTCGCTCATAACGAGCTTGACTGGAAGCTTGGTGGCGTTAACACCGTCATCCTGCTTATTTCCAGCTACACAGTGGCACGCGCGGTTCGTTACGCCCAGCTAAAAGACAGGCGGAACCAGCTGCTGTGCTTGGGCATAACGGTGGCGTGCGCCTTCGGATTCTTGATCATCAAGTACTTCGAGTACAGCGCCAAGATCGAACACCACCTCATTCCGGGTCCGAACTTCCAGTGGAATGTCGAAGGCATCCCAGCCAACATTCCGCAGATCTTTTTCCTGCTGTACTTCTGCATGACCGGCCTTCATGGCATCCACGTCGCCGCCGGCATCCTCGTCATCGGCACGCTGATGTACATGACGTGGAAGAAGTATCCGCAGGTGGAGAGCTACATCCCAACCGAAATGATCGGCCTGTACTGGCACTTCGTCGACCTCGTCTGGATCTTCCTGTATCCGCTGTTCTATCTCATCCCGCGCTAATCCCATGGCTACTGAATCACACGGTCACCACATCCACGGCCCTTCGGTCAAGGTCATGACGCTCAACTTGTTTGCGTTGCTGATCTTGATGGTCCTGACCATCGCGGCTGCGCAGGTGAACTTCGGCAACGTCGTCGGCAACCAGGCGGCAGGCAGCTTCATCAACAACATCATCGCGATGACGATCGCGATCGTGAAGGCCACGCTCGTCGTGGCGATCTTCATGGGCGTTTGGTACAGCAGCAAGCTCACCAAGCTCTGGGCGGCGGCCGGGTTCATCTGGTTCCTCACGATGTTCTTCGTGCTGTGCGACTACATGACCCGCAGCATGGAACCCGTCCCGACCTTCTCGGGGGCGCCTGAAAGCGCCTATCCGCGCGAAAAGCCCGAGTTCCAAGCTCCGGCCGAAGTGAAGGGCCACTAATCTCGCAGTGCCTTAGGGTCGGGTAGCGCGGCCCAACCGGGCCGCACGTTCTCGCGATTCCTTGATGCCAGGGCTTCGCCCTTCGCTGTTGGATGTCGGCCTGCAGTGCTACCCTTGATTGCCAAACAGCACAACATCAGCCCGACGAAAAGTGATCCTCAACAAAGTTGAACGGGCCGGGCGTCCTACAATAGAATAAGCCTCCCTCAATGAGTCAGACGCCAACCACGCTGGGCAAATATCAGATCATCCGCGAGATCGCGCGGTCGAACGATATCGTCTACGAGGCCTATGACCCCGTGATGAACCGCCGGGTGGCGCTGAAGGAACTGGCGGTGCCGAGCGGCTCGACCGACCAGCAGAAGGAGGATCGAAAGAACCGGTTCCTGCGGGAAGCCCGGGCGGCGGGCTCGCTCACACACCCCAACATCGTCACCATCTTCGAGTTCGGCGAGGAGGCGGGCCGGTTCTTCATCGCGATGGAGTATCTGGATGGCCGCACCCTGCGCAACGAGCTGGACACTCACGGATTCCTGCCCCAGGATCGAGCGCTCCATATCGCAGACGAAGTGCTCAAGGCGCTCGATTATGCCCATAACCACGGGGTCATCCATCGCGACATCAAGCCGGAGAACATCCAGCTCTGCGAAAGCGGGGCGATCAAACTCACTGATTTCGGCATCGCCCGGCTGACTTTCGAGCCGAATCTCACCATGGATGGGCAAGTCTTCGGCACCCCGAGCTACATGTCGCCGGAGCAGGTCGTTGGTCGCGATATCGACGCCCGGAGCGACATCTTCAGCGTCGGGGTCGTGATGTACGAGATGCTGAGCGGGCAGAAGCCCTTCGCCGGAGACAGCGTCGTCACGATCACCTACGCGATCATGAACAAGACGCCGGACGTGCCGGCCCAAGCCAACCACGCGGTATGGCAGGTGGTGGAGCGCGCGATCGAGAAGAGCTCCGCCTTGCGATTCAGCAGTGCGGGAGAGATGCGACAGGCGGTCGACCAGGCAATCGAGACGACCAAGCCGGGGGCGGTTGTCCTCCCGAACCTGGGCAATCCGACCATGATGCCGTATCCGCAGCAGCCGATGCCGTATCCGTATCCTCCGACGATGCCGACCGGGATGCCGGTAGCCGGGCCGCCGCCCCAGCATCCCTATCCCTATCCAAACTATCCAATGCCGCCGACGCCCTATGGGTATCCGCAGCAACAGCAGGCGCCGCCACCGTACCTGCCGCCGGGCGTGTATCAGCCGGGAATGCCCGTCGCGCCGATCTACTATCCGCCGTTGCCGCGTCCGCCGCTCCTCAAGCCCGCGACCAAAGCCTTCCTGGTTCGGTTTTTCGGAGCCCTGATCTTGCTGGTAACCCTCTTCGTTCTGCTGTTGAGCGCGCTCAACAGCGTCTCCAAGATCGTCGAGCAGCAGCGCCTGCAGGAAGAGGCTCGAGCCCGCGGACTGGTCCCCGGCGGGGGCCAGGATGCTGAACAGGAGCGCGTCCTCTCGGCGGTGCAGGCAAAGCTTCTCCGGGCCAAGACGATGCTGGCCAGCGACCCTTCCGTCGCTCGCAGGCTTGCCGAGGAAATCGTTGCCGACGTTCCCAATCACTTCGAGGCGTACTTGCTTATCGGCGATTCGTACCGGCATGAGGCTCAGGGTGAAAACGGATCCAGTAATTGGACGAAAGCCGCGAGGGCTTGGCGGGAGGCGATGAAGTACGGCACCACGACGGGCGATACCGAGTCCCGCGCCAGAGATGCGCTTCGAGCGATTGGCGACATTCGCACGGTAGACCGCCGAGCCTTCCTTCACGACCTGAAAACCCTGTGCCCGATGGCCAGCGAGACCTTTCGCGAGATCGATAGCTTGCTCAGGTAGCCGGGCTGCGAAACCCGGTGCTTCCTTTCGCGGTAAGTTCAATGCAATGCTGACCCTGTGCCTGATTGCTGCGGCCGCATGGATGCCCGCCGACACGTTCGAATTTCGATTCGCCGGATCTAAGGTTGGATCCAGCGAGTGGGTTCTGAAGGAGGATGGCGCCTTTACCTCGACGTCCAACCTCGAAATGCAGGGGATGAAGATCTCAAGCTCCTTGACTGGCAAGCTGCGCAACGGCATGCTGTTTGAATACACCCTGACGGAGTCGGTCGGAGCGAACAAGGGAACGGTGACGGTGAAGGAAGGCAAAGGCGTTGCGGAAGCGGGCGCCGCCAAGCGCGAGTTCACGTTCAAACCCACCAGGCAGGTTTTTGCGAATTTCCACCCAGGGTTGGGCAGCTTGCTCTCAGGCGCAATGAAAGCCTCCCCCGAAGGGAAGTTCACGATGTTCATCGCCGACGCCGGGGTCACGATTGACGCCAGCGTGGCCGACTACAAATCACGTACCGCTTTGGTCAAGGGCGCCAATGTCTCATTGGACACGTTTACAATCCGTTTGGGTACGGGCTTGGAACTGAAGTTCCAGATTCAGCCGAGCGGACAGGCCGCCCTGATCGATGTTCCGAGCCAGAAATTCTCCTATCTCGCAACCGGATGGGGTGAGATCTTTGAGGATCCGACAACCAAGGACAAACGGCTCAGCCAACCCGAATTCGAGACGGAAAGGCTCGACAAGGAGATGGCGCCAATGCGCGACAAGGTTCAGCTGGCGGCCGACGTGGTCAAGCCTAAAGGTGATGGGAAACACCCTGTCATCCTCATTCGCACTCCCTACGGTCGCAAGGCGTCCGCTGCAGAGGGCGGCTTTTGGGCAACCCGAGGGTATGTCCTCGTCAGCCAGGATGTCAGAGGAAGAGGCGATAGCGAAGGCGAATTCTATCCCCCCTTCTTCGAACGCCAGGACGGTTATGACACGCTTGAATGGATCTCCAAGCAGTCTTGGTGCGACGGCAATATCGGCATGATTGGCGGGAGCTACCTGGGTTGGGTGCAGTGGTATGCAGCGGTTACCGGACACAAGGCCCTCAAATGCATCGTCCCGCAGGTTTCCCCAACGGACCCGTTCTTCAACTTTCCGATCGACCACGGCATTCCAATGCTCTACGGCTCGGTCTGGTGGACGGGGTTGGTCAAGGATCGCGAATCGAATCCGACAGGTCTCGTCGGTATCAAGAAGACCGACGGACTTACCCAGCTTCCGATGACGAAGATCGACGACGTCACGATCGGCAAGTCGATCCCGTTCTACGATCGCTGGTGGCAGGCAACCAAGTGGTCCGATTTTGGCGCGGCAAACTTTCTGAAGGACGTGCCCAAAGTCCGGATTCCGGTGCTCCATATCAGCGGCATTTGGGATGGAGACTCCGTTGGCACGAAGAAGAACTGGGAGGCGGTTCAAAGGGCCGGCAAGGCCGACCAGTGGATGATTTATGGCCCCTGGACTCACGCATTCAACACCTCGAGCAAGCTCGGCGATGTCGACTACGGCAAGGCTGCGATCCTAGAGCTGGACAGCGTGTATCTGCGGTTCTTCGATACCTATCTGAAGGGTAAGGCTGTCGCATGGGAAGAACAGCCGAAGGTCAAGATGTTTGTCACGGGCGCCAACAAGTGGGTCCACCTAAGAGATTGGCCCGACGGCACCCAACGATCGATGTACCTTGGGGCAAGCGGCGCTGCCAGCGGCTCCAAGTCGACGGGCACGCTCTCGCCGAAGATCAGCTCGAAGCTTAAGGGCTCGATCCTGCCGTTCGATCCTGGCGCCGCTGTGGTACCGAAAGCACTGCAGAACGTGGAAAATCTGCTTGAAGCCGATTCCAACACCACGGTCAATCTTGACGAGCAAAAGAGTGAGAGCCTAGTGTTTCGGTCGGCGCCTCTGGCCAAGCCGACTTCAATCGGGGGTCCGATCAAGTTGGATGTCCATTTTTCCAGTACCGCGAAGGACTGCGACCTGTTCTTCTGGATGCTCGACATTGACACGAGCGGGAAGGCGCGCATCATCGGCCAGCCCGGCAAGATGCGGGCACGTTACCGGGAGGGATTCGACAACCCGAAGCCGCTCAAGCCCGGCGAGGTGTACCGCATGACACTTGACCACTGGGACTTTGCCCACGAGTTCAAGAAGGGACACCGGATCGCAATCATGATGACGGCCGGCTATTTTCCGATGTTTGCCCGCAATCTGGGCACGGCGGAACCAGATGCCACGGCGACCAAGATGGTCAAGTCAAAGCAGACGATTTATCACTCGAGTCGGTATCCGAGTCGATTGATCTATACGGAGCTTCCGGCTCGGTAGGGGCGGCGGGTTCTTCGTGGCGGTGCCCAGACAGGCTCTCGGCACCCCACTTCGCAATCAATAGCACGGCGGCGATCGTTATCCAGGTGTCGGCAACGTTGAAGACCGGGAAGTCGATGAACCGGGCCCGGAACATGTCGGTTACCTTGCCGAGGAAGAGCCGATCGATCATGTTGCCGAGCGCGCCGCTCGCCAACAAAGCCATCGTCAGGTGTGAATAGGCGCCGTCCTCAGGGGACCGGTAGCTATAGGCCGTGGCAGCTACGGCGATGACGATCGCGATAGGCGTCAGGTAGGCGCCAAGTCCCTGCATCATGCCGAAGGCGATGCCCAGATTCTCGGTGTGAGTGATTTCAAAAACGCCCGGCCACGGCTTCCCTTCCAGGGAACCGCCGATCGGCAGGGTTTGACGGATCCACACCTTGACCGCTTGGTCGATGATCAGGCCGAGAACGACGATGACGATGAATAGTCGGAAGCCTCGGTTGACCGTCCGGGTGTCGTTCACCAGCCGAGCACCTGCCGATCTCGGGCCGAAAGCATGAATCCATTCAGCTGGGCGACGTCGGGTCGCCGCAATCGGCTGCGGTCGCACTTGGGGTGCGGGCTCGCTACGAAGGTAATGAGAGGTTCACCTTCCACGAAATTCACTTCGCTGACCTTCATGAGGTTGGCCAGATCGGTCCCGAAGGAACGGAGTGTCGAGATTGTGTCCGCGTTCGTCGTGATGTTTACCACTACGTCCTGGGAGTCGCGAATCTCGCTCCCGGCCTTAAACGCCTCGAAGGCCGCGAACACTTCGCTTCGCATCGCCAGAAGAACCGCCACACGTTGCTGAAGCTCGTTGCCTTCGATTTCCAAGAGTCGCTCCTTGGAAATCGCGGCAAATTCCTCCATATGAACCGATCCGAGCTTGCCCTCAAGGGGAATCTTGGCGTAGACCTCCTCGGCAGTATGTGGGAGCAGGGGTGCGATCAGCCGGACCAGCTGGAGCAAGGCGTAATGCGAAGCCCGCTGAGCTGATCTGCGGCTCGGCCATTCTTTGCCATCGCAGTACATTCGGTCCTTGATGGCGTCCACATAGAAAGCAGACAGCTCGTTCACGCAAAAGTTGTGGAGGCCTTGGATGACTCGGTTGAAGTCGTAATCCTGGTAGGCCGCTACGCAATCCGCGACCAGCAGATCCACCTGCTCGACCATCCACCGATCAACATCAAGGAGCTCGGGCTGATCGTTAAGGTCGTAATCGTCAAGATTGGATAACAGAAAGCGGAGCGTATTTCGGACCTTGCGATATTGCTCGCCGAATTGCTTCAGAAGATTGTCGCTACACGGAACGTCGTAGGCGTAATCCACGCTCGCCAGCCAGTAGCGGACCACATCGGCGCCGTACGTTTCGCAGGCCTTTTCGGGATCGACCACGTTGCCAAGTCGCTTCGACATTTTTTGTCCCTTTTCGTCGTTAACGAAGCCGTGGGTCAGGACCTCACGGTAGGGCGCTTGGCCGCGAATGGCGGTGCTGATCACGAGCGAACTGTTGAACCAGCCTCGATGCTGATCAGAGCCTTCCAGATAAAGGTCGACGGGAAGCTCTTCGTGCCACTCGGTCTCGACCGGCGCGGTGAAGACGTTGTAATGGGTCGAACCGCTGTCGAACCAGACATCAAGGACGTCGGTCTCTTTCTCGAAAGTTGTTTCTCCTGTCTGGCGGTGGGCATAACCAGCAGGGAGGAAGTCACCGGCCGGCCAATCAAACCAGATATCCGATCCGTGCTGTTCGATGGCTTGGGCAATGCCTTCCACGATGTCGGGATCGGAGACAGGGGTACGGCTGGGCATCGCGTAGAGAACGGGTAGGCCGACGCCCCAGGGCCGTTGCCTTGAGATGCACCAGTCTGGTCGACCCGATACCATGGCTTGAATACGGTTCTTGGCCGTAGCCGGGTGCCACTGGACTTCGTCGATCGCTTTCATCATGCGCTCGCGCAGGTCGTGGCGATCCAGACCGACGAACCACTGCTCCGTCGCACGGAAGATCACTGGTTTCTCATCGCGTTCGGCGTAAGGGTAGGAGTGCTGATGATCCTCCTCGTGGAGCAGCATGCCAACCTGGCGTAGACGGTCGACGACAAACGTGTCGCAATCCTTGTAAGAGAGGCCGTCAAACTCCCCAGCTTCGGCCGTGAGGACACCGCGCTCATCGACCGGACATAGAATGGGGAGGCCGTACTTCTGGCCAGTAAAGAAGTCGTCGCGGCCGTGTCCGGGAGCCGTATGTACGACTCCGGTTCCGTCCTCGGTCGTAACGTAGTCGGCGAGTACCGCCAGAGACGGACGGTCGAAGATGGGGTGCTTGAATTTGCTCCCCTCGAGGCTGGCACCGAGGACCTCATAGAGCACCTCAAAGGACTGCCATCCGAGCTTCTCGGCAACTTGCTGCACCAGACCGCTATAGATGAGGAAGTGGCGGTCATCGACGCGTACCATCGAATAGTCCAAGCTTGGGTGAAACGCCACGGCGAGGTTGGCGGGAATGGTCCAAGGGGTCGTCGTCCAGATGATCGTGTGGACGTTCGGCAGGTTGTTGCTAAAGCCATTGAGGTCCTCAGCGAGTTGAAAGGCCACGTGGATGGCCTTGCTAACGTGGTCCTTGTAGATGATCTCGGTGTCGGCAAGAGCCGTGCGGCTGGTGGGGCTCCACAGCGTCGGCCTCAGGCCACGGTAGATGTAACCATCCTTCATCAGGTGGCCGAAGACTCGGACGATGCCGGCCTCGAACCGGTAGTCCATCGTGGTGTATGGCTTTTCCCATAGCCCGAAGACGCCCAGGCGCTGAAACTGCCGGGTTTGGATCTCGATGTACTCCGCGGCGTGTTCACGGCAGGCTTTCCGGAGGGTGATCACGTCCGGTGTGATCTTCTTTTCGGCGAGCTTCTTGGCAACTGCCTGCTCGATAGGAAGGCCGTGGTTGTCGTAGCCTGGCACGTATGGCGCTCGAAAGCCCATCATGGTGCGGCTCTTTACCACGAAGTCCTTTAGGAGCTTGTTCATCGCGGTTCCCAGGTGGATCGGACTGTTCGTATAGGGCGGGCCGTCGTGAAGCACGAAGGCGGGCCGACCCCTTCTCGACTCCTGGATTTCGTGGTAAAGGCGCCTCTTTGCCCACTCCGCTTGGATCTGCGGTTCCCGAATCGCGAGGTCTGCCTTCATCGGGATGGTGAATTCGGCATCGGGCAGATTCAGGGTGGCTTTAAGGTCCATTCGAACCTAAAATTGTACCTGGCCACCCCCTTTCCACCCCGGACCCGGAGGTTGGGTACCTGCCAAGTTTGACCGCGGCTCGGCAAGGGATTCCAAAGAAAGCCGAGGCGGTGAACGAAATGCGGGCACGGTCGTCCGTCCTGATTACGTAAGGGGTCGTTGTTGGCTGTAACAGAAATTCGAAATGAAGGGGAACCCCTGGGTCTCCCCTTCATTGACTTGTCAGAGGCAAAGCCGGAGCCGGCTGCACTCGATTTGGTGCCTGGAGACTATGCGCTCAAGCACCAGATTCTGCCGATGGCTTTGGAAGGCGAAGTCCTCGTGTGCGCGATTGGCGGAATCGATTCTCTTTCAGCCGTCGACGATCTCGGCATCGTCATCGACCGCGGCATTCGACCCGTCCTCGCCGACCCCTTACTCATTCGAGACCGCATCGAAGAGCGTTTTCTCGAAGACATCTTGTCCCAGATACCGAGCGAGGATGCCGGCGGTCCGGTTACCGAGATCGACGATTCGACGGACCTCGCCGACCTCCAGAAGATGGCGGGCGAAACCGCTGTGGTCCAGATGGTCAACCTGTTGTTCGCACAAGCCGTACGCGACGGAGCGAGCGACATCCACATCGAGCCCTACGAGCGGGAAGTCAAGATCCGGTATCGCATCGACGGCCTCTTGCGCGACCTCATGCGGCCACCCAAGCGAATGCATGCCGCGCTCGTCTCGCGGATCAAAATTCTTGGCGAGATGAACATCGCCGAACGGCGACTGCCGCAGGACGGCCGCATCAAACTCACCATAGCCGGACGCTCGATCGACGTGCGTGTTTCGATCGTGCCGAGCGTATTCGGCGAGCGAGCGGTCATGCGAATTCTCGACAAGGGAACCGCGATGATGGGGCTCCAGGAGCTCGGTATGTTTGCCGACACGTTTGAGCGGTTTCGGAAGCTGATTAGCATTCCTTACGGCATCATCTTGGTAACGGGTCCCACCGGTTCGGGCAAGTCGACAACCCTCTACGCTTCATTGCAGGAGATTTATTCGCCAACGACGAACATCCTGACCATCGAAGATCCCGTCGAGTACCAGGTTCCCGGTATCGGTCAGGTTCAGGTGCGTCCCAACATCGGTTTATCCTTCGCCAATGGCCTCCGCTCGTTCCTGCGCCAGGACCCTGACATCATCATGGTTGGCGAAATCCGTGACCACGAGACGGCAGAGATCGCGATCCACGCCGCCTTGACGGGGCACCTGGTCTTCAGCACACTGCATACCAACGACAGCGCCGGTGCGATTACCCGGCTACTGGATATGGGTGTCGAGCCGTATCTGGTGGCCTCGTCGCTGGTTGGCGTTGCAGCGCAACGACTCGTGCGGCGCAACTGCCCTAACTGCTCCGCTCCCGCAATGTTCGACTCTGATGCTCTCGGTGCGATTGGCATTACTGCCGAAGAAGCGGCCACGGCAACGTTCAAAGAGGGCAAGGGCTGCGACAAGTGCGGTGGCAGCGGATTCAAGGGGCGGCAAGGGCTCTACGAGCTTCTGGTGCTCGACGAAAAGATCAAGCACATGACCGTGGCCCAGGAGTCATCCGGCGTGATCAAACAGTATGCGATTGAGCATGGCGGTCTGAGGACGCTGATCGGCGATGGCAAGCTCAACGTTCTGCTTGGTAAGACAACGCCCACCGAAGTGCTTCGGGTTTGCCAGCGGGAGGAAATCTAAAGGGTGACGACCTTTTCCTACGTCGCCCTCGACGCCTCCGGCAAGCGCAAGACCGGCTTCGTCGAGGCGCTGAGCAAGGACCAGGCGGTCGCCCAGATCGTGGCAGAGGGACGCTTCGTCGTCGAGATCGCCGCATCCTCAAAAACCGAGAAGCCGTCTGAGTCTGGAAAGCGAGGAAAGATCGGTCGTGCCGACCTGGCCCTCTTCACCAGGCGGCTGGCAGACCTTGCCGGATCAGGATTGCCGCTGGATCGCGCGCTTCAGGTTGTTGCCGAACAGTCGGAGAGCGGACAACTCCAGACAATTGTTGCCGAGGCCCTAACCGATGTTCGAGCTGGCTTAAGCGTGTCCCAGGCGCTCTCGAAGCATCCGAAGGTCTTTAACGAGGTTTACACGCAAACGCTCCGAGCGGGTGAAGCAAGCGGCCAGTTTCCCGAGGTTGCGGCAAGGCTGGCGGACTTTCAGGAAAAGGAGGTGACCCGCCGCAGCGTGATCATGGCCGCCATGATCTACCCGGGAGTGCTCACGACGGTGGCAATTGGGGTGGTCATTTTTCTCCTTACGTTTGTCATGCCACGCATGAAGGACGTCTTCCAAGACCTTGGCAACCAGTTACCGCTCCCGACCAAGATGCTGCTTGGCTTTACCGAATTCATCACGAGCAACGCCATGGTCCTGGTACTCGGAATCGTGGCGGTTTTGGTCGCCCTGAGGGCATATGTGGCGACCGAGCAGGGCGCGCTGGCAAAGGACAGACTTCTCATGCAGCTTCCGGTTGCTGGTCCGATTATTCAGAAGGCTGTCGTATCTCGATACGCCCGGGTACTCGGTACGCTTGTGTTCGGTGGTGTGCCAATCCTGGAAGCACTCCAGATCGCCGGGCTCTCAGCCGGAAACCGAGTCTTTCGCTCGACGAGTGAAAGGGTTTCGGAATCGGTGCGGGAAGGGCAACCCATCGCCGCCGCGATGCGGGATGCCGGGGAGTTCCCGCCCGTACTGATCCACATGGTTGCCGTTGGCGAAGAGACGGGCGACCTGCCCACAATGCTGGGCCGAGTCTCGGACAGCCTCGATTTCGAAGTCGACATCGGCGTCCGGCGACTGACGGCACTGGCAGAGCCGGTCATTGTTGTCGTTATGGGCGTCTTTGTGGGATTTGTCGTGCTATCGGTTGCGCTGCCGATCTTCCAAGCGCAGGAGTTGGTGAAATAAGAGGGTTATCCATGCAACGTTCGAAAACAAGAGTTAAGGGTCGTCGTCGCGCATTTACGCTAATCGAGTTGCTCGTCGTCATCCTGATCCTGGCCGTGCTTGCTGCGCTCATCGTGCCGCGGGTCATCACCCGAGCCAGCGACGCGAAGCGAGCGAAAGCGGCTTCCGACATCGCAGTCTTGGGTTCGGCGCTCAACCAGTTCCGATTGGACTGCGATCGCTATCCAACGACCGAAGAGGGCCTTGAGGCCCTGAGATCCCAGCCGGGAGACGTCCAGGGCTGGCGGGGACCTTACCTCGAGCGATCCTTACCGCCCGATCCATGGGGCAGCGCCTATGTGTACGAGTCGCCGGGCCCCGACGGGGACGATTCGTATTACTTGGTGTCGTATGGCAAGGATGGCCAGCCAGGTGGTGAAGGCGAGGCGATGGATGTCGGTGCGGAGGAAGCGACCGAGTAAATGCCCAAGCGCGGCTTTACGTTGATCGAAGTGCTGGTCGTCATCACGGTACTCGCCCTGGCGGCGGCGATCGTGGTGCCAAGTTTGCCTTCGATGTTGAAGTCGCAACGCAAGCGAGACTTCTTCGCCGGCTTGGAGCGCATGACGTTCGAAGCCGTGAATATCGCCAAAACATCAGGGCAACCCGTCCGACTGATTGCCAGCGAAAACGGAAGCTTTCAGTTGCAGCAGGACAACGCCGAGGCTGAGCCGCAGTCACTTAGGACGGTGTCGGCGGTGGAAGGCATCTCCGCGACGGCATTCAATTCGGGGTCGGGCAGCTTGGATGCGAATTCCTGGGAGGTGACGTTCTATCGTGATGGCACCAGCTCCGGCGGCAACGTGCGCTTCGAGGAAGGTTCCGCGGTCTGGACTTTTCGAGTCGACAAGAAAGATGGGCGCGGTGAGGTTATCAGCGGAGATGCTGAGGAGGAGCCGGAAGAGCGGTGGGAGGCAGGCGATCGCATCCAAAGGTAAGCGCGGGTTTACGCTCGTTGAGGCTCTCGTTGCTGTCGTCCTGGCCGGCGTCGGTATCGTCGCTGCCGTCCAGGGGATCTCGTCAACGTCCAAGGCTCAAGCTCTGATGACTGAGAAGGAAAGGATGCTGCGGCTGGCGTCTCAGCAGTTTGACGATCTTATCGCGACTGGTCAGACAACGAGCATGGGCGGCAACTTCGAAGATCTCGGAGAAGATCGGTACCTGTGGGACGCGGAGTTTTCGCCGACCGGTGAGGAGAATCTCTCGCAGCTCGAGGTCACCGTTCGCCTCTCCAACTCAGCCCGGGAACACGAAGAATCTGTCACCGGCTTTGTCTATCTCCAGCCTCAATCTACGGAGGTAGGTCCTTGAAGTCCCGACGACGGAGGGGCATTACGCTGATCGAGGCGCTGCTTGCGCTGGGCATCGGGGGGATTCTGGTTACGGCGGTTACGGCCTCGTTCCGGGCCGTGGTGGATTATCAGGCGAACGTTCCGCCGAAGCGGGACGCCGCCCTCAAACAAATTTCATTCGAGGATCGGCTTCGAAACCTGCTCGCCCGGGCTTTCGTGGACGAAGACCAAGCCAATCCGAACACCTACTTTATTGGGCAAAACGACCCCGAGGCGGCATCATCGCTTGGATCGGGTGAGGCCGCCACCGAGCTGATCTTTACGGTGCTTGGCAAGGAACTGCCTGGAGCGGCAGCGGCATCGTCGGGAGACACCTTCGAGGACCGCAACGCGGAAATCGGACCCGTCGGTGGCATCTCCGAGATTCGGCTCGGCGTTGCGTCGATCGGTGATCCCGGAGCGGCGACCGGGCTCTTCGTCCGTGAGCAGATTCCAGCGGATGAGGATCCAAACCAAGGTGGCTACGAGTCGGTGTTTGACGAGCGGGTCACGTCCATCTCTTTCGAATTTTGGGACGGCACGGATTGGCTGCCGGAGTGGACGACGCAGCTTGGCGAGCGCAGGCTGCCTGCCGCGGTCCGGATCACCTACGCTTTGATCGACGACGAGGAGGGGGCAACAAGGTCGATGATCATTCGACTCAACAATAGTGATGTCACGACCGTTGACCCCGCAGGTGGCCAGACTTGAGACGGCGCCGCGGTGGTGTGATGGTGCTGACGATCGCGGTCTTGGCGATTCTGCTGGCGATGCTCGCAACGATCGTGGCAGGAGTGAATGCGGATGCTCGCGCCACGATTGGACGGACCGACAAGCTGAAGGCAAAAATCGCCGCCGAATCGGGCATCGCGTACGCCTTGTCGATACTTCAGCGGCAGGCTCCTGGTCCGGCAACCCAACTGGACGAGTGGTTTGGGATCGGCAATGAAGCCAGCGACCGGTACCTATCCGGCCAGGCGTCGTTTCGAATGCAAATCGTCGATGCGGCCGGTCTCGTCAACCTTAATACCGCGACCGAACAGCAGCTCCTAAACATGGGGCTCACCACGGAGCAAGTCGACAGCCTGCTCGACTGGAGGGAAGATGGACTCGCCCCCCGAACCGAGGGCGCCAAAGACGAGTATTACAACACCCTTGAGAATCCTTATAATGCGAAGCTGCGGCGCCTGGACAGTCTCGACGAGCTGATGCAGGTCAAAGGCTTTGACGCCGCCACGCTGATGCAGTCGCCAGAGCAGGCGAATTCAAGCGGAGTCACCGCAATCCCGATCGCTTCCGTCGCCACGGTGGATTCTTATTCCCCTAGCTCGGGCCAGAACATAAATGCGGTTACTCAGCAGCAACTTCAGCAGGCGGGAATTCCTCCTCAACTGGCTGCTGCGATCATCGCTCGTCGAAACCAAGGCCAGTTTACGAACCTTGGGGACGTTCTTCGGGTGGTGGGAATGACCAATCAGGCTGCAACCGTCCTCGTCAACAACTATCAGGTCGGCGCGCAGCCCCGAACCGAGGGCAAACTCAACATCAATACGGCGAGCTTGGAGGCATTGACGACGATCCCGGAGATCACCCCGGATGTCGCCGATGCGATCATCAGCCGTCAAGCGGCCGGATTCCAGAACCTTGGCGAGTTGCTGCAGGTGCCTGGCATCACCTTGCAAACGTTGGCTGCGACCGTCGATCGCTTTAGCGTCCAGACCGACGTGTTTTTGGTGAGAATCGAGGGCTTCAGCGGTGCGGTCCGCTACCCCCTGGAAGTTGTCGTTCGCGTGGCGGCAGATCGGCCCCGCATTCTCAAAGTGCTGACGCCCTTGGAATCCGATATGCGGGTGCTTTGGGGATGGGCAGATGACCCGACGGGAGACATAACGCTAGGAAGCTGATGCAAATACCGATACTCCCCGTTCTCGAATGGTCGCCGCACAGCGTTCGGGTTTTCGACCCGGCGACGAAGAAGGTCTGGACTGGCAAGTCCGTCTCCGACGTTCGTCACGTCATCACGGGCACGCGGGTCGTCCTCGCTCTTTCCCATCGTTCTGTGCTGGTCCGGGCAGTACGGCTGCCGAACGCCACCAAAGAAGAAGTCTCCAAGATTCTCACGATCCAATTGGGATCGTTGCTTCCCATCCAGCCCGAGGAAGCATCGGTCGACTTCATGCTGGCCGACGACGTCAATACCGAGGGCAGGCTGGCAGTGGTTTGCGCGGTCAAGTCCGAGCACCTGCGTCAAGCGATCGCGCAGTTGGAGGCAGAAGGCATCGAGACTGAGGTCGTCGTGCCCAGTGCAATGGGCAACGGCCAACGGGTGCGGCAGCTTGGCGCCACGAGTCTGGCGGTGGTCGAAGCGGTGCCGGAAGGATTTGCAATTGATATCTGGTCTGGTGGTGTGCTTAGAGCCTCGCGGGTGGTTCCGGCGGGATCCACCGACTCTATTGCCGATGAGGTCTGCCGGAGCTTTTCGGTCGCAAAGCTGCCATGCGGACCCTCGCTTGCGCTTGGTGGTCTGCAGATCGACGGCGCCGAGTTTGCATCCGTCGAAAGCGGCTTGGAAGCGCTCGCAACAGGTCCATGGCCGGTCAATCTGGAATTGCCCGAAGTGGTCACTCGCCGGGAGCATAGGCGCGTCGATCGATACAAGCGCTATGCCTTCTGGCTATGGTTTGCGGTGATCACGCTCGCTGCTATCGTCTGGACGAGCCGATGGCTGGAGACCCAAGAGGTCGCCAAGAAGGATGCCGCTTGGCAGAAGAAACTGGCCAGCCTGAAAGCATCCAAGGCCCAGGCAACAAGCAAGCTGAACCAATTGGCTGGGAATGCGTCAGTGCTGGCGTTAGGCTTTGAACCCAAGCAGCGGATGGTGGACGTCGCCGCGATCGTGGCGGCGTTGACTCCTGACGGCGTTTGGATGACTGGCTTCACCATCGAGAGGGGTAAGCCGCTGACGATGCGAGGAACGGCGATGAACAGCGAAGCGGTGGCGGTATTCCTGGAGAAACTCTCGGCCCTCGATCGCTTCCGGGACGTCAAGCTAGCCTTCGCAAACAACGCCGTCATCGAGGGCACCAACGTTGTTCAGTTTTCGATCACGGCTCACGTTATTGGCAACTTACCGCTGGTAGTGGAGGAAAACAAGCGTCGATGACCGAGCGAAACTGGCGTCAAATTTGTATCGCCGCCGTTGTTGTCGGCGGCTTGGTCGTGGTCGCAGATCTCCTGCTGCCGAAGCCGAAGGCAGGGAGCGCGGCGCGATACGCGATCCAGGAAAACACGATGCTCGGCGAAATACGGAAGCTAAGAGACCAGGTCAGCGCAGCCAAAGCTAAGAATCAACCGATGATTTGGGCACTGGATGCGGATGAGATCAGCGCGCACGCCATGGCATTCGCGACGAAGATGGCGAACGGTCGCAACCTGAAGGTTGCGGCATTCCGGCCCCAGCGCCCGCAGCCCAACGGAAATCTGACGATGCTGCCGTATCAACTCTCTGTGGAGGGCAGTTTCCCCGACGTGGTTCGCTTTCTCCAGGCAATGGAAACCAAGGGAACGAAGCTCGCCGTAAACCTAGTTCAGGTGGCCTCAGCGGACGGGGCGAGCGATCACGTCAATGCAACCATAGGTTTGGTTGCCTATCGCGAGGGAGAGAGCAAGAAATCATGAGCATATTGAAGAAACCAATTTTCTGGGTGGGAGTCCTCGCGGTGGGAGGGATAGGCTATATGGCGACCGAGGGAGAGGCAAAAAAGCCGAACGTGGTGCCAAAGGTGGCAACCAGGAAGGTGTCGACCTCCAAAAAGGCATCCGCATTCACCGATGAGGACCGTAAAGCCCAGTTCGCTCCGGTGAACATCACGTTCAAAAACGCGTTTCAACCTATAGTTGCTCGTAAATCTGGCGGTTTCGGCTCTGGCGAAGGATCGGCGAACGGTTTGCCGACGGATTTCACCGGGGGCGTCGCCGGGTGGATCTATACGGGCAGCGCTGAGATCGACGGAGTGGCGATGGCTCTGCTGGAGAACCGGACTACCGGAGAAGGCGTGTTTTTGAAGTCGGGCGAGCGCTGGAAGAGTGCCGCCGTCGTCAGCATCTATCCGGATAGCGTGGTGATGCGGGGTCCCAGCGGCACCAAAACCTTTTCCGTCGTTAACGACCTCCCGAACTCTCGCACCAATTCGTCGACTCCGCTCCGGCCGAACGTCCCACAAAACCTTCAGGGCGACATTCGGCGGGGAAGGGACATGATGACCATGAGCCCCGGAAGCTTCTCCATGAGCCCTGATTCGGCGATGCCGATGCCGCAGGGCGGTGGAATGCCGCCGATTATCATCTCGCCATCGGTGGAAGGACAATGAACAACAAGCTGATCGTATTTGCCCTGGTCGCAACCCTTTCCTTGGGCGCCTTCGCCCAGTTCGATGATGGCGGAGGGAGCGCGCCGCGCCAAGCGTGGACGCAGTTCAAGCTTCCCAAGAAGAAGATGAAGCTGGACTTTCGAAACGCGAACATCGACATGGTGATTTCGCTGTTCACGAAGACAAGCGGCATCACGATCATCAAGGACCCCAGCCTGACCCAGCCGATCACCTTGACGAGTGCCAAGCAGGTGCCGCTGAATGAAGCGTTCGAGATCCTCAATGCCGCGCTCTCCGTGCGGAATTTCGAGATGCGAAAGGAAGGCAACCTGCTCCTGATTCGCCAGAAGCAGCAGCAAGGAGGCCGAGGCGGATCGTCCAGAGGCGGATCGAGCGAAGACATTGCTGCGATGATGCAGGCCTTTGGCGGCGGAAACTCGAATACGGAGCTGAAGGTCTACGACTTGGAATTCGCCAACGCGAGCCAAGTTGCCAGGGTCATTAACGATGTCTTCAACCAGCAGAACAATCCGTTCGGCAACTTCAATCGGGGCAACTTCGGCGGTGGCAACTTCGGTGGTCGGGGCGGCCGTCAGCCGGGAGGCGGATTCTCCCTTGGCAGCCAGCCCACGGTACGGGCATCGGCAGACGAATACAGCAACACGGTCATCGTTAACGCTCCAAAGTCGACCCACAGCCAGATTTCGGACCTGCTGAAGCAGATCGACAAGGAATCGGATACCCCGATGAAGTCGAAGGTGTACAAGCTGGTCTATGCCGGCGCCGACCTGCTTCAACCTGTGGTCCAGAACGTCTTACAGTCGAACGTCCCGCGTGGCCGCGGTGGCGCCAATGCCAATCAACCGGTTGACCGGCAATTCAGCTTCTTCCCGTTTGGCGGCAACCAGAATCGCAACAACCAGGCGGCTGGATCGGTCGTGGCGGAGCTTCGGACGAACTCATTGATCGTGACCACGACGGATACCAATCAGTCGCTCGTGGAAACGGTCATCAAGGAACTGGACACCGAGGTGAAGTTGGAAGCGACCACCTTCGTGTTCCCGCTTGAAAACGCTCGCGCGGACCAGATTTCAACGCTGTTCCAACAGGCATTCGGCACGAGGCAAGGAACTCGCGGTGGTGGCGGAAACACCGGTACGGCCAACCGCAACAACCAGAACCGCAACAACCAAAATCGCAACAACCAGAACCGGACGAACCCGTTGCAGGGCGGTGGGGGAACCCAATCGTCGCTGACACCCGATGAGATGGTTCTCGCCTTGTCCGACCCGAACGCCGATTCCGGAGACCTCGCAACGTCGATCGACGTCCAAGACCAGATCGCCCAGTTCTTCGGCGGCGGTCAGCAACAACAGCAGCAGAACCGGCAAAACCAGGGCGCAACCGGCCGCGATGCGAGTGGCCGCCTCATCCAGGTTCAAGACCTCACGAACCAGATTACGGTCATTCCGGATCAGAACACGAACAGCATCATCGTGGTCACCACTCCGGAAAATGCCGAATTGCTCAGGCAGATTCTTGCCCAGCTGGACAAGATTCCGGAGCAGGTGATGATCGAGACGATCATCGTTGAGGCGTCCCTCGATGCGCAGTCGAAGCTCGGCATTGAATGGCAGTTCCTTGAGGCGCGTCCATTCGATCAAGCGGGCGGAACCGCTCAGGGGAACCAGGACTTTGGCCTGCGACAAGGCACGACTTTGCCCCAGGGTTTCCGATACACGTTAAACACCGCGAATGTCACCGCCTTCGTCAATGCGATGAAGACCGACACGAAGTTCAACGTCCTGTCGACACCGCGGATTTTCACGAGCAACAACGTCGAGGCGCAAATCAACATTAGCCAGCGCGTACCGTTCGTTGTCAGCCAACGGGAAGACGCCAACGGCAACCTCACGTTCAACTACGACTTCGAGGATGTCGGCATCGTATTGACGGTTACCCCCCGCATCACCGCAGGCGGCTACGTGACGATGGACGTCAGTCAAACGGCGAACGATCTTCAGGGGTTCACCAGCTTCAATGCCCCGATCGTTAACCAGCGTCAGGCGGACACCACAGTTGCGGTTAAGGATGGTGAGACGATCATCCTGGGCGGCATTATTCGAAGTACGGTCTCCTCGACCGTTAAGAAGATTCCTATCCTTGGCGACCTTCCCCTTCTCGGGCAGATCTTCCGTTCCACCGATCGCACGAATCAGAAAACCGAGCTCTTGGTTTTCCTGACGCCGCGCGTGGTCAAGAACCCGGAAGATGCTGCGAAGATGACGGAGGAGCAGCGAACGCGACTGTCCAAACCAACTCAGGATCAACTGAAGCGCGTCATCAAGGATTCGAAGAAGGAAGAGAAAGTCGACAAGGACAAAGAAGGAGGTAAGTAAATTGAAAAACACACTTAAAGCACTCGTCGTTAGCGCGGTTCTGGTTCTCGGAGCCGTAGCGTTCGCCCAGGATCAGGGCGGCGGTCGCGGTGGTCGTGGCGGCGGATTTGGCATGCGTGGCATGCAGGGCCGTGGCGGAACTCCGCTGGCGCTCGTCAACCGAACCGACGTTCAGGCCGACCTAAACCTCACCGCCGATCAGAAGAGCAAGCTCACCGCCCTGCGCGAAAAGCAGCAGGAAGAAATGCGCGCGAACATGGAGAACATGCGCGGTGGTGGCGGCGACCGAGAAGAGATGATGAAGCAGTTCCGCGAGATGCAGGAGAAGAACGACAAGGCAGTTGCCGCAATTCTCACTGAAGAGCAGAACAAGCGCATCCGAGAGATTTGGGTCCAGCTCAACGGCAACCGCGCCATCCTGGATGAAAAGGTACAGACCGAACTGGGCTTCTCGGCTGAGCAGAAGACCAAGGTTAAGGATCTTCAAACCAAGCAGCAGGAAGCCATGCAGAGCCTAATGGAGCGAATGCGCAATCAGGAGATCGACCGCGACCAAATGCGCGAGATCCAGACCAAGAACAGCGAAACCATGAACACCGAGCTTGGCAAGGTTCTCACTGCCGATCAGGCAGCCAAGCTGAAGACCATGGGTGGCAAGCCCTTTAAGGCAACCGAGCAACCCCGCGGCGGTGGCGGCGGAATCGGCCGATAAGGCCTAGGCACGACAGTAACGAGCTCCTCCGCCGTGAGGCGAAGGAGCCCTCTTCATTTCCTGGTTATCGTCTCCCGAAGGCGTCCAAGAGCGGCTGGGGAGTGGCGTCATCGACCGTGTAGCGCGCAACAACCTTGGGCGCGGACCATTCGCCGCCGTTGATCTGATGCCGGCTCTTCATGGGTAGCCAGATCCCGTTAACCTCCTCATAGTCGCTGTACTCGATGATCACATCGGACACGGGGCCGGCATGACGGTCGCGAAATGCGACTTGAGTGATTCGCCGGGTTTTGGCATCGAGGTGAACGTCCAAAACGATGTCATCCCTTACCAGTGTAAGGCCGTCCTTGAGTGGCGCAACGGGAGTCCCGGCCAGTCCCCGAAGGATTCCGGCCGGGTGCCGAGCGAAAAGGGCTGTCAAGGCCCTGCGCTCTCGGGGGTGGATGCCGTAGAAATCATTGGGGTATCCCTCTGCGTCCCTGTGACCGTCTACGACGAAAAAGGCACGCCCTAAGTCCCAGCTTTCCCATTGGGCAAACTTGTCGCGGCCCGCAAGCGCAAAGTGGGTTAGCCAGATTTTGTTTTTGCCGTCGTCCTTGTAGGCCGTTTCATAGACCCAACCAATGAACTTGCTGCTGCTGACCGCTGCTCCACCATGTGCCTTCACCATGGAGGCATAGGTCGTCGCTGCCTGATTTCGCTCGTTAAGCGAAGCTCGTGGCGGTTTTCGAAGCTCAGCAAAGTAACTGTCCTGACTCGCAAGCATGACCGATCGGCAACGATCCGAAGCGAAGAGGTAGATCTTCCCTCGCACGACTGCGAACCGATCCGGGCTCCCCTTACCGGTCAACGCCCCCATCTTTCCACAAGCGCCACCGTCCTGGACGGCGTACTTGACTGGGTTCCTTCGAAACTCGTCGACGTGAGCCTTCGAGCTGAATCGGTATTCGTGCCGAAGATAGGTTGCCGAAAGCTCCTGCTTACCGAGAACCTCTTTGCCCGCGACCAGGTCGATGGGATCGAGTCCCTTTAACACCAAAACGGCTTGGCCCTGAACCAAGATCATCGCTATCATCGCCGTCAATTGTCATTCCTCCTGTTATTCATAGCGAAGTTCGCCGTAGCCACTATTTCTTGCTCTGACTTGAACGGACCAGTCCGTGCCATCCTTGATCAATCGATCGAAGTAGTCCCGCACGTGCTCGATTGCGTTGTCATACGGCTCAAGGTTCCGGTAGGTCCTCGCCAGCATGATTGCGCCCTCCATCACTGCAAGCACGTAGTCGGCTAGGCGACCGCGGTTGATTTCTTCCGGTAGCCGGCCACTTGCTGCTTCAAGGCACTTTTCGATTTCATTGGCCCATTGTCGGAAGTTCTCGGTCAGCCGTTCACGAGCTTGGGGATGCGAATTGGCGACTTCCAGAGCCAGGTTGCCGATCGGGCATCCCTGGTAATAGTTGGTCATCAGCAGCATCTGCCGGTAGCCGTCCAAAATGCCGAACACCCGTTCGACCGGATCGTCGATGCGCTCGTACACTGGCTGAAGCAGACCCTCATAGATGTTGTCCCGATACCAGTCCAGAACCGCGAGCAACAGATCTTCCTTCGTCGGAAAGAAGTAATAGAGACTTCCCATCCGGACGTTGGCGGTTCGAACTATCTCAGCAACGCCAGTCTGGTGATAGCCCTGCAGCAAGAATAAGTCCCTTGCTGTCTCGACCAATCGCTCGCGGGTACCCTGTCCTTCGCTCATAGTTGAGTGCTCACTCAAATTATAGCTGATTCTGATTGGATACCGCAAGAAACGAACCAGTAGATTTTACGCGGCTTAGTCGCCGTCTTGCGTCGAGCTCGGACGGGTGCGCATTCTTGCCCAATCGCGAAGCTCGTCGATGTCCTCCGCCATCATCACGGACAGCGGTACGAGCTGATCGGCCTCCTTCTTGAGGTCGTCCATGTTGAGCTCGCGGCCGGCATCGAAGGCGTAGTAGAGGGCGCCCACGACGACTTGCTCGATTTCCGCTCCACTGAACCCTTTGGTCAGCTTCGCGATTTCAGGAATGTCGTAGTTCGCAGGGTCGCGCTTACGCTTCGAAAGGTGGATGCGGAAGATGTCCTCGCGCTCTTCCCGGTCGGGTAAGTCGACGAAGAAAATCTCGTCGAAGCGGCCCTTTCGTAGTAGTTCCGGCGGTAGCGCGGTGACGTCGTTCGCCGTTGCAATGATAAACACGGGGCGTGTCTTCTCTTGCATCCAGGTCAGGAACGTGGCAAAAACGCGCATGGTGGTGCCGCTGTCGCTCACCCCGCTGCTTCCAATGCCCGCAAACCCCTTTTCAAGCTCATCGGCCCACAGGCAACAGGGGGACACCGATTCCGCGATGCGGATCGCCCGACGGATGTTCTCTTCGCTTTGGCCCACCAGTGACCCAAAGATGCGGCCAATATCCATCTTTAACATCGGCAGATTCCACGTGGCGGCAATGGCCTTGGCGAGCAGCGACTTGCCGCAGCCTTGGACGCCGAGAAGCAGAATCCCCTTTGGGGCGGGAATGCCAAAGTCCTTCGCTTTGTCCGTAAAGGCTTCCTGGCGCTTGTTGAGCCAGTCCTTCAGCAAGTCCATGCCGCCCACGTCCGCAAGCTTCGCCTCCGCCGGATAGAACTCAAGGAGGCCGCTCTTGCGCACGATCTGTTTTTTCTCCTCAAGAAGGGTTTCGACGTCGAGTTTCTTCTTCTCAACCAGGCTGCGGGCGAAGGACGACTCAATCTCGTGCATCGTGAGCCCGTAGGCGCTCTTGACAATCAATTCCCGCTCTTCAGGTTCGGGGGCGGTTACGCCTTGTGACTCCGTAGCCTTAAGGGCGAGGTCCACCATTTCCTCGATATCCTGCCGCCCGGGCAGGGGGAAGTCGATCACGGTGACGTCCTTTTCGAGTTCAACCGGCAAGTTTAGGGTTGGGGCACAGAGGATCAGAGTTTGAGCACGCCCGCGGAGCCGGGATGACAGGTCCCGAAGGAGCCTGACGACCCGGTAGTCCTTCATGTAGGCATGAAAATCCTTTAGCAGGAAGACAGCGAATTCAGGGCCTTCATGAACCTGCGCGAGAGCTTCCAGCTCGCCGGGCAGGGCGGGGCCCGGCCGGTTCGCCGATGCCAGAGCCGGCTTCATTCCCTGCGTAACCGACCAAACGTAAAGCTTGCGGTTGAGCTTCGTACAAATGTCCTTGAGCGCGTCCTCGACGCGGCTCTCCTCCCAAGTGTTTAGGTAAAGAACCGAGTACTTTGCCCTAACGAGCACCTCGAGCTCGCGGATTACGTCCATTCGCGGTGAGGGTACCGCGAACCTGCGATACCATAGAAGGCGTCAGGTGTATGACGCTCCGCCCACGGGCGGCGGAAACTGGAGAGGAAAATGGTCATTCGTATTGGAATTGTGGGTTTGGCGTTTGCGGCTGCCTATGGCGTGTCCGCCCAGGGGATGGAGTTTCCGGACGATCCGCCGGGCCCGCCAAGCACCACCGTATCGGCGCAGCACCCGTTCGGTTACGGGATCGGTGGCTTCAAACCCGTCCAGGTCAACACGAACGCTTCAGGTCAGAACATCCTGAACGACGCCGGCAACGAACCGTCGCTTTGTATCGACCCCACGAATCCCAACCGGATGGCGATCGGCTGGCGACAGTTCGATAACAAGGCGTCCAACTTCCGAGAGGCCGGAAACGCCTACTCAACTGACGGTGGGAAAACCTGGAAGAACAACACGGTCCTCACCAACGGGATCTTCCGGAGCGACCCTGTCTTACGGGCAGACCTCAACGGCACGTTCTTCTATTACAGTCTGAAGGAGACATTCCTTTGCGACATGTTCAAGTCGACAAACGGTGGCGCCAGCTACACAGCCCCCGTTGCGGCTTATGGCGGGGACAAAGCCTGGATGGAAATCGACCGCACCAACAGTGTTGGGCAGGGTCACATTTACATCAGTTGGAGCACCGCAACGGGCTCTCGTATTTTCACGCGGTCGACGAACGGGGGCACATCGTTCCTCAATCCGATAACGATCCCGAACTCCCCGGTATTCGGACAAGTCGCGGTCGGGCCGAACGGTGAAGTTTATGTTGCAGGTGTGGACGGACCCTTCGCATCGAATTCGAATTTCGTCTTCGCTCGCAGCAGCAACGCGCGAAACGCCGGGCAGTCACCGTCCTTCGACCTGACGCGATCGATGAGTATGGGCGGAGCTCTCGAAGGCTTTACCGGGAACATCAACCCCGATGGCCTTCTCGGCCAGTGCAACATCGCGTGCGATACGGGTAACGGACCCCGGCGGGGCTGGATCTATGTCCTTGCGTCCGTCAATCCATCCGGCACCGACCCGATGGATGTTCGATTCATCCGCAGCACCGACGGCGGCAGTACGTGGAGCAGCAGCAAACGAATCAACGACGACCCTACCAGCGGCAATAAGTACCAGTGGTTTGGAACGATGTCGGTCGCGCCAAATGGCCGCATCGATGTGGTGTGGAACGACACGCGAAACGACAGCGGCAACCGGCGAAGTCAGCTCTTCTACAGCTACTCGATGAATGGCGGCGATACGTGGTCGAAGAACATCCCGCTCACCGTGTCCTGGGATCCGCATGTGGGTTGGCCGAATCAGAACAAGATTGGCGACTACTACGACATGATTTCGGACAACGGCGGGGCAAGCCTAACGTTTGCGACAACCTTCAACAACGAGCAGGACGTGTACTATCTCCGAATTGGATTGGCAACGGTCCAGAACGCGATCAACGTCCAGCCATAACGTCGGCTAAGTTTTCGCCAACCCAATCTGAGGCCGGTAACGCAGATGGATGCGGCCGGTCTCAGCTATTCCGTGGGAATACAACTCGAACGAGTCCTTTGGCAGCGAACGGTAGTGAAAAGGCTTGTTTGCGAAGGGATCGAAAGCAACCTGCTTGCCCACGAGGTTACTCAGGCTCTCCGGATAGCGACCTTTCGCTGCTCGATAACTGCGGACTCTGGCATGAAGAACCACCAGCCGCTGCTGGGTCCGTAGCAGCATGGTGTTGCGGAGCATTTGTCGGTTGTCGCTTCCCAATAGGCTCTGGACGCCCGTAACCAAGTCATCTTCGGTTTCGGCTTTCAGAAGGTCGAGATCCTCTTGAGGGTAGCGCGTGAAGGCGGGCCACCAGGTGGCTTCCGGCGCCCTTAGCCATTCTAGCTGCCGCCGGAAGTTCCGTCTCGCCCGACTGGCTCCTAGTTCCACGATCTCGGTCGCGCGTTTTTCGGTGAGTTGCTTTACCGCTTGGGGAGCTGGGCGTTCCCTATTGTCGGCGGGGTCGTAAGTAGTTAGAAAATCGAGTCCTTCTCGGTACGGCTTCATCGTGGAAGTCGTCGTTGGAATCTCCACAATCTGGTGCTCGATGACCCTCGCGATCGGTGGGGGCAGTTTTAGGCACTTTTCAGAGTAGTCGGCCAAGGGTGGCCAATCGTGCCCATGCAAGTCGTCCTTGAAAAGATCGAGGGTGGCCAGTGCCTGCGACCAGATGCCGATGCCAACCATTTCGCGGATGACCTCCGCACCTTGCAGGCTGGTGGCTAGCTTCATTGCCACGAGTATCCGCTGTGCCGCTTGACCGGATTGCCTGGCGACTATCTGAGCCTCTGCATCGAAAGCCAGGAACCTCGCGACCTCCTTCAACTTGGCGAACTGAGGAAAGGAGAACCCGCCGGTCCAGTTACGAGGGTACTGAATCGGCTTACTTACCGCCCGGGCGGCGTGCTGGCAGATGATCCCGTGCTTCTTGACGAAGGGCCCGATGAGGCGGGCTCGCTTGGTTCTCATCTGCGGCGTTAGCGCAACACCTCGCCGCAGAGCCAATCCCTGATCATCAAGAGCTCGTAGAAAGGCGCGATAGTCGCTGGCAAACCGCGGCGACGCAATGATGGCACACGCTGCCTCTAAGTCGGCAAGCCCGTTCTGCAGCGGCGATCGACCGCCGGGCGCAGAAATCATCAGGGCGATTAGCGCAATCAAACCCATACCCTCCACTCCATCTTACAGGTAAATGGAACAAGTGACGCCTCGGTCGACGCGAGTGTATGCTGATCGGAGCATGAAGTGGGCTGCCAGCATCGTCCTTGCCTCTATTCTTTTCACGGGGTGTGCCAAGACCAATACCGTCTCGACGGTTCGGGAAGATGGTTGGACACGAACCACGAAATACACGTTGTCGAAGTCCGGCGGCTCGGAGGACATGAAGCCCGAGGAGACCTTCCAGATCCCTTCCGGTCCCGAATGGAAGGTATCGAAGAAAGAGACTGAAACCGACGTGATCTTCACCGCAACCCGGAACTTGAAGCTGGAGCAAACGGTCAGCGGAGATCTGACGGTTTACGACAAGGGCAAAAAGCCACTCATCGTCAACAGCGTTAAGGTCACGAAGCTCGAAGACGGACGCATCGAATACATCGAGACCATCGAATGGAAAGGAAAGCCGGCAAAGGAACTGCAGAAGGATGCCCTCTTCGCGGACTTTATCAAGAAGTCCGGCTTGCCGGAGAAGTACGCGACCGACCCTCGAATGGAGAAGCTCGTGGTTGCGGTTGCGCAGGATCTGTGGAAGATGCTCTTTGGACCGGGTGACCCGCTCCTCGGGCTATTCCTCTTTCACATCGATTTAGCCGAGAAGCGATTGAAGCGCGGGATTTCATCGTCGATGAACAAGCACCTCACGGCAATCTTTGGCGACGAGATCGATGAGGCCACGAGGAAGCAGATTGTGGGTTCGGTCCTGACAGAGTTCGACACCGAAACCCTGATGAACAAAAGTGGTGAGGAAGAACCCAGCGCAAGCGAGAACAACGCCAATGGACCTGTGGCCATGCTGATCGCCGTGAAGCTTCCTGGAAAGATCGTCGAGTCCAACGGCGAGATCGACGAGTTTACTGGCGAGGTGTTTTGGGGCTTGTATCCGGAGGCCGCTGCGATCGGCAAACTTGAGCTCCGCGCAATCTGCCAGCCATAAAAAAGCCGAGCCGGGAATCCCGGCTCGGCTTTTCATCTCGTTACCTATTCGCTTGTCTCGCTGCCACCCGACTTCGGAGGCAGGTCGAAATCAAAGCCGTAGTCCTTGCTGAGGAAACGGATATTGCCCGAGGACGCCATCGTGTTCGTCTGGGTCAGGGCAACGCCGCCCTTCAGCACATAGTTGCCGATCGAACCAAATCCGGCGATCGCTTCGAGATCTCCAGCTTTGGTGATCTTGCCGACCACGTTGCCGGTCAGGGCAAGCTGATCGATCGACATGGTTCCGACAACGCTGCCGTCAAAGTAGACGGCAAGGTCCAGCGTCCCCGTCTGCTGCAGGCCATTGCTATCCCAGGAACCGTTCCACAACCCCACGAAGGCGTTGTTGGCGTCGGCACCTTCGCCCGTGCCTCCACAGCCGATAGCGCCCACGATCACGGCTCCGAGAGCCAGGCGATTCCACAAACGACGAGCTACCATGGTTACTTGTCCCCCTTGCCGTTCTTTGGCATGTTCTTGTCGATCGGAGGAGCGGTCTCTGAAGTGGCCGCGCCCTCGATAACTCGGGCGGTGAGGAAGATGACGACTTCCTTCTTGTTGCGAATGTTCTCGGTCTTGCTGAACAGTCGTCCGATCAGAGGCAGATCCTTGAGGATCGGAATCCCTGATACGTTCATCGTGTCCTGATGCTGGATGAGTCCGCCAATCGCAATAGTCTCGCCACTCTTGATGCTCAAGGTGTTCATCGCACTTCGGTCACTGGTTTGCGGCAGCTGGCCGCCACCCGGTACCGGCGTGAAGGACTTGAGGAAGCTGACCAGCGGATTCACCACCATCGTAATGGTTCCATCGGAACCGATACGCGGAAGAACGCTCAGCTTGACACCAACTTCCAGCGCCGCTGTCTTGACCGTCACACCGTTTTGGCTGGCCGTAATGGACTCGACGTAGCGAATGACGTCGCCGATGAAGATCGTAGACGGCATGCCATCGATGGCCATGGTGTTGGGTCGAGCAATGAGATTCGTGTTGTTGGTGATGCTGTCGAGCATCGCGGTAACCGAACCATAGCCACCCAGCGAAGCATTTCCGGTGTTGCTCGCGCCAGTCAGGGCATTGTTAAGCCGAATGATCTTCACAGCGCCACCGGTGAAGATGCTCCAGTCGATGCCCGACTTCAGAGCATCTTCCTTGCTCAGGTCCATAACGCGAAGCTCAAGGGCAACCTGCCGGGCGGGAACGTCGACGAGCGCTATGTAATCCTTGGCCTTTTGGATTTGCTCACGAGTGCCACGGACAACCAGCCGCATCGGCTCTCGCCCAACGCCCTTCTTGATCGTCTCTTCGTCGACCTTTGACGGCGCCTTGGCGGCAGGGTCCTGCGGATCGTCCAGCTTGGTATCTTTCAGTTTTCCGCGGAGTCCCGGCGTAACCGGGTCAGGCAAAACTGAGACTTGAAGGCCGCGGATCTTCGATTTGAGATCGAACTCGGCCATCTTCGGCTCCGCGTACTTCAGGTCGATGACAGCGTAAACCCGTTCACGCTCTTCCGGTGTGCGGGCGATTGTAATGCCGGCCGCCAAGCACATCTCGTTGTCCATCGTGATGATCATTTCTTCGAGACGCTTGATCTCGGCAGTGGGGCCCATCACCAGGAGGATGTGAGTCGATTCCTCACCTTCCTGCAGGTCCTTGACCGTTGTCGTGTTGAAGCTGTACTCGTGAGCACGCGGGTTGCTCGAGAGAATCCGCTGCAGCATGGCCGTGATCTGCTCCGGTCGACCGGAGTTGACGGGAACGACGAGCGTGCCCATGTCGGTGGTCATTGCAAGGCAGAAGCTCTCGATGATGCGGGCGTCCAGGTCCTCGACGTACTTGGAGATCGCGTCGATCCGCTTCGGCTCGCCAACGATCATCAGGTAAAAGGCACGCTCCCGCAGCCCACCGGTGGAAAGCACTTCCGTTCCCGGCGAGGCCTTGGGTTCCTCGGTCTTGGTCTGCGGTCCACCAGCGCCGGCGGGCAGGCCCTGGCCACCACCGCCAAGCGCATTGTTGAGAGCATCGTGAATCGAGGCTCCACCGCCAAGTTCTGCGGGTGCAGATCCACCCTTGCCGCTGCTCGGAGAGGTGCCCGTCGGCGTGTAGCCCGGAACGATGAGGTCATACCAGCCGCCCCGGCCTTCTGGTGGGAGCGCCTTGACGACTGCCTGACGAATCTGAATGCCTTCGCCGCTCTTTAAGGCAACGACCTTGGTGGTGAATCGCTCGGAGTCGCGGTCCATGATCTGGCGCATGGCTGCCCCGAAGTTCTCGGAGAGCGAAACGACGAATGTATTGCCAACCCGTCCGAACCGCAGCTTTGATAGTGCGGTGACAAAGCTGAGGGCCTCGTCAACCGTTACCTTGTGCAGCGAAATCGTCAAACGAAGCGGCTTGTCCGCCGGGCTGACGTCCGGCGAAGCCACGATGTTCACTCCCGCCTGGATGGAGAGAGCCTTGAGAATCTGGATGACATCGGTGTTGACGAAGTCGAGAGTAACGCCCTTCGTCTGGGTGTCGGTTTCCGTCCGGGCCGGTGTTTCAACCGGTCGATGGGTGGTCTTGGCAGACGAATCGCTGCCCTTCGGATAGGGCAGGAAGGGGGGTTCGATCTTGACGGGGTTCTTCGGCTCCGAGTTGATCGAGGCAATGTTGGGTTTCTGTTTGGACTTCTCCTCGTCCTCAGCCGAACCGATTACGACTTTCCAGCCCTCGTCGGTCTTGCTAAGCACGGGCTCGACGTCCGGCTTCATTCGCACGTGGACGCGGATCGTCGGCGGCTTGGCTTTGAACCAGGCGTACTGGACAAACTCGACTCCGGCCTTGTTGACGCCGTTTCGCTGGCCACGTCCCACCATCGTCGCGTTGAATTCGAGCAAGTACGAATTTCCGCCATTGACCCGGAGTTCCTTCGGCTTTCCGAGGTTCTCGCCACGGATATCGACCTGCACGCCCTTGGAATTGGCGTGGGTCTCAACCCCGTCGAGCTTCCCCTGGGAAACAGCCCAAGCGGAAGCGGAAAGTAACCCGAGCAGGGTCCAACATTTGGTTATCTGGAATCTCAAATTAATGTCCTCCGATCTTAAAGGTGACGTCCTTTCCGCGATGGCGAACCGTCACCTCGCCGCGGGTGATTTTCGTAATCCGACTGTCGCCGTCCAACGTTCCTCCAACCGGAACCAGGAACTGATTGCCGGCGTCGTTTTGGAACACGCACATGGACTTCTCGCCGACGATCACGCCGGTAAGGGTGTAGGCGAATTCGTTTGGCTGCCTGAGGGGAGCGGACTTTTCGACGTTGACAGGCTTTTCGCCTCCTCGCGCCGGTGGCAACTCGCCCTCGATCTTGGGATCGAACGGCGGAACTTCCCGGTAGCCTTGGTTGCCTCCGCCTCTCGGAACCGACGGCGGCTTTGGCCGATCCGGAACATGCTCCTTCTCGACCGCAGGTGTATCCGTCGGAGCCGGGGCATGGTTAGGCTGGAAAGGGTCCCGTCGTGGGAGGACGCCAGAGACAAGTTGTGAAACCAGCTGCTTCTTGATCTCGTCATCCGCCGAGAGCTTCGAATCCGATGTCTGTTCGTGCTTCGTCGTCGACTCCTTTGTCTTCTTGGCCCTGGACTTGGGCGCGTTTCCAGACATCCCGACAAACTGGAAAGCGCCTATCCCAAAGACCGCAATCGTCAAACAGGCGATTACAAGGAGCTTTCTCTTGTCGCGTGGCTTTTCAAGCCCGACGGCTTCATTGAGGGTGGGTGTTTCCATACGTCTATCCGATCGATCGTCCCGCTCCAGCGGTCGGCTGTTCCGCCGGCTGTTGTGGGGCAGGTTCAGGTGGGAATGCGAATGCGCGGATGCTGAGGGTGAATTCCAGGTTGAGGACAGACTCGTCGTCCTTGCCGGACTTCTTCGGCGTCATATCGACGGCGCGGACCGCAATGATCTTGGGGAAACCCTCGAGTGCAGTGACAAGGCTGAGAATGCGGCCATACTGGCCTCGGCCGGTAACTTCGATCTCCAGCTCGGTGTATGGCTTCTTGCTCTTGGCAGGGGACTTCCCGACGGTCTTCTTGTCCTTCTTGGGCTTTTCCGCCTTTGGCAGCTTTGGCTTGACGCCGTAGATCAGGCAGCCGTTGCTTTTGCCAACCTCTTCCAGCTCTCTGAGCATTGTTGGAACGTAAGCGAACTGCGGAACACCCTTTTCGAGGTGCTCGAGCATTTGCTCGGCCTCTTCGACGACACCCAAGCTCTCATCGACCTTTCTTTGAAGGCCCTTCTCGTCCAGAAGCTGCGCCTTGAGCTTGCCCGTGCGCTCTTGCGACGTCTGGAGCTGCGTGTACTGGTAATAGCAGGCGCCGCCAGCTCCCGCCAGAGCGACGGCGGTTAACAGCATGTAGATTCTTGGATTTGGCAGTTTCGTCACGCTGGACCCCCTTTGTCGTCCTTGGAATTCTCCGAGGCCTTTGGAGCCTCTTCCTCAATTCCCTCGACCGTGATGAGGGCAGAGAATTCGATGCCCGTAAAGCCACCTTGCGACCGTTCGGTGCTTTGCTTGAGCGTCACCGACCGAAAGTCTGGGCAGGCTTCCTGGCGAAGCAGGAACTGTCCGATGCTCTCCAGCCCGGACCCCATTCCCTTGACCTCCATCACGACGGGCTTGCCATCGCTTCCACCCGTGCAGCGCACGTTGGTGAGCCAGATGTCTTCCGGAGTGTTCTGGGTCAGGTGATCAAGAATCCGTTTCCAACGCTGCGTGTCTTGCTGCGCTCCCTCAAGAGTCGATAAACGTGGCCCCATCGCCGCCAGTTGAGCGTCTTGGGTTTTGATCCTTGTGAGGAGGGGCTCGATGCGGGTGATCTGCTTGGAAAGCTTTCGCTCCAGCGTATTGGCGATTTCCGTTTCATACCAAAGGTAGCCAAAGCCGACCACTCCGACTGCAGAAACCGACACGAAGGCGAGAAAGAACATGCGGGCCTTTCGGCCGAGCTGCTTGACTTCGTTCCTTTGAACTTCAATTAAATTAATCCAGGGCATAGGTTTCCTTCCCCTTTAAGCGGCCTTGGCGTGGGCACGCATCGCGAGTCCACCTGCCACGGCCAGTTCCAATCCGTTTCCGACCTCTTCCATCCCCGCGTAAGTGATGCGAGGGTTGTCGAAGATACCGACGGAGAACACTTCAACCCCCAGCTTGTGAGCGATGTATTCAGGCAGGCCCTTCATCTTGGCGGCTCCGCCAAGGACGAGCACCTGGGTCACTTGTGAGGTCCCGGCATCGGCATGCTGCGACTGATAGTAATTCAGCGATCGGCGAATCTCACGAATGAGGTCGTCGACGTGAGGCTGAATAACCCTCAGGGGCGGGTTTTCGGCGGGCTTGTCTTCGATGAGAGAGGTGAAATCCAGTGCGGCTTTCCCATCCTCGGCATCCTCGCTTGAGAGGTTGAAGTACTGCTTCAGGGCGTCGGTCAGGGTTTGACCGCCCTGAGGAATCGTGCGGGTCATCGAAAAAACGCCCTTCGAAACAACGCTTACATTGGTCGATGCTGCTCCGATGTCGACGATGGCGATGTTGGATTCCATCCAGGTACCGAGCTCGTCGGCTTCGACAATTGACCGAAAGACGGCGAATGCCTCGATGTCGACGGCTTCGACGTCCAGGCCGGCATCCCTGCAGACTTTCACCCGGCTCTCCACGATTTCCTTCGGTGCAGCCACGATGAGAACGTCCATTTGGCCGTCGCCAACGTCGCCGACAATCTCAAATTCGATGTAGGAGTCTTCAACCGAGTTCGGCACATACCGTCCGGCCTCATACTTGATCGACTTGCGTAGGGTGGCTTCAGGCATCTTCGGGATCCGCACGGTACGAACCACCACCGAGCCGCCCGCAACGGCAATGCATGCCGAGCCCGCGCTGATTCCGGACTGTCGGAGGAGTTGCTTTAGTGCCAGGGTGACGGCTTCGTGGTCGACGACGATGCCTTCCTTGACGGCGTCATCCGGCGTACGGGTCGAGACAAGGTTGACGACCTTCCAGACGCCGGATACTCGCTCCATTTTTGCCACGTGAATGGTGTGGTGGCCGAGATCGATGCCAATGACGGATCGCTTCTTGAAGAGCTTAAGCGGCATTATTCTGATCCTCTCCTGCCGGAGTCGATTGAACCGAGAGCCACTCATCCAAAGCGACCTTCGGGAATCGCCACCTTCCGTCAATGAGGAAGCCAGGAACCTCGTGGTCGCCGGCCATCCGCTCCAGCTTTTGCGAGCTGATCCGGAGATAGCTGGCAGCTTCGCGGAGGGTCATGACATATTGGTGGCTGTTGATAAGGGCCTTGAGCATCGCGTTCATTTGCGACGGATCGAGGAAAAGCTCGAGGCGGACCACATTGCCGCTGCCGGCAGCGAGCCCATGATCGTTGAGGGTCGAGATTTCAATTGAAGGATCTGGAACGAAGGCGCTTTGGGCCGAAGCTTGATCCTGGTTGTTGGTACCGGGAACCGCTTCGCCAGTTCCAGGCGTCGGACCTTGTACTTGTCGGAGGGCGTCCGCGAAGTTCATGCTGCCACCTCCAGGTGATCGTTTAGGACTTCGTGCATGAGGAATCCGTCGACCTGCTTGGCCTGCTGGGCCATGGCAATCAGGAGGGCGTTGTCCGCGTACTGGCTGATCAGTCGGGGCGTGCCGCCGCTCGCTTTGTGAATCTGGTGTATCGCGTCCGGTGTGAAGGGACTTTTGTCGCCGGTGTATCCGGCAACGCGAAGGCGATGGAGAATCAGTTCACCCGTGTCATTCGCATCCAGGGGTTTTAGCGTGTGGCGTACGGCCATTCGCTGCTCAAGTGCAGGCACCTTGGCGATCTTCCCACGCAGTTCCGTTTGCCCGAGCAGGACGAGGCTAATCAGGAACTGATCGTTCATCTGGCAGTTCAACAGGAGCCGAAGCTCCTCGAACGTCGTTGAGGACCGGATGAGATGGGCCTCATCGATCATCAGCACGGCTTGCTTCCCCCGCTCGTACATGGAGACAAGAAGCTTGTGCAGCTCTTGGACCAGGTTTTGGCGGTTTCGGGAATTCGACGGGGCTTCCAGCTGGGTCAAGACCTCTTGCAGAATCTGCACGGGCGTCAGGATCGGATTGACGATCAAGACGATGCGATACTGGACCGGGCTCAACAGCTCGAGAAGCTTCCGGCTAACGGTGGTCTTCCCCAAGCCGATGTCACCGGAGAGCATCGCCGCTCCCTTATTCCGCGTGATGGCATAGTGCAGCATCATGAGCGCGTCCTCATGCTGCCGACTCAAGAAAAGAAATCTGGGGTCGGGCGTCAACGCGAATGGCTGCTCGGTTAATCCCCAATAGGCTTCATACATTGCAAATCAGCTCCAGGTCGGTCGATCCTAGTGGATTTATTGGGCGTTCCAGGGTGGAACCTTAGATGTCGGTTCAGGTTTTTCGTTGAAGAACCGAATGCGGTGATCGAAGATTGGCAAAAAATAAAGTGCCCGATGGCGATCCATCGGGCACTGGGTGATTCAGCGGGTTTTTGAGTTTATGCTTCGGCCGTCGTCTCTTCCACTACCGGCGCTTCTTCGGCGGCTTCCGGCTTCTTGGCGGGTTTCTTCGGCTTTGCAGCGGCATCGGCCTTGGGCGTTGCGACCTTTTTCGCGGCTGCCGGCTTCTTTTCTACGGGTGCGGCTTCCTTTGGCGCAGCCTTCTTCGCGGCTGCAGGGGCCGCCTTAACGCCGCCTGCCTTCTCTTCCTTTCTTGCCTTGATATCGGCCTTGATGGTCTGTTCCTTTCGGTGCCATCGCTGCCGCAGTTCTTTATTCCGAATTCGCATAGGTCCTTATGTCCGCTAATCGAAGAGTGAGGATACCTCGGCATCGAGTCTTCGAATCGAATCGAGGTCTGCCGCGGAAGGTGCGGCGACCCCCACGCGCTGCACGACTCGGGCGCTCGTCTCGATCGCGAGCCGAAACACCGCATCCGATCTCGCTTCCACCGTCCACCCTGCCGCCACCGTGGCGATCACGGTATCACCCGCACCAGCCGTGTCGTAGACTTCCACCTTGCGGGCGGGGAAGTGCCTTACGCTCCGGTCATCCGCCACCAGAACCCCGCTTTCGCCGAGGGTGGCCATAAGGGTAAGGCAGCCGATATCCGCCCGCGCGGACTGAATCGCATCCTTCGCCTGGTCATCGGTGAGCACTCGCCTGGAAAGGCAAATGGCGCTCAACTCGGCACGATTCACACTCACCAGGTCGAATCCGCGATACGAACTTGCCGAGTTGGGCTTCACATTGGCCAGGCGGGGCTTGCCGGCATTCTTGGCGGCGTCCGAAATGCCAGCAACCGTCGAGGCGTTAAGCGCGCCTTTCTGATAATCGCTACACAGAACCGTGTCTGCGGAATCCACCAACGAGGCGACGATATCGATCACTTGTCCTTCGACCGCCGGATCGAGATCCTCTTCGGACTCGTCGTCGATTCGCAAGACCTGATGGGCATGGTCGGCTAGCACGCGGGTCTTGGTGATCGTGGGCCGGTTCGGGTCAATGACAAAGTGGGGAACAACCGCATAGCCTTCGAAGCACTCGGCGAGTGACCTGCCATGGACGTCATCCCCAACGACGCCGACCAAGTGAACTTCTAAACCCAGAGCGGCCAGGTTGGCGGCCACGTTGGCGGCGCCACCCGGCAGGTGGCGGTCCTCGTGCCGTCGAATCACCATGACCGGCGCCTCCGGACTAACCCGAGTCGCCCTGCCATGAATATAGCGGTCGAGCATCACGTCGCCAACGACGAGCGCGGTTCTGCCTTTCATGCCGTCAAGAAGGCCGGCAAGCGTCACGTCGGCGTGCTCTCTAGGGGAACCGATCGGTTGGTGCGTCGGGCCGACACAAATCCAACCGCCAGTCCAAACAAGACAAAGGCAAGCGCCATTGCTTGGGCTTCGGTGATCGGCAGCGAGCCCCAGTATGTCGAGCTGGCAATCCCGGCGCGTACCTGGGCAAGCGTCCCTGCTCGCCAGAACTCATAGATGAACCGCGATAAGCCGAAGACGATAAAGAAACCGGCGAGCGAGAAACCGGGCAACCATCCTGGTCGCTTCTCCAGCATGACGATCCCGACTAACCCAGCCAGGGACATCGCCATATCGTAAAGCTGGGCGGGATGGTGGGTGCCGACCAATCCATCGAAGTGGACGCCCAAGGGGGGTGGGCATGGCACCCCATAGCAGCATCCATTGAAAAAGCAGCCGAGCCTTCCCACACTGTGCGCCAGAAGAGCAGGCGGACCGGCGAGGTCGAAAATCTGGATCGGCGAGATACGGTTCCTCCGACACCAAAGCAGCATCACGATGCCGCCTAGAATGAATCCGCCGAAACTCGTGAGACCTTCGAACTTGAGGGTCCAAAGCTCCTGTGGCCGGGACGAATAATACGACCACTCTTGAAGCACAAACGCGATTCGTGCTCCCAAGATGCCGGACAACAACGTCCAGAAGGACAGGTCCAAGATCTTGTCCCGCGAGATCCCGTAGCGTTCGGCCCGCTTGAGCGACCATAGAATCGATAGCAGGAATCCGATAACGAGCATCAGGCCAAATGTTCGAAGTTCGAATCCGCCGATTTTGAAAAGGACTGGGTGCATCGCGCTGGGCCGAAAAAAAGTATATCGCCTACACTTTCGCGAACCGCTCGGCCATCATCTTCGCACCTTCAGCCTCAGCTGCTTTGGCCTCGGTGATCAGGTTGTTGCGCCAAAACAACTGCGCGATTGCGCTCCAGGCGTCCTGGATATGGTGGGGCTGGGCCAGGAGGAACGCCTTGCCACCCTCGGACTTGGGGTCCACGACGGTGGCGAGATGGATGTCGATTGCCCGGCGAAGCAGCTCCGCAAGTTCAGGATCGTGTTTTTTCCCGCGTGCTGCCGGCACAATTTCGAGGAGAACGGCAGGGAGAATCGGAGCAGAGTCGTTTGGCTTGGCATCGAACACGGATTCAGCGGTGCTGATGGCTTCCGCAACGCGGTCCTGCATCGCGAGCGTTTGGGCAAGGTGAAGCGAGTCGTTGATTCGCCGATCCTCCGAACGCTTCTTCATCAGAGACATTCGGTATGCCTTTTCGGCGAGGTCCCACCGCTCCGCCGTTCGAAAAACCTCCGCATATTCCCAGGCTTCGTTCGCCTTGATTGCCGTCAGGTCGATTTCTTCGACGAGCTCCGCCGCGAACTTTCGCATGTATCGCCGCATCGCTTCTTGATTCAACTCACCCTTCATGCGTCGGACGCTCAGCATCCCATAGGCGCTACGAAGGTCGGCCAACAGCGCTTTCGGCGGGCGGTTGACTCCTGAAATGGGTTCGTTCGGGTTGGGAAGAGTAGGCAACTGGCAGCCGCTCATAAGCGCAACGGCAAGCGTGTACAACCCGATTGTCCTAAACCATGCCACGATTCATGATGAACTACGCGACCGCGTGCCCTAGCGTTCGCCCCAAATGAGCGATGGTAACACCAGAGCAGCACTCCGATGTCATCCAGGCGGTGAGTTCCAGTCCTTTGACCGGGTCTCGCCTTCGTCAATTTGCCATGGAACGCCTGGACGCGCTTCCCGACTACGACTGGTCTGGCATCTATCGCCTGGAAGGGAACGATCTCCTGCTCGATGCCTTTGTGGGAGCGGATACGGACCATGTCCGGATTCCGGTGGGAGTTGGTGTGTGCGGCACGGCCGTGGCCCAGGATGCCAACCAGCTGATCGAGGATGTTCGCGAGCTTGCCAACTACCTCGCCTGCAGCGTTAGCACTCGTTCTGAGATCGTGGTCCTCATTCGCAAGAACGGGGAAATCCTGGGTCAAATCGACATCGACAGCCATCGGGTCGGAGCGTTCGACGACTCCGACGAGTCCCTGCTCGAACAACTGGCGGAACTGCTTGCCCAACGATGGCGGGATCAGGATTGATAAACCAAGCGTTGACTTTCAGCGTATGTTCCAACAGGTATCCGCCGAATGAGTGAACCGTTTCCCCTCCTCTCCGGCATCGCCGAGCCGACCGACCTTCACCGCCTTAGCGACCCTCAGCTCGTCGAGCTGGCGAGGGAAGTTCGGCATGCGATCCTGAGCAAGGTCAGCTCGACCGGCGGCCACTTGAGTTCGAACCTAGGCACCGTCGAACTGACGGTCGCCCTTTATGCGGCCTTCAATATTCCACCCGACATCGCGGTGTGGGACACGGGGCATCAGGCGTATCCGCACAAACTGCTAACCGGCAGGCTGGACCGGTTCGAGACCTTGCGCAAGCACGGCGGAATCTCAGGTTTTCTCCGTCGCGAAGAGCACGAACTGGATTCGTTCGGCGCGGGCCATGCTGGGACGGCGATTTCTGCCGCCTTGGGCTTCGCCGCCGCGCGGGACCGCCGTGGTACGACGGAGAAAGTCATCGCCATAACCGGCGACGCGGCGATCTGTTCTGGCATGAGCTGGGAAGCGCTTAACCATGCCGGGGAGCTAGGCACCGATCTCCTGGTCGTACTCAACGACAACCGGATGTCGATCGCTCCGAACGTCGGAGCGCTCACGAAATACTTTACAAGGCTCCGATCCCGGCCCCACCTGCAATCCCTGGCGGCTCGTGCCAAGCGCGCCGTGGAACGGCTGCCGCAGCCGATGACGAGGGTTGCCGCCGGACTTCGGCATGGCCTCACTCACTATTTCGCTCCGGAAGAGACCGGCACGATATTCGAGGAGATTGGATTTGAATATATCGGACCGATCGATGGCCACGATCTGGTGACCATGCTCGAAGTGTTCCGCAACGTTCGCGAGCTTCGCGGTCCGCTGTTTGTCCACGCGATGACCGTCAAAGGCAAGGGCTACGAAGTCGCCGAGCTAGATTCTCGAAAGTGGCATGGCGTGGTTCCTTTCGACATCGAAGCCCAGGAAATGAAGAAGGCGATGGGGCCGGTGACGTTCACCCAAACCTTCGGGGACGCTGCCCTGCAGGCCGCTGAGGAAGATCCGACCGTCGTCGCGATCACGGCAGCAATGCCGGATGGTACGGGCCTGACCGGGTTTGCCGAGAAATTCCCCGACCGCTACTATGATGTCGGCATTGCCGAACAGCATGCGGTGACATTTGCGGCAGGATTGGCCGCCGGGGGCATCAAGCCGCTCTGTGCCATCTACTCCACCTTCTTGCAGCGAGGTTACGATCAGGTTCTGCACGACGTCGCGATTCAGGGCCTTCCCGTCCGGTTCTTTCTGGATCGTGCTGGCCTGGTCGGCGATGACGGGCCGACTCACCACGGAGCCTTCGACCTTAGCTACCTCACCGCAATGCCGAATATGACGGTTGCAGCTCCACGGGACACGACGGAGCTGTTCGAGATGGTGAAGTTCGCCGTCGGATTTGATTCAGGACCGATTGCGGTGCGGTATCCGAGGGGTGCGGGAGATGACCGATTACCCGAGTCGCGCTCTCCGGTGTCGTTGGGAAAAGCCGAAATCTTGTCAAAGGGGGATGACATCACCCTTGCCGCAATCGGCACCGGCGTCAGCATCGCCTGGCAGGCAAGAGAGCAATTGGAAAAGCTCGGACGGCGAGTTTCGGTCGTGAACCTGAGATTTGCCAAGCCGATTGACTACGAGACGGTCGTCGATCTGGTTCGTTCAAGCGGTCGGCTCATTGTGATCGAAGAGAATGTCATTGCCGGCGGTGTGGGCCAACAGATCGTTGTGGAACTGCACCGGCGGGGGCTGGATTTCCAGCATGCCCTGGTTGGACTGCCAGACAAGTTTGTGGAGCATGGCGCTCAGCCGATCATTCGCGAACAAGAAGGCTACTCGTTGGAGCGAGTCCTTGAAGAAGCTGCCGCGATGGGGCTCGTTTCATCCGCCAAGCTGGCCTGAGGTTCGTAGACTTTCGATGGATTCGACAAATGTCTGATCGGTCCGAAAGACCTGCTTGTACACCATGTCAATCAGTTCGAAAACAGCCAAAAGGTCGGTTAGCCGCTGCTGAAAGATATCGGTGTCTTCGCGCTTCGGCGCCGATTCGAGGTTGGCCAGGCACTCCCGAATAACGGTTTCGGTCGGATCAATTTCGCGGCGTTTCCGCTCGCGAATCACGCGGGCGAACATTTGCCAAGCGTCAGTGTCGCACGAGTAGGTGTCGTGCCTTTCGCCGGGTTGGCGGGAGCGTCGCACCAGCCCCCAGTCCATTAAATCGCGTAGCGTCATGCTCGCGTTACCGCGGCTGATGTGAAGCCTCGAGATGATCTCATCGACGCCGAGCTGTTCGCCGGTTACGAAGAGAAGGGCGTGGATCTGGGCCATCGTGCGGTTGATGCCCCATCTTGAGCTCATGCGGCCCCACTCAATGATGAATTGGTCCTGGACCTCCCGCAGTTTGTCGCCCCGGTGTGAAATTTCGGAACTTTCAGCCACTCTGAAAGTTTACAGTGCGCCGACAGGGACTGAGCGGCGATGCGAAACGATCCGACAATGCATCTACTAGAGGTATGTCTGATTCTCTTGGGCTGGAAACCATCAAGGGCGCCCGATTTAGGGCTCAACGGCTTCGCGATGCCCGGCTCTTTTACGGATGGGTCGAGAACTTGAAGGATGCGATGCTCGGCGTCACGATTCACGGCAAGCATGACCTCGAAGTGAACGATGCGCTGCAATTTGAGATTGAGGGAAAGCATGCCAGCGTAACCTTGAGAGCAGTTATGCGGCATCCGGCTTTGCAGAACTTCGCCGAGTTCGGCGTAGTCGAAGCGCCACGAAAGACGGCCGCTTCAAAGGCTCCTCGTATTCGCGTACCGCACATGACCGCCCTCCTGGAGATCGACGGCGCCGAAGTTTGCGGTCGCGTCGTGGACCTCAGTATCAGCGGGGCCGGAATTGAGTTGCCCGTTGCCGTCGAGCGAGGAGCCAATCTCGTCGTTACGTTCGAATACGACTCTAAGCGGGCGACGTGTCCCGCCGAAGTGCGCTACTGTCGAGCCGACGAGGATGGCACGTTCCGGGTTGGATTGCAGATCGGCGACATGAACCGAGTGGAGTCCGCCCGCTGGATGATGCTTTTTGACCGCGCCGCCTAGTTACTTTCCGCTGATCTCTTTTGCTTTTTCGGCGTTCTTCTCGATGAAGTCCTTCCAGTTGGAAGGAACGTCGGTATCCACAAAAATGGCTGAAACCGGGCACTCAGGTTCGCACAGTCCGCAGTCTATGCACTCGTCGGGATGGATGTAAACCATGTCGTCACCCTCGTAGATGCAGTCAACTGGACACACCGTCAGGCACGACTTGTCCTTGACGCCAATGCACGGCTCGGTTACCACGTATGGCATTTCAACCCATCATTCTACGTGATCGGGCCCAACTTTGGCTTCGCGTCGCCGCCAGCCAGTTTCCGCCTTGATTGCCCAGCGGACTGCCGTCTCGGCCGCGAGTGCCTTCCCTCTTGGAGCCGGAACGCGCATCGCGGATATGGCTCCAAGCAGTCCAGTTATCCAGACATCCAGTAATTCAGGTTCGCCTTCCGCCTGGACCATCGCAAAGAAGACATTGGTCATGGGCTCGTCGACATTCACGCCAAGGGCTTGCAGGATCCGTTCGCGCGAGTCCTTCCTGGACATCAGGCCCAAGTCCCGTCGGATCGCGACGGGATCGGCATACTTGGCATCGATCAGCACCGCCGCAATCTGGGAAGCAGACTGAACCTCGTGCAGAGCGGCGCCGAGTTCGGCCAGGGCAGTCTCGCACCACGAGACATAGAGGCCCTCCTTGTCGCCGAAGTGGTAGTAGAGTGTTGGCGGCTTGTAGCCGGCTCGCTTGAGAATCTCGGCTACTCCGCTGGCCTCGAACCCCCGATAGCGAAAGGTTTCGGCCGCTGCTGCCAGGATTTCTTCCCTTGAGCTCATCCTATAGTTCACATTATAGACCATTAATTGACAAGAGGTCAGCACAGAAGACGCAATATGTCCAAGCACTCGGGTATTGTCACCGAAGACCGGCCGAGATGGAAAACAGGGGAACCGGTCAGAGGAAGGGAAACCATGAAATACGGAACCATGTGTCGCCGGTTTATCCCGGTGTTCGCGTCAGCCACGATGGCGCTTCCGGCATTCGCGGAAGATAGCGATCTCGCTTTCGGTCTTGGCGGAAGCCGTGCCTCCGGGATGGCCAACGTCGGCGTTGCCTTGCCATACATCATTGGGGCTCAGGGCAAGTTCAATCCGGCTTTTTACGGATTTGCCAGCAAGAGATTCAGACTGAATTCGCCAACGTTTGGCCTGAAACTGCAGGGTATCAAGCTCAGCGATATCAACGATATCCTGAAGAACGTACGGGACGGCGGCTTGGATGCGTCGGGTGCCCAGACCCTCGCGCGGCTCCTACAGCAGGATCAAATCGAGGCCGGTGTCGTTCTCGACTTTGGCTTTGGCGGTGGCAACTTCGACTTCACGCTCGACGGTCAGGTCGGTGCAAGCGCCTTGCCGAATCGGGCGACCCGAGCCTATAGCGGTGCTTTTGGACAGTTTATCGGAAGGATCAACACCCAAGACGCGATCGATCTGGGCAATGCCATCCTCAACATCAACAACAACAATATTCAGGGCGACCTGAATGCTATTATCAACGACCCGAAATACCAGGCAATCTTCCAGCAGATTCCCGAGCTCCTCAACAACTTGACCCAAGCTGGCGTCACGGTTGATGGGCGCACGTTTCAAAACGCGGCTGGCGTCGACACCTACGGCTACGGCTATTACAGCGCCAACATTTCGTATGGAGTCAAGCTCAAGACGCGGGCAAACGCCGACATTTCAGTTGGCGCCCGGGGCAAGATCGTTAACGCTTACTACACGCATTTGATCGTCAACTCGTCAAACAACAACAATGTCGTCAACGCCCCTGAAATGGGTACCAGCAACGTGCTCCGCAAGAGTGGATTTGGCATGGACCTTGGCGTCATCTATTCGTTCGGCGAGGAGCGCAACAACCACGTCGGCCTCTCGATCGAGAACTTCATTCGACCGTCCGTCGGGATCAATGGTACGGGGCCGCTCGGCGACAATCCCGTCTTTGACAACAACGGCAACCTCATCAACGCCGGCCAGAAGGAGATCTTGCCGTTCAAGACGCTGGTGAGCCTAGGATACGGCATGAAGCGCGGCAAGTTCCTGGCTGGAGCCGACTGGTATGACATCGGCAACGCCAACAGGCAGGGCGAACTTCGACTCGGCGCCGAGTACATGCTGAGTCCCGCCTTTGGCATTCGCGCGGGCTACGGTTCCAAGACCAAATTCTGTTTCGGCGGCACGATCTTCGGAATATCATTCACGTTCGCGGAGAACTTGCCGACGACCGTTAGCGCTGCCTTTAAGTTCTAGGCGGAATCTCCTTTTGCGCGACCGAGTCTTGTGCAAGGCTCGGTCGCGCGCTGATTTGTCATCCCCGATGTGGCACAATTTGTACTGAGGGCGCGTACCTCAACATAGAACTGCAATGCCAATCACGCTTTCGACCCGAGCCATTTCCGAGCTGAAGGAACTCATGGCAAGCCAAGACAAGGGCCAATCCGCACTTCGGGTGTGGGTGGCTGGCGGTGGCTGCTCAGGCCTGTCCTATGGGATGGCCCTCGACGATGCCCAACCCGAGGCTGACGATCAGGTCTTTGAACAGGAGGGCATCAAAGTCTTTGTCGACAATCTGAGCCTCCAGTACATGGACGGCTCCAGTGTTGACTATGTGGACGACGTCATGGGCGGCGGTTTCAAGATCGAGAATCCCAATGCCGTATCGTCCTGTGGCTGCGGATCATCGTTCAAGACGGAGGAAAGCGAGGCGGGCGGCGGCGGTTGCGGCAGTTGCGGCTGCCGATCTTAAGCATCCGAGCTGATGGATTTTCCGACCCGGTTTGAAGCACACCTTCAAACCGGGTTTGGCTTTTTAAGGGGCAGCTCAGTGCTTGTCGCTTACAGCGGCGGGGCCGACTCGACCGCTCTGCTGGACCTTCTCGCCAAGCAGAAGTACGACATCATCGCCGCCCATCTGAACCATGGGCAGCGCCCAGAGGGCGCGCTCGAGGAGGAGCAGTGCGCCCGGTTCTGCGAGCAGCTTGGGGTTCCGTTCGTTAGCGGGAAAGCCGATGTGCCCGCTATTGCAGAGGAAAGAGGGATTGGCCTCGAGGAGGCGGGACGGCTTGCCAGATACGAGTTTTTCGACCGTGCTGCTAGCCAAGTTGGCACCTCATGGACGGCGACCGCACATACCGCGGACGACTGCGCAGAGACGATTCTGCTCAATCTGATTCGAGGGGCCGGGTTGACCGGATTGACCGGCATTCCCGAGCAGAGAGGAGCGCTCATCCGGCCACTGCTGCCGTTTACCCGCGAAGAAACGCGATCCTATTGCGAATTGCACGGACTGTGGTTCCATGACGATCCGGCCAATTTCGATCTCTCCTTTTCTCGGGCTCGTATCCGACACCGCGTGATCCCTGAGCTGCAAATCGTCCAGCCAAAGCTCCTTCAGACAATCGGCCGATCGGCCGTCATGTTGGGGGAGGAGGATCGTTATCTCGACTCGCTCGCGGTTGCGGCACTTGAGCGCAGCGAAGTTGAGGATAACGGGCGCTATACCTTTCTGACACAAGACGAGGAGATCTTCATCGACCGGGTTGCGCTCGCGGCCTTTCCAGCGGTTCTTGTGCGTCGCGCAATCCGGCTGGTCGCCAAGACGTTGGGCGCGAACCCGGAGCTGGCTCTCGTCGATCGTGTGGTGGATTCTGTTCGCCTGGGAGCGTGTGACACGGTCAACTTCGGAGGTGGCCCGGTTTCGCTCCACCTGCTGGAATCCCGGATCCACGCGACGCGTACGGACGCCGTCGACCGTGAACGGGTGGTTCTACCGCGGGGGAGTTGGACTTCCGACCCGGATGGGCGATGGCACGTCGGGGTCCATCCGGGTCCGGTGGTAGATCCCAGAACCGAACCAGGGTCATGGACCGCGCATCTCGACGCAGACCGCCTGGTCGGCGGGTTATTCACACGGTCGGGTCCAGAAGAGGCAAAGATGCAGCCTTTCGGCATGGCCGGACACCGAAAACTTTCCGACATCCTTCACGATCTCAAAATCAGCCTGCGTGCCCGCCAGAGGCTCCCCGTCGTCTATGACATGGTAGGACCGGTATGGGTACCTGGCGGGCCAATCGACGAGCGAGTAAAGGTTCTTCCGGAAACGGCGACCATGCTGACGCTGGAGTTTGGCCAGCCTCGTGCCTACCATCATTCATAATAGGAAACGGTCCCCGGTAGCCAGGCGTAAGCTAACTACAGGGTCCGTCCCTTTGGAGCAAGCTTGAATCGAACTGCCCGCACCCTTCTAGTCACGGTCGTCCTCGTGATGAGCCTTATTTTCCTGCTAAACCTGATGAACCCAGCCGGGTTCAACATGGGAAGAGGACCGACTGAGCTCAACGTTGGCACCCTGATCAGCAACGTAAAGGAAGGCAAGATCGCCAAGGCGGAATGGCGCCAGACGGAGATCAGCGGCGAATTCGCGGACGGCAAGAAGTTTTACGCGAAAGTCCCGGATGTCAACAGCTCAGGCGGACTTGAGATTCAGAAGGTTCTGAACGATTACAAGGTCACGTGGTCGATTCTCGACCCGCCGATCAGCCAGGGTGTTATCGCCTTCTTGTCGATGCTTATCGTCCCGGCACTGCTCATCTTCGCCCTCTGGTTCTTCGTATTCCGGTCCGCTCAAATGGGCGGAAACCAAGCCATGAGCTTCGGCCGAAGCCGAGCGAAGCGAGTGGGGGAGAACGGACCGAAGATCACGTTCGAAGATGTCGCTGGTATTGACGAGGCGAAGGCTGAGCTTTATGAGATCGTCGACTTCCTCAAGAACACCAAGAAGTATGTGGCCCTCGGCGCGAAGATTCCCAAGGGAATTCTTCTGACCGGTCCTCCGGGCGTTGGCAAGACCTACCTGGCGAGGGCGATTGCCGGCGAGGCAGGCGTGCCCTTTTTCCACATCAGTGGTTCGGATTTCGTTGAAATGTTCGTCGGCGTTGGCGCGGCGCGAGTTCGCGATCTGTTTGAGACCGCCAAGGCTCACCGGCCCTGCCTGATCTTCGTGGATGAAATCGATGCGGTGGGCCGTCAGCGTGGCGCAGGACTCGGCGGCGGCCACGACGAGCGCGAGCAGACCCTGAACCAGCTTCTCGTCGAGATGGACGGCTTCGACCCGAATTCCGGCGTTATCATGATCGCCGCCACCAACCGACCCGATGTCCTCGATCCGGCCCTCCTTCGGCCGGGACGTTTCGACCGTCAGATCGTCGTGGACGCTCCCGACGTTAACGGTCGCGAAGCCATCCTGAAGATCCATTCGAAAGGAAAACCGTTTTCCGGCGATGTCGACATGGAGATCATCGCCAAAAGAACTCCTGGCTTCACCGGCGCCGATTTGGCCAACAGTTTGAACGAAGCCGCCCTGCTGGCAGCACGACGCAACCGCTCCCGCATCGCGATGGAAGACATCGAGGAAGCCCTCGATCGAGTGATGGTGGGCCCCGCGAGAAAGAGCCGCGTCATGGTCGCCAAGGAGCGGGAATTGACCGCCTATCACGAGGCAGGCCACGCCATCGTCGGCGAGCTGCTCGAGCACTGCGATCCGATCCATAAGGTCACGATCCTCCCTCGTGGAATGGCTTTGGGCGTCACCTGGTCGCTACCAGAGACCGAAAAGTTCAGCAAGAGCCGATCAGAGCTTATCGACGATATCACCATGAGCCTGGGTGGCTTGGTTTCTGAGGAGATCGTCTACGGCGAGCGCTGGACCGGAGCCAGCAGCGATCTTGTTCGGGTAACGCGGATCGCTCGCGCGATGGTCTGCGAATTCGGCATGAGCGACAAGCTCGGTACCCTCGCGATCGGCAGACGCTCGCGCAATCCGTTCCTGGGACGCGATTATGTCGAAGATCGCGACTACAGCGAAGATGTGGCCCGTGTGATCGACGAGGAAGTTCGCCACATCGTCGATTCCGCGCGACAGCGGGCACAAGAGATCCTGCAGCAAAACCGGGAAAAGATGGATTCCCTCGTTGCAGCTCTTCTCGAACGGGAAACGTTGAGCCGAGAGGAATTCCTGATGATCATGGAGGGCAAGGAGCTTCCCCCCATGCCGGCGAAGACCGAGTCGAAGCAAGACGACGACTCACCGGCAGAATCCGTGGATGAGAAGGGCACACACCGCGTACCCCCTCCCCGTTTCGAACCCGGACCTGCCTAACCGTTTCTCTAACGGTTCGGGTAACGTCCGATAGATTAGGGGGTTGAGCCGCCTCGCGCGGATTCCAACGTTGAAGAAGTGGGTGATATACTGGTCTCCCTGGGCGCCGTCGGAATGAGCATCGAAGAAACGTACCAAAGCGGTTTCCAGCTTCGATGTGAAGGCAGATACGCCGAAGCCAAGGTCGCATTGCAGCAAGTCTTGGCCCAGGATCCTGGTCACGTCGAGGCCCAATGGCAAATAGGCCTTATACAGGGGTTTGAAGGCGACTTCGACGGATCGTTGGCCACGCTGCAGGACATTGTCACACGCAACCCCGGTCACCTGGACGCCCGTTACGATCTTGCAATGACGATGATGATGCTTGGCATGATCGATGAGGCGTGCGCCGAATTCAAGGAAGTGCTTCGCCAAAATCCCACCCACGAGAAGGCGCTTCAGCAGATCGCGTACTGTCCGTAAGGCATGCGGCAGATTCCCACTTGGGCCCTGATCGTTGTAATTGCAGCGGCGTGCATGCTGCCGGTTTGGAAGGCCGTTTTCGGCGGCGAGACCATCGGCACTTTTGATCAAATTCGCCAAATGGCGCCTTGGAACGGTCCAAAGCCAACTCGCCCATGGGATGTCCTACAGGCTGACAGCGTCCTTCAGTTCTACGGCTGGCGAGACCTAGTCTTCGAGGGCTGGAGCAGGGGTCAGCTTCCCCTTTGGAACCCCTTCCAGCTAGGAGGCGCGAGCCTAATCGGCAACTCGCAAAGTGCCCCGATGTACCCGCTTCATATTCTATTGGGCTTATTGCAGGTACCTACGGCGCTGGCGATCGGGATACTTGCTTGGATTCACCTCGTGGCCGCGGCCTGGGGTTGCTTCGCCCTCGTCACCAGACTGGGAGGGAGCCGAGCGGGCGGCATGCTGGCTGGCCTGAGCTTCTCTCTGTCGTCGTTCGCCCTGGGCTGGTTGTCGCTTCCCAGTGTGCTCACAACGCTTTGCTGGGTTCCGTGGTGTTTGGTTGCCTTTGAGGCTCTGTGGGAGCATGCCGGGAACGGGAAATGGAGGCCAGCGTGTTTGTCCGCGTTTGGCCTCTCTGCCGCCCTTGCTATGATGCTACTAGGCGGCCACCTTCAGTTTGCGGCCTATGGCAGCCTTACCCTGCTCGTCTTCGCGCTCTGCCGGCTCTTGGGTCCAGGCATCACGGCTGCCCGTCGATTGGCGGCAACTGGCTTGGCCCTGGTTGCTTTGATTCTTGCCGGCGCCATCGCCTGGCCACAGCTGGGCTCGGTCCTCGAGTATTCGCAGACTTCGCATCGAAGGGTCGGGCCGACCGAGGAGGGATACGCCGCTTACAATGCGTCCGCTTTGCCCCTCGGGGACCTGATGCAACGTCTCTTCGATCCGATGGGCCAGGGCAACCCGACGGTGGCCCTCGGTCCTGAAACGCCGGTTTCGACGTTTTGGCCCGCACTCGCCCGGACCGGCGCCAATTTTGCAGAATCTGCGGTGACGCTCGGTCCAATTGTCGTTGTCTTCTTCTTGTTCGCGGTGTTTTCCGCGCCGTGGCGGGCGCTTACTCCCGCACTTCTCGTGATCCTGCTGGCTGGCCTGATGGCCTTCGGTTCGCCGCTTAACCACCTCCTGTATTTTCAGGTGCCCGGCTGGTCGGGAACCGGATCGCCGGGCCGAGCGATCGCCCTGATGGTGCTCATGTCCTCAATCGTTGCCGGGCTGGGTCTCGGAGGCAAGATCGATGATCGTTGGCGTTCCACGTTCCCCACTGCGGCCGTACTTGCCTGCCTTCTCTTCGTGGCGTCCGCTTTTTGGCCAAACCGGAGTGGTCTGCCGAGCGGATTCGATGCCAGTCAGTGGGAACTCCTTAAATCCCATTCGGCCTCGAATCTTGCGATGATGGTGGTTCTACTCTTCGCTGCCATCGCATTCCTGGCCCTGACCAAGGAGCAAACGCGTATGGCTAAGGGAATGGCGATCGGGAGCGTCGTGGCCGCAAGCTTCGTGACCGGCGTGCTTGACCTCGTACCCCTGGGCAAGCCGCTGGCAACCCAGTTGAACCAAGAGCGAGACCCGAATGCACGCGTTGCGGCGATCAACGAACCATGGGCACTGGTGGTTGCAGCGCCTGCCGTGCTTCCGCCCAATACAGGCACCATTCTGAGAACCCACGACATAGCCGGCTACGACTCGCTGCTCCAGAAGGACTCGCTGGAGGCGCTTCGTGCAGTAAACGGCCAGGATCCCGCACCACCCGCGAACGGCAACATCATGTTTGTGAAGCCAACCGCCGACGCCACCAAACTTGCCGACCTTGGCGTACGGTGGGTCTTGGCCCGGATGCCCCTGGAGGGTTGGGGCGCGCCACACGACAGTTGGAATGGTTTGCTTCGGTACCGCCTCGATGGCCCCGGCCGGGTCCATCGTCAGCGTGGTACGGCACGGATCGTCGAGGAGCGGCTGGACGGGTTGGTTATCGAGACCACCGGAGCCGGACCCATTCTCCTTCGGGACCGCTTGATCCCAGGTTGGACGGCAGCTTCCGATAAGGGAGCCGTGGTCCTCAAGAGACATCCTCTGGGCATCGAGTTTGAACCTCCTCGGGATGCTACAAAAATTGAGCTTAAGTATCGACCTCGCGCCGTTGCCACGGGTATCCTGATCGCTCCGCTTGCCTTGCTCGCGGGATTTGGTTTTTTGGTATTTGCGCCATGGCTGCGAGATCGAAAGAGCACGGTTTCCAGGCCAAAAGATGGCGAAAGGTGATTTTTATTCCAATGTCTCAAATTCTCTTAGAACCTCAGATCCAGGACCCGTCGATTGGCGTTGGGCGGTGGAAGGTGGTCATCCACAACAACAGCACCAATACGTTCGAGGAGGTCATCCTCGCGCTGATCGAAGCGACCGGGTGCACCCTTGAGGAAGCCCAAATCGAAACCTGGGAGGCGCATCACTACGGGCGCGCCGATGTTCACTTCGATTCGGAAAGAAAGTGTTCCGATGCGGCCAAGGTCATTGCCAGGATCGGCGTTCAAACCGACGTCGTGCCGGAGTGGAATGATTGATTTTGTCGTTGTCAAGGTTGACGGTTGCAATTTGCCGTCCTAACGGGCGAGAATGAAAATAGACGTGCGGGAAGTTTCGTTTGCCATCCCTGTTTCGAACACGACGGTCATCGAGCGACCGGAAATTGCCGACAGCGGTACGGCAACCGGGCGCGGCGAATGGATCGTGACGGTCTATAACAACGACTACAACACCTACGACCAGGTGATAGGCATCCTCGTCGTCGCGACGAGATGTTCCATGGACGAGGCTTCTATGGAAACCTGGGAAGTCGACCATCTCGGCCAGTCGGTCGTGCACCAGGCTTCCGAAGAAGAGTGCCGCAAGGTCGCGTCGGTCATTTCAACGATCGGCATCCGCGTGGACGTCACCAAAGAAGACTAGCGCGGCTGAACCGTGCGCACCACATCTTCCGCCAGGAAGACCTCAAACTCGGTGCCGGGATAGGCTCGGACGTTGCGGCCCTTGAAGATCCCTTCCAGCCGGCTGGAAACCGCTCCGGCAAGGCCCAGCAGCTCCTGAAGCGCGGCTGCGGTCGCCATGACGTCGCCTGTCGCCACTGACAGGGAACCTGACGCCAGGCTGTCGCCGACCCGGGCCAGCGTGTCGAGGTTGTTGCCCCGAATGGCGTCCGCCGTGGAGTTCAGCTTTAGGCGTTCGGCGGCATGCTCCATCAGCTTGGCCGCCTCCGCGCCTGGAACCCTGCCTTCCAGTACGACCCTCGCCAGTTCCTGCAGGCCCTGCCGGGTCTCGGGATCGTCCCACACCTCGCCGATGTCGGTGGCCAAGTCAGGGAGACCGGTGTTATCCGCCGTCAGCTGCAACTCGCCCGGCTTCTTGCTGCGGGTTTCGACTTTAGCCGTGGCGTCACTGGACCGTAGCTCGCCAAACTCGATCACAAGACGGGCGGGTTCGTTCAATAGTGCCGATACCGCTCCTGCCGATCGTGACTGCACGACTGTGGCCGTTACGATCGCGCCTTGCGGAATCACGGTATGGCCGGCAGCGTCCTTGATGTCCTCGGTGACGAGGAACACCCCCGTCTCTCCGACCTTGGAGTCGCCACTGGCGAGCTTGTTCATCAGCATGACCGGGACCCGGGTGCCAGCCTTGGCCACCGCCCGAATCTGCGGCTGATGGCCCGTGGCCGCGATGCCCGCTGCTGGCTCATCATTTCCGGCTGCGAAGTACCAAAAGGCGCCGCCGGCAACGGCGATTACGGCGAGCAGGGTAACGAAAAGTTTCATTGCTCGGTCATGGCGCGGCTGAGAGGACTCGAACCTCCGACTTCTTCCTCCGGAGGGAAGCGCTCTATCCACTGAGCTACAGCCGCGCGCGTCTACTACCAGTTTACGCCGAGAAAGGCCTCAGGGGGCAGAAATCGGCAGGAGGAAAGCTTGCCCCAATGTCATCGGAAAACGAACCACGTTTGTTGCATGTCAGACAGGGCTAGAGCCAGTATCCAGTTCGAAGACCGCCCGAACGGCTTTAGCATGCGACCACAGCAATGGGATTGGAATCGCCATCGACGGGCAGGCGGGCGGCCTTCTGTGGATTGGGATGACACCACGACGAAGGTAGAAGGCAACACTGTGCGCGTCAAGCAGAGCGAGGCTCTGGCGATCTGCCAGCCTTGGTCGCAGCCGAGTATCGGGAACTGGAGCGCGACATGGACGTGAACCGGCTGGTCATCCACCGATATCAGGTTGGCTACGCCTCGCCCCGATCGGTTTTGGCTCCGGCAGGACGATGTATCAGAAGCCGCCTTACCGTCTGAAGCTGTGTGCGGTTGTGGACCTCGTTCTCCAAGGAACGAACAAGGGCCCCTAGCGTGCGTTTTGGAATTTCTGTTGGACAATAGATCGGATGAGGTTGCTGATTGCGATCGCGATGGCCCTGGGATTTGCCTCAGGCGATTCCGGCTTGGACGAGAAGGTGCGCTCGGTCCTGCCCACGGCCGACGAGGAACTCTGGCTGCAGATCCCCTGGCGGCTGAACCTGATGGAAGCCAGAAAGGCATCCGTCGAACAGGGCAAGCCGATTTTCCTCTGGATCATGAACGGCCACCCGATGGGCTGCACGTGAAACAACGGCCTTTGGGACCGTCGGTTCCTCTTCAGCGATGCCAGCGTCCGCAAGCTGCTCAGCGAGAAATTTATCCCTTACGCCGGCAACACCCACGAGTTGCAGAACGGCCGCTCACCGTCGCGCGAATGGTTCATGAAAGCCGCAAAGACGGTCAAGCCGGATATCGACAAAGGAATGACCTCGCAAGGCTTCTACGTCATGAACGCCGATGGCAAGGCCTACGGGTTCAACAACAACCGCAGTGTGGAACGGGTCACCAACTTCATCCAGCGCGGATTGGACTCCTTCGCCGCCGACCCGCCCGCCGCTGCCAAGGTCGAGGAGACCGATCTCGCTTCGAAGTGGCATGCCGAGCTGCCCGCAGGCGGGGCTTCGGTCCGAGTCCATGCCCGCATTCGGCCGTTGCCAGAAGGCTGCGATTCTTCGAACGCCAACGTCGCCCGAGATCACCTCTGGATCTATCCCGCCGAAATCGAGGCGATCGTCAAGGATGCGAAAATACCGGAGAGTTTGGTGTGGCGGATCGCCCGATTCCATCTCGTTGACAACATCCGCGGCGAGCCCGACCATTGGCAAGCAGCCGAGGTCAGGGCCGCCACCATCACGTTGACCCCGAGCGGGGGTGGCAAGCGGTTCGAATTCAAGGGGTCGTTCGAGATGGCCACGGCCAACGGCTCTCGCGGGCTCAAGGCGACTCTGGAGGGCCGGATTCGCGTGGATGGTGGGAAGCTTGCCGAGTTCCGGGCCTACGGTGAGGCAACCGCCTGGGGAAGGAGCACCTATACGCCGAACCCGCCCGAGGGCAAGTTCCCCATGGTGTTCGCGCTCGACCTGACCACCGACGCCTTATCGCGCCACGTGACACCGCAGGCGGTGTTCTACGGGAACGAGTACCAGCGACCGCGGGTTGGGGAATAACGCTGCTACTTGACCTTCGTGTACACCGTCATCGAGTTTGGACCGTAGGTGTTGTTGTGAACGAGCACACCCTCTTGCCGGATCTGCAGCACGAGCGTAATCGCCTTCTTCAGGGGTTTTCCCTTGGCTCCCGTGTAGACGAGAGTGACGTGGTCATCCTTTCGGCTCCAGGTACCTGAGGAGGCCAAAGGCTTCTTGAGGCTGGGTCCGGAGTAGAGCATCTTGAACTTGTCGCCTGGCAGGAGCTCCAGATTTCCTTTGGTCTTTCGGAGACTCGCAATGCCTTTTCGGTATTGGGTCTCGTTATAGTCTCCCGCATTGGCGGGAATGATCGACTCGTCCACGAAGATCTGGGCGGTGTACTTGCCGACGACGTCGTTCACAGGAGGTGGTGCATTAAGGCTAAGCGCACCAAACATAAACACAGCCGTGATCGCTCCAATCATGGGCTCATCCTACCACCAGTTTTCTGCCAAATCGGTAGACTTCGAAGCCAAGCATGTCGGATTTCATCCAGATCGGCAGCCGTCACGACCGGCCGAAACCCCCGCGGCCAGAAGAACTCGACCTGAAGTTCTCGGCAAAGGCGATTGCTGAGCTCGAGCAGCTAAAGGGCCACTACCCCGATCTAAAGAGCTGCATCCTCCCTGCCCTCTGGATCGCGCAACGCGAGTACGGCGGCGTGCTCCCCGGAGAAGCTATCGCGGAAGTTGCCCACCGCCTCGAACGGAGCTATGTCGAGGTCGAGGGGGTTGCGACGTTCTACACGATGTACAACACCGGTCACGACCCGGGCCGGCACAAGATCGAAGTCTGCACGTGCCTGACGTGCCAGGTCTGCGGGGCCTACAAAATCGCAGACTATCTCAAGCAGAAGTTGGGTGTTGGTTTCGGCCAGACGACTTCGGACGGCGTCTTCTTCCTGGAGGAAGTCGAATGCCTGAACGCTTGCGACCGCGCTCCGCTGCTGCAGATCGGCGACCAATATATCGGCCCGGTCACCGAAAAGGACGTGGACGAGCTGATCGACCGCCTACGGAAGGACCCGAACTCCAGCAACGTGAAGCTGGCCGACGAAATCGTCCAAGTCCACCTCCGAGCGACCGATAAGGAAAGAGTCAGCAACGCTGCTGGTTAGGCCAAAAGTCCTACGCTACGGCATGCACCTTGCATGGACCGTAGAACTTTGGATGCCGATTAGGTCGTCAGAAGGATAGCGATCCCTTGTGAGCAGCGACATAGGGGGCCAGTCGCCGTGCGGAGCCGAAATATCTTGAAACAAAAAGCCTTTACTCTTATTGAACTGCTGGTGGTTATCGCCATTATTGCGATCCTAGCCGCCATTCTTTTTCCCGTTTTCGCGCAGGCCAAGGCCGCTGCAAAGAAAACGGCTTGTATTTCCAACACCAAGCAGGTCGCCCTCGCGGTGCAGATGTACCAGGGCGACAACGACGACAACCTCCCCCTCGTCCAGACAACCGGCACCTTTGATGCCAACCCGCAGAATCCTGACTCCAACTTCCACATCCTGATCGTGCCTTACATCAAGACCCAGGAGATTCTCGCCTCGCCGGGCGATGGTACCGGTTCCCAGGCTCGGGAGTACAACGGTGTGCCGGTCGATCCCAACGGCAAGGCTTACAAGGATGCCCAACGTCGCTACAATTTCGCGATGAAGTCGAACTATGGCGTCAACTCGCAGTTCCTAGCCCCTGGTGGCCTCAATTGTCCTGCAGATTTCATGGCCGGAGCCGTAAACGCTGCGCAGGCCGCGGAGCCGGCGGCAACGGTTCTAACCGTGACGAGCGCTTGGGATCGCGGCAGCAGCGGCGCGCCCAAGGACGGTGGCATCTGGATGATCGACTCGCCTTGCGTGCTAAACCAGAACGGTGTCGATATGCGACCGCCGAAGCCGGCTGGCTGCTCGCAGTATTATTCGCAGGCCTATGGTTGGTACCCCAGTCGCAAGAACGATTGGACCGAGTGGGGCGGAGTCAACGGCCTTCACGGCGGCAAGGTTAACATTGGCTGGCTCGACGGCCACGCCAACACCAAGGCCCTCTCCTATCTGACCGCTGGCTGCGACGTGAGAGACGGCTGGGCTGGGCGCCTGCTCGACGATTCCATTTACGTCTGGGACCTTAACTAAAACCTAGGCGAGCCGAACCGGCAGGCCATGCTCATGCATGGCCTGTTTTAGTTGATGGATGCTATAGCGCCCGCTATGGACAATGCCGGCAACCAGCACCGCGTCTGCATTGCCCTTGGTCACCGCCTCGACCAGGTCCTCCGGCTTTCCGGCCCCGCCGCTGGCGATCACAGGCACGTTGACCGCTTCAGCGACAGCCCGAGTGAGCTCGAGATCATAGCCGGCTTGGCTCCCATCGGCATCCATACTGGTGAGGAGGATCTCTCCGGCCCCGCGACTGACCCCTTCAGCTGCCCACTCGACCGCTTGCCGTCCAGTGTCGTTTCGCCCTCCGTGGCTGTAAACGTGCCAGCCGTCGGTCTCGCGCTTGGCATCGATTGCCAGCACGATGCACTGGGACCCGAAGCGATCCGCACAGCGCGAGATCAAGTCGGCATCGAGAAGGGCAGCGGAGTTCAGGCTCACCTTGTCAGCTCCGGCGAGAAGCGCGTCGCGTATCGCATCTGGATCGCGCAACCCACCACCGACCGTGAACGGAATGAAAACGGCTTCGGCCACCCGTTCGGCGAGGTGGATCACGGGAGCAACACCCTGATGCGAGGCGGAGATATCCAAGAACACGAGCTCGTCCGCTCCCTCTTCGTAATAGCGAGAGGCCAATTCCACCGGGTCGCCCGCGTCGCGCAAGCCGACGAACTGAACGCCCTTCACGACTCGCTCGTCCTTGATATCCAGGCAGGGGATAACCCGGAGGGACCTTATGGCTCAATCCTCCCGATTTGGAGGCGCGTGCCTTCCTTGCGGGTGGTTACGAAGCTGACCACATAGTCGTCGTCGAGGTATCGGACCCTCTCTCCTTCGGGCAGCGCTGCCGATTCGAAAGCCTTCTCGGCAGCGGTTTGCACGATGCCAGCGACCATCGAACGCTTATCCTCCCGATCAAGGCTGGTCGCCCATTCGCTGAGGCCGACTTTGCCCAGTCCATGGGTGACCACCTCGCTGGTTTCGGGGTTCCATGACGTCCGCAGGTGAAGGTCGGCAGGAATGTCATCCGCAAGGTAACTGAACAGCTCTTCCTTCGAGAACATTCGACCTTGTACTTTGTCGAAGATCACCTGGCCGCCGCCAAGGTCGGCATAGGCGGCTGCGAGATGCGGCATGAACGCTAGCTGGCGTCCGTCCGGTACCGGCTGTTCGGACACGAATCGCATTTGGACCACGGCTTCTGATCTTGCGATCGCGGCGATCCCCTCCGGTGTCAGTCCGAAAGAGGTCTCGAATACATCGGGTCGAAAGAGGAAGGGGTTCTTCGAGCGCAGGGCGATTCCGATATGAAGCCGGATATCGGACAGCATGAGGCCTTCCTTTGGCCCGATCGGCGGCTTTCCCGGCCGGTGGAATGGATTTTCCGCTACCAACCACGTCATCACGGCCTCCTGGGACGGCATTTCTGGGGATGGCAGGTAGACCCAGTACTCGATATGGACCGGAAACGTGATCGGCTGCTGGCTCCGACGCCATGCCCAGAGCCCGGCAATGACTCCCGCAACCGCGATGGCGGCGGCAATGCCCATTCCTAGGGTTGCGTGCCTCTCAGCCAGTGGACAGCGAGCCGCAGCTCTTCTTCCGTAAGCAGCGCCCAGCACACCGAGCATAACCCGGCCTCGTTAATCGTCTTCGCGCAGCAGAGCAGGCACGAGCTCTTGGCGATGGCATCCGCGACGACATGTGGCGTCTTCAGGGCCCAGCCCAGCTGGTCCCGAGGCAGCCCTTCGCTATTCCATCGCTCCATGGGATGAGAGTACTCGCAAGCGCGATACGGTCTATCCTCGAAGAATGAATGCCGAGGTCGTTTCGGTCGGAACCGAGCTGCTATTGGGTCAAATCGTGGATACGAACGCCGCGCTGCTTGGTCGGATGCTGGCCGAAGTGGGTGTAGCCAACCTCCACCGCCAGACAGTCGGCGACAACCTGGAGCGAGTCACCCGTGCAGTTGCGGCGGCTCTCGCACGAGCTGACGTTGTTATCACCATCGGTGGACTTGGCCCAACCGAAGACGACCTGACCCGGGACGGAGTTGCCGCTGCCCTCGGAGACAAACTCATTCACGACCCGGATCTCGAAGCGGAGCTGCGCGAGATTTTCGCCCGCCGGAACTTCCCGTGGCTGGAGACGCAGCTTCGCCAAGCCAAACGTCCGGCCAACTCCCGCCCCCTTTCGAATCCGAACGGCACCGCGCCGGGCTTGATTTGTGAAAAGGGAGGCAAGGTCGTCATTTGCCTTCCCGGTCCACCGGCGGAACTCGGACCGATGGTGGAGAACTTCGTGAAACCGTACCTCGCTGAGAAATCCGGTAGCGGGATCATCCTGTCACGGGTCATCCGGATCATCGGACTGGGCGAGAGCGTGGTCGAGTCGAAGGTTAAGGATCTGCTGGTTAGCAAAAACCCGACCATCGCCCCCCTGGCGCACACCGGCGAGGTTCATCTCCGAGTCACGGCGCGGGCCGCCAATCATTCAGAGGCGGCCAAGATGATAGAGCCCCTCGAAGCGGAGGTTCGCAGGCGTTTGGGTCAGGCTGTTTATGGCTGCGATACGGAAACCCTTGAAGGCGCCTGCATCGAGCTATTACGCCAGAAGTCGGCAATGGTCGCGGTGGCCGAAAGCTGCACGGGGGGAATGCTGGGTGCGCGCCTGACGTCGATACCCGGATCATCGGATGTCGTTGTCGGTGGGGCGATAACCTATGCGAATTCAATGAAGGTCAAACTGGCCGGCGTCACCGAAGAGACGCTCGTCCAGCATGGCGCCGTGTCGGCCGAATGCGCGAAGGAGATGGCGCTCGGGGTCAAAGAGCTGTGCAGCGCAGACTTCACGCTTTCCGTTACCGGAATCGCCGGACCGGGAGGGGGCTCCGCCGAGAAACCGGTGGGCTTGGTCTACATCGGCGTGGCTGCACCCGGATCGGTCGAGGCCTTCCAGTACAGTTTCCCTGGCAGCCGTGAGGTAGTTCGGCAACGATCGGTTCAGGCCGCCCTATTCCGACTGCGGGAGGCTCTGCTGGCTGCGGAGTAGGCCCCAAGTTTCTGCACACCGATTGCACAGGCGCCAAGGGTTTTTTGCGCAAACTGAAGGTATCCTGAAGCCGACTCCGGCGGTAAGGCCGGGTTTCTTGTTTTAGGCATGTCGACGCTAGTAATTGTTGGGGCGCAGTGGGGCGATGAAGCCAAGGGCAAGATCGTCGACGTTTTGGGGCACGAAGCGGATTACGTCATCCGTTACAGCGGTGGCAATAACGCCGGCCACACGGTCATCGTTGGGGATAGGGTCTTCAAATTCCATTTGATTCCTGCCGGAATCCTTCACCCCGGAACGATCGCAATCCTGGGTTCGGGAATGGTGGTGTGCCCGAAGAGTCTGGTTGAGGAACTCAACCGAACGCGCCAGCTTCAGCCTGAGCTCGGGGAGTTGCGCATCAGCTCCGCCGCCCATGTGGTCTTTCCCTACCACCGCCTGCTCGATGAGCTCGAGGAAGAGGCACGGGGAGAAAATCGAATCGGCACCACTGCACGCGGTATCGGCCCGGCCTATCAGGATAAAGTTGCCCGGATCGGTATCCGCATGGGAGAGTTCGTCCGGCCAGACGTTTTCGAGAAGCGGTTGAAGGATGTGCTCGGCTTCAAGAACCGCCTGATGCGGTTATTCGGCAAACCAGAGTTGCCCTTCGAGCCGTTGTTCGAGGAGTACCTTTGCTATGCCGACGAGCTCCGCAAGTACGTTGCCGACACCGACATCCAGGTTCAAGACGCCGTTCGCAAGGGCAAACGCATTCTCTTCGAGGGCGCACAGGGAACGTTCCTCGATTTGGACCACGGCACGTACCCGTACGTGACAAGCAGTCATCCCACCGCCGGTGGAGCTTGCCTTGGCACTGGCGCGGGTCCGCGCGACATCCACTCGGTGCTGGGCGTCGCCAAAGCCTATACGACACGCGTCGGTAGCGGGCCGTTTCCAACCGAGCTAGATAACGAGATTGGCGAACGGATCCGCCAGCAGGGACAAGAATTTGGCACTACGACGGGGCGTGGAAGACGGTGCGGATGGCTCGACCTGATTGCACTACGGCAGTCGGCCCGGCTCAACTCCCTCAGCGGGCTCATTCTAACTCGCTTGGATGTGCTTTCCGGATTCGATGAAGTCAAGGTCTGCACGAGCTATCGGCTTCGGGGAGAAGAGATTGACCACCTACCGGCCGAGATTGACGACTTCGGGGCGGTCGAGCCCGTCTACGAAACCCTACCCGGGTGGGATGGCAATCTGCGGACAGCCCGTGCGGTTGGTGACCTACCGCAAACGGCGCAAAACTACTTGAAGCGGGTCGAGGCGTTCCTCGAAATTCCGATCGCCATCCTCAGCATCGGCCCCGACCGGGACGAGACAATCATTCTCCGTCGTGATCTGATCTGGGGTTAGCGCGAGGCCGCCCTCCGCAGTCGGTCCCAAACCGCTTCCCACTCCGGAAACTGTGGCGGGGCTTCGATCCGAATCACGTCCGGGTTCCTCGCATCCAGCTCATGAAGTGCATCGTAAAGCTCGCGCGCATAGGCGACGGGATCGCTTGGCATGGTCCTCTGGTGGAGACTAGCGGGGCCAAACGTTAGCCCGCAGTCATCGGGCGAAAGCGAGAACGTGATCTCAACCCTGGCACGCGGCGAGTAGTGCCGCTCGCCCAGCCCCGGCGAGCGTGCCGGACCCGTCATCTCACGATCAAACACCGGAACAACCTCGGCTAACTCCAGCCGAGATACCGCGCCGGGGCGGAGAATGACGACACCGTCGGCTGCCACCCGAACGACCGTTGATTCGATTCCCGCCTCGCAAGGACCGCCGTCGAGGACGACAGCCACCGCAGCGAGAATCGGATCACTGAGGTGGCCGACCCGGGTTGGCGAAACGGCATTGGCGGGGTTGGCGCTGGGAGCGGCAATCGGTTTGCCCGCCCGACGAATCAGCTCGAGGGCAACCGGGTGATTCGGAATCCGAACGCCGACGGTGTCAAGACCGGCGGTCACGGTGGCCGGAATGAGGGGAGATTTTGGCAGCACGAGCGTTAGCGGTCCCGGCCAGAACGCGCTGGCAAGCCGATCGGCGATCTCGGGCCATTCTTGGACACATTCGCGCGCCATCGCCACCGAATCGACGTGCACGATCAGTGGATTGTTCTCGGGACGCCCTTTGGCTGTGAAGATCTTTCCAACCGCCTCGGGGTTGGTGGCGTCCGCCGCCAGGCCATAGACCGTTTCCGTCGGCATGATGACGAGTTCCCCCAACCGGATGGCGGCGGCAGCGGATTCGATCAGGTCCAACGAAGATGCTCCACCGAGCGCCGCATCACGTCGCGATCGGGCTCGATGCCGTGCCACCAGGCGAAGGATCGTGCCGCCTGGGCGATCAGCATTTCGACTCCATCGCGAATGCGAAGGCCGTGATTACGAGCTTCGGCCAAGAATGGCGACATCGAAGGACCGTAGGCGACGTCGTAAGCCAGGGTCGTCGGGTCGGCCCGTTCCCACGGTATCGGCAGACTCTCACCTTCGAGCGAGGCTGATGTTGTGTTTAAAATGAGATCAAAGCCGCGCGGATCGGGATCGGTTGGGATCGTCATCGAAAAGCCGAGGTCGTCGACCAGGCGCTCTGCCCGTTCCTGCGTCCGATTCCATATCGAAACGCTCCAGCCCTGATCCTTGAGGGCACGGACGAGCGCTCGCGCGGTTCCACCTGCGCCAAGAACGAGAACATGGCCGGGTTCAGCCGCCACTTCCAGCAAGCTGTCCAGGAAGCCGGCAGCGTCGGTATTGGTCGCGGTGCCCTCGATGAGATTCAAGACATTGGCAACCCCGTACTTGCGGGCTTCGGGTTCGGGCTTGGCATACCGGTACGCACGCTCCTTCAGCGGTACGGTCACGTTCAACCCTTCGTATCCAAGCTGCTTTAGTCGAACCACCGCGGCGTCGAACTCAAGATCCGGGACCTGAATCGCGACATACCGCCCCGAGATTCCGGCTTGTCTCATGGCAGCGGTCTGAATGATGGGTGACCAGGAATGGGCGATCGGGTCGCCGATGACGGCATATCCAGCTTGCGGCGCCTCCTTCCATGGGTAGGCGGTTGTCATTCGCTCTTCCGGAAGGCCCAGAGCCGCTGACCGGTGAAGTTCCAGATCGCGACGACTCCGGCAGCTATGACGGTTGCGATGAGCCAGCGGCGACCTTCCTCACCCGGAATCAACTGGTTGAGTGCACTCGCGATGACCGTATTGAGGAGCAGGCCAATGAGGCTCACGATAACGAACTTCGTCAGCTGAGCCATTCGCTCCTCTTTGCCCCGGATGTTGAAGGTCCACAAGCGGTTCCAAATAAAGCTGTTCAAGATCGCCAGCGACGCCGAAACGACTTTGAAGACCGTGAATGCTGTGTCGTGAGCCAAGCTCGGCGATATCGGTCGGACTCCTCCAAAGGACGCCGCGAGATCAGCGCCGATCTTCTGGCTCAGCAGCTCGCCGCCTATCGTTGCTCGGAACATGAGGAGATTGTGGAGTCCCGCATCGATCGCGAACGAAGTCCCTCCCACGATGCAGAACTTCAGGAACTGGCGGGCGATCTTGCTCCGCAGGATGCCGGTGTGGGGTACGCCCGGCATATCGTCATCGGAGGCCTCGAGCGCGTCGTGGAGCCTTCGAATGACGAGGCTTTCCGCGAAACGGTTGACCTTGGTCCCGACGAACTCGTAGCTCGACATCGGCTTCACCCAGATTGCCTCGATGCCCGCTCGGTTGGCGCCCAGAATATCGGTCATTAGCTGGTCGCCCACCATCAGCGTTTGGTCTGGGGTGACGTGGTGCCGGTGCATTGCCGCGCGAAACATCCGACGACTGGGTTTGGACCTTCCGTCCACGAAGTCAATTCCCAATGCATGGGCAAGGTGTTGGAGCCGCTCCTTGTTTCGCGTGTTGCTGACGATGCAGAACTTCAGTCCGAGTTGTTTTCCGCCTTCCAGCCAATCCCGTGTCTCGGTGGGGATATCTTTGCTTCGCCAAGGCAGCAGGGTGTTGTCGACGTCCAGCAGAATGAGCTTCTTGCCTGCCTTGGCAACGATCGAAAGGTCAATCGCCATGAGGTCGGGTACCGCCTCAGTAGGGCAGAGGTGCCTCAGATGAAGCGGAAGGCTGTTACGATCGAATCGTCCAGTGCGAAAGGCCATCAGGGCTTCTCCCCCTTGGCAAACGCTTTCCTACTCACGCGAATGTTCTTGAGGTGATCGGCATAGGTCTTGGCGAAGCGATGATAGCCACCTGGCATGGCAACGTAATAAAGGTACTCGTGGCGGGCAGGATTCTCCGCAGCTCGAATGCTGGAGATGCTTGGGGAGCCGATGGGGCCCGGTGGCAGTCCATCGTGCAAGTAGGTGTTGTACTTTGAATCGACCTTTCTCACTTCTCCCGGCTTCAATTGCTTCCATTCTTGCAGACCGTAGAGGACGGTTGCGTCGATCTGGAGTCGCATTCGTGCTCGAATCCGGTTGGCGATCACTCCGGCGACCACCGGTTTCTCCTCGTCCAACTTCGTTTCCGCTTCGACCATGGATGCGATGACCACAATCTCTCGCCAATTCGACTTCTTGAAGAAATCGTCACCGACTTTCGCCTTGAAGGTTCGAAGCTGCCGCCGAATGACCCCTTCGGCACCCAGCAATGGCGGGAGATCGTAGGTGTCCGGATAGAGAAGCCCCTCCAAGGAATCGAGCCCCTCAGCAACGGGGAGTTCAGACTGGAAGTGTGACGGGTCGTTCGCAAGCCTGTTATAGGAATCAGCGCTGTCAATGTTCTTCTCGCCGATACGCTTTGCCGTCCGGGCGATCCACCAACCCTCGGGCAGGGTCACCATTTGCCGAATCGGCTTTCGAAGGGACTGGACGAGATCCAGGGGCGCCAGCCCTCCGGCCAGCAGATAGGTGCCCTCGGCAACTGGATCCGCCTTTCGATTGATCCGTGCCCACAGCCATGCTGCTCCTGCGTGCCGCACCATCCCCTTTGTCTGAAGTCGCGCGAGGGCGTCGTCGAGAGGCGTGGACCTGTCAAAGCGGATCCACTCCTTAGGGGTGGCCCCAGTGGGTTGAAGTAGGTAAACGAAACCAGCGGCGCCGAGGGCAAGGAGCACGGCGATGAACATGGCCAGCCGCCTGAAAGGATTGCGGCGCTTACGGCGAGGCATGGGCCTCCTGGTAGCGCTGCCAGATCTCGATCGCAGCTGCCGCATCGTCGTCCAAGCTTCCTGCGGCTGCAGCCGAACCGTCCTGAGTGGAGTGCCGCTCATCGATCATCGCAACGGCGAGACCTGCGCCCGCCAGCGCCTGTGCCAGCCTCTCGCAAACGATTGCCCGAGGACCTTTGGTTCCGTCAGCTTGCATCGGGAGCCCAACAACAACCAGCCTTGCTTCTTCGCTCGCGGCAATCGTACGGATGATCTCGGCGTCCTGAACGATCGCCGGCTTTGCTGCGAGAGTGGCCAGCGGCCGCGGCAAGCCGCTCTCCAGATCACCGACGGCTAAGCCGATGCGCTTCGAGCCGTAGTCGACGGCAAGGACTCGCATCAGGAAAAGGCCGCCACGATTTCGTCGTGCCAAAGTCCATGGGAGGATATCGCTTCGGTTCCGAATTGCGAAACTCCAGAGAAGTCGGTGAATCGCCCGCCGGCCTCCTCTACGATGATCTTGATTGCCGAAATGTCCCAGTGCGCGACGACCGGATCGATCATCGCCTGTATTCTCCCGGTTGCGACGAGCGCGTGGCCGTAGGCGTCCGTCCAGTTCCGGATCGCCATAACCTTATCGCTCAGTTGCATGATGCCGTCCAGACGTTTCGCCGCCGCAAGCGAACTCATACTGCCGGTTGCCAGAATTCCCCGAGTCCGCGCCGTCTCGGTCGAGACATGGCAGAGCCGGTCATTCCAGAAGGCGCCGGCGCCACGCTCTGCGTACACCATTTCGCCTAAAGCGGGGAAGGCACAGACCCCGAGAATCGGCTCACCATCGACCTCGTAGGACAGCAGAGTCGCAAAAAGCGGGACTCTGGCTACGAAGGACTTGGTCCCGTCGATCGGGTCGATTACCCACCGGTTGGCGGCGGAGACCGATTCGCCCTCCTCTTCGCCGAGGATAGCCTCCCCCGGAAACGCGTCCTCGATTCTCTCCCGCATAAGTCGCTCGGCGGCGAGGTCGGCCGCGGTTACCGGGGATTCATCGTTCTTGAGGTTGAAGGACGCCTCTGATCGGAACACGTCCATGATAACCTTTCCCGCCTCTGATACGGCTTGGAGAGCAAAGGCAAGTCGCGGCGACATGAAGCTAGAGTTTGGCTGAATCGGCGGGGCGTCCATGCCGCCCTCGGTACACTGGATCATCCATGTCCCGGCGATATTTCGTCACTACCCCCATTTACTACGTCAACAGCGTTCCCCATGCGGGAACGGCCTTGACGACTCTTGCTTGCGACATCGAAAAGCGAGCCCGAGAAATGATGGGACAGGAAGCGTTCTTCCTGACGGGAACCGACGAGAACGCAACGAAGGTCCTCGAGGCCGCTCAGCGGGCCGGACAGGATCCGATGGCCTTTGTCGATCGGGTAAGCGAAGCTTTCCGAACTTGCTGGGCGAGCTTGGATCTCCGATACGACGACTTTATCCGTACCACCGAACCTCGTCATAAGGAGTGCGCCCAGAAGTTCTTCAGCCTGCTCCAGGAGAAGGGCCACATCTATCTAGATAAGTACGAAGGCTGGTACGACGTCAGCTCGGAGACCTTCTTTCGGGAAGCCGACCTCGTGGACGGAAAGAGTCCGGATGGTAACGAGGTCCGCTGGGTCAGCGAGGAAAATTACTTCTTCCGACTCAGCGCATTTGGCGACGCGCTGCTCGAACATATCGAGAGCCATCCAGGGTTTATCGTTCCCGAGGTTCGCAAGAATGAGGTGGTCGCCTTTGTCAGGCAGGGCCTCCGCGACATGTGCGTCAGTCGGAACAACCAGGGCTGGGGGATCCCCGTGCCAGGCGACGAATCGAAGGTTATCTATGTTTGGTTCGAGGCCCTGATCAACTACCTCGCCGCTACCGGGTGGCCGGAGGAGGGATGGGAACAGCTGTGGCCCGCCTCCGCCCAGTGGATGGCAAAGGACATCCTTACGCGCTTCCACGCCACGCTTTGGCCCGCAATGCTGATGGGTGTCGGCTTGCCGCTCCCAGAAACCTTGGTCGGGCACGCCTATCTGCTATTCAACGACTCGAAAATGAGCAAGTCCAAGGGCAACGTGGTCTCGCCGCAGGAACTGGTCGACGGAATCTGTGCCCGTTCAGGATGTGCTCCACAGATCGGGATCGACGCAGTTCGATATGCCCTCGCGGTCACCCTGCCCTTTGAGAACGACTCGTCCTTCTCCGTCGACGAACTGGACCGGCGCTACAATTCAGATCTTGCCAACGACCTCGGCAATGCCCTCAACCGCACCTTGGCGATGACGCACAAGTTTGCCGGGGGCACCATTCCTGCCGGAGAATCCGAAGCGAAGGGACTTGACGCTATTCGTGCGGCTATCGCCGGTTATCTCGCCGCTTTGGAGTTGCACCGAGTCGACCATGCTGCCGAACAGGCAATCGGGCTGATCCGATGGCTCAACAAGTACATCGATGAGCGGTCTCCATGGGCGTTGGCAAAGCAGGGCGACCCCGCCCTGCCAGCGGTGCTCCGCACCATGTTATTAGTCCTGCGCTCTGCCGAAGGTCTGATCCGGCCCTATATGCCGCATGCCTCCGCAGGAATCGCAGCGCAACTCAGGCTCGATCCGGTTAACTGGTCCGAGCTCGGTTCCGAAGCGTCCCTGCCCTCGGGTCAGGCTCTGGCTGAACCGCAGCCTATCTTCCCGCGCATCGACCCAAAGAAAGCCATGGCCGTTACCGATCCCCCGCAGCCAGTCGCCGAAAGACCGGATGACATCATTTCCATCGACGACTTCGCCAAGATCAAGCTGCGGGTAGCCCGTGTTCTTGAAGCCGAAGTGGTGCCCGACAGCGATAAGCTGCTCAAGCTCCAATTGATGGTAGGTGACGAAAAGCGACAGGTTCTGGCAGGAATCCGCAAGAGCTACGAACCCAAGGATCTCATCGGTCGCCAAGTGATCGTCGTTGCGAACCTGGCGCCAAGAAAAATGAGGGGCACCGAGAGCCAAGGCATGATCCTTGCCGCTGACGGTCCCGATGGAACGGCGATTCTCCTGACGCCTGAACAAGAGGCCCCCGAGGGCACGTCCGTACATTAGGCTGAATTGCCTGGGCCTTTGGTCCGAAGGGAGTCGCGGAATCCCAAAAAACGCGTTGAATAGATTGCTGTGTCAACCAGTCGAGAGCCAAGTGATATCAGTACGACCCTGAACCAGGTGCAGGAGTTTGAGTTCGTGATCGACACGATTCGGCAGGGAATCTGGCGTGTTGATCCGTTCGGCAAGATTCTTTGGGTCAACCCCTTCCTGGCAAAGTGGCTCCACTCCTCGCCCCAACGAATGATCGGTCGCTATGAATCGGACTTCATTCTTAACCGGCATCCCGCTCCTGATGTCGAAGGCGGAAACGTCAGCGAAAGATTCGAAGCCGCATTCCTGACCGAGAACGGCGACAAACGCCAGGCAATTGTGATTTCGACGCCGACCTCGGTAGAGGGACCGGATCGGCGAGACCGGCTCGAAATCATCACCGACATCACGGTTGAGCATGCCGTGCAGCAGCAGCTAATGAGCGATGTGCGCAAAATGGCAGTGCTGGCAGGAATTGATCCCCTCACGCACCTGCTGAATCGCCGCGGCTTCGAAACTCACCTGGAGAATCTGAAGCGACAGAACGGCGAGGTGCCCTTTGGCCTGGTTCTTCTCGACATGAATGGTCTAAAGCAGACCAATGACCAGTTTGGGCACGAGGCGGGAGACCGAGCTCTGCAGCTAATCGCCCAGAAGTTACGGGAAGCTACCCGCTCCTATGACGTGGTCGCCCGGCTCGGTGGAGACGAATTCTGTGTCTTGCTGCCGGGCGCTTCCGAGGCCGAATGCCGGGAGGTTGCCGAGCGGCTTGAGATGTCCGTCCGTGGCGATTTGCCGGTTGATGGTCTTCACTTTGCCCTAACCACGTCTGTCGGATGGGCACATAGCTCTACCGACTTTGAAGACTTGTTGGGTGCCGCCGATCGGATGATGTATCTGCGAAAGCCCGACACCACCCGCCGAAAAGCCTAGTTCGAAGCGAACTGACACCCGTTTCCGTAACAATCACGGACAGGCATGCGACGGACCATTCGGCAGCAGATCGACGGCAACCGTCGCGCCAGCTACTTCTACATCTTTCTGCTAATGCTCTTGCTCGCGGCGCTGGGCTCGGCATTGGTCGGCTATTACGCTCCTGACTATTGGGTTTACGGCGGCTTGGGAGCTTCACTCATAGGGCTCGTTCTCGGCATGATCTCGCTGGCCAAAGGGCCCGACATTGTGCTGTCCATTTCTCAGGCTCGGGAAGTGAGCCCCCTGGAACTCCGCCGGCTTGATAACGTGACGGAGGAGATGGCTCTTGCGGCGGGAATCCCGACGCCGCATGTCTATGTGATCGACGATTCGGCTCCGAACGCCTTTGCGACGGGAAACAGTCCAAAGCGGGGGGTCGTCGTGGTGACTACCGGATTGCTCGACAAGCTGAATCGCGATGAACTCCAGGGTGTCGTGGCCCACGAGATCGGTCACATTCGGAACAACGACATTCAGCTGATGACGACCCTGGCGATCGTTGCCGGGCTGATTCCCCTGATGGCGGATTTTCTTGGGCGGTCCATATTCTGGGGTGGTGGCCGACGGCGAGATCGCGACGACAACGGGATCTTCGTCATCATCGGGTTGATACTTGCGATCGTGGCTCCCATCTTTGCAAAGCTGCTTGAACTGGCGGTTAGCCGTCAGCGGGAATATCTGGCCGATGCCACCGCCGCCGAGCTGACTCGCTATCCGGAAGGATTGGCGAACGCGCTTCAACGCATCGCCGCAGACACGGAGCCACTGGAAGCGGCGAACCGGGCGACGCAGCACATGTACATCATTAACCCTCTCCGCCATTCCGGTCAGGCACTTTTGGGCTTGTTCAGCACCCACCCGCCGACCGACGAGCGGATCCGACGGCTCCGTAGCCTCGCGGGAATGCCGGATACCCCCTACATTCGCTCCTAGCCTGCAAGTCTTGCGGGATTTCCTGAATTTTCCGCATTTCACCAAGCGGCCCGAAATCCGATGCCGATCATTTTCTTGGGAGAATTGGGCGCCGGGATACGGAACCTCCTCCTGAAGTTCGAAAGGAAGCGACCATGCCTCTGTTTGCCTACACCGCCCTCGATCCTTCGGGTCGTACCGTCAAAGCCGTGATGGAAGCCGAGAGCGAAGGCATGATTCTCTCGAAGCTCCGCGACCAGTCGCTGCATGTCTTGGAGGTCAAACAGACCCGTAAGGCGAAGACGGCCGCGCGGCGGGGAGGGAAGCTCAAAGCCAAGAGCCTGGTTGTCTTCTCACGCCAGTTCGCAACGATGATCGATGCGGGCATTCCGATTCTGCGATGCCTGGATATCTTGACCTCGCAGACTAAGGATCCCGTCCTTAGACCTGCTCTTGAGCAGGTAGTAATCGACGTCAAGGGTGGCGCAGCGCTTAATGAGGCTCTGGTTAAGCATCCCAAAGTTTTCAGCAAGCTCTACGTCAACATGGTGCGGGCAGCTGAGCTGGGTGGCATCCTCGACGTGATCCTTGACCGCTTGGCTGGCTTCCTCGAATACGAGTCCGAGATCCGGAGCAAGATCAAGAGCGCGATGATGTACCCCGTGTTGGTGCTCATCTTCAGCTTCCTGATGCTGTTCGTACTGTTCAGCTTCGTGCTTCCCAAATTCAAAGAGATTTTCACGGGCATGAGCGTTGAGATGCCGCCGGTTACCGCCGCGCTCTTCGGCGTCGGCGACTTCATGCAGCAGTTTTGGTGGATCATCATCCTCGTCATGTTCGGCGGCTTCATTGGCCTGAAGTTCTGGATCAAGACAGAGCACGGCCGGTGGCAGGTGGACTACCTGAAACTGAAATTTCCCGTTGTCGGCGAGCTCTCGCTCAAGATGAGCGTGGCCCGCTTCTGCCGCACCTTCGGCACGCTCATCAGTAGCGGTGTGCCGATCATGCGCAGCCTTGAGATCGTCGGCGAGACATTGGGCAACGTCGTCCTGTCGAGCGCCGTCGAGCAGACTCGTCACAGCATCCGCGAAGGTAACAAGCTTTCGCTGCCGCTGACTCAGGCGGGCCTCTTTCCCACCATGGTCACCCATATGATCGACATCGGCGAAGAGTCAGGACGACTTTCGGAGATGCTCGTCAAAATCGGTGACTTCTACGACCAGGACGTCGAACAAACCGTCAAGGGCCTGACGTCGATGATCGAGCCGATGCTCATCATCTTCATGGGTGGCATTGTCGGCTTCATCGCGATCTCGGTTATGACCCCGATCTTCAAACTCGTTAACAGTGTGAACTAACCATCTATGACGTAATCGTTCTAAATCGAATCGTGAATAAGGAATAGGAGTCGCCGCGTTGGTCGCCAGGATGGCGCGAACCGCGGCAAGCCAGAAAGGAATCTGGCTCAGCAGCATCAACGGAGTGAAATTGTGGTTGAACTTTACAAGTTTGATCAGGACCCTGAAAGCCTGGTCGTGCGGTACCTGGACGATCCGCGGCCGGACCTGAAGGATCTTATCATTGTCGAATACTCGGGGTTGGTCGAGCGCATCGCTCGCCGCTTCAGTGGCATCGAGCCCTTTGACGACCTCGTGCAGGTCGGCTACATTGGCTTGCTGAATGCGCTCTCGAAGTTCGATGTGAATGCCGGCGTACGTTTCAATACCTATGCCACCCATCTGGTTGCCGGAGAGATCAAGCACTACCTCCGCGACCGGTCCCAAGTCATTCGGCATCCAGCCTGGCTCCAAGAACTTCGCCAAAAGGTCCATCGTGCGGCGTTGATGCTGCAGTCCGAATTCGGACGTCAGCCGACTGAACGTGAAATCGCCGAACACCTCCAGGTGAGCGAAAGCACCGTGCGGGACGTTTTCGCTACCCAGGAGATGCTGCGGGTGGCATCGCTCGACTCGACTCCGAACGACGAAGACGGTGACACCGATCTCGACCGAATCGACTCCGCCGACTTTTGTCCCGAACAGCTAACGGTTGAAGATCGGGTGGTCCTCGAATCCGCGATCTCGCAGCTTCGGGAGCTGGAGCAAAAGGTGCTCGTTGCGTTCCATTTTGACGCGAAGAGTCAGACTGAAATAGCCACCGAACTCGGTATCTCCTGTAATTACGTGTCCCACATCCTGCGGCAATCGCTTTCCAAACTGCGTCGGATTCTCAGCAACGAAGAAGCATCTGACCGGATGCTCAGCGCAGCCCACAACGTCGTGCAGTGTGAGGAACTCGATGACGTGACGGGGATTTATAGCGAGAACTACTTCCGCAAACGTTTGACGGAGGAAGTCCACCGGGCGGTGGCAGAAGACAGCGTCATCGGCGTCATGCTCATCGACTTCCAGGGAATCAAGCAGCTACAGAGTTTCTATGGTGACGACAGCGTCCGCGATCTCTTGCTCGATGTCGCGGACTTCCTAAAGGACAATGTCAGGCGGCTTGATATCGTTTGCCGCTGGGGCGCCACCGGCTTTGGGATCATTCTGCCGGCCACCGGCCCTAACGTGGAGGTTTTGGAGGACCGAATCCGTAGCCGATTCGAAGCCTGGTTGGGCTCTCGAACGACGCCCTCGGGACCCATCCGCGCTCGCACGGGATCGACCTTCGCCCCCGACTTTGGTCGGACGGTTGAGGAGCTCATCGAGAAGGCGAACCCATTGCCCGTCGCCGTCGATTTTCGTCAAGATCTTGCAGCCTAAGAGACCCGTCAACCTTCCTATTTTTTGTGGCGCCTTCCGTCCTTCGCGGAAGGCGTCTTTTCTTCAATTTCCGGGCCAATCAGGCATGCGCAACCACTTTTTTCTCTCATTCTGCGACTTTTTTCACAAGTTGGCCTAAAGAATCTTTCGGGCGCCGCCGACACCTGGATTGATCAGTCTCGTTCGACCACGCATGTGGCGGACCATGTCAAAAAGAGGTTTAAAATTTGGCTAACTTCAAGTTTCCTAACAATGTGACGCAGTTCAACACGTATCTGACCGCCTTCCACAAGACGTTCAATGCGCACTACCGAACGTATGGCTTCTCACAGAGCGACGTTCGCGTGTTCAACCAGTTCTACAAGAGCTGGCAGCAGAACTACGCCATGTACACCCAGTTCTCGGCGATGAATGACTTCTTCACCAAGTTCTGGAACAACGAGTATTCAAACTTCCAGTCGTACTTCTCGTGGGTCTTCGCCCAGATCCAGAAGAACAAGAACTTCAATGGCAATGGCCAGTATTGGTTCGGTAACACCGCTGTGAAGAGCGTTCCGTCGATCAAGTCGACTGCTAAGAAGTCGACCAGCAAGAAGACCACCGCCAAGAAGGCGACCACGTCCACGACGTCGATCTCAAGCACGGTTTCGAAGCCTGCCGCAAAGGTTGCCTCGAAGACCACTTCGAAGAGCAAGTCGACCACTTCGCGATCAACCACACCGGTTCGATCGACCAGCACCGCCCGAAAGACCGTCTCGAAGAAGTCGACGACGGTTCGATCGAGCAGTTCCAACTCGAGCGTGCTCAAGAGCGCACCGATCGTCTGGTTCACCAGTACGAAGAAGGGCCAGGTCAACGTTTGGGTTGGCAGCACCAAGAACGGCACGTTCAAGCTCCCTGAGGGCGCTAGCGCTGCCTACGTCGAATATCGCTACGAGGGCGGCGCTTGGACGCGACTGACCCAGGGCGCCAAGTTCCCGTTCATCCACTCGCTCAATAGCAGCAAGAAGGTTTACTACCGAGCTTGCTGGGTGGGTTCGAACAACACCAAGGGTGTCTTCAGCACGACCGTCTCGTGGAACAACACCGCCAAGGCTGCTTAAGCTAGTCTTGCCTTTCCGCCCCGCAGCTTAGGCTGCGGGGCTTTCTTCTGTCTGCCGCTGGATCACACCTTCATCGAATCCAACCATGAAGAACAGCCGAATCTCACCGGGTCGGTGGCGGGCAGGCCTGTTTCAGCCTCGATCGACCGGACGGCACGGCACGCCTCGGCTTCGTCCAAGTGGGACGTATTGACGGCGACGCCCACCGTCTTTGGGCGTGGAAAGGTGCCGCCCGCCCCGCCGAGGTCCTCGTAAAGCTTGATCAGGTCCCGCAGCGGCGGAATTGCAATCTCTGGCAGTTTGAGAAGGTGGTCTTGTCCGGCGCGGCAGCAGAGGATCAGATGGGTCGGACAGCTGCCTCGGAGCAGCGGTAAGGTTGCCGTGCTGCCCGGATGATTGATCGCGCCCTGCCCCTCGACGATGATCCACTCACCCTCGCTTTCGTCCAGAACGGCGGATTCCACGGCGCCGCAGGCGTAGTCCAGCCGGATCGCGTCCAAAGGTACGCCCTTTCCCGTAATCGCGATCCCGATTTGCCCGGTGGCGACGAAACGGGCATCGATGCCCCGTTCCCGCGCGGCCCGAAGAAGCTCGAGGCCAGCCGTCATCTTGCCCACCGCCATGTCGGTGCCGACCATCAAGATTCGTCGGGCGGCTAGTTTGGAAGCCTTGGCGGTACCGACGCCGATGCCGTCCGGCTCGGTCCGGATGTCCCAGACGAACTGTCCCGAACCCAGATCGCCGTAGCGGACTGCCAGCTTGTCATGCAAGCCATTAACGAGCGACATCCCACTTTCGATGGCGATGTCCAGCTCTTTCAGCCACTCTTCGGGCAGCTTGCCGCCGCTGGGCGCTATGCCAAGAATGAGGACGTCGGCGCCCAGATTCATCGCATCGGCGACCGAAGTGACGATGGGGGCGGGATGATCGATTCCAGCCACTTCGCCCAACGCCCGAGCGGTCTGGGTTGAATCGATCACGGCGACGATTTGGTCGGGCCGGTAGCGTAGCAGTCCGTATCCCATCTTTCCGGTCGGATCGCCCACCGCGCCCTGCATATAGAGGGCTAGGCGATGGTGGGGTGCGATCACCGTAGCTCGGCTCCGTGGCCGGGCCGTTCGGCGGGCACAAGCACGCCTTTCTCGAAGCCGAGGCCGGTGGCGGGATCGGGATCGAGATTCAGGTGAGAATCGAGATCGATGTGGTCAAAGAGTGATCCGATCGCCGCTCCTGCGGCAATGGCGACCGAGCTTTCTCCCATGCAGCCGATCATGGTCGAAAGCCGGTAACGGCGTGCCAATTCCACCGCCCGCAATGCCTCGGTGATGCCGCCCGTTTTCATCAACTTGAGGTTGATTCCGTCGCAGCGATCGGCGACCCCGTGGACGTCGGCGGCGATATGCACGGACTCATCGAGAAAGATCGGTAGCCGGCGTGTCTCAAAGAGCTTCGGCAAGTCGGCTTCTTCTCCCTTGGCGAGGGGCTGCTCGACGTAGTCGCATCCGCGCTCGGCGAGCCAGTTGATCATGCAATGGGCATCTTCTGTGCTCCAACCGCCATTGGCATCGACCCGAAATCGAACGGGTCGTGCAGCGGCGGCTTGGGTAGCAACGGCGTAAGACTCTCGATCGGCCTCGATGCCTTCCGGATTGCCAAGCTTGATTTTGAGAAACCTCGCCCCAGTACGGTCCAAGAGCTCGGGCACACGCTCACGAATCACATCGAGGGGATTAATGCCGATGGTAATCGAAGTCGGAGGCTGGTCGGCGATGAGACCCAGATACCGGAAAAGCGGCTTGGCCTCACGTTTGGCGAGGTAATCCCAAACAGCGGTGTCGAGCCCGGCAATCGCGGGGGCCTCCATGCCGGTCTTTCTGGCTTCCGCCTCGATAGAGGCAAGATTATATGGGGAGAGCTCGATGCCCTGCAAGAAATCGTGGATCTGGGTGCAGGCGGTTTCGGCAAAGTCGTCGCCGTGGCCCGTGCCAGGGGCAGCCTCGCCGATACCCGTAATCTGGCCGTCGCCAAGCAGGACGAAAAGGTTTTCGGATCCGTAGCTGATGCCTCGGCTGATGCGCAAGGGATACCGCTTCTTAAGCGGGACTTTGCGCAATTCCACCCGTAACACGAACCCAGGGTACCCACGGCATGGGAGCCCGGTAAGCCACAATCAAGGAGCCCCCTGAGATGTTTTTTACAAAGCAGCCCCATCCTGCCAATTTCACCTTCGCCTCCGCCTATGATGACGGTCGCGAGCAAGTTCGTCTCGGAGACCGAATGCAAGCCTTCGTTGTCGAACGGTTCGGAGGAGACCTCACTTGCCTAAGCTCACCAGGAACCGGCCTATGGGAAGGGAACCTCTGTTTGGAGCCCTGCACGCCACCGGCAACGGCCGCGACAGGTTCCGTGGAGGTTGACGAGGCAGGCACGCTCACGGTACGTGTTGGCAGGCAGACGATTCTGGAGGGCAGATTTGGTGTTTCCGGCAGCGCGTCAATGTTCCAATTCCGGAACGCCGCCGGCCTCCGCTTCTTTGGCATGGGGGAGAAGAGCTTCGGTCGCTTCGAGCTGTCGGGAATTCGTGCAAAGTTCTGGAACACCGATGTGCTGGGCGACTTTCATGGGGCGCAGTGGTGGGAGAACCCGGCCGATCCGTACTACGTTTCGATTCCGTATCTGATCGTCGAGCAGAAGGGCGTGTTTGTGGGCCTCTTGCTCGAAACCCCGTTTCCAACGTTTGTCGATACGGCTTCGAATCCGTTCTTTTTCCGCGAGGGTGTAACGCGAGATGAGCTGTCGATCTGTCTTGGCGCCGAAGACGGCCAGCCGCGGCTCTGGATCGTGATTGGTCCGACGCTTGCCGAGCTGACCGAGAAGTTCACAGCACTGACCGGCAGGAGCGAGCGGCCGCCCCTTTGGGCGCTGGGCTATCACCAGTCGCGCTGGGGTTATGGCGGCGAGCGGGACTTGTTGCGGCTCAACCGCGAGCTGAAGCGGCATCGAATACCCTGTGACGGCCTGTGGCTCGACATCGACTATATGAGCGGCTATCGAGTGTTTACGGTCGATAAGAATATGTTTCCGGCAGGCTCGGCGCCCATTTGCGACCAACTAGCCGCTGATCACCGCCGAGTGGTGCCGATTTTGGACCCAGGCGTTAAGCAGGATCGCGAGTTTGATGTCTATTGCTCGGGGTCAAAAGCGAAAGTATTCGCGCTAAACCCTGAAGGGAAGGAGTTTGTGGGGATCGTATGGCCCGGCTTGACCGTATTCCCCGACTTTTCCTTAGAGGCCGGGCGGCAATGGTGGGCGAGGCAGGCGGCTGATTTCAGGAAGCAGGGCTTTGGTGCGGCTTGGATCGACATGAATGATCCGTCCACTGGAGCAGTCGATCCAAACGGCATGCTGTTCGCGGAGGGAAAGCTCCCCCATGCGGCCTTCCGGAACCAGTACGCGCTCGGCATGCAGATTGCCAGCCGGCAAGGATTTCTCAAGGCGTTTCCTAACGAGCGGCCTTTTCTGATGTCCCGATCGGGGTGCCAAGGCACTCCGCGTCACAGCGCGCTCTGGACGGGGGACTCAGTCTCGAATCGGTTTTATCTGAAGACGTCGATTCCGATGTCGCTTAATATGGGACTCTCTGGTTTGTCGTTCCACGGCCACGACGTTGGCGGTTTCATGGGTGACTGTCCCGCCGACCTCTTTCTGGACTGGACGAAGGCCCACTTCCTCTTCCCGATTTTCCGGGTGCACAGCGACCGGGGAAGTCGGGAACAGGAGCCGTGGAGCTACGACGCCAAGACAAGGGACATCGCTGCCAAGTTCATCAAGCTCCGGTATCGGTTCCTTCCCTATCTATACCAGTTGTATTTGCAACACGAACAGTTCGGTCACCCGATCATTCGGCCCTTGCTTTACCACTATGCGGATGCAGACTCGGTCGATGACCAGTTCCTGGTCGGGGACCGCGTGCTCCATGCGCCCTTCCTGGACGAATCCCCGTCACGTCGCGTGGTGTTGCCCGGTGAGTTTTGGTTGGATCTCCAGACCATGCGGCTGGCAATCGACGAATTCGCCGGGGCGAAAAACCACCGTGACATGACGCCGCTTTATTTCCGGGAGGGATCGATCATTCCGATGTCGCCGGCTGCGGTCGAGGGTGCGCGAATGGACTTAAGCGACGTCGAGTTTCACATTGTGCCAGGCGGTATGGGCACCTCGGAAACGCGATACGTCTTCGACGACGGTCTCACCTACGGCTACCGCGATGGGAAGGAGACGGCCGTCACCATCCAAGTTAGCGAGGACGGAAACGAAATCGATGTGCACGCGAACCATGACGAAGACGGCGCCGGCCGGCTGAAAGCCAGATTTGTCGTCCATGGTGAACATCGCATCCTTAGAGTGAACGGCATCGAACGGTCGATGACACGGAAGAAAGTAGACCTGGTCATGCCAGGGGCGACCGCAAAGGTTTCGGAACGACTAGCCCTCTAACTTGACGGCGTTGATTTGAAGGCTCTCATCTGCGAAGTCGCGATAGAAGCAACTGCGGTAGTTGTCGTGGCAGGCGGCGCCGACCTGCTCGACCTGGATGAGAAGGGCATCCTGGTCACAGTCGATCGAGATGCGCTTGACGTACTGAAGGTGGCCGCTCGTTTCGCCTTTGACCCAGAAACTCTGCCGGGAACGGCTCCAGTAAGTGCAGAGTCCCGTGTCGATCGTCTTGGCCAGCGACTCCTTGTTCATCCAAGCCATCATCAGCACCTGCCCGTTTGCGTGGTCTTGGATGATCGCAGGAATGAGTCCGTTGGCGTCGTACTTGAGACTCTCCAGGATCGACATCGCCGGAAGTCTACCGAGTAACCTACGCCCATGCCGGATGCGTTCGAGGGGGCCTTTCGCTCGGCCACGGCCGCGCTTGAAGCCCTTCGGCAAGACGCCGATCTCTTGGTCCAGCTCTCGGATTTGGCTTCTGATCTGGAAACGACAATTCAAAAGGGAGGCAAGATTCTCGTTGCCGGCAACGGGGGAAGTATGGCGGATGCCATGCACTTCGCCGAGGAATGCACAGGCCGATTCAGAAGGGATCGCGAACCGATCGCGGCACTGGCCCTCACCGATCCGACCCACCTGTCATGCGTGGCCAATGACTACGGCTATGAACAAGTCTTCCGAAGGCTCGTGACGGCATACGGGCGTCCAGGCGACCACCTGATCCTGCTCTCAACCTCCGGAAAATCGCCCAACCTAATCGAGGCGGCTTCGGCGGCGAAGAGCGGGAATGTCGGGGTCACCGCGCTACTTGGTCGTGGCGGCGGACCGTTGAGGGACGTCGTAACCCGCGCCATCATCTTTCCGGGCGAGGGGGCGGACCGCATCCAAGAGCTTCATATGCTGGCCCTTCACGCCCTCGTCGAGAGCCTGGAGAGCCGTCTCGGGCACGTACAGTGAAGCCCCTCTCCAAACCTCTCTTTGGATTGTTGCTCATCGCGCCATTGGTGGGCTTTTGGATGGTTGGGTTGTTCGATCTCGATGAGGGCTTCTACGGTGCGGTCGCGTCGGAGATGCTCCGCCGGGGAGAGTGGATCACCCCCTATTACAACGGCTCCCCCTGGTTTGAGAAGCCCATCCTTATCTATTGGCTCGCGATTCCGTCGCTTGCCGTCTTCGGCGAGACCTTTGGTCCCAAGTTGCCGAGTGTGGTCTGCACCCTGGGTACCGCGCTTCTCATCTATCGGCTGCTCAGGGACGAACTCGGAGAAGTCAGCGCCCAAGCGTCGGCGATCATCTCGGTAAGTTCGATCCTGGCCGCCGGGATCGGAAGGCTGATGATGACGGACGCGCCATTCGTCCTCGCCCTCTCCGCCGCTATCCTGCTGCACTGGAAGGCTCTTGCCGGTTTGGTCAGGATGCGATGGGCGGCAGGAGCCGCGTTGGGTGCAGCGGTTCTTGCCAAGGGCCCCATTGCGATCATTCTCTTCGTGCTGATCATCGGCTTGTTCACTTGGCGGACCCCCGCAGCGAGGGCAGGCTCAAGAGGCGGTTGGCTCGGCTTTCTAATGGCCTGTGCGGTCGTGATTGCCGCCTGGTATCTGCCTTGCTACCTTGCCAACCGGGAGGAGTTCGTCCAGCGGTTTCTTGTCGAGCAAAATGTGCAGCGATTTGCCGGAGGCGACCAAGCTCACTCGATCGGCGGTCCGCTGAACTGGCTCTTCTTCTTCATCGTCGTTGTTGTCGGCTGGGCGCCCTGGTCTTTCCACCTCGTCCAAGCCTGGCCCCGGCAATCCGATGCCGCGGAATCCCACTCCCTGCTCAGGCTATGTGCCTATTGGGCGGGCACGGTGTTCATCGTGTTCAGCCTGAGCGGGAGCAAGCTCCCCCACTACATCCTGCCATTGCTTCCGGCGACGGCTATCTTGGTTGGCGACTGGATCGGTCGGCGGCGGCCCGATATGTCGGAAAGGTCATTGCGTGGATGGCTGCTTGCGACCCCGACGGGCCTCTGCCTCCTCTTGAATTGGGCCATGTGGAGCTATTACCACGGCTTCTTCGACATGGCGCCCAACCACGCCGAACTTCATGCGCATGCCAAATGGCTGCGGCAACAGCCGATTCCAACCGCAATGTTCCAAATGTCTCGACGCCAGGTCGACCGGGGAACCGGGCGCCCGAAGATTCAGGAGACAGGTCATCCCTCCGTTGTTTTCTACATGAATCGAGTCGTGCCCGACCTGGAGACGCTCGAGCAACTGCGCGAAGTTGCCCGTCCCGCGATCTACGTTCTAACTCGCGACGACCGCATCGTCGCGCCGCAGGAAATGAACTCAGGTCTCACCTTCTTGCGGGTGGCGACTCCTCATCGGCAGGACCGGTATGCGGTTTGGCTCGCCGAGAGATCGCCATAAAACAAGCATTCCCCGTTAACTTTCGGATCGGGGGAATGCCTTAGGAGAGGGACAGAACGATTTTGCGAGACTATCTCAGCATCGTGTAAGGTTTATAAGCCCGAACTAAGCTTCCGGGGGGCCGGGGCTCGCCGGGCTTTCTTGCACGACAACCATTGGACGGAGGCATCCTTTCGATTCGTTCGGAAACCGGAAAGTGTCGTTCGTTTTTGCTGCGAATCGGTGTTGCACCCTCGTCTCAGCAGAAAAGAACGTGGGTTGCTCTAGCCGCCCCAAAAGGGTAAAATAGTAGAACTTTGAGCGCGAAGCAGCTCCCCAAGCCGGCAGCTTGGAAAAACACCTACTTCTGGATCGCAGGGATTTTGTTCGTTTTAGGAATCGTTGGGCTGCCGTTTCTGGGAGGTGACCAAGCGATTCGCGACCCAGGCCAAGGAGCGGAGCCGGGGCTGGTGTGGATCTACTTTGGTTCAGCGGTGGTGATGTTCGTGAACGGTCTGATAAGCCATTCCCAAACGGTGCAGCACTATCAGGAAGCGCTCGAAGACGAATAACCCATGGTTACCTGTTCTTGCGGCAAAGTCATCGATCGTGTGCCTTCCTGGCTCAATCGCGTCCAAGTCGAGTTCATCTGCAACAACTGTCCCAACCGGACGACGAAAAACATCACGCAGATGACCTTCACCACCTTTCCAACAAACGCTGAATCCGACGCGATGAGCAGCAAGTTGGACGTCGACGAAGTCGAAGAGGCGGAAACCCCGGCAGAGGACGAGGCGGTAGCCGAAGCCGTCGCCGAGGGTTAAGCCGCTCGGCGGCGTGCTCGCATCAACATGATCGTGCTGGGCGTTTGGTGGATGCCAATCGCATTACCGCACATCGCCTTGAGATCCCGCTCCGTGTAATTGTCATCGAGAAGCGTGACATGGGCGCGGAGCTCGTCGCCATCGATCCATACCGAGGCATCGGCAACCCCTTCACAACTGAGCAAAAAATTTTCGGTGGTCTTTGGAACCACTTTGTCCGTGAGCAACGACGCTGTCGCCATAGCGGACTCATTGGCCGTTTTGGACGTTTTCTTTAGGCCGAAACCGGTTCAATTTTCAGCATTTCTCGATATTGGTCGGCGTTGTCAATATCCGCGCCGATCTCGGCATAGGCCGTAATGATCGCACGAACGGGACCGCCCATCAGCTTGCCGACGGAGCGCTCAAGCGCTGCGATCGGCAATAGGCTTGGCAAAGCTTGGCCGGCCACCACGCGAATGAGCGTCTTCAAGCCGACTATCGCCGCCAAGCGAAGAGGCTGCTTGCGAAGTCGATAGGCTTTTTCCAGGATAGGCAAAGAGCCGCGCATCAAGTCGGTCCGGATTACGGCGATGTTGCCTCCCGTAAATCGTCCTTCCCTCAACTTGAGGGTCGTCCGTGCCATTTCCGGAAAGCGCGCCTTAACCACCGACTCTGGGACGATCGGGTAGTTAAGGAGGGCACTTGAATCGCAGCGGTCGATAAAGTCGTCAACCGACTCTCTGGTAAGAAATGGCAGATCGGCGGTGGCAAGCAGGAATCGGTCGGTCTCGACGGCTGCAAGCCCCTTTCCCAAGCTGTCGATAAAGTTCTCGCCCGACTCGACCTGCCGTGGTGAAAGCCCGGGCTTACCGCCAACGATAATAGGGGGATTATCAGTTGGAACGGCTTCCAACACGTGCTGGAGCATCGATACCCCTCGATAAGGCAGGTCGGCACGAAATTCGCAGCTGCTCAGTTCGCGTAACTCTGCGGAACATCGGCCGCCGGCTAAGACCACGACATCCAAAGGCTTTCTTCCCGAGTCAGCGTCCTTGCTGCCCAGGCCCGATCGTACCCTTCGTGTCGCGCTCTTTCTTCGGCGGCCCTGGCATTCTGCTCGGAAGCGAATACGCCGTACACAGCGGAGCCCGATCCGCAAAGCTGAGCTTCTGTCGCACCATATCTCCGCAGGCGTTCGGCGAGGTCCAGGCATTCGCATGGCGCGACCCTTTCAAAGTCGTTGTAAGGCTCATGCTCGTCTGGGAAGTCCCGCCAGATCCTCGGTTTGGAGTCCAGTGCGGCATAGGCCTGTTGGGTGGACACGCCGACATCGGGCCGGACAATCAAAACGTGCTCTACCGGACGGTTCGGAAGTGGATCGACCGTTTCACCATAGCCTGTTCCCTGTGCGGCTCCTCCTTCGAGAAAGAAGGGGACATCCTTGCCAACGGCGGCGGCGATTTCCCTCAGGTTGCTCGCAGTTAACCGACCGTCGGTGAAGCGGGGGAGCGCTCGAAGCAAGCCTCCTGCGTCTGAGCTGCCGCCACCGAGGCCACTCTCGGCGGGAATTTGCTTGTCGAGCTCCAACTGCAGGAAAGGAACATCCGTAAACTCTCGCGCCAGGCGGAGGACTTTGGTCAGCGTGTTATCAGAAGGCAGGCCATTCCAGGTGCAGAGGATGCGATCTTTTCCGGCCTCGGCAATCGTGAGCGTGTCCGCGAGGGAAATCGCCTGGAAGATGGTTCTGATCGGGTGAAAGCCGTTGGGCTCTGGCGGGCCGACGCTCAGAAAGCGGTTGATCTTTGCCGGGCATCGGACGGTCAGCGGCATCAAGCGTCCTGCTGCATATGGACTTCGGAGCCGGGGACCGGTGGCAAGATCACGATGGACTTCGGGAAAGGCGTCAGTTCGATTTCCTCAAGCGCGCGATCGATGGCGCTGAGCTGCATCTTCGCTTCGCTGAGTGCGGCAAGGAAGTCGTGCTGGTGGATCTCCGGACTTCTCCCGACGATGCGGTGTCCGAGCATGCGGACGCGGAGCGTGTCCAAGGTGGTTGAGAAAACGGCGGCCTGGGCTTCCGTTCGCTGAACCCCCGCCATCACGCCGGCGAGATGCTGGCGATATTCGGCGATGTTGCGATCGGCAATGCGATAGAGCTCTTGAGCCTGGGGGTCATTGGACTGAGCAGGTATCGGCGGTGGGCGCCGCTGAACGACGGCCTCGCTTCCCTGGATCTCCTCGAGCAGCAAGTCGGCGCGGCGCAGGGCCGCGTACAAGGCGATGGAGGTTGCATGAAGGTTGGCGGCAAGGTCCCTCAAGTCGGCAACACGGTCGGAACGGAGCTTCCGCAAGGACGAGTCAAACTGCGCCATGCGGTCTTCAGCGGCCTGCCAGAGCATGCGGTGGCGGGGGTTTTTGAACCGGTTGGCGATCGCCTCGCGGCGTGCGCTTTGGTACCACGAGCCGACGCCTAATGCAGCGAGGCCAATCCCGATATAGAGGGGGATCTGGCTGACGGAGGCCATAAACGCTCCCATCGAAGATCTGATGATGAGTCCGCCGACGAGGATGAGACCGACCGACGGAATCCACCGACTCGGCGTGAGGACCGCCTTCCAGAAGAGACGCCTGTCTTCGCGGCGGATGTCGTCCATCACCGTTATGGTACGGGAACTTGGAGGCAAGCGTTCGGCAGCGTCCGTTCGACGGCGTGCGCTAGCTGGAGGACCCTTTCATCTGCCATGTGAGGTCCGACGAGTTGGAGCCCGATTGGCAACCCATTCTCAAACCCGCAGTTTAGGGATATCGCCGGAAACCCACCCATGTTGGCGGGGATCGTGCAAATGTCCAGAACCTTGAGAGCAAGCGGGTCGCTATTGAGCTCTCCGATTTTAAACGCAGTGATGGGACTGGTTGGCCCAAGAATCGCATCGAAGCGGCTGAACGCCTCGTTGTATTCAGCCGTCATCTTCGCTCGCACGGCTTGGGCCTTGACGTAATAGGCATCATAGTAGCCGGCCGAAAGCGCGTAGGTCCCGATCATGATGCGTTGCTTGACCTCGTGTCCAAAGAGCCGGCCACGGGTTTCCGCAACCACATCGATGTGTCCGCCCTTGCCCTCCAAACGAGGGCCGTATCGAATCCCGTCGAATCGGGCAAGGTTGCTGGAAGCTTCCGCGGGAGCGATGATGTAGTAGGTTGTAACGCCGTACGCGGTGGCGGGAAGGCTGATTTCCTCGAAGACGGCTCCTTCCGCCTCCATCGCCTTGATCGCTTCTTCGATTCCAGCTCGAACTCCGCTCGATACGGCCCCTCCCATCATCTCGGTGGGCACGGCGAACCGGACGCCCCTTAGCGAGCCTGTCTTGAGGTCAGAGGTCGAAATGGGACCTGTCGGAATCGACGTGGCATCGCGACGATCGTGTCCCGTGATCACCGCAGCAAGTTGCGCAGCATCCTCGACAGACCGGGCAAACGGACCGATTTGGTCCAGGCTCGATCCGAATGCGACCAATCCGTAGCGACTGCACCTTCCGTATGACGGCTTGAAGCCGACGACGCCGCATAGTGCGGCCGGCTGCCGGATCGAACCCCCGGTATCGGATCCCAAAGCCAGGGGCGCCATCAGGCCAGCGACAGCTGCGGCGCTGCCACCGGAACTTCCTCCCGGCGATCGTTCCGAGTCCCAGGGATTGCGAGTCAACTGGTAGGCGCTCGTTTCTGTGGACGTGCCCATCGCGAACTCGTCCATGTTCGTCTTGCCGAGGATGAGGCCGCCCTCATTACGAATCCTCGAAACGACGGTGGCGTCGAATGGCGGTTGGTAACCCTCGAGGATTTTGGACGCGCAGGTCGTGGGAAGTCCAGTCGTGCTGAGGTTGTCCTTCAGGGCGACGGGAATGCCTGTAAGGAAGGATGTGTTGCCTGAATCGATCCGTGATTGTGCCTCGGCCGCTTGCGTCCGCACCGAATCTTCGTCGACGGCCAGAAAGCAGCCAAGGTTGCCGTCGCGGTCACGGATTTCCGTGAGGCACGCTTCGGCGAGCTCAGGTGCGGAAATCTTCCGGTCGTCGAGCATCGCTCGCAGTTGGGTCGCGGTATGGGTTCGGAGCACCCGTTATTCCTCGATGATCGTCGGAACGACGAAGAGGCCAGCCCTGGCGACGGCCGCGGAACGGGTCGCTTCCTCGCGCATCAAGCCGGGTTCTACGCCGTCTTCCTCCCACACCGACTGCAAGCTCAAGATGTGGGAAGCCATTTCCACGGCACCGATCTGGGCGCTCTGGATGTCCTCGAAGTGCCCCAACAGTGCATTCAACTCGGCTTGGAATTCCCGGAGCTCTTGTTCATCAAGTTGCATCCGCGCGAGCTTCGCCACGTGCTGTACCTCCTCCAATGAGATGGGCATCAATTTATTATAACCAAGGGCCCATAATCACCAAAGGATGGCGTCCCAGGTAATCCGACCTAAATTTGAGGTTGTCGGCATCCTGATGGTCGCGCTTTGCGCGATTGGAGCGGCTGTTCTCTTACTAAAATCTCATATTCCTCCCGGGCCAGAGAACGGGTTGGCGGCCGAACCCGGCGAGTATGTGAGGGCCGGCGCCAGACAGTTCATCGACTGGCGACCGATGCGCCGGGAATCGCTGCAGGAGGCCCGTCGCCTCGATCGACCCATTTTCTTGTGCGTCGGCACCGGATGGAGCCGTGTTGGCCGGGAAGCCGATGAAGAGGGCTTCGCCTTTCAGGATGTGGTGGAGCGCATCAACCAGCGCTACTTGCCGATACGGATCGATGCCAATCTTCAGCCGCGCTGGCTGTCGGCGTATCTGCCTCTATCCCGGCTGGAGCAGCCGTTCGATGTCGGTTTTCAGCTCTATGTGCTGACGCCAGACGGCAAGCTGGTTGACCGTATGGTCCGTCAAAACGATCGGGCTCGGTTCAATGGCGAGAACATTCTCGCCTTTCTGCGCCGCGCCGAGAGCCTTCTAACGGGCTCTCCTTCTCAAGCCCTGAGCACTCAGCAGGACCAGGAAGTCGCCCGGCTGTCAACGCCCGGCGCGAACATCGCCCTGAACTATCAGGAACGCCTTAACTTCCTATTGACCGTCCAGGCGGCGACCGACGGAGCATATTCAGCACCTGGGTTCCTGAAGCTGCAACCGGAAGCATGGCGGCTGCTCTGGATCGGTGACCGGCAAGATCAGGTCAAACGTGGAATCGACGCCGTCGCCACCTCGGCGATGGTGGATTGGATCGATGGCGGCTTCCGGCGCATGGCGGTTTCAAGCGGATGGAAGGTCGTGGACTTGGACCGAGTTTCGATCTTGACGGCCGACGCGATGGCCGCTTTTGGAGAGGCGAGCGTGCGCTATGACGATCCCCTGTACCGGAAAATAGCGAGATCGGTATTCGATGGACTCTTGAGCCGCCGATCAGGCGAGGACAGCTCCTTCTACGCCTACGTCTCCGGGGATGAAAAGATCAACCGGCGCAGCCTTTCCGAGAGTTGGACGCCGGCCAGAATCCGGGACACGTTCGATCCCGAAGACCGAGAAAGGGTTCGCAAATACTTCGGATTGCGTGTCGAAGACAACCCGCAGATGCTGATAAAAGTTGCCGATCGCACGGCCTGGACGATGAACGCCGACGTGGTCGACGGGCTGCTGGATCGAATGAGGAGCGGCATCAACAAACTCTCCAGACCAATCCCGAAGGAGTTGGACCTTGCCGCCCCGAACTGCTTTGTGACCGCGAGACTCCTGGAAACGGCCCGAACCCTCGGTGACAGCGATCGCATCGCCGCCGCCGGATCGTTGTACGAGAGACTCCGGGACTTTCGGGTCGGCAGCGACGACATTCGTCGTCGTCGTCGCGCCCAGGTTGTCGAACAACCGGTGCTGTTGGACTACCTTGCCTTTGCGGACGCGGCAATGGAGGAGTATCTGCTCTTTGGCAGGCAGGATGCGCTGAGCGAGGGGGCCGCCGTGCTCAACCGCGCCCTGAAGTTTTTTGCGACCCCTTCCGGTTCGGCGCTGGTCGAAGCCGTCGAGCGTGACTGGATGGCTGACTGCAACACCTGCACGCCCCAGATCGCAGACGACGTGATCGCCTCTAGCTCGGCCCTTGCGATCCGACTGGCATGGAGATATGGGAAGCTTGTCGGCGCCGACTTCGAGAGGTTTGCCCGAAGCTCGGTCGCTCACTTCAGCGAGATCGTCGCTCGCCACCGCTTCGATGTTTCCGGCTTCTACTTTTCGGCGGCGACGGTGGGCAGTAACCGCATGGCGGCGGTGGTGGGACCGAATGCGCTGGGTACGGCGCGCGAGCTCAGCCGTCTAGCTCCCGGCTGGTTTGTGGCCCCGATCCTTGGTGGGCTTCGTCCCGATTTGCGTGCTCGCTCGGCCGGCATCTATCTGGTCGGTGGCGAGGGGATCCTCGGACCCTACGACTTGAAGGCCGCCGTCTCCACCATCGCCGGCATTCGCTAGGTTGATCGCCGCATTTCGGCGCCACCCTTCGATGCCCGTGCGCCTAATCGGCGACCCTGGACTGAACGAATCCCAGTCATCTGCATCGAGCTCGACGCTCTGGCTGAGGCTTGGCAGGGGTCTGTGATCGAGAAACTCCGGCTCGGTTGTGGGCTTGGCCCGCAAGGGCTGGCTTCCCCTCGGCTCGTTGAAGGGGCAAACGGACTGGCAGACGTCGCAGCCGAACGTCCAGTCCCCAATCTTCCGGCTAAGCTCAGGATCGACAGGACCGCGATGCTCGATTGTCAGGTAGCTGATACAGCTCCGGGCGTCGATTTGCCATCGACCGTCCTCATAAATGATGCAGCCTGTCGGGCAGGCGTCGATGCACGAACGGCAAGTTCCGCAGCCACCAGTTGCGGGCAAATCGGGCGTGAGCTCCTGCGTCGTCAGCAACGCGCCAAGGAGGAACCAGCTTCCCCTTCGCGAGTTGATAACCATGGTGTTCTTGCCGATCCAGCCAAGACCGGCCCGAACGGCGAACTCTCTTTCCAGGAGAGGTGCCGAATCGACGCAAACTCGAAACTGGGCATCGGGGTCGAGACACGCCAAGGCTCTGGCGATGCGTCTGAGCTTTCGTCGTATGACGCCGTGATAGTCTCGGCCCAGAGCGTACGTTGCGATGCGGGGCATTCCGGGTTGATGGCCGGTCGGCTGGGCATAGTTAAGCCCCACCATGAGGATGGACCGAACGCCCGGCAACAGGTTCGCTGGGTCTTTCTTCAAGGCGGTATGGCGGAGCAGGTACGACATTTGACCGTGATAGCCTTTCGCCAGCCAGGACTCATAAGCGGGCATCGTCTCCGTCGGTGCTGCCTGGCAAATGCCCACAAGCTCGAATCCTTCTTCAGCGGCACGGGCCCTGGCAAGCTCAGTTGCGTCACCGGGATTCATCGAGCTCTCGCCATACGTCAATGGGAACCTGATGGGGCCGAACGGAGCGAGCCAGTCCCAGACGATCGAGGGCCCCGATAGCTCGCTCAGGGTTCCAGCCGGCCGCGACGAGGTTGTTCGCGAGTGTCTTTCGAGGCATGCGGAACGCGCTTCGTATAAGGCTGAACGTTGAGTCGGGCAATTCGTGATTCCGAGGCTCGAACCGGAGCACGATGCTATCCACCTTGGGAGGGGGTAGAAACGCGCCCTTCGGTACAACGGCGATTCGCCTCACCGAAAATCGTAGCTGCATCGCCGCCGACAACGAACCGTGTTCAGGATCACCCGGCGGGGCCACAATCTTGGCGCCGACCTCCTTCTGCATCATCAGGATCGCTCGGTCGATGAGGTCTGCGGCGCCGGCCAGCCGCTCGAGCAAGGGACCGGTAATGTGATACGGCATGTTCGAGACGATTCCACGGGGAATCGGCATAGCCGACAGAAGGGCACGCCAATCGAGCCGCAAGGCATCGCCTTGAATCACCTTTGCGCTGGGTGCGCTCTCGGACAGGGCGGAAACCGAAACGGGATCGATTTCTATTGCTGTGACCGCGGACGAAGCCGCCAATCGCTGGGTGAGGACGCCGGGCCCGGGGCCAACTTCGAGAATAGCCGCCAGACCCGTTGTCTCAGCCACGATCGAATCCACTGCCGGCCGCGACACCAAGTAGTTCTGGCTGAGGCGCTTTTGGGGAGAAAGACCGTGGCGCCGGAGCAAGCTTTGCAGCGCTCCGGCGTCGGTCAGATCGAGAGTTATCGGCCCTTCAATACGTGTACTTTAACCTTACGGCGCCCGAACTGCATGCATTCACGGCGCGTCTGGTAGCACAGGTCGATTTTGTTGCCCTTTATCGCTCCACCGGTGTCGGCCGCGATAGCAAAGCCATAACCTTCGACAAAGACACGCGTTCCCAGCGGAATGACGCGCGGATCGACGGCGACAACCCCGTATCGAGCCCTCATTCCTGAAGCCGTGATGCCCGTGGCGTAGCGACCGCGGCCTGCCGACGGGTCATAGGCGGAAGCCGACATCGTGATGACCCTGCCGCGGGTAAAGGATCCGCGGCTGGTGGCCATGGAGGACTTACCCATATGGAAGAGCGTGGGCTTGGGTTCGATTCGTTCAACCTTCAGAACCTGGCTGCGAACCGGCTTGCCATCCTGATAGGTTATCTGGATGGACTTGATGAGCTTGCCCGGCTCGCCATCCTGAACCTTCACCAACCGGCCGGAGCCGACGGTGCGCGAGAATTCATATTTAACTTCTGACGGGATCGATTTGACCACCGTCTTGACCACCCTTTTGTTGGCGATTTCCGAGGTTTTTTCAAAGGCAAAGGCCCCTGACGCGATTGTCCAAACGCCAAACACAAAAAAGACTGGGCGCATACGGTTTCACCTCCTTTTGCGTCGCAGTGCGAGAAATAGATGTTGTACGGTCAATTCTTCTGGCCGCAACTCCCCATAATCTGGCGATTAGCGGCTTTCTGCCCGGATTAGCCCGGGTTAGCCGCATTTATGGAAGGTTTCCTTTCGCGGTTTTTTTTCGAATTTTTTCCACAATCTCGTGTTTTTAGCTTCCAGCGCCGCGAAGGGTCGGCGTCCCGGGCAGGATCACGTCCGCCACAGCGAACGACCTCCGGATGTCCTGCAGGCAGACCTTGACGCGATGCCCGAGGTGGCTGACGCCATCGAGAAGCTCGATATAAAATCCGTTGTCGGTCCAGCCCACCACCTTGGTCTGAATGTCGAACGAGCTGCGGCGCACGTTGCATTCCAAAACCTGCGCCCGCCGATAACCCATGATCGTGCGGTCGAACTCGTCGATCGTGCCGACACTGATCGTGTATTCCTCGAACGGCAGGTCGAAATTCGCCCGCAGGTAGATCCCACGATTCAGCTCGTGCTCAAGCTCTTCGACATTCTCGCCGTCGGCGCCGATCAGCGCTTCGACAATGGCGGGGTGACACTCGACGTAATAGGCATTGCCCGGCTCGCCGAGCATGCGGCGCATGTCGCGCTCAACCCAAAGCGACACGGTGTCCCGCGAATTGATGCGGCCACGGCCGGCACAGGTCGGGCAGGCTTCGGTGATGGCCTCGGTTACGGACTCGCCCGTGCGCTTGCGGGTGATCTCCACAAGCCCCAGCGATGAGACCTTGCCGATGCGGGTTCGGGCCCGGTCGGTGCCGAGCTTGTTTGTAAAGTGATCCAGGAGGCGCTTGCGGTCTTCGGCGCTGTCCATATCGATGAAGTCGATCACGATGATGCCGCCCATGTCCCGAAGCCGAAGCTGCCGGCAGACCTCGTCGGCGGCCTCCAGATTGGTCTTGAGAATGGTGTCGGACAGTGACGTATGGCCGACCTGCTTGCCGGTATTGATGTCGACCGCGGTGAGGGCCTCCATCTCGTCCACGACCAGGTAGCCGCCTGACTTCAGCCAAACCTTGTGTTGAAGGAGCCTTTCGAGCTCCCGCTCGATGCCGTACTCGTCGAAGATGGGCGTTTCCTTGTCGTAGAGAAAGGTCTTGTCGCGCATGGTCGGCGCTACCATACGGGCGACCAGGTTGACCTTTTCGTACTCCTCGGGATCATCGATGACGAGCTTGCTGATTTCCTCGCTGAACACGTCGCGAATCGTGCGGTAGAGCAGGGTCTGGTCGCGGTGGACGCATGCCGGCGCGCGCATTTTCTTGGCGGCGCCCATGACCTGGTCCCACAGGTGCTGCAGGAAGGTGACGTCGCTGCGCAGTTCGGCTTCAGTCCGACCCTCGCACTCGGTCCGGAGAATAATCCCAAAACCATCGGGCACGATATGCTCGCCGATCTTTCGCAGCCGCTCCCGTTCTCGGCGGTCTTCGATCTTGCGGCTGACCCCGACGTTGTTCGCCTCCGGCATCAGGACCAGATAACGGCCGGGCAGGGCGATTCGGGTGGTGACGCGGGCGCCCTTTGTGCCGCGCGGCCCTTTGGTCACCTGCACCATGATCTCCTGGCCGGGACGGATCAGCTCCTTGATCTTGCGGCGTCGGAGCTCGCTTCGCTTGAGCGAGGCCGGACTGTTGTCCTGACCCTCGTCGGGCACGATGTCGGCGACGTACAGGAATGCATTCCGCTCGAGGCCGATGTCGACAAAGGCGGCATCCATGCCTGGGAGGACGTTCTGGACAATCCCCTTGAAGATGCTGCCCACGACGCGCTCTTCGCGCTCGACGCGGTACTCCATGAGCTGCCCGCCTTCCATAACGGCAACGCGGGTCTCACGCAATGAACAGTTGACGATGATTTCGGTGTGGCGCGGTCCCGATGGGACCTTCGCCGTGTTTCGTTTCCCTCTTGGCAAAATCTTCCTCCGTCCAGGCGACTTAGCGGTAAAAGGTCGCCTGCTGACGCGTATGCAAATTGTACCGGTTCTCGAGCGATGTCCATCAGGTGCGCCATAACGGGATAATTCGTTTGCCAGGCAAATGCCAACCGTCCACCCGTCCATTACCGACAAATTGAAGGGCCTTCCCGCCAAGCCCGGCTGCTACATCTACCGGGACGAGAAGGAAGAGGTGCTCTACGTCGGGAAGGCCCTTTCCCTCCGCAGCCGGGTTCGATCCTACTTTCAGGACTCGGCCCGCCATGGCCCGCGCATCGAAAGGCTGGTCTCGCGCGTTCGCGATATCGAGACGATCGTCGTGGAATCGGAGGTCGAAGCGTTGGTGCTCGAATGCAACCTCATCAAGCGCTACCGGCCCCCATTCAACGTGCGGATGCGGGACGACAAGAGCTATCCGTATATCACGATTACCAAAGAGCCGTTTCCGAGAGTGCTCTTTACGCGGAAGGTCAGAAAGGACGGCGCGAAGTATTTTGGGCCGTTCACCAGCGCCTACTCGGTTCGCGAGACCCTCCAGCTGCTCCACAAGATTTTCCCGCTGATCCCGTGCGGTAAAAGCTGGCGCGGCGCCGCGGAGCAGCGGCCCTGCCTGTACTTTCACCTTGGCCAATGCCTTGCGCCGTGTGCGGGACTGTCGGAAAAGAAAGCCTACGACCAGGTCATCGAGCAGGTGGAGCGCTTCCTATCGGGAAAGGAAGAGTCCCTGATGAAGGACATTCGCAACGAAATGGCCGCGGCTTCCGAGGCGATGGACTACGAGCGGGCAGCGATTCTTCGCGATCGACTCATTGCCGTCGACAACGTCTTGCAGCGGCAAAAAGTACTCGACGCGGATGGACGGGATCGGGACGTGATCGCCGTTGTCAAGGACGAGCGGGGCGCTGCCATCCAGATGCTGTATGTCCGGAGTGGCAAGCTCATCGGGCAGCGCCAGTTCTTCCTCGATGGATCAAAGGAATCGTCCCCCAGCGAATCCGTCCAGGAGTTTGTCAAACAGTATTACAACGACGCCCCCGACTTGCCGAACGAGATCCTCTTGCCGATCGAAATCGAGGAGCGTCAGATTGTCCAGCAATGGCTGCGGGGAAGAAAGGGCCGGGCGGTATCGATCTCGGTTCCGCAAGGCGGAGAGAAGCTCAAGCTGATCGAGATGGCAATGGACAATGCCGAGCTCGCGCTACAAGAGATGCGAGACGAGACGGAGCGAGCCGACCAATGGTCCGAAGAAGCGATGTCACAGCTTCAGGAGGCGCTTGGGCTGCCGACCTTGCCGATGCGGGTGGAAGGCTACGACATCTCGAACGTGCAAGGCACCGCCCCAGTGGGAAGCATGGTGGTTTTCGAAAAGGCACAGGCAGCCAAGGCCGAGTACCGCCGGTTCCGGGTCAAGTTCCAGCCCGAGAGCCCCAACGACTTTGCGATGATGCACGAGGTGATCCTGAGGCGGTTTCGACGCTATCTTGATGGCGATCCCAAGTTCATCAAGCTGCCCGATTTGGTCATGATCGACGGCGGCAAGGGACAGCTGGCCGCAGCGATAAAGGCGCGCGACGAACTTGGAATGGCGGTTCCGATGATCGGGCTCGCCAAGAAACTTGAACTGATTTACATTCCCAAGCGCGACGAGTTCGGATTCGAAGAGATCGAACTGCCGATGCAGGCGCCTGCGCTCGTCCTCCTGCGAAGGCTGCGCGACGAGGCCCACCGCTTCGCACTGACGTTCCACCGGAAGGTGCGAGACAAGCGAATGACGGGTTCGATCCTGGAGGAAATCCCCGGCGTCGGTCCCCGGCGGCGTCGGCTCCTGCTCCGCAACTTCGGGAGTGTGGAAGGCATTCGACGGGCTTCGGTGGACGAGCTCGCGGCGGTGCCGACGATGACCCGGCGTTTGGCTGAACAGATCAACGAAATCCTCAACGAGCCTTAGGTTATGCTGGAGGGCCATGGCATGGACTCCGGCGATGCTCGGTGCGATCTTCGTGCTCGGAATGTTCCTCGTCGCCTTTGGCCAAAGCGGGATGGACAAGATCACCGACGCCAAGGGTAACCGCGAGTGGCTTGACGGGCATTTCGCCAATTCGCCGTTCAAAGGCATGGTCGGGGTGCTGTTGCCGGCCATCACACTTCTCGAGCTTGCGAGCGCGGTGCTGTGTGGAGTGGGCATCGTGCTGCTGGTAACCGGGAATGGCACCGAGTGCGCGAAGTGGGCTCTGGCTCTCTGCGGACTGACCCTCCTATGCCTCTTCGCCGGCCAGCGGCTGGCGAAGGACTACGCCGGGGCGATGACGCTGGCCGTTTACGGAGGCGTGCTGGCGGTCGGGTTCGTCGCGCTGCATGGAGCCTAGAAGGCTCGGGTAAACGTGGTTCATGCGGAGCCGCGCGATCCTCATCTCGGCGATTTCCCACTCGCTGATGACCCTGTTTTTCTATGGCCAGATGGTGCAGCAAGCTTTGCATGAGGCGAAATCTTCTGAATACCAAGAGGTTTTGGGCTATTCGATTGGGTTCGGATTGGTGGTCATCGCAATGGCGGCAACTTACGGCATTCTGGTCGGCGTCTTGATCAATGCGACAATAAAGCCGCAGCAGCGATTTGGCCCGCCGCCAGTGCCAAGGTCATGACCCCTGGACCCACGAATCCGTGGGGGCCAACGGGATCGAATCCCGCCCCTTCAGGGCTTGTTGGTTCGGTACGTGCTACCCAGGCCGTTGGCCTGGGCTATCGAATTCCCGGCCCTTCGGGCCTCCGTACTGCCCCCGACAATCCCACTACCCCGAACCCCGAATCCCGACTTCCGCCGTACACTATCATCATGATCTCTTCTCTCATCTGCCTCGCCGCCATGCAAACCACTCCCTTCTACGATTTCGTCATGACCGACATCGATGGCAAGCCGTTCGCCTTCAAGAACCTCAAGGGCAGGGCGGTGCTGGTCGTGAACGTCGCCAGCAAGTGCGGCCTGACTCCGCAATACGAGGGGCTTGAGGCGCTTTATCGCGCTCACAAGGATGACGGTCTGGTCGTGCTCGGCTTTCCTGCCAACGACTTCAAGGGTCAGGAGCCGGGATCGGAGAAGGAGATCAAGGAATTCTGTACCGCGACCTATTCAGTGACGTTCCCGATGTTTTCCAAGGTCACCGTGCTGGGGGAAAAGAAGGCGCCTCTCTTCGCCTGGTTGCAGAAGCGCTCCGACCGCCCGGACGAGGAAATCGAGTGGAACTTCGGCAAGTTCCTGATCAACCGCCGCGGTGAGGTCGTGGCCCGCTTTACGCCCAAAACCCCGCCGACCGATCCGGCGGTGAAGGAAGCGATCAAGAAGGCACTGGCCGACAAGTAATCCCAAACCCGGCGGCGGCGCCCGTCGTATTATCCTTCCGGTGGGGCAGGATTACTTCTGGCGCAAGGTCGGCGCTTGCCTGATGATCTTCGGCTTCGGCGTCGCCGTGCTATGCATGGACGTCGCTTTCTCGCGTTCCGAATACGGGCGGAGTCTCGATAAGCTCGCCACATCCGGAACCTACGTAATGGCCGACCGAGCTTCGACCGCCAACCTCCGGGACGGTCTGCAGCGGCCTTACCGCGAATCCTCCTACCGTTATCGCGTCGACGGCAAGGTCCACACCTACAAGCTCGTCAGCTACGACGACGAGGTTCACCATGACCGGCTGGAGCTGGCGTATCTGCGCGGCGATCCCGCCACTGCCATGCCCGGCGTTCGCGAGCATGCCGGCAAGCAGCGTTGGCAGTGGGCGATTCCAATCGGCTTTATGGCGGTCGGGCTGCTCCTGCTCACCGTGACCGTTCTTCGCCGGGGCGTCCACCGGGAAACTCGGCAAGAGACCGATCGCCTGGCCGCGGCGCCCGAGCCGGAAAAGCTGAACCGCGTGTTCCACTACCGCCAGCCGATCAATCTGTGGCTGCCGATCGGGCTTATCGCGGCTATGGCGCCTTTCGGCGTCGGCGGTTTTCTGGCTGCGGCACGGGGGGAGGTGACGGTGAACGGCGTCCCCGGCGACGGAACGTTCCAATGGGCTCCCGCCATCTTCTTCGTGCTGGTGTCGCTTCTGTTTCTGGCCCTCGCTGTGGTCATGCTGCTCACCTATGCGAACGAGCGCATCGAATGGAAGGGCGGCTGGATTTCCTGGCATGACCGGTTCGGGCGGCTGCGGGTTCGCGTGCCGCTCTCCGAGATCGAATCCGTGCACCGGGAGGACACGATGTTCGTGCAGCGCGAAGACACGTCGTTCGGTCCGTTCCGCCGCGTCCGGCGCAGCCGCGTGGAGAAGGTGATCATCGAAACCCAGACCGACGCCATCCAATTCCTCGCCACCATCGACTGGGCGCCGATTCTGGAAGCTTGGGCCACGACCGTGGCGAGCAGGAATCGGGCGTCAAGTCGGGATGACGGGACAACGGGAGGCGGGCGACTTCCCTTATTGGTCTAGTCATTCCGAACGGCCAGATTCCTCGTCGGGCTGCCCCCTCGCTCGGAATGGCGGCACCGGCGCGGAGCCGATCTCCAAAGCCCCGATGGGGCGGCCCTTCAGGCCAAGGATTTGCTCGGCCTGTCACACTTTGCTCACGCCGTCCTGCATGCTAGCGAATGTTGTGGTGCTAGCCTGGGTATTCTAGCGCTCGCTCAAAGGAAGCGGCGGAGGAAAGATGACTAGATTGGGACGGAATCTGAGATTTAGTTTTGTAGGGGCGATTGCTATCGGTCTTTTATTGCTGCCGGCTGGAATTGGCTGCGGTGGAGGCAGTGGCCTAAATCTGACCTCGATCTCACGCATCTACGTTCTGCAAACGGGAGGAAAGGACTTAAGTGGTACGGCATACCCCGGCTCACTGCAAGCTTATGAGGTAACGCCAATGGGAACGCTCGTCCAGGTAGGGCAGCCTGCAGCCACGCCACTCTACAACCAGCAGGACCTGGTGTACGATGAAGGATCTGACTCGATTTTCGTCTCATCGACCAACCCTGGCGTGGTGGGGATCACGATGCGGCAACTTGTTCAGTACCAACTTGTAAGCGGCCAGCTAATCCAGGTTGGGATCGTGAACTTGGATCAGGGCCAGTCCACGACCTGCGTCGATACGGCGGGTGGGCATGTTTTTGTTGGATGCAGCATGCCTGCGGTTGGCGGTACTCCTGATGACGTGTTCTCGCTCCCGGTAGCCAATCCAATCAGCGGCAATCCAACGCAGACCGGTAATCCTGGACTTCACTCTGCTTCTGCGGCTCTTGCCAACCGGCTATTTGTCGGAAATGCTTCGGGGACCGTTGTCGAATACACGGCTTCTGGCGGCAATCTAACGCCTGCTAACACTTTCCAAGTGGGTGAGCCTGTTGCCGACGTTCAAGTTTCAGCTACCAACGAGCACCTGATTGTCGCCACCGAGGTACCTCAGGGTGGTAACGCAAAAGTGATGGTCTATCCTATTGGTGGCGGAGCAGCCACGACAACGATCACAACGGCAAGTCACGTGGGACCGGCCATTACCACTGGCCTTGTGGGCTCGCCTGTAGTGCACTGTCTATATGTGGGTGATCAGTCTACCGGCGATGTCCAGGCTTATAAGCTGGAGAGCGACGGTACAGTGTCGGCCATTGGAAACCCGTTCGGAGCTACAAATCCTCTGAGATCCATATCTGTCGTACAGGGTTCTTACCTCGCGTTTAGTGACACTCTCAATCTGTTCTTGGCTCCTCTTGTGACGACCGGAAACCAGCGGGGGAGTGTCGATCCGAGTGCAACGCTTCAGAACGTGAACACTGGAACCGCATCGATTAGGAAGTTCATAACTGTTTCGACACCCAAGTAGTTTTGCTTGGGCATCCGCGAAACCGACCTTTTTGGGGGGCGCCTGTCCTAATTGAGAGGGGATGGGCGTGCAGATTTACCTAGGTGACCCTTCAGAGTTGCGCCCAGCCCATTTATCCAGCAGCCGCTGGGCTTCGGCGCGGACGTCCACGCTGCCGAGCGAATCGTCCTTCGGGTTCGTCTTGGGATCGCCTTCCCGCGCGAAGCGCTCCGCGATGGCTTCGGTCTCCTTGTCGCGAAAGTGCTCAAGCTCCCGCAGCGCCATGCAGAGCACGTGCCGCCGCTCCCAAGCGTAGGCATCCCGCTTGACCTCGCGCAGCACGAATTCGGGATCCTTGAGCAGACGCAGCAACGTGGCCCGCGTTTCCGGACAGACCGGCAAGGTGACCGCTCCATAGGCGTTCGGGTCGCCGACCTTGCGCAGGTAGGCGTTGGGAAGGATCAGGGAGATCGTCGGCAGCGGCTTGGGATGCTGCTTTTGGAACGCGCGGGCCCGGTTCAGAATGCCCCTTCGGCCCGTGACGCAATCCAGGCGAAGGTCGAAGATACGGCCGTGTTCGTGGAGATAGTAGTTGATGTCGTGCTTGATGTTGCCCTTCGGAACCGCCCCGATGCTGCGGATGGTTGCGAACTGCCCTGACCTGGCTTGGCCATCGACGCTCCTCACCGGTAGCCCGGCGTACCAGGGATTCGTCCCACCGATGGTCACGAAGACCTCCATGCGCAGGTCGCGGAATCCCTCGATGCTTCCCCCGAAATGGCGCAGGTCGAGGTCGAGCTCAAGCGTTTTGGCGGGGACGCCGCGGATGTCGTCCGTCACGTCGATTCGCAGCTTGCCGCTCGGGTCGCAGGCGACGATCCGTCCCAGGCAAGCGAGGTCGGCCGACGCCACCAGCCCTTCGATCGAATCGAACAGCCGCCCAACTTGGGCGTTGGCGGTTGCGGCGATCAGGAGTAGCATGGCTGCCCAGGCGGCTTTCATGTGAGGTTTGATGCTCCGTAAGTCGATCTCGTTGCAGGCGGGACGCCTGCGCTCCATTCGAAACGGCCCGGAGCATGGTCACGTAAACTCATCGGAACCGCCATTAGTTGCCAGTGATCAAGCAATCCTCTGACCGCGAGCCGTTTGCAGTTGGCCCGTCGACCCGCGTGGTTTTCCCGGATGCCGATCGGTCGGTCTTTGTCTTGGGGTTAGGCTTGACGGTTGGACTGCTCGTCCTCTTCGCTGTGGCAAGTGCCGAATGCTTCTATCGCGGCTACCCGATCCAGGGGGCAATTCTCGCCCTTTCGGCTGTGATAACGCTGGCCCGAGGATTCCGCAGTGCGGTCGCCTTCCAACGCAAGGTTGGCGCGGGTTTTGTGGTGAAGTATCTGCACCTTGAACGGTTTGTTCAAGGATCGACGGTGGTCACCATTCCGTGGCACGAAGTGCGTTTGGTTCAGGTTCGGAAGCCGAGCTGGCCCGGTGTGTCTCAGTGGCAACTCGATGCTTACGCCCCAGACGGAGCATTTCTCGGAACCTTTGGCTCCCTATCGTCGATTCCTCACCTGCGGGAGCTGACCGCCTTCATGATGCTTCGTTGCGGGAAGCTTGAGACGGACGCCAATTACTTTCCGCCCCGAGCTGAGAGTCGTCGACACGGGCTCGTCAACTTCGGCATGGGTGTCTTGCTCTCCACGATCGCCGCGCTACATTGTTTTGCTCTTTGGGACCTTTCATCGCAAGGGGCTTTCTCGGGTTGGATAGCAGGAGCGGTGTCCATTTTCGCGTTCCCGGGATCGCTTCTCCTGATTCTGGGCGTGCTCGATTGGGTTCGTGGAGGGCGGCGAGGCCCGGAAGGTCGCGAAATGACGGATGTGCAGAAGAACGTCTTTCGACGCGTGCCGCTAAGGGTCGAGATGGAGCCTGACCTGTGGTACGTCTACCGCGATCGCGAGGCCGTGTACAAGAAGCAGAAAACCGATGTCTGGGGCGCAGTTTGGCTGTTCTCGGCCTGTGCGGTGGCCATTCCTCTCTTGCTCCTGGCACTCCCACCAAAAGGTGGTGAGCAACGGTTGCTGGGGGACTTCGTCAGTGCGGTTTCGGTTTTTTGGGGCCTGGCTCTACTCACGGCCGCATTGGGCTTACCGGCGGCACGGCGCGCTATGCATCGGTTTAAGATTGAGGGCGACGAGTTTCTGGTCGATACCGGCAGGCGAATTCTCCGATTCCCGATAAAGCCTCGCTTTCGTTGGAAAGGTGGGCATCGGGAGGAAAAGTGGATGACCACGTGCGACCGCTACTTCCGCTTCCCTTACTTCTATCCGGTCGATTCATGCTGCCTCGTGGAAGAGGAGGATCTTTCGCCGCAACGTTTCGTGTCCGCGTAAGATAGGGCGATGCATTTGCTCGCTCTGGCTGCCATCGTCGCCCTACCACCTGCTTCCATCGACGACGCCGTCAGGGCGGAGATGCGGGAGCGCAAGGTTCCGGGAATCGCCGTCGCCGTCCTCAAGAACGGCAAGCCGATTCACATCAAAGGCTACGGGTACGCCACTCTGGAACACCAGGTGCCGGTCACGCGGAAGACCATCTTCCAACTCGGCAGCGTCGGTAAGCAGTTCACCGCCGCGCTGATCACGCTGTTGGCGCGGGATGGCAAGCTGAGCCTCGACGATCCGCTCTCGAAGCACTTCCCCGAAGCCGGCGACAAATGGAGCCAGCCGACGATTCGCGATCTGCTCTGCCACCAATCTGGCTTGCCCGACCTCAACTATCACGCCATGAACATGCGCCAGGACTACTCGGAGGCCGAACTCGCCAAAATGATGGTGGATCAGGACATTCCCGAAGCGCCGCGCACGAAATTCCGCTACAACAACGGCGGCTACGTGATGCTCGGCGTCATCGCCTCCCGCGTTGGTGGCAAATTCTATGGCGACCAGCTCACGGAACGCGTGCTTCGTCCGGCGGGCATGAAAACGGCGCGGATCATCAACGAAGCGGCGATCATTCCCCACCGCTCTGCCGGCTATCAGCCAGGACCGAACAACTCGGTAGTGAATCAGGACTGGGTGGCGCCGAAGCTGAACACGACGGCCGACGGCAGCATGTACGCCTCGCTCGACGACATGATCGCCTGGGAGCAAACCCTTCGCAAGCAGTCGATCCTCACCAAGGCGGAATGGGAACGCTGCTGGACCTCCAACAAGACAACCGACGGAAAGGACACCGGATACGGCTTTGGGTGGATGTTGCGGGCGGTCGGCAACGACCGGCTCATCGAGCACAGTGGCGGCTGGCAAGGGTTCGCGGCCTACATCGGCCGGTTCGAAAAGGACGGCACGACGGTGATCGTCCTATCGAATTTCGCAATGACGAGAGTGTCGCAGCTCGGCCACCAGATCCTTACGATGCAGGCGCCGAAGCTTCCGCTTTCCGCTGCAAAACCTCCGGAGAAAACTGACTGACGTAAGGCTCGTCCGATTGTCCGGGGTATTCCTCGAGGAGCATCTCCTTCGTATAGATGAAGCTCTCCCGTGTGTAGTCGGAGAGTTCGAAGTTCTTCCGTAAGATAATCGCTCCGGTCGGACACGCATCCTGGCAGTAGCCGCAGAAGATGCAGCGGATCATGTTGATCTCGTAGCGGGTTGCGTAGCGCTCGCCGGGAGAGTAGCGTGCTTCGTCGGTGTTCTCGGCGGCTTCGACATAGATGCATCGGGCCGGACAAGCGCCGGCGCAGAGCGAGCACCCAATGCAGCGCTCGAGTCCGCTCTCGTACCGGGTCAAAAAGTGTCGCCAGCGGGTGCGCGGATACTGCTCGCGCATTTCGTCCGGATAGTTGACGGTGACCTTGTCCTGGAACGCACGCTTGCTGGTGATGGCGAAACCGGCGAGGATCGGCTTGACGACGTCCTTCAGGATTTCGACGCTCACGCCGGTACCTCGGAGTCGAGCGTCCGCGGGTTGATTTCGATCAGGCGCAGGTCCTTCCAGGATTTGGCCCGTTTCTGCTTGATCTTCTCCTGAAGCTTCATGATCCCGTAGATCAGCGCGTCGGGCGATGGCGGACAACCCGGGACATAGACATCGACGGGAACGACCTGGTCGGCGCCCTGGACGATCGCATAGTTGTTGTACACGCCCCCGCTGCTCGCGCAGGCGCCCATGCTGATCACCCACTTGGGCTCCGGCATTTGATCGTAAATCTGGCGAAGAACCGGCGCCATCTTCTTGCTCAGGCGACCGGCGATGATCATCACGTCGGCCTGGCGAGGGGTGGCTCGGAAGGCCTCTGAGCCGAACCTGGCGAGGTCGAACCGCGAGGCGACCGTGCTCATCATCTCGATCGCGCAGCAGGCAAGGCCAAAAGTGAGGGGCCAGAGCGCGTGCGCGCGAGCCTGGTTGACCAGAGCTTCGACGGTCGTGAGGACGACGCTGCCGCCTTTCTCGAAGTCGCCGATCACGGGCGTGGAGCTGTCATGCAGGACGACGGTTTCGATTTTCTTCGGCATCGGGTTTCTCCAATTGTACTTACGTTGCCGCTGCGGCTGGTATACGGGATTTCGTGAAGTGGGGTGCGGTCATCGCAGCGGGGGGAACCGTCGAACCTGAACTTGCTGCCGCCCTCGGATCCGATTCCAAGGCCCTCGCCCGATTCAACGGCGTCACGAGCTTGGAGCGAACGCTGGCGGCAGTTCGTGATGCCGGCCTTGGTGAGAGTGTTACGGTCGGTCCGGCAGCCTTACGGGAGCACGTCGTCCACGGCGAGTGGGCGATGCAGGCCGAGTCCGCGCTGGACAACATCCTCCTCGGTATCAGCCGAATCGATGCGGAAGCGGTCTTGATGATGCCGGCCGACACTCCGCTCTTTTCGGCAGAATCCCTGACTCACTTTACCGACCGGATCCGGGATCGCGACCCCGCCGGAGATTGGTTTGCCGCCGGCGCGTCCCCGCTGCCGGATTTCACGAGGCTCTATCCGGAGGCCCCCGTGCAGGCGGTGCGGCTGCGAGAAGGCAGGATGGTGGTGAGCGGAATGTACGCGGCGACGCCGTCGGCTCTGAGAAACGCGGTGGACCGCGTGCGGCCCCTCATCGGCGCCCGGAAGAGCCAGCTTCAAGTCATTTCAAGGATCGGACCCGCGGCGATTCTCAAGTTTCTGTTCGGCAGATTGGCTTCCACCGACGTCGAGGCCGTTGCGGGCAGGCTCCTGGGAGCCCAGGCAATCCTAATCCCCGACGTTCACCCCGCAACTTGCCTGGATGTCGACACAATCGCGGATTATCATGCGGTGCAGGCGATCGTGGCGAGAACGGAACCGACAACTGTACGCGTCGAATCTACGTAACCGCAAGGGTATATTAAAAATCGTAGGGCTGGGGGCTTCAACGGCGCAGCAACCGTCTATTCGAGTTCAATTCGAAACGGAGCTTCACCGTGTCCAAACAAACTAAGGTTCCTCCTGTCGCCGCGCCCGCCGAAGTCGAGCAGTACTACCGGCAAATGCTCCAGATCCGGCACTTCGAAGAAAAGTGCAACCTCGCCTATCGACAAGGCAAGGCTGGGGGCTATCTCCATGTCTACATCGGAATGGAGGCCACCGCCATCGGATGGCTGAACAGCATTCGCATCGGCTATGACGACGTCATCGCCGCCTACCGCATACACGCGCTTCCCCTGCTCCTCGGTTCCGATCCCGTCGCCTGCATGGCCGAGATCATGGGCCGCAAGGGAGGCGTCAGCCTCGGCAAGGGTGGATCCATGCACCTCTACGATCCCGAGCGTCGCTTTTGGGGCGGCTGGGGAATCGTCGGCGGCCACAACCCGATCGGAGCCGGACTCGCCTTTGCCAGCAAGTACCGAAAAGAGGATCGAATCACGCTCTGCTTCCTGGGCGACGGCGCCGCCAATGCCGGTGTCTTCTTCGAAGCCCTGAACATGGCCGGGCTGTGGGAATTGCCGGTCATCTTCATCATCGAGAACAACGAATACGCGATGGGTACCGCGGTCGAGCGCCACGCAGCCGATCCCGAGATGTGGAAACGAGGGCTGCCCTTCAACATGAAATGCGAGCGGCTCGACGGCATGGATGTGTTCCAGGTCAAGAAAGACGCCCAACGGATCATCGACTGGGTCCGCAAGGAGCAGAAGCCGTACCTCGTCGAAGTCATGAACTACCGCTTCGCCGGCCATGGCGCGGCCGACAATGACCAGACGCTGTATCGCACGATGGCCGAAGTCGAAGAATACAAGTCGACCGATCCGCTCAAGCTCCTGGAGGACGCCATCCGCGCCAACAACTGGATGACCGACGAAAAAATGGAAGCGATCGATGCCGAGATTCAGGAGGAAGTCGATCGGATTTATGCCGCCGCCGACGAGGTGCCGCATCCGGATCCGAGCGAAGTTTATGACCATGTCTACACGGACATGACCCCGGAGGTCGGGCACTAATGGCCACCATGACCTACCGCGAGGCGATCAAACGGGCGATCGTCGAGGAAATGGACCGCGACCCGGAAGTCTTTCTGATGGGCGAGGACATTGGAAAATACAAAGGCACCTTCCGCGTTACCGATGGCCTGTTCGAGAAGTACTGCGCCGATCCCGGCGACTGGCTCAAGGCGCCCCCGCATCCTGAACTCAAGGACGGCATCGGGCGGCGCGTCGTCGACACCCCGATCACCGAACCCGGATTCACCGGCATTGCGATTGGTGCGGCGATGGCCGGCTTGCGACCGATCGTCGAGATGATGACGATGTCCTTCTCGATCCTTGCCCTCGACCAGATCATCAACCACGCGGCGAAGATTCACTACATGACCGGTGGCAAGGCCAAGTGTCCGCTCGTCGTTCGCGGGCCCGGCGGCGCCGCAAACCAGCTCAGCGCCCAGCACAGCCACTCGATGGAAGGCTGGTACGCCCACTGTCCCGGGCTAAAAGTCGTCGCTCCGGTAACGCCCGAGGATGCCTACGGCATGCTGAAATCGGCGATTCGGGACGACAACCCAGTGGTCTTCACCGAGAACCCCGGCCTGTACGGCACCAAGGGAGAAGTCTCCGAGGAGATCGACTTTACGGTTCCGATCGGAAAGGCCCGCATCGCTCGAGAGGGCAAGGATCTCACGCTGATCGCCTACAGCAGGATGGTCAATGTCTCCCTAGCCGCCGCCGAAAAGCTGGTCGAGGATGGAATCGACGCCGAGGTTATCGATGTTCGGTCGCTGCTGCCGCTGGACACCGAGACGATTTACAAGTCCGTTCGCAAGACCCACCGCGCCATCGTGGTCTACGAAGACTGGCGCAGCGGATCGTTCGGGGCGGAGATCGCCGCTCGCATCGGCGAAGACTGCTTCGACGACCTCGACGCACCGGTCGGCCGTGTTGGCGGCTTGAACGTGCCGATGCCGTATTCGCGGGTGCTCGAACTACAGTGCATCCCGAACGAGAGCGACGTCATCGCCGCCGTTCAAAAGATCGGCTGACCGGTAGCGAAAGCGTAAGGAGAATCAAGGGTCCGGTCCGCGACGCCATGCCACGTTGCGGTTCTGCGTGGGTACTGTCGTCGAACGAAGGCAGTGAGCTACGCCAGGGGGCGGAGCGGCCACGCCCTGGAATGAGTCATCCACTCCACGGAGTAGGGCATCCATTCCGTGGAATGAGTCATCCACTCCACGGAGTAAGGCATCCATTCCGTGGAATGAGTCATCCACTCCACGGAGTAAGGCATCCATTCCGTGGAATGGGTCATGCACTCCACGGAGTAAGGCAACCATTCCGTGGCATGAGTCATCCACTCGACGGAGGGAGCAGAGGCCGATACGGCTGCGGCACCTGGGGGTTGCTTCCATCACTACGAGGCTAGCCGGGCCTCTTGGAATGCCGAAGGGGCTGTTGTAAGATGAAGGAGCGCGTTTGGCACTTTGGGTGAGCTTTGCGAACCCAGAACTCGGAAGGTGAAGGGAGAGGATATGCCAAACCGACCAGAAGGCAGCCCCTCGACCACCCATCGCGAAATGTTGTCACAGACGATAGCTGGGTATCCGATGTACTATCCCTACGACTGTACCTATACCGATTGTACGTTCGCCAATCCCACGGATACGACGAATAACAATGCGGTAACCATTGCCTGTGAAGATGCTCATGGCGGAGATCCGTACCGACGGGCAACGGGCCAACGCTTCTACGGATGTACCTTGAGCCAGAGTCGCACTACAGGCGGAAACTTTGTGGTCTCGAGTTCCAAGTAAGTCCACGAATTCAACTTAACTTTCATGGCTGCACTTTTGAGAGCAACGATGGCGCAGAAGCAGCTATCCATTTTGATGGAGGTAGTAATGGTGGACTATCATTGACAAACAGTACTTTTATCACTGACGAGCCGTCGCCTGACTTTTACCTCATAACACCCCTTTCAATTGTTAGCATCGATGCTAACTCCGATAATCAAGTTAATCCTTAGGTGAAACATGTCATGTTAAAAGCGCTTGAATTGTTTACCGTACTGACCTCTTTACTTGCCTGCAGCCATTCTCTTTCTCCTCTAGAGGACACGTGGTTCCATCGAATTGGATTTCTCGATGAACCCAATCGCACGTCGTACGCAATTCGTGTTTCGGATGGGGGCCAGTTTCTAACCGGTTATTCTCGCTTGGGTGGGCCTTTTGTGCCAATAAGATTTAGCTCTGTTACTGGAATTGAGTCGCTTGGCTATATTTACTTTGAAGACCAGGGTGGGAGTGGAAGGGGTATATCTTTCGATGGTCGGACCATTGTTGGTGAAAGTGGTCACGAGGGAATGATTTGGCGAGAAGGCAGCGGCACTAGTAAGTTTCCCGGAGGTGAGCTTGGCCAGATCATGGATGTCGTCCACCTAACACCGGATGCTAGTACAGTCGCACTTTATGCTGTTGGTGGCCGATATCGGTTTATGTTTGAAGGCAAGGTAACACCTTTAAGCAATAAACCTGTGGCAACTAATTGTGATGCAAGTTACGTAGCAGGTCGGCACAGTGCCGATGGGGGCTTTAATAACGATGGAGCCCTTTGGTGCGAAGACTTACCGTTAGTCATTGTTAATGAACTCGGCGGCAGTTTCGAGCAGTTTTCTGACGTCTCCGCAGATGGTGCCATTGCGACCTTCTCCAACAATTCGCAGTTCCAAATCTGGCACGAGGAACTCGGCATTGTCGAACTCCCCGGCCTTTACCAGGGGAGTACCGGGAACAATGCTTTGGCGGTTAGTGCAGACGGCGAGGTTCTCGTCGGAACCTGTCGTGAGTTGGGCGGAGGGACGGCAGCCGTGATCTGGACCGCAGAAACCGGAACCCGGCGAATCAAGGACGTTCTCACTTCGCTTGGCGTGAGCACGGGGAACTTCTTCCTCAACGAAGCCACCGACGTTTCTGCCGATGGCACGACCATCTGCGGCAACGGCGGAGGAAGCCCCACCTTCACCAACGAGGGCTGGATGTGTCGCATCCCCCGCACCGCCCTGTCGCCGTATTCGGCCCGCCCGAACTATGTCAAGCCCATCTTCGGCAGCATCACCGCCGGCGACCGGCGGGGCACGTTCAAGCCCGACGACGACCGCGAAGAGTTCACCAGCGGCGTCACCCCCACCTTCAGCTCCGCCCCGATCACCGTCGAATTCTCCGCTACCCAAGCCCGAACCTACGGCAAGCTCGACTTCGAGATCGAGCTTCAAGTCAACAAGGTCGGACTTCAGCAGAGCATCGACCTCTGGGATTGGGACCTGAACAACTGGGTCCAAGTCGACACCCGCGCCGCCAAGAAGGACCAAGACCAGCTCGTCTCCCTTAGCTTCCCGCTCGGGCACTTCTACGTGCGATACGACGGCCGCGTGAAGGCCCGCCTGCGCGTCAAACCCAACAGCCCCCAGTCGCAGCCCGGCTTCAAGGCGAAGGTGGATTACGTGGCCTGGAAGGTGACCCCGCCTTAGGCTTGTTTTAGCCTGCCAGCGCCTTCGCCCGCCGGTTCGCGAGAACAAAGAACAACGGGATCAAGCCGTACACCATGCCGCCATAGCGTGGATCGGCGAGGGTTACCCCAAGCGACAACACCGCGGTGATTGGAAGCACCCAAGCGCGCAAGGTGGTGACGTTTAGAGCGTACGCCGTCAGTCCGGGTTGGAGGACCGAAGCCATCGACCTCGCCTGGCTCCAAAATCGCACCTGGAGCAAACCGATCATGAGGATGTTCCCACTGTACAGGTAGCTCGCGAGCTTGAGGTCCATGAACCTCCCGAAAATGTGGCTGGCAAAGGGCATGACCGCCACGAACATGAGATAGAACAGATTCGTCCACAACAGTTCCCGGCTGACTTCGCGGATCGATCGCATCGTGGCGTGGTGCCCGATCCACGCACCTGCAAGCACGAAGAACGAGAGGACGAACGCGAAGATGTCGGGCAGGAGGGCGGCGAGGGCCTTGTTCAAGCCGGCCTCGGTCTCGATGGACGGATCGATTTTGAAGTTGAACACGAGCAGGGTGATCGCGATGGCGAACACACCGTCGGTGATCGCCTCCATGCGCGACTTCCCCCATTCCGGCTCGTGATGCTGGGTCATCGTACGAAATTCTATCCTTCCGGAAGTTTGGGCTTTCTCGACGCCGCGATGACAATGCCGTAGACGACCACGACAACAGGAATGGCGAGCACGGAGATGCATGCCAGATCCTCCCCGAGTTTCGATGCTTGTTCCCGAAGAGGATTTGTGTGCCGCATGCCACCCATGGTCGCGAGTATGTGCGGCGCATAGCCGAGGATGAAGACGCCGGATCCGATGAAGGAGATGGTCGACAGCACGACCAGCGCATTTTGGTACCAGCGCAACATGGGGACTCGAGCAAGGAACCAAACCAGCAGGGCGACGCGGTAGGCCGCAACAACTCCCAGTGCGGTCGCGTTGGCGATGGTGGCATGGTCTTCTGCCAGGAATCGCTCCACCGGAACGGCATAGAGCAGGGCCGGCAGCGAGGTCAGACAGACCATCGCCAAGACCACGCGGTATCGGGCCTGCGGCCAAAATGGCGTCGTTAGCGACAGCAGCAACAAGGCAAGGAAGAGAACGTAGGCTACGGACCCCAGTCCGGTTTGCTGCAACATGCTGACGTTCGGATCATCCCACCAGCGCCCAATCCCGGCAAGCACGACGCCGACGAGTCCGAGGGCGATCGTGGTTTGTGTCGGGTTGAGTAGGTCCTCGCGAGAGCCCCGAAACGTTAGGAACCGGAACCAGATTCGGAAGGTGTCCTTCATGGCTTCTCGGGGCTTCGGTGGATGGTCGCCCACACCTCGCGCTTGGCATCGAGGTCGCGGACCTGCTTCCGCCCAGACGGCAGATCGTAAGCGAACGTCCGTATCTGCCACGGTCCAAACATGTTGCCGCGATCACCGATCCGCTCGCCGAGAAGATTGGTCTCCACCCGTTGGTTGGGAGCTTTCGCGACGCGAGGCTCACCGCGAGCCGGCTGTTCGCTCAGGTTCACCAGGCGCACGAAGAAGGGAAGCGGTTCTTCGACAAAAAGTGACGATCGCTCGCGGTAGAGGGCCTGGACAACGACCGATTCGGATGACTCCGGCGAAGTAGACAGCGCCGAAAAATGCGCGGGGATGTCGCCGCCTTCGGTGCGCTTGACGGCCGCATAGGTCGGTCGCCTTAGTGTCTGCGCGAGCCTCCACGCACCGGTGTCGGAATCCACGAGGTCGCTGAGCCGAAAGTCGACGCGAAAGTCGAGATGGTGGTGCTGCTCGTCCCAGGGGTCGTAGGTGGTCAACAGGCACCGTACCCTCCCGTTTTCGACGAACCACATCGGCGAGCCGTCGTGGGCGACCGTTATGCATCGGTCGCCGTCCCACAGCTGCAAACAGGAATGAACATGCATCGTGTCCGTGACCTCCTCGAACCACTGAGGCGAAGTCATCCAGTCGCCGGTCGGGTATTTGCGGCGCCCGGACACCGGGCGCACTTCCTCGAAGGCCATCGGCGAATCCGCCCGCAGGCGGGTGAACGGGATGTTGAAGGTAACGCTGATACCGCCGTTGAGGCCGGGATCGATCCCGGCGATGCCAAAGCCCTTGATGGTGAGATCGAAATCAGGAAAACCGGAAAACGGCTTCAGCCAGGCTTCGAGATGGCCGCCGCCCGGTATCGGATAGCGGATCACCCAGTCGAGGGCGTCGAGGTCGAGCCAGTCGCGGTCGGGCCTTAACGTGATCGGTTTGCCCTCGCGCATCACGGTGAGCTCAAACAGGTCGCCGATCCGGGGGCCCTGCGTCTTCCAATCCAAGGAGACCTTGCCCGCGCCACGGTCGAAGGCAATGTCGTATGTCCCGGTACCGCAAAAAACTCCCGTCGCGGTCTCCTTCCAGCGGGAAGCTTTCTCCTGCAGGTTGCCGGGATGGATCGCCGTAAAGCCCATCGGCTGGATTTGGGATTCAGAATACAGGCCGCCGGATCCGGGATGGGGGAACACGTCCGACCGTTCGAAGGCAACCGGGTTGAATAGTACGAGCGAGCCGATTGGGGCGTCGATCCGTTCGGCGAGCAGCTGCAGATTGCGTTCGAGGACGCCTTGGCTGAGGTTGAGCGAGCGCTCGTAGTGGGTTCGACCGATGTGTCCGCAAAGGCCCTCACACTCGTCGTTGTCGTGGTGTTGGGCGACGAGCAGCTCGCGCCAGGCTTCTTCCAGCTCCCACAGCGGATAGACGTCCCACTGCGCATACGGACGGCCAAACAACCCCATGGTCGCTGCCAGTGATTCCGCCGACAGCAGGTGGCTTTCCGCACGACTGCTCAGCCGTCGCATGCGGTCGCCGTTCTTGCCAAGGGTCAGCCCATGCCATATGTCACCCACGCCGTAGCGCCTTGCCGGGGCCGCCTCCGTCTTCAGCTCTTCCAAGCAGTTCGATAGGCTTCCAATCTGGATGACGAATCGTTCGTCCTCCATCAGAGACTTCATGCGGGGAAGCAGCAGCTCGCTCCGACACATCCAGTCGGGAGACGGCATCAGCTCGAGCCATTGGAGGATGAATGCCGGCCCTTCGCCAGGGGATTGGGCCACCTCGTCAAGCAGACCGTCGAACTCTTCGGGCCACTGATGGAGGTTGTGGCGATGACGTGAGGCCGTCAACAGTCGCGAGCCGTCGATCCCTTCCCACCAGATAACGGGAGACGCCTCTTGAGGGATTTCCGGGGTGTGCCAGGTCCACTGGAAAAACAGGGAGGCGTACGCATAGCCGCATTGCTTGAGAATCTGGGGAAGCTGGGGAAAGCAATCGAACTCCTCTTCCCAGAACGTATTCGGTCGGACACCGAATAGGCGTTCGACGGTACGCACCCCATAGACGCGCTGGCGGATGTTGGATTCCGCGCCATGAAAGAGGCCGTATGGTTGTCCGTAGGAGCCGCCAACGATCTCAACGTGTCCCTCATCGACAGCCTGTTTGAGCTCTGCAAATGCCTGTGGTGACTCGCTGGCCAGCTTTTCGTAACCCACGCCATCGAAATTGACGTTGCCGCGAACGCCGGCTTCGCGACAAAAGCGGAGCATGTCTCGAGCGGAGCCGGGGAGCACATCGTAGCCCCACAGCCACTCCATGTCCACCCAGTGCATGTGATTGCCGAAGGTGTAGAAGACCGTCTTGGGCATGTGGCCCGTATACCCGCCTAGTCGTCGATCCGCGAGAAGTAGATCGTCGTGACGATGTGGGCAGGGGTTACGAACTCGCCGTAGATGCGGCTGAGCATCGCAATCACGTCGTCATGGGTGCGAAACTCCGGGTTTTCCCGCTCGATGTCGCGAGGCGAGAGCTCGGAGATCGGCTTGACCTCGACACGGTCGAGGATCGCGGTGTACAGCTTCTGGCGGCGACCGAACCGGGGTCCCACCGTTACCCATACGATCATGCCGTCCACGTATTTGTCGCTCTTGTCGCCGAGGCGAATCGTTGCCGTCTTGCGCATGTTTTGCAAGACATCCTCGTATAGGTCGGAGTAGAAGTTCAGGGCGAACATCGGGAATCCAGGCTATTGTACTGGAAACTCGTCCACGCGGCGGTCTATCCTTCAGTCATGGCAACTTGGAGTGACATTGCGAGGAAGCAAAAGGAGATCGGAAAGCTGAAGGAAGAGCTCTCCGAGCTCCAGCGAGAGTACGAGCCGGAACCGATCCAAGACTACGAGCTCAAGCGACCGGATGGCTCCACGGTCTGGCTAAGCGAGCTCTTTGGTGACAAGTCGGATCTCTTGGTTATCCACAACATGGGCCGTTCCTGCACCTACTGCACGTTGTGGGCTGATGGTTTTATCGGGTTCACGCGCCACTTGCTGAACCGCAGCGGATTCGTCCTCACTTCGCCAGACGAACCGTCCATCCTGGCCGAATTTTCCAAGAGTCGCGGATGGAATTTTCCCGTGGCTTCCACGCATGGCTCGCCGTTCACCCAGGACCTCGGCTACTTTACGGAGGACAATGGCTATTGGCCAGGCATGTCAGCCCTCCGGAAGCAAGAAGATGGAACGATTGTCCGGACGGGGCGCGCCATCTTCGGCCCGGGCGACGACTACTGTTCGGTCTGGCCGATGTTCGACCTTCTCGAAGGCGGCGTTGGCGAGTGGGAGCCGAAGTACACGTACTAAAATAGGCCATGCCCCGGATCGTCGTGCAGGAAGCCGAGGAGCTTCTGGATCAGCCTATTCCCGTTCTCGACAAAGGCTTTGTTCGGCTCGTTGACTACTTGGGCGGCGATCAGCGGATCGTGCAGGCGGCGAGGGTGAGCTATGGGTCCGGTACGAAGTCGGTGCGGCAGGATCGCGGGCTTATCCACTACCTGATGAAGCACGAACACACCTCGCCATTCGAGCAAGTGGTGCTGACCTTTCATACGAAAATGCCGATCTTCGTTGCGAGGCAATGGGTGCGCCACCGCACGGCCCGGCTCAACGAGATCAGCGGGCGCTACAGCATCATGCGCGACGAGTTTTACGTGCCTGAAGCCGACCAGCTGCGCATCCAATCCACCGACAACAAGCAGGCTCGCGGCGAGGAGGCTCTGGCGCCAGCGGAGGCCGAGCGGATTCGCGCGGAAATGGTCGAGGACCAATCCCACCTTTACCGCCACTACGAGGGCATGCTTGAGACCGGATTGGCACGGGAAATCGCAAGAGCCAACCTCCCGCTCTCGCTCTATACGGAGTGGTACTGGCAGTGCGATCTCCACAATCTCCTTCGGTTCCTTCGGTTGCGGCTCGATGCCCACGCCCAGTACGAAATTCGCGTCTATGCCGAGGCGATGGCGACCTGCGTACGAGCGGTGGCGCCGATCGCCTTCGAGGCCTTTGAAGAACACGTCATGGGTGCGGTCACCTTTTCGCGAGCGGAAGCCCAGCAATTGGCAGGCATGCTCGCCGGCAAGCCCCACGCTCTCGAGGGCAAACCCGCGGCGGAATTCGAGAAGAAGCTGGGGCGGTTGCGGGAGATCCAGCCGGCCGAACCGGCGGAAGAGCCACAGCCCGCGTAACTTTGCATCGCGGATAGCCGTCCCTACCGCAGGAGGAGTTGAAATGCTCTTGCACGTCATTTCGGCGCTGGTGTTGGCGCCGCCTGCGGTTGAAGCCAAAGTCGTTGGCGCATCCTTGTTCAAAAACGGCTACGCCGTCATCCTTCGCGAAGTAAAGGTGGCGTCGCCCGGTGAGATTTTCTTGGACGAGCCTTCCCGTGGCGTCCTTGGCACCTATTGGATTACGGCTTCCAAGGGTACGAGAATCGACCGCGCCGTTTATGGACATCGCACCGAGACCTCCAGCCAAACGGTGGGGTCCATCCTCGAGTTTCTCAAAGCAAATATCGGGAAGGAATTCGCCCTTTCGTGGGGGGACAAAGGAGTTGCCGGCAAGTTGATTGCCGCGAGCGACGGCCTGCTGGTCATCGAATCGGACGGGAAGCGAGTGGCGATTCATCCCGGCCAAGTCACGATGGCGGTCTGCACTGACACGAATGCAACATGGACCCGAAATTCCGAGAGCCGCAAGCCGGTACTTCGCCTCCAGACTTCCGGAAGTGCGGGCTCCGTCTTTATGCTCTCGCTTGAGCCCGGTCTGACTTGGGCGCCTGCCTACGCCGTGGATATCACCGACCCGAAGACGCTCAAGCTGACCGCGAAGGCCACGCTGGTCAATGACACCGTGCATCTGGACAATCTCGAGGTCAAGCTGATCACAGGTTTCCCCAACATCCCGATGCTGGGAGTTCTCGATCCCTTTACCGCAGGCCAGTCCGTGCAGGACTTCATGAATGCGCTCATGCAGATGGGGGCGCCCGGCTCGATGCCGCGCGGAGGCGGCTATGCCATGCAACAAAACGCGGCTAGGATGGCGGAGTCCTTCGACGAGGGCTTTTCGATCCCACAGCTGCCCGGAATGCAGGCGGAAGATCTGTTCTTCTACCGTCTTCCTGGTGTCAAGCTTGCCCCTGGTGAACGCGGCTACTTCGTCCTTAACCACTCGGACTCGGCCTACGAGCACCTTTATGAGTGGACCATCCCCGATAACGTACGCGATGACACCTACATGCGGCCCGAACAACTGCCTCCCGACAACGAGGTCTGGCATAGCCTGAAGTTCACGAACACGAGCGGGCAGCCAATGACGACCTGCTCGGCGATTACCGTGAAGAACGGCGAAATCCTCGGCCAGGACATGATGAAATACGTTCCGGCTGGAGCCGAAGCGACCGTCAAGATCACCAAGGCGCTCGATCTTCAGGTCGATGCCGCGGAGAACGAGACGTCCCGCACCCGCAACGTCCGGGACGATTCCGGGTACCGCTATGACGAGGTGCGCCTGTCGGGCACGTTGGTCGTTCGGAATCTAAAGGCGGAATCCGTCAAGCTGCGGATCGATAAGGAGGTCACCGGTACAGTCCAGACCTCGACCGGGAATCCCAAGGTTACGACCATCACAAAAGGGCTCCGCGCGGTGAATCCCCGGCAGAAGCTCAGGTGGGAGGTTACGGTGAAGCCGGGTGAGAAGGCCGAGCTGAAGTACAACTATACGATCCTGCTGCGAGTCTAGCCCTCGAACGTCCGCTATGATATCGGCTGTACCTGTCGATGGAACCGGAAGCGCCCTGCCTTGAGATCGAGACGAAGCACAGCCTCGCCACGCGGTGGTTCCACTGGCTGAACTTTCCGCTGATCGCGGTGATGGCGTGGAGCGGGATGCTGATCTACTGGGCGAACGACGTCTACCGCATCGGCTGGGGCGAGACGACCCTCTTCAAGTTCTTCCCGCCGAGCTGGTACCAGGCGCTCGGCTGGGAAGGCCGCTTGGCGGAAGGCATGGCGTGGCACTTCCTGTTTGGCTGGTTGTTTGCCATTAACGGCGTTCTCTATGTCGCCTACCTTGCGATCTCGAAACGGTATCGGGAACTCCTGCCAAGGAGGGGTGATGCGAAGGCGGCGCTCAGGGTCCTCCTCCACGACCTCAAGCTGTCCAAGGCGGTTCCCCCCGATGAGAAGTTCAATGCTGCCCAGCGGTTTGCCTATTCGGGCGTGATCCTTATGGGTTTCGGCTCTTTGGTGACGGGTCTGGCGATATTCAAGCCCGTTCAGATGGCTTGGTTGACGAACCTGCTTGGCGGCTACCAGATCAGCAGATTCATTCATTTTTGGCTCACGATTCTGTTCTGCCTGTTCTTCGTCGTCCACGTGCTCCAAGTGGCACGGGCGGGATGGCGAAACTTCCGATCGATGGTGGCGGGGTTTGATACCCGCAAGGAGGCGGCAGAGGCCGATGGATGACTCGGACGTCAGGCGATTGAGTCGGCGAAGCTTCATTTGGGCAGGAATCGCCGCGGGAGCGACGTACGCCGGCTGGCGATGGCTGCTCTCAAGGCCAGATGCGGCAGGGCTGCCGTCACCGCTTCGAGCGGGATTGGAGTTCAACGAGGACGTCTGGATTCGGCTCTCGGACATCGAGCGGCTGGCTCCGACCTTTCCGTCCTCGATGGCAAAGATGCCCCGGGTCAACGGGCGCATCGGGCTGCGGTCGGCGATTCCGGATCCCTGGACGCTCACCGTCAGCGGACTGGCCGGCCCCGAATCAGTCCGGGTGATTTCGCTCGACGCCATCAGGGCCCTTCCCAAGGTGGAAGTGGTTACCGAGTTAAAGTGCGTTGAAGGCTGGAGCGAGGTGGTGCGGTGGGGCGGCGTAAGGTTTCGCGACTTTATGTCGGCGTTCCCACCGGCAAACCCCCGCGGCGGGGCCGGAAAGGTCGATGAACCGCGCAGCCTGCCACGGTACGTTCACGCGCTCACTCCGGACGGCGATTATGAAGTGTCGCTGGACATGCCCTCCTGCCTCCATTCCCAGACGCTCTTATGCTACGAAATGGACGGTCGTCCCTTGGAGCCGCTGCACGGCGCGCCGTTGCGATTGGCCCTGAGCAACAAGTACGGCTACAAGAGCCTGAAGCGCCTGGGAGAAATCCGCTACACGGACCAGCGCCAGCCGGATTACTGGGGGCTGCGTGGCTATGACTGGTATGCCGGTCATTGAATGAATTCGTCACCACAGACAAGCAATCGCCAAGTTGTGCACTGTGGCGAAATGAAGTCCGGGCAATGATGTCACTGTGGCCAAAGTAGCGTCTGGATTTCCGCTCCGCCGAAATGCGATCAGCCGGTCCGTCTACACGAGCCTCGGAATTTTCTTCACGGGCATGGGCATCACCGGGATGTTCGTCCCCGTCTGGCCGACCACGATCTTCCTGATTTTGGCCGTTTGCTGCTTCAAAAGAGGGAGCGAGCGGCTCGAGCGATGGTTGCTGAACCACCCGCGATTCGGCCCCACGCTTCGCGACTGGCAGGACAATGGCGGCATTCGCATGCGGACCAAGTGGTATGCGCTCTCCGCACTTTGGCTGTCGCTTGGCCTTTCTTCGCTGTTCATGAAGAAGCCTACGACTGTCATCCTTTTGGCTGTCATCGGTGTAGCGGTTTCCGCTTACATCTGGACTCGTCCGACCCTGCCTGATTTGGACCGGTCCGCGAGCTAGGCCGCGCGCTCCATTTTCTCCGGCGTCGACACGCCAAGTAGCCCCAACGCGCCTCGTAAGGCCGATCTCGCCGCCTCGCACAGCCGAAGCCGGGCACGGGTGAGCTCGGGCTGATCGGGCTGGATCACACGGCATGCATCGTAAAAGTGGTGGAACGACCGTGCGAGCTCGATCGCGTACGTGGTGAGGCGGTGGACGCCGTAATCCTCCGCGCAGCGCCGGACCTCGACAGGCAGATCGGCAATCTTCTTGATCAGCGAGATTTCTCGGACATGGTCCAGCACGACGCTGCCGCTAGTTGACTCGAATCCGGCTTCCTTAGCCTTCTCGAGAACCGAGCAGATCCGGGCGTGAGCGTACTGGACATAGAACACAGGATTGTCGTCGCTCTGCTTTTCGGCCAGGTCGAGGTCGAAGTCGAAGGTGGTGTCGTGATGGCGCATCAAATAGAAGAAGCGAGCCACGTCCTTTCCCGCCTCCAGCTGTTCGGCTTCGTGAGCCTCGGGTTTGACCTTCTGGCCGATCTCCCGCATGAGGTCAATCAGAGCATAAATATTGCCATCGCGCTTGCGCATGGGGGCCGGCTTGCCGTCCTTCATGAACCGGACGAGCTGGAAGATGAGAACCTCGAGTCGCTTCTGGGCTTCCGCGAGGGCGGCGCGGCATTGGTCGCGGCGCTCCTGGCTGCCATAAAGAGCGAGTTCCCAGTCGGCGAGTTCGGTTGGGTTTGACGCGTGGGACACCTTGGACTTGGAGAGGAGGTTCGCGGCGACTACGGCCTGAAGCCGTACGATGTAGCCGTGGTGGTCGGGCCCGAGGACGGTAATGAGTTTGTCTGCGTTCGGGGGCCGGCTGAACTTGTCCTCGTGGTACGCCACGTCGCTGGCGATGTAAGTCAGGCGGCCGTCCCGGCGCTGCAGCACGCGATCCATGTCGTCGCCGAAGAGCGTGGATCGGAGCCAGAGCGTCTTTCCAGATTCCACCTCCTTGTCTCCGCGAAGCGGCGATGAGGAGGGGGTTTGGGGGTGGAGATCCTCCTGTGGAACCAATGGAGGGGAATCGTCTTCATCCGCCACCTGCGATTCGCGAACGACTTCTTCCACCACCCCGCCTTTGGCGAGGGTGAGCTTGGTGCGGTACGGCTCGCGGTCGGCGACGCCGTGGCTTTCGAGGCTGTCGATCGCCCGCTGGACCGCCCCGGAATCGTGCAGCGACTGCTCCGAGAACCAGGTATCGAAGGTGACGCCGAAGGCTTCGAGGTCGCTACCCTGGGCTTGAAGCATTAGGTCCTGGCTTCGACTCTGAAACCACTCGGTCGACAGCCCCGCCGGATCTGGCTTCGTTTCAAGTTGGATGGAAGAGGCGACATCGCGAACATAGTCGCCTTTGTAGCCATTGTCCGGAGTTGGTTGGCCGAGGAGAATGGCCCGCACCGACTCGGCGAACAGCCGCATCTGCTCACTGTTCACCCCATCGTTGATGTAGTACTCGCGATGGATCGTGTGCCCCACCGCTTCGAGCACGTTCGCAAGCGTCGAACCGTACGCGGCCCCTCTCCCTGACCCGATCGTGATCGGACCGTTGGGATTGACCGACACGAACTCCATATTGATCCCTAGCCTCTCATCAGCTTTCGTTGGACATGGATCGTGCTCCAGGCCCAAGGCCGGCTCGACAAAGCCTGTCACCCAAGTGGGATCGAGATGAATGTTGACAAAACCGGGTCCGGCGACCTCAGCTGATGCGATCCCGGGCTGGCGCGCTAGGCCAGCAGCGACCCTTTCTCCCAGCTCGCGGGGGTTCTTGCCGGCGACCTTCGACCAGACCATCGCGGCATTGGTGGCATAGTCGCCGTGCTCGGGGTTCTTGGGCTCGTCGATGCTCGCCTCGCCGTATTCGCCATCCGGAACCTGCCCGGTCGAACGCAATTCGGCAAGGACGGCAGATACGGCAGCGGCAAGGGCATCGCGGATCACGGCATCTACAAGCTACCTTTTTGCCGAAATCGACCGCCAAGCCTTGCAATCGGTGGCATCCGGTCGGCATAATCCTCTGGCTTCTTAAGGGAGCTTCCGTCCATGACTGGCATCAACTTCATCCATAGGACCCTGGATAGTCGCGATCGAATGATCGTCGATTCGCGACGTTGCTGGCCCTAGACGAGCTTCAATCACCAGAAAAGACAAGCGTCGGGGCGGAAGGCCCGACGTTTTTTGTTTTGCCACACCGCCTCGCAAGGAGAACTGAACATGACTACCATTAAAGTATTCGGACCCCTGCAGGCAGGGGTGATGGACCAGATCGAGCGCTGTGCGACCGAAGGGTCGCGGGCGGTTTTATGTGCCGACCATCACATCGGCTATTCACAGCCGATCGGTGGGGCAGTCGCCTACCCGAACCACATTTCGCCGAGCGGCGTGGGCTACGACATCGGGTGCGGCAACAAGGCGGTCAGGACCAATCTCTTGGCGGCGGATGTCGACATCGGCGGGGTAATGGACGAGATCGTCGAACGAATCGGCTTCGGCATGGGGCGCCCCAATCCGGAACCGGTGGATCATCCCGTCCTGGAGAAGATCTTTCGGGCTGAATTCCGACCGCAGCGAAAGCTGTCCCAGATCGCGGGGTCGCAGCTTGGAACGGTCGGCGCCGGCAACCACTACGTCGACCTCTTTTCGGACGAGGAAGGGTGGCTGTGGATCGGCGTACACTTCGGTTCGCGCGGTTTTGGCCATAAAACGGCGTCAGGCTTTCTGGCCTTGGCCAAGGGGCTGGATTTCGACTCGCCCGCCCCGCAGGGAGAGATGCACGCGCCCCCGACGTTGCTCGATACGCGGTCCCAGCTCGGCCAGGACTATGTCGAGGCGATGAAGCTCGCGGGCGAATATGCCTATGCGGGCCGCGACATGGTGTGTGTCAAGGTCCTGGAGCTGCTTGGCGCACGGGCGACCGACGAGGTGCACAACCACCACAACTTCGCCTGGCGGGAGAACCATGGAGGAGCCGACTACTGGGTGGTCCGCAAGGGCTGCACTCCGCTGTTCCCGGGTCAGCGCGGCTTTGTGGGCTCATCAATGGGGTCTGATAGCTTCATCCTGGAAGGAATCGACTCGCCGACTTCACGGGAGGCTCTGTACTCGACCGTGCACGGTGCGGGACGGGTCATGAGCCGAACTCAGGCGGCCGGCAAGCGAAAGTGGATCAAGGGCAAGCCCCAGATCGTTGCTCCGGGCGCAGTCGACTGGCCCAAAGTGCTGCGGGAGATCAAGGCGAAGGGGATTGAGCTTCGCGGCGGCGCCGCCGACGAAGCGCCGGAGGTCTACAAATCCTTGGAAGAGGTTCTGGGCTATCACGCCTCGACCTTCGTCATCCGACATCGACTGAAGCCGCTCGGTGTTGCGATGGCGGGGGCGGATACCGTCGACCCATATAAGGATTGATTTACGTTGCGGGACGGTTAACACCGTCCCGGTCAACCGGGCGGCGCAAAAAAACCGCTAAAAACCGAACGAACTCAGCCACCCTCCGCGTCCAACGACTTACCAAACTTGGCCAATACGTGCCAAACTTGTCCGATCCGCAGTTGCATCGCGGGGGGACATTCGTGCCGGATAGCCGGCATGCCGACAACATAACCGGAGAGAGTGGAGTCTATTCGATGGCATTGCCGCGATTACCGTTGACAGAGTTTTTGCTGCAAAAGGGTTATCTCAATCCTGAGCAGCACGAAGAAGCAAAGCGGGTTAAAGAACAAACGAACGAAAACGACATCGGCAAGGTCCTCATCAACCTTGGTTTTGTTGGCGAGCGCGAAGTCCTTATGGGCAAGGCCCAAGAGCAGGGAATTCCCTTCGTCGACCTCGACCGGGTGAATGTCGAAAGCAGTGCCATCAACGTGGTTCCCGAGCGGATCGCCAAAGCCCACAATGTCGTTCCCGTCAAAAAGGAAGACACGAACCTCTGGCTCGCGATGGCGAATGTCAACAACATTCTCGCCCTCGACGACGTGAAGATGGCGTCTGGTTGCCGTGTGCATCCCGTCATGGCACTTCCTGCAGCGATCGAAGACGCGCTGAAGAAGTACTACGCGGGCGGAAGTTCGAACGGGGCTTCCGAAGGCGCTGCGAAGCAAGAGGGGCCGGCCGCCCCAACGGGCGGAGCGATGTCCGCCGATATTCGCGGCATCATGGCCCAGGCTGCCGCCGGCAGAACGGCTGCAGACGATGCCGAAACGAGCGATGCCGAAGCCGAGAAGATGGCGGAGCAGGCTCCGATCATCAAGTTGGCCAATGCACTGATCCAACAGGCGATTTTCGACCGAGCAAGCGACATTCACGTCGAGCCTCAACAACGGCAGGTTCGCGTCCGGTACCGAATCGACGGCGTTTTGACCGACGCCATGACGGTTCCAAAGAATCTTCAGGCGCCCCTAATCAGCCGCCTGAAGATCATGTCGGACATGAACATCGCCGAGCGGCGTGTTCCCCAAGACGGTCGTATCGAGGTCCGACACCAGACCAAGGACTACGACCTCCGCGTTAGCTCCATCCCGACGCCGTTTGGCGAGAAGATCGTTATGAGAATTCTCGACAAGTCGAGCGTCATGATCGGCCTCGAAAAGCTCGGCTTTACCGATGAGAACCAGCTTCGGATCGAGGAGCTTGTCAGCCAGCCGAACGGCATGTTCCTCTGCACGGGTCCAACCGGTTCGGGCAAGACGACGACCCAGTATTCGGTCATCAATAAGCTCAATACGATCGAGGTCAACATTCTGACCGTTGAAGACCCCGTCGAGTATCAGCTAAACGGAATCGCTCAGGTTCAGGTGAACCGAAAAGCCGGTCTCACGTTTGCCACCGCGCTCCGAGCCTTCCTTCGACAAGACCCGGACATCATCATGGTCGGTGAAATGCGAGACCTTGAAACGGCTGAAATCGCCATCGAGTCCTCGCTTACCGGACACTTGGTCTTGTCCACGCTTCACACGAACGATGCGCCTTCAGCCACGCTTCGTATGATCGACATGGGCGTTGAGCCCTACCTGATCGCCGCTACCGTTATAGGCGTTCTTGCCCAGCGACTTGGACGCAGAGTCGATCCGAACAGCCGAGAGCCCTACACCGTCCCCGCCATGGATCTGCGAAGATTTGGCTTCGATGTGACGGATCCGGACGAGGAAATCACCCTCTTCCGGGGCATCCCCTCGGAGGACAATCGAAACACGGGCTATAAGGGACGAATGGGCCTCCACGAGCTGATGGTCATGAACTCGGAAATCGCCGAGCTCGTGGTCCGTCGCGCGCCGCTTGCCGACATTAAAGCGGCCGCGAAGGCAAACGGGATGAGGGAGCTTCGCGAAGACGGTCTGGTCAAGGTGCTCTCCGGCCTTACCGACCCCAAGGAAGTTATGCGCGTGGTCTTTACCGCCGGCTTCTAACGAGTTTGTAATAGAAACTGTATAGAATTAATATCGAGGGATCCACAAATTACATGAACGACACGCCGAATCCATTTTCCGCCGCTCCGCCTCCCGCCGCTGGGGGTATGGCGCCTCCACCCCAGGTTGGCGCGCAGCCGGCGCAAGAGACCGGCGGCATTCCAGGCGTCGGCAACGCGAACGGCGAGATGCCGGTAGTCGAGAGAGCTGGTGCACCGCGCCCGCTTGAGGACCTGCATATCGACGAGCTGCTGCACATCGTCGTCGACAAGAACTGTTCGGATCTGCACATCTGCACGAACTCCGAACCGGTCATTCGCGAGGATGGCGCCCTCAAGCGACTCAACTTCGAGAAGTTCACTCCTCAGCAGTCGCAGCGAATGATGTACGAAATCATCGCCGACGAGCACATTCAAAAGTTTGAAACCACGCTAGAGCTTGACTTTTCGTACACGCTTCCAAGGCGAGCTCGATTCCGCGTGAACATGTATCGCGACCGTGGCGCGGTCGCGGCCGCGTTTCGCTTGATCTCAAGCCGAATCCCCACCTGTAAGGAGCTCAACCTGCCTCCGATTCTGGAGCAGTTGACCGAAAAGCCTCGTGGACTGATTCTGGTTACCGGTCCTACCGGCTCGGGTAAGTCGACATCGCTGGCGGCGATGATCAACTTCATCAACATGAACCGCGCCGTGCACATTATCACGATCGAAGACCCGATCGAGTATTTGCACACTCACAAGCAGAGCCTGATCAACCAGCGCGAGCTCGGTAGCGATACGCGAAGCTTCCTCAACGCCCTCCGTGCCAGTCTCCGAGAAGACCCGGACGTCCTGCTGGTCGGTGAAATGCGCGATACAGAAACGATTGCGCTGGCCATCACCGCCGCTGAAACGGGCCACTTGGTCTTCGCAACGCTGCACACCAATAATGCGGCTGAATCGATCGACCGAATGATCGACGTTTTCCCCCCAGGCCAACAGGAGCAGATTCGAATTCAGCTCGCCAACAACATCCAGGCGATTATTTCTCAGCAGCTTCTGCCACGTTCTTCGGGCCCGGGCCGCGTGCCGGCGAACGAGATCATGATCGCGACTCCCGCAATTCGCAACCTCGTCCGTGAGAATAAAACCCACCAGATTCCGTCAATGATTCAGACCAGTGGCGGCGTGGGCATGACGACTATGGACCAATGCCTGCGAGACCTTTACATGAAAGGCGTCGTCACCTTGGACGAGATCATGATGCGGGCGGGCAACCTCGAAGAACTGAAGAAGATGATCGCCACCCCGGGGCAAACTGGCCCGGGCGCACCACCGACCCGACGATAAGCGATAACGAAGGAAATCCATGCCGGTATTCAGCTACACCTATCAAGATCAGAGCGGCGGAATTCAAAAGGGCACGATCGAGGCCGAATCCGAAGACGCGCTACGTGCAAGGTTTGAGGAGCAAGGGCTCCGGATCACCGAGATTTCCCAGATCAAGGGTGGGAAGCGGCGCACCCGCTCTTATGGCAAGGTTAGACTCGCCAACCTCTCGGTCTTCTGCCGGCAGTTCTCGACGATGGTCGACGCGGGCGTCTCCCTTGTCCGTTGCCTCGACGTTCTCAGCCGGCAGTCTCAGGACTCCAAGCTTAAGAAGATCCTGATCGATATCGGTGAGCGAGTCGAAGGAGGCGAATCCCTGTCGCGTGCAATGCAGCGCCATCCTCGCACGTTCAACAACCTCTTCATCGGCTTAATCCGGGCAGGCGAGGTCGGCGGCGTCTTGGAAGAAACGCTTCAGCGACTTGCCCACTTCTTGGAGAAGGACGTCGAGCTTCGCCGAAAGGTGAAATCGGCCCTTACCTACCCGGTCTTGGTTATGATCGCCGCCATCGGCATTGTGATCTTCCTTGTCACTTGGGTCGTTCCCCAGTTCGCGGCGCTGTTCAAGGATATTGGCGTCAAAGAGGACGACTTCCCCGCGATGACCAAGTTCCTGATCGACCTATCCGAGGTCTTCAAGAAGAACTGGTGGATCCTGATCATTTCCTTTGTCTCCATCATGTTTGCCTGGAAACTGTTCGTCGGAACCCGCTTTGGACGACGCATGGCCGACCGGGTGAAGCTGAAGATCCCCGTCTTTGGAAAACTCCACCACAAGATCTGCATGGCGCGGTTCAGCCGCACGATGGGCACGCTGCTCACGTCGGGCGTTCCGATTCTTCAGGCGATGGAGACGGTGTCGGGTACGGTTGGCAACTCGATCATGGCCGATGCGGTCATGGAAGCTCGCGCGCGCATCCGAGAAGGCGACCGCATCGGTGACCCGCTCGAGGCTTCTCGGCTGTTCCCGCCAATGGTCGTCCATATGATCGGCGTCGGCGAAGAATCGGGCTCGCTCGACTTTATGCTTCAGAAGATCGCCGACTTCTACGAGTCGGAAGTCGAAGCTACGCTAGCCTCGTTAACGGCAGCGCTGGAGCCGGTGCTGATCGTCGTGCTCGGCTTCATCGTAGGCTTCATCGTCATCGCGATGTTCCTGCCGCTCATCAAGGTTATCGAAACCCTAAGCGCGGGCGAAGACGGAAGCTAGCCCTTCCTGCAAAAGATGCCCGCCAGGTCTTAAGACTTGGCGGGCATTTGATCTTCCGGACAGTGGTATTCGAGCCGGTGCAACTTCAGCAGTGCGGGCCGGGTCTTCTCTGCGTCCTTTCGTAAGGCATGCCGGTAGGGATGGGGCTTTTTCCGGAATGGACTTGGGTTGTCGGCTTCTATATCGGGGCCGCCATCGGCAGTTTCCTTAACGTCGTCATCTACCGGCTTCCGTTGGGGCTGTCACTCGGCAAGCCTCGGCACAGCTTCTGCCCGAGCTGCAAGCACCGGCTGGGGCCGATGGATCTGCTGCCCATCGTTAGCTGGCTGCTTTCCAGGGGTCGATGTCGCCATTGCGGCGCCCGGATCTCAAGCCGGTACCTGTGGGTAGAGGTGTTCACGGGCTCGCTTTTCGCCATCACCTGGTACCAGCACCTTTGCGCAGGATGGGATGTTGCCCGAGCGATCGCCCTGATGGTGTTCGTAGCGGCGCTCGTTGCCGCGATTTTCATCGATCTTCGCTGGTTCATCATTCCCGACCAAATCAACGCGGTCATGCTGTTTGCCGGACTTGGCCTGATGCTTGCCCAGATGGCGCAAGGTAAGCCGGCCGCCTGGGAAGGCGCTTGGCCCGCAGCGATCGTCGGCGCGCTAACCGGCATCGCAGCGATATGGGGCATTGCCTTGATTGGACTTCTGCTCTTTCGAAAAGACGCGATGGGGCATGGAGACATCAAGATGGCAAGAGGAATAGGCGCCGTCCTGCTTTGGAAGCCAACTTTGCTCTCGATTGGCGTGGCCGTCGTATTTGGTGCGGTTGCAGGGATCTTCTTCGTACTGGCCAAGCGTTTTTTTGCCACTTCGTCGGCGGCGAACGAAACTTTGCATGATTCCGTCGAATGTGCAGGGCAAAGTACGCATAATACTAACGGGGAAGCCGACGAGGAGGAGGAGCCCGAATCGGTGGGATCGCTGGTGCGATGCGGCATAGGCTATGTGCTTTGCATCGACGTTATCGGGCTGGCAATACCGGGGCTGTACGAACGATGGTTTGGGGAAAATCCTTACGCGACCGAAGACGTGTCCGAAACCGAGGACGCGCCTGCCCCGATAACCATGATTCCGTTTGGACCATGTCTGGCCCTGGGAGCGTTACTGATGGCACTTACACCAGGTTGGATCGAGGGGTTGGTGGAGCGATACTGGCATTGGGCGACCGGTGGCCGTTGATCGCTCTGGGAGGGTGGAACACGATATGCCTAGGTCCCGTCAAAAAACAGCGGAACGGGAATCCGCAAATCAGCAAGCCATGAAGCGCAAGAAAGGTTTTACGTTAATAGAACTGCTTACAGTGATCGCAATAATTTCCATTCTTGCGGCAATCATCTTCCCCGTGTTCGCGCGAGCTAAAGACTCCGCCAACAAGTCGAGTGACATGAGCAACATGAACTCGATCCGGACGGCCCTGCAACTTTACCGGATTGACCAAGGAGGCTATCCTCCGGCGCTTTTTGGGTACGTGAATACGTATAAAGACGGTTCGACCGTCATGCCCATCGGCGAGGCGACGGGATTCCTGTATCCGAAGCGAGTGGTGGACTGGAAAGCGTTCCAGCCTGCCTACAATCGGTTTGCCACCAATGCCACGACGTTCGCCCAATGGCCCGCCAAGGACCAGCGAGCGGTGGGATCGGCACCTCAAATCGACTTGAACGGTGACGGCTTGATCGACTCGAATGACGATCCAGCCGGCGCACGGCAACGGTACGGTCACGAATCCACAGGGTGGGTCCGACCGGACGGAAGCCTGACGTCAGACCAGAATGAGGCTGCCCGCTTCTACAAAGTCGACGGCTACGACGTCACCGAAGTCAAGTTGCCCGACGGCTCCGGACAATTGCGGCCCGAGCTCCGCTATACGCGGTTTTGGACGGAATGGGGCCTCGGTAGCGGCAACACGAACGATGATCCCCGACAGCTGGGTTATTCCGACCCGCCTGACGACACGGTCGTGACTTGGAACAGCTTCTTCCGCGAACTCGACGACAATGATCGCCCTGAGCGCGTGAGGAGGGACATGGTTCTCTTCTTGGGTGGTGGTACGCGGAACATGGATTCCCGGACCGTCTCCGAGCAATCCTGGCGACAGGAGCGGCAATAGTATTAGTTTCGTTGATTTTCTTTTATATATTCACCATTACAATTGGTTGTAGGGACAAATGATTAAAAAAGCCTGGGGAAACCGAATCAAACAAGGGGGAGGCACACTCGTCGAGATCCTCGTGGTCATCGTCGTGTTCCTTGTTGGTGTCCTCGCGATCGTTCAAATCTTTCCAACGGGTTTGAACATCTTGAAAACCACCCGGGGCAATACGGTGGCCCAGAACCTTGCACGCTCGGAGAGCGAGCGGCTAAAGGGTCAATCCTCGCTGCTTGCCGAGGAGATCGTTCCGGTCGAGTATTACAACGTGTCGACCGGCATCGCCTTTGTCAAGAATCCGCGACACTTGGAACGCAATCTTATGCCTTTCGACCCCTCAGTCGTTCGAGGGATCGACAGCGATGGCGACGTCATCAACTTAACCGGGAACAAAATTGGCCATTGGGCCAAGATCAGCGGCGCCAACCTGTTCAGCCGAATCATCGGTGAAGGACGCGTGGTGCCCTCGCCGCGGTTCGTCGGTGCGAACGGCGTCGGAATCTACGGTTGCCTGCTTTCTCTGCAGTTTGCGCCGATCTACTTCGCGTCGGGATCGAACGCCGGGCTGCTGGAGATCTACGGCAATGACATGGTCCGCCGAGTTGGTTACATGGCCGGCGACTATCCTCGCCCTGATCCCAATGGCGCCATCGGCCGGAACTACCAGTTTTATGTCGTTGCCGCCGAAGACACGTCGGGCGACTATGACTTCGTCGGCGAAGACCAGGTGTGGATTCCGTCGCAGAACCTGCGTCGCCGCTACCGCTTCGCCTACAGCTTCGATTACGACGACAACGGCTCCATTCGCCAGTACGACGTCATTCTTAGCGCCACGCTCGATCCGGCCAATGCCAACGATCCTAACGGCTTCTTCCGCAGAGTCGGTAACTACTGGCTGGTATCGCTTAAACGGCTCGTCGGTCAGCAAGACATGAGTGGGCGTGCCCTTTACGACCCGCAGTACTTCTTGCAGGCTATGCTGGGCTCTGTCCGGGTCGCACGCGTCTATAACGAACTCACCAGTCCGGGCTCCTTCTCGACCGATCCGTTCGAATACGCGGTGCTGAGCTCCAATATGGGCTTCGTGCTGGTCAACCCGGCCGCCTTCAACTACTATGTGCAACGACCGAATGGAGGCAAAGAGCCGCTCGTGGCTCGTGCCGACTACACCGTGTTCGACTGGCGGAATATGCGGGATGACTTCCGCGTGCCCTCGATCCAGCCGTATCAGCAGAAGCTCCTGCTTGGCAGCTTGAAAGTTAAGGGTTCCGTTAACGTCGACGGACTGAACAATCCGGGCCTCGGGCTGAGTGTGCCGGCCGGACCCAACGTTTTGGACGAGCCTGACTTCGTCCTGCTCGACCTGGAAACCGGCGGCGTGATCTTGCCCAACAGCTACCAAGTTGACAAGTCGACCGGGCTCGTCACGTTCGCCGACCTGGACGGTAATCCAGGTAATGGCCTGCTGGCCGCGGACATCGTCTATCCGACCGGCGATCCGAATGCCCCCTGGCAGCCGACCGTCACGCGCCTCGATGATATTCAGGGACGTAGCGTTAGGGCGATGTACCAAGGCAACGGTGAATGGGCCGTTCACGTCCTGAAGGCGGCTTCGGCTTACCGGCTCGTACACATCGGCAGCGACAATGACCTAGGTTCTGCCGAGTGCTACGTCGGCGGTACCAATGTGAACCTGCTCGGTTCGCCGAGACGTATCTACTTCCCCTGGTCGGATGTCAACAAGAAGATCATCATCGACGAGGTCTGGTACTACGATTCGCGAACCGGCAGAGTGGACGTCCTGCAGGCCCAGGAATATATCATCCGGGCTCCGCAAGGCGGATCGCCAGACTTGCCGTATATCGACGTCTGGGAGCAGAAGCTGCGGGATCAGCTTGGCAGCGGCTATGTCGAGACGGATGTGTACTTCGATTTCACCAACGGATACGCCGTACGAGGGGTTCGCGGCGCATCGGTAACGGTTCGGGTCCTGTGGAATCCGACCTTCTTCAAGGTCAGCCGCGATCCAGCCGACATGCGGGACAACTACTTGGCGCTTGAGCGCTGGATGAGGAGCTATCGTCGAGTCGAAACAACGACCCTCCTGACAAGAGGCAGTAACTAAATGAACCGACGAACCGGCTTTACGATGGTCGAACTGCTGACCGTCATGGCTATCTCTGCCATTCTGTTCAGCATAATTTCGATCCCGCTCGTGCAGAGCTTCAACCTCACACGGGCGGCGCAGGGTATTGCCGATGCCCAGGATCGCGCTCGGTTCGTGATCGACCGGCTCACGCGAGAAATCTCGAATGCGACGGCTGTCCGGGACAACGACGGCCTTGCCGGGTCGCTTGACATCGTGGTGCCGGGGTTCGACCAGAATCCGGAGACGATTCGGCTTCAGAACGTGAAGCTGGATATCGTCATGCCCGCCCAAGGGGACCCGCTGAACCCGCAGTTCAATCCGGATATCGGAAAAATCGACCCGACTCGCCGGTCCCCCAAAGGCCAGGTCGTCCTCCCCGTCGCACCGGGATCAACGCTTGTTAGGTACTGGGTCGGATTGAGAAACCCGCTCAACGGTAACAACGCGCGACCCTACACCAACCCCTATGACGGGTTGCTGATGCCGCGATCCGGTGAAGCCGACAATTTGTTCGTCTTATGGCGGGCCGAGGTTCAGCCCCGAGTCTATAACCCGGCCCAGAACCGCTGGGAGGTCAACACGAGACTCTTCGAAGTCGATTCCGGGACCGGCCAGCCGGTGTATGACGATCCCGCCTTTTTCATTCCGGATGGCAGCCCCGCCAAGGCGGCCAGGATTCGCGAGTGGACCCGACTCGGCAGCGTCATCACCAGCATCAGCCGGTTCGACATGATTCTCCCCGTCTACAACCGCCGCACGAGACAGGTGATCTACGACGGCAACGTGCCGCAGATCGTCCCGCTAATCCAGCTCACGCCGACCCGGGTGAGCAGCGAACCGGCGAGTGGCCAACTGGCGAATCGTACCGGCGAGGAATCCGACAACGCGACGAAGGTCGGGCCGGATGTGTTTCGGACGGAGTTCGGAGCGTGGACGTCGGCCTTTATTCGCACCTACCCGACCCAGTATCCGAATATCGGCAACGCCGGCTCTTTAAATGCGGCCTCGTTCTCGCGACCTTGGCCAGCATGGATGAGCGGCACCCCCTATAACATCGGCCGCATTCCGGGCCGTGGCCAGGCCACGACGCCGCCAGGCTTCAGCATCTATTACTACGATCCGGGAACCAACACGAACGAAGCCACGCAAGGCGTCGAGATGTTCGATGTGTTTGCCTATCAGTACGCGGCGGGACTCGATCCGGCCCGCTGGACCGGGGCGGCCGACCAGCGGCGATATCCGTTCACGTTCGCCATCAATGAAGCCAACAGCCGATCCAACTGGCTCAATGATCCGGTCATGCGCCGAGCCTTTATTGGGCTCAATCCGAACCCGCGCGGCGGCCGCGTCGAAGCCAGCTTTGGCGTCGACGAAGTCGGTGGAGCCAACAACCCGGCGATCCCGGTCGATTCGGACAACTTGCCCGTCAAAGCCACCGGACCGGCGTACACCCCGAACAATGACCCTGGCATCGGCGCCGGCGACTGGTTTGACTACAACGACATCAACCAGCGATTCAACAAGCTGTGGCAACAATGGCCGAGCTTCAACGATAACTGGGTCCAGGGCAATAACGCCACGCGAACCAATCTTTCCGCGGCGCGTGCCGTGAAGCGATACATCGACCTTCGAATCACCCCGCAGGCGGATGGCACCGCAAGCCCGCTCAGCCCCGATCCTGCGACCGGATTCGCTCGCGCCAGGATCGTGCCGGGGTCGGAAGTTGTGGTTGGACCGGACCAGGCTCCAGGACCCAACTATGGCCAGCCGGTCCGTTATTCCCGCGTTACCCAGCGGCCAGTTGGCCCTAACCAGTACTACATCAACTACGTGAACCAGCGGGAGCCGGACAACTGGTACGACATCGCGCGCCCGCTTCCGTTTGGTATTCCCAATAACGGGGACCCGAATTACGGGTCGATTTATGATCCGCAACGCTACGAAGCCCAGAATCTGATTTCGGCGGTGCTACAGGCGCAGTACCGCGCCGGCTATGTCGAGCTGAACTCCGCGTTTGGCGAACCGATTCCGCAAGGGAACATTTACGTCCTGTACCGGTTCCAATTTACCGAGCCAAACGACGTGGTCGCCGTGGATTACGATTCGCGCCAGGTGATCGGCATCAACTTGACGATGCGCGTCTTTCCACAGAGCAGCTCGGTCGTCAACGCGCCGACCGTAACCGTCAAGGGCACGGCCACCGTCCGCAATTTCTTGAGATAGGAGTCTGAAAAGAAGCCTTAATGACTATCCCGCTTGCCAACCATCGTCGACGAGATCGCGGTCAGACCATGATCATCGTGATCATCATTCTCGGGGTCCTTTTGATCCTGGGAACGGCTTTTGCGGCCATCATCGCGCGGAACATTCAGTTCGCTGGGCGAGGCGCCAAACGCACGGTGGCGGGAGACCTTGCGGAGGCGGGGACACGCTACTGCCATTCGCAACTGCTCAACAGTGAGCTTGGGGCAGACTGGCGGCCCGATCCCACTGCGGTCGCCGTCGATGCACAGGGCTATACAAAGGATCCGGACGCCCTATACCTCCGCGCCGGTACCAACTTCGGGATGCTGAGCGACGCCGATCCGGTCAAGGATCTGGGCGGCCCCGATGGCTTTGGGCCGTTCACTCGAATGTCGTTCGATCGGGGTCGATCTCTCGTTCGAGTGCGATACACGCCTTTTGACCTTGCCGGAGGCGAGAACCGCCTCGGCAGCAACCTCCGCGAGCGAGGCAAGGCGCGCAACTACCTCGTGATCGAAACCATCGGTCGGGCAGGAGAGCTCCGAACGGACCGACCGGACCCGACCCAGATGCTGAGCCGCGCCGCAAAGGTGACGAATTTTGCCAACTCGAATGAGTTTCGATCCGAGTTGGGACAGCTTCGCGAATTGGACGCCTCCAACAATGTCGACGGCAAGAAGCAGATCGCGTTCGCCTCGATTGGCATCATTGAAACGGCTCGCTTTATCACCGCGAAGGACAGACGGTCCCGTGCGGCCGAGCTTGGTGTGCCAGGCGGCCTTGGAGTCATGTTCGAAGGCAAGGCGATCGATATCGCCATGCGATGGGGTGGCGCCATTCCTGGCGGCAGCGGTTCGCTTTACTGCAATACGGATCTCGTGGTTCATGGCGAGCACGACGTCCTACTCAACCCCACCATTGGCGACGGCTGGTTCGTTGCCGGAGAGATGAAGGGAGCGAACAACAGCTCCGCTCTGTGGGTCACTCGACCAGGCGACCCCGCCGCCAACGAACTTAGAAACAACGGCGGCGTCGGGTCCTTGAACAGCGATAGCGAGCGATTTACAACGCTCCATGGCGTGATTCGCGATGGCGTTGCGAGTACGGATGGCGAAGGATTCGCCCGTGCGGTCGGGCGAAAAGAGCCCCCGCTGATCACGACGATCGACCCAGCGACCCGTTTGAATCGCTATCAGCGCATGAGCCGCGACAGCGGCGTGCTGGTTAACGGGCGCAATACGGGACGGTACGGCTACGGCCGAAACGTCTACCTCGACACTTCGGAGCGGGCCAACCTGCCCAGCGACGAGGAGCGAGAAATCGATGGTGCCATCAAGAGCCTTCCAGATGACTGGCTCAACCCATCCAATAGCCGCACCGGGGCGTGGCAGGGTCCGTTCTATCGGCCACTCGCCACCCACATCCAGCTTGTGGCGGACGGCTTTGTGATCACGCGCGATAGCCGTTCCCGAAACCGCTACTGGCGAAACGCGGACGGCTCGGCGACCACACATTCCAGAGTCAAGTTTCGAATCCGACGCGTCCTTGCCGACGGCAAGGTCTATATCATCAACAGCATTCAGCATCCCGACCTGATCGGATTGGATGCAAGTTCCGTCAGCGACCAGGACTTCCAGACTCGGGGTCTGCCGTTCTACGGCGTGTTGTTCTGCGAAGGCGACCTGCGGGTTCGTGGCGTGATTCCAACCAATCTGCAGCTATCGATCGTGAGCCTTGGCTCGATCTATGTGGAGGGCAGCATCACCAAAGGCGTCGTTCGTGAGAACGGCCAGATGCTTGGCCCGAACGAGCAAAGCACCTCGATGCTGATGATGATGGCGAAGGACTATGTCGCCGTCAATACCACCGCTTTCTTTGCCCCGGGCCCCGGTGAGGATCCGCAGGCAGGGAACCAGGACGCATTGCCGAACACGCCTAACCCCGTGGCTCTGACTACGGAAAATCCGGAGCTTGTCCTTCGCGGTCAGCTCCTGCTCGATCCGGATACTCCCGGTGCGCTCGGTCCGAGTGACTGGCAGCCATATGCGCTGCGGTACACGGCATTCGGCTCGAACATCAGGGTTCCGTCCATGCTGATGGTGTCGCAATCCGCGGATAACGGAGGTCCGGCATTCGTAGGCGTGGATGTGGCGGCTCAAAGTTACCCCGGCACGGCCGATCTTCCTGCGCCCTACCTGTTCGCGAGGGCACTCGACTTTGCGACGGCGGGTACGGTGATCCACAACGCGGCCCAAGGCTACTTTGTGAACGGCGTCAACGTGCCTATCTACGGACTTGGAACCCCTGGCATCAATGCCTATCCCCGGTTTGAGACCATCGCGCATCGACTGGTCGATCCAGGCGCGTGGAGCTACTCCGCAAACGGTCACCGCATGACCCGAACGAATGCCATCGAGAATGACACGCCGAATCCGTTCGCGCTGGCCATGCAGGACGAGACGCTTTTCCGGGTACGGCAGCAGAACGTCGGCAACCAACAGACCCAGAACTACTACCTTGCCCGAGCCGCGGTCGCTCCAAGCGATGTTCGAATCGAATGCGCGATGTATGCCGAGGAAGGCTCGTTCTTTGTCATTCCCGGACCTTGGTTCAACTTCAACACCAACGACACGCGACCTTCGGATGGCTCTGGCACCTACTTCCCGCGCTTTGGCGCCCAGAGCGATCGGGATCAATTCCGACGTCAGCGGTTCGAGCAGTACGGCAACACCCCGGACGTGCCCTTCTTTGGTGAACCTCTCGACGTGCGGATCACGGTGGTCGGAGCGGTTAGCGAAAATATGCCGCCGGCAATCGCCCAGCAAGGCGAGTGGATGAAGCGATGGGGTTGGATCCCCCGATTTGCAGGCGCCAGCGAACGGCAGATTCCCGAACAGCATGTGCCGCGCAGCCTGACCAACCCGAACCAGTTCGATCCCCGCTACATGGACGATACGCGGCCCTACGCACCGAACCTGATCATCAGCTACGATCCTCAATTGGCCCTGGCAACGGATAGCTTCGGCAACATGATTCGCCGGAACGGCATTTGGGCATTACCGCCGATGCCGCGGCTACCGGTCAGCCCGACGCTGGCCTACTTCGGAGAAGTGAACCCATGACACGACGTTTGTTCTGGACCCTCTTGGCTACTGCGTCCGCCAGCTTGGCGGCGGTCGCGCAGCCAATGAACTATGCCCTCGATACCGTTCCGGTACGAGCGGGAGCGCTGCTGATCGAAAGTCAAAAGGTCGGCGGCAGTCCGACGAAGAGTGCGGTTGCCGCCAACGTGTCGCCTCACGTCTTTCACTACCTCGATCTGGACCGCAACGCCAAGCCGGCCGGATGGACCTACCTTAATCCTCACGCGAACTCGGTGCTGACCAGCGCCGTGCGCGACCGATGGACGACGATTCCAAACGCGGGCAACATTCCGCCTGTCGGAACCAAGCTCGACAAGAACATGGCCCCGTATTGGGAGGTCAGCCTTTCGTCGATGAGCGACCAGGCGTTGTCGGATTACGACATCCTGATGCTGGCCATCAACGGAAACCTTGCCCTCAATTCGATTGAACGCGAGAAGCTTCGCAGGTATGTGGACCAAGGTGGGATTCTCTGGGTCGACTTCATTCCTGGCAGCGTTGTCATCGATAGCCTGAACTGCCTGCCACTCCCGCTCTTTCTCGGTAACGGCGGCGGAACGATCGGCTGGAACCCTGGCCACCCCGTTTTCAACACGCCCAACACCCTCGGCTACGACGAGCTCTACCGGATCGGGATCAATTCTGGTCAGGTCGTAGTGCCTATTCCCGACTCCGTCATCGGACCGTTTGGACCGATCATGGCGTGGCTCAAGTCGGATTTTCTGCGCTTTGATCCGGTCGCGTTCGATAACTCCGGCGGCGTCGTGCTCGTCGGCAGGATCGGCGAAGGTGCGGTTGTCATTACGTCGCGCGGGACTTCCGGCAACCTGAATCGAGGTTACGACGTTGCGGGAAACAACGTTCCGAACCAAACCTTCTATGCAGCTCCCCGATCGGCAAGCGACGCTAGCTTTGTCGCCGGTTCCAAGCTCATTATCAACGCCACAACGCTTTCATCGACCTACACCTCGGTTGCCAAGGGAAGTCGCCGGTCCAACGGCGGTCCCATCGATATCACCGCACCGCTGATGCGGCGGTTCACGGCCCGAGGCCTGGGTTCGAATCTAAGCCCCAGCAACGCACCGGTAGTCTTCAAGGGCTACGTCGTTTTTACCGCCGGCGACCGCGTGGTCGTGCTCGACTCGGTGCCGGGACGGGATACGGATGGGAATGGCAATCCCGACGACGGCATCGTGGACCCGACCGACTATCCGGCCGACATCGTTTGGATCAGCCAGTCGCTTTCGGCGCCGCTCTCGATGCCGACCTGCACCGAGGTTCCTGAAGTTGCCACGTTGCGGAACCCGCTTCTGGGCAACACGCCGGTAACGGATCAGATTCTCGTCTGCGACGGCCAGGGTCGCCTGAACATCTTCGATCTCCAGTACGACCCCAATGGGGGTGCCGCCCTTGGCAACGTGCCGCCACTGGCTGTGGCCAATCCGCCGGAAACCACCCAGTTTGGTCCCGCCGGTCCGCAACCGCCAACGGCCCATGAAGGACTGGCATTCGTCGCCGACGCCCGCGCTGACGGCAACGTCACGGGCCGGTGCTGGGTCGTCGATCTTCGCACAGGTTTGCCAATCATCAGCCAGAAGGCTTGGTCGATCTCGCAGTCGGCGCGGTTTGCCGTGCCTTCGGCACCTCCAACGGTCGGCTACGTGCCGATTCTCGACAACTCGGGTGGAGTCGACAAGGTCGTTTACATCCCCATGGTGAACAACCCGACCGGTGCCGGCGGCCAGCCCCGTGCGGCCGGGTTCGTGAGCATCTGGTTCGGAGCTCGAGGCGAAAAGCCTTCGCTCGTTTCCGAAGAGCCGGACGCGCTCCGGCTAACCACGCGAGCCTCTCAGCAGGGCCTCCCGATCTTCCTTCCTGGTGGCAACAGCCACCTTGGCGTGAAGGTATCCGTCCTGCAGGCGAACGGACAGCCCTACTCCACGGACATTACAAAGACGTTCTTCGATGGCAGCCGTCCCCTCGTGGTTCAAGACAGCAACGGCGAGTTGACGATCCCCCTGTCCGCGACCGGATCGGGGCGGGACTGGACGAATTCGACGCCGACACTACTCGACGACGCTTCGATTCGACTCGACTACACAATCGACTGGGGTGCAGTCGGATTTGGCTCCAACAATGCCCCTGCCGATGCCTACATCCGAGGAAACCTGCAGCTGCCTGACGACAGCGGACTAACCCGCCAGATCATCGGAGGAGTCGCCCTTGGCCCCACCGGCAACCTCTTCGTGGTTACGGGAAGCCCAATCAACACCAATGGCGATCCGATTGACCGCAGCAAGGGCGGTTCCCTGTTCTGCATCCGCGAAGACGGTCGCGGCCGCTTTAAGTTGGTTTATCGATGGGACCTGTTCCGACGCCACGTTATCAAGATCAACAGCGGCATTTCCACCGGTGACCGCTTTACCTACGACGAAACCCTTTATGACGAAGATGAACTTGGCAAGGTCTTTGCCCCGCTTGGGGGCGCCCTAAACGATCCGTGTTTTGCCTCCGGCCCCACCGTCAAGGGCGATACCGTCTATGTGACGGCCACCGGACTGAAGCGAAACCCGTTTGAAATCCCGATGGCGATCCTGCTCGCTTTCGAAGCGACTCCACAACCGGCCGAGTTCTTCCTGGAAAACGTCTCTGGCAATTTCGTGCTGAGCCAGCGCGACTACGCGCGGAGCTCGAATAAGGCCGAACCAGAAATCTATTCGGATCTTCGCCAGGGCCAATACACCATCGAGCGCGACCCCAATACGGGGCGCACACGGGTACGGCTCGAATCGATGATGGACGTCGAACAGGGTCAGGTACGAAATGCGCTCAGCACCAACCTGCCAATCGTGGTTCGCGGTGGCGGCCAGGGTGCAAGCGACGCGATCGTCGAACCGGAGCTAACCGATGCAACCATCGACACCCAGAACCAGGGCTTCGTTCCTGGATTTGCGGGTGGCCGCTGGACGCCGCTGCGCTGGTACACGGTCTTTGCCGCCCTTTATGCGCCTTCCCAGCCGCTTGTGACCGGCGAAACCGTTTACCTTGCCGGATCAAGCGCCGTGCCAGGCATCTTCGCCGGCCAAGGATTCTTTAACCGCAACGGACTGCTGACGGCGATGGACAGCACGATCAGTCAAAACGATCCGTTCCTGGTGGCCACCACCGGACGTCGATGGAACAGCCAGCTCAAGCAGTTCAAAGACGTCAACATGAACAACAACCCGCCGTTCAAGATCAACCCGGCGATTCGTTGGCCACAGGCGTTTGGCGTGCAATCTTTTGAGGACTACGCCGTTCGCTTCCTTCAGACGGCCGTAGACGAGCCGCGCGCCATGGGCGTGGTCGGAGGCGATGGCGTCCTGGTGACGTGGGGCACCTCGACCGTTTATGGCTACTCGCGCGGCGATTTCATGGTTGCCGACGAGGGCCGGGTCGGACGTTTCGACGCTTCAGGCAACCCGGTGTGGCTGGTTGACGGCTCAGTGCAGGCCGGTTTGAATGGCCCCATCAGCACGGTGGGCAAGGGCATTGCGCTCTCGCGACCGAATCGCGTGTATCAGGTCGGCCCCAACAGTTATTGGGTGGTCGACAACGGTAACGACCGCATCATGCGGATCGATGGAGCTGGGCGTGAGGTTCGCACCATAACCGGATTCAAGTTCGATCCGAAGTATCGTCCCAGCGGCGCTCCCGACAATATTCGCTCATCGCTTCGACTGCCAAAGGACATCCTCGTTTACGAGAGCTACGAGCAGAATCCGAGCTACCTGACGAGTCCAAGGCCCTTGGAGCGATGGGTGCACTACCTGATTGCCGATGCCGGCAACTACCGAATCGTCGAGTTGATCGATCGCTATGAGGTCGACCCTGTCTCAAGGCGCGTTCTCGGACCCGTCGAGTATGTCGATCCTCAGAGCGACAAGCCGAACCAAATCGAGCGGGCCCAGAGCGTGTTGTTCTGGCACACGCCTGCCGAATTGTCAGGCAAGCAGTACGCCTACAACAGCATCGACAGAGTTTTCGTTGACGACGGCTCCGGTGGTCGTATTCCGGTGGTCGCGTTTGGCTTTGGCAACTTCGAACCCGGCAAGGCGAGCTTTGGCCTGGACAACACCAACCAGAACGTCGACTCTTCAAGTGGCTTCGGCGGCATCGTGCTGTACAACGGCGCGCAAACGACCGTCATCACGAAGGTCGCGATTCCGGCCATCCCTGCCAATGCGTTCTTCCAGGATGCGACAAACGCCTGGGATAGCCCGGCACGTCCGGCCGTCGAGCGGAAAATAGCGGGCTTGACCTCGGTATCCCTGCGCTATACGACCTACAACAATCTCCCGGTGATCGCGATCATGTTCACGGATTCCAGCGGTGTCTACGAGGTGATCGAAACCGCGCCGGGCGTCTGGACAACCCGCTGGTACCTCCCCAATGAAGCGTTTCGCGCCATTCGAAACGGAGGTTTAAGCGGCACGATTGGCGGTAGCAACCCGATGAACGCACGACCGGTGTATGCGCGCCGTCTCGATAGTGGAGAAGTCGTCGTCGTAAACGGCTGGCAGGGAGTCACCCGCAACAAGAGCGTTTACAATGGCGAGATTGTTCTTCTCGAAGGCGAGTTTGCGCCGACGAACAATGACCGCGGGTTCAACTGGAACAAGCGAAACCTCGGCTTCGACTCACTAAGTGTCAAGGCAGAAATCAGCCAAGTCCAGGGCGCCAGGGGGATTATGGCGCCGCTGTTTGGCGATCGCCGATAAGAACTGAGAATTATCATGGACCGATCAACGATGTTGACGAAACTGCAGAAGGGGAGAAAGCTCGGAGTCGTTCTGGCCCTCTTGGCCGTCGCCTCCGCGGCGATCTCGCAATCTTGGACGACGTACCAAGGCAACTCCGGTCGTACCGGCTTGCACAACCGCCTCCAAGAGGACTACAACCCCGGCAAGGGCGTCCTGCGGTGGTTCGATCCGACCAGCAACGTCCAGCGTCTGATCGACAACTGGGAGCCGGGAGCGATTCAAGCTCCTCCAGGTTCTTGGCAGATTCCTACCGGTGTGGCAGCCTTCTTGGCGATCGAACAAGGCATCACCAACCCGCAGTACCACTACACCACGACGATCGCCAGCGCCAATACCGGCGATCCTCGGGATAAGCTGAACTCCGGCGACACGTTGCAGACGTTCGCTTGGGAATTCACGAACTCGCCTATCTTCCCGTTGCTTCCCGGCGATGACATCGCCCTAAGCGTCAACATCCCGATCGGTCCCACCGATGTCGACACGACGGCCAACCGGCTCCTGCGATTCCCGCAGCGCTACTACGTGTACGAGATTTCCGGTGTTGAAGGTGGACCGTTTGTCGAGGTTATCGACACGCTCATAACCGGTGGTGGCCTTGTGCGATTGGGCGCCGGCGGCTACGCCACCGATACCCTGTACCGGGTCGATGCCGGCGGCAAGGTAACCATCAAGCTTTTCAATACCGTGCCTCGAGATGGCGGCGGGCAACTTGAAGACGTGCCAGGCACGACCCTCGTTTATGCCGACGCGGCGGTTGTTTCGCGGGCGGCGTTTTCTTCACTGGGCAGCTACCTGGCCTCACCGATCGTCCACATCCTATCGGTCCCCGACACGTATCCGTGGCGAACCGTTGCCGCACGCAACGAGCCGTTCACGGTGCAAGTCGGCAACACCATCTTCACTTACGACCTCGGCATTGTCTCCTCGTATTCGCATGATTACGCCACGGTGAATCCGAACGCGATCGCATTTCGAAATGGTGTGTGGTCGTGGCCGGCAAAACGCCCGCTGAGGGATCCCGATGTGGCGACGTTCAACGAGGAGCGTCGTGACTGGGTGGTGAATCCGAACATCATTCCGACTCCTGATCCGAGTGACCAGCCCGGCCAGAACCGGAGCATGGTTACGATCGACAAGGACAACCTGAGCTCCGGCATCAGCCAGAGCGGCGCTTGGACCAGCAACAACATCTTTGGCGGTTTCAAGGGGCTCGACTACCTGATCACCAACGCTTCAGGTGTCACCAACGCCACGCTCACCTACGCGCCAAAGCTGAACGACGGCGATTATGAAGTCTGGGTATGGCTCCCGCCGAACGCGGTGGATCGAGGCAATCTCGCCACCGACGTCCAGTACGAGATTTACGAAGGCGCAACGCCTTACGTCGTGACCCTTGACCAGAGCAAGAATGGCGGCTGGGTGCGATTGCTTACGACGCTGAAAACGCGCTTCGCCAACAACAATGCCACCGCCCCCCTTCGGGTCGTGGTGACGAACCTGAGTCCCGGTTCGAACGGCAAGCAGGTCTACGCCGACATGGTCCGGTTCCGAAAGCAGGCTGACCTGCGGATCACGTCGACGCCGATCTATGCTCGCGCAAAGGTCAAGGACAGCAACGGCGTAACCGCCGAGCGCGACGTGGTCGTCGTGGCGATGGAAAATGGTCGCATCTACTGCATGGACGCCAAGGGCGACGCCGCTGGACGCACGACGGTCTACTGGGTCTATCCAAGCGAAAAGCAGCTCGCACCGATCAACCAGGATCCCAACCGCGCAGCCGGGGCGGATGGCCCTGACGGAATCGCGGAGAACCCGATCGGCTTCGATATGTCCTCGGGCCTAATCGCTCGGGTTCAGATCGACCCAACCCCCACCGGCAACGTCGATCGACTCTACATCGGCACGAAGAACGGCCGAGTCTATTGCATCGAAATGCTTGGTCGAGGCGACGGAACCACCAGCCGCGCGTGGAGCTATCCCGACGACTATCCGGCGATTCCGGTCGACAGCAATCTGGGACCGATCGTAGGCTCGGTTTCCTTTGGCAATGTTCCGGCAAGGCCAACGGTCTACGTGCCGACGACCCAAGGACGCGTGATTGCTCTCAATGCGGTAGGAGATCCCACCACCCGAACGACGACGGTTCGCTGGGCCTACCCGCTGTTCACCGATCCCACCATCGGAGCGGTCCGCATGACGCCGACGGTCCGCTTCAACAAGGTCTACTTTGGCGCCGACCTGAAGTTCGGAGATTCGCGTAGCTTCGTCTACGCCGTGGACTGGTCGATCGGCGCTCTCGTGTGGAGCTTCGACGGAGGGGCGGTGCCTTCGGTCAACGGGTACACCACGGCCGCCACCGTCGCCGTTTCAGCCTCCGAGCTCAATATTGCCCCCCGAACGGGTATGACCGACACGGTCTTTGCCGTCAACGGAGCGGGGAATATGTACGCTATCGACGCCGCTACGGGTACGTCGACCTGGACATCGACCGAGCTGGGCGGCACTCCCGGCGGTTCGCCTGCCTTTACGAATCTTAGGGTTCCGAATAGTGCCGGCGTTATGCCGGATGGCAGAGGCGTACCGATTCTGATGGTCCCGACCCTGGACGGGCGCATCGAGCGGTTCTTCGCCCACATGAGCGAGCTCAACAAGGACGGGTTCCGTTACAGCGGTGGCGTTACGTCCGAAGGCGGCGCCTTCCTCAGTTCCCTGGCAATTGGCGGTGGCCTCACTGCGCCTGACTCGCTTGTGGACCCCGACAGTACGACGGCTCACGTGTGGTTCTATGCGGGCGACGTCGCCGGCAACCTATTCGCCTTCAGCGATATTCGCTTCCTGCTGTCGCCGGGTGTACCGCCGCTCATAGAGAACATTTCTCCCAACGATCCCAGCAAGGGCGTTCTCGACCAGATCGCTCAAAACGCCAAGGTCGCGTTTGTAGTCCCCGAGGAATACAACAAGATCATGGAGAAGCTGTCGGCGGGCACGCTCAACTACACCGACATCCAAGCAGCCGGCGAATCCAGAGCCTGTACGCGACGTTCGTTCGAATACGGCGAAACGCTCTATGTGATGACCTACGATCTGCCGGATCGGTCCAAATTCACCCCGCCGGCAAACGGCTATCGCATCGACACGCAGTTCAACGCTCCCGGCACTGCCGCTGCAAGGCGAACCGTAGATCCGTTCCTCATTCCGGGCAGCAAGCCCACCGACAAGGAGATGTTCTCGTTTGCAGTCTTCCCGGTCTACGGAGCGGGTGGCAACGCGGCGGCGCCTGGAGACGGCACCGTCATCACCCGGGCGGTCATTCCGGATCGTGGCTCGACCTCGACCGAAATCCAGCGGGACGCCGTTCGGTTCCTTCACCCACTGGGTGTGGAAGTTCGAACGAACAAGGCCACCGTCCAGACGCTTGGCAAGACAACCGTTCTCACCGATCCGGAAGTGCAGGCCAACGGCAACCTGGTTAACGGGAACACGGTGATCCTGACCAGCGGCCTCGGGCCGGACCTTAACTCTCCAGGTGACGAAGTCTCGCACGGTCAAAGTAGCGCAAGCCAGGTTCTTGTTTACGATCGAAGCCTGCTCGTGCTCCTGCTTGGCGAGAACCGCGGCATCTCCAACGTGAGGTTTGCCATCAACGACCTGGCCTGGCAAGGTGGAGTCGCGGCGGTTACCAAACCGCTCGATGGCACGCTTTACCCCAGTTACGAAGAGCTGCCGGCGTTCTTCCCGAACGTCAGCCTGGACTACCCGGACTTGCGGCGTGATCAGATCAAGATTGCCAAGCAGGTCTTCGGCGACGTCGAAAATCCGTTGTTCGGCCCGGTTTCCCTGGTGCCTCCGTCGAACTACATCGCGAACCTGAACGACTACAACAACTTCCCGGGTTACAACGCGGGGCTGGCACGGTCGCTGTCCGCCACGCCGTTCGACATCCAGTTTGACATCGCGCGGTTCCAACCGCCGAATGGTCAGGGCTATCGTGGTCCTCAGGCGGTTTATGTCGACATCGGCCAAGCCGGACGGCAATTCGCTGGCGGCGTTCCGAGCGAAGCGTATCGCGAATTCGACCTTCTCGCAAGAGTGGCGATCGACGAGCGCTTCCAGGTCACGACGCCCAATATCGATCTTGGATCGCTCCCGTCTGGCGGCGGCTACACCCCGCTGGCTCCATGGGATGTGAACTCGCCGTTCAACCCATGGAATCCGACCTACGGCGATACCACGAATTCCAGCTCGTTCTTTAGGAACTTCACCGTCATCAACGACGGCAACGTGAATCTTTACAACGTGCGAATGGCGAAAGGCTTTGGTCTCGGCGCCAACATCACGCCGTTGCCGCTGCTCGGTCCTTCGCTGAACCAGATGGCGTGGCTGGATGCACCTCTGCACCTTCATAGCGACCTAGACCCTCGCTTCGCGCCTCCAATCGGGCCGAACCGCAGCGTCATCTTGCAGAAGCCTCGACCTGGTGATGCGGCGGGCACCCGACTGAGCGTAAATCCGATTCGGCGACGGAATCCGAATCTCGGCATCAATGCCGATACGAGCCACCCGAATCTGGACCCAACCGCTTACCCGCCGGGAGATCCGAAGGTCGGTGTAACGGCTCCGATCGGCGCAGCCTCCGGTATTTACCGTCAGCTCATCAACGTGATCGAAGATCGCACCGACAACCTGGCGCTTGGCAGCGATGACGCCTACGCCGATCCAGGTTTCGCTCTGCAGTTCACCGTTCGCGAAGCGCGTCTGACCAACCGCCGAACCACCAAGTCGGCGCCGATGGTCGAGGACATCGTTAACGGAACGGAGTCGTTCCTGTGGTCCAACCGCGGACCCAGCGGTATCCGCGACGGCAACGGCAATCTGGTTGTAGCTTGGTCGAGTGACCGACTTGAGAGCGGTAGCACTCCTGGCTGGAATCCGCGCAATCGCACGGAGACCGACTTCACCGATCCGAGCACTCGAAACGACCAGTGGCGGATCTACGTTGCCGCCCTTAACGGATCCGGTCAAAACGGAGCGCCGGGATCGAGCCCGATGCGCGATCTGAACGCATTCGCTCCGGTGAGCGGCGCCTCCTGGTTCCGCAAGAGCGTTGGCCCGTATCCAAACAACCCGGACGTGCATTTCGGACCATTGGCCACCGGCGAGTCGATCGTCCCCGAGTCGATCAAGTTTGGCTCGCCGACCTTTGCCTCCTATGCGCCGTTCAATCCGCTGGATGCCCCTGGCAATCGGAGCTTCGAGACCAATCTTTACATGTCATTCGTGGGCGAGGCGATGAAACGAAGCACCCGCGGTGCGCTGGAACTCGTCAGCAAGCTGTTCATCGCACGAGTCACGGTCGCCCAGGATGGATCGATTTCGATTAGCGATCCGATTGCCATGGCCGACAGCAACGGCAACGGCTATGATCCGGAAGTCCGCAAGGGTCGACCTGCGCTCATCCAGGTCGGCAACAACGCATCGGTGTTTTACATCGCCAGCGCCGGCGGCTTGTCGCAGGTCTTCAATGCGACCTTCACCGGCAACAATAATACGTGGTCTCGACCGAGGAGCTTGGAGGTCGGCAACGGCTATGAGTCGATCACATCCCTGTCGGCCCAGGTGCGTCGATACCGTAACTCCGGATCGGATGCGGTCATCGATCTCCTGTATACGGCCAAACTTCGCGGCCGGGCCCAGAGCGAAGCCTTCCTGATGAGGCTCGTTTCCGACGGACGCGGCTTCCCCGTGGCTCCGCGTGGCGAGCGACCCCGGCTGCGGACGTTCCCAACGGGATATTCGGCCCTGGTTCAGGATCCGGTTGCCGGCGTCTATTGGTCGAACGGCATCGATTGGTCGACCCGCGAGGCGGACCTTGGCAACGTGGATATCGTCAGTCGGGTTGGCTCGAGCCGAACGTCGATCATCGACAAAAACAGCCGACAATACGACTCGCTCAGCTTCACGCTGGTCTACGACTGCCTGTTGGGCGGTAAGGTCTACGTCGATCCACGGGTCGGTTCCGTTCGATTCTCGGGTGCGATGATCCCGCGCGACATGCGGCTGGAAGTCATTAGCGCGCCAAACGCCATCCGGGTTAGCACGGGCTTGGCGGCGAACTATCGCAACGGCACGCTCGTGTTCGACGACCGGTTCTATGGCGAGCGAAGCGATCTTGCCGGGTTTAGCTACTGGGGTACCTCGCAGAACTCCGGTGCGGCGGCGCCCGATCCTGTACGCAATGACCGTTACCTGCTCACGTTCACGCGCACGGCCTCCGAAGGTACTCAAATCTCGCGTCCCTTCATGAGAACCCTCAGATTCGGTATTCAGCTGCCTACCGCAGTTGAGACCGACATCGATGGGCGCATCACTTCCTTCCAAGTAACGGGCATGCCCGCCGGCTCCTTCTATCAGGTCGAGCCGTCAACCGGCAAGGTGTACTTCACCTCCGAGTTGGAGGACATGAACAACCTCTCGGTCCGCTACAACGGACTGGATGAGCAGGGCAGGACGATCGCGAACATCAACATTCAGGCCCCGGTAACTTTGATCGAGGAAACGGTCGAGGCGACGGTGCCGATCGAACAGGCCGTCAACGAGGCAGCCCTGACCGCGGCAATCGACCCGATCAATATGAATGGGGTCGACCTCGGCCTGCGGCGGCCGGGCCTGTTCTGGCTCTTCTGGACGAGTACGAGAGGTGGCGTTACCGACGTCTACTTCCAGACCATGGCGCCGCGCTTCTCAGCGGTTCCACCTAACCAATGATCGCCTCGATTGCGAGAGCGACGATAAAGAACGGCCGGGATTCACGATTCCGGCCGTTTCGGCTTTTCGGTTCGAACATTTCACGGGTCCGAAACCGTCTTTTTGAGGGTAAGGACCTGGTTGACAGGCATCCTGAGCGAGTGCTATGCTAACCAAGCCTCGCAGGGAAGGGTAAGGCAACGGCTACATGGGGAAGAAGTTAAGCAGCGCGATCGGCGTCGATATCGGTAGCCAGAAGATCAAAATCGCCGAGATTAAGCTCGCCGGTAAGGAACCTACGATCTCTGCGGTCACGATGACCGACACGCCTCCAGGAACCGTCGACCACACCGGGGTTTACGATGTCGATGCAATCGGCGCGGCGATCAAGCAGGCCCTGGCCACTTCGGGAGCGACCGCCAGCCACTTCGTTTTCTCGGTAGCGGGCCAACAGTCGGTGCTCGTGCGGACGCTGGAAGTTCCTCGGATGAACCCCAATGAGCTCAAGGAGCATATGAATTGGGAGATCACGAGAAACATCCCGTTTCCCGAGAGCACGGTCGTCAGTGACTTCAGATCGTTTGAGCCGGCCGATGCCGCGAGCCAGAATTTGGACGTGGTGATGGCCATCTCGCCCCAGTCGGCGGTTGATACCTTGATCGGTATCGCCAAGAAGGCGGGCAAGCCAATTGCTGCGATCGATGTCGAACCGCTCGGAATCGCACGGTCGCTCAAGGTGAGCGGGTCGAGTGATCCCAATGAGGTGGTCTGCGTCGTTGACGTGGGACACAAAACAACCTCGATAAACATGTATCGCGACGGCCAGCTGTTGCTACCGCGACAGGTCCCCATCGGCGGAGAAATGTTTACCGAAGCGATTGCCAATAATTTGAACCTCTCGGTCGAGGAAGCAGAGGCGATGAAGGTTCAACATGCCGACATTCCGGAGTCTGCCTCGATGGGCATGATGAGCGCTTCATTCGGCGCGGCTCCTACCCAGGCATTTCAGGCTTACAATCCGTTCGCCGATGACCCCGCTCTCATGAATCCGGCGTTGGCGCCCGGCGGTATGGCTGTTCCCGATGTCCCGCTCGATCCCTACGCCGCGCCACCGGTGGAAGCTGCCGGAGCGTTCGAGCCAGCGGAGATTCCGGTTCCAGCTGCCGAACCAGCCGCAGTGCCCTCAGTTTCAAGCGCTGACAGCGTCCGTATCTACAACGCGATGGCTGGCGTTTTAGACGAGTTTGTCGCCGAAGTCCGGCGGTCTGTAGACTACTTCCGCTCGAAAGGCGGAGACGTCAACCGAATCGTCCTGTGCGGCGGCGGCGCCCGCCTCCGCGGCCTGGCGCCATTCTTGGCCTCCTCACTTGGATTGCCCGCAGCGATGCACGATCCATTTCAGGGGCTGTCCATATCTGCAAAGAAGCTCGACCAAAGTCTGTTGGAGGAAAATGCAGAGGCGTTTGCCGTAGCTATCGGTAACGGACTGCATATTGCCTTTGAGTAAAGCCGCATGAAGCTAAACCTTCTCCCGACCCATGTATCCAAGGCCGGCGCGGCAAAGACCGCGACCATTTTGAGCATTCTGATGGCCGTGATCGCCATTGGTGCTTCCGTCTTCCTGATCATGCAGTCGACGAACACAAAGCAAGATGCCGAAAAGCTGGTTCAAGACTGGACGCCGGCTGCAGAAAAGGCGGTCGCCACATCGAAAATGGCGGATGATATCATGGCTCAGTCCCAGGTCCTGATCCGCAACATCGACTTGGCCCAGGCGATGATGAAGCACAACTCGACTTATGTCGATCTTTATCGGGAGTGCCTCGGCTACGTTCCGTCCTGGTTCCGTGTCACCAGTATTTCCGCCGCTCCGGTAACCGACAAGCAGTGCACGGTGACCATGACCGGCGTTTTGAAGAGTCAGCAGCAATACGCCGACATTATGTTGGCGCTGCTTAGAATTCCAGGCGCGCAGACGGTGAGCCGAGCCGGTTACGTGATCAACGATCAGTTTGTCCCCAATCTTGTGACGGAAGACCAGGTCGGCTATCCGATTCGGCCCGGCCAAGGTCGCCAGCCGAGCGATCCCGTCGATCGCCTGTACTTCTTGATGGCTTCTGGCAGTACGACCACCGGCTTTACTGGCGTAGGCGGCTTCGGTACGCCCGACGCCTCGCCGAAGGGTGCGATGCCAGACTGGAGCCAAGTTACGCTTACCGTGGTCCTCAACGACCGCAATATCCAAACTCCAAATCCGCGCGCAACGCTGGCCGCACAGGGCGCCGCCTCGGCTCCGGCTCCAGCACCAAGTGGAACGGGTGGCGGTGGCACAACCAGCGCCAATCCTGACGCCGGACCGACGAACCCGGGGCCCGCAAAGGGTGGCGGAGCAGCGGGAATCAATCCGGATCGACGACCCGGCGCCAAGACAGCCTTGGATGACGAGTAAGGAGAAAACGCGATGAAACTCAGTCCTCTCACCATCATTCTCCTTGGACTCTCGATCAGTATCGGTGTCCTGTCGTTCGCTCTCTTCCACCACTACCTGCCGAATAAGGCCACAACCGAGAACCTTCTGACACAGGTTGACCTCCTCAAGACGGAGGCTGGCAAGCAGAAGCGAGCCGAACAGCGCGTTCTGAAAGCGGTGGAAATGGTACAGCTCAAGGCCGACGAGTGGCAGGCGGTCGTGGCCGCCCACACGCCCCCACATGGCCTCGGGGCAGGCGGCATCGACCTCGCCCGCAACCGATGGCAACTGGTCATCGACGCGCGCAAATTCCGCAATGAAGTTCAACGCGACTTGAATCGCCAACTCCGTCGCGGCGGGGTTACGGTCGAGAACGGACCGACGATTCCGTTCCCGAGCACATCCGCAACGAACGTGGTTGAAACCTATTTCAACTATCCGAGCATCAGATTTCCTGTGGCGATCTACGATCTCGGTACAGTTTCGGTCCGAGGCACGTTCGATCAAATCGACCAGCATGTTCGGGCCTGGAGCACGATGCCGAACTACCTGGCGGTGACCGACGGGCTGAGGATTACCGGAACCTCGCCGAATCTGCTCGCCACATACAATCTATCGCTCGTAGCCTATATCCGTGGCGAGACGGTCTCGCCCCCCGTGCCGGAAGGCGCAGCGCCTGCAAGCGGCAGCGGAGGAGGACCGGGCACGCCGGGATTTGGCGGAGGTGGCGGAGGCGGACCGCGTGGCGGACCACCACCTCCGGACCTATAAGAAGGAACTGTTGAATGGCAAACGTATTGAAGTTGAGTCGAAATGCAGCTCTGATCGCCCTCGTGGTGGCCGGCGCTGGTTGCATGCCGCCCGTTCCGCTGGAGGATCAGCCAACTCATAGCCGCTTTCAGGCGCCGGAGCTAAACCTCTCAGCTGAAGCTGGGCGAAACGCGACTATTATCGCCGATCCGGGCAACAAGTCAACCTTCGACCTTGCGAATTCAATAGACTTCGGTGGACGAGCCGACCCGTTTGCCTTGCTTGCTGTCGAGAAGGTCTTTGACCGACAACAGGCGAGCGAGCGTGTCTTGGCCGACTTTGGTGGCAGCTTCTCGGTTTTTTACGAGCCACCCCCACCCCCGCCCGACGAGACGACGGTCATGGCGCCGGTCCCGCAAGGATGGCGGCTGTCAGCGGTTCTCATCGGCGACGGCATCGGGGCGCTCCTTGAGCGTTCGCCCGGAGACACGATTGAGATTCGACCGGGTCAGCAGATTCAAGGAACCGAATGGACGGTCGTCAGCATCGATGAAGAGCGGGCCGTTCTACGGCGATCTGCCGATATGCGTCCCTCGACCTTTGTCGTTAGGCTCCAAAGCCGCGGAGCCGATTTCGGCGGCGGCGGAGGCGGCGGAACCTCTGGCGGCGGCGGAAGCGGAGGCGGAGGCGGCGGAACCGGCGGCGGTGGCGGCCTCGACGGTGAAGGCGGAGGCATGGGCGATAGATAGTTTTCGAGGAGCCTAAGCTAAAATGATGATAACCATCGCAAACTTTGGGCTTCAAACTTTCGGAGGAACATTAAATGTTTAAAGTGGCAAAGAACCTCTTGGCATCGATTCTGGCAGCGACACTCCTGTTCGCCGTTCCAACGGCTGCAAGCGCGCAGAACGATCCCCGGGACAAGATTATCGATTCTCTGGAACTTGACCAGGCCGACGTTCGCGAAGCTCTCAAGATCCTTTTTAAAGAAGTCAACGTGAACTTCACGGTTGACTCGAACGTGACCGGTACGGTTACCGTTAGCCTGAAGAAGGTGCCGTTTGAGACGGCGCTTCGCAATATCCTGAACCAGGTTAGCGCGACCTACAAGGTTGAAGCCGGCATTTACGTAATTCGACTTCGCGAGACCCAGGTCGACAACGCCGGCACCGGCGGAAGCGAAACGCTCACCAATGTCAAGCGCGACAAGCCTCCGGTTCGAATTCAGCTTCGATACGCTGATCCCGCGCTCATCGCGATGCTGATCACGTCCGACCAGCCCAACTTCCAGCTTCAGCCGGAATGGAGCACGATTGTCGGTGGCATGGGCGGCGGTAGCGGCATGGGTGGCGGCGGCTTCGGTGGCGGCGGCCTCGGTGGCGGCATGGGCAGCGGCTTCGGCGGCGGACTTGGCGGCGGCGGCTTCGGCGGCGGCGTGGGCGGCGGCGGCTTTGGCGGCGGCGGACTGGGTGGCGGCGGCTTCGGCGGCGGCGGCTTCGGTGGCGGCGGCATGGGCCGTGGCGGCGGCATCGGTCGCTAAGCCTTAATAAGAACTCTGGCGTCGGCGAAACACTTCGTCGACGCCAACAAACATGTAGAACAGAAGCTTGGAACAAGGAAGGTTGTGATTCGATGACGTATTGGAAGAATTGGCGTAGTAAGCTGGCCGTCCTCGCGGCCGCCGTATCCATGGCGACCATGGCGGTAGCACAGGACTCCGGTCCAGCTCAGCTCGTTGACCTCAAGCTAAAGGACGCAGACCTTTTGGCGGCAACGCAAGTCCTCTCTCGCCAAACCGGCCTCCAGTTCGTGATCGAGCCGACGGACGTACCGTTTAAGAAAATCGAGCTTTCGCTGAACCGCGTCACGGCGGAAGAGGCGATTCGATACATCTGCCAAGCCGCTGGCGGTTGGGCCGAGCGGGATGAGAACGGCGTCTACATCATCCGGCAAGGCAAACCTCCGGTGAAGTCCGATGGCGGCACCACCAACGTGGTCGTTCCTGAGGCGAAGAAGCCGATTGTCTATCGTAAGATCAAGATCCTTCGCGCCGACCCAAAGATGATCTACGACATCATCACGAAGGAAGTCACGTTCGATCCTCTTGAGGGCTTTCGCGAGCTAAATGCTGCCGCCGCGTTGACACGACCCGGCACCAGCAGCTATCCGACCAGCCAGGTTATCGTCGCCGGAGCGAGCCAGTTCGCACCGATCGCCCAGCCTCAGAGCAATATGACCCAGCAGCCTGTCCAGGCGCCGATCAACGATGGCGCCGGTAACGGCGTTCTCCTTCCCGGAGAGGCCTCTGCGCAGGGTGGCGGTCTTGGAGCTCCCGGTGGTGGCGGACAGCCTGGTGGCGGTCTCGGCGCCGGCGGACAGCAAAACACCGGCAACTTCGTCGGTGGTCAGGGCCTCGTGCCGAACGGCATCGAAAAGGTCATCTACGACCCAACCGACAACAGCCTGTACGTCATTGGCGAAGATGATGCGGTCAATCGACTGCGACGCATCATCGCCGACTTCGACAATGCTCCGAAGCAGATCCTGATCAAGGTCGAATTCGTTACCACGAGCCAAGGCGCGAGCCAATCGCTCGGCTTCGACTGGCTCTATCAGCGTGGAACCGTCGTAACCGGTAACCGACCCGGCACCTTCGCCCGACAGAGCGATCCGATCTTCCTGAACTATGCTTTCGGCAATATCACCTCGCGACTTCGAACCCTCCTTACGAGCGGCCAAGGAAAGGTTGTTAATGCGCCGATCCTCCGAACGCTGAACAACCAGGTGGCCGTGGTCCAGCAGCAGGTCATCACCACCATCTTCGTCACGACCGTGCAGAACGGCCCGGGTGGCATCGTCACTTCGGTTAACCCGGTGGCACTCCCGGTGAACACCTTCCTGATCGTCCGACCTCGTATCAACGAAGGCGACCGAACGGTTACGATGAACCTCACCCCGCAAATCGGCGACTTCGGCCAACTGCGCCGCGGTCCGAACGGTGAAGAAATTCCCGACCAGCTCTTCCAGTCGATCAACGTCGTTGCTCGCGTAAAGGACACCGAGACGATCGTGCTCGGCGGCTTGACGCGAAAGTCGGATCAGTCCTCGCAGTCCCGATTCCCGATCCTCGGCGATCTGCCCATCGTGGGCCAGTTCTTCCGATCGACGACCCGGGAAAAGAACAACAGCGAGCTTCTGATCTTCGTCACCCCGACGATTATCGATGACGAGAATATGGTCGGAACGCCGTAACCTGACAAAGGTGGGTAAAACGTGGCGGCAAGCCTTCTGGCTTGCCGCCATTTCATATTTATGGACAGGGCGTGGATTTTGGTGGGCATGATGGGGTCAGGCAAATCGACCATCGGCAGAGCGATGGCCGCCGCATCCAAGCGTGAGTTTGTCGACAGCGATATGCTGCTCCAGCACCGGCTAGGGCATAGCGTCGCCCGCCTGTTTGCCGTATACGGCGAAGCCGCATTTCGGGACCACGAAACCGCCTTGCTGCGCAGCCTCGACCCGGGCGCCTATGTTCTGGCAACGGGCGGAGGGATCGTCCAGCGCGAAGCCAATTGGATCGAAATGCGCCGGCTTGGTCTCACGGTGTTCCTCGATGTCAAAACTGAAGTGCTCCTCGAGCGCTTGGAGCGGGGCCGGCATCGCCGGCCGTTGCTGGTCGAAGAAGGCTGGGAACAACGGGTTTTGGATCTGCTCTCCCGGCGAAGGCCCCTCTATGAACAGGCCGAAATCCACCTTCATCTGCATGGCGACGATCCCGAAACCGTAGCTCGGATCGCCATCGAGGAGATCGAGCGCCATGGTTGAAATCAAGACATCGCGGTCCAGCTACTCCGTACGGTTCCTTCCGATTGGCGAGGTCACCAAGGGGTTGGAAGAGGCCCTGGTCGTGACCGACACCAACGTGGCTGCTGCGTGGCCAGAGATGGCGCGTAGCTGGCGGTCCCTTAAGGTCGTGCCCGCCGGCGAGAGTTCCAAGACGGTCCGCGTATTTGAAGACGTTCTCGAGTGGTTGGGCGAAGAGGGACTCCGCCGGAATGGGACCGTGGTGGCTTGGGGGGGTGGGGTGGTCGGGGATCTCGCAGGCTATGCCGCCGCGGCCTACATGCGCGGGGTGCGTTACATCCAGATACCGACGTCATTGCTGGCGATGGTCGACAGTTCCGTTGGGGGAAAGGTCGGGATCGATCTCCGGGCTGGAAAGAACCTCGCCGGGGCCTTTCATCCACCCGCAGAGGTCAGGATCGCGAACGAGTTTCTGCAAACGCTTCCCCAAAGGCAGTTCACGAATGGGATGGCGGAGGTTTGGAAGTACGGCTTCATCATGGATGCCGATCTTGTCGGAACCCTCTCGGGAACCCAGTGGAGGGCGGATACCGCTGGGCTTCAGGACCTTATCGAGCTCTGCGTCCGACATAAGGCTCGCGTCGTTATCGAGGATGAGTTTGAAACAACGGGCCTTCGCGCGATTCTCAACTTCGGACACACCGTTGGCCACGCGATCGAGCGGATGCTCGGCTACCGTGAGCTCTTACACGGCGAGGCCGTGGCTATTGGGATGGCGATCGAAGCCAAGGTTGGCGCCAAGCTTGGGGTTACCGAGCCTGAAGCCGTCGTTAAGGTTATTGAAGGACTCGCGGGTGCCGGTCTGCCGACGGATTGGAACGGCGTCTGGGACGCGGATGACGTCTTGAAGGCAATGCTGGTCGACAAGAAACGCCAGGGCGAGGGGCTGACCATGAGCCTGCTGGAAAGAGTTGGTCGGTGTAAACTTGTCGATAACATTCCATTGGACACGGTTCGCAACCTACTGCACGCATGATCGAGCTCTTGCGGTCCATTCTTATTGTTACGGCCCTCGTGCTGATGGGTGGAGGGTATTTGGCTAGTCAATACGCTGCTGCCTTCGGAAACCCGATCAGCTATAGCTCGGCCATCGACACGCCGGCAATCTCGATGCTGGCGCTTATCGTGCTTGGCGGCGGCATCGCCATCGGTTTCGTAAACGACCATCAAAAGCGAGCGGAGGATGCCGGATGATCGGGGCCATCCTGCGCATTCGCTATGAACTCGTCGAACAGGTCGACGAAGATGCGATGTTCGTCCTGTATAAGGCAAAGGACCGGGTTACCGGTCGCGAAGTCGCCGTACGTGTTCTCCAGCCTCCATTCGACCGCGAAGCGCGTTTCATCGAGAAACTCCGCGAAGTCGTGGGCAACCTAAGCCAGCTGCAGCATGAGGGCATCGAGCGGGTACTGGAAGTCGACGACCATGATGGTTCTGCATTCATCGTCGGAGATCTCTCGCCAGGATTTACGCTTCAGGACCGGATTCGTAAGTTAGCCCCCCTTTCGGCGCCTGTGGCGGTCAGCGTCGCGATCGGAATCGCCGAAGCGCTCGACGCCGCTCACCGCGCCGGAGTGACCCATGGCGATGTGTCCTCGCGTAACGTCATCGTCTCGGCCAATGGCGCCGTCAAGTTGCGCAACACCGGCATCTGGGAGGCGTACAGCAGCAGTCGGACCGCGGGGGCTGTGGCCCTGCCGGACATGGCGCCGTATTTGGCGCCTGAGATCAACTCCGGCAGCATGGTCTCGCCGGCCACCGATCTCTACGGGGTAGGAATTCTGCTCTTCGAAATGCTGACCGGGCGTCAGCCCTTCGTGGGTGATTCCCCGATGGTCGTGGCCATGAAGCACAGCACGGCGCCGGTGCCAAATCTTAGGTCAATCAACCCCGCAGTTCCCATCGTGCTCGAAGAGATCGTTAAGAAGACGCTCTCCAAGGATCCCATCCATCGATATGCCAACGCGGCGGCGATGCTGCGCGATCTGCGAGCGTTGAATGATGCGCTGAGGTTCGGTCGCCCGATTTCATGGCCGATCGGTGGCGATCGTGTTCAACCAAAGGCGCAACCAGTCCCGGACGTGGTGCCGAAGCTTAACGTCGCCAATCCGGCCGACAAGAAGCCGCCCAAGGCATCTCGCGATGTGGTGCAGCCGGATGTGCCGCCATGGCTGATGTGGTCCGTGTACGTCTGCTTGGGCGTGCTCGTCGTAACGATCGGGGCGTGGGGGTGGTTCAACGTTAACAAGAAAAAGCTGGTCAAGGTGCCAAACGTGGTCGGCCTGAGCAGCAACGAAGCGAGTGCACGCCTCCAGGACATGGGGCTGACGATGAAGATCGCCGGCAAGCGTCCAAGCGAGCAGTTTCCCGACGGCGCGATCCTGGAATCCAACCCACCTCCCGGAGCACAGGTGCGGTCCTTTGTGTCGGTGATCGTCAGTCAGGGCAGCAAGTTTGTCGATGTTCCCGATCTCCGCGGTCGCACCGTCGACGACGCAAAGTCCCTTCTTGCGAACCTCCAGCTCGAGCTGGACTCCAATGTACGCACGGTTCGCGATCGGCACATCGATGTCGGCAAGATCGTCAACCAGATCCCTGAGCCTCGAAAGCGCGTGGAACGCTGGACCCGGATTCGCGTCGACGTGAGCGGCGGCGATAACGCCCGGTCGACTTCAACCGCGGCAGATTCGAAGCCGAGCAAGTACACGCTGAAGATCAAGATGCCGATCGACGATTCCGCAGCAACCGTGCGCGTGGACATTACCGATGCCAGGGAAACGCGCACCGTCTACGAGGAAGACCACTCTCCCGGAGAAGAATTCGAAGTCGAGGCGATCGGCTACGGCGAGTCGGCGATCTTCCGGATCTTTTTCGATGGCGAGCTCGTCATGCAAAAACGGGCAAAGGCCGTGGGGAGTCCCGAGTGAAGCCGAGGCTCGCGCCTTCTATCCTTTCCTGCCCTCTGGAGCGGCTGCCGGCGTTCGTCCGAGCGCTCGAAGCGGCCCAGACGGAGTGGCTGCATTTTGACGTGATGGATGGGCAGTTTGTCCCTCCTATCACCTTTGGCGCCGGTTGGGTGGCTGACCTGCGTAAGATCGTAGCGACGCCGTTCGAGGTCCACCTCATGACCGAGACCCCTGAGCGGCACTTTGACGCCTTTATTGCCGCCGGGTGCTCTAGAGTTGTCTTCCACGCCGAGGCCACTAACCACGCCCATCGCCTCGTTCAGCACCTGAAGTCGTTAGGGGTCCAAGCCGGCTTGGCGATCAACCCCGGCACCCCGGTGGAACCGATCCTCGAGCTGAAGGACGACTTGGACCTTGCCTTGGTTATGACCGTCAACCCAGGTTGGGGTGGACAATGCCTGATCCCCTCCTGTCTTGCGAAGGTCCGGCGGATTCGGGAGCTTGCCCCCCATCTGTCGGTCGAGGTCGATGGCGGGATCGACGCGGAGACGATCGGAGCGGCATGGCGGGCCGGCGCCGATACCTTCGTTGCCGGCAGCTTCCTTTCCAGCGCTTCGACACCGGAAGAAGGCGTGGCGAGGCTCCGGTCGGCATGCGCCTGAAGATCTGGACGACTGCGTTCTTTCTCACTGGCGTTGTCCTGCTGGTCGGGTGGCCCTGGATCGTTGGACCGAAGCCCGCCGACACCGCGACCAAGCAAGAGCTGGCTCGCTACGGCCTGCGGGTGCTCATGTACTTCGGACTCACCGCCACCGTTTTTCTGGTCACTGCGATCCTGGCCCTCCTCGTGATGCGAAGAACGCGCAAGGAATTCCTCGAAGAGTCCGGTAAGAACCTGCAGGGCCTGATCGAGAGCACCTTAGAGGACCATGCCCAGAAGCGAAGATGAACGCTGGATGCGCCTGGCCGTCGAACAGGCCGCGCATGGCTTTCCTGCACCAAATCCCCGTGTCGGCTGCTGCATCGTCCAGAATGGCCGTCTAGTGGGCCTAGGGAGCCATTTGGCGGCAGGGCAGCCCCATGCTGAAGTTAATGCCTTATCGGAAGCGGGCGCGCTCAGTCACGGCGCAACGGCATACGTCACGCTTGAGCCCTGCAACCACCACGGCAGAACGCCGCCCTGCACCGAGGCGCTCCTGAAAGCGGGCGTGGCCCGCGTGGTGATCGGTGCGCCCGATCCGAATCCTCGAGCGGCCGGCGGGGCGGAGCGGCTCCGTGAGGCGGGGTTGGTTGTGGACTCCGGCGTGCTCGAGTCCGATTGTGAGGCCGCAAACCCGACCTTTCTCCATGCCATGCGCCACAAGCGACCGTACATCATCCTGAAGCTGGCGATGTCGCTGGATGGCAAGGTTGCTGCCCGAGAAGGGACGCGAACGGACCTGACGGGCGAGGAAGCAAGAACTTGGACTCACCAGCTCCGGGCGGAAATGGGGGCGGTTCTGATCGGAGCGTCCACGGCCGTTATCGACGATCCCCTGCTTACCTCCCGAATTCCGGAGGTCGTCAATCAACCGAGCCGCTACGTTATCGACCCAAACCGCCGTGTTCCTCACGATGCCCGGTTATTCAAAGGTCCGGGGAGGGCCTTTCGGCTCGTAGACTCGGCCGCGGCCGAGGACTTTGAGATCCATGCACCGGAACTCAGTCCAAAGTCGGTTGCGGGGGCGTTGTTTGCCAACGGCGAGATCGGGGTTCTGGTGGAAGGAGGGCCCCGGACAACGGCATCGTTCCTACAAGACGCCACGTTTGACGAGCTCATTGTCTTGATTGCTCCCTGTACGCTAGGTGATGGGACCCCAGCATTTTTAGGGGGTCAGGAAACCAAATTGAACCTGATGGAAACCTTCCGGCTCGGCGCGGACGTTGCTCTTAGGTACCGGAGAACCTAAATTTCCCGTATGAACGGCGATTTCGCAGAATTCCTCGGAACACCACTTTCAGGGGTCGCGTCCTACAAGTGGATATTTCCTTCCTCCCCCCTAAAGCCTCGACTCCAGCCCTCGGAGCGGGGCTTCTTAATTTTTCGGCCCCTTCCTCGTGCGGTCGTATCATGTTAGGCCAATGACTCGACGTCGGCGGGAATCTAATCCAGTCGGCCCTCCCGGCAAGCTTCGCCGCGCCTGGGGTGCGATCGTTCAGTGGTACGGTCGGACTGGGCATGTTGAGCAGCGGTCGGTGGAGCGAATCGGCGGAACCGTTTGTTTCCACCTACCAAACGAATCCAACAAGCGCGAGATGGTTCTCGTCAGCGTTCTTTGCGTGGTCGGCATTGTTGCAGCGATCCAAGGGGCGTTCTTTGTCTTCCGCGGAGCAGTAATAACTCTGTCGTGCGGTGCGCTGTTGTACTCGATACTGGCGCTGTTGGGCCGTTTACCGGTTCGCAACTTTCGGGCAACGAAGCTGACATTCGACGAGAACGGTTGGCGCGCGACTGGGCACGAAGGCTTGTTGGCAGATGAGCCATGGGCCGATTTTGGGGGCTACCGGTTCATTCAGGAAAGCGGATACCAGTATCTCGAGATGCTTGATGCGGCCGGCGCTGTGAACTCCAGAGTTCTGTTGGGCAGTTCCGTCTACGAATTCCAGCAGTTCCCCTCGCTCATTGAGGAACTGGACCTACGACTCAGTGCGAATGCAGTGCGAGAACACTGGCCCGCGACAAGGGGAAACGTCCTTCAGAGCCTGGCGCGCTCGACCACCCTATCAATTGCCCTCATCCTCGGCGTCACCGGTTGCGGAGCTTGGCTACTGACCGCCGTCTCTGGCTGGGATCTCAATACGTGGCTCGCCACCGGAGTGCTCGTCATTGGGGCGACGATGCTGGTCTGGGTTTCGCTCCGTCATGCCCGGTGGGTTCGGCTACAGGCACTGGCCCGTGATCAGATTGCCAATCTTCGATGGTCGACGCAAGAGGTCAGGCCGCTACGAGCGCGGAGTTTCGGCGACCTGCTTTCGTTGGCAGCGCCTTTCCCACTGCTTTCTTTTGGGGCCCTGGTTTTTGTCGCCAGCCCGTTCGTCGGCCTCTTCATGCTCTTCTTGGGCTTTAGTGGGCTTGAGAATTACCGAAATCTGAGATGCCGTGGGCGGCACGTCTTCGTAAGCAACGACGAGATAGTTGTGCAGACGAAGGACAGGACTTTCTACTTCGACCCTGCCGAATGTTCGGTATGTTGCCAGCCGGAGCGAATGTTTCTTGCTCCTCAGAACCTCTTAATTTCAGATGCCAAGCAATCCGTTGAGGTCATCAACGACAGTTTTGGCGACGAATTCTTGTTAGAGATACTGAATCGGGTGATATCGAATGCGAAGGTTGACACGCCGGTTGCCAAAGTCGTTAATCCCGCTTTCAGGTGAGCGGGAAGTAGCTCTTAATGCCCGTGTCGAGCCCGTGACTGAAGGTGACGGTGAGCGTCGGGTTGCCTTTTTCCTTCCCACCGACATGGCTTCGCTCAGGATGACCCTCCTCTATTTCGGCAGCGGCCTGTTTCTGTTGGCGGCGTTCATTATTGCGGTGACGGGTTGGGAAGAGTTAGCCCTGGCTGCGCTCGGTTTTCCGCTGGGAGGCCTTGTCGTCACGCTCTTGATTTTCTGGTATGAAGGTCGGCACTTTAAGGCCGACCAGATTGCTCTCGGCCCCGTCGGTTGGGAGGCTCGGAAGAAAGGCAAGATCGTCAACTCGGGGACTTGGGACGAATTCCTCGGGTTCCGCCTCAAGAAAAACACACGGACGACGTGGGTCGAGTTCGTCGACGTGAGCGGCAGCGAAGTGGCCAAACTTACCCTTGGCACGTCGCTGATTACATTCCCCGAACTTGAAGCATTCCGAAGGGAGATGCTGGATCGGGTGCCGCGATTCGGCATCAAAGAGGTCTTCACGCCGGTCCTCGAGGATTCGCATCGAGATCGTTTTCTCGGTGGCGCCGTGGCCAGTGGATCGATCGTTCTTTCGATCTGTGCGTGGCTGTTGCTTCGTGGTGAGGGCATGGGTGCCGAGATGGTTCTCCCAGCGGTCATTCTCGTCCTCGGCATTGGGACCTCGATGACCTTCAATCTCCAGGGCAGGCTCGCGGCGAGGCAGCTGGATCTTTTAGATCGCTTGGGTCCTACCGAATTCACAACCCACGCTGCCCGGCCCACCGGTCAGTTTCTCGGCAACTTCTTCGGATTGGTCCTTTTGGGACTGATCGCCGTCCTGCTCCTGGGCATGAGTTCAAACGGGTTAGGATTGGGCGGTGTGTTCTGGGCCGTTCCTGCCGCCATCCTCACGCAGCTGCCTGGACACTACGTTCTCGGGACCCGACACCTCTTCATTCAGCACGATCAGTGGACGGTGAGCGCAGGGAAGCGGACGATGGAATTCGATCCCCGCAAGGCGGTGGTCTCCGAGCTTCGCCGCTTCGGTCTCGCGATTGGACGCTTCGTCCAGATTGAGGAGGATGGTCGAACGGCCGTGATCTGCAACGATGCCTTTGCCGACACGACCGTCTACGATGAACTGCTCCGCTCGCAAAGGCGGGCAAAGATCGACTCACCCAATGGCCTGCCCGTCTAAGGCAATTGCCAACTAAGAAACCACTCGTGCAGGCGCGTGTCGTCGGTTAGCTCGGGGTGGAACGCCGTGCCCAGCACCGAGCCTTGCCGCACCGCAACGATTTCGTCGCGATACGAGGCCAGGACCTCCACTCCCTCACCGCAGCGGGTCACCACGGGAGCGCGAATGAAAACTGCGGTGAGCGGCTCACCGAGAGCAGGAATGGAAACTTCGTCCTCGAAGCTGTGTACCTGGGCGCCGAATGCGTTGCGGCGGACCGTGATATCCAAAAGTCCGAGCCGGAACTGGTCATAGTCTTCGACCTCCTTGGCAAGGATGATCATCCCCATGCACGTGCCCCAGATCGGCATGCCTTGGTGGGCCCGCTCAATCAGCGCCGACCCCAGGCCGAACCGGTCCATTAGCCTGCCGACGGTCGTGCTCTCGCCGCCCGGAATAATGACCCGGTCGACCTTGGCGAGGTCTTCCGGCGTGCGAACCTCAAGGGTATAGGCTCCTAACTTGGAGAGCGCGGTGAGGTGCTTTTCGAAATCCCCTTGGATCGCGATGACCCCGGCGCGCGGCATGCGTAAAGTGTACTTGCCGGGCGCGCAAGTACAATCCCGACGATGATCGACATCATCGGAGTGCCCTTCGATCTCGGTGGTCGCCGCACAGGCAGCCGCCTCGGACCTTCGGTGCTGCGGCTTGCCGATATTGAGGGCGCCCTGCAACGGCTCGGCATCGAGATTCGAGACCAGGGAGACCTGAGCATTGAACCGGTAGCCGCCGATCCCTGCGGGATTCGCGAGTTTGCAACGGCCAGCGTGGTGTACGCGCAGGTTAAGGCGGCGGTGGCGAAATCCGTTTCCGAAGGCCGCACCGCCTTGGTTTTGGGCGGCGACCACAGCCTGAGTATCGGATCGATTGCCGGGGCGATGAGTGCCGCTCCAGATCTCGCCGTGCTCTGGATCGATGCCCATGGCGATATCAATTCGCCCGGAACGTCGCCCTCTGGGAACCTTCATGGCATGCCGCTTGGTGCGCTGACCGGACAGCCATCGGGCACGACGGGGCTGACGGACCAGCAGTGGAAAGAGCTTGTTGGCCTCGTGGGAGATCAGCCGCTTTCTGGGGATCGCATCGCTTGGATTGGTCTACGAGACGTAGATCCAGGTGAGGCCGCGCGGATCCATTCCTATCCCGGATGCTTCGGCACGACGATGCAGGATGCCGACCGATACGGCGTTGCCGGCCTCCTGGACAAGTTCGACGCTTGGTTGCAGGATACGGGCTCCAAGCGCCTGTGGATCAGCTTTGATGTCGATTGCCTCGATCCGATTCTTGCCCCGGGGACCGGTACGGCCGTGCGTGGTGGTTTCACCTATCGCGAGGGCCACCTGGTTGCCGAGCTTCTGCATAGCATTCTCAATCGTCCCGGTGCCACGTGCCGGTTGGCGGGCCTCGACGTGGTAGAAGTCAATCCGCTGTTTGATTCCAACAACGAGACGGCGAAGATGACCGTCGAATGGGTCGCATCGCTCTTCGGCAAATCGATTCTCGGAAGGCCGCCCCAGTGAGCTCATTGAATACCATCCTTCGCGTTTTGCGCGAAGAGGCCCAGGGACTCTACGACCTCTCGAGCAGGCTCGATGCCGCCTATGAAACCGCGGTCGACTGGATCGTCGACTGCACCGGCCGTGTCATCGCCTGTGGCGTGGGCAAGAGCGGTCACATCGCGAGGAAGTTTTCCGGGACCCTTGCCAGTACGGGCACCCCCAGCCTGTTCCTGCATGCGGCGGAAGCCGTGCATGGCGACCTCGGCATGGTGACGAACGATGATGTCGTGGTCCTATTCACCTATTCCGGCGAGACTGACGAGATGATCCGGCTTTTCCCGTCTCTCGACGTCATCGGCGCTAAATCCATTGTCGTCACCGGCCGTCGAGATAGCAGCGTGGCCAGGCTCGCCGGATTGACGCTCGACTGCCATGTCGAGCGCGAGGCTTGTCCCAACAACCTCGCACCAACCACGTCGACGACCCTCATGCTGGCGATCGGCGACGCGTTGGCCGTTGCCGCCATGGAGCGCAAGGGCTTCAGCAAGGAGGACTTCGCCAAATTCCATCCGAGCGGCACCCTAGGCAAGCGGCTGCTGCTGCGAGTTTCCGATGTGATGCGTCAGGGTGAGGATCTGGCCGTGGTCGGCCCAGAGACGCCCACGCTCGAAGTGATGCAGGCGATCACGAAAGCAGGGGCGGGCGCAGCCATCGTCTGCGACAGTGAACGGCAGTTGCTGGGGCTAATCTCGGATGGCGACTTGCGTCGGCACTTCATGACCCTTGACCATAACCTCGACGCCCCGGCATGGTCGTACATGACCAAGGATCCCGCTTCGATCGAGGCGAGCGTGCTCGCCATGGACGCCCTTGAAATGTTTCAGAACTTTCCCAAGAAAATCGGCGAGGTACCGGTCGTCGAGAGTGATAAGGTCGTCGGATTGCTAATGGTCAAGGACCTGCTTCGAAGCGGCATTATCTGACAAGAAGAGGGTCCGCCGGCGAACTGCCTGCGGACCCTCTATGCCGAACAACTCTTTAGAAGTCGGCGGAATCGATGTCGAAGTTCTCGGGAGGGTCGTCCATGTACTGACCGGTCGCGTTGCCTTCGGCATCGAACGTGAGCAGGTAAAGCTGCTCGCCGGTCGCTTTGTCCTTGACCGTGATCTGGCCGCTGCCATCGGCGTTCCATGTGTACGTTCCGGCAAGGCCGCCTTCTTCGCCGACATTGCCGGTTTCAAAATCACCGGTCGAGCCACCGCCAAAGATGCCCGTGTACTTGCAAGTGATGCTAAAGCCGGTTTCATCAGTGTAGATGTCATCGCCGGTGAAGTTCTGGCCATCGATGACGACATCCGACTGGAGGCGCTCGCCAAATGAATTCTCAAGGTCCATCACGATCCGGCCGCTTTCGCCGAGCTCGTCGTTGACCGTAACCGTCACCACGCCCATCTGATCGAAGAAGGAAGAGTCGACCTCGAACGTGTACTCAACCGTGGCCGGGAACGGGTTCGGCGGATCCATCAAGGCGCCGATTTCGTTGATCTTCTTGATCTCCAGCGTCATCGTGCCCGCCGGAATCGTGAAGTTCGGATCTTCGTAGAGCGTGAAACGCCACTTGCTGACGATTCCCGTATCCACGTTGCCGATGTGGTACGTGCCCTCGGAGGTCAAAACGTAATAAAGCTGGTAGTCCTCGAGGTAGCCGGTCTCGCCATCCCGCCCTGTCCGCTTCTTCAGCAGGTCGATCTCGCGAGCGAGGGGGTTGGCTCGGTCCCTTCCGTTCAGGTTGAGAGGCAGTCCGCGCCCATTCTTAAGCGATGCCTTGATTTGTCGGGCTGCGGTTGTCGTGCGGGCCTTCGTTACGGCTGCGTCCGCCTTGAACGCCTTGACAAAGTCGAGCCCGCCTCCACCACCGCAACCGACCGCCAGCAAAATGCCGACCGCCGCAGCGGCGACGCATAGGTATCCATTGAAGATTTTCATTGCTTTCACTCTTGATCGACGCGAACCCGAATACTACCGGAAACCGCGCGATCTTTCGCATGATCTCATTGTCGAGCCTGTGCCGCGATTCGAACCAAAATTTGGGACTAAAGGACGGCCGGTTTGGACCAAAAGCCTACTGAGCCGTGTCGAACGCGACTAGCTCCGTCGGTCCCGAGCTGAAGGTGATTTGACCTCCGCCCTTCGCATCCACTTCTGCTGTTGCGCGGGAGACATTGTCTTGCTTGGTGGAGGCCGTGATCGAAGAACTCAGGTCTTCCCGAACCGTTAACGTGCCAAAAATCCGTAACGGCGAGTTCCAGTTGATCTTGACGTCACCGTTCTGCGTCGTCGTAATGGTGCCCGTGTACTTGGCGCCCGCATCCAGGAGCTGATAGCTGCCGCTCAATGTGAATGAGCCGTTGTTGACGTTATCGATCCACGTGTAGTTGTAGGTGAGCTGCTCGCCGAACTGGTTCGAAGTCGTGCCCTCGTAGCGGGACGACACGTCTGAGTCGAACGTGATGATCTCGCTTCCTGAAACCAGGAAATCGCCACCCGAGACCGAGTACGTGGCCGTGTAAACCAGAGGAAACGCATCGAATTCTCCCGTGAGGACGAAGTTCACCGTTCCTGCCACCTGCGTCATGGCCGCGTCGCTGAATAGCTCAAGCTTCGACTTCGTGTCGTCGTTAGGGTCGAAGGTAAAGCGCCAATGGAGGTTCAGGTCCTCGTCGAAGCCCTCAGCATCGCCGTCGCGACCTGGCCGCACTTCCTTAAGCCAGCCGAACGGAACGGAGTTGCCCGACCGATTCTTGAACGGAATGACATTGGCAAACGCGCTTGGTGTCCGAACCATGCGCGCGGCCCGTATCATCGTCTTTCGGGTTTCCGCATCCAACAACGCCTGGTCGTTGCCGCCGGTTGTGCCTCCGCTAGCGCCACCACCCGAGTTCGTGCCACCGATCGAGGCGGAGCCGCCTCCACAACCGACGATGACAACCGTTAGAAGGGCAAATGCCCAAATTCCCCATCCTCGCATCTATAATTCCTCTCTTTCCCCGTTAAACTCGATGAGCTGCTCCGGGGAATGTACCCTCATTGGGCCCAAAGGCCCAGGGAACTTCTGACCGGATTGCCGACATCTATAATAGAGATGCATATTGGGGGCGAACGGGTTCGACAGAGCCGGTTCGACTCAAGGTTGCGAGCCGAGGCGCCGCTGGCCTCGTAAAAAGCGGCAAACAAAATAACTGCCAATAACAGTTACGCATACGCAGCCTAATTAACGCTGTGGGTCTAGTGGTCTCGATCCGGTAGGGATCACCAAGGCCTAGCCAAATCCGGATCGCCTAGGAGGCTCCCTGTTCGAGGGCCGCCGGGCTAAAACAACCGAACTGGGCGTGCGAACAGCCGACTCCGGGAGAGTTCGCCGCCGAGATAAAGTACAGGAGAGACGCTCGTGGCAACGTTGAGTACGGCGGTTTTGGAAGGGAGTTCAATTCTCCCCGCCTCCACCAAAGCCTTTTCGTGGATCGGAAGCAGCCGCTTTAACGGAGGCTGCGTAGATTAGGCATGCCAGTTAGCCTTCTTCCGGGGGAGAGAACAGCGACCGCCGACCCGATCAAGGTCGCTAGAAAGAAGCGAAATCGAAAGCGGCGGCTGTTTTTCTACGGTGGGCTGCTGCTCGCCTTTTGGGCGTTCTGGGCCTGGCAACCTTGGGAGCTTGATCTCATCGAACGCAGCTTGCCGGTTCCGCATCCGCCAGTCGACCCCGATTCGAAGCGGCTCTTCTCACCAGGGACCAAGATTGCGGTTGTGGTCGGTCATCCTGATGATGCGGAGTTTTACATTGGCGGTGCGCTGACACGCCTGGGCAGGAATTCTGAGATCACCCTCATCGCCTGCACCGACGGAGATAAGGCCTACTATCCGTTCGAGGATTGGGAAACCAATCGGAAGGTTCGTCGACAGGAACAAACGGAAGCAACGAGGATTTGGGGGGGCAAACATGTGGTCTTTCTTGGTTTTCCCGATGGCCGGCTGCGGGTAACCAAGGCCCTGGAGGACAGCATTGCGGCGCAGCTGGAGCGGATCAAGCCAGACTACGTTCTGAGCTTCGATGGCGAGTATCCACCTCGCTTTAGCCACCAAGACCACCGTCGAACCGGAGAGGCCGTGGCCAACGTGTTGAACCGGCGACCCGATCTCTGCCGGTGGCTGATGCGATTCTCTACGATGACGCCCAACTACGTTGTTGACATTTCCGACCAGTGGGAAGCCAAGCGTGAGCTCTTGGCCATCCATAAGAGCCAGTTTTTCGGAGAACGGCTCAGGCGCGTCACGAACATGGTCCAGAATCGCGCGATCGAAGACGGGGAGCGAATTGGGGTCACTTATGGGGAGGGCTTCCGTTGCCTGCGCATGTCACCCTGGCCCGATGAAACGGGTGTGGCCGGGTTATGAGCAGCCTCCCCTGCTACAATCTCCACCGATGAGCTTTGTGGTACGGCTATCCGAAGATCAGGTGTTGGCCGAGGCCGGATCGACCGCGCCCGTTAACATCGAGATAGCCAACCGGAGCGACGATTCGGACACTTTTGAGATCAGTGTCGAGGGAGTGGACCCGGAATGGGTGGCCGTCCCCGTTCCGACCCTTACGATCGAACCGCGCGACATTCAGACCGAGAAGGTTTTCTTCAAAACACCGAGGACGAGTGAGAGCTCGGCGGGGGCCTATCCATTCGTCCTCAAGGTCCGCTCGATGACGTCCGGCGAAGTCCGCAGCGTCCAGGGCGTTTTGCAGATCAAGCCCTTCCACCACATCAGCTTGGACCTCCACCCCCGCCGGGGGAAGATCACTCCCCTGAGCCCCGAGGATCATTTTCAGGTTACGGTTATGAACCTCGGCAACCACGATGAGAACGTTCAACTCTTCGCGAGTGATCCCGACGATGCCTGTTCGTATCAGTTCGAACAGGAGCAGGTGACGGTAGGGCCGGGACAACAGAAGGAAGTGGAACTTACCGCCCGGGCGGCCAAGCGGGGCTGGTTCACCGGAACGCGTCTGCACAGCTTGACGGTGAGCGGTCGCAGCAAGACGACGGCCAACGTGATGGCGGCGAGCCAGGCCCAGGTCGAAGTTAGGCCGCTGCTCTCTCCGGGAACGCTTCTAGGACTCCTTCTTGTCGGGGGTCTTGCAGCCGCCTGGATCGCCCTGTTGCCGAAGCAGCCGGCCGTCAACACCTTTCGGATCAATCCAGCCACAGTAGTGGTAGGCACCCCCTACGCGGTCAACTGGTATGCCTCGAATGCCGGGTTCGTGAGGATCATGCAGAACGACGAGGTCCTGCTCGACGGCCTGCCTACCCAAGGCGAGCGCCAGATCGTGGCAAAGGCAGCTGGGAACTTCGAGCTCTACGCTGTCGCCGTCAGTGGCGACCGGACGGCAAGAAGCAATCGCATGGTGCTGATCGTTAACGAGCCGCCACCGGTGCCGGATCCATTGATCGAGGCCTTCGAGATTACGCCGCGCAACCTCAAGCTCGGCGAGTCCTTCCTGGTTCGCTATAAATTCAACGACGGGGTTGTCCGCGCGGTGCTCTCACCCCCTGGTCAAACCCTTGACCTCAAGGTGGATACGATCAAGCTCGTTGCCGACCTCAAGGGCAGCCAGGAATACAAGATCATCGCCGAAAATTCTGCCGGCAAGACGGTGACCCGGTCCATCAAAGTCAATGTCGTCGAGGCCAGCGCGGCGACCATTGTGGTGTTTTCCGCTGACCGGACGGAAGTCACGGAGACAGATGGTCGCGTGGTGCTGAACTGGCAGCTGACCAATGCGGCCAGACTCGAATTGAGTGACGGCAAATCGACCGAAGTCCTCGAAAACAGCACGGGAAGCCGGGAGGTCGTTGTGCTAGAGGATACGACCTTTACCATCACGGGCTACGATGAAAAAGGCCTCACCGTCAAGAAATCGATAAAGGTCAAGGTCAAGAAGGAGCCGCCACCTCCTCCAGATACAACCGGTGGCGAGCCAACGACAACCGGGGGCGATGGCTAACGTGCGTCGGGCACTGCTCTCCGTAACCGACAAAACTGGGATCGAATCGCTCGCCAAGTCGCTTGTCGACCTTGGCTTTGAGCTGGTCAGCACCGGTGGTACCGCCAACGTGCTCCGTGGCTCTGGAATCGACGTTACCGACGTAAGCGCCGTTACGGGAGTGCCCGAGATGCTGGCGGGTCGAGTAAAGACGTTGCACCCCAAAATCCACGGGGGGCTTCTGGGGGATGTGCGGGACTCGGGCCACCGGGAGCAAATGGATAACCATGGCATCCAGCCGATAGAGCTGCTCGTGGTCAATCTCTACGCATTCGAGCGAACGGTATCAGGCGACCACTCCTTTGAAGAGGCCATTGAAAACATCGATATCGGCGGCCCCGCGATGCTTCGCTCGGCAGCCAAGAATCACGCGAATGTTCTGGTAGTGACCGATCCTGCGGACTATGCCGAGGTCACAGAAGCCCTTGGTTCCAAATCCGAGCGAAAACTGGCCGTCCGCTTGGCGGCAAAGGCCTTCGCCCATACCGCCTATTACGATAGCGTGATTTCCCGGTACCTCCTACGTGTAGCCGACCTGTCACACGGAGAGACGATCACCATGGGCTGGAGGCGAGTTGCCGAGCTCCGCTATGGCGAAAATCCCCACCAAAGCGCTTCCGTGCTGGCCGATCCCTTGGCCGTGCCAGGCATTGCCCAGGCTCGCCAGATCTGGGGCATTCCGCTCAGCTACAACAACTACCTCGATGCTGACGGTGCGTGGGAGCTGGCTTGCGATCTGCCCCACGGTGCGTGCGCGATTATCAAGCATGGCAATCCATGTGGCGCGGCCGTAGGCGAGTCCTTTGGTGAGGCATATCGAGCCGCCCGCGAAAGCGATCCGATCAGTGCCTTCGGGGGAATTGCGGCATTCAACGGGGTTATCGACGAGTCGGCTGCCACGGCGATGATCGAGAAAGGGAATTTTCTGGAGGTCGTCATCGGAACCAAATTTGAGGAGGCAGCGGCCGCGATGTTTCGCGAGCGGAGTGGGTGGGGCCAAAATGTGCGCCTGTTGGAAGCGCCGCTGGTCGGTGGCGAGCGTCGGACGCAGTTTCGGTCGATCGGAGGGGGCGTGCTGATGCAGGACGTGGACGAAGATCCCGGTTCCGAATGGCAGGTAGTGACGGACCGGAGGCCGACCGATGATCAAATGGGAGCCTTGCGGCTTGCCTGGGTCCTCGTGCAGCACGTCAAGTCCAACGCCATCGTGATTGCGGCCAAGAACCGGCTCCTGGGAGTCGGAGCGGGTCAGATGAACCGAGTTCAATCGGTTCGTCTCGCGATCGAGCAAGCCGGCGACGGGTCGAAGGGCGCGGTTCTCGCCAGTGACGCCTTCTTTCCGTTTCCTGACAGCGTCGAAACGGCCGCAAAAGCCGGTATCACCGCAGTGGTCCAGCCGGGTGGAAGTAAGAAGGACGCGGATGTCGTCGCTGCCGCGAACGAATTGGGCCTCCCAATGGTCTTTACCGGTATCAGGCATTTCCACCACTAGTTTCATGTAGAATTGAATTCGCGCCATGAAGAGCCAAAACGACCTCATATTCACGATCGTCGCCATCATCATTGCGATTGGCGCCCTTGCAGGCACGTACTTCACGAAGCCGGAACCGCAGACTTTTTCTCCTCCGGAGCAGGTGGTCGTTTCTGACCCTCAGTATCCGGCCGGCAGCGTCACCTATGCGCCCAGCCTTCCGGGATCCGGCAACCAGGGTGGCGGTGGCGGCGGCATGACCGCTTCTACACCTCCTCCGCCTCCGAGTGGCGGCGGCAACAGCGCTCCCGGACCGGAAGTGCCTCGCGCTCAAGGTCTGCGCGGCTAAAGCCGCTTCGACCCGGTCTGGCGATCAAAGTACAGCAGCAGCTGCACGTAGCCTGCGTCAGAGCCGAAGCGTTGCCTGAGAACGTCGCCGATCTCGCGGTAGCGCTTGTCGGTCAGGGTTCCCGCGATCCAATGCGGTTTGAACCGCTGCCGGAACGCATTCCACAGGTGAACGTCCACCGGTACGGCTTCGTGGCAGCCAAGGCCATATAGGCAAATGCAGTCCGCAACCTTGCGTCCGATCCCGGGCAGCTCAAGGAGTTCCTGCCGCGCAGCGGTGTACCCATGGCTGCGGAGCCTGCTCTCCCAATCGGGGTCTTCGGCGAGCTTCTGCGCGGCTTTCACGACGAATCGAGCCCGATACCCGAAACCCAGCGCTTCGAGCTCGGATTCCGGAATCGCCGCGATTGCCTCCAGGGGTGGCATCGCGAAAAGGCGCCTGCCAGCGATGTCGATAGCGGTTCCATACGTGGAGGCAAGCCGGTTGACCATCCCTTGGATTCGCGCAAGATGGTTGTTCGAAGAACAGATGAAGGAGAGGATCGTCTCCGTTAGCGACTCGGGCCGCATAAGGCCCAACCTGCTCCATGTCGCGGCCACACTCCCTATTCCAGCGTCGATGCGGGTTAGCCGCGCGATGCGCTCGCCGGCATCTTCTTCTATCCCGAGATAGCGCTTCGCCTGCCATTCCGAACCCGACGTCTGGCATTCACCCGTTCTGGGGTCGAAGGCATAAACCGTGTCGCCATCGATGCCAAGCCAGGTTCCATCTTCCTCTCGCCGCCATCTGAACACCTGGCCGCAGGTGACCGTGAGCGGGAGGTCGTAGGCGGACGAATCGATGAGGAACGTGGTCAACGTACGTTCGCCGGGAGCATGTCGAAGAATGCCTGCTCGTCGATGATGTCGATTCCGAGCGAGGTTGCCTTGTCGAGTTTGCTGCCGGCTCCGGGACCGGCGACGACAAGCGTCGTCTTGGCGCTCACGGAACCTGCCGCCTTGCCGCCCAGCCGGGTCACAAGCTTCTCCGCATCGCTCCGGTCGATCTGCTCCAGCTTGCCCGTGAAGACGACGACCTGGCCGGCAAACCGGTCCCCTATGGGTGCATCCGCTTCGCTCGGTACCACGCCAAGTGCGAGAAGGCCATCGATCAGAGCTTGGTTGTCGGGCTCTTCCAGCCACTCCTCGATTTCGCTCGCCGTCCGTGGACCGATGTCCTCGACTTCGATGAGGTCATCGTACCGAGCCTTTCGGAAGGCTTCGAGCGTGCCGAATTGCCTGGCCAAAGTTTGGGCTGTTCGGTCGCCGACGAACGTGATGCCAAGACCATAGATGAAACGGTCGAGCGGCCGGGACTTGCTCGCTTCGATCGACTCCAGCAGCTTGGAGACGCTCGCCTCGCCCATCCGGTCAAGCTGGATAAGCTCCTCGCGCAATTCGCCAAGGCGAAAGATCGAGGGCAGGTCGCTGAGATACCCAAGTTCCAGGAAGCGGACGATCTGCTTTTCTCCCAACCCCTCGATGTCCATCGCGCCACGCGACGCAAAGTGAATCAGCTTCGCCGCAATCTGGGCGGGGCAGGCCTTGTTGGGACACTTCAGCGCCACTTCGCCGGCAACCCGGACCAGCTCGGTGCCGCACTGCGGGCAATGGGTTGGAATCGGCGCCGGTACCGCTCCAGGCGGTCGTTTCTCCAAGACCGGACCAAGGACCTCGGGAATCACGTCTCCGGCCCGCTGGACGATGACGGTGTCTCCGGGCCGGACATCTTTGCGGGCGAGCTCATCGTAGTTGTGGAGCGTGGCCCGGCTGACGGTGACGCCTCCAACATAAACCGGCGTTAGCTCGGCGACCGGAGTGATCGTGCCGGTGCGGCCAACGTTGCATCCAACCGCCTCGAGCAGGGTGAAAGCCTGCTCGGCAGGAAACTTGTAGGCAATCGCCCACCTCGGGCCTCGTGCCGTGAAGCCGAGCTCGCGCTGCTCATCCAAGGAATCCACCTTGATCACCACGCCATCGATTCCGAAAGGCAGACTCGAGCGCATCGTTTCGACGTGGTTGGCGAAGCTGACCAGTTCATCGGCGCCGTGGCAGAGCCGCCCCTCCCCCCGGACCGGAAATCCCTGCTGCCGGAGCCACGCCATCGTGTGGGATTGCGAGCCCATATCGAGCCCAGAAGTGCCCGGGACCACTCCGTAGGCGAAGAAGTTCAATTTGCGGATCGCGGTCAACTTGCTCTCCAGTTGTCGCATGCCGCCGCTTGCCGCGTTGCGGGGATTAGCAAAGGGGGTTTCGCCGCGCGCCATCCGGTCCCGATTCAACCGGTCGAAGACCTCCTTGAACATCAGCACCTCCCCGCGTACTTCCAGCACGCCCGGCACCGCATCCAACAGCCGGTAGGGGATGCCCCGAACCGTACGTGCATTCGTGGTGACCACTTCGCCAACCTCACCGTTACCGCGCGTGGTGGCCATGACGAGCAGCCCATCTTCATACGTCAGCGCCATCGAGAGACCGTCGAACTTGAGCTCGGCCATGTACGTTACCGGTTCTTCCGTACCCAGAGCTCGCCGAACCCGCTCGTCGAACGACCGAAGCTCGTCCTCTCCAAACGCGTTATCGAGCGACAGCATCGGCACCAAATGGCGGTGTTGATCGAATCCTGTGACCGGATCGACACCGACTCTCTGTGTGGGACTGTCGGCCGTGCGCAGCTCGGGATGGGTGGCTTCCAGTTCCTGGAGCTCGCGAAACAGGAGGTCGAACTCGGTGTCGCTTATCTCCGGCGTCTCATCGATGTAGTACAGCCGGTTGTGCCGATCGATCTCTGCGCGCAGCCAAGCCGCTCGCTCACTAGGCGTCATAGGCATCAATCTACCAGCCGCGCCAAGCTAAACTTATCGCGATGAAAATCGGCATCTTCACCGCGCTCTTCGGCGACAAGACACTTCATGAAACCCTCGACCTCGTGAAGTCGGAGGGAATCGAAGCCGTCGAGTTCGGCGCCGGCGCCTATCCTGGCTCTGCACACCTTCAGGTCGACAAGCTGTTGGAGAGCCAGGCTGAGCGAGATGCCCTCTTGAAGGCGGTTGCCGACCGTGGCTTGACGATCAGCGCGATCAGCGTCCACGGCAACCCGATCCATCCCAACAAGGCCGTCGCCCAAGAGCATCACGACGTGTTCGTGAAGGCGGTCAAACTTGCCTCGGCCCTGGGGGTTGGCTGCGTCAACGGATTCAGCGGTTGCCCAGGCGACCACCCCGGAGCGATCAATCCGAACTGGGTGACGTGCGCCTGGCCAGACGAATACCGCGACGTGCTGGAGTGGCAGTGGAATTCGGTCGTCATCCCCTATTGGTCCGAGCAGGCAAACCTGCTAAACAACCATGGGGTGAGATTCTGCATCGAGATGCATCCTGGGTTTGTGGTGTACAGCAACGACACCCTCCTGAAGCTTCGGCATGGAATCGGAAAGGAAGGTGACGCGATCGGGGCGAATTTCGACCCCTCCCATCTCTGGTGGCAGGGCATCGACCCCATCGCCGCCGTCCGCGAACTTGGCGCCGAAGGCGCGCTTTACCACGTCCACGCCAAGGACACCAGAATCGACCCCTACAATTCCGGCCGCAACGGCAACCTGGATACCAAGTCGTATGGCGACATTCTCAGCCGCTCCTGGGTGTTCCGAAGCGTGGGTTACGGTCACGGAATCGAGTGGTGGAAGGACTTCGTATCAAACCTCCGCATGGTTGGCTACGACCACGTGCTCTCGATCGAGCACGAAGATGGGCTGATGTCGCCGATGGAGGGCTTGCGAAAGGCCCTGCAGGTGCTGAAGCAGGCGGTGGTCTCCGAGCCCGCTGGCGCAATGTTCTGGGCGAAAGAGTAGGCGACTTCGCCCTGGAAGCTACCGCCACTCAATATCGGTGCCGCGGAGCATCAGCAGCTCGCTGAGCTGGCCGACGTGGCCCATCAGATGCCGCAGATTCAGCAGCTGATGGCCGATCTTGGTAAACCCTGGGTAGAGCTCGAAGCCGCTTGCCGGATGCTCCAGATCCAGGCCGTCAACGGTGGCGTCTACCAGACCGTCGACAAAATGCAGGTACTCCAGCAGCTCGTCCCGGCTGACCGGGTGGGCGGCCGTTACGAGCTCGTACGGCTCCAGAGCCCACGGTGCGTGCCACATCGCTTCGAAATCGGGACGCGAACGAACGGTGAGAGCGGCTGGGGGAGGCATGAAGGCGGCCTCGTTCTGTCCCAAATAGAGGTGGGTGAAGTAGACGTTGTGAAAGGCGATGCGCCAGAAGGGCCGCTCGACGCCGTTCCAGTCGGGGTTGTCCGGGCTGGCCGCAACCGGATTCGGCGGATTGGGAGCTATCCAGAGGTCTTCGGGACAGCGGCGTATGCATTCGGTTAGCATCTCCAAGCCGCTGTGGTACTGAAACTTGAGTTCCTCCCGCAAATTCATTTCGCGAGAATACCGACGGAACGCGCTGGCGCTTGATACAATGACGAGTGTGGCCGGATAACTCCTGGCCCCAAAGTTGGAGGATCAAAATGCGAATTGCCAAACTGTTGATCGGTGTCGTGCTTGCCGCCTGCCTGGTCGGGGTCGCACCCGCCCAGAAGGCTGTCGAGGCAAAGACGGCGAACCGCGTCTACGCCTGCGCCAAGTGCCATGTCGCCAGCAAGACGGGCGGCAAATGCGCTTGCGGCGCGGAGATGAAGCAGATCTACGCCACGATGCAGTACGGCTGCGTCAAGGACGCAATTGCCGAGAAGAAGGCCGGCACGTGTCCAAAGTGCAAAGGCAAAGAACAGCCGGTCGCGGTCACCTACGCGTGCGAGAACTGCCACACCACCGCCACCAAAGCCGGAAACTGCGGCAAGTGTGGAAAGTTTCGAAAGAAAACGGTCCTCAAGGTAGCGGGATAGGCGGAAGTCGCCAAGACCCTTGCCTCCTTCGGGACAAGGGTCTTTTGTATAATGGGCGGACATTTGAGGACGACTAACCTCTTCGCCTTGCTCACCGTTGCTCTCTCGGCAAGTACGTTCGCTCTGTCGTGGGATACCGTTGCTGTCAGCGTCAACGCAAACGGGATTTTCGGGGACCAAGATTCTGGAATGCCGGCGGTTTCAGGTAACGGTCGCTTCGTCGTATTCGAATCGAACGCTGCCAACCTGACCGCCGCCGACGACGACAGTTGGAACGACATCTACGTGCGCGACCTGCATGGCTGGGGGATCACCTGTGTGTCAACGCCGTTGGATGGATTCGTCAAGGACGGTGGATCCTATAATCCAGCGATCTCCGCCGACGGTCGCTTCATCGTGTTCTCTTCCTATTCCACAGGCTTGGTAGTAGGAGATGGCAACCAAGCTTCGGACATCTTCCTGTATGACTGGCAGTCAGGTTCCACCGAATTGGTCTCGGTGAGCACATCTGGATCAGCGGCCAACCACGACTCCACGAACCCGTCCATCAGTGCGGACGGCAGATTTGTCGTCTTCGACTCCCATGCCTCAAATCTCGTGGGAAGCGACACCAACGGGTGCGCCGACATCTTTATTCGCGACCGACTCTTGGGCATCACGTCCAGAGTAAATGTGAGCGCTTCGGGACAGCAAGCCAATTCAACTTCGTACGATCCCTGGATCGCAGGGAACGGCTTGGTGGTTGCCTATGAATCATACGCTTCCAACCTGGGACCTGGTGGCGGCGGCTCGAAGCGAGACATCTTCGTTCACGATCTGCAAACGGGCGACACGTCGCTGGCCAGCCTTTCAACGAACAACCAGGTCGCGAACAGCGGGAGTTACGACCCATGCCTGTCCTACGATGGGCGAGTTGTGGCATTCGAATCCCGAGCAAGCAATCTGGTTTCGGGCGACACGAATACCGCGCCGGACGTGTTTGTTCGAGACCGAACGGCGAAGACGACGCGGCGAGCGAGCGTAACGACGGCGGGGGTTCAAGGCAACGACCACTCGCGCTATGCGTGCGTCAGCGGTGACGGACGGCTTGTGGCCTTCACGTCGCACTCAACCAATCTGATTTCGGGTGATACGAACGATGCTCCAGACATCTTTGTTCGAAACCTGGTCGATCAAACGACTGAACGCTGGAGCCTTACCTCCGAAAATGGTCAGATCGACGATGGCTCATACTTTCCGGCGAGTTCTAGCGACGGCGGAGTGACGGCGTTCGTGTCTCAGGGTCGCAATATCACCGAGAATCCTAAGATTGGGGACACCCTTGATGTTTATGTGCGTACCTCGAGGCGTCTTCCCCGACATATCGGTCCTTAGCCGCCTGTTGCCGCGTTAGAGAAAGCCCGACGGACCGTCCCACCGGCTTTCATTGGCCCATTTAGTTCGGAGGAAAACCGGGCGCCGTTCGCATAAAGTGAACCTGGCCCTGGTGATAGGCCGCATGGAACGCCATCCGCGCAAACGCACCCTCGCCGGTGATCACGGGACCCAGAACGCTGACGATCTCCTTCCGCAGGATCTCACCGGTTGGGCGCTCGATCAGCGGCCCCATCACGCCCTTCGACCGCTCCAGCGCTTCGCGAATCGCCTCGGGTGTCGTCTCCGCCTCGCTAAACGGGAACGGCTTCTCGTTGACGATTCTGTCGGTGGCGGCATGGCTCAGCCGCTCCAGATAGGGGTCCAGGGCCGACTCGGTCAGCTGGGCGGCAAAATTCACCTCGGCTCCGGCCACATGAAACGCCATCTCGCCGATCGTCAGCGTGCCAGGATGCATTCGCCAATTGAGCTGTGCCTGGCTTAGGCCGTCGACAGCGTCGACGAAGCGGCTGCGGCATAGCGCCCACGCGCTGGCGAAGTCGGACATGGGGCGAGCGTACCGCCTAAACTAACTCCCGATGAGCGCAGGGAAAGGCACGCTCAAACGACGAGCGATGACGACGGGGCTGCTCGTCTGCACCGTCTACTGCCAGGTCAGCGGTGGGCCCTTTGGGCTTGAAGAGCTGGTTAAGGAAGTCGGCCCTGCCATCGCGATCGCCCTGATCCTCTTGACCCCTCTCGTTTGGGCATTACCCGATGCGCTCACGACCTGCGAGCTCGCGCCGGCCCTCCCCGAAGAAGGGGGCTACATCATCTGGGTGCGGCGGGCGCTGGGACCGTTCTGGGGCTTCGTCAACGCCTGGTGGAGCTGGCTCTATGCAATCATCGACGCCGCGATCTACCCGGTCCTATTCACCAGCTATTTATCTGGCTTCCTAACCGAACAGTTCGGGATCAAAGGCATCGATCTTCCCGCGATGAAGTGGTTGGTTGCCGTTATCGTCGTCGGAATGTTTGCATACCTTAACATTCGGGGCACGAAGCAGGTCGGCATTGCGAGCGCGGCCTTTGCCGGAATGATTGTTCTTCCGTTCCTCATCATGGCGGGCATCGCGGGGTGGCGCTATGCCCAAGCTCCGACGCCGTTCTTACCACCGCTGCAGACCGAGAACCTTTGGGGCAGCCTCAGCGGGGGTCTCGCCATCGTCATGTGGAACTACCTGGGCTGGGACGCGCTGTCCACGATCGCGGAGGAAGTCGACGAGCCCCAGAAGGCCTATCCCCGCGCCATGCTGTTCGGAATCGTCGCCGTCACCGGCGTCTACCTGATCGCCACGCTCGCCGGCCTCGCCTTCGTGCCAGATCCTGCCAAGTGGGAGGAAGGCGCATGGCCGATGATCGCCTCCGTTATCGGTGGACCCTGGCTTGGCATGCTGATGCTGGTGGCGGGCGCCATTTCGATGGTGGCGCTCTATACGGGCACGCTGCTCGGTGCCTCCCGGGTACCGTTCGTGCTCGCCCGGGAACGGTATCTGCCGCAGGGTCTGGTGGCCATCCATCCGCGATTCGGAACGCCGTATCGGGCGATCCTCCTTTGCGCCGTGATCCATGCCGTGCTCGTGGCGCAGACGTTCCAAGACCTCGTCCGGGTCAACGTGATCCTCTATGGTTGCGCACTGGTGCTGGAAAGCCTGAGCCTTATCGTCTTGCGAAAAAACGAGCCCAATCTTCACCGACCGTTCCGCATCTGGGGAGGAATGCCGTTCCTCTTCGCCATCGTGACGATGCCGATCCTATTGGTTGGATTGCTGATCGCCGCAACCGTGATAGACCCCGAAGAGCGCGCGACGATGGTTCCTACCGCCCTCATCATCGCGAGCGGACCGCTGGTCTACTACGCTATCCAGCGGCTTCGTCGCCGAGCAGGCTGACGGTTTGGTCGAACGGCGTTCGGATAACGGAGTAGATCACCTGGGCAAGAATGACCATTGAGATCAGTCCAAGCGATACGATCCCCGGCATAAAGGGGGCCGCTACCGCGATAGGAATGGCCAAGAGGGCAAGACGGTAATGAATCAGCGTCGACCGCCGTTCCTGCTCGGTGAGCGAGTATGCAGGCGAGTGAACGTAGAGCTGGGTGAACAGCACCATGATGACGAACATTCCACCAACGAGTCCCCCGACCTTGAGAAGTTCCGGTGCGTGCATCGGATCCAGGATGATCTTCTTGGCCGAGATTGCAACGATGACGATGCTCATGGCGATGGGCAGGTGGGCATAGAGCCAGACCTGGTAGGAGAGAATTCGATCGGGGGCCAGATGGCGGTGTTCCGCCGCCTTCACTCCGTCGAAGTAACCCCACCAGATCATGAACGCCAGCAGCAGTGCAATGAAGCCGGCGCTGCCTCCCGCAATGCCGCGCACATTGCCCGCGACACCGAGCACGGTCGCAATCACCGATTCGCCGAGCACGAGGATCGTGAACAGCCCAAAGCGTTCGGGAAGGTGACTGACGTGGGGAGGAAACTGGGAATGGAGCTTGCCTGCCGCCAACGGGCCATAGAAATCGATACAGAGGCCGATGCCCCACAACGCAAATGCGTACGGCACCGGGACCCACGCCGAAACGATCCAGAAACTGAGGGCAATCGCAAAGCAAGTCGCATACCGGCGGGTCAAGGGAAGAACCCGGGGAATATGACGCCCGGCGCGGACGTATTCGGCCACCAACAGCAAGCGAACCAGGGCATAGCTAAGGGCGAAGCCCTCGTGAGCAGTCTCCAGCGCGGCTGGAATGTAAACGGCCATGCCCGCGACGCCGACCATCTGCCCCATCGTCAGGAGCCGGTGGCCGAGGTCGTCGTTGTCGAACCGGCTGAGATAGAAGGTGTGGCCTACCCATGCCCACCAGACCGGAATGAACAACAAGATGAACTTGGCGAGCCCCAGACCTGTGAAATCAGCCGTCAGCCGCGCGGAAAGCTGCGCCACGGCGGCGACGAAAATCAGATCGAAAAACAGCTCGAGCCACGAAGCGTGGCGCTCGCTGCGGTCCACATCCGCGGTGTGAAGCTCCATCGGCTTAACGAGCTTCCGGCGAACGTGAGCGGCAGCGGCGCCGCGAAATATCGTGGGTCGGGCCATGTGGTTACAGGTCGGCCATCAGTTTCTTGAGGAAGTCCTGGAAGGTCATCGCGCCGAGGTCGCCTTCCTCGCGACTGCGCACGCCGACGGTCCCAGCTTCCATATCCCGATCGCCGCAGATGAGCATGTAGGGCGCCTTCTGCATTTGATTCTCGCGGATCTTCTTGCCAAGGGTCTCCCGGCGCTCGTCCACATGAACCCGGAACGACACCTGCGGTCCCGCCCCGACATCGGGTAGATGCGTCTCCTCACCGTCCGGGTTATAGTCGGGCGACTTAAACCCCTGTAATCGTTCGGCCAGCATCTGCGCGTAGCCGATGTGGCGGTCGGCAATCGGAAGGACGGCCACTTGGACCGGCGACAGCCATAGCGGAAAGGCCCCCGCATACTGCTCGGTAAGGAGGCCAATCATACGTTCGAGCGAGCCAAAGGGAGCGCGGTGGATCATGATCGGCCGATGTGGCTTGCCGTCTTCGGCGATGTATTCGAGATCGAACCGTTCCGGCAGGTTGTAGTCCACCTGAACCGTGCCCATCTGCCACTCGCGGCGAAGCGCGTCCTTGATGATCAGATCGAGCTTCGGGCCATAGAAGGCCGCGTCGCCGACCGAAATCTCGTACTCGAGACCCAGCTTTTCACACGCCTTGGTGATGGCAACGGTTGCTGCTTCCCAATTCTCGTCATCCCCGACGTACTTGTCGCTGGTAGGGTCTTTGGTGCCGACGCGGAGACGGAAGTCCTTCAAACCGAGCTTGTCCAGTACGACCCGCATCAGCTCGACGACACCGATGAACTCGCCTTCCAGCTGTTCCGGAGTCACGAAGAGGTGGGCATCGTCCTGGGTGAAACCCCGAGCCCTGAGGATTCCGGCTACCTCGCCACTTTGTTCGTAGCGGTGCACGGTTCCGAATTCCGCGAGGCGGATCGGCAGGTCCCGGTAGCTCCTCATCTGGGAGGCGTAGATCTCGATGTGGAACGGACAGTTCATGGGCTTGAGGATGAAGGTCTCCTTTTCCTCGTCCTCCATGAACGGGAACATCTTGTCCCGATAGTTGATGATGTGGCCTGACTTCTCGTAGAGCCGGATGCTTGCGATATGGGGGGTGACGACGGGCTGGTAGCCGCGCTTGACCTGTTCCTGCTGAAGGAAATCGGTCATGACCTGGCGCATGACCGCACCCTTCGGCAGCCATAAGGGCAACCCGGTGCCAACCTTGGGCGAGAACATGAACAGTCCGAGTTCTCGGCCGAGCACGCGGTGGTCCCGCTTCCTGGCCTCCTCAAGCATATGGAGGTGGTCGTCGAGTTCCTCTTGGGTCTCGAAAGCGGTGCCGTAGATCCGGGTGAGCTGCTTGTTCTTAACGTCGCCCCGCCAATAGGCGCCGGCGATGGTCAACAGCTTGAAATGCTTGATCTCCTCGGTGGAATCCACGTGCGGCCCCCGGCATAGATCGATGAAGCGATGGAGTTTGCCGTTGGTGAAGCGCTGCTGATCGTAGAAGCTGACATCGTCGCCTTCGGGTACGGCATCCAGGAGTTGAAGCTTGTACAGCGCGGTTTCCTCGCCTTGGCCGAGGGTGCATTCTTCGAGCACGATCTTCTTCGCCTCGCACCGGTCTCCGGCGACCTTGCGCACAATCGGCATCTTCAGCTTGGCCAGCTGGCGCATGCGCGATTCGATCCTCTCCAAATCCTCTTCCTTGATCGGAGTCGGCGGATCGACATCGTAGTAGAAACCGTTTTCAATCGGCGGGCCTATCGCAAGCTTGACGCCAGGATAGAGTTCGGTGAGCGCCTGGGCCATGAGGTGGGCAGCGGAATGCCGCAGGCGGTAGAGATAGCTTTGTTCGTAAGGTTGTTGCATCAGATGAACCTCCCCAACAATGGGAACGTGACTTGCTTGGCGGGTAACTTGGGCCTATTGAAACGGCGAGCGTCCTTACTCTGGACCAGCCGATGTCGCTAGATTGCCTGCATCACAACGCTGGGAAGATTGTACCGATCTGCGTCGATAAAACGGAACTTATTGGCCAAATTACGGGGTCTAATCGTTCGATGTTGAGGCTTGGGGTGTTGATCGTTTGTGCAGGTGCTGTCGGCCAAGTGTGGGCCCAGGATATGCCGCAACGCATCCTGAACGAGGGCTTCATGTCATGGCGCGGCCTGTCCCCGCTCAAGGTCACGATCGAAGGCACCGAGTTCTTCGGCACCGACAAGCGAACCTTTAGCACCGAGATCTGGTACCAGCTCGACGAAGGAAAGGTCTATCTTGATGTTGCTGCCTATTCCGGAAACCGGATGCGCCGGCGCATTGTGGCCGACGGCGAGCGAATCTGGATTTTCGACGCCGACCGGAAGACATATGCCAGCTCCGACTACACCCAGGGCGCGCAAGCTCTTAAGGCGGCGGCGGCGAACAGCAGCGGTCATGCCGGCATCGCCGTAACCCTCCTGAACGATGTCCTCACCGCCCCCGAAGCACGATGGATGCTGCCGGCCGCCGCTCGAGAACTTTACGTCAAGCCGCAGGAGCTCGAAGACCCGATTTGGGGCACGGGACGCGTGTTCCGGCCGGAAGCCGACGAAGCCTATATCCTGCAGCGCGACCTTCAGGACCCGACCCGCGAAGTGATCTACCACCTACAGCGCCCATCCACCGGCTGGAAGCTGCACACCGTTTATGGAGCGGAGCGAACACCCGGAGACAAGCTCGGACGGCAAACGATCTGGAGCCTGGCCATCGACAAGCTGCCAGAGTCGTTCTCGCGGGAGTACAAGTTCATCCCGCCCAAGGATGCCAGTGTGGTGGCGATGCCGCCGATCCGGTCTGGCGGCTAGCTCTGCTTCGGGAACATCGGCCAAATCCAGCCGGCAAACGCCTGAGGCGCCCGTGTCTGGATGTAGATTCTGCCCGGGCCGGTGAGCTCTGCGACGATCCCTTCCCCTGAAGTGATGGTGCCGAGCAAACCACGCGTGGCCTTCCGCAACTCGTAGCGCATGCCCTCGGTGAAGGCGACGAGATGTCCCGTATCCACGATATACGGCACCCCGGGTGGCACCTCCACCGTGTGGATCGCGCCAAAGGCGCTAAGCAGCAGCCAGCCTGAGCCAGAAATCCGCATGATGAACAGACCCTCAGCTCCAAAGAACGCGCGAAGGTTTGCCTGCGTCTGCATGTCGAGATTCATGTCGCCGGCCAGATAGCAGCCGGAAGTCACCATGAGCGACTGGTTCTGGAGCTGGAGCGCCACGACGTCTCCTGGTCCCGGCGGAGCAAGCAGGACTTCCCCTGCCCCGCTGGTGGCCGTGAAGGTGGTCTGGAACAGACTCTCGCCTCCCAGCAGCCTTCCGAACATCTTGCCTAAGCCTCCCGAAGCCTTCGACTCCAGCGTGATCGTCGGAGACATGCTCAACATGGCCCCACTTTCGGCCCGAACCGCTTCTCCCGGTTCGAGCAAGAGTCGGGCGACCGTGAAGGATGGCTGATAAAGAAGTTCGACCTGCATGCTTGAGCGCAACGTTACCTGGTAACCGGCCTTTTGTAAGCCGCATCTCGCTCACTGAACGAGGGACCGGTTCCGGCGTCAATGCAAGGCGAAGGGCACGACCATGAACGATCGCGAGAAGATAGCGCATATCTTGCGCCGATTCGGATTCGGCGCGAGCGAAGCCGAGTTGGACTACTACGAGTCGAAGGGCATTGCCGGCACCATCGACTTGCTTGTGAACTACGAACAGGTCGATGAAGGGTGGGACCTGCCGCTCGAGCGATTCTCGAACCAGCAGGGCCAACTCCGCATCCAGAGCGTACAGGCGTGGTGGATCATGCGGATGTGCGTCACCAGGAGGCCGCTGCAGGAGAAGATGACGTTGTTCTGGCACGACCACTTCGCCACCAGCGCAGCCAAGGTCGATGTCCCGCGAGCGATGTTCCAGCAGAACGAGATCATTCGGGCCGGTGCCACCGGCCGCTTCCAAAACCTGCTGACCACCGTTAGCAAGGATCCGGCCATGCTCTACTGGCTGGATAACCACTACAACGTGGCAGGCAAGCCGAACGAGAACTTCGCCCGCGAGGTCATGGAGCTCTTCACGCTTGGCATCGGCCACTATAGCGAAAAGGACATTCAGGAGGCATCGCGTGCGTTCACGGGCTGGACGTTCGGGGTTGGACCCCAGGGCCGCAAGCTCGACCGCATCACGCCACGCTCGCGGTTCCTGCTGCGGCAATCGGAGCACGACTTCAACTCCAAAACGGTGCTTGGCAATACCGGCAATTTCGATGGGGAAGATATCTTCGGCATTCTCTGCGGCCAGGAGCAGACCGCCAAGTACATCGCGACCAAGATTTGGGAGTGGTTCGCCTATCCGCAGCCGGAGCCGGAGCTTATTGCGAGTCTGTCTCGAAAGTTCTATGAGAACGGCCTCGATGTCAAGAAGCTATTGCGTGACGTGCTGGAATCCCCGGCTTTCTACAGCCAGAAGGCGATTCGCAAGGTCTACAAGAATCCGATCGATTTCACGGTCTCGACGATCCGGCAGCTCGGTGTTGCCGTCCCTCTCATGGAGACGGTCAAGGATACGGAAACCACCGAGGTCTTTCGCCGCATCGCGCCCGTGTTCGTTACCAATCAGTCCTCGAAGGCGATGGGGATGGAGTTGTTCTATCCGCCGGATGTGGACGGCTGGCCGCATGGGGCGACGTGGATTTCCTCGGCCACCATGGTCGAGCGCATCAAGTGGGCCGACCGGCTGTTCGCCGTGCCAATCCGGCAACCGGGACAGCGCGGCCCCCAAAGTCTCCGGTTGCCCATCTATCACGTGATGGAAGCGGATCCGACGCCGATGGGCGCTGCGAAAGCGCTCACCTCGCTGTTTGATGCGCCGATATCGGCACCGAAGCTCGACCAGCTGGCCAAGGCAGCCCGCGACGCTTCGGGAGGAACCATAACCCAAGGCAATGCAAACGACGTCGCCGTTGCCGTTTGCAGGCTGATTTTCGGCGCCCCGGAATTCCAGTTTTGCTAAGGACCAAAGAAGGTATCCGGCGTTATTGCGGGTTAGCAATATCGATAGGCCGATTTCATCGGCGGTTCATTAAGTCGAACCTGCAAGAGCCGTATATTTAGGCAGTGACGCCGACGCCTTCGCCGCGAGCCTTTAGCTGGCCGATGCTGCTCACCGTGGTGTTCTGGGCCTATAACTTTGTCGCCCTGAAGCAGGTTTATCAGCAAATCGACGCCTCGGTGGTCGCGGTTGTCCGTTGCGTCGTGATGTGGCTCGCGCTTGTTGCCATCGGCAAGGCGATGGGGTACCGCCTTAGGTACCACGCGAGCGATTTTTGGTGGCTGATGGGTCTCGGCGCCCTGTCGATGGGCGTGTACATCGTGTTCTTTCTGGAAGGCATGCGCTTGGCAACCCCGGCGGAGGGCGCGATTATCCTGTCGACCTCGCCCATTTTCACCGCGCTGTTCGCCTATCTCTTTCGTCAGGAGCGGTTTAGCTGGGGCGCACTCGGCGGCGCCGTCCTGGCATTCATCGGGGTCGGAATTGTGGTCTTCTTTGGCCCCTACCATCTCCAGGGCAACCGCTTGGGCGGGATTCTAATCCTATGTTCCTCTATCCTGTGGGCGCTTAGCACCGTCGTCATGCGCCGGGTGGTTCAAGATCGCGACCCGTTCGAGGCACTCACCCTCTCGATGCCCGGGGCCCTGCCGATCCTGATTCCATACGGACTCCTCGACTTCGCGGAAGTCTGGTGGCGCTATATCGAGCCTGTCACATGGATTGCGCTCCTCCACGTGATCTTCCTGGCCGGCGTCGTTGGGTTCCTCGGTTTCTATAAGGGAGTCAAGCAAATCGGTGCGTCGGGAACGATGCTTTACCAGTTCCTGGTTCCGCCACTCGCGACGGCATTCGGGTTCCTGTTTCTCCGCCAGATCCCGACCATCGGCCAGGGATTCGGATTCGCAATCGTCGTGATCGGAGTCTGGTACGCCGCCCGCAGCCGGATGCGCGCCGAAGCCAGGGCGAGACGTCTTGACCTGGCAACCGAAGCTCCGCCGGCTGGGTGAAGGGCCAGCCTCCGGGTAAAATCTGAGCCGGAATCGACAACCGCGCCGAACCCAAAATAGACCTGCACGACCCCCCATTGTCGCTGCCCAGCTTTGGGCCGCCTGGTGTCGCCACGCAAGCCGTCAGCGCCGTCGTCGAGCAGATCGCCGAGTTAACGGTGGTAAAGGAACTCGAACAGCCAATGGCAACCGAAAATTTCGATGCTGACTTGATCGTAATCGGCGCAGGCCCCGGTGGCTATGTCGCCGCCATCCGCGCGGCCCAGCTAGGCGCGCGTGTGATCTGCGTGGAGAAGGAGTATCTAGGCGGGACCTGCCTCAACTGGGGCTGCATCCCCTCCAAGGCGATGATTTCGGCCGCGCATCACTTCCAGCAAATCAAGCATGCGGAGACCTTCGGCATCAAGCTGCCTGGCGAGCCGACAATCGACTTTGCGAAGATGATGGAGCGCACAGGCAAAGTCGTCACCACGCTGCGAGGGGGCGTTGGAAGCCTCTTTAAGAAGAACAAGATACGCCACGTCGAGGGCTTTGCCAGCTTCGTCGATCGAAACACCATCGAGGTCGAGAAGGATGGCAAGAAAGAGAAACTCACGTCCCGCCACTTCCTCCTGGCCATGGGTTCTTCGGTAATCAAGCTCGACATTCCAGGTCTGAAGGGCGGCCGCGATGAAGGTGTGTGGACATCCGACGACGCCGTGACCGCTCCCAAACTCCCGGCATCCATGCTCATCTTGGGCGGTGGCGCAGTTGGCGTGGAGTTCGGCTACGTATTCAATGCCCTGGGAAGCAAGGTCCATGTCGTCGAGATGATGCCGAGTCTGATTCCGATGTTCGATGCCGACCTCGGCGTGGAGCTAGGCAAACTGCTGGGTAGGCAAGGCGTCAATGTCATGACCGGGGCCCTTCTCGAAAAGGTGTCGAAGACAAAGAACGGCTGGAAATGCACGGTTAAGAAAGGTACGGAATCCCAGGACGTCGAAGTGGAAGTCATTCTCTTGGGCGTCGGTCGGAAGGCCAACACCGATGGCATGAACCTGGAGAAGCTCGGCGTCAAGCTTCATAAGCGCGGAGTGGAGCTTCTCGACGATAGCATGAAGACCCACGTGCCGAATATTTACGCGATCGGGGACGTTACCGGTCGAATCCAGCTCGCCCACGTTGCCAGCGCCGAAGGAATTCTCGCCGTTACGAACATGGTGAATGGCAGCGACCAGAAGATGGACTACAAGGCGGTGCCCAACTGCGTTTACACGCAGCCAGAGGTCGCAAGCGTCGGACTGACGCAGAGCGAGGCGGAAACCCAAGGCTACGAGGTTCGGGTGGGCAAGTATGCCTATCGCGGCCTGGGCAAGGCCATCGCCACCGCTGAGCAGGACGGCTTCGTCAAGGTTGTCGCCGAAGCAAAGTATGGCGAGGTCCTCGGCGTGCATATGATCGGCGCCCATGTGACCGACATGATCATGCAGGGTGTGGTTGCCTTGAACCTTGAAGCCACGGTGGAATCCATGACAAGCTCTATCCATCCGCATCCGACCATGTCAGAAGCGGCTCTTGAGGCCTTTGAGGACGTTCACGGCATGGCCATTCACAAGTAACCGATGAAGTTTCCGATCTCCATGCTCCAAGACTTCGTGGAAACGAAGCTAGACGCCGATAGCGTCGGCGAATTGCTCACGATGTCCGGCTTCGAGCTCGAGGGTATCGAGGAAGTCGAGGGCGAGCCGGTACTCGACATCAAGGTTTGTTCGAATCGTGGAGATGGGCTGAGCGTCTTCGGCCTGGCGCGCGAAGTGCTTGCCAAGGACCTGGCCGCCAAACCCACCGCCCTTTACGATCGGGCGGTCCATCGCTTTGCCACCGATGACGGTGTTCTGCACTCCGACACCACGGTTTCGATCGATACCGATGCATGTACACGCTATGCGTGCCGGCGCTTCGAGGGCCTGGAGCCCCAAACTTCACCGGAATGGGTTCAAAAGCGGTTGCGTCAAGCGGGCATGAGACCCTTGGGGCTGGTCGTCGACGTGACGAATTACGTGATGCTCGAAATCGGTCAACCCCTGCACGCTTTCGATGCCGACCTGCTGACTGGTGAAAGCATCATCGTTCGGCAAGCTCACCCAGGTGAGAAGCTAACCACACTCGATGGCAAAGAGCACGAGCTCGAGGACGACATGATGATGATCTGCGACCTCGCCAAGCCCGTCGCAGCCGCAGGAATCATGGGCGGTCTGGAGACCGAGGTAACGGGAGCGACACGGAACATGCTCTTGGAGTCTGCCCATTTCGTGAGCACCTCGGTCCGTCGGACAAGACGGAAGCTTGGGCTTTCCACTGAGGCTTCTTACCGCTTCGAGCGGAGCGTGGATCCCGATGGCGTGGTCGCTGCGCTGAACCGGTTCCAGCAGATTTATCAGCAGTGCGGGGGCGCGGGACGGCCACTAGCAGGTGTACTCGACGTGTATCCCCGGCCACCGCATCCATCGCCCATCACGGTGCGGATGGAGCGCACCAACCGGCTCCTGGGTATGGCCGTGGACATCGGCGAGGCAGAAACATACCTTAGCCGCTTGGGGATGAAAGTCCATCGGCACCACCACGACTTGGTTGTGACGCCGCCGTCATGGCGGCCCGACATCGTGCGCGAGGATGACCTGATCGAAGAGATCGGCCGTATCCATGGATACGACCGTATTCCAGAAGCTCCGCCAACCGGCGCCACACCTGGGGGCGGCCTGCAGGGCTACTATGCGTTGGAGGACCGGATCCGGGAAGCCATGCTACGGTGTGGGTTCGACCAAATGGTAAGCCACTCGCTTCGCGATGTCCATCCGCTCGACTTCGTGCCCGAAGGCCGGGTTACGGTGCGGAATCCGCACTCGCCGGAGATGGCGTACCTCCGCGACAGCAACTTGCCATCCCTGGCCGATGCGGCCCGGAAGAATGGCGGTAGGGATATCCACCTGTTTGAAATTGGCAAGGTCTTCGTGAAGGAAGCCGGCGTCTATGACGAGAGTCCAGAACTGGCTATTCTGAGCACCGGCGCCCTCGATCCGCCTGATCGCAACCAGAAGATGAGCCGGCTAGCCGACTTCTTCAGCTTGAAAGGCGTGATCGAAGAGGTGGCGCGAAGCGTTGACATCGCGATTCACTTCGACTATCCCTTCGATCCTGATCAACGGTTTCATCCAACTCGGCAGGCGGGGGTGCTCGTCGATGAAGGGAACCTCTGGGTCGGGACGATGGGCCAGATCCACCCGGACATCGCGGACGAGCTGGACCTCCCGCGCGACACGTTTCTTGCCGAACTGGACCTCCTCGCTCTGGCGATGGAGCACGAATCCGGGCTGAAACTAAAGTCTATCAGCCGCAATCCGGCGGTGCTGCGCGACATCAGCTTCCTCATCGAGAAGTCCGTCCCCTACGCAACGGTGGACGAGGCCATCCGAAGGGGAGGCGGAGAAGTCTTGGAGCGTCACTGGCTATTCGATGTCTACGAAGGAGCAGGAGTTCCCGAATGCCACCATAGCCTCGCGATCGGTATGCAACTGCGCAAAATGGGCGAGAACTTTACCGACGAGGAAGCGAACCAGGTGCGGGACAAGATCGTGGCGGAGCTTGCCGCGGTCGGGGCGAAATTGCGGTAGCCACCCAGGCGCCGACGGTGAACACCAGCCAGGCTATGAATCCGGCTCGCAGAGCCATCGGGAACAAGTGGTAATGATCGAATGGCTTGAGCCAGGCCATCGGCAGGAAGGCGATGAACGAAGCCGGCCACAGCCACATCCCCATCTGGTTTCGGGTCCGCACAAGAAGGTATCCAAAGAGAACGGTTCCTGACAAGCCGGCAATCAAGTTGAGATAAAGCTCAGGCAGGAAGACCGACTGGGGTCCGCTCGTGGCTAGAATCCACGCCGACTGTAGGCCTCGGTAACCGGGAAGGAGGTAATCGCCAAGGGCGAGCCAAACTCCCGGGCCATCCCTAAACTGCTGAGCCTGATAGCCGGAAACGCCAACCGGTACGAACAGCAGCCGTACGGCTACGTAAACCAACAGGCAGCCGAGCGGCATCATCCACTCCCGCTTGGCTTCTCGTCGGCCGGCAAGTAAGCCGACATAGGCGATCAAAAGAACGAACGGCAGGGTGACCGCCTGCTCATAGCTTCCCAACGCGGCCAGCAGGGCAACGGTCGCCCAAGGAAGCAAGTTCTTCTCCTTAAGCTTCACCGCCTCCGTCGACTTGGTGGCCGGAATGTCGTAAGGGTTCGCGGCACTCTGGTGACGTGGCTGGGATCGAAGTTGGGCCAAGAAGAGCGCGATTGCGGCGAGTCCAAAGACCGTCATCACGCTAGCCGTTCGACCGGGGAGCCAATGCACAATGCGGTAGTGGAGTGGCGACTGGCCACCGATCTCACTCCCAAGCAGAACGATTCCAGCTGCAGCCAACAGGCCCGGCAAGAGCAGGCGTTGTCGCACAACCGATAGGGTGAGGACGAGGAAACCGATAAAACAAGCATGATCCTCAAGCGAAATCCGCTGAGGCAGCAGCCAAAGGGCCAGCAGCCATGCGGCACATGCCCCAATCCAGGCGTTCGCGGTCCAGGCACGGATCGCAAAGTACGTTCCGATGACGCAGATCGACGCTAAGACCGCGTTCGTCCAACCAAAACCTGTGGCAGCGTCTCCGTAAAGGCGGTAATCAAGCTCGAAAAAGAGGGTGCTTATTGGGCGATAAAAGTGGTTTTGCAGGGGCCAATCGCCGACAAACCAGCTGAGGGGATTTCCTCTTCTGGAAATCGCGTCGAGCAAGACGGCCGTATCGGTGTCTTGCAGGAGCTCCGGGCCGAGTGCTCGGTACGGGAGTACCAAAAGGGCCGCTGCCACTGCGAAGAGCAGCGCAAGCGACCCCTTTTTCATTTTCGTTTCAGCTCAGACCGTAGATGTCGCGATACTTGGCCGAGAGCCCGTCGACATAGTCTTCGGCGCCCATCGGCTTGCCCGTTACTCGCTCGACCAGGTCCTTGGGCCGGTACTTCTTGCCCTTTGAATAAATCTGAAGCTTGAGCCATCCGAGGATCGACTCAAAGTCGCCGCTTTCAATCAACTTGTCGGTGTCGCCGAGATCGCGACGAAGGCAGTTCCAGATCTGATAGCTCAAAAGGTTGCCCATGGAATAGGTCGGGAAATAGCCGATCGATCCAACCGACCAGTGAACGTCCTGCAGGCATCCTTCGCTGTCGGTGCTCGGGCGGATGCCAAGGTACCGCTCGTACTTGTCGTTCCAGACCTCGGGCAGGTCCTTGACGGACAGCGTGCCTTCGAGAATGTCGCATTCCACCTCGAACCGCACCATGATATGCATGTTGTAGGTCAGCTCGTCGGCTTCGACACGAATGAACGAGGGCTGGACCCTGTTGATCATGCGGTACCAGTCGTCCACGGAGATGCCACTCAGGTCAGGGAAAGTCGCTTGGAGCTTGGGCAAGAACCGGTTCCAAAACGGCTTACTGCGGCCGACGATGTTTTCCCAGAGCCGGCTCTGGCTCTCGTGGATTCCGAGCGAGACTCCGCCCGCGAGCGGCGATCGATCCCACCGGGCCGGGGATCCTTGTTCGTACATGCCGTGGCCGGCTTCGTGCAGCGAGCCGAAGATCGCGGAGCCGATGTAGTCCTTGTAGCGCGTCGTGAGGCGGACGTCGTTGACGCTGAAGTTCGTGCAGAACGGGTGCGGGGCGGTGTCTTGGCGACCGCGCTCCATGTCGAATCCGATCTCCTTCACCAGCATCTCGGTAAAAGCGCCCTGCTTGGAATGGTCCCACGTGCCGTAGAGCTTGGAATCGTCGATGGTCGGGGCCTTTTGGATTTCGTGTACCAGGTCGACCTGCGGCTTTAGCGCGTCGAACATCGCTCGGCAGTCGGCAGCGGTTGCGCCTTCTTCGTACTGGTCGAGCAGCGCGTCGTAAATGTGGTCGGTGTAGCCGAGGTATTCCGCCTCTTGGCGAGCGATCTCGAACATCCGTTCCAAAGTCGATTGGAAGCCGGCGAAGTCGTTCTTCTGCCGTGCCTCGACCCACTTCTCATGCGCGATCACCGAGAGTTTGGTCTTCTCTTCCACGAGGGATGAGGGGATCTTGGTGGCGAGGTCGTATTGACGCTTGACGACCCGGACCAGCGCGGCATCGTCCGACTCGGGATCGAGTCCACCGTTGATGCCTCCCAAAATGTCGGCGGTTTCGTTGGCGACGAGCATCTCGTGCGCCATCCGGGCCAGGATGCCGGTCTGCTCTCCTCTCGCCTCGGCGCCGCCGCGAGGCATATACGTTTGCTGGTCCCAATCCATCAGCGCGCAGGCGGCATGAAGGGCGTCGATATCATGCATCCGCGCCTTCAACTGCGAAAGCACTTCCATGGCGGGATTCTACCGTCGTGGGTAGTCGTTCTTGGGAGTGCGCGAGCTTGCTCGCGCTTTAACGCTTTCTTAGGAGTGCGCGAGCTTGCTCGCGCTTTTCTGCGGTGCGGGTGTCACTCACACTTTGTGTCACCACGAGTAAAGTTGTCCTCATGACACGATGGCCCCACAGCCCGTCTCATGTCGTCGATCATCCGGGGACTTACGTTCTCACGGCTGCGACTTATCAGAAGGTTCCACTTTTCAAAGGGGAACAGCGATTGGAGATGCTGCACGACATTCTTCTGGAGGAGCTTGATAAGGCAGGGTGGGATGTTCAAGCTTGGGCAGTCTTTCCGAACCACTACCACTTTGTTGGACTTTCACCGGATACGGGGCTGGGACTCCAGAGGCTAACCAGGGCGATTCACGGTCGCTCGGCCATTGCGCTCAACAAACTGGACGGAACGCCGGGAAGGATGGTTTGGTACCGATGCTGGGATACAAGGATCATCTTCGAGCGATCCTATCTTGCTCGACTTGCCTACGTCCACAATAACGCGGTCAGACACGGTTTGGTAGAGGATGCTCAGCTGTATCCTTGGTGCAGCGCCCAGTGGTTCGCCTTGCGTTCCGCCAGGCCGTTCTACGAAAGCGTGATGTCGTTTAAGACGGATCGAGTGAGTGTCTACGACGACTTCTAAAGCGCGAGCAAGCTCGCGCACTCCCAGAGGAGTCGCGTAGCATAGGGGCATGGACTCGCATCCCGTTATCGGTCACGTCCACCTCAAGGTATCCGACCTGCAGCGATCGATGGCCTTCTACCGCGACGTGCTCGGACTTGAGCTGCAGCAGATGTATGGCGAAGATGCGGCGTTCCTTTCCTACGGCGACTACCACCACCATATCGGGCTAAACGTATGGCAGAGCCGTAACGGTCCGCCGCCTGCGCCAGGCACGACCGGTCTGTTTCATGTCGCCATCCTGTATCCGACCCGGCGAGATCTGGCGGCGGCCTACCAGCGCCTGATCGATGCAGGAGTCGACCTGACTGGAGCCGCCGACCACGGCGTGAGCGAGGCGCTGTATCTGGACGACCCCGATCGCAACGGTCTCGAGCTGTATTGGGACCGGCCGCGCGACCAATGGCCGCGGTCCGGTGGCCGGATCGCGATGTTCACGAAGCCCCTAGACCTGAACGGGCTTCTCGGAGAGCTCTCCCCCTAGCTTGCTGGGCGTCTCCGTCGGGCGAGAGCCAGAAGCAATGGGCTCAGCACCATGATCGTCGCCGGCTCCGGCACGATGTCTCCCTCAAGCTGGAAAGCCCACTCCTGATCCTTCACGCCGTTGAAGACGTCCATCGTCACCCAGCCGCCGAAGGCGGAACCGTCCTCCATGATGTCGAAGTTCCAGTGCGCCCGCGCGGTGCCGTTGGCCCATCGGGTGGTGAGGATTCCGTTCTTTCCGCCTCCGTTCTTAAAGGTCTGGAGGCTGCGGAAGCCCAGGAAGTAGTGGCCAGGGTCGAGCGTCATGTCGAGCGAGAGCGTGTTCGCCCAAACATTCTCGCCGAATGCCGAGTTGAACCAACCCGTGTCGGTTTGGGTCAGCTTCTGGCTGAAGGCGCCTGCGAAAACCTCGCCCGGGGGGCCGCCCGCATTCTCTCCTCCGAACAGATACCAATCGCCGCCGAGAATGTCCGGATTCGAGATCGGTATGGAGTAGTAGGTGAGACTCGTCAGGCGGGTCCGCGCGGTAAGAATGAAGTCGTCGGCGGCGCAGCGATAGGACGTGAAGTCGTCGTCGTTGGCGCGGCTCGCCGTCCAGCCATCGCCGGTGCTCATCAGGTCCTTCGGGATGTCGTTCACATTCGACCACACGACCTCAGCGTGGCAAACGGCGGTCATCAAGCCACATGACAAAACCAGGGCTGTCCTCATAAGCGCATTGTACGGCGGTTTCCTCGACGGAGGTCAATGTTTTTCAGCCCTGTCGGCAAAAGGAGCCGCTAGGCCAAAGGACCCATTCTCCTTATCGCGCTCTCGCAGTTCGCAACTGAACCGGTGGTCCTGTCCACTTCACGGATGTTCGGGCTTGCTGGAACCGCCTTGTTATGAACCTCCAGGGCCTGACAGAGATGGATGCTGGCGAACCAGCAGGAGAAACACATGAAACGCATTCTAGGGATCGCTATCGCTGGAGCCGCCTCGATTTCGGCTCACGCAAATCTCGTTGCCAATGGGGGGTTCGAAGTAAACACGGTCAACACCGGTGTGCTGCGCTACTGGGGCGATACCGCCGACAGCTGGACAAAGGTCCTCACCACGCCCGACATGTGGGACAACGCCGGTGTCCAGGGCAATTTGCCCGGCGACTCCGGTTACATGACCGGCGTGACCGCATTTGGCGGGACGAAGTGGGCCGGTATCGGCACTTACTCCTACATGTGGGGGAACAACAACTGGGCACGCTACAAAGAAGGGATCGAGTCCTCGTCGATGAGCCTGTCAGCTGGACAGCTCTACGACGCCTCGGCAATGATCCTGTACGACAGCACCAACAGTTCGGGGTGGAACAACCCGGGCATCATCACGATTCGCCTGAAGGGGACGGGTCCGAGCTTTGTCGTGGGTACGTTCGCACCGAACACGCTCCCCAAGACGTGGCAAGCTCGATCGTTGCAGTTCACCGTCCCGACGACCGGCATGTACTCCCTCATCATGAGCATGGAATCGGGTCCGGACGCCTATGTCGGCATCGATGATGTTGGATGCGCCCCGGTGCCGGAGCCGGCGACCGTGGCCGCCCTGGGTGCCGGGCTAGCTACTCTCTTGCGAAAGCGGAGGTGTAGACGGGCTTGATCACCAGCCGCGCATAGCGAGCAATTCGCGCTCTTCGAGACTCGATACGTTGATGCCGACCATCGGTTCGCCCAAGTTGCGGCTGATCTCTGCCAGCTTCTTTGGGTCGTCTTTGAACAGCACCGATTCGACGATCGCCTTCGCTCTTCGCGCTGGGTCGCCGCTCTTAAAGATGCCCGAGCCCACAAAAACGGTCTCTGCGCCGAGCTTCATCATCATCGCCGCGTCGGCAGGGGTCGCGATGCCGCCGGCGCTGAAGTTCGGCACCGGCATGCGGCCCGTCTCGTGGACTTCGCGAACCAGATTTAGGGGCGCCTGAAGCTCCTTGGCAAAGGTGTAAAGTTCGTCCTCTCGCGAGGATTGAACCATGCGGATCTCGCCCATGATGGTTCGCATGTGGCGCACGGCCTCGACGACGTCGCCGGTGCCGGCCTCGCCCTTGGTCCGGATCATCGCCGCGCCTTCTCCGCACCGCCTCAACGCCTCTCCGAGGTTCCGTGCTCCGCAAACGAACGGGACCGTAAAGACGTGCTTGTCCACATGGTGCTCCTCGTCGGCCGGCGTCAGGACTTCGCTCTCGTCGATGAAATCGACTTCCAACGCTTGGAGAATTTCGGCTTCGACAAAGTGGCCGATCCGGCACTTGGCCATAACCGGGATGGACACGGCCGCCTTGATGCCGAGGATCATCTCGGGATCGCTCATGCGGGCAACGCCTCCATCCCGTCGAATGTCGGCGGGGACTCGCTCCAGAGCCATCACCGCCACCGCCCCCGCATCTTCCGCGATCTTCGCCTGATCGGGGTTGGTGACGTCCATGATGACGCCGCCTTTGAGCATCTCGGCCAAGCCGACCTTTTCACGCCATGTCTTCAACGGATTGTTCATAGTTTTCGAAGGGGGGAACTGGTCAATATTGTACCTGGGGGCCCGGTTTTCCAGGCAGCAGGTTGCGGCTAATCCGAAGACCCTCCCGGAGGCGCCAGGTGGCTTTCGTCCAATCGAGGGGGTCGGTGTCGGTTCAGGGAATCGTCCCAGTTTGGGATAGGCAAGAAAACTCCTTATACTGTGACTGGTGAGCCGCCTGTGGAAGGGTTGCCATCAAGGAAGGATATGCAGGAAAAACGTTGGTTCGCTCGCAATTCGACTGGCTGTTTGGCTGTCGCTTTTGCAGTTGCTCTAGGGTCAGCGACTGAACCTGCATACGCTCAGGGCGCTCCGGAATGGCTGTGGCAATTTTCAACTCAGCCCGGAATTGCCGCCTCTATTGCTTATTCGCCCGATGGGCTTCGACTAGCCACAGGTTGCGCGGACGGGGCTGTTCGAATATTCGATGCCCACTCTCCTATCATGTACCGAACCTTGTATGGGCATACTAATGCAGTAACTTCAATTGCATACTCCCCGGACGGAACGAAGCTCATATCAGCGGCCTACGACAAGACAATTCGAATCTGGGACTTGCTGACGGCACAGACACAGCATGTGTTAGTGGGACACACGGATGGGTTGTGGAGTGTTGCCTGCTCGCCGAACGGCGAATCACTGGTATCGGGTGCATCGGATGGTTCGGTAAAAATCTGGAGTGCTGCAACGGGAGAACTAATCCGCTCGATTGCTGCACATGGTGGTTGGGTGACGTCGGTAGCGTTCTCCCCCGATGGTAAAACCATTGCTTCAGCCTCTCAAGAGGTCAAATTATGGGATGCTGCAACGGGCGACCTTAAGAAAGTACTTACGGTACCTGACACCAATATGCGCTGCGTCGCATTCTCGCCGGACGGAGCGGTGCTCGCTACCGTCGGAGAGAGTAATTCGATCAAAATTTGGGATGCAACTTCTTACGCGCCTATAAGGAACCTCATAGGACATTCCAACACTGTGCGTTCTATCTCATTCTGTCCTATAGGGACAACGTTGATCTCAGGTTCAACAGACAGAAATGTATGTGCCTGGAATTATGAATCGGGACAACCGCTTTTCATTTTGAGGGGCCACCCATCTCAGGTTAACGGCGTTACCGTGTCTCCGGACGGTGAAGACATTGCATCATGTTCCGATGATCGGTCGGTTAGAGTATGGGGTCGACAGGATGGGTTATTGAAACGCATTCTTGGCGAACATAAGTCAGACGTAATCAGCGTTGCGTTTGTTGGAGAGGGCCAAGCTGTCGTGTCAGGAACTGTTCTTGGCGATATCAAGAAGTGGACTTCGACTGGTGAGGCGGTTGGTGCCTTTATTGGCCATCGCGACCAGGTAGCGACAGTTGCTTTTTCACCGGACGGGATGACATTGGTAACCGGTTCGCTTGATTGGGATATTCATCTTTGGCGTATGCCAAACGGTGGTTACCAGAAGTCCCTGATTGGGCATTGGGATGATGTTCTTGGTTTAGCAGTGTCCGATGACGGGCAGAAAATTGCTTCGTGCTCCTATGACCGAACGGTTAGGGTTTGGGAGCTAAGCACCGGAAGATTGCTGCAAACGATGTTTGGCCATAACGTTCCGGTTGAAGCCGTGGACCTTTCCCCCGACTCGACGATGGTCGCATCGGGAGCACGAGAGAATACTGTTAGACTCTGGGACATAGCAACAGGCAGTCAGATAAGGACTCTAATCGGGCATACGGGTTACGTGAATACGGTGGAGTTTGCTCCGGGCGGTCTAGTACTTGCGACTGGTTCAAGGGATAACACAATTCGCTTGTGGGACGTTGCAACCGGGACCCACATCAGGACTCTATCTGGTCATACGAATAGAGTAAATGCTGTTGGATACACTCCGGATGGTACTATTTTGGTTTCCTGTTCCCACGATAACACCGTGAAAATCTGGGATCCAAACTCTGGGTCATTGTTGCGAACGTTAACCGGCCACACATCGGCAGTGACGTCCCTTGCAGTCTTTCCGAATGGCGAGGTTATGGCAACAGCCTCACTCGATGGACAAATCAAGTTTTGGGACATTTCGACGGGTGCACTCTTGCAATCCGCGACCACAGAACATAACATCCAGAACGACGTGGCGGTCTCGGTAGATGGGATCGCTGCACTGGCACTTTGGAACCGAACCGTGCCTATCATAAACGCTACTTCTGGAGAGATCGTGAGTATCTATGCCGGTCATCGACTGGATGTTACGACGCTAGCCACCTCAACGTCATCTGTCTTTGTGTCAGGTTCCAGCGACGGTACCGGTCGAATATGGGACGCGAGTACAGGCGCGCCCGTTGCCAAGCTTTCTGGGTTCCAAGCTACAGTCGATTGCCTCACGTTGTCTCCTGATGGTTTAACAGTCGCCGGTGGACTTCATGACGGTACTCTTCGAATTTGGAATGCGAAAACGGGAGCACAGGAACAGCTTCTGTCGCAGGAAACCTCGTTTGTGCGGTCAGTAGACTACTCCCTGGATGGAACCCGCCTAGCTAGCGTTGCAGGGAACGTCGCAAGCCTCTGGGATCCTCGGACAGGTGTGCTCTTTTCAACGATGCTTGGACACACGGATGAGCTGCGCTCCGTCGACGTATCCCCGGACGGGCAGCTTGTCGCTACAGGTGCCAAGGACAACACGACAAAGCTGTGGGATTGCAAGACCGGAATCCTAATACGGACCTTGGCATCCCACACCGGGCCCGTAGAGGTGGTGAAATTCTGTCCGGATGGGAGAACTTTGCTCACGGCTTCCGAGAAACAGTTGATCTTTTGGGATGTTGATAGCGGGGCTCAACTGCGGCTATTGGACCAAGAATTGCAAACCGTTACGGACGTAGCTTATTCGTTCGACGGCACTACTATTGCGGTTGCAGGACGGAAAATTTCGGGCGTGTTTGAGAACCCGTTTCCACCAGATCCCGGTCTGAACTTGCGACAGACCCTTCCGGGCAAATTGCCAAGGCGAAACCGTGTTCGCTTACGGTTCGTCGGTTCGGGATTTGAGGCCGGTGTCGCATTCCGACTAGAGCGTGGCACTACCGTTATTCTCGCATCGAGCGTCACTCGGCTAAGTGCCTTCGTAGCCGATGCTACGTTCGATCTCTCGAAGGCTCCTTTGGGCTCTTACTCCGCAGTCGTACGAGTGGACCAGGAAGAAAAGACCTTGTCGGACGCCGTGGAGGTTGCCGTTTTTAAGATCGGGGCAAGGTGAAACAACAGTGCTGGCACGGCCACTGCACGAGCAGAACCCCGGCGACTAACGGAGATCGCACTCGAGAAAGATCGGTCATACCTTCGGCACTGGTCAAAATTGGCGGAATATTTACAGGATTCTCGTGAACGGAGCGGTAGGTTGGGTATCATTTCCGGTGTTGGGTTCCGGTCCCAAGTTTTGGGGGCCAAGGCCGAAAGGCAGCGGGAGCACGGCAGACAGATTGGTAGACAGGCCGCTCGCGACCGCATCGTTCCACTCGTATTTCTGCATCGTGTCCGGTATCCACGGAGACGAATGATGAAACTTTATGTCGGTAACTTGACCTATTCGGTGACCGAGGCGGAACTTCACGATCTGTTTTCGCCTTTCGGCCAGGTCGATTCGGTGGTGATCGTGAACGATAAGTTTACGGGTCAATCGCGAGGATTCGCCTTTGTGGAGATGCCCAATGCGGCAGAATGCGAAGCGGCCATCAACGGGCTCAACGGTAAGGAATACCAGCGACGCGCATTGACGGTGAATGAGGCACGTCCTCGCGAAGAGCGATCCGATCGCGGCGGCTATGGCGGCGGAGGTGGCGGTGGTGGCCGCGACCGAGACCGTGGCGGCCGAAGCGGCGGCGGTCGACGCTAAGGCTCGCTGCAAAAATTGGAGCGGGGACCGATCTCGATCGGTCCCCGCTTTTGATTGGTCTGGGGCCTTAAAGCTTATTCAGGGCTTCGATCGCCGACTTCAAGTTGTTCTCAACGAAACTCGGCAAACCCTTTCCGAGCATGGCCTGAAGCTTAGGCACGCGGTCTTTGAGACCGAGCTTTTCACAGGCATCGATCGCGGCCTGGACCGGGCCGGTATCCGAATCCGCCAGGTTGCGGTCGATGGCGGCCAAGACGTCCGGCGTCTTCCAGCCCTTCTCCGCAGCCACACGGAGTGCTTCCGCTTGAGCCTGAGGCCCCTTTGCTTGGGCAAGCGCACTTCGAAGGGCGGCTTCCGCGGTCGGCGTATTGACCTCGGCCAGCGCTCGGATCGCAGCCTGCGCGACGCGGCCATACCGTGAAGGGATTTTGGTGGCCTGGATCAGGGCCGCCTCATGCTTGGGTGCGTTCCAGTCAGCAAGCGCTCGGATGGCTGCGGTGATCGGCGCATAGCCTGTCTTGACATCGATCAGCTTCCGAATCGCAGCGGTCGTCGTCTCGTCCTCCGGCATCGACGCCAGCGCGCGCACTGCCTGAGCCTGCCGGTTGAAGTTCGGATGGCTGAGCTGGCTCATTAGAAACGCTCGACGGCCAGGCGCATCGATTCTGGCCAGCGCGTCGATCGAGCCGATGGCAGGGTGCGCGGATGAGTCCTTGCGAGCCGTTTCCATTAGCAGCGCAACGACCTCAGGAGAGGCATCGGCTGCCGCCAGCTTGGTAAACGCCGACTGGCGCATCACCGCATTAGGAGTGTGCTTGAGAATCGCCACCCATTCGCCGGTCTGACGCTCGGGCTCGGTGAGCTCGCGGAGGAAATCGTGATCGGGGTCGAAGAGGACGGCATCAGGCTTCGTGGCGCATTTGATGCGGAATTCCTGCTTCGCGTCTTTCAGCTGGATGGAATGCCGCTCGATTCCGCCTGCATGGATGCAGCCAATGCTGGTGTTGATGAGATAGACCGGCGTTCCGTCAGCCGTATCTTGCTTCTGCTCGACCGAGACCACGGCCTCCTTGGCGGCTTCATCCCATGTCCAGGAATAAGCGATGACGGGGTGGCCCGGTTTGTAAACCCACTGATCCCAGAACCACTGTAGATCGGTGCCGCTGGCTTCCGACATGGCGCGGCACAGCTGCCAGCTCTCGACCGGGCTGTGCCGGTTCGTCTCCAGATAGTGTTTCAGACCCATCCAGAAGGCTTCCTCTCCCACCTGCCGCCGGAGCGTGTGCAAGATGGTGGCGCCCTTCGGATAGGCGTGCGAATCGAAAACCGCGTCGTAATTTGGATAGAGATTGGTTGCCAGCGGCCGCTTGTATCGCCTCGCTTCCTGGAAGTAACCGCTTGAGTTGCCGGCAACCTCCTGCTCGTATACGTTCTTGCCGCGCGAGTGCTCCATGTAGGTCGACTCCATAAAGGTGGCAAAGCTCTCGTTGAGCCAGATATGACCCCAATCGCGGCACGACACGAGGTCGCCAAACCATTGGTGGGCGAGCTCGTGGGCGTTAAGTCCGGCCATATTCCGGAAGCCCTCACGGGCTTCTGTGAGGGCTCCCATGCCGAGGGTCGTGGAGCTTACGTTCTCCATCCCGCCACCGAAGTCATACATCGCGTTCTGGGCGTACTTGGGCCATGGATATTTCACCCCCAACTTGTTGGAAAAGAAGGTCATCATGTCCGGGGTATCGCCAAAGGAGTCGTCGATCAGATCGCCATAGCCACGGGGCACGACGTACCAAAGGGGCACGTCCTCCCACATCGCCTTCTTGATGTCGAACGGGCCTGCACAGAGCGACAGCAGATAGGTGGCATGCGGCTGGTTCATCTTCCAGTGGACCGTCCGGCGCTTCTTCGCCGCATCAGCCTTGTCCGAAATCAGCGCGCCGTTGCCGATAACAGCCCAGTCCGCCGGCACCGTAACGATCGTTTCCGTCGTGGTGAAGTCGTTGGGGAAGTCCCAGGTCGGTACCCAGACGCTGTTGTACATGGTTTCGCCCTGCGTCCAAAAGCCAATCCGAGAGGGATTGCCCCGCGGTTCGATCCAGTGCCACCCGCCTCGAGTACCGAAGGTTCCGCCGCTAAGGCTGGAACTCGAGTACTTGAACGTCGCCGCCATGGTCTTGCCTTTGGAATTCTTCGGAATCGTGATCCTCAGATTGATTCCGTCCTTGCGGTAAGTCGCAGGCTTTCCATCGAGCGTGATGGATTCGAACACCAGGGTGTCCCCGGCATGGAAGGTCACCTCGGAGACATCGTTCCGCAGCGGAGAAAAGGTGTTCGTTGCGGTGGCCTTGATCGCGCGCTTCTCATAGTCCACGTCGATCGCAACGGCCAAGTGCTTCAGATCAAAGGTGCGATCAAGCGCATAGTGGATCTTGGCCGATGGGGGTTGGAACGGATTTCGGTTCTGAGCCAGGACCGAGATTGAGGAGAATCCAACCAATAGCGCGATGGCGACAGGTCGCATGATCTCTCCGGTTTACCCGTAGGGGCCAGCCGAGGTTTCGTCTAGGCTAAAATTTCGGCATGCGATGGCCGTTAATTGCGACCTTGATCGGCATTGGATTGGCGGCAATCGGCCAGCAAGGCGGAGGGGACTGGCAGCATAAAGCCAAATCGTCGGCCAAGCAACTGGCAATTGGCTTCCTGCTTTATGCCAGCGACTACGACGATGTCTTGCCTTATCCACAGAACGACGAAACGTGGCAGCGTGTGGTCTACCCATACATCAAGAACCGCGATGTCTTTCAAACCGGCAACCCGCAGAAGTCGAAGTGGACCTTCAATGCCAACCTCGGCGGCGTGAACTTGGTGGCCGCGGACGAGCCGGCACGAACGCCCCTCTTTCGCGACAGCAAGGCGTGGCCCACGGGAGAACGGTTGACAGGCTTCGTCGACGGTCACGTGACCGCGCTTCAGGGCGCCGATCTGAAGGCGTCGGAGAAGGCTTGGGCGAAGAAGTACAAGCGGACGGCTAAGAAGCCCCTGCCGGCCGACCATTTTAAGAAGGAGGCCGGGTTCTGAGCGCCGTCGCAACCCCATCCAACCACATCGAGCCTCGGTGGGATTCGAGTGCGCCCTCCGATCTCGTCGATCTCCTGGTCTATCGTTCGAATCTGCTCGGCTCCGATCCCCGCATCACCAATTTTGGAGGTGGCAACACCAGCAGCAAGGTCACCATGCCGGATCCTCTGACCGGCGCGCCGGTGGAAGTCCTTTGGGTTAAGGGTTCGGGGGGAGATCTCGGCACGATGAAGCGCACCGGTCTGGCAAGCCTGTACATGGACCGCCTGCTTGCGCTGGAGGCGAAGTTCACCAAGGTGGGTCTGCACGAAGACGAGATTGTCGGCCTGTACGCTCACTGCACCTTCAACCTGAATCCCACCGCGAGCAGCATTGATACCCCGCTGCACGCGTACGTGCCGTTCAAGCATGTTGACCACATGCACCCGGATGCCGCCATTGCGGTCGCTGCCGCGTTCGATAGCGAGTCTCTAACACAAGAGGTATTCGGTGGGGAGGTGGGTTGGCTTCCCTGGAAGCGACCCGGTTTCGAGCTTGGACTGATGCTCCGCGACCTCTGCAAATCCAACCCGTCGCTCAAGGGTGCGGTTATGGGCTCCCACGGAATCATCAACTGGGCAGACGATCCCCGCGAGTGCTATGAGCTCACCCTTCGATTGATTAACCGCGCTCAGGAGTTCATCGATGGACGGGGCGCGGCTAAGAGCCACCCGTTCGGTGACCGCGTCCAAGTGGCCAAGCCAACGGAATCGTTCCGCAATCTCCTTCCAGAGCTGCGGGGCAAGGTTGCGTTTGAAGGCAAGCGGCTGATCGCCCACGTTCGAAGCGATGACCGGCTAATGGATTTCCTCGATCGATCACAGATGCGGCGGCTCGCCGCACTGGGAACGAGTTGCCCTGATCACTTCCTTCGCACAAAAATCCGACCGATGATCCTCGATTCGATGGAGGGTATCGACTCTGCCCTCGCCGAATACCGAAGCGGCTATGCCGCTTACTACGATCGCTGCAAACGGCCCGACTCGCCGGCGATGCGCAATCCCAACCCGAGCGTGGTCCTGGTTCCCGGACTCGGCATGGTCTCCTTTGGCAAGAACAAGGCCGAAGCGAGGGTTACGGGAGAGTTCTACATGAACGCGATCGGGGTCATGGGCGGGGCAGAGACGCTGACCCGGTACACCGCCCTCCCCGAGCAGGAAGCCTTCGACATCGAGTACTGGCTGCTGGAAGAAGCGAAGCTCAGGCGCATGCCGCCTGAGAAGGAGCTTTCCCGACAGATTGCCGTGATTTCTGGAGGAGCTCAGGGAATAGGACTGGCAACCGCCAAGATGATGGCCGAGCTGGGCGCATGCGTCGTCATCCTCGACCTCAACGCGGACAAGATCGAAGAGGCAAAGGTCGAACTGGCTGCTGCGGCGGGTACGAAGGAGCATGCCCTCGGTATCCGATGCGATGTGACGAAGAACCAGGAGCTTGAGGCGGCCTTTGGACAAGCCGTCGACCACTTCGGCGGTGTTGATATCGTGGTGGTGTCGGCCGGCAATGCAAGGCGGGGAACGGTTGCCGACACGACCGACGAGGATTACGCATTCCAGAGCGACCTGCTGATGAAGGCGTATTTCGAGACGATGCGGGCGGGCTCGCAGATCATGATTCGTCAAGGTACGGGGGGGGCCATCGTGGTCGTCGCTTCCAAGAATGGAATCGCCGCCGGGTCAAATGCCGCTGTTTACTCTGCGGCCAAGGCTTTCGAGCTCCATCTTGCGCGCTGCTCGGCAGGGGACCTCGCCAAGCATGGCATCCGGGTCAACGCCGTCAATCCCGATGCCGTCCTGCAGGGGTCGGCAATTTGGAGCGACCAATGGCGCTCGCAAACGGCGGCTTCCTTGGGAATTCCGCCTGACCAACTCGAGGAGCATTATCGAAAGCGATCTCTGCTTGGCGTTACCGTGAGCACCGACGATGTCGCCGAGGCGATCTGCTGGCTGGCCAGCGAAGCCCGCAGCAGCCGCACCACGGGGACGGTCATTCCAGTTGACGGCGGCAACAAAGAGGGATTTCCACGCTAGCCCATGGCGAGGGCGATTGCCGTCGATCTGGGGGCTTCCTCCGTACGGTATGCATCGGCCGAGCTGGTCGATGGTCGTATCGAGGTGGAGGTCGTTCGGCAGGTTCCGAACCCCGTCGTCGGATCCGAAGAGGATCCACACTGGTCACTCAGCTTCCTTGAAGGCTTCGTGCGAGAAGCCATCCAATTCGGCGATTCCCTTGGGGAGCCGGCCACGGTTGGCATCGACTCATGGGGCGTCGATCATGGCTTCTTGCTGGATCCGGCACCCGACCCTTTCGCCTATCGCCACCCGTCCCACCAAGCCGAGCTGGCCTCGCTTGAGCCGTATCAGGCCCAGCTCTACGGCTGGACAGGGATCCAAAAACAGCCGTTCAACACGATCGTTCAATTGCGTGCTCGAACCCGCGAGCGCCGCCCTACCGCACCATGGCTGGTGCTCCCCGATTACTTGATCTGGCGAATCACCGGTGACGTTCATCAGGAGCTGACACAGGCCTCGACGACGCAGATGCTCGGCATCGACGGCGCCTGGCATTCCGGGGCTTTCGCCCTTTCGCTTTGGGAGTCCTCGCCGGTTCCCCTCGTGCGAGCGGGTGGCGACAAGCTGGCCACGAACTCTGCCGATGTTTCGCTCGTTCGGGTTGGAAGCCATGACTCGGCATCGGCGGCATTCGGCCTCGGTAGCTTGGGGCCAAATGACTTGTATCTGAACCTTGGCACGTGGTCGATCTTAGGTTGTCTATTGCCGGTTCCATTGGTTTCCGACGAAGCGCGATCGGCAAACTTCAGCAATGAGCGGGCCGTGGACGGCACGGTGCGGTTTCTCAAGAACATTCCCGGACTCTGGGTGCCTAACCGGCTGCATGAAGACCTGGGGCTGGCGTGTTCCGTGGGCGAATGGCTCGAGAGGGCGGACCCATCCTGGGCCGCAACCATCGACGTTTACCACGCTTCGCTTTACCTCCCCCACTCGATGGCGGAAGCAGTTGCGGCATTGTCTCCTCGTATCCCGGAAACAGCGGAACAGTGGGCTGCCCTGGCTTTGAGCTCCCTGGTAAGTGCGATTGCGGATGCCGTACGAGAAGTAGCGGCTGTCACCGGCCGGGACTTCGAACGGATCCGCGTATCCGGGGGTGGATCGCGATCACGCGCCCTATGCCAAGCGGTGGCCGATGCCACCGGGCTTCAGGTGGTGGCAGGGCCTGTGGAAGCCACCCTATACGGGAACGTCGCCGTGCAGTTCGTCGCCCAGGGGATAGTGGGAAGCCTTGCCGAAGCATCGGCCTTGCTGGACGGATCATTCGTCACCCAAAGCTTCGGGTGCCAAACATGACCGTCCAGCTGATGATCACATGCCTCGCTGACTCGTTCTACGGCGAGGTAGCCCGCGACACCGTCTACGTGCTCGAGGCAGCCGGCCACACCGTTCGGTTACCGAATGACCAGACTTGCTGTGGGCAACCGCCCTTCAATGCTGGGGACCGCAAGGCTGCGGTTGAGATCGCCGAACAGTGGGCGGCCACATTCGATCCGACGATCCCGGTGGTAACCCCGAGCGGTTCCTGTGCCGCCATGTGCGGGCACGGATACCATCTGCTGTTGAAGGATAGGGCGCCGCACCATAAGGTATATGAACTATCTGGGTTCCTGTTGGAATCTGGATTGCCGTCGCTGAAGTCCGAGGTTGGAACGCGCGTCGCCATCCACCGCTCCTGCCACTCGCGCCAGCTGTCACGGCCCGACGCGTTGCAGGAACTGCTAATGCGGATCCCCGGCGTGGTGGTGGTCCCGGTCGCGGATTCGGAGCAGTGCTGTGGGTTCGGTGGCGCGTTCAGTATCAACCACCCGACCGTAAGTGCCGGAATTGGCCGTGAAAAGCTCGCGAATCTCACCGAAGCGAACGCGGACGCCATCGTCACGACCGATCTGGGCTGCCTCATGCACTTGAACGGCCTTGCCGATAAGCGGCCCGTCATGCATATTGCGACCTTTCTCAAGGAGCACCTGGCATGAGGGTAGAACAGTTCGCCTCGAACATCCAGTTGACGACGACCCAGTCGGTGCGCCGGGCAGCGCGCAACGTGGTGGTTCGCGATCCAGCCATCGACAAACCAGCGGCAAGAATCAAGGCCGCTGTCCTCGAGCGACTTCCGGAACTGCTCGAGCAGTTCGAATCCAATGCGCAAGCACGCGGATGCCACGTTCATTGGTGCAGGGACGCGGAGGTGGCGCGGAGCACGATCCTTGCCATCTGCCGGACGAGGGCCGCGGATGGAGCGACGATCGTCAAGGCGAAGTCGATGGCTACCGAGGAAATCCACCTCAATGCGATCTTGGAAGAGCATGGCTACGACGTCGTGGAGACCGACCTCGGGGAGTTCGTGGTCCAACTCGACGGCGACACGCCGAGCCACATCGTCGCCCCGATCATTCACAAGAACCGGTACGACGTCTCGACAGCCTTTGCGAGAGCGGGCCTGGGACCCACGACGACGGATCCGGAACAGCTGGCGGCGCAAGCCCGGTCACACCTGCGCAGCAAATTCAGAAACGCTGAAATCGGCATCAGTGGCGCCAATTTTGTCGTCGCCGAGACGGGGCGAATCGTGCTGGTTGAAAACGAAGGCAACAACCGGTTGTCGACAACGGCACCGAAAACGCATATTGCCCTCGTCGGTATCGAAAAGGTGCTGGCGACCGAGAGCGAGCTAGCCACCATGCTGCGCTGGCTCGCCCGGTCCGCGACCCGGCAGACGATCACTACCTACGTCCACTTCATCGCGGGTCCGAGGAGGGCCGACGAGATCGACGGCCCGGAGGAGGTCCATGTGATCCTGCTCGACAACGGCCGAAGCCGGATTTACCAGGGCGAGCATCGCGCGGTGTTGCGCTGCATCCGATGCGGCGCCTGCCTGAATGTGTGCCCGGTGTATCGGCAGGCCAGCGGACATGCCTATGGCCACGTCTATTCGGGCCCTATCGGCGCGGTTCTCGCGCCCCTGCTCGAAGGGCTGGACAAGATGTCGGACTTGCCTAAGGCATCGTCGCTTTGCGGCGCCTGTGAAGAGGTTTGCCCAGTTGGGATTCCGATCCCGGACATGCTGCTCGCCCTCCGTGGCGAGGCGCAACCCCAAGCCGGAGACCCTCCTTGGCAGGCCTATTCCCGCCTCGCCCGCTCGCCGCAGCTTTGGCGAATGGCGATGCAGGCGTCCGCCGCCGGCCGACACGTACCGAACCCGTGGCTGGCAGCGTGGTCCGTCGATCGATCCCTTCCCGACGAGAGATTCGACTTCAGGGAGTGGTGGCGTGAGCGATAGAAGCTGGATTCTCGAACGGCTGCGTGCAGCCGAGCGCAATCCGGAGCCTTCCGTCGCTGCTCCCGGTCCCGAATTCGACGCCGACTGGGCCGCTTTCCGATCCGGCTTCGAGGCCCTCGGTGGTGTCTGGATCGAGGGTCTTGCCGACGTCAAATGGCCCCCCTGTGCTGTTGCCGACGATGACGTGGCCCAATGGTTGCCATCCCATGTCGAACGAATGGAGGATCCTTGGACGGCCGATATCGGGGTAACCGGTGTTGACATCGCCATCGCGGAGACGGGCTCGCTCTTAATCGGCAACCAGCCTGGCCGGAGAAGGCTGAATTCGCTGGCGCCACCGATCCACCTCGCCATTTGCCGGCCAAGCGCATTGGTCGGTTCGTTTCAGGAAGGAATGGCGGGAATCCCCGAGCGAACCTCGGTGCTGATATCCGGATCGAGCCGCACGGCAGATATCGAGGGCATTTTGGTACGTGGCGTGCATGGCCCACGCGAGCTATGGTTGGTGGTGCTAGACGAATGAGTGGTATCGAAGCGCTGGTCGATCTCTCACGGCGGTTGGGCGAGCCAGATCGTCGCCTTGCGATACTCGCGGAAGGCAACACCTCTGCTAGGTCGACGGAGCAGACGTTCTGGGTCAAAGCGAGCGGTAAGTCGTTGGAAGCTTGCTCGGCCGAAAACTTTGTCGAAGTGGCCTTTGACCCTCTCCTCGAACCGATTGGATCATCGCTGGAGGACGGGGCTATCCGTGGCGTGCTGGAAGCCAGCCGCGTGGACCCGGCGGCGCCGCTGCCCAGCGTCGAAACCTTTATGCATGCCTGGCTCCTGACGCTCGACGGCGTCCACGTGGTCGCCCACACCCACCCGGAATCGCTGATGCCGGTCCTCTATGACCAAGACGCTGCGATCTGGGCGGGCCAGCGGTTCTTTCCGGATGAAGTGGTGTGCTGCGGTCCGGCCGCTTGTTGGGTGCCGTATGTCGATCCCGGCTTGCCGCTGGCATCCGCCATTCGCGATGCTGTCTTGCGATACCGAGAGAAGTGGAACGGCTGGCCAAAGACGATTTGGCTGGCAAACCATGGTCTAATCGCGCTCGGCAGAAACCCTGCAGAGGTTTGGAGCGCGACAATGATGCAAGACAAGGCCGCGCGAATGCTGGTTGCGGCGCGATCCTGTATGAAGGACCCCAAGCCCTTGACCGCCACTCACGTGAAGCGGATATGGGAACGCTCGGATGAGCATCACCGCCAAAGAATGCTTTTTGGCGAATGATTCGTGTGATGAACTTCTGGACCTCCCCGGAGGATTGTTCCAGATTGCGGTTGGCGCCCTCGGAGGGACTCGAACCCCCGACGCCCTCCTTAGGACGGAGGCGCTCTATCCTCTGAGCTACGAGGGCGCGCTGCGATTAGTTTAGCATTTGAGGCCTGCCACCTCGGCCCTGCCGTGATGGATAATCTGGCCTATGTCGGGTTCGATCGTCTTATCTCTCGCCCTTTTCGCCGCCGGTACGTCCGGCGGAGATCCCATCAAGCGAATGTCCAACCCCGCGGTTTCACCCACCGGCGATCGGATCGCCTTCTCCTGGCAGGGTGACATTTGGGTGACCTCGGTCGATGGCGGGCGGGCGGAGAGGCTCACCGTGCATCCGGCGACCGATTACGCTCCGCTCTGGACGCGCGACGGACGTTCGATCATTTTCGCGAGCGAGCGATACGGCAATAGCGACCTCTTCCGCATAAACGCTGAGGGCGGCGGGCTCGCACGGATCACGGATTGGAGCTCCACGGACACTCCCCACTCGATCTCGCCAGATGGCAGGTGGATCTATGGCCAGACGAATGCCTGGGGCCGACGAGACATCTTCAAGGTGGCCAGCGCGGGCGGCGACCTGATCCGCTTGACGGGCCACCCATTCGAGGGCGAATACCACCCGACCGTTTCGCCCGATGGCCGTTTCGTGGCATACGTTCTGGGAGGTCGGCCCTCGAATGCCTTGAACCCTCGCCAGCAAGGAAGCGACACCGGCGACATCTGGCTCGCCGACAATTCATCGCCGTTGAAGAGCCACAGGCGCCTGACCGACAACGAAAGCTTCGACTTCTTTCCAATGTGGCTGTCCAACGGGGACCTCATCTTCCTTTCCAATCGGACGGGAACGACCAATGTGTGGAGGATGAACGGCGATGGAAAGGGCGCGAAACCGCTCACTCGCCACACCGAAGGTCTGGTCAACAGCTTGTCGGCGTCCCAAGACGGTGGCGTGATCGCCTACGAGCTGGGATCTGAGGTCGTCGTTCTCCGAACCGGAAAACAGCCAGAGGTTCTAAAGGTATCGGTGCCGCAAGACCAGCGCAACAATCCCGACTCGGACGTCGCCCTTACGACCGGGGTGAGCGATTACGCTGTCGCCCCAGACGGCAAGCGCATTGCCCTTTCCCTGCGTGGCGACATCTTCGTCATCCCGGAAAAGGGTGGAACCACGCGGCGTTTGACCACTCACCCGGCGAGGGATGATCAGCCGTTTTGGATCGATGCGAAGACCATCGGATTCGTCACCGGTCGCAATGTGAAGCGAGAGATTTATGCGGTTTCGATCGACGGCGCCGAACGTTTGCTGGTTACCGACCTAAAGGACCTCAGCTCGCCCGTTCCAAGCCCGGATGGCAAATGGCTGGCGCTTCATCGCGGGGATGCCGAAATCGTCGTCACGCCCATCGCCGGCGGGGACAAGAAGGTTGTCGCGAAGGGTCTCTTCGGCGACGGTATTGGAGGCCAGGCAATGTTCTCATGGTCGCCGGACTCGAAATGGGTAGTTTACGACTCTCCCCTGGATCGGGGCTCGGCGATTATTGTCAGCGAGATTGCGACGGGGAAGAGCCACGAAGTAGCGCGAACCGCGAGGGGCGTCAGTGGCGCCCCGAAGTTCCTGCCGAATGCCAAGTCGATTTACTACTCGGCGTCCGATTATGGTGAGAGCGAGCTGTTTGTCGTCGATCTCGTGCCGTCCGAGATCACCTTCTCCGAGGACGACCTCGATCGCATCGACGAGCCCAAAAAGGCGGAAGGTGTCGGCAACCTTCCTGCGGTCGTGGTCCAGCAGGCTGGCATCGAACAGCGCGTGCGCAGGTTCGCGCGGGAGTCTTTCGGAGCTTACGCGATGCCGGATTCGAAATCGATCTGGGTCAACCTTGCGGGCCAAGTGAATTCCGTGAATCTGTCGACCGGGGCAACGAGTCCGATCACGGCGATTACCGGAGTGGTGACGGACATGAAACCCGGCAACGTCGGCCAGAAGATCTACTTCCTGAATTCGGGGAAGCTGATGTCTTCGCAAGTGAGCCAGGTATCGCCGCAGGCGATCTCTTTCAATGCCCAGTACACGATCAATCTTCGCGAAGAGGAGAAGGCTCTGTTTGAAGAAATCTGGTGGGCGATGGACCGGCGTTATTACGATCCCAAGTTTCACGGGGTGGACTGGCGGGCGGTTCGAAACCGCTACGAGCCGCTCCTGCTCCATTGCTTTGATCGGCGCGAGTTCTATCGGCTCATGGGGGAGATGATGGAGGAGCTTGATTCGTCCCACCTGGGTTCGAGCCCTCCGACGGAAGCTCGCACGGGCCAGGCGGATTCGACCGGCATTGTCGGGATTGAATTCGATGCTGCGGAGTTAGAAAAAGGGCGCTATGTTGTGGCCAGCATCGAACCGGATTCTCCGGCGGATCACCCGCAATCCAAACTGCAGGCGGGTGACGTCGTCAAGATCGTGGATGGACGGATGGTGGGAAGGGACACGACCTGGGGGGCGGCTCTCAACCAGAAGGCGGGCAAGCGAGTTCGTCTGATGATCGAGCGCAACGGCCTCGAACAGACCATCGACGTCAAGCCAGATTCGACCGGCAGTAGCGGCAGTCGGAGTTATGAGAACTGGGTTGCTTGGCAGCGCAGGCAAGTCGATTCGCTGAGCTCAGGCAAGCTCGCGTACTTCCATATCCGCGGTATGGAACAGACCAGTACCCAACGCTTCTTGCGTGAGATTCGGGCCCTGGCTGCGGGCAAGCAAGGTGCGGTGATCGATGTCCGCTTCAATGGAGGCGGAAACACGGCTCACCAGATTCTTGCAACCATGCTTCGCCAGCCGTGGCTGATTCGGAACACCCGCAGTTCGTTTGAACTGCGCGTCAGCGAAGACATCTTTCGAGGAGACACCTTGCAGATGCCATCGATTCTCCTCATCAACTCCCAATCGTTCAGCAACGCGGAGATCTTCGCCGAGGGCTTCCGGCGACTAAAGATGGGGCCCATCGTTGGTGAACGAACCGGCGGTGGCGTGATCGGTACGAGCAGCCTGAGACTATGGGACGGCGGGTCAATCCGTATGCCGTCTTCCGGCGCGTACACGATCGATGGCGAGAATTTGGAGAGAAACGGACGAAAACCGGATGTTGCGGTCAGTTTCGATCCAAACGCCTGGCAGGCGGGTCGAGACGTTCAGCTTGAACGGGCGGTGAAGGAATTGCTTGCGAAGATCAAGTAGCGGCTAACCGACAATTCCCTAGATGGCTAAGGAGTCACTGAAGCGGCTAATAGGCAGTCGCACGAGATTTCAGCGATTTAGCGATGCCCGCATTTTTAACGGTTGGGTGATCAGCCTAAATCAAAAGCAAGTGAGGGTGCGGTTCGATAACCACCAGAGCTTTGCCGTCGGTCAGCCGTTCAGCTTCCACATATTTGGCGGATCTTCTGATGCGACGTTTGAGGCCGTGCTGGCCGAATTTGATGATGGCGAGGTCACCCGCAATCTCGTTTTTAATAGCGTCGATGGAAAGCAGCAGGTAGCGGTGGCCGAATTGGCCGCGACGTTTGCGATTTATAGCAGCCTGCGATTCTCGCCTGGTTTGGAATCACGCAGGGTTGCGGCGGAAGATTTCGAGGTGGTCGTAATCCATGACGAATCGGAGATTGAAGCCAACCCCAAAGACAAGAGCGCCAGCGGCCTTGGGCTGTTGATGCGCCGCGAATTGCCGCTTGGCGAAAAAGTCTCGGTTCGAATGCGAATGGGGACGCTTACGCTGGAGGTCGAGGCTCGAGTCAGGTCGTGCCGTGCGAGCGGCGTGTTGGACCAGCCCTTTCGCATCGGCCTGGTATTTGTCAACCCTGACCGTATCTTCACCGGCCGATGGTCATCATTGTTGGAAGCCGCTTAGCTTAAGTTGTCGTATCTAGGCTGGGATTTCAAATCGGCCACCAAAATCCGGAATTCGCCCCTATACTAAAGCTTATCCAAGGGTTTTTGGGGAGGCCCGCACTTTTTGCGTGTGCGCATGCGTCACCTAAATACTCGGAACAGAGAGGGAGTTTCGGACAGTGAAATCATACATAAAATTCATGGCCTTCGCGGCTGCTGTTGCGGCTTGCGGTTCGTTATTTGGCCAAACCTATCAGCGCCAGGGTGTCCGTCTTTGCAAGCAGTTCACGCTCGGCCAATTTAGCGGCAATCCTTCGTCAGGTGCTGCCGTCAACGGTTACACGTCGCCGTCAGGTCGCGAGTACGCGATCATGTGCCTTCGCAACGGGAACAGCGCCGTCGAGATCACCGATCCCGACAATGCCCGAATCGTCGGGCACGTCAACGGCCCGAACTCGTTGTGGCACGAGACCTACGTCATGGGTGACTTTGCTTATGCGGCCACCGAAGGTGGCGGCGGCATCCAGATCCTTGACCTTCGTAACATCGACAACAACGAGTTCAAGCTGCATTCAACCTATACCAGCCAGAATCTCAGCTCCATTCACACGATTCAGGCAAACCCGGCGAGCAAGCGGGTCTATGCGAATGGATCAAACATCGGCTTTGCTATCATCGACTTCAGCAATCCTACGTCTGGCGTCCATAAGGGTCGTTGGACGGGCAGTTACGTTCACGACTCAATCATCGTGAACTGGACGGAGGGCGTCCATGCCGGCAAAGAGATCGCCTTCATCTGCGGCGCCGAGAACGGACTATACATTCTTGATGTGACCAATCCGGCCAACATCGTCCAGCTCGGCCGATTGTTCTATGTCAGCGGCGGATATTGCCATAGTGCATCACTGTCCCCGGACCGGAAGTATCTCTACATCAACGACGAGTTCGACGAGATTAATAACCGGGTCGGTGCAGCTTCGACGTGGGTTATCGATATCCAGAACCTCAACAGTCCCAGTATTAAGAGCGTCTATTCGAACAACATGCCGGTCATCGACCACAACTCGTGGGTTCAGGACGGCTTCCTGATGCTGGCTTCCTATTCTGCCGGCATGCGAGTGTACGACATCCGCGACGTGAACAACATCAAGGAAACGGGCTGGTTCGACACCTACCCGAGCGGCAATCCCGAGGACTTTGTCGGCGACTGGGGCGTCTTTGCCAACTTCCCAAGCAGGACCGTGGTCGCTTCCGACATGCAGCGCGGACTGTTCATCTTCGACCCGAGCGAGGCGAAGGGTGAAGGAACTCCCATCCTCGACGTGAAGGTCGAAGTCGGTCAGCTCGTTTCTGGCGGCAAGAAGGAACTCCGTTATCCCGACGGCAATCTTTTCCTGGCGATCAACTCTCCGGGCGCAAGCTCTGAGATGAAACCGACCGTGCAGCTTGCGGTTCAGCACGAGACGAACTTCTCGCCGGTCACAAAATTGAACGTGTCATGGAAGGGCGCGGTGAGCCTCACCACGGGTGCGCGAGCCGAAGTCTTCCTCAAGGATCAAACCAACAGCCAGTGGGTAAAAGTTGGTGAGGGTCAGATGACGACGAGCCAGCAGTCGTTCAGTGTTAACGACATCGCTGCGGGCAGCTTCCTGAACACGCAGAATGGCAGGATCGACTGCCGTCTGAAGGTTCAGGCGCAAGGACCGACTGCCGTTTCAAAGATGACGGCCTATGTCGACATGGTTCGGGTGACCGCTGTAAAGTAGTCTGAACAAAGCCGTCCCGTTCAATTTGGCCGGGACGGCCTTTTTCTTTGTAACATTCATTAGGAGCAGGATTTTGAAACCACTCGCAAAGGCACTCGTATCTGCCTTCGTTGTAACCCTAGGGGTTGCCGTCCAGGCCCAATTCAGCAAGCAAGGAATGCGGCTCCTGGACTCCCTCCCCCTCAGCGAATTCCCAGGCAACCCGACTTCCGCGGCCGGCTGCTACGGCTACGTTTCATCGTCGGGGCGCGAATATGCGATCATCGGGCTGCGCAACGGCAACGGTTTTGTGGAGATCACCGATCCCGAAAAGCCGCGAATCGTGGCCCATATCAACGGACCGGTGAATCTGTGGCACGAAACGGTGGTCATGGGCGATTTCGCTTATGCGGCCACCGAGGGCGGCGGCGGCATGCAGATCATCGACTTGCGGAATATCGATAACGACCAGGTCACGCTGCACTCGACCTACACCGGCCAAGGCCTGAGCTCCATTCACACCATCCAGGCCAACCCGGCCAGCAAGCGGATCTACGTCAACGGCTCAAACATCGGCTTCGCCATTATCGATTGCTCGAATCCGACGGCCCCGGTCTACAAAGGGCGATGGACGGGCAGCTACGTCCACGATTCGATCGTCGTCAACTGGACCGAGGGCGTTCACGCCGGTAAAGAGATCGCGTTCATTTTCGGCGCCCAGAACGGCCTTTATATCCTGGATGTCACCAACCCCAGCAACATCATCCAGCTCGCAAGGCTTGTGTATGTGAGCGAAGGGTTCTGCCACAGCGGCGTACTTTCAACCGATCGACAGGTGCTCTACATCAACGACGAGTTCGATGAGAAGAACGAAGAGGTCGATACGGCGACTACCTGGATTATCGACATCACGAACCTGACCAATCCGACGATCCGAGGAACGTTCGAGAACAACCGCAAGGTCATCGACCACAACTCCTGGATTCAGGATGGATTCCTCATGCTCGCATGCTATGCCGCGGGAACCTTGGTTTACGACGTTCGCAACCCGGACGCCCTCCGCGAGACCGCCAACTACGACTCTTACTATTTGGAGAACGAGAGCTACAACGGTATCTGGGGCGTTTACGCAGGCTTCCCCAGTCGCACGGTGATCGCCAGCGACATTCAGAGCGGCTTGTTCATCTTCGACGTCAGCGAAGCAAAGGGCCTCGGCGCGCCGATCACGAGTTTCAAGCTCGAAACCGGACAACTCGTGTCCGGCGGCAAGAAGGAGCTCCGCTTCGATGACGCCACCCACTTGGTGGCGAACAATGCGCCCGGCTTGACTGCGGAAACGAAGCCGACGGTCCAGCTCGCGGTCACCCACAAAACCGACTATTCGCCGATCACCAAGATAGATCTCGCCTGGAAAGCCGCTGTGAACCTAACCGCCGGCGCCCGGTCCGAGGTTTTTCTCAAGGACCAGACCCTGGGGCAGTGGGTCAAGGTTGGCGAGGCGGATCTCAGCCCGGATCAAACCGTGTTCACGGTCGATGACATCGCAGCCGGCAACTTTGTGAAGTCGGATGGCACGATCGAATCGCGCTTGAAGATTCAGTCGCTTAGCCCGATCCTCAATTCGCGGATGACCGCATATGTGGATATGGTGCGAGTGACGGCCCGTCGCTAGGAAGCGGCCAGACTTAGGACCTATGGCCGTATAGGTCCTAAACTTTGGCTCGGTTTTTTGAACCCGAAAGGTTGCTTGATTTGGCACTCTCGGCGGTATACTGCTAACCAATCGAGCCGCATTCCTGCGGCTTGGAATTCGTAACGAGGTAGACCACCGATGAAAATCAATCCATTGCACGATCGAATTGTCGTCGAAGCCGCCGCCAAGGAAGAAACCACGGCAAGCGGCATTATCCTTCCCGACACGGCCCAGGAAAAGCCGTTGCGTGGCACCGTCCTCGCCGTCGGTCCTGGCAAGATGCTGGACAGCGGCAAGCTCGCGCCGATGGAAGTCAAGGTCGGCGACGTGGTGCTCTACGGAAAGTACAGCGGCACCGAAGTTACCGTCGAAGGCAAGGACTACGTGATCCTACGGTCCGACGATGTGCTCGCCATCCTGGAAGGAGCGACTTCGAAGTCGTCCAAGAAGGAATTGGCAGGAGCGAAGAAGTAACCCATGGCCGCTAAGGAACTCAAATACTCAAGCGACGCGCGAAAGGCACTGGAAGCCGGCGTCGACAAGCTCGCGAATGCGGTCAAGGTCACCCTCGGCCCGCGTGGCCGCAACGTGGTCCTTGAGAAGAAATTCGGATCCCCCACCGTCATCAACGACGGCGTCACCATTGCGAAGGAGATCGAGGTCGAAAACCGCTTTGAGAACATGGGCGCGCAGCTCATTCGCGAGGTGAGCAGCAAGACCAACGACCTTGCCGGCGACGGCACCACCACGGCCACGGTGCTTGCCCAGGCGATCTACAAGGAAGGCGCACGCAACGTGGCGGCCGGTAGCAATCCGATGTCCATCAAGCGCGGGATTGAAATTGCCGTTGACGCGATCGTCGCGGAGATCGCCAAGGCCTCGACGACGGTCAAGGGCAAGACGGGGACCGCCCAGGTTGCCACCATCAGCGCCAATGACACCGTTCTCGGAGAGCTGGTTGCCGAAGTGATCGACACCGTCGGAAAGGACGGAGTTGTAACGGTCGAGGAGAGCAAGTCGACGGAGACGACCTACGAAGTCGTCGATGGCCTCCAATTCGACAAAGGCTACCTTTCGCCCTATTTCATCACCGACCCCACCCGGATGGAGACGGTCTACGAGACACCGCTCTTCCTCTTCCACGAGAAGAAGATTGGCAATGTGCAGGATCTCATCCCACTCCTGGAGAAGGTGATGCGTATGGGCAAGCCGCTCGTCATCGTTGCGGAAGACGTTGAGAACGAATGCTTGGCCACGCTGGTCCTTAACCGCCTCCGAGCCAACCTGCCGGTCGTCGCGGTAAAGGCGCCGGGCTTCGGTGATCGCCGTAAGGCCATGCTCGAAGATATGGCTATCCTTACCGGCGGCCAGTTTGTTAGCGAAGAGCTTGGAATGAAGCTCGAAAACGTGACGCCCGAAATGCTCGGGTCTGCCGCCAAGGTCGTCATCACCAAGGAAACCACCACGATCGTGGGTGGCAAGGGCAAGAAGGAAGAGATCGCTGGTCGACTCAAGCAGATCGAGCAGCAGATAAGCACCACCGACAGCAACTACGACAAGGAGAAGCTCCAGGAGCGAAAGGCCAAACTGAGCGGCGGCGTCGCGGTCGTTAAAGTTGGTGCTCCCACGGAAACCGCGCTGAAGGAAAAGAAGGCCCGGATCGAAGATGCGCTTGCATCGACCCGTGCCGCACTCGAGGAGGGGATCGTTCCCGGCGGTGGCGTCGCACTGCTCCAAGCCGGCCAGAAGGCCCTGGGCAAAGTCACCGGCGAAGGCGATGAGATCATCGGCATCAACATCGTCCGCAAGGCGATTGAAGCGCCCCTTCGAACGATTGCCGAAAACTCCGGCGCCGAAGGATCGGTCGTCGTCGAGAAGGTCCGTGAAGGCAAGGCGGGCTTTGGCTTCAATGCGGCCACGCTCGTTTACGAGGATCTTGTCAAGGCCGGCGTTGTCGACCCGGCCAAGGTCGTCCGGACGTGCCTCCAGAATGCCGCCTCGATCAGCGCCCTGCTGCTGACTACCGAGGCCGCCGTCGCCGACCTTCCGAAGGAAGAAGACGAGGGCCACAACCACCATCACCACCACTAGGCTCGGCCGGTGGTCAAGCCTCCACGCTTTGGCGTGGAGGCTTTTTTTGTTTCCCGCAACCTGGCAATGAGAAGTTGAGTATGATGGATTGTAGAATTTAGATTCTTCAAGGTCAGATATGGCAAATCCTAAAAAACTGTCGCTTCCGCCTAAGGATCCATTCGGCACGGGGGACATCGTCATCACCGAGATCACCGGTGAAACCTCCGGCGTGGTGGTCCGGGGCCACTTCGAAGTACCCAAATGGGCTCGGCTCGAGCCTGAGCAGGCGAGTTTTCTCGAGACGTTCCTTCGCTGCCGTGGAGTGATCGCCAGTATGGAAAAGGAACTCGGCCTTAGCTACCCGACGGTAAGGGCGAGGCTCGATAGCCTGCTTGCCGCACTGAACCTGGAACCCGTCAAGGAAGAAAAGCAGAAGCGGGTCGCCCAGTCGACGAATCACCAAGACGTTCTCGACCGTTTGGCACGGGGCGAGATCGACGCCGCCGAGGCCAAGCGCCTGATGCGCGGGGAGGCCGCAGTCAACTGATGAGAGAAGACATTAAACGCGTTATTGAGCTGGTCCAAGAGGGCAAGATCTCGCCGGAGGATGCTGCTGAGCTGATCGATGCCATGCAGTCCACCGACGGCACGGCGGCGGCGGGTGAACCGCATGCGGCTGCCGTTGACGGTGAAGCCGGCGAGGGATCTGAGGCAAAGCCTAAGCCGCCCTTCGCCGATATCATCGAATCGATCGAGCGGCTCGGAAAGGAAGTGACCTCCGGAGTGAATTGGAAGGAAGTCACTCAGCAGTTCAAGCAAACCGCCCAGAAGGGCTTTGAAAAGATCAAGGAAGTAGCGAAGGACGCGAAGTTCGTTGGCGTTTTTGGAACCGCTTTCGAACGAGAAATCGTGATGCCCCTCGCCATCGACAGCGACAAGACTCTTCGCATCGAGAATACGGCGGGAGATATTAAGGTGCATGGCGGCGCCAGCGAGGGATCGATCGTCGCTCTCCTAACGATCCGAGGACCTGACTATCACGCTGCCCAGGCGCGGGCCGACGAGTACACGTTAATGCTCGAGGAAGGCGATCAGGTGGTGACGCTTAAAGCCCCGGATATTTCGGGCGCGTCAGTCGACCTCCACCTTCATGTCCCCGGTTCACCCCAGATCGAGATCCGAAGCGAATCGGGCGATGTTGAAGTCCACGATATCCACGCTTCCTGTCGTGTTAACGGGCGAAGCGGCGACGTGCGACTGAGCAAGGTCGATGGACCGATCGACGTGCAAACCACCAGCGGCGACGTGAAGCTTGAGAACTGCGATGCGGGCAACCTGACGATCGAGAACAAGAGCGGTGACGTCGTTCTGGATCAGGTGAAGGGCCACATCGTTGCGCGAACGGCTTCTGGCGATGTGCGGCTGCACGAATGCTCCGGCCGGACCCTCTCGATCGAGGCGGTGAGTGGCGATGTCGTGGTCGACCTCATCCAGCCGATCGATGGTGTCGCGAACGTGCGGACGGTAAACGGCGACGTTCGAGTCGGCATCCCGGATGGCAGCGACTGCCGCGTTGCCCTCGCCACCTTGCGAGGCGACGTTTCTTGCGAGGTCGATCTTGCCGAAAGGCAGACCTTGCAAGGGCGCGTTCAGGGCCGCTTGGGCGAAGGCACCGGCACCCTCGACGTGAGTGCCGTCAACGGCAACGTCTGGCTCTACCTGCGAAACTCGGTCTCTACCGAAGCGGCTGTCTAAGCCCATCGTCCGTTCCCCCGCTCAAGGATCGGGGGAACACACCCTACCTGTGGCCACGGCGATCAAAGATGGCAACGCGAGTACCAGTAGGCCACAAACTCCAACCGGCCACGCCAGGCAGCCCAGGAAGGCGACCGTCTCATCGACGGCCTTCAGGTGGGATGGTCCGCGCGACCTCAGGCCGCCCATGATGTCCATGATGTATCCGGCCCTGCCTGTCGAGATCAGCCCGACGATCATGATCGACAGTGGTGTCAGCAACACCGCCATCGTCGTCAGGATCGTATTGCCCGCGGCGACAAACAGAAAGTGCACCATGAGTGCGACGCGCCACAGGGCCACGAATCCCAGAAACGCCAGATTCGCGTTCTGCGCGCCGGTCGTCGAGAGGAACATTTCCACGGGAATGCCGTAGATCAGGCCCGGAGCGGCGGTCATCGACACCACGGTTAGGAACTTCCAATAGTTCTGCTTCTCGTACGAGACCGGCCAGGCAAACGCGAAGAGCAGAAGGCTGAGAAGGAAGATGTAAGCGAGAGACGGCAGCCCGGCCTTCGCGAATAACTCCGCCTCTGGATAGTCCCAGTTCCGAGCAATGCCAACCGCCCATGTTGTTAGAAAGCCTAAGAGAAAGTGTCGGTATCCGAACCGTTCGTAATCCTCTTGAGTGGCACGAAAGGTCAGAAATCTCCCGGTGTCGCGAAAAACCTCTTTCATGTGGTAGCCGTCCTGCGATGGCGGTAGATGCTCGCGCGCTTCGTGCGTCGCCGCTCGTTGGCATCATCCGAATACACGGTCGCGACCATCTTTTGGAACCTCCGCTCAAGCTCCACCGGCGAAAGGCCGCGAGGTCCGAAGGTGACATCGAAGAGGGTGCACTGGTTCCAAAATCGATCCTTCAAAAGACGACCTTGGCGCGCAAGCGAATCATAGAGCGCCGTTCCCGGGAACGGTGTCAAGAGCGTAACTTGGACTTCGGACAATTCGGCCTCCTGAATAAAATCCCAGGTGCGGTCGAATGTGTCGTGCGTGTCGGCATCGAACCCGAAGACGAAGCAGCCGTTGACCGAGATCCCGCCATCTTGGATGCGGCGAACCCTCTCGATGTATTCCCGCCTGCGCTTGCGCTTCCACGACCGGGTGTCCGCTTCGGCAAGCGAGTCGTCCTGCACCGATTCAAGCCCGACCAAGACTTGCGCGCAGCCTGACCTTGCCAGGCGCGAGATCAGTTCTTCATCGTCGCCAAGCGAGATGTCGGTCTCGGTAAACCAGCGGATCTGGGGATACTCCGCGAAGAGGTCGGCAAGCGCGCGGCCCCACGGCTTGTTGACGAACGTATTGTCATCTGCCAGTTCGATGAAGGGCTGGTTCCAAATCTGGAGAACCGATTCCACTTCTTCACGAATCCGTTCGATCGGCTTACGCTTATAGGGGCTGATGAGCCGACTCGCGGCGCAGAACGCGCAGTCGAGTGGGCAGCCCCTCGTGGTTTGGAGCGGAATGCGGTTGTATCGCTCCGGGTCGAGCAAGTCATAGCGCGGAAGCGGCGTTGAAGCGAGAGGTTCGCGGGCGTGCATGCCATCGTAGCGCGATGCCAAGGCGCCCGATTCGAAGTCTCGGATCAGCTTCGGCCAGACCCACTCCCCTTGGCCCGTGACCACGCAGTCGGCATGTACCGACGCTTCTTCCGGCATCACGCTCGCGTGGAGTCCGCCGAGTACCGTACTTACACCAGCGGCTCGAAAGTCGCCCAAAACCCGATAGGCATCCTCCACCCGCGCCGAAAGCGAGCTCACCGCGACCAGATCGGGTTCCGTGCGGACGAGCTCTGCCAAGGAATCCTGGTCGAGATCGTCGATCTCGTGGTAGGAGACCTCCCAGTGCGGCGGTGTCGCCCCGGCGATCGTGAGGAGCCCCAGGCTGGGCATCGAGGCGATGACCTTTCCGCGCTCGACGAATCCGGGAAGGGTAAGTCCCAAAGCGCGAAGCTCCGGATTCACAATCCGCACTCCGCTCATGGCGATCAGCATCAAATGTGGCACTCGACTAGCCCCCTCGTTACGTTCGTGCTCTTCAGCTTCAACGTGAGTTCAGCGGGAAAAGTTCGAGTGCAATGCGGTCGCGACCGAAGCGACGGTCTCGCACCATCGCCCTCTCCCATGTCTTTAGGGAAGGAGATCCCCTTTGTGTGCAAGAATGCACCCATGCATTTGAGCTTGGGGTTGCTGATCCTAGGGCTTGCTGGCTCTCTCATACTAGATCAGGTCCCGTCGCTTCCAAAGCCCGACGAGTTTCGCAAATGGCCGTCGGTGACCAAGGATCCTATTCCGGTTTCGCGGCTTTTGCTCAGACTCTGCCGCGATACGGTAAAGGACTATGAGGAGCTGAGAAAGAGGCACGGCCCGCACACCGAGGAGACGATCCGCGTTCGGGTCAAGGGTATGGACGTTAAGAACTTTCGCAAGGGACGTCCAGCGCCGGTGGGCTCGATCGTCGTAAAAGAGAAGTTCAGTAGCACCAGGTACTCGAGTGAATTGGTGGCTTACGGCATCATGATTAAGCGCGAGATAGGCTATGACGCTCCAAATGGAGATTGGGAGTATGCCTATGTGTCGACGCAAGCCCGGTCTGCCCCTTCCCGAGGAAGACTCAGCACCTGCAGAAACTGTCACGCTGGCGCCAAGGGAAGTGATTACCTTTTCCGCGGCTACCAGTTTCGTCCTATCGGACTCAACGCCGCGACCCGCTTCTTCAGAATCCATTCGTGGCGGCGGTCCGTATCTACGGTTGGATGAGTGCGGGCCTACCATTAACTCTTATCGCAATGGTAGTCGGCTTAGTGATCTTGGCCGTCGTTATCCTCATCTTGGCGGGCGCGGTGGGTGGAACCAGAGGACATACAGACTTTACGTCAACGCGATCAACCGGCGGAGAAGGGTCGGGGTTCGCTGGCTCTGGCTCGGACGTCGATGGCCCTGACGTCGGTGACAGCGACTAGTATTTCCGGGCCGGTGCCTGAGGATGTGGGCGCCAGTGTTGCAGTTTATTGCCTTTCGTATTTGGCCAGTTTCTCGCGCATCCCCTTCACCAGTTCGGCAACCAAATGAATGCCGTCCTCCTTGTAGTCGACGCTGAGGACACGGCCATATCGGTAGCACTCGTCGACAAGGCCGCTTTGGTCATAGGGAACCACTGCCTCGACCCGCCCCAGGTGCTCGCGGATCTTCTTCACCATCAGGTTTAGAAAATCGTCGATCCCTACTCCCGTCGAGGCGCTGATCGCAACACTGTCCGGCCACTCGGCGACAAGCCTCCGCGCCACAGTCGGATCGTCGAGCAGATCGATCTTGTTGAACACGCTGATTGCGGGAAGGTGATCCGCTTTGAGGGTTGTCAGGGTCTCGAGCACCGCCTCATGCTGCAGCTCCCAGTCTGGATTCGAGACGTCGATCACATGAATCACGAAATCAGCATGGGAGACTTCTTCCAGGGTGGCGCGGAACGCAGCGACGAGATGCGTCGGCAAATTGCGAATGAAGCCGACGGTATCGGTCAGAAACAGCGAGTAGCCGTCCGGCAATTCCACTCGCCGGGTTGTGGGGTCGAGGGTCGCAAACGGCATGTCGTCGGCGAGCAGATCGGTGCCGGAAAGCCGGTTCATTAAGGTCGACTTGCCGGCGCTCGTGTAGCCCACAATGGTGGCGAACGGAAACGGATGGCGCCTCCGAGCACTCCTCTCCTGACTGCGGTGCCGCCTGACGACTTCGAGGTCGTCGCTGAGCTTTGCGATGCGGTCCTTCACCATTCGGCGGTCGCTCTCGAGCTTGGTTTCGCCAGGGCCTCGCATGCCGATGCCGCCCTTTTGCCGTTCGAACTTGGTGTAAAGCGACATTAGGCGCGGCATCATGTAGCTGAGTTGCGCAAGCTCGACCTGAAGCTGGCCCTCCCGAGTCCTCGCTCGCTGGGCAAAGATGTCGAGAATGAGTTGGGTCCGATCGAGCACGCGGCGTTTGACACGCTCTTCGAGGTTCCGCACTTGGACGGCGTTCAGCTCCCCGTCGAGGATGACGAGATCCGCTCCGCTGTCAACCACTCCCACCGCAACTTCGTCGACCTTTCCTTTGCCGATGAACGTTGCGGAGGTGGGCCGGTCCAGCCGCTGCCTGATGAAGCCCGCCACCGGAACTCCGGCTGCCTCGCATAACCCCTCCAGCTCGGCCTCGACGTAGGCGTCCTCCGACTCGTCCGTGTTGCAGAAGACGAGGAAGGCGGTCTCGACATCGGGCTCATTCGAACGGGAGTTGGGCTTGGGCATCAGAAACGAAAGACCTGGTAGCTGACGCCTATCGAGAAGCCGGAGAAGTCGAATCCGTCTGACTTGGAGATGGGCACGTATCGAGCTCGAATCTTCAGTCGATCCGAGATGATGACGCCGACTTCGAGGTTGCCCATCAGCCCGAAGCGGCGATCGGCAACCCGCTGGGCACCCCGAAAGATCGCATAGTCCTGGTAGGCGGGTCCGATATGAGCGGCAACGTAGGGGCGAAACTCGTTGGCCGTTCCAAACACCTTACGGACGCCGAAACCCACGCCGAGCACCGAGACTCGATTTCCATTCTTCGATCGGCCAATGTAGTCAAAGCCGATGTCGAACTTCCAGCCACTGGGGTGTTCGCGGCGCATGGGCGAAACGCCGTAGCTAATCCAAGTGCCACCCAGTGCATCGCGGACTTCGCGGCTTTGCGGAAAGTAAGCACCGAAGGAAATCCCCAGGCCGTATTCGCTAAGCTCGAGAGCCTGCGACCGGGCGGGGTTAACGAGGATCGTTAGAAATGCCGCAATTGCAGCGAAGCGAGCCGGTGCCATGGAGCCAAAGGATACCGGTCCCCGCTCCATAGCACCGAGCCAGGTCATCTACTTCTTGACGAAGGTGCCTTCGCCGGCCTTCGTCCACTTGCCGTTCTCCTTGAATTCGAGGAGAAAGGCGACTTCCTTGTCGGATTTTTTGGTCATGGTCGCACGGCTGATCGTGTTTTGACCCATCACGTCCCAACCGTCGCAGTTGAACACCATGACGTCGCCCTTGACTTGCCCGTGCTCGATGCGCGGATCATTGGAAAAATTGGTGAACGTCCATGAGGAGTACTGCTTTTTCTTCGCATCCCATCCGAGGTAGCAGGTCTCGACCATCGACATTCCCATCATGTCGGTCTTGGAAACCTGCTTCATGAATGGGCCGTCCATGGTGTTGGTCATCGACATTTCGGCATCCATCGGATCCATGCCGGTCATCGTCCACTTAACCTTCCCGGTCCACGTGCCTACCATCCACTCGAGTTTCTTCATCTCTTCCGGGACGGGGGCCATCTGGGCTTGGGCCGTGATGGCAATTAACGACAGAACGCCAAGAATTAAAGTTTTGAGTCGCATCATATAGCTCCTTGCTGGCATATTACCAGACACGTGTACCGTTTTCTAACCCTCGGCTAAGGATTTTAGGCGGTTCGCCGCCTCTCCCCAAGCCGCGCGCAGGCCGTCCTTTTCGGCCGTCGTCTGAATCCGGGCGTGGTTGATAAGAAGGCCCGTCTTGCCGCCCTTGTCGGTCAGCGTAACATCGACCAGACTTTCATCGCCCGATGCACCCTTCCAGGTGAAACGGAGGTCCTTGTTGGACCGGATGCGTTTATAATCGCCGCCATTGCCGTCCCCATCGGTCCACGTTCCGCCATCCTCAACCTTCGCCTCGATGCCGTCGGCGAACCACTGCTTCAGTAAGGCCGGATCGGACCATGCTGCGTAGACCTTCTCGACCGGTGCGTTGATCGTCTTCGTCACGCAGATCGTGTAGCCGTTGTGGCGGCCGTCCTTGTCCTTGATGCCGCGCGCCGTTTCGTATTCGTAGTTAAGGGTCGCCGTCCACCATTCGTCGACTTTGAGCTCTCCATAAAGGTGGTTGCCGATCTCTCTTCGACCCTGGCTGGGTCCGCCGCGCTCGTCCAGATAAGCCCACCATTCCTGGAGGGTTTTGCCGGTTGCCGCCTTGCATGTGGCGTCGTCCACGGAGTGCGCCGTAGCGATATTGACTTTCATGCTTGATCTCCTCTCGCTTTGCCTTCGCAGTATTGCTTCAATGCGTCTTCGATCAGTTGCCTGCTTCCTTCCGTCAGCATGCGTTCGAGCGGTTCGGGAACGATGCCCCACAGGTGCAGGCTCTTGCGATAGCGGGTGCCCTCTCCTTCTTCCGAGACCGTCTCGGTGTTGGTGGCGCAGTAGTCGTCGAAGAACCCGACGTTGGAGACCACGACCTTCTCGTTTGGGATGAAAAGGGAGACCTGCCCATAAAGGCAGCCGGCGCCGTCTGCGCGTCGCTCGCCGAACTGTCCGCCGACTCGCGGTTCATAAAACATGTCGGCGCCCTCGACCATCCGGTGCGGCCACCAGCCGCCGATCTCCTCGGTCATGGCCCTAAACACGATTTCCTTTGGCGCGGCGATGACCGACTCCATCTCGATCTTCACCACGCGCATCTGTTCACTCATCTTCTGTATTGCCTCGTACTTGTTTTCTGCGTATCGGCGCATGTGTTGGGCCGCTTCGGCCGCGTTCGAGGCCAGGGGTTCCACCCAGGCCTGAAAGAGCTCGCGGATGGCAGCCGGGTTCGAGTAGTTGAACCGATTTCTGCCCTCTCGCTTAACCAGCACCAGCCCCGCTTCCTCCAAGACACCGAGATGCTGCATGACCGCAAACCGGGTGAGGCCTGGCATCGCCTTGGCGAGCTCACCGGTGGTCTTCGGCCCATCGCGCATCTCTTCGAGGAGTCGTCGGCGGTGTTGGCTGCTCAACGCTCGCCAAACGGATTCCGAGTCCACGATCGCAATACGTGACAGTATTGTAACATATCTTTGAAAGGCGCGCTGGCGGACCTGGGGGTTTCTTCTTATGTGATCGTCAAAACAATTGACAGGGCCAATTGTTAGGTCGCATGATATTGTGTTAATGGACCAGCAACAGTACGACGAACTTGTCCGAAGTAATCAGGAGCTTGCAAAAAGCGATTTTGCCGCGTACGAGCGAAAGGTGGGCCGATTCCGGGCCATCGGGCGCCTTGCGTTTGTGGGCTTGTTTGTTGGCGTTTTGCTGGTGCTCGGCTTGCTGGTCGCGCTTATGATCTTTATGGGTTCGGGCGCCCTCGCCAAGTTCGCCATTTTTGCCGGCATCGCGGCGGTGTTCTTCATCCGGGCCATGATCTTTCGGGTTCCGCCGCCTGAGAATCGTGCAACCTCCCCCCAGGAGTCGCCGGCCCTTTTTGCCGACATCGAGCGGGCCCGCCAGACCCTCGCGGCTCCGCAGGTCGATGGCGTGCAAATCATGGGAGACTCCAACGCCTTCGCAGCGAAGAGCACCAAGCTGGGTCCATTCGGCAGCGCCTACTATGTCTGTCTGGGGCTGCCCCTGCTCCTTCGAATGAGCCGGGACGAGGTGCTCTCCATCATCGCTCACGAGTTGGGTCACCACAGCCGGAAACACACCCACCGCACGATGAAGGCTTGGCAGGACCAACTGATGTGGTCGAAGCTACTGGAGAAATTCAACCACGAGAACTCCGTGGTGGCTGGGATTGCGCGGCGATTTCTCGACTGGTACGTTCCTCGGCTGGAAGCCTTGCTGTCGGTCGTACGACGCCAATCCGAGTTCGAAGCCGACGCCTGTGCGGCCGAGGTCACGAGCCCAGAAATCGCCGCGAAGGCACTCCTGAAAATCTCGGTCCTTGATAGCGCCTTGCTCGGACCCTACGAGCGCCGCGTCTGGAATCGGGCGGTCGAGGATCCTCAGCCTGCCCGAGACTACTTCACCCAGATGGTGGAGCTGGAATTGGCGGACGATGCCCGCTTGCGGGATGCTCTCGAGTCCCAGTCCAAGCTCACGACGACAATCGATGACAGCCATCCTTCTCTGATGGATCGGATAACCGCTCTTGGGCAGGGCCATCTTCTCAATGCGGAGAACCGCGAATCCCTCATTGCCGACTTGCAGAAGAACCCTTGTCCCAGCGCCCTGATGGCCTATTTTGAAGGCAGGTCCGAGAAGCTATTGTCCGACTTCGACCACGAATGGAGCACAATGGTCGCTCACGAATGGAAATCGTCGTACGACGATGCCGCCGCGCTGAAGCAAGAATCCGCCCGGATCATCACAATTCCCGCATCCGATCGAACCGTCAAGGACTGGATGGAGTTGGCGCGGTTCAATGGTATTCACAACTCCGATGCGGCCGCCTTAGAGGTCATGCAAGAAGCGGTCCAGTATCTTCCCAGCGATCCCGCCATCCTCCGGTACCTCGGTCGAGCCCAATACCTGACCGGGAGCGACGAGGCCGCCGCCACGCTGGAGCGGGCGCTTGAAATCGCGGAAAGTGATGAGCAGCGGTACACCTTGCGTCGGGAATTGGCTGGGATCTATTACAAGCAGGGGAACGCGGAGCGGGCACGCGAGATCAACCTACAGGCGGACGAGATCGCGGAGAAGGAAAATGAGATTCTCGCCGAACTCTACAGCGTTTTCCCTGGCGATGACTTGCGGCCGACGCAGTTGGACGAGCGCGAATTCGCTGTCATCGACAAGTTGGTTGGAGGTGTAAGCCAAATCCAGTCCGTGCATGCGTTCGAGAAATTCTCAACGAAGCATGTTGGGCGCTCGGCGCGACTCGTGGTCTTTACCGTTCGGTGGAATGCATTCGCCTTGTCCGAGGACCAGATCGCCGAAGCTGCTCGAAAGGCGATTGAGGAGGCAATGGCTGAGAAGCTGGACATTGATTGGGCTGCCGTGACCCCAAGCAACGACCTGGCGAAGTACCTGAAGAAGAAGCGCAAGGATTTGCTGTATTGGTCGCGCTAGCACGACAGACCATTTAGCGCCGGCGTGGATCCTTCCGCCGTGACGACTGCCCGAGCTTGCCGTGGCTCAGACCCGCAATTTGGCGCAGGCGGGTGATTTCGTCACGGATCTCCGCCGCCTTTTCGAACTCCATCGCTTTCGCGTACGACTTCATCTCCTTTTCCATCGCATCGACCAGCATCGGAATGTCTTCGAGCCTCATCGACTCGCCGATCCCGTCCGCCCCCGCCCACCCCTCCGCGTTGTATTGCGCCTGGACTTCGGCAACCGCGTCGAAGGATCGCACCGTTTCGCGAACCTCTTTGATAATCGTCTGCGGCACGATGCCATGGGCCTCGTTGTATTCGCTCTGAATCTCGCGACGACGCTTTGTTTCTTCGATCGCCTCCTGCATCGAGCCGGTCATCAGATCGGCGTACATGATAACGAGTCCATCGATGTTTCGAGCGGCGCGGCCGATGGTCTGGACGAGCGACGTATTGGAGCGGAGAAATCCCTCCTTGTCCGCATCCAGAATCGCGACAAGCGAAACTTCCGGCAGGTCCAATCCTTCTCGCAACAGGTTCACTCCAACCACCACGTCGTACCGGCCAAGACGCAGGTCGCGCAAGATTTCCGGCCGCTCCAGCGAGTGGATGTTGGAGTGGATGTAGTTCACGCTGATGTTCAGTTCCTGAAGATAGGAGGTCAGGTCCTCCGCCATCCGTTTCGTCAGGGTCGTTACCAGCGTCCGCTGCTTCTTGGCGACACGGCGCTGGATCTCGTTGATTAAGTCGTCGATCTGACCTTTCGTCGGCCTAACTTCAACTTCGGGATCCACAATGTATGTGGGCCGAATAATCTGCTGCACCTGCTGGCTCTGCACTTCCCGTTCGAACGGTCCTGGCGTCGCGCTGACAAAAATCGTCTGACCGACCCGCTCCAAGAACTCGTCGAACTTGAGCGGACGGTTGTCGAGCGCGCTGGGGAGCCGGAAACCGTAGTCGACCAGGACCGACTTCCGCTGGCGATCCCCGTTGTACATCGCGCGTATCTGGGGCAGCGTCTGGTGGCTTTCGTCGATGAAGACGATCGCGTCCGATGGCAAAAAGTCCAGGAGCGTATAAGGAGGCTCCCCAATGGTTCGGCCATCGAAGTATCTGGAGTAGTTTTCGATGCCGCTGCAGAAGCCGACCTCGCGCATCATTTCCACGTCGAAGTCCACCCGCTGGCTCAGGCGCTGCGCCTCCAACAGCTTCCCCTGCGACTTGAAGGCTTCGACCTGCAGCTCGCGCTCGGCAAGGATCTGGTCGATCACATTCTCCAATCGTTCCCAGGGCGTCACGTAATGGGTGGCGGGGAAGACGCTGATGCGGGTCGGTTCGTCGAGAACCTCCTGCGTCAACGGGTCGATGATGCGGATTCGCTCCACGGCGTCGCCGAAGAACTCAACGCGGGTCACCAACTCCTCATCCTTCGGCTGGATTTCGAGGGTGTCGCCCCGCACCCGAAAGGTGCCGCGCTCCAGGACCATCTGGTTACGGGTGAACTGCATCCGGACGAGCTTTTGCAACGCCTCGTCGAGGTCGAAAGGCCGCGCGGTGTCGAACGTGACCACACTCTCGGCATAGGTGTCCGGCGAGCCAAGGCCGTAAATGCAGGACACGCTCGCCACCACGACGACATCCCGCCGCTCGAGAAGGGATTGCGTCGCCGCGTGCCGAAGCCGCTCGATCTCCTCGTTGGTGCTGGAGTCCTTTTCGATGTAGAGGTCGCTTTGGGGGACGTAGGCTTCCGGCTGATAGTAGTCGTAGTAGCTGATGAAATACTCGACCGCGTTTTCAGGGAAGAAGGCCCGAAACTCCTGGCACAGCTGCGCGGCCAGCGTCTTGTTGTGGGCAATGATCAGCGCGGGACGCTGAGCCCGTTCGATGACGCTCGCCATCGTGAAGGTTTTGCCGGTACCAGTCGCGCCGAGCAGGGTCTGGTACCGGTATCCGGTTTCGAGTCCCTCCACCAGTCCGTCGATCGCGGTGCCCTGGTCGCCTTTGGGCTCAAAGGCCCCGCTCAGGGTCAGCGGAGCATCATATCGAACGATGGCCGGCGCCGCAGACATGTGGACTATAGTATAGCGGTTTTTGAGTACACACCCAACATGGACACAGCCTCAATCCGATTAGACGGCTGACCAGTCCACCCAGCGCAGGGGCTCCGGCAGCGGCCGCGAGCAAAACTCGAAGTGGATGACGCGGCGGTGGGCCTCGGACGTCGACTTCGACGACGCATGAAGCAGCATCGGCCGCATCACGAGCGCATCCCCGGCGGCGAGCTCCGTGACGACCACAGGACCATGCAGAACTGCTTCCTGGGTTGCGGCAATGTCAAGCAGGCCGTGGCGATGGCTGCCAGGGATGACCTTCAACGCGCCGTTCGCTTCCCCGCACGGGTCGAGATGCAGGCGAACCGCCACCATCGACTCAAGGAATTCGACAGGCGGCTGGCAGTGGACGAGCCCTTCTTTTTCAGACCACGACGTGAAACCCGCGACCTCCTCGTGCGAGGCGACCGCGATCTTCCGATCCTGATGCCATCCGAGCACCCAATTGGATTCCGGCGATTTGTCGAAGGCGATGCAACGTACGGGGAACCAGGGACCGGGTCGGATTTGCTCGAGGATAGCGGTAACGCGCGGATCGCCAAGCAGCGCCCGTCCCCATTCCGTCCGCAACACGGTTCGGGTGCCGGCGCCGGCATTCAGGGCGTCGAACCGCGGCTTCAGCGATCCGCACTCGTCCTTTGACAGAACGGCAGGCAGAACGACGAAGCCGTCGTCAACCAGCCTCGCACCCATGAGTCTATTTTGCCTTCCTGGGGTTCGGGTGGGCATTCGTGGAATATCTTGGGAGCGGATCGGCGTAGAACGGGTTACCATTCATGGCAAGTTGGGCAATATTCATGGTTTTGGCGCCGGTGGCGGCGTGGTTCTTCGTCCGGAATCGGGACGCACGGATGCGCCGTGCGGAAGTCCGACTCGATCTTTGGCGTCGCCCGCGATAGCTCCCAACCTTCGCTCGGCACTCGCCGACGACCCCTTAGCGGCCGCGCTGCTGCTTCTTGGCTCGGACCTGGTTCTGGGCGATTGCCGGGCGCGCCTCGTCGAAGTCGAGGTCTACCTGGGGTCCGAAGATCCGGGCAGCCACGCCTTTCGCGGCCAAGGCAAGCGCAACCGCACGATGTTCGGCCCGCCCGGCCACGCCTACGTCTATTTCACTTACGGCAATCACTGGATGCTGAATGTGGTCGCTCGCGAGCACGGGATACCGGCCGCGATCCTGATTCGGGCGGCTCGGCCCTTGACGGGCATCGATTCGATGCGGCAGCGCCGCGGAACGTCCATCGACGACCGGGGACTGCTTAGCGGTCCGGGGAAGCTGTGTCAAGCCTTCGGCATCACCCGCGAGCACGACGGGCTGGACCTGCTGGGCGGCGCAGGGTTCCGGCTCGAACCCGGTGAGACTGTCGAGAACGTGCTATGCGGCCCGCGGATCGGGTTGGCGACGGGTAAAGGAGACGACTTCCCCTGGCGGTTCGTCGATGCCGAACATCTCGCATGGGTTTCCGCCGGACGAAGCCGCTTGACCTCAATTTCGACTACGCCCGCGGGTCCAAAGCCGACCCCCACCGACCGATAATCAACCCGGGCCACGGGTATCCTTATAGCTTGCAAGCGATGCCCCGGCATCGCTTTTTTCGGGGCAATTCAATGAAGAAAACCTATGCCATTTTGGGTGCGGGGATGCAGGGAACCGCCGCTGCTTACGACCTCGCGAAGTTCGCCGATCCCCAGATCATCAAGATGGGCGACATCTGCATCGACCAGGCCACCCACAATGCGCACCGGGTCAACAACCTCGTGGGAACCGCCATATGCGAGCCGCACCGGGTCAACGCCCTGGAGCCTGCTAGCCTGGGACCGTTCCTTGCCGATGTCGACGTCGTGCTCAGCTGTCTCCCTTATTGGATGCACCCTCACGTCGCCAAAATCGCGATCGAAACCGGGACGAGCATGGTCGATCTCGGTGGCAACACCGAAGTCACGATGGACACGCTGAAGCTGGATGCCGAAGCCAAGGCCGCCGACGTCACCCTCGTACCCGACACCGGCCTCGCCCCCGGCCTCGTGAACAGCCTCGGACTCTACCTCATCGAATCGATGGACCAGTGCGATTCGATCAAGCTCTATTGCGGCGTCCTGCCCCAGAACCCGAAGCCGCCCTTCAACTACAAGCTCACGTTCAACGTCGAGGGGCTCGTCACCGAATACGACTTCCAGGCCGTCACCCTGCGCGAAGGCGAAATCCACCTCGTCGACACGCTCACCGAGTTGGAGAGCCTGCACATCGAGCAGCTTGGCGAGATGGAGGCGTTCGTGACCTCAGGCGGCACCAGCACGGCGCCGTACACCCTCCAGGGCCGCATCCCGAATTACGAGTACAAGACGATCCGGTTCCCCGGCCATTGCGAGCGGATCAAGATCTTCAAGGACTTCGGCTTCTGGGGCGAAGAGGAGATCGAGGTCCGCGGCTGCAAGGTCAAGCCGCGCGAGGTGTTCTACAAAGTGTTCGGTGAGGCCCTTTCGAAGTTCGAGGATCGCGACCTCTGCGCGGTTCGCGGCGTCGGGAACGGGACGAAGGACGGCAAGCCGATCACCAAGCAGATCGACATATTCGACAAGGAGTGCGAGAACACCGGTTTCACCTCGATGGAGCGCCTGACCGGCTTCTCATGCGCGATTTTTGCCATCGCCATCGCCCATGGCGAGGTCGAGCGCGGCGCGATCCGGTACGAGAATGCGATGACCGGCCACAAGTTCGTGGAAGAGATCCAGCGAAGAGGCATCCACCTCACGATCGCGTAGCGTGAAGGCGATCCGTTCGAAAACGGGCGTACGCAAGCTCCACAAGGCTGATCGCGAGCGCTACCCGGACCTCGAACTCGTCTTCTTCCTGCAGGATTGGGAGGACGCGTACAACGTCGGCTCGATGTTCCGGCTCGCCGATTCGGTCGGCGCCCGGGAGCTCGTGGTCACCGGCCGGACGCCGCTCCCGCCCGATCCGATGATCGGCGTCACCTCGCTTGGGCACCACCGCCGCATCCCGGTGCGGCAGTTTGCAGGACATGAGGAGGCGGCGCAGGCGCTCAAGGAAGAAGGCTACGCGCTGGTCGCGATCGAAATCGCCGAGGGAGCGGTTTCGGTTGAATCGTTTGACTACCCGCGCAAGCTGTGCCTCGTCTTGGGCAATGAGGCGGGCGGGGTCTATGGTTCGGTAATGAAGCATTGCGACGCCGCCGTCCAGGTGCCAATGTTCGGCAAGGGCCGTTCGATGAACGTGGTGGTTGCGGCGGCGGTGGTGGCGTACCGCGCGCGGATCGGTTCGTAGGGCTGGTATCGGGATCCGAGGAGTAGCCCGCGTCGGCGCAATTGAACCGTTAGTGCCAGGCATTCTGAATCGCAGGTACTGGAGTTGGAGGCTAGCGAGAGACGGCCGTGCCGTTGTAAAGTTGGAATCAGGAACGCTACGGGCCCGGGTCAGCTCCGCGAACCCAGGCCACCCGATGTACGAGAATCACCCAGCCGTCCCTAATCCTAGCGATCCCCCTGATTGATGTCCCCGCCTCACTACCGAATTATATCTACGTCTGACCCTTCACCTGGATGCTCAACCATGCAGTTGTAAAAGTCAAGGAGCGACGAAAGGTATTCAAGAATCGCATCCTCTAGCTCTTCCTTAGCGTCGTACGCAGAGCTCATGGCCTCAAGTTCCTCACCGATAGCGTCATAGCATTCCTGGTCGATTGCTGCAAGCGGTGCCGAGCACTCATCAACAAGGTTGGCTGTCGCTTGACGCAATTCATCCATGCGTTGAAGATACATGTCCAATCTTGTTTCGTACGCGGATTTCGCCGACGCGTACGCATAGCCGGCGTCCTCGCAAGGGTTGTAGGTGGGGTCGTGACTCATCTTGGTTTCCCTGCTCCTCTACTTTGGACGAATGGTGGATAGATAAGCTCGCCCGCCCCGCCATGGGCTGTGTCCTCAGGAGCGCGCGGGCCACGCTGTGGGCCAAGAGACCACTCCATGTGGAGGCCATTCGGCCGGAACTGAAACCACTCATCTGCAGCCTTCAAGAAGGCATAGCGCCAGCTAGACTGGCCCAATTCCGCGAGTTGAAGGTTCGCTACCTCGATTACACCGGTCCCCGAAAGAAGCTTGGATTTCCGGCGATATGTTCCGGTTACTTTGCAGTAGCTTCTCCGAGTGATGCCTCTGTGCAGTAGGTGGACATACACAGCGGCAGAACTGGCATTTGCGCGCCCAGAGGGAGCGATAAGCTGAAGCGCCGAAACGAGCTTCCCATCGGCAGTTCGACCAACACGGAGTACGTCGACAAAACCCTCAACCTCGACCAATTGTCCTTCATCGGAGTTGGCCAAGTTGGCCAACGAGATGTTTTTGCCGTTTGGCGGCGAACCATCAAAAGGTACTTTATGCGACTCGGTCCATAGATGCGCAAGTGCATTAGATTGCGATGACCTAATTATCTCGATTTGCAGACGGTAAGCGGCCACATGACTAGCGAGCGCTTCCCTCGTTAGCACACCAGCGCGCAACCCCACGCGTCCAAACTTCTCTAAGAGGCCAGTGCTACCATTCCGGCCGTTGAGGATATACAAAGCGTTGCGAGCCTGGGCCTGAACGATTGCCAGTGATGGCGTCAATCCCTCGACGAATCGAGAGAGCGATGCCGCTGCCTCGACTGCCGTGTTGGAAGGGCCGTGCAGCCCTAGGTCTGCGTAGAGACGGTACTGGGCATCTCGCAGTCGAGTAATGTTTTCCTCTATAAATGAATCGATCTCGCCGGCAAGCAGGGGAGTTGCATCGGAGACGGCACGCCGGTATTCGCGGTTAAAATGCCCGTGCACTATGGCGAGCAAACCCCTTGAGAGAATAGCCAGAGTACTCTCGATAGACCAATTCAGGACCCCGTTACTCAAAGAAAAATCGGATGAAGCGAGGTTCAGTGGGTCGTTTCCTCCATTATTCCTATTGCTAAGTCGTTCAAAGAGTTCAGCAGCCTTGTCTGCAGAATCTGGGGTGTGCTCACGCAACTTAGCCACGATCTGAGCGTGATTCTCGTGTTTCAATACATTAGTTAGAACCTGGTTGGCTGCCTGTAAGACCGCGCCAGTGGCTTGTTCTCGATAATTCGCGGCTGCAATGTCCTGCTCGATGAGCCTCGCCGAGGAATGGCCCCAGCCCAAGCACTGATATCCAAGTGTTATAACGTCGTTCCAACGCTCATCGATGACCGCTGTCCGAATTGCCGCAATCCACTTGAAGTGACTATGAGGGAGTTCACTTGTGAGGGCAGAGCTGCGGCCAAGATTGCCTGCCATAAGAGAATCCAACGGAACTTCTGCCATTAGCACCCCTGTCGTTCAAGAACGAGATTTCTACCATACCATATAGGTCATAGCGAATTCATTAATACCCGGTGCCTGCGTGATCGCAACCCGGGCCGCAGGCCGCCAGCAGGTATCTTGTCGATCCGTTGCTTTTGGCTGAATCACAATGTCGTCAATTCAAAAAGGATCCGCCGAGCAACCGAGAGAGAACGTGAGGTTACAGTCTGTTCCTCCGAGAGCCACCGATCAATTGCCGCCAAAGCGAGCCGATGTCGGCCTTTCTTGTCCTGAAGTGAAGCTGCAATCTGGCCAAGCACCCAGTGATTGTGAGCGATCCGCGTCTTGCTAGCGATGACTTGGATGGCAGATTCCGCGTCTGAAAACAGCGGTAACGCCTCCGTTACCTCACTTGGAACCTCAAGGAAGGATTGCGAAATAGGTGGCCGCCCAAGAGCTTTCCAGGCTAGTCTGGACTTTCCAACATGGTGCCCAAACTCAGTACGAAAGTTGCGGGTAAATGGGCTCAAAAAGGCCCAGCTACCTCCTTTCACGATGTGGCCCACGATCTCCCACGTTGATTCTCTAACGCCGTCCTTTTCGGGATCATAGAGGACTCTATCCCGCACAGCGTCATGGATGGGGCTAGTTGCGTCTGCTGTAATACGAGTTGTTTCACCGAGCGCTTTCGCAACAATTGGGAAGAGGGCGGGCGCACCAAGCCCCAAGCAATGGAGCCTCTCCAATTTAACACCCGTGTCCGCGAATCCCTTTGCGAAACCTCGGAGAACCTGAGCTAACCGGACGTATCTTCGCGCAACAGGCTTTGCCAGTTTAAAACAGGCAGTGTCAAACACCATGAAGTCCGTCGCAGAGGAATCCAACATGATCCCGGCGAGTCCTACCGCTACGTTCTTCACACCCGCTAACGAGGCGAGACGACCCGCAGAACGTGCCGTATTGTAGTCAACTGCACTCAACACGGCAAATACATTGATGTCAGCACAGCGAGGATCATCGGCAACGCGTCGCCAGAGTGTCAGTGACCGCAGGTTTCGCCTATCAACGTCTTGGACAGACCAGCCGGTCATCTCTCTTTCAAGTCCGAGACCAATCAGGCAACCGATTGCGAAATCTTCCTGCGCGATGAGGTCGGTTGGTCGCATCGACAACTGCAAGGCGGACAAGTCAGTCGTGTCAATTGCCTCAGAGACTTTTGTCGCTCGATTAACGACGTCGGTCGCCAACTGTTTGGACTTCGCTCGAATCTCGCGTGGAACGTCGCGACCACGTGGCACGCGGCCGAGTCGCCTCCTGAGTGAGCGCAGTTCGGAGCTCAGCACACGCGCTCGTTGCTCGAACTCACCGATTGTTTGTTCTATTAATGGCTTGGTACCATTGTCGGCAAAAAGAGAGATGCCCAGTGCCCGAACATGGGCTGCAGCCTCGAGAGTAGCAGGTGTGATTCGATGCGAAGAGAGAAGGTAAGCAGCCAAATACTTCGGTTGAGCCACGAAAGCATCAATCGTCTCTTGGCGAAGATTGGCAACGAACTTCAAGTGGTGCTCCTGCGCAGTTCAGACATCTAGAAGATTCCTCATCATAGTAGTGTGCACAAGTTCTGTCAAGCAAAAAACTTCACAACGGTATTGTGCGGCAGCTCTGTCACGGCAATGAGATTTAACGATTCGGATCGATGCAGGTAGTTCTCCTACCGTCATCCCACCCAATTGTAACAGAGCAGTCGCTTGCGCCGGCCAGATTCTCTATTGAGGATCGGTTGACTGGCCTGCCTAGTTGGGGAGGGGCTACTTAGGCTACGCGACTCCCCGGGTGATAACCACAGAGACCGCCATGAGCAATCGCGTCCCGATCTTCGACACCACCCTTCGCGGAAGGGCGGATGGTCGCCACAATCTCTTTGTTCGGGTGGCATGCTTCGCTTAGTACCGAGAACTCGTGAGAGCCACAACTAAGCGATGCATGTAACAGGCCTTCAATGACCAAGGCATGTTAGAGTTTGAACGTGGAACATGCATCGGAGTCAGGTTCGTGGGTTTCGGGCGACTTGCATCCGATGCATGCCACCCGGCCGCGCGCGGATCGGTTCGTAGGGCTGGCATAGCGGGGTATCGGGATTCGGACTTGGGAGTCGTGCGTCATTCCGAACGCATTCCGCGGACCAGTCGCCGCTGGGAAGCTCATGGGAATGTGCGGGTCCAAAGACCCGCACACTCGGTTTCACCGGTCGGATTGCTCTATGCTTTCCGAGCAGCGCGCGGTCGTCCCGCAGCCCTTCGGCGCCGGACCATCGCGGCCGAACCCAAAGCGAGAGCGACCATCGTGGCCGGCTCAGGAACGAGGTCCGCCTCGATGTTATAGGCCGAGTTTCCCGCGCCAAAGCCCGACGTGCCGGCCAATTGCCAGAGCGGGAAGCCGTAGCCGCCTGCACCATTCGGACCATCGCCAAGGGCGCTATCGTAGCCGGTGACAACACTATCCCGACAGGTGTACTCCCAGTCGGTCGAGCTAACCGTCTGCATGTTGACCCAGTACTTACCCGGCCCAATCACCCAGTTAGCAGGGCTGACATCGGCGGTGTGGATGTTGCCGGCGAGACCAAAGATGTTGTCCACGAAGCCTGCGCTGCTGATGGCGAAAGTGCCGGCGTGCAATTGATTACCGGGAAGGCCACCTGCGTCCGCATAGATGCGAACGCGGGCCAAAGCGTTGCCGCCTCCGAAGCCTAGATTGCCGACCTTCACCGAAGTCAGCTTGTAGAGACCACTGCCTATCGCGAAGTCGTCTGCGCAACGAAGGTCCTGGTATTGGCCAAAGATTCCAGTGCCATCTTCATGATTGCCATTTCCCGTCGTGTACGTGCCGTTAGTGACCATGGAAAGTTGACCCATAAGTGTCACGGCAGTTGCAGGGCCGACGACGCCACAAAGGGCGAACATGGAAAGAACTTGCTTTTTCATTTTGGTTACCTCTTGTCTTTGCCGAGAGTTCGTTTAACGAGACCTCGGACGGGGGTTCTGAGAGCCGGTTCACCTTAGGTGTTGCAGGGCGGGACTTTCGGCCCACCGCTGTGGATTGGTGCGCCTCCCTTGACGCGGACAGAGTAGCGAGTGTGGGCCCGAAAACGTCGCGACACCACAAAGGTTGTAGCCCGTCGTGCCATTGGCTACGCCGAAAACACTTGGGTACAGTATCCGCATGATTAGCCAGGTGCTGTTTATCATTGCGGTGGGCCAGGCTCAACCCGACGTGCCCCTCCGCGACCTATCGGTCAGTACGCCGATGGAGAACCCTCCGAAGGTCATTCGCGCACTTGGTCACAAGCCCGTCACGGTCAGCCAAATCGAACACGCCCAGAGTAAGGAAACGATTCGAGTTTTTCGATTCACGTTGAAGGCCGATTTCAAACAAACGCTCAAGGACTGGCAGGCTTCGCTAAAGAAAGATGGGTGGATTTACCAAGCTCCGGACAAGAGCGGGCTTGCCAGCTTTACTCTGGCTAAGACCAAGTCGCCGCTGACAAGGCAGGGCATTCTCGTTCGCGAGGGCAGGACCACCCGCGACAAGTCGATGCGAGCGTCCACGCGACTCGATACATCAGCTAAGGGGTGGATCGCCGTTTCTTACAATGAAGTTGTTCCTTTGGGCCATTGGGACCAAAAACGCTAGCCGAGAACGAGAAACCCAGTCTCGAATCTGCCAAGTGTTCGAGTTCTTTTGCCGAACAACTGCTTTCGTCGTAAGACTTCTTGGAAGGTTAAATCGACACGCTGCTTCTAATCTTCTTTGAAGGCTGGCGGCGTGCGGTCGGCCGGAGTTTGGGTGCCCCGTCTTTTTCCTCTGCATTCTTCACTCTCGGGTGGCCGGTGCTTGCGAAACTAGAGCCGGGCGCCAACCGTTCATCCCTCCACCCGTCCTAGGCTGGTCCAGATTCGGACCAGCGCCGCCGTCACGCGAAAGCCCCAAACCTGAGCAACCCACAACTACTTCATGCGCCCGCCGTTTAGCGCATCATCCACCCTATACCTATGATGGAAGTCAGGAATGCCAAAGAAGACGAGCTGCCGCTCGTTCGAAAGATCATGCAGGAAGCCTTCGAGGAGTATCGTGGCGTCCTGGAACCGCCGTCGGGAGCCCTGACCGAAACCCTCGGCGACGTAAGAGCGAGCGCGGCGAAGGGCGGCGCCGTCCTCGCGTTCCTCGATTCCCAGCCGGTCGGTTCCGCCCGCTACGAGCTGCGTGGCGATTACCTCTATTGCTGGCGGCTTAGCGTCATCCCCTCCGCCCGGGGCCGAGGCATCGCCGCCGCCATGCTCGAGCACGTCCATCGTCAGGCGGCTGAAGCCGGACTTCCCGAAGTACGGCTGTCAACCCGGGAGGTCATGGAAGCCAATCAGAGGCTCTATCTCCGTCTGGGTTACGAAGTGATGTCCCGGCAGCTCCACCCCAAGGGCGAAGGCTACGTCCTCGAGCTTGCCAAGCGCATTCAATAGCGTGGTGCCGAGCGCGGCAGCACCTGTGATAAGCTCTCGCCCTATGTTGCGGTGCCTGCTGGCTTGTGTGGTCTTCTTCGCAATCGGATGCGGGGGGAGGGTCGAATCCATCCTCGGCGGAGGGCCGGCGAATCGCGGAGACGTGGTCTCCTACACGCTCCTTCGCGATTACGGCGAGATTTCGATGGATTCGGTACTCAGCTACATCGAATCGAAGAGTGGCTACGACCTGTCGGTCACCAGCGACGTCAGCCTCTACAAAGTGACCTATTGGACGGTCAGCCTCGATGGCTCGCTCGTCAAGGCGACCGGTGCGCTGGCGGTTCCAGACACGCCGACGAACCCAGCGCTCGTGAGCTATCAGCATAGTACGGCTACCTTGCGGACCAACGTCCCGAGCGGTAACAACGACGAAGCGTGGGCAATCCTCTCGGTCTTTGCTGCCACCGGCAACTACGTGGTTTCGATGGCGGACTACCTAGGGCTGGGAGACGGTGAGGGCTCCCACCCCTACATGCATGCGGCAACCGAAGCCTCGGCAAGCATCGACATGATGAGGGCGGCCCGCTCGATCTGCGGCAAGCTTGGCGTGAAGTTGTCCGACAAGCTCTTTCTCCATGGCTATTCGCAGGGTGGCCATGCCACGATGGCGCTGACCCAAGCCATCGAGACCTCCTATTCAAGCGAGTTTGCCATCACCGCATCGGCGCCAAGCGCGGGGCCCCACGACCTCTCTGGCGTCGAGATGCCGTTCGCCTTCAACAATCCGGGACCGGATACCGACACGTTTGTGAGCTACCTTCTCCTCTCGTATCGCGATATTTATGGCGTGCTCTCCGATTTGTCGCTGGTCTTCAAGTCGCCATGGGACAAACAGGCTCCTCCCCTCTTCGATGGCTCGCACGACATCGACGACATCGCCAAGATCCTGCCGACCAAACCTTCGGATCTGTTCACCGAGGGCTTCCTCAACGACATTTTTCATAACATCGGCGTGCCGCTGTATGAAAAGCTTCGTTTGAACGACCTCTGGCAATGGGTCCCGCAGACCAAGATGCGGCTTTACCATGCGAAGAGCGACAACATCGTTGGCTTTGCCAACTCGCAGAACGCCTACGACTACATGCACGCGAACGGTGCGCCTGTCGAGCTGATCGATCTCGGCAGCAATATCGACCATGAGGGCGGCTTCTATTACGCGATTCCCGCCGCCCGACTGTGGTTCGACACGCTGCGGTAGGCCCTTGCGCCTAAGTTATGATGCCGCCCGCAGGCGTGGAATTCGCTGACTGCGCCGGCGAATCTCGGTCCGAGAAAGTTTCTACTGGCTGTCCCAGTCCCCCACGATCGGGACACCGCCGCCGATGCCGAAGCAGAGATCGAGCGTGTAGGCGCCCGGCTGGCAGACGGTGACGCGCGAGAAGGTGAAGACGGGCTGGACGTAGAGCTCCGAGCTGAACGTGCCGCCGGAGGCTTTGCGCCAGATGACATAGTCCGCCGCATCGACGCCGCTGGGGGCCCTGCAATAGTCCCAGTTCAGGCTGTTGCATGTCGAGCTCGTGTAGCCCCAGCCGCCTCCGCCCCCGCCGCCGATAGAGACGGTGGCCTGGCCGAACTTCGTGTTGTCGGCCTGCGAGGTGGCGCGATAGTAAAACCGGGGATCGGACACGGCGGTATCGAACACTCGGCCATTGATCCCGCAGTAGTCGGCTCTCTTAACCCTCGTACATGCCTGGTGCATGTCCCAAAGGTTCGGGCCGCTGGGCAGGGGGCGACCGATCTCGGGGTCGTAGAAGCCGGACGTTAACCCCATGCTGGGATAAGGAGAAAACGTCGCGTCACTGTACATCTTTGCGTACAACAGGCCCGCGTCGCCCTCGCTTCTCACTCCCCGATCCGTCCCATAGCCATAAATGGTTGCGGGGCCCTGGAGAAGAGCGGCCTTTCCGAACGCGTTGAAAACGGAGCGGTAGTTGCTGTCGAGCCCGTTCTGGTTGGTGAAGGATCGGAGGTCTCCGACGCCGTCGGTTCCCATCCACTTCTCGTTACCGGCGAGGTCACTGGTTCTGATAAGCCCCCCTGCCCAGGTGAGGGCCTCGGTGCTTGGATTACCCTGGATGGTGCTATCGACGCGGATAGGCTGGCATGAGACGAGGCTGAGGGAATTCAATTCGATGGGGATGTGATATTGGTCCTGCTGGAAGGGGACGCCTCCAATGAAGCGGTGCCGCTGGACACGCCGGTCGAGCCCGTCGTAGGTGTAGCTCGCGTAAGGGATAAAGACCTGACCGTTGAATTGTTCCAACGTGGTTAGGTTGCCGGTCGTGCTGTATCCGAACCGGAAGATCTCAGTGTTATTGTTTCGGACGCGCTGGACGAGATGCCCAACAGGATCATAAGTGTATGTCTCCACGCCCATGCCTTGCGGGAAGGCCTGGACGAGTCGATTGTCGGCATCGTAGGCATATCCTGTCTGGCTTCCGTTGAGGCTTTGCATGACGCGGTTTCCGGCGGCATCGTAAGCGTACAGGTGGTCGTAGGCGGGGACCGCGCTGCGGTTCTCTCGGACGAGGCGGCCGAGCCAGTCGTATTGGAAGCGGTTGACCGCGCTGGTCCCGTCGATCCTCTTTATCCCTCCGTCTTCCTGATACAGGTATTGGTAGGCGGCGATGACCCCGCCGAAGCGATCATCGTGCATGACGCTGGTGAGGCGGCCGCCGAGATAGGCGTACGTGCTGCTGGCGCCGTTGCCAAGCTTGCGCATGACCAAGCGGTCGTCCGCATCGTAGTTATAGGTCGTGATGTCGGCCCCGTCCTCGATTCTAACGAGCCTGCTCTTCTGGTCGTAACCGTAAATGAGGGCGTGAGGCAAGCCGCCGGAGGTGTCGACCATGGACGTGGTCCTGCAGTTTGCGTCGTAGCCGTACTGGACGCTCCACGGCCCCTTGACGGTCGAAGCGAGGAGCCCGCGTTGGTTGTAGGAAAGGTCGGTCTGCCCGGTAGCGTCCATCATTTTGACGAGCCTGCCAAGCCCGTCGTAGGAGTACCTGCGGTCGGCCTCGTTGAGGAAGTCCGTACGTCTGAGCCGGCCCCATTCGTCCAGGATTCGCTCGGTGCGGAGACCGGTGGCGTCGGCCCAGGCGTTGGGCACCGTGAAGCCGGCGGACAGGGCGGCGGAGTCGTAGAATCTCCGCACGGTCAAGCCCAATGGGGTTGTGGCACTGATTCGATTGCCGTAAGTGTCGTACTCGTACTTCCAGGTCCGGCCCAGGGGATTCGTGCACAACTCCGTATCGCCGTGCATGTTGTAGCCGAACGTCGTTGTGAGGAAGCTGTTTGGATTCGTGTAGACGTGGAACCTTACGAGGTTGCTGTTTGCATCATAGAAGTAGTCCGTGCGATGGCGGCCCGTCTCCACATTGCCGAATGCGTCGGTCACGAGGGGGGCGAGCGTACGGACAAGGTTGTTGCGGGCGTCGTACGTGTAATCCCACATCTCGCCGGCTGGATCGGTGGCTTGGGTGACATTGCCTGCAGCATCATACGCATAACGCGTTTGGGTTCCGGAGGGCATGAGCACGCGGCTGATCCCATGGCTGTAATTGGGATCATTGAACTCAAAGAAGATGTCGAAGAACGAGGCGTCCTCTCGTCGCACAAGCCTCGAGAGCCCGTCGTATTCGTATCGCGTTGTGTTACCGAGCGGATCGGTTACCGACCGGAGATTTCCTGCGCTGGCATAAAGCGCCCGCTCGTTGGGCGCGTTGCCCGGCCACTGGGCAAACGCAAGTTGGTTGCCATTGTATCCAAAGAGAGAGGTGTTTCCCTCGCAGTCGATGACCTTCGTGATATTCAGATTCGCGTCGTATTCGTATTGGATGGCATAGGTCTGCATCCCCGAATCGGTCTGAACGCCCGGCAGTTCGATTTTGGAGAGTCGGCCACCGCCGTCATACGACAAAGTCCAGGTGCGGACGAATCCGCCCGGCGCCGTAAAGTCAACGGTTTTCAGTTTTCCCTGGCTGTAGTTGAGGCGAAGCGCTCGCCCGGATGGGTCGTCCGCCCTGATCAGCCGACTCAGTCCGTCGTATTGGTATTGGATTTGGTTCCCATTCGGATCGGTTAGCGAGGTGAGTCGATACCGTCTTGGCACGACGTTCGCGTTCATGGCAGGTACCGGGTCGAACTGAAGGTTGGTTTGGTTCTTGAGCGTCAATCTGAAGCCGTTGCCCGCATCCTCAAGCATGGAGCGATATCCGTCAGACGGGTTCCAGACACTCTGGTTCTTTTGAAAGAGCTGGGCGGAATGGTTCCCCCAAACGAGAGCGGCCCGCCAAATGCCCGCCTGCTTCCACACCTGTAAGTGAGTGTCGTATGAGTGCTGCCACTTCGGGCCGATCGTGCTATTGCCCGTATTGGCTTGGCTGTTATGGAACAAACCAAGCCCGCACGACAGGCTGCCTCGCGATTGCCAGTGTAGGAACTGAATCCCGGTTTGCTTTGCAAGAGAGTAGAGGTTGACGTTCGCTCCTTCTCCCTGCCATGGATGGCCGGGTCCGGCTCGTCGAGCGTCTTCCTCGGTGATCGTGTTCGAGGCATGGATGGCTCCGGCAAGCATGAAGACTGCGAGTATCGCCTGCCAACGGAATGGGGATCGCAAAAGAGCAGATAGGCAATGCATCGAACTCCCTCCTCTCAAGGTGTCCTGAAACACCTCACTATATCACAGGTTCTTGTCAAAAATTAAACCATTCCCTCTAGCGCAGCCTGACGGCCATCAACGGGTTCACGGTGTGGCCCGTCCATGTTGCGAGCATTGCTCAGCCCACGGGGGAATGCCTTTGCAAAGCTGATGCACCCAAACCGGGCCAGCTGCACGCACGGCCACACCCATAACGCCAGTGCCGAACCGGCCAACGGGTTGTGGAACCAGGCTCGGTGGCGGAAGTCTTCTACCAAATGGCCACCGGTGGCGCGGTGGGCGGTTGTGGTCTGGAACCGGGGCTGATGTAAAATTGCGGCGGGATGGGTATCGATGCGGCGTCGGCGCGATACCTGATGGTCTGCAGGGCCGCCGAAGTTCCCTTTGGGCGGGTGATCACCCTCGGGCGCCAATCCATGCACGTGGATGCCTTGCAGCTCGGCCGGTGCTCCCGCGAGCTCGGCCTCGGCTGGACCTCCGCTCAGATTCGGCAGGCCCTGTCCGATCCGCAGCAAGCCTGTGAGCCGTTCTTCCAGCTTCTCGGCGCCGAGCGGGTGGATTCCATCGACGCCTCCGACTACGAAGGGGCGAGCTTCGTCCACGACCTGAACAAGCCGGTGGAGGCGACGCTGCATGAAGCCTACGATCTGGTCTTCGACGGAGGGACGATCGAGCACGTCTTCAACTTTCCCACCGCGATCGAAAGCGCGATGAAGATGGTCCGCCCGGGCGGGCATTTTCTCAGCGTCACCGTCGCCAACAATTTCGTCGGTCACGGGTTCTACCAGTTCAGCCCCGAGCTGTTCTTCCGCATCTTCTCCCCCGACTATGGGTTCGAGCCGATGGGGGTGTACCTCTATGAGCAGGGCCGAACGCCGGACTTCACGTGGATGCGGGTTGCGGATCCGGCGACGACCGGGTCCCGGGTCTTGCTTCGCAATACCATGCAGACCCACATCGCCGTGCATGCCCGCCGCATCGGGCCGTGGAACGGCTTTCAATCGGCGCCCCAGCAGAGCGATTATTCCGCTCTATGGTCCGACCCGGATGGCGGGGCGACGGGCCGTACCCTGTGCCCGTCGGGAGTCAAGGCCAGGCGCCGGGCGCTGCGATCGCGCTGGCAGGCCATGGTCGACCCGCTGACGAAACCGCTCGAGGCCGTGGGGCTCGGGCTCGGCAAGCGTGCCTACGACGGCAGGCACTACGAACCCTGCAGCCTGGATCTCGCCCTTGCCAACGCCTTGCGCCGACGCCTGGGCGGGTGATGGAGCGAGGCCCGGGTGCGCAACGTCAACCGCGAAGCGCGCTCCGGACCAGAATCGGTTTCGCTCAGAACCTGGAAGCCCCGAAGGGGCGAGATTCAAGCAAGGTGGGTGGGGCAACGGTTGAGCGGGCTACGGAGGATCGGTTAAGCGGGGCACAGGGAAACAATAACTTCCGAACCCCGAAACCCCAACCGGATCTCCCCCTCCCAGGGGGAGTCCTGGCGGCGAAGCCTGCCAGGGTAGGGGTTGAGAATCCGAACCCCGAACCCCAACCGGATCTCCCCCTCCCAGGGGGAGTCCTGGCGGCGAAGCCTGCCAGGGTAGGGGTTGAGAATCCGAACCCCGTACCCCGAACCCCGTTTCCTACGCCGCTTGCTGCATCGTGCCAAGCAGCAGAACAATCGGCTCGCTGCCCTCGCTGGAGAGCGTGCCGCGGTGCGAGCGCACCTGATACTGCACCCACGCCGCGCCGACGGGAACCGACATGTCGATCAGCGACTTGGCGTTCACGCTGCCAATCGGCGTCCAGCTGCCGCCTGGCACCATGCGGTGCACACTGAAGAAGTCGCCGTTGACCTTGGTCGCCTTCCACTTGACCACGACGTTGCCGTCGTTGTTGAGGGTGGCCGAAACCTGGCTGGGCGGGGTGGGATCGGGCGCCGGAGACGGATCGGAAGGCGGCGGAACGCTGGAAAGCACATAGACGTTCGGGTTGCCCGTCGCCTCTGCAAAAGCCTTGATCTTCGCGATCAGCGCGCTGCCCTGGTTCGTGAGCGAGAGCATGTTCGAATCGAGCGTAACCGTCGCGTTCTTGCTCGCCTGGCGGGCGGTTTCGGCGTTAGTAAAGGCCGTGCGCGCCGCCGTGATAAGGGGCGTAAAGGCGGTCATTTCGGCTGCGGTGAGTCCGATCGTGGTGGCATTGAGCGTCCAGGCCGTCGACCGCTGCTCAAAGAATTGGATGATCTCGTTATTAGAATTCGGAAGAACCGGCATTCTGTTTAACCTCCTGTGAGGTGGTCGTCACCCAGGCCCAAAACCCCGGCTACAGACGTCGAATACAGCAAGTATCGGCGGGTAGGGCGGCCAACTTTAGGGTGCACCTTTGAGACCAAGAGCTCTGCGCGTCACGTTGCAGAGTAGGCTCGACGCGCTCCACCGCCAGAATTCCAGCACCGTAAGATTGGCCCTCTGGTTGCGGTTACGGAACGGCTCGGCTCCTATCTTGGACGTGCAGATCCAGTGGAGAAATTCCCGTACCGGCAGCGCTAATTCTTCTCGCCTGATCGATGACGACCCCCAGATTGCTGCCGCATTTCATGGACCTGGCTTCTCCTCTTACTACAGGGTTAATGCACCAGCCGATGGGCGACATCGACTTGCATTATGCGGCAACAATCTGGTATACTCGCAGGCATCGAGTGTGTCGAACGAGACTCCGTACTCACTGCGAAGTGATAAGAGATAGAACTGAGAATAATAGAAGCAAGTGTGTTATCTAAAGATTCATAGTCAGAATCACTTTAAACAGAAACTAGACTAAGTGTACTTATCAGCAAAGGGAGGCAACATGAAAATATTAAACATCCCATAGTCATCCCAAAGAGGCCATATAGACAGGAGAAGCCTGAGCACGGAAAGATAAGACGGCAAAAGAACCCATGTTAGGGGCTGCGGGGCATGACTCAGTGGTAACCCGTGAGAAACTTTCCGCTTTGACCTCTGGGCTCATCCGACTTTCGCCCTCCGCCCCAACGATTTGGCGGTTTTCATCGTCTCTCGGCACCATGCCGACACTGACCATCTTCAAGGAGAAGAGATATTATGATCAACGTACAACCGCACCTGGTAAAGCGAACCGAAGCCGGCTTGGTGGTCCATGTGCTGCCAGGCGAGACGGTTCAGGCGAATGAATTTGTCATGAACCAGATTGCCTTGCCGTTAGAGTGCCAGGTATTAATAGAAACCAAGGCCGGTTGGCGAAGGGCAAACGTAGCTGGGTATCAATCGGATCGGGCTGTCTATCAAGGTCGGGTCCTGAACATTCGAACGCCTAACGAATGCTACGAACTCCGCGCCAGCGTATCTCCGCTCGATAGAACTGCCCGACAAAAACTGACTGCGTTGCCCGAGGATGAGTTTAAAAAGAGGCAAAGGGAGGTCGGCGGTAGCTCTCGGCCGTTCTTCTTTGTCTCGCGGGGGCGGTCCGACCAAATAACACGCCAGAAGGCATCTCCCGCTCGACGCTTGCTCGAGGCGATTTCCTCCACAGGGTCGGGAATACTGTATCTGACGTCAGAGGAGTTGCTTGGCAGGTTTGGCTACCGCCGCAGGACCAGATCGCAGACCGCGGAGGTGGAGGACGAATTGCGTAAGGCTGGGATCGACGTGGTCTGGCACTTGCAGCATGCGATGCTCGTGCTTGAAGCCGGCTCATTTGCTCGAAGATTCCCGAACTTCCGCTCCATTGACTCTCCCCAACTCCTCGTGCAGTTCTTGAGTGACAACTGAAATGAGCGCCGAACCCCCGGGGAACCGGGGGATCGGCGCAAGAGCCTTCGGCCGGAAAGGTTGGATATCCTAATCGTGCCCTGGTATTCACGTCGGGTGGAATGGGTCGGCGAAGCTAACCTATATGCCGAGAGGCATTCAGTTCTATAGCGTACTGGCCAAATGTCCTGGAGGCGACAGGTTGTCGCGCCAATTTCGGGAGCTGACGCTCCCGGGTTGCGTTCTCAAACCCGTGCCACCCGGTCGATCGGGACGGAATAATGGCGATAGATGAGGAACCAGACCGACGATCTGCGCCTCAGTCAGCCGGTCCTGCAACTTGCCCACCGGTTGGGATCTTTGGAAGGGCGGCACTCGCTCTGGTCATGCTATTCACAAATGTCAGGAGACCGCTCTTGACAAGTGTGAGGATTGGCTGGTATCACATCGCTAACATGAGTGAACTCACAAGCAATTCCCTGCTGGAGCGGTCTCTGGCGCTGACTGTTCAGGAACTGGAGGAGCTACTGGTCGAGAGGGCAAAAATCGAAGATGAATTCCGGGCGAGAATTGAACCGCTGGACCGCCGCATCTCAACTCTGGATGCAGCAGCAAGGCACCAGCGACGAGCACTCGAGGCTCTTGACACTGAGGCCATGCCAGCACCTCAAAAAATGAGCAACCGACAGCCGCTCTATGCGGCTGTCGGTGCAAAGCTTACGGACGTTCTAGAATCGATCTTAACGGAGGCAGGAAGACCGATGCACTATAGGGTACTCGCGGAGGAAGCGATCCGGCTGGGAGTCGCCATTACCGCCAAGGATCCAGGCGCATTCGTCATAAACTACCTGCGCCGAGAGCCGGATAGATTCTGCCGGACGGAGACGGCCGGAGAGTATGGTCTTCTGTCATGGGGACTTCCCGGCAGTAGGCGAATGGGCGAGTCAAGGCCAGCTGCCAAGTCTACAAAAGCACGTCCAAAACGAAAGGCGCGGGCAACAAAGGGGAGGGCGCGATAGTGAGTAACTCCGAAAAGCAGGTCCTCTGCTTGCAGCTGATGCACGCAGATACTCAAGATGAGGTCATCGGCATTCTCATGAAAGCCGGATACTGGGACAACAAGTCGGTCTGGCGTCTCTACGGGGACGTCGAAAACAATAACGGGCAAGTCCACGGGCAGCAAGACAACCCGGACGGAGCACTGGTCGAAAAGCTAACGAATTCCATGGACGCACTGCTCATCGCCGAATGCTGGGAGCGAGGCATTGACCCCACCGGGGGAGAAGCGCCGAGGTCAATCCAAGAGGCCGTATCGAGGTTTTTCGCGCCGCCGGGCCTCAACGACGAGGGGCACCGCATCTCCCTGTGGGGCGACTCCCAGGTAAGCCAACTCGCCAGGAACATCACGTTGGCGGCAACAGGGAGCAAGCCACCAAACAGCCCGTGCCTGGTCATCGCGGACGCTGGAGAGGGCCAGACACCGGCGAAGATGCCGGACACGTTCCTGAGCCTCAACAGGGGCAACAAAATCAGCGTGCACTTTGTGCAGGGCAAGTTCAACATGGGAGGCACCGGGGTGCTGCGGTTCTGCGGTTGGCATGGGCTCCAATTGGTGCTTACGAGGCGCAAGCCGGGACTTCCGGTCACTGGCGACGCGAGGGACGGCGAGTGGGGATTCACCATCGTTCGCCGTGAGGATGGGGGGCGGAGCACCATGTACACATACCTGGCTCCGGTTGGCGCAACGGACCGGGACGGAAAGGTGCTCTCGTTCGCCGCCGACACCATGCCCATCTTCCCGGACATCGTTCAAGGTCGGCCAACGGCATTCGCCAGAAACAGTGCCCACGGTTCGCTAATAAAGCTCTACGAGTACGACCTACAGGGCGTCAGGTCCAACATCGTCTTCTCGGAAAAAGGGCTCCGCCAGCGCCTTGAATTGCACTTGTGCGCGACCGCCCTTCCCGTCCGGGTCTACGAGTGCAGAGACTACCGTGGCCACGGCGGCAGCCTCGACACCAACCTGCTAGGAACGGTCAACCGGCTACAGAACAAGGTCAACCTTGAGCCGGACTTCCCAATCTCTGCCCCGCTCGTCATCGACGGGGAGCACTTCGACGTGGAGATTTACGCCTTCCTAAAGGGCAAGGCTGGTTCCTACAAGCAGTCCGAGGGCGTGGTGTTCACCCTCAACGGTCAGCTCCACGGAAAGATGCCGAGGGAGTTTTTCGGTCGGGCAAGTGTAAATCTGGGCTACCTAAAGGACGACTTGCTCATACTGGTCGAACTCCGCAAGTTGTCTGCGAGAGCACGAGAGGGAATCATGATGGCAAGCAGGGACCGGCTGGCCGAAACTCAAACGAAAAAGCAAGTGGAGGCAGAGCTCGCGAACCTTCTCAAGTCCAATCGCGCCCTACGGGAGCTTCAGCAGCGCAGGCGCGAGGAGGACTTGAAAGAGCGCCTTGCCGATGACAAGCCGATGCAGGACCTGCTCAAAGACCTGCTGAAACGCAGCCCGGACCTTGCGAGAATCCTCGGCACAGGCGACCGGTTGTCCAATCCGTTCGATACGCGAGAGGCGACCAAGACCGAGATGTTCAAGGGCAAGGACGTGCCGACGTACTTCCGGTTCAAGGGCAAGGAATACGGACACGTACTTCAGCGCGACGGACACCTCGGCCAGCGGTTCCGCATTGCGTTCGAGACCGACGCTGCCAACGACTTCTTCTCGCCTGCCACCGGACGTGGCACGATGGCCGTGATCATTCAGAGGGGCACGCAAATCCTGCCTGCTACGCACTCGGCCAACCCAGACAACGGAACGGTCCACCTCAACCTCACCATCCCAGACGACTGCCAGGTCGGCGACGACCTCGATGTTCGTGTTGACGTCGACTGCGCAGACTTTGCCGAGCCGTTCACTAACTGCGCCCGGCTCAAAGTGCTGGAGCCTCAGGAGCGCAGCAACGGGCCCGGGGGAACGAAACCTCCCGTCAAGCCCCAGCCGAAGGGTGAGGAGACGACTCCGTCCGGCATTCCGCTACCCAACATTGTCGAGGTCAAGCAGGATAGATGGGGTGACTATGAGCCTCATATGACCAAGGAGTCCGCAGTAGCTATCAAGCTTGCACCGGAGTCGACGGAAGCGATGACCATCTACGACTACCACGTCAACATGGACAACGTGCACCTTCTCCGGGACCTCAAGGGGAACATTGCGGACGCGTCGCTCGTCGGCAAGCAGTTCCAGCTTGCACTCGTACTGCTTTGCATGTGCATCGTCAATGCCCGTGTCAAGGCTGCCCGCAGTGGTGAGGAGGACGAAGACGGGGACGACGTCGAAACATCGATTCGCAAGGTCTCCGACGCCATCGCACCGGTGCTGCTGCCAATGATTCGTGGGCTCGCCAATTTGAGCGTGGAGGAAGCCCCGTCGGACTAGCGCGGCCGGTGGATGAGTACAACCTCTTGGCTCGTAGCTCGGGCGCTGTCCTGGTACTGCGCGTACCACCGTCGACCGGGCACACTGCGCCAAATCCGCCCGTCGGTCGAACCAAGGTCGGGGTTTATCTCTTCAAACCCAGCGTCGTGCATCGCTTCCAGGTACTCCGGCAATTGCCACGCCGGGTCGTTGAACCCGACCACCTGGACGACAGTCGTATCCTGGTCACAGAGCCTGCGCACCGAGGTGAACGACGCCCGGATGTTTGCCCAGTAAGACTTTAAGCCCTTTGCCTGGCGGTGCCCCATGGTGTAGAACGACAATCCCGAACCGTCCCTGCATTCGGCAAGCCAGTAAGGAACAGCGGTCTCCAGTCGACCCTGTACCTTCCACCTGTGATAAGTCACGTAGACCCCGGGATACGGAGGCGACGTAAGCACCAGCTTCGGGACTCCAAGTTCTCTTAGAAGCGGCTCCGACTCCATCCCGATGGCTGTACGGTTCAGCAAGACGGGCTCGACAAAGTTGGGTACGGAGCTCAGCCAGGCGGCCTGGATAAGCATCTCGGCAAAGTTCAGTTGGAGCTTTTCCCTGAACAGGCGAACCGCAGGTAGTTCCCTTCTGCTGTCCAGAGCCCACTGTCCTGTCTTGAGCAACACGCAGCGGGCAAATTGCCTGGCCTCTACTGTCTGCAATGCGGTCACAGACGATTCGGCAATCTCAAGCAACTTTCTGAGTCGCCACGTCGCCCGAGACTGGAGGTGTTTTTGATAACCCAGCTCGATAACGTGTGTAGGCCGTTCCACTTGCGTCCGAATGGACAGCCTTGCGAAAAGGTCCCTGAACCATTCGCGGAGTGCCGTGATGTCATTTAGCGATAGCTTGGTTGTCTTGGCACGGCAGACGAAATGGGCGAGTTCATTCAGGTCGGCTCCAGCGGACTTTCGCCCGCGAATGGCCGCCTCGACGATGGTGGTCCCGCCGCCGACAAACGGATCAAGAATGTAGTCTCCTGGAAGCGTGAAAAGGTCAATTACCTCGCGCACAAAGACAGGGCTGAAACGGGCGGGGTAGCGGTAGAACTGGTGCGTTGAGCCAGCTACAGGATCAGCCGATTTAGCGGCTTCCTCCACTCTCGACCAAAGGCCGAGACGCTCGCCTCGCAAAAAGTTCTCCATCCATGGACCCCAGCCAACTTTCAGGCGGTAGCGCCGCCGAGAGTATGTTGGCATAATCCGATCTTCCAAATGGTGAAGTACGTTCAGTTCCGCTGCCCACGTGCGCCTCTGCTCGCCCTGGACCAGCGCGATGTACTTGCTGCTCATGTGGGCCAGGGTGCACTCGGCGTGGAACTTCTCGGAGAAGTCTTCGAGGTGGGCGACCTTCCTGTAATCTGGCTCGGCGAACGAAAGCTGGTGGAAGGCTCTCGCCCCCTCCTCCCTTGGAGCGGCAATGACAATCTACATACACCCTAGCACGGCTAGGCATTGGGCCCAGGCTCCGTGTCATCCGCTCTATCCCCACTATCAGAAACGACGACGGGAGTGATGATCACCTCGTCCTCAATTCGTCTACGAATAAGCGCACAGAGTCTCTTGATAGATCGCCTACTCCGGTACCAGAGAACCCCAAAAATGGGGGTCAGCACAATGCACACGACCGTGAGGCACACGAAGGCCGTTTCCATCCGCTTGTCCCGGAAGTCTGCCGTCGCAATGGTCGTAAACGCGGAGAATCCCAGGCCAAACAGGAATACGGCGATGTTCAGGTACAGGTCACCTGTCGATCCGGACTCAAGGGAATCAAGCTCAGTGTCCTTAACCTCGTACAGATAAATGGACTCAACGCGACCCCTCTTAACCAGCGGGCCTGTGTTTTCTCCGGGGGTGTTTTGCGGCCCTAGAGGTTGTCCTGTAGCCACTTGTCGTTTTTTTCCCCGTAGCTCTTACGCCATGCCGCCTCTGTCCCAGAGCGGACGACGAATATGCTATCCCCGGCTCCGACGAATTGAATTAAGTGGTCTCGAAGCTTGGCAGCGGTATTGGACGACTTGATTGCCCAAGCATTCCGATGAATGGGGCAATACTGCCCTAGCGCCTTCAGAGCATCAACGAGTCTTGCCCTCGTCTCGTCAGAGCTAAGATTCCAGGTCACTATGTAGCACTTCTTTGGTGCATCCACTTGCAACCGGAGAGTATGCACCAGTTGGGAGAGGCGGTGCAACCTTAGGTGAACTAAGTATATTGTTGCCCCTGAAGGTGCGAGGGGGAGAGTGGCGAACTGGTGTCGGGGCCGTTCTTGTACTCGACGATTTGCTCCATCGTCCGGCGGGGGGTTCGGGGTTCGGATCTCGGGATCGCCCCCATAGCCGACCTTCCCCGCGAGAGGGAAGGAGCCTTTGATCCGATCCCCCCGCGAGCCTCTCTCCCACCGCACAGGGCACAAGAAAGGGGAAACTGTAGACGCCTGTACCGCTTTTGAACGTGTCTGCAACATTATTGCGCGGTGAGAAAATCATTTTCCAGGCGTGGAAAATAGTTTTCCAGGCCCGGTTTGCTCTGGACCAGACGTGGAAAAACGTTTTCCAGGCCCGGTTTGCTCTGGACCAGGCGCGGAAAATAGTTTTCCAGGCCCGGTTTGCTCTGGACCAGGCGCGGAAAGTAGTTTTCCAGGCCCGGTTTGCATTGGACCAGACGTGGAAAGCAGTTTTCCAGGCCTCGTTTGCTAGTCCGCCGGGCGAGGGTGATTCGGCCACGACCGGATCAGGCGACCGCCGACCTGCTTAGAAGTTGTGCTGGGCGATGATCAATTCGTCGGCAGAGCTCACCTAGCTGCCCGCCATTTCTCCGGCGAACCAGCGTGTATGCTCCCGGCCATGAGTCGGGCGGTGGAGATGGTGCGCGGGTCGGGGTTCGGGTCTCGGGTCTCGGGTCTCGGGATCACTCCCATAACCGAAGGAGCCTTTGATCCGAGCGGGATGAGCGCGGTTCTGGCTTTGGCGCGATGCCGTCGGCTAACATGCAGTCATGGCTGGGGACAACAACGCGGTAATGGACGTTCTCATGCGGCGAGTGGGGTCGGTGCGGAACTTGATGCCGCGCGATACGGCCGTCGCCTGCGATCATAACGCCGACTCGAAGGCGCGCTGGACCGCCTTCGACCGTCTGTTCGAATCCGTTATCGAGGGCTGCAAGCCGGCAGAGCTCGCCACGCTCGGCTGGCCGATCGAAGAGGGGCCGACTTCAGACGACGCTCTGCGTCAGCTCCAGCGCCAGGTGGCCATGGCGCTCATCGGGCAACACTTTCAAGGCAATCCCGACGCCGCCTTCGAGATGATGGTGCAGGCTGAAGCGCTGGTGCCGACTCCGCCCGATCCGGATACGGGGCAGATGCCGTTCACCACTGCCGACCAGGCGGTTCTCTGGCTGGGCGTGAAGTACGCGCGCGACGAATTCCCCGAAGAGAGCCGGATCTTTTTCCGCGCGGAATCCGAGCCGGTCGAGCGCCGCCGCCGGGCGTTTCGCACCCTGTATGCGCTCATCGGCGCGACCTGGATGCACGAATCGCTGAAGGCCCGCCAAATGGAGCCGATCCAACGGCAGCGGCTGGTCGTCCTGGCCCTCATGAGCGTCGTTCCCGCCGACCAGTGGAACAATGACGACCTTGAGCGGCTCTGGTCGGAACTGCTGCCGGTCGACGAGCCCAAGTGGCGCGAACTGGCGCCGGAACTAGGGTAGGACCGCATGGAGCGGGTTTGGGGTCTCGGGTTTCGGGTTTCGGGTTTGGGGTAGGGAGCCAATAGGCCAGGAGTTGCGGCCCTTCAGGGTTCTTCGTGGGTGGCGGCATTCCCAGGGCGAAGCGGCCCGCTGGGCCTGATCATTGGCGGGCCATGGGCCCGCGGTCCCGAATGCGGAGCGCGGCTCCGCGCTCCTGGGCATCACAAAGTCGGGTATGACGCCGGATGTGGTGAGCGGCTCGCACGACCATCCAGAACCAACCTCCGGCGCCCCGGAGCGGGGTGAGGTGTTGGTGGCGCTGGTTAACAATCTGCGGGATTGGCAAGTCCTCAACGACGAGCTGTGGTACCGCATCCCGATCCACACTGCCCCCCGCCGGTGGCCGCCGCAATGGATGGCCTTCTACCAAACCAAGGTCTTCGGCGAGCACGCCTATGCGATCCATCGCTTCGGGCGAGTGGCGGAGATTCGAACTCGCACGCGCGCCGAGCTCTTCCCCGGCGAGCCGCCCTCGGCCAAGAGCCACCGCACCTATCACCAGATCATCCTGGAAAGCCTCGAAACGCTGCCGCACCCGATCGTCAGCCGGGCGTGGCGGCGCATCGTGTTCGTCCCCACGACCCTTTACAAATTGGAAGTTGCGGCAGAGATCAATGACCTCTTCGATGACAGCCCCTTGGAAGACGCGCTCTGGCAAGAGATGAAGCGAATCCGCCTGCCGGCGGAGCGGCAATTTTTCGTCGCCCACGATGACGATCTCTACGCGCTGGATTTCGCGGTCTTTTGTCAGAAGGGCCGACTCGCGATCGAGGCCGATGGCGATAGCTGGCACGCCGACCCGGTCCGCATTCCTGAGGACAACCGTCGCAACAACGCGCTGGCGTCGCTGGGCTGGCATGTTCTGCGTTTCAACGGGATGGAAGTACGGGAACGGATGGCGTCGTACTGCGTGCCGCAGATCGTGGAGACGGTGAATCGCCTGGGTGGGGTGCTGGACGATCTCCTGCCCGACCGGAGCTACTCGGTGGCCGGAGGGCAGGTCTATGAACAGCTACGGCTGTTCGAAGCTTCGCCAGGATATGCGGCTAGCGGGGAACAGTAGGAATACCGGATATCGGGTTCCCGGAGCCGGGGCAAACCGCGATCAAGGCCCGATTGCGGTCAGATTCCTCCGCCGCGGACGGCGTTCGGAATGACGGAGCGGGGTTTGGGGTCGTGGTTCGTCATTCCGAGCGAGGGCGTCTTCGCCCGACGAGGAATCTGACAGGAGTCGTGTCGGTGTTGGTGGTGGGTTGAGCGATCGTGCAAACCACATGAACGCTTCGCCGCGAACCGGGAATTGCGCACCTACAGGGCTTTGCTCCTCTTGGTTGTCTACCTTGGGAAATCCGTTGCATAGAGGTGGTACCAGGAAGGCGAATGCTTTGAGACCCTGAGAACCCAATGAGACAGCGACTTGAACTTCGGCACCTGAACCTCATAAAACCGTAAGAGTTCATGTTTGATCTCGAATGGTCCCCCGTTTTCAACGTGGGGATAGATCCCTATCTCATTGGCCTCTCGCTCGACAACAGTCCAAGGAGCTCGGTAGACATACTGCTGGGTTAGGATAACCTCGTCCCTTACGGCCTCGGCCGAGTAGTCGAACTCCGGCGACAGGTGATTCCAAAGTCCGTGACCATCGAGGAATCCCCATCCGCCAAACAAGAACTCCTCGGGTTCCCCCATATCGAGCAGAATATCTCGCCACTTGTGTCCCGGATACTGATTCCAGGGCAAGGGAGGATGCTCCCGCCACTGTAGTTCTTCGGCTAGATCGATCAGAGAAAGAAACTTATCAAAACTCCGGCCGTCGTCGGTTCTTAACTCGAGTCGATATTCGATCACTAACTTGTCTGCCAGCAACGACTCGAAGGCGTTGTACTCGTAAGAGACGATGCGGGGAGTCGGACCAATAACTATCACTTGGCCGGTAACGACGTCGATCATTCCCTCATCATCGGTGACCATTAGCTCTACCTCGTAAACGCCTTCCTTGTCCCAAGCAGCTGTAACCCGCGGACCCTCTTGTATCACTTCAGAGCCATCCGGCCGCTCGATCCGCCACTCCCAATCGATGATTCCCCGGTCAACCTCGGTTCCAGGGTTATCCGGGTCATAGGATGCTGATGTGAGTTCGACCGACGGCTGGATCTGGGAAGGCAGAACGGTCACCGAACCATTGGGGGTTTCCGCAATCTTTGCAACAGGCTTGTCTCCTTCATCGATGTATGCTTCCAGGTCGCAAGAGAACATCGCAAGGGCGCTCGCGGACGTTCCACCGGGAGGATATCCCTTGGCAACCTCCGTGTCCGCGACAAGTCCTTGCAGGGCAAGCCGGGCATATTGCGCACCAGGATATTCGGAGAAGGAGTACGCCCCCCGCAACCGACTCGGATCGGAAATGTCAACCTCGATCGTGTAGGTATCGGAAGGTACGCCTCCGGGCTGCAATGCCTCGCCGTGTCCATCAAGTGCAGGGCCATGGGCTACGGCACTGTGGTACTCCGTTGCGGAAGCGATTAGCACCGATGAGATTTCTCCTACCAGGCGGAATGGTGGGGGGGAGCCATCGGGGTTCAGTCGGACATAGAGATAGTTCGCTGAGCCTACGGTGCCCCCTGACCAATAGTTGAATCTGCCGGGTTTTACCCAGTGAAACCCGCGACCGAGCCCGTCAAGGACGAGACGTCCTCCAATCGAGCCCCCGGATAGAGACGCACCCTCGAAGAAGATTCTGTTCTCACTCACCCCAGAATTCGACCATTGCACCTCGGACCCTAGATCGATTCTGAAGGCAGCAGGATAGCCCTTATCAAAGACCGTAGTGTTGATCGTATTGTGGTCTACGATGTATACACGCTCGAATTCCCACATGACCGCAGGAGGGCCAGCCTGGCCATGGGTGAACACCGGTATGCCGAGTACCACAACCGAGAAAAGGGACAGGAGGGCTATGCGCGGAAGGGCGCTCCGGTGACAGCTGTTCGTTGTGGATTCGTTGGCGGCTAAGCGACGGTTTTGAATTGCGTTCATAAGGTTGTTAGTCATAAGATTGGTTTCTAGATGGGCCATATGCTAGGCGCGCTACCTATTTCGCGACCACTCCCTTGCCGCCGCAGGGGTTGCAAACTTGGCGAGCCAGTACGCCCACCAAGCCGTAGCCGTCACAGTCGCGGCAAGCTACGTAGTCCCGACCATTGCGATAGGCGACACCGAAACTATCGGCCATCAGTTTGCGGAAGGATTCGGTCTTGCGGATTCGGTCAAAGTCGGGCTTGAAGCAGACAAAGCGCCCATCGCCATCCGCGTCATAGATATAGCGGCGCAGAGCCTTGCAGGCTTGCTCGGCTTGCTTGAGGTCGGTATAGGCGAAGGCCAGCCAGTAGAGGTCGTCGCCATCGTTCGGAGCGATCTTCAGGGCCCGCTGGAGATAGGGAATTGCCGACTTGCTCTTGCGTTCTTGGATGTCGGCCCAGGCGAGGTTAACCGGCGCCAGGATGCCTTTCGGATCGCTCTGCAGCATGCCCTGCCAAATCTTCCTAGCCTGTTTGCGGTTGCCAAGGTGCCAATACGCCAGGCCACTACCATTCATTGCCCTGGGATCGCTGGGGAATTCCGCCAAGAGGAGTTTGTATTCGGCAAGGGCGAGCTTGGGTTTGCCGTCTTGCAGGGCTTTCTCAGCCGACCAAAAAACACCCGATCGCCACGATCGGCGCTGATTCTCGATTTCATCGTCCGTGTACCGGCGGATTCTTCGGCCCGAACCACCGCAGACACTGCACGATGCACCATTGGCTCCACACAGCACGCAAGGCACTTGCTTGGTGCCACGGCATGCCTTGCACACCCCATAGGGAGGGGGCAGTACGCACTCCAAGCAGTTCCCCTTACCCGTCCCGTTGCACATGCCGCAGATACCCTTTCCCGAACCGTAACAGGCGGAGCACGTGGCGGACTCGGTTGCGGAAGGCCTAAATGGGGCGCTTTGACCCCTCGTTTCTGAGACAAACGCCAGCGTGAGGACCAGCGTCATCGTCAAAGCTAATCGAGCGAGGTTCTTCATGGAGATCATGGTGCCCGTACCGAACACGATAGGTTGTAACACGGATCACAGCCGGCAGCGTTTGAGATAGGGTGAGATAAGCCACATTCGTGGTGGACCATGCCAAACAAGTTCGAATCGCCGTCGTAAAATGAAGGTGTCGATGTCGATGGGAAATGGCAACAATCGGCGCCAACGGGCGGTACGCCTGACCGATGAGGCTCTCGAAAAGCTCAATTTGCGCTGCCTCAAAGAGTGGGAGTCGATGGGGCTGGAAGGTCGCCTTTCCCGGCCGCGTAAGGCCGGCATGCTCGGCGTCAGCATCAGCACCCTGGACAGGATCACTCGTCAGGAGGGAAACGATCGGACGGTTTTGGTGGCGGCCTTCAAGCATGTGGGACTCCGATGGGAGGATAGGTACTGCGAGCCGTTGCACAAAGAGGGAGCCGAGGTCGCCGATGGACTCGCGGCGCCCATCCCATCCACCCCTTCCCGGAATCGCCCCTGGTTCGTTCTGGCTACGCTCTTAGTCGTTGTCGTCGTCGGCTTGGCGATCCAAGGGTCGCGAAGTGTGCACGAATCGGCTCGCGTGAACCGGTATGCCACCCTTGCGAAGGCGCGTGCCGCCTACAACGGTGCCAACTACGTCTCCGCCCGACGCTACATCCAACAAGCGGTTGAAATGTCCAGGGCTGATTGGGACGCGAACGCGATGGTGGAGTCTATCGGCCTCCAGGGCCAGATCCATGCCGCACAGGGCGACCTTGCCAAAGCAGTGGACTGCTTCAAGGAAGCCCTCTCGATTGCCGCGCCGTACAACCAGGAGAATGCCCGGGCGTTCCTCTTTGAAAACCTGGGTGTCGCCGAAGCCCGACTAGGCCGCCTTGATGACGCCGAGGAGCACCTCCTCAAAAGCATCGAAGGGTTCCGCAAAACCCTCGCCCCTAGCGGCGTCGCCATGGCCGCGCGCGGGTTGGGTTCTGTTGCGGCAGTACAGAGCGACTTGGCGGAAAGCCGCCGATGGTACGACGTCGCCAGTCGAACCCTGAAAGACAAACCGCAAGAGGCGATTCACGTCGACATAAGGGCGTTGCGCGCGCTCTTGGCGCGAGATGAAGGCAACTTCGATTTAGCCCTTCGCGAATTGGAAGATTGTCTGGCGTATTGGTCGCGGCAAGGGCATCCGCGGTGGCAGGCGGCGACGTTGATGCAGATCGCTTCTGTGCATCGGACGGCTGGTCGGCAGCCGGATGCTGAGGCCGCCATCAAGCGGGCCAAGGCGCGTTACGAATCGGTTGGCGATCGGCGCGGAGTGGAGTTATGTGCAGACTTCCTTGACCAGTCGACCGATGCGCGTCGCCAAGCAGCCGTTCGTCTCGAAGAGTTCTTCTAGCTTCTCGGGACTGCGAATCTCGTGTTCGCCACGATTGCGTCAGATTTCTTCGTGCTTCGCAGCCCTCAGGAGCTCCACCCCCTAACTCCCTCCTCATGCCATCGGAATGGAACAAGGAGGGGGGAATTGTAGACGCTTGTACCGCTTTTGAACGTGTCTGCAACATTATTGCGCAGTAATTCTAAAGCAGATCAGGCCTCATCTGCTCTAGATCAGGCCTCATCTGCTCTGGATCAGGCCCCATCTGCTCTGGATCAGGCCTCATCTGCTCTGGATCAGGCCCCATCTGCTCTGGATCAGGCCTCGTCTGCCCTAGATCAGGCCTCATCTGCTCTGGATCAGGCCTCATTTGCTCTGGATCAGGCCTCATCTGCTCTAGATCAGGCCTCGTCTGCTCGTCCGGAATCACCCTCCGACGCGGACTCGGCCACGACCGGATCAGACGACCGCCGACCTGCTTAGAAGTTGTGCTGCGCGATGTTCGACTTGTCGAAGACCATGATGCCGCCGAGAAGGACGTTGTCGCCGGCGACCTGCTTGTCGCCCAAACGGCCCGCCTTCAGCGACGTCGTTCCCGCCTTCAAATCGCCATCGACGAGGGCGCGGGCGGCATAAACGGTCAGGTAGCCAAGGTCCTTGGTGTTCCAGAGCACCACCGACTCCACCACGCCGTCCTCGACGAACGAGCGCATGTCGTTGGGCGTGGCCAGGCCGGTTACCTGGACCTGGCCCGATTTGCCCGCCTGCTTGATCGCTTCGGCCGCGCCGGGGAAGGCTACCGAAGAGATCGCGAAGATCCCCTTGAGCCCGGGATACGCCTTCATCAAGTCCTGGGAGACGCTGAAGGCGAGCTTCTGGTCTTCGTTGCTGGGCTTGGTCGCCACGAGCTTCAGCCCCGGATACTTCGTGGTCAGCCGCTCGTTCATGTGCTTCATCCACTCGTTCTGGTTGGCGGCGGTCAGAGCGGCGGTAACGATCGCGACCTCGCCGGCAGCGGTGTCGCCACCCAGGTTCTTGGCCATCGTGTCGACGAGCGCATAGCCGATGTCCTGCGCGGTGGCCTGGTTCACCATGAATTCACGGGTGTCGGCGGCGGCATCGGCGTCCCACGTGATGACCTTGATCCCGGCATCGCGCGCGCGCTTCATGGCCGGACCGAGAACGGCCGGATCGTTCGGCGATACCGCGATCACGTCCACCCCCTGGGCCATCCATTGGTCGATGAACTTCACGGCGTCGGCGGCATCGCCGCTGGTCGGCCCGTCATAGATCAGCTCGACGTTGCCAAGCTCCTTCGCCGCTTCCATCGCGCCTTCCGAGCAGCTCGTGAAGTAGGGAACTCCCTTCTTCTTCGGCAGCATGCAGACCGTGATTTTCTTGCCGGGCGCAACGGTTGTCGCCGTTTTCGTCCCGGTGGACGGGTCGGTAGTCGAGGCACTCGTGTCGCCGCAACCGATGAGGGCGATCGCCAAGAGAAAGAGAGTGGTGAACTTAAGCATGGGTGGTGCCGCCGGCTTTTGCCGAAGCTACCCGATTTCTGGATTCGATGAGTCGCTGGAAGGCGACCGAGCCGAGGAGCAAGGCCCCCATCACGATGAGGATGATCTCGCTCTGCTTCCAATGCCAGCTGACGAACTCGCGAGTCAAATGCACGAGGAACAGGGCCAAGACGGTGCCCGCGATAGAGCCAGAGCCTCCGTTGATGTTGGCCCCACCGAGCACGACGACCGTGATCGCCTCGAGCTCCATACCGACGGCGAGGTCGGCCTTGGCCGTGTTGTTGCGGGAAACGAGAATGATCGCGGCGAGACCGCAGACCGCGCCGCATGCGGTGTACAGCCAGGTCTTCAGGCGGTCGACGGGAATTCCGGAGAATCGGGTGGCGCGTTCCTCGGTGCCGAGCGCGATCAGCCATCTGCCCATGACGGATCTCGTCAGGACGTAGCCTGCAAGAATGAGGATGGCGACGAAGAGCCAGCCTGGACCGGTGAGGCCCAGAAAGGTCTTGGTCGACATCCGCAGGAAGCCGTCGGGATAGCCGCTGATCGCTCTGGCCCGGCTGAGTCCCTCGGCGACGCCCCTGAAGGCGGCCATCGTCGCGAGGGTGACGATCAGCGGGTGCACGCGCAATCCTCCGATCAGCCTGCCATTGATCCAGCCCATCAGCCCGCCGGCCACCACGGCCGCAGCGCACGCCACGGCAACGGGAAGGCCGCGCTCATGAAGCAGCCCGAGGGTGACAGCGGCCAGCGCGACCATCGCCCCCACCGAGAGGTCGATGCCGCCCGTCACGATGATCAGGAGCATCGGCAGGCAGATCAGCGCCAGTTCCCAGATGTGGCCGGCAAGCAGCGTTTGGGTCCGAAGCGTGACGAAGTTCGGCTCCACGGAACGGGCATAGAGGAGCAGTCCGACGAGCAGAATCGCCAGCCCGGTGTCCCGGTGGGTCCAGCCCTTGCTCACGCCGCTCCCGCCCTTCGCTGCCGGAAGTCCATGGCGACCGCAGCGAGGATGACGGCTCCCTGAATGGCTCGCTCCCAATAGACGGCGGTGTCGCCAAGCTTCAGGAAGATGAGGACCGTCGACAGCGCGCCGAGCAACGCCGCCCCAAGCCACACGCCGCCGATGGATCCGCGTCCGCCGCGGATGGAGGTTCCGCCGACAACGACGGCGGCGATCACCGTTAGCTCGAACCCCCGGCCGAACCCGGACTCGATAACCTGCAGCTGGGTGGCGCCGAACAGGGCAGCGACTCCTGCCGCCAGACCGGCGGCGGCGAACACGCCAATCTTGAGGCGGTTCGACGGAATGCCGGCGAGACGTGCCGCATCGGGGTTCCCGCCGAGAGCGAGAAGCCTCCGTCCGATCGGCATCCGGTTAAGCGCCCACCACCCGGCGATGCTAGTCGCCACCGCCATTAGAACCACGTTGGGGATGCCAAGGGTGGCGCCGGCCCCAAAAGACCGAAGGGCGGCGGGCAGATCGGTGATCCACTTCCCCCCCATCGCAAGCTCGGTCAGCCCTTGGAGCAGGGTCGCCGTACCGAGCGTGACGATGATCGAAGGAACCTTCGCCACCGCGACCAGCAGACCGTTGACGAGCCCGATCGCCATGCCCACGGCAAGGCACAGGGTAATCGCCGCCGGGGGAGAAAGCCCCCACCGGTCCGGCGAGACGGCGACGCCGAGCATCGCTGCGCAAAACCCCATCGCCGCGCCGACCGAGATGTCGATTTCCCGGGTCATGATGACCAGCGCCATAGCGGTTGCCACGATCCAGACCGGTCCGAGCCGGGTGGCAAGATCGCGGAGGTTGTCGAGCGAGGCGAAAGCAGCGTTGACGATGGCAGCGATCGCGAGGATGACGGCGAGCAGCCCACCGACAAACAGCTCCGTCCGGTACGGCTTGCGGCCACCGGTGGCCAGGGCGGCCACGTCCTCCTTCGGCAAGGCAAGCTCCATGGCCGCTTCCTTCGACTCTGCCGCCGCCGGTACCTCGCCCGCCAGGGAGCCTTGCCGCATGACGATCACCCGGTCGGCAAGCGACAGGACTTCGTTCAGTTCCGAAGAGATGAGCAGGATGCCGATGCCGGTGTCAGCGAGGTTCCTGATCTCGCGGTGAATGTCCGCCTTGGCGGCGACATCAACCCCTCGCGTGGGCTCGTCCAAGATCAGGAACCGCGGAGACGTCGCCAGCCACTTTCCAAGCAGCAGCTTCTGTTGGTTGCCACCGGAGAGCGAGTCGGCGCGGTCGGAGACGGAAGCGGCCTTCACCCCCCACCGCCGCACGACTTCGATCGCGTTGTCGGTTTCGCCCCCAACCGTAGCCAAGGCCGGTCGAAGCGTGCTGCCCGCCATCGCCGCGTTCAGGGCAATCGGCAGGGGAAGGTGGAGACCCTCGTGTTGCCGATCCTCCGGAACGTAAGCGACTCCGCGCCGCATGACCGAGGCCGGGTCGTTCTGCGGCAGCGGCGAGCCATCGAGCAGGCAGGTTCCAGCGTCGGCAGGCTCTATTGCCATAATCGCCCGCGCCAGCTCGCTCCGGCCCGCCCCGATCAGGCCGGCAAGGCCAACAATCTCTCCACTGCGAACGGCGAAAGAGACGTCGCGGAAGGCGCCGTGCCGCGTGAGACCTTGGGCTTCGAACCGCACGTCGCCCAAGCCCTTGCTCGTGTGCTGCCCGATTTCGACTTCCCGGCCCACCATGGCGCGGATCACGCCCTCGGGCGTCCATTCCGTGGCCGGTCGGGTTTCCACCAGACGTCCATCTCGAAGGACGCTGATCTGGTCGGCGAGCTCGAAAACTTCGTCGAGCCGATGGCTGACGTAGACGATCGCGACCCCCTTCGCCTGCAACCGTCTGATGACGGCGAACAGCGAGGCGGCTTCGCGCGACGAAAGCGAGGCCGTGGGCTCGTCGAGAATCAAAACCCGGCATTGACGGCTGATCGCCTTGGCGATACCAACCATCTGGCGCTGGGCCAAGCTGAGCTCCTCCAAGCGCTGGTCCACCGGAAAGCTCTCTCCCAGCTCATCGAGGGCGGCCCGTGCGGTCTCGTCCATCGTGCGACGGTCCAGGGTCATCCCATAGCGTGAAGTGGGCTCATGCATCAGCGCAATGTTGTCGGCCGCGTTCAAATTGGCGAAGATCGCCGATTCCTGGTGGACGATCGCAACACCGGCCGTCTCCGCCGCAACCACGTCGCCTGGCGGGAGGGATCTTCCCGCGACTTCCAACGAGCCCGCGTCCGGACGAACGACTCCCGATAAGATGCGGTTCAGCGTCGATTTGCCGGCGCCGTTCTCGCCGCATACCGCATGAACTTCGCCTGGATTGAGATCGAGGCTCAGGTCGCAGAGCGCCTGCACGCCGCCATAAGCCTTCGAAAGCCCGAGGGCGCGAAGGACAGGAACGGCCATGCGCCGTATTCTACCGACGCTTACGACCGCTGGCGGACTTGCTGCTCCGATGCGGTTTCGGGGGGCAGCTCATAAGCAAGGTTGGCCTCGGCTAATGGGGGCGGTCCCGGCAGGTTGTAGCTGTGCCTGCCGAAGATGTCGAGCTTGAGCTGGCTCTCTTCCTTCTGGAAGTGCTTGATGATCGCCCTCGCCGCGGCAAGATCCTCCGCCATTTCTCCCAGGAGAAAGTCCTGCTCGCGCCGCAGCTCCTCACCGAGCCGCTTCAACTCCTCGGGCGCCTCTCGCAGTTCCTGGACAATCGCTTGCTGCTCGCGAAACGCTTCGTTGCGCAGTCGGCGTTCATCGGCGTTTGGGATCGCATTCGCCGACGTCGCCCAGTACGCCATCTCCAGATTCTCGCGCCACTTGATCAGTTCCTTGCTATAAGCCCGGCTGCCCGGAATGCGGGCGAGGGTTGTCTCATCGACATCGGCGGCGGTACGAAGACCCCTCTCATAGAGGTCGGAGCGAAGGAGATTGCCGGTCGTTTCCACGTCGGCCACCAAGATCGAATACGACGACAGGAAGCGCCGGATTTCGGGCTGGTACATCTTGCGAAACACGGCAAACCGTTCCAGCTCCATGCGCCGGTTGACGTCCTGATACTTCTTGATCAATCCCTGGTAGTGGTCGAGCTTCTTTTGATAGAGGTCTCGGTCGGCCAGCCTTTGCCAGCGATCGAAGAAGGGCTCCAACCGACGAAGGACCGCCCGATATCGCCGCGTTTCGCGCCAGCGCTCAGTCGATCGCCACGTCAGCCAGCCCGTCAAGCCAAAGGGCAGAGCGGCACCGGCAACGATCGCCCACGGAAGCGTCCATACCTGGTTGCCAATCGTGGTCAGGAGGGTGATCGAGAGGGGCCATGATGCGACGGCAATACTCGCGAGCACGTCGTTGGCGCCAAAGGGCTTTGGCAATTCATTCGCGAGGACCGGTGAGGGATCGAGGTCCGGCAAGGGCACTGCCTGAATGGTGTCAATAAGCTCCTTCAGGCTTGCTGATTCGGCAAGCAGATCGTCAGGGGCCGATAACGTACGGGATCCGAACAGCGAAAACCGCCAACGGCCTTCCATCTCGCACCATGGGCAGTGGTCCACGCCGCTCCAATGCACGTGGGCGGCATTCCCCGTCGTGACCGCTGAGTCGCGCGCCAACTCCGTGTCGCAGACAACCAACGAGGACTCCAGTCGCTGCAGTGCCTCAAACCATTCAAGCGCCGAGGGCCTCAGGGGTTCGCTTCGGTCGAATGCGCGTTCGAACAGCTCCCTGATCTCCTCCGGCAGCCAGTCAAGGCTGATCCCAGCGGGGGGATCGAGCGGTATCTCCCGACGCTTCGTGAAGACGTAATGGCCCTCCCGGATCGCATCCTCGAGGCTCACCTCCTGGTGATCCTTGGGTTTGCCCGCAAAGGGATGGCGTCCGAATACCAGGGCCTGAAAGATGAGTACGGCAAGGGGGAACAGGTCGTTGTTCTGAATCCGTGGCGTCGTATCCAGTCTCACGCCATGAAGTTCCGGTGCGAGCAGCTCCGCCTTGGCGACCTCACACAGGATGGTTTGCCCTCCGATATCGATCTGGAAGCTGTCGGAGTCGATCAGCTTGACCATCGCGTTGGCGGCGACCATGACGTTCGACTCATTGAGGTCACCGATTACGAGGCCGTCTTCGTGGACGAAATGGACGCAAGTGGCGAGGTTGCGGGCGACCCGGACCATAAACTGGAAGTTCCTGTCCGGCAGCGTCTGCATCCGGGACTTGACTTGGTAGATGGAGTAAAGGGGTCGGTAGTCCTTCAGGTACTCCATCACAAACCCGGCCGAGTTGCCCCCGGGATCGCGGACGAAGTCGATCGGCCATGCAGCTGCCCGCCGGAGCTTCTCGGACTGGCGGGAGACAAGTCCCTCGATCCGAAGTCGCTGGTTCGAATCCAAGTCTTTGTAGAGCTTGAGAACCAGGTCTTTGTGGCTGCGCAGCGAGAACACCCGACCCTCGCCTCCCTCGCCGATGCGGGCATGCGGCTCATAGGTTTCGGCATCACCCATGTAGCGGCTCGAGGTGTACTCGCTCATGGCGTGGCTTTCCGCTGCAGCACGATGAGCGACGTGTCGTCATCGGACCGGGACGTCACCGCCGGCGATGAAAGGGTGGCTTCCAACCAGCGGTTGATTGCCGCGGATTCGCCTGGCTCCTGATCGATCATTCGCGCCTGGACGGCGGCAAAGAACGGCGCGTGGACCACCTTGTTCGAGAAGTCGAGCAGCAGGTACTGCAACCCGTCCGAGAAGAGGAACACCGAATCCGGTTCGTGCTCGAACGGTCGAACCTGCACTCTTTCGGGCGCCTGGGGCGACGTTAGAAACGTCGTCTCGTTGACGAATTCCGACTGGAGCGGCCACATGGCCACATCGAATCCGTCGCCATTGGCATAAACGGTTGCCCCGTCACCGACCTGGATTGCAACCGAGAGTCCGCCTCCCAGGCAGACGCCGACCAGCGTCGAGCTGAGCTCCGCGACATCGGCGACGCTTTCTTCGGCAACCTGGCGTACACGCTCGCCGATCGCCGTTACCAATCGCCGTGCCTGCTCCTCCCCAACGGATGGTTCGGGCCAGGCGAGCAGCATGTCGACGAACGTCCGGCAAGCGACTTCGGCGCCGAGCCCGCCCAGCCGGGCGCTTCCCGCCCCATCCGCCACCACCGCGACGATACGGCCCGTTTCCGGATCCTGGCGGCAGAGAACGCGATCTTGGCAGGGGTCATTTTCGCCGTGGATTTGGCCGCGGGCGGTTGCCAATGCGTAGGACCATGCCACCGCCAACTCGCTCCTTAGCCCGCCTGGTCACCCCAGTTTTCGGTGGGGTCAAGCTGTAGGGGCGAGCCAGGTAGGGCGCGCGAAACGGGTTTGAGCGACTGGCTGAGCCAAACGAACATTTCCCGGTAGCGCGCTTCGCGCAGCCGAACCGGCTTTCGCGGCTTGCTGATTTGACGAAGAACGCTGAAGTCTGCCTTGTCGGTGCCGATTGTGAACACTTCGAGTCCGCCGTTTTGAACTTCGGCTTGGGCTTCCTCTGCCGCTCGCTGCCAGGAGTCGGTGGGCAGTCCGTCGGTCACGAGCCATATCCAAGGGCGGTAATAGGGAAGACCGGCCTCCCGATACGCGCGCTTTCGGTGGCGCAGCTGCTCAAGTGCAAACTCAAGAGCTTCACCCATCGGCGTGTTTCCGGCGGCGGCAAGACGCGGGGGGATCCAGCGATCGACCGTCACGAAATCCTGGGCAAGGAAAACCGGTCCGAAGGTGACAATGGCGATTTCAACGCGCTGGCTGGCGAGCGGGTCGGAATGAAGATCGGTCTTGAGGTCGCGCAGGCCCACATTGACGAGGTCGATGCTGCCGCGCATCGAGGACGACGTGTCGAGAAGTAACACCACCGGGCAACGCCGCTCGGTGTTAAGGAACATATCATCGCCCAGCGGCTCCAGTTCAGGTACGTTCACACGCTCTCCTTCTTGTTTACCATACGGCTATTTCGAATCAACCGCAAGAGACCGACGAACATTCCCGTGTAATTGGCATCGGTTGCGCGACAGTTTACGCCGGGGCAGGGCATTGGGTTGCCGGTGCGGTAAACCCGCCTGTGGATGAATGACTGGGAGAACCCTTCGCTCTTGGGCTCGGGAAAGTTACCGCCGCGCTGCACGGCATGGCCATTTAGGACGGCCGAAGAGGCGCTGGCGACCGAGTGGGATCAAGGCAGCCTCGTGCAATCGCTCGATGGGGACTGGAAGTTCTATTGGGTCGCATCGCCGGCAGCCCGGCTCCAGCGATTCCATGAGGTGGACTATGACGACTCCCGTTGGGGGGAATTGCCGGTACCAAGCTGCTGGGAATCGCACGGCTACGGCATTCCGGTCTACTCGAACGTTCGCTACCCGTTCCCTGCCGATCCTCCGCTGGTTGGCTCGGACAACCCCGTGGGAGCCTATCTTTGCCGTTTCGAGGTTCCCAGGGAATGGGAAGGTCGGGACGTGGTCCTTCGCTTCGGCGGGGTGTACTCCTTCTTCTATGTTTGGGTGAACGGACAGTTCGTCGGCCTAAGCAAGGATAGTAAGGGGCCCGCAGAATTTAGGATTACCGACTTTTTGGTGCCCGGCGTCAATGTCCTTGCCGTCGAGGTCTTCAAGTACTCCGACGGCAGCTACCTGGAGGACCAGGATATGTGGCGCTTCGGCGGTATCTTCCGCTCGGTCCACCTCCTCGCCTTACCAACGGCTCGTCTCGAGGATTTCAACGTCCGGGCCGAGGCGGATGGTCGGCTGCATGGCTGGACGAACGTGGCAGGTCCGGAGTCTTTGCGCGTTCGACTCCGTCTGTTCGACCCCTTTGGAGCGCTTGTCTTGGACGATCCTGTGGCGCCAGGACCGTTCGCATTCCGAATTACCGAGCCACGACTGTGGTCGCATGAAACTCCGGACCTGTATCGCCTGGTGCTCGAGCTGGTGGACGGATCGACATCATTAGATATCCGTACGTGTTCAGTAGGGTTCCGTACGATATCGTGGCAGGATGGAGTGTTTCGCTTGAACGGCGCCGCGATCAAGATCAGGGGCGTCAACCGCCACGAACACGATCCCGAGACCGGAAGGACAGTGACTCGAAAGTCGATGTTGAAGGACATCGTTCTGATGCAGTCGCTCCATATCAATGCCGTTCGGTGCTCTCATTACATGAACGACGCCTACTGGTACAACCTCTGCGACCGCGCGGGAATGCTCGTCATCGACGAAGCGAACATCGAGTCGCACGGGATGGGATACGACCTGGACAAGACGCTTGGCAATAAGCCGGAATGGGAGGCTGCCCACCTGGATCGGACGGAGCGGTTGGTCACGTGTCACAAAAACCACCCCTCGATCATTATGTGGTCCCTTGGCAACGAAGCCGGTTCGGGCTGCAATTTTGAGGCGACCGCATCTTTAGTTCGGAAACGGGATGATTCGAGACCCATCCATTATGAACGGATGAACGAGGTCGCCGACGTCGAGAGCGTGATGTATCCCACCGTCGACGCCGTGATCGAGGCAGGCAAGGTCAAGCCGTTCTTCTTATGCGAGTACGCCCATGCGATGGGAAACGCGATGGGCAACCTTGAGGACTACTGGGCGGCGATGATGAGTTCTGATCGCTGTATGGGCGGTTGTATCTGGGACTGGGTAGACCAGGGGCTCTCCCGGCCGGCGTTTGCCGGTTCGGAGCACGGTGCGTTCGCTATCGGTGGCGACTACGACGACCAGCCCAACGACGGGCCGTTCTGCGGAGATGGGATTCTACTGGCGGACCGAACTTGGACGCCGAAAGCGACGGAGGTTCAGCGGGTCTATCAACCGGTCGCGTTTGAAAGAATTGATGAACGAATGATTCGGATAACGAATCATATGGCATTTACTGCCGTGGAGCGTCTCAATTGGGTGGTGTTCGTTGACAACGATAAGTCCCAAGCCCTTGGCGGGAGCCACTTACTTGATTTGCAGCCTGGACAGAGCCATGACTTCACGGTTCCGATGCCAGATTGCTCCAAGGCGGAGGCTGCCGTTCTACACCTGGCGGTTGACAACGTGGCCAGGACTACCTTTCTCGTTCACGAGTGCCAACCAACGTTACTGGCCGGAACCGGTAGTCCGCATGCGGATATCGTCGAGTTGCTGGGACCGTTCCGCTTCGACATCTTCCGAGCCTTCACCGACAACGACATCTGGTTCCGCAAAGCCTTCCTCGATGCTGGCTTGCGACGGATCCAACTTCATCGCCAATGGCACAACGGCGATTGGGAGGTTTCCGAATACATTGGCGACAAGGGACTTGGCTTCCGGCAGTCGCTTCGGCTCTCAGGAGCGGATGACGCGCTTCGCATCGATGCCAAGTTCGAACCGATCGACGAGCTCCCACCCTTGCCCCGGATCGGACTCCTCTTCAATCTTTCGGCAAACTATCAGGAAGTCAAATGGTTCGGGCGTGGACCGCACGAGAACTATCCCGACCGCAAGGCGTCCGCGGATATCGGGTGGTGGAAGACCGTGATCGACGACGAGAAGCCCATCTACCTACGGCCGCAGGAGTTCGGCAATCGAGAAGAGGTCCGTTGGATCAAGCTCACCGACGCCGCCGGCAAGGGACTCGAATTCCGCTTCGACCGTCCGATGGCCTTCGCGGTGTCGCGTTATCGCGCGGAGGACCTGGACGAAGCCAGACACCGCAACGGCGAGCCCCGCAAGTTCATTCCGGTCCAGCCCGTCGATGGCACCCTCTTTCGCATCGATGCGGCGACCATGGGCCTGGGAGGCGCCAGCTGCGGCCCGCCCCCGCTCGAGCGCGACATCGTGCGGGCGACGCCCCTGGAAATGTCGATGACGGTTAGGCGGATATAGAGCGCTGCAAAATCCTGGAGGGCGAGGGTCCCCCGAGCCGCGCACGACGCTACATCTCCTGGAGGTCGAGGGTCCCCCGAGCCGTGCGTGCCACTTACCCTACATACTGCACCTCAAACCGCACGATGGAGCCAACCAGAAAGAGACCGGTGCATCGACCTTACTTGGACATCGGGAATCGTCCCGTCATCATCTTCGTAACGGTCGTGACGAAGGCTCGACAGCCAATCCTCGCTTCACCCCATGCGCACCAGTTGCTTCTGGATGCGTGGCTGCGTGCAAGGCATTGGCTCGTCGGAAGATACGTGGTGCTGCCCGACCATATTCACCTCTTTTGTGCTCCGTCTTCCGCTGAGCCTGGACCTCTAGAGGCCTGGGTGAGGTACTGGAAGACCATCGTATCGCGATCGTGGCCTCAACCTGAAGAGCGCCCGCTATGGCAGTCCCAATTCTGGGATCGACAACTAAGATCTGGCGAGTCCTACTCGGACCGATGGCAGTACGTGCGACAGAATCCGGTTCGCCATGGTCTCATCGAAAACGCCGATGATTGGGAGTACCAAGGTGAATTGAATCCGCTTCGCTGGATTTCCGACCGCTGAATATACGGATTCGGTGTTTTTGGGCGGTGTGCGCGGCTCGGGGGACCCTCGCCCTCCAAGGGCAAAATTCTCTAAAACGAATCAACCGTGATCGAGTCATAGTCGTGGCCGCAATCCGCCATCCACGTGACATAGAACACGAGGGGCTCCGAACCGGTGTTGACCACGCGATGCGCCCATGCCCCGTCGATCCGGTGGGCCGAGCCGGTGCTTAGCACCTCCGACTGACGGTCGCCCGAGCGGCTCATCAGCTTCAATACGCCCTTGCCGGATAGCGTCAAAACCGTTTCGCCCCGATCCGGCCGCAGGTGAAAATGCCCGCGGGTCATAAAGTGCTGATCGCCGATTCGGCCCGGTTGAAGCACGGTCGTTCCGTAAAGCAAATCGCGATCCTCAATCGCATAGGTTTGGTAAACGATCTGGTTAGCAAACCGTTCGGCAGCCTGCTGGTCTTGCCAGAGCCTGATCAGGTCCCGAACCGATCGGGTGGTGGTAACCACGTCCGGGCCGGTCATCGTTCCTCGTACGAGGTCGACGGTGTTCAATGGTCGCGGCCACCGATTCCGGCATCGAGCCGGCGGAAGTTGACCCCCATCGCGGCGAGCCGGTCGAGGTGGAACGGAAGCCTCGCCAGAAAGTCCTCCACGTTCCGTTGATCCTTCGGTGACCAGACGACCTCGGCAAGGGCGCAGCCGCGTGGATAAGCCATGTACTCGACCCGGGATCCATCCGGTATGTATTCCGTCCAAATCTGAAACTGCGCGCCCATCACATGCCTCGCCTGCTCAGCGGTCATCGCCGGCAAAATCGGTTCGTAGGAGTAGACCTTTTCCAAGGGGACGAAGCCACCGATGGCGTGGGGCTCTCGCGCTCGGTCTTGCGACTGGTAGTAGTCGAAGTAAGTGTGGGAGGTCTGGGCCATCACCACGTCGTGGCCGCTGGAAGCCGCCTGCAACGCGCCCTCGTCCCCCAGCCAAACCATCAGGGCCGCCCCCGGCGCGAGCCCCCCTTCCAAAATCTCCGACCACCCGATCAGGCGGCGTCCTTTGGCGGCCAGGAACTGGTCCATTTGGCGGATGAACCAGCTTTGTAGCTCGTGCTCGTCCTTCAATCCCAGCGCTTTGATCTTCTCTTGGGCCTTTGGGCTTGCTTTCCACTGCTGCTTCGGACATTCGTCTCCGCCGATATGGATGAACTTGCCAGGGAATAGGGCCATGACTTCGGTCAGGACATCCTTGAGAAAGCTGATGGTCGAGTCCTCGGCGTTGAACACGTCCTCGTGCACGCCCCAATCGACTTTCACCTCGATCGGCTTTCCGGTGTTGCCAAGCTCAGGGTAGGCGGCGATGGCCGCCGCCGCATGGCCCGGCATCTCGATTTCCGGCACGATGGTCACGAAGCGGTCGCTCGCATACTTCACGATGTCGCGCACCTGGGCCTGGGTATAGAACCCCTCGTGCGGCTTGCCGCTGTACGTTTTAGGGTCGTACTTCAGCATCGTGTCGCGTCGCTTCGATCCAATCTGGGTGAGCTTCGGATACTTCTTGATTTCGATGCGCCAGCCCTGATCCTCGGTGAGATGCCAGTGGAAGACGTTCATCTTATGCATGGCCAGGAGGTCGATGAAGCGCTTCACGGTTTCGACCGGCATGAAGTGCCGACCGACGTCGAGGTGGCCACCCCGCCATGTAAATCTGGGGCTGTCGTCGATCGTAACAACCGGCACCGTCCACCGTACATTGGTCTGCCAGCGAGGTGAAAAGATCGCGGATGGCAGAAGCTGCCGGAGCGTCTGCACGCCATTGAACGCCCCATGGTCGGTCTTGGCGTCGATTCGAATCCCGCCGCTATCGCTGACGAGCCGATAGCCTTCGTCGCCGCGGACCTCGGCATCGTCGCGGACTCTGATCTCGATCCGGTTTCCGGTGGCGCGGCCCCGGATCGGAAGGTCATAGCCGGTCGCCGGCCTCAGGGCGCTTTGGAGATAGCGGGCAACTCTGCCGGCGGGACCGTTGGCTACGATCGCGGTCTCGCTCGTCAAGCTGAAGACCCCGTTGCCCACCGCCATCGACCGCGGCTTCGGTACCAGGTAGGGGCTGGCGGCAACGACCATGCCGAGCACGGACAGCGAAAGTAGCATGACGTAAGTTTGACGGATTGGACCCAGGTTCGTTGTGCCCCGGATGTGGGGCAGCCGAGGGTCTTTTTGGGTCTAAGGTCCCAATCCAATGAAGGCACCGCAACAGTGGCATGGGCCTTTGGCTCTAACAGGTACGGAAGCGCGAGAAACCCCGGTTATCATTCGAGGTGGATCGCAAGATCCGAAATGTTCATAGCCTGACAAACTCCTTACCGGGCTCGGCGCAAAACGGGCCCGGCTCCTTCAGAAAATAGAATAACGCAACCCCTCAACGGCCCCGGCAGCCCCACACCTCAACCGGGGCCATTTCCTTTTTGGGCTTTGGTGCAAAAGCTGGTGGAGCGGGTTCGATAAGGTCCCTCGGCGACCGCTCACATCTCCGGCTGCATCAAATCGTACTTTCCGTCTTTCCGCTTGTAGAGCGCTTCCACGAGGCCGGTGTCCTCGTTACGGAAGAGATAAAACGGCTCTTCGATCATATCGAGCTGAAGCGCTGCCTCGTCGAGCGACATGGGCTTGATGAGAAAGTGCTTCCGGGACCGGATGTCGATGTGGTGGTCCTCTTCGTGATCCTCCTCGGCCATCGCCGGCGGCAGTGACACGCCCTTCCGGCGGTGGGCCTTGGTGAGGCGGCCCTTAAGCCTTCGCAACCGGTTCTCGAGCTTGTCGCTCACCTTGTCGATGGCGGCGACGACGCTCTGGTCCTCTTCTTCGGCCCGAACCGTGAATCCGTCGGCAAGCAGGGTGATTTCGACGTGATGGTTGAGCTTGTCCTCGCGATGGACCATCTCCACTTTCTTGACTTGGTTGAAGTACCGGTCCAACCGGCCCAGCTTTTTGGCTGCGTAGTCCTTGTCATGCTGGGAAAGATTGCCTTCTGCGTTTCGTACCGAAACTTCCATTATCTTCTCCTAACGCGCGATCGTCGCTACGGCGTGAGCGGCAATGCCCTCCGCCCGCCCGATACTGCCGAGCCCCTCATGGGTTGTGGCTTTCACGTTGATTCTCTCCACGTCTATCCCTGCCGCAACCGCCATCGCTTGCCTCATGTCGTCGTATCGAGGCCGAAGCCGCGGTCGCTCGGCCAAGATCGTCGCGTCTATATTCACTATAGTCCATCCTTCGCCCCGGAGTCGATCGGCGGTTTCGCTCAAGAAACGAAGGGAGTCGGCGTCCTTCCAAGTTGGGTCGGTATTCGGGTACAGAATCCCGATGTCGCCTCCGCCGGATGCGCCGAGAAGCGCATCGACCACCGCATGAACCAGGGCGTCTGCATCGGAATGACCTTCCAATCCCGGGCCGTCATGGGTGACGCCACCCAGCATCAAGCGTCGCGAGGGATCGTCGGAGAATCGGTGGATATCGTAGCCGAATCCGGTTCGGGTCTCAGCAGGTGATAGCATTCGATTGGCGCGGTCGTAATCGGCGGATGTCGTGATCTTGAAGTTATTTTGGTCGCCTGGAACGACCGTCGTCGGATAGCCCAGGGCCTCGACCACCGCAGCGTCATCGGTCGCGGCACCCCCATTGGAGTCGAATGCCTCCAGCCACAGCGCGTGACGCGCGCCTTGGGGCGTCTGAGCGGCAAAGAGACTATCCCGGTCGACGACCGCGGTCCCATCCTGTCCTCGCTGGCGAATGGTGTCGGTTAAGGGTAGGGCCGGAATCACCGCGCCGGATGAACCAGGTAGAGCCTGCAGCAGCGTATCGATCAGCGCATGGCTCAGGAACGGCCGGGCGGCATCGTGGATCAGGCTGAAGGTTGCGGTCGCCGGCAGCGCCGCCAGCCCGTTCCGAACGCTTTCGGTGCGGGTGCTCCCTCCTCCGACGACAAGGGCTCCGGGTACGTCGAATGCGTTTTGACAACCGTCCCTGGCGACAATCACGACGTGGCTGATTCGCGGGTGGGACGCCAAGGTGTCGAAGCTCCATTTCCACAAAGGCTTGTTTCCAAGCTTGAGCTGGAGCTTGTCTTCGCCAAACCGCTCGCTGCGGCCGGCGGCGACGATCACGGCGCCGATCATCATGCTTCGGCGCGCTGCTGGCGAATATCGCCAAAAATCATCTTGCCGCGTTCGGTCTGAATGACCTGAGTCACGGTGACCTCGACGGTCTCGCCCATCGCCCGTCGCCCCTGCTCAACCACCACCATCGTGCCGTCGTCGAGGTATCCGACGCCTTGGCCCGGCTGGTTGCCTTCGCGGAGAATCTGCACCATGAGGCTTTCGCTGGGAAGCACATTCGGCTTCATCGCCAGCGCCAGGTCGTTGACGTTCAGCACGTTGACGTTTTGCAGGCGGGCCACTCGATTGAGATTGAAGTCGTTCGTCACGATGTCGGCTCCGAGGGCCTTGGCAAGCTTCACGAGCCGGGCGTCGACGTCCTCGGCGGCATCACCCGCGTATCGGTCTTGCGATCCGATATCGATTTGGTAGTCGTTTTGCAGGTGACGAAGGACCTCTAGGCCCCGCCGACCACGCTGCCGCCGCATCGCGTCGGCACTGTCCGCAATGTGCTGGAGCTCCTCCAGGACGAAGTTGGGCACGTAGATCTGGCCCTCGAGGAATCCGCACCGGACCACATCGTAGATGCGGCCGTCGATGATGATGTTGGTGTCTAGGATTTTCTTGCCGGACTTTCTCGCTGGGCCGGCGTTGCGCTGCCAGGGCAGGAATTCCTCCATCGACTTGAGGGCGTAGATGGCGATGGAGCTCAGGCCAAGGATGAAGCCGACGGTGAGCAGCGGGCCCACCACCCGGCCCAAATTCAGGAAGAGGATGAGGAACGGCATCGACATGACGATGCCGGCGAAGATGCCAAGAAAGAGGGTGACCTTGTCGCCGACCCGCATCTGGTCCCAGCGTTCGCCGATTCGGATCCCGACCCCATGGAAGACGCTGCCGATAAAGGCGCCAAGAAGGAGCCCCAGTAGGCCGATCGCAAAGATGCTGGCGGGATTGGTCGCCCCTGCGTAGGGGGTTTCCGGCCGCGGGTTGCGCATAAACGCTTCGAACTCGGCCGGCGTCATGTTCAGCCGCTTGAGATATTCGAAGAGCTGTTGAAGCAGGTACGGTGCGGCGAGCGCGGCGCCTACTGCGCCGGCAATGGCAAAAAGCACAATAACCGCAACGCGAGAACGATTCACGTTATTTCCTTTCAGTACTGAACCGAATTGACCTTAATTGTAGCCCCGTGAAGCACCTTGAACACGAAAGCGTCGCCAACCGTGCCCCCTGCGAGCTTGACGTGACTTGCGGATACGGACGCTTCTGGCCTTGTCGAGTCGATCGCAAACCAACCCTTTCCATCCCAAATCTCGACCCATGCGTGGTAGAAGAACCGGCCATCCAGGCTAACCAAGCCACTCGCCATTTTCGTCGGGATTCCCGCTGCCCGCATGAGCGCGGCAGTCAGGATCGCGTAATCGCGGCAGACGCCTTCCTTCGTTTCCAGAACCTCGGTGGCATCACGCAGCACGCCGATTCCGGCGTTCGGCTTCATGTTGTTATGGACGTAGGCCTTGATCCGGCTTGCCGCACCCATCACGTCGGTAGCATTGCCGACCAGCTTCTTGGAAAGGTTCCTGAACTTCGCTGAATCGCTTGGCACATGCAGGTCGGGTTTCACCCACTGAGGTTGAGCCTTGCGCGCGGCGGCGATCGTCACCGGCTTCGGATTCCGTTTGACCGGATGCACGATGACCGACCATGACGATCCCGACCTCGTGACAGTTTGGTGGCCGTCGGAAGGAATTCTGCCGAGATCGGCGCCGGAAATCGTAAGATCCAGACGCTTGGCCGCCAGAGGGTTCTCGAGCGTCGGCTGCGGGGTCAAGGCGGTTGCGAAGGCCAGATCGACCGCGCCATTGCTTTCCTCGGTCGCGATCGCATCTTCCTTTGCCGTTGGCACCATCTTCATACCCATCGGCCCCTCGGCGTAGATGAGGTCCCCTTTGGCGCTCACATACATCGTGGAGTTGGCCCGCGGGTCACGCACTTCGATGATCTCGGCGTCGACCGTCCGACCTTCCACGTTGGCTTTTCCCTTGCCCTTGTACACGACCTCGTTCGCAACCAGCGAAATGGTGGTGGGATCCAAAATATAGAACTTGACCGGCTTTCCGACCGCCGGCGTGGTTCCGGAAAGAATTGATTGCGTCGGGTCGTCGAGCACAAAACCATCCTTGGGCAGTTTCAGGCTCTTCTTCGACTTTTGGCCGTTATTGTCCAGGTCGATCTCGATCGTTTTCGGCGTAAACTTGGCGAGGAGGACCTGCTTTCGTCCCGAGCTCTCTGAAACGGTGCTCATCCGAAGCGTCTTGCCTGCCTTGTCCGTCCAAGTGACGCTGGAAATCCGCATCCCCAGTGCGCTGCCCAGCATCTTCGAATTCAGCACCATGATCGATTCCGACCGGAATCCTTTCGGATCGGGAAGTCGCTGGTACGACGCGTAACCGAGCTTGATTCCTTGGAGCGAGATCTTGATCCACAGCTCCTCGGCACGGGTTGCAGCCGTTGCGACGACAAGGAACACTAGCGCGAGAATCCGCATAACTTAAACTACCCAGACGCTTCCGAGATTGTTGCCGTGCCGAAGTTCGGCGGGATATCAGAATTATTGGAAACTTATCCGTGCCCTTGACAGTCTCGAAAGGGCGTCGGTAGTATTGCGTCCGCCAACGGCCAAAAATGCCCAAACACCTTGTCATCGTCGAATCGCCTGCAAAGGCTCGAACCATCGAGCGCTTTTTGGGCTCGGACTACCAGGTCGAAGCCAGCTTCGGTCACGTGCGAGACTTGCCGGAAAGTGCGGCCGAGATTCCGGCCGAGTTCAAAAAGGAGAAATGGGCGCGCCTTGGCGTCAACACCGCCAACAACTTCGAACCGATCTACATCGTGCCCGACGACAAACGACGCCACGTCGCCAAACTCAAGGAAGCGGCCAAGGGCAAAGAAGTCATCCTCCTCGCGACTGATGAAGACCGCGAAGGCGAGAGCATTAGCTGGCATGTCCTGGAGGTGCTCAAGCCTTCCAAGAAGGTCGATGTCAAGCGCATCGTCTTCCATGAGATCACGAAGGAAGCGATCCAGGAAGCGCTGAGGAAGCCCCGGGCCGTGGATGCCGATCTTGTCAAGGCGCAGGAGGCCAGGCGAATTCTCGATCGCCTCTACGGGTACACGCTATCGCCGCTCTTGTGGACCAAGGTCAAGCGTGGGCTCAGTGCGGGGCGTGTGCAGAGCGTTGCCGTCCGCCTTACCGTCGAGCGTGAGCGGCAGCGAATAGCTTTCCGGTCAGCCGAGTATTGGGACCTTGAAGCCTTGCTGGGAGCAAAAGGCACGGAGTTCAAGGCCACCCTTGAGCGCATTGATGGAAAGGGTATCGCCAGCGGCAAGAGCTTCGACGCCGAAACCGGGCAACTGAAGGACGCCAAGGCGATCCTTGTCGACCGGCAGATGGCGGAGAACCTGGAATCGGCCTGCCGTTCGGCAACGCCGTGGACGGTGGTTGAAGTCGAATCGAACCCAGGGCAGGAATCGCCGCCGCCGCCGTTCATGACTTCCACCCTCCAGCAGGAGTCCAACCGGAAGCTCCGGATGTCGTCCAAGGCGTGTATGCAGATCGCGCAGAAGCTGTACGAGGGTGTAGACCTTGATGGCGAACGCGTCGGCTTGATTACGTACATGCGAACCGACAGCCTCACGCTGGCGGAACGCGCTCTCACCGAGGCCCGCGAGGTCATCCAGCAGCTATACGGCAAGGAATACCTGCCCGATAAGCCGAAGCGATACACCACCAAATCGAAGAACGCGCAGGAGGCGCACGAAGCCATCCGGCCAACCGATCTTTCCCGGCGACCGGACGATATCAAGAAGTTTCTCTCCAAAGAGGAGTTCGCACTCTACGACCTGATCTGGAAGCGCACGATCGCCAGCCAGATGCTGCCGGCAAGGGTTTTGAGAACGCAGGCGAAGATCGCGGTCGATGCAAGCGGCAAGAACCTCTGGTTCGGAGCATCGGGGAAGGTCATCGAATTTCCCGGGTTTCTGAGAGCCTACGTCGAGGGGAGTGACGATCCCGAGGCCGAGCTTGGCGAGCGCGAGACCGTCCTGCCTCCGCTGGCAAAGGGGCAGGTTGTCGACTTGAAGTCCGTCGGGGCGAAGGAGCACCACACCCGGCCACCTGCACGCTACACCGAAGCATCGCTGATCAAGAAGCTGGAGGAAGAGGGCATCGGGCGGCCCAGCACCTATGCTTCGATCATCTCCACGATTCAGGACCGCGGGTACGTTTTCAAGGCGGGCAATGAGCTCATTCCGACCTTTACCGCCTTTGCCGTGACCGAGCTTCTTGAGAACAACTTCGGGGAGCTCGTCGACCTGAAGTTCACGGCCCGAATGGAAGACGAGCTGGATGAGATTTCCAATGGCGACCGCGATAGCGTCGCGTACTTGAAGGATTTCTATCTGGGTCAGGATTCCCCCGGTCTCGAAAAGATGATCGAAGAGCGGAAGAAGGAGATTCCATTTCCGGCTATTTCGGTTCCGGGGCAGAACGGCTCGCCGGAACGAATCGTCGTCCGGATTGGGAAGAATGGCCCCTTTATTCAGCGTGGGGAAGGCGGCACCGGCAACACCGCTTCGGTTCCAGAATCGATACCGCCGGCCGAGCTCACCTACGACCGCGCCCTGGAATTGCTGAGTGGCCCCGAGGCGCTTGGTCGCGAGCCCTCGTCTGGGCGTTGCGTGTTCCTTAAGCGCGGCCGATTTGGAACGTATTTGGAACTGGACCAGACTCCAGAAGAACGGGAAGCAAAGACGGCGCCGAGACGAGCTGCTCTGCCAAAGGACCTCAAGCCGGAGGCGCTCTCCGAGGAGGATCTGAAACTGCTCTTTTCGCTGCCGAGGAAATTCGGTGAGATCGACGGCAAGCCATTGACCGGCGACATCGGTCGCTATGGCCCTTACTTGAAATGGGGCGACGAATTCCGAAACGTCGATAGCTGGCGATCGCTGGCGACCATGCCCTTGGCCGAGGCGGAGGCAATCGTAAGGTCGCCAAAGGAAGCCAAGCGGGCCCGTACACCTGGGGCGCCCAAGACCGCGATCAAGGACTTCGGCGTTCTCGATGGTCTGGCCGGGCCGGTCAAGGTCTTAAATGGCTTTTACGGACCCTATGTCACCGATGGCAAGATCAATGCGACCATTCCCAAGTCGATCGATCCCAACGAGCTAACCGCGGATCAGGCCATCGAACTCATCAAGGCAAAGGCTGCCGCCCCCCCGCGGCCAAAGCGCCGTTTTGCCAAGAAGAAGTGAGCTGGCAACCCAGCGTTAGCTAAAAGCAAGAAGCCGCCCGGACCGGAGTCCGGGGGCTTCTTTTCGCGTGGGCTCACGATAGCCCGGTTATCCCCTGAGAAGGGAAAGCACACTCTGCGGAGCCGAGTTGGCCTGGGCGAGGATCGCCATGCCGCTCTGCTGCAGAATCTGAATCTTCGTGAAGTTGGTCATTTCCTCGGCGACGTCCACGTCTCGGATCGACGACTCGGTTGCCGAGAGGTTTTCCCGTGAAACGGCCAGGGACCGGATGTTCGACTCGACGACGTTGCGGCTGAAGTTGCCGATACGACCGCGCGACTCGGAAACGTCGTTGATCGCCTTGTCGATCACACTCAGGGCGTCGGTCGCGCCACTTGCGGTGGTCAGGTCGAGGTTGCTGAGGTTCTTGCCGGAGACCACGCCGGTGCCAAGGTTGGAAGCTGCCATGTTGGAAAGAGACAGCTGCGTCGTCTCGCCCGCATTGCCGCCGATCTGGAAGTTCGACGAACCGACGTAGACCTGACCCCAGGCGGCGCCGCCGGCGGTCGTGTCGAGGTTGCCGTTCTCAGTGAGCTGGACGGTGTTGCCGTACTTGTCGCGAAGTGTCAGTCCCTTGCCCGCGTTAAAGCTCACGGTGACCAAGCCGCTGGACGTGTTGATGACCACATCGGCAATCGCATCCACGCCCGTGCTCGACTGGGCGCCCGCAGCGGTTCGAAGGATGGCATTGGAGTCGATCAGCTCGACCTTTGCATCCGAGCCGTAGTTCTTGTTGCGAAGCACCACGCCGCTACCACCGGCCGTCCAGGTGGCGGTGACGCCGGTCTGATCGCTTGAGTTGTTGATGCGGGCGACGACGTCGAGAATCGTGTCGCTCGAGGCCGTTGAGAAGGTGACGCCGTTGATGGTGAACGAGCCGGCCTGAACGGTGTCCGTGGCATTGGTGAAGAGCCGGGTGCCGGTCACACTGGCGCGGGTGGCTGCCGTCGTCATATCGACAGTAACCGTGCTGGCCTGAGAAATCGAGTTGCCGTTGAAAATGCCGCTGAACGACATCGAGGACACGTTGGCAGCGCTGATCGACGCCGCGTAAGTTCCGGCCGAGCCGTCGAGCAGCTTCTTGCCGCCGAACGACGTGTTCTGGGAAATTCTCGTGATCGATGCGACGATCGAGTTCAGTTGGTTCTGGTTGGCTTGCTTCTGGGCTTCGGTCAGGGTGGCCGAGTTGGCGGACTGAACCGCCAGCGCCCTCGCATCACGCAGCAGCTTGTTCATCTCGTCCATCGCACCTTCGGCCGTCTTGGCGTAGTTGACAGCGTCCTGGCTGTTTTTCAACGCCTGGTCGATACCCGTGATCTGAGCTCGGAAAGTCTCAGATCCGATCAGTCCGGCGGGATCGTCGGCAGCCGAGTTGATGCGAAGACCGGTCGAGAGCCGAGTGACGGACTTGCCGTACTCCAATCCGGTCATGCCCAGGTTGCGCAGGGCATTCATTGCAGTGACGTTCGTGTTTACGCGAAAAGCAGACATGTATTCCTCCGTGAGCTGCCCCTACCGAACCGGAACCTTCCGTGATTACCGGCCCGAAATGATACGGGCTTCATGAAGTCCATTCCCTGGTATCTCTGCCTGAGTCCCAAGTATTTATGCGGGTATTGAGTAAAAATGCGGGATTCACTCCAAATCCGGTAAACGGACGTGGAGAATTTCACGGATGCCACTGGTTGGAAAGGTCGGAAGGAGGCGATGGAGGGCAAGGCTTGCAATGGCGCTGGTCTATGCCATTCTCATCGTCGGGGCAGTGACCACGCTGTACCCGTTTCTCCTGATGGTTGGAACGAGCCTGACCGGGCCCACCGACCAGAACGAAAACCGAATCGTGCCGGCTTACTTTGGCGACAACGATAAGCTTTTCGAAAAATACTTGAATGATAAATACGCGGGCGACCTGAGCTTGATCGCCGCGACCCGCACTGGTCAGCAGGCGGCGGACCGCGTTGATGACTATAGCCGCTGGCTGATGGAGCTGCCCTTGGATTGGTGGGTGGCGGGGTTCAGGACCGCCGGAAACCAGGTGACCGGTCGGCTGGCGATGGAGTATCAGGCGTGGCTCAGAACGCGATACCTCCGAATCCGGGACTTGAATATCGCCTATCTGGAGGAAAACACGTCGTTCCAGACCGTCGTGCCACCAGTCGAGTGGTTCGATCGAAGAAACTGGAAGCCAGTCGAGGGGCGAAAGTGGAGCGAATGGCTCGAGTTTAAGCAGAGCCTCCCGGCCGAGCTGCGCATTCCGATTGCCAAACAGCGCCTTTTTCAGGAATGGTTGCGCGGTCGGCACGAGAATCAGTTCTCCACGGTTCCCGCTGACGTGCGCGGCAATGCGAAGACTTTTGAAACCGTGGCCCTTCCCCTTGGCGGCGACGCATTGGCGGAGTTCGAGCGGGTGTCGCTCCATCCCCGCTTCGCCAAGGATTGGCCGGAGAGACGGTTCGGCGGACCCCTACCGATCGAGGCTTTCGAGCGGACGATTCTCGCCGCCGAGGCGCCTGCCCTGAAGCGGGAGTTCGCGACCAGGAACTACCGCTATGTGCTGGACTACATCCTGGTCCAGGGTAGGGCCGTTCTCAACACCGTTATCTTCTGCGGTCTCGCCGTTCTCACCCACTTGATCGTCAATCCGCTCGCCGCATACGCCCTCTCGAGATTCCATATGCCGGCAACGGCGAAGATCCTCCTGTTCCTGCTCGCCACGATGGCCTTTCCGGCCGAGGTCGCGATGATCCCATCCTTCTTGCTGCTGAAGGATCTCGGCCTGCTCAATACCTTCGCCGCCCTCGTTCTTCCAACGGCGGCCTCAGGCTACATGATCTACCTCCTGAAGGGCTTTTTCGATTCGCTGCCGGCCGAGCTCTTCGAGAGCGGCCAAATCGACGGCGCGAGAGAAGGCACGATGCTGTGGAAGATCGCCCTCCCGCTCAGCAAGCCGGTGCTCGGCTATATTTCGCTGATTGCCTTCATGAGCGCGTATGGCGCCTTCATGTATGCCTTCCTCGTGGCTCAGGACCGGCGTATGTGGACGCTGATGGTGTGGATCTATCAGATGCAGCAAAGCGCGCCAAAGGCGGTCATTTTCGCCGCCCTGACCATCGCTGCCCTTCCCACGCTCATCGTGTTCCTCTTGGCTCAGCGGGTCATCATGCGCGGCATCATTCTTCCCGGTGAACGATGACCGTATTGACCGTGATCCAGTATGCCTTTTTGGCCTATGCGGGATGGTCGCTCTTGCTGCCGATCAAGGAACGAAGGTGGAAGCGCTACTGGTCCGTGTTCGCCCGTCGGACGCCGATTGAGTGGGTGGGCGTGCTTGCGGAAACTCTCCTCGTGCTGGCACTGGTCGGCACGGTAGGCACCGTACTTTATATCTATGGCGGCGCTGTCGCGCAGTTCAGCTGGCTTCAGCTCATCTCCACGCCCGAGGAGCGTGAAACACCACGATCGCTCATCTCGGGCGGAGCCGCCATACCTTGGATTGGCATCGTCTTCGTTCTCCTGCTTGCATTCAATATTCCTCGCCTCGCAAGGTGGGAGGAGTATGTCTTTCGGGACGGCACGAAAAGTCTCGGCCAGGGCGTCGGCAAGAGTCTCAAATTTGGAATCGCCCACGCCGGGGTGGGCGTCCCGATAGCGTTTTGTCTGGCCCTGGCGATTACGGGCATGTGGCTGACTCAGGCCTATCTTGGCGGCGGCATCAGGCACTCGACATGGAAGCACGCCACCTACAACCTCGTCATAGCCGGCGTGCTGCTCTATGTTCTGCTGAGTGGTTAGTCGACCCAGTCGGCGACGAAGATATTGGTCTCTCCTCGGACTTTGCCGTTCCGGTTCGATGCCCAGACCAAGCGCTTGCCGTCCTTCGAGAACATGGGGAAGCCGTCGAACTCAGGCGTGTGGGTGATGCGGCGGAGATTCTTGCCATCGGTATCGATCATGAACAGATCGAACTCTCGGCCCTTCGGATCGCCAAAGTTCGAGCTGAAGATAATGCGCTTGCCGTCGGGGTGAAGGAACGGCGCAAACGACGCGGCATTCAGCGAAGTCACTTGCCGGCGGTTCCTTCCGTCCGCGTCCATGATCCAGATTTCGAGCTTGCTCGGGCGAACGAGATGCTGCTTGAACAGCTCCAGATAGTCGTTCTTGGCCTCTTCTGATGCCAACCCGGCGCGGCGGTAGACGATCTTCTTTCCATCCCACGACACGAATGGTCCGCCGTCGTAGCCGACTTCGTTCGTCATGCGCTCGATTCCGCTGCCGTCGATCTTGGCGCGGTAGATCTCGAGATCGTTTTCGAATCCGCCGGTGAAGTAAAGCCACTTGCCGTCCGGACTGACGGTTGTTTCGGCCACGTACTGGTTCTTGTCGATCACGACCTTCTTGTCCGACCCGTCGGCATTGGCGGTGTAGAGGGAGAACTGCGGATTCACCATCCAAACGTAGCCCTTGGACATGTCCACCGGCGGCTGGGCTCCCTCGTTTTTCGTGTGGGTGCTGCTGAAGAAGATCTTCTTGCCGTCTGGCGACCAGTATCCGCAGGTGCAACGGCCTTTGCCGGTGCTCACCAGCGTTTTCTTGGAGCCATCCGCACTCATCGTGAAGATCTGCTCATCGGGATAGCCCTCCTGTCGCGACTGGAAGATGATCTTCTTGCCGTCCTGGCTCCAATAGGCTTCGGCGTTCTGGCCCCCAAATGTCAGCTGTCGGACCTGATCGAAGTTGATCTCCTCGGAATGCAGCGCGATTGGCGCCGAATCGGGCTGGCCCTTTGGCCATCCGCCCGGCGTGCGCTCCTGCGGCAGCATCGCGCAGCAAAGGCAACCGGCCGGTGCGTAGGCGAATAACGGGGCGACAAGAATCGAGAGCATGATGCCTATTTTATGGTCACAGGTTCGTCGAAATTGCTTGACGAAAATGACGGGCACGCCTCGCGACTGTCTAAAAAGGCCCGCGGAACTGACCCCGGTTTTGGTGACAGGCAGCGGTTCGTTACCAAGCATGAGCGAAGGCTTCGACAAGATACCGATCTCGACGCCCGTGGAACGGCCCGAACAACTGCTGCCCGAGGACCGCGATTTCCTTCACCAGGAGCCCGGCTATGGCGAGCTGATCATCCAGGAAATCAATCCTTGGCGGGTGCCTCTTGCCGACCCCGCATTGGCCGCCAAGGTCGACGCCGCTCAGCAGGCGATTCGAAGCGGCGACCGCACGTCGGCAGAAGCCTGGGCTCGCGAAGTCGAGGCATCGGCGCCAGGCTATTGCTTCAACCAGACCATTCTCATCGAGGCAATCGGCCTACGGGCAGGCGCCTCGCCAAAAACGATGATTCCGCTGCGCCTTGAGGCGATCGGCTCGCTTCAGCGACAGCTTGCCGGGCTCGAAGCCATGCCACCCACCATCCGGCCCATTCCCGATCATGGGCTTCGGTTCGAATTGGCAAGGCACTACTACAATCTCGGCGACGACTTCCACGACCTTGCCCTCGATGGTGGCGGCCGCGACGCCTTTCTCCGGGCCGCCACCTTCTTTAGGCTTTCCAGATCGCTGACCGACGCCAAGGCGTACCCTGCCAACTATCTCGTGCGTCTTCTTCGAGAAGCCGTTGTTCGGCTTGAAGGAGACGAGGTTCAAGAAGCTGACCGACTTCTTGCGAAAGCGCTGTATATTAATTCAGGGTTTACGCGAAGCTACCTGGACCGGTCCGACGCCTACGCCCACTTGAAAGATCGAATTCAGAACCACCTAGGACAGAAGTCATGAACTTACGCAAGCTCTTCATTCGGTGCCTCCTGCTGACGATAGCCATGCTTCCTTACGTGGTGCTGGCCGTTGAGAAGTCGGGCTCCTGAGACGGAAACGACGATGGACGATATTCGAGCCAACCAAGGAATTGGAGCCGCCGAAGTGCTCACCCTGCCGTTTAACCGGCTGGTCGAATTAGCTCATTCCGGCGATCCGCGAGCGACAGAAGCCGTGTGGCAAGCGCTCGGTGCACATGCCCGTCGCGCTCTCTTCCAAGCCGGCGCAAGAGGCGAGACCGTGGAAGACCTGTTTGCCGAGGTTGGGCGCCTGTTCCTGCGCCATCTCGACAAAGTGGAACCAGACTTCCAGCGAGCGGTCGGTAAGATTCGCCTCCTCGCTGCAACCGCGGTCAAGGACGCCGCTCGACGCGTCAGCCGAGTCCGCGAACGCGAAACCGAGATGCCGGAGGACTTTGAACCGGCCATGCCAGTGGTAGAGGAGCCGGAGCTTGCGGAGACAATCGAGGCTCTGCGTGCGAAGCTCACGGCCAAGCAGACGGAGGTTTGGGACGCTTGGCTCGAGTACTTCCGTGGTGAGACCTCCGCCGATGAGAACGGGATGCTAAAGTCTGTGGCTCAGCGGTTGGATATGGATGCCGAAGCCGTAAAGACCCAGATACGCCGCATTCGCTCTCGCCTCCGACCGATGGCTGCCGTTTAGCGAAAGAGGTCGGCGGCCCGCTTGACTGCGCGCGCCAAGGAAGCGACTTCGCCTTCGGTGTTGTAAACCGAGAACGAGGCCCGCGTGGTGGCTGGTAGGCCAAGCCGCTCCATCAACGGCATGCAGCAATGGTGGCCGGTTCGCACCGCAACCCCTTCTGAATCCAGAACCGTCCCCACGTCATGGGGATGAATGCCGTCCAACGTAAAGCTGATGACCGGGACCTTTGCTCGTGCCATGCCGATGAGACGCACCGCCGGAATCTGCCCAAGTGCTTCGTGGGCGGCATCCCGGAGGCGGTCTTCATGGGCCGAAATGACATCGATGCCAAGCGAGCGGATCCACTTTAACGCTTCGCCAAACCCGATCACCCCGGCCACATTGGGCGTTCCCGGTTCGAATTTGTCAGGCAACCCGGCATAGGTGGTCTCCTCGAAAGTGACCTTGCGAATCATGCTGCCTCCTGTCTGGTAGGGCGGCATGGCTTCCAATAGGGCGCGCTTGCCGTAAAGGGCGCCGACGCCCATTGGGCCGTAGGTCTTGTGGGCGCTCATGGCATAGAAATCCACGTCGAGGGCCTGGACATCCACCGCGGCATGGGCAAGGCCCTGGGCGCCATCCACAACCACGACCGCGCCGACCGCATGGGCCATTTCGATGATTCGGGCGATCGGGTTGACCGTGCCCATGGCGTTGCAGACGTGCTTGACGCCCACAACCTTGACTCGATCCGTGAGCATCCCCCCAAAGGCGTCGAGGTCGATCTCGCCCCCGTCGGTGATCGGAATCGGCTTGACGCTTGCGCCGACCCGGCCGGCCGCCACCTGCCAGGGCACGATATTGGCATGATGCTCCATATGGCTGAGGAGCACGATGTCGCCTGCCTTCAAAGAAGCGCCATACGATCCGGCGACAAGATTGATCGACTCCGTGCAGCCCTTTGTAAAAATGATCTCCGACGGATCGGAGGCGTTTATGAAGTGCCGAACCTCCTCGCGGGCAGCTTCGAATCGGTCGGTTGCTCGCTGGCTCAGGGCATGCACGCCCCGATGGACGTTGGCGTTGTCCCGGGTATAGAACTCATCCATCGCAGCCAGCACCGCTTTCGGCCGGTGGGTGGTGGCCGCGTTGTCCAGGTAAACGAGCGGCTTGCCGTTCACCTCTTGGTCGAGGGCGGGAAACTGCTGACGGATCGTCTCCCGAACCGCATGGGCTGCCAGAGGCATCATCGGACTATTCTACGCGGCCTTCCACTCGCGGCGATCATAAATAAGATCCGTTGCAATCTTCCAAATCTCCGGATCGATGCGATTTTCCGGCTGAATCTTGCTGAAATGCACGATTGCACTGGTAAGGCCGACGTCGCGGCAGTAGTGGAGAAAGGCGCTGTTGAGGATCTGCCGCGCCGCAGGTTTGAGTCCGAAGCTCACGTTGCTCACGCCTAGAATCGTATTCACCAGGGGGTGCCGCCGGCGAACTTCGGCGATCGCCTCGATCGTCGCGACCCCGGACTTTCGGAACTCCTCGTCTCCACTGCCAAGGGTAAAGGTCAGGCAGTCGAGAAAGACGTCGTGGTCGGGCAAGCCGTACTCGCGGGTTTTCGCCAAGATCCGTTCGGCCACCTCGACCTTCTTGTCGACCGTTTTGGCCATCCCATCCTCGTCGATCGTTAAGGCGACGACGGCAGCGCCATAGGTGCGGCAGAGGCTGAGGACGCGGTCGGTGCGGGCTTCCCCGTCTTCGAAGTTAATCGAGTTGACGATGGGCTTGCCGGCGAGCGTCTGGAGCGATTTCTCGACGACCGGGGCCTCCGTCGAGTCGATCATGATGGGGGCCGTGATCGACTTGTTGTAGCTCTGGAGAAGAATGCCCATGTCCCGAGCTTCATCGCGCCCAACATAGGCGGCACAGACGTCGAGGACGTGGGAGCCTTCCGCCTCCAGTTCGCGGGCAAGCTCGGTAAGGCCCTCCCAATTCTCGTTGGCAAGCATTTCGCGGAAAGCCTTGCTGCCGTTGGCGTTGGTTTTTTCTCCCACGATCAGGAAGCTGGCATCCTGGACGTAGGGCACGAACTGATAGAGGCTGCTGCAACCCCGCAACTTCAGGGCAGCCGCCTGCTCGTCGTTCCGCATCGTGAAGTCGAAGCCAGGGAAGACGTTTCTTACCCGTTGCCAGTGGGCGTTACCGCTGTGGGCATGGCCGGCCAGGGCCCCGCTGACCGCCTCGATGTGTTCCGGCGTCGTGCCGCAGCAGCCACCGACGATGGCGACGCCAAACTCCTCCACGAACCGGCGATGGTGGTCGGCGAGGTCCTTGGGCGAGAGCTTGTAGACCGCGTGCCCGCCTTCCATGACCGGGAGTCCGGCATTCGGCAGAACCGAAATCGGTCGGGTAGAGCTGTCGCTCAGGAACCTCACATGGGGCGCCATCTCGACCGGTCCGGTAGCGCAGTTCATGCCGATCACGCACACTTCGGGGAAGCACTCGAGCATGTTCAAGGCAGCACCAATCTCGCTGCCGACGAGCATGGTGCCCGTCTGTTCCATCGTTACCTGGACGATGATCGGCACCTTGATTCCGGTTTCCGCCATCGCACGGTTGGCGGCAACAACGCCCGCCTTGACCATCAGCAGATCCTGCAAGGTCTCCAGCATCAAGACGTCGGAACCGGTTTCCAGCAAGGCGATGAAAGCGTTGCGGTATGTCGCCTCAAGCTCCTCCCATGTCGTTTGTCCAAGGCTGATGAGCTTGGTGCCCGGACCAATCGCCCCCGCCACGAATCGCTTCCTACCATCGGCCGAGGCGTCATCGGCAGCCTTGCGTGCGATCTGTCCGGCCGCTTTCGCGAGGTCGTAGACGAGTTCGGGGATATCGTATTCACCCAGGACGATGCTGGTCGTGCCAAACGTGTTCGTCTCGACAATGTCGGCGCCGGCGGCGAAATAGCGTCGATGGATCGCTTCGATCACATCCGGTCGGCTGATACAAAGGATCTCGTTGCAGCCGTCGAGGAACTTGTCCCCAATGCGGCCTGCGGCTTCGTTGACCGCTTCAGAGAACTGCGGCCCGCTGGGAATGATGAAGTCGTCGTTCGCGAGCCCCGCCGCTTGAATCTGCGTGCCCATCGCGCCATCGAAAATGAGAACGCGTTCCGCCAGGGCATCCAGAAACGGAGAGGAGATCGCCATATTCATCCAGTATATCGGCAGAGCCAGGTTCAACCCCGCCAGGTTTGGCCTCGTGGCGAACGATATGAGGCACATGGAGGGTGTGGCCTAAAGAACCATGGCTGCGGCGGTAATGTTCTTGGCGTGATCGCGTTGCCCTTTGGCTTTCAACCGACTGAGGAGCTTCCCGGGGGGCATTGCTCGAGGATCTGGGCCAATGAAACCCATGTTCTCAAGGTCCCGTTCCAGGGCGAGGAGATGACCAGCGGCTTCTGGGCGACGATTTCCCTGCAAGATAGCGGTGGACCTAAAGTCATCGATGCCGATCCCGCAACCGGTGCGATCGTCATGGAACGCGTTCTGCCGGGCACGTCGCTGCTGGATGCCGATCTTGGCGAGAACGAGAACATCGAAATCTTCGCGGCGGCAGCGGCCAGGCTATCCGGCGTAGCGTCGTTTAGCTCGACACCGCTTGACTCCTGTTGGTCGAGAAAGTCGGAGCTGCTGCTCCACCTGCTGAACACGAGTCCCGACCCGGTGTTCCTTCACGGCGATCTCCACCACGAGAACCTGCTGCTGAGCGAGGCGGATGGTTGGGTTACCATCGACCCCAAGGGACTGGTGGGGGATCCGGCGTTCGAAGCGATCGCCTGGCTCCGGAACCCGTTGGAGAGCCAAATCGCGATCGACTTGCTCGATGCGCGCCTCGACTTCTTCGAGGCGCGGTTCGGATGGGATCGGTGGCGGATGATGGCGTGGAGCTACGTCGACCTTCAGTATGATGAGGCCGGCAGAAACAAAAACAGCCTCATGACGAGGCTGCAGGAAGCGATTGAAGAGCGGCTTTACTGATGCGGATAGACCGCGATTCGGCGCCGCTTGGTTGGCCCTTCGAACTTGACTTGGCCGTCGATCAGGCTGTAAATCGTGTGGTCCTTGCCGATGCCCACATTGGGACCGGGGTGGAACTGGGTGCCGCGCTGCCGAACGATGATGGTTCCGGCGCGAACGACTTCGCCCCCATAGCGCTTGACGCCGAGGCGCTGGGAGTTCGAATCGCGACCGTTGCGGGATGAACCCTGACCTTTCTTATGTGCCATTACTTACCTGCTACCACATCGAGAACTTTGAGGTACGTCTGCGGCTGGCGATGGCCCCATCGCTTCCGCTCGTTCTTTTTCGGCTTGTAATTGAAGGCGTTGATCTTCTTGCTCTTTGCCTGACGAACGATTTCGACCTTGACCTTAGCGCCCTTCACGAACGGGCTGCCGACCTTGAGCTCGCTGCCGGTGTGGACCATGACCACCTCTTCGAGGTCGATCTTGGTTCCTGGCTCGCCGTCGATCTTCTCGACGAGGAGGACGTCTTCTGGAGCAGCCTTGAACTGCTTACCGCCGGTTTTCACGATCGCATACATGGTCTTGGCACCGCCTTGATTCGAGTCTTGGCGCGAACAGAAAGTATGGCATGCCGAGCCGGCTCGCGTCAAGCTGCGCGGTCGAGGCCATCGATAAGCCGCACGAGCTCGGGGTCGAACCGCCCCGCATCGCGTTCCGTGCCCTTCATCGCGGACATGACGATCACGATAACTCGGGCAAGCAGCGGGATTCGCTCGCCTTTTCCCTCGTCGGCGAACCGATCCATCAGCCCGCTCAAGCTGGGCATGAGTGCTCGCAGCTCACCGGTAGAGGCCAGGCGCTCGAGGTATTCAGCCTCCTCGTTTTCCACGGCGTGCAGGTAGCTCGGAGCGAGCAATGCCAGATTGGACAACATCCGCTGTTGGGCCGGCCTCAAGTGGAGTTTTGCCGTTAGTTGGGGCATCAGTTCCTCAACCTCCTCCTGCAAGGCAATGGACTCGTCGACCATACCTTGCTTGATCCAGGGGGAAAGGTCGATCGACTGGTGGCGATGGGCGTCGAAGTTCTTGAGCTCCGGACTATGGTAGACAACCCGGTTCCGGCCCGTTCGCTTGGCGTGGAACAGGGCGATATCGGCTGCCTTGAGGACTTCACTCGCGTCTGACGCTGCCGTGGGGAAGATGGCGCATCCCACGCTGACCGTGAGGAGTCGGCTTCGACCGCTCTTGGCGACGTAGTCGATCTGCTCGATGCGTTTGCGGATCCGCTCGGCGGCCGCCATCGCTCCCTCTTTGCCCATGCCCGGCATGATGACGGTGAACTCTTCGCCGCCGTACCGAGCGGCGAGGTCATAGGGCCGGACCGCGTTGCTGAGGACCTCGGCGACCCGTTTGAGAACCTCGTCTCCGGCATCGTGGCCCTCTTCCTCGTTGAAGGACCTGAAGTGGTCGACGTCGATCATGAGAACGGCGACCTCGGTGTTCGCGCGCTGGGCTTCCGAGATCCGCCGATGGAGGAATTCCTGCATCGAACGGTGGTTGGCGATTCCGGTTAGCGGGTCAAAGGTCGCAAGCCGCTCCAGGGACTCGAAGAGCATAGCGCTGTTCAGGGCCAGGGCCAGCTGTTCGGCCAACGTTCGGAACAAACCTTGGTTCTCGGCAAAGGACGGGTCTCCGTCTTTGCCGACCAACTCCAGCACGCCGATCAACCGGTCGCCGATAACGAGGGGAACGACCGAGACCCCGCCCGGTCGTAGGTAGCAGAACTTTGCCTCAAGCTCTGAGGTCATGATGCTGGCCTGAACCGACCGCAGATAAATAGCCTGGCGGGTTGCGGCGGCGAGTTCTGCGACGCAGGTCGAACCGGACTGCGGCGATAGGTTCTGAACAACCGTGATCCCTTGCCGGTTGACGCCGACCGATGCCATCAGACTCAATTGATCGCTGTCGCTGTCGCGCGTCCAGAGGAGAACCGCAGCAAGCTCCGTTGTCGAGGCGATCTGGTGAACCGCCTCCGTGCATAGCGGGTCCAGGTTCTGGTTCATCGAAAGCGCGATGCCCACCTTGCTGAGGGCGCGAACCATTCGATCCGCCTGCTCGGCACGCTGGTGGGCTTCACGTTCCTCCTCGGCGTTGAGCACAATCAAGGCTGCCGAAGGCACGGGCGCATCTGTATAGGGAAGCGCAAAGAACCGATAGTTATCGACGAACGTATCCCCAGACTTACCCATGAACGCGGCGCGGACAAGCTCGGACAGGTCGTTTTCGAGAAGGCATTCGATCGGAGAGAGGAGCGGGCAGGATTCGGCGAGGCCCCATCGCTGGGAAACGTAGCCGAGGTGATCAAGGAGTGCGACGCCGATCTGGTGACGATCGAGCTGGCCGATGAGGGGCGGAGACGGCAGATCGAGGATGACTTCACTGCCATCCTGTCCACGCAGCATGACGGGAAAGCCAGTTGGCTTATGGTCTGGCCACGCTGCATGTGCCGTGATGCCGATAGCCTGCAGAGCTTCGACGACACGTTCGGCGGATTCCGATCGCACCACTCCTTCGTGGATTATCGGTAGGCCGAACCGCGATCTAACCGCCAAATCGCAGAACTTGTGTTGGAGTTCCGCGTCTTATAGGCGTGCGGACCCGCATCCCCTGGTTTTTAGCCCTGTTTCTTGTCACGTTCGGCTGTGGCGGAGGCGGATCGACGGTCGTAACCGACGGTACGGTCACCTATGTCGCGAATTGGCTCGAAGGCGGCCCCGTCAACGGGCAGTCCCAAGTCATCACCGTGACCAATGGCGCTGGAACGAGCTTGATCACCAAGATCTTCAATAAGGCCGGTACCGGCGTAAGTTCGACTGAATTAGGCAAGTTGTCGAATGGAACTTACCGATTGCGCGCCGATCTATTCTCCAGCGCAAACGGCCAGGGCACGCGAGTCGGCGTTCTTGAGTCCGATCTGGTGGTAAACGGTGCGGCGACTTATCGAGTCGATGTCGGCGGATCGGTGGCTTCACTGACCGTTTCACCCACGACCGCCCAGTTTCAGGTTCGTCAGTCGCAGCGGTTCACCGCCACTGCCCAGACTTCTTCGGGCGCGGCGACGTTCCTGCGACCGGGAAGCCTGACGTGGGAGGCCCTTGGGGGTGTCGCGACCGTTAACGAGGAAGGCATTGCCACCGGGGTCCAGCAAGGCTCGGGCTCGATTCGAGCCACCGATGCCGATTCTGGCAAAACCGGGGCAGCTGCGATCATGGTCGACCCGTTCATTACCGCCAAATCGAAGTGGACGATCATTGTGTTCATGAATGCGGCCAACGATCTGTACCAATACAGCAGTCTGAACATGAACCAAATGGAGCAAGTGGCCGGGAATCCCGACGTGCGGTTCGTGGTCCAGTGGAAGCAGTCGAAGAACCTGTTTGCAGGCTCGACATTCAGCGGTACACGGCGTTATCTGGTCAAGTTCGACACGACCGACACGATTGCGAGCGAGCTCGTTCAAGACATGGGCGAAGGCATTGACATGGGCAAGCCCCAGACGTCCAGCGATTTCATCGCCTGGGTTCAAACCTATTATCCGGCTGACAAATACGGGTTCATTTTCTGGAACCATGGCGCCGGATGGAAGCGTGGACCCGAAGAGATGGGTCGTGGCGTGAGCTACGACGATGAGACCGGTAGCGCCATCATGACGTGGGAGCTGAATGCGGCCTTGGGCAACAAGAACTTCGAGTTTCTCGCCTGGGATGCCAGTCTGATGCAAATGCTCGAGGTCGCTTACGAAGTCAAGGATCGTACGCCGTTGGTGGCTGGGTCGGAAGAGAGTCCTCCGGGCGAAGGCTATCCCTACCACCTCATTTTCGACGACTGGCGCGACAATCCGGACGCCTCGACCCGCGATCTCACTAAGGCCTTCGTAGACGGCATGCTTGCGGTTGAAGACTACGTGAACCGTAAGATCACCCAGTCCGTGCTCGACACGTCGAAGTTCCCGAATCTGGTGACGGCGGTGGACGCTCTGGCCGACGACCTTGCCCTTAACAAGACCACGCTGGCCACCGCGATCAAGAATGCTCGAGATACCGCCCAAAGCTACAGCCCGAGGACGAACCGGTTTTATCGCGACTTGATCGATTTATGCCGCATCTTGGTTGCCGACGCAACCGTGCCGGCCGGTACGAAGTCGCTTGCCGCTGCCGTCATTGCGGCGGCTCAGGCGGCGATCGTCCACGAAGGGCACAACGCCAACAGCGCCAATAGCGCGGGAATCAGCATTGACTTTTCTCCCGCCGATGTCTTCACATCTTTGGCGAGCGACTATTCGAAACTCAAGTTCGCCGCCGACTCCCGTTGGGACGAGTGGCTCTCGGTGGCGCCGTAGAAAAAATCAGAAGGGGCCGGTTGGCGAGACCGACCCCAGGGGCTGGAGGTTTATGGGCTGGAACTTCGGGCTTGATGTCCCGTTTAGTTTCGGAGAACAGTCTGGGCAGAGACCGCCTCCGATAATGGATTTCCCGGTTTGGGCTCGTTGAACCTACGGTGAACTCACCAGGGAACCTAAAGTTAAAGGAATCCATGAACTTTACGCGCCGCAGTTTAACCGGGATAGCAGGGCGGTAAGATGCCGGAAATGGGGTCCGAACCTCGACTGATCGTGTCGTTGGCTATGAGCGTCGATGGCTTTATCGCCAATGCGGAAGGCGGCATGAAGTGGCTCGAGCCGTACCACACACCAGAAATCGATTGGGCAGCCTTTATGTCTCGGTTCGGCGCCGTGATCGTGGGCCGCCGCACGTTCGACGAAGCCGTGGCGAATGGAATGCCGCTTGGACAGGGAATGCCGACGGTAGTGGTCACTCACCGTCCGCTTGAAACGCCCGGCGTTATCACGGCTTCGGACCGCTTTGATGCCGTGAAAGAGGATTTGGTCCGCCGACTGGCGGGAACTGGCAAGGACATCTGGCACATGGGAGGAGGCAATTCCGTCGCTTCCTTTGCCGCCCTCGGCTTGGTGGATCTCTGGGAGCTAAGTGTTATACCGGTTCTGTTGGGGTCGGGAATACCGATGTTTGCCGGCGAAATTCGAACCCATCGACTCCGGCTTCTGGAATCGAAACGCTACTCGAATGGGATTGTGGGACTTACCTACGAGCCGGATCGTTAAGCACGTTTCGCGTTGCTGGATTTGGGAAGGATGAATGCTTCTTAACCCATAGGATGGCGGCAACATACCAGGCGCAAGCGGGGATCGCAAAGGTCGCCACAACGAGGTCAAGTGTAATAGGACGTCCGAGCATCCATTTGAGGAAGGCTCCTATCCCGGCGAACAGCATTAAGCCCGCAAGCAGCACCAGGGCGATCCAGGCCCCCATTTCGTTCTTGATTCCCCAGAGGTTGAGTTTGACCCACCACGGCCACGGCTTGTCATGCATGGTGCACTTTTACCTGATCGGTAACTGACGAATCAATGGAAGGTTCGGCGACCTTGTTCTCGGGAAGCAGAAGGTTTGCCTTCTCGGCTTTCATCCGTCGGTACCCGCTTCGGGCCCAACCGAGGCCCTTCAAAGCGATCCTAAAACTGGTTACAGCAATACTCAGTGGAATCAGCAAACGTAGATAGAACTCCGCGTTATCCATTGACTGGACCGAGGCCACCATGACGACCACCGATGCGGCTAAACAGATTAGGGAGGTGAGCAGACCCTGAATGACGTAGCCAATTGCGTGATTCCGCAGAGCGAGGATCGCCGAATACCAGCCAACAATCCCAAGGCCGCAAATGACCGCGCCCTCGGTCCAGTACATTGAGGGTCTGAAGAGCCTTGGAAGGATCGAGCAATAGATCGTAAGGCAAAGTGCCGCTTGAAGCACCAGGCCCACGGCGGTGCCAGGAGATAGGTGAGGGAAGAAGGCCTTGCACAGATTTTCCAGATTCTTGCCCGGATTTCGTGCAAATTGGAAAGCGCTGCGTATCCACCACATCGGGTTATGGACCCCGGAGTGCCACCTCGCACGCTCCGCGCATCGCGCTATCAAATTCCCCGCTCTCCTCCTCGAGGCGATACGGGTTAAGCCACGGCCACTTTGCGCCGCGCTGTTGGTCCGCTTTGGGATCGCGAATGTCGCGGGCGGAAAGCCATTTCGCGCTCGTGTCGGCGAGAACATAATTGCCGCCGCCCGAATGGCGAATCGGAGAAAGATCGTTGTTGTAATGCGGAACGAAGCAGCCGTCGTTGAGACCGTTGCCATCGACACTGGTCTCGGACTCCTCGAGCAACAGGATGGTCCGGCTCGAGAAGTTGATGGCTGACTCCTTGATGCGGTGAATGCAGGTGTTCATGCTGAAGGAAAGGTTGAACCGTTGTTTCTTCGGATCCATGGGACACATGTAAACCTGCTTATTCTTTAGGTAGGGATAGATCTCGCCCTTGGACGCGTCTTTTAGGTTCCTCCCGTCCACCCAGCCGCCGCGGACGTTCAGACATCCGGCGCCAGGATATTTCTGGTCGAAGTCGTCCATGTACATGCGAAAGCCGAGCCCCAGCTGCTTGACATTGCTCAGGCAGACTGTCTGCTGACCCTTGGCCTTCGCCGATGCGAAGACGGGGAAAAGTATCGCTGCCAGAATGGCGATGATAGCGATGACGACCAACAGCTCGATAAGGGTAAAGGCGCGGCGCACTCTACAGGCATGTTAGCCGAAAAATCAGCGATTGCTTGGATTCCCGGCAACGTCACCGGCGGATCCGCCATTCGTGGGCCAGGATCGCGAAGACCAGGGTGTCGATGCGGGTTCCGTCCGGTTTGATGCGGTCCTGGCGAAACCTTCCTTCTTCCACCAAGCCGCAGGAACGGGCGACGGCGGCGCTAGCCAAGTTATCCGAATCGCACTTCCAAACGATCCGGTACCAGCCCCATTCTGTAAAGCCCCACTCAAGCATTGCCCGGAGCACCTTCTTCCCCAAGCCCTTGCCGGCGTGGGACGCGTGAATCCACAAGCCGACTTCCGTGTTGGCCGTCTCAGGATCGCCGACCCGCATATGAAACCCGGTGCCGCCGACCAGGTGGCCTTGGTTCCAGATGCCGAGGCCGAAATCTTGGTTGGACAGGAAACGAGCCATGATCTGGCGGGTGACCGCCTCACTTGCCTCGGGTGAATCGTGGCTGTCGATCCACGGCATGGTCGCGCGAAGGTGCTCCCGCGATTCGTCTACTGCCCTAAAGAGGGCGGCCCCGTCGCCTTCTTGATAGGCGCGCACCAGGTAATCCTCGAACGTCATCGACCGCGGTGCGCCGGAACGGGCGAAACGGGCAATGGGGTTGGTTTCATCAAGCTGCGACACGCTGGCTACATGATACGGGCTGGAACGAGGGCGCTCTTGTCGCACTGGAACCGCCACCTCGATGGGATGTCAGCTATTCGCGATTTAGACGTTCTCTTTTCTAGGAGTCGTTTCCGAAGTCAGCCAAGATCACAGGCCCGCAATCCGAATTTTTGAGCATTGGTTTGGAAGGCGAGCGGTGCGTCGAGGCTGACTACTGTTTCGCAAGGAGAGGACGGCAGGTCCGCGCGCGAAGGCTGTTAGCCGGGGTGCGCTGCAATCGTCTCGATAAGCGGAAGCGACCCATTGGATCGCACCTAGATATTTGTTTGCTTTTGATGCCCTGAGCTGCTCGCTCGGGGCATTTTTTTCATTCCACCGGCAGATCCTGCCAAACGAGCGGATCGGCGCGGTAGATCATAAAGCGGCCGAGGGGAACATCTTCAAAGCCGAGGGCGCGATAAACCTCTTGCGCGTCCCGAGTCGCGAGCACCCACCGACGAAGCGTTGTCAGATCGGGATGCTCCATCAGTCGACGAACAAGCTCTTTACCGATCCCTCTGCCCCTGAAACTTTCCTCGACGTACACGTCCGCAATCCAGCCGAATGTTGCATGGTCGGTGACGGCTCGCGCAAATCCGACCTGACCGTGCTCGGCGTGGATGGCCGAAATCGGGATCGAGTTTGCGAAGGCCTTGCGGAGCACGTCGGGCCGGATCTTCGGCGACCAATACGAATCGCGAAGCCAGGCCACGACCTTTTCGAAATCGATCCGATGGGAGTCGAAGGAATATTCCAGCTCGCTCAAGGCTAAGGGATACCTCACCGGCCAAAGGGTTAGGTAGATTTCCAGCCGGGGAAGGAATGAAACCAGAATCTGGCGCCGACCGATCGTGGAAGGCGGCACTGCTGTTTGTTCTCTATTGCCTGGTCGTAGCAGTGCTGTATGGAACGGTCCACGATCTCGTCACCGCACACGTCGCCGTCGAGTACTTCTCGATCCATCACGCGAAGGTGATCGAGAGCGACAATCCCATTGCGCTCGCCCTCGTGTGGGGGTTTCTCGCCACCTTCTGGGTTGGGCTTCTCGGGGGAGCTTGGCTCGTCCTCACCAACCTGGTCGGTCCGACTATGCCCCTCAAGTGGCAGTGGCTTCGGCGAGGGGTCCTTATCGTAGCTGTCGCAAGCCTGACTGCGGCTATGTTGATTCTCGTGAGCTTTATGTGGCTCACAACGCTGGTTCCCATGGCCGAAAGGAAGCGCGACTTTGAGAACGATCGTCGACTGATCTCAGTCGCCATGGCCCACCTGACGAGCTATATGTCTTCGGCGGTGCTGACCTTCGGGTTGGGAATCTGGGTTTTCATGACCCGCAAGCAGCTCGCGAGGAAGCGGTCAGAGGTCCGCCTCCCCGCCGATTGATATAAGTTCAAACTATGAAATGTGCACGGCAGATCATGCGTCTTCGCGATCGGGTACTATAGCGTCATCGGCATTGGGCCGACTCGTTTTTCGCGCAAGTTTTTTCCCTGCCTAGCACACAAAAAGCCCTTGCGCCTCGGAACTGCTGCTGCCTTGAGCGCTCCGAGACGATCCCAGCGGCAAGTGCGCCATCAGCGCGAAATCAATAAATGCAATCACTACAACTTAGGGGCTTTGAAGCCCTCCAGCTTTCGGCGCGCAACCTGCGTCGCCTTCATCGAATCGACATCGTCACCCCGACTCCAATCCAGGAGAAGGCGATTCCCATCGCGCTAGCCGGCAGCGATCTGATCGGTATTGCCCAGACGGGCACCGGCAAGACACTCGCGTTTGCTCTGCCGATCGTCGAACGGCTTCAGCGTGACGAAGTCGCTCTTGTCCTTGCTCCGACCCGGGAACTGGCGGAACAGATTTTCGAGACCTTCAGGAGTCTTGAGACCGAGTGTGCCCTCGTTGTTGGTGGGGCGAGTATGAACCGGCAAATCGCGATGCTTCGGAAGAAGCCCGCGGTCATTGTCGCTACTCCGGGCCGCCTCAAGGACCATCTGTTCAAGAAAACCGTCAGTCTGAAAAACGTAAAGATCGCCGTCCTCGACGAAGCCGATCGGATGCTGGACATGGGATTTGCCCCTGCGATCCAGCGGATCCTCGACGAGACGCCGACGAGTCGCCAGACACTCCTTTTCAGCGCGACGATGCCGAAGGGCATTCTCGAATTGGCCCAGCGCTATCTTCGTTCACCGCAATCGGTGGAGGTCGAGCGTTCGCACGACACCGCCGCCCTGATCGAGCACGAAATGGTCTTTATTCCGCAAGCCGATAAATCGGAGTTGCTGGTTAGCCTTCTCAACAGCTCGCGGGGCACCGTACTGGTGTTCGCAAGAACACGGCACGGCGTTCGTAAACTCACGAAGTCGGTGCGTGGCCGTGGCCACAAGGCCGCCGAGCTCCATTCCGATCGAACCCTGGCGCAGCGACGGGAAGCGCTGCATGGATTCAAGCAAGGGCAGTACCGCGTGCTGGTGGCTACGGATATCGCCGCACGGGGTATCGATGTGAAGGACATCTCGCTGGTTATCAACTACGACCTTCCCGAAAACCCGGAGGATTACGTTCACCGAGCCGGCCGAACCGGACGCGCAGGCGCCAAGGGTCGCTCGATCACGCTGGCCCATCCGGAGCAGGCGAAGGACGTTCGTGAAATCGAGCGAATCCTGGGTGCCTCGATTCCGATCTCGGAACTGAGCACCGTCCGTCCCGCCCAGCCGCAGTCCGCCCCGGCTCGCGCAAATCAGCGCAGGGGTGGTTCGGTGAGGCGATTCGGTCGGATCGGGCGCCCCAAGCGATAGGGAAAGGCTCTCCCAAGCTAGGAAGCTCGCTGGCGATACTCTCGCGGTGAGAGACCGCAGTGCTGTCGCACCAGCTTGTTGAACTGCTGCAGGTCGGGGACACCGACCCGGGCGGCGATCGTCTTCACGGCGAGATCCGTCGAGGTCAGCATTCGGCATGCTTCTCTCGCCCTGGTCTGGCGGATGAAGCCCTGGATCGTGGTGTTGTGCTCAGCTTGGAACCACGAGAGGAGCGTGCTCTGCGAAACGTCGAGCTGCTGGGCAAGCTCGGCGACAGTGAACCTCTTGGCCATTAGAGATCGGATCAGGTCTTCGGCATCGTAAATGCGAGACTGATTCCGAAGCTTGCTGGTTGGTTCCGAGATGGTCCAGAGCATATGCCATACCAGCGCCTTGCCTCTTTCCGCGCCGCTCATCCCGTGTTCTCCGGCAAACCAGAGCAGGTCATACCACTCCTGTCGGTATTGGAATTCAAGGGGCAGGGCAACTGTCTTTTCCTCCGTCTCTGGAAAGTCGAAATGCGCCGACACCTCTAGCGAAGGAGGTCCCACCTTGGCGTGGCCACAGGTCGCGTAAGGCGGAAAGAGCAACCCGGTCCCGCGGAAGTAGGGATAGGACCGCCCGTTGATGCGTGCCACCCCATCGTGGGCGTAGAGGACGACGCGCCAGGTTGCTGGTGGTTGGACCCATTCCTCCAAGCCCAAGGGAAGGTCGCCCCACTGCAGAAACAATCGTTTAGGGGGCTCACCCAGTGCGGCTCTAACGTACTGCATGTGGTTCTAATTATAACCAGTAAATTTTACTTTGTTCGCGCTAAAGTGAGGAGTATCCGGACAGCATAAGCCTATTTTTCCTGTTGATACAGACAAGCGAAGCCAGAAAACGACCACTCCAATATGAGAACGGACCCGCATACTTGAATGCATGTTTCATCGCAACCGTCCTCTAACAGGTACAGCAACTCGACTAACAGCACTTTGCTGTGCCTTATCTTTTATTACTACTGCCGTAAGAGCCGACTATTACGTCTCCACCGGCTTGGAAACCGGTCCGAGCACGATTTATCGGTTTGCCGACGACGGTACTCCGAAAGGATCCTTTGGCACCGACGTTCTCGGACTCGCAATCGGAATCGCTTTTGCATCCGACGACGTGCTCCTTGTTTGCGACTACTTCAATGGCGTGCGGGCGATCCATGCCGACGGTACCGATCTCGGAAGCTTCGCAACCGAGGCTGATACGAATTCGATCATCGTCGACTCCTACGGCAATGTCTTGGTGAGCGACTATTACGGAGGCCGGATCCGACGCTATTCGGCGCTTGGCGCCTATCTTGGCGTCTTTGCCGTTACCGGGCTGTCGCGCCACGGTCAACTGGCAATGGATGGCGATGGCAACATCTACATCAGCTCCTTCTATCCCGGCGAACAGACCATCTATCGATACGATCGAGACGGGAACTACCTGGGTGTTTTCGCCGACTATGGCTCCTCAGGAATTCTCTCCCCGACCGGTCTTGCCTTCAAGGGCGATGGGAGCCTCCTGGTGTCCAACACGTTCCATAACACTATCGACCACCTGGATAGCGCCGGTGGGTGGATCGGCACGTTCGCGGCCACCGGCATGTGGGAGCCGGAGTGGCTCACCGTCGAGCCCAACGGCGACGTCCTGCTGCCATCATGGAGCGGAGGGTATGTGGAGCGCTACGACTCCGTCGGCAACGACCTCGGAGCGTTCATCGTCCTGCCGCATTGCTACCAAATCCTGAGTGGTCCCGACATCGTGTCGGCAAATGGCCTGACCGTGCATCGAGGCAAGGTGACGGGTGGCAGCGTAGGGTCCCTGACCGAAACCGACGGGTCCGTGCTGCGCCTTACCAAGACTGTTGTCGCCAGCGGCGATCCAGAAGCGCCGATCGTCTTCGACCTCCGCACCACGGCCACGACCCTGACCCCGAGCGGGTTGTCCGTCGCGGTAACCGGGCGGATGGCGGAAGCCGGCTCCTTCACCCAGGAGCTTGCCCTGCTGGACAAAAGCGGGAATGAGAGCTCTGTTGTGCGCACCGACGCGATCGACACCAACAATCTCGTGGCCCGGCTCGCCGTCAGTGGGGATCCCGCCGACTATGTTGCCGCCGACGGAACGGTAGCCGTCCGCGTAACGGTTCGATCCAGCGGTCCCATAGTGGGCAAGTCGTGGAGTTACGAATGCGACCGGGCGGTGTGGACCGTCCGGAAGTAACGCAGCTCACCCCCCTCGGAATGACGGCATCCCCCAAAACACCTCCCGCCGTCATTCCGACCGCCGGCGGGCTACTGTCGTTTCAGACTAAGCGTTATCCCGATCGACGCCGGTCCGGGGTCGTTTTCGCGCTGGTTGAATCGGGATGCCCCCCGGCGCATACCGAGCATCACGAGGTCCAGGCTCTCGAAGGACTTGCCCGTCCAAGTGCCGCGACCATAGATCTTGCCGACGATGCTGCGGCCACCCGCTCTCAAGTCCACCTCGCCGGTGTATTCGATGGTCCGGGTATCGAGCCGTTTCATCGTCAGGTTGGCGCCCACAACCTCGCCTGGCTGCCACGCCGGCGCCTGGCCGCGGACATTGTCGACGATGACCTCGCGCGCGATACGGTTAACGATCACGGAATCGACCGCTTCGGCGTCGTTGCCCTTGGGGACGAGCATCGAAGCCGATGCGAGCGCGATCCAGTTCTCGTTCCAAGCCCATCGAACGAAGTCGCGCCACATGCCCGATTCAGGCAGCTCATGCCGCCGCACCCCGCTTCGGTCGCCATTCCCTCGCGGTAGGTCGCGCAGGCTCACACGGAAGACGAGTTCCCCCTCTATCCCAGGTGGAGGCGACCATGCCTTGGGTGGAATCGGCTTATCGGCGTAGGCCCTTTCGGACTTCAGCTTCTGCCACCGATCGAGAGCACGCTGCAGCCTGGCACGGATATCGGCGGGTTCGCCCGATGCGGCGAAGCGTCCTTCCAGATACTCCGCGTTCGGCCCCATCATATAGATCCCCTGCTTCGTGCCGGCATTCCAGTCGCCCTTTGGCATCGCCTCGCCATAGCGGCGGAAGAACTGGTGATCCTCGCGAGAGCGGGCTCGCTCCAGATGCTGGGGATTTTCGGGATAGAGGTAGTAAGCCTCGTCGGCGACGGTAACGAACTCGCTGCTGAGCTTTTTGATTTCAGGGTCTGACCAGACCAGCTGGCGTCCGCGGACGCCATTGTTTCACGTGCAGCCGAGCGGATGTCCGTTCATCGTCCAGAGCAAGATCGGCCGGCCCAGGGTTCTCGCTTCCTGCACCGCCGTCCAGAAATGGTTTCGCCACGGAATTTCCTTGTACGCCTGCTCCTTGGCGTCGGGCTGGATGAACTTCAGCCAGGTCCGGTAGTTGTCGGCATTGGGTTCGACTGCCTGGGGAATGGCGAGGGCAAGTAGGGCGGAGAGCATGCATTTCATTATAAGGGTTGCTGGGCCGGGGTCCGGGTTACGGGACACGGGGTCGACCTTCCTTGAAACAGAATCGTTGCTCTTTTTCACGTGGTCGATCGGTTTCTTCGGAAGCCGAAGTAAGGCCCGATGTTCGGGCGTATCTAGCTCGGTCGGCGGGTTAGCAATCGCACCAGCCATCCCACGGCGAAAGACAGTCCCAAGAGGGCCGCCGCCAACAAAAATCCGACCCGTCCGGCCAGCCTCCCCCTAAACACGTTTTCCTCGGATATGGCCGTTGGATTGACGAGCAACGAGGCCAAATAGAGGCTGACGAGGGTAAGCACCACGACGAGAAGCGTTGCCACCAACCGCTTGCCGATCCGCTCCGTTTGGTAGCCGAACTCTGGCGAGAAGCCGCAGATGATGCAGAAGGGTCCTTCGATCACGAACTCATGATCACAGCTGCTCTCATCGGGGCGCGGTGCATCTCCGGCAAGGCTGAAACCACAGTGGGGGCAGGACATCCACCCTGGTTGCACCTCCCTCAGACAGTTTTGGTTGTCGCAGTGCATCCAGACCGGGATCGTACCACCGGCCAACTGGGGATCCTCTGAGGTCATGGCGGCTAGGATCGGACACCGCAAGCTCTGCGTGGGACAAGACCAGACGTTCTCCTCTATGTGACACCACTGATCGCTTCTGAGCGTCGGTCGCTTTGGCTTGCCACGTCAAGGCCCGAGCCGCAGCCTGCCATGCAGGGAGATCACGTCGTCGACGTCCTGATCGTCGGCGGCGGCATCGTCGGCGTCGCGACCGCCCATTTGCTTGCAAGCTCGGGGCTCTCGGTGGCGGTGGTCGAGGCAAGGAGGCTCCTCTCCGGCGTGACCGGCAACACCACGGGCAAGCTCACCGCCCTCCATGGTGTGTCGTATCGGCGCATTCGCAAGATGCTGGACGATCGCCGGGCAAAGCTGTACTACGAAGCGAACGACTGGGCGATCTCCTTTGTCCGGCTCACCTCGTCAGCCTACGATATCGAATGCGATCTGTACGCCGAGCCCGCATACACCTACGCGACCCACGACGATGGGCTCCACCAGGTGCTCGAGGAATACCGCGCCTGTCAAGACCTCGGGATCCCCGCGGAATTGGATTCGAGTGATATACCCTTCGACGTCTTCGGAGCGATCATGCTCGACAACCAGGCCAGGTTTCACCCGCTCAAGTTCCTGACCGGGCTCGTGCATCACGCGATGCAGGCAGGCGTGAAGTTCTACGAGGACTCGCGGGTTCTAGAGGTCGAAGAGCACGTTTCCGGCTGCATAGCCAAGCTGGAGCACGGCGCGATCGTGTGCGACAGCGTCGTCGTCGCGACCCACTATCCGATTCACGATTCGGGTTGGTTCGTCGCCAAGCTCTTTCCCTATCGATCCTATGCCTTGGCCTGCGAGCTTGACGGACCTCTGCCGGACTGCATGGCGATTTCCACCGACACGGGCGAGATCGGCTCGTTTCGGCGCGCGGAAATCGACGGCGAGAAAGTGCTGATCTGCGGGAATGGCTTTCACAAGGTCGGTCAGGAACCGGACACGGAGCGATGCTTTGCCGAACTGGAAGGGTGGGCCCGCCGCCACTTCCCGGTCAAATCCATCCGATACCACTGGTCCAACCAGGACAACTGGACCGCAGACGAAGTTCCGTACATCGGTCTTTCCCCCAACCGAAAGCGGATTTTCATCGCCACCGGATTCTGTGGGTGGGGAATGACCAACGGCTTGGTTGCGGCGCGGATACTGACCGATGAGATCAAGGGTGTGGCTAACGAATGGTCCGACGTCTACAATCCCGCTCGCACGGAAGTGGGTACCGCCCCCACGATCATCAAGGAAAACCTCAATGTCGCGCGGGAATTCTTCGGCTCGCTCGTCACACCGGCTGATGCCGACAATTTGGAAGCGCTTGAGCCTGGCCAAGGCATCGTCGTGCAATTGGAGGGCGAGCGCGCGGCGGCCTATGCCAAACCTGATGGCGATATGGTGCTGGTGTCGCCCGTTTGCACGCACCTGGGATGCCAGGTCACCTGGAACAACGCCGAACAAACGTGGGATTGCCCATGCCATGGCTCCCGATTCTTGCCTGACGGAACCGTCATTCAGGGACCGGCCGTGCGACCGCTGGAGCCGGTCACCTCTCATTTAGAGGACATGTAGTCAATCCGCGCATAATGGCGACATGCATACCTCCACCAAGGAATGCCCATCGTGCCACGTGCAGATCGATGCCACGGCGTCGGTCTGCCCCATGTGCGGATACGCGTTTAGTGCTGCTCCCCCACCTCCGCCGTCTTCTACGGGAGTCGGCCCCAGGATCCCGATCACCAGCTCGTCATACGGCACCCATAACAAAATCGCCGCAGGGCTGCTCGCGATCTTCTTGGGATGGCTGGGTATCCACGCCTTCTATCTGAACAACACGCAGATGGGCCTGGTCCTGCTTCTCGTCTCGGTGGTTGGTGGCGCCCTTACGTGCGGGGGAGTGTCCGGCGTCGTGGCGACGCTGGCCCTCGTCCAAGGCATTCTGTATCTGGTTGCAAGCGATGAGGAATTCCACCAGAAGTACGTCGTCGAAAAGCGGTGGTTCTAGGTCCAGCAACGTAAAATGGCTGCATGATCACGTCGATCCACGCGATGATCTATTCGGATGATCCGGCTGCGACCCGCGCCTTCTTGCGCGACGTGCTCGGCTGGCCATTTGTCGAGCATGCCGATTCGGAACCTGGATGGCTGATTTTCAAATGCGGCCCTGGTGAGATCGGGGTGCACCCGACATCAGGAGAATGGGAAGGGAATCGCTACGAAACTCCGCGTCACCACTCAATTTCCCTGATGTGCGACGACATACATGTTACGGTAGCCGAACTAAAAGGTAAGGGGGCCGAGTTTTCCGGCGAGATCGAGGATCATGGCTACGGGTGGGTCACCATGATCAAGATTCCCGGCGCCGACGACATTCAGCTCTATCAGCCGAACCACCCGACGGCATTCGACCTGGCGTAGGTCAAATGGATTGGGATTCCCTAACGGAAATAATGTTGGCCGGCCCTGCGGCTGCACGCGAGCGTAACGTGGAGATCGAGCAGGCATTCATCGAAGATGGACCGCCCGAATTGAGGGAGCTACGCGCCCTTTGTTACGAAAAGAGACGGCTGGCCGTTGACGCCATTACGAAGAAGAACCTGTTGATGCAACGACTCAGGCAAGTTCGCAATGAGCAATGCCCCAACGAAGGGCAGATTGTTGAACTTGAGCGTGAGCTTTCCGGCGCTGAGATGAGGGTTGTGGAGGCCAAAGAGATCGCAACTCAAATCGGGCATCGGCTGGAATCCGAAACTGACCGGTTGCTCTCGCAAGAGTTTCCTGAGCAGCATCGGGAACAGGCCTTGGAGATCATGCGAGAGCTTCGAACGCTCACAGGGCCGGGTTTTCCAACGGAGGGCCGGGAGCTTGAAGTCTGGAACTCGTTGACGAGTTGCTACCTGCGACTTGGACTGAAGGTCTATCGTGCGGAAGAGGACAAGCGCCTGCTCTTAGACCGATTGAGAGACCTCCAGGCCGAATTCGACGACATCCGGCGTCCCGAAAAGGAACGGTTGGCGCGTCGAAGAAAGGAGCTTGAGGACCAACTTCTTCACCTACGGTCAGCTGCTGAATAGAGCGTCAGCATCCGACTTCAAACTGCGGTCTAGTCTGACTTCAGATACTCGAGGATCGCCTCCATCGCGACATCCCGGTTCTGGGAATAAGCTTCGAACGTGGGTGGAGCGGGCAGATCCGGCGGGATCCACGACCGCTCGTCCATCGGCCAGGATCGCTGCCAATAGAGATCCGAGATGCTTCCCGACATCTTGCTGTAGGGCAGGCTGAACTGAATGGTTTCGCCTACGAAGTTCGGGCTTGAGCCGGAAGGCTCTCCGACAAAAATCGGGTTGCATTCCCGGTCGATGTCGGTTACGAAGTTCTGCGCAGCGGAAAACGTCTCGCGGCCAATGATAACGAACAGAGACCCCTGCTTGTTGATCTTATCGCGCTTGATGATGCCGTGCACCAGCGGCCGGTTGAGAAAGCTATTGCCACCCCCGTTAAACCGCGCGTCGATCACAAGGGCGCGGACATCGTTCTCGTCGACCGCTTTGTAGAACCGGTCGGCAAAGGCGGCGAGCGGCTCCTGGGGATCATTGCGAACCGCGTTGTACTGCAGATACATCACTTTGGACTCGGGAAGATATTCGAACCAGTAGGGCTTGTCTGGGTTTCGCTTGTACATCGGTACGGGGTTCGTGGCGCTGTCGTACACATGGGCGATGTCCTTGGGTTGGGGCCCGCGAGTGAGGGTAACGGTTGACTTCTTCCCGTCAGGACCGGCGAACGTGTAGGTCGCCTTGTCCGGCGACTTGGAGAGTCCCAAGCCGTAAAGCAGCGCGGTTCGACCCATCAACGATGGGATGTTGGACGCCAACGTCATGTCGTTGTCGCGGCGGATGATCGGCGCCATCTTGTCCCAGATCGCCTGGACGGGTTGCCCCTCGATGGCGTCCAGCCGGTGTCCAAGTAGGTTCGCGTTGGCGCGATCCGTTGCGATCACGAAAGTGCCCTCCGCAAACTGCGCCATCAGGACCGGGGCGACGTGACGCATCGGTCCCTCCGCCATCCGGACTCCGGTATGGCCGTCGCCGTACATCGCCATGTAGCGGATGAAGGCGGTCGAGATCGCCTCGTCGGACATCTTCGGAATGTTCCGGTTCAGGTCGGCGACGAATCGGTCCAACTCGTTCTTGGGCGTCTTGCGGTAAGGATCGAAGTGGATTCGCCGGGCCTCACGGTCCATGAGCCACAAATCGTAGCGCCATCCCTCGTCGCGCGACATCTTGGAAACGTCCTTTGTGGCAGCGATCTCCACCCACTCCGGCAGCTCATGGAGGGCATCAAGATCGGAGTCCGTGCGGAGGTGATTCAGGTCCCGGAAACCGCTGGCAAGTGAGTCACGAAGCCACTTGACGGCACTCTTCTTGTCGCCCTTTAGGGCATACAGGCAGGCAAGGTCGTACTGCGCGTTCGCGGCCGCCTTCGCTTGGAAAGCGCCCAAACGAAGAACCTGCCGGTAGGCCGCCTCTGCCTGGTCAAACTGCTTCTCTCGAAGCAGGCTCTGGCCATACCGCAGCCACACGTCTCCATCCTCTGCGAAGACCTTGGTGGCTTCGGCCAAGAGTTCGATCTGCTTCTTGCTGTCCGCCGTGCCACGCGCATCCTGGATCAATTTTGCGTAGCGGACAGAATCCTTAGCCGCGATGGGTCCGCTGTCGCTGGTCGCGAACGCCGCTCCGGTCCAAACGACGGCGATTGCACAAATCCTCCAAATCGTGAAGTGGCCCATGGAGGCCATTACGGGGTATCGGCCGGCCAGGTTCCAGTCCGCTGCAGTTACTTGCGGATGGCGATAACGACCGGGGCAGGATCGTGGATGGTCAGGGAGATAGCCTTGCCGCCTTCCATTTTGAATTGGATACGGATGCTGTCGGAACCGGCAGGAGCGAATACGTCGGGGCCGACTCGACGGATGTTCAGCCGTCCGCCTTCCGCCCGCTGCAGCTGCATCATGCCGTTCTTGTTCTGGGTAACGATCATCACGTCGTTGCTTCCCGGTCCAAAGCGATATTCCCCGAGGAAGGAGGACTTTTCGGTTTCCGAAATGTCGAGGCTAGTCCGTCGCTGGTCGGCGTCACCCAGCGACTCGAGATACTCCACGACGGCCTTCGCTTGACCTTCGCCGGCCTGGGCATGGGACAGGAGCGGGATGCCGTGCGGCCCCAATTTGCGTTGAAGTCCGGGCTGGGCTTCGATCATAGACTTCACCACGGCCACGTGTCCGAGCATCGCAAACGTGAAGATGTCGGGGCGGGCGCCATTGTCAATCAGGAAGTTCGCGATGTCGCGCTGGCCCGTGTGGGAAGCAGCGCCGAGGGCTGTCTCCCAGTCGCCGAAGCCCCAGTCCCAGGCGGCGTTGGCAAACTCCTTGGATTTGCCGACAAGCTCCTTCACCTTAGCGAGGTCGAAATGCGAAACTCCGACCATGCTTTGGACCATTTTCGGGTCCTGCGCCGGAAACTCATCGTAGATCGACTTGGATGTGGATTGGTCAACCATAAAGCTGGGCAGAGCACGGCCCACGGCTATTCCAGGCACCATGCCGAGCAAGGTTCGCCGTGAGACTTTCCCACTCATGGTCGAATTACCTCAAGGATGGTTGCCCTGGTTCCGGCCGTACATTCTTGTGGTTGGCCGTATGAGCCGCGTAAGGATTGGCACCGCTTCGAAAAGAGCAGCATAAACGACAGAAAATGTATCGTTATACTCACAATGGCGACGCAAAATCGCCAAGAGGATCATGGCTTGGTAACCGTTGTTTTATACGCAGTTGGAGCGAGCATCGATCAGTATATCGAGGCCTGCCGCATCCTTGGGGTGACCCAGTCCAATGTTCCGGATGGCCTCATTCTCCACACCGCCTCGACAACGGATGAGGGATTTCTGGTTCTGGACGTATGGGAATCCAGAAAGAAGTTCATGGCGTTCCAAGATCGGCTCCATCCGGTGATGGTGGATGTGGGATTAGGATCCGTCGAGCCGAAGTACTATCCCACCCATTTCGTGATGGGGTCTTACGCGGTTCCGCCGATGGATCCCTTGAAGACCAACATCTTCTCGGACTAGCTCCATCGGCGGTTCGTGCCGGCGGCCAATCTTTGCCTTGGCCTAGCGTCTAGGTGCGCCCTGGCTGTGGCGAACGGTCGGATCTACTCCCTTGTCGCCCCGACTGCCTTGTTTGTAAGTGACAACGTCCTTCTGGTCGGTGTCGAACTTGATTGCATCCTTGGCGGCTGCCTTCTCGGCGGCATTGGCATTCTCATGCTCGTGCATTCGGGCGGTCTTCTTGTCTTTGCGCTGACCGCCTTTCTTCTTTCGCTCGTGCATTGGTACCTCCTAGAGACTGCAATGTTTGCAGCCCTTCCTCTATTAATTACGCCTGGCGACCGGTTTGATCAGTTCAGTACAGCGGTTGCCATTGGAAATTGCGACCTTGAAGTCGAGCCGTGAAAGGTAGGGTGGCCAAGTCGACCACCCTCGTTAAATCCCGCTACATCCGGGTGTAGTGCGCCTTCATGAACTGCTGCCAGTTCCCGTCATCGTCCTGACCGTACGATGTGAGCGTGCGATGGTTGTCGTCGATGATTTCGATCACGTCACGGTAGTTCGCCGTTTCGCCATCCTTTTCCATATGTGGGCCTTCGCAATTGAGAGTCATCGTGCGGCCGTCCGCGCTAAGCTCACCCACGTACTTCCAAAGGTGTGAGGACATCGAAGCCAGCCAGAAGCCGCGGTATTCGTTGAACGAGACGTCGTATCCAAGTCCGGTCCGATATTCCATGGTCGAACCATCCGGCATCTGACCCGTGCCTTCTCCAAAGGCCCAGAGGCCACCGAGGCTCTTGACACTTTCGGTTCCGGTCGCCCGCTGGGTCTCACCACTAGGCATCATCATCTCACTTTCAGTGCGCCAATCGCCAACCAGCTTCTTCAGCCACCCATGCTCCGAGACAGGCTTGGTTCCCATCGGCATTTCTTGCGTTTCAGTACTCATAAGACCTCCTAGTAACCATTCGTACGAACTTTACTTCGCGCTTGGTCGCGAAATGTGAGGATGGACGCAAGAAAATTCTTACCTGCCACAAAGGACCGGCTAGCTCACCAAACCGTTGCCCGATCCCAATCTCGACGAGCGCCGCGGAACGACATCCATCATCAGGGATTCGCGTCGCTTGGGCAACGTGGGGTCTTCCATGCGCTCGGCGAGCCACGTCCATGCTGCCGGGACTAATCGATCCAGTGGCACACGCAGGGTCGAAAGAGGGATCCTGGCATCGGCTCCCTCCGGGAAGTCGCCGAATCCCCAAACTTCGCAGTCGTCGGGTACGCCGATGCCCCGTCGATGAAGCTCGCGAAGCGCGCCGAGAGCCAGGGTGTCCGTAAACCCGAAAATGGCTTCAGGGACTGCATGCTTATCCAGATATTCGGATACCGCCTCTGAGGCGTCGCTTGCGGACTCGCCCGCGGCTTGAATGAACACCGGTTCAAGCCCTGCCGCCTCCATTGCCCGACGGTAGCCTGTTCGCCGCTGCTCTTGGGGAAACTCAGAGATTACCCAACGGGTGGTAAGGTGCACGATCTGTCTTGCCCCCATCGTGATCATCTGCTCGACGAGGTTCTTGGCAGAGCCGGCGACATCCCAGGTCACGGTGTCGGCGCCCTCGAACTCTTCGGAGCCCATGATGACGGTCGGGATCTCGCGGTTCGCAGGGGTTTGACGGAATAGCTTGATTGCCCTGCCGGCGTCGTAGCTGATGATGCCGTCACTGGGCCAGTGATGGGGAATCCGCTTATCGATGCCGTAGGCGACAGAAGAATCCAACCCAACGATCATGATGTCGTAGCCGGCGGTCCGCGCTTGGACGTTGATCGCATTGAGAAAACGCAAGAACGTTATGACTGGCCGGTCGACCGGCATCCAAACGGAGACCACGTTGGTCTTCCCGCGACGCATCGCCTGCGCTAGGCGATTCGGTACGTAGTCCACTTGGCGGGCAGCCTCTTCCACGCGTCTGCGCGTAGCTTCAGCGATACGGACTCCCGGCGTTCTAGCGAGAACTTGGGAGGCGGTTTGAACTGAAACACCCGCGACCAAAGCGACGTCAGCGAGGGTCGCCCTCCCCGATGCTCTGCCCCCTTTTGGCATTCCCGGGCCAGTGTACCGTCCTGTTCTGCGGAATCGGCATAATGTCATATTTGTTCAGGTAGTAGGATGATTTGATGCTAGTTTTGGTCATTGAGTGCTTTCGAAGCGGCAATCCAAAAGCGGTAGGCGAGCGATTCCAGGAGAAGGGAAGAATGCTGCCGGAAGGCGTAACCTATCAGGCAAGTTGGTTCGATTCCGATGGAAAGCGCTGCTACCAGATCATGAGGACGCCGTCTCTGGAGGCCCTGGAGCCTTGGTTGAGTGCTTGGGCCGACCTTGTCGACTTCGACGTCAGACCGATCGTGCCATCGGAGGAGTTTTGGAAACTGGCAGGTGATTTGGGCCAAACCGAACTTGGCGTTACAATGTCGGAGTGAGGCTAGCGTTGTCGATCGCGCTTGCGGCGGTGGGGTCAGTCGCATGGTCCCAGTTTGCGGTAACCGAAATTCCGGACATCGTCTACACCCAAGGGGGTGGAACGCCACAACGGATGGACCTCTACCTGCCGGCCCTGGGATCCAGTACCGGGCGACCAGGGATCATCTTCGTCCACGGAGGTGGTTGGGTCTCTGGCAGCAAGGCCGATTTTGCGGATTGGGCTCGGTACTATGCTGCCCAAGGCTACGTCTGCGCATCCATCGATTATCGGCTGACTCCAAACCACGTCTGGCCCGCTCAGATCGATGACACCCAGGCGTCGGTGAGGTTCATGCGGAAGTGGGCGCCGATCATCGGAATGGACCCTGCCAAGATTGCCGCCATCGGCGCCTCTGCGGGCGGACATCTGGTGCTGTTCCTGAGTACGATCGATACGCTTAACGACGCCGATCCCGATCTCCACGGCTACTCATCGCGAGTGAGCTTGGCCGTCGATTACTTCGGCCCTACCGACTTTCGCCATCCAAACGAATGGGACCCGATTATCTGGCAATTGATCAATTCGCTAGCGGGAACCTCGACTTCCCAGGGGCTCTTGAAACACCGGCAGGCTTCGCCATTAACTTACGTATCTCCGGATGACAATCCGGTTCTCATCTTCCATGGTGCGGTCGACCCCATCGTTCCCGTCGACCAAAGCCGGCGCTACGCGAAGCTTCTTTCTGAACGTGGGGTTCCGCACGAATACGTCGAATTCCCGCTCGAGGGTCATGGCTTCTCCTCGCACGACAATTTCATGTATTGCCTTGCCCGCACCGACGTGTGGCTTCAGAAGTATCTTCGTTGAGACGGCAATCAAGCGCTTTCGCGCAGGTCCGATTCGCCCGAAAGGTGCGCCCGACGGACGCGCTTGTCTTCGTACATTCTCTCGTCCGCGGAGCGGACTAACTCGTTAGGTTCCAGATAGTCCTTCGGTCCGACCGTCACGGTGCCGGCGGAGAACTCCAAGTCCACCAAGAGATCCCGAAGCTTGGCCACGTATTGCATCGCGCCCTCATTGTCGCACTCCGTGACGACGACGCAAAACTCGTCACCCCCCAGGCGGGCCACGATGTCCGTCTCCCGGGTGATCCTTCGGATGGCATTGGCGACTCGGATGAGCAGCTCGTCGCCGCGCAGGTGGCCGTTCGTGTCGTTATAGGCCTTAAAATCGTCGAGGTCGATGTAGATGGCCGTGAGGGGCGTACCGCGCCGCTTGCACCGAGCCACTTCGATGAGCAGCGATTCGTAAAAAGCCCGCTGGTTGAGGATGCCGGTCAGTGAGTCGACTCGGGAGAGCTCCGCTAAGGCCTGGGTTCGCTCGATGACCTTGGCCTCGAGACTCGACGCGTACCGAATGACTTCCGCCTTGGCTGCTTCGATTTCGGACACCAGGGTCCGGATATACGTGTCGAAGATAAAAATCGTATCGAGCGTGAGGAGCTTGTCCAGCGCCACCAGCACTTGGGCCGCCGTGCTGCTGTCTTGCACCTTCGATTCAATCCTTCTTTCAAGGATGTCTTTGAGCAGCTTGAGCGCGGCGAGGTAGTACTTGGGTTCAACCCCCAGTCGCTTGTGGACGAGACCAATCCGCAGGCGGTTGTTGACGTATTCCTCGTCGTAAACACCTGAGAACAGGTCGTCGATGTACTGCTTCTGCGAGGCCTGGACGCGTCGCATCGTCTCCTTGTCGCCGATGATCAGAACGATTTCGTCGATCTTGGTGATGTGATCGTAGAATTCGGTCACGATCGAGTCGACCTCTGGAAGCAGGAGGGGTCTGACTTTTAGAAGCACCGCACAGTCCGACGTGTTAAATCCAATTAGCTCCTTCCTGCGCTCGATCTCCACGCCGTGAAGCTGCATTTGATCCAGAAGAGTTCGATCTGTCAGTCTTAGCATCGCTCCAAGTAAGGGAATGACCCCTATGATTGTTGGCAGTGTGAAATCTGGTTTATAGCAACTTTTTGCGATTTTCCAGAAAAGATGAATTTGAATACGTATTCCAAACTGACCTAACCCCGATGGCTTCGCTCGAGCGAGCGGAGAGCCAATCTGATTGGCGGTGGTCTAAAATCGGCGGCATGACCGACGAACGCTTCTGGGAGCTCATCGACAAGTGCCGTTCGGGAACGGGGCCATTGTCACCCTCGGCCGAGCCGGAGCGGTTGGCCGAGGTTCTGCAGGTCTTGAGCGACGGCGAGCTTACGGCGTTTGGATCAGCCTTCTACCACAAGCTTTGCGATCTCAACACCTGGCCGCTCTGGGGAGCGGGCTACGTGCTGGCCGGTGGCATGAGCGGTGACGGATTCCACTACTTCCGCAGCTGGATCATTGGCAAAGGCGAAGCGGCGTTCAAGGTGGCCAGGTCAGACCCTGACGGGATCAGTGCTTTCGTCGAGGACGATTGCGCCCTCGATAACGAGCTGCTCGAATATGTGGCAACCGAGATCGCCGATGAGCGCGGTCTCCCAGATCCGCGGGATGCGGAGGAACACCTCAGTCCCGACGACGAGCCTTCGGGAGAAAGCTGGGACGAGGACACCGTGCATCTGAGGTATCCGAAATGCTTGACGGTGGCACGGCGGATCGGGAACTGGGTCTAAAACGCAACCAAAAGGTTGCGTCTTTCCCATTTTTTGGTTATAATGCAACCATTAGGTTGCTTAAATGCATTCGACAACACGTTAACCAGCTGCAGGAGAACACCAAAATGACAACCGTCCAAGACATCAAGACTGAACTGGTCCTTAGGGCCCCGCGAGCAAAAGTTTGGGAGGCGATAACGACACCCGAGGGCTGGACAGGTTGGTTCAGCGATCACGTGGAGGGCGACTTCCAAGTCGGGGAAACCCTGATTCTCGACTTCGGAAACTTTGGCAAGTGTTGCGGCATTGTAGTGGACCGCAAGGAGTTCGAGCGGTTCGCCTATAAGTGGCATCCGGGCGAGGATTGCGCCATCGATAAGTACCCGGAAAGCGAGATGACGACGGTCGCATTCGAGCTGCGCGACCACCCTCTGGGCTCTCACCTAACCCTCATCGAAAGCGGGTTTGAGAACCTGCCTGAAAATCGGAGAGTGTCCGCCCTTCATCTCAATAGCGATGGCTGGAAGTGGGAGCTTGCCGAACTGCAGGTGTTTGTCGAGCTCGATCAGCGCCAGGCGATGTCGAGGGATGAAATCAGGCGCGAGCGGGTCTATCCTACGACGGCCGATGCCTTGTGGAACCTGGTGGCGACGCCAGAGGGCCTCAAACGATCGTGGGTGAAAGACGTGCTCGGAGAGCTGGCCGTCGGGACGGTGGCCACGCTCGTCTTCGAGTACCAGGGTAAGGACATTCACGGTCCTATCAAGGTAACGAAACTCGACCGGCCCAGGATCCTTGCGTACCTTTCCCACCCCAATGCTCTCGAATGCAAGCGATGGGAGGATTTGCCGGAGGACGAGGCGACGCTAACGACCTTTTCCATCGAGGAAGTCGAAGGTGGAGCCCACCTGACCATCATCGAATCGGGCTTTGATCGTGTTCCCGAGCTTCGGCGGACCGCCGCAAAGTTGGGCAACAGCGAGGGATGGAGCCAGGTCATGGACATGATTGGAGCCGCTGTCGGATAATGGCCATGCCATACGCCATCTACCAGGCGCTGGGCGACCCAACACGGTTGGAAATCGTCCAGCGGCTGGGCGATCGGGGTCCGCTCCCGACGCTGGAACTGGTCGAGGGCCTGGGCATGTCCCGCCAAGCGGCGACAAAGCACCTGCTGGTGCTCGAAGGCGCCGGACTGATCGAGAGCCGTTCCGAAGGAAGACAGGTCGTGCGAGAGCTCAAGCGGGAGGTCTTGTCCACGGCAGAGGACTGGCTCGCCGAACGTCGAGCCATGTGGGATCGCAAGCTCGAAGCCCTCAGGAAGCTGGTGGAGGAGACCGAGTAGGTGCTTTAGTGGCACTTGGGCGCAGCCGCGCCCGGTAGCATCCGGCATGAGGCTACTCATTCTGATCGTTGCCGTCCTTACCGTGCAGCAGGCGGAGAGGCCCTGGAAGATCCGGATCACTGACGCCCGGGAGCCCGGCATTCCCATGATCGTCTCCGGACGTGTGGTGGATAAGAGCCGTAACCCCATGGCCGGAGTCCGAGTCCATGTCTATCACACGGATGCCAATGGCCTCTATCAAAAGCCCGGTAAGCAAGGGCATCGCCTCAGCGGCACAATGTGGACCAACGCCGACGGAAAGTTCGAGTTTCGAACCATTCGGCCCGTACCCTATCCCGGTGGAAAGAGTGGCGAGCACTTCCACATAGAGTTGTCGGGCGGGGGGCTGCCGAACAGTTTCGCGACGATACAGTTTTTCGATGACCGCCCAACCGACAAGCTCCACGTGGCGACGGGCAGGATGGGTGGATCCGCCACGTATCACAAGGGATTCGCGTGGAAGCCCGACAAGTCGATCAACGGCCAGCGCCTAGACGTCGAGCTTCGGTTCTAAGCTTTTGGCGAAGCAGATGCTCTCGGCAATCGCATCGTAAGGCGGGTAGTTGGGAATGCGAGCATAACCGGACCTCGAGTACAGGGCAACTGCGCTCTCGAGATAGGGCACCGTCTCCAGAATCGTCTGGGTGTGGCCCAGTTCTCGGGCCCAATCTTCCAAGGCAGTGAGGATTGCGGCGCCGATCTTGTTGCCGCGCGCCGTCGGACGCACAAACATGCGCTTGATCTCAGCCGTCTCTTTGTCCAGGCTCCGCAGCGCCCCGCATCCTACCACCTCACCATTGAGCTCGGCAATGAGCACGTTCGTTCCGGGCTCGAGCCGGTTGTAGGGCGAGACCTTCTGATGGAGCACGTCTCCGTCGAGGTCGCGAAGGTATCGATCGAGCTCTTCCACCAGCGGCCTCAGTCGCGGATCATTGGGTCCGGTACGGTGGATAACGGCCATCGCGGCTACTAGTGGACGACATCAGACCCGGGTGGAACTCGTAAGTAGAGTTGGACCTGCCCGGAGTCTTCGAACCCGAGTTTCCGGTAGACGGGGTACCCGGCTTCCGATGATTGGAGCACGCCCGTTTCAAAGCCAAGCTCCCGTGCGGCTAAAAGTGGCAGTGCAGTGAGGGCAGCGCCGATACCCTTGCGCCGATGTTCCTGCAAGGTCGCCACGCAATAGATTCCTGCCAAGTCGTTGAGCAGCGCCATGGCGGATACGCCCGCCACGACTTCACCCTGCCTGACCTGGAAGAACTGAACTTTGGCATCGGCAGCGTCATCTACCGACGCATGGACCGGGCTCATTGATTGGGCGGCCTTGGTGGCAACGGGGTAGCCGAGTGACAGTGTTTCCGCCCAGCTCTCGCCACCGCTGCCCGCAGATACACGTTCAAACAGATAGCCTTCGGGAAGCTCCACCGCCGGCAGCACGTCGAGGGACACGGTCATCGCCGGGATGGTGCCGACATGGGCGTAGCCCGAAGGTGCGATCGCGGATTCATAGGCGTCCTTTCGCTCGCCGGATTCGATAAGCATGGAAGGCGCCTCGAGGCCGGAGAGGTGCCGGGTGGCCTCTTCAAGATCGCCAGGCTGCAACCCGATCGCAAAGTTGCCGAAGACATCCTGTTCACAGGTGGATATCATGACCCCACCCGAGGAGAAGAGCCGATAGTCCGGGGCCGAGTTGTCGGTATAGATGGCCCGAATCGCCCAAGCCATGTGGTCGGCGGATGGATGGCTGCCCGGCATTCAGAGACGTTACCTGGCCAATCGTCCAGCGGGCTATGATCGACATCGAGCGACCATGGCCACACTGGATGATGTTCGTAGGATTGCCGCCAAGCTGACTGGTGCCTCCGAAGGAACAGGTGCGCAGTTCTCTTTCGAGGTTGAAGTCAAGGGTAAGCGCAAGGGCTTCGTTTGGTCGTGGATGGAGCGAACCGACCCCAAAAGGGAACGGGTTCCAAACGAATCGGTGCTGGCCGTAAGGGTCCCGAATCTAACGTCCAAAGAGCTGCTCCTCGATTCTGATCCTGAGACGTTCTTCACGGAACCGCACTACAACGGGTACCCGGCGGTGCTCGTCCGGCTGGATGCGATAGCATTGGAGGATCTTGAGAACCTGATCGTTGAGGCTTGGCGTAGCCTTGTCCCGCGAACCCGAGAGGGTTAGGGTTCGGCGAGGTCCTCACGCAGCGCCCGAACGGCATCGACCTCTTCGCGCAACGGCGTTTCACGGTCTATCGGGGCGGACGGTCCCTTATTGGAAGACGGAGTAGTTCCGGCGCAGTCCATTGCCGTGAAGAGCCAGCAGGCAATGGACGATGAAACACCAAAGAGGGCGAGCGTGCGCCAAGAGGTCCACGTACGCTCATCAGATTGCCAACTCATGCGGTCCCAATCTGGAGTATCGGCGGAAGCGCGTGGCAACCTGCAACCTATTGCGAATCCGGATCGTTGATCGGATATGCCGAGTGAATTCCCCGAACTCATTGCAGCGTTGGCCCTCTTCGGCACCGTTGTGATCCTGCCGCTTGTGTTCATGCTGCTTCGCCACCAGAGGGCGATCGCGTCGATGATCCATGAGAAGCCCGGCGAGGAAGCCAGGAAGCGCATCGAGGCGTTGGAGGCGGAGGTGAAAGAGCTGAAGTTCGCTGTTTACATCCGGTCACTGGAGCCAACGAATTCTGGAGACTTGCGACATTGAGCCGGGTCTAGCCGGGCGGTTGATCCTGCTTTGCGGGCTGCCAGGTACCGGAAAGACAACACTGGCCAAGCGACTCGTGCTCGAACGCCATGCCGTGCGCCTCGCACCGGACGAGTGGATCGAAGCGCTCCTCGAAGTACCTGCGGATCAGGTTGAGCGCGATCGGTTGCGAGATCCTGTCGAGAATCTGCAGTGGGAGTTGGCCAAGGAGGTTCTGGAGCTCGGATGCCCGGTCGTCCTTGAAAACGGCTTCTGGTCGTTTGACGAAAGGACCCAGTACGCCATGGAAGCTATCGAGATCGGCGCGGAAGTCGAGCTGCACTACTTGGCCGCGCCGTCGACGGACGAATTGTGGATGCGGATCGAGGAACGCAACGCCCGGTTGGAGCCGCCGACCTTCGTCATGTCCCGGGAGGAGCATGAATCGGCCTGGCGACTCTTCGAACCGCCCTCGACAGAGGAACTGGCTTTTTACGATGCGTTTGTCGTGCATCCAGTTGCGGGCATGCTGAACCGGTAGCCCATCTCACGCTCCGGAGCTTGGCAGAACGGCTGAATCAGATCGTGGTCGTGGCGTACGTCGCCGACTCGCGGCACGTCGTTTCGCAATGACGGCAGACGGCCGCGCACCGTCGGGTTTCGTCACGATCATGGTTCGAACATTCCTGGGCGCAGCTGCCGCAGACTTCGGCGCATGCCGCGCACCGGTCGTGGGATCCAGATTGCATTTCCGCAATGCACTGATGACAGGAATCCGCGCATCGCTGACACATTTCCGCGCACCGGCTCATCTCCGCATCGCCTCGCAACGCATCCTCGCACGCACGGCATTCGCGCTCGCATTCGGCGCATGCCTCGATGCAGCGGTCCAATATCGGTTGATTGGTCATTGTAGTTCGACCTCCTAAGAGAACGAACGCCAAATCAATCCCGACGACGCCCTGGCTAACCTCCGAGCTTGAACGCGCTCTCCTTGACGCTGGGATCGACCTTTGCCGTTTTGAACTCCATGACCCATTGATCCCCCTCGGCCGACGTAAACACGACTTTCATCGGCACGCTCGCCTCGCCGACCGGCTTGTAGTTTGAGAAGTCAATGGCCGAGACCACGGTGCCAAGGGAGGACTTTCGGAAGTTGACCAACCGGACCAGTCGATTCGATTTCGTATCGAAGTAAAGCTCTTCGGCGGAGGTCGTCGCTTGGCGGTAGCCCTGAACGACGATGGTTTCACTGGTCCCGATCGCTTCCTTGCCCAATACGGTCAGGGCGGTGAGACCCTTGAAGTCCGCATCCCCCACCCACGTGCGCCCGATGCGGCCGAAGATCGCCATGGGTTCGTCCATGAGCGGATACTCGCCGTACCAAGCCGACTTGCCATCGGAAGCGATCTTGCGATCCCCGGCCACGATCCGATACTTGCCGCCCGGAGCCTGGATCAGCTCAAGCGGAACGGTCTCGATCTTGTGCGTGGTCTCGTTCGGCGCCGTCAACGTTCCCGTGCGAACAATGGCAGCGGTGAGCTTGCCCGACTCCTTCACATGGGCGTCGACGAGCTCCTCGGGAAACACGGGCGACTCCATTTCCTGGTGGCGGCGGCGGATGTTCGCCGGCATTGGAATCGCATCCGGATGCTCCTTCTTGTGGTGGCACGTCATGCAGGTGACCTCGAGCCGGTTGTCGAAGTGGTTCTTGTTGATGTCCCGCTGCAGGATCACCATCTTGCGCGCTTCTGTCTTGTTCTTGTGCGGCGCCGCATAGTCGTTGGGAACGTGACAATCCGTGCACTTGTAATTCATCGAGGCGGCCATGAACTGCATCGCCGGGATGATGTCGCTTGCCGGCATTCCTTTGAAAACCTGGATGTCCTTGAACGCCTGTTCGGCCTTCTGCTCCTGGGTCTGGCCAATGGCGACGACGAAAGGGGTTACGGCAAAGCCGAAGAAAGCAAATCGAGCAGCGATGCGGCGCATGGGCAGATTATGTCCGCAGTTCGAGACCGCACGGTAACAGGCGAAGAACGCAGAACCGCTTGCATTTAGCGGGACTTTTGGCCCAATCGCACGGCTGAAGTGGGCCTGGGACGCCCCAAGCTGCAACGGTATCGCTTCCGGATGCAACCCGTCTACCGTTCCACTCGGAATCGGGAAAGGGAAATCAACATGTTCATTATGAAAGCGCTTGTAGTTTTGGGTCTGGCCGCCATCGGCGTTTCCGCCCAGGCGATTACGGTCTATAACCAGCTGGGTCAGCAATTCGATACAGCCGACGCCGCCTGGGATGGAGGCAGCAACATCTTCGGCTCGAGCTTTGGTTGTCAGGTGGGTCAGCAAATGACCGTGCCCAACGGGGCGACCGCCATCACCAAGGTTGCCGTCGAAATGTTGGTCTTCAATACGAATGTCACGACGGCGCTGGTGTCCGTGCATGAAGTCATCAGCGGGACACCACAGACGAACGCCTACTCCTCGGCAACGGTCTCGATTACCGCCGTGTTTGACCGTTTCGATACGATGTTTGGGATTGATATCCACTATGTGGAGGCAGCAGGGCTCAATCTTGCACTGCCGGCGCCCGGCACTGATATCGTTGTCCAATTGCAGCCGCAGAGCAGCGACTGGGGATATGTCCTGCGAAGCAGCGTCAACCCACAATGGCCGAGCTATAGCCGTGACTTCTCAAGCTTTGGTTACGCAGGCGTTTATGGTCACTCGAATTGGGCGTCCTTCATGCCTGGAACCTCGGATGTGAGCATGCTGGTCGAAGCCGTGCCGGAGCCGGCTACGATGACTGCGCTTGGTCTCGGGATCGTCGCGATTTGCCGGCGACGACGCGTCCGATAGCTCTACTTGGCGGTCAGTTCGATGTCCTTGAACTCGACCGTCATGTCCATCCCGCCATGCAGCTGGAGGGCGACAATGCCCGCCCTTGGGCTTTTCTCGTCGACGATGTCGGTTACGGTGGCGCCGTTGAGCTTGACCGTATAGCGGCTGCCGATGGCGGTGACCTCCATTCGTGACCACTCGCCGGGCTTGAATCGGGTCTTCGCGTGAATCTCGGCGGTCGGCTTGAAGACCCAGCCCCGCCCGCCGGTCTCCCAGATTCCGCCCACGTCGTCGATCGCGTCGACCTCGGCCTGGAATCCTTTGATCAGGGGCTGTTCTTTCGTGCGCTCGCTTCGGAAGTAAAAGCCGCTGTTGCCCGACGAGATGCGAAACTGGAACGTGGCATGGAAGTCCTTCACCGGCTTCTTGTAGACGAGCAAACCCTGCTGGTCGGCCACGGTACAGGTCCCCTTGATGGCGCCGCCTTCCACCACCCACTTGCCATCTCCGACCACCTCCCACCCGGCCAAGGTCTTGCCGTCGAAGATCTTTTCGGAGGAGGCGATGAGAAGGAGCGCGAGCATGGCGCGACTTTACCCGCGATGCGCTATGCTCCCTTATCTCGGAACGACTGACGACAGAACGGCTGGCGGAACTTCACCGCGAGGTTGTCGAAGCCCTGGCTCCGCTGGGCAATGCGGAACGTGGCCGGGCGGTGCTGCTGGACCGGGGCTCCCAGCTCGAACACCTTGGCATCACGTTTCCCGTGCTTCGTCGTCGCGTTAAGGAAGGGTTCTCGTTTTCGCGCGACGATCCCGCGGCGGTTCTGGAGATTTGGAACCATCTGTGGATGACGTCTCCCATCGGCGAGGTCCTGTTTGCCGCGATCGAATTCTATGCGCCGGTGGTGCGAAAGTCGCCGTCGCCCGAACTGTGGCCAGTGATGCGGAACTGGCCGGTGCGCGTGGACAATTGGTGCCACGCCGACGGGCTGTGCGGCCTCTATTCCCGGCTGCTCCAGGCGGATGTCGCCGGCGTGTTTCCACAGCTGGAGGCTTGGAACGCGGAGGATTCCGTTTGGCTGCGCCGGATATCGCTCGTCAGCCTCATCCACTACAGCGGCAGGCACGCCGTGTTTCTGCCGCCCGAAACGGTGCTGCCGATGGCGGAGCGGTGCCTGGACGACCACCGGCATTACGTGCAGACGGCGGTCGGCTGGGTGCTGCGCGAGATGGCACGGCAACACCCGGACGAGATAATGGAATTCTTGGAAGGCCATGCCCGGCGGTTGGGGTCAAAGGCCTTCGCGCGGGCGGTCGAGGGATTGCCGGTGGAGGAAAGGGAGCGGCTGCGATGCTTGAGGACCTAGGCCCATCAATCCTGTGGGGGAAGGGGATGCTTGCGCTGGTTACGCTTTCGGGCCGTCCACGCCTTCGTGCTCAGGAGGGTTCCAGCCGCGTCGAAGGTCAAAATCGGGACCTCGAAGCGCGTTGCCGCCTGTTCCGCGACGGCCTTGGCCAGGGCGAGATCGTCAGTGATCTTGATTGGCTTGTTGCCTCGTCCACCGGACAGCTTGACGGCCCCACCCTTGCCGTGAGGAACAATTCTTACGTCGCGGTAGCTTCCTGACATGGCCCTGAGATGCTGCTGATAGGTGGTGTTTCCGGAGTCAAAGGTCGCCCAACGGGCGACCCAAGCCTCCTATCATCCCCCGTTGAGGAGGTCTTGGCTGGCTTCGATGAAGAAGACCCGGCCATTGCGGAACAGGTAGTAGTTCGCTAACCTGACCTTTAGCTTCTCGCCATCCATTGTTTTTTCAACTCGTCCGCGGTCGTCGCGCAAGTAAGTCGTCCGGTGATACACGAGTTCGTCGCACTTGAATCTCTTGCTAAACAACCGCCTGGTTGGCCGGCCGGCGATGCGTTCAACCTCGGCCTTCGTCATCCCGATACGGATGCCGAGCCCATTGACGGGATCGATCCGAGCCTTTATCCAACCCCTTCCTGAACCGTAGTCATAACCACGAAGAGGGACGATCTGGCCCTTCTCCCTACGCAACGCGTAAGTGGTAAGCGCATCTTCTAAGGCGGCTGTCCCTTCATTTGGCGAATAGCCTTCGTTGATCAGGATCGCGATCGGGTCGGTGCTTAGGACCAAGCGCCGGTGGGCGCCGTCTCAGCCACCGCCGTAATGGAGCCAAAGCTTGCGATCGGCATCGTAACGCGACATGATGGGAAGTTCGGCGGAGATATCGAGGTTCGCAACATACTTGGCGACACGCTGGGCGGCGGCTGCACATGGCAGAATCATGGTCGCAATAGCGAAGCACCCTAGCCTCATCGTTCCATTGTATATCTGGTTTTTGGGGCGATAATGCCAGAATTCGCCTATGCTGGCTTCGATCCTGCTTTCCCTTGCGGCGTCCATGATTAGCTCCATCGAGCAAGACATTCCAAGACACGTCGCCACCACGCCCGTATCTCGGGACGAAGCGTGGTGGAAGGAGCGCCACGAACGTTGCGTGGCCACGACGAGGGCGGACAATTTCGACGTCGCCTTCCTGGGCGACTCGATCACGCAGGGCTGGGAAGGGGGCGGTGCGGCGGCTTGGAAGCGCGACTTTGCACCGCTTCGCTCGGCAAACTTCGGCTTTAGCGGCGATCGCACCGAGCATGCGCTTTGGCGACTCGACAATGGGGAAATCATTGGGTCAAAGGTCAGGCTGGTGGTCATCATGCTCGGCACGAACAACGTGGGCCACGGGTCATCCAATCCACAGCAAACGGTCGACGGCATGCGGCTGATCATATCGAAGCTGCTCGCCGGCACGAAGGCAAAGGTATTGCTCGTCGGCATCCTTCCGCGGGGCCGCGACGCGAACGACCGGCTTCGAATAGCGGCGGCGGCAGCGAACGAAGGTTACAAACGGATTGCGGATAGCAAACGGGTTTTCTTCCTCGATACCGGCTATCCCTTTGTGCGATCGGATGGGACTCTGATTGCCTCGCTGATGCCGGACCTTTTGCACCTGAGCGAGGGCGGCTATGAGATTTGGGCGAAGGCGCTATTGCCGGACATCAAGAAGCTGCTGACGGGCAGGTAGATTTCGGTCATGCGGCGAAGTTCTCATATCGCGGTAAAGGTTCGGCCCGACCAGGTCGAGGCGGCAGTGGCCCACTATGTCTCCCTTCTTGGCGTGCGGGAGACGGGCAGAGATGATGGCCACGTCGAGCTTTCTGGGGAGAACTTTTTGATCTATGTGGTGTCGCACGACCATCCGGTCGTGGTGCAAGAATTCGTTTCGCCGACGCGAGCCGGCGCCAGAGCGCGGTTCGAGGCGATGGGCTGCCGGATCTTCGACGAATCGACGGAGGGGTTCCACGTCACCGATCCCTTCGGCATGAGCTTCCACGTCTTCTTTGCCGATGGCGAGACATCGCCGCCGACCGACTGAACGCTGCTGGAATCGGTCGGCGATTCCTTTGGCCGCCGGGCCTTTATTGGTCTAACCCTTGACGTTGAGGGCAAACTCCTCGGCTGAATGTTGCTCGCAAACCGCAGATTAAGCCGTTATCGGATTTCTTCGTGGGCGAGAAAACTAAGGAGCCGAGCGGCGAACTGCCGCTCGGCTCCATATGTGCAGTTCCCCTACTTGCGGCGTCGCCAGGCAAGGGCGACGAATCCGCTCGCGAGGGCTGCCATCGTCATTGGCTCGGGAACGATGTCGCCTTCCAACGAGAACGATGGGTTCCATCGGTCGTCGGCGTCGGACATGCCCGTTCCGGGCAAGATCGTGCCGGGAGCATACTGAACGAACCCGGGGTTCGGGAACAGAGCCGAACGCCACATGAACGCCTGTTCAAGGGATTCGTCTTGCAGGTCGCCACCGGTCAGCCAGGCGCAGTTGTTGGGCGCCGTTCCGCCATCTCCATAAATGGAAAGGTAATAGTCACCTGCGGCCAATCCAATGTTCAGGCCGGTGTATTGGTGTAGCCAGTCGTCAACGTTGCTCGTGCGCGGATCGTCGATGCCGACTCCGAACTTGCCAAGTACGCCGGATGACACTTGGTCGCCATCGACCGGTGCCGCGAGACCGCTCCGTTTCCAGATGATGTAGTTGACGGCGTCAGCTTCAGAGCCGGCAACGACAAACCAGTCGACGTTCACCTGCTTGATGACGGCGCCACCGGCTCCGATCCGGAAGGGCACCGCCGCCCACCGTTGCTGGTTGTTGGCGTCCAGATTTCCGGATGAGTAGCCAAGGTACGTTTCCGAACCGTTGAAGATAACCGTGTGAGGTGCTCCGGTGTCCCAGAGCGTCACGGCTCCTGCTTGCGTCACCGCGGTGGCTGCACCAGCAAGCGTTACGAGTTTCAGGACGAGCCTGTTTGTCAAGTTTCCCCTCCTCTTTTGGCACTCAGCGCATGGCGCTAGCTCGCGAACGTTTTTCGGCTTGCGTCTTGCACCGGTATCGCTACTATATGCCAGTTTTACCAGGTAAGCCCCAGCATAACTACGAGACTTTCCACATTGGGGGAACTTTTTCAGGTGGCCGCATTATTGCCGGCTAAACAGCGCCGCCAGCGTCTTGACGTAAGCAGCCTTGCCGGTTTCCGCTTTGACGTCGACGGCGACCGCTCGCTCGAACGTCGCGCGGTTATAGAGGTGGGCGACGGCGTGGGTCATGTCGAAGACGACCGAATACTGCGTGCCCGGCTGCCGCTTCGCCAGCGAGTCGGGAATCGGCTTCACCGATACGGCGGCGATCGCATCGCGCGCGAAGTCCACCGACAGCGGCCGCGACGGCGCGAGGATCGACTCGAGCTTCTGGTAGCGGGCACACGTGACGTTGCCGCTCTCGACCGTCGACAACCGGAAGTTGGTGATGATCTGGAAGCGCCCGGACTTTTCGATGATCACGTTGCCCGCTTCGACGATGGCGGAGGCGCCGTGGCGATCGCCGAGCAGAATCTGGCCCTGCGGCATGCCGATGTCGTAACGACGTATGACCGCGAGCGCTTCGGGAACCGTCGCGCAGTTGCGCAGCACGTGGTGAACGAAGAAGCCGGGAAAAAGGGGCTTGCCATTGCCCTTTCGGTCCTGGAGCATGTCGGTTGCCGCACCGCCGAAGAACAGTCCCTGGTCGTTCATCCCGGCCTGCGGAAACCCATAGGCGTCACTCGGCTCGATACCGATCACGCCGTTTTTCGGTAGCTTCTTCGGCCCGGTGGTCCGAATGCCGCCGGCCGGGTATTCGCCCTTGCCGAAGCCGAGATAGACGACGCCGTGGAGCTTGTCGGTCTTCGGTATCGTCCACAGCTGGGTGTTCGGATCGAACCAGTCCTCGCTGTCGCCGGCCAGCGCGAGCTTGCCGTCGAAGACCGTGAACACGGAGCAGGCCGTGGCCAATTGGCCAAGTGCGACGGCGATCGCCAGCAAGAAGGCGCGCATGGCTTCAGTGTGTCACGTCTCCGCTCGCGAGGACTTTGCCAGCTGCCAGAGCCGCATCAGCAGCACGGCCTGACCGCCGTGGTACGCCTCGTGCTGGATGACATGGCCGAACACCCATCGCGCCGTGGCTTGGCGTTGCCCGCGGGTAATAAGAGTCTCTGGGGCCGGCCACTCTTTGACCCCTTCCAAGATTCTGGACCGGATGCGGTCGTGGAGGTCGAGATACCACTTGATCGGCTGGCGCGGTGGTTCCGGCCATGACCATTCATCGACATCGGTCTCCTCGGTGAGGAGCAGCTTGCGCTCTTCCAGATCCGGTTCGCGACCCAGGACAAATCGCTCGAACCAATACACCTCCACCGCCGCGATGTGGAGAATACAACCCCCGATGCTATGAAGCCGAGGCTCGGGCTGCCAGACCACGGCCTCGTCCGGCAGGTCCGGATCAAGCTCCCATCGCCACTCGTTGGTGCCATCCTGCAAAATGGCGCACAAGAGGTCGTAGGGTTGCGGATAGCCGGGAAGCGGGGCAGCGTCACTCAACATCGTAGCGGTAGTTTAACCGCAGGCTTGGATGGCATGACGATCGAGTTCAGTGGTGAGATTTGGTATTGGCGTGGCCCCGCGCCGTTCTATTTCGTGACGGTTCCGGAAAGGGAATCCGCGTCGATCAAAGAGATCGTCAGTCTGGTTACCTACGGTTGGGGGATGGTGCCGGTGATCGCCCGCGTGGGAAACACCGAATTCAAGACCGCCCTCTGGCCGAAGGACGGGCGCTATGTCTTGCCCCTTAAGGACGCGGTGCGCAAGGCGGAAGGCCTTGAAGAGGGCGATACGATCACGGCGAAGATGGAGATCTCGCAGTTCGACTGATTGGAACGCGCCCCTCAGTTCCGGGACCAGGCGAGGATCTGTTTGGGCAGGTTGCCGAGTGGCGTGGAAATGTCGATTCCGGTCAGGTCGAGAATCTGCTCGCGAAACCAGATGTCGAACGGCTCCTCGGAAGCCGCCAGCGCCTCATGGACCATGTCGGGGTTGGGAGACACGTAGTAGACGATCATAAAGTCGCCGTGTGGCGTCTCCTGCAGAAACCAGCTCTCCTTGGTGACCGTGGTTTGTGCCTGATCCAAGTCACCGCGGCGAGGTCCGGATAAAGTTTCCGCGAATGCCCTGGCCGCGTCGGTCTTGCCCGGCAGGAGTGGGACAAAGAATGCGTTTTCTACCATAGCCTTGAACCATACCCGGGCGGTGGGTGGCCGTCCCTTAACGCATGCTGAACAATAACGCCAAGGTAGCGTTAACGGCAATCGCGACGCCGCCGCAACAGGAGCCAAGAACATGCGCCGGCCAGCCCCAGCATCGTCATCGGTTCCGGCACGACGTAGTGCATTTCCGTGACGTGGCCAAAGCCGGTCAGGAAGTCATAGGGGTTGGAGCCATCCAACCTTGCCGCCATGATTTTGCCGGTGTGGCCCTCGATCTCGATATCCTGGCCCCAATAGACCATTCCGGCTTGGAGGTCCAAGGTGATGCCTTGCGGATTTCGATTGAACGGCGGAGTGTAGATGGTCTCCATCTGGGTTCCATCCAGGTTGGCTCTCCGCACGATATCGACCACATAATCGGTCCAGTAAATCTTGCCGCCGGCAATATCGAGGGCCAGCTTGTTGGGCTTGAACCTTGCATCTTGGCTGGTCAGCACCACCTCCCGACCGGTCCCATCCAGGTTGGATCGCCAAACCTCCCCTTTAAGCTCGGTGTTCGTCGTGCTCCAATAGAGCTTGCCGTTAACCGCGTCGATCTCGAGTCCGCGATGGAATGGCGTGGAGAAGAGAACCTCTTGCCCGCTGCCATCGAGGTTGGAGCGGTTCATGGTGCCGAGGGTTTGGTCCCCCCAATAGAGCTTGCCACCGTGGACAGCGAGCGCGGAAGGGAAAGCCGGCTCTTCGCCGCCAGGAAGTTCGATGAGGTCCTCCTGGCCGGTGCCATCCAGGTTGGCACGCCGGATGCGAAGATCGTTGACGTCGGCCCAGTACATCTTGCCGCCCTGGCGGTCGATATCCAGCCCGCGTATGCCTCCTCCCGTACTCTTGATTTCAGTAAGACCGCTGCCGTCGGTCTCTACTCGTCTGATGTAGCCATGTTCGTGGTCTGGAAGAAAGACGTCCGTGAAGTACAGTTGGGCGGATGCCACCGCAGCCGATCCTCCGGCTACGATGCAGGCCAACAATCGAACCGAACTTTGGAAACGCATCAGAGTTCCTCCTTGATGGTGGGCCCCCTAGGGGCTTAGTTCTTTGGCAGAGCGGTGAAAACCGATCGCGGAGCAGCAGCCAGCCCAATCAGATAAACATCGGAGGAAAGGTTGAAGCTGCCAATGTCCGTAATGGTCCCGAAATTGTTATCGAATCGGGCTAGGCGGTCTCGCCGCGATAGATACACTCGTCCTGCCATGGTGGCCAGATCGTTATCGAATCCGTTTACCGGCCCGTTGTAGAGTCCTACGCGCTGGGGGAAGCCGAGGAGATCAAAGATTCCGTTTAGCGAATATCCGTCAGTCTGATTGTTGGTATCGAAGGTCAGAAGACGAAGCGTTTCTGGTTCGATGCCGAGATTGTCGGCGTCTTCGACCGGGATCGTGTACCTATCCGTCAGCGTGCCGTCAAGACCGAGCTTGGCGATGCTGTTCGTTGAGTAGCCGTTGTCCGTACAAGAGATAACAAGACTGCCAAGTTGAGGCAGATATTCGATACCTTCCGAAAAGAAAACGGGCGGAACGAAGCGCCTTACCTGCTGCGATTTTGGATCGATTTCCAGAATTCCGAGGTAGGAGCCCCCGGGACCGTCGAGCGTCGTGTAGAACTTCTTGGTACCCGGATGGTAGGCAAGACCAGAGACGCCGCGGCCCTGGTCGGGCAAGCTGAAAGTGAAAATCACTTTCGCATGGCCGGAGCCGACATTGATCCAGGCAAGGCCGGCGCTACCGCTATAGTTGGCAGCCAAACCGAACATCTCGTGTTTGACGTCCACCTGATTCGGCCCAGCATGGCCACCGATTACTCCTAACAACAGCAAAGCAAAGCAGTTCATGGCTTCATTATAAGGCAGTTCTGCCAGATTTCTCGGCCGTTTCACAATCCACTGTCCGGCACTGCCTCCAGATGGGAACGGGCCAGTCAGAATATGCCACGATAACCCCTGACCGATGGCATCCGCTCTGATTCATTTCCCCCCAATGGGCGTCTACGAGACCCTCTTCAAGTTCCTGGACAGTACGGGAAAGTACATGGGAACGGAAGGCACCCACCCGTGGGCTCAGGGCTTCCCCCTGACCACGCCGGTGCCGGGTGGGCCGGACATTCCCACGTCGATCAGCTTCACCCACGCAGACCTCAAATACCCGCCCGCAACCGGAGGCGCCGAGCTACTTGAGGCCATCCGCGATTACTACAACCATTTCTATGGCAGCCGAATCACCACCGATAACATCGCGATCTTCGCGGGGGGCCGGCCAGGCATCTATGCCACGCTTGCGTTCCTGAAGCCGGAGTACCGAGTTCTCATCGAGGAGACCGAATACACGCCTTATTGGGATGCCCTCCGAATCCTCGGTCGAGATCATACGATCATTCCGAGCGGAACCGAAAACCGGTTCAGACCGACGCTCGAGGACTACCGACGCCACCAAGCGCCATCATTCGTGGTCAAGAGCAATCCGTGCAATCCGACCGGCGTCACATGGCGGGGCGAAACCCTGCGAGCGATGGTCGACTTCTGCAAGGAAGACGGGAGGGCCGGGCTCTTTGACGAAGCCTATGAGCTGTTTCAGACGGGTGAGCCGGATAGCGCGATGCGCTATGTCGGCGATATCGACCAAACCAATGTGTTCGTCGTCAGCGCGGCGACGAAAGGCCTTCAGGCGCCGGGGCTTCGGGTTGGCTGGGTCGTCGCATCCAAGGAGAACATTCTGCTGTTTCGCAACTTCTCCAGCATCGCGATGGGTGGCGTGGCGCGGCCCTCGCAGATCTGCACGGCAGGCTTGCTGGCGCTCGATCGCGTGAGCCACGCCCGTGAGGCGATCGGGCGGTTCTATGGCTCCCAGCGCGAGCGGTATGGCGCTGCTTTGGCCGACCTGGGTTTCGAGCTGTTCACCGGCGATGGCGGCTTCTATCACTGGGGACGGCTGCCCGGAGGCCTGTCCGCCGATGCGTTCAACGAAAGGCTCTTCGCCCATAACGCGGCCATCTTGCCAGGCACCCTTTGCGACATGTATCGTCGCGGCTCGACTTCGCCGCTCGCCAACTTCGTGCGGTTCTCTTTTGGGCCGCTCAAAGCGGATAGCTTCGAGGGGGACGTCGAAATCCTCAAGGCAGCCTGCGCCGCGCCGACGTTCGCCTAGACCTGGGGTGGCAATCGTTCGTTGCCCACCAGACCGTGGAGCGCCAACGGACCTTGTTGAGTCAAGCCTAAGCCGGAATCCGTCCGTCGTCCACTGCCCTCTCGGCGGACTTGGACTGCTGCGGACGGTGGCCCACGATTGCCATCGCGCCCACCACAAGCCAAAGCGCACCACCGACCGAAAGCGTGTACACCAGCATGTCGGTGCCGGACAGTCCGATGGGGTCGAAAAGTCGAACGCTGGCCGTCAGCGAAGCATGCATTAGCATAGCGAGGGGAATGCTTGGGACGCGCTCATGCATGCGCACCATGAGGATCCGGTAAGGCGGCAGAAACGAGAAGCACACTGCAATCAGGTAAATGGGCATCGAAACGCCTCCCGCGGTCGGACCGCTGCCCCACCAGGACGTGAGTAGATGCCATGCGCCCCAAATCACGCCAAGCACGACTCCGGTGGCATAGGTCGACAGGCGTTTCCGCAGGTACGGCGTTGCGAATCCCGTCCAACCCAGTTCCTCGAAGACACCGGCAGCGGCACCGGTCAGGAGACCGAGCACCACATGCTGGACCGTATTGGGCGCTGTCGCCAGGCCTGGCAGATACACGTCCGAAATCCTTGTCAGGAACAGCAGGACGGTGAGAAGCGTGGCGGGTGCAATGAGCAGGGCGTACGCGTACCACTCCCATCCAACCCGCCAAATTCTGAGCCTCGCGGCATAAGCCTTGAGCGCCTCGCCTCCGCCGGCCAGAACGGTTGCACTGAGCCCGGCGATACTCGGACCGAGCAGCATGGCGGCGACTACCGGCACGATCTTGGCGTAAAAGTCTGCTTCCGTCCCAGGAAATCCGCCCGGCCCAACGGTGAGGAAGACGAGTCCCCAAGAGATGAGGAACGTGAGGGCGAAGTAGCCGGCGACCGGGTGCCGCATGGCGATGTTCTTCACGCTTGACTCCTGGCTCTAAGCTACCGTCCGCGCCTGGCGTCCTGAACTGGACCGTGAGCGACCTGTCGCACAATGTGAGGACCCCAACCCCTTGGCCGCCGCCAGAACCGAGCGGGTTGGTCTGGACCGATTGGCGTCATTATGGGAGGAACGCTTCGCGCACAAGGAGAACTGAGAAATGAGAAAGCAGGCCAAGAACACGATTTGCCTTTGGTACGACGGCGACGCCGAAGAAGCGGCCAACTTCTATGCCAAAACCTTCCCCGACTCCAGCGTCGATCAGATCGATTACGCTCCGGCCGACTATCCTTCGGGTAAGGAGGGCGACGTCATCGTCGTTTGGTTCACCGTCATGGGTCTCCCCTGCATGGGCCTCAACGGTGGACCGACCTTCAAGCACAGTGAAGCGTTCTCCTTCCAGGTCGAGACCGAGGACCAAGAGGAGACGGACCGTTACTGGAATGCGATCGTCGGCAACGGCGGCGAGGAGAGCATGTGCGGCTGGTGCAAGGATAAGTGGGGTGTGTCGTGGCAGATCACGCCCAGGATCCTGAGTGAGGCCCTCGCCGATCCAGACCGCGCCACCTCCAAGCGGGTGTTCGAGGCGATGATGGATATGCGAAAGATTGACGTCGCCGCCGTTGAAGCCGCTCGCCGGGGGTGATGGTTATTGGGGATCGAGTCCGACGAGGGCTCGCGGCAGTTGACGACTATCTGAGGGTCCACAAGTTCAGCGGGGCGATTCGCATCGCCTCGCACGAGGGGCTGCTCCTGGACCATGCCTCCGGGCTCGCCAACCGTGCCGATAGCGTCCCGAACCAGATCGATACGCGGTTCGGAACCGCCTCGTGGACGAAATCTTTCACAGCGGCGGCGATCGGACGGCTCGTGGAGAGGGGTCGGACCTCCTTTGCCACGAAAGTTGTCGACCTCTTGCCGGAAGAACGGCGTCCGGCGACCCTTTCCCGCGACGTAACCCTTCACCATCTGCTGACCCACACGTCGGGAATCGCCGACTACTATGACGAAGTCGCGCTCGGCCCCGCCGCGTTCGAAGACATCTGGAGGGAGCACCCGGCTTACCTCTTCCGCAAGCCTGCCGATTTTCTGCCGCTGTTTGCCCATCTTCCGCCCCGCGCGCAACCCGGGGGGATCGAGGGCTCGTACTGCAGTGCCGGATTTATCCTGCTTGGCCTGATCGTGGAAGAGCTATCGGAGGGAGACTACGCAGACTTCGTGGAGCGCGACATTTTCCGCCCAGCCGGAATGACCGATAGTGGATTCCTAGCGATGGACGAGGTGCATGAGCGGGTTGCCATCGGCTACATCGAGGATGAGCGTGGCACCCGCACAAACCATTACGCGATACCTGCCGTCGGAGGACCGGATGGCGGCGCCTTCACAACCGTCCAAGACCTCGCCAAGTTTCTCTATGCGCTCGAAAATGGCACGTTCTTTGGACCCGGCGTCTTGGCCGCGATGCGGACACCGCATGTGCGTGTCGAGGGAGTCCCGTACGGTTATGGGCTATGGCTGCACGAATCAGGGCTTGGTCAGAGCTTCGGGGGTGTAGGGGCCGATCCCGGTTACAGCGCCCGAGCGTTTCGCTATCCGGAGGCAGGCATAAGTTTGATGATGCTCGGCAATACGATCGATGCTACCGACGGTGTCTTCGGAGCCTGGCTCGATGCAGTCACGATCTAGATGCCGCTTTCAGGGGCTGGGAACCCTCATGCCGTACCAAGTCAATCGGGGGGCTTGAACGGAGCAGCACAGGGTACAGGCGCCATCACTCGCATCTTCGCGGACGAAAATCGAGATACTGCCACCACCGTTCAGGCGTCGAACATAACCCGATCGTTTGTCCCCATTCCGCTTTCGATAGCTGGTGCCTCGCAAGTCCCTTGCCAACCGCGCCCTAGCCTCCGCAGCCGTGAATGGAAGCGGCTTTGAAGATACGACAGAAACCCAGGTTGCCGTCGTCCCAGTACCGCAACCTGGCCCTGGAGGACCGCCTATGGACGGCAAGGCCGGTTTGACGCCCCCAACATCGAAGCCGTGAAGCCGGAACCCTCCGATGAGGACCACACCGGGTATCAGCCAGAGTAACCGCCTCACACCTTCATAATACGGCACCTTGCTCGATCCGAAGTCCAAGGCCCGCCCGTAACCTGCACGCTGAACGCCATCCGGGTCGTTACACCAAATTGAGGCTTCACGACTTGGAATCAGTGAAAGCGACATTAAGTAGCTCCGATAGCAAACTGCTGTCCGGAACTCCGTTCTGGGGTTCCTTCCGACGCCAGCCTCGTCGCTTCCCGACCCTCGAGCGCGACGCGGTGGCCGACATAGCGGTTATCGGAGGCGGGATCAGCGGGGCCCTTGCGGCCTTCCGCCTCGCCGATGCCGGCCTGAACGTCGTCCTCGTCGACAAGGCGCGCTTCGGCATGGGTAGCACGCTCGCGAGTACGGCCCTCCTAAGCTACGAATATGACGAGCTCCTTGGCCCGCTGATACGAAAGATGGGGGAGCGCAAGGCGCTTCGGGCCTACGAACTCTGCTTCGAGGCAGTGACTGAACTGTCCACTATCGTCGAGGCGATTCAGAACCCGTGCGGCCATGAATCGAAGGTCGCGATCCGGATATCAAGCAACGCTGATGATGCGCGGCAATTCGAAGCCGAGAGTCGCCTGCGGAACCGCCATTCGCTTCCTACCCAATGCATGGATGGGCCGGAACTTGAACGCCGCTTCGGGATCAGGGCAGCTGTCGGACTGCTGCAACCAAATGCTGCGCAACTCAACCCGGTCGATCTCACCTTGACCCTCATCGAGTCCGCAGAGCGAGAGGGCCTTCAAGCCTATGAACACACGCGGATTACGGTTTACGAAAGCGGAAAGCATGGCGTGCTGCTGAAGGCGGCCAACGGAGCGAAGATCCGTTGCCGGGAAGTGGTTTTTGCGACAGGATACGAGTCCGACAAATTCATAGGACGACATCTGGCCCGGACGAATACGGACTTTTGTTTCGTGAGCACGCCAACGCCGGACCTGGCAAAGCTCAGCCGTTGCCACGTCGTGGAGCATGCCGAAAACTATCTGTACATGAGTACGTTTGGCGATCGGCTGATGGTGGGAAGGGAAGATCCAACCTTCAGTCCGCCAAAGAGGAGGTCCGGCCTTCTTCGAAGCCGAGCCACAACGCTCTTGAGACGCGCGCAGGAGTTCTTGCCGGAAGCAAAGATCGAGATCGACCGCCGGTGGGCCGGTACCTTCGCTAAGTCCAAGGATTCCTTGCCTTTCCTGGGCCACACGCCGGGCCTGCCTCGGGCTCACTTCCTCCTCGGCTACGGTGGCAATGGCATCGCCAGCAGCGCCATGCTCTCGTCGATCCTTGTTGACGTGATTCGTGGAAAGGGCCGTGCCAATGCCGAGATCTTTCGGATCGACCGCTAAGGGGCGTCGCCGCGATGGGGCGCCTGGTCAACACCGGGCCGTCTTGCGCTTCTTGCCCGTTCGACCCATCGAGCTCACCTTCGTGATATAGTCCGGAGCGAAGGGCACCTTGCATCCCGTTTTGCCCATATCCACACTTACCGGGCCGATTCGTTGTGCGGTCCGCAAGGCCTCTTCCATGAGCCCGGCCACCGAACATCCGAGCGCGATCACGAAGCCGTTCATCTTGTAACGCACGTCATCAGACCGGCCATGGATGGTTGCCTCGACCCGATGCAAGAGCTGGCGTAGCGCGTTTAGATCCAGCGCATCGTCGTCGGTAACGGTAACCCAGCCGGAAAGGGTCCCCCAGCCCACCGCCTCATCTTTCTCATTCGGTGAGTCGATCCACTCAAGGGCTAGATCCCAACCATGGGGCCCGTCCGCGGCGACCCAGGCTACCGCAAACTCTGCCGCTTCCTTATTCGGCGCCTGGTGGAGCCAGCGTCGAAGATCGTCCTTGGTCATCTTGGACTCGTCGGCGATAAGCCCGGCCAGGTACATCGCGTCGTAAATCCCGGTGTCGTAGAGGTCGAGCGCGAGCCGGTAGTCCTTCTTGATCGCCTTTTGGAACTTCTTCAGCTCCTCGATCTTGACCCCGAACATGGGATTGGGCACGCCGTGGTTGCGCAGAATGCGCCGGTATCCCTCGCTGCCGAGCGGCTCGAGCTGGCTGATGATCTCCTGAGCGGTCATGCCCATCATGCTATCCCATGAGGCCGCGATTCGCTTCTCTATTTACTGGAGTGGCAGGACCGGCGTTTGGATCCAGTAAAGGCGAGTCGGCCCGCCCGTATGAGGCGAAACGCCCGTTTCATATTCGGAACCGCCGTTCGCCTCGATGACGCCGATCGAACCGAGGTTGGCATCGTCGCAAGTGATCAACACCCGCTCTAGGCCGAGCCTTCTCGCCTGCTGAAGTCCACGTCTCAGCATTTCGGTTCCAACCCCTTGTTGGCGAGCGGTCGGCCGCACGATGTAGCCGATGTGCCCGCCTTCCTTAAGGAGAGCGGCATTCAGCCGGTGACGCAGGCGCAGCTCGGCCAGGATGCTCCCGGTTTCGTTGACCAACCAAAAAATGGTTTGCGGCACAATCCCCTCTGGCAGCTCCAGCCCGCGATGCTCTCGCTCGCGTTTGGCGATCAGATCTTCGATGCTGAGCTCCCTAAGCGCCTGGTACCAGCGTTCGTCGCCGTTCTGAATGATCTCGTCAGCGAAATCGCGGTAGGCGTCCTTCCACTCCGGGCTTAGCTGGACGAGCCGAAGCCTGCTCGGGTCCATCGTCCCCTGCGTCAGTCCAGGGGCGGCCCGTGGAATGTGATGCCGTGCTTGGCGAATTCGGCCATAACCTGCTCGACCGTCGGTGGCTCCACTCCGCTTCCTGGCTCGGGCAGCCGTACCGCCCGGAATGGACCTTCGAGCCCTGACGGCGTGCAGGTCACAATCATCCTCGCGGTCTCCGTGCCGATGTTCTTGAAGGCGTGGATCGAGCCCCTCGGCGCGCAGGCAAAGGCGCCCTTTTCACCGATGAACTCTTGGCCATCGACCGAGAATTTGATCCGCCCCTCCAGCACGTAGAACATCTCGTCTTCGCGTTGGTGGCTGTGCAGCGGGGGGCCTTCGCCCGGCGGGATGGGCGCCTCAATCACGAAGATCTGGCCACCGCTGGATTCGCCGTCGATGAGGATGCGGACGCCGCCACCGATGATATTGAACGACTCGCCCTCGGTGGGTGAGAGCATGCAGGCCTTGGCCGGTGTAGCGATCATGGCGGTGACGATACCCCAACTTCGCATCTCATTCAACGTTAAAATGCAGCATGGAGTTGGAAGTGGAAGTTCGGAAGTTACGCCGAATGGTCACCGCACAGGGCATGGCGATCTTTGCCCTGTTCCTATGGCTGGCGGTCGATCGCATTGCCCGATACTTGGACGAATCGCGGGGCTCGCTCACCGTCGAGAGTCGTGGTGAGGATCTTTACGTCAACACCACGTCCGATCGGCCGTTCGTGGTCACCCATCTGACCTCGACGGGTTACAGTGATTCGGACAAGCGAGTTGCGCCGCTGCCCCGGGCCATGGCGTGCGTCGATTCCGCCGGGCTTATCATTCCAAAGGTTGCCGACCTAGACTGGCGAAACACGCGAGGCGAGGCTGACACTCCCCCGCCTTCCAGCTCTATCCGAATCCTGTTCCTTCGACCGGAGGTCCTTGGAGCCGAACCGCGATAGCCATCCACAAACCAGAACCCCGATTTTCTGGTTGGGGACGCTGCTGGTAGTCGCCGCGGAGGCCCTGCGGGCTATCGCATATTTGGAGCCGTTCGATCACGGCACAGTAGGCATAGTTGCGCTGCGGACGATCGATGAAACCATGGTGCCGCTCGCATGGTGGCTGACCGGCATCGGCTTTCTGATCCTGCTCATCTGGGGTCGGAAGCCGGTCGCCGTTCCCGCATGGATCACCGCCGTGGCTGCCTTCCTGCTGGGCTGGTGGTTGATCCTTCCCGTTCAGTATGTCTAGAGACGAGATTGGGCACCGGGTTGGGTAGAGTCACCTCGCCGATGAAATGCATCGTCCTTCTGCTCCTGAGCCTTCTCCAAGAACTGCCGTACGCCAAGGAGATCGCCGAGTTCAAACGGCTGGACGCCCAAGCACCACCTGCAAAGGGGCAGATCCTCTTCATCGGCAGTTCGTCGTTCACGAGGTGGACCAAGGTGGGCGAGGCATTCCCGGGACGAAAGATCCTCAACCGGGCCTTCGGTGGGTCGACCTTGACGGACGTGATCGCGCGACTCGAAGATGTCGTGTTTCCGTACGAGCCACGCCAGGTGGTGCTCTATTGTGGGGAGAACGACTTCGCCGTCAACGAACAATTGGAGGCACCGGCGGTTGTGGATCGTTTCAAGGACCTTTTCAGTCGCGTTCGCAAGCGAATGCCTCATGTCGGGTTTGTATATGTCTCGATGAAACCCAGCCCGAGCCGGTGGCATCTCGCACCGAAGTTCCGGGAAGCGAATGCAGCAATTCAGCGGTTCCTCGCCCAGCAGAAGGACGCCGCCTTCGTCGACCTATGGCCGGTGATGTTGGGATCGGATGGCAAGCCGAAACCGGAGATCTTCGTCGACGACATGCTGCATGTTAACGACAAGGGGTACGCCCTGTGGGTGCCCCTTCTGGAGAAGGTCCTGGCAGAGCCTTGATCCTGGCATCCTAACCGGACGTTTCGGCCGCGTACGTTCTTAGACCGTAAGGAAGCCGTTGGCTAGTTGTATCAACGCCCATGGGTCGCGTACCTCTTGGTCATGAGAACCGCGATTGCAGTCCTTGTGCTGGCAGCAGCGCTTGCTTCTGAGGCAGCCACCATCACTTCACTCAACAAGTCATCCTTGCCGCGCTCTGGACGGCTGGCAATCCTCGGATCGGGGTTTGGCGCGTTCAATGGCACTTCGCGAGTTACCATCGGGGGAGAGGAAGCTTGGATAACCACCTGGACGAGCACGCGGATCGTGGCGTTCGTACGAGAGTCCACTCGCGTCGGGATCGGTGACGTTACGGTTCACACGAATGGCGAATCTAGCAACTCGATGCCGGTAACCATCCGCAACCGGGCACGCTCGCTGGGGAGATTGGCATGGCGGTTCGAGGCGGACGACCTGTACATTATGACTCGCCCGGCCGTGGCCCCGGACGGCACCGTTTACGCCAAAGGAATCAACGGACATACTTATGCACTAGGCGCCGATGGTGGGCTGAAGTGGGTCTTCAACGATGGCCAGACTGCTCCTGGCGACATGTCCTTGATGCAGGACGGCACGATCGTGATCGGCGGTGCCAATGCGGTGATCGCAATCTGGCCGAACGGTACCTTGCGGTGGAGCCGTTATGGTCTTGGAACCGAGTTCTCATGTGGTCCAACCGTGGGACCGGACGGGCGCGTCTACGGTGTCGCTAATCCGTGGTATGGCGGGATCGGAGCGTTTGTGCTCGATCAGAATGGCAATCTTGACAGCGTCGCATCGCTTCGCACGAACGTGAACGGTGTGTCCTATCCCACTCGAATCGAGTTTGATGCGGACCACTGGTATTTCTGTCTTCCGCCCCCGAACGTGGGTGGCGGATACGGCGAACTGCATGCCATGGACTACTCCGGCTCGATCGACTGGATTCGGACGGGGCAGGGTCAATCCCTGGCCTTGGTCAACGGGAACATCTATGTCCAACGAGCGAACGAAGGCAATAACTATGGCGCGTACGACGCAAACGGCAACGTGAAGTGGGAGCACCCCTTTAACACGCTTGGCGTGCCTCAGTTCTTTCCCAATAAGGGCCTAGACGGTTCGGTGTACCAGGTGTATGGTGGTACCGGACTTGCCCGGTTTGCCCCGGATGGCACGATCGCGTATAAGCGGACCTATCCCGGCTTTTCCATGCAATATCCGACCGTTACGCCGAACAACCAGGAAGTGATCGTCAATGGCACGACAAACCTCCCGGATCCGCGCCAAATCGTGTCATATCGACAAGATGGCACGGTGCGCTGGCGCATGTATCTGCCGTTCGAGGGCGGGGTGGCAATCGCGCCGATGTCGGTTATGACGTTCAGCCCGGATGCCCGCGTGGTGTATCAAGGGATGACCTGGAACAACTACGCAACCGACACCCACACTTATCTTTATGCCGTGCGAACTGGATCCTTCATTGAGAAGCCGTAGTCGATCAGAGAGTTGCCGACTCAGGCCGAGCTAAATGGTCAAGTTAGCAGCGGTCATGGCGGACCCGGCGGCTCAACTCGCCTGGCCGCCAACGGGCGTTCTCGCCCGGACCGGTCATTGAGAGTTCGGTACCCGATGTCTTATCGAGAAGGAAGGGAACGCAAAAAATCGCAGAAGCCAGTTGGAATCGGAAGTCAACGGTCTTATACTGTCGAATCAGGTCATGAGTATTCGACAAGACGCTGCCCGTTCGGCGGCATTTGGATTTATCGGCGCCGCCCTGTTTGCCGCGATTTTCCATGGCGGTCCGGCGGTCGCCCAGAACGTAAAGGAGTTCATCGTCAGACTGCAGGATACAACGCCCGGCGTCCAACAGACCGGCAACGCCAACATCAGCGGCAAGATGATTGCCGGACAGCTGCAGGGTGACGGTGCCGCGGTTACCGGCCTCAACGCATCGAATCTGGCCTCCGGCACCTTGCCGGATGCAAGGTTGAGCGGCAACGTGGCTCGTCGCGATCAGACGAACCTGTTTTCTGTCGGACCCAACCAGTTCAATGGTTTCCTGGGTGTCGGTCGGAGCACCCAGGTGACGGGTGCCGAGCTCTTCGGTCTGGGCAACACGGGAGCAGGCTTCAACGGCATGTATATTCGCACGGGCTCATCCGGAATGCCCTTCTACGGATACTCCATCAACGGAGCCGCGTCGGCCTACAGCTATGTGGACGGCAACGACGGGGGCAAGTGGAAGCTGAACGTCTCCGGAGATCGCCTGTTCGTCACCCCCGGGGGCTTCGTCGGAGTCGATCGGAGCGTTCGTGTCACCGGCAACGAGTCGTTCGGAATCGGGAACAACTCGACGACGTTCGACGGCACCTACATCCGCACGGCCGCCACCGGCCAGCCCTTCTACGGCTATTCGCTCGCCGGCGAGATCTCCGCCTTCCACTTTGTCGATGGACAGGACCAGGGCAAGTGGAAGCTCTCGGTCGGCGCGGGGACGCAGGTCACCGTCACGCCGACCGGAAAGGTTGGCCTGGGAACCACCACACCCCTACACACCCTGCAAGCCGAGGCCGGCACCAACTCCATTGTCGGCGTCTATGCCCGAACCTTCGCTCCTGCCGGCTTTGGCCTTTATGGGGGGGCCGAAGGTGGCAACGAGTCCTACGGTGTGTACGGCCGCGATGGCGGCGGTGACGGGTATGGCGTGTACAGCTCGGGCGATTTCGTGGCCCTCGGTAACAAGTCGTTCCAGATCGACCACCCCCTGGACCCGGAGAACCGCTATTTGCGACACTACTGCACGGAGTCGCCTACTCCGCAGAACACGTACAGCGGCATGGCCGTGACCGGAACCGATGGGAAAGCATGGGTCGTGCTCCCGGACTACTTCGATGCGATCAACAAGAACGTGAAGTACCAGCTGACGGTGGTCGACGACGCCGAAACCGCTAACTTCGTCCAGGCAAAAGTCGGACGAGAGGTGCGTGGCAACCGATTTCTGATCATGACGAGCGCGCCCGGGACCAAGGTGTCGTGGCGGATCGAAGCCGACCGCAACGACCTTTGGGTTCGGAAGCACGGTGCCCCGACCGAGCGCGAAAAGCCAAAGCACTTGCGCGGCACCTACCAGCGGCCCGAGCTCTACGGAATGCCGGAGGAGCGAGGCGAGCATCACCACCGGCTTCATGCCGCCGGCCAAAACTGATCGACGCTCGCTAGCGACCGGTACGTCGGGGGAGGACATCCTCCCCGTCTGCTGAGTTGATCACGGGCAAAGTTGGAAGTTGGCTCACGCGAGCGTTCGGGCCGGCAGACATGGTTATTGTGCAGCAGGACAGATGGATGATGCTTCCAAGCGGAGCGGACAATGTACGCTCGGGTTTGAGAAGTACAAAATCCGCAACTCAGCCCGGCAGGGTTGCCGGTCCTAGTCGGTCCTTGGCACGGAAAATCGGCCGCGCTCGGGCCGCTTCGTCTGTTCGGTTGTGCCGTTGTCCAGTCCTTCAGAACGCGCCTTCCCATAGTGTTCCGGATGCTGCACCTTTCCTTGCTCAGCGTCCGTTTTGTCGACAACATCCTTAAGCTTTCGGGTTCGGACATAGAGGTCATTCCTGTCTGCCTTGACCTCCCACGAAACCTCGGTATTGGGCGCACTCGTGCGGATCTGGAATCGGTTTCCTCGAATCTTCTTGCTCACCTTGGCCATCACGAACAGTGAGGCATCGGCGTCGTCGACAACGGTCAGCTGGTACTTGAAGTTGGCGTTGATCTCTGAGAAATAGGATGGGAGATCGACCCATGCATAGCCCTTCCCGTCCGTTACGACCGTGCCGACGTAAAAGTTTTGTGGGTATGGACTCTCGGCGGAGTAGTGAACCAAGTAACGATTCTCTGGGTCAAGCGGGTGGTCGATGCGGAAGGTCTTGGTACCGGAAGCGCCGAGGTCACCTACCGCATAAACGCCATAGCCACTATTGCTGACCGCTTCGCCGCGCACGCCATATGTCGTCCCCGTCGTCGCCGAAGCAAGGGCATAGATGCCCCGCCCCGAAGTGCTGTCGTTCTCAAACCGACCGCCGTAGTTCGTGCCCGTGTTCGCAGTCGACGTCCCGTAAACTGCCCTGCCGGACGTGCTGTCGGTACGACCGTAAACGCCATAGGTCACCCCTGAGCTTGCTGCAGCGTGGCCATATGCGCCTGTGCCCTCCGTGCTGTCGCTCGTAAACAGGCCACCGATTGCCGCACCAGTTATGGAGGTTGCCCAGCCGTTCACCGCGCGACCGAGTTCTCCCGTTGCTACCGCGTCGACTCCGTAACGTGGGGCGCGGGCCACGACGCCCCAACCCACATTCCCGAAGCTCTCGAAGTAGCCGCCGATCGACGAGCCGTTGATGTTCGACGCCACCCCTTGGACAGCCCGGCCGCTCGAGCCGCTAACCCGTCCGTGGACGCCGATGCCCGCTCCGGTGGAATGGCTGCTGATGCCAAAGATTGCCGTGCCGGCATTGCTTAAAGTCTCACCGTATAAGCCGTAGTTAGAGCCAGTGCTGCTGGACGCAAAGCCCAGGACGCCACGTCCCTGGGTGGATGCGTTGACGCCCAACACTCCGTAGGTGGGATTCTGCGTGCTCGCAGCCGTCATATAGCCGGCCAGAGCCGCAGAACCAAAGGCGGTGCCGCCATAGGAATTCTCGGCCCGAATCATGTGCAGCGGCTGAGAACCAACGACTTCCAATGGAATAGGTATCGATTGCAGGAACGCCGTGGAGTTGAAACCGTCTAGGAGGTCCGCATTCACTCCCGTCAGGCCGCCGCCTCCCCCCTGGAATTGGCCCGCTCTAGCTGTTCCGCTGATATTGGAGTGCCCCGTCTGGGAGGTGCCGGGGGTCGCATCCTGGAGTCGAACGACGAACTCCTTGACGTTCTGGGCAACAGCGGGTCCGGAATGGGCGACGCACCAAAACGCGGCCGCACCAAGAAAACCAAAGCCTGCAGACTTGGCATTAGGGCTCATAGCCCTTTCGTTATAACATACGTATTCGGCGGCTCAGCCCCGCAGCTTTGCGAGACCTGTCAGTGTCGAGGCGATCCGGCTTTCGAGCTCGCTGCACCCATCGAACCGTCCGAACCAGAGTGATCAAGGCTTGAGCTACCGGGCTGGCCGTACAACTCGGGCTGCTGGTATCGGCCCCGCTCCTCCCCCAGTTTCTCCACTTCGGCTGCCGGTTTCTTCCTACGCATATATAGGTCGCTTCGGTCGGCTTCGATTCGCCAGGAAACCTTGGTGTTAGGCGCACTGGTGCGAACTTGAAACCTGTTGCCACGAATCTCCTTGCTCACCTTCGCCATGACAAAGTCGGTGGAGTCCGAATCGTCCAGAACCGTTAGCTGATATTTGAAATTCGCGTTGATACTGGAAAAGTAGGATGGAAGCTCGACCCAGGCATAGCCGCGCGAATCCGTGACAACGTTGCCGCTGTAGAAGTTCTGGGGATAGGGGCTCTCGGAAGCGTAGTGGAGGAGATACCTGTTCTCCGGATCAAGGGGGTGGTCGATGCGAAAAGACTTGCTGCCCGAAGCCCCGAGGTCACCGTCCGCAAAGATCCCGTAGCCAGAACCGCTGTTGGTGGCTCCCCGCACACCGTAGTTGGTTCCCGTTGTCGAAGTGGCGAGTGCGTAGATGCCCCGCCCGGACGTGCTGTCACTCTCAAAGCGGCCACCATAGGCGATACCGGTGGATGCGGTCGCGAAGCCGGCCACGCCACGTCCGTTCGTGCTGTCAGCCTGACCCAGCATTCCATAAGTCGTTCCGGTGGTTGCCGTTGCCCAACCAACCGCGGCTCGCGACATGTTGCTGGCGCCCTCGAAGTACCCGCCGTAATTCACGCCGGTCGTTGCCAGCGTTTCACCGTACACGCCGATGCCGGTCGAGCTCATGGATTCGAATCGACCGCCCGTGGCGGCGCCCGTTGCCGCCAGCGCGGCTCCATAGACACCTCGCCCATTCGTGCTTCGACTGGAAAAGTAGCCACCACTGGACGTTCCACTCGCCGTGCTGTTGACTTCCCCAAAAACACCGATTCCAGAAAAAGCGCTGGATCGTCCATGGATCGCAACCGCCGATCCACTGGTCGTGCCGTTCCGAGCGAAGATCGCTTTTTGATTCTCGCCATCGACATAGAAGTCGCCTGCAAGGCCGGTGCCCGTACCCGCAATGACGGAACCATGCACGGCCGTACCGTTTGACGAATTCGCCACGAAATACCCTCCGACGCCGAGACCCGTGGAAGCGGTGGCCAACCCCTGGATTCCACTACCTCCCACAACATCGCTCTGGCTGCGGATCCCAATGAGACCGTCTGCGAGCATGCCGTAAAGAGCCCCTTTCGCCGATATCGCGGGAGCCGATGAGTGGGTGTTCGTCACTTGGAGCAGGGCCGGAGCAGCGTTCCCGGTTAGCACCAGGGGCAACGGTACCGATTGGAGAAATGAGGTGGAGTCGAGACCGTCGAGGAGATTGGCGTTCACCCCGGTCAAACCGGCGCCATTGCCGACATGCTCGCCTCCGATGATCGCCCCCGAGACGTTGAGGTGTCCGGTTTGCTGGGTTCCTGGTGTCGAAGACTGCAGGCGGACGTAGGCCAGCGCAACGGCATCCTGGGGAGAGACTCTCGCCAAGGTTACGACAGCAACGCTCACAAACAATAGCAGGAAGTAGGCTACGTTTCTTTTCATCTCTCTTTCCAGAGCCAACGGGCTCAGGATGATTATAAGGCAGGGTTCGCCGACCCCAGCCTCGTCAACTTGACATGCTAGAAATCCTCATAGGATTGCCTGGCTTGGTCCCACTGGCTCGTCCCTTCAGGCTAACAACAGGAGTCAAGCCTGCACGAATCGCGTGGTAACCGGGCCTAGCTCAGAAACGCGACAATAGCCTCAAGGTCCGGGACGTAGCCTTCCGTCGTGTCCACGCGTAACAGCGGAACCGGAAGCCGGGGTGGGTCGTAGGTTTCGCTTTCCCATCCCTCCGAACTGGGGTGATACTGGCTCCAACGCCGATCCTCCAGCATCCGCGCGCGCCTTCGTTCGACCGCCAGGCTAGTCGGCAGCTCGCAAACGACGATGCGCATATCAACCACGTCGATCAGCGGCTTCAGACGAGGTTCCCATACGTGGTGCTGGAACGCCGCCTCGGCCACAAGGCTGATTTGCCTTTCAACCAGCGTGGCGACCTGCTCAAAGAACGTGTCGAAGACCCGTAACGACAAGTCCGGATCCCCCGCGAGATGAAGACTGGTCGTTCTGAGCATGCCTTCCTTGAGCCGGTCTCGGCTGACCAGCGGGCAGCGGATTCGAGCAGATAACTCCGCCGCAAGCGTCGACTTGCCGGAACCGGGCCGACCCGTCACGATAGCCAAGAGCGGGCGAACCTTTCCAGCCACGGGATCAGGATATCCGCCAAGAGCAGCGCCGATTCTTGCGCCGTTCAAATGCAGCAAAGCGATTTATCTTGCAGCGGTGAGTGCGATATGCATACTGCTGACAACCCGACAACCATCCAACGCTTGGAGCGCGACGGCCCCCGAATGCGGGAAATCCTTGGCGTCGCGGTTCGTTACGGCCTAACCGACTACGTCTCGTCACTGCCTATTCCAGGGGCCAAGGCGGTGTTGGAGACGGCTCGGGACAAAGAATTGTCAGATCTGCCCCGAGAGGTTCGGCTCCGGGAGGCGCTCACTGAGCTCGGTCCGACCTTCATTAAGATTGGGCAAATGCTGTCGACACGACCCGATCTCATCGGTATCGAGCTGGCCGAAGAGCTCGCCAAACTCCAGTCAGCCACGCCACCGGATCCGCCAGAAGTTGTGAGGCGGACGCTCGAAGCCGAATTCGGAGTACCCCAAACCGATATCTTCGCGGAGTTCGACCCAGAGCCATTGGCCTCGGCATCGATTGCCCAGGTACACCTGGCACGGCTGTTCTCCGGGGAGCAGGTCGCCGTCAAGGTTCAGAAAAGCGGCATTCAGGCCACGATCGAGTCAGACCTTTCCGTCCTCGAGTCGCTCGCCGAGCTTGCCGACAAGCACTCGCAGAACCTAAGGTCCTGGGAGCCGGTCCGGCTGGTCCGCGAATTCCGACGTTCCATCACCGCCGAGCTCGACTTTCACCGAGAGCTCGAGAATACCGACCGGTTCCGGCACAACTTCGAGGAGGATGAATCGGTCCGATTCCCCCGGACCTGGCCGGAGCTTTCCACCACTCGCGTCTTGACCTTGGAACTCCTCGTGGGAATTCCGGGAACGGATGAGGATGCCCTCCGCAACAGCGGCGTCGACCTCAACGAATTCTCCAGAAACGGAGCGCAGGTGTACCTGGAAATGGTCTTTCGCGACGGCTTCTACCATGCCGACCCCCACCCGGGAAACTTCATGCTGCTACCCGGCGGAGTTGTTGGGATTGTCGACTGTGGAATGGTCGGCGTGATCGATGAGGGGCTGCGCGATGAGCTCGAATCCCTCGTCGTGGCCCTGACCGATGGCGATGTGGATGGACTTGCCGGCACGCTCTGGGGAATGTCCAACGGCCAACCCGATTCCGCGCGCGGGAAACTGCGCGACGACCTGGCCGACCTCCTCTCCGAGTCGCATCGGTCAATCGACCAGATGGACATCGCCAATGTCATCAGAGGCCTCCTCGATGTGTTTGCGAAATATCGCATTCGTCCTCGCCCCGGCATGACCCAGCTGCTGCGGATGCTCGTGCTTCTAAATGGCACGTCAGAGAAGCTGAGCCCCGAGTTCAGCATCCAAGCTTTGCTGGAGCCATACCGCGATGAAGCCATCAAGCGGCGACTCAATCCGAGCAGGTTGATGCAGCGCTTCCAGCGGAGCATTGTGGAATGGGACAAATTCTTCCAGGCCCTCCCCGTGGAACTGGCCAACGTGATGAGGCGGGTGCAGTCCGGCGACTTTCGTGTTGCGCTCGACCATCGTCATCTGGACACGGTCGTCAATCGTTTGGTTCTCGGCATCCTCACCGCGTCAATGGTGCTTGGCTCCTCCTTGTTGTGGAGCATGAAGGCGCCTCCGCTTATCGGTGAGGTTTCCGTAATGGGACTCGTGTTCTTTCTGTCGGCAGCCATCTTGGGATGGGTCCTGTATCGGGCGGTGCGAAGCTCCGGAAAGACCGTGCCAAGAGACTAATCGCACGTCTGCTGTGGGTGCCTAAATCTTCCCCGGTGCAGCTAAACTGCGCCATGCGCAACTTGCCAATACTGCTTGCCTGTCTCCTCATTGGGGTCATCGGTTGCTCCCGTGGCGAAAAGATCGTTGGCCAGTGGGCAGGCGACACCCAAATCATGGGTCAGCCAGCCCATATGACGTTGACGGTCAATGCCAATGGCACCTATACCAATGTCGCCAAGCTGACCGGAGCGCAGGGAACCCTCATTGCGACAGACTCCGGCAAGTGGAAGCTCGCCGGCAACAAGATGACCTCGACCGTGGAGGACTTGGTATGGTCGGTGGAGGGCCTGGATGCCAAGCAGACCGAGCAGGCCGAGAAAATGCTCAACGCGGAAAAGGCGAACATGATCAAGCAGGCCAACACCGAGCCGGATTCCACGCTGACATGGAAGGATAACAACACCGTCGTGATCAAGGACTCGGAGTCGGAAATCACGTTCAAGCGAGTGAAGTAAGCCCCACGCCCGAACCTTGGTCCGGATAACGGGGTGCACCCTGCCGGCCGGCACCGACAGGGTGGCTAATCCGGTGCAAGTGTTTGGCTAACGGTACAGCACCGGGTAGGCGACGTTTGCCATTCCCGGGTAGGCGTACCAAACGTAGCCGTTATCGGTCCAGAAGTTCACGACCTGATAGCCGTAGGTGTACATGACCGAACCCCAATCATAGTCGACGATCGTGATCCGGCCATACACAGGGTCGAAATACGTGGTGACCGTCGGTCCGTCAGCGCCCCACCAGCCGGTGCCGGTTCGAGGGAAGACGAGCCCCGTTGACAGGATGTTTCGCGACGTGAGCTGGGGAAGCGTGCGGGCTGATGGAATCACGGTGCGATTGGTAAAGACCGTCCGACGGGCTGCGGCCGCGGATAGATCGGCGAGTGTCCGGGGTGGTTGGGCCGGCGTGATGTTGACTTGTACCGACCTCGGCACAAAGCTACCCCTGTTTTGGACACCCGCTTTGGGAGCCCTTACCGTGGCGCGTTGCGCGCTTACAGCCTTGCCCTTTTTGGTTTTGCTCTGGGCGGAAGCCTCGAGGGGAGTAACGACTGCCATCGCAACGACGGCTGCGATAGCGAAAGCATTCCATTTGTGATCAGATTTCATTGCTGACCTCCAATCTAAGAAACGCTTGCCCCAGCATCCCGACTTTTGCTTTACGGTTTTGCCAGCAAGACATTCACCGCCTTTACAACGACTTCCACCGTGTCGCCCACCTTCAGGCCCAAGTCCTCGACCGAGTCCAGCGTCATGACGGAGCTCATCTCCAGTCCTTCGCTGGCCGTCAGGCGGACCTTCACCTGGCACATGACCGTTCCGTTCTTAATCTCCGTAACTTCGCCGATGAGCTTGTTTCGTGCGCCGAATTTCATGGTTCCTCCTCCTGTCTGTCGACCATCACATTTCTGGAATCTCTGGCTCGACGAGCCTGGCAAGATTCTCGAGGGATTCCTGCCACCCCAGATAGCAAGCCTCCGCCGGAATGGCGGGAGGAATGCCCTCCTGGACGATGGTCACCTCGGTGCCGACGGATACGGCCGAGAACGTATAGGTCGTCCGCATCTGTCCCGGAAGGCTTGGATCGTCGAAGACATCGGTTGCGACGATGCGGGCTCCGGGCTCGAGCTCAAGATACTTGCCGCCAAAAGAGTGGCTTTGCCCGGTCGAGAAGTTGGTGAACGTCATCCGATAGCTGCCGCCGACCGTGGCATCAAGGTGGTGGACGGTGCACGTGAATCCGTTAGGTGGGAGCCATTTGCAGTTGGCGGCGGGATCGAGAATCGCCCGGTAAATGCGCTCCGGCGGCGCCTTCAGAACACGATGAAGCCGAACGGTGCCGGTAGCTGGTTGGCCGGTCGGGGACGGTGCGGTTTGTGTTTCCATAGCTTCTCCTTCGGACGGTTGCCCGTAGACGTGCCTACGCATTCTGGCACCGGGCTTAGTGCAGCTTCTCGCCCCTCGCGAGCATATCGACAAACTGCCGCATACGCTTTTCGCGAGTTTCCGGGCGTTTGGCGGTCTGGAGCCTCCACGTGATCGCGTAGACATTGGCCTTGTCGAGCGTCTGGAAGAAACCGAAGGCAGCCCGGTTTTTCTTCAGCAATTCCAGGAAGTCTTCGGGAACGGTGGTCGTGCTCGGCGGATCGTAGGCTTCATCCCATCTTCCGTCACGCTTCGCTGCTTCAACCTGGGCAAGACCTGCGGGGTGCATGCGACCCGCCGCGGTCAGGCGGTCGATGTGCTCGCGATTCCGCTTCGACCACATGCTCTTTGCCCGCCGAGGTGTGAATCTTTGAATGTAGGAATCCTTGCCCTCACTCTTCATGATGGCGTCGATCCAGCCGTAGCAGAGGGCCTCGTCGAGCGCTTCGGCGTACGTGAAGGTGTCCTTGCCGGAACCCTTCTTGAACAGCCGAAGCCAGACGCCGGCGTCGTCCGCGTGGTTCTGTTCGAGCCACCGTCGCCAATCGCCTGCGTCCGAGAATTCCAGAATTTGCAGCTCAGCCGGCATATTCCCCGTCATTGTGCCGCAAGGTTTGGCGAAGTGCCGTTTCTGCTCGAACAACGGTTGGGTGGCTGCGGACCTATCTATGCCTGCTCCCGAACCGTTTCCTCGTTGAGCTCTTGCAGGGCAGAATCCAGTCGCTCAAGGTGAGCCCTGGCGTCGGTCAGCTCCGAAAGGGAGGATGCAGCCGGATGGAGGCTGGCGCCGGAGATTTGGGAGGCGATTCTCTGGTTGCAGATAGCGGCAGCCGTGGCGCGCATCTCCGCCAGCAAGGGCTCCGCCCATCCCTGCGCCAGAGCCGCTTCTTGCGCCTGCGGTGAAGCCGGCTCGGTTAGGGTCAACAATTGCGCCATCGCCTCGTCCATCGCGCGAAGTGCTTTCTGGGATGCATCCGTCCAGGCATCGGTTGCCCGGATCCGTAGATCACGCTCGCCGTTGGGGCGCACCTGCAGATAGATCTTTGCCGCGTCATCGAGCACGGCAGCCACCTTGGGGGAAATCACCGGCGTCACGCCCAGCAGGTGGCGGGCCGAAGTGAGCTTGTTCGCGAGCCCGACGCAACGCTTGCGGAGAGCCAATTGGGATGGCGAGATCCGAGTCGCAAAGGCATGGAACACGGCCCCAAGGGCGCCACCGATCAACGCCATGCCGGCGACGCCGATCCAGAACAAAGGGTGTACCGTTAGCGCAAGCGGCAGAAAGCAACCGGCGGCCAAGGTCAGCCCGACCAGAGGCGTGATCCACCGCGCATAGTGGTAGCCGTCGCTGACCTTGACCGATTCCTCGTCGATCAGCGTTTCAAGGTTGGGATGCTCGGTATCAGCTTTCTTGCCCTTTGCCCAGCGGGCAATTCGAAGAAGCGTGAGCCTGCTCATTAGGTCACCATACTTGACGCCGGCTTGATGAATCGGGTTGCGTCCCTAACAACGATAAACAGCCGCCCTTCCAGGAGGGGCGGCTGTAAACGTTATCTGAGCCTAATTGCTTATGCGTTTCGCTTGCGCCGTCGAGCCACAATGGCAAGGCCACTGGCCAACGCAACCATGGTTGCGGGTTCCGGAACTGCCGCGATCTTGCCTGAATTGGCACCATCGATGCCTTGAATGTGGACCATTGCAAGAATATCGGTGCCAGGAGACTTAGCGAGAAAATCGGTTTCGTTCAAACCCGTACCCGTGAGCCGGAACGTCACGCTTTCACCCGGCTTCAGGCGGTTGGCGCCGCCGCCCGAGTTGCTCGTTTCAAAGCCCTGCTTGGCGTCGAAAAGTACTCCGGCATCATTGATCGAGTCGGTTCCATAGGTAAACGGACCGTCGAACTTGTTGATCGGCGTCTGGTTGCTTGCCGTGATGGTGCCGGGGACCGGATCCATGTTCAAAAGTAGGGACGTAATGAATTGACCGGAGGCCGACGTCGCATTGTGGGTCAAAGTCAGTTCAACAGTATCGGCAGCAACATCGGCGATCGTAAGGGTCGCCCATGGCGCAGGGCCACCAGGAACGAATCCGGTGACGAGCGTATCAAAATTCATAATGACGGCTGCTTGCGAGGAGGCAGCAAACGCAACAAAACCTAGGGCACTCAAGTAACGCACATTCATATCAATAGAAAATCCTCAGGTAGAGGATACGGCATAGGGCGTGCCAAGTTCGACCGTAGTGCCAAATTCAGGTTTGAATACCTGGCTGGTTCAGAATCTGTTCATTCGAACCTTCCCTTGACCCTTCAAAATGGCGTGATTCGGTGGCTGCCCGCGTCGTCTTCTCGATCTGGCCAAGCACCCGCAGGGGTCGTTTCAGGAGCCGAAAAGCTTGGCGTTGAAAGTCCGCCAAGAGTGGGTCATCATCCCGAGGAGGCGGATCACGCTTCCACGGTGGGAAAGGTGAATTGCCTCCTGTCTGGATAGGGGGTCTTCACTTGACAGGATCACCATACTCGTGATGCCATAGTCGTGGGCTTCGCTTTGCATATCTTCGAATCGTGCCTTCCAGTTCGTGAGCGATTACTGATCTTCTGACATGCCTTGATGATGCGCGAAAGTTCGGGTCGGACTTAGGTGCGGCGCACAACCCTGAACAAATGTAGGACGGTCCTGAGGATCAGAGGCCAGAAAGGAGACGATGGTGTGATGAGCCCGCTTGCCGACGCTGAGCAAGTTGTGCTATTGCTTTCCACTGCGAGATGATCGCAACCTATCGTGGCGTATCCTGTGCCTCGTGATCAGCTCCACGGCCATCTTCGCCTCCGCCGATGTTGCAGCCACCCTCGCCTTCTACAAGGACGTGCTCGGATTCGAGTCTTCGTGGCAAATCGGGGAGCCGCCGACGTTTGGTTCCGCATCGGTCGGTGGAGTCACCATCATGTTCTGCTTGCAACCGGAGCTTGCGGCGAAGGTGGGCGGCCACCAGCACTGGATCAAGGTGGATGATGCCGATACTCTGTACGATCGTCACCGCGCCGCGGGCGCGACCATCGTCTCGGCAATCGACAACATGCCGTGGGGGTCGCGGGAATATGTGGTGGAAGATCCGGCGGGCTACCACCTGCGGTTTGCCGGGCCACCGGTAAACGAACCGGCACGATCGCAACCCTTTCCCGAAGGCGTCACCATCGAACGCCGGTTGCCCACGGTGGAGGAATATGCCGACATCGCGGGGCGGGCGTTCTCCTACAAGGAGCTTCAGCCAGAGATCCTTCAAACGACCTGGGGTGGAGTGGTCGCCATCGCACCGGGCGGGGAAACCGTCGGTGTCGTGCGCATCGTGCGTGATGCTCCCGGTTGGTTCAGCATATGGGACGTCGCGGTGCTGCCGGAGTGGCAAGCCAGGAGGATTGGCTCGGAAATGATGAAAGCCGCCCTTGCCATGATCCGCGAGGCCTCCCCCGGCGCCAACGTGCACCTGTTCACCTACCAGCATGGTTTCTACGATCGCCTCGGGTTTAAAAAGGAGACGGTCAGCATGATCCGCGTCTAACCGATCCGGTCTAACACGTTAAAGGTTGGGCGTTACCAGGCTTTGGTGCAATCGCATGGTTTGCCCGGAGCGTGCCTGTAAACTGGAAGAGAATGGGCGTGTCGATGCATGTTAGATTCGGTTTCTTTTCACTCTTGCTGGCTGCGGTGTCAGGGTCGCAGGCGCAGGAAGCCCTGTTCTTAACGCCGGACACCTTCGTGACGGCCAGCCGCGAAAGCCGGTTGCTGCTCAGCGAAACCAAGTCGACAGGCCCCGCGATTAAGGATTGGACCAGATTCCCCGCGAGATGGGTCTTCATCAGGACCGGCCTCGTTCAGGAAAACCGCGACGCCTTTGATGAGTGGCTTCAACAGGACGGAAGCGTCAGGTTCGCCATTCCCGGCCCCGGCCCGGTGGTCGTCGGCGTCGATTTTGCCCCCCAGCTACAAACCGTCGATTCTACGACCGTCTCTCGTATCGCCAGGCAACCGTCTCTGCCGCGCCGCGAAACCAAAATTCGCCATTTCCGCTCGGCCCTCACGGTCTTCCAAACCGACTGGCCGGGCGAGCAATCGCCGGATTCGGGAGTGGCGACCGCCAAGACGTCCCTCGCGTCCAGCATCCATCCACTGATGGATCCGACAAAGTTCAGGATGGGTAGCGACATGGCCCTCGAACTGGTCGTCCGAGGACAGGAGGTGGAAGAAGCCGAAGTCTTCGTTGTCAACCTCACGAGCGGCAAGACCTGGGTACTCAAGGCCCAAGGTGGTCTCTGCAAGTTCACCCCCGACGCCCCCGGAACGTACGAGTTCAAGTTCCAATACGTGCTACCCGTCCCCGACGACCCTGAGGCTGACTTCGACTTCTTCTCCACGACGCTCACCTTCTCCATCCCCGCCCAGAAGGAGGCAATTCGATGAAGCGCTTTGCCTTCGCCTTGTTGCTGGTCCCGTCCTTTGCCTTGGCCCAGACCTGGAAGGAACTGGGACCGTCCCCGATTTCGGGCGGATTCAACGGCCGGGTCTCTGCGGTCGCGTGCAGCGCGACAGACGCGAACAAGGTCTATGTCGGAGGGGCTGACGGCGGAGTGTGGCGGACGACGGACGGCGGCGCCACGTGGACCGTTCTCACCGACGCGGCGCCGACCAGCGCGGTGGCGCGATTGCCGTGGACCCCACCAACGACAGCGTGGTGTATGTGGGAACCGGCGAGGCCAACTATGCGAACCACAGCCGGTACGGTGTGGGCCTGTTGAAGTCCACCGACAGCGGGGCGACTTGGAGCTTGCTTGGCCAGAACACCTTCGCCGGCCGAACCTTTTCCAAAATCGTCATCAACCCCCAGGACACACAGGTCCTCTACGCTTCGATCGCCGCCGCCGGTGGCTTTCCCGAACTCGCTGCGGCCAAGGGACATCCCCAAAAGGGTGGCCCGTACGGTGTCTTCAAGTCGACCGACGGCGGCGTGAGCTGGACGCAGCTAACCAACGGTCTGCCTAGCGAAGCGGCGACCGATATCGCCATGGTGACCACCAGTCCGAGCACCCTCTTCGCCGCCATCGGCCGTCCGTTTGGCTCGACCTCGAACGGCATCTACAAATCCACAGACTCCGGCGCCTCGTGGGTCAAGCTTGGTGGCGGTCTGCCGACCTCGAACGTCGGGCGAATCTCGGTCGCAACGGCTCCTTCCAACGCGAGCCGAGTCTACGCCCTCTTTGTCAACCAGTGCTCCGCAAGCGGCAACAATGGAACGACTCTCGGCGGATTCAAGTCGACGAATGGCGGGACGTCGTGGACATCGCTCCCGGTTGGTAGCTTCCAGTCCACCTACGGCTGGTTTCTCTGCGCGGTCGGGGTCCATCCAACAAACGCCGACACGGCCCTCTTTGCCGGCCTCGACCTCTTGAGAACGACCAATGGAGGCTCCTCGTTCTCCACGATCACGACGCAGCACGTGGACAACCACGCCATCGCCTGGGACGCAAGCGGCAGGCTTTGGATTGGCTGCGACGGGGGCGTTTACCGGTCTACGAACAACGGCTCAACGTGGCTGAACCAGAACACGGGACTGGGGACGACCCAGTTCTACGCAGGCGTATCCATCAGCCCCGCCGACGGCACGACCGTTCTCGGCGGATTGCAGGACAACGGAACCGTCCAAAGGAACGGCAACACCCTGAACTGGTCGAACCATATCGGCGGCGACGGCGGCTACACCCACATCGACCAGCTAAACCCTGCCGTCCGGTTTGCCCAGTTCCAAGGCTCAGGCAACATCTACCGGTCCACCAATAGCGGAAGCACGTGGAACAGCTCGAGCTCCGGGATCAACGGGGGCGATCGGAACGCATTCTTCTCCCCGATCGAGGTTGACCCAACGAACTCGAGCCGCGTCCTCCTCGGTACCTACCGCGTTTACCGGTCGCTGAACGGGGGCTCGTCTTGGACCGCGATCAGTGGCGACGTCTCCAATGGCGGCGGGTCGATCCGGGCGCTTGCCATCGCGAAAACCAACCCGAATGTCGTCTGGCTGGCCACCAACGACGGGAACATCTCGCGCTCGACCGACGGCGGCGCCACCTTCACGAAAGTGCTCACCGGCATTCCTGGCTGGCCGCGCGTCACCCGCGAGATCACGATCGACCCGAGCAACGACCAGATCGTCTACGTGGCGGTTTCAAACTTTGGCGTCAACCAGATCCGCCGAACCAAGAACGGTGGCTCGTCGTGGACGACGTTGGACGGAAACCTGCCGGACATCCCGGTGAACGTCATCGCAGTCGCCAAGGTCGGTGGAAAGCAGATGATCTTCGCCGGCACGGACGATGGGGTGTATCGGACGATGGACGATGGGCTGCATTGGACGCGCTTTGGCAGCGGCTTGCCACGTACGGCGGTAATCGATATCCGGCTGGACATTCCCAGAAAGCGGATGGTGGCCGCCACGCAGGGTCGCGGGGCCTGGGAATCGACGCTGTCGCTGGTGTCCATCGGGCCGGAGCCTTAGGCTTTCGTCGGTCTCAAGGGCGTGAGATTCTTTGAGCGTGTGCAGCCCCTTCTAGACCACGCCCTCGCGGCGCGTAGAGCACGAAATGACGACATTGCGCTTTGAGGGGCCCCGAGTACCATAGAGTCATCCGGGCGGAACTGTTCGCTCGATAAAGGAGATTCAGATGGAATTAAGCCACTCTGGAATGCTGCTGACGTTCTTGTCTGTCGCATCCGTTTCGCAGGCTGCCTTTTCGGTCACCACGTATTCGGCTTCTTCATGGGCCGCCTCTGACGCGGTGATCGGAGTTTCGGGATTCACAATCGAGGGTTTTGAAGATGTGAACCTGGTATCTGGCCTTGAGGTCGGCGTGACTTCGCCAAATGGCGACCTTGTCCGAACAGGAGTCCTTCCCAACACATTCAAGCCGTCGGACGACGCGTTCGGTAACGCCTTCACCCTGGGCGGCGGCGGTGTGTGGGATGGCGACCATGGGATTATCAATACGCGTACGAATCAAACGTTTTCGTATTTCGAGTCGGGAAGCTGGGGAACTTTGACGTTCTACTTCACTGACGGCGCGTTGAGCGCCGGCTTCAGCGTCCAGCAGATGGACCGGGATGCGTACATCGTGGTAAACGGCTCCAGCATAGGTACTGTCCAAACGCTAACGAGCGGATTTTTCGTAGACAATGGCCGGCAAGGATACTTGCGGATCGATGCTAGCGAAGGCGACGTCATACAGTCGCTTGCGATACAGGACGCTTTTGGACTAGGCGATGGCTACATGTTCGACCACGTCGCGTTTTCACCGGTTCCGGAGCCGGCAACCATGGCCGCCATATCTCTTGGGGCGATGGTTCTTTTGAGGCGCCGACGATAGTTCGGTCGGCGAGTGTAGGCACCTTTTGAGGTTCCAATCCTCGCTTGGAACTTTGCGTTGACTTCCCAAGATGGTGTTTGGCTGTATGGCGGGTGTTGCGCACCCCGCGGGTACCGTTTGTTGCTTCTCCACTCCGCACGGCGCGACAGATCGGCCTCCGTCGGGCCGTTCCTCGTCGAAACACGAATCCTTGGCCTTCGAGCTGAATCAAACCTTGGAGTCTCCCTTACCGGGACGATCCACGTTCATCCCAAGCTGCAGGTACTAACTTGAGGGCCGTACCGGACGATGGATGACGGGGCTCATTGGACGCGCTTTGGCAGCGGCTTGCCACGTACGGCGGTGATCGATATCCGGCTGGACATTCCCAGAAAGCGGATGGTGGCCGCCACGCAGGGTCGCGAGCCTGGGAATCGACGCTGTCGGTGACGCCGATCGGTCCCGAGCCTTAGGGCTATAGGTCTATAAGTTCTATGGGTCTTATGGGACCTATCCTTCTCGATCTCGATTGGAGCTTCGCATGCGGTGCATGCGCTCGGTGAAGCCACCTTCCTGCATGAAGTCCTTATCCAACTGCCGAAGCAGCTTGTCAAGCAGGAAGTTAGTCTGGTGAACCAGGCAAAGCATCGTGTTTGCCGCGTTGATGGAGCCCTTCTCCTCAATATAGGTCCTATAAGTCCTATAAGACCTATTCTTCCTGTAGCACAACCGGCGGACAAAGACGGCTTTCTCGTGGTCCTTGGGCCAGGGTTCTTCGCTGGAGAGCCTTAAAAAGTCCTCAAAGTCGACCTTCAACTCTTCAAGACTCGCACGCGCAACACCGACCAATTTTAATTCGATTCTCTTCGAAGTGCCCGAAGCCATGCTGCCTTCGGCGATGTTCTGTTTGCCGCTGCGCGCTGTCTGCACCATCTGGTCAACCGTGCGGCTCTTCTTATCGAGGTAAAGGCGGGTGAAAGCGCAAGTTCCGTCGAAGACGATCTCCGCCATTTGAAAAGCATGAAGCCCCTGATACCCGCCATGCGGCCGGATCAAGGGCTCCTCTTTCATGATCCCCATTATAGGTCCTTTGTGACTTATAGGTCCTATTCCTTGCCCGCGCTATCCCTGGTCGTGCCGTCCTTGTAAGTCCGTTCCAATTGCACCAGCAATTCGGCGTTGGTTGCGGCGACGAGCGCCTTCGCCGCTGCGCGCTTGCAGCCTTTGAACTTAAGCAGCAGTCTCGACACGAACGCCAGCAAGTTGGGGTCGGCGGACTGGTTCGGATCCGAACTGCAGAGGCACGAATAGAGTTCGTTGCGAGCCGAGACACTCGCACTCCGGGCGCCAAAGGTACCAACCGGTTCGAAAGACTCCCAGTGCTCAATTGCCTCCCGCACTCGGCCCTGCATGATGATCGCGGACCCAAGCAAGAACCAGTGATACTCCCAGCTGACGCCGTCGCACTGAGATCGATCGAACGCCAGGAATAGCCTGGCCAAGGCCTCGGCATCCGCGTAACGCTCCGCTCGCATCGCCTGGTCCCATCCCAGGCTGGTCACGAGGCCCGCCGAGTCCGGGTTGCAGGTCCACTTGCCGTCAGCATAAGTCCGCGCAAACAGCGCCTCCCACCGCTGCATTGCCTCTTCCTCCGGCATTGGCGGTTTTGAGAACACGATCGCATGCCACTCAGCGGCGATATCCGGATCAAAGGGTGATTTGTGGATTGACACCCAGGATTAGTATGGATGAGTTGGTGGAAGGCACCCGAACGACTCGATAAGTGTGACGAAGATCACACCCTGCCACAGCGTTCGGTCATAGAATGACGGCAAGCATGCACCCTGAAGCAGCCTTGCCGATTGATCCGAAACCTCCGCGGCAAAAGCTCCAGCTGAGCTACTGGAACATGTCTTCATATTCGAAGAGGAACAGGAGGTGGTACTTCTTCTTCGAGATCACGATCTTATGTGCCGGCGCTATCGTGGCGGCTACGGGCGTCCTGCCGATCCTCCTTGGTAAGCAGGCGGCGGAGGTCGCTGTACCCCTGCTAGGTGTCGCGATTGCGGTCTCGCAAGGCCTGAAGCGAATTTTCAAGTTTCACGACAACTGGATCATGTATCGCGCCACGGCCAGTGCGCTCGAAAAGGAAATGAATCTTTATGATTCCAGCTGTCCGCCTTACGACAATGGGGACCGGGACAAACGCCTCGCGGTGCGCCTGACCGAAGCGCTGGACGACTTGCACGTCAAGTGGTCGCAAATCATGGCCGAAGCCCTGGCCGAAGGGCAGCAGCCGAAGCCTGCTAGTGGAGGAAAATGATGAAAGAGCGCCTAGTCAATCCTGATTCCTTAGAAAGTCATGAAGACTGGGAGGGCAACAATGCTGCTTTCACATGCCCTGAGTGTGGCAAGGTCTACCTGGTGAGCGGCGCGCCGAACATGCACGGCGGGCGACGACCGTGCCCGAAGTGTGGGAAGTCGGAAGCATACGTCGAAGGCGGTCGCAAAAGCGGCGGCAAGGCGTGGATTTGCTGGGAGTTGCCTTGAAAGAGGAGGCGATGCGTTTAGAATCGTAACGCCACCGGCACCCGGGTTAGCTTCACGAACCCGGGCCACCCGTCCGCCGTTACAAGGAGGTGGGGAGAACAAACCACCAATGATTTCCAAGAAAAGTGTTAGAACGTTCACAAATCTGCTGTATAGTATCGGCATGCGAACCTCGAAACCCAAGACCGACCGGTCCGCGCTCGTAAAGTCTATGTCGGGCGTAGGATCGGTCTACGTCGCTAAGGAGCTTGACGACTATCTCGACACTCACACAAACCTCGAGCCTGAGCAGGTTCAGCAGGTTGTTGGCGTCCTAATTGACCGCATGCCCGAATTGGCGCAGCAGGTCTTAGACGGATCTTTGACGGATATCCTCGATCAATTGGACAACAGTGTTTGCGGCGCAAATAAAAGCTGCGACCCTCACTATTGTAGCGGTGACGATGGAGATAGTTGCAATGTAGAAGGGTGTAGGGGGCAGACCTGTGATACAAACGAGTGCAACGACATTCACCACTGCAACGGCTACAACACTTCGGATGCGAACCTGATTGACCAGTCTCAGCTATTCGAAACTGAAGAATGGATGACCGTTCGGCAAGAGGTGCTGGAAGCGCTTCAGCAGACTGTTCCCGTGGCACCTGTGGACATTCGCATTCGTATGAGGAAACAATAGACTGCTCATGCCACTGAAGACCTCAGAATTCAACTTCTTCACGCGTTCTTTTTGCCAAGAAAGTGTCCTGGCGTTCAATACTTTTACAGGTAGGTTCGCTGCAATGTCAGTGGAAGAGTTTCAGCAGTTAACAATAGCATTAGAGCATGTTAAACGGACCGGCCAGTTACCCCGGCGAGCATCGGAAAATATTAAGCTTCTGGCAAAAAGCGGCTTTGTCGTAGACCAAGCAGTCGATGAGCGCCTGGAGGTTCGAAAGCGATATTGGAAGAAGGCTCCGAAAACGAAGAGGGGTCTAGCTCTCACGATTGCGCCGACCGTCGCCTGCAACCTACGATGTACGTACTGCTTCCAGGAGCACCCGGATAGGCGTATGTCCGAGGTAGATAGGATGCATATCCTAAAACACGTTGATTGTAACCTGCACAAGGGCACATATCTGGGAGTAACCTGGTTCGGAGGTGAGCCCTTACTGGAATTGGCTCAAGTCATGGAACTCGCTGGAGAGCTTCGAGAGCTCGCTAGAGATAGGGCATGTCGCTACTCTCATCACTTTATCAGCAATGGGCTCTTGCTGCGCGAAGAAGCTATCAGCCTAATTGCCTCGTTCGGTGACCTGACCAGCATACAAGTCACCTTGGATGGCCCGAAGGACATCCATGACGCGCGCAGGTTGCGGGCTGGGGGACAGGGAACTTTCGACAAGATCCTCTGTAACCTTAAGCGGGCGGCCGGACGACTGCCTCTAGTTGTCAGGGTAAACGTTGACAGGCGTAACTACGAACGAATTCCAGACCTCCTGTTGCAACTAGCAGAGAGTGGCTTAAGAGAACACGTGTTCGTAGATTTGGGCCATGTGCTTGCATACACTGAGGCTAGTGCGGATGCGGAGCCGCATGCGCTGACCAAGGCTGAGTTTGCCTCAGTACAGGCGCAAGCGCGACTTGCACTCTTTCGACTTGGCTTCAATCAGAAGACGTCCTTGCCCAAGCCCCTTCGCGGTAACCTTTGTATTGCTGACAACCCGAGCGGAGCGGTGTTTGCCCCAGGCGGGCTGAACTTCAAGTGTTGGAACGAGACAGCGATGGACGCAAGCCATGCTTCCGGGTATCTCCACAAGCATGAGCGACGAGAGAATCTACTTAGACCCGCTGAACTGCGAGATACAGAACGTCAGATGTTGTTGAACAGGAAAGCCTGGCAAGACTACGACCCCTTTGTCCACTCCGAGTGCCAGACATGTCAGGTCCAACCTCTTTGTATGGGTGGATGTCCATGGGAGGCCCGGAAGAAGCCACTGGAGGGACCTGGACACTGCACGGCCTACCGGTTTAATCTGGGGGACACTCTTCGCCTTTACCATCTACAGGGCTCTCTCATCGCCCGTCAAAGAGCTAAAGGCTGTTGTTCGCGTGAAACGCATGTGATAGTTGATAGTTCTTAACGCCAGGAGGAAGGGGCGCGACGGTCCGACTTTTCTTAGCCAGATAGTGGCGGGTTAAGAGCGCACGTTCCGTCGCAAAGACTAGATATCCACCATCTGAAGGCTGAAGCCCCTGATACCGGATCAGGGGCTCCACTTTGATGCCTCATTATAGGTCCTATAAGTCCTATAAGACCAATCTCGCGCTTAGAAGTCCATGTCGCCCATGCCACCGCCCGGCATCGCCGGGGCGGCCTTCTTCGGCTCGGGCTTCTCGACCACCAAGGCTTCCGTCGTCAGAACCAGACCCGCGATGGATGCCGCGTTCTGGATCGTGGACCGAGTCACCTTCGCCGGGTCGATGATGCCGGCCTTTGCGAGGTCGACGATCTCACCGGTCGCGGCGTTGAGGCCGAAGCCTGGCTTGGCTTCCTTCACCTTCTCGACGATCACGCTGCCCTCGAGGCCCGCGTTCTCGGCGATGGTGCGAAGCGGCTCTTCAAGCGCCCGGCGCACAATGCTCACGCCCGTCTGCTCGTCGCCTTCCAGCTTGAGCTTCTCCAGAGCAGCTGCGGCGCGGAGCAGGGTGATGCCGCCGCCCGGGACGATGCCTTCCTCAACCGCCGCTCGCGTGGCCGAGAGAGCGTCCTCGTATCGGTGCTTCTTCTCCTTGAGCTCGGTCTCGGTGGAAGCGCCAACCTTGATGACGGCCACGCCGCCGCTCAGCTTGGCCAGTCGCTCCTGGAGCTTCTCGCGGTCGTAGTTGCTGTCGGTCTTCTCAATCTGAGCCTTGATCGTGCCGATGCGGCCCATGACGTCGGCCTTCTTGCCCGCGCCCTCGATGATCGTGGTGTCTTCCTTGTTGATCACGACCTTCTTGGCGGTGCCGAGCATGTCGAGCGAGACGTTCTCCAGCTTCGTGCCGAGGTCCTCGCTGATGAACGTGCCGTTCGTGAGGATCGCGATGTCCTCGAGCATGGCTTTGCGGCGATCGCCAAAGCCCGGGGCCTTGACAGCGGCAATCTGGAGCACGCCGCGAATCTTGTTCAAAACGACGGTTGCGAGAGCGTCGCCATCGATGTCTTCGGCGATGATCACGATCGGGCGGCGAGCCTGGGCAGCCTTCTCAAGGAACGGCAGGAGGTCCTGGGCGCTGCTGATCTTCTTCTCGTGAATGAGGATGTAGGGATTCTCGAGAATCGCTTCCATTCGCTCGGGATCGGTGACGAAGTAGGGGCTGATGTAGCCGCGGTCGAACTGCATGCCCTCGACCACTTCGAGCGTGGTCTCGCGACCCTTGCTCTCTTCGACGGTGATGACGCCATCCTTGCCGACCTTGTCCATGGACTGAGCGACCATCTCGCCGATCTCCTTGTCGTTACCGGCGATCGTCGCGACGAACGCGACCTGAGCCTGATCCTTGATCGTGCTCGACGCCTTTTTGATTTCGCCGATTACCGTCTCAACCGCTGCGTCGATTCCGCGCTTGACCGCGATCGGATTGCCTCCGGCGGCAACGTAGCGGAGTCCTTCGCTGACGATAGCCTGGGCCAGAACGGTGGCGGTGGTGGTGCCGTCGCCGGCGACGTCGTTGGTCTTGCTGGCCACTTCCTTGCAGAGCTGGGCGCCCATATTCTCATAGGGATCCTCAAGCTCGATCTCCTTGGCGACCGTGACGCCGTCCTTGGTGATCGTGGGGCTGCCCCACTTCTTGTCGAGAACGACATTGCGTCCCTTCGGTCCTAGCGTGACCTTAACTGCATCGGCGACCTTGTTGACGCCGCGCTCAAGCGCGCGACGAGCGTTTTCATCGTAAAGAAGCTGCTTTGCTGCCATGTTCTTGTTCCTCTTTTCGTTACGGCCCCGTCCGCCATCCTTTTAGCAGACGAAGCTCTTGACTGCTAATTATGGCCGCTGGCGACGCGGGATTTCAAGCTGTTTTGGCAGTCACACGGTGAGAGTGATGACTTTTTTGCTGACGCCACCGGTGCCTTTTCAGCCTCAAGCAGGGTATATCGGCTCTCGCAAAGGCTATGGCGTGACACCCAGCTTTCGCAAGTTTACGACGATCGCATCGCCCAGCGGCGTCGGCGCTAAATTGATCGTGATCGCCCCCCGAAACTTGCGTCCCGCAAAATCCACCACCTCGACGCCATCGGCGTGGCCCATTTCCATTCGATGGGGGTCTTGTAGGTAATCAAGCCGATGCTTTTGATGGGCCTGCTGGAACTCCGGCGGAATGAAGCGCGCGATCGGCAGCGCCTCGAAGTCCAAGATCGCGCATCCGAGAATGCGGGCCGCTTCCTCGTTTCCGCTCTGGATGATGCCGTCGGGATGGATGATAAGCATCGCCTCCGGCGCGAGATCGATGTACTGCCGAAGCGTCTCAAGGCTCTGGGCGAGGTGTTCAATCTGCTCCTCGTGGTCTTGGACCAGTCCCTTCAGGACAGCTAGGTCCGTCTCCGCCGTGTGCCGAATAAAGTGGGCGACCAATTCCGGCCGCGAATGGAGACCCAATTTGGCGCGGATGCGGGACCAATACGTAACGACCGTGGTCGGAGAAATGCCAAGCGAGCTCCCGATTCCCTTATCGGTCAATCCTTGAGCGGCAAGCTCCAAGACACGCTGCTCCTGAGGCGAAAGCGATTCGACCATTACCCTGTCCTGAGGAATTAGGACGCAAAGTTAAGGATACCTTTCATGACTTTGCGAACTGCAGAATTTGATCGTGAGAGTTCCTGGCTACGGCGACCACCGTGCCGTCGCTGATCCAGACCGGCGCGAGGCAAGCGCATGAATGCGCTTCCCACGGCCGACCCAATCCCACTGCCTGCGCCGGTCTGGCTCATGAAGCCACTTGATCTCTCTATACGTTGTCGATTCTGGAGCGCCTGGTTTCCCTCCTTCGAACCGGCGTTCCAGGTTCGATTTCCGGTGTCGGAGGTTTCTCCGGCATTGGACTTGTCCAGTCGGAGGCGACGTCCACGCTCAAAACTTAGGTTCGTCTCCGGCTGGCAAAGCAACGAAAGCTGGCTTTGGCAACCGAGGAGAGACAAGGAGAGGATGGGGCCGGCGATAGTCGGCCCCGATACTTTTCCCGATCGAGACCTCAATGTCTTATATTGATAAGGTGAAGATCTCGGCTTGCTTGGCTCTGTCCGCTCTTGGCGCCTTCGGAATGTCGCAGACCATGACGGTCCCCGGCTACAAGGTCGAGGAAGTCGCCTTCGGGGCAGCCCTCACCACGGGTTTCACCTTCGTCGCCCCCAATAACGTGCTCATGCTCGAAAAGGAAACGGGGCGGATCCTTCGGTTCGAGAACGGGGTTTTCAAAGGTGTCGTCCTCGATGTCTCGGTCGCCAGCCTGGGCGAAGAGGGCCTTCTGGGTATCGCACTGGACCCCAACTTCAGCACCAACGGCTTCGCCTACATTTACTATTCGTACGCCTTGGTCGACGATGGCCCGTTCGAGGAAAACCGTGTGGTGCGATGCCGCTACCTGGCCAATCAAACGATGGTCGAAGACCAGATTCTAATGACCTGGCCGAAGGATCCTAACCAAAACGAAAGCTTCATCCACCACGGCGGCATCCTGAGGTTTGGGCCGGACGGCAAGCTGTATGTCGCACTGGGCGATATGGGTCGGGGGCGCGACAACAACCCGCGAATCGAGCAAAACACCGGATCTGCAGCCGCAGCAGGAGCGGGCGGGATCTACCGCATCAATACCGACGGCAGCATCCCGGCAGATAATCCCTTCATCAGCCACGCCGATCCAAAGATCAAGGCCCTGTGGGTTTATGGCGTGCGGAACTGTTACGGCATGGGTTTCGACCCCGCAACCGGGAGGCTATGGTTTACGGACAACGGCCCGGAAGTCTACGACGAGGTCAACATCGGCGTGAAGGGTGGGAACTATGGATGGCTCAGAATCTGTGGCCCCGATGCTCGCGATGCCGAGTACAACGATAACGACTTCGTCTCGTACGACGCCAATCAACTGATCTATTTGGCCGGAGCCACTTATCAGGATCCGCCATTTTCAATGCTGACACCGGCAGGCATCACCTCGATTGTTGTGCCGAAGACTCTCAAGCTCAATTCTCCAGAACGGGATGGAGTACTGTTCGGCGACAGCGTCTATGGTCGCCTCTTTCGATTGCCCCTTAACGCTGCACGTGACGCCGTACTTTATACGCCGGACACTCAGGACAAAGTGGCGGATGGCGACCTCGAGTCTGACCCGTTCTTGATAGGGAACTCCTTTGGTGCGATGACCGATCTGCAGGTCGGTCCGGACGGATATCTTTACGTCAACACCTTCTATATGGCCAAGCTGTTCCGGATCCGGCCCCTGCATGAAGACTGTGGGGCAACTACGCTCACCGTGGACTGGGGCAATGTCCTGGGCGGCGGTCTTTCGTCGATCGAGTTTTCGGACGATTCCAGGCTCGAAATCGCACAGGCCACCGTGCCATCGAACCAGATTCCGCCGGTTAGGATCGTACTGGATGTTCCGGTGCCGGGCACTTCTACGAGCAATCTAGGCATCGGATTGGAAGCACGGGCTTCGTCGGCTTCACTCCAGCAGCGAGTCGAGCTGTTCGACAATCAACTGAGTCAGTTCGTTACAGTGGATACGCGACAGGCTTCCGTTGCCGACTCCATAGTAACGCTCAACAACATACCTAACCCTGCGCGATATATCAACGCGGCAAAGGTGGTGAAGATGCGCATAAGCTACCGGGCGACGGCTCCGGTATTCTCGTTGCCGTGGAAAGTCGGTATCGATCAGGCGATCGTCAGATTTCTTAATCCATAACAATGCCTCGCCCCAACCAGGTTAGGGCGAGGCTCATGGGTTCGGCTATTTCAGGACCGCGTAAACCTGGTCCTCGTCAAGGATGGTGTAGTCGTTACCGTCGACGCTGACCTCGTTGCCGCCATACTTGCTGAACAGGACCCGATCGCCGACCTTGACGCTTAGTTTGTTGCGATCGCCGTTGTCCAGGTGGCGGCCGCTTCCGACGGCCACGATCTTGCCCTCTTGTGGCTTCTTCTTGGCCGAGTCGGGAAGGTAAATCCCGCTGGCGGTCTTGTCTTGGGCGTCGAGTACCTCGACCACAACCTTGTCACCGAGGGGCTTGAGCTGCAATGCCATTTCTGTCTTGAATCCTCCGTAGTTCGAGCCTCGCTGTTTGGCAGTCGGGGCTTCTGACTGCTAATTATGGGCATACCCGACCCAAGGATTGCAACCCCGACGCGGTCGACCTGGGGAACGGCGATGTAAACTCCTCAAGGGATGCTGGAGAAGCTGCGCGAGATTGAAAAGCGATACGACCAGATAAATCAGCAGCTGCAGGACCCGGCGGTTGCAACCAATCCATCCGAGCTTCAGCGCCTCGGCAAGGCAAGAGCCGAGATCGAGGACATCGTGGTGGTCATCCGGGCGTACTTCAAACGGCTGAAGGAGTTGGAGGAGGCTCAAAGCATGCTCTCCGATCCCGACATGCGCGACATGGCGCAAATGGAAATCGAGTCCCTGCGCGAGGGAATCGGGGGCGACGAGGACCGGCTCAAGCTCATGCTGATTCCAAAGGACCCCAACGACGACAAGTCCGTTATCATCGAAATCCGTCCGGCAGCAGGCGGCGATGAAGCCGGTCTCTTCGCCGCCGAGCTGTATCGGATGTACTCGCGCTACGCAGAACGGCGGAAGTGGAAGTCGGAACTGGTCGAGTACAACGACAACGGTCTCGGAGGCGTGTCGTCGGTGGTCTTCACTATCGACGCAAAAGGGGCATACAGCCAGCTGAAGCACGAAAGCGGAGTGCACCGCGTTCAGCGCGTGCCTGCCACCGAAAGCAGCGGACGAACCCATACCTCCACGGTTACGGTGGCGGTGCTGCCAGAGGCGGAGGACGTCGACATCCATATCGATGAGGACGACCTCGAAGTCTCGACCTTCAGGGCCAGCTCGGCGGGCGGCCAGCACGTTCAAAAGAATGAAACCGCGATCCGAATCGTGCATCGTCCAACCGGCACGGTGGTGACGTGTCAGGACGAACGAAGTCAGCAGCAAAATAAGCTGAAGGCGATGGCGGTCTTGCGCTCCAAGCTCTACCAGGTCGAGCAGGAGAGGCTGGCGCGAGAGCGGGGTGACCTGCGAAAAGGGCAGATCGGCAGCGGTGACCGATCGGAAAAAATTCGAACTTACAATTTTCCGCAGAGCCGGATTACCGATCACCGCGTGAAAATGGACATGCACAACACCGTCGCATTCATGGATGGCGATCTGCAGGAACTGATCGATCGGTTGGTGCAAGAGGAGCAGACACGCAAGCTCTTGGAAGAGGCAGAAGCGGCGGCCTGACCTCGCCATGATTCCGTACCCCCGAACCTATGTAGAAATCAACCTGCCTAATCTTGCCCATAACCTAGGCATCGTCGGCAGTGCATTGCAGGGAACCAATACCAAAGTGGCGCTGGTTGTAAAGGCGGACGCCTATGGGCACGGTCTCGTCCCCGTGACGCGATTTGCCCTTCAGCATGGTGCGGACTGGGCCGCCGTTGCCACCGTACAAGAAGGAATCGCCTTGCGCGACGCCGGGGTCCAGGCGCCGATAGCGGTTATCTCCCCGATTCTTCCGATCGAGGCCGAGCAGGCCGTTTTTTATCGACTGCGTGTGCTCGTGGAGCGCACGGAGACCGCCGAGGCCCTCTCCGCCGCCGCCGAGGCTCAGGCTTCCGAGGCCATCATCCATTTGGAGATCGACACCGGGCTCTCACGTTTCGGATGCAGGCCGGATGACGCCGTATGTATAGGCCGCAGGATAAGAGACCTTCCACGAACCAGGCTGGAAGGGGTCTCCACCCATTTCTCAAACAGTGGCTTTGACCGGGCTTGGACCCTTACCCAACTGCAGATCTTCCACCAGACGCTCGACCGCCTTCGTGCGGAAGGTGTCTCATTCGACATGGTTCACGCTGCCAACAGCGCGGGGGCGGTCAACTATCCGGAAAGCCGCTTCGACCTCGTGAGGATCGGGATCCTCGGTTACGGCATCGACATCTATTCGTTGGCCCCGATCGGTGTGGCGCGACCCGTGATGAGCTGGAAGGCGCGGGTCATGGCGCTCCGCGAGTTGGAGCCACACTCACCGGTCGGCTATGCGCGGTCGTATTTCACGACCAAACCCACCCGCATCGCGTCGCTCGGCGTGGGCTATGGCGATGGTTACCCACGGTCACTGTCAAACAAAGGAATCGTATGGTTTAACGGCAGAAACCTTAAGGTTGTCGGCCTTGTTTGCATGGACCAGCTGCTGGTCGACGCAACGGAATCGCCAGAGCTTCAGATTGGCGATGAGGTGGAACTACTGGGCCCAAACATCACCGCTCTGCAGCTTGCGGAGATTTGCGACACCAACCCCCACGAAATCGTCACAAGGGTGATGTCGCGGGTGCCGCGTCGATATATCTACGAATAGGCCTATTTCTTGACTGCAACGACGTGGAAAACGTGCCAGTGCTTAGGTGTGCCAACAGCGGTTTCGCCGTCCCGCTCCGCCTCCTCCCAGTACCTGACTTCGAAGTCCCCAAAAGTCTCCCTGGCGTCCTCAGACGAGTGGAGGGTATAGCCGCGGTCCTTCCATTCGTCGTTTACGCCCAGCAGCTGTCCGCCAAAGACGGTGCCGGGTTCCATGCCGCCGACGAGCCTGGACCAGAACGTGTTAAACGCTTGTCGCGGGAGGAAGAACAGGCTGAACATGGCCAGGCACACATCGTGGCGTGGTATCGGATAGGCTGCGAAATCCGATTGAACCAATCGGCATCGTGCGTCAGATGGTAATCGCGAACGGGTGATCTCAATCGCTTGTGGGTCGGCATCCATGGCTTCGACCTCAAACCCGAGCTCCAGCAGGCGCAGCGTTCCTCGCCCCACACCGCAGCCCAGATCGATCGCCATACCTCCCGGCGGCAAATGCGGTTCCAGGTTTTCAAAGAACGGATGCAGCGGTTTGGAGAGGGTCGCTTGGTAGTAATCCGTCCAGTCCTGGCTCACTGAAGGAGGGTACCCAGCAGGTACAACCGAACCGTGGCGTATCGGGTTGTGCTTGGGGTTTCCGGCTCGGTGGCCGCTTATCGCGCCGCCGATCTTGCCCGCGAACTGATGCGAAGCAACTGCGAGGTTCGAGTGTGCCTTACCGATGCTGCCCAACAGTTCGTGACTGCCGCCCTCTTTGAGGCCCTGACCGGCCTGCCGTGCCTTCAGGACACTTTCGAAGAACCCGTCCGCGGTCGCATGGCCCACATCGATTGGGCCCGACAGGCCGATCTCCTGATCATCGCGCCCGGGTCGGCCAACACGATGGCGAAGCTCGCCCATGGGGAAGGCGATGACATGCTCACGACGTTGGCGCTCGCCTACCGGGGGCCGCTGCTCGTAGCGCCGGCAATGAACCCGGCAATGTTCGAACACGCCGCCACCCAAGCGGCGATCGCCACCCTAAGGTCTCGCGGGGCGGTCATCGTCGAACCGGCGGTCGGGGACGTGGCTTGTGGTGAGAATGGCCAGGGCAAACTGGCATCGATTTCCACCATTGTGCGGGAAGCAGCCCAGATTCTAAGCCGTGGGCAATGGCTGGCAGGTCGCCACATCCTCATTACGGGTGGACCCACCCACGAACCGATCGACGCCGTGCGATTCGTGGGAAACCGATCCAGTGGCAAGATGGCAGTCGCCCTCGCTCGGGCTGCAACGCTCTGCGGAGCTTCCGTAACCCTCGTGCTGGGGCCGACCGATGTGGTCGTACCGGATGGGGTCGAGGTAAGGAGGGTCCAAACCGCAGTCCAAATGCTGGAGGCGTGCCAACGGGTGCTGCCGTCTGCCGATGGGGTGATCGGGTGTGCGGCCGTTGCAGACTATCGGCCCTCGCAGACGATCGACGGAAAGCGTAGGCGTACCGACGAACCCTGGAGCCTGGAACTCATTCCTAATCCGGACATCATTGCCGAACTCGCCGCCAAGCGCAAGCCAGGCGCCTGGGCCTTGGGTTTCGCGGCCGAGCCTGCCGATGATCCGTCCGTAGCTCGCGAAAAGGTCACAGCAAAGGGCCTCGATGGTATCGCCCTCAACAATGTCTCCCGCACCGACATCGGCTTCGGCAGCGACAACAATGAGGTCAGGCTCCTGATGACGGATGGCCGGGAGGCAGAGTCCGGGCTGCGATCCAAGCTTGGCGTTGGGCTCTGGCTATTCGAGAAACTCCATGAATTCGGCTTGGTCTCGAACTAGCCGATCCAGCGTCGCTTCCATGATAGGAGGCGTTTGGGCCGATACGGTGAACACGAGCGCTTCCCGATAAACGCGTTGGGCGTCGTTGGCAATCGAGTTGGCACTGCCGCCTGTCGCAGCAATGGCGGCGTGGGCACAGCGGACAGCGAGGTCGATCGCCCACGCACGAAGGCGCAGCTTGGTCTCGGCCTCGCCCTCCACCGCCAGCCGCTCCATTTCTTCCTGGCAGACCCGGACCTCCGTTCGCAGTCCTTCGGCAGCCGAATCAATCCGAGGATTTGCCTTCTTGGCGGCCTGGTTGTCGACGATGTCGACGCCGGCGTGCGCGCAGCCCAGAGCGAAGAATCCCTGCAAGGCGATGTTGACTTCATCGTTCTTCTGCGCCCAACCAGGAGGCTGCACGAACACCACTTCGCTTGATGCCATTCGCCAATCCGTGAGGTCCATCGTGACGGTTTGTGCCGATTCCATCGCGGCCAGCCGCATGGGCTCACTGATCTTCATCGTCCCTGTGGATTCGGTCGGCAAGGGACAAATCCCAAACACGGATTCTCCGGAGGGCAGCGCCGCACCCAGGATGTAGGAATCGAAAATGGACCAGCCCGTGACCCAAGGAACGTGTCCATCGATCCGATAGCCATCCCCGTCGGGAGTGGCGCGGCAGATTGGGTCGCCGCCTCGGCGAAGCTGGCTGAACCCGATACCGATCGCGGCGTTCCCGGTGCTCATCTTGGGAAGCAGCCTTGCCTTGGCGGCCCCACCACCACCCTTGGCGATCATCCCGACTGCGGTCTGGTGCTGGGTTTGCAGGAAGGCGAAGGTACCGCTTGCACGAGCAGCTTCAACTTGGAATCTCCTGAAGTCCAGCTCAGACATCGCCGGTCCCCCAAAGTCCGCCGGCCGTCGGAGAGCCAAGAGGTCATGCCGGCCCATATCGTGGAACGCCCGGCGAACCTCATCCGGAGAGGCATCGATGGCCAGCGCACGCGGCCTGATCTCGGTTCGCAGAAAGTCAATCGCCCGGTCAAGGACAGAGTTCATTCGATAACGAGCTCTCGAAAGTTGCCGATCCGCTCAAGCTGCCGACAGGTCATATCGACCAGCGACAGGCGGGCCCTCCGCGTATCGGGATCCTCAGCCATCACCATCGTTTTTTCGAAGAACTCGTGGATCGGCTGCTTGAGGTCGAGAAGAACTTGCAGAGCCTGGTCCGCGGCGAGTGCCTCTTCCGCGCTATCCAGCCGCGGACCAACATGAATCAACGTGTCCAACAGCTTGTAGCCCTCGTCGGAAGACAGTCTGCCGCGATCGACATCAAGGCCCTCGATGGCAGAGTATTGCCCCTTCGTAATGGCCGCATCCAGAATATTGAGGGGACGGGAAGCCGTCTGAACCGCCGAGACATCGTCCTTGATCCGCTTCATGGTCGCAAGTCGGTACAGGACGACCTGGGGATTGAGGATCACCGCCGCGTCCGGCGTCGTAATGGCCGCGTTGACACAGTCATAGGGCTCGCCGTCAAGCATGGCCTCATAGCGAGACCGGAAGATGCGGACCAAACGTTCCGTAACGTCTTTGGCGGCATCTGCAGGAAGGAGGCCGCCGTAAAACGAGGTCGCAGGCTCAATCAGCCCGTAATAGCCAGAAAGACGATGGCCGGTTCGCCGCCAGGCGCCTTCAATCAAGATGGTCACGGCGCGGCGAAGCCCAAAGGGATCGCTTGAGCCGCTCGGCTCTAGGCCGATACCGAGGTACCCCACGAGCTTGTCGATCTGATCCGCGACGATGAGGGCGTGGTCGATATTGCTGGTCGCTTTGTCGGCGTCGTATTGGCACGCGATTGCGTGGCAAACCGGCTCGGGAAAGCCCTCCCGCCGTGCGTATTCTCCTCCGATCACCCCTTGCAGCGAGGCCAGCTCGCTTACCAAGCCGGTGGTCAGATCGGCCTTGGCGTAAAGACCGGCTTGACGCGCCCACTCGACTTCGTCCGCCGACGAACCCATTTGCTGGGCGACCAGCGCGGCAAGCTCGGCCAGGCGATCCGCACGCTGCCGAACGGTGCCAAGCTTCTCCTGGAACAGCATCCGGTCCGTCATCGCGAGGAAGTCGTCGAGCGACTTTTCCTTGTCCTCGTCGAAAAAGAATTTGGCGTCGTTGAACCGCGCGTTGAGGACCCAGGCGTTGCCCGCGCGGACGACATCGTCGACGCCTCCGTTTCGGATCGAAACGAACCGGTTCGTGAGCTTGCCAGAACCGTCTCGGACGGGGAAGAACCGCTCGTGCTTCGCCATGGCGGTGATGAGTACCGCATCAGGCAAGGCCATAAACTCGGCCTTGAATTCACCCTCGATCGCCGTGGGCCACTCGGTCAAAAAGACGTTTTCGTCGACGAGTGCCTCCGTAAGATCGGGAGTTCCAGACGCCACCGCGCCTGCCAGCTCCACAATCCGCGTTCGGCGTCGTTCGTGATCGGGTTCGACCGATCGTTCCCGGAGTCCGGCCACGAGATCGTCAAAGGTCTTCGCAACGAACGTTGCAGGGGCATTGAACCGGTGTCCGCGGGACGCCAGCCCCGATTGAACGCCTTCGATCTCAAACGGCACGAGCTCGCCGCCGAACGTAGCCAGGATCCAGCGAATGGGCCGGGCAAACCGCATGCGGGCTGCGCCCCACCGCATCGTCTTATCGAAGGTCAGGCTGCGAACGGCGTCGGGCAGAATCTGGGCGAGGAGCTCGCCGGTGGGCTTGCCCAGCAGCGTTTTGGTGACCCAAACGTAGTCTCCTTCCCGCCGGACCTCGCGGACATCCACGCCCTTCCCACGGCAGAAACCTTCAAGCGCCTTGGTCGGATTTCCTTCCGCATCGAACGCTGCAGCAATGCCCGGCCCTCGGAAGTCCTTTGTCGAATCAGGCTGTCGGTCTTGAACATCGGAAATGCCGATGATCAAGCGGCGCGGCGTTCCCATCCGCCGGACTTCGCCCGTCGAGAGTCCACACTCCTCCAATCGGCGAATGATCTCGTCCGCAAGTTGGGAAAATGCGCGCTCTACAGCCGATGCCGGCAACTCTTCGCAACCTAGTTCGAAAAGTAGCTCGGGCATCCCCGAAAATATTACCATTGGCTGCCGATTCGAACCTGGGTGAACGTTTGAGGGTACGATCAAACGTCAAGGTTTTTGGGCGGCCACGGAATTTTTGGGCGCCGATCGAATCACAGGAGGACACGAACATGAAAAAGACTTTGAGCCTTATCGCTCTCGCGACGGCCGCAACCACGTTTGCTCAGGAAACTCCGGATTTCTCTCCCGTCGACGTTTCTCTTCGCACCGGCGTTGCTTTTCCCTTCGATAACAACGTAAGCGACCGCAGTAAGACCCTGTTCGTTATCGGCGCCGATATGTACTTCAGTACTCGCTTTATCCCCAATGCGCAGACGTACCTTTCGGCCGAGTGGCAAATGAGTGCCGGCAGTGGCCGCCGAGTCTCCATCATCCCGATTACGGCCAACGTTCGGTGGTTCACGAGGCAGGACGAGATGTCGGACCGCCGAGGTTACTTCTTCGTCGGGATCGGCGCGGCGTTCGTCGATGTCTTCGACTCCAAATTCGTGCTGGCCGGCCGCGCAGGATTGGGTTATGAATTCAGCCCGACGATCTTTGTCGAAGGCTCGCTGCTCCTTACCGACTGGGCCAATGGTGCTCGCGGATCCGGCTTCGGTCTGACCGTCGGCTACCGATTCTAACGTCCCTTTCGCTTTCCAGCCCCCTGAGATACGCCTCAGGGGCTTTTTGCTGCCACGCGTATACGCAAACCATCGAAGGCCAGGCGGATCTGTGGCGGAAGTTCGGCTTCAACGACCGCATGATCGTAGTCGTGGCTGAGATGGGTGAAGTAAGTGATCCTCGCAGCCAGCTGCGCGGCAACCTCCATCGCTTGCTCGAAGTTGAAGTGGTTGGGGTGCGGCTTGTAGCGGACGGCGTCGAGGATGAGGCAATCGAGCCCTTGAAGCCGTTCCATGGCTGCCGGCGGAATTCGTCCGACGTCGGTCAGGTACGCAAGCCCTCCAATTCTTAACCCGGCCACGGGCCAGGGACCGTGCTCCAAACGGAGAATCTCGAATTCGATCCCGCATGTGGTGAGGCATTCGGGAAGGTCGCGAAGCTCGAATCGGGGAACCTCGATGCCATCGGGAAAATCCTTGAACGCGTAGGCGAATACGCGCCGAAGGTCAGCTTGGTATTCGGGCCAAGCGTAGATCGGCATCGACGACTTGTTGCGGAGGCAGAATGAACGAAGGTCGTCCATACCCATGATGTGATCCGCATGCGTGTGGGTGACGATGACGCCGTCGATCTTCCGCACACCCTCGCGAAGCAGTTGAAGGCGCATCTCCGGCGCGCAGTCCACGAGAATGGTTCCCTCCGGGCTTCTCAGCAGGAGCGAGGTTCGCGTCCGGTGGTTTCGTGGGTCCCGTAGAAAGGTCTGCGGGTACTCGATGCCAAGGCTCGGTACTCCGTTGCTGGTTCCAGAGCCGAGGACGATCGCCTCGATCACGCCTTGAGTTCGCCCGTTTTCGCCATCACCGTCATTGCGACATAAACGCTGGGGAGCTCGGTGTATTGGCTGATGCGCTCTAGGCAACGGGCGTAATTGCGCTCGGCGAGGTCGTCCATCTCGGGATAGGTTCGCCTAGCCTCGGCGATGATCTCCACCGCTTCGGAAAAGAAGCGGGCCCGGTTCTGAGGCAGGCTTTTGTTCTGGATGGCCGCGTAGCGGCGATTCAGCTGTTCGTAGACGGTCTCCCAATTGCTCTTGGCAGAGACTTCCGCGCGGATGCGGGCTGCCGCCTGATCCTGTAGCCGCTTCGCTTCGGCATCCCTGCGCTTGACATTCTCCCAGTCTTGCGGCGTGATGCCGTCGATCACCCTCAGCGTGACTTCCTCGGACAGCCGTGCGGAGATCGCCTTCTCGATGAGAAGCTTGATATGAGCGATCCGTAGGTGTCCGGCCAACTCCGATTCCTCGTGCGGCATGCCGAGGACGGCGAACCCATTTTCCAGGGCGATCGGCTTTACCGCATTGAGGGCAGCCCAAACGCCAACGCCAGTAACGGCCTTCCGTATTTCGGGCAGCTCTTCGGCCCAAATCTGCTGAAGGTCGGCCATCTGGGAAATTATGGCAGGTTCAATCCGAGCGAATCGGGTGGGCCAGCCACCATCCGGGCCTTGTCAGGTTTGGCCTGAAAAAGCGGCCCCGGCGCGCCGATAACCTTACGGGGAATGCCGAAGGAATTTAATTCAAGATGACAACGGCCACGAAAAGAGGGAAATCGGAACAGGCCGTCACGATCAGTGCCGCCGCGAAGATTACCGGCATAGAAGTCCACACGCTCCGCTATTGGGAACGAGAGTTTGGCGAGTTCCTGAATCCGAATCGGACGCAGGGTGGCCAACGACGTTACCGGCCGGTCGATATCCAGACGGTATTCCTGATCAAGCGCTTCGTCCGCGACGAGATGTTCAGCATTGCCGGCGCACGAAGGGCGATCAAGAAGCACTTCGAGGATCAGATTGCCGCATGAGCACGGTCGAATCCGCTCTTTCTGAGGGCCGATCCAGCATCCTGAGCCAAAACTATGAGCACGCCGCCGAGGTCTACCGGGCTGCCCTAAGGGAGTGCCCGAGTGACCCACGCCTCACGAACGACTACGGCGTTCTGCTGTGCCACCTCCAGCAGGAGATCGACGCCGCCCGGATGTTTCTTGGCTGTGACTACTCTTCTGAGCTGGCTGAGCTGGGCCAAATGCTCGTCGACTACTTCCATTGCCGCAGCTTGATGGCGGCAAAGCTGAAGCTCGCCGACGCCGAAGGGCAGGAGTGGCAGCGGCGCATTGTCGCCACTTCGAAGCTCAAGCCAAGCAAGGTTGGGATCAACCTGTCCGCATGTTTGATCGTCAAGAATGAAGCCGCAAATCTCGGTCGCTGCCTTGCGAGTCTCAGTGAAATCGCAGATGAGATCGTGGTCGTCGATACGGGTTCGAGTGACGAAACGGTCTCGATCGCCGAGTCCTTTGGCGCCAAGATCGGACGGTTTGAATGGTGCGACGACTTTTCCGCCGCACGCAATGCTTCGCTGGCGCTCGCAACGGGCGACTGGGCGCTGTGGATTGACGCCGATGAGGAGCTTCCCGCAGGAAGCGCAAAAATGCTGCGCGAAGGCCTCATGCGTCCGCATTTCGGCGGTTATTTCGTTCGAATAAGAAACCTGATGTCCGATGACGGTGGCGCAGACGAATACGTCCATACGCCACTCCGGCTCTTCCGTCTTCTGCCGGGAGTCGAATTTTCCTCCCGGATTCATGAGCAGGTTATCCCTAGCCTCGATAGGCTGGGGCTGTTTACGGCGACGATAGAGGGCGCTGAGCTGCTCCACTACGGCTACGCTCCGGAGCAAATGCTCGCCAAAGGCAAGTTGGATCGGACGGTTTCGATGCTCGAGCGCGAAGTCGAGGAATCGCCGAACGACGCCTTCCATTTGTTTAACTTGGCGAACGCCTATCGTGTGGCCGGCCGTTTTCAAGATGCGGTTGTGACGGTAACTCGCTGCGTAGCGAACCTGCCACTCCGTGCCTCATACGGCACGGTCGCCTATCATTTGCTGGCTTCCTCGTATTCGGACCTCGGCCAATTCGAGGAGACGCTGAAAGCATGCGCAGCCGCCGAGATCCAAGGCTATAACGGGGTACTCAACGAGTTCGAGCGGGCCTTCGCACTAATGCAGCTAAACCGGCTCGACGAAGCCCTGGCGGCGATGGACCGCTGCTATGCCGAGCCCTGGTCCGTTAACCAAACCGGCGACTACGGCATCATCACCCACAAGCGCGCCGCCATTCGGGGTCAAATCCTCGCCCAACTCGGCCGAGCCGACGAGGCGCTTGCCGCCTTTGAGGAATCGCTGAAGGGAAATCCGGACTATGTCTTGGCGCTTTACTCCAAAGGCGCCGTCCTGACGCAGGAAGGCCGCTACGGGGAGGCACTGCCATTCTTGGAAGCGAGCTGGGAGGATCCGCACCATGGCCTCATCGCCCGCTTCATGTCAGGGTTCTCGCTTCTAAAGCTTGGTCGTCCCACAGAATCGGCGAATCGGTTTCGAGAATGCTGGTTCCTTGGCGACCAACGAGAAGAGGTCTTCGCGTTTTGGGTCGAAGCCTGCCAGCAGTCCGGTGACTCAAACCAGATTCGTATGGCTTACGAAGCCCTGAGCAGGGTCAACCGTATTGATGCGCCAATGCTCATCAATTGGGGCCGTGCGCTCGCCGAAGCTGGGGACCTCACCCTGGCGGCCGAATGCCTGCAAGACGCGGTCCGGCGAAGCCCGCATGACGCTAACGCGGCGTTCAACTTGGGCGACGTGTTGTATCAGTCTGGTCGCTACGCAGACGCCGCCCTGATGTACCAAAACGGCCTTCGACATGACAGCGAAAGCGCGTCGGGATGGTTTGTGCTCGGAAACTCGCTGTTCCAGATGAATCTCCACGATGCCGCGAGGTCGGCCTACCAGCAGGTGCTCAAGATCGAGCCCGACCATAACGGCGCCATCCAGAACCTGAGGTCTCTGGAAGAGGACCTGCTCCAGCAGGCAGCCTAGGATCTCCGCGCCACAGGGGTACCATCTAGGCGAATCGGACCGGAGGAGCTAGAGGGCGAGTGGCAGTCGATACCAGCGATTTTAAGAATGGAATGGCCATCTTCATTGATGGCGATGTCTATCAAATTGTAGAATTTCAGCACGTTAAACCTGGAAAAGGCGGCGCCTTTGTCCGCACCAGGCTGAAGAAAATGAAAACCGGCGCCGTCCTGGAAAAAACCTTCCGATCAGGCGAGAAGTTCGATGCCGCCTTTGTCGAAAAGAAGAAAATGCAATTTCTTTATCGCCAAGGCGACGAACTCGTGCTGATGGATCTGGACTCGTACGAACAGAACCAGGTACCGGCGACGCACCTCGGAGAAGGCGCCAAGTACCTCAAGGAGGAGGCCGAAGTCGTCGCACTCGACGTGAACGGCGAGGTCCTCGGATACGACTTGCCACCGTTTGTGGAGCTTGAGATCACGGAAACTGATCCAGGCTTCAAGGGAGACACCGTAAGCGGAAGCACCAAGCCGGCGACACTGGAGACTGGCGCAGTCGTGCTCGTGCCGTTCCACCTCAAGGTCGGGGATGTCATCAAGATTGATACACGAACCGATACGTACCTCGAGCGCGTCAACAGAAAGTAGTTCGGGGGCTGCCCTCCATGTCCAAGCTGCAGGATCGATACACCATAACTAACTCGGAAGAGCCGGTCGCGCGGTTCTTGGAAACGGTTGCCCGCTTCCTGTTCTTCGGCGGCTTGCTGGCAGCTCTCGTCGGCATCGGGTTTGTCCTCTACAACTACAACGTCTTCGCCGGCATCGGCATGCAGCCGGACAACAAACGAGCCCTCGCCAATCTCGACTCGTTCAGCACCCTGGCAATGGCGGGCTCGGCGGCCTGCGCACTCGGCGCGTGCTTCCTCTTCTGGGAGGAGGAAATCCTCGGTGCGCTCCTGTTCATGGGCGCCGCCGCTCTCTACCTCTCGTCACTCTACGTGCCATCGATCTTCGGTTCCTCGCAGACCAATGCGGTTACCGAAAGAGCCTTCGAGATTCTCAGAAACTGCGGCCTCGTGTTGGGGACGATCGCCCTCATCGTCATCGTCATCGACCTCATTCGACGGGTCAGGGAAAGGGTCCAAGAGGGATCCAAGGCCGATCAGCTCAAGTACGGCAAGGGCGTCAAGCAAGAGAAGGAGATCCACAACATCTTCATGGGCAAATGCTGGCAGTTGCCGTTCTGCCGCAAATTCGTCCGTGAGAAATGCCCGATCTACCATGCCCGCCGCACCTGCTGGAAGGAGCGGGTGGGGTGTATGTGTGAGGAATCCGTTATCCAGAATGCGATGTCCGGCAAGGTGATCCCCGCCGACCTGGTCGCTGCCGCCAAGTACATTCCGCGCAACAACAAGCTGACCGAGGAAATGAAGAAGGAGCGGTGCCGGGTGTGCGTTATCTACAACGAGCACCAGAAGCACAAGTACAAGCTCGCCTTGCCCCTGGTCATCCTGAGCCTGGTGGCTGTCTATGCCGTCGGCCGCACCTCCTTGCTTGCCTGGCTGTCCGGCGCGATCGGCGCAGTCGACAAGGTCCTCAGCACCGCGACCTACAGCGAAAAGGGTGGCTCACTGCAGCAGCAAGCCCAAAACAGCGTGTTGCCCTTCCACGAGATTCTCCTCGTCTGCTTGCTCGTTATCATCTTCGCCTACCTGATGCGGTTTCTCGAGTACCTGTTCTTTAAGGCGAAAGTGTAGTGGCTAGCAAGACCAGCTCCCCGGTCGTGATCAATGGATCCTATGGGGAGGGTGGCAGTGCCTTGGTTCGGACCGCTCTGCAAATGTCCTGCCTGACGCAGCAGCCCGTTCGCATTGAGACGGTCCGCGGCGCTACCCGAAAACCTGGGCTCACCAGCGAAGACCTCACCGTTCTGAAAGGGCTCCAACAGATCGTGGATGCCGACACCGAAGGGGATAAGGTCAATGCGGTCGTGGTGGAGTTCGCGCCACGCCACCGGCCCCATCCGAGGCATTTGGCTCTGCGGATCGCCGACCACGAGGAGGGCCAAGTACCAGGCAATGCGCTGGTCGTGGCGACGTCGGTAGCGCCCATCCTTGCTCGATCGGGCGGCCTCTCGTCGGTGGCAGTCGTCGGGGAAACGTACAATACCAATGCCCTGACATATGACTATTTCGAGCGGGTGACGTTGGCAGCATGGCGACGCCAGGGTCTGTACGCTTCCTCCACCCAGCCTATGGCCGGGTTTGGTTTTGCCGCCCAGGGGGAGGTCTGTCTCGAAATCGAGCCAAGTATGACCCACCCGCTGCGGTGGACTGACCGAGGCTCCTTGTTGGCGGTTCATGCGTTGTTCGCCTATTCGGGGCTGGGGGCCCCAATCATCGAGCGTGGTCTTGATCACGCGGGCCGCTTGGCAAAATCGGCCGGAATCGAGCTGGAGACCGAGACGATTCCCGTCGAGTCCAGATCGTCGGGAGTTCACCTGACGCTATGGGCCAGTTACCAAAACGCGGTGGGTGGCGCGACCATCATGGGCGCCCGGGGCGTCCGTATCGAGACCCTCGTCCAGACCGGATTCGATCGGTTGATGGAGTGGATGCAGACGCCGGCCACCGTTGACTCGTTTGTCGTTGACCAGATGCTGCTGCCCGCCATCTGCGCCGAAGGCTCCACAAAAATCAAGACTTCCGAAGTCACTCGGCGACTGAAAACGATGCTCTGGGTAGCCAAGCAGTTTATGCCGATCCACCTGACCCTCCGCGGTGAAGAAGGCCAGCCCGGAGAACTGACGATTCACAAAGACGAAGCCTGAGCCGTCAGTCGCGTCGCAGTCCGACCAAACGGGCGAGCCAATTCTCGATGGAACGGCTTCCTCGATAGATGGGTCCCTGGACCTTGTCGATCATCGAGATGGGCCAGCGAGGCTTCCGCAACTCGGCATCGTAGTAATTGACCTTTGCCCGGTGAAGCGGCAGGCGCTCGGGTAGGGCATAGGTTCCAAAGATGTGATCCCAGACCGCGAAACCCCAGAGCCCGACCACCGCCAAGTTCGCGGTCGGCCGCCAATGGTGCATCAGATGGAAACCGTAGGTTCGCCGAACAATCGGACCCACGCCCGGCCGGTTGAAAAGCGGCGCCCAATAGCGCTCGAACGGCAAGTGCAGAACCTGGTGCCACAACTCATAGCCAAGGTAGGCAAGCGTGGTATTGAAAATGCATCCGACCACGATCGGCTGCCCGGGGAAGATCAGCTTGAGCGGCAGGGCGAACAGCACGAGGAAGAGCGGGATGAAAATTGAGATCGCGTAGAGCGGGAACGTCATCGACTCTTCCTGATGCTCTTCTTCCACCGCGTACTCGCTGTGGACAGGCACCATCTTTTCAGGCTCCTTCTGCGTAACTGGCGCTTTGACCGAGGTGAGCCCATGGTGCGTTCGGTGGGCATCATGCATCGAACCGAGAAAAGGAAGAAGGGCCGAATGAAGCAGGTACCGGTGGTAGATGTACTCGAACAAGCTCATCGGGACGCCCAGCAGAACGGTCCACATGGCGATTCCCCAAGGGTTCTTCCACTCGCCCTGCCAAAGGTCGGGAGCTAGCCAGCGCAAAACGAAGAGCGCTGCTGCAACTTGCACGGCGGTGCTGAGCAAGAGCTTGACAAAAGGTGCGCGTGACTCTGGGTAGTCATGCGGCTCGATATGGCCATCCTGGGGTACGTGGGGATCCATTCCCATATATTCTTACCGACGAACATTAAGGCGCGGTGCGCTTCTGATAGGATTCCTATAGTACGCGCGCTTTCTCTCGTGGCCCGGCCAATGCGGGCTTGCTGTCTTCACGATGAATTTCCGCTTTTCCGCGCTCGATGGTTGACATAACCTTGCCGACAACGCCTTCTAATTGGCTCAAAACGTCATATGCATAATTTTCGCCGCCACGCCGCATTGCTGCGGCGTCCCGCTCGGCCTGGTTTCGGATTTCCTCGCTTTGAGCTTTGGCCAGCTTGAGGATTTCGCTGTCGAGTACGAGGCGCTCTTGTTGGAGGCGGCCTTGTTCGAGCATGCGAAGCACTTCCTGCTTTGCTTCCTCGATGATGCGATCCGCTTCCCGCCTCGCCCCTTCGAGGGTGGCGCTGGCGTCGTCCCTGGCGGTTTCGACGATACGCTCGGACTCTCGGGAGATATTGGCAGCCTGCTTGATCTCCTGGGGAAGGCTGGCTCGGATTTTCAGGATTTGCTGGGAGACTCCGTCGGGGTCGTACTTCCAGGTCAGTCCCAAAAATTGACGCGGCTGGTCCACCGCGATCTCGTGTAAATGCTCAAGCATGCGAAGCACGTCGTTTGCCATCGATTGCCCCCATCAGGAGAAGCTGGCGCTCTCCACTGGAACCCATTTTGGCACGAAGCCGAAGTCTTGGTTATAGGTGGCTACGGTACGTTTGCCAGCTTTTGTCTCACGATTTCTGCGACCGCTTCGGGCACGAACTGCGCGAAATCGCCGCCAAGCGTCGCTACCTCCCGGACCACGCTGCTGCTGAGGAAGCTATGCTCCCATTTGGTCATCAGGAAGACGGATTCGATGTCGCCGGCCAGGCGACGGTTGGCCATCGCGATCTGGAACTCGTAGTCGAAGTCGGCGGTTGCCCTGAGCCCCCTGACAATGGTTTGCGCCCCGACGGACCGCACGTACTCGACCAGCAGCCCTTGGAAACGGTCCACGCCGACATTTTCCAGATGACCCGTACAGGCCTCGAGGGCGGCAATCCGTTCCGGCTCCGAAAGGAGCGGAGATTTGGCGCTGTTTACGCCAACGGCGATGATGACGCGATCGAACAGCCTTGCCGCCCGCTCGACCACGTCGAGATGCCCAAGGGTTGGCGGATCAAAGGAACCCGGATACACGGCCAGGCGGCGCATAGCGGCGGGATTGTACCGGTTCGGGTACAAGCCTCACGAAGATGCGGCGCTTGTTGGCGACTAACCTCCTCTTTGAAGGGGCGAAGCGGACTGCATGGCGTCGGCTTATCCGGTACCGATGCCAGATCAACGCGGCAGCAGTGCTCACGGCGTGCTGCGTTATCGCGCATAGCGCATCCTTCTTTTTTGCGATCAGGAACACCTTCCGTCAAGAACTCTGGCTAAACGTTGTGGTCGCCTGGACCGGCGCGATGGCCGGGTTTCTGATTGCCTTCATCGTCTTCTCAGCTGTTCCGGCGTCGATGCGCGGCTTTCGACCTGGATTGCTGGGGATCGCTTGCCACGCTACGATTGCGGTCGCCGTGGCCTACACGGTCGAGGTCTTGAGCGACGATACGATGCTGAGAGTGACGCCGCTCGGACTCGAGCCACGACTGGATTACGTTTATCAGCAGCCGACGTTCATGTTTCAGTGGTGGCTGGGTTCGATTGTTCTTGGTTGGATGGTTCAGGTTTGGTCCAATCGGGGAAAGCGGTAAATTTCCCCCGTGCTGACTCTGTACGGCTTGGCTCGGGTTCCGGAGGGCATCCGCAGCGTGGTCTGCATCGGAACGTTCGATGGGGTCCATCTCGGTCACGCCGAAGTGATCGGCACCACCGTACGACTGGCGAGGGAGCGCGGCCTTTCGGCGGTAGTGATGACTTTCGATCGGCACCCAATGGAAACGTTGGCACCGGACCGCGCGCCTCTGGTGATCGCATCTCTCTCATCGGACTTGAAGCAGATCCGGGGCATCGGCGCCGACATATCGCTGGTATTGGCGTTCGACTCGGCACTCAGCGAACTCCCTGCCCAGACGTTCTTTGAAGACATCATGCGAGGCGCCCTCGGGGCCGAAGCGGTGGTGATGGGACATGACTTCGCATTTGGACATGGCCGGGAGGGCACCGGAGAGTGGCTCAAGTCGCGGATTGAGACGGTTGTCGTTGGCCCGCTCCTTATGGAAGGCGAGCGCATCAGCAGCACGGCGATCAGAACGGCGGTTAGCGAAGGTCGAGTCACCGACGCGGCGACGAAGCTAGGTCGTTTGTTCTCCCTTTCCGGGATCATCGTTCGCGGCAACCGCATTGGCAGCAGCATCGGCTTTCCGACCGCCAACCTCGTCGTGGAGCCGAAGCAAGTCATCCCAGGTGACGGCGTTTACTCTGGCGAGGCTTCTCTTGGCGACGCAAGCTACCTTGCCGCCATTGGGATCGGAATGCGGCCTACCGTCGGTGGCTCCCACCGAACGATCGAGGCCCACTTATTGGACTACCGCGGTGGCGACCTTTATGGCCGGCACATGGAGCTTAGCTTCGGCATGCGCCTCCGGGATGAGGCTCACTTTGAATCACTGGAGGCGCTTTCCGCGCAGATGGAGCGAGATGTCGCCCTGGTCCGCGAGAACGCCCCTGGGTTTCCCAGCGTCATCAGGTCAAGGTGATTAGATGAAGCGCACTGGTTGGATCGTGGCGGTCGTCGTCGCTGCCGTCATTACGTTCTTTGGCTTTCGAGGTCCCAGCGACCGCGAGCTGATCGACCAAGCCATCACGGAATCGACGCGGGCCGGAAGGGAGGGCCGCCCCGGTGGCGTGCTCGAATACTTAAGCAAGTCGCTCAAAGTCAACCAGATCGAATACTCCGGATCCAGGTTCGACATCTCAAGGTTTGTTCGCGAAAGCCGGCCGGATGTCCAACTCGACAACCGGGTCGTCGAGGTCGATGAGGCGGCCGGTACGGCCATCGTAACGGCGTCGGCGAAGGTGTCCGCATCGATCTTCGGAATGGGCGAAATTAGCCGCGAAATCGATAAAGTGCGGGTTCACCTGGAACGCCAAGACTCCCGAAAGTGGTTGCTCTTTCCAGCGAAGATTTGGCGAATAGTTTCGGTGGACGCTCCAAACGTAGACATTCCGTCCTTATTTTCGCAGTAGCCCCGCTGGTACAATGCGGGGGTCCCCTTAATTGGGGCGGCGGTTGCGTGACCGTCGATGTCAGGAGGTAAATCAAGAGTGAAAAAATACATGGCAATGCTCTTCGCGGGCATTCTTTTCGTAGCAGTCGCCGGTTGTTCGAAGCCTGAAGAGGGTGCGGAGACGACGGGCGGTGGCGATGCCACGACCACTTCAACCACGACCGGTTCCGACAAGATGGGCGAGACCGGCGCTGACAAGATGGGCGAGACCGGCAGCAGCAAGGCCGATGAGGGCGCCGGAGAGACCAAGACTGACGGTACCGACACGAAGATGGCGGAGGGCGACACCAAGGCCGGAGAGGGCACCGACACCAAGATGGCTGAGGGTGGAGACACCAAGGCCGCCGAAGGTGGCGACAAGATGGGCGACGCTGCCGAAAAGACCGAAGAAGCGGGCAAGTAACCGCGCCTTTTGGGCAAATTTGAGCGGACCTCCACATTTGGGGGTCCGTCCTAGTTCTCTTGTCCTGTTTGAAGGTTCTAGCTAGGTAAGATTAAACTTTAAGAGGGCTCCAACTTATCGTGTCGCAAAATTCATTGCGAATTCTCCAAGTCGTGTCTAGTTCGGCTACTTCGGGTGCTGAGCGACACGCCTTACACTTAGCCAAGTATTTAAGCGAGCAGGGCCACCACGTTGAAGTGATCTGCCCGGAGTCTGGCTTTTTCGCCGATCACATTCAGGAACTCGGTGTCCGCGCTTATCCGCGCCAAATGCGGAAGTACGGCTACCTTCAGACCATCGCCTTCATGCGACGAATGATGCGCGAGCAGAAGGTCGATGTCGTGCATACCCACCTGACGCGAGCCACGTATCTCGGATTCCTGGCCGGCCAGATGACGAAGACGCCGGTGGTCGCCTCGGTTCACGTCGCCAACCACGACAACATCTACCGTCTGATGGCGCGCGGGAGAAATCGCCTGATCGCTGTCAGCAGCTTCGTACGCGGCGTTCTCCACGGTCGGGGCGTGCCCGATCGGTTTATCGACGTGGTTTACAACGGCACGGACTTCCATGACTTTGCGCCCGGAGACAAGACAGCGGTTTACTCCGAACTCCAGATCCCGGCCGAACGGCGGCTGGTCGGCCTCGTGGGCCGCGTATGCCGAGAGAAGGGGCAGCTGCTGGCCGTCGAGGCCATGCCGAAGCTCTTGAGCGCCCATCCCGAGGCTCACATGATGTTCGTGGGGCGGATCGAACCGGAATTCGAGCAAGAGCTCCAAGAGGCCATCGACGACCATGGCGTTCGAAACCGCATCACGCTGACCGGCAATCGCGCCGATGTCGCCCAATTAATCGACGCGTGTGAATTTACGGCCATGCCGTCCCAGATGGAAACCTTCGGCCTCGCGGCCATCGAAGCGATGGCGCGGAGCCGTCCGGTGGTGGCGTCGCGTGTCGGTGGTTTGACGGAGGTGGTGCTCCACGAGGAGACCGGATTGCTGATCGATCGAACTCCGGAAGCGCTCGCGGGCGCCATGAACACCATGTTGGACTCGCCAATCCGACGCCAGGAAATGGGCGATTCCGGGCGGCGGCTGGTGGAAGAAAAGTTCACGATGCGGCAGATGATTTCGGGTCTTCAGGGCGTTTACCGAAAGGCTCTGGCCCACAGCGGCTAGCAGCCATTCCAAGCCATAATTCAACTCACAGCCATCCCCACTGGCGACGAGTTTTCTTATGATGACCCTGCATGGAGTGGACGTTTACATCTGGAGCGATACGACGCCCGATGTCCCCAAGAACCACGGCGGTTTTGAACTCAAATTGATTTCCAACCGCGGTACGCGTATCTATCCGGGCCCTGCGCCCGAAATGGATCTTCTCGACTGGCCGAGGTGCCGTTTTGTTTCGGAAACCGAAGTAACGGATGCCGACATCGATGCCTTGGTGAATCACCTCACCGGCCTTGGATTCCGCTGGACGAAGTGCCAGAAGCTCTTCCGTGAGGACGGCAACAACCTCTATTCGGAGGCCTACTAATATGGCGACCAAAGTGTGCCTCATTCGCGGCGACGGCACGGGCCCGGAGCTCGTGGCCGCCGTCGAACAGATCATCAAAGCTGCCGGCGTCGAGATCGATTGGATCGAGGTCGAGGCCGGACTCAAGTGCATTGAAGCCGGCAAGTCGATCGTTCCCGAGGAAACGATCCAGAAGATCAAGGAGATCGGGGTCGCCCTGAAGGGTCCGATGACAACGCCGATCGGCAAGGGCAGCGTCAGTCCGAACGTTACGCTTCGAAAGCGGCTGGACTTGTATGCCTGCGTGCGGCCGGTAAAGGCAATGCCGGGCGTGCCTACCCCGTTCGACGGCCTCGACATGGTGATCTTCCGTGAGAACACCGAGGATCTCTATGCCCAGATCGAGTACATGAGCACGCCTCATGTGGCACAGAGCGTGAAGATCATCAGCGATTTTGGATCCGAGCGAATCATCCGCGCCGCCTTCGAATATGCCCGTAAGAACGGTCGCAAGAAGGTGGTAGGGGTCCACAAGGCCAATATCATGAAGATCGCCGATGGCCTGTTCCTTCGCGTTTTCAACCGGGTGAAAGAGGACTACCCCGAGATCGAGTCTTGGGACAACATCGTCGACAACCAGTGCATGCAGCTCGTAAACCGCTGGAAGCTGTACGACGTTCTGGTGATGCCCAACCTCTATGGCGATATCGTCAGCGACCTTGCTGCCGGCATGATGGGTGGTCTTGGCGTTGCCCCGGGTGCGAACTACGGAAAGAACTGCGCGCTGTTCGAAGCCGTGCATGGATCCGCGCCGAAGTACACCGGCATGAACAAAGTGAACCCGACTGCGCTTCTGCTCTCGGCAACGCTCATGCTGGACCATATCGGCGAATCAGCGGCGAGAACCCATATCGAGGGCGCCCTCTACACCACGCTTGGCAAGGGAATCAAGACTTATGACCTTGGCGGCGATGCTACGACGTCCGGCTTTGCCGACGCCATTTGCAGCGAGATGAGGGCATAAATGGCGACGCGCCGTCGACATTCACGCCAAGCCTGAAATTTGCACCTCTCGCGCAGGTTCAAGCAGGGTCATAATTAGCGTATGCGACGGACGGATCAGAGAGGTCCGGACTATTACCATAAGGTCGTCGATTGTCAGTGGGCGTGTCCCGCACATACGAACGTGCCGGAATACATCCGACTTATCGCCCAAGGTCGATTCAGCGACGCCTACATCCTTAATCGAAACTCGAACGTTTTTCCCGGCATTTTGGGGCGAACCTGCGACCGACCTTGCGAGCCGGCATGCCGAAGAACTCGCGTCGATGGACAGCCCGTTGCCATTTGCCGCCTCAAGCGCGTCGCTGCCGATCACAAGGGCGATGTTCGCAGCCGCATCCCGGGTCCCCCGACGAGCAAGAACGGTAAGAAGATCGCCTTAATCGGCGCCGGACCGGCCTCCCTCACCGTCGCCAATGATCTTGCGCCTCTGGGTTACGACCTTACGATCTTCGAGAAGGGACCCAGACCTGGCGGGCTGATGCGGATCAACATCCCCGCCTTCCGCTTGCCTGAGGAAGTCCTGGACGAGGAGATCGGCTACATCGTCGATCAAGGCGTCACGATGAAGTACGACACGCCGGTAACCAGTCTGAAGGAGATGGTCGACTCGAAGGAATTCGATGCCGTCTTTGTGGGGAGCGGCGCCCCGAAGGGCAAGGAACTCGAACTCCCCGGCAGACATGACACCGACCAGATTTTCATCGGCATCGAGTGGCTTGAGTCCATCCACTTCGGCCACATCGACAGCGTTGGCAAACGAGTGCTGATCATCGGCGTTGGAAACACGGCGATGGACTGCTGTCGGTCGGCAAAGCGCCTCGGCGCGACCGAAGTCAAAGTCATTGCCCGCAAGACCCGCAAGTACTTCAAGGCGTCGCCATGGGAATTGGAGGACGCGGAAGAGGAACTCGTCGAGATTCTCGAAAACCTGTCGCCGGTCCAGTTTGTCGTGGAGAACGGCAAGCTCACGGGCATGGAGTTCGAGAAGTTCACTTCGCGCGAGGAAGATGGCAAGCTCATCCAGGATCCAGCCGGCCGGGTGACGATTCCCTGCGATACGGTGGTGCTAGCGATCGGGCAGGAAAACGCATTTCCCTGGATCGAGCGCGACATCGGACTTGAGTTCGACAAATGGGATATGCCGGTGGTGGACCGCACCACGTTCATGTCCACGCGGGACGGCGTGTTCTTCGGCGGTGATGCCGCGTTCGGTCCCGCCAATATCATCTGGGCGGTGGAGCATGGCCACCAGGCTGCGATTTCCATCCACCAGTACTGCACCGGCAAGCCCGTTTCCGACCGTCCACCCCACGGCCAGACCCTCGTCAGCACCAAGATGGGCCTTCACGAGTGGTCGTACAGCAACTATTACGACGGCGCCAAGCGCCAGAAGATGATCCACATCGAGCTGCCCGAGCGCTTCGCCGATATGACTGCCGAGGTCGAGAAGGGCTTCACCGCGGAGCAGACGCGGCAGGAGGTCGAGCGCTGCCTGAACTGCGACGTGCAGACGCACTTCACCGACTCCCTTTGCATCGAGTGCGACGCCTGCATCGACATTTGTCCCACGGACTGCCTGACAATTACCGCGAACGCGGATGAGGCTGAGCTCCGCCAGAATCTAACTGCGCCTGCGGAGAACCTGGAACAGGGGCTCTTCGTCTCCGACGCCCTCAAGCAGACCAGCCGCGTGATGGTGAAAGACGAGAATCTGTGCCTCCACTGCGGTCTCTGCGCCGAGCGGTGCCCCACCTATGCCTGGGACATGCGCCGTTTCGTGCTGCACTTGCCTTATGCGGGTGAACCCGTCCCTCCGGAGACCCTTCCTACCCCCGAACCTGCGATTTCATGAGAAGCCAAGTCAACGATTTCGCCTTCAAGATTGCCACTGCCAACGGGACCGGCTCGGCGAGCGCAAACGGTCTGATCATGCAGGCAATTTTCCGCATGGGCATCCCCGTGACGGGAAAGAATATCTTCCCGTCGAACATCCAGGGCCTGCCGACTTGGTACGAGATTCGCGTCAACAAGAACGGATACACCGCACGCACGCCGATCTTCGACCTTATGGCTGCCCTGAACCCGGCGACGTATGCCCAAGACGTGGCGGAGGTCAGACCGGGTGGCTGGCTTCTTTACGACTCGACGTGGCCCCTGGATGACCGACTTGCCAGGGAAGACGTCAACTTCCTTGGCGTACCGCTTGCCGACATGTGCAACAGCACGTTTCGGGGCGTACGAGAGCGGATTCTGATGAAGAACATCGCCTATGCGGGAGCGCTGGCCGCGTTTCTGGCGATGGACACGGAGATCATCGAAGAGCTCACCCGCGAGAAGTTCGCCAAGAAGCCCGCGCTATTGGAATCGAACCGGCAAGCCATCGAGTTGGGTTATCGGTATGCACTGGACAATTTCGACTGTCCGCTTCCCATTCACCTTGAGAGGATGGACGCGACCAAGGATTCGATCCTGATCGACGGCAACACGGCGGCGTCGCTTGGATGCCTCTATGCTGGGGCAACGGTCGGCGCTTGGTATCCGATCACCCCGGCAACCTCCCTGATGGAGGGCTTCAAGGGCTTCTGCAGCCGCTATCGCGTCGACCCCGATACGAAACAGAACCGTTATGCGATCCTCCAGGCGGAGGACGAGCTTGCCGCAATCGGCATGGTCATCGGAGCGTCGTGGGCAGGTGCAAGAGCCTTCACGCCAACTTCCGGACCGGGGATCTCGCTGATGAGCGAATTCCTCGGCTTGGCCTACTATGCTGAGGTGCCGGCGGTGGTGTTCGACGTTCAGCGGACCGGTCCGTCGACCGGTATGCCCACCCGAACCCAGCAGGGCGATCTGGAGCTCTGCGCCTATGCGTCGCACGGAGATACGAAGCATATTTGCCTCTATCCAAGCGATCCGCGCGAGGCCTTTGAAATGGCGGTGGTCGCCTTCGACCTCAGCGAGCGATTCCAGACCCCCGTGCTGGTTCTCACCGACCTCGACATCGGCATGAACGACTGGATGGTGCCAAAGCTGGCATGGGACGATTCCTATCGGCCCGATCGTGGCAAGGTGCTGACTGCGGACGAGCTGGAGGCGGCAGAGAAGTTCTATCGATACATGGATGTGGACGGCGATGGCATTCCGCAGCGGACCCTGCCAGGCGTGCATCCTAAGGGCGCCTATTTCACTCGTGGATCGGGACACAACAAGTTCGGCGCGTATACCGAGGACGCTCGCGAGTACCAGGAGGTTGTGGACCGGATTGGCCAAAAGATCCAGAATGCTGCGCGGGCCGTGCCGGGACCTCAATTCCAATGGCAGGAGGGAGCCACGCTTGGACTGGTGACGATCGGCGGTTGCCACGCCGCATGCGTCGAGGCGATCGACCAGCTTTCCGCCGAAGGGGTGAAAGTGGACTATATGCGGATTCGTGGCTTCCCGTTCAGCGAGGAAGTCACGGACTTTCTCGAGCAGCACGACACCAACATCATCGTCGAGCAGAACCGAACGGGACAGCTCCGTCGGATGCTTACCACCGAGACTGGCGTGCCGATGACGAAGACCGCCTCCTTGCTCTACTATGAAGGCTTCCCGATGAGCGCCCACCACATCGTATCTGGCATCCGGGATCGCGAGGAGGTCACGGTTTGAGTTATCTGACGAAACCCAAGGTCCATCATCCCTCGCTTCGAAAGAATAGGCTTGGCCTGACGCGGCGGGATTACGAAGGCTCGCTATCGACACTTTGTGCCGGCTGTGGCCACGACTCGATCACTGCGGCCATCATCCAGGCGTTTTGGGAGCTTGAGATTGCGCCTCACAAGGTTGCCAAGCTGTCGGGTATCGGCTGTTCTTCAAAGACGCCCGCTTACTTCCTCAAGGAAGCCCACGGTTTTAACAGTGTTCACGGCCGCATGCCGTCGATCGCGGCCGGGGCGAGTGCGGCCAACCGCGACCTCATTCTGATCGGCGTCTCCGGCGACGGCGACTCGCTTTCCATCGGACTTGGCCAGCTTTGCCATTGCATTCGGCGTAACGTCGATTTGCTTTACGTTTTGGAAAACAACGGGGTCTACGGTCTAACCAAGGGCCAGTTTTCGGCCTCCGCGGATTTTGGTTCGTTGAGCAAGAAGGGCGAGGCCAATTCCATGACTCCGATCGATGGAGTCCTGCTTGCCCTGTCGTTGGGTGCGACGTTCGTGGCGCGGAGTTTCTCTGGGGACAAAGAGCAGCTTGTGCCGATCATCAAGGCCGGGCTTGCCCATAAGGGTTTCGCGTTTATCGACGTCATTTCGCCGTGCGTCACCTTCAACGATCACGAGGGTTCCACGAAGAGCTACGCCTACACTAGGGAGCACCAGATTGAAGTTGTCCAGGCGGACTTCGTTCCAAGCCGACAGCCGATCAATATTGCCTATGAACCCGGTTCGCTCACTGAGGTTGAGATGTTTGACGGCAGCATGATCCGGCTGCGGAAGATCAATGAGGATTACGACCCAACCGACCGTGACAACGCCTACGGGTATATCCGTGAATTGCAGACGAGAGGCGAGATTGCCACGGGTCTGCTCTTCGTAACCGACGACGACAACGACATGGTCGCCCAGAACGCGCTTGTGGAAACGCCGCTATTCAATCTTCCTTATGAAGACCTCTGCCCGGGAAGCCGGGCTCTGGAGGATCTTCAGAAGCGGTTCCGCTAGATCGCGTCGACCGCGCTGACCAGCTTGGCCATCGTCGTCTTCGCGTTCCCGAACACCATGATCGTGTTGGGCAGCAGGAAGAGCTCGTTGTCGATACCGGCAAAGCCCGGGTTCATGCTTCGTTTGGAGACGATGACGGTGCGGGCCTTGTCGACATCCAAGATCGGCATGCCATAGATGGGGCTGCTCTTGTCGTAGCGCGCGGCCGGGTTCACGACATCGTTCGCGCCAATAACCAGGGCCACGTCCGTCTCCGGGAAGCTGGGGTTAATCTCGTCGAGGTCATGGAGCTGCTCGTACGGCACATCCGCTTCGGCGAGCAGCACGTTCATATGACCGGGCATGCGTCCGGCGACGGGGTGGATCGCGTACTTGACGTCGATGCCCTTCTCCATCAATTTTGTGGCCAGTTCCTTCACCACGTGCTGGGCCTGGGCGACGGCCATGCCGTAACCGGGGACGATGACCACGGAGTTTGCGCTGGAGAAGATGATGGCGGCGTCCTCGACCGAGTAGCTTCTGACCGTTCCCGTATGGGTGGAAGAAGCGCCGCCAATGGCCGACACATCGGAGCCGAAGGCGCCGAAGATGACGTTACTTAGCGGGCGATTCATCGCCTTGCACATTTCGAGTGTCAGGATAAGACCGCTTGCTCCCACCAGGCCACCGCCGATAAGGAGGGCGGTGTTGCCGAGTACGAAGCCGGCAAGGCCGGCCGCACAGCCCGTGAACGAGTTGAGCAGGGAGATCACGACCGGCATGTCCGCGCCGCCTATCGGCAGCACGAGCGTGACTCCGAGCACCAGGGATGCCGCAAGCAGCCCATAGAAGATTGGATTCTGTTGGACACCCGAGAGCAGCATCACGATGAGCGCGATGGTCGCGACAAAGAGGAGAAAGTTGACTGCCTTCTGGCCGGGGAAGGTTAGTGGCCGTCCGGTCATGAGCTCTTGGAGCTTGGCGAAGGCGATCAGGCTGCCCGAGAAGCTGATACAGCCAATCAGGAGGCTCAGCACCGTCGTCGTCAGCCGCACGGCGAGTGGCATGGCATCGGCCGAAGCCTCACCAAACAGGTGCGGGTATTCGGCTAGCGCGACCAGAGCCACCGCGCCGCCGCCAAGACCATTGAACAGCGCCACCATTTGCGGCATCGCCGTCATCTGGACGGTGCGGGCGGACCATGCGCCCAGTATCGAACCCACGACAAAGGCGAGAGCGATCCAGCCGAGGTTCCCAATCGCGGGATTGCCTTGGGGGTCGCGGAGGAAGAAGGTTGCGACCAGGGCGATGCCCATGCCGGCGGCGGCCAGCAGGTTGCCTTGGCGCGCCGTCTTTGGGCCGTTCATCAGCTTGAGCGCCAGCATGAAGGTGACGGCGGTAAGGAGATAGGCGATATTGATCAGGTCATGACTGCTCACGAGCCACCTCCTTCTTGGGCTTTCGCTTGAACATCTCAAGCATCCGGTCGGTTACCACGAATCCGCCGACGACGTTGAGGACGCCGAACAGAGTGGCCGCGAAGCCGATGATGATCGAAAGGGTATCAGTGGCTTGGCCGAGGACGATCACGCCGCCGATCAGGATGACGCCGTGGATGGCGTTGGTCGCCGACATCAAGGGCGTATGGAGGGTTTGAGGCACTTTGGCGATGACCTCCAGCCCCACAAACACGGCGAGGATAAAGATGGTTACAACGGCAATCAGCGTCATGCCCCACCTCCCGATTGCAGCGCCAAGCGCGTGACGTCGTGAACGATCTTCCCCTCGTGAGTCACCAAGGTGCCCTTAACGATTTCGTCTTCCATGTCCCATTCCAATTTGCCTTCCTTGATCAGCAGGGCGAGAAACGCGGTGAGGTTCTTCGAATACATCTTGCTGGCATCCGATGCCATCGACGAGATAAGGTCGACCCGTCCAACGACCGATACGCCGTTGTGCTGAACGACTTCGCCGGGAACGGTTGCCTCACAGTTGCCGCCGGCAGGGGCGGCCAAATCCACCACCACCGATCCCGGCTTCATCCTCTCGAGCATGTCGTTCGTGATGAGGATCGGCGCGCGCTTGCCGGGAATCAGGGCCGTCGTGATGACGGCGTCGGACTGCGGCAACCGGCTGGCAATCAGCTCAAGCTCCTTCGCGTGGGTGTCGCCGGTCACTTCTTTGGCGTAGCCGCCGACGTCCTCTGCCTCCTCACTAAGGAGCGACATCCCGATAAACTTCCCACCAAGGCTTTCCACCTGCTCCTTGACGGCGGGCCGCACGTCGAATGCCTCCACGATCGCTCCCAGACGCTTGCAGGTAGCGATCGCCTGGAGGCCAGCTACCCCGGCGCCGAGAACGAATACTCGGGCAGGCGGCATCGTGCCGGCGGCGGTCATGAGCATCGGAAAGAACCGGGTGACGTGGTCGGCTGCCAAGAGGGACGCCTTATAGCCGCCGATGGTGCTCATCGAGCTGAGGGCGTCCATGACCTGGGCGCGTGAAATCCTCGGCATGAGGTCCATGGCGAAGGCGTCGATGCCGGCTTCGGCCAGGGCATGGACGATCGGTGGGTTGCTTATGGGGAACAGGAAACTGATCAGGGCCGATCCCTTCCTCAGACCCGCAACCTCACCGCTTTCCACGATCGGTGGGGTCACTTTGAGGACGAGGTCGGCGTTACCAACGGTATCTCCATAACCGCCGCATATGGTGGCGCCCACATCGGCATAATCCTTATCCGCAAAAAAAGCGCCGTCTCCGGCGCCTGCTTCAACATTGACTTTGACATTTTCGGAAACGAGGGATTTCACTCCTTCTGGTGAGAGTGCGACCCTTCGTTCTCCTGGCGAAGTTTCTTTCGGTACTGCGATGATCATCTATCCGTCATCTCCCCGACAACCGTCATGCTACCTTTGCACGGATGTGGGTTGTCTTGTGGGCTCGCCGTTGAATTTCAGAAACCTGGAATTGTCCGCGAAATTTAGGACATCAGCCTGTGCGCCCTTGTAAGTAGCCGGTTCCAAACAGCCCACGAAATCGGCGTTCAGAAAGGGAGGCTAGCGGGCAGCTGCTGGTTAGCGGAGACGCCAACCTGGTGGTCGACGTCGATACAAAGTAGCGGTCTCCCCGCCAAGGTAAGCGAATGCGCCAGATTGCCTGTGTGAACGTGATTCGGCTTCTCTGGTTGATTTTGGCGGCCGTGGTGCTGGCATCCATCCGGTGGCCCATGTTAACGCACCTGATCCCATCCGCCTTTATCGCGCTGTGGGTTGCCGGGATTGTGGTAGCGTTTGGATCGCTTGCAATGGCCCATCGTGGTGAAAAGGCCGCGCCAATTTGGATCCACGGCCTTCTGGTGGGCATCGCGATCGTTTCGGTTGCGGCGACACGGTGGCCGCTTCAGCTGGTCGTTGCGGCTTCTTCATCGAACCTGGAACGCCTGATCGACGCCGCCAAGGCCGGAAACGTGGTCCGCGAACCAAGCTTTGCAGGGCTCACGCCGATTCGCAGTACAACCAGACTCTACGGGGTGTGGCCCGTAATCGTGCTGGATGACGATCCCTCGGGGGCAGCGTATTTGATGCGCACAAACGCCACTCAAAGGGACTGGGCCGACCGGGCTGATCTCATTGCGGGTTGGAGCCTTGTGGTCGAGGACTAAACTCCGGTGTCGCAAATCCCTGCGTCAACTCAACCACAAACGACTGCCGGCTCCCGGTCGAAACGGCTCGATTGGATCTGCTGGAGTCCATTGGCCATCTACACGATCGGAACCGTATTCTGGCCGGGCTTCTTTGGCCTCTGGTTCTTCTTCCTCCTATCGGCAGGAGCTGCTCTTGCCGTGGTCATTTACGCGATTGTGAGCCAGGCACGAACCGGCATCGACCCGGCATGGCCTTGTACGGTGAGCGGATTTTGCGTCGCAATGGGATTCGCCGGCTTCTTGACTCATTGGCCAGTGGCCGCTGTGGTGATGGCGTCGGACGGGAAGCTCAGCCAGGTTTGGGACGACGCGAAAAGGGGGCATACAAGCAAGCAATTCATGCTTGCGGGAGTCGTTCCGATCCGTGAAGTTAGACTGGACAGAGGCGAACCGGTCATTTTCCTGTATGACGGCAATGCGTGCTTGACTCGAAATCAAGCGAGCCCGGGCGCCCAATACGAGCCTGTTGCGATGCCAAACGGCTGGACGCTCTGGATTGAAGATTGAGAGAGGAATATGGTGGGGAGTGCTGGATTCGAACCAGCGAAGGCATTCGCCGACAGATTTACAGTCTGTTCCCATTGGCCACTCGGGCAACTCCCCAGACCGGGTCAATATGATACCTCTCTCTTCGGTATCGGTCGATCGTTTCGGGGACTAAAGACACGAGCCGGTAACTCGCATCCTAATTAGTCGTCTTCCCTATTTGCAGATGAATCGCCTAATTGGGTTGGTCATATCGATTTCCTTGTTTGTCCTTGCAGGTTGCGGCGGCAAAAGCCTCGATGGCGAGGTTCTCAACCGAGAAATCACCGGCCTGATCACGGATATCGACGGAAATCCGGTGCGCGGCGCTCGCGTCTCCTCCGGCCCGAACGTCACCTTCTCCGGTTCGAGCGGCGCGTACAGCCTTCAAGTACGGGACGACGAGTTTGTGGAGATCTTTGCCGAAGTCGACCAGGATGGCGTCCACTACACGGGGCAGAACGTCGCGACCTCGTTCAAGGACACGCTCGCCCAGAACGTGAACATCGCCGTCGAACGAATCGACCGCCAAGGGGCGATCTTTGGAACGGTCTACGATCGCGTGGGCCGTGAAGTGGCCAACGCCCGTGTCTTCGCTTCCGGCGCCGGCTTGTCGTCGGCGATGACGAAAACCGATGGCCGTGGACGGTACGAGATACACGGTTTGGCAGCCGGACTGATCTACACGGTCTCGGCTTCCGCCTTCGGATACAGCTCCGACTTCCTTGACACCAGCGTTCGTAGCGGTGAGTCCAAACAAATCGATTTCCAGATGGGTGAAGCGCTCTCCACGCTACTGCCCCCGCCAAGCAACCTTTCTGCGGTCAGCTGGGTCTCGCCCTTTGCCGACTCCCGCTCTGACAACGATCAGGAGGCACAGGCGATCGAAGCGGTGAAGCGGCTGTTCGACAAGAAGCGACCGGTCACCGTCACCCGAGATCGGGGATCCTTTGCTGTGGTCGAAGTCGACCTCTATTGGGACCCCATACTATCTGTGGATCTATTAGGTTACGGAATTTATCGGGGAGCAAACAATCAGTTCGCCGAAGTGACATTTCTTCGAGACCCCCTTGCGGGCGCGTATATCGACCTCGATCCGAACCTGCGTGAAAACTCAGCCTACGGCTACCGGGTAACCAGCCTGAACACGCTCTATCCGGACGATCAGCAGAATGGAGAGAGCGACCCCAGCGAACTGGTGACGGTTATCACCCTCAACCGGCTGGACCTTCTCTCCGTGCTCGACAACCCGACAACCTTCCGATGGACGAACAGTTCCGGCGCCGAAGAATTCGTCGTTTTCCTCTTCGACCGGTATCCCGCCATCGGTGTCGAGTCGTTCTGGAACAACGCCGACCAGCCCACGTTCGATCTGGAGCTGGAATACACCGGGCCGGCACTCAGCCCGGGAAGGACGTATTATTACTTGGTGCTGGGCCTTGCCGACGGCCAGACTGCACGTACGATCAGCGAGGTCGGCTCGTTCGTCGCTCGCTAAGAAGCAAATACCAATATGACCAAGGCCCTTGCGCTCTTAGGCGCGCTCATCGCATGTGTCTTCGCTGCCGCCCAGCCAATCGGTGGCTTGATGGTCGACGTTTCGACCAGCCGCAGTGCCGACGAAGCCGTGGCGGCCTCGGACGCAGCCTTCGCCCGGTACGGAGCGAACGCCGGCAAACTTACCCGCCAAATCCTTGAACGGCAACTCAGGGCCACGGGCCGGGGACTGCCGTTTTCGACCGGCTTTCCGACAGCGGTCTACCTGATGCAGAATGGCCGGTGGATCGGCCCGGCCAATGGGGATTCGCGGGAAGGGGGCGACATCACGCTCGCCTTCGACGACACCGGCGACCGCGTCTTTCCGACGAGTTACCGCAGCTTCCTGCAGGGTGTTTTCGACAAGGCCAAGCCGACCATGGACGCCTTATTCGGGCCCCCTGCCCAAGGCGGCCCGGTTCGCGTCACGAACTACGATGCCGATATAGGCGACCGCGATGCGGTTGCCGGCGGCTACTTTCTGCCGAATAACGGGCAGAACCAGATGGAAATCCGTTTCCCAATCTACAACAGCCCCGAGGCCGGAGCCGTGAACTTCATTCACACGCTGCTACTCGCTTATCTGGGACCCCGCCCGCTACCGTTTGAGAGCTGGAATGAGGGTCTCGTCCGGGCGGTGACCATGAAGGTGGCGAGAACCGCGGGTTCACTTCCGGCTGACCTGAACCTCAACCAGGTGGAAGCGGTGCTGGAGAGCACCTACGATGTCGGAACGTTCTACGACTGGTACAACCAGAAAGCGCTGAGCGGGCCCAATCTCATCGCTCCGAATCTTCGCTCAATCCCCCTACCTGACGGCGGAAGTCTCGGGGGAATCTACCTGCTTCGATTTCAGATGGCGGGATCGGCCTTCCAAAAGGCGCTGGTCCAGTACCCGGCCTTTGCGGCGAAATTCAACGAGCTGTATCGGGCCAACTTCAATGCCGCGCAATCGCTCGAAGGTGTTCGTGCCATTGGCCAGCAATCGATCGTTGCCCTATCCGGGGTTCCCGATGCCAAGCTCGAGGGGCAGATGTTTGCCGACTGGAGTCGCCGGCAGCACGTTTTGGACCCCACCTTTTCAGCGGGGATCAAATTGCTGAACCAGCCTTTCCCCATCTTGAGTGAGTTGCAGGGGGATGACTTCGGGGTCTTCGCCGTCCAGGCGACGTACTTCGAAACGCAAACCAACGGGAACGAGGTGCTGCTTTCCGGAACCTGCTTCCCCATCTTCTGGGGCCACGACTTCATTCGAATCTTCACCAGCATCCAGGACGAGCAAATGGACGTCGCCGGGGCGTACGGCTCGGTCGTGCCCAATTTCCCAAGCAGCGTTACCGACGGGGCGATCTATCGCGTGGCTTGCGATCTGCCGATTCAGGACCACCTGGCAAGGGTGTACCTGCCGGCCGGAGCGATCGCCACCGCCAACCAGACAACTCCCAATGACTTCTATGGCACGATCGCGGGCATCGCGCCCACAGATACGCGTCCGCTTCGGGTCAGGGTTTCGTTCGCGGGCAAGGTTGTGGATGGAATCAGCGTGGTCAATTTCGCCTTTGGAACCCGCATCCTGCATCCCGAATATTCGCTGGCGACCCCTTTGCTGGTCGAGGTCATTCGCGGCGCGGACGAGGTGGTTTATACGCGAGAGGTCAACAAGGGACCGGGATCTCTTGCCCTCGACCTCCGAACGACCGGCTACTCCACGTTGAACGTCAACATTCCCAAGGGCATTTCGCTCATCGGGATGCCGCATGAGCCGGACGTGGCCGGTATTCCCGAGACCCTTGGCATCCCGGCCGCCCAGACCTTGGCCGCCCGATGGAATCCGGCTCGAAGCCGCTACGATCTCTTTCCAAGCGTCACCGGTTTCCGGCTCGGTCACGGCCATTTCGTTCGCATGAACGAGGCGAAGACGATCGAGATCCCCGGGTACGGTCACGGCGCCACGCCGATGGCGGTTGCCTTGCGGCCCGGCTGGAATTTAATCTCGCCACCGGCGTCGGCAACCATCCTGACGAGCAGCGTTCAGGTGGTGGTGGGACGAGAGAGTCCGGTTACCTATGCCGAATCTCGTGGCGTCACCATTGGCAACGAGTTCTTCACGTTCCAACCAGGACCCAACGATCCCGTGAGCGGTGCGCCGGAAGTCGGCACGATGGCGGCGGCCGGCAGCTTCGAACCGGGGAAGGGATATTACGTCCGGTGCCTTTCACCGGAAGGAGCCACGCTCCTCTTCTCCCCGCCCGACCTGCGGTCCCGCGGTCTCCCCGAGCGCCCTCGGCCAGGACCGCGATGGGAACTTAAGGTGACGCTCTACGACGGCAGCCACCGCGCCAGCATGACGCTCGCTCAGGCAAGAGGCGGCAGCAAGAGCTTCGACAAGCTAGAAGACGCCCAGATGGCGCCGGGGATGGGTGGCATGCAGATCGTAAGCGGTGAGACCCTGTCGCGAGACGTCCGAGCATGGCGGAGCGCAGAGATTTACCGCATGAACCTATCTGGACTTCGCCGCGGAACAAAATATGTCCTGACTCTCAAATCTGCAATTGGTCAAGCCGGCCAAATGTGGCTGAAGCATGGGACCGCGCGGCCGATGAAGCTGAACAACTCCGGTTACTACGTCTTCGTGGCACGCGGCTCCAACGAGTCGATCGACCTCTACACCGGAGGCGCCCGACCGTGAGAACTCTGACGCTGGTTCTTTTTGCCCTACTGGTTCTCATCGGCTGTGGAGGCGGTGGCGGAGGCGGGGGAACGGACACGGGCGGCGGCGGTTCGCGACTGCTTGTCGGTCGCGTGCTCTGGGTGCCGACAGGCGCGCCCACGAATCCGGAATCGACGGTTCAGGTGGGTACCGCTACCGCTCAAACCAATCTCGATGACGGCTCGTTTGAGATCGCCGCGCCTGAGACTGCCACGGAAATCGTGGTGGTTTGGAGAGCTACGCCTAACTCCAGCCCGGTGGTGTTCACGTTTCCGGTGGCTGCAGGGTCGGATACGACCGATCTTGGCGACCTGTGGATCGGCCCGGAAACCACTACGGTAACTGGCCGTGTGCTGAGCACTGCAGACAATGTGCCGATCGCCGATGCAGAGGTCTCATTCGGCGGACGATCGACCAAGACCGGGATCGACGGCACGTGGACGTTGACGAACATCGCTTACTCGTCGACCGACCTCGCCTCGTTTCTTGGGATTCAAGGGAAGGTCTCCAAAGCGGGCTTCAATGCCACGACGTTTTTCCCTGTACAGGGAGCCATCGGGGGAGTGGTGACGATTCCCGACATTCTCATGTCGCCGGAGAGCGACCCTGACCCGCCGCCATCGCCCTTCAACATCTGGGGAACGGTGTCGCCGAGCGAGTTTGCCAGCGGAACGATCGTTCAACTGCTAGAGAATGGTGTTCCCATACGTCAATTCACTGTGGGCGCCGATGGCAAGTACGCGTTTTGGATCGTTGCCGGCAACTACGTGATCCGGGCCAACAATCCGGGCAACGGTAAAACCGCAGCCGACCAAAGCGTGACGCTACCCTCGAGCGACACGGTGATACGCAAGGATGTCGCGCTTCAATAAGCTTCGCTGGATGGTATGGCTGATTCCCGCAATCGGGGTCGCTGGCTACGTCCGATGGCATTGGGACTCCATCACGCGCTACGTGAAGATGGATCCCTATTCCTATCTTGCGAAGTCTGATCCGATCCTGGGGGGCGACGTGGGCATCAAGCTTCGAGATGTCGAACTGTGGCATTACGAGGGTTCGCGACTGGCAGGGAAGGCCCATGTCCATCAGGCCACGGTGACGCGAGCCCGGGACAGAATTTTGCTCGACGGAATCGACCAGGGCCACTATATCGGGAAGGATAAGGAGTCGCAATTCGATTTCGTAGCTGACCGGGCCGAGTGGTTTGCCGCCAACAACCTTTTGGTGGCGAACGAAGGCGCGAAGATCAAGAATAAGGACTTCGACTTGGCGTCCGGCTACTTCAGTTACAACCAGAATCGGCGAAACTTGAGCGTTCCCGGCAAGGTGACGGGACGCCTGGGTGACGGGCAGGTGGAAGCGATTTCCTTCGTCTACCAGCTCGATAAGAAGGAGTATCAGATCGGGCCGGCGACCTGGGTAGGGCAAGTCCAGACACCCGCCGAGAAGGGCAAGACCAAGTGGACGATCAAGACACAGGGCATCGCCAAGCGAATCGGCGATACCGAGACTTGGGGCAAGGCGGAAGCGACCGATGGAGAGGTCGTCGTATTCGCGGATCGGCTTGAGCGGAACGTCAAGACCGACGTGATCACTGCGACTGGAAACGTACGGTACTTCAGTGCCAAGTCCAATATGACGTGCGAGAAGGTCGTCGTCTACCGAAAGGACCGACGCGCGGTGGCAACCGGAAATGTCCAGATGGTGATCAAGCCGAAGGACCAGGAGAAGCTGGAGGTAGGCGAGATTCCGCCGATCCGTCCGATCGTTCCGGACGACATCGCGAAAGATCGACCGCCTGCTCCTATCGTCCAGGACGAGAAGGCATTGGATGACGAAGTACGTAGCGGCGATTCGCGGCGAAAGTACCCGACGTTCGTGTATTGCGAGAAGGTCGAATATTGGTACCAGCGCGGCGAACGCCGCGCGATCATCACCGGTTCGCCGCAAGCGCGCCAAGAGATGGCGGCGGGAAGGTGGCGAATGGGCTGGGCCAACCGGGCACTTTACGATGGTGAGAAGGACACGCTTCGGCTCCTCGCTTCGGATGGCAAGAAGGACGTCCGGGTCAAGACTTCGCTGGGTGACGACCTTGTTGCCTCATGGTTCCAGGTGTCCACCAAGGAAGACGACGAATCGTGGGAAGGTGAGGGCATCCAGGGCGACGTGTTCGTCGACGAGGAAGAAGAAGGCGTCGATCGCGGCAACTCAGGTTCGAACGGTGGCGGAACCGGCGGCGGCACGGGTGGCCGATAGCCTCTAAGGCCGAAACAATCTCATTCACGGGCCAGGCGACGTCGGTGCTATGGCACCTTATGCTTGACTAGCGAGGCGTCGTTCCGGGCCTTCTCGGCTTCCTTCTCGCAGCGGTCGACAAATCCAGCCGGATCCAACTGCCCGTTGAGCATGGCGGTCAACGCATTCTGAATCTCCGTATACATCGCCGGGTACCAGTACTTGAACTCGACCGACCACACGGCCTTGCTCGCCTTGAAAGCCTCCTTCGGCTTTATCAGGACTTCTGGCAGTTTCGCTTCATCCGAGCCCTTGATGGCGGTCAACGTGCCTTTCTCTTCGACAAACTGCTTTGCCTTTGACAGCGAAGTCATATGTTTGAAGATGCCCACGGCATGTTCTTTGGCGGTCGACTTGCTGGGAACCATCCATGGTTCGATACCGATGATGATCGCGGTCGGTTCGCCTTGGCCACCTGGGATTACCGGCGGTACAAAAAACTCGATCTTCGCGTTGGCGGGCATATTGCTCTTCATTTCGGAGTAAAGCCAAGTTCCACACGGGATCATTGCCGCCTTGCCGTTCAGGAAGGCCGATTGCGACTCGGTGTGCGACAGCGCGACCGAACCCTCCATGAAGTAACCCTTCTTATTGAGCTCGTCGATCATTTGCGCCGCGCGAAGGATTGCCGGAGACTTCCATGCGCCTGGCTCCAGGTTTTGAAGCGCGTCAGCGGCGGGCTTGCCACCGATGCTCATCACCCACGGCAGCAGCATGCCTTCAACCATGTAATAGGGATACTTCCCCTGGAAAGTCATCGGCGCGATGCCGGATGCTTTGATTTTCTCGCAGAGGGCGAGGAGCTCGTCCCAGGTTTTGGGCGGAACCCAGCCGTTCTTGGCGAACACCCCTGGGTCGTACCACCAACCCTGAATATTGAAATAGAACGGAAGAATCCACTGCTTGCCGTCTTGCTTGCCAAGGGCCAGAATCGAGGGCTCAAACGTATCGCGCCACGTTCCCTCGCCTTCCGGCGCCGGCCCGTCGAGGTACTTATCGAGCGGTTCCAGCTGATCCTCGGCCACGAGCGCCCAGTGGTCCATTCCCCAACCGGGGAACACGAGGTCGGGTGGGTCGCCTCCGATGAAGCGTGGTCGAAGCTGCTCCCACACCCGGGGATTGCCCCACACGTTGACTTCCACGTTGTTCTTGGTCGCATATTCCTGAGCCGCGGCGCCATAAAAGTCGATGCCGTATCCACCCTGGAACGCGGCGACCTCGACCATCTGCTTGTCGGCGCCACTCGACGAGGGGCCGGTCGTCGTCGATTCTTTCGGAGAGCAGCCGGAGAGGAGAAGGCCGGCGGCAAGGGCGCCGAACCAAGTCATGTGCTTCATCGCTTCAGCGAATCCTACCCCTACCGGAACCCCCGGCAATGTTGCTCGACTTGAGGCCATTGGCATCGAAACTGCTATAGATGGTGGGTATGACCATCGTTTCGACTCTCGTTTGGGGCACGGCAATGGCTTCCTCGACGATCACTCAGGTCGCTGAAATCATCGACGTACGACTCCATCGTGCCTTCGCCGGCAAATGGGGACGTCGCGTCTCCGGGGACATCCGAGTCAAAGTTGGCGGTCGCGACGTTACGGTCGTTATCGAGCCGTTCCACACACGCTTTGGCAGGGATCTCGATCTCCGGTCCGGCGAACTGGTGGAAATCGATCACGGACTTGAGGGAAGCACAGCTCGAATCGAGCGGAGCCAGATTCGGCGCGCCGACTAGAACTTGAAGCCGTAGCCGATTGAAACGGTGTACTGGATGCCTTCCGGCTTATCGGCCGGAAACCCGACTCCAACCATGATTCCCAAACCTGGGACCTTCTCGAAGTTGACGTTCGGGGCCAGCCAGGTGCGCGAGCTTGGCCCGCTCACGAAGTCGGCGAGAGCACTCAGCTCAAGACCCCAGCGCGACCCAAGGTCGACATCCAATCCCGCCATCAGGCGGTTCATGTCGTTTTTGAGCCATCCCACATGGATGCGGACGCGGTCGAAGTCGTATCGCCCAACAAGGTAACCGTCGCCCCTACCATCCTTCCAGTTGATAACCCCCGCGCTTACCGCATACTTTCCGGTGCTAGGCTCCTCGTAGAGCAGAAGCTTGGCGTTATAGATCGTCGTGCCAAGCGTGTCATTGTCGTAGCCGACTTCGATCCGATCGAACAGCCCGACCGTCACCGCATGCGCGTGATAGGTCATGTTGTCGACGTGCTGCTCGTTCCCGGAGACGGCATAGTTCAGATAGACCTCGCGGTTCCGAAGAATGTCCGCGATCGGGATTACGATCAGGCTCGTCGGCCACGCTTGGGCCGCCGCAGCCGCCGCAGCCGTGATCGCCAATGCCAGTAACTTCCTCATGAGCCCAAGCGCCAGCCCAGCGCTGGAAAGCTCTTTCCGGGTTTGGTGAAGTTTCGGGCAAGGATGAATACGGGGTTGTCGTCGGTAAGCTCCCTTCATCGCCGATGAGAGCCCACACCGAGTACTTGACCTTTCAAACCCAGAGACGCGAAGAGTTCGTCTGCATCACCGACGAGATCGCCAGCATCGTTCAGCGGAGTGCTATCACCGACGGCATGGCGCTGGTCAGCGCCATGCACATTACGGCCGCCGTTTACGTCAACGACCTTGAGTCTGGCTTGATCGCGGACATTCAGGAATGGCTCGCCGGCCTTGCGCCGAAGAAGGACTACCGCCACCACCGCACGGGGGAAGATAACGGTGAGGCCCACCTCAAGAATCTGGTTCTCCACCACCAGGTCATCCTGCCGATCACGAGCGGGTCACTCGACCTCGGGCCCTGGCAGCAGATCTTCTATGCGGAGTTCGACGGACAGCGCCGGAAGCGAGTGGTTGTGAAGATTCTAGGAATCTGAAAGGCAGCTCTTGGCAATCAGCGATTTTGCGTGCTAGTATCTATACGTCTACTAGTTAAGGAGAACCGATGAGATTTCAAGACCACATGATCGACGTGACCAAAGCTGCGGCCGAGGAGGCCTTTCGTTACGCCAAGGCAGTTCCAATCGACAAGGTCGATTGGAAACCGCTCGATGCGGGACGGTCCGTATTGAACCTTTGCCAGGAAATGGCCATGTGCGCCACTTGGGCAGCGGAAATCATCAGCAGTGTCGGGAAACCGGCGGAGGGCAACGAATGGGATGAGGCGAGCCAGGCTGAGCAACAGAAGCTGATGGAGGGCTGGTCAACGGTCGAGGCATGCGAGCAGGAATGCAAGCAACGAATGGACACACTCTTTGAGATTTTCAAGGCGTTGCCCGATGAAAAGCTGAAGGAAACGAAGTGGCTGCCGTATGACGGTGGCAGGGACTTTACCGTAGCGGAAATGATGGACTACCCGCGCTGGAACTACAACTACCACTTGGGCCAGATTTCCTACATCCAGACGCTCTACGGCGACAAGGACATGCATTAACGCGACTCCCCGCCCGCAAACAGAAAGGCCCACCCCGAATGGAGGTGGGCCGATTTTTTGGTGCCTTTAGCGCGAAGCGACGCGAACCTGGTCGAAGCGGACAGACCAGGGTCCAGGTACCGGGCCCGTGTTCTTGGCGGTGACTCGAGCTTTGAATTCGCTGCTCGGTCCAATGAAGCGATTGAAGTCGCCGGTCGTGCGGACGGCGATGAAGCCATCGGCCGTTCCCAGCAATCCAGCATGCAGCGTTTCGTAGGTGCTGTTCTGGAAGTTGAAGAGCTGGACACGGTGATCGATGTTGCCGAGGCTAGCGAGGGCTTCGACCTGAACCTCAAGGGCTGTGGTCGGAGTCACGTTTACCGTGCCGTTGAACTCCACGTTAACCGGGGAGTCCACCGATGCGGCCACGTACTGGGCTCGGATCCGCATGCCTTGGTCGTCGCTCAGGAAGAGCTGGCTGGCGTTCCCCGAATCGAGATTTCCTCGAACGACGGTGACTGCCGTGACCGGGTTGAGCGCGGCGTGGACCTTGTCAAGGGCGAGCTTCGCATTGATCCGTCCCTGACCGAACCACTGGTCCCATCCGGCGTTGCCCTTATCCTCGGCGGTCGACTTGATCGCAGCGAAGACTTCGGTGTTCTTCATGCCGCGGTCATATGACCAGAGGAGGGAGGCGAGGCCGCTGGTATGCGGGGTTGCCATCGAGGTTCCGGAGTAGTAGGCATAGCCGTTATTCGGAATGCAGGACCAGACATTTTCACCAGGGGCGGAAACGTCGCACTCAGGGCCGTAGTTGCTAAAGCCAGCGATCAAGTCCCGGTGAGTGGTTGCGCCAACGCCGTAGCAGTTCGTGAACTTGGCCGGCCAAGCGATCGTGTTGCCGGCATTGTTGCCATTGGCTGCGATCAGCAGGACGCCTTTGTTGAAGGCGTAGTCCACGCAGTTCCGGAAATAGGTTGAACCGGTGTAGTACTGGAGGCTCATCGTACAGATGTTTGCCCCGTGGTCTGCCGCCCAAACCATGCCATCTCCGCATTGGGCTTCCGTGCCACCACCGCTGTTGTTTAGAACGCGGATAGGCATCAGTTGCACGCCCCAGCTCACTCCGCCTAGACCAATCGCGTTATTGGTGTTGGCGCCGGCCGTTCCTGCGACGTGGGTGCCGTGGCCGTAATTGTCGAAGGTGTTGCTGTTGTTGGCATTCGTATTCCAACCGGCAACCTGCTTCCCAGCCATTTCCGGATGGTTGCCGTCGATACCGGTATCAACCACGGCGAGGATAATGTTGTTGGTGCCGACGAACCGATCCCACGCCTCGTAGGCGTCGATGTCGGCGTCGACGGTCCCGCCAGTCTGACCGGTGTTGTTAAGGCCCCAGCAGTTGCTGATGGTCGCATCGTTGGGGACGAGCGCGACGCCACCAATGCCGTCGATTTCGGCAAGTTCCACGCCATCGAGCTTATTGATGTCGGCTGCCATCTTCACGGTGTCGGTGCCCTTTGGAACCGAAACAATGTAGGTGCGGCTAAGTCCAAGCCGGTCGGCGAGTTCGGCATCGCCAAACCCGAAAGGCGCGGTTGGGGCGACCTTCGTCACACTCCACTTCGCAAAAGCTTGGTCGAGGCCCTTGTTAAGCGTGGTGTATCGCTCAAACGGAAGCTCGATCGGGACGACACCTCTCTCAAATCGAACGAGAATGTGCTCGGTCGTCCATCCGCCGAACTGGTCGGGCAAAGCGACCCCGAAGACATTGGATGTTGCCGAAGCCGACAGGGCGGCCGTGGCAATCGCCGCGAGAGCGGCTAATCGCAGTTGAAGCATTAAGAATCTCCTCCTATCAAAAGGAAGGGCCAATTGGCCCTCACCCTTCCAGTGTACAGCACGACCTTTTAAAGGAACACCCGGATTTTTAGTGGCTCCTGTCGACTGCCGACTGAGCCAGGATCCGTAGGGGCTGGGTGTTGCCAGGCAGGCTGTCGATAAGGTTGAGCGCTTGGCTCAAGTTGTCGTTTGCCGCCCGCCGCGAAGCATCCACGCCGAACACGGCGGGATAGGTTTGCTTGCCTCGGGCATGATCCGATCCGGCAGACTTCCCCAGGGCCTCGGGTGTAGATGTGGCGTTGAGAATGTCGTCTTGGATCTGAAAAGCAAGGCCGATTCCCATCCCGATGCCTGCAAGTGCCGGTCGCAGGTCAAGCCTGCCGGAGGCGATGGCCCCGAAAACGCAGGACGCCCCAATGAGCGCTCCGGTCTTCCTACGGTGGATGAGCTCGACCAGATCCGATGAAGGCAGCTTCTTCTCCCCTTCGATGTCGATCACTTCACCCCCGACGAGACCATACGATCCGGAGGCTTCGGCCAAAACGGTTACCGCATCCGTTTGTGGGAGCGTCCTCGCGGTGACTTCGAATGCCAGAGCGAAGAGGGCATCGCCGGCGAGGATGGCGAGTCCTTCACCAAATTCGATATGGCATGTCGGCCGGCCGCGGCGCAGGTCGTCGTCATCGATGGCGGGCAGGTCGTCGTGGATCAGGGAGAAGGCATGGACCAGTTCCAGAGCGCAACCAGGTTCAAGCGCATCTTCGGCCCTACCACCGACGGCCACCGCCGAGGCCATAGCGAGGAGCGGCCTGATGCGCTTGCCGGGAGCGAGAGCGGAGTAGCGCATGGCGGCATGGAGCCTGCTCGGCATTTCCGACTCACGAGGGAGGATGCGGTCTAAAGAGGCGTCGACCTGCTGCTTCCAGCTTGCCAAGGTCGCCTCGACCGTCACCCGCCAAGTGTACCTTTGGGTCCAAAAGGGTCCTGGGTAGACTCGCTTGGCATGGCAACGATCCGGCCCTTCCGTGGCCTTCGATACTCGGCTGCGGCCGGCCCGCTCGAAGCCCTCGTGGCGCCGCCGTACGATGTTCTGTCGCAGGAGGAGCGTAACGAGTACGCCGCCCGGAGTCCGCACAATGTCGTCCACCTCACGCTTCCGGAGCAGAATGAGGATGATCGTAGCAAGTTCGTCAAGTACGCCCGAGCGGCGGCGAGATTAGAAGAGTGGAGGCGGGAGGGACAGCTTGCGGCCGAGGGGTCTCCGTCGCTCTATCGCTATCGACAGACGTTCAGCATCCCTGGTGATACGGAGCGGCACGAACGACTGGCCCTCATCACGCTCATCAAGGTCGAGCCGTATGAGAAGGGAGTCGTGCTGCCCCATGAGCAGACGTTTCCGAAGCACAAGGAAGACCGGCTCAGGATTTTGGAAGCGACCCGGGCTCACCTGGAGTGCATCTATGGACTTTACGAGGATGAGTCCCAAGGCATCCTGCAGGAAGTCAAATCCGCGCCAGCCACTACGGTGGCCTCGGTTGCCACCGACGACGGCGTGACCCACCAGATCGAAGTAATCGACGACGGCAACGTTTTGGACCGGATCCTTTCCGCGATGGAGCCGAAGAAAATCTGGATTGCCGATGGCCACCATCGCTATGAAACTGCTCTTGCCTTTCGTCAGGCACTGGGCAGCGCACAGGGCGAGGTGGCCGAGGATTACATGATGATGGCGCTCAGCAGCATCGCCGATCCTGGGCTCGTCTTGCTGCCGACGCACCGAATTCTCGATAAGGTCAGTCTGACTTCTGATGAGATCGCAAGCACGATGCGTGCGAACTTCCCCCACGAAGAGGTGGAAAACAGCGACCTTGTGGAGTGGATCGAGGCCAACGCAACGGGTGGACAACGGGCCTTTGGAGTAGCTCTGCCTGGGACTAAAGGCCTAGGGCTCCGAATTGGCGATGTTCGTGAACGTATCCTTCAGATTAAGGGTTCGGAAAGCGACCGCCTTAAGGGCTTGGACGTGACGATTCTCCACAAGCTGATGTTTGAGGAATTGCTAGGCCTTACCGGGCACGACTTCTTCTCCTACACCCGCGACGCGGGCGAAGCCATAGCGGCGGTCAATGCGGGAGCAAGGGCTTCGTTCCTCATGAACCCGCCGACGGTGGACGATATGCGGCAAATCGCCCTCGGTGGGGAGAAGATGCCACAGAAAAGCACCTATTACTATCCTAAGATCTTGAGCGGCCTGCTACTGTGGTCGCTCGCCGACTTCGAAGCATGAAGATTTGTCTGCTCGGGACCGGGGCGGCGGATGGTATTCCCGCCTACTACGCGAACACTCCGGTGAGCCATCATGCCTTGCTTCATGGGGGCAAGGATGTCAGGACAAGAGCAGCCGCATTGGTCGATGACCATATCAAGGTCGACCTGGGTCCGGACACGCTGTGCCAGTTGCAACGCGAAAAATTGGACATGTCGGACTGGTCGGCCATCGTGTTTACCCACAGCCATGAGGACCATCTTTGCCTGAGCGAGCTTCAGTATGCGATGTACCCGTTTACTGAACTCGAGTATGCCGAGTTCACGATTTATGGCAACCAGACAATTTGCGACCTTATCCATTGCCGCTATCCCGAATGGCCACTAGAGGTCGTCCGGACCTGCAGTTTCCAGGCGTTCCACCATGCCGGTTATACGATCACGCCGATCCACGCCAACCACAAGACCGATGAGGACAGCCAAAACCTGATCTTCGACGACGGTTCGAAGATCTTTCTCTATGCAACGGACACGGGAGTTTGGTTCGATGAGACCTGGGAATTCCTGCAGGGCGTGCAATTGGATGGATTGGTGATCGAATGTACGGAAGGGTTTGCCCGAACGGGTTACGCAGGTCATCTCGACCTTCCCGAATGCGTAGAAGCTGTTTCGCGCCTGCGAAAGATGGGGACGCTCAAGCCATCGTCGCGGGTCGTCACCACCCACCACAGCCAGAACGGCAACGCCACCCACATTCAGTTGGAGGCGATCCTGTTGCCGGAAGGGATCGAGCCGGGATACGACGGCATGGTACTTCAGCTTTAGCGGCACTACGGCAGGCTAAATCACAGTAACATCAGGCGACCATGCTTGCAACCCTGCTCGGTTTCGTCATCGGACTTCAACAGCAACAGCCGCAGCCGCCGCTTGAAAACCTTCAGCTGGTGATGCTGATGACGGCCAAGGAAGCACCCAAGGTCGAAGGATCGGCGCTGCAAAGGATGCAGGGCGAGCACCTCAAGTACCTTGAATCGCTGTGGGCCGAGGGCAAGGCGCTGCTGGTCGGTCCGATAACCGATGGAAAGGACCTTCGTGGAATCCTGATCCTGAAGGCAAAGGATAAGGATGAAGCGAAATCATGGATGGACAAGGACCCGTTTGTTCGCTCGGGCCAGCTGTCACCTGCTGTCTACGACCTTTGGATGCAGACCTACATGATCAAGAAGGCGCCCAAGTTCCTAGACCTCGATACCTTCGCTTTCGCCTTTTATCGACGACCAGAGAATGCTCCGGACTATGACGAGGCGAAGCTTCAAGAGATCCAGAAGGGTCACATGGCACACCTTGGCAAGATGGCCAAGGACAATGGTCTGCTGGCAGCGGGGCCGCTTGGTGGAGCCGGGGCCAGGCGGGGAATCCTGATCTTCCGCAAGGCCGACAAGGATGCGATTCGGAAGGCGTGTTCAGAGGACCCGGCGGTGAAGGCCGGGCGGCTGGAGGTCGAGCCGTACACCTGGCTCACTTCGAAGGGAACGTTCGGGGACAAGTAACCGAACTGCCCTCCCAAGGTTCCCTTTGGGGCCTTCAGGAGGGCTTTTGCTTATAGAGGAAGCTCAGCGCGCCATACGCCACGCCCATAGGTGGCGACGTTGATATAGCGCTTGGTTCCGTGCTTGGTGACCTTCATCGAGCGAGTGCTCACTTTTGGAAGGCCATTGGTGACCGCGTCGTCGACATAGGCGGTTCCGCCGTTCTTGGTCCAGAAGAACCCGACCTCGGTACCCACATACCAGGTGTTTGCCGGACTGGTGGGATCGAAGGCACAGCAGTGTGCGGGCATGTCGACCGGCACTTTTCCGGCATCCACGTTCTTCCAGGTTGCCTTGCCCGTCGCCGGATCGGTGACTTCAGCGGTCCAGACTCGCATTTGCTTGCCGGCGTCATCGGTCGAGGGGGCGCCCTGCAGCACGAGGATGATGCGCTTGGGATTGTCGGGGTCGATGTCGATATGGCCGACGGGGCGGCCGTTTAGGAAGCTACCCTTCGTATGGTCGGCGGGGTCTTTCCAGTCGATCCGAATCAAGTCCGCACCTTGGTTCTCGGAGTAATAGACCTCGCCGTCGTTGGAGCCGGTGTATACAACCTGGGTGTCCTTCGTGGACCACGCCATTGCGGTGGCGAAGTTTGTGGCGATCTTGTTGTTGCTCCAGACATCCCAGGTCCCTGCTGCGAAATCCTTTAGATAGAAGAGGCTCTGCCGGGCTAGCAGCGGATCCTTGCCGTTGCCGGGGTTGACCACTAGCGGGGGCCGAGCATTCGCGGGCTCCGCAGAAGTTTGGGAAACGTCTCGTGCCTTGCTGGCCCAGGCGTCAGTTGTCACATTGATGACGAAGCTGTTGCCGTTGAATCCAAAGAGTCTGCTGGTGTACTGGAGGTCCTTGTCCTCGTGGGCGATTGCCGCTGTCGATCCATCACCCATTTGGACACCGAACCAGTTTCCAGCGGTTCCTCGGCAGGTCGGACTGCCGACGTCTTGGCAGCCACCGGCGATATAGAACTCTTCCGTGGGGCTCCAATCGCAGTGGTAGAACTCCGAGATGCAGAGGTTCTTGTTGAGCGTTTTGGCGTCCCAGGAGAACCCATCGAAGCTGAAGACGAAGACACCTCCGTCATTGCCTTGCAGCATGAGTGCCTCGTCCACCGGGTGCATGGCATGGGAATGCTGGTCCGAGTGCAGTACGGGGTCCACGGTGTCATCCTTGCTGAAACGCGACCACGACAGCGTGGTCGGATCGTCGGCCTGGGCATCGTCGTTGTCGTAAAGACCGACCTGGCCGGCAAAGAGGAAGTGGCCACGGGTCGTGTCGAAGTACTTTGCGCTGGCAGCAATCAGGCAGTTGTTGTACCAATCCTGGTTGAACTCGGCGATGTCCGTCGTCTTCAATTCCTTCCAGTTGTCGCCGTAGTCCAGGCTGCGCCATATCTTTTTATCCGTGTTGGACTTTAGAAAAACGACGTTAGCGTCGGTCGGCGACACCGCAACCTGAAGGAACTGCATGCCGCCGCCGCAAGGCAGCTTCGCGGTCAGGTCAGTCCACGTCCCGAGTGGGTCGATGCAGCGCTGCATGGCGCCTCCCGCACGATGCCCGACGGCGTAGTAAATGCGCCGACCGATCGACCGGCTCGGCACGGATTGGATCACGTTGGCCCAGGCGGCGACCCTCAGCGCCTTCTTTTGGTAAACCAGATTGACTGGGTCCCAGACCCTGATCTCGCCGGTGTCGGTCTGCTGCTTGCCTCGGCCGCTGGTTACGACGAGGATGTCGGGATTGTCGTGATCGAGGACGATCTTGCTGATCGACTCGGTCCCAAAATCGGCATCCTTCTTCCAGGTTGTACCGCCATCGTAGGTGTACATCAGGCCGTAACCGGGCTGGTCAACTCCCCAGAAGTCGCCGGTGCCAACGTATACCGTCTTTTGATCTCTCGGGTCGATACAGATCGAACTGATCGTTAAGCGGGTCCAGTCCTTATGGGTGTCGATCAGGGGCGTCCAGTTCACACCCATGTCGGTCGACTTCCAGAGTCCGCCGTTCGCCGATCCCATGTACATGACGGCCGTGGACTTGTTCTCGAAGGTCAGCGCCGTGGCGCGGCCGGTCACGGGGCCGGCGGTTTGAAACATTCGGTTGTCCTTGAGATCTCCCGCGTTTTTTTCGAACAGGTAGTTCGTGGGACCAACCTGATTCCACTTGGCGGCTTCGGGGTGAATCTTTCTTAATGTGAAGCGCCGCATGGCCTCGAAATTGGCGAGTCGGCGGTTGTAATAGTCCCAATCGACGGTGTCAAAGGGGTACGCCCGTTCGCGCAGGAACTCCAATACTCGGATCTCGCGGCCGGCAACGGCTTCGTCCTCGCCGCGTAGCTGGCCGACGACTCCCTTAGCGGTCAGGAAGGCCTTGTACCGACTGTAGGATTCCCGGAGCCCATCTTGGCTGACCTTTCGAAGCTCCCTTTCGATGGCGCAAGCGGCGAGGCGATTGACTCCCACCCATTGAACATATGCGGTAGCTGGCACGGCTGCGACCAGGGCGCCGGCCAAGAATAGCGCGCGGACTTTCATTTCCTCCTCCCAATCCTCCGGCGGGCTAAGAGCGCAGCGCCGAGGCCGAATGCAGCCATCGTGGAGGGTTCGGGAACGGCGGCGATTCCGCTGAACCCAAATCCCTTGATGGTCGTGGCGTCAAAGGCGCCGACCACCGTTGCGGTGCCGTCGTTGGCAACGGTATAGAGCGAGTTGCTGCCCTTGAAGATGCCGGCGGGACCGCCCGTAGCCATGTAGTGCTTTGAACTCTTCCAAGTCGTAAACCCACCGGTTTCCCCGATGTCGAATCCAATGTCCTTCAGCTTGGTCACGCTGCCGTTGTCCGGACTGTATTTAACGGTCGCTTTCAGCTCCCGATCGATGCCAATCAGGTTCTCCACCGCATCCAAGACCGTCCATCCGTTGATATCGGTGGGGTTCTTGTTGATGAGCATGTTCGTAAACTTTCCGGTGGTGACATCCAACAGGAACCCGTTCTGTTGGGTGGCCTCACCCTGGTGCGTGCAGTAGGCGTTCTTTCCGTCGGAGGAGAGCGCCATCGCTCCTTCATAAAGGAAGGCGCCTTTCGTGTCGATGACGGCGACCTTGGTTAAGGTCTTAGCAACCGGGTCGATCTGGTACAGGGCAGGGTCAACGCCGGTGATGAAGGTGTAAAGCTTCTTGTCGGCGGGCCGATAGACGAGATCGCCCGCGAAACGAAGCTCCGTGCTTTCCATGAGCAAGGTGAGCTTGGCGTTATCCTTGTCGATTTCAAAGATCTTGCCGGTGTCCCACTCAATGCCCCACATGTCAGCCGACATTGCGGGGACGCCGATCAGCGCCAGGCCCGCAATGGAGATACTCCTTTTAACAGTCAATTGATGAGCCTCCTAGCACAAGCAGCCATCGCTTGTCCCCATGAAACTGTACAACAGTTCTGATCGGTAAGGATCGACTTTTCGAAGCCGGCGCTTCATTCGAGGTTCGAGGGCCGTCTAGAAGATTGCCATTGGATGGCCGGCGGGGAAGGCTAGGACGGCCTTAAACCCTCTGATACGGGCCTACTCAAAATGCCCTAAAATTTCAGGTAGTCGAACAGTTAGGAAGGGAGGACGGTGTACGCTTCCCATTGAACCGGTGGCTAACGTTTCAAAATGGTTTGGCTTCGGAAAAAATGAGGACTATGACCGGGGCCTGAGGGCGTTCGAAGCCGACGATTATCCAACAGCCATAGAAGCCTTGGAATCTTGTCGACGACAGGTTTCCGATCCGACCACCCTCCGGCAAGCCGAGCACTATTTAGCCGAGGCAAGGGCACGGTACGGACTGGCCCTTTTGAAAGCGGATCAGCCGGAGGAGGCCATCGCTCAGTTCAAAGCGGCTTTGGTGACCCACCCAGAGTATCCCGATCTGCATCTGCACCTCAGCCTTGCCTATCGGCGCCTCGGCCAAACCGAGTTGCAGCGCCATTCACTCGACAGGGCGCTGGAGTTAAACCCGCGCTATGCGGCGGCCACCCTGCATCGGGGGTTGCTGGAGTTCCAATCCGGCAATTTCGACGAGGGATTGGAGAACATCGGCAAGGCCATCGACTACGACCCGGGTCTGAATAGGCAGCGTTACGAGTTCGCGATGGAGTGCCACCGAAAGGGCGATACTTCCCGTACGATTGCCGCTCTCGAATCCTTGGGTGCGGCTGAAGACGACGATGCCAATTTCCACGCCCGAATCGCCGATTCGTTCGCCAAGAAGCACCTATACAGCGAAGCCATTTCCGAGTATGCGAAAGCCATCGCGATTTCGCCTGAGTATGCCGATATTCGATGCAGACTTGGCCAAATCTATCTAGAAACTGACGAGCCGGCGTTGGCGGTTCGGGAGTTCGAAGCCGCGCTCTCCACGAATCCACAGTATGTCGAGGCGTTGGCGGGGAAGGGGATCGCGCTTCGACGGCTGGGCCGAAACACCGAAGCCCGGGCTCAGTTTGAAGAAGTCCTTAACTTCGATCCGCACCACGCCATCGCCTTGGTCGAACTCAATCGCTCGGGTTTTAGATGATGGGCGAGCGCTCGTAGCGCTTGCCACCGGACTGGGTGACCGGTCGTACCGCCACCACATTCTCGGGCTCGACGTCGATCAGCTTGAGCCAGTCGTCGACGACGTCCGATTTGGGGAAGATCTCGTTCTCACGGTATTCGGCGGCAATCGCCTCCTCAAGGTCGGCGATCCGGAGACCGTGGACGGTATCGGGTTTGGCAATCGCCCGGCGGATGGCAATGTCCTTGGCCCGGTCAACGACCGACTTGATCAGGGCGCCACTGACGAGGTCTCCCCAGTAGAGAACCTGAGTCTGACCATTGCGAAGGGTCAGGTGCAGAAACTCCGTGTCCTTGGTTTTCTGGAAGAGGTAGGCCGTCGCCGTTTCGATCAGCGCCTTCCTTGCACAGGACGGTTCGTCGTCCTCTTGGCGAAGCAGGTCGGGATCAATCGGCAGGCGGTCGTGTAGATAGATCGAGAAGATCGTCCGGCTCGATTCGCGATCCGGGCGGCGAACCTTGACCTTGCGGTCGATGCGCTCGGGGCGGAGGACGGCAGGGTCGATGTAATCGGGCCGGTTCGAAGTGAGAATCAGGACGACATTGTCGAGGCTGACCATACCGTCGAGCTCAGCACAGAACTGCGGTACCACCGTGTTGCTGATGTTGAGCCAGCGCCCGCTCGAGCGAGTGCGAAGCACGGATTCGGCTTCGTCCATGAAGATCACGACCAGGCGGCCCTCTTTGGCCCGCTGCCGGGCGATTTCGAAAATCTCCCGGACCATGCGCTCGGTTTCGCCGAGCCACATATTGAGAATCTTTGGCCCGGAAATATGCATGAAATACTCTTTGACTTCGTGACCTACCCGAAGTGAATACTCTTGGGCGAGGTTATAGGCGGTGGCCTTTCCGATCAGGGTTTTGCCGCAGCCGGGAGGGCCGTAAAGCAGAATGCCCTTGACCGGCTTCTTATCGAACTTCTCGTACAGCTCGGGATAGAGGAGAGGGTGCTCGATCGTGTCGCGGATCAATGCGATGGCGTCCTCCTGGCCGCCGATCGCGCTCCACGGCACCTCGGGGACTTCCTCGACGAAGTAGTCCTGCACGTCCTGGCCCGGGAAGTGTTCGACGGCGAGCTTCCCGAACGGCTCGACGCGGACCTCGTCGCCCTTCTTGATCGTTGCTCCCGCCAGGTGATCGGCACGATGGACGATTCGTCCCATCTGGTTCTGGGGATCGCTGCCCACCCTCAGCCGGCCGTCCTCAAGGGCTTCCGATACCTTGACCAGCGCTCCGCCTTCGTGGGCGGGCATGACGCCGATGACGGCGTAGGCTTCGTTGAAAAGCACGCGCGACCCGGTGAGAAGATCCTCGGGCTTGATGGCGGGGTCTACCATTGCCACGTACTCGGTATCGCCGAGGGCGACGACCGCCCGCTGGTTTTCGAGCCAGCGCAAGAAGATGCCGATGCGGTTTGCGGGCGCGGTCAGCTTTTCGTAGGCTTCCTCGTATTCCCTCATGAGCCGCTCCCGCTCTTCCTGCCGCAGCGTGTCGCGTTCGATCGCGTCCTTGAGTGCGGTCAGATAGATCTGAGCCTTGGCGCGGTCGGCGGGGATTTCGGCGGCGAGGCGCTCGATGAGCTCGATCGTCTCGGGCCGTCGGGGGTCGTCCATATAGTCCTAATCTACGCTGAAACGTAGGCCTGCTGCTGCGACCAAGCTGATTAGCCTTCGACAGCTGCAACTGGCACGGACTCGGGCTCGCGGATGGCGAACATGCCCATTGCAGGGATGAGGGTCACGATGCCGGCGAGGGCGTAGGGCAGGAAGAACCGCATGTCGTACAGCGCGCTTGCCACGACGGGTCCGAGGATTCGCGCGAACGCTCCCACCGACTGATTGACGCCGAAGATCGCGCCGCGCATGTCCGGGGGCGCGACTTTGGACACCAGGCTGCTAAGGCAAGGCTGGCCGAGGCCCGAACCGAACGCGAGCGCGACCGCGCCGAACAGGTGCCAGAACCATGGCGGCGCCCACGGGATCAAGAAGAGCGCGGGGGCTTGGATGAGGAACGCAGCTCGCAGACACTTGACGTCGCCAAATCTCGCGCTGAAGAGGCGGACCAGCCCTCCCTGCATGATCGCCGACGTGATGCCGACCACGGCGAGAACGTACGAGCCCTGGAGCTTGGTCAGGCCGAAGTAATTGACGGCGAGCAGGAAGTAGGTGCTTTCGAGGTTGGAGAAGGCGAAGCTGTACGCGAAAAAGAGCCCGATGAGGAGGCCGAGGGTCGGCGTGGTGAGGGCTCGCTGGAGATTCTTGAGGGTCGCCCGGCGTCCGGCGGTGGCGTCGTGCTGCTTCGGCTCGGGAAGGAAGAAGTAGATGAACGCGAAGTTCACGCAGGCAAGAGCAAAGGAGACGTAGGCCATGAGGGCCGGCTTATCGTTGCCGGCGGCGAGAAGCTGGGCGCCGATCACGGGACCAAAAATGAATCCGAGACCGAATGCCGCTCCCAGCAACCCCATCGCCTTGGTTCGGTCTGATTCGGCGGTGGCGTCGGCGACATAGGCGTAGGCCACGCTCATATTCGCCCCGGCGATGCCGCAGAGGGCGCGGGACGCGAACATGATCCAGAGCGTCTCGGCATTGGCATAGAAGAGCCAGGAGATAGCAAAGACCGCAGTGGTGACAAGCATGATCGGTCGTCGGCCGATTTGGTCGCTCCACCTGCCTAAGAAAGGCGCCACAGGGGTTTGCGCGATGCTGTAGGTGGCGAGGAGGAACCCGCGGACGAAGCCCTCGCCGCCGAGGCTGTCGGCTCTCACCTGGATGTCGGGGATGACAAGCCCGAAGGCGAGCATGTCGAGGAAGACCGTCATGAAAATCGCGATGACGGGGGACGGCCTTCTCATCCAGAGGCGAGTATATTCGGCAACTACCTTTGCACCTGGCGGAGGTCGTACCAGGAACCGGGGCCGCCCAGGTCTGGCAAGTCTTCAGCGGTGGCCGGATGGACGACGTCCTGCAAGGAAATCGGTAGCCATTTCCGTCCAGGAGGCAGGACGATTTCGAGGAGGTCGTGGCCATCACCGGTCTTTGCTCCGGCGGCGGGAACGAGAACCTCGGTAACCGGGACCTCAAGCAGGTCTTCCAGCGCGAGGCAGGAGTCCTCGATCTCATTCCTCACCATCGCGAGCGACCAAGCGAGCAAATCGCCGTGGTCGTCGATGGCATCGATCAGGACGGCGCTGGCAGGGGTGGCTCTCTGAACCATCTGCCGGTAGGATTGAACGTGTTCGACGACCCGCTCGGGGGTCAGCCCAAGGACCAGATCCGGAGGCGCGTCCGGTAAGCGCGAGAAGACGAAGGCTGGATCGGGAAACGCGACAATCAGTCGCACGGCGGCATGACCTCGGCGAGCGCCACAGGGCGGCCCTCCTTTGCCGAGCGCTGAGCGGCAAACACCATGGCCAGGCTTTTCAAATTGTCCTCGCAATGGGTCGGCGGCTTGGGGCCACCTTCGAGGAATTTCAAGAAATCGGCGAGCGGTCCTGCGATCCACTCGGTGACCGATACTTCGTCTGGCTCGACCGGCTCCACCGAATGAAGGAAGCCCTCTTGGTCGATCACCCGCTCACCGCTCGGCGCTTCGTTGCCGTTCCATTTCGCACTGCCCCCCTGGCACACGCAGCGCCACTCCGAGTCCCAGCTCGTGGGTAGGCCCTCCGCACACCATGAGCCGCGGAAAAGGAAGCGAGCCCCGGACTCGAAGCGGAAAGACGCCGTCGCGCAGGCGTTGCCCCGGTACCAGCTTCCGGCCGGATTGAATTCTTCGCACAAGACGGTGGTGGCGTCTTCCTTCAGGATGAATCTGGCGGCGTCGAAGGTGTGGATGGCCATGTCGAGCAGCAAGGGGCTTTCCATCTCATCTCTGAAGCCGCCAAAGTGGGGACCGATGAAGAAATCGGCGGCGAGAATCTGGGGCGGTCCGATTTGTCGGACGCAGTCGCGGAATTGGTGCAGGCCCCGGTTATAGCGGCGGTTCTGGCTGACCGCGTGGAGCACGCCCGTTCGTTGGCTGCAGGCAACGATGCGCGCAGCCGATTCCATGCTGTTTGCCAGCGGCTTCTCGCCCAAGACGGGGAGCCCGAATTCCATAGCCTCGACCGCAATGGATTCGTGGACATCGGGCGGGGTGACATCGACCACGAAGTCGCCGACTCCGGCCTGGATCGCCTCGCGGAGGTGACTCAATGGCTCGGTGCCGGTCGATTGGACTTGTCGCAGCGACTCTTCAAGGGCCGCCCGGTCCGGGTCGACCCAGGCGGCAAGGGTGACGCGGTCATGATTGGATAAGAGGCGGCCCCAACCCTTGCCCATGGCGCCTGCCCCGACGAGAATTGCGCGCCACTTTGCCACCAGGCCAATTATAATAGCGACGAGTGAGGGCACAGTACGGCATTCCTTATCACGAGACCGGACCGTCGGAACTTGAGTTCGACTTCTTCCGGCCAGACCATGACGAAACGCTGCCACTCGTGGTGTTCGTTCACGGCGGCGGGTGGATCAGCGGCGATCGCACGATGTTCCGCGACGAGGCGATCTGGCTGGCAGAGAAGGGCTATGCGTGCGCCTGCCCATCCTATCGGCTTGCGCCGCTTCATCCGTTTCCGGCCGCAGTCTCCGATGTGCAGACGATGGTCGCTTACGCTCGCCGCGAATCGTCGAGTTTGGCAATCGACCCCACTTGCGTCGCGGTGATTGGCAACTCGGCGGGCGGGCACCTGGCGGCCATGACGGCTCTGCTTGATCATCCGCTCGATCCGAAGCTCGACCTTGGAGGGTTTTCTCCCAAGGCGGATACGGCGGTTGCGATTAGTCCGATAACCGACCTCACCGATCCCCGCGGGCAGCACTTACCGATTGCCTGGTCGTTCCTGGAGCAGTTCATGGCGTGTCCCTTTGAAGGGCATGAGCTGCTCTGGCACCAGGCATCGCCCCTTCATCACGTATCAGGCACGGCATCGCCTCTGTTGATCATCCATGGGGATGAAGATGACGTCGTGCCCGTGGAGCAAAGCCAGCGATTGGCGGAGGCCTTGACCACGGCTGGAGCCCAGACGGCTCTGGAGGTTCTGCACGGTGAAATGCACAGCTTCTCCCTGGAAGGCTGGTTCCGCATTCGAAGTCTCTATCTCAACTGGGTTGGCGATTCGGTAGGAGCTCCGGCCTAGCCAGTAATGCCTCGATCGCTGGTGTATTCCAACGGCCGCTTGCTGGTCGCGTTTGATGAACGCGGTCGGATCAGGGACCTTTTCTACCCTCGCATCGGCCAGTGGAATCACCTTTCCGGGCATGCCATCAAGTTCGGTTACTGGATTGAAGGACGCTTTCAGTGGGCCGACCAGGTCGCCGACCGCAATCAGGCTTACGGCAGCGACGCCAGGGTCGGGCGGCAATCTTGGACCAGCGAGCAAATTGGACTGACCGTAACGATCGACGAGTGGATCGAGCCCGGCGACGATCGGTTTATTCGAATGGTGACGATCCAGAACGATGGTTCGGAGGATCGCGAGCTGCGCTTTTTCAGCTCCCACGACTTTCGCATCAATGAAACCGACATCGGCGACACCAGCTTTTACCATGCCGCCTCACACAGCTTGATCCACTACAAAGACAGGGTCTATCTGCGGATCCACATCGAAGGCGAAGGGATTGAACTGGACCAGTGGGCGTGCGGAATCAAGGGCTTTGGTGGCCTCGAGGGCACCTGGCGGGACGCGGAGGATGGCCAACTGAGTATGAACCCGATTGCACAGGGATCGGTAGACAGCACCTGTGGATGGACAGTTCGGGTTCCGGCGCGTGCTTCATCGTCGTTTCGATGGATCTTGACGGCGGCGCCTGACCTTCCTGCCGTTGTCGAGCCGCGGAACGGTACCGAATTCATCCCTTGGCACGACCCGAGCGGCCAGGAGCCTCTCGACAGGATGTTTGACCTGAGCCTCAGCATGCTTCGGGCCCACATTGACTCGGGCGGTGCGGTGATGGCCGCGATTGATTCCGACATTATGGAAACGAACCGGGCCAATTACGCCTACATGTGGCCACGGGACGGATCGTTCGTCGCGCTGGTGCTGGATCGAACCGGAAGAAGCGATTACTCGCGAAAATTCTTCAATCTTTGCCGGAGCCTCATCCGAGACGATCAGCCGTTTCTCCTGCAAAAGTATCATGCCGACGGCGCCTGGGGGGCGACCTGGCATCCGTGGATCGTCGATGGGAAGGCAGAGGTTCCTTTTCAGCAGGATGAATCGGCACTGATGATTCATGCACTCGGCGAACACGCCAAACTCCTTCCCGACGACCCCGAGCTTGACCTCCTGTTCCAGGACCTGGTTTGCCCAATGGCGGACCACTTGGTGGCCTATCGTGATCCCGAGACCGGCCTCCCGCTCCCCAGCTACGATTTGTGGGAAGAGCGTCGCGGTGTTCACACCTTCACCGTTGCTGCGGTGATTGCCGGCCTGCGGTCCGCGTGCCAGATGGCGGAAGCGGTCGGACAAGAGCCCCGTGCAGCCTGGTTGGAAGCGGCCAATGAGATCGAGGATGGCCTTGCCACGCGCCTTTGGGATCCGGATCGGGGTTGTTTTTATAGACGGCTGGCGGCAGACGGCAGTCCAGACCGAACGATCGACGCCTCCACCTTGGTGGTTGGCCTACTTCACGTCTTTCGAGGCAACCACAGCGACTTGCTGCGGTCGAGTTACGAGGCCGTCCGGAAGGCGCTCCGCGTCCATTCGGCCGTGGGAGGCTTTGCCCGCTATGAAGGCGACTATTACTTCCGAAAGAGCGACGGCTATCCTGGCAATCCTTGGATTATCTCAACGCTATGGGTGGCCCAGGCAGCCATCAGGTTCGGCGAATTGGATGAAGCGAGGCGCTGGATCGACTGGACGGTTCGGCACGCCAGTCCAACAGGAATGCTTCCCGAGCAGTTGCATCCGGAGACGGGTGAACCGCTCAGCGTGTCGCCGCTAACGTGGTCGCACGCCGAGTTCGTCCAGACCATTCTGGAATACCGAGCGGCGACTAGTTGATCTGGACCATTTCGAAGGCTTCGATCTCGTCGCCTTCCTTGAAATCGGTCCATCCTTCGAACTGGATGCCGCAGTCTTGCCCGGCAAACATTTCTCTGGCGTCCTGCTTGACGTTTTTCAGAGAGGCAACCTTGCCTTCCCAGACGACTTCCTTGTTCCGCTTGACCCTGCACGAGCATCCACGGATGATCTTCCCGTCGACGACGTGGCTTCCGGCGACCTTGCCCTTGCTTGAAAGGTTGAAGACGACGCGGATCTCGACCAGACCCAGATAGTCCTCAACGAACTTGGGCGCGAGCATGCCCTTGATGGCAAGCTCGATGTCTTCGATCAGCTCGTAAATGATGGTGTAGGTGCGGATTTCCACCTTGGACCGCTCGGCGGCCGTCTTGGCCCCTCCCTCGGGACGGACATTGAACCCGACGACGATCGCATCGGCCGCTCCGGCAAGGAGAATGTCGCTTTCCGTAATCGTGCCGACGCCACTATGGATGACATGCACGGAGACTTCTTCGTGCTCAAGCTTTTCGAGCATCCCGCGCACCGCTTCCACTGAGCCTTGAACATCGGCTTTGACGACAAGATTGAGGTCCTTGGTCTCGCCCTCCGTGATTTTCCGCCGGAGGTCGGTAAGGGTCACCCGCTTTCGGTCGCCGGCGAGTTTGCTGAGGCGATCGGCTGCAGCCCGCTCCTCGGCGGTCGTTCGAGCTTGCCGCTCGTCCGGAATAACTTCCAGTTTGTCGCCGGCAAGCGGGACCTCGTTGAGACCGAGGATTTCCACCGGCATGGAAGGGCCGGCCTCTTTCATCCGTTCGCCGCGGTAGTCGGTCATTGCCTTCATGCGGCCCCAGGTCGTGCCGACCACGGCGATATCGCCGATTTCCAATGTGCCCTGCTGAACGAGAATCGTAGCAACGGGGCCGCGCCCCTTTTCCAGCTTTGCTTCGATGACGATGCCCTCGCAATCGCCTTTCGGATCCGCGGTGAGCTGCATGACCTCTGCCTGGAGAAGGATCATCTCCAGCAGCTGGGGAACGCCCTCGCCGGTGATCGCCGAGACGGGGCAGGTGATGACCTGGCCGCCGTATGCCTCGGGGATGACGCCATGTTCGGGGAGTTGGGTTAGCACCCGGTCGGGATTGGCGTCAGGCTTGTCGATCTTGTTGACGGCGACGATCAGCGGGACATTGGCGTTTTTGACGTGGTTGATCGCCTCGATAGTCTGAGGCATGATGCCGTCATCGGCGGCGACCACCAAAATCGCGATGTCGGTGACCTGGGCGCCTCGCGCACGCATCGCAGTGAATGCCGCGTGGCCCGGGGTGTCGAGGAAGGTGATGGTCCCTTCCGGCAGCTGGACTTGATAAGCGCCGATATGCTGGGTGATGCCACCGGCTTCTCCGGATGCGACATTGGCCTTCCGGATGTAGTCCAGAAGCGAGGTCTTGCCGTGGTCGACGTGACCGAGAATGGTAACGACCGGCGGCCGGGTTTGAGCGCCTGTCGCACTCTTTGCTTTGGCGGCGGCCCGCGCAGCAGGCTTCGGTGCGCTCGGCTCAAGCCATTTGACCTCATAGCCTTGGAGCTCGACGAGCTTCTCGGCCACCTCCGGCTTGAGGGTGGTGGTCAGGGTGGCCATGACCTTTAGCTTGGTCATGAGGTCCTTTTGAACCTGAGGCTGGGGAACTCCCAATGCATGGGCGATGTCCCTCGGCGTACGGTTGGGCAGCAGGGGAAGGACTTTCGAGCCCTTGTAGGATTCGGCTGCCTCCTGGATGAGGGCAAGCGTCTCCTCGTCGGCTTCGAACATCACCCCGTCCGTTTCAAGGCCGAGGTCGGAGAGCACTCCGATGATCTGGCCGGGGAGGATGCCCCATTCTTTTGCCAGGTCCGAGATTTCCCATTGAGTGCCCGTGGTCATGACTTTTGTCTGCAAATTATCTCCTTCTGAATTCGTTCGATCGCTTGATTGGAAACGGCGGCTCGGAGCGCGTGATGGACCTTCTTTGCCTGAAGGCCCCGCTGCACGCATTCCACGGATGGGCAGAGGTAAAGGCTTCTGCCACTCCGCTCGCTTGGCGACGCCTGCGCGAGTTCGTCACCCACCCGCGAAAGCCGTATCAGTTCGTGCTGCGGCGCGCGTCGCCTACAGCCGATACAGGTGCGGATGGGAGCCGTTTGCGACACGGCGCATTACTCCCCACCCGCCGGGGCTTTGGCCTTTTCATTGGCTTCCGCTGCCGCTTGGGTCTCGCTTCGAATGTCGATCTTCCAATCCGTGAGTCGAGCGGCCAGCCTTACGTTTTGGCCGCCCTTGCCGATGGCCAGGCTGAGCTGGGTGTCGGGGACGACGACGTAGGCGCTCTTGTTTTCCTCGTCGAGCTTAATGGAGTTCACCTTGGCCGGGCTGAGGGCGTTGGTGATGAACGTCTTGGCATCGTCGCTGTACGGAACGATGTCGACTTTCTCATCGTGAAGCTCATCCACAATAGCCTGGACGCGCGTTCCGCGCTGGCCCACGCAGGCGCCAACGGCGTCGATGCGCTCGTCGGTGCTCATCACCGCGATCTTGCTGCGCTGGCCGGGCTCTCTGGCAACGCTCTTTATGAGAACGGTGCCATCCGCGATCTCGGGGACTTCGAGTTCGAACAGCTTCCGCAGCAGGTTGGGGTGCGTTCGGCTGACAATAACTTTCAAGCCGCGGGGGGTGTCGTCGACACGCAAGACATAGACGCGAATGCGTTCGTTGGCCCGGTAGTGCTCGGTCGGCACCTGTTCGCGCTTTGGCAGTTCGGCCTCGACGCGACTGACCTCCACAAAGGTCACCATTTCTTCCCGCCGTGTAACGGTTCCGCTCACGACCTCTCCGATCGACTCGCTGAAGGCGCCGTGGACCTTGCGGTGTTCGGCCTCGCGAAGTTTTTGCTGAAGAACCTGTTTAAATGTCTGTGCGGCAATTCGCCCAAACCGGTGTGGATCGACTTCGATATCTACGAAGTCGCCAATCTCGATATCGGCGCGCTTGCGGCGTGCGTCTTGGAGAGAGATTTGGTACATCGGCTCCATGACCTCGCCGACAACCTCTTTCTGCACGTAGATCGCCCATTTGTTCTTGGGATCCACCCGAACCGAGATTTCGCCGGCTGCGCCCACGAAGCGCTTATAGGCTAGGGCAAGGGCTTCCTCAAGCTCGCGAATTAGGTCTTCTTCGCCGAGCTCTCGCTCTTGTGCAATCTGGTGTAGCTGCTGCAAAGGATCCATCGCGCTTTCCCGTTCTTACGCTTGGGAGCGAAAAAAAAAGCGGCCATAGGCCAGCCGTTCTCACCGCACCCGAATTAATGCTAATGTACCCGAAGGCACGGTGGCTTCGCAACGTATTCGGCCTCGGGTCAGGGAACGACATTGTATAAAGTCTGGTTTAGCGACCTCCTGTTATTCGCTCGGGTCGGGGTGACCGAAGCCGAGCGAGAAGTCGGCTCCAGGCTGCGTTTGTCGGTGGAAATCTCGGTGGAAAAGGCTCCCCCCACGGACGACTCCGTCCATCAAATCGTCGACTATTCGAAGCTGATCCAAGCTGCTCGCGAAGCGGTAGAATCGGCTCCGGCGAAGACCCTCGAAGCGGTTGCGGCGCGGCTGGCCCACACGATCTTTGGCAGCTATGCGCAGGTCAGTTTCGTTCAAGTTAGCCTTGCGAAACTGCCTCCTCCCACGGTAGACATTGTGGGAGCAGCGGGCGTGACGTGCGGTTTTTCTCGGCCATAGACCTGTAAAAGATCACAGGTTTCTGACAAAGCAGGTAGAAAGTTCACGCGCCCCTCTTCACATTTGGGAAAAGTCGCGCTAAAATGGTTGCAGTGTTTCGCACGTGAGCGATTAACTATTTGAGGAGAGACCGAATTAGAATGAAGAAGTTGATGCTTTTGGCAGCCGCGGTCAGCGTCACCGCAGCGAATGCAGTTGTTCTCGACGAGTTTGCAGACGGCGATACCTCGGTGGTCCTGGGATCAGGCAGCCAGGTTGACTTTAAGGCCGCCTCTGTCCCCGGTGGAACCCGAGGAGTGATTCTCAGCATCGTCGACAATCCCCGAAACCAGATCGGCGAAGTCTATGTCGCCGGCGGCAAGTTTACGGAGTCGGCTGGCGTCCGGGTTAAGACCCACGTCGAATTGGGCTACGGATTTGAGAGTGACGGCTCTGGCGGTTTCGTTACCGATGACCTGAACCTGAACTTGACCGGTTACACCGATCTCAATTTTAACTTTGACTCGAACGACCTCGATTTGCAGATGACCGTCTTCCTTGGTTCTTTCACCAATGGATATTCATCGGTCACTCGCTTGGTGGCAGGCGGCCGCAACGAGACGCCGTTCACCGAGACCTTCAGCCTTGGTGACTTCACCGGCTTGAATCTCGCCGACATCGACCAGATCGCTATCGTGTTCGACAACAGCGCTGGCGGCGACTATGCCCTCGAGAACTGGGAAGCAGTTCCGGAGCCGGCATCGATCGCTGCGGTTGGCCTCGGCCTCGCTGCTCTCGCTCGACGACGACGCAAGTAATCTAGAAAGCCAACTCATCTGAATAGCCACCTCGGCTCGTCATCCGAGGTGGCTTTTTTGTTTTTTCGCCCGTCCTATTGCTGTTTTGAGTGCGACGTGCCAAAATAAGAGCGGCAGGTCGCGTCCTGCCGTTTATGCTGAGCTTGATTTGACTTGGCTTTAGAGGAGACTATAAATGAAGAAGCTGCTTTTCCTGACTGCCCTGGCGACAGTGGCTAGCGCTCAGGCTTTGGTTTTAGATGATTTTTCGGACGGCAACACGTCGGTAGTTTTGTCCACCGGCGACCAGTTTGATTTTCAGCCTGCTTCGGTTCCGGGAGGAACGCGTGGCCTCTATCTGGCGATTGTTGACAATCCTCGCGACCAGCTGGGCGAGATTTACGTTGCTGGCGGCAAGTTTACGGAGTCTGCCGGCGTCCGCACGATGACCAACGCCCAAGTGGCGTATGGCTTCGAATCGGACGGCAGCGGTGGTTTTATCACCGACGACCTGAATCTGGACTTGTCCAGCTTCAATGAATTCCGATTCCATTTCGATTCCAATGACCTCGACCTGCAGATGACGATCTACGTTGGTTCGTTCACCAATGGGTACACGACGGTAACGAGGCTGGTTGCGGGCGGCCGGAACGAAACGCCTTTCACCGAGACGTTCAGCTTCAGTGACTTCACTGGGGCGAACTTTAGCGACGTTGACCAGCTCGTGATCGAGTTCGAAAACTCTCCTGGCGGCGACTACGCGCTTGAAGGCTTCGAAGCCGTTCCCGAGCCTGCCTCGATCGCGGTCATCGGACTTGGTCTGGCGGCTCTCGCCAGACGACGCCGACGCTAAGTCCAAGATCTAGTGATGGCCTTGACACCTCTCAGCTTTTCCGGCTGAGAGGTGTCCTTCATTTTCACAAGAATTTTCGCGTGAATTCCGCCCCATTGAGGGTAAGGTGAATTTTGGGGAAGGTGTGATTCTCCACTTGCTTTCTTGGAGGATGAGGATTATGGTATTGAAATGGGTTGCGACCTGTCTGTCGTTAAGCGCTTTTGCCATTGCAAGCGCAATAACGATCGATGACTTTACGCAAGGCCAGTATAGCGTCACGCTTCAATCGGGCTCAGATTACAAGGCAACTGCTGCCGCGAACGTTCCTGGAGGCGTGCGGACGACATTCTTCGATGTCCTTTCCAATCCGGAAGACGAATTCGTTACGTTGGCGATCGTTCCCGGACTGTCGGTCAGCAGCACTGGGAGTCGGGCTCGCACGACCACGATCGTGGCCTATGGCTTTGACGAGTTCGGCAGCCTTACGGACCTGAACCTCGACTTCGGTAGCTTGAGTGCCTTTGAATTCAAGTTCCTGTCGAATGTGCAGCCGTTGGCGATGACGGTCAGGGTCTTTTCAAACTCAGGATCCGATCAATCCGAGTTCTCGGTGAGCGTGCCGGGAGGGCGCAATGGGATCGCCTTCACGCAGAGTGCGCCATTTTCCCAGTTCTCGGGATCGGCAAGTTTCACCGATATCGACCAAATTATTGTAGAATTGATCAATGAACCCGATGGAACTTATGGCATCGGGTCGTTTGGCGTCGTTCCGGAACCCACGACGATTGTCGGGGTCGGACTTGCCCTCGTTGGATTGAGCCGTTCACGAAGGCATCGACAGTAGGCTCACAAGCAGGAGTTTTTCTCCGAAAAAATTGCGGTCACTGTAGACTCCATCAGCGTGAAACTGGTAAAGTTGCTGAGTGTCAAGGATTGCGGGTTGGCCCGATCTTTGATATAATGAGAGTCGAAGTAACTTTTTACTTGGTTTAGGAGAGTCATGAAAAAGACGATTTTGCTCGCTGGCATCTTGGTTTCGGCCGCGTCGCAGGCCATTGTTATTGACGATTTCACACAAGGACCTTACGCCGTCTCCCTACAGAGCGGTTCGGACCTCAATTTTGAAGCCGCCGCCAATGTTCCTGGCGGTGTGCGCGGCACCTACGTAGAGGTTCTATCGAACCCCCAGAACCAGTTCCTGGATTTCTCGATCTCGAACGGGTTCGCGATTTCCTCGAACGGTAACCGCGTCCGATCGCTGGTTCAATCCGGTTATGGTTTCGACCTGGCCGGCAACACTGCCGATCTCAACTGGAATTTGGCCTCTCAGGCCACCGACATCGCGGTCAACTTCGACTTCAACGACCTTGACCTGTCGATGAACATCTATATCATCACGAATGGTTCGGGCACATCGGTCGCCAACGTAAACGTCGCTGGCAACCAGCTGAACACCTTCCAGGTGCTCGTGCCGCTTGCCAACTTCGTCGGTACCGGCGACGTGAATGATGTCGATCAGCTCGTATTCGAATTCATCAACGACGCATCGGGCGACTATGCTCTCGCCAGCTTCGAGGCTGTGCCTGAGCCCGCTTCGATTGCAGCCGTCGGCCTTGGCCTTGCTGCCCTAGCTCGACGACGCCGCAAGTAAGACCTAGAGCAACAATTATTAGCCAGACCCCCGCCAAAGGGTCTGGCTTTTTTGTTTTTGCGTAGAATCTATAGGTGGAACAGATCCTCCTTGCCGCACCCAGAGGCTTTTGTGCCGGCGTCGCCTTCGCCATCGAAGTCGTCGACCTTGCCCTCAAAGCTCACGGCACGCCCTTGTTCGTGCGCCACGCGATTGTCCACAATGAGTGGGTCGTCAAGAGTTTCGAGGCTCGTGGTGTTCAATTCGTCGAGGACCTGGCGGATGTCCCGGTGGGCTCCACCATCGTATTCAGCGCTCACGGCGTCTCGCCGGCGGTTAGGGAAGAGGCAGCGGCTCGCAACCTTAGGGTTATCGATGCCACGTGTCCTTTGGTGACGAAGGTGCATAACGAAGCCAAGCGCTATGCCGCCAAGGGCTACTTCTTCATCTACATTGGTCACGCCGGGCACGTCGAGGCGGTTGGGACAATGGGCGAAGCCCCCGACCGGATGGTACTGGTGGAAACGCCAGAAGACGCCGAGAACCTACAGCTTCCGCACCATGAGAAGCTCGCCGTCCTCACCCAAACGACGCTGTCGGTCGATGAGGTTCAGCGGACGCTGGCTGTCCTGAGACGAAGGTTTCCACACCTTGAGATGCCCAAGAAAGAAGACATTTGCTACGCGACGACAAATCGCCAATCAGCCGTGCGAGAGCTTGCCGCGAAATGCAACCTCGTGCTCGTGATCGGCTCGCGGATGTCCTCCAACAGCAATCGTCTCCGGGAAGTCGCCGAGTCCCTGGGGGTTGAGAGCCACCTGATTCTCTCTCCCGCTGAGATCCGCCCTGAATGGAAGACGAACTATCGCGTCGTCGGGGTGACCAGTGGTGCTTCGACTCCCGAACAACTGGTCCAGGACGTTCTTGGTGAGTTAATCAAAGACAAGCCCGGGGTTCCCATCGAAGTCGTCGAAGCGATTCGCGAAGAGGTGCACTTCATGCCACCTCGCGACCTGATTCAGCTTGCCAGTGCTTGATCCAACACGCTGAAGGCATGGTCCACCGCGTCCTCCAAGGAGAGCGGCTTGACGCTGGGAGCGATTTTCCTTGCCGCTTCGACTTCTGCTTCGACTGCCGTCCGTTCACTTTCGGGAAGGGGAGAACCGATGGTCTTGCGAAGCTCGGCGGCAGCAAGGTGGAGCTTGAGGCAGCTTTCGGGGTCGCCACGTGATAATGCAAGGCTGGCCGCGCCTTCAAGGCAGAAGGCCACGCCCCAACGGTTGTCGATCTCCAGTCGGAGCTGCAGGCTCTCCTTGAGGTGGGTTGCCGCCGCCACAAGGTTGCCCCTCTTTCGCTCAACGGTTGCAAGGTTCGCGTTCAGGGTCGCGATTCCCCATTTGTCACCCACCGATCGCTGAATTCCAAGACCCTCTTGCAAGAGGTCTTCGGCCTCGGTTAGGTCGCCTTCAGCCATCGCGATCAGCGACAAGTTGCTGAGGAGGCCGGCTACCGCCCGTTGGTCGCCGATTTCGCGCTGGAGGGCCAGAGCCTCTTGGTAGGCACGGCGGGCGTCGTCGGGGCGTAGGGTCTGTCGAGCGATGATCCCCATGGATGTGAGGGCCCGAGCGACTCCCCCCATGTCGCCAATCTCCCGACGAATCGCCAAGCTCTCTTGCAGGGCGGCCTCCGCCTCATCGAATCGACCCTGGTCGGTCAGGACGATGCCGAGCCAGTTAAGGGAGTTGCCAATGCCGATCTGGTCGCCCAGCTCACGTCTGATGGCGAGGCTCTCTTCGTACTTGCCAAGGGCGGTTGTATAGTCTCCCAGCTCGTATCCGATCGCACCGATCGATTGCAGCGCCAGGGCTTCGGCGTCCCGGTCTTCCACTTCCCGACTTAGGACGAGCGCCTCCTGATGTATTTCGCGGCTTTCATTGTAGTCACCCTGCAAGTAGGTTAGTCGCCCGAGCCCGTTCAAAGCGCGGGACCTCCATCGCGGATACGCCCGGGTCTCTTCTCGCTGGAGGATGGAATTGAGGCGAGACCGACCTTCGGATAGGTGGGCTCGGACATGCCAGAAGCGCCACAGCTCGGCCCCCATCCTCAGCGCTCGCTCCCAGTTTTCGGTGGCACACCAGTAATCCAGGGCGACCCGAAGGTTATCGTGGTCCTGTTCCAGCCAAGTCAGCCATCGGCTCTGATCCCTTGTCGCAAAACGAGCGTCGCCCCGAGACGCGAGATTGGCAAAGAACTCGGCATGTCGCTCACGCAGCTCGATCTGGCGTTCCGCGGGTAAGGCTGCCTCCCCGAACTCGCGAACCACCTCCAGAATCTGAAAGCGGTGCTTGCCGGCTTGCACCGAGGACCTAAGCAGCGAGACTTCGCGCAACTCGGCGAGGTGGTCGACGGCGTCGGGATTGCCCATGATCGTTTCGACCGCCTCCAGGTCGAATCCGCCACGGAATACCGACAGCTCGCAGAACAGCGCGCGGGTATCGGCCGGCACCAAGTCCAAACTCCACGACACCGTGGACTCCAGCGACTTTTGCTTGCCGTCGACATCGAGGCGCCGAGCCAGGCGCTCGATGAGCTTTCGGGGCGACAGCACGGCGAGGCGGGCAGCGGCAAGTTCAATCGCGAGCGGCAATCCTTCCAGGCGCCGACATATCTGAGCGAGCTCGAGGAGATTCGTATCGTCGATGGCGGTGTCCGGCAGGCTCCCCGAAAGGCGGTCGAGAAGCAGCCGCATCGATTCCGCATGGCGGAGCTGTCCCGGGCTATCTGCGAGCGAAGGGGTGGCAAGGGGCTCCAGCGAAAGCTCGACCTCGGATTGCATCCCCGTACGGCGTCGGCTTGAGGCTACGATCCTCAGGGTTGGTGCGAGTGACAGAAGCCGATGGAGCCACTGGGTGAGAGAGCTGTCGGCGAGAAGGTGCTCGAGATTATCGAGAACTGCTATCGTGGGACGCCCGTCTGCGGCCATCGCGACCGCCTTCGGGTCGGAAGCGTTTACCTTCTGGTCGCTTACCCAGGCTTCGGCCAGAGACTGCATCGCCGACTCTGACGTGGCGACCGGCGCGAGCTCGACGAAGATCCAGCGGACGGCGGTGGTCCGCGAGTTTCGAAGCGCCAGCTCCTGGGTAAAGCGAGTCTTGCCCACCCCGCCGGGCCCGGTGACGACAAGCACCCGGCCGTCACCGCTTAGCCACGCTTCAGCCGCCGCCATCACCGCCTGCCTGCCTATGAAGTGTGAAATGGGCCGTACAAGGCCCTCGACGTCGCCCGTGGGAGGGTTAACCGCGAGTTCAGCGGGCATAGGGGCGTCGGCTGTTTCCAGCACACGCCAAGCCGAGAGACTGCTGCCTAACTCCTTCCAACGGCAGCCTTCGGGCGGCGGGGTGAGCATCGCTGCCGCTCCCGAGGCAACCACGAAGCCGGGCTGCACCCAATCCCAGATGGACTGGATTTCTTGGTCGAGGTCGGCTAAACGGGCCGATTCTCCCATGGTCACAACGGCTTTGGTTCCCGACTGGACCAGGTTCCCGGCTACCCACTTTATTGCCGATGTGGGCGAGCCGAACGCCCATCCGTGCTGACCGGCGGCCAGTTCCACTGGCCAGCTTTCAATCGGTTCGAGGGACACCGGTACGGAGAGGGCTACCAACGCGACGATTTCCGGAATCGGGCGCAGCTCGGAGAGTGGTCCGTGAGGAGTTCCGGGTAGCGCGCGAGTGGTAAGGGCGGCGACCTCGGTCGGAACATCCATTCCGATTGCCTCAAAGGCCCGCTTCATTTCTGCCGCGATCCGTTCCGCGCCAGCGAGATCGCCGAGCGACTTCAGCTGGGATATGGCAAGCAGATACGCTTCGTCGTCGAGCGGGTCGATCCGAATGGCTCGACGCAGGGCCTCAACCCGGTTTGAACCCTCATCGAACGAGGACCATTGTAGCGCGGCGCGATAAGCGACGAGTTGTAGGTCTCGTGCCATGGACTCGCACCAAGACTCGTAATATCCGGGCATGAACGCGCCCGTGTACGCCTCCGCCGCTTGACGCGAGCGATCCCGGACCTGGGCACTGTCGCCCCGTACCTTCGCCCGATCTGCGACTTCAGCATAGGATTGGACCTTGAGGGCATCCACAGACTCGGCAGGCACTTTCAGCGTAATGGCGAAGCGATCTGCGAACAGCGGTAACTCTTCCGAACCCAGTGCCGAAAGGAACTGTGCTCGCAAGGCACTCAGACTCTGGCTCAGGTTGTTTCGAGAGAGGTTAGGTTCAGACTCCGGCCACAAAAGGTCGATCAGCGTATCACGCGGGCAGGGCTCTCCGGCATGCATCGCAAGGTACGCCAGGAGGCAGGCTGTTTTCGACGTCCGAAATCGGCTAAAGCGGTGCTCGCCAATCCGAAGCTGAACCTTTCCAAGGAGACCGATATGGACAGTCGGTTCGATCACTTCTTGGTAAGGAGATAGACGGCGACGATGATCAGAAAGGCGGCGAATACGCGACGCATGGTCAGTGGATCGAGATTGAGCGCAAGCCGCGAGCCCAAATAGGATCCGCCCAGGAATCCGAGGCCAATCCAAATCGCCTTGACGATGTCGACTTGGCCCTCTCGCCAATAGTTGGCGACGCCGAAGATTCCGACCGGCATCATCAGCAGGGCGAGCGAGGTTCCTTGTGCCTTGTGCTGGGTAAAGCCGAGAGCGAGGATAGCGGCCGGGACGATCACCAGGCCACCGCCGATTCCAAACAGCCCGCCGCAGACGCCGGCCAAGAGGCCGATCCCCAGACAAATCGCTACCACCATACGCCCAGTTTGGCGGATGGGTAAAACCCAATGCATGATTCGGGTTGGAGTCCTAGGTGCGGGCGGAATGGGTTCACGCCACGCCAGCCAGTATAAGCGGATGCCAGGGGTCGAGGTGCGGCTCTTCGATATCGACAAGGAGAAAGCTCAGGCGGTAGCCAAGGGTCTGGATATCGACACTGTGGCAACGGAGGAGGCGCTGCTGCAGGCTAGCGATGCCATTGATGTGTGCCTGCCCACCGACCTTCATGCCGAGGCGGCACTTCGAGCCATTGGCAAGGGCAAGCATGTCTTCCTGGAGAAGCCGTTGGCGAAGACACTCGCAGAAGGGACCGCGATTCTGGAAGCCGCAAGCAAGGCACGACTCAAGCTGATGGTGGGGCAGGTCGTCCGCTACTTCCCTGAGTTCCGAACCGGTCACGATTTGGTTAAGCAGGGAGCTGTCGGAACTCCCGGTGCAGCGAGAACCCGTCGCGGCGGCGCCGGACCCAGCCGGGAAACGGCACGCTGGTTCTTCGACTTCGACCGGTCGGGTGGCGTCCTTCTCGACCTCGTGATCCACGACTTTGACTGGCTCCGATGGACGCTTGGCGAGGTGAAGTCCCTGTACGCCAGGTCCGTTCTGGCGGGGGTGCCGGGCGACCTCCACGACGATTCGGTAACCGATCCGCCACTGGGCGACTATTCGCTTACGACCCTGACCTTCGACAACGGGGCGATCGCCCATGTGGAAGGCTCCTGGATGGATGCGGGGCCGTTCCGAACCGCCTATGAGGTCTGCGGAAGCAATGGCATGATCGAATTCGACTCGAGCAAGGTGCCGACGCTTAGAAGTCAGGTTGCCGGCGGTGGTACGACCGAGGCACCCTTGCTCCCAGGCGACGACCCGTACTTCGGCGAGCTTTCCGACTTTATTCGGGCGATCGAAGGTGATACCGAGCCGCCGGTAACCGGGCTTGACGGCTGGATGGCGCTCAGCATCGCACTGGCGGCGGTGGAGAGCGCCAAGACGGGCAAGCCGGTGGCCCCGGCCCGAGCTATCTGATCCGAATTGGATCGGGCGGGCTCGTTGGGCGCTTGACCGGGTTTCGCTTCAGTTCTGCAAGCAGGACTTCGATGGCCTTGTCGATTTGCGGGTCGCGACCTTTCACCCAGGCGTTGGGGTCGCTTTCCACATCGATGTCGGGCGACAGGCCCGGACCTTCGATGATCCAGCCGTCCTTGTCGGTGAAGGCGCCGTAGTTAGGGACACTAACGGTCCCGCCGTCGACCAAGGGCCAACCAGGATCTGAACCGACCTCGCCTCCCCAAGTGCGGCGACCAATCAGTGGTCCAAGCTTCAACTCTCGAAAGTGGTGGGGAAATTCTTCGCCATTTGAGGCGCTGAACTCGTTCATCAAACACGCCAGGGGACCGGGGAAGTAATCGCTTTGTCGGGTCCATGGGACCTGACGCCCACGCTGATTGAAGTTCGCGACGAGGCGCTGTTTCAGAACCGAAATGATGTTGTTGCTGATGTTTCCGCCGCCGTTGAAACGGACGTCGATGATCAGAGCGTCCTTGCTGCGTTGCTGGAAGTACTGTTTGATGAAGTCCGCCATGTCGTTGGTGCTCATGGCGCTCAAGTGGATGTATCCGATCTTGCCGCTGCTGGCCTTGGTGACGTAGGTCCGGTTTTTCACGACCCAATCGAGATATCGGAGCCTTCTCTCATCGGCGATCGGCTTGACGTGTATCGTCCAGGCACCTTCGGCGGACGGCTTGTCGTTGATTTTCAGGGCGACGACTTTGCCGGCCCGGCCGACTAGCCCCTCCATGAAATTCATATCCTTCCGGGCAGGAATTCCGGCGACTTCGATCAGGTAGTGACCTTCCTTCGCCTTCAGCCCGGCAGCGGCCAGAGGAGATCGTTCGGATTCCTTATAACCGTCGCCGCGGAGGATCTTGGCGATGCGGTAGTAACCCGAAGGATCAAGGGTTAGGTCGACACCCAGGAAACTGGGTAGTTCTGGTCGAACAATCGCGCGGGTGTCTCCCTCGTTTCGGTACATATGGCCCGTCGCGAGCTCGCTCTGCAGCCACCGGATGAGCTCTGTCAGCTCGTCCCTTGATCGGATGGAGGGGAGGAAAGCGGCATACTTGTTGCCGATCGCCTTCCAGTCGATACCATGCATGTTCCGGACATAGAAGTAGTCCCGGTGAAGCCTCCAGGCATCCCAAAACATCTGCTTCCATTCGTCGCGGGGATTGATCGTGAGCTTCAGGCCGGCGAAGTCGATTGCTCCATCGCGCGGTTTCGCGTCGGTTACGGTTGCATCGAGAACCCTTATCGGATTTCCCCAGATGGCGATACGCTTTCCGTCCGCGCTGAGCTGGAAGCCATTGCCGGACGCAAGGGTCCCGAAGGTTTTGGACTTTAGGTCGTAAAACGATATTGTTCCCTCACCATACAGAATCACCCGGTCTCCGGCCATATCGATCTGGGTGTAGTTACCGGGCGGGACCGGAAGCTCGATGAAACGGTCTTGGATGCCGGTCGGATCGATCGGCTTTTGGCTCGCGTTCTCGTCCTTCTTTTCCGGCTTCTTTTCCACGCCCTCCTCGTCACTTGTCAGCTGGAAAGGATTGGCGCCGTCCGGCTGGAGCATGGCGAGGTAGACCTTGACCGGGTTCGCCGCACCCATCTGGTTCAGGAACGCATCCCAGCGAACGGCGACATTGCGTCGCGATAGCATGGCGAGATACTGCTGGTCGGTTCCAAACGCGGCGGCGGGGTCGTCGGATTGCCCATCGCTGACGACGAAGCGTTTGCCGGTCGAAATCTCGTAAAGCTCGATTCGATTGAAGTCGTGGAACTGATCGTTCTGGGTCATCACCAGCCACTTCGAATCGGGTGAGAACTCGTAAGGGCCGAAGTACCACCCCTGCTGTTTCGCGACGGACGTCGCGGCGCCTGTCGCTACGTCGATCAGTCGAAGCGATGGAGATGAATCGGTGACAGCGATCGACTTTCCGTCCGGGGACCAGGTAGGCGCGTACAGCTGGCGTCCGGTGTCGTTTGTGAGTGCTCGGGGGTTCAAGCCTTCCGATGTCGCCACGTATAGCTGCACCTCGCCGGTTTCATCGGAGAGGTAAGCCAGCTGCTTTCCATCCGGGGATAAGGACGGGTGTCGCAATCGAGCGCCATCCTTTTTGAACAGCAGCCTGGCATCCCCGTCCTTTGCGGGCACGCTAATCAGCTGGCCCCGTGCGCCGATGATGACGCGCTTGCCGGTCGGACCGAGGCTGCCGGTGTCGACGAAGTCCTCTGCCTTTACGGCGAAGGCGACGGTATGCGGCTGGTCAGAGAGGAGATCGAAGTGAATGGCCTCGGCTTTGCCGGTGGTCGGGTCGTAGGCTTCGAGGGTCGTGCCCTTTTCATAGACGACGGTCATTCCATCAGCCTGCGGCCGCCGGATCTCGAATGGATAGGGTCCGGCCCACCGCTTCAGTCCCTTCCCGTCGGGTTGGCAGGACATCAGGCTGAAGGTGCCGTTGCCTTCATCGCGCACGAAAGCGATTCGGTCACCGACCCAGGTCGGGTACTCGTTGGTGAACCGGCTCTCGACGATTTTGGTGAAGGTCGCTCCATCGCCGACCCAGACCGCGTTTGACCGCCCCCCTTCGTATCGGAACCATGCTTCATCGGCGCGGTTGATCCGGGTGAACACCATCCGCTTGCCATCCGGTGCCGGCGAAGCCCACGCTGCGAACTCCAGTGGCCATCGCTCGGGCATGCCGCCATCCAGGGCCTTGATCGAGATGGCAAAGGAGCGAGGAAACGTTCGGCTGCGGTAGATGACGGAGCGGCCATCCGGCGTCCAATCGAGCAGCCACGCATAGTCGTTGGAGTATGTGATTCGGCGAGGGGTGCCCCCGGTTACGGGAATGACATAGACCTCCTCAAGGCCATGATAAAAGCCCGAGAAGGCAATCCACTTCCCGTCCGGGGAGAAGCGCGGGTACTGCTCCTGCAGCGGCGAGGATGTTAGGCGGCTCGCCTTTCCGGTTGTACGGTCGCCGAGCCAAATGTCGCCTTCGCATGCGAATGCCACTTGATTGCCGTGAATATCGGGATGGCGCAGGAAGGCAGGTGCAGCTTGCTGAGAAGGGGTGACGAGAAACAAAGCAATGGCCGAAAGCACGATCTGAGATTACCAATCATCGCTTAAACTTGCGGCATGATCGGGATTGAGGTGGTCTGCTGCACGCCTGAGGATTGTCGCCTTGCCGCCGAGGCGGGCGCGACGAGGATCGAGCTGTGCAGCGGGATCGAGCTCGGTGGCCTGACTCCATCGCCGGGGCTGTACGCGGCCTGTCGGGCAGTCACTCAGTTGCCGATCGTGGTCATGATCCGGCCCCGACCGGGCGGCTTCTGCTACTCCGAAGACGAGATTCGGGCGATGGAGTTCGACGTCAACCGATTCCGCGAGATGGGCGTCCGTGGAGTTGTGTTCGGCATTCTGCTCGAGGATGGAAGGTTGGACCGAAAGGCGATGTGGCGGGTGGCTGAACGGGCGGTGGATTGCGAGCTGGTTTGTCACCGGGCATGCGATGTGACGCCAGATCTTGGCGACACGGCTCGGGAATTGCGTGATCTCGGCTTTGCGCGAATGTTGACCGGGGGCGGCCGCGATGCGGCGATCGACGGGGCGGGCAAGCTCAGGGAACTGGTCGATCTTGGCGTCATCGGAATTCTGCCGGGTGGGCACATCCGTGCCGGCGAGGTTCCGCGACTGGTAAAGGAGACTGGTGTTAACGAGGTACATCTTGGGCCTTTCTTCGAGGCTTTCGACCCGACTTCGCGTCTTGCCGGCGAGGTGAGCTATGGTCCCCACTGGGCGCTCGATCCGGAACCGATTCGCGAGATCGCGGCCTTGGTCCCGTGAAGGCAATCGCTGCCAGGATGGCCAGGAATGGCGAGGCCGGCAAAATGAAACGGGATTCGCCGAAGAAGATAGCGGCGGTAAGGAGGAAGACCGCGACGATCGAGGCGCAAGTCCACGCCGATCGAGCCCTGAATCCTCGGCCGAGTCCGATGATGGCGATCAGGCCGAGACCGGCGGAATAGATCGAGGCGAGTGGCTTCAAGTTGGCCAGGGTCGTTCGTCGGGTGGTGTCGAGCTTGTCGGTACCGGCAACCGTCCAATGCAAGCCCTCGTTGCCGGGGACGAAGAGATTACGGACCTTGAGGGGTGCGAGCTTCAGATAATCCATCGGATGGGCCGAGATGTATTCCACTGCTTTGCGTTGGAAGGTGCGGTCGTAGTCTCCCTCCGCGGCGCCCCGCTCCGCATCGGTTCGGACTTCCATCCACCTTCCGTCCGCTTCCGGGTTCGCTCCGATCAGCAGGTTGTAACCGCCGTTAGTGGACACGAAGAGGAGCCTGCCGAAGGTCACCGTGTTCCGGATGCACCAGGGCAGGACGGCTACCAGGGCCACGCCGAGGATGGAAACTCCATACCGCCATTTCGCGGCACCCTTGGCGGCAAGGGTCACGGCGAGGGGAACGAGGACGATATGTGGCTTGCAAAGGATGGCGGCTCCGTAGAGAAGGCCGCCGAGGAGCCAGGATTTCCACGTCCGATCGCCACCGAGTCCGGCGAGATGTCTCTCGACCGCGGCCAGAAGCAGGGCCGTCGTGAGGGGTTCGCTGGCCACCAAGGATACGTAGGCGATCGAGTTTGGACTGAGAGCGACGATCCAGGCTGCGGCGATTCCGGTTGCCTTGGGTAAGCCGAGCCTCATCGCGATGATCCCGGTCCAACCGACGGCCATAGCCGCGCTGGCTAGGTTCAGGATCTTGACGGCGAGCAGCGAGGGGCCGGTGATGGTGAAGAGGATGCCGAGAGTTCCGGGGAAGCCGACCGGCCAGAACGCGGTCGGGGCGTCGTTGATGCTGTAGCCGTGGCCGGAGGCGATACCGACTGCGCGATCGAAGTACCAGGCAAAGTCGCTTACCGGGGTCGGCCGGAAGGTCCAGGCCCAAGCCGTGCGCAGGGCAATAGCGGCGAGGACGGGCCAGATCAGCCAGATCCAGTAGATGTTTGGCTGGTTTTTTGGCAAATTTCGAGTGTCCTTGGTCACGACTCAGGTTCAAATCCGGCTCTTTCAGGTTCAAGTATGTCTTGAGACTGGGGAACTTGAGGGGAATACCCGACGTTTGAATGAGGGCGCCGACCTCGAATCTGAGGAAAAGCGGTGGGAAACCCTGAAGAGGGGCTTGACACCGTCTGCGAAAGTTGGTATCATTCCTTCTTGCCGCTGGACGAAGGTTCAGATTCGGCCGCTAGAGAGCACTTTGACAGTTGCATAGTAATATTGTTAGTGGAACACGCGTCTTAGACACCAGAAATTTAAAGCTACAAATTGTCAAGCTACAAAGGGTGTGCGACGAATGCCTAGGGACAAGTTGCCGATGAAGGACGTGTAAGCGACGAAACGCCACGGGGAGCTGCACAGAAGCGATGATCCGTGGATGTCCGAATGGGGAAACCCGGCGAGGGGAATGCCTCGTCACCCACATCTGAATACATAGGGTGTGCGGAGGGAACCAGGTGAACTGAAACATCTAAGTAACCTGAGGAAAAGAACTCGAAGAGACTCCGTAAGTAGCGGCGAGCGAAAGCGGACTAGCCCAAACCAGCCGGCTTGCCGGTTGGGGTTGCGGGGCATCCACTAATCTCCTCAAACCGAGGCCTTGTGCTTCGATTTGGGGGATTAGAAAAGAAGATCGTGTTTCAGTTAGAAGAAGAGCATTGGAAAGTGCCGCCATAGAGGGTGATAGCCCCGTATTTCAAAAACTGAACCGAATTCAGGATGTTCCCAAGTAGCGCCAAGCACGAGGAATTTGGCGTGAATCTGTGCGGACCACCGCATAAGGCTAAGTACAACTTGTCACCGATAGTGCATCCAGTACCGTGAGGGAAAGGTGAAAAGAACCCCGGGAGGGGAGTGAAATAGAACCTGAAATCGCACGACCCACAAACAGTCAGAGCACCATGTCGGGAGTAATCCCGTCAAGTGTGATGGCGTACCTTTTGCAGAATGAGCCTGCGAGTTACTTTCGTCGGCAAGGTTAAGCGCTTTAGGCGTGGAGCCGGAGGGAAACCGAGTCCGAATAGGGCGTCAAGTCGACGGTAGTAGACCCGAAACTGCGTGATCTAGCCATGGCCAGGTTGAAGTGTTGGTAACACAACATGGAGGACCGAACTCATTGACGTTGAAAAGTCTCGGGATGAGCTGTGGTTAGTCCGGTGAAATGCCAATCGAACGCAGAGATAGCTGGTTCTCCCCGAAATGCATTGAGGTGCAGCGTTGCGTGTTTCGTCATGGGGGTAGAGCACTGAATGAGCTAGGGGGCCTACCAGCTTACTGAACTCAATCAAACTCCGAATACCATGACGTGAAGCGTAGCAGTGAGACTGCGAGGGATAAGCCCCGTGGTCAAAAGGAAAACAGTCCAGATCGACAGCTAAGGGCCGTAATCATAGACTAAGTGTGAAACGATGTGAAATCGCGTAAACAGCCAGGAGGTTGGCTTGGAAGCAGCCACCCTTTAAAAAGTGCGTAACAGCTTACTGGCCGAATGTGATTTTGCGCGGAAAATGTAAGCGGGCTAAAGTCTATACCCGAAGCTTCGGGATCCATTTTATGGATCGGTAGGGGAGCGTCCGGTGCGCAGTGAAGCTTGAGCGTAAGCACAGGTGGAGCGCATTGGAGTGAGAATGCAGGCATGAGTAGCGATCACAGGGGTGAGAATCCCCTGCGCCGAAAACCTAAGGGTTCTCCGGCTATGTTCGTCAGACGGAGGTTAGGCGGCACCTAAGGCCAGGCCAGAAGGCGTAGCCGATGGACATCGGGTTGATATTCCCGACCCAGGTGCAGTTGCGATGGAGGGACGCTTCTATAGGTTCCATCCCACACCGTTGGTTGTTGTGGGCTACCGGGATGACCCAACCATTTAATAGATGGTTTTTCAAAGGGTAGGGCCGGGGGGAAAGGGATTCTTCGGATGAACTGAACTGGAACTGAAGGGGGCCGAGAAAAGCTTCTAAGCATAAATTGCATCTGACCGTACTGCAAACCGACACAGGTAGGTGAGTCGAGGAGACTAAGGCGTTCGGAAGAACTCTCGTTAAGGAACTAGGCAAAACGACCCCGTAACTTTGGAATAAGGGGTGCCCCGCAAGGGGCCGCAGCAAAGCAGCCCAGGCGACTGTTTACCAAAAACACAGGTCTCTGCTAAGGTGAAAACCGATGTATAGGGGCTGACGCCTGCCCAATGCTGGTAGATTAATCGGAGATGTTAGGGGCAACCCGAAGCATTCAAGTGAAGTCCCAGTGAATGGCGGCCGTAACTCTAACGGTCCTAAGGTAGCGAAATTCCTTGTCGGCTAAATACCGACCCGCATGAAAGGCGTAACGACTTGGGCACTGTCTCAACGAGAAATCCGGTGAAACTGTAGTACCCGTGAAGATGCGGGTTCCGCGCAGTAGGACGGAAAGACCCCGTGGAGCTTTACTACACCTTCAGATTGTGAATTGGGTGTAGATGTAGAGCGTAGGTGGGAGCTTCGGCGACAATGGAACACCACCCTTCTACATCTGGTTTACTAACCTGCACCGTTATCCGGTGTGGAGACATTCTGTGGCGGGTAGTTTGACTGGGGCGGTCGCCTCCCAAAATGTAACGGAGGCGTACAAAGCTGCACTCAGCCTGGTCGGAAATCAGGCGTTGAGCGTATAGGTATATAGTGCGGTTGACTGCGAGACCTACAAGTCGAGCAGGGACGAAAGTCGGTCTAAGTGACCCTCTGGTGGTGCGTGGGCACGCCAGGGTTCAACGGATAAAAGCTACCCCGGGGATAACAGGCTGATCTTGCCCGAGCGCTCACAGCGACGGCATGGTTTGGCACCTCGATGTCGGCTCGTCGCATCCTGGGGCTGTACACGGTCCCAAGGGTTCCGGAGTTCACGGATTAAAGCGGCACGCGAGCTGGGTTCAGAACGGCGTGAGCCAGTTCGGTCCCTATCCACTGCGCGCGTAGGAAATTTGAGGGGTGTCGCTCCTAGTACGAGAGGACCGGAGTGAACTGACCTCTGGTGTACCTGTTGTGCCGCCAGGCGCATACGCAGGGTAGCCACCGTCGGGACGGGATAAGCGCTGAAAGCATCTAAGCGCCAAGCCCACCCCAAGATTAGATTTCCCATCGAAAGAGTAAGGTCCCTAGAAGATCACTAGGTGATAGGCCGCAGGTGTAAAGGCAGTAATGTCAAAGCTGAGCGGTACTAATTGACCGAGGGCTTCATAATAAGCTTTACTTTTCTGGTGACTAAGTCGCGTACCTCCACTAACAATTGCTCTGTGCAACTATCAAAGCGCTTTCCTAGCGCTATACAGTGTGTATTCGCGTGGTCATGGCGAGGAGGACACACCCGTTCCCATCCCGAACACGGCAGTTAAGCTCCTCAGCGGCGGAAGTACTTGGAGGGCAGCCTCCCGGCAGATAGGCACGTTGCGCGGATACCAAACTTTAAGCCCCGATCGGAAGGTCGGGGCTTTCTATTAGGGATAGTCGACCTTGTCGGACACGCGTTCCCATCCCGACTTGGCCGAACCGCGGGGCAGTTAAGCTCCTCAGCGGCGGAAGTACTTGGAGGGCAGCCTCCCGGCAGATAGGCACGTTGCGCGGATACCAATTTTCAAGCCCCGATCGATAGGTCGGGGCTTTCTATTTGTTCGGCACCGTTTGCGTGAGTCATGGCGAGGAGGATACACCCGTTCCCATCCCGACTTGGCCGAACGGCAGGGCAAGCACCCCACGGATCCAAGCGTTCGGATCCGGGAGGACCACCCGGATGACACCTTAAGCGGCCGCCAACGTTCTTGTAGCGGAGGTTTCGTATGTACCGGCCATATCCAATAGGCGGCAAGCGCACCCGGTCAGTGTTCAATGGGTTCACGCTCGTCGAGCTTCTTGTCGTGATCGTAATTATCGCAATCTTGGCGGCAATGATCTTTCCGGTTATGGCGGAGGCCAAGGAGAAGGGGCGCCAGGCGACCTGTCTGTCGAACATAAGGCAACTGTCAGCTGCGCTGCAGCTCTACGTCGCAGACCATGGCGAGCGATACCCCGGATCCGGCGAACAAGGCCGGTGCGAGAAGGCCGCTTTCGACAATCGGTATCCCACCTGGATGCGAGGCATCCACGTATCCTCACAGTCTTCATGGGTTCCATGCCATGGCATCTTGGAAAAATGGTGGGATCCAATGTCCGAAGTTACAAAGATCTGGCAGGACACTGGACCAAAGGCTGGAGTTCTCTATCCCTACCTGAGGGAATGGACCGTTTTTTCCTGTCCGTCGGATAAACGCCGCTATGAGAAATGCCTGAGCTATTCAATGAATGCGATTGCGGGTTATATTCCAGCATCCGAGGTTGATCGGCCGGCCGAATTTGTCGTCCTCATCGACGAGCAACTGACGTTGAACGACAGTTTCTTTCTCGCGTTCGATGGAGGCGAAGCCCGGGATTGTCCGGGAAACCAGCACACAGGAGGAACCAGTTTCGCTTTCTTCGACGGCCATGCCAAACGGTTTGTGGCTGCTAAGAAGCCTAAGATTGGCGACTGCCAGAATTCTGTTCCGGCAAGACTGTTCTGTCCCAAGATCCCGCTGAATGATGCACCTATCTATGCTCCGTTCTGCAACGCGGAGTAATCGCTGCTCTCCCTGTTCTTGGAAAAATTAGACAATCTGCAACAGGAGTTACGCCTCGGACTCCTCTATTGCTCGTGAATTACGTTGTTAACACCAGCAAGATCGCGAGGGTACTGCTCGGGATTGTTTGCGCATCGATCGTAATGTCGGAAGCCGAAGCGGGTTGGGTTAAAGCCGAATCCAAGGTTTGGTACAAGAGCATTCGCCGCAGCCACAACTTCAAGAAGGCGCCCGATTATGGAGACAGCGGCTACGCGCCGGCCTCCTATTCCAGCACCTGGGCCAACGCCCGCGAGTGGTGGGAGTATTCGGGTGGCCAGTACAACCGCCGCAACTGGACCGCCACCTATGTTCAAGGCTCCAAGTACGCAGCCCAGGCCTCCGCTTGGTGGTCGTCATTCCTGGCTCCCGACGAGGATGTCGAAACTGGCCCGGGATTTAGCGGCGAAAACATCGCATTTGAGCCTGGAACTTCTACAAACTTCGAAGTGCAGTATTTCGAGACCCCGGTCGGTCTCCTTATCCAGATGAATCCTGAGACTTTCGCAAAGGTCGACTTCACCACGGTCAGACCGGGAGAGCGCGCGATGTCGGAGCTGCGATTCATCGTCGACGGTCAAGTGAGCACGGCCCAGCTCTCGGTCGCCTCTGACAATGCCGGCAACCTCTTATTCGACCAGCGAATCACCGGCGTCTTCAAAGAGCTTGGCCCGATGGTGGACTTCGATGGAACCGGTCAGGTCATCCTGCGTTTTGCCGCCCGCGAGTTCTACGTGCATGGGACGTTGAAGAGCACGACGATTATCGACAGCATGTCGAATTGCGATAACAAGCGCGCCCTCTTGGATGGGAACGACGGCCGCCCTCGGTAGGCTTGTCCGACTGCCATAAGTGGCCTGCGTGGCCGACCAAGTAAAAGGACGCCGATTCCATCGGCGTCCAAACCTGCTTTGGGACTAGTCGCCCATCCAGTGAACCTTGTCGTCGCCAAGAAGGCACTGGATGTAGTTCAGTTGTCCGTCGTGGTACCAGATGTGGCTAACGGCGATCTGGGCCAGAGAATAGAGTGGCGACTCCATGCCCCAGGGCGCCATGATCGGCTTGAGAAGCGTCTCGTTGCTAGCCGCGTTCAGCGCGTCGTTGAAGGCCTGGGTGCTGGCCTTGAGGGCAGTGATCGCTCCTTCCCGCGTGCGGCACTTCTCGGTAAGCCCTTCCATATCCTCCGGACCATAGGTGGCTCGCACGTTGCCCCGAATGGCATCGGTCACCCATTCCAGCATGGCAAGGGCATCACCCGTGAGCTCGTTGGCCGGCCGCGTGCAGCCGCCGAAGGTGGCGGTCCATTTCTCCTCGGGGATCGCGCGGATATCGGCAGCGTACATGCCCTGCAGCCCGTGCAACCAACCCGACAAAAACGCCTTTGCATCAATCGATTCCATTACTTGACTCATGAGGTTCTTTCTCCAGTCTTTGGATTCTATCCCGGCGACCCGGCGACTGTCTCCGGCTCGCGCACTGCGAATTGCGGACTTGAAAAGGGCGACTTGAATCGCTACGGTCCTTGGTTCAAGCTTATAGGTGGGAAGCACCCCTCCAAGGAGGTTTCAATGAGGCGACTCATGCTACTGCTGCTGGTTGCCGGGAGTACCGTTAGCGGGGCAGCGACGCTGTTTACGTACCCTCACAACGGCACAGGCTCTCTTATCGCATCATCCCATGTCTGGGAAGACGGATCCGATTCCGATATGTATGCCTACGAGAGCTTCATTCTGCCGATAAATGCCGAGATCCAGGAGATTCGCTGGCGGGGCGGATACATTCACGACGCCCTCTACGGCAGGCTGACAGGATTCGACATCACGATTTATGCTTCGATTCAGGGAGATTGGCAGCCCTACTGTGGCAACCCCGACATGGACGAGACGATCTATCTTGCCTGCTATGAGTTCATGACCAACGCCGGCGAGACCAGCGCCGGAACGTTTGGGGGCAAGCAACTCTACGACTACCACTACACCCTGCCGCAGCCATTCGTAGCGACCGCGGGGGTGAAGTATTGGCTAAAAATCGAAGGAAGACAAGCCGTGTACCCGGACTGGGGCATTGCGGTTGGAACCGGCGGCGACGGTCAGCACTTCCACTTCAGTACCGGAATGGCGCGGTTTTACTGGCTCACGGGCGACACGACGTTCGCCCTGCTGGGCTCCAGCTTTGGCGAGGTTCTCGTTCCAGTCGCCTACTCAGTGGGTCCACAGGGCCAGGAGATAGGCGCGAACGACGTCACCAAAATCCAGGCGATGGATACCGCCCGAGCAATTGGCGAGAACACCCAGGTTGCCAGCAACCAGATTCCGCCGCTACGCTACAACCTCGAATTCAAGACGACGAACCTGAATCCATCGCAAATCGCGATCAAGGTTGTCGCGCAAACCCAATGGGCCAATATCGAGCAGCGACTCAGCATGCTGAAGAACGATGGCGCCACCCTCACGCGCTTCGACACCTTCAACTACTATTCGCCGAACGTTGATATCCAGCGCAACGCGGACACGACCAACCTCGGCCTGCCTCCGGGCGATTATGTGCGGCCTGATGGCGGCATGACCATGGTGGTTCAGTACCGCAAGGTGGGGGTCCTTCCCAGCGTTAAGTTCCAGGGCAGGATCAATTACGCCGAGATAGGGATTTCGTAGCACGTCACGAGGGTGCTCCGATTGGCTCGGAGCATCCTCGCTTTATATCTGGACGATGGTGAGATCGTTGTCCCCCGTCCACTGCCGAAGGACTTTTCGCTCGTCATTGTCGGGCATTCGGTTGCAGAAGCCCCGCACCTGGTGGATCTCGCGCCGCTTACGGTCGAGCTCAACGGTGAGGCGCTTTATAATCTTCGGCGCCTCGCGGTCGTCATAGACAATCCAACGAATGGAGGCAATGGCGGTTGCTCCGCTGCGGCAGTAGGACGCGTAGGTGAAAACGCAATGTCGCTGCTTTCGTCCTTCCTCGGCCAGGGCTCGATTCGACGTGAGCTCCACCGCGCGAACGGTGGCGTCTCCGAGATCCCTTTCCCACAAGGGAAGGAACGGCGACCACGTCACCAGGGGGATCCTGCCGCCCGTGACATCAGTGGCGTGCCACAGCCGCGAAAGCTCGATGACTGATCCGAGCGTTCGTCCGGACAGGCTGAAGGACGGATCGCGGCATGCCGCGCAGATGTAGTCGGTTATGGTCGACAGCGTCATATCGGACATACCAGCCGATTCGCGGGCGTAGAACCGGGCAATCTCATCCATCCGGTGGCCGATTTCCTTCTGCACATCCCTCGTGCCGAAACGCCTCAACAAGGTGTTGGCCAACGGAATCGGCACGCCTGATCCAACGAACTTGGCCCAGACCACGTTCTGCTGGGCAGAATTCGTGGCCGGCGCCTGAAGGAACCAATGCGTCTCCTTTCGGGTCAGCCGGTCACGCATGACGTTGGCCACCGACGTGCCCTGGGCTGCCGCAAAGAAAGCCTCCCGTTCCCATCCGGCCGGCTTGCGAATCGCAGGGGCATCCGGACGGAAGACAGCCCAGCCTTCTGGCGTCAACACCGAGCGGTAGAGAAAGTCAGGCGTGGGATAACGAACGAACAGGTGATCGACGAATTGCTGGAGCCTTCGCGAGCGGTTATAGGTCGAACTCCGGAAATCTTCGGGCGACCTGATCAAGAGTCCATCGAGACTCTTGACGGAGACATACCGCAGCAGGAGTGCCGAGTCCGGTCGCTTGACGGACGTAATCTCAGCGCGCTGCTGTTGTCGAAACTTGGCGAGCGCCTCTTCCAATCGGGCGGTTTGGATCGCCTCCATGGCCTTCTTCTTTTGCAGTTTTGATAATGATTTGTTCACAATCATGAATCCGTTGGTCCCAAGGGCTGCAACGGCAGGTCGGTCCGACGCGATGGCGTCGAAGAGGAATCAAAGGGGAGGCTCGTCCGGCTAGGACGAGGGGGACGTGCCCGGATTCGTGCCTAGCGCGGAGACCAACAGGGTCTTGTACTGCGCTTCATGACGGATGTCAACTTTACCCATGTAGTTGTCGCCGTGGCAAGAAGCAGTGTGTCGTCGAGCAAGGTCGGGACTTTCGTCCTAGTCTGGCGCGGGGTTTCTGCGCTCCGGCAACTTCGAATCGCCCTACAACGTGTTATCCTTTGGTCAGATAATGAATCCCGGTGTTCTGGCAATAATGGTTCCGATCGTCGCATTGATGATTCCGATTGTCGCGATCCTCACGCAGCACCAGCGGAGGATGGCAGAGATCATTCACGCGAATCCGCCCAATCAGCTGCCCAGTCCCGAGGTCGAAGCCCTAAGATCGGAGATTCGGGAGCTCAAATCGCTGGTACATCAGCAGGCGATCGCCATCGATAACCTTGCAGCGTTGCGGCAGCCTGCAGAATCCCGGTCCATCGAAACGCGGCTGAGCGCTCACGACTGATTCTGTGAATCCGATCGTCAGTGTTGTAGTTCCGAGCTACAACCATGCCGCTTTCATCGAGGATTGCCTCATGTCAGCGCTTTCCCAGAATGTGCCGGATATCGAGGCCATCATGGTGGACGATGGTAGCAAGGACGAGAGTCTGGCCATCGCCGGGAAGATCGAGGATCCTCGCTTACGAATTGTCGCGAACGAGACGAATCTGGGTACGTACGGCACCCAGAACCGGGGCTTGGAACTGGCCCGGGGGACTTGGGTCGCGATCCTCAACTCCGACGATGTTTGGCTTCCCGGCAAGCTGGCCGCACAGCTTGAGCTCGCGAGCAGGCACCCCGAATTGGACTTGATCGCTTGTCGCGGAAACCTTGTGGATGTCGCCGGCGCGACGTTACCTGACGACCAGCATGCCCATTGGCCCACGGCCGAGGTGCAGGATGCGTTACCGCACCTGCTCGTCGAAAATCGGATCTTGGCTTCAGGCGTGATGTTCAAGCGAGGTCGATTCTCGTTTGATGAGGCCCTTCGATATTCAGGAGATTGGCAGCTGCTGCTTAACGCAGCCGACAGGGGCGTCATCGGCTGGGTCGATACGCCTCTGGTGGGCTGGCGTCAGCATGGTTCGAACAGCTACACCCGGTCCGAAGCGGTCACCCTTGAGGAGATCCGCATGCGCGCGCGAATCCTGCGACGCTTCAGCGGTCGGCATCGACCGTCATTGGCCCTGTGCGCCATGAACATGTCGGCGCTGATGGTCCTTTGCCAGGAGGTCTCGCTGGCTCGTTCATACATTTCGACCGCGATGGCGCTCGATCCCTCCAACAACTCGATTCGCAAGCGGTACGTGCTCTCCAAGCTACCGGTCGGCCTGCAGCAGCGACGCCTATGGCCGGACGCCGTGCCGATGCGCGGCCTCGGAGCCAAGATCGAGCAGATCCTGCGAGAAGAACACTCGACGCTTGACTGAGCCTCAGGCGGATTCCGTCGGAAGGGGCGGCGGCGCCAGGGCCGTGCCGGATTCGATGTGCTTTGGAAACCAAATGGTCGCGGCCACACCCTGTGCCGCCACTTTTTCGGTTCCGATGAGAGTGGCGCCACCCGGAATTTGGGCGGCCGTTGCGTCGCTAACCGCGACCCCACCTACGGGGCAAACCCGTTGCAGGTGAGCGGAGATATCGATGACGTGGGCAAAGTTCACGCGCTGGACATCCTCGGCCAGAACCTGGCCAGAGTGAATCCCGACCCTGAGCTCCACGGGTTTGCCCAGGCGGTTGCGGTGGGTGTTGAACTCGATGAGGGCTGCCTGCATATTGCGGGCCGCCTTAAAGGCGGACTCGGCCAGATCGAAGGCGCAGATAACTCCATCGCCGGCGGTGGCATGAACCTGGCCGCCGTGCTTGCGGGCGACTCCCTCGATGTAGGCGTGGTACTCGTTAAAGGTGTACTCGACCGCGAGAGGGTCGGCGTCCTCCTTCTGCTTGGTCGAGCCGACCATATCGACGGTAAGGAATGTTACGTTCCTCTCGTGGGACTTGAGCCTGTCTTGAAGTTCAACAAGCTGCCGCAGCAGGTCTTGGCGCTGGGAAACAGGGTCCCTGAAACCCAGCTTTCCCCGGTTGGCGCCAAAGATCTTGAAGGACACGAGCCCGGCCAATGCTCCGCCGAGGGTAAGTGGGATGATGAGCCCGGCTGCGCCGGCCGATGGCGCGCGCCACATCAAGCTCAGGATGGCGAGGAAGATCGATTGACTCGTGAATCCGACCGCTCCAGCGACGGCGCCGGCAACGGATGCCGTTCGCGCATCCTTGCTCTGCCCACAGTTGTAGATCACGCCACCAACGGCGACGATCGACAGGATGCCGATGAGGGAGTAGGGATCGCCAAAGACCGCCGCGATGGCGGCCAGCATGCCGAGGGCACCTCCCAGAATGCCGCCTACGACCCATCGGCGGACGTCCGGATCGAAGGCGAGCAGGAACTTACGGAACCCGCCAACCCGGACTTCTTCCTGCTCTTCGGTCGTGTGGGCTCGAAGCGCAATTCGAACATACTCGGGGGTTGTTCCGGTGGCTTCTGCGACGGCCATGATGGCAGCATCATCGAGCTCGCCGCCGGTCGATTCTTTGAGCCGGCCGGCAAGGATCAGCATATCGCGCACCGCTTCTTCGCTCGGCGCGATGGGATCCACTGGGCGGACTGGCTCCAGCTGCACGGGACATGAGTCTACCGGAATGACCTGGTAGGTATGCTCCCGCGAGATGTCGGCATCCGTATGGCGATCGCGATCAGAAGGATTGTTAGGCATCGAAGCGGTTATGGTTGTCCTATCGGCCCTGCCGATTTGGAGTAAGTACGCACCAACCGTCGAAAACGCTTACCTTTCGACGCAAAACATGAGGGGCGCCTTCCTACCGGACTCCGTGCACGCTCTCGCATCGGGCGCTCTGATTCTTCACGGCGTCATTCATCTAGCGGCCTGCATCTGGACTGGTGAGTATCGAAACGGCCCCGTTTTGCGGTGGATCGGAATCGTCGCACTATGGGTGCTTGCCCTGGCCGGACAGGTCACAGGAACGGTACTGCCGCTTGACCGCCACGATGCCCAAACCCTGGCGATCGAAACAGCGGTGGCTGCCCAGGTCCCTGTCGTCGGCAACAGCGTCGCGAAGCTGATGGGTGGCGGATCGGATTTTGGCCAAAGATCGCTCGACACCTGGTGGGTGTCGCACTTGGTGCTCGGCGTTATCATTACGGTCCTCGCGGCTGTCGTCTTGAGGGAGGTACTTCGCGATGGAGGGCGGTCAGCACGGTGGACCATGGTTCTTGGCTTCGGCGTTCTGATCGGGCTCGGTGCAGTGGTAGCTCCACCCTTTGGGGAAAGGGCGGAGGCGACCGATTTCGCCAGCTATGATGCGCGGCCGGCGTGGTATACGTGGCCGCTCCACAGCTTGCTGCGGATGTTCAGCGAGGTTGGCGTCGGCTGGCTCGGCGTGGCGGTCGTGCCGGTACTGCTTGTCGCGTTCGTTGTGCTGCTGCCGTGGATCAACCGAAACGGCTCGATGGCCATCGATCGGCTGTCGCTTATCACGCTTGCGATGTTTTTTGGCGTCGCGTGCCTGGGATTCGGGGGATCGTTTGCGCCACTAACCGGGAGCCAGGATCCGCCAAGAGCGGTCGGCGGAGGAGCCTTGGCTACAGCGCCTATCGACCCTGTGCTCGCCGAGCTTGGCAGGAAGGCTTTTGCCGAACAAGGATGCAGCGGCTGCCACGGCATCGATGGCAGCAAGAGCATCGCCGGTCCCGATCTAACGGGCGTGCACAAGAAGTTTCCTGACCGCGAATGGTACGTCAACTTCATTGCCAATCCGAAGTCGGTGCGCCCGAACACGATCATGCCTGCCTTCAACAAGTTGGATAGACCGACTTTGGAAGCCTTGGCGGACTATCTGCGAAACCCCCAGCGGTAGGTCTTTGGTCCCATTTACGACCATGGTGTGATCTACGTCACACCCAACTAGGTCAGAGGTCCTATCGGTGATCTACCGGTGTCATACAATCACTTTCGAGAACGAGAATGATAGGCTCCTCGAAAGAGGACCTTGAGAGTAAAAGGTAAATCGATAGAAATCAGCCCCCTGGGTCCTCCAAGCCTCGGGGCTATTTCGTTTTTGGGGCGGATACCTGAAGCTTTTGGTTCTTCTCGCGATGGGTGGGCGCCTGACGGCACGCTTCACAGCAACAGCGTTGGGTTTCGATTTCGCACGCCTCGCACAGGATAATCCGCGCGTTGCAGACCACGTTTGCACAGTTGACGTAGTTGGAGGATGGCGCACCGCATTCCCGACATGCGGTGATGGGGCGTGACCTAGAGCCGACAGGGGTGACGACTCGATCGTCGAAGACAACATTGACCCCCTCAAAGCCGTCACCTTGGACATCGGGATCCTGGCCGTAGCAGACGATTCCACCGCGAACCTGGAAGACGTGCTCGAAACCCGCCTCCAGCATCCAGGCCGTGAGCTTTTCGCATCGGATGCCGCCGGTGCAATAGGTTACGATCTGCTTATCCTCAAGGTCGGCCCGATGTTCTTCGATCCACTTCGGGATCTCCCGGAACGCGCCGACTGGCGGGCAAATCGCGCCGCGAAAGTGGCCGAGCTCGCTCTCGTACTGATTGCGTCCGTCCAGAAACACGACGTCGTCCCGATCCAGCATCGCCTTTGCTTCGAGCGGACTCAGATAGGCGCCGGTTCGCTGGTGGACTGGGGACGACAGCGGCATGCCGAGGGTAATAATCTCGTCCCGCACGCGGATGAATAACTTCTTGAACGCGTGCTCATTCGCCTCCTCGACTTTGAACTCAAGGTTGGCAAGCTTCGGGTCGGCCCACATCGACGTCATGTAGGCGTCGCAGGCTTCTACGGTGCCGCTGACGGTTCCGTTGATGCCTTCACGAGCAATGAGAATGCGCCCGAGCAGACCAAGGGAGCGGCAAAGGGCTTCGTGTTCGAGGGCAAATGCTGCGGGATCGTCAATGGGGACGAACTTGTAATACAGCAGTACACGATACATCGGCTGCCTAAGTGTACTGGGTTACGCCGGTTATGGAGCGTATCGATCCGCAAGCTGTCGCTTCGGCAAGGGGAACCACGCTTCGAACTCCTCTTGCGATGCAGAACTGTTGTAGAGCAACACTTCGCCAACGAGCGAAAATCGCTTGGAGTAGACATGGCGGAGCCACGTATGCGCATCGATCTTTCCCTCATCTAGCATTTCGCGAAGTTCGCGAACGGAATAGGAGCCAATCTGAATGCCTTCGCGGTCGATCGCCCAGCGACCGAAACGATCCCTAACAAGGCCAATCAATCCCCACATACTCAATTTGACGGTTTTGAGGGCAAGCAGGCTACAGATACTGTCGCGGATCGGCAAACTTTCCGCTGAGGGCGGTTGCTGCCGCCGTCAAAGGGCTGACGAGGTGCGTGCGGGAGCCAGGGCCCTGGCGACCCTCATAAGGGCGGTTGCTCGTACTCGCGCTACGCTGCTGGGGACGAAGGATGTCGCCATTCATGCCAAGGCACATCGAACAGCCGGCATGGTGCCATTCGAAGCCGGCATCCTTGAAGACCCGGTCAAGTCCCTCCTGTTCGGCCAGTCTCTTAACGGCCTCACTGCCCGGAACGACCATGGCTCGGACGCCGTCGGCAGCCTTTCGACCCCGAACGATTGTGGCCGCCTCACGGAGGTCCTCAATGCGGGCGTTGGTGCATGAACCGATGAACACGGTGTTGACGGCGAGATCTCGCATGGCCTGGCCCGGTGAGAGACCCATGTACATCATCGCTCGTTCTTCGGCTGCATCCTTCGGGTCTGGCACCGATCCGCCAATGTCTACCGTCATAGCGGGGGTTGTCCCCCAGGAAACCTGGGGCTCAAGTCGATCGGCGTCCAGGCATTCCTCCCGATCGAAATCGGCCCCCGCATCGGTCTTCAACTCTCGCCAGGCTGCGATTTGCCGTTCAAGCTCGTCGCCCTTGGGAGCGAAGGGCCGGTCGCCCTCGGCGATATAGGCGAAGGTGGTTTCGTCGGGCGCAACCATCCCGGCGCGGGCGCCCATTTCTATGCTCATGTTGCAGATCGTCATTCGCCCGCTCATCGGCAGTGAGCGTATAGCGTCACCGTGATATTCGGCGACGTGGCCGGTCGCTCCAGCCGCACCCAGTTTGCGAATGATTGCGAGAATGATGTCCTTGGCACTTACGCCGGGCTGCAGACGGCCGCGAACTTCGATCCCCAACGATTTGGGCTTCTTCGGGGCGCGCAAGGTTTGGGTAGCGAGCACATGCTCCACTTCCGTGGTTCCAATGCCGAAGGCAAGGGCGCCGAAGGCGCCGTGGGTGGAGGTATGGCTATCGCCGCAGACGATCGTCAGTCCCGGAAGCGTGATCCCCAGTTGTGGCCCGATGATGTGGACAATCCCCTGTTTCTCGTGGCCGTATCCAAAAAGCGGAACGCCAAACTCCTGGCAGTTTCGACTTAGCGCTATGAGCTGTTTGCCGCTGAGCGTGGTTTCGTCGATCGGTCGGCCATCGGTCGGCACGTTGTGGTCGACGGTGGCAAACGTCAAATCGGGTCGACGCACCTGCCGATGGCGTTCGCGAAGTCCATCGAAGGCCTGCGGGCTGGTGACCTCGTGAACAAGATGGCGATCGATGTAAAGCAGAACGCCGCCGTTCTCAAGATCGGCGACGACGTGACGATCCCAGACCTTGTCAAAAAGCGTCGAGGGCATGATTCGAATGTAGCATGAAAATCAAGTGGTTTAGAATAGGGCCATGCTTGCCACAACGATGATCGCCGTGATGGCGCCGATCACCGCCATTACACACGTCCACGTCCTTGACATCGATTCCGGACGGTGGATCAAGGACCAGACGGTACTCGTTCAGGCGGGCAAGATTCAGGCCGTCGGAGGCAAGCTGAAAGCGCCCGGCGACGCCACGACCATCGACGGAAAGGGCAAGTACTTGATTCCGGGGTTGTGGGATGCCCACATTCATTGGTACGATCAGCGCCTCCTATCCCTCTTCACGGCGAACGGCGTAACCAGCGTTCGCGTGATGTTTGGAGCGCCGATGCATAAGACATGGCGAGACAGTATCAGTTCTGGCGCACTGGTGGGTCCCAACCTGGAAGTCGCCGGCCCTATCGTCGATGGGCCGAAGCCGATTTGGCCCGGATCGATCGCTTGTGGAACCGCCTCGGAAGGAAAGGAAGCGGTGGAGCGCCACAAGGCTGAGAAATGGGACTTCGTCAAGGTGTACTCGCTGCTACCTCGCGACGCTTACTTCGCCATTGCCGACGAAGCGAAGAAGCAGGGCCTCCGGTTTGAGGGACATGTCCCCGCCGCCGTTACCGTCTCCGAAGCGAGCGAGGCGGGACAGAGGACGATCGAGCATCTTACGGGAATGTTGGCCGAATGTTCGGCGCGCTCCGGGAGCCCGCCCCTGGCCAGCTCGGCAACTCCCCTGGAACGGAGACTGCACTCCCGGAGGACGGCGCGTCGAGCGCTCAATACTTTCGACGAGTCTGCCGCACTGAAGTTGGCGAAGACCCTGAAGAAGAACGGAACGATGATCTGCCCGACATTGACGGTGCTGCGGGCAATCGCGAATCTAAACGACCCCGCATTCGGCAAGGATGCGAGGCTCGAGTACATGCCGAGGTCGATACGCAGCATGTGGGATCCAAATTCCGACTTCCGCTTCAAGGAGTGGGAAGACGAGGACTGGGCGCTTTCGAGGAGTCGCTACGCGATCGACCGAAAGATGGTGAGCATTCTCGCCAAGGAGGGGGTCAAGCTGCTTGCGGGTACGGACTGCCTCAATCCCTACTGTATGCCAGGATTCAGCCTCCACGACGAACTTGCTTTGATGGTCGAGTGCGGCGTCAGTCCCATCGAAGCCTTGCGTTCGGCAACGGTTCGTCCAGCTGAGTTGGTCGGCAACAAGGAACTTGGCCGGATCGAATCCGGGCAAGTGGCCGACCTGGTCCTCCTGTCGGCCGACCCCTTGAAGTCAATCCAAGCCACTACGAAGATTCACGGTGTCCTCCAAGGTGGCAAGTGGCACGACCGCAAGTCCCTGGACGACATGCTTAGCCGGGTCAAGAAACTTGCCGGCGAAAGCGGCGGCAGTGCCGGAAACGTCGGCTTCGTACCGCTTCACTGCGACCACTAGCCCTGTCCGATGCCTGAGCTTCCAGACTTGTCGGTTTATGTCGAACAGCTCGAACGTCGCGTCCTGGGTCAGCCGTTAAAGTCGTTTCGCACGTTGACTCCGTTCGTCCTGCGGACGGTGGAGCCGGCGCCCTCGGAATTTGTCGGCAAGAAGGTTGTCGCAATTCGCCTGCTTGGGAAGCGAATCGTGATCGGTTTCGAGGCAGAGCTTGCGGTCGTGATCCACCTCATGATCGCCGGCCGGCTTCGCTGGTTAGCTCCTGGCAAGGGGATGTTCAAGCCGGGCGGAAAGATCGGTCTCGCGACGTGGGAGTTTGACGCTGGAACCCTGGTCCTGACCGAGGTTGCGCCAAAGAAGCGGGCCGGCATCTGGCTGGTTCGCGGGGAAGAGGATTTGCGATCCCATGATCCCGGCGGTATCGATCCGCTGAGCTGCTCAGAGGAGCAGTTTGTGCAGATTCTCAGCGAGGAGAACCGTACGCTCAAGCGGGCCATCACGCAGCCACAGCGGATGGCAGGCATTGGCAACGCCTACTCCGACGAGATTCTCTTCCACGCGAAGCTTTCGCCGCTACGACTAACCAGGTCCCTATCGGAGGAGGAGTGGAAGCGTCTGCATGAGGCAACCCAGTCCACGTTGCGGCATTGGATCGACAAACTGCGAGACGAGTTTGGCGAGAAGTTTCCGGGTCCCGGCGAGGTCACGGCGTTTCGCCCTGATTTTGCCGTCCATGGTCGCTTTGGTCAGCCATGCATTGCCTGCGGCAAGCCGGTTCAGCGGATTCGCTACGCGGATAACGAGACGAATTATTGCGCGATCTGTCAAAACGAGGGCCGGCTCTTGGCCGACCGCTCGCTATCTCGCCTATTGAAGGACGACTGGCCCCGGACTCTGGAAGACTTGGAGGAAGGTCGCGCTTAACGGGAATCGCTGTCAGCCAGCGTGACGGTCGTCGTCTTCGATTTGCCTCGGGACCAATATTCCACCTTCATCTTGTCCCCCGGCCGCTTGTCCATCATGTACCGGACGAACTCGATCCACTCGGTAACGGGCTTCCCATCCAGCTTGAGCAAGATGTCGTACTGACCGATACCGGCGCTCGACGCAGGCCCTCCGCGTGCAGAGCTGCGAACGAGAAGGCCATCCTGCGGCGGGTCGGCCTGGACGAGATCAGCCAGCTCGGATCGAACCCGCTGGTTGCGCAAGAGGCCTGACCGCGGGAACAGCTCGATCCCCATGACGCCGTAGCGTACGCGACCGTGCTCGATGATATCGTCGACGATGCGGCGTGCCCGATCAATCGGGATGGCAAAGCCGATGCCGACCGAGCCTCCGCTATTCGAAGCGATGGCAGTGTTGATTCCGACGAGCTGGCCCTTCGAATTGGTTAGAGCGCCGCCGGAGTTTCCCTGATTGATGGCGGCGTCCGTTTGGATCGCCTGAACCAAAAGGGATTGGCCATTGGTAGGCAGGGTGCGGTCGAGACTGCTGACCACGCCAACGCTCACGGTGTTCTCGTACCCGAGCGGATTGCCAACAGCCAGTACCCATTCGCCAACTTCGAGGGTGCCGCTCTTGCCGATTTCGATGGGCGTGAGGTTGGCGGCCTGAACCTTGAGGACGGCTAGATCGGATCGGGGATCGGTGCCGATCAGGGTCGCTCGCATGGAGCGGCCGTCGCTCATGTGGACTTGGATCACATCCGCGCCTTGGATGACGTGGTTGTTGGTCACGATGAATCCGCTGGAGCTGATAACGACGCCCGAGCCCTCGCTCATCTGCTGCAACACGCTATCGCCCTCCCAAGTCATTCCTTCGCGAGAGGTATCGACGCTCACAACGCTTGGCATGACCTTCTTGGCAGCGGCTCGGAAGTCGAAGCCTTGGGGCAGGGTCTCGAGGGCCACCTGCCTGACGGGTTCATCCAGGATTCGACTTCCTTTGGCTTCCACCTTGGGTTCGGGTCTCTTGGACCAGTTCGTGGCCACAACGGTCGTTATGGCGGCGGTAAAGCTTGCGGCCAGGACGAGCAGGGGTAGGGAGAACTTGTTCATTCCTCTGGTGTTGATTAGACTTACGGCGAAACGACCGGTCGGCGTTTCCGAATGGCAATTATCCCGAAAGTTGTGAAACGCAATGAATGATTGACGTTTTTGACGAGTCTGGCTTGCTTCATCAATCGAGACCGGCAAAAGGCAGAATTGCGCGGTGAGTCGATGAGCAATACATCCAAAACTGAGTCATGCGACGCGCCTTCACTCTCATCGAACTTTTGGTCGTTATCGCAATTATTGCAATCCTCGCTGCTATTCTGTTCCCGGTCTTCACGCAGGCCAAGCAGGCGGCGAAGAAGACCTCGAGCATCAATAATGTCAAGCAGGTTGGTTTGGGCGCGGTCATGTATGTCGCTGACTACGATGATGTCACGCCGACGCTCTACTACTATGACGCGCGAAACCTCTCCATTCCGAGCACCCAGGGCTTTTACTACTGGCCTATCCAGCTTCTAAGCTACACGAAGAGCGAGAGCGTTTTTCTGTGCCCCAACGACAAGGCTGAAGATGCGGCCCTGATGGACTCCAAAGGTCGAGGCCGATTCGACCCAAATAACGAGCTCCACTTTTACATCGTGGGTGCGAACCCGAGCTACGGCTACAACTATGCTTATCTGACCCGGCGGATCGACGAGAAGGACCCGAATGGATCGAATCCGCTCCCGTTCTACTTCGTTGGAGTGCCGATGACATCGATCGGGGCTCCTGCCAACACGGTGATGTATGGCGAGGCCACGATGAAGGATCGCCGCCGCGGCGACAATGGCCAGCTCATAACGACAACCATCGGATATGCCCGGATCGAACCACCCTCGAAGTGGACCGGCGTTTATCCGGATGCCCGATCCCAGGGCCAGCTCTGGGGACGGTTTGATAAGGATTCAGCGATCATCGCCTGGCTCGACGGCCACGTCAAGTACACGAAGATCAAGCAACTGGTCAGTCCCGGCGATACCGTCGAAGACAAGGACCGTCTCTGGAACGGCATGTCCCAGTAACTCTCAAAGAAGCCCCCGGAGCGTCTGCTCCGGGGGCTTCAATCGTTTAGGGGCATCCACCGTTACCGGAGTCGGATCGCGATATCGCCTCGCACAACCCTGCCGTGGCGAATGATTCGTTGCCGGTCATCGCTGAGGAATTCCATCATAAACTGGTCGGGGTGGGGGAGGCCTTCGAGATCGAGGTCGTCCACCATGACGAAGAATTGACCCCGCACCGGGACTACCTGGCCGTTGCGGCGCATCATGGCAACGCCTTCTCCGGAAAAGAAGGACGTCGATCCGGGAATGATCACCTCAAAGATGCGCGTGGCTTGGAAGCTAACGAGTTCCCCCTCCGAGAACGTGACGCCAAAAGAACCTCTTGGCTGATTGGTAACCCGCCCTGCCAAGGTTCCGGTGCCGCCCTCTTGCACGGTCATCGCGCCCAGCAGGGTGATCGATCCTCTCTCTTGGGCGTTCGCTACCAGACCCATGGCGATGGTTGCAAACGCCATGCAAATTTTCAGCAATCTCATTCGACTCCTCCATCTCGTGACGCTAATTTTTGGGGCGTACCCCTTTTAGTATAAGGGCAGGTTGCCATCCTGACCAAAGAAAAGTTTTCGGCGCGTGGTGCCGTTGGCTGCGAAGGGTCTCAAATGTCGCATTTGTCCGGGTCCGGTCGTCATAATCACAAGCAGCTCTTCGTTGCCCGATCGACCGTATTTGCCGTTGTGGCGAAATTGGGGCGAGCAACCAGAAGGCAGGAATCAACGATGAGCAACGATACGTTTCCGATTCGCCGAATCGACCATATTCGCCATTACGTTAACAACGCGCGCCAGTCTGCGTTCTTCTACCAGCACACGTTCGGCTTCAGCATTCACGGTTACGCCGGCCTCGAGACCGGTAGCCGGGACGAGGCTTCCTATGTACTCGACCAGAACGACCTGCGGCTGGTGTTCAGCGCGCCTTTGCGCCCGGGCCATCCGATGGCCGGGAAGATCGCCTACCACGGCGACTTCGTCCATGACATCGCCTTCGAAGTCGACGACGTCGATTGGGCCTTCAACGCGGCGCTGGGGCGAGGCGCCGAGGCCTGGGAACAGCCCCACACCCTTGAAGACGACCATGGCAGGGTGCGGCTCGCCTCGATCAAGACGTACGGAGATACGGTTCACAGCCTGATCAATCGCGACAACTATAACGGAACGTTCCTTCCAGGTTTTCGGCCCGAGAACCAGCCCGGTGACGGGATCGGGATCATCGAGGTGGACCACTGCGTCGGCAATGTCGAACTTGGCAAGATGAACACCTGGGTGAAGTGGTACCAAGACGTGCTGGGCTTCGCCAACCTGATCAGCTTCGACGACAAAGACATTTCGACGGACTACACCGCATTGATGTCGAAGGTGATGGCTTCCGGCAATGGCCGGGTGAAATTCCCAATCAACGAGCCGGCCGAGGGCAAGAAGAAGAGCCAGATCGACGAATACCTTGAGTTCTTCGGCGGGGCCGGCGTTCAGCACGTGGCGATGCGCACGGACGATATCGTCTACACCGTGAGTCGCCTGCGGGCCCGGGGGGTGGACTTCCTTTCCGTCCCACGCACCTATTACGATATGCTCACGGACCGAGTCGGTCAGATCGATGAGGACATCGACGTGCTTGCTGACTTGGGCATCTTGGTGGATCGTGACGACGAGGGCTATTTGCTGCAAATCTTCACGAAGCCCGTCACCGATCGACCGACGCTGTTCTACGAGATCATCCACCGCAAGGGGGCGAAGTCGTTCGGCAAAGGCAACTTCAAGGCTCTATTCGAGTCGATCGAGCGCGAACAGGCAATCCGCGGAACGCTATAGGACCCTCGTCGCCCCGGATCCGGTTTCCGGGGCGAAGTCCTTTAAACCAGCTTATTGTCCAATTTTGTGGTCCCATCCCGGGTGATCCGGCAAAATGATCATACGTGGGCCTATGATCCGTCGAACACTTCGAGCTATGAGATTCTGGTCGGTCGTCATTCTGCTAGCTGGTGCCCTATCGGCTTTGGCCGAGCCACCAAAGGTTCTGGTCGTCCAGAGTCTTGCGCCGGCCGGGCGGGATGTCGATCCCAACGTGCGGGTTGCTCACCACCTTGCCGAGGCACTGGATACGGATGGGCGGATCGTGCCGATCGTGTGGTCGCAGAGCGATCCCCTCTTCAGGAAGCTTCTGGATGACAACCAGATCGGCGTGGTTCCCGAAGATCCGACTCCGAACGAGGCCTACCTGTTTGGAAAGAAGCTGAAATTCCGATACGTGCTGGTGGTTTCCGCCATAACCGAAGCGGGAGATCTGCTCGCATCGGGCGCACTTTACGAGAACAATCCGAACAAGCCGGTTTGGTCGGAGAATCGCAGCAGCGGCGTGATGACCAATGGCGCCTTCGACCCGGAGAATTCGGCGAGAACCCTCGCTCGAAGCTGGACGATCGCGTTGGGCGCCGGCCCATTCAAGCGGTTTCCGCCCAAGGTAAGCGGTCCGACTACGGCCGTGGAGACACCCAAGCCCGCTGCGGACCCGATTTCTCCTAGCTACGACGCTCGGGATCTGCAGAAGGTCGATGAGTGGATCAAGGCGGGCGAAACGACGCTGGCCGCAGCGCTTCTTCGGGATATGATTGATTTCGATCCAAAAAACCTGCAACTTCGCGAAAAGCTGCTAAACGCCCTTCTTCTGGATTACCCGGCATCGGCGGCTGAGATCGCGACCCAGCTGGCGGATCGAGAGCCGGACAAGCCGGACTTCCGCCTACTCGCCGCCGAATCATTCCTCAGGTCAGGAAAACTGCAGGATGCTGGGCGAGAACTTGAACTGGTCAAGCAGCGCAACGGCAACGACCCGCGCTACCTTCGCCTCGCCGGAGACTTTGCCTCGGCAAAGGGCGAGTGGCTGGAGGCCAGACAGCACTATGACCGCTGCCTGGAGGCAGGACCAAATCCCCAGGCTCGACGGAACCGCGGCCTGGCTCGCGTGATGCTAGGGGATGCGAACGGGGCCAAGGAGGACTTCGGCTACGAGGTGCTAACCGGCCGATTCATGGAAGATTTCTATAAACGAGCAGTCTCGCTTGCGGACTTGGCCGTACCGGGCTTGGCGGATGAGATTCGTACAACCTTGCAGCGTCTACGGGTTAACCGAGATGACCCGAGCGTGAGGGAGGCGACGAATTCGATGCTCGCCCGGTCGTCGTCCCTCGCGGAAATGCTTAAAGGTATCGCAGTGCCGGAATTCCACCAGAATTCGCACCAGTGGCGTGCATTGGCATGCTCCTTGCTGGTTCAGGCTTCGCAGGACCTGGTGAAGCTCGCGAAGGAAGGCGACGACGAGGCTGGCGCAGAATGCGCGATCAGCTTGGGCGAAGGCTTGAAAAACTGGGCGAAGGCAACGGAAGCGTATGCGAAGGAGAACCGACCGATCAAATAGGGGGCGGGCCCGTGGATGAAATCGTCCGCATGGTCGGCTGGTCCTCAATGATCTTCGCGGCTTCGGCGACGGTCGCCTATGGTCTTGCCGCCACGAGGCGACGCTCGGCTCCACTTCCCCGAGTTCCCAGCGCGGTCCGGATTCGAGCCCGTCACGGGGTGTACCGCGCTTTCGTGGAATCCATCGATAAATCAGGGTGGCTGATCAGCGCTCCGCTTCAACGCGACGTCTATGTTCCGCTACAGCCCGGTGAGGAGATCATCGTCGAGGCCCCAACGTCCTCTGGCGTCCTGCTGTTCCGATCCACTATCACCGATCGGTGCCCCGATGCCAAGCACATTACGCTGCGAACACCCAAGACCTCGCGCTACCTCGACCGCCGCGAGGAGCCGCGAAACGAGCGGGTAGCCGGCCGGTGCGTCCAGATCGACGGCCACCTTGCCGAACTCGTAAACCTGAGCCCGCGAGGGGCCTGTGCCCTCGTCAAGGGCGAGGTTGCGAGGGGAGCACGCGTACGGTTCTGGTGTCCAAGCAGTAAAGACGAGCGATACGGTTGGGTCCTGGAATCTACCGCAGACGTGCTCGACGGGTTACCCGCTCGCAGGGTCCGTATCCGCTTCGAATAGACCGCATCGTGCATTATATAGCTACGATGGTGACGCCGCCTCCCGCGAGCTTGCGTAACGTTCCCTACTTCAACTACCCGGCTGCTTTCTCCCGCGACGAGGCCGCTTACGTGGAGATTTTCCGCGAGATTATGGCCCGTGGAGCGTTTATTCAGCAGCGGGAACTGGAGGAGTTCGAAGCGGCCCTGAAGCAGTACCTGGGAGTCCATACGGTTTTTGGCGTCGGAAACGCCACGGACGGGCTCATCATGTGCTGGAAGGCGGCGGGACTCAAGCTTGGCGACGAAGTGCTGTTTCCATCCCACACGATGGTGGCGTCGCCGGCATCCGTTGCTCACTCAAACGGGACTCCGGTGCCCGTCGACATGGGAGAGGACGGCCTCATCGATCCCGACGCCGTCGAGGCGGCAATTACGCCTCGGACGGTCGCTATTCTGCCCGTACATCTCAATGGGCGAACCTGCCAGATGGACCGCCTCCAGGCGATTGCCGATCGTCACGGCTTGTTCATCGTGGAAGATGCGGCTCAAGCGCTTGGGTCCAAGTACAAGGGCAAGATGGCGGGAACGTTTGGGGTGGGCAGCTCGATCAGCTTCTATCCAGCCAAGATCCTCGGCTGCATGGGTGATGGCGGCGCCGTCGCTACCAACAGCCCTGAGATTGCCGAGCGCTTTCACTTATTGCGAGATCACGGGCGGGGGTCTGACGGCGAGGTTCATGCCTGGGGACTCAACTCGCGCCTCGACAATCTGCAGGCCGCAATCTTGATGCACCAGTTCAGGCACTATGGCGATATCGTCAGCCGGCGTCGATCGATCGCCCGCCACTACCATGGCCGGCTTTCGGACCTTGAGGAACTGCGCCTGCCACCACCGCCCGATGCCGACCAAGACCATTTCGATGTCTTTCAGAACTACGAGCTCCAGGCCGATCGGCGAGATGAGCTGCGCGAACACTTGAAGCTAAACGGCGTCGGGACGCTGATCCAGTGGGGAGGCAAGGCCGTCCACCAATGGGCGGACCTCGGTCTGCGCGGTGAACTGCCGCGGACAGAGCGCTTCTTCTCGCGCTGCCTTATGCTTCCGATGAACATGATGATCGACGACGACGATGTCGATTACGTGTGCGACCAAGTGAGGTCGTTCTATCGCGGCTAGAATCAGCTTCTCGACCGAGGAGCTTGCCCAGCGCATCCGCGTCCATTGCGTCCGGATGACCAACCGAGGAGGATCTTCCCACGTCGGTTCCGGCCTCTCGATGGCTGACCTCGTCGCTGTGCTGTACGGGGAAATCCTCTCGGTGGATCCAGCGAATCCGCAGTGGCCGGATCGGGACCGATTTCTGCTCAGCAAAGGCCACGCGGGGGCAGCAGTTTATGCGGCTCTCGCAGAGGTCGGATTCATGGATGTTGGCATCCTCGACACCCACTATCAAGACGGATCGGTCCTAAGTGGGCACATCTCCCACAAGGGGGTGCCGGGGGTCGAGCTCTCGACGGGGTCCCTTGGCCATGCGCTATCGGTTGGATGCGGTATGGCTTACGCCGCCAAGCTCGATAACAAACACCACCGCGTATTCGTTCTGCTGAGCGACGGTGAATGCGACGAGGGCTCGAACTGGGAGGCAATCCTTTTCGCGGGTCACCACGGCCTGGACAATCTGACGGCCGTGGTCGACTACAACGGGATCCAGAGTCTGGCCCCGGTCTCGGAGACCCTCGAGCTCGAGCCGTTCGCCGACAAGTGGCGGGCGTTCGACTGGCATGTCGAAGAGATCGATGGCCACGACCATGGAGCGATTCGAGCCGCCCTAGGCGATTTGCCGAAGTCCGCCGGCAAGCCGACCGTTGTTCTTGCCAAAACGACAAAGGGCAAGGGCGTGTCGTTTATGGAGAACACCGTTCTCTGGCACTATCGCACGCCGAGGGGCGAGGAGTTCAATGCCGCCCTCGACGAACTGGGGTGTGCGCCATGAGGGACCACTTTATCCAACGGCTAATGGAACTCGCTGCAGCCGACTCGCGCCTCATGCTCGTTACGGGAGACTTAGGATTTGGTGTCCTAACTAAGTTTCAGGAGCGGTTTCCACGCCAGTACCTCAACGTCGGGGTTGCCGAGCAGAACCTCACGGGTGTCGCAACCGGACTCGCCCTCGAGGGTCGAACGGTCTTCACGTATTCGATCGGCAATTTTCCGACCTTGCGCTGCCTGGAACAGGTGCGTAACGACGCTGCGTACCACGACGCCAACGTGAAGGTCGTTGCGATCGGCGGAGGCTTCAGCTACGGACAACTCGGAATGAGCCATCATGCGACCGAAGACCTCAGCATTCTAAGAGCGCTTCCGGGGGTCGAGGTGGCATCTCCGGGGTGTCTATGGGAGACCGTCGAGCTGACGAGCGCGATCGCTAATAGGCCAGGCGTCTGCTACCTGCGGCTGGACAAGTCGGATGCGGGGGATACGCAACTGCCGGGAGAGCGGTTCGAGTTCGGCAAGGCTCGTCGCTTGAGGGAGGGTGAGGACCTAGCGATCTTCGCGACGGGGGGAATTCTTGAGATCGCCCTCGAGGCGGCTAGTGAGTTGGCTGCCGAACGAGTAGCCGTCCGAATTGTCAGTTTCCCAACGCTCAAGCCTCTGGACACGAACGAGATTCGTTCTGCATGCGAAGGGACTGGCGGAATCATCACGATCGAAGAGAATGTGCTCAACGGTGGCTTCGGCAGTGCCATCGCAGAAGCCTGCATGGATGGTGGTTTTCATCCGAAAGCCTTTCGCAGGCTGGGGATGAAGGACGTCTACAGCTCCGTCGTGGGATCGCAGGCCTACCTTCGCAACCACTATGGCCTCGGCAAGGACCATCTGGTAGCAGCGGTAAAGGAGCTTGTTTTGCGGCCCCAGGCCGCTACTTCACGTTAACTGGCTCGCGCACAAGCGATTCCAGGTGGTCTGCCATTCGGCCGTACACCGCCTCCGCCCTGAAGTTCGCTTCGAAGTATTGCTTGGCCGCTAGAGACATGCGCTCCTTCGCTTTCGGGTCGGCAACGAGGCCTTCGACTTCGGCTGCCAGCTTCTCCGGTTTTCCATTGGAGTAAAACAGGCCGCAACCGGCCTCCTCAAGCGCGCGCCTCGGCGTGCCCGTTTCCAAGGTGGACAGGATCGGCAGGCCAAAGCAGAGGTACTCGATGCATTTGTTAGGAATGCTCCCTCCAAAATTTTCGTTGGCGCAATAAGGCATCAGGCCGGCATCGGCACGCTCGAGCAAGAGGCGCATTTCGGGCGACCGGACCCACCCCATTAGGTGGAAGTGTTTCAGGTTCTTGGCACGGTCACGGTAGCCCGGCAGCCGATCTCCTTGGCCGCAGATCACCCAGCGAACCGGCGCACCTTTCGCCTCGAGTATCTGGGCTGCATCGATCACGGTCTCGAGTTCAAACGAGTGGTTCAGGGTGCCCCCAAACGCGATCACGAGCTCCTCCTCCGAGAACGCAACGTTGTTCGCCCAAAACTGCTGTGCTTCCTGGCGCTGCTCGGCTGAGACCTCGCTCGGCTCGTAGCCAAACGGGAAGGCTACGTCTGCCTCACGGCGGTTGTGGCCCGATTGTTGCAGGCCCCACTCCACCATGTCCTCCGTGTTGCCGAGAATGGCGTCGGCATGCTGGAAAATTCGGCGGGCTTGGGCAAACATTGGCGAAAGAAAGGGTCGGCCGACAGTACGAATAGGGCCGGGAACCACTTCCAAGAACGTATGCGGCCATCGGTCGCGTATATCCACCGCGACAGGAATGCCCCGCGGTTCCGCATAAGCGATCGCTGCCTCACAAAGCTCCAGGGTTGGATAAGAGCTTAGGATGAGGTCAGGCTGTTCGAAAGTCGGTGCTAGTCGCACGAACTCGGCGGCCGTTTCACGATGGTTGACAATCCTGGCGATGGAAATGCTGCGTTGGTAGAGCCTCCCGTAGAGCAGCACCAACTCTGCGCCGTTCTCGAGGTTATGGGTAACCGTCTCGTGGGCTCGTTGCTGTCGTGTGAAATGATCGACGGTCGACGACCACCATGTCACCTGATGTCCGCGGCGCCTCAGGAGATCGACGAGCAACCCGCTTCGAAGGAGTCGCTGGGCCGGACCATCAATCGGCAGTGGCTCGCCAACGGTCAATACCCAAATTCTCATCAATCGTCTCGGCGCCGCCAAGTTGAGATTGTGACACCGGCGGACCGGCTGTGCCCGAACTCGGCCATCATATAGCCGTGGTGACGATCGTCAACTACGGGGTCGGGAACATCGGATCGATCCAAAATATGTGCAAGAAAATCGGCATTCCATGCCAGGTTTCATCGAGCCCGGAAGAGATCGTAGCTGCGGAGTCGATCCTCCTGCCTGGAGTCGGGGCGTTTGACGCCGGGATGCAGCGGCTAAACGAATCTGGTCTCACCGATGCGTTGAATGAGGCCGTCATGCGCCGGGCGGTACCGACCCTCGGGATTTGCCTTGGCATGCAGCTTATGCTCGATGGAAGCGACGAGGGCCAGCTTCCTGGACTCGGATGGATCAAAGGACGAGCGCGTAGGTTTCCCGGATCGATGCCGACTGAAGACGGTAAGACCCTAAAGATCCCCCATATGGGCTGGACCGATGTTTGTAGTACGGACGGAGCGAAGATGTACGAAGGCTGGGAGGGCGAATGCCGGTTCTATTTTGTGCATTCTTTCTATGCGGAGCTGGAGAATCCAGGGCAGGTTTCGGGAACCGCCCACTATGGCATCAGCTTCACTTGTTCTCTCGAAGCCGGCCATATTTGGGGAGCCCAGTTCCATCCCGAAAAGAGCCACCGCCACGGGATGAGGTTTTTTTCCAATGCCCTCGGCAGGTAGATCACGACAATTGCCCCGCGTGATTCCATGCCTCCTGCTGCAGGGACAAGGGCTAACGAAAACGCGGGAATTCAGGGATGGCGTTTACGTCGGCGATGCCATCAACGCGGTGAAGATCTTCAACGATAAAGAGGTTGATGAGCTCATGCTGCTGGATATTGCTGCCACAAAGAAAGGGATGCCACCGGACTTCGAGCTAATCAAGGAGATTGCGACGGAGGCCTTCATGCCATTCAGCTTCGGTGGCGGTATCCGGACGATGGATCAGATCGAGAACCTGATTCGGCATGGCGCGGAGAAGGTCTGCCTGAACACGGTCGCCCACACCGATCCCCGGTTGGTCAGCGAGGCCGCTCAGGCATTTGGCTCCCAAAGCGTTATCGTATCGATCGATGTACGGAAGGGCCTACTTGCCAAGCACAAGGTGTATGCCGAAGGAGGAACGAGGTCCGTGGGGGTCGATGTCCTCGACCACGCCAGGCGGATGGAAGATGCCGGAGCGGGAGAGATCGTCATTCAGTCCATCGATCGTGATGGAACGATGAATGGCTACGACCTGGCGCTGGTTCAGCAGGTTTCGGCAGCGGTCGGGATCCCGGTTGTAGCCCTAGGTGGGGCGGGGGGTTTGGAGGACTTGGCAAAGGCCGTCCAAGCCGGCGCCAGTGCGGTTGCGGCCGGGAGCATGTTTGTTTTTCACGGCAAGCATCGCGCTGTCCTAATCACCTATCCCACGCGCGACCAATTACGCAGCGCCTTCTTTGGCGCTGTCGCCTAGATTCGCATGGCGATTTTCTTGGCTCTGCCGAGGACGGCGGGCGCCCGCTCGAAGAACCAGCCAGAGTTCGGATAGGCGGTGTGGGGCTTGACTGGCGCCAGCATGTAGGCCGTGAACTCCGCTTCGGTCCATCCAAACTTTTTCAGAACGTAGGCCTTGTCGGTGTCAGCATCGGCTTCGCCGTACGGGTCGGTGGCCAGAATCTCGAGGGCCTTTTGTCTCTCCATGTCGCCGGCAACGACAAGGCTGGACAGGTGGCCCTTTCGCTTGTCGACACCGAACTTCCGCGGCAGAATGTAGCCCTGATAGAATCGGGTGAAAATCGATTCGTAGTGTTTTCCGCCATAGGGCCGCCAACCCAATTCCTTTTGTAGTAGCTCCTGCGCTTCGAGCTTGTTGTAATCCACGAAGTTCAGGATGGGGATAACACGGATTCCGCGCACGAACGTATTGAAACCGAACCGCCAGAGTGGTAACTGTGGGAACGTCTTGAACGGTCGCGTGCCGAAACGCGCGTGGATTGCTCTAAGGTGCTTAAGGTCGAAGTTGTTCCAGCCCCACGATTTCGGCCCAACCCCCTCGCCACGGATATTGCCGCCATTGATGACGAATTTGACGTGGTGCTTGACGGCCATTGCCTGCAGCACGGCATTGATTGCGTGATCGGTGGGAATCTCAAGGTTTACGACGGACGCCTTAAAGAACGACAGTTGAATATCGCGGAATTCTTCCCAATCGATTACGTGGGTCACGAGATCAATTTGGAGCTTTTCCAAGACCGACTGGACGTTGGCGACGGCAAGTTCGGAATTCCACCCGTTGTCGAGGTGCACCGCCAGGGGCCGGAGGCCCTTGCTCTTAACTAGATAGGCGACGTAGGAGCTGTCCACCCCGCCGCTGACCCCGATGATGCAGTCATAGGGTTTGCCCGCGCCCGTCTTTCGAATAGCGTCGACGAGTACATCGATGTTGCGGGTCGGATGGTTGACGAAGGTTTCGTTCTCCAGCCGGACCACGAAGTCGCGACAATAATTGCAGTGGCCGTTCTCGTCGAACTCGATGTCGGGCTCCGAGGTGTCCATCACGCAACGCGTGCACCTTCGGAAACTAACGCTGTCGATGGGGTTGGACGCCTGCTGTGGATCCAGAATCGTAGGAGCGCCTTGAGCCATAAGCCGTCAGTCCGAATCGACGCCCTCATGGTACCAGAGAGCAATCGCCGCAACCTTTAAAGACGTTCGAACTGGCGACTCTGGGCCATACTTATCGCTAGTCCGACTTGAGTGCTATCAACAGCATGACGCCGAGCCGAGCCGGTAGGCCATTGCCGGCAAGGCTGAGGTCCATCTTCTGCCTTGAGTTCTGCTACGCGCTCTTCGTGCATGCGGGCATCTTCAAGAGTGGCATCGGCGAAGATCTCCTTCCTTTCGACCTCACTCTGATCTTTGCGGTTCTAACCCTCGTTGGGGCTGCCCTTCTCCTCAGCGGTGGACGGGTCAAGCCGGACGTCACCCGTGTCCGAGGGACGTTGGCGATGCTTCTGGCTTTTGGCTATGCCGCAACAACGCATGGATGGAGCAGAAACCCTGGTTTCGCGGATTCTCGGATCTATTTCAACTTGCCGCTCACGTTTCTCGCTTTCTTCGTCGCATGCATCGTCGTTTCCTCAGAACGGGAAAGGGTAAGGCGATTTCTGAACAGCATGTTGTTCGTAGGGTTCTTTGTCGTCTTCGTGACGCTGTATGCGCTCATTTTCATGCCGGTGACCGTGGGAGTCGGACTCGACCTCCAGAATTCTGCGGATTACATCGCTCGTGGAAAGTCCCTCACGGAAAGCATGGCCCGGTGCTACGCGCTCCTCCTTTGCGCGGGCACCACGTTTTCGCGCCGTTTTGGGTTCGCGGCCGCCGTTGCCGGCTTCCTTATTCTGGTGTTCATTTCCGGTAGCCGCCAAGCGCTCGTCTCGGCTGGGCTGATCTTGATCTTGCCCATCCTATACGACTTTCTCCTGCCGGTTTCAAAGCTGCGGGAGCGGTTCTTGCGGATTCGCGCCTATGCCATGATGCTCATCATCGCGGTCGCGGGAACTGGTGCGATAGCGATGTCGAGGCCAGAAATCCTCACCACCTTTATGCGAATCCAGGCCATCGAGGAAGAGCGCCCGGAAACCGAGGGCGGCGAGACGATCCGACCGAAGTTGCGCGAGCTCGCGATCAAGGATTGGGAGCGAAACCCGATGTTTGGGATTGGCATCGGCTCCTTCGGACATATTCACGGCTTTAACAACCGGGACCACCCCCACAACACACCAATCGAAATGCTCGCCGAACTGGGCATCGTCGGTTTGGTTTTGATGGGAGGAGCGGTCTTGGTGACATGTCGCCGAATAGACAGGTTCTCGCAGATCATCCGCGACACGGAACGGCTGAACATCGTCTTTGGCGTGATGATGGTTGCGACCAGTGCAATGGTCAGCACGTCCTGGACGGAGCACCGCCATCTCTTTGCCTACCTGGGCTTGCTACCCTTTCTAGCTCCGCCAAGGGCGGGTTCGCAAACGGTCATGGATGGATAGCCGTTCGCTTCTACGCAACGTTGCGACCCTCTCGGTCGGCTCGGCTGTTGGACAAGTTTTGCCGATCCTTGTCAGTCCAGTCCTTTCCCGCCAGTACGGGGTGGAGGACTTTGCCGCCCTGGGCGTCTTCATCGCGATCGTTTCGCTAGCCTCCAACATCGTTGGCGGACGATTCGAGCTCGCCATCCTGCTCCCCGAATCCGATGCGGACGGACTGAATCTGCTGGGTCTGACGGTGTCACTTGCCTTTCTCGTCAGCACCTTCATCGCTGTGGTCTTGGCGGCCGTGCACTTTTTCGTGCCCGGTTTTCTGGACTCGTGGTGGCTATGGGGAATACCTTGTACTCTGTTCGCTATCGGGACCTATCTGGCCCTCACATATTGGTTAAATCGAAAAGAGGCCTATCGCACAATAGCGATCAATAGGGTTCTCAAAGGCGTGATTACTGCTGGAGTGCCGCTAGCCGCACCGTTTATGCTAGGTCCGCAACGGGATAAGGATGGCCGTTGGCTGATTGCTGGATTCGCTCTCGGGTTCGCAATAGGTGCTTTGTTTATGGCCTATAGGTTGCTTAAGGACACTTCAGAGACTCGCAATTCAGTTAGCCGACAAGCCATGCTTGAAATGGCAAGGACCTACCAGGACTTTCCACGATATTCGATCCTGGCTGCGGTTGCAAATTCACTCTCGAACCAAATGCCACTGCTGGTCATGAAGGCCCTATTCGGCGCCGGAGTGGCGGGCTCGTTTGCCTTTTGCCATCGTGTGCTGGCCGCTCCCCTTGCGGTGGTCGGGGACTCGTTTGCGGACATTTTTAAGCAACGGGCCGCCCAGGAGCGGATTGCGAGTGGCAGCTGTCGACGATCGTGGGAGGTTACGGCGCGTCTGCTGGCTCTCGGTTGTTTGCCGTTGCTCGTAACGGTGCTGCCCTTTGGCCCGTCCATCTTTGCGTTTGTCTTTGGCGAGGAGTGGAGGCAAGCGGGAGTCTATGCCCAATGGCTGACACCGTATTACGCACTTGCATTCATAGCGAGCCCACTCTCGAGAACACTATATGTCGCAGAAAAGCAACGGTGGGACTTGGCTTGGCAGATTGGTTTGCTGTTGCTCATTGCCTTGAGTTTGGCACTGGCTTCATGGCTTAAGAATTCGCTTCTTATGATTATCTTGTTCTCGGCAGCCTATTCGATAATGTATATTGTATTGTTATGGCTATCGCGTAAGGCGTCGACCCTGCGTCGTGAGCCCGCGCCTGGGTAGAATTTGGCTTGGGCAAGGCCCCCGCTTTCTTGCATGGAAACACTCTCGCCATCTCAGCCCGATCAGTCACACCTTGTCGAATCCTTGATTGCTCGCATTCGCTCGAGGCAGGCCAAGGTCGCCGTGGTTGGATTAGGGTATGTCGGCTTACCGTTCGCCGTCGAGAAGGCCAAGGTCGGCTTCTCAGTCATCGGTATCGATCGCAGTGCCGACCGCGTCCTCCAGGTCAACCGTGGCGAAAACTACATCGGTGACGTCGACGATGCCGAGCTTAAAGCATGCGTCGAGTCTGGGCTGATCGTTGCCGAAACAGGCTTCGAATCCATCCGGGACGTGGATGTCATCGTGATCGCGGTACCCACTCCCTTGACCGAGAATCTAACCCCTGAGCTCAAGTACGTTCGGCACGTCACGGAGCAGATCGCGCCGCACCTGAAACCGGGCCATCTCGTCAGTCTCGAGTCGACGACCTATCCGGGTACGACTGACGAGGTCATGCTGCCCATCCTGGAGTCGACGGGTCTGAAGGTCGAACGCGATTTCTTCCTCACTCACTCGCCTGAGCGTGTCGATCCAGGCAATCGACGATACACGACCAAGAACACCACCAAGGTCGTGGGTGGGGTGGGACGCCACTCCCAGCGGGTTGGCTACGAGTTTTACAGTCAGACCATCGAGCAGGTGGTGACGGTTAGCAGCGCCAAGGCGGCCGAACTGGTCAAGGTCTTCGAAAACACTTACCGGGCGGTGAATATCGCGCTTGTGAACGAGCTCGCCATGCTTTGTGATCGCATGGGGCTAAACGTGTGGGAAGTCCTCGATGCGGCGTTCACCAAACCATTCGGCATTCAGCCTTTTTATCCGGGGCCTGGAGTCGGCGGCCACTGCATCCCGCTGGACCCTCATTACCTGGAGTGGAAGGCCAAGGAATACAACTTCAATACACACTTCATTGCCCTGGCCGGCGAGATCAACCGTCGAATGCCCGAGTTTGTAGTCGAGAAAGCAGCACGATGCTTGAACGAGCAGGGCGTGGCTCTCAGCCGGTCGAAGGTTCTCGTGCTCGGCGTGGCGTACAAACGAGATCTGGATGATTATCGGGAGTCACCGGCAATCGAGGTGATACGGCTCCTTAAAGATTCGGGTGCCGATGTGTCTTATCACGACTCCTTCTGCCCCAACTTTTCCGAGCACGGTTTCTCGATGGCGGGCATCCCATATCCGACCGGGCGCCTGGGCGATTACGATCTGGTCATCATCGCGACCGACCATTCCGACGTCGACTACCATAAGGTCGTAAGCGAAGCAAGGCACGTGCTGGATACACGGAACGCGACCAAACAGGTGGAGAGCGGCCGGGAGAAGATCACCCTCCTATGAAAGTCGCCGTCGTGGGCGCCGGCCACTGGGGCCAAAACCACATTCGCACCCTCCATCAAATGGGTGCCCTGGACAGCGTCGTCGAAGTTCAAGAGGCCGCTCGCCAGAGAGTCGCAGACGAATATCCAGGCATTCCGGTCCACGCTCGGCTCGAGGATGCCGATGCCAAAGCTTTTGTGGTGGCGTCGCCCGCACCTACCCACCATGAGATCGGCCTCGCCCTTCTTGAACGCGGTTCCGACGTCCTGATCGAGAAGCCCATCACGCTGAACGTGCGCGACGCCGAGGACTTGGTTAGGACGGCCCGAGACCAAGACGCCATCCTCATGGCCGGCCATCTGCTGCTGTATCAGCCGGCGATTCGGTTCGTCCACGACGCGGTGAGGTCGGGCATGATTGGCGAGCTGCGCTCCATCCACCAAGCTCGTCTGAATCTGGGTCGTGCGCGAGCCTTTGAGGACGTCTTGTGGTCGCTGGGCGTGCATGATGTCAGCGTGGCCCTATATTGGGTAGGGCAGTCGCCAACCAAGGTCGCTGCCGAATCCCACTGTGTGCTGAACCCCGACATCGCCGACGACGTCTACCTGCACTTGAGCTTTGAGGGTGGTGTGAAGAGCCATCTCCACGCCTCATGGCTATGGCCAGAGCTACGGCGTCGTGCGGTCATCGTCGGCAGCCGCGCCATGCTCGTCTATGACGAGCTGGCACAGACCGTTACCCTGCACCGGAAGCATATCGACCGGGCCCTGGCGAATCACAACGACGGAGAAGAGGTGGTTTTCGAAGGAGCCGGCCAGCCCCTCAGCCTTGAACTCGAGCACTTTCTTGACTGCGTGAAGGAGAGGGCAAAACCGATTTCCGACGGCGAGAGCGCACTCGAGGTGTTGCGCGTCCTTGAAACCGCTAGCAAGGAGGTCGTCCATGTCTGAAGTCTTCGTCCATGAATCGGCCTTTGTGGATGCGGGGGCGCAGATCGGAGCCGGTACCAAAATCTGGCACTTCTCCCACGTTTTGCCGAAGGCAATCATTGGTGAGCAGTGCGTCCTTGGTCAGAACGTCGTGGTGATGAACAATGTGCGAATCGGCAGCCACTGCAAAATCCAGAACAACGTCTCCCTTTATGAGGGGGTGATTCTCGAAGACTACGTGTTCTGTGGACCGAGCATGGTCTTTACCAACGTCCTGATACCGCGGTGCGAATTCCCTCGCAACACGTCCGCGGACTATATGACAACGCTGGTGAAGCGCGGCGCGAGCATTGGCGCCAACGCCACGATCGTATGCGGGGTCACGCTTGGCGAGCGCTGCCTCATCGCGGCCGGCGCGGTTGTCACGAAGGATGTGCCGGACTACGCTCTGATGGCGGGCGTACCCGCCAAACAGATCGGCTGGGCCTGCAAGGATGGCCAACCGATCTTTCTCAAAGAATTGGAGACCGAGAGCGGTCTCCGCGAGGCCCTGGCTCGAACTGGAGAAATGGGGCGCGAGTTAATCGATTATCTTCAGAACCAAGGGGTTGCTCTCGCTACGCAACCCGTTATGACTTCCGCTGGTTGACCAAACATGAGCGCAATTGCCGAACCTACTAAAATCCCTCTCCTCGACACGCGGCCGGAAATCGACAGCATCTGGGACGAGCTGCAGGCCGCCATCGAATCGGTCGTCAAAGGTGGCCAGTTCATCATGGGACCGAACGTCAAGGCGTTCGAACAGGAGGTTGCCGACTATTTTGGCGTCAAGCACGCGATCGGCTTGAACAGTGGCACCGACGCCCTCATTCTGGGAGTCCACGCCCTCGGAATCCAGCCGGGCGACGAGATCATTACGACGCCCTTCACCTTCTTCGCCACGACAGAAGCGATCAGTCATTTCCACGCGACCCCTGTCCTCGTCGATATCGACCCCAAGTCTTACAACTTCGATATCAGACAGCTGGAATCCAATGTAACGTCAAAGACAAAGGCGATCATCCCGGTTCACATCTACGGACACGCCGTGGACATGGATCCGGTCATGGAGTTGGCGGCTCGCCACGGCCTGGCCGTTCTGGAGGATGTTGCGCAGGCGTTTGGGGCCAAGTATCGCGGAAAGAAGGTTGGAACCATCGGCAACGCGGGAGCCTTCTCGTTCTTTCCGTCCAAGAACCTCGGTGGGTTCGGCGATGGCGGAATGCTCATTACCGACGAGGATGCGATCGCCGAGTCAGTTCGGATGATGCGGGTGCACGGCGCGAAGAAGAAGTATTACAACGAGGCGGTCGGCGTTAATTCGCGGCTCGACGAGATGCAGGCGGCAATCCTGCGCATCAAGCTGCGTCACATCGACACGTGGAATGCAAAGCGACGTGAGGTTGCCGCCCGCTACACAGCCCTCTTAAACGGTGTGGAAGGCGTGTCGACGCCCAATATCGCCGACTACACGGAGCATGTCTTCCACCAATACACCATTCGGATCCTGAACGGCAAGCGGGACCAAGTTCAGCAGGCGCTGTCTGCAGCAAACATCGGAACGTTCGTTTACTATCCGGTTCCGATCCATCGGTTGCCCGTTTATGCCGGCCATGATTTTGGTCCTTTGCCGGTAGCCGATCAGCTGAGCGGGGAAGTTCTAAGCCTCCCGATTTGGCCGCTCATGGAAAGCCAAACTCAGGAACGCGTGGTCAACGCCATCCGCCAAGCTTTGGCGAGCTAAGCTCCAACTGCTTCGGCCTGGCGCTCGGATTCGGCGTACCGCCGGATCACCAGCGGCCATGTCTGGATCAGCAAGGCGAGAAGCGCGATTCCACCGGCAATCCGGGCGCGGCGCGGCGCAACCGATTCTGGATTCTCGACGGGCGCGTCGACAACCTCAAAGCGAGATGGATCCCTGGACTCGGCAAGCTTCGCCATGTCGAGATCGACTTCAAGCTGGGCTAGGCGGGTGAGCGCGTTGGTGAAATTCGCTCGCGCGGTTTCGATCCGAATGAACTGCGCCGGAGTCTGACGCATCATTCTCGCGTACCCGTCAACCGTGTTCCGAAACGCCGTAATCTCGCCTTCAAGCATAGCGAGCGCGCTCCTTGCCTGGGCTTGGGCCGGCAGGAGCCCCTTGCTGGCAAGTTCCTTCTGCTTGCCGGTCACATCCTTGGCAACCTGCTCGACGGATTGAACCGCGCGAGCCGCTTCGCGGAACTCCGGGCTGTCGTTTGTAAAACTCTGTTTGGCGTCGCTGAGGGCTTGTCGGCGGATTTGGAGCTCCGTAATGAGCTTCTCAAGCATCGACTTTTCGTTTGCGGTTAGCGCCACGACATTGCCCGGATACGTGGAGCCCTGGGCAAGGAGCTCTCGGGCGTTCGCTTCGATGAGGTTCAGCTGCCGCTTGGCGCCCTGGGCCTTAACAACGGCCTCATTGAGCTTGCCATAGGCGTCGAAATAGATCTTCTGGATCTCCTGGATATTGGCGGCGGGGGCCGAGAGCATCTGGGCCTGCAACGCATTCTTGGCCTCGGTCAATCGACCGCGCTGGTCCTCCAGCTGCGACTCGACCTCGGACCTGTTCTTGGCGCTGATGTTGAGCGTCAGTTCTTTCGACCGCCGCTCGAGATGGGCAAAGAGTGCTTCGACGACGTCTGAAGCGAGCTTCGGGCTCTCCATGTCCGCCGATACCGTCACGAACCCGGACTTCTCGGTAACGAACGTAACCCGGTTCTTAAGCTCGTCAACCGCCCTGAATTCCGACTTCTTCCAATGCCTCGCGAGATCGAGCTTCTTAACGACCTCCGCCATCGCCGTTCGCGACTGTAGGATGCCGACAGCGGTTTGCTCTCCCGCGCCGACGAGGGGCGAATAGAAGGCATTGCGGAGCAATGGCATGCTGGTCGGATCGTTTCCGCCGCGCTGCCCTCTTAGTGCATCAAGCGGATTATTGGGGCTCGAGGCTTGGCTCTGAGGAAAGTAGAGAACCAGGTTCGAGGAGTATAGAGTGGGCAAGAGAAACGTGATCGCATAGGTGACGACGCCAATCACAAACGTGACGCCAAGAATCCGCAGCCAAACCCCCGATTTCATCGACCTTCCGTTGCCCCCAATTGCATCCTTGCCAAGCCTGCAGAGTTTATCTGGTTCACAGCCACCGCGTTATCGTTCCGACAGAGATTCGATCAATTCCACAGTTCGACTGAGCGCATCTGCAGGACCGAGTTCGCGGTCCAGTTCTCGAAATGCCGTCACCTGGTTTTGACGCTCGACCGAGTCATGCAGCAACGGCTTTAGGTCGCTTCTGACGGCCTCGGGCGTCGCATCCCATTGAATCCTCTCCGGAACCACCATCTTTCCCGCAAGAATGTTTGGAAGGCTAATAAAATCGAACTTCGGTTTGCGAAGGCGGTACTCGATCTCCATCATTTTGCTGCCGCGATACATAACCGTACATGGGCACTCGGCAAGAGCTGCTTCGAGCGTCGCCGTTCCCGAACAGACGATCCCGGCTTTTGCTCTCAGCAGGACGCCGTAGGTGTCCCCTTCGGTAAATATGCTGGCCGGCACCTTTGCATTCAATCGGCTCCAAAGCTCGGAAAGTTCCCGGGAAGTAAGCGTCGAAGCAACGGCGAACTCCACTTCCCGTCCCAGACCGCTCACCGCCTGCGCGATCACGGGCAGATTGTGGGCGATCTCATGGAGCCGGCTGCCTGGCAGGATGGCGATGCGCTCACGCTCTGAGTCAACGGCAAACGTCGCCCGGCGGTCAGCAATCATTTGCTTGAGGGGATGGCCAAAGAAATGGGTTTGGCAAGGTGATCCGCTCTTGGCGGCCATCGCGTCCAAGATCTCCTTGGACCACGAGAACGGCGTCACGATGTGGTCGCAGAGAGAGGGAAGGTCCGCGCCCTGCTTGTTCCGGCGCCACGAACCGGGTGGAATGAAATAGAGCACCTTCCAGCCTGCCTCCTTCGCCACCCGGGCCAGACGGATGTTGAAAAACCCATAGTCGATCGGCATGAACCAGCCGGGCTCGCCCGTCCGGAGGCATCGCTTGGCTGATAACAGGCCCCTTAAGACGCGGGGACCCACGCGAATCGCTTCGACGATGCCAATCGCTCCCCACTTCTCGGATGAGCCAACCACTTCCGCGCCGGTTTCGCGCAGGCGACGGCCTCCGATGGCCTGGAGTGTCCATCGATTGGAAAGGAGGGAAGCGATTGCACCACCGTAGGCGTCTCCGGAAGCTTCGCCGGCGCTGATGAATAACCGCGGCATTTTAGCGCTGGTCGCCGCGCCCGTTCTTACCCTGGAACAACCGTTCCATGAAGGCAAGCACCTCTTCAACCTCGTCGGTTACATTGACTTCGCGGCGAACCGTTTCGATGGCGTGGGAAAGGCCCAGCTGGGACTTGAACAGGAAGCGGCAGGTCTTATGAAGGGCAAGGCGCGATTCGGGTGAGATTCCGATGCGTCGGAGGCCAACCGCATTGATATCGTGGACTTGCTGCTCCATCCCTTCCACTAGCATGAACGGGGGCACATCGCGGACGATCCGGCTCATGCCGCCAACCATCGCTACCCGCCCGATTCGCACGAACTGGTGGATGCCGGTCATGCCGCCGATGTTGACCATGTCCTCAATAGTCACGTGCCCCGATACTCCGACTCCATTGGCGACGGTGACATCGTTGCCGACCGTCACGTTGTGGCCGAAGTGGGTGTAGGCCATGAAGAAGCAGCGATTGCCGACCGTTGTCGATTTGCCCTCGCCGGTGGCGCGATGGATCGTCGAATACTCGCGAATCACGTTATCGTCGCCGATGTGGAGGAAGGTCGGTTCGCCCTTCCACCTTCGGTCCTGTGGATCTCCTCCCAGGATCGCGCCCTGCGCGATGAAGTTCCGCTTTCCAAGGGACGTGTTGCCCTTGATTGTCACGTGTGAGTCCAGCTGGCAGCCTTCGCCAATCTTGACGGCAGCCTCGACGAAGCAGAAGGGGCCAATCACGACGTCGTCAGCAATCTTGGCTTCGGACGACACCACCGCGGACGGATGAATCTGTGGCACCGGCTATTCCTTGGGCATGAGCTTGAACGTAAGCTCCATTTGGGCCGCCAGCTGGCCGCCTACGGTCGCCTGGGCCTTGATTCGACCGATACTGCTCTTGATCCAAAGAAGCTCGCAATCGGTCACGAGTTGGTCACCGGGAATCACTTGGCGCTTGAACTTCACCTCGTCGATGGCGCCTATTACGGGAATGGAATCGCGGTACTGCGGGTCCATGAGGAGCATGACGCAGCCGGCCTGTGCCATGGCCTCGATAATCAGGACGCCGGGCATGATCGGCCTTCCCGGATAATGCCCCTGGAAGAACGATTCGTTGATGGTGACGTTCTTGACGGCTCGGGTGCGCTTGCCAGGAATGACCTCCAGCATCCGATCCACCAATAGCATGGGGTATCGGTGGGGCAGGTAAGACATGACTTCCTGAATCTCCATCGACAGGGGCGCTTCGACGGCTGAATCGATCACGGGTGATGGTATACCCCCGCAAGCATCAAACGGCCCGTTTGCCATACTCTTGGCGTGGACCGGCTGTTCTTCGACCACGCCGCGACAACCCCGGTGCTGCCCGAGGTCGTGGCAGCGATGGAGCCTTGGGTGGGCCACGAGTTTGGAAACCCCAGCAGCCTTCATGCCCCCGGCCGTACTGCCCGCGCGGCAATCGATGCGGCCCGCGAATCGGTGGCTGATGCTCTTGGGTGCGCGTTCGGAGAAGTTGTCTTCACTTCGGGTGGAACCGAGGCAGCAGTAACGGCAATACTTGGCGTCGCCTTGGCTGCCCCGGCCGACCGCCTCCGCATTCTCATCTCGCGTGCCGAGCATCAGGCGGTTCTTGGCACCGTGACGATCCTTGAACGTATCGGGATGCGGGTCGAGTGGATCGACGTCGACGCGTTCGGACGACCGAGGCTTGACCAGCTCGAGAATCGGATGGAGGACGACGTGCTGCTCGTCAGCACCATGCACGCCAACAACGAGGTTGGCTCGATCACGGACGTGGTCGCCGTGGGATCGGCTTGCCGTCAACATGGAGCCTATCATTTCGTCGATGCCGTGCAGACCGCGGGAACGGACGCATGGTGCTCGAAGCTCGAAGCCGACCTCATCGCCATCAGCGGACACAAGATCGGTGGCCCGAAGGGAGTCGGAGCCCTTACCGTTCGTGGAGGTACGACGATCAAGCCGCTCATTGCGGGAGGTGGTCAAGAGCGTGAGCTGAGAGGAGGGACCGAGAATGTCGCCGGGATTGTCGGGCTTGGAGTTGCCGTGCGGCATCCCGACCTCACTGCCAACCGCCGAATGGCCCGCGATGCGTTCCTTATGGAGCTGCGAAACCAACGGTCGGACTTTGTCGAATCGATCGCCGCCGATGCGGAACAGCTGGCAGGTCACGCCCACCTGCGGTTTCCGGGGGTCGGTGCGGAAACGCTGCTCATTCGCCTTGATCGGGCCGGCGTGGCGGCTTCCAGCGGCTCTGCTTGCAGCAGCGGAAGCGTGGAACCGAGTCACGTGCTGCTCGCAATGGGCTGGGCCCGATCCGAAGCAAAGGAAGCCCTCCGATTCTCGTTCGGCCGGACATCAACCGAGGAACAGGCGATCGAGGGCGCAAAGCGACTGTCTCTTGCGGTTGACGAAATAAAGCATGCTGCGGCGTCTTGAAGATGATCTGCCGAAGATAAAGCTGTCGATGTCGAACTCAAGCGCCACTCCCGGATCAACCGTGGAACCGGCGGAGCGTGAGATACACTCTCGCGGTCCGATGGGATTGGCGTCTTTGCTGAAATTGATGCGTCCCAAGCAGTGGACGAAGAATCTTCTCGTCTTTGCCGCCCTCATCGTGACCCACTCGTATAACGCTCCCGACAAGGTCAGGATGGCTGCCCTGGCGTTCGTCGCGATGTGCCTCGCGGGCTCGGCAACCTATTGCCTGAACGACGCCCTTGACGCTGAAAAGGACCGTCGCCACCCGAAGAAGCGCCACCGTCCGGTTGCATCGGGCGCCGTTCCGCAAACAGTCGCGATCGGGCTTGGCGCTATCCTCGCCATTGGCTCCCTGGCGATCGGTTGGACGATCTCGCTGGCGGTCGTCGTCGTCCTATCGACCTACCTTGTCCTGCAGCTTGGATATAACTTTGGGCTTAAGAACGTTGCCGTTACCGACGTTTTTATCATCTGTCTGGGATTCGTGTTGCGGGCGGCGATCGGAGCGGTTGCGATCGCGGTCACGATCTCGGGTTGGCTGCTGTTCTGCACGGCCGCCCTGGCCCTTATGCTCGGGTTTGCGAAGCGTCGACACGAGTTCATTTCCCAGGGAGAAGCGGCCCATGAAAGCAGGGCGAGCCTGGCCCATTACAGTCAAACTGCGCTCGACCACTTGGTTGGAGTGTCGGCCGGAGGCGCCGCGGTGTGCTATGCGGTCTATTCGGTGGATTCCCAAACCGCAAGCCAATACCCTGCCCTGATCTTGACGTCGCTACCGGTCGTTTATGCGATCGCGCGCTACTCCCTTCTTGTATTCGCAAATGAGGAAGGGGGCGAACCGGAGAACTTGCTTTTTGCGGATCCCCATCTGATCATCTCGATCCTTCTGTTTATTGCCCTCCTCCTCCTTGCCACGAGCGGCGTTGAGATCCCCTTCTTGGAAAAGGCGCGATGAGTTTCCGCCATGCCATCGTGATTGGCGCTACAAGCGGCATTGGACAAGAATTGGCACGCCAGCTTGCAATGAACGGGTGCAAAGTGGCCGCGATCGGACGCCGCCAAGAGCGGCTTGAAGCAATGCAGTCCGACCGCATTCTGACGTACGCTTTGGATGTCACTGAATACGATAAGATTCCCGATGCATTCCTGACGATAACACATGACTTGGGCGGCCTCGACCTGCTTATCTATGCGGCCGGCGTGATGCCGAGCGTTGGGGAGACGGAGTACGACTTCGCCAAGGACAAGAAGATGGTCGACGTCAACCTGCTTGGCTGCATTGCTTGGTGCAATCAAGCCGCGATCAGGTTCGGCAACGTGCGACATGGAACGATTGTCGCGATCGGAAGTGTTGCAGGAGACCGGGGCCGCGCCGGCCAGCCCGTCTACAACGCATCCAAAGCGGCCTTAGCGACCTACATGGAAGCCCTTCGCAACCGCCTTTCGAGACTCGGTGTCACCGTGGTGACGGTCAAGCCGGGACCGGTCGACACCGAAATGACACACGGACTAAAGCTTCGGGGCGCATTGACCGCGGAAGCGGCGGCGAAGAGGATCCTTGGCCTGATCGGATCTCCAGGCGAGAAGTACCTCAAATTCAGTCACCGCATTATCTTCGCCATCATACGCGCCGTACCGTCATGGATCTTTCGACGAATTGGTCCCAAGTAAGCCCTGACCGCATCGTGCGGATCACGGGGTTTGGGATGTCGTCGATCGCCGACGGTTACCTATACCGCCCGTGCTCGGTCGAGGAGATTGCGGCCGTGTTCGATCTTGCCAGGCGATCCGGCCGACAGGTGGTCCTGCGCGGTGCGGGCAGGAGCTACGGGGACGCGGCCGTTGGAGCCGAGTGTCTGATCCTGGACACCAGCCGCATGGCTGACATCCTGAACTACGACCCGACCGCGGGCCGGATCGAAGTCGAGCCTGGTGTGACCCTCGACCAGATATGGCGATATACGCTCGAGGACGGGTGGTGGCTACCGGTTTCGAGCGGTACCGCGCACGTGACCGTCGCCGGGGCGATCGCGATGAACATTCATGGCAAGAACGCCTTTCGTGCTGGCACCTTCGGCGATCACATCGTCGAGATTGACGTCCTCTGGCCCACTGGACATTTAGAGACGTTGCAGCCGAGTTCGGAGCGGTTCCGACAAGTGGTCGGCAGCGCCGGCCTTCTTGGCGTCATCACGCGGGCGGTGATCAACTTAAAGCACGTTGCCTCCGGCGATCTTCACGTACTTCCCATCTCTGTTACCAATCTGCAGTCGCAGTTTGCCGCCTTCGACGAGTTTGTCGACGACGCCGACTACATGGTCTCGTGGATCGATGCATTTGGGAGCGGAAAATCCCTCGGTCGGGGCCTGTTTCATGCTGCCTGGTACACGGAAGAGGCGGGGAATCCGCCCGCAAGCCTTTTGCCGGGTCACCAGGAGATTTCTGACACGATGATGGGTGTCGTGCCAAAGGCTCTGGCGTGGAGACTGCTCAAGCCGTTCAACCGTCGCTTAGGGATGCGAATGATTAACTGGGCGAAGTACCGCGCCTCCAAGACTTTGGGGAATGGTCGTCCGCACCCACAAAGTCTGGCCTCCTTCATGTACCTTCTCGATGCCGTACCGAATTGGAGAAACGCTTACCTCCCCGGCGGCTTCCTGCAGTATCAGTGTTTCGTACCGAAGGAAACCGCATTGGATGCGTTTGGCGAGCTGCTTCGGCGGCAGCAGGCGATGCGCCTGGAGAATTATCTGACGGTCATGAAGCGGCATCGGCCATCCGGCTACCTCGTGGATTATTCGGTGGATGGCTTTTCGCTGGCGATGGATTTCAAGGTGACAGAGCGCAAGCTTCTGCCCCTGATGAGGCTCTGTCACGACATGAACGACACTGCCCTTGCCGCCGGTGGCAGGTTCTACTTTGCCAAGGACTCGACACTGCGGCCGACGGACGTTGAGCGTTTCCTAGGCGAGGAGACTCTCTCGGCCTTTCGCCGGGCCAAGCGGGAGGTTGATCCGGACCACCTCTTGACCAGCGAGCTGGCGCGCCGCCTCAAGCTTGCCTGATCTCCGCTCCGAGTGGCAGCTCCCGCGCTTCTTCCGATCGTCGTACGAGCATGGTGGCGCCGATAATGCAACCTGGTAAACAAAGCGCGTTGACAATGGGGAAGAGACTGATCATCCCGGCAAGAACAGCGAATCCATGTTGCCCACTCAAGGACTGCGCGGCCTTCTTCTGGGCAGGATAGTAGAGTCCTCTGCGTGCATGGGCCGGCGCGGTGAAGTCGACAAGGCTCATCTGGCCGACCGGCCAAACGGAGAGCCAGAACAGCGGGGTCAGCCCAAGGAAGAATGAGAGTAGACCGACGCCGCAAGCGTAGGGTATGCGCCGAATGCTGTCGGCAACCGACCTTCGGATCGTGGTTTTGGCAAGGGGAGCGTGACCGTAGATTTGCAGTTCGGCCTGACGGCTCAGATCGTCCCACAGGAGAGACGAGAACACGCCGTTGATCATGAAGAAAACGGCGCCGCCGATTAGGCCCCAAGCAAGAAAGAAGGCGAGGCGAGACAAGACGTTGGCCCAGGCTTCGGGAATTCCCCAACCGATCAAATGGGGAGAGACTAGGGTTGCAAAGGCCCATCCGAGGACAAGGGCAATAACCGCGTAGCTCAATACCGTCCACAGGAACGGCTTGATGATATAGGGCCGAAGCTGCCGGTCCGTCCACGACAATCGGATTCCTTCGATCAAAGCGTTCATTTTCCGCAAGGATACGGCGATGAACGTTTCCTCGTTGCGAGTGGCGCGTAAACTCCAATAAGCAGAATGGACCCCATCAAGAAGCTCGTTGCCGCAGCCCGGGAAGTGAGGGAAAGGGCATATGCCCCTTACAGCAAGTACTTGGTGGGAGCGGCGGTGCGGTCTGAGTCAGGAGCGGTCTTCGCCGGATGCAACGTCGAAAACGCGAGCTATGGCCTAACCATCTGCGCCGAACGCAATGCGTTAGCCGCGATGATCGCGGCCGGGGGCAGTCGCTGGACCGAGATTGCCGTGGTAACCGAAGACGAAGGGACGCCCTGTGGGGCATGCCGACAAGTGATGGCCGAATTCGCAGCTCCTGCCGCGCGTATCCATCTATTTTCCGCAAGAACCGGCGAAATATCGTCCTACTCTATCGGTGAGTTACTTCCGGATGCGTTTACGTTGCAGTCAAGACGAAGCATCGAGTGTGCCGACACGTCAGAATAGGTCGATGATTCGCTCCCCCTGGGTTTGGTTTGCTGCGTTGTTCGCACTCATCGTCATTGGCTGTGGTGGCGGAGGCAGCGGTACGGGCTCCACGGGTGGCTCGACCAGCTTAACGACCGGTGGCAACAATACGGGTGGCACGGGTGGAAACACGACCCAGATCTCCGGCAAGGTCATCACGAGCGGAACAGCAATTGGGATTCAGGGCCTTGTCGTCACGTTTCACGCGGCCGACGGCAGCGTCATCGCTTCGGCTACGACGCAAGCAGACGGCACTTTCGCGGCAAATGTGCCTCCGAATGCCGTGACGTTCAGTATCGACCCAGCGTCCTTCGGCTCGTCGTACCACAAGTACTTCATCTACGGAACGGCCTCGTATGCGCCGAATTTCCTGAACTGCCGGGCGCCGCTACCGCCCCTGACTGTCGGTCAGTCCATTTCCCTGCCAGGGGGCGACATAAAGGTCCCGCTCTCCATCGAGCCACCTCCCCCGCCTCCCACCGGGTGTTCATAGCAGCCTTTCGACCCAATTGCGCAAACCCGAGAGGTTTGCGCGATAACATGTAGGCATGTGGTGTGCAACTTTGGTTTTCGGGCTTGCTCCGCTCGAGTTGGCCAAGCCGTTTTTGGTGAAGGCTTCCGGTGAGCCGATATCGGTCGAAGTTGGGCACGCCGCGCCCAATCTCTACGACTGGAATGGCGATGGGAAGATCGACCTGCTGGTCGGCCAGTTCGGGAGTGGCAAGCTGCGGGTCTACCTCAATAAGGGCTCTCGAACGGCGCCGAAGTTTGAGGACTTCTTCTACGTCAAAGCCGGCCACGCCGACCTGTCGGTTCCTGCCGGGTGATGTGTCGGCATGACTCCGCAGGTTGCGGATCTGGATGGCGATGGAACGAACGATCTCGTCAGCGGCGGCTATACGCCGGGCGAAATCTTCTTTTTCAAAGGGGAGGGCAACGGAACCTTTGCTCCTTCGGCTTCCCTGAAGCACGCCGACGGGAAGACCATCAGCGAGGAATCGGCAAGCGCGGCCAGTGTTGCGGACTGGGACGCCGACGGTCGCCTGGACTTGATCGTGGGCTACATTGCCGGACCCGTATTCTTCTACAAGGGCCTTGGCGACCTTACGTTCGCCCCCGGCGAAAAGCTATCGGCGGGCGGCAAAGTGATCGAGGCCAATGACGGCGGACCCTGCGCCACCGACTGGGACGGTGACGGCGTCATCGACTTGATCCTGGGAAACGGCGAGGGCACGGTGCGTTTCTTCAAGGGCTCGCGATCCGGCGGTCAGCTGACGCTGGTGGAGCAGAAGCCGATCATCGAAGGGCTGGATGGGCAAGCCGCCTGGTCCCCGCGGAAGTGGACAGACCGCAAGGCTGGCACCTTTGCTCCGTGGCATCCGGGAGTACGCACCAAGCCATTCGTTGGAGATTGGAACGGAGACGGCAAGATGGATCTGCTTGTTGGCGACTTCTTGATGACCCAGGCTGTTCAGCGCAAGCTTACGGCTGCCGACGAGAAGCGGCTGCAACAGATCGACAAGGAGACCGCTGCAACTCAGCAGAAGATGGAGAAGTTCCAGTCACAGTTTCTGGCTGCGGCGACGAAAGCCGCCGGCAACGCGCCGGGCAGCGTTATGACGAAGGAGCAGCAGGATGCTTACGTCAAGGCCTGGCGAAAAGCCGAAGAAGCAACGCCTGAATACGGAAAGCTCCTCAAGCAACTCACGACCCTGGGCAACGAATCGGCGAAGTACCGACCACGAGACGAAAGCAACGGGTTTGTTTGGGTTTATCTCAGGAAGTAGAGGGGCCGGCGGCCCTTAGGCCAGAACGTTCGCTGGAACTCTCGTCGAGCGCTTCCGGAAGTCCCACCCCACAGACCCTCACTTTCTCCGCCTTGCCCTTTACCTCGAAGGCGCCCAGGTCCTTGAACTGGACAGGGCCGACCAGCATCTCGGCGGCCTCGGCAGATACGAGAAAGTCATGGTTGAGTTCGGAGCAGAGTCCGGTTATCCGCGCCGTGGTGTTCATGACGTCGCCATGAAACACAATTTCGCTCTTCAAGCCACCGACGTCGGTGGCGACCACGTCGCCAACATGAAGTCCCGCCTTGAACCGCGGTAGCTCGCCAAATTCATTCATGTAGGCGTCCCGACGTTTGTCCATTTCCTCGAGCAAGAGGAGGTACAGCTGGATGCAGTTTTGGTTCCGTCTACCTCGGTCGATCCGCCAGGAAACCACCGCTTCATCGCCAATGTAGTGAGAAACTTCGGCCTGCGTTTTGATGAGCGGGTAAGTCATGTCTTCGAAGAACTCTCGGACGAAGAGGCTGAAGCGTTCGTTTCCCAAGTGCTCGGCCAACCGAGTGGAGTCCTTCAGGTCCAGAAACATGAAGAACCGCCGCTCCTTCCTTGGCGAGTGGTAGCGACCGAGGATCCAATTTAGGGTGACGCCGGGACCCACCTTGTGGCTGAAATTGATGAGGAAGTTTGCGATGAACATCCCGACCAGTGCGAACCAAAAGCCGAACTGGACCGCCGGCATTGTGAAGAGCGCCCAGGTTTCCTGCCAAAGCCGTTGGCTGGAGAGATCCATACCGCCCATAGCCGCCCGAAAGCTCGCGAGCCCCAGCAGGAACGACGGCACCATCACGGCGCCGTAGCAGAGCACGCGAGCAATGACTCCCAGCATAAAGGGCCGTCGTCGAAACTTCGGCATGATGAAGAATTCGGTGACGTTGATCCCGATCGCGCCGGGCAAACCGGCACACAATCCAAGCAGCACGAACTGAGGCACGAAGCGCCCGGTGGAGATCGTTGTGAAAATGATTGGCGCTAGGCAGGCAGGTATCGCGGAGTAGAGAAAGACCCTCCAGCGGTACTTGGCAATCTCCGACATCGGCGTGAAGCATACATGGGGCTCCGGTCGATGAGCGTGTATAGTGGGAACCATGACCACGATAGCCGTCACTCTCCTCGCCTCCGCCGCATTTGTTACGCCCCTGCAGGAACAAGGGCCTTCCCCGGCGGAAAAGGCAGCGATCGAGAAGGTCGGCTTCCTCGTTGGAAAGTGGCAGGGCAAGGGTTGGGTGATGGAGCCCAGCGGGGCGAAGGCGGACTACACCGGAACTGAAACGGTCCAGATGAAGCTTTCCGGCAAGGCGTTGCTCGTCGAAGGCGAGTTCAAGGATGGTGAAGGAAAAGTTCGGCACCAAACTCTGGCGATCATCACTTACGACACCAAGACTTCCAAGTACCAGTTCCGAACCTACCTGTTCAATCAGCCCGAGGCGGTCCATGATTTGATCCTCACGGAGGATGGCTTTACCTGGGAACTGAAGCCCAACAACACCACCAAAGTCCGATTCAACATGACTGGGAAGGCGAAACAGGAGTGGATCGAAACCGGCGAGGTGCTCATCGAGGGCCGGCCCCCCATGAAGTTCATGGAAATGAACCTCAAGAAGGTCGGATAACCACCTTCAAAACCGCGTCCTAGTCCGTCCTTTCCTGCGTGGCGACAGCGCTAGAGGTTGTTCCATCGCTTGAGACCGTAGACGGCAGCCTGGTTGGCGTGCCCGCGATTTCGATTGAATGCGATGCCTTCTCGGGTTCCCTCGCCGCCATGTTCGTTGCGGTCAGGCGGCACAAGGTCGATCTGTTGGATGTACCCTTGGCGCCGATCTGCTCGGCGTACTTCGAATACCTCAGCTCCGTTGGCGATCTCGACATCGACAGTCTCGCGGCGGGAATTGCCGTCCTGTCTTACTTGGTGGAGCGAAAGGCGAGCGGTTTGTTGCAGAGTGATGGGCCGGAGGACGAGTTTGAGGAACCAATGGAGGCAATCGAGCCTTACATTGAAAGCTTCGCGCCCATCATGTCCGAGCTTTACGGACGAGAAGAGCTCGGTGACCAGCGATTCTTTCGCACCGTCGATGGCGCGCCGTACGAGATGCCGTACGAGTTTGCAAGCGTACAAATCGAAGACCTTGCCATCGCCCTCGAATCGCTGCTCAAGAGAGCCCACCCGGACCCCGTTCCCGCGATGGGCCGTCCCCGGCGATCGCTCGCCGACCAAATGCTCGTCGTTGCTGCCGCCGTGACCCACGAATGGCGAACGCTCGACCGCCTCGTGGTCGGAGATTTTTCCCGGACCGAGGCCGTGTGGTGGTTCCTTGCGCTCCTTGAGCTCATCCGTCTCCGGCAGGTCGCCGTTCGGTCCGATGGGGACCAAATTCAATTTGCCTTGGAGGATCCATCTTGACGTTACGCGATCGGGTTCTTGCTTTGCTGTTCGTGACCGACACGCCGCTTTCGTCGGGTTCGCTCGCGGAAACCCTGGAAGTGGATTCCGAAACGGTGGAGCGTCACCTCGCCGATCTGGGCCATGCGCTCGCCGGAGCCGGTCCGCTCATGCTCGTGCGCGTTGCCGGCGGTTATCAACTGGCGACCAAACCAGAGTTCGCCGATGACGTTGCCAAGCTGCTCAAGCCTCAGCGGCAGCGCATGAGCAAGAGTCTTATGGAGGTTCTCGCCATCGTGGCGTATCGCCAGCCGATCACCATGGCGGAAATCGAGTCCGTCCGCGGCGTCCAGAGCGACTACGGGGTTCGCGCCTTGCTCGAGAGAAGGCTCATTCGAGAAGTCGGAAGGAAGCGGGCACCCGGGCGTCCGCTCCTCTACGGCACGACCCAACAGTTTATGCACCACTTTCAGCTGGAGAGCTTAACTGAGCTGCCGGCGGTCATGGCGCCGGAGCCTGCCGGCGAGGAAGACGAGCTTCAGTCGGTAAACTGACCGCCGCATGGGGAAGTTATCGACCATAACCCTCTTTGCCGCCTGCGCCATCGGCGCCGTCGCATCGGATGCGATTGGCCCAAAGATCAGCGCCAAGAGCGCGGTCCTCATGGACGCCGATTCCGGGAAGGTGCTTTGGGGTCGAAACATCCACCAGCCCAGATTTCCGGCTTCGACCACCAAGATTCTTACCGCCATCCTTCTTATTGAGCGCTGCCGCATGGACGAGGCCATCACCGCGCCAGAGGACATCGAGACGATCGGTGAGGCGAGCATCCACCTCAAGCCCAAGGAGCAGGTATCGGCTGGAGACATGCTCAAAGCTATCATGCTTCGCAGCGCCAACGACGCCTGCTGCGCGGTAGCGAACCACATTTCCGGTTCTGTTGAGGAATTTGCCAAATTAATGAACGACAGAGCCAAAGAGCTCGGTTGTCTGAACACACACTTCACGAACCCAAACGGGCTCAACGATCCCAACCACCAGACAACGGCCTTCGACCTTGCCATGATGGCCAGGCACGCCATGACGGACCCGACTTTCCGCGAGGTGGCGAAGCTGCGGAAAACAAAGATCGCTCGATCGATCAATCAGGCTGACCGGTGGCTCATCAGCAAGAACAAGCTGCTGAAAACTGACAAGACGGTCGAGGGCGTGAAGACCGGCTACACAAACCCAGCCGGTCGATGCTTCGTCGGGAGTGCGACCCGAAACGGCTTCCGGCTCCTTACGGTTGTTCTCAAGAGCGAGGATTGGATCGTCGATACCAACGCCCTGTTGGATTACGGCTTCAAGACCTTTACGCTGAAGCCTTCGGAGGGCTTGGCGAAGCCGATCGAGATCAAGGGAGGAACGATCGGCAAACTCGATCTCACGGCGGCAACACCTGCGACCGTCGTGAAGCCCAACGAGACGCTCCAATGGGTGGCAAGGATTCCAAATCATGTTTCAGCACCGGTTGTGAAGGGGCAGGTGCTCGGGCACTGGGAAGCCGTCGACGGAGATGGATTTGTGCGCCGGGTCGACGCGATCGCACCGGTCGATGTTCCGCTCGCGCCGTTCGCCAGTCGGCTGGTGGGTGGCAATCCTGGTGTGATTCTCATCGCCTTGGTACTGGGGACAGGAGCTTATGCCCTGCGCCGCCGAGCCAGAAGCCTGGTATGAGCGAGCGCCTCCACAAGGTCATCGCCAATTCAGGTCTTACCAGTCGGCGTAAGGCTGAGGTCCTGATCCAGGAGGGCCGCGTAACCGTCGATGGCGAGATCATCCTTGAGCTCGGCACGAAAGTCGAGCCCCACCAGGACATTCGGGTCGACGGCAAACCGATTCGGAAGCCTGAACGGATCGCCGTGGTCGCGATGAACAAGCCCAAAGGCGTCGTGACGACCATGTCAGACCCTGGCAAGCGGGCCACGATCATGGATATCGCTCCCGACATGGGTGTCACCTTGCGCCCGGTTGGGCGGCTCGACAAGGATACTGAGGGCCTGATCCTCCTGACCAACGATGGCGACCTTGCGGCCAAGCTGACGCACGCCCGCTATGGTATCGAGAAGGAGTACCAAGCCACGGTACGCGGCATCCCCGATGACAAGGTGCTGGGGAGGCTATCGAGAGGTATCCCCTTGGAAGGCAAAAGGACCGCTCCGGCGGTGTTCCAGCGACTTGGGGAAGACGAGAAGAAGGGCACGACCCAACTTAAAGTCATCTTGCATGAAGGTCGCAAGCGGCAGATCCGAGAGATGCTGGGCCTTGTCGGATTCCCCGTCATCGCCCTAAAGCGCATTCGTATCGGCTCGATCCGGGTCAAGGGGCTGGCTCCGGGCCAGTGCCGATCCTTGAGCCAGACCGAGGTTGAATCTCTCCGCAAGCTCGTTGCCAAGTAGCGTTTCCGCTTCTGCGCGCTATCCCATCTCATCCAGAAGCCTCAGGTACGTGTCGTACCTCTCATCGCTGATAAGTCCCAGTTCCACGGCGTCGCGAACCCCGCACTTCGGCTCATGGGAATGCGTGCAGTCTCGGAACTTGCAGTTCTCGGAAGCCTCCTCAAACTCGGGAAAAAACCAGCCGAGCTGGCCCGGATCGATCCGCTCCAGACCGAAACTCCGGATGCCGGGAGTGTCGATGACCTGGGCTCCATTCGGAAGCGAATAGAGGGAAGACGCGGTCGTTGTGTGGGCGCCGCGCCCGTAGCCGCTCATCAAGTCGCCGACGGTTGCTCCGATCTCGGGGCAGAGGGCGTTGACAAGGGAGCTCTTGCCGACACCGCTATGGCCCACGAACGCGCAAATGAGGTTTTCGATGGCGTCATGAAGCGGGGCCAGGGTGTCGCCGAGGTAGGCCGAACACGTCACCACCTCGATGCCAGCCCGCCGGTAAGCGTCGAGAACGTTCAGCTCTGTCGAGTCCTCGAGGAGATCGATCTTGTTGACACAAATGATGGGTTTTGCCCCGCCTTGCTGGACGGCAATCAGATACCGGTCGATTAGCCTCGGATGAAGCGGGGGGGCCGTTACGGAAACGACGATGACGATGGCGTCGATGTTGGCGGCGATCACCCTCTCTGCCCCGGGATTGTCGACATCGGGTCTTGCGAGTCTCGTCCGCCTCGGATGGATCTTCGTTACCCAATGGCGATCCTCGATGGTCCTGCAATCGACTTGGTCACCTACGGCGATCGGATTGCCTAGCGCGCGCTCCAGCGCATTGGAGAGCCCGCACGCGTAGGTTGTGCCATCGATGCTGACGCGGCACTCGCTGCTGGCGACCCAAACCACGGTTCCGGTTCCGAGCGGCGCGCCTAGCCTTAGCTTCCCGGAGAGTTCGGCCTGTTGCCTTGCCAGGATATCGAGGGCGAGCTCCTCGATCGACGGGGTGCGACGTACGGGGACATCCTCGTCCCAGGTGTCTCGCCGCGAAGTTGACGTTCGACGAAGCAACTCTCGACGGAGCTGCTTGGCACTTTGAAGCAGGCGTTGCTGCTCGTTCCGTTCCAGCTGTTGAAAGCGGTCGCGCCAGAGGCGCTTGTCGTTGATTTGCATTTGTGGGTTCGTTTTTTGATGGCGTAAAGCCAGATCGGAGGCGCAATTGCGCAGGGGCAGAGGCCTCCGTTACGAACCGCTGGAATTAGCGAGAATATCCGGAGGCAGGCGTGAGAGTGGTAGCAATGGCAGTCATTATTCGCATTAACCTCCGGTTAGATTGGCCCGTCAGGGCAAGAACATTGTCCCACACAGCTCGACTGGATTGCAACCGGTCAAGCTGCGTGGTACGAAAAAAGTCTTTATTGATCGCCGCCGGTGGATTCGTCGCCGGATGTGGCACCGGTCGTCGACTCGCCCTGATCCTGAGTAGTACCACCCTCGGTCTTCGACTCATTCCGAATGTTGACGTCGGTCCGCGGTGGATTAACGATCACCGGGGGATTGCTGGGCGGCGGCGGCTGGGAACCCTCGATGATCGTGGTCGAGCTCGGCGCCGGCGCTTGGGTTGGCCACGGCTGCCAGAAGAACAGCACGATGACTATTGCCGCCAAGAATAGGAACACGCCTAACACGATAGCCGCTACATTGGTCGGGCTTTCGTCGTAGTGATGAACTTCGCGAATCTCTTGCATAGCATTCACCTAAGATGCATGGCATCTGATGTAAACCAACGACATCGGCCGTAGGTTTTTCGTAAACGATCGCGGCGATATGCAGAATTTGAGATAAGGGCCGCCGCGACTGCGGCGGCGGAAGGCTGGGCAACCGATGGGTTAGCGAGATTTTGCTCGAACGAACTGGTAGTACTTCTTACCGTTCTTCGTAACCGTCTTTCGGTTGTATCGCACGCCATCGCGATAGAAATGGGTGCGGCTGAAGTAGGTTGCTCGTGCCCGATTCAGTGAGCTCTGGCTCTTGCGATCTTGCTCGTATCGATGGAGCGAATAGAGCGCGCCGGCAGCACCAACGAACGTCAACGTCTTGTCGTTGTTGAGAAGACCGAGGACGCCGAGAATACCGGAGCCAATTGCGATATTGCGCCAGTCGTTCTTGTGTTTCTGGCGTCGCTTGATCTGGCCTTCGATATCCTGAAGGCTTTGAGCCGGAGCGCTTACCGGCGCCAGAGTCGTAAAGCCGATCATGCCGGCCACCATGAATGAAAGGATTATCTTTCTCATGCAGAGACCTCCTTGCATAGGATGAGTCCTATAAGCATATAGACGCTCCAGCCCGTAGCCTTTCGGATAGATGGTGCGATGTTCTAACCACGACTATGTGGTAGATCCCAAGTAAATATGCTGGAGCCTAAAGACTTCTGTGTCGACTCCATCGCAAAAGCAGACATGATCCCACGTTTTTGGCTGAAATCCCAACGGTTCGAACATCTCGTTGCGGCAAGCGAGGATCTCGGCCTCGCGTAGTCGATAAGGCGGATGGCTGACGCGTGCCTTCCAGATGTGGCTGCGGCTGCCGGTGTAGAGCTGGTAGCGCTCCGTCAGGAAGTACTCCAACGATCCTGGTTGGCTGGGACCCAGCCAATCGCCGGCCTGGCACACGAGCTCACATTGGGCGCTCGCCCCTTCCAGGCGTTTGGTTCGATAGGTGATCCGGTCGCCATCGCGACGACAGTACATCTCGGCCTGGGTGTAAGGTTCGCGGTACCACCACCGGGCAATTCGGCAGGCTAGCTTTGGGCGCGCATCCAGCGAAAAGAACCAAACGCCTGGCTCAGCGCCGTCGCGGTGGACATAGGTCCTCACGTTTGTTTCGGGAAAAGCGCTCAAAAACGGGATCGGCGGTAGCCCTCGTGGCCTAATCGCTCGCATACGAAACGCAACCAGTCCGAGCCAGCCCATTGGCTTGCCAGAGGCATCCGGATAGGTGTCGACCGTAAGACACGGCGGAATCAGTCGCTGGAGTTGCTCCGGCGGCACGGCAATGTGAAGGAACAGCAGGTCCAGCCACCGGTGGAACATCGTTGCCCTACCATCTGGCCTCCGCACGAGCTGCTGTTGTGCGAGGTCCAAATCCTGCCGAGAGATCGTCTGCACGCCTGCAGTTTATTTCAGAAGTTTCTGAAAGTTCAAGATGCTAGGAAAACGCTGCACCAAAAAATGATGGTTTCGGGGGCAGGCTCGCATTTTCGCGCGCCCTATCCCAAGCCGAAGTTTCGAAGTCGCCAACCAGTTCCAACAGATCCGATCGTTCCGGCATCTGGTGTTCGACATTCGTCCAGCGGTGCACCTTTCCGTTTTTGCGTACGCTCAGATAAATGTCGAGACCGTCGGCGGCGCTCGGAGGATAGGTCGCTTTCGGCAGTCGATCCATCAGGGTGGCATCATAGGACCGGAGAGCACGACGGACTTGGGCCATTTCGGCATCAGAGAGCTGGATGGTCGTCGCGGAAGTCATCCGCTTGACTATCGCCTTGCCATCCCAGTAGACCACGACCAAGCCTTGATAGAGCCCTTGTGGGGTATGGCCCCCTCGCCGGAAGACGCGAAGAAGTTCTCCGGGTCGCAGACGCGAAACTTCGGTTGGCTGTCGATGGGCAAGCGATTGACCCGACAGCAGAAAGAAAGCGGCCATCCCGACGACGGTACTCATACTCGATAGACGACTACCGAAACGAATCGGCGGGTACTAGCGGCTACCGCTTGCCCGTCGCCGGAAGGCACATGCAGGACGACGAGATCTCGAAGTCCGCGTCTTCCCATGCCTTCCTGAATTGGGCATGGGCATCGGCGGCTTCCCGTGCCTTGCCTAACCCGGAGAGAGCGCGGTACAGCCCGTAGAGGGCCCATCCGTTGTGAGGATGCATGCGCAGATCTTGGCGAAAAACGTCAACGGCCTCCGCATAACGCTTGCCGTCCAGCAGGATGGCTCCAAGGGTGTGCCGGGTCGGCAGGATCCAGTCGGGCGGTTCGGTGTAGGCAAGACGGTCTTCGAGAGCGACCGCCTTGCGCAGTTCGCCAATGGCCTCGTCGATCTTGCCCTCGCTTACCTGAACCTCACCGGCCAACACGTGGGAGGCAATTTGGATCAATTTCAGGTCGTCTCCCGACCAAATCTTTTCCTTGACTTTGTCGAAGGCAACGAGCTCGGACCTTGCCTTCTCCGGCTCCTTTTGAGCGGCATAGGCGACGCCCCGGGCTTCAAGCCACATCGCGAGGGCGAAGGGCTGGGTTTCCTTGGGCTGCGGAAGCGCAAGGACCTCCTGCCAGCGCCCGAACCGCACCAGAAGCATCGACTTCATAGCTGTGTAGAAATCCGAGCTTCCGGCTGAGACGGGCTCCATGCCATCGAAAATCTGGCTCAGCTGCTGCAGTGCCAATTCGCTCTGACCGCGCATAGCGGCTGCGTACACCAGCATGTGTCGACCGTGCGAGTAATTGAGCCCCTTGCCTTGCGCATAGAAGAGTCGTCGATAAACTGCCGCCGACTTGACGTTGGCCTCTATGGTCTTTTTCCACTGGCCCGTCCGGTTGTAGATGTGGGCGGGCATGTGCTGCATGTGCAGGAGGCCGGGTTGTAGGTCCATCAGGCGATCGGCTTCGGCGAGTCCCCTCTCGGGGTTCTGAGACCCTTCGATCGCATGGATCCACAAGTGAAGCGCTTGCGGATGCCACCGGTTGATTCGGAGCACCTGTTGGAGGGTCGCCAAGGCCTCTTCGGTACCCGGCTGTGCCTTACCGTCGAGGGTCCACTGTCTCCATGGCCTCAGGTTGAGGATCGATTCTGCATAGAGTGCGCCGATGTCGGCGTCTTTGCTGTGCTTCTGCCACAGCACGTTCATGGCGGCCGAATAAGCTTCGTTGAGTTTTACGCGGTCGGCCTTCGGGTCCTCACTGAAGCGCAAAAAGGTGGCCTCGACCAGACCGTTTTCTACCTCGGTGCCACGTGTGCGATGACGCCTTGCCTCACGGAGTGCTTCGAGGGCGGCTCGGTTTTCTTCTTCGCTGACAAAGGTCTTGTTGATGTAGTTTCCGTTGGTTGCCGCGATTCCCCAGTGGGCGAGGACCAGTCCTGGATCAAGGCGTGCCGCTTCCTTGAAGGACTTGGCCGCAACCTCGTATTGGAAGCCATACAGAAAGGCAAAGCCCTGATCCACAAAGCGCGATGCTTCCGGCACCTTGGTCTTTACCGGTCGGTGGAACGACCCCAGGCCCTCGTAAAGCCTTACCGGTTCTTCGGCCTGGGCCAGCGCGACAACGCAATTAAGGGAAATGGCCAGGAGCAGCACGATAACTCCATCTTATCGTAAGTTCCGGTGAGGACCCCAGCCGGCCGGCTGTAATGATCGAGGCTATCTGCCGCCTTCGTCGGACTTGTTTTCGGCAATCGAGGCATCTGAGTCGCGACGCACGCTTTCGATCTTCTCACGGGTTCGGTCGTCGAGTTGCCCGATAAGCAAATCGGTTTGGGCTCGCTCGTTGGCGAGGATCAACTCAAACTGATCTCGGTTCGCATCCAAGTCCTCTTGGTGGTTCTGGGCGTTCGATTTATTCCGGCTGTCGGAGTTCTGCTGCACCCATTGGCCAACGAGCTGTGCACGTCCAGAGCCACCCAACTTTGTTCGGATCCGCAGCCAGTACCCGCGGATGGTCGCGACGGAAATTCCAAGTGAGACAGCAATGGCTTCGTCGGTCAGGCCCTCCGAGGCCAACCCGAGCAGTTCCTCTTCTCGAGGCGACAAAGCGCTCACCCCTATATTATGGCCTCATTTCTGAGGCCACGTTTCGGCCATATCAGTTCTGAGGCCATTTTTACATCGGGTCAATGACAACGCCCGCAAATAAGCGTCTTGTTCTCCTGAAGGAACTGGGTGACAATGGACCCATGGCGGCGTACATTAACAACAGCGGTCCAGCAAGTTCCCTGAGGCATCAGACACCGCCTTGGCTCCAAACAGAGGAAGATCTTCTCGCCTGCATGGCATATGTCGAGCATGAGCTTCGGGATCCTCTCGGTGCGATGAGCAACTGCGTCGCCTTGCTCTCCGCCTTGCACCTGACCAAGGAGCAGCAAACCGTGGTTTCGACGCTTGAGCGTCAACTCCAGCACACCCTTTCCCTCGTGAGCAGCATGGGCGATCTGATCGTCGGCCGGGACACCCTTCAGTTGGCGCCGATATCATTCAAGGAAATCTGGGACGCAACCTTGGAGGTCGAAGGACGGTCTATATCGACGCGCAGTCAGGTCTTGGAGTCCTCTATGCCACCGCAAGCCGTTATGCTCTCGGCCGATCGGCACCGGCTGGTTCAGGCCTTGTGCAACGTGCTCGGCAACGCCTCCAAGTACAGCCCGGAGGGCTCAAAGATTCACGTGGATGCGACGCTCGACGGGGATAACTTGAAGCTGGTCATTCGAGATCACGGGATGGGCATCCTTCCCGAAGTCCTGCCGCACGTGTTCGAGGCGTTTTACCGTTCGCCGCGCGCTGCAGCGACCGGAAAGGTTGGTTTCGGCCTTGGCCTTTCGATTGCACACAAGGTCATCAGGGCGCATGGCGGCGACCTAACGCTGGCCAGCGACGGCCCCGGCAGCGGTGCGGAAGCTGTAGTCCTCCTCCCGAAACTGGCTTAGCCTCTCATCTCGCTTCGTACAACGTTCTCGATCTTGAGCACGGGATGACCGCCGTAGGGGAGCTTGCCGGAGATGTTGCTTCACTACGGATTGGCACGCAGGGTTCGGGTTCCCTTTATCCGCACGTCTCGCAGAGCCGGCACGGGAGGGTCAATGGGTTGCTGGTTCGCAAGCCCGCCGTGATGCCTTGCGGTACGAAAATCAGACAGGGCCAGGGGAGTCCCAGTTTGGGAGGACAGGATCGATTGATCGCGATCCGACAGGTCGTCATTTACAGTGTGAGAGTGACACCCGTTTGCATCGCGATGGCAGCGATGGCTGGCACTGCCGTGGCACAAGACACCTCGTTCCTGTTTGCCCCGAAGTTCCAGACCGGTCTTGCGCCGTATTCGATTCGGCTTGCCGATGTGGAGGGCGACGGGGACGTCGATGTGCTGACAGTCGACCTTGTCGATCAGGAAGTCGGCACGGTGTCCGTTGTGCTAAACGACGGGAATGGACAGTTCTCGCTGGGCTCCCAAATCAATGTTGGTGAAGGCGCCCAATGGATGGAGGTCGGCGATCTAAACAAGGACGGCCGTCCGGACGTGCTTGTCAGCAATTCGGTCGCCCAGGACACCAAGACTGTGGCCGTTCTCATGAACAACGGTACGGGTTCGTTCACGCTGGTTGGCCATATCCGCGAAACCGGCAACGCTCAACCACAGGGCATCGAAATCGGCGACTTCAATGCCGACGGTAATGCCGACGTCGCGGTTGCGTACCTCTGGCTCGGCGATGTACGGGTGTATTTCGGCGACGGCAAAGGGAATTTCCCGACCAGGGTCACGAAATTCCCCGGAATCACACCTCGCGACCTTGCCGCAGCCGACTTCAACGGCGATGGCAAGCTCGACTATGTCGTTACCTCCGTCAACAGCGCGGCCGTGTTCTTCGGCACCAACGGGGGCTTCGTTACGGGCCCGTATCTCGACAACTTCCACCAGGGCGAGTGCGATCACATCGTGGCTGGCGACTTCGATAAGGATGGCGATCAGGATTTCGTCACGACGGGCCAGAAACTCACGTTCTTCCGCAACGACGGAGCTGGTCAGCTTTGGTCGAAAGCGCACTTTTGGACGGGTGAGAACGCCGTAGGTCTAACCTCCGACGATTTCGATGGCGATGGAGATCTGGACGTGGCTGCGGCCGTCTACCTTGGCAACGTCGTTTCGGTCTATTACAACGGTGGCAGCGGCGATTTCGAAGTCCGCCGCGATTGGGGCGTCGGGCTTGCTCCGAACGATCTCCATGCGGGGGACTTGAATGGAGACGGCAAGCTCGATATTGCCGCCGTTAGCAGCCAGTTGTCGCAAACGGACTTCCAGGTGCTCTGGGGTGTTGGCGACCAAGAGTATTTGGCCCGCCGGGACTATGACACGGTCGGCAACGCCAATGGATTTGCGACCGCCGACTTCGATGGCGATGATGACCTCGACGTGGCGGTGGCCGTTTATGAGTCGAATTCGGACAGCATTCGGATCGGCTGGAACGATGGTGAGGGCAGGCTGTCCGACCCGCAGCGTATCGAGAACATCGGCAACAACATGCCGACTAACGTGATTGCCGCCGACTTTAACGGGGATCAGCACCCAGATCTCGCCGCCAGCATCTTCAGCCCTGGGAACGCGATGCGGGTATGGCTGAACGATGGCAGTGGAGGGTTCGCTCCCAGTGCGGTCTATGCCGCCGGCGGGAACCCGTCGAGCCTCGCCGCCAAAGACCTAACCGGTGATGGCGTCCTAGACGTGATTGTCGTCAACGCCGCCCAGACCGACAACTCCATCCACTTTTTCGTTGGAAACGGCGATGGAACGTTCCAAACGGGGGTGAAGATACCCACGCTGTTCCGTCCCAACGACGTAGCCATCGGTGACTGGGACAGGGACGGCGACTTTGATCCGCTAATCACGCATTCCGGCACCCAGGCCGTGCTCATCTTCGTCAATGACGGCTCGGGTGGCCTCACTCCTCGGTCGATCTCCTTGGGCACCATTCAGGGGACGCCGACGGCTGTCGATGTGAACAGCGACGGCTGGACCGATGTTGCTTTGACGATCGGCGTCGCCGCCGTCCTTCTGAACGACCGAAACGGGAGCTTTGTGCTGCAACCGACCAACGTTTCTGCCGGAGCGGTGGGCGTTGCTGATTTCGAGACCGACGGCGACTGGGACATGGTCGCGACCCTGGGATTCCAGAGCGTGGCACAGGTTCTGGTGAACGATGGGAATGGCGGCTTTGCCTTGGAACACACGATTCCGACGGGCTTTGAAACCGGCCGAACCGGTGGAGCCGATTTGGACGCCGACAAACTGCCCGAACTGTTGACGACGAACGGACGTGCGGGCTCGGTATCGGTGGTACGGAACACGACGTGGACGGCGGCATCCTCGGTGAGCCTGATCCGGGGCCACTTGGTCGCGGGGGGACTGGCTGAGACTAGGGTGAGCGACAACCTCCACATGGTCGCGCGAAACCAGATTGTCGTGAACCAGAACCAACGGCCGCTGGTGTTCCGGTTCGAGGCCATGGCACCGATGTTCTGGCTGAACTCCATAACCGTGCTTCTGGAAGCCAAGGCAAGCACGGTCGGACTCACCCAGTACATCGACCTTTTCGATTGGTCGGCGAACACCTGGGTTCAGGTGGATGCGCGGTCGGCGACGACGGTTGATCAAAAGTTAGCGGTCGGGGTGACGGATCCAGCCCGGTTTATGCACCCAACAACTCGCCAGGTTTTGTCACAGGTCAGCTACAAGGTCACCGGACCGGTTCAGTCCCAATCTTGGACGGCAGCGATCGATTTCGTGTCCTGGAAGTTCCGATAGGGCCGGCCTTCAGGAACTTCGTCGCCATGGACGAAGTAGCTCTGCTTCGGAAAGAAACCATGGGACGAATTTGGAAACGAACGATTGGGGCGATCGGAGGACTTGGGCTGGGAGCAGCCGCCATCGTATACGCCCAAGCTCAGACACAGCCGAGCGACAATCTCACGCCAGAGGTGGCACGTGAGAAGATCGTCGAGTCCAACCGGCTGTGGGGCAAGGCCCGCGTGAACTACGACCGGGCATTCATGGAGGCCGCCCTGCCGCCAGAATTCTATGTTCAAATCGGCGACCGGCGCATCTCGCGTGAAGATTTTATCGACCAATGCTCCACCCGCTCGCCCGATGTAAAGCTCACGCGCTTCGATGTCGAGGTTTTGACCGTACAGCGAAATCGTGAGGGGGGATGGGTTGCCGTCATTGCGGAGAAACTTGAGATCGAACGCAAGAACTCCGACGGGAAGCCGGCCAAGGTCTACAGCTTATGGGTAACGCGCGACAGCTACCGCGTATCCGGAGGGAAGTGGCTTTGCACATCGAGCGAGGCGAGCGGATTCGAGTCGTGGCAGGACAAGAAGCCGCCGTTTCCGAACTGGTAGGCCCTCACACGGTCTGGGCTGGTTCCCGCCTCTCCAAGTGGATCACCTGATCATCCCAGCAGGTCTGCAGATAGTCGATCTGCCCTGTGTGGATGAGGAGATGGTTCGCAGGGATATTCATGAAGAAGAGGAATGGCGTTGGACCAATTGGGGTTTCGACCGTTGAGTCGATTTGCTCGGGCTTCACGGAGTCGAGGGCGGCTATGGTTTCGGCGATTCCCTGCCGAAGCACGGCCTCGGCTTGCTCTACGGTGGTGATTCCGGCGATTCTTGCTTCAATTGGGTGGACAAAGTCCTCGACTCGATCTGGAAACCTGCCGCTCGAGATTATGGAAACAAACGCGCTGCCGTAGCCGGCGCAATGGGCGGCAATCTGAAGGGCGCTCTTCGCCGTGGGCGTCGGGCTCCACGACAGCTTGTCCTCTGGGACATGGCTCAGATTGCGCAGGAACATCTCCATCGCCTCTGTCGCCCGGCGTTTACAGGTAGCAATCACGTCTTCCATCTGGTCGCTCCATTTTAGCGCCGGAAACCACGGCACTGTCGCCGCCTCACCCTGCTATCTAAGTATCGTGAACTTTCCCAGGGAGGAGCAAGTTATCATCCAACTCTTTTCGATCGCCGTACTTCGTTTGCATGACGCTAGAAGGAACGGCTTGAATTAGGTAATGCATTGTGACATCCTCAGGATATGAGAAGTGTCGGGTCTTTGGCAAAACATGTTGCGATGGCTTCTACTTTTGTGTGCGCGTTAGCCTTGTTGCCAAACGCCTCAGTATCGGCCGTAAACCGCATTTATAAGATTAGCCCTCTAGACCTCGGTTCTGGCTTCCAGATTAACGGGGAGATTCGGACCAATGGAAAGTTAGGGGCTCTTGGTGCATCGGATCTCATTGGCTGGGAATTGAGGGTCACGGAAACTTCTGAGATTGCGTTCAATCCCCTCAACACCCACGACGTCTCCAGCCAGCTCTTTGTAGAGCAGGGCATCGTAAAGATTCCGACGTCGCCGGACGGCATTCTCGATGGTGGGCGCCTCAAGGTTTATGGTAATTCGCGTCACTACGCCGCTCCGGCGGATTGCTCCGGGGCTTTCACAAATGGCGGAGAAAGCTACTACTGCTATGGCGCGGACTTTGGCTTCTTATCATTGGGATTACCCAATAATGGATATCACGCGTTGGGAGTTGCCAATGTAGGAAACACATTCGATCTGCTACCCGTGGATTTTGGCTATGGCACGACGATGTTCGGAACCATAACGACGAATGTGGCGGACGGTCCTGTCCACCTGGTAGATTGGTCGATCATTGTCAGACACCAGTCGAGCAAGTCGTTTACGCCATCCAATAGTCGAGTCATAGAAATGACAGCGGTGACAGCAACTCAACGAACTCTCAAGGTGCACCCAAGAGACGGGTCTCTTACGCCAGGGAGGCTTGTGATAGGTCTCCCCGGTCTTGACCCAACTTTGGTGATCTTGGCAGATTTCTCAATACAGAGCCCCTATGCCTTTGCCGGCTATGTCGATCCATTCAATTACCAGATCTCCGGGCCGCTTCCGCTCGACGACTTTGGAGACCGAAGGGTCGGCCAGGTGATGCCTATATTGATAAAGCCCTTCAACTGAGGTTCCGCGTTGTTAGAAAGCGGCGCAGTGCTCATGCGTTACCCGCTCCGCCACGCTAGGATCTCGAGCAGGTCGACCGTTCGGTAACAGGCAGTATCTCCCTACACGTTTGCCGTAACCGGACTTACCGGAACGTACAGATCCGTCCGAACTTCCTCAAGGGGGACTTCTCGACAGTCGTTCATGTACATCTCGAAGCAGGCTCCATCCGCCGGCGTGCGTCCGGTGGCGGGGATGGCTTCACCCATGAAGTGCCCCCATGCGTCACCCAGGCCCTCGTAGCTGCCCAAGTGGATTGCGGTCGCGTATTCGCCACCCGGGATCTGACCAACGGTGAGGCCGAGCGGATTCTCCGAGGGCAGCTCGTAGTCGTTGGGAACGACGATGGCGGCATCGGATCGCAGCTCCTCTGCGGGAACCAGGCATGGATCATCGTGGTAGCGGCCGAGAACGGCCTGCATCGGAACGCCTGCCGGTCCCGCCCAAGACATGAGCCTTTCAAAAACGGGACCGATGAGGTGATAGGGACCGACATGGCGAAGCGCGATGATGCGCATGGGTTCGATCGTCTTGATGGTTGCGTTCATGGGTGTTCCTGGAATAAGGCAATGCCCTCTCCATTATCATCCATGCAGCCGGGGCTTTAGGCCTTGGGCCAGAGCCAGGCGAACGTCCCCGCCGTGATGAGGGCATAGGCAAGGCTGTCAAAGAAGTTTGGCCAGAACTTGCCATATCGGAACCAGATGAAGAAGCTCATCCAGCCGAGTCCGTGGGCAGCGAAAGCGACGGCTCCGCAGATGCGAAAGCGATAGAGATACTCGCTGCCGGCGTCGATCGAGTGCCAGCCGATGTAGGCCACGAAGATGCCGACAAGGATGTAGAACAGGAACGTCAGCAGAAGGTTCTCACCCATGTTCACGGGTCCGGGGTACCGGACAAACAGGCCGCAGGGGCCTTGCTTCATCCGCTCCACAAACTCCGGCGAGTTCATGTCCTTCATGTCGGCCGGATAAGGAAACATGTAGCGGCCGGGCGACTCCCCGGCAATGGCCGCCATCACCGCATCCTCGTCCTTGGCCTTTCCAAATTCGGACTTATGGTGAGGTAGCACCATGTGGGTGAAGAAGCTGGCGATGAAAACTAGCACCGCCGAGACGAGAATGGGCATCCACAATGCGGACAGGAATTCCATGGATATGTCCTCCTTGGCTCAAGGACGAGCAAGGTTAAAGACAAGGCGCAGAATTCTGTGGGCTCTATCTTTGTGGGCTTCTGTTCTCTGGTGACCTGGCGCGGCCATACTGGTATCCGTGCCCATCCTCGCGCTTCCCGCTGCTCCCCTGATCGCCGCCACCCTGATGACCGCCCAGCAGGCGACATCGGGCGGACCGTTGCAGCTCGAGCAGGCCGCCTACGACGTTTTGTCCTACGACATCGCGATCAAGGCCGACCCCGCAAAGAAGACGCTGGGCGGCACCACTATCATGGAAGCCAAGACGGTGATTCCGACGGCCAGCATCCTGGTCGATCTCGACGACGCCTTCACGATCAGCAAGGTAACCGATGGCACGGTCCCGCTGCGATTTGACCGGCTGAAGGGCGCGCTCCGCATCCACTTCCCGCATTCCAAGCAGCCCGGCGAGGCGATCCGGACACGCATCGTTTACTCAGGCACGCCGCACGTTGCCCGCAACGCCCCTTGGGATGGGGGCATCATGTGGGCGAAGACCCCGAGCGGAGCCGACTGGATCTCGGTTGCGCTGCAAGGCGCCGGCGCCGACTTGCTCTTCCCATGCAAGGATCACCCATCCGACCGTCCCAGCCAGGCCACGATGCGGCTGACGGTCCCCGATCCCCTCATCGCGGTCGGGCCAGGGAAGCTGCAGAAAACCACGAAGGGAAGAGACGGCACAAGCACTTTCACCTGGCACATGCCGCTCCCGGTCAACGCCTACTCGCTGGTCTTCAACGCGGCTCCCTACATCCTGATCAAGGACTCCGCGAAATCGGTCGGCGGAGAGACCATCCCGATCCACTTCTATGTCATCCCGGAGAACAAGGACAAGGCGCCTCGCCTCATCGAAGAGCAGAAGAAGTATCTCGCTTTCATGGAGAAATACTGCGGGCCGTTCCCGTTTCGGACGGTCAAGTGCGGCATCGTTGAAACCCCTCACCTCGGCATGGAGCACTCGACCGCGATCGCCTACGGCAACCGCTACCGGTTCGCGCAAGACGGCTACGACTGGCTGCTTCTGCATGAGTTTGGACATGAATGGTGGGCAAACCTGGTCGCCAATGCAGACTGGCGGGACATGTGGATTCACGAGGGGTTCCAGAGCTTCATGGACACCTTCTACATCGAGCAGATCCGCGGCAAGGACGCCTATCTGAACGCGATGAAGGGTCGTCGCCGGCAGATCCGCAACGCCGCGCCGGTTGCGCCTCGGCCGGAGACGTCGAGCGCCGCCTATGGCGGCGACATCTACGACAAGGGGGCCCTCATTCTCCATTCGTTGCGCTACCTTGTCGGGGACGCTGCGTTCCTGCGCTCGATCCGCCGCATGGCCTATCCCACGCCTCAGGCGGAAAAGTGGACCGACGGCAGGGCGTTGCGGCTGGTGACCACCGACGATTTTGTGAACATCGCCTCTGCCGAATCGAAGCAGGACTTGAGGTGGTTCTTCGAAGTCTACGTGCGCCAGGCGAGTCTGCCCGAACTGAAGAAAGAGGCTGCGGATGGAGTCTTGCTCCTGGAGTGGGTCACGCCGGATGGCCTGCCGTTTCCCATGCCGATCGACGTGGTGGTGGATGGCAAGACCGTGCGAGTGCCGATGACGGGCGGCAAGGGTTCGGTGCGCTTTACCGGCGAAGAGCCAGTCATCGACCCGAATCAATGGGTTCTCAAGAAATAGCTCGCAAGCCGGGACCAGGTCAGTTTAGAGTTCGGTGAGGGCCAGTCCTTGGCCCCCACTTTCGAACTTACGCGGCGACGGTGCGGAGTTGGGTGGTGGCGCTCCCGTAGAGGCCGCGCAGGAACGTGGCCAGCGCGACGACTGACACGCCGACGTTGACGGCCACGGTGGCGCTGCGCACCCAGTTCATGGCGATCCACTCCGAGGCCGTATGGCGGATAGCGTCCAAGTTTCCGGCAACCGGCTGCTCAAACAGCACGGCGTTGCGAGGGAAGAAGTATGCGAACGTGAACATGTCGTTGGCGACCGCGACGGCAAGGGCGATACCGCAAAGCAGCCGCATGCGGGGGCCCAGCTTCCAGCAGAACACGAGCGCGAGCAAGCCGATCAGCTGATTGAGTGGCGAGGCTATCCGATAGAACGTTCCCGGATCGGCGTTCTTGTAATACGCCCGCGCCGCCTCTATCGAGTTCGGTACCAGGCTTCCCCAGTTTGCGGCGTCGACCACGGAGTTATAGATGTTCACAAACAGGAGGCCCGCGGCGAAGACCAGGCTAAGGGTTAGAAGAAAGAAGCGAGTGGTGTCGATGGTTTTCATGGTGTTTTCTCAGGGTTGAAGGATTTTTTGAACGAGCGAGCGAATTGCTCGAAGTCGAGGGTGCGGTCCAGGGCCGTCTCGGTGAGCCCGAGCCCGCGACAGACGAAGAAGAGCACGGCACGGTGCAGCTGGTGAGGGTTGGAAATCGGTAGCAGCGGCTTGTCCGGCAACCGGAACAAGGCGACCGCACCGACGAAGTGGTGAAAGAGGAAGGCTTCCAGTTCGCCTGGAGCATGCTGAGCATCGATGTCTCCGGATTCCCATGCCTTTTCCATACAATCGCAGAGATAGGGCACGAGCGGGGATAGATACTCCTGGAGAAAGGCTGAAGCGAACGTGCCGTCGCCCAAGAGACTTTGCCCAACGAGGCGGTCGATGCTGTCGTCCTTGGGACGACCCGGCGGTCCGAGCAGGATGACGCGGGACAGGGAATACAGCACGGAAACAAGCGAGGAGGTTCCCGGCTCCGAACTGGTCCAGCGGCTGGTCAGTTGGTTCTTGTCCTGGGCGCCGAGAAGCGTGATCAGTTCGTTGTACAACCCCTCCTTGTCGGGAAAGTGGCGGTAGATGAGCGCTTCGGAAACGCCGGCGGCCTCCGCGAGCTCTCGTGTCGTAGCGCCGTCGAAGCCCTTGCGAGCAAACACGTTCAATGCCGCTGCCGCGATCTGCTTCTTCCGGTCTTCCCCCGCGAGGCGCTTCCTTCCTTGCATGAGAAGACGGTACCACAAATAAGTAAGTGTCCACTTACTATCTGGAAAAGTCCTAGGACCTTTTGCCGGGATCGATTTTAATGAGGTGAGGTCTGCCGGTCACCTGCGACTGACGCTGAGTCGTCGGAATCTGAGCGCAGGATCCAGATCACCCAGGGTGCGACGGCGGTTTCGGAGACCCAATCGACGGGATCATCGGGACGGCCCAGAGGCCGCTCGTCTCCTACCACGACCAATCCCGCCTCACGATAGATCCGGCGATAGGTGTCGTCATCGCACAGGATGTCTTCGCACACCGGCTGGCCGGCGAAGTCCTTGGTAATGATCCGCACAACATCTCCTGCCTCCGCGGTCAGGTTCTCTGGAAACGGCGCCGTGGTAAAGGTGGTCCACTCGTGACGGTAAATGTCCGAAGACGATACGATGTTAACGAAGATCCCCCCGGCTGAGAGGAGCCGCTGGAGTCCAGCCATGATCGTTATCTTCTGCTCGTCCCCGGGGATGTTGTCGAATGGGAAGCAGGCGAGAATCAAGTCGAAGCTGGCCGGCTCCAAGCCGGTAAAGTCCCCGTTCTCGACCACCCGATAGTCATGGCCAGGGTCGAGGGCTTGGGCCTGCAGAACCATTGCCTCGGAGACATCGATTCCCATCGCATCGAAACCCAGGGACCTGAGCAAGCGGGTCGAGCGGCCGGCTCCACAGCCAAAGTCCAGGGCACGCGTTCCTGTGGCGGCGCGCTTCAGGATATCGGGCAGGTCACGCTTGAGGAGATAGTAGGTTCCCTGCCAATCGAGCGCGGCGTAACGGTCGGCATAGGAGCGGTCGGCATAGACATTATCGATGGATGGCGGAAGCGGGTCGCTCAAGGTTAGGCGCGCTATCCGGCCTATCGGCCCATGCTGTCGACACCCATCGCCCCGACCGGGCTGAGGACATCGATGATCTCGGTGTCTTCCAGCGCGACCAGCCCGTGCGGCACGTTGGCGGGGATTTCAAGGACCTCGCCGCCTCGCATCTCGAGCTCCCGCGCTTCGCCTCCGTCCAGCGAGTGGAGCTTCCACCGAACGTGGCCGCTCTCGATCATCGCGATCTGTTCGCTGACGTGAGTGTGGACGTCGACGACACACCCTTTCTCAAGCTTGACCCGCGCCACCAGCATCTGGTCGCCGGTGAGCCGCTTGCGGTAGAGGTGCGGAACCGGATTATCGGCTTCGATCTCCGTCCAGCGATGCGGTTTGGCATTCATGAAGCCATCCTACCGCGAGCCGGCAACGGTGCTGGTTCCGCTCGTGTTGACACGGATCGTGCCGCCACCGGTTGCGGTGATATTGCTCGCACCGTTCGCGCTCCCTGTGATGGATTGCGTGACCCTCAGCTTGGCGATGGATGCGCCGGAAAAGTCCACGCGGGCAACCTTCGCGGTCAGTTTTTCTCCCGCAATCTGTGACGCCCCGTTGACGGCGAGATTCAGGGTTCCGGCGGAGCCGCCAACGGTCAGCTGCGAGGCGCCGGACAGAACCGCGTTGAGTTCGCTGTGCTGGAGGGACAGCTTGGCCATGCTCGCGCCATCCATGGCCAGGTCGAACCGCTTGCCTTTCTGCGGCGAAACCGTGGCATGGCACGCGCCGCTTAAGGTGAGTCCGTCGAGGCTCGGTGTGGTGATGCGGGCGCGAAGCGGCCCGGTGTTGTTCAAATGCCCCTCGGTCCAAATTCGAAGGGTGCCGTTCCGGACCTCGGATTTGATTTTGGCAAGGACCTTGCGGTCGGCTTCAATCGTGAGACTGGGGTTGCCGGTCTTGATGTCGACCTCGAACGCGGAGCCGACATCGACCTTGGTGAACTTGCCGACTTGGCGCTTTTGGCCGTCTCGCTTTCCACCGGGAGTGGCGGCGGTGCGGGTTACCGCGAAAGCCGCTACGGCCACCGCAAGACACGCAATCGCGATATTGCGCAAGGATCCTCTCATGCCCTGTGTTACGGATGGCGCGTCCACCGAAGTTGCGTCAATCGTGGCCGAAACGCGCGTGGGGCATGTCCTTCATGCTCAAACGAACGCGGATTGATGCGGCGAGCTTACTCTTGCTCCTGGCTCGGAAACATGCATCGGGAACTTGGTTATCCTGCCGTTAGGCGGAACTTCCCCGATGCATGCCACCCGATCTTGGAGAAGGGAGGACTAACGAGCTCGCGGCCACCCGCCGGGCACGCCCAAGAGCTCACAATTCGCGTGCTACATCCATGCTAACCCTGTTCGTCGGGGGCTCTGAGAACAGGCAACGGACTGGCCCTATTCCAGCGCGACCGCCTATGCCAAAGTCGAGGATCCGACCGGTCTCATCACGCTGTATTCGGATTGGAGTTAGCAGGCTATCGCAAGAAATCCGGAATGCCTATCGGCACCCGGGTTAGCTTCGCGAACCCGGGCCACCCCGCGGCTACAAGCTAGCCCTGAATCGGCGTGCTTCATTTCGATCTCTCTGCAAGAGCTTCCTTAAACCGATCGACCAACTCTGACGCTTCCTTCGAATAGCCATCCGGCGATAATTTGGAGTCACGGTCATGGATGAAGCGCAGGAGGCGTTGAGCTGCGATGATTTCGCGGGAACCCCAGTAATCGGTCCTCCACGACAGCCCGCCAGAATCACCTTGAAGGGTCCTGAGAAGGTCTTCCAGAATATCTGCTTCATAAAGGCCGTAGGCGGCAAAGACTGGAAAGTAGTAACGGAAGCTCTTGGCCGTAAAGAAACTTAGGGCGGCACGCATCGTTAGGGCATCCGGCATGCTCACATCTTCTCTTCGTCTGCCTTGAAAGTAGGCGGTGTACCTTCCCGCCTCCGGATTTCCTGCCGAGTCCCCACATGGATTACCGTCCGGCTCGTCAGGTAAAGGAAGAAAGCCGTCGAAGAGGGAGAAGATCACCATGAGTTCCCCGGTCAGGTGGCCGGGCTTTGGGTTGAGCATGGATCTTTTTCCTCCATCACCCTACCCTAGGTACCCCGGTTCGCGAAGCGTTGCCGCTTGTGGCAGATTCGTAATCCGACGTCCGGTACTGGGTCCTCCGGGAAGATAAATTTTCACCAAGGTGGCCTTGAGACGGTTGCATGAACAATCGAACCATTTCTGCATTCGATGAATAGTTGGCCATCGCTGCCACCAATAACCTCTTCGTCCGCTGAGAGCCGCCCCGAAAAGCTCCCATCCACTATCGACCCTTGGACCGCCCGGTCGAGCCTCAATTCGGACCGACCTATAGCGCAGTGGATCTGCGGAAACCAGTTGCAAGTCTTTAGCATATCGCTTACACGTGTGCCCGCCCGGATACTCTTTCGGATGAGGAGGAACTCCTGATCAGTGGAAAGCCGTCGAGGTTCTCCGAACGAGAGAGAGTCGACGAGTCCACGGGACACCACGAGGACGACAATAGGGCGACCGCGAGAGTCGGGCTCCCCGTAAAAACCTACCGCCAATGGTTCCTTCGACCTTTCAAGTTCTTGAATCGCCCTGCTCGCGTTTCTCTCCCGAACAGACACTCGCCATTTGTGCCATTCTTCGGGCCTCACAACCGCCGACACGCTCTTCCCAATGAGTTCTTCCGGCTTCATGGCATTCGCCGGTCCACACGAAGCCACCGCGAGAATGAGCAGGGAAGCGGCGATAGAACCGATCAAAGCGACTAGCCTCATTGATTGTTACAGTAAGTGCCGGCGTGCCCGTGTCCGCAGAGGCGAAATCACTCCCTTAATCATACAGCAACCCCTACTTAAGCCGGCAGCCAAAAGGAATTTGCTTGGCTGGTCACGGCGGGTGGCCGCAACCCCTGTCATCCTGTGTCTCAAATCGGGTGGTATGCATCGGGCGACCGTTGCTCGCGATCGGTGTACCCCAACAACCGGTGGATGATTCCGCGCCCCCACTTAACAGTACGGGAGAGCGCAAGAACATGCATCGGTGGGCGTGGCAAAGTTCGCATGCAATAGATTCGATGCATGCCACCCGGGCGTTCCTGGATCACGTCCGTTCCATCTCGTACCAGCGTCGTGATCGCCGTACCGTCGTTCTCGCTCCGCTTCAATCCATCGCCATCATAGGTATACGTCACGCGTTGTGAGAAGAGTCCGGTCCTTAACAATACAGGCGGCAAACCGAACGCGGTTCCCATAAGGATGGCACCATGACTACTCAGACTTTGGCACATACAACTTACGGAGAATGGCGGGCTGCAGCGTAATTGGCACGCACTTGGACATATAGATTTCGCCGTCTGGGTAAACAACCTCCTGAATCCTAAAGACCAAACCAGACTCCTTGACAAAATCATAGGACATTACGGTTCTGGAAACCAAGAACACTTTTCCACGTGCCTCGTGTGTCGCCCTAGCGGCGCAGAATCGTGCAAAGTCCTTATCGTCAATAACCCCAAACCAACCTGACGGCCACTTCCATAACAAGGAAGCCATTTTTCCGTCTCCATAAACCAAAGCCTTGGTTATCTGGCTACGCGGAATGAGCTCAATCAATCCTCTACCACCATTGGCAAAAGATCCAAATGTCTTCGGAGAAGTCCTAAGCCGTACGAAAGCGAGGGCCTCACTCGAGGTCGTTAGTTCCACATTCCCAATTAGATTTTTCATTGAATTGATAGCTTTCCTCTTATGTCCGTACCTGAAGTACAGAGAGTTCGGAAAGTGAACTAAGCTGCCGTTGAGGTACTCAATCCCTCCAATAGCAAAGTGTCCGCCCCCACGCACGTTAAACGGCACTTGTAAGTGCCTGTCTTCGACTAGTACGACCTTCCTCTGGTGCCCAAAGAGAACAGAAAGTAACTCAATGACCAAGAGAAGATACAATAACGACAGTGAACTCATTTTTTGGCTACTTGAACGGGCAGGGCTTTGGAAGCTCAATCAACAAATTCTTTCCCAGCTACGTCACTTTTGTCTTTCATGTTTATCAATAGTATGGAGTTACGTCTGCTCACAACCGCTGGAGTTACGGGCATGTCGCTCCCCCAAAAGCCTATTTGCCCGTGCGGCGGTCCATAGTTTCTGCAACCGATCGAGGTTGACCACATAAAATCGGTCTGACGCGATTCCCAGCTTCAGCTGGGAGTCGCCATACACGGTCATTAAACGCCGGGGCATCAGCAGACTCTCCTCAAATGTTAAGTGAGGCATGGTCAGCAAGAACAAGGGTTGAACACGCCCCGACTTCATGTCAAATAGAGCACATATGCAAGTGTCTAGTTTGTCCTCCTTCCTACCGCCATGGTTAAGCACAATGGCTGGCAACACTCCCTCGTTCGCGCGAGGTTTCCTTGAAAGAAGAACCAGCATCGTCCGATGATCCACAACCAGGGGTCCTGTCCTCGCGCCAGCGCTCCGAAATTGCGCGCCATTGGCGAACTCATACCGTTCTGTGCGAAAACCGTCTGCCGAGACCGTTAAAACGTTCACTTTTACGACGACACCAACCTCCGTCAGGATGATGCGCCCCCGTGGTTGATCCATAGTACATTCGAAGCCACTACGATCGTACACCTCGACTTTGCCATCATCTCGCATCAACAATAGCGATCGCATGCCTTCATAGACAGCTCCATGTGGAAACTGGAACACCGTGGGCCAAAACTGCATTTCTTCGTTTTTCGCATGGTACTCAACTATCGCGGGAGCAATGGGCTTCTTCGTGGACCACCGACCATCGACCGCTCGAACGAGCATTTTGGGCCCACTTTCACCTGGATGATCCGGTAGCGGCGCCTTCACGATGGCACGCATGTGACCAAATATATCCACTGCTACCGGCCGCCCTTGCATTGAATCGACGATGACCGTCTCCTTAGGCAAAGGAAGCGAGCTTATGAAGCAGTATGTAATAAGGAGTCCAGGAAGCATCGTGCTGGTGGGCTAACGTATTTTTCAGAATCTCGTTTAGGCAAATCTACATCTCTGGTCCCGCGGCCCCCGGGTTCCTCGGGCCTGCAGTAGATTTTCGGGTTGCACCCATGGATGCGATTCTGCCTCTGTAGGTGGATCCCAAGGAGCCCCGTGTGGAGCGGGGCGCGTGACCAATACAACTTTTTTCCTCCATTCCTCCTTCATCTGCTGGTTGCCGCCGAGTTCGCGCAGCTAACCCGGGCGCGAAGCGCGCCTTCATCATACAATAGCGCCTCCTACTGTCAGAGTGCGGTGACGTTCCGAATCGTGAATGGGATCCGGTCTCCAGATACGACCATTCCTTGCGCCCCTCGCCACGCCGCAAAGGCAGCAGGGGTGTCGCCGAGGACCTGGAAGCACCGGTCGATCGACCGCAGGGAGCTCCATTCCTCCCACCGACGACGCCACGAAGCGGCGTTTTGTAGACGTATGTACCGCTTTTGAACGTGTCTGCAACATTATTGCGCAGCAATTCTAAAGCAGATCAGGCCTCATCTGCTCTGGATCAGGCCTCATCTGCTCTGGATCAGGCCTCGTCTGCTCTGGATCAGGCCTCATCTGCTCTGGATCGGGCGCGGAAAATAGTTCTCCAGGAGCGGTTTGCTCCGGCGCAAACGCCATCCGAAGGACACTCGGCCCGAAACGGATCCGCCGCGGTCTCGACCAGAATCAGCCTTGCGCGCTAAGCAATGGGGATCCCCGGAACGGCCGACATTCGGGCGGAATGCCTATCGGCGCCCGGCTGGGCTAGTTGCGCACACCGGCCACCTGTCCGATCGTGGCCGCTACGTCCGATGCCGGTACGTGACCGACTCCTTCCCGTCGCTTGCGACTTCGACCGTTCCCCAGCCACGCTCGTTGACGAAGGCGCATCGGAACGGACGACCCTTCACTTTGGGGCTGTGGGACATGGTTCCACGTGGCCCGTCGATCTGGAATCCAGAAATCGCGACAAACGCGCCGTATGAGGCCATGGCGCGGCCGTAGTGATCGCTGCATTCGATCTCGTTGTAGGGATTGCGCTTTGAGGCATGGTAGCGGTCGTGGATCGCGCGCACGATCTTCAGCCCTTCGGTAAGCATTCCCTCCGCGATCATGTGGTTGGCGACCTGGTATTCGAAGCCCGACATGCATTCATTGAAGTACCCGACCGCCCAGGCGTCGCCGCTCTTGCCGATCGATTCGGCTGCCCCGCCGCGGGGGAAGCTGCACATGATGAGGCCGGCTTCCTTTGGCGTGGCATACCATCGGCCACCCGGTATCGCCTTCATGTTCCGGCGGTATTCCCACACGTCCTCGTGGAAGCTGTGCTTGTAAAGCGCGCGCAGGGCAGACTTGGTCTCGGCCACGGGAACGACCCGCGGCAAGCCGACTTGGTGGGCCCAGGACTGGCCATAAACTTGATCGATGTGGCAGCCGACGTTGGTGTTGTTGGCTTCCGGATGAGCCGGGTCGGCCCGGTTCACGAAGTACTCGCCGTTGAACAGATCGCTGACCAGCTTCTTACTGCCGCTTGTGGCAAGTCCACCACAGGTGGCCGCGAAATCGGCGTCGCCCATGACCTTGGCCATCGCCTCCGAAGCCCGCAGCGCGGCGATGTAGAGGGATGAAATCCATGCGATCGGTCCATACCATGGCGTGTCGAGCGTGTTGTACTGATGGCCTTCGAGGATTCCATCCTTGTCCTTGTCCTCGTTGATCAGGTACTGCATCGCTCCCTTCACCTGCGGCCAAATCGACCTCAGGAAGTCATTGGACTTAGACATTTGGTGCTCGCGATAGGCGCGAAGAATGCAGCTCGCCTGCCCATCGTGGGCTACGACCTGGTGGTATTCGGCGCGGTAGTCGATGGCGCCGGTTTCTTTGCGATAGGCGAGGCCGAAGTCGATCTCCTTGCGCAGGTATCGCTCGACTTCCGGAAAGATGCGGCCGATCGCCTGGGCATATCCCCAAACGTGAGTGCAGGTTCCCGCGCAGCATCCAATGCCTTCCCAGAAGTAGAAGCGGCCCGCATCGAGCCGGTGGCACGTCGTGGTGGCGAGAATGGAGGTATTGACAAACGTCCGGTCCAGAAACCAGTACGGAAGCGTGGAGTCGTACCAGGTGCGGTTCCACTCCCGGGTGGTTGCTTGGAGGTTCTTCCAGTTGGTGGCGATGTCGTCAGCCACGGCCTTGGCGTCCTTCCATTGCGAGGCGTACCAGTTCTGCTTGCCCGGCATGTTCTTGGCACAGTTCGGGAAATGCCATGCGACGACGAAGGTCAGGGACCGGCTTTCACCTGGTTTGAGCTCGAAATCGCTTCCAATTTCTGCCGTCTCAGGACGGACCTCGGAACGGTTCGCACCGCCCAAAACCTCGACGCAGAAACTGCCAAAGTCGCCGAGTGCGCTCAGCTGGACATGGGACTTGCGCTCATCGGCAAATTCAACCTCGCCGAGGGATATCTGCCCCCAGCCACCGGCAACCTCGTCGACCACTTCCAGGTATCCGGTTTTGCCTTCGTACATGGCCACGTCGAATGACTCCCAAGCCATGAGGTTGCTGTTGCGCCCGGTGACCGACCGGACGACCGCGCCGTCGACGACCAGGTTGACGCAGGTCTTGTCTTTGTGGTTGCCGCCACCCACGCGTAGGTTGATGTACCGCCGCTCGATCGGGAAGCTGGGTGAGCGAAGGCGTCCGAGATGCTCGTCCGCCTTCACCACGTCTTCGCCATTTCGAGCTTGGTGGGTGTTGACCACGTACTCGGTGCCGGCTTGGACCGGCCCCATGTAGCTTGGGAGCTGATCGACTTTTTGGGGCGACTGGCCAAACGCCGTGCCGGTGGCCTTCCAGTCTCCATAAGTTCCGCTGGACCAGTCTTGGAACAGGATGGGTGGCCTCACGCGGTGGTCGTCCTTCTGCTCGGCGGCGCCAAACATGACGCCGCCGGACTCCGTCTTCGTGGCGGCCAGCTGGTAATCCGAACGGGTGCCGCGCGACTTGGCGAGGACCGGGTTGTCGATCTGGTAGACGAGGCGGAGCTTGACAGCCTGCTTGCCCACGTTGGTGACCCGGAAGGTCATCGTTGTGGCCGGGAATGAGGAGCGGTCGATATCGAGCGGACAGAAGGGCGAAAACGCCTCGAGCTCCATCGTGACGTCGGCGTCTCCCGCACCGTAAGTCACCTTGCCGACTGGGTATTCGCCACGGAAGCGGACGTCGCCAAACCGAACGCTGCGCCAGCCTCCCACGTCGGCGAGGAGGCGAAACCGCTGGTTGAAGGGCGACTTCTGGGTCTGGGGATCGACATAGTTGGCGCCCCCGCCGGCGTGAAGGCTCTCGCCCATGTACATCACGTTCTGGCGATCGACCGCGCCGAACTTGCCTTCGTTAAAGATGTCCCAGTTCCAGAGCTGGCCATCGCCACCCAGATAGACGGTGCCGGCGAAACACCCGCCGATCGGCATGCCAATGTACTTCAGCTCCTCGCCCGAATAGACTTCGGGGCTGCCTCGCTCCATAAGGTTTGGCCGTCGCTGTGGTGGCCGGTCTGCCTTCACGATGGCGGGTACTCCGGCGGCGAGGACTGCGGATCCGCTGACCTTCAGCAGGTCCCGGCGCGTCATGCTGGATCCCATTCTTTTTGCCTCCTACCGGCCGCCAGACTTCATGGCGCTACGCATCTCTTGTTCAGCGGTGTCCGACCAATAGCCGCACTCGAGCTGGATGAACACCGAGGTGTACGGCTGGATATGGGGCGTTTTGATCAGCAGGACCTTGAACGCCTTGCCGGCTTCGTCGAGCTTGGCAATGATTTCTTCGTGAAGAACACGCTGGACCGGCTGTCCCTTCAGCACGCCATCGAGCTTCTTGCGGAAGTCCGAGATGCCCGGTGAATGCTTGTCGGGCACGTAGGTGAGTTCGGCATCGAGAAAGATCGACGGTCGAACGTGCTTGGCTTTCTTGAGCTGGCCGAGCACGGCTTTTACCGCATCCAGCTGGGTGTCGCTGACGGTGATCGTCTCGATCCCCGGAGACGTTTGAAGCGGGTAGGCGGAGTCGGCGATGACGATCCAGTTGCGGTGCCCAAGCGCGGGAAGCCGGCTCGCGACGAGGCTGTCGAGACTCGATTTCTTCCGAGCTTGGACGGCTGGCTTTGCGGTGGTGACGGACAGCGACATGGCGGCAGCGATTAGCAGGCAAGCGGTGCTCATGGTTCCCCTCTTTGTGTGTCGGGCCGAGGTTACCCAGCCATGGCGTTGTCGGCGATGTGGTGTCCAAGGCGAATAGCGGCGGGATCACCAATGTCGCTGCCATAGGCGACCATGGCGAGGGCGTACATCAGGGCTCTGGCGCGGGCCAGGCCCCACTGGAGGGTCGCATGGCCGTAGGTCCGGGTAAAGACTGCCCTCTCGCTGCCCCGAAAGACCGAGAAGCCGATGGAGAGGTCGATGGCGGGGTTGCCGCGGTGGACATCGCCCCAGTCGATGATTCCGGTCACGGTTCCGGAACCGTCGGCGAGGATGTGTCGCGCGTAGAGGTCACCATGGACGACGCGCGCCTCGTTGGATGGGCGATGGTCCAGGAGCTCAGTTTCCGCCCGGTGCATAAGGCGTCGGGCCCAGTCGGCTTGGTCGGGAAAGTGGTCGATGATCTGGCCCCCGCGGAGTTCGATCTTCTCCATTAGGCGGTCGGCCCGCTTGAGGGTGTCTCCGGGAAGATTTGAGAAGGGCGGTCGAGAAGGATCGATGGCATGAAGCGCGGCCAGAAACTCGCCGAGGCTTTCGGCAGCTTTAGCCACCGCATTCTCGATGGGGTTGCCGAGGATCTTCTGGTAGCCGAAGAATCGGTAGGGATAGGTTTCGGAGGGCGTTCCGACGTGGGTGGGAATCGGAATCGGGAGCGGAAGGTAGGGGGAGAGCGCGCTTAGCGTGGGGATCTCGATCTCGGCGAGTTCAGCACCCATCCGGCGAGTCGGGAATCGAAAGACGGTCGCATCGGGATATTCGATGCACAGGTTGTCCCATCCTCTGCCGAGCAGGCTGGGTTGCTGGTTCGTGAAGTCTGGAAACTCGGCAGCGACAAGATCGTGCGCGATCGCAGGATCGATGGCGACATCCGGCGCCCAGTTACGCATCGCCAGTTCGGTTGCGTTCCAAGAAGATAGGCTCAGGGAATGGCCTTGATCCCAGGGTCCTCATCAGTTCTTTGGCAACTGCAGTGATTCGCGGCCAATCGGGATGAGCGATCCTGGCCTCGGATGAGCTTCCTGCATAACGGTGAATAGCGTCGAGTCCGTCTACGACTTCCCAAACCAAAGTTGCCTCTTCGTCAGTGAAGTCATACGATCGATTTGATTCTTGTCTATCACCGTGATCGGCAAGCTCCAGGAAATCCTCGATCATATCATCAAAGAAAAAGTGGAATCTTGGGTGATCTGGATTGGACCAAGCCTCTTGATTTTCGAAGAAATCTTTCAAATTGAGAAAGATGTGTTGGCGAAATGAAATCCTGTAGTATGTTGGTTCTGCCACCGGAACGGGCTCGGAGTTTGGAGCCAAAACGCTAGCTGAGAACCCGCCTTCACGCTCGTCCGCAACCGTAAACCCGATCGCCCCGAGCGCTGCGCTGATGTCGCTCGTGACTCTCGCGCCGAGCACTTCCAATCGGGCCATAGGGGGATCGCACGACCACGGTCCGTGATGGAGCCACACATTCGCGATTACGACAGCGCAGGCCGCCTCCGCCGGGCGATCACTTTCGAAAATCGTAACGCCTTCGGTGCCATGCGCCCAGGCGGCTTCCACCGCCACCCGGTTGTGCGGCGACCCAACGATCCAGACCGGCACCAAATCCTCAAGGCTCCCGGTCCACATTGGATCACAAACGAGGTGTACCGTCACTGGGCGAGTATAGCTACCATGTGATATACTGAACCAAATGGTTCAGTTAAAGCCCCTGGATGCCTCCTTTGGTGCGCTCTCGGACGCCACCCGGCGTGGCGTTCTGGAGCAGCTCGGACGGGCGGATGCTTCGATCACCGACCTTGCCACCCGTTTCAAGATGACCCTGACAGGCATGAAGAAGCACGTCGGCGTCCTCGAGCAAGCAGGTCTCGTTCGCACGGAGAAAGTCGGGCGGGTGCGGACCTGCAGGCTGGGGCGACGCGGGCTGGAAGAGGAGGCGGCATGGATAGAGGGGCATCGCCAACTCTGGGCGGCGCGTTTCGACCAGCTGGACCATGTTGTCGAGGAACTGAAACGAAGGGAGGGGCAAATGGAAGGAGAAGTAACGAAGGTTGAATGGGTTGACGCGGAATTCCCAAGGAGCGAAATCGAGGCGTTCGAGCAGTTGATCTGCGGATTCACGGGCGGAATCCTCCGCCGGGCACGGGAGATTCCGGAGGAAAGGTGGAATTGGAGCTTCTCGGAGCGCACGCCCAGCGCCCGCGAGATATGCGAGCACGCGTGGATGTGGCTGCGGAGCGATCGGCAGGAGATCACGGTGCTCGATCCGGCCCGCCAGGAGGCGATTCCCGATCCTCCTCAGCACCGCGGCGAGATGCTGGATTTGCTCGAAAGCGAGAAGGAGGCTTGGCGGGAACTCATGCAATCCATCGATACGCCCATGATGGACGAACTCAGGGTGAGCCCGGATGGCTATCGCCGATCAGTTCGAGGCTATCTGTTCCACATGGCTCAGCACATCGTCAGCAAGTGCGGCCAGATGACGATGCTTCATTTCGAGCTTGGCCTCGATGGAGGCGAACCCTATAATGCGCCGCACCCAAACCGCCTTTACGGCTTCGGCGCTCCCGCCTGGCCCTCGCCAAGAAACTAATCAGTAGGAAGAAGCAAATGGAAGTAACTAAGACAAATGAGACCAAGGTGGAGCGAGTTTCCGACGTCGAACTCGTCGTTACCCGCATCGTCGACGCGCCGGCGCGCCTCGTGTTCGAGGCGTGGACCAAGGCGGAACTTTTCCGGCAGTGGTGGGTGCCCAAGTCGTATGGGCTGAACCTGGTTTCCTGCGGAATGGACGTCCGCGTCGGGGGGCAGTACCGGTTGGCGTTCCTCCACGAAGGTTCGACGATGGAGTTCTTCGGCACGTACCTGGAGGTTACGCCCGACTCGCGCCTCGTGTGGACCAACGAGGAAGACGGCGGCCAGACCGTCACCACGGTGACCTTTTCGGAAGCCGAAGGTAGGACCCTGTTGGCGGTGAGCAATCGCTATCCTTCGAAGGAAGCGCTTGACGCCGACGGATCGACGCTGGCGCTGCCCGAGTCGCTCGACCAGCTCGACGAGCTTCTGGCGAGCGTGGCATCAAGCGTGGAGAGCAAGTGACACAGCCTTCCATCCAAGAATGGTCTCCTGTTGGCTGGCTCGCTGCCTGCTCCTATGTCAATTCCATCTCACTCGACCGGACGCGGCGCTAGCGGAAGCGTTTGGAGCGAATGGGTTCCCTGGACCCATTTTCCTGACCGTCACTTGCCTTTATTGAGAACCACTTTCTTATTGCTGCCGTCTGCGTTGAGCGTGATGATCTGGCAGCTTGAGCCGATATGCTGGATGGCGATCCTCTTGGAGTCCCAAGAAAACGCCGGCCAGTAGATGTCGTTGGAATGGGTTTGCCAATCGGCGATGGTCTTAGCTCCAGTGCCGTCAAAGCGCATTACGACCATCGACCCGTGCACCATGTGTGGCTCATTCTTGTTTTTTGCGGGCGGCACGTCGTGATCCAGGTAAAGGATCATCTTTTGCAGATTAGGAGAGAAGAAGACCCACTCGACGTTTTTCGGGCCGTGTCGCTGATCCGGGTTGACTTGTGGGATGCGATTAGGAAAGGGGATTCGCTGGACGTTGCGAAGGTCGAGGTCGTAGCGATAGAGAAAGAGGAGGATGTTTTTAGGGTTGCGGCTCTTGCGCGCCCAAACTAGGAAGTTACCGTCTTGGGAAGTCGTGAAGCCGACGATGTCGCCCGTGTTGGTGACTTTCCTGACTTTGCCGAATTCGGCGATGTAGATATCACCGGAGTTTCCCTTTGCAGAAAGGAAAGCAACGCCATCCGTTTTTGGGAGCCAGCAGAGAAATATGTCGGAGATTACGCCCTTGGGAAGCGGGATTCTCTGTGCGATCTTGCCCGAATCGAGATCGTACCGAACGCACGTGTATCTCGCTTCTTGCTCCCCGCGCTTTTCGACATAAGCTATCTGGCGGCCATCGCTGGACCAAACGAATCCAACGGGGAACTTGGCGATGGTACGGGTCCTCGTACTGGGGGCGTCAAAGATTCGCAGCTCGTCGCCGGAACTTTGCGACGAGATGAATGCGATACGGTCTCCCTTGGGACTCCATTGGGGCATCGCAGGGGAGTCGGAGTCAGGGAGCGTTTGGAGGGATCGCGTGGCGACATCCATGACGGCGAGGGCCGGCTGTTCGTCAATGCCGTAGCCCCATGTGAATACGAGGTGGGTTCCGTCGGGAGACCAAGCGATCCCCCAGCAGCCCACGAGTGTAAAGGGCACGAGCACGCAGCCGACGATCAGCGCTATCGATCGAGTCTTTGTTTTCACTGTCGCACCTCCTGAGTGCGTTCTAGACCCATGCTGCCCTGTCAAGGTAACCATCATTTTACTAAGCGGCCCCTTGGCTCGACGATGGAGTTCTTCGGCATGTACCTCGAAATGACCTCGCGCTGGCGCCTGGTTTGGAGCAAGAGGGCGCCGGCTGAGCCATCTCCACGGTGACTTCTCAGAGAGCGATGGATTTGAACCACCCCCGCTGCCCGAAGCGTTACACTAACGGCCCAGCATTGCTCACGCCTAACAAGGCACAGCTCACACATAGCACCACGTGCTGACTCGGTTTGCGGTGAGGGTGGGACAGGGGACCTTCGCTTTGAGCCTCCGAGCTCGGGCCCAAGCCCGGTGCCATCGGCTCCGGCTATCGTTCTTGAACACCTCCGGGGTTCGAGGATATGGAGCTTCGGACGAGACCAGAGTGAACGGTGCGCCAGGCAGCGCGCAGGCTCCGACGGTGAACTACTTATCTACGCGAAGCTGACCGTGGGTGGTGCGGGAGAGCTCTCCGGTGCAAATGTTTCTTCGAACCTGGTTAGGCTCACAACCGATCGCATCGTCCGATGCTCGCTACTTGCGGCGAAGAACAAGCTCTTGTTCCGAAGGAATGTGAGAGTGCGTGTCGAGACTCTCCGACCAGACCCACTCGTCCAAACCGCCGGTGTTGGAGGGCCGCAGAGTGAACGGGCCGTCCTTTAATTCGAGAATGAGGAGTCCATCTTCGTATCGGTAATGTCCCGTCATGCTCAAACTAACGCGCCCACCCTCTTCTCGTTTAGGCTTGTAATCTCTTCGAAGAACCCAGAGCTGACCACGAAAGAGCTGCAGAGTTGCCTTCAATGTCTCGTTCTGGCCCGTGTACTCTTCAAGTAAGCAAAAGCGAGAGGTGGACCAGATCTCTTTAACATGCCGAGGGCTTGCGATGAGGAAGCTGGCGGTGCCCCAATCAAGGGCGAGGGCAAGCCAGGCGAAAGGCCGAGCCGATGAAACCTGCCACAGGCCCGCAAAGAGCATCCCGCCGCCGACCAGCGGTACCGGGGACGAATATCTGGCACCGCGAATGTTCCCGACGAGGCTCGCAAGGTTCGCCAGGCACACAAGCCCTCCGATAATGATCAGAGCCAGCACAAGGTTGTCGACGTCACCCTAACTCTCGATCCATTTCAGTTCTGCATCTCGGGCTGAGAATCGAATTGTAGAATTAAAATTGGATACAGAGATCTCACAAGCGAAGTCATCTTTCGGAATGGGAAGTGCCGGAAGCGGCGCATTGTTGATGTGATCGATGCTCACAATATTAGGGTCTGAGAAATGACTACTAGGGTCAGGGCAATCAATCAGGAAATAGTTGAGGCCCGTCATTCCCAGTACTGCATCGCAGTACTTTTCGCGAGTTGCCCATTGATTTGAGGAGAGCTCTCCGACCCAGACAATCAAGAAAAGTTCGGCCGACATTTCCGAGTAGTTAACGGACACGCTACGAATCTGCGCGTCATGTAGACCACTCGGTAACTTCGATTCAATCTCTTGAATGGTCATCTGAGTTCGTGGCCAGAGAAGGGCTGGTGGGCGGTACTGGATTTGAACCAGTGACCCCTTCGGTGTGAACGAAGTGCTCTACCACTGAGCTAACCGCCCGAAGCAGATTTCAGTATGGCACGGCGCCGTTCAGTCGGTCGGCTTCCAGCCCCACTCGACGTACTCGCGCTCGACCGATCCGTCGTCGTAGAGATCGAGCATCGCATAGCCGGGTGGGCATTCCTGATAGCTGCCGCCCCACCAGGCGCCGCAAACCGCCCCGTTGCACAGGTACGTGACGCCGTTGTAGTCGACGCGATCGAGCAGGTGGATGTGGCCGCTGATTGCGGCTTGGACATTGGGGTGTTTGGCAAACAGGTTCTTGATGCGGCGCGCATCGATGTGCATCCATGCGCCTGGGACCGCCCAGTGACCGGTCTTCTCGTTTTCACCATCGAAGTAGGCGCAGGCGGCGAGGATCGGAATGTGGGACATCACGAGCACCGGCGTCTTGGAAGGCGTCCGGGCCAAATCGGCGGCGAGCCAATCGAACTGTTCCTCGTCGAGTTTGGCGACGTAGCTGTTTCCGGATGCGTGGGTCGAATCGAGAACGATGAAGTGCCAGCCTGCGCGATCGAAGCTGCGGTATGGCCGGTCGAGCCTGAGGACGTCGCACGCCCACTTTTTAACCGCTTTGGCAGCGTGCTGGGGGTTGTCTTCCCGTTTGCTGAAGCTCCACACGTCATGGTTGCCGATGCAATGTTCGACCTTGAGCCCGGTATGGTCGCGCAGAACGGAGTCGAACAGATCCCATTGTGCTTTGGTTCGTGCGAAGTCGGCGCCAAAGCAATCCATGATGAGGTCGCCTCCGGTGAAGATCACATCAGGCCTATCCTTCTGGGCTTCGACGTGTTTGAGGACCGTTGCCATGCCTTGCCCCGCACCCTTTTCTTGCTGGACGTGGATATCGGTAAGGTGGGCGATTCGAAGGCTGCGCTTCTTCATGGGGTGCGGCCCCGCCGCGCCAACTGGCAGGGCTGCGGATGCGGCGGTTATGGCCGCCCCCTGCAACACCCTACGGCGGCTGATCGGCTCCATGGTGGCAGTCTACCGATGCAAACGAGACCAGTCACCCACTCAGGATTTGATCAAAGATGAACGCGTTCATCTGCCGTTCATCTTATAGTTAACTTGGTGTTAGGAGACCGTCCCATGATCTGGTGGTGCTGGAGGCGCAGCGCGTTATAGTCGGAAATCGAACTCCCGAACCAGGGGTGGCGATCAGGCCACATCTGGCTAGCCATACGTTGGCTTTGCTGCGAGCGATTCTGCAGTCGAGCAACGATGGGATCTTGCTCACCGACCTGGAGCATCGAAGTCTGGCGTGCAACGAGGCCTTCGGCCGGATGTTCGAGATCGACCCGGCGATGGTCGTCCAATCGAATCCAAAGACCGTGCGCGAAGCGGTTTACCGCATCATTCCCGACCCGGCGTCTTGGGAAGACCGGCTGGATGAGATCTATGCGGACCCCGAGCAGCGGTACGAAGATGAACTCGCCCTGTCGACCTCGCCACCGCGGTTCTTGAGCCGGATCACGGGGCCCGTTTGGGACGAGGACGGCAACCTGATTGGTCGCATGTGGACGTTCCGGGATGTGACGCGCCAGCGACGACGCCGGGATATGGCGGAAAGGCTGACCGAAATCAGCACGATGTTCAATCCCGATCCGATCGTCGCCTACCGGAGCATCCTTTCCGTCATCTCCGAATTCTACGGCGGGGCGATCGCGGTCCTATCCTTGCTTCGCGACGGCTTTATGCATTACGCCGAAACCGTTGGGATGCCGGAGGAGCTGAAGGCGATCCAGGGCCTTCCCTTGGAGCAGACCTACTGCAACTTCGTGATCGGACAGGATGGGCCGCTGATCATTCAGGACGCCCGGACCAATCCCGAGTGGGCCGAGACCGGTCCTGCCAAACTGGGCGCGAATCGGTACCTGGGGTGCCCGATTCACGATCCGAGCGGAATCCAGATTGGCACCGTCTGCTTCGTCGACAATCGAGTAGACGAGACCCTCGATCAAGAGGACGGACGGTTCATGTCACTGATGGCGATGCGCATTTCCGCCGAATTGGCGCGGGAACGATATCTGCAGGAGCAGATTGCCGAACGCGAAGCCGCGATCGAACAGCAAAAGGCTGACCTTGAGACCACCAATTCGGTCCTGGCCGCCATGAACCAGGGCCTGATGATCCTGCGGTCAACCCCTAACATGGGACAGCTCGTTGACCAGCAGATGAGGCTGCTTCAGGGGTTGCTCGGGTATCACTCCGCAGCCCTGATTACGAGAAAGTCTGATGGATTCATGCTCAGGCTCTATCAGGACGGCAAGTCGCCCTACGAGGAGCACGAAATCGATGTGATCGAGGTGCCCAAGCTCATGGCGCTGTTCGACCATCCGCAGCTTGGACGTGATCTTGTCGTCGACTCAGCTCAAGCCACGGAACCCTTGCGGTCTCTGATGAAATCCGATGTCGTGACCTTTGCCTCTCTGGTCCAGGAAAATCATCCGACCGCGTTCTTGGCCATGGGAGGGACCTCCGAAGTGGATATGAGCGATCCACGTCACCGGTCCCACTTGGAGGCCCTTGCCGAGCAGATGAACCTGCTGCTCGCCGCCAACGCGCTGCAGATGCAGCTCATCGAGACCACCGACGAGTTGCGAAATGCGCAACGCCAACTGGTGCAGAGTGAAAAGCTGTCTGTGGTCGGAACGCTTGCCGCAAGTACGGCGCACGACATCCGCAACATCCTGGCCTCGCTGTCGATGGAACTGTCGTTTGCGGACGATCCCATCAAGAGTCTGGATGCGGTGCGGGCCAATCTCGACCGCTTTGCGGTGCTGTCGCACCGGCTCCTTTCATACGCGAAGCCGCGCATGGTCGCCAAGCAGCAGGTCGACCTGAAGGAAATCTTACAAAGGGTGTTGACCTTAACCGCGGCCCAGCTGAGGGTGTCGAACGTTCAGGTCGTGACGGAATCGGCCGAAGACCTGCAGCCCGTGATCGGGGATCTCCACCAGATCGAGCACCTGTTCATCAATCTCGTGCTCAACGCGGTGCAGGCCATGGAGCCCCATGGTGGGTCCCTGACCGTGACCGCCCTTGCCGCCGGGTCCTCGGTGGAAATCAGCTTCAGAGACACCGGAAAGGGCATCCCCCACGATTCGCTGCAGTCCCTTTTCCAACCCTTTGCCTCGACAAGGTCTGAGGGATTCGGTTTGGGACTCTACAGCTGCCGGCGGATTGTCGAGGAGCACGAGGGCGATATCGCCGTTGCCTCCGAGCCAGGCCGTGGGACCACGTTTACGATTCGCATTCCAGCCGCTAGGAGAACTCGATCATGAGCGGAAAAATCCTGATTGTCGACGACGACCGCTTCTTGCTTGAGAATCTTCGCAAGTTTTTGGTTTCCAATGGGTTCGAGGCGTTCACGGCGCCGTCGGGAGAAGAGGCCCTGTCCGTCCTCGAGGATCGAAAGGTGGACCTGATGATTCTCGACCTGGGATTACCGGGGATAGACGGCATGAGTGTCTGTCGGCGGGTGAGGGCCAAGTGGCGTTTTCCGGTCATCATGTTGACCGCCCGGACCGACGCGATGGACAAGGTCATTGGCCTCGAGGTCGGCGCCGACGACTATTTGACGAAGCCTTTTGAACCCATCGAACTGCTCGCCCGGGTTAGGGCACAACTGCGGCGGTCCAATGAGTACACAGCCGAACAAACGAAGCCCAAGCAGCTGGAATTCGGTCCGCTCTCGATAGACTTCGATCTGCGGCAGGTGAAGCTGTTTGGAGACCTGCTTGTCCTTACCAACCGGGAATTCGAGCTGCTCGCGTACCTGGCCCAGAACAACGGGCGCGTGCTGAGCCGGGAGACCATCTTCGAGCAGGTCTGGGGCTACGACATCGATTGCAACACGAATAGCCTGGACGTGATCATCTACCGGCTCCGGAACAAGCTCCAGTCGCACCCCGATGCGCCTCAGATGCTGCATACCATGCGCGGATACGGTTATAAATTCCAGGCCCCATAAGCCAAACTAGAAGGATGCTTTGGATTTCAGTTCTGGCCGCCGTAGCGCCTGGCCTTCTCGCCGACTCAGTTTGGAAGGTCACCCTTGAGGGTGGCAAGTCGTTTGAGATCACGACCGACTCGAAGGGATCGCCGAAGACCGCGGCCCATTTCGACGCCTTAGTCAAGAAGAAGTTCTATAACGGCCAACGCATCCATCGCGTGGATCCCGATTTCGTCGTCCAGTGGGGAGCCCCGCAGAGTCGGACCATGTCGCTCGACAGTCCCGAGGTCGGATCGGGTGGCTCGGGCAAGAACGTGGTCTTTGAGGCATCGCAGACGTCCTTCAAGCGAGGTGTGGTCGGTGTTGCCTCGACCGGCGCCAGAGTCGGAGGCGACTCCCAGCTCTTTATCATGCTGTCCGACAAGACCCACCTCGACGGCAGCTACGCCGTCTTGGGGCGGGTGACAAAGGGAATGGATGTGGTCTCAAAGATCAAGAGGGGCGACAAAATCGTGTCGATCACCATCCTGAAAGGCAAGTCCTAGTGCAGTACGCCAACCTCGGCCGGACCGCCCTGAAGGTTAGTCGTCTTTGTTTGGGGACCATGAATTTCGGTCCCCAAACGACTGAGGAAGACAGCCATGCGATCATGGATCGGGCGCTCGAGCATGGGATCAACTTCTTCGACACTGCCGACGTATACGGTTGGAAGAAGGGGGAGGGCTGGACCGAGGCCATTATCGGCCGATGGTTTGCGCAAGGCGGTGGTCGAAGGGACAAGGTTGTTCTGGCAACCAAAGTGTACGGCGACATGGGTGAGTGGCCGAACACGAACCGGCTAAGCGCCCTTCATATTCGCCGAGCTTGCGAAGGGTCCCTGAGGCGCCTGCAAACCGACTATATCGACCTGTACCAGATGCACCACGTTTGGCGTGAGGCTCCATGGGAGGAGATTTGGGAGGCCTTCTACGTCCTTCGACAGCAAGGAAAGGTGCTCTATTTCGGCTCGTCCAACTTTGCGGCGTGGCACATCGCCAAGGCCAATCACGTGGCCTCCGACTTCCGCCTGCTGGGTCTGGTCTGCGAGCAGTGCCAATACAGCCTCATCCATCGGTTGCCTGAAATCGAGCTGCTTCCTTGCGCCCAGGAGTACGGCCTAGGCATCATTCCCTGGAGCCCGTTGGCTGGCGGTGCGCTTGGCGGCGCACTCGCAAAGGCTGAAGTGGGAAGGCGATCTGGCAGCGGTGTGCAGGAGAAGGTGGAAGCCAACCGCGAGAAGCTTGAACAGTGGGAAGCCTTATGCCGAAGCATGGGCGAACAGCCGGCCGACGCTGCCTTGGCGTGGCTCCTTGCCCAACCTGCGGTCACGGCGCCGATCATCGGCCCGAGGACCATGGCGCAACTCGACGGCTCCCTCAGGGCACTCGAAATCGCGCTCTCGGCAGAAACCTTGGCGGCGATCGATCAGATCTTTCCGCGTTATCCAAAGGCTCCTGAAGCCTATTCATGGTGATCAGTCGATGAGCGTGGGGGGATAGGCCGCGAGCGTTAAGTGCCCGTGGAGCGTGGTCACCGCATGGCCCCCGAGGATGACTCGGTCGCCCCGAACCTCCATATCGACATAGCCACCCCGCCGCGAGGCTTGGTAGCCGCGCAGTGCCGCCTTTTGGAGTCGCTGGGACCAGAGAGGTCCAAGCCCGCAGTGAGCAGAGCCCGTCACGGAGTCTTCGGGTACCCCTGATTGGGGGGCAAAAAACCGAGAAACAAAATCGTAATCCCGCCCGGGATCCGCCACCGCCGTAACGACGAGGCCCCTGCATTCGAGCTCTGCGATGGCGGTCATGTCCGGGACGACCGCTCGAACGGCACTTTCGTCCGGCAGGATTGCCAAATGGTCCATTCGATTGCTGCCATACCAGGTCGCCGGGGAGCCGAGCAGCTCAACCAGATCCACGGGGGCGGTGCGCTCGGCAGCCGTTTCGGCTGGGAAGTCCATCCGAATCGCCTGCCCTGCCTGGCTGCACTTGAGCGTGCCGCTTCTTGTCAGGAAGGCCGCTTCCTCTCCGCTGGGCAGCCGTTCGCTCTCCCAGAGTAAGTGAGCAGCAGCTAGCGTGGCGTGGCCACAGAGGTCCACTTCGACCATGGGCGTGAACCAGCGGAGCCGAAAAGCATCTTGCTCGGGCCACAAGAAGGCGGTCTCTGCTTGGTTCATCTCCATTGCCAGCGCTTGCATCCAGTCATCCGGGGCAGGCCCGTCGAGCGGACAGATCGCGGCGGGATTGCCCGTAAAGGGCGCCGAGGCAAAAGCATCGACCAGGAAGACTTCCATGGGAACATTGTGGCGCGGCGGCCCCGTCAATCCTTCACAATAGCGCTGTGATACTGGCCCTCGCTCTCGTTTCGACCCTTCAGTACGGATTCGCCCCTGGGCTCGCCAAGACCTACACCATGAAGGCGGAGTTCACCGGCTTTTTGCCGATCTTGGGCGGCAACGAGGGCAAGGTCGTCGTTGACATCGGCTTCCGGCTTCAAGGAAATTCTACCAAGGAGGGCAACCTGTCGGCCACCTCTGACATCAATCGGTTCAAGATCGTCTTCAACGAGGCGACGTTGCCCCTGACGACCGAGAACGTCAAGGAATTCTTTCCCAAGACGACGATCGTGGTTTCCCCCCAGGGCAAGCTGATCTCAACCGATGCACCCAACGTGTCGCTGCCCGTTCGGCTTCCCGGCCTGGATGTCAAGCGCTTTCCCGACATTTCCTACCTCTCCATCGAGTTTCCCGCGAAGGAACTTGGCGAGGGCGACACGTGGACCTTCTCCAAGCCGTTTGGCGACACCGATGTGGTCTTCGATTGCCGACTGACTGGATTGACGGAATCCGAAGCCAAGATCGACCTTAAGCTCAGCCAGGAGTATGAGATCCTCGAGGATGTGGACAAGCAGGTGGTGAAGGAGGAGAAAGACGCGTTCGCCCGCGTGAAAACCACGATGAAGGGCGCTGGAAAGGCTGTGTTCGATCGCAAGCTCGGGCTGATTTCCATCTTTGAGGCAAAAGCCGACGCGGTTTCGGACGTGACCGAGATCAAGAGTGGGAAAGTATCCAAACGGTCGCTTGTCAACAAGCTCGACGTTCGGTTGGACGGTGTGAAGAAGATCGAAACTTCATCTCGGCCTCGCCGCGAACCGGGCTTAATGGGAGCGCTTGCCAGCTATTGGGATCGAGCGGTAGAGACTGGCACCGCCTTCTGGAACGCTGCCGAGGGCTACTGGATGATGATCAAGCTGGGGATCGCCTCTCTACCTTCGATGCTTCCGGGTTCGCCGCTTGCCGACGTTCTTGGCCGCCTTCAGGGCCTCCTGGGTATCGGCAGGTAGACTCAGCGTTCCCGCATGAAGCTCCACGAGTACCAGTCAAAAGACTTGCTCTCCCGTTTTGGTGTGCCCGTCCCGGAAGGAGACGTCGCCACCGATGGCGCAGCCGCTCGGTCGATTGCCGAACGGCTCGGCGGGCACGTTGTCGTGAAAGCCCAGGTCCTGATGGGGGGCAGGGGCAAGGCCGGTGGAGTCAAGCTTTTCGAAGATGCCGGCAGTGCCGGCCAGTTTGCAGGCGAGCTCATTGGCAAGACTCTCAAGAGCATCCAGAACCCTCAGGGAATGGTGGTCGAGAAGGTTCTTGTGGCGAAAACCGTAGACATCGCCGAGGAGTACTACCTGGCGGTTCTGCTGGATCGGGCCGAACAAAAGCTCATTGTCATGCTTTCGGCCGAGGGTGGCATGGAAATCGAAGAAGTGGCCGCCAGAAATCCTGGAGCAATCGTTCGACTTGTAGTCGATCCGGCATGGGGCGTCGCCGACTTCGAGGTGCGCAAGGCAGTGAAGGATGCCGGCATTCCAAAAGCTGCGCAGAACCAGATGGTCTCCATGATCCGGCGGCTGGTTAAGGCATACATGGAGTCTGATGCCGACCTTGTCGAGATCAATCCTTGCGCCCTGACCCCGGACGGCAAGCTGATCGCAGCGGATGCAAAGGTCGCGATCGACGACAACGCGATGTTTCGGCATCCTGAATACCAGGCTACGGCCGACGACAGCGCCGAGGACGAGATTGAAGCTGAAGCCTCTCGGCGCGGAATCGCTTATGTTCGGCTTGGTGGTGACATCGGCATCATTGGAAATGGCGCAGGCCTGGTCATGTGCTCGATGGACGAGGTGAAGGCGGCTGGAGGCAGCCCGGCAAACTTCCTCGACGTAGGCGGCGGCGCGCAAGCGGAGCGGGTCAAAAGCTGCGTGGAGCTCATCTTGATGGATGCCAACGTAAGGGGGCTCTTGATCAACATCTTTGGTGGCATCACCCGGTGCGACGAAGTCGCGAAGGGAATCCTGGCGGCCTTCGACGAGCTCGATGTGCGAATCCCAGTGGTGGCGCGCATCGAGGGCACTGCTGCGGAAGAGGGTCGAGCGTTGCTGGCTGGTTCGCGAATCGTGCCGGCTCAGACGATGCAGGAAGCCGCCCAGAAGATCACAAAGCTCGCCTATTCGGCGGGCTGATCGGGAGCGGGCCGACCGATCTTCGCAAGCGCGCGCTCAATGTAAGCGGTCTGGGGCATTTTAAGCGCCTTCGTCACCGCGTAATAGGTCCATCCGACGAGCAACACGACGAGGGTGAGGAGGGCAAGGGATGCCGCTCCGGTGACACCGGTGACCGCCGTTCCTCCGTATCGCCAGACCAACCAGGGCAGCAGGCAAGCCGCGATCGCGGCGGTAAGCGCCTTCGCTGAGTCCCGTACCAGCTCTGGCGGATGCAGATCGACCGCGAACTTGCCAACCCCTCTTACCAACATGAGAACGAGGACGATCGCGGCGATCGAGCCGGCGAGGGGCAGGTAAATGTAGCTCCACTTGAGCGCGGTGAAGGTTGCCGCGAGTGAAATGAAGACAAGGGTGGTGATCGTCCCCATCACGATCGGTGTGACGGTGTTCTGCACGGCAAAATAGGCCCTCATGAGCACCGGCTGGAGGCACCAGGGCGCAACCCCGATGGCAAAGAACTGGAGGCAGCCGGCGACGGCTTTCGAATTCGCATCAGTGAAGCGCCCGTGCTGGAAGAAGGCATCCACGACTGGCTCCGAGAAGAAGAAGAAGAGGGCGGCAACCGGTACGGAGAGATAGACCACGGTCGTCAGGGTCTTTTGGAGTTGGCTGCCAAACGCGTCCATGCGCTTCTGGGCATAAAACTGTGCCAGTGCGGGGAAAGCGGCAAGCGCAAGCGACTGGCCGAAGACTCCAAGCGGAGCCTGCATCAACCGGTTGGCATAATCGAGTGCGGTGTTGATGCCGTGCTGCCTATAGAACGTCCCGAAGTACTGCAGGACGAGCCCATAAACCGAAGGGAGCGACAGCCCTGCTACGACCGGGATCATGAGCTTGAACACCTTGCGGACGCCAGGATGGCTCAGGTCGATCATGGGGCGGTACCGCGAACCCATTCGTGCCATGGCCCAGAACGGAATGACGAGGTTGCCCAGAATCGCTCCGACCAAGGCCCCCCACGTCATGCCCATGACACCGGGAACGACAAAGTTGCTGATGACGAGAGCGCCAAAGATTATGCCCAGGTTGTAGACATTGGGTCCGAGACCCGGGACCGAGAAAACCTGCCGCGAGTAGAGGGTCCCGAACATGAGCCCGCCGATAAAAAAGGCGAACTGGGCAGGTAGAAGAATCCGGCTCATTTCGGCGATAAGGGGCAGCGACTGGGGGTCGACGCCAGGAGCGACCAGCCGGGCCAGGGGCTCTGCGAAAATCCAACAAACAGCAATCAGCAGCAGAATTGCCACCGACATCAAGGTCGTGACCGAGCTAAAGAGCGTCCATGCCTCCTCTTCTCGATCAGTGTGAAGGTATTCGCTGAAAACCGGAATAAAGGCAGAACTCAGGGCGCCACCGGCAACCAGATAGAACAGGAGATCGGGGACTTGGAAGGCGAGCCGGTACGCGTCGGTTTCCGCGTTTTGACCGAACCGCCAGGCCATGATCATGTCGCGAATGATGCCCAGGAACCGGCTCAGGAGCAGGCTGGCCATCATGATCGCGCCCGCGCGTCCGATGCTGGGTTTCACCGAGGTCATGGCCCAAAAGCAGAAGCTCCGGACCGAATCAGAGTTCGTTCCGGAGCTGGGAGTTGCATTCCGCGTTGCTGTGAGCTTACAGGTGTCGCTCCAACATGCTGGTGATCGTCGATTTTGGTGCGGCGCCAACCATGGTGTCGACAACCTTTCCGTCCTTGAAGACGAGAAGCGCGGGGATCGACATGATGCCATACCGTCCACTGAGTTCGGCATCGGTGTCCACATCGAACTTGTAGACGTTGGCTCTGCCGGCATACTCCGTTGCGATCTGTTCAATGGATGGGCCGATCGCCTTGCACGGACCACACCACTCTGCCCAGAAATCCACGAGGACTGGTTTATCGGATTTAAGGACCTTTTCGTCGAATTCAGTGCTGGAAACGGCTAATCCTGCGCTCATGCTCTTTTCTACTCCATCCCGCCCGGCTGCGATGCACTGGTGGGGTGCTGGGTCAAACGACCGGGCCTGGAATTGGGTATCACTCTACCCGATCCTCTGCCTTAGGGCCAGATGTAACCGAAATGGGCGGTAACGTCGTCTCAAGGATCAGATTGCTCGACAATCGGGAAGCCAAGTAATGACGCTTAATGGATTTTACAAGCTCGCAATTGCCGCACTCCTTGTTCCGGCCGTTTCATACTCGGTCGAGGCGCAAGCCAAACGGAGAGCTACGTCGGCCCCGGTATCTCGGACTCGTGCCGAAACCGGTCTGATCGGCGTCAAGCTCTTTCAATCGGGTTCGTCGCTGGTTGCCCGATTCGGCAACCCGCAACAGATTCAGGCCGTAACGATCGGCGGCGCCGGACTCGGACCTTCCGGTGGCGGCGGCGGTGGCGCACCAGGCTTCGGTCGGCCAGGTGGCTTTGGCGGCGGTCAGAACTCCAACCCGGGTGGCGGAGGCGGCGGAGCCGGCATTACTGGCCCCGACATGAACGTCCCCGACGACTTCGGTTTTGCCAACGATTTTCTGCAGGCGGGCAAGTCGCTCCCTGGACAGGGTAGCGGTGGCAGAGGCGGCGCCATGTCGGCGCCGAGCCAGGGTGGTCCTGGAATGGGACCCGGAGCTGCTCCGTCTGGTGGCGGTGGTGGCGCTCGGGCCGGTGGCGGCAGTACCGGAGGCGATGCCGGTGTGATGTTCACCCGGTGGGTGTATGAGAAGGGTGGCAGCCGATACGGCTTCATTCTCGACAACAAGATGCGGGTCGTTCAGATCGAAGGCATCGGCATGGCCGATTCCCGAGTGAGGACTTCGCGTGGTATCACGCTCGGTTCGCAGTTCAAGCAGATCGTCAAGACTTATGGCGCTCCGGACGGATACGAGATCGCAGGCGACAATATCGTGATGCGGTATCTGGTTCGCCAGAAGGTCGCTTTTCGACTCTCTCGACTCGATCCGAAGAAGCCGCACCAAGTAACGGGCATCGTCGTCGCCGCCGGCAAGTAGGCGCGTGACGGGGTGGCCGACGAACTCGAGCTAATTCGGTCACGCATCGACATCGTCGATCTCGTCTCAGAGCGGGTGGCCCTGAAAAGGGCAGGTAAAAACTGGAAGGGTCTCTGTCCGTTTCATGACGACAGGAACCCTTCTTTTAACGTGAGCCCCGACCTGGGCATCTTCAAGTGCTGGTCTTGCGGCGCAACCGGCGACCTGTTCACCTGGGTCATGCGAACCGAGAACGTGGAGTTTCCCGAAGCGCTGCGCATGCTCGCCAAGCGTGCGGGCGTCGAGCTCAAGCAGGGAAGTCAAGGCTTATCGGCCACCCAACGGGAGCAATGGACGGAAGCGATGGACCTCGCGCAGGGCTTCTTTCGTCGTTCCCTTGAGAAATCGGAGCAGGCGAAGGACTATCTTTCCCGCCGCGGAATCGGGGGCGACGTCGCGGATTCATGGGGCCTCGGCTATGCTCCGGACGTGGGTGAAGCGTTGGTCGCTGAGCTCAAGCGGCACCAGATACCGCTTGCCGAAGCGCAAAAGCTCTTCCTGGTGGATGGCGACGCCGTTCGCGGCTTCCAGGACCGGTTTCGGGGACGGATAACGTTTCCGACCCACGACGATCGGGGGCATCTAGTCGCCTTTGGGGGTCGTACGATCGGCGACGCGATTCCCAAATACATCAACTCGTCGGACACACCGCTTTACTCCAAGCGAAGGGTTCTTTACGGCATGCACAGGGCCAAGGAGGCGATGAGGCAGTCCGGTCACGGCGTCCTCGTCGAGGGATACCTGGACGTGATCGCATGCCACCGTGCGGGCATCGAAAGTGCCGTAGCATCCCTTGGCACTGCGCTCTCCGAGGACCACTGCCGGCTGTTGAAACGCTGGTGCGACCGAGTCACGATCCTCTACGATGCGGATGAAGCCGGCCAGAAGGCCGCAGATCGGGCTCAAGAGCTTTTAAAGACGGCCGGCATCGCCGTGGAGCTCGCGCTCATGCCAGATGGTCAGGATCCTGACACCTTACTGAGAACCATCGGGCCCTCTGGCGTATTGCAGGCGGTCGAGCGCAGTCTCAAACCTACCGATTTCAAACTTCTTCAGCTTCGCAAGCGCATGTCCCCCACCGAGGATGGATTCTGGAAGGAAGCCGTCGCCATTATTGCCGCTGAGCCAGAAGTGAATGAGCTTGCTCGGCACATTGATGCGCTCTGTTCCGAGTATCCCTACGTTAGGGACAAGGTTCGCGCCCGTGACATTCTCGACCGCCAGGTGAGGGGCCTCAGAAAGGGTCATCGCCGCTCCGGCGGCGCGAGGAAGGAGATCAAGGCGGTCGTGGCGATGACCGGACCAAAGATGGATGCTGCAGAACGAACCATCTTGGCGGCATTCTGCAACCAGGATTGCCGGTCAGCAGCTTGGGAGGCGGTGGCAGATCACGAGTTATTTTCCCACGCGACAGCGAGGGCAATCGCCGAGACCTTAACCACAACCTTCCAACAAGCTCCCGCTGGTGAACCAGCGGTCTGGCTTGGCGTCATAGCGGATGAGGAGATACGGCAGCGCTTAGCTGAACTGGCTTCCGACCCGCTCTTAAGAATCGACCCGGTAGTCCTCTCGGACGCGATCAATCAGCTCAGAAAGCGAAGGGAAGAACGGAGCGTCGCAGCCCTGCGCGAGGGTGCCAACGAACCTGACTTAGCACAAATTCAGGCCAAATTGCAAGCCTTGAAAGGCGGTTTTTCCACTCCCAAGTAAAAGTCCTTGGAAAATCCGGCATCTTTTGATATATTGATGGTGGAGTCACACATGGTGACTTACTAATTCGAGGAAGGACGGGGGATTCAATGAACTCATCTCTCATGAGCTCAAATTCACGCGGTAGGAGGGCTACTGCATCTTGGTTGCTATCGTTTAATACCACAACTCTTGCTCAACACGAAGTTCTTTCGGAGAATCGCGAGCGCCAGCTTGCCGAGAATGCGAAACTGGGCTGCGAGAAGAGTCGACAGTTGCTTATTCAGTCGAACTTCAGGCTGGTGTTCTGCATAGCCAGGCGCTACGCATCCCCGTCGATGCCGTTGGAAGATCTGCTACAGGAGGGACAGGTTGGCCTCATTCGGGCCGCTGAGCGATTCGACGCCTCACACGGTTGCCGGTTTGCGACGTATGCGTCGTGGTGGATCCGCCAGGCGATCATCCGGTCGATCCAGGACCATGCCCGGACGATTCGGGTGCCGGCGCATCTGCAGGATGGCCGCGACAAGGTCCACCGAAGCCAGCGTGATCTTGAGTCCCTACTCGGCCGCAAGCCGACCGCACCAGAGGTCGCGGACCACGCTGGAGTCGAGGTCGAGACGGTCAGATTCTGGCTGGAACACTCGCTGGAAACGGTAACCATTGAAACCGAGGTTCTTGAGAAGGCGATTGCGGGCGATAGCCTTGCGGAAGCCGATCCTGAGCTAGCGTATTTGGTCAGGGAAGCAAATTCGAGGCTTTCGTCTCTGATGGAATGCCTGAACGATCGTGAAAGGGAAGTGATTCGTCTTCGATACGGACTGAAGGATCAGACTCCCCAGAGTCTGGCTGAAGTAGCTGGCAAAGTGAAGGTTACACGGGAGCGAGTTAGGCAGATCGAGATGAATGCACTCCGTAAGCTACGATCCATAGCCCAGGCCGTGGAGTTTGCTCCCCACCTGGCTTAAGTACAACTGGGGCGGCTGCTGCATATCCAGAAGCCGCCCCAGTTCAGAACCCTAAGGGCTAGACCTTTCCAGCCCAAGCAAACCCGGAACCGTTTGGAAACAGGGTCCATGGCTGGTTGATTGACAAGCCGTCCTGGAGCGAGGACAGATCCAGCGGTTCGCCATTGGCTAGTGAGACGGAACCGCCGAGCTCCCGAGCAAAGAGTACGCACGGCGCCATGTCGTAAAGCTTTTCTCTAAAACCTAAACACGCACGATACCGTTGCGTCGCAAAGAACGCACCGGCGATGACCATCGCCCCCGGGCAACGCATCTTGCCCGGTATCGCGGTTCGTGGCATATGCCTGAGAAGGTCGTCGCAGAAGCAGGTGAGCTCATGGGATTGGACCGGGCCAGGGGGGATCGGCGGCAATTGGTCGTCGTTCATCCAGACGCCGCTGCCTTGATCACAGATGTAGGTCTCTTGGAGATCGGGCAGCGCGATCGCCCCGAGGACGCATTCGCCGTTCGTCATCAGGCCCACGCTTACTCCCCACAAGGGCGAACCGAAGGCAAAGTTGGAGGTGCCATCGATGGGGTCCACGACCCACTGTCCATGAGCATTGGGTGTTTCGAGCGGCGTTTCCTCTCCATAGAATGAAGCAGGAATCCAAGCAGTCAGCTCGTGGCGCAGAAAGACTTCGACCTCCCGGTCGGCATCGGTAACGATGCTTCCGTCGGCTTTGAGCTCCCGGGACATGGTTGCACGCCGCTGCCTGGCAAGGTCGCCCGCTCGCTCAATGATCAGGCGCAGGCGATCGCCGCGTTCTCCGACGGACACGCAAAGATTATGAAGAACCGAAGCCTTAGGATGCCGCCTTGACGCGCCGAAACTTAGGGTATAACATCGTACGCCCGAGCGGGAGTAGCTCAGTGGTAGAGCATCTCGTTGCCAACGAGAGGGTCGGGGGTTCGAATCTCCTCTCCCGCTCCAGAATCCCTTCGAACCCACATCGACCATCCGGTCGTTGATCGGGTATTATTTGAGGCCGTTCCGGGCCTGCGGCGACGCTTCCCTCTCCCCGCTGCCTCATCAACTTATAACGCGTACGACCATGGCAAAGAAGATTTCAAGCGTCATCAAACTTAACATCGATGCGGGCAAGGGCACGCCGGCACCGCCAGTTGGACCTGCCCTAGGCCAGGCGGGCATCAACATGATGGAATTCCTGAAGAAGTTCAACGAAATGACGACTTCGCAGATGGGATTCAAGCTGCCCGTCGAAATTACCGTTTTCGAAGACCGATCATATTCGTTCGTCGTCAAGCAACCGTTGAGCAGCGAGCTCCTCAAGCGGGCAGCCGGAATCGACAAGGGTGCTTCGAACGCCAAGAAGGAGACCGTTGCGACCCTGACGCGCGACCAGCTCCGCACCGTGGCGAAGCAGAAGATGGCGGACCTGAACACGGCCGACGAAGAGCAGGCAATGAGAATCCTCGCCGGTACTGCCCGGAATATGGGCATTAAAATCGCCGACTAGGAACGAAATCCTGCCAGATTCCGGTCATATTGATTGAGGGCTGAATCTTCCGATAGAGAATTTCGGCCGTTTGCCGATGATAGAAGCGACCATGCCTGCTTTGCGCTTGTTTGCCGCGCTTGCCGCGAGTTGCTTCGTCGTCATGCCCTCCCTCGCTGGCCCAGGTGATGAGGCGCACCTACCGTCTCAGGCCGCCGCCGACTTACTAAGGACAGCCGCCCGTACGGATGCCGCGTTCATCGCGGCCGGTCAGATCAAGACCCCGTTTGATCCGAAGAACCTGGCGACCCTTTTGCAATATCCTGGCGACGATGTTGCCATCGTCAGCCTAAAGGGCAGCCAAATCAAACAGGCATTAGAGCGTTCGATTTCGCTTTATCCTTCGCCTTCGATGTGCTTCCTCCAACTGTCCGGGATCGAGGTCACCTTCAAGAAGGACGCTCCTGCCGAGAGCCGTATCACCAAGGTTCTAATCGGCGGGTTAGCCATAAGCGAAGGGAACACGTACACGGTTGCCATGCCCGGGTCGCTCGCCCGTGGCGGAATGGGGTACTTCAAGATCTGGGAGAAAAGCCAAGTCAAACCGGCCACCGGTCTGACCACTCTCGAGAGCATCCTCTCCGGAAAGGATGGAAGCGGCGGCAGTCCTCGCTGGATTGCGCAGTAAGCCCTTACGAAATCGTAACGAGGGCCTTATCGCCTGGCGACTGTGCCATCAGTTTCTTCAGCAGCGCATTTTCCGGTGAAGCCAGTGCCGGATCGATCTCCAAAATCCGCATCGCGACTTGGCGCGCCTGTTCAAGCAGCTTCACATCCTGAACGAGATCGGCGATCCGAAAATCGAGGTTGCCGTGCTGGCGCGTACCTGCAACCTCGCCTGGACCGCGAAGTCTCAGGTCAACCTCACTGATTTTGAAGCCATCCGTCGTTTCGACCAAGGTTTGCATTCGGGTTCGAGCGTCGTCGTTCGTAGCGTCGGCAATCAGGATACAGTAGCTCTGGTGTCCGCCACGTCCGACCCGACCGCGGAGCTGGTGGAGCTGGGAAAGCCCGAACCGATTGGCATCCTCGACAACCATGGCCGTGGCATTGGGAACATCGACACCCACTTCGATGACGGTTGTGGACACCAGGACGTCGAGTTCGTGTCGGCGAAAGCGGTCCATGACCTCCTCCTTGTCCGCAGACTTCATTTGCCCATGGAGCAGCCCAATGCGGTCCTTGCGGTTGGGAAACACCTGGGTCTGGAGTCGGTAGCAGAGGTCCTCGGCTGCCTGCGTTTGCATCTTCTCACTTTCCGAAATCATCGGACAGACAAAATAGGCTTGGTGGCCCTTGTCCAATAGGTCGTCGACCCCCCGGTAGACGAGGGCGCGCTCGTGCGGCAGCTTCCAGTGGGTTTTGATCGGTCTTCGACCAGGTGGCAGCTCGTCGATGATTGAAACGTCGAGATCGCCATAGATCGTCATCGTCAACGTTCGCGGTATCGGCGTGGCCGTCATGACAAGCACGTCGGGGTTACCGTAGCCCTTGGCCCGAAGAGCGGCCCGCTGCAGGACTCCGAAGCGGTGCTGCTCGTCGACGACAACGAGTCCCAGCTTATGAAAGTCGACCCCATCCTGAATCAGGGCATGGGTTCCGATCGCCACGCCTGCGGTCCCCCCTGCCGTCTTGTTGCGGTTCTTTTCGCGGGCTCGTGCACCTTGCTTGCCGACGAGCAGGGCCACCTCGATTCCGAGGGGCTCAAAGAGCCGATGCAGATTAATATAGTGTTGCTCTGCCAGGATTTCGGTGGGAGCCATGAGGGTGGCCTGGTATCCGCACCGAACGGCGGCGAGCATTGCGCTTGCGGCAACGGCGGTCTTGCCTGAGCCAACGTCGCCTTGGACGAGTCGATTCATCGGGTACGGCCGTTTCATGTCCGAAAAGATCTCACCGATCACTCGTTTTTGGGCAGCCGTCAGCTCGAACGGCAGCATCTTATGGATCTCGTCCCAAACCGGTATCGGGGCGCGATCAGCAAACAGATGCTCCCCAGCAGAAACCCCGGCGGTGATCGCATCGATATCAAACGCTATGCCCGTCTCCTGTTTGACTTGGTTCCGGCGGCTTTGGAGGGCAAGTTGCATCGCCAGAAACTCATCGAAGACCAGCCGTTGCCGCGCCCTGACTCGCTCCGCTTCTCCTTCGGGAATGTGGAGCTGTTTGATCGACCATTGCAGACCGGGGAGTTTTTCCTGAGCGCGCACCTTCTCTGGCAGGGGATCGGGCACGAGCTTGAGATAGTCGTTGACGGCGGAGCGGGCAGCCTTTCTCGCGATCGACTGTGGGAGGCCTTCTGTCAAAGGGTAGACCGGTACGATTCGCGTAAAGTCGGCGGCATCGTCATCTTCTTCGAGCAGTTCGAATTCGGGGGACGACATTTCGAGGGCAAAATCGGCCTGCTTGACGAGTCCGAACGCGATCACGTCGCTGGACGCCTTCTGGAGCTTGGTTTTAATCCACGGCTGGTTGAACCAGGTGAGCATGATTTGTCCGGTTCCGTCATCGACGATGGCCTTGAGCAAGACCTTGCCCCCGCGTGTCGAGCGGGTGGAGACGCTGGTGATTCGGCCCCGAATCGTCGCATGTTCACCCGGCTGCGCCTTGGAGATCGGCGGGAGGTTTCGCCGATCCTCGTACCGCCTTGGCACCACGTAGAGGGCGTCTTGGATCGTCTTGATGCCAGCCTTGGAAAGTAGGTTTGCCCACTTCGGGCCGATGCCCTTAAGGTATTGAGCTTCGGACTGAAGTTCGCGGGGAACCCATGAAGTAGTGGTCATGTGGCGGGTACTTTGTGAAGTATGACGGACGACGACCCGCACAAGAAGCTTGAAGAGGCCCTGGCTGAGGCGAGCGCGTCCGAAGTTCTCATCGCATCCCTAGTTGAAGAGCTGAAGCACCTGGAAGGCGCGGAGGCGGAAGCGAAGCTCGCCGAGCTGGAAGCTCGGCTTGAGCAGATTGCGGACAGGATGTCGATCGAGTCGGAGGCGCCTGAGCCGATCGGCGACCATCCCGATATAGGGGATCGGCTCAAACAGATTGAGGCACGGGCAAATTCCTATCGAGTGGCGCAGGTCGAGGCGGGTCACAAGACGGATCAAGTACTCAAGCAAGATGCGGAGAGCTATCGGGGCTTGGGCGTCGGACTGACCATCGCCTATACCATCCTCGGATTTCCCATGATCGGGATCGGCATCGGTTGGTTGATCGATCGGAACAATCCGGGTGGGTCGGCGATGGGCATCGGAGCAATTCTCGGTTCATTCATTGGCGTTGGAGCTGCAATTTGGATGCTAAGCCGGCACTCACAAGACCGAAACTAGAGCCGATTACGATTCGCCGCGCTGGGCTCACCGCTGGGTTCGCGGTCGTCCTCGGAGTCCTGATCTTCTTGATCTGGGGGGCTGCGGCGGGGGTCGGATACCTGCTGGGTCTATCCGCGACCGGTGTCTGCGTCGGTGGCCTTTGGCTCGCCATCCAAGTGCTGGGCCGAGTCTACCAAGACCATCCAACCCATCGCGGCGGGATGTCCGTTATTGTCCTTGCCTTGATGGTCAAGCTGCCCTATTTCGTGTGGGCGGCGGACCGAGCAAGATCGCTCCCTGAGCCAGGGCCGGGCGGTTTCCTGGCAGGACTTGCTCTGGTATACTTCGCCTTGGTTTGGTGGGTGGTCGCGAAGCGCTGACCCCACCTTACTTTGGCGTATGGGTGAGCTGCTACATATAGGACTGACATCGATGGCCTCTGCCACCGGGGAAGGTGGAGGAGAGCATCACGGCCCCAGTTTTCTTGGCCTTGCCGTCTATCTGATCTTGGTCATCACCATTCTTTTCGCCCTGATGGCAGCCGCTAAAAAAGGCCTTGGCGAGCGAGTATTCAAGAACCGCTGGACGCAGCTGTTCGAACAGCTTTATCTCTTTATCCAGAACCTCTGCGTTGGCATCATTGGCCCCCATGGCCGCAAATACGTGCCGATGATCATGGTCTTCTGGATGATGATTTTCGTGGGCAATGTCGTGGCGCTGTTTATGCCGACCTCGACGACCGCAGACCTGAGCTACAACCTCGCGATGGCGATCCTCGCCGTCGGGTACGTCCAGTACGAGGGCATCAAGGCCAATGGCTTGATGGGCCACTTGCGGCACTTCGCTGGTCCGAAGCTGCCGGTTTACATGGTCGTGATCACGATCATGATCTTCGTCATCGAGATTGTCTCGGAGCTGATGAAGAACGTCTCCTTGTCGCTGCGACTCTTTGGAAACATCCATGGTGGTCACCAGGCGGTCGAGGCGATGAACAAGCTCGGCGAAGACATATACGTACCGATCGGCGTGTTTCTGTTGCCGATCAAATTCCTCACATGCGTGGTCCAGGCCCTTATCTTCAGCCTGCTGACCTGCGTCTACCTCTCCTTGGTCACGCACCATGGGGACGACCACGGCGACGAGCATCACGAGGACCACGAGCAGGGCGCGGTACCGGCGCCGGCACATTAGACAAGAGTTTCGGGATTTGACGCCCGCGATACAGGAAAACATGGAGGAACACAACTAAATGCTAGGACTTGGACTTGGACTCTCGGCGCTTGGCGTCGGCATCGGACTCGGATTGATCGGCTACGGCGCAATGCAGGGCATGGCCCGGCAGCCGGAAGCCATCGGCAAGCTGCAGACGGTTATGCTCATCGCGTTCGCGTTCGTCGAGCTCGTCTTCCTGCTTACCGTCTTCGTTGCACCGGGCTCCTTCAAAGAGAACGTCACGATCACGCGCACTCAGTAAGCATTCGACAAATTTCTGGCCGGAAGGGAGCGGCTTCCGGCCAACAACTACTTGGATTTTATGAGCACACCTCGACAGTCATCGTCATCCCCGATCCCCGGCATCCTTGTCGGCATCGTTCTCATGGTTGCCGGCATGTGGGTGTCTAAGAATTGGCACCCGGACTTCTATGCGACCTTGGAGCAGCAGGGTATTCCCCTGGACCTCGGAAAGACGGTTGCCGTGATGGGCGTCTTCCTCATTCTCTGGCCGATCATGAACACCTTCTTCATCAAGCCGCTAAACGAGGCCATCGACGACCGAACCCGCTCGCTCGAGCAAACGTTCAGCGAAGCCGAGACCCTGCGGACCGACATGACGAGCCTTCGCTCGGATTATGATCGACGCCTCGCCGCCACCGAAGCCGAGGCTCGCGAACAGATCCAAGCTCAAATTCGGGAGGCGCAGAACCTCCGCCAGACGCTTATGGCTGAAGCCTCTGCCAAAGCCGATGAACTGGTTTCTCGTGCTCAGCAAGAGATCGAATCGGAGAAGGCGAAAGTCATTGTCGAACTGCGGACGAGCGTGGTCGACATGTCGCTGGCCGCGGCCGAGAAAGTCGTGGGCGAGAACATGGACAACGACCGCAACCGGCGCCTTGTCCAGGAGTTTATCGACCGGGTCGAGGTGGCAAAGTAGCCATGCACGACGCGAGAGTCGCCCGACGGTACGCGACGGCCCTGTTTGGCATCGCCAAGCAATCCGACGTGATACGGAGTGTCGAAGAGGACCTCGCCAGTATCGTCCGGTTGCTGGAGCATGACCCCGGCTTCCGCGACTTTATGTACGCTCCCTACGCCTCGCGTGAAGAGAAGACACAGCTTGCCGAACGGGTTTTCGGCGACCGCATAACCGCGCTCACGATGCAGGTGCTGCGAGTGTTATTGGAAAAGCGCCGGGAGGCCGAGATCTCTGCGATCTATGAGCAATACGTGGCGCTCCGACGAGTTCATGAGAGCGTGGTTTACGCGACCGTGACATCGTCGGACACCCTGGGCTCTGAAGAGAAGGAAGCGATCGTCACTCGACTGGAGAGCGTGCTTGGCAAGAAGGTCGAAGCCGAATTCAAGGTCGAGCCGACGCTGCTCGGCGGCGTAAAAGTCGCCTACGAGAACTACGTTTTGGACGGCACGGTACGAGGCGCCTTGCGAAAGCTGCGAGAGAAGCTACGCTACGAGCTCCTCAAACAACACTAACGATTCACAAGAAAGAAGATCATGGCCAGCATTAGACCGGAAGAAATCACCGATATCCTTCGCAGAGAACTTGAACAGTTCGAAAAGAAGGTTGACACCGAACACGTTGGGACCGTGCTGCAAGTCGGCGACGGCATTGCCCGCGTGTACGGTCTGCCCGACTGCCAGATGGGTGAGCTGCTGGAGTTTCCTGGCGGCATCATGGGTCTCGCCCTCAACCTCGAGGAGGACTCGATCGGCGCCGTTCTCATCGGCGACGATAGCCAGATCAAGGAAGGGGACCCGGTGCGTGAAACCGGACGGATCATCTCGATCCCGGTTGGCAAGGGCCTCCTCGGTCGTGTTGTCAACGCCTTGGGTCAGCCCATCGACGGCAAGGGTCCGATCGCGAGCGAGGAGTTCCGGAAGATCGAGACCATTGCTCCGGGTGTTGTCGATCGGCAGCCGGTTAAGGAGCCGCTACAGACCGGTATCAAAGCCATCGACGCCATGATTCCGATTGGCAGGGGCCAGCGCGAACTGGTTATTGGCGACCGCCAGACCGGAAAAACGGCCATCTGCGTCGACACCATTGTCAACCAGAAGTCGACGCATGAGCCCGGTGGCAGCCCCGTCTACTGCATTTACGTCGCGGTCGGACAGAAGATGGCTTCGGTCGCTCGAGTCGTCGACACACTGCGCGCTACCGGCGCCCTCGAATACTCGATCGTCGTCGTGGCCTCGGCCTCGGACGCCAACGCCATGCAGTATCTGGCGCCGTTCGCCGGCGCTACCATCGGCGAGTATTTCCGGGACAACGGAATGCACGCCCTGGCGGTTTACGACGACCTTACCAAGCACGCGCAAGCCTATCGCGCCGTCTCGTTGCTGCTGCGCCGCCCGCCCGGTCGAGAAGCCTATCCTGGCGACGTCTTCTATCTTCACAGCCGACTGCTGGAACGTGCCGCGAAGCTCTCGGATGCGCGCGGCGCGGGATCGCTTACGGCCCTGCCGATCATCGAAACCCAGTCGGGCGACGTCTCGGCCTATATTCCGACCAACGTCATTTCGATTACCGACGGCCAGATTTACCTGGAGCCCGACCTGTTCTTCGCCGGTGTGCGCCCCGCGATCAACGTCGGCATCTCGGTCAGCCGCGTCGGCGGCAACGCGCAAATCAAGGCGATGAAACAGGTCGCTGGAAAGCTCAAGCTGGAAATGGCCAACTTCCGCGAAGTCCAGGCCTTTGCCCAGTTTGCATCGGACCTCGACCGCGCGACCCAGCTTCAGCTTATTCGTGGCCAACGCCTGACCGAGCTCCTCAAGCAAGGGCTCACTCAACCGTACGACGTTGTCGACCAGGTTATCGTGGTCTTTGCCGGTACGAACGGCTTCCTCGACGAGCTCACGAATGAGCAGGTGCCACGATTTGAAAAAGGCCTGCTGACCCACGTGAAGGAGCACTATCCGGAAATCCCGGAGGGCGTTCGGACTTCCAAGGAGCTCAGCAAAGACAACGAAGAGACCCTTCGCAAGGCCTGCCAGGAGTTCGCCGCAGAGTTCGGCAAGTAATCGATGGCGACGCTTAAGCAGATTCGGCAGCGGATCAAAACCGCGAAAAGCATCCAGCAGATCACGCGGGCGATGAAGCTGGTTGCGGCGGCGCGCCTCAAGAAGGCGCAGGACCGCGTCCTTGAGGCCAGGCCTTACAGTGACAAGATGCGGGAGTTCATGCTGTCGTTCTCAGAGGCCGGCGACCTGCCGACCCACCCCCTCCTGGAAAAGAGGGACGTGCAGCGGATTGGTCTCATCCTTGTTTCCGCTGATCGTGGGCTGGCAGGTTCGTACAATACAAACCTGATTCGCCGAGCAGGGGAGTGGCTCAAGGCCCAAACCGTGCCGGTTCGGTTGATTGGTGTGGGGAAGAAAGGCGCACAGTTTTTCGCCAAGCGAGGCTATGAGCTGGCCCATCTTCATTCCGTTCCGACTTCCGGAGCCACGCTTGCCGACGCCGAGGAAGTCACGCGCCTGGCCAGAGACATGTTCGAATCCGGTGAGGTCGATGCGATCTACCTCTGCTACAGCAAGTTTTATTCACCGATTCGACAGGTGCCTCAGGTCGTGCAGCTGTTGCCGATCGAGCCACCGACGAGCAACGACCCCGACGCCGGTGAACGGATACGCAAGGAGTACCGGTTCGAGCCCGAACCCGATCGTCTCATGGGCATTCTCTTGCCCAAGTACGTTCTGACCTTGATCTTTCAGGCCCTGCTGGAATCAACGGCTTCCGAGCATGGCTCGCGCATGACCGCGATGACCAGCGCGACCGATAACGCAGGGAAGATGATTCACACGCTGACCCTAACCGCAAACCGGGCAAGGCAAGCCGGTATCACCAAGGAGATTCTTGAGGTTGTCGGCGGCGCCGAAGCCCTGAAGAATTAAGGGACGCACGCTCATGGCAAGATGAGCGACTGGACAATCCGGCCGGCGACTCCGAGCGATGCATTTGATATCGCGGATGTGGCAGTAGCCGGCTGGCGGCAAGCCTACGCGGATATTCTGCCGCCCGACCACCTTACCGACATTGACGTCCACGAGCGTGCCGAACGAATTCGCTCCCGCTGGGGAGGCAAGACCCGTACTGCCGTCGCGGAACTCGATGGAGCCGTGGTTGGATTCGTGGGCCAGTACTTGGAATGTCGTCTGGAAGGCTTCGATGCGGAGATTGGCGCGCTTTATGTCCACCCAAGGGTTGGCCGCGGGGGGATTGGAAGGGGCCTCGTCCGCTATGCCCTGATGGAGTGGATCATGCCCAGCGGGATGAGCACGCTGGGCATCATGACCCTTCGCGACAACTCTATCGGGCGTGCGTTCTACGAAGCGATTGGCGGAGAAGTCGTTGAAGCCGCCGAGTGGATGTACCGCGACTGTACCTATGCGGCCGTTTGGTATGGCTTCCGCGACCTGGCGGCGACACTGGAACGATGCGGCACGCCCTGACGCTTCCAGAAAGGGCAAGGGCTCGAATTGCCGTCACCGGCGGCATTGCTGAAGGGAAGTCCACCGTACTTGCCGATATGGCCGCGTATGGCCTGCAAACGCTCAGTGTCGACGCCATCGTGGACGCGATGTGGAGCGACTCTTCTTTTCTGAGCCTTGTGGCCAAGGAGCCTAGCCTTGGCGGGGCTCGTACTAAAGACGAAGTTCGGGAAATCGTCCTCGCCAACGAAGAAGCTCGTCATGCGCTGAACCGGCTCACCCACCGCGAGGTTGCCGTCCGAATGCTTGCCGCTGAGGTGGACGCGATCGAGGTTCCGCTTCTCATCGAGGCCTGTCTTTACGATCGCTTCCAGGAGATCTGGGTCGTCACCTGCGGACTTGAGGTCCAGCTGCTGCGCCTGATCGAGCGTCTTGGAGAGGATCAGGCGAAGAAAATGCTTCGCCTCCAGCTCCCCACCAGGGCCAAGCTTCCCTTTGCCGACGTAATCGTGCGAACTGTCGCGCCCCCATCAAACGTCAGTTCGTTCGTACGGAAGGTGTTGCAGAGTCGCGACAGTCGGCTCTGAACGAGAATCGGAGGGGCATGGTAGAATTCTGCGAACTCGAAGAGAGTGCAGGGAAGGATTGTGTTTCAGGATGAACCGGGCAACGAACCGTGCCGCGTTTGCGGTGGTAGCTGGCTGATGACTTCAATCCAAACACGTTCCTCGATAGATGTCTGGACGTCTTATTATCCTAAGGGGCAGTCGGTAACAGGCATACCAATCCGAAACACAATTTCGAAGCGCGACAAGGAGGACTCTTCACGTTGAGGCGATTGATACATTCGCATTTTGGACGAGCAGTCAGTTTTCTGGTGACTTTTGCTCTTCTGCTACCCGCTTTTACGCTCATTACGGCGCGAAAGGCCGAGGCGCAGGTCGAAACCCAGCCGGCGATGGCGGTGCTGGAGTTTGCCGATGTCAGTAAGGTTCCGAACAAGATTCCGGGACTTGGCAAGACCGCGGCGACGGCTCTTAGAGCAGAGCTGGAAAAAACGAACAAGTACGACGTACTATCCGAGGACACCGTCAACCGGAGCATGGGAGACCTGGGCTTCCAGCCTCCCGTTACGCGGGTCGAGGATCAGATCCGTCTTGGGCAGCAGGCTCAGGCCGTAACCGTCACGTCGGGGACGATCAACAACTATCGTGTGGTTGATCAGGGCGGCGGCAAGGTCGGCCAGGTCTTAATGCGAATTGAGATCCGCGACGTTGCGAGCGGCCTTGTGATTAACGGAGCGGCACTTTCTGCGTCGTCATCCGTTCGCGTTGGCGATATTACGCCTGAAGCACTCATTAATGAGGCGATTGCAGCCGGCATGTTTAATGCCGTTCGCGAGATCCAGAGCCGGACGCTGAGCAGCGCCACCGTCTTGAATACGCTCGACAACACCGCCTTGATCAACCAGGGTGAGCGCGTCGGCTTCAAGAAGGGTCAAGAGGTCGTTGTGACGCGGGGTCGAGAGCAGGTCGCCATTGCATCGGTGACCGACCTCGAGCCGGATTCAGCATTCATTCGCGTAACCCGCGGCCTCAAGGGTATGCAACCGGGCGACCGCGTGCGAGTCATCTTCTCGGTACCTGAAGTCAAGGGCGACTTTGGCAAGGGAGGCTCCGCTCAGGTCCAGGGCAAGAAGAGCCGGGGCAATAACACGGCGCTCATTGCTGCGCTGCTGATTATCGGCCTTGTCGCTATCCTCCTGTCGAGCGGCCGATCGGACAGCACGGCCGTCATCAACAACTTTACGGCCCAGGCTGAACTTGACTTCACGAACGTGGATGTCAATGGTGGAGCTGGACCAGCCGTCCGTCTACGATGGAGTCCAGAGCAGTTCTTCACGGGAGGAAATGCTCAGCGCTTTGCCTACCAAATCTGGCGCAATGACGTACCAAACACTCCGATACTTATCGTCGATGGCGGCCAAACCGAGGCGGTCGACCGTAACGACGGCCGATCGTTCAACTGGTACAACTTCGGCGGCTTGATCGGAGGCACGACCTGTCAGTTCAGCGAACCACCGAGCGAGGGACCGGTATCCCCGGCTCCTCTCGTGGCGGGCACCCAGTACCAGTACTCGATCGAATTGGTTTACAAGCTGAGCCAGCTCGATCTGCCTGGATCGGGTGGTAGCACGGGTGGTGGAACGGGCACGACTGGTTTGAGCACCGGCGGTTCGACCGGCGGAACCACGACGAGCACCGGTTCGACCGGCGGCCTGACGATTGGACGTGACGTCGTCGAGATGCTTGCATCGACGACCGGCGGTCGGGAAACCACCGGCGGTACGACTGGTTCCACCAGCGGTGAAGCCGGCGAGTGCTACTTCGCCACCGCGCGAGTCGCTGGCCCGACGGTTACGCCGTTGGCGCAGCCGGTTCTGCGGTCGCCAGACGATGGAGCAAAGCTCGACGTGTCGGTTCCTCGAACCTTCCAGTTCATCTCCGCAAAGGCCCGCGCCGGTGGAGCGATCGTGGAATACGTCCTGCAAATCTCCACAGATCCAACGTTCCCGTCGGATCGGTCGATCTTTGCCGGCGAGCCGTTGAGAGACGGCGCGGGTCCGAATGCCCTGCTGAGCACTCAGCCGGTCGATCTTCGGACGGTCTTCGCCCAGTTCCCTGGAGCTAAGGAACTGTGGTGGAGGATCGGTGCCAAGAGTGTGTCTGACCCGACTCCGCCTACTGGTGGCTATATCTTTAGCAACCCGCGGAGATTCGGTCCGGCAACTCTTCACTAACAACGGAAACGATGCAAGCTCCCGTCCGTCAATGGAACGGGAGCTTGCTTCAAAGAAGCTAAATTCAAGCAGCGAAAATGACGAACCTCAACTGGATCAAGCGATGGCTGGCCGCAAGCGCGGGATGTTGCCTGGTGGGCGCCTCACACGCCCAGGGTTGGACACTGGAGTGTATCGACCTTCGGGACGAAGAACTGGGACTATCGGCGGACTACGGTACCGGTGGCATTGCCAGCAACCTGATGGCGGTTAGAATGGGCCTTAGCGGTACCGTCACCTACGGCAGCGACATCGGTCCCTGCTATGCGCCATCCGCGGTAACGCACCAGGCGGTTGGTGGTTTCGCCTTCGGTGCCGGCGCAGTCGGTTCGGTCCAATCGCAGTTTGACAACAACCTGGCCTATACGTTCGGCTTTCCGCTCTATCCGGTTGGAGACCACTCCTACGCGATGATCTCCAAAACGTCAGATCCAACGGAAGTTCCAACCACGCGCTTCGCCGGCGATGGCCTCAACGGCTTCTTTGTCGGTGCTAGTTTCCGCTACTTCGTTGCCTTCTGGCGAGATGGCGATGTCAACGTCAATCTTCGGGTCGATGTCATCGGGGATGCGGCCCGTATGCAGTGGGACCTGACGAATCTGCTCGATGAGAGCCAGAGCCTCGGCATGTGGTTCACCGCATACTGTGCGATGCGAACCCGCAACCCAGGGGTTGTGGACTCGAACGGCTTCAACCAAGCCAACTCGCCTCTCATCACCAACACGGGTAACGCCAAGTTCACGGCCGACCGATTTGTGGGATATACGTTCGTTCCCACGGCCAAGCCGCTGCGAACCGAACGACACTGGTTCCGAACCAAGCCCAATTTCCCTGCGTACGTCAACTTCGAATTCGGTCAGTCGGAACCCTACGGCATGCGCATCGAGGGTGGACCTACCGACCAGAACAAGGAGCAGACGGCGGTCGACGAGATCCTCGTTGGGAACTACGGTGACACCACGTCGCCTGGCCTGCTTCAGAATGGTCACCAGTCATCCCCCAGGAACCGAGTCTTCCTTGGCAGCTACGAGCAGGAAGAAGCTGACATTCTTCTCCAAGAGACCTCGTTCGTCCAGATTTTCCATCCGCAGCTTGTTGAAGCCGGCGGCAGTCGCCAGATCATCAACTACATGCGGTCAACGTGGAGCGTATCGGATTACAACTTCCCCTACGCGGTCGTCCTTGACGCACCTCGGCTCATCGCAACGGAGCCGTCCGATGTAACCGGCAGGACGCCCAATCCGTTCACGATCCGCGTATACGTCGACAACCTCTACGATCGCATCGATCGAGAAGTGGATCTGCTCGACACCAAGTTTACGATTACGCTGCCGGCGGGCATGTCGCTCGTCAGCGGAGAAGAGCCCACGAAGATCAAGGGTCGAATCGCCAATGGCGTTATCGACTTCATCGAGTGGCAGGTTGAGGTCGATGAGTTCCTCTTTGGACCTCAGAATTACACGGTCAAGGTCGAAACCGTTCCCGGCCCCACGAAGGTGCTGACCGGAACCGTCGTCCTTGCCTCGACGCCGCGCTACAAGATCAACAAGGGCGCCAACCTGATCACGTTGCCTTGGCAGTTTGCCGATACCTCGCTTGAAGCGATCCTCGCCAAGGTGACCGGCATCGACCAGAACGGCGAAGAAATTCTTGAGCCGATGCGGCAGGGCACCGACTTCCAGGCTTACCGCTGGGAGCCGGACACAAACTCCTATACCGTCACCGGCAGCGCCGAGCGCGGACGAGGTATCTGGCTCGTGGTGCCGGAAGAGATCCCGAACATGCGGCTCCGCACGGCACAGCCGCCGAGCGACCAAGCCCGCGGTGGTTACTTGCTGAACTTGCGTCGCGGCTGGAATCTCATCGGCAACCCGTACAACTATGCGGTCCGACTGAGCACACTGGTCGCGGTTGCGGAAGACGATCCGGAGCAGGCGATCACCTGGCAAGATCTCGTCACGCAACAGTTCGTGGGTCCGGCGCTCGCCTACTTCGAGACCGACCCGAACAACCCTGCCGGCGGTAGCTACAAGTTCACCTTGGGTGCGGACTACGAACTCCAGCCCCATACCGGGTACTGGATCTTCGTCTCGACCTTCCGACCGATTCGACTGGTCTGGCCGCCTGTCTATGCTGAGGGCCTGCCCAACTCGGGTCGCTCGACTGGAGAGACTTGGAAGCAAACCGATCGTCGGTGGCGTCTCCAGCTGAGCGCTCGAACGAGCGAGGCCTGGGACACCCAGAACTGGATCGCCGTAGCCGGCTCGGCCAAGGAAGCCAAGACAATGTGGATTCCCAATCCGCCCGCGGCACCGAACCAAGACGTGGATCTGGCCATCGAAGAGATTCGAGACGGTCAGGCAACCCGAATGGCGCAGTCGGTCGTGGAAAGGGCCTCGCGCAAGGAATTCAAGGTCCTTGTCACGGCTCAAAAGGCTGGCGAGGTCACCCTGACCTGGCCGAACGTTGGCAGCGTGCCGCGCAATGTGCGGTTCAAGATCATCGACAAGGCGACCAAGACCACTCGGGATCTCCGATCGGTTTCGGCCTACACCTTCAAGATGGATGAACCGGGAACGCGGGAATTCACCATCCTCATGGAGCCGGGCGGCGTGGCTCGTGCCGTGATTGGCAACGTCCTCGTCAGCAAACCTTCGCGAGATGTGAACGCTCCGTTTACCATCAGCTACGCGCTGTCCAGTGACGCTTCGACAACCGTACGGATCCTCAGTGGTACGGGTAAGGAGATCTACACCGTGACTCGCGGCCGAGCCGATAGCGCCGGCGAGAACTCGGTGTCGTGGACGATGCGAGACAACGCCAACCGTGCGGTGGCGCCAGGCGCCTACCGCGTCGAGATCATCGCAGAGACTCCGAACGGCGAGCGTGTTCGCAAGATCGTTCCGGTCAACGTCGTTCGCTAACCAAAGCGCAAGAAGGGGGATGCCGGCCAAAATGGCCCCGGCATCCCCCAACTTGCTTTTGGACTACACCCGTCTTACTACTGTGGGTGTTCATCGGCTGATGCGCGCTACGGTTCTCGTGATCCTTTGGGTCATGGGCGTGTCCGCATCGGCACAGCAGGTAGCGATCACCCTGACCTCCAACCCTTCGATCGCGGCGGCGGATTCGCCGATGCCGGTCCTGATCACGGCTCAGGTTCTCGACCGTTCCGGCAAGGCCGTGCCCGATGGCACGATCGTCGTCTTCGATACCACGTTGGGTGAGTTTCGGGAAAGTGCGGCGCAAAGCGTTAATGGCATCGCCCAGGTGTTCCTCCTTACGCGGGGGGCGATTGGTACGGCAAGAGTTACTGCTCGAGTCGATGGGTTTGTCGGAGTGGGGGAAATCGAAGTCGACTTTGTGGCCGACCAGTCGATGCTCTCCTCGGCAAAGGAGTATATCGAAGTGGTTTCTCCGAAGTACCTCCTTTACAGTCCGGAGCAACGGATCCTCCACGCGGCCGCTCCAAACCGCGGGGTTACACTCCGCTACCGCGATATCGAGATCCAAGCCGATGATCTTGAATTCAACGTGCCGCTCTACGAAGTGAAGGCCCGTAACGCGCGCTTAATCTACGGAAAGAACGATCGCATCTTTACCGAGCTGCAATTCAAGCTTAATCGTCGCCGAGGGGTGGGCTACACCACGATGGAGGTGACAACCCGCCAGTTTGCGCCGGCGCTTAATTACTTTCGGCTCAAGCCCGTTACCAAGGAGCGGCTGACGCTTGCCGAAGTCAATGCAAACGGCGTTTCGCAAGCCGGGGAGCTCCAGGATCCTCGGTTCTTCGCGTTCGCCGATCTATCTCGTTCCATCATGCACGTTGGCGCTCGTAAGGTGACCGCCTTCCCAAGTCGCGAGATTCAGTTCCATCGTGCCGGCCTCTACATCGACGGGTCGCGGGTGATGACGCTTCCGCTGTTCCAAATGAACGCGATGACGTCCACCCCCGTCATCACAGACCAGTTTTTCAATGTAACGAACAATCAGATTGCGGTCGACTACCCCCATTATCTTTCGCTTCGTCCCGGGGAAACGAGCCTTGTCCGAATCAGAACCGGAACCCGCTATGGGACGGGCTTTGGCGTGACTGATGGCATCTTCATGGACTACGAGCTTCGATGGAATCGCGGCGATGAAATGGACGGAGGGTTTACGATCCGGGGCCTTACGAGAAGCGACTGGGGGCTCGGGGCGAGACACTATATGAGGCTTGGCGACCGCACCAGCCTTATTCTGCAGGCGGATGCCCCGGAACACTCCAGCATCTTCGGCACCGCAAGCCTCAGTCACTATCTGGACAACTATCAATTAAGCCTCAGCGGTAGTGGCGGCAGATCTATCCGCGGAGCTCACTTCCAAAATGAGCAGTTCGTGGCAGCCATCGACCGGATGCCGATGCCGGTGGGTGATTCGCCTATCCGCATGTCCTATGGGTTAACCGCCTCCGCCAATCACTTTCAGAGCGAGACGTCTTCGCGGAGCCAACAATCGATCGGTGCCCGTACTCAATTCCGGCTCGTTCCCCAACAGCTTGACAATCGTACGACGATCAGCTCATCGTTAGGATTTAGCAAGCTTTTTGGAAAGAACGTAGCTGCCGGCCTTTCAACCACCGGCAATATTACAATGAGCCACCGAGGACCAGGGAACTCGACCTTCTTACTCACCTACGACTACCTCGATGATCCATTCAATTCAGAGTTCCTGGGCCGACACAAGATTGGATTTCAATCCTATTGGCGTTCAGGTCGCACAAATTTCACATTCTATGGCTACCGTGGACTGGACCTGCAACGCCTCTATGCTCGAGCGAACATCTCGTATCGTTTCAGCCGGGATTGGCGGATCACCACCTCCTACCTCCACGACCGTTATTTGAACAACGTTTTCGAGGAAGGCGTCTTCATTCTCGGCTACCGGATTGGATGGAGGGAACTGGGAATCAGCTTCTCCACGCGGACCAAGCGGTTTGGCATCGAGCTTCTCGGATTCTCGCTGGATTAATAGCGAATCACGAACTGCAAGCCGGCCGCAAAGTCTGGACCGCGGCTTGCGACCTGGGGCAGTTTTTGACGGAACAGGTCGCCATCTTCGGAGATGTAAAGCTCCAGGGTGGATCGTTCGTTTAGTCGCCGGCAAAATGACAGATGCAGATTCCGGTGGGGAAGGTCAGAGAAGCGTGTGCCGGTTTCGGAGGGAGCATCTTCGCTCTGCCACCCGAGCGTCCAGGCGTCGCGAGAATTCGGCTGGAATTGGAGGGCAACACTTTGTTGACCGACCCAGCGATTCGACCGGAGCAAGCTCGGGTGGTGCCCCTGGTAAACGGCGGCAAGGAGACCGAAGATGCGCCATCCGCGGCCCAAGTCCCAACCACGCTGGATGGAGACGCCCAAGTCGAAGCTGCCGTTGCCGAAGAAGCCTCCCCGATTGCCGGTTGGCACCTCGACCGCTACGTCGCCCGTAAAGCGGCCCAGGGCTCTGCGAAAGCCGATGGCCAAGTCCCCCATCCCAGCGCTCGAGCCCACACTGTATCGACCGGCTTGCGCGACGACGGAACGGTACTTTGCGGCCCGGTCTCGCGACGTGTCTGTTCCCGCGAAGAGGTTGCGGTGCCAAAAATCGATGAGGGGATCGAGAAAGCCGGATCCTCGGGCAACAAAGGAACCCCCGAACCAAATTTCCCCGCAAGTCATGCCGATGCGATGCTCGATGGTTAGGCGGGTCTGCTCGTAGTCTTCGTCAATGCTGCCGTCTTGGCGGAAGTCGTTAGACTGCGAGATGCCGAAGCTCCATGACCGTGAACCTGGACGCTTGACCTTCCCCACCAGCGGCATTCGCAAGAACATGAGGTTGATCGCCCGTTCACTGCGGTGCGAGAAGGGACCGGACCACTCGCTATCAATCGGCTGATGGCCCGCAAAGGCGCTCAAAGCGCAGGCAATAAGACAACCGGATTGCACGGCTAGCTGCTTGGGTAAAGGTCGCGGAGGAGCCGCTTGATGACCGCATGCAAATCCTTATCATGGGTCATGAGCTCGCTGATCTTCTGATAGGCATGCATCATCGACGTATGGTCACGGTCTCCGAAGAGGGCACCGATGTGCTTCCAACTGTCGCCGGTGATTTCGCGCGTGATGTAAACGGCCACGTGCCGAGCGTGCGCGATGGGCGCCTTTCTTGAAATTCCCCTGATATCGTCGACGGGAATTTTGTAGTGGCTGCCGACGGCGTCGAGAATCTGGTTGAGGCTCGGCTTGGACAATCCGGCCGACTGGTAGTACCGCTCGATGATCGACTCAGCCATCCCGGAAGAGATCGAGGACAATTCGATGCTGGCTTGAGCGGCAAGCTTGGTCAGCGCCCCTTCAAGGACCCGTATGTTCCCAGGCACCCGTTCTGCAAGCAACATTGCCACATCGAGGGGCAGGTCGATGTGATCTTGTTGAGCCTTGCTGAGGACGATCGCGCACCGCGTCTCGGTATCGGGCATCTGAATATCGGCGACCAATCCCGATTCAAACCGGGAGCGCAATCGCTCATCCATGAGGAACAGTTCGCGCGGGGGACGGTCGGAGCACAGAACGATTTGCTTGCCAATGGAGTGCAGATAGTTGAACGTGTGGAAAATCTCTTCCTGCGTTTTGTCCTTCCCCACGACAAATTGGATGTCGTCGACCAACCACATGGCGACATTTCGCTGGGCTCTTCGGAATTGCTCGATGCGATTGGTCTGCAGGGCCAATACGAAATCTTCCGCAAACTGCTGGGCCGAAATATAGGTTAGGGGGAACATGGCGTCCCGCCCAAGTACCTCGTGGGCGATCGCATGAAGCAGGTGGGTCTTGCCCAGGCCGGATGCCCCATAGATGAAAAGAGGGTTGTATTTCCGTCCCGGTTCTGACGCCACCGCCTTCGCGCCGGCGAGGGCGAGTCGGTTGCTTTGTCCCGTAACGAACGAGGAAAAGCGGAATCGTGGCATCGGCGTAAACCGCGTCGCGTCTGGTGTTTGCGATACCGGCGCAACGACCGCCGCAGGGTAAGACGATCGCTCGCGAGCGCTCGACTTGAGGTCGACCTTGACGGGCTCGCCGAGCTCGTCAGACAAAATCGCTTCCAGCCTGCCAAGGTATCGGTCGCGAACCCACTCGAAAACAAAGGCTCCCGGCGCATGCAAGACCGCCTTTCCCTCGGTTAGTTCGACCGGCTCAAGCGGCGCGAGGAAGCGCTCCATTACTTTGGGCTGAACCTCGCTTTCCAAGCGACGCAAGACCTGTTCCCAGGCACCCCTTAAACGAATCGAATCGGCACTCTCACCCAACGTGAACTGATTTGACATGACCCTTATCGCGGACATTCCCCCCGGAAGCCATCCACTGAGTGGAAGACGAGTATACACACGGAATCAACCTCGTGCCGACGCAGTAAAACGACTTTCCCCGCCATCTGCGCGGACTGAACTCCATCTATTGGCGATGAAGTACAAAAATTGCCTTTTTGCGCCACTTTACTCGGCTTTTGGCCCCAAATGACGGCTTTACGGTCACATTGTGATTCGGCCCCCATAACGTCATGACTCCGAAGTGGTGACCCTCACACTGAAGTTGAGGTTTGAATGCTCCGAAACTTAACGTAACGCTCTATGGTTGAGTTAGGGTTTCGCTTAGCCGCCGCAATCGGCGCGATGCTGGTTTCGTGGATTCTTAGAGTCCCGAACCTGGACTTTGCCTGGAAGTGGTCACTGGCCGTGGTAGGGTACGCCGTTTTTGCAGCAATTCTTGACCGCCGCAATCTAAAGTCAGGACAATCAGCGGAATTATTGGCGATTGCCGATTCGGCGGCCATCAGCCTGATACTGGCAGCGGTAGGCGGAATCGCTTCCTTTGCGTTCTTGGCAATCGTTCCCGTGGTTTATGGCGTCACGGCGAGGACCGCGCGTGCTACGGTTTCGGCCCCGATAGCGGTTGGCCTGGTGATCGCGTCTCAGATCCTCCTCGGAACCGGGGTCATCTCGCCGACGCTTCTGGCTCAGTGTGCCGCAATGCTCGCCATTGGCCTGCTACTTCGCCCATCAACAGGGGAGCGGATCGAGTCACTGGCATATGTGGCGGTTCCTCCAGCGCCCTCAACCGTGGACGCCGATGTCGATTTGAGAGACCGCTTCCGCCGCCTCAAGACTTACGCGCGGGAGTTAGAGCAACGAGCTGGCCGCGACAAATGGGTTACGACCCTGTTCGAGGCAAAACGATCAAAGGAAGGACGGCTGACAGAGCGGCTCTCTCGAGTCCTAAAGGAGCAGAGCGCTGCGGAAGGCGTGTCGCTTTTCGTCGCCAATGATTCCCGCTTGGTGCTTGCAGCGGCGCATGGCAAGCTTGATACGGCGATTCGACGGGCCGCGTTCGAGCTGAATGTGGGCCAAAGCGATCGCGAGATCCAGGAACGGCTTCGGACCGCGATTCGGGCTCTGGCGGATTCGGGTGAAGGCTCCGGCTCACGCTGCATCCTGCTCAGGGCGGGCGGCCGCATGATCGGAATGATTAGCGTCCACCACCGCCGAGATGAGCTGCTCGACGCGGCAGTAAGCCGGATCGAACTGGCGGCTCCCATCGTCGCTGCTCTCATCGAAGACGAGCGTGATCGAATCCAGACCCGCCGACGACTCAAGGAGATGGAGATCCTTTACGATATCTCCAGCCTTGTCGCGGGCGCGGATAAGCCAGAGAATGTGCTTCGCCGTTCAATCCGAGATTTATGGTCCGAGTGGGAAGTCGATCACATCGGAGCATTCGAGATCGCGGACGGCCATCTCGCGCTTGTGGAGGAACACGGTGCGGCGTTGCGGTTGCTCGAGAGCATGAGCTTTGCTGCCGGTCCTGGTGTTGTGGGATGGACTGGCCTCGGCCTTCCCGAGCTATTCCTGCCAGATGCGGCCGACGACCAGAGAGTTCCGGAACGAGAGGCAATCAGGCGTCGCATCGGGAGTTTTCTGGCAGTCCCAATCGCGGACCGTTACGTGGTCACGGTATGCACCCACCATGCATTCGGTATATCCAATGCCATGGCGGAGACGATGAGATTGATCGCCGCCGAGTTGGAAGCGGCTGTCGCGAGATTGGAAGGTGGCGGCACCGCCTCGGGCTTGACCCACCCCGTCGAGTTCTTCGACGCCGTGTCCGAACTGGGAGTCGGCTGGCTCTGCTATTTGGAGCCGACGCACCGAAGTGATCTGCTCGAATCACTTGGGAAACCGGCCCTTGACCGGGCATTACGCCAACTTGCCCCAAGGCTTAGGATGGTCCTGCCGCCGGGTGGCCTGATTTGCCGACGGGACGAGGGCGATTTCGTCGCGTTTCTTCCCGGCGTACAGGAAAAGACGGCTCAGAGTTACCTGAGCGAAGCCACGGCTTTGGCGGCAATGGTGGCGGTCCGCACGATGGACGGAAAGCAAAAGGTTCCGCTCGCCTTGCGCGGAAGGCTTGCGCCGTTGCGACAAGACGAGCGCGTGGCGAGTTAGTCCTCTCTAGGGGTTGGCTCCGTTGGGTAACACATCGGCCCACTCTTTGCCGATCATCTCTTCAACCTTGGCCAGAGCCTGTGAACGAGACATTTTGACGTCCCCTTCAACTTCGATTCCGCTGAACTGTGTCTGGGTGGGGAGGAACTCCTTATCGTATGAGTAAAGTGTGTCTCCATCCTGGATAACCACCAGTCCGTTACTGAAGGGCGTGAACGATCGGATACCAAAGGCAACCCGATAGTTTTGGATTTCACCCAGTCGCTTGCCGCCTTCCTTACGGAACCGTTCGATAGCGGTTCCACCCCGGTTAGCAACGAGATAGTCTCCGTTCTCTTGATCAACCTTGAACAACGACGGCACGGATCCGAACGGGATGGCATTGGTCAGTCGAGAGAGCCGTTCCACTCTAAGATCGGTCAGGTCTTCGGTCATCGAATAAACGGTTGCGCCATCCGCACCGAGCAGGGCCACCCGTCGAGTCGTGTCGTCATAGTCGAATACAGTCACCTTTCCTGGCAGTCGGTATTGCGTTAGCGATCCATCTTCACGCTCGCGCTTGACGAGCGTATCGAAGCCTCCCGTGTTAAGGATCAGGTAAAGATCCGCGGTCGTACCTCCGACCCCAATCAGCTTCGCGTTCGTTACTCCAGTCAAGTAAGTTGTTGTGTTCGAGTGCAGGTCGTGGTAATAAATCTTGCCGGAGGCGCCAAGCAACCAAATCCCGAAGTCACCCACGTCATAAACCCAATCGACGATGTCGAAGGACGTCGACATGGAGTATTGACTCGGTACCGTTGCGGACGTATCCGTGAACTGCCAGGGCATGATTGTGGTGATCGTGGTGTTGCGCCCAGTGAAGGGCCACCCGGCGTACACTGGCTGAATTACGTGCATGCTGTCGGCAGCTGCAAACCAGTTGCCATTGTCGCCCGACCAACTCGTGTAACGGGCGTGGGTTACGAAACCATACTTCTTGTCGTAGTATGTCAGGTTGCTCGTGAACTTACCGTCGATTGTGAACAGGCCTTGCCTGGTCCAGTCTTCGTCGTCACTAGCTGGATCGCACACCCATAGGCGCTTGGATGTACCCGCAAAGTCAACGCCTGCCAAAGTGATGGAATGGCCGCTATCACGACGATAGCCGCCGGTGTCGGCGACATAGCGCCCGTACCCCATCCGCGCGATCGCGCCAGCCATCTGCCAGTTTTTGATGGTGCCAATGCCCCACGACCAATCGCGTCCATAGAAGTACTGGAAAATGAGATTGCCACCATCGTGATCCCAAATCCAGTTCTTTAATGCGGGCCAGGAGTTGCTCCCGGTGGTTCCCGTTTCAGGGTCCGTAGCCATCGCGGCACCGACGTGGGAGATAAAGGATGTGACCTGACTGTACGTCGCTCCATAGCTCTTGTCTTGGTTCGGCATGCCGTGCCAGGCCATATAGCGTAGGAGGTTCACGCTCGACGTTGGGACGCAGTACATGCGGCCATCGTTGGGAAGCGTGGTGCGCTTTTGGTCGTAGTCCGGCATGCCCGTGCGCTTGAGGAACTGGGCGGCCACAGGACCAGATCCAGCAAGGCACGCGGCTAGAGTGAGAATCTGAAGTGATCGTGTTTTCATTTGCTTAGGGTTCGTCTCGAGCCGGCAGTTCGTCTGCCCAGCCCGGACCGGTCATCTCTTCCACCTTGGCAAGTGCCTGAGAACGGGACATCTTGAAGTCACCTTCCACCGATATCCCGCTGAACTGGGTTGGTGTCGGTAAGAAGTCTTTGTCGAAGGAGTAAAGGGTGCTGCCGTCTTGGATCACGACGATCCCGCCCTCGAAGGGGGTGAAACTCTGGATTCCATTTGCGATCCGATAGCTCTGGATCTCGCCAATCCGCTTTCCGCCTACCTTGCGGAACCGTTCGATCGTCGAGCCGCCCCGAGTAGCGACCAGATAATCGCCCGTCGATTGGTCCACCTTGAAGAGGGTTGGAACTGACGCGAAAGGCATCGCCGTCGTTAGACGAGACAGCTTGTCGACCTGTACGTCGGTCATCTTTTCACTGATCGAGATAACGGTCGAGCCGTCCGGCGAGAGCATCGCGATCCGCCGCGACGTGTCGTCATAGTCGAAGGTGGTTACCTTGCCCGGGAGCGTGATGACGCTCGATTTTGCCGTCTCTCGGTTTATCTTCATGATCCGGTCGGTAGCGCCGTTATCGATGATGACAAACACGTCGGCCGTGGTCCCTCCCACGCCGATCAGCTTCGCATTCGATACCGCCGTGAAGCCGGTTGTCGTGTTCGAAAGAAGGTCGTGATACCACACCTTGCCCGTGTGTCCGAGCCACCAGATACCGAAGTCGCCGACGTCGTACACCCAGTCGTGGATAATGGCGCTGGTGGACATCGTGTACTCGCTCGGCACCTGAACCTCGGTGGTGGTCCATTGCCACGGCATGATCGTGGTGATCGTGTTGCTCCGACCCGCAAATGGCCAGCCACCGTAAACCGGTTGGATCACATGCATGCTGTCAACGATGGCCCGCCGGTTGCCACTATCGCCGGTCCAGTAGGTGTAGCGAGCGTGAGTGAGCTGACCGTAGTCTTGGTCGGTGTAAGTGATGTGGCCGGTGTCTTTGGTGTCGATCGTGAAGCTGCCCTGGCTGGTCCAATTCCCGTCATCGCTTGCAGGATCGGCAACGAAGAATTTCTTGGTGGCTCCGTTAAAGTCCACTCCCGCCATGGCGATCGAGTGGCCGTTGTCTCGTCGCCACCCGCTCGAAGTGGAGGTGTAGCGGCCATACCCCATTCGAGCGATGGCGCCCGCCATCTGCCAGTTCTTCACGGTGTTCATGCTCCAGCTCCAGTCCCGGCCGTAGTAGTACTGATAAACCAGTTTTCCTCCGCAGTTGGACCAAACCCAGTCACGGAGCGCCGGCCAGGAGTACGCGCTGGATGTGCCGCCGTAAGGATCCGTCAGCATGAGGATGCTCACGAGGGCAATCAGGGCGGTGACGTTGCTGTAGCTCGTGCCGTAGGTCAGGTCTTGGGCCGGCATGCCGTACCATGCCATGTAGCGCAACAGGTCGACGCTAGAGGTGGGGACGCAATACTGTTTGCCATCGTTGGGCAGCGTCGTGCGCTTTTGATCATAGTCGGGCATCGCGGTGCGCTTGATGTACTGGGCACTAGTGGTCCCAGATATGGCGGAGACCCCGAGAATCGCAACAGTGAGGGAGAGAGTGCGGAGGTTCATCGTGTAACCATTGTCCGCCAACTCTTGCCGTGTTTTTGCGGGGATGCTTGTTTTCGCACACTACTGCATCTACACATGCACCATACGGCGGTAACTGCTCACATTGCCTTCACTGTGCTGCGAACGACGGAAAAAAATGAATAAAATTGTGGACAGTGATGAACCGGTATCACCGTTGTTCGCTGTCTCCGGGGATTGAGTTCCGCACGAGCGGCGCGTTTGCCCATGAGCACCACCATTTGGAGTGGGTGCAACCAAGCGATCTGTGGCAGGCGCTGCTCTACCGGTACCACGGCCAGTTTACGCTTAACGGCTTTGGCTTCCCGTTCGTCCCATTCGATCTGATTATCGTTCCGCCGGGGAGCCGCTGCGTCGTGGATTGTGGAGGGCTGGACGTTTACGTCTACGACTACTTTACGTTTTGCCCCGTGCAGTCTGACCGGGACGTTGTCTCCTTGCCGGTCAGGTCGTCGTTGGGCGATGAAGGATATTTCTGGGACATGAATTTCAGGAAGGGCCTCAACCAACTCCAGCTCACGCGCACGTTTGTTCACGCGGTCGTCTATGCGCTTCTGTGGTCCGTGGCTGAGCCGAGTCATCATGCCGCGCGCAACGTCTTCGTGGAAGAGGCCGAGAAGATCATTGAGGGTCGCCTGGCTGATGACCTGAAGGTTGCGGATCTGGCCAGGCAGGTCCACCTCTCCTCGAGTCAACTAAACCGGCTGTTCCTCAGCGAACACGGCATGACGCCGATGCAGTACGTTCGGGGGCGCCGCGTGCAGCTTGCCCACCGGCTCCTGACCGAATCCACCATGCCAATCAAGCAGATCGCCGCCCAGTGTGGGCTCTCCGATGTCCACGCGTTTAATCGCTTTGTCCGGGACCGACTGGGGGCTTCGCCCCGCGACATTCGCCGCCTGCGCCCTCAAGTCGATGTTTTTCGGGCAGGTGAATTCAAGCGGTTTGTGCCGGGTCAGGATCCTCAGCCATAGCGAACTCCGAGACTTCCCAGCTGGACTCGATCGCGGGGTTCGATCGCAAGGTAGCCAATACGCTGCAATACTTCTCGTCGGTCAGCTCCACCGCGCGGGCGACCGCCTCGGGGTCCACATCGCCCTCGACAATGTGCCGGAATCTGATCGTCGTGTACGGACGGGGCCATGATCCGGGGGGCTGGCGGTCACCCTCAACCTCGATCCGATACGATCGAACGTCCTGGCGCTTTTTCAACAATATCGAAACAACGTCCATTCCCGCGCACGCGGCGGCAGCGGCCAAGAACGTTTCCAGCGGTGTCGGACCATTGCCCTGCCCCCCAGAATCGGGATAAGCGTCGAACCCGAATTGAGTTCCTGCTTGGGTTTCCGCGTCGAATGCCATTCCGGACTTCCAGCGAACCTCGATCATCATCTCATTCTACGTTCACCGCAGGTTCAAATGCGGTACAACCAATCCACCTGGGAGCGAATGGGTGCTGGTGTGCCCCTCGGTCTTCAAAACCGCATGTGACTTCGAAAGGGGTTAGGTGGGTTCGATTCCTACACGCTCCCGCCACATTCTGGGGGGAACCAACGGTCCTCTCGATTGACGGTCCACATTTTGGACGACTTGTTGTAAAGTGCCATTATGTCGCCGCTGATGATCGTCGCCGCTCTCGCCGTCATTCCCCAGGACGCCAAGCCTGCGTTACCCAAGGCTTGGCTGCTGAAGGACCTCCGCATCGTCATGCGCCCGGGTGAAGTGGTGGAGAAGGGCAGCATTCTGATCCGTGACGGCAAGATCGTGGCGGTAGGCGAAGTTGGGGCTGCGGGCGACGCCGAAGTACTGGATTGCAGCGGGTTAACCGCCTATGCCGGCCTCATCCATCCTTGGCTGCGCGCCGGCGGCGCGACGACCCCGGCAGCGGGTGGCGCCGCAAATCCCAACGAAAACAACCCCAATCCGGGCGCACCTGGCGACGAAGAGGAAAGGCCGAGGGGTGGGCGGCGACAGCAGGACACGACGACCGACCCTGCAGAAGCGATGCGGAAGCGCGATGCCGACCCTTGGGGCCGGGGCGACAACCTTTTGAGCGGCAACAAGACCGCCGACGCCAAGTTCGAGAACGTCTCTGCCGTCGGATCGCTCGCAAAGAGCGGATTCACGATCGCTCAGATCTCCACGAGTGGCGGTGTCGTGGGAGCGACCTCCGCGGTTTACACGCTTGAGAGTCCCACCTTCTCGGCCACGAGCGTTATTGCCCGGCCCGAAATGGTGCCCTTTAGCTTTAGCTCGCGTTCGGGGAGCGGCTACCCTGGCGCCCTCATGGCAGTCGTCGCCTTCATGCGGCAGTCTCTTGCCGACGGCGAGTGGTATCTGCGCCGGGCAAAAACAGGTCAGCCAAGCGATCCGAATCCCGCCATTGCGAATCTGGTGCCGCTCGTAAGCGGCGCCAAAACGGCCGTATTTGATGAGCTGACCGAAACGAATTTCTATATCGCTCACCGAATCGTGCAGGAATTCAATCTGCGGCCGCTTTACGGTCTGCGTTCGGGTGCGCTGGCTTATGCCGATCTACTGCCTGGCTCGACCGTAATGCTTCGTGGCCAGATTCCTGCCAAGCCAAATATCGGCGACAATCTGGCGACGGTCTCCCTCAACAGCGTCCGGTCCCATTTTAACGAGCTCCAATCCGCGAAGACGCTCGAAGCGAAGGGCATTCAGTTCATTTATGCGCCGGCCAGCACGTTTGAACCACTCGAAGGCATTCGGCGCTACGTTCAGGCCGGCCTAAGCCGCGATAGCGCGCTGGCCGCGATGACCACCCGACCTGCCAGTCTTCTTGGAATTGAATCCATGGCGGGGACAATTGAGAAAGGCAAGCTTGGAAACGTTCTCCTCACGCAGGGCGACCTTTTCGATTCCAGCAGCGAAGTCATGGCGGTCTTTGCCAATGGCAAGCGTGTCGACTTCAAGATGCCGGACCGGAAAAAGCCAGAGGAGCTCAAGCGTGATCCCGTCCTCTCCCTCATGCCGGTCAACACGAGCGTCTTTCCCGCTCCGGCGGAAACTCAAGCGGCCTATCGCCTCTATCGGAACGCAACGGTGTGGACGATGGGGCCCCAAGGGACGATGAAGGGCGCCGACGTTCTCATTAACCGAGGCAAGATCGAAGCTGTTGGTCGTGGCCTAAAGGCGCCGGAAGGGTGCGAGGTTATCGACGCAACCGGCAAGCACATCTCCCCAGGCATTTGGGATGCACACAGCCATACTGCCATTAGCGGCGGAGTCAACGAAGGCTCGAACATGGTCACCGTGGAGTGCCGCATCGGCGACGTGGTGAACCACCTCGACTCGGGAATCTATGTCCAGCTCTCTGGTGGCACCGTCGGAGCCCTCCAACTGCACGGCTCGGCAAACGCCATCGGCGGACAGTCGAACACGGCAAAGTGGCGGTGGGGACTTCGGCCGGATCAGCTCCACATTGATTCGGCTCCCGAAGGGGTTAAGTTCGCCCTCGGCCAGAACCCCATCCGCGAGGATACCGGCGGTTTCGGTGGTGGTCGACCGGCTCCCATCGGCACTCATCTGATGACCTGGCGACCGCGGACGCGCATGGGTGTTGAGGAATCCATCCGCCGTGCGCTCCAGCTTGGCAAGGAATACAACGACGAATGGGATGCCTTCCGGTCCGGCAAATCGAAACTCGAGCCGCGCCGAGACTTGCAGCTCGAAGGGCTGGGCGAAATCGTCGCGGGCAAACGATGGGTGCACAGCCATGGCTATCGCGCCGACGAGATGCTCATGCTGATGCGCGTGGTGAAGGAATATGGCGGGAAGCTCGCCACGCTCCAACACGTCCTGGAGGGCTACAAGATCGCCGACGAGATGGCTGAACTCGGCGTTGGAGGAAGCACCTTCTCGGATTGGTGGGGCTACAAGCTCGAGGCCTATGACGCGATCCCGTACAATGCCGCCTTGATGGCCGAGCGGGGAGTCGTGGTCAGCGTCAACAGTGACAGCGGCGATCACGCTCGACGATTGAATCAGGAAGCTGCCAAAAGCATGCGCTACGGCGGGGTTTCCGCAGAAAGGGCCCTCAGCTTTGTGACGATCGAGCCTTGTCGCCAACTTGGCATCGCCGACCGCTCCGGTTCCCTCGAAGTCGGAAAGGACGCCGACCTCGCGATCTGGACGGCCGAACCTACGAGCATCTTCGCCGTGTGCTTGGAAACTTACGTCGATGGCGTGAAGCGATTCGACCGAGCGAACGACGCACAGCAGCGCAAAGACCGGGAAAGAGAGCTGCTGGAGGCTAAGCGGGTCCTCCAGGGTGCGTCACCCGCAGAGACTCAGGCTTCTTTGGCCAACAGTCCCGCCATCGAGCCAACCACGGCCAAGTTCGGCATTGGACCGCTCGATACCCGCGCCGGGACCGCCCGCTATCCCCGCAAGTCGACTCTGATTGCCGGAGCGACGGTTCACCCGATGACAGGAGATCCCTTCGTTGGCGACGTTCGAATCTCGGCGACTGGCAAGATCGAGGCAGTAGGGAAGAACCTGGCCGCCAATGGTGGTGAGCGAGTCGATGGGCGCGGCAAGCACCTCTATCCCGGCTTGATCGACCCGATCACGACGATCGGATTGAACGAGATCGGACAGGTTCCGGCCAGCGACGATTCGTCCGAGCGAGGATCCTTCCACCCGGACTACAAGGTGGAGCGAGCGATCAACCCTGAATGGGAGACGATGGCGGTCGCCCGCCAGCAGGGGATCCTCACGGTCCTCGTTCGCCCGGGTGGCAGTGGCGCTGCCGGACAAGCCGCTCTGATCAACACCGAAGGCTACACGTGGGAGGACCTAACCGTGAAGAGCGGTGCGGCCCTGGCTTATCTCGGCGCCAGCAGAGGTTTTGGCGGTGGGGAGGACGACTTGGATGGGAGGTGCCGTTGCGAGGAACTGGGAGACGTTCACGAACATGACGATATGATGGCGGGCCTGCAGCAGGGTGGAGGGGGGTCCCAATCGGCATCCCAGATGCTTCAAGACCTGACGAAGGCGCTCGACGACTCCCGTGACTATCTGTTCCGACAGCGGTCGGCCGCACCGGAAAAACCGGTACCGGTCGACCATCGCCAGGAGGCGATGGCGATGGTGGCCGCGCGCCAGATGCCGGTTATGCTGAGCGTCAATTCGGCTGCCGAAATCCGGTCCGCAGTTGAATGGGCGGAGAAAGAGCGGGTTCAGATCGTGCTTTATGGGTGCTCGGGCGCAGGCGAGATTGCCGAATGGCTGGCTGCAAAGCAGGTGCCGGTGATCCTCAACGCGGTTTATCGCACCCCCTCCGGCGACCTTCCCGTTGACTGGTATTACTCGTTGCCGGCGCGCCTTTCCAAGGCAGGCGTGAAGTTCTGCCTCACGACCGATAACGACAAGAACGTTCGCCAACTGCGGGACCAAGCCGGCTGGGCAGCAGCCTACGGCATGGACCGAGAGGAAGCCGCCCGGCTCGTCACGCTGCGGGCCGCCCAGGTTCTGGGTATCGATAATCGGCTTGGATCGATCGCCGCGGGCATGGACGGCACGCTCATCCTCACCGACGGCGAGATCGTGGAGACCAAAACCAATGTCCTCCGCGCTTGGATCGAAGGTCGGGAGATACCCCTGACCAACAAGCAGACTCGGCTGTACGACAAATATCGAACCCGCCCGAAGAAGCAGTAGATTCACCAAACCGTGAGCATCCCCCATGTCAGCATTTATTCTGATCTGGGGGACGATCACGTAAGCGGGATTCGCCAAGCCCTTGGCGGACTGGCGACCGTTTCGGTGGACAAAGAGCCACTGCACGAAACCGTCTTCTGGATCACGCCAAGTGCCACACCAGAGCAGCTGACACTGCCGCACCTGAAGGCTGTCATCGTTCCATGGGCCGGTATTCCCCAAACGCTCCGCGAGACTTTGGCCGGCTTCCCGGAAGTGGCTCTCTACAACATCCATCACAACGCGAACGCCGCGGCGGAGATGGCGGTGGGTCTGCTTATCGCTGCCGCCCGAGGCATCGTCGACGGGGACCGCCGCATGCGCGAGGGCCACTGGTACGGCAGGATGGACGACCGACAGGGAATCAACCTGTTCGGAAAGCGAGCGGCGGTGCTCGGTTACGGAGCGATCGGACGTCGAGTTGGAGCGGTGCTGGAGGCTTTAGGAATGGAGGTGGTGGGCATCCGCCGCAATCCGGAGCAACACGCGGATGGTCACGGCGACCTCGATCTGGTCCTACCCGACTGCCATGCCCTGGTCGTCTGCGCGCCACTGACGCCGCAAACCGTGGGCCTGATCGATGCCGAACGGCTTGGCTTGCTCAGGCATCCAAGGTTGGTGGTCAATGTGGGACGCGGCGCCATCATCGACGAATCCGCGCTCTTCGAGGCGTGCCGATCTGGCACGGTTCAGGCTGCCGGGATCGACACCTGGTATCAGTACCCCCAGCCAGGAGATCACGTAGCTTTCCCCTCGAAGCACCCTTTCCAGGACCTTGACAATGTCGTCATGAGCCCGCACCGGGCGGGTGATGGCGACTCGGTGGAAGCCCTGCGGCAAATGGCTCTTATTGAGCTCCTTGTCAACCTTGTCCGGGGCGATGTTGTTCAACCGGTGGATCCCAAGAGGGGATATTAATCTGGGCCACAGGTACCCTCACCACTTGTGAAAGGGAAGCTCGTCCTTGCCATCGTAACGGTTGCCTGCGCGGCAAATGCCCACATCGATACGGGCCACATGATTATCAGCGAGATGGCGTGGAGAGGTCTGACGCCCGCTGCAAAGAGGCAGGCCGTCGAGTTATTGCGATCCGCTCCCGAACCCGAGTATCGCGACCACCGCGCAGCAGCGTGCTGGGCCGACGACACCAAGACGCGAGAGAATGGTCCCTGGCACTACATTAACCTCCCCTTCCGAAAGGGCGACACTTCCAACTCTTTCAGCGGCGGGGAACAACATGTCGTTTGGGCGATCCGTAAGCTCTCTGGCGTGCTTTCCGACCGAAAGCAACCGACACTGGCACGCCGTGAGGCCCTCAACTACCTCCTCCATTTCGTAGGTGACGTCCACCAGCCACTCCATGGCACGTCGCGACCGAGCCAGGCCTGGCCGTCCGGGGACCGCGGGGGTAATGAATACAAGATCCGAACCCCGGAAGGTACGAGCTTCGAAGTTCGGAACTTGCACTTTCTCTGGGATATCGCATGCTGCGGCTACGGTGAAACCCAGCGGCCGCTCACGGAGGCGGGCAAGCTGACGATCGCCGGCCAGGCCAACGCGATTCTAAGGGAGTTTCCACGCAAGTCGATCAACAACCTCGGCGATACGGATCCCATGGCTTGGGCAAGAGAAAGCCGCGACCTTGCGGTCGATTTCGTCTATTCCACTCCAGAGAACGACGTGCCGGGCCGGGAATATCTCAAGAGGGGACGGGAGATCAGCCGACGCCGAATGGCAACCGCCGCCTATCGGTTGGCAGACCTCCTCAATAGAACCCTCAAATGAGCGCGAAGCGGTTGCCGTTCGATTCGCTCGGAGTCCGCGCCGTGGTGCACGAACTGCAGCCATGGATCGGAGCTCGAGCCCAAAAGTTTGTCCAGCGGGACGACCTGACCGTACAAATGCAGCTTTACAAGGGCGGAGCCGCCTGGCTTCTGCTAAGCGCCGATCCTGACTTTCCGAGGCTGCATCTCTCGACCCGACTCAAGAAGCTGGATGCGAGCGGTCCCACATTCGCGACGGAACTTCGGAGGCGACTCGAAGGAGCGAGCCTCACGGCGGCGGTTCAGCGTGGATTCGACCGTATCGTCGACCTTTGGTTCGAAACCGACGCCGGTTCATGGGTGCTCGTGGTGGAGATCATGGGCAAGCACAGCAACGTCATTCTCGTCGATCCACAGGGCCGATGCGCGGCGCCGATGAAGTCCGTGGGAATCACGAAGAGCCGCCGACCCGTGCTCGTCGGTCGCCCGTACCTGCCACCTCCCTTCGAAGAGCGCCCATCCTTGTTAGAGGCCCGGGAGGGTGACGAGCTCAAGGATTCCGAAGGCGCCGCCCCGTTTACCCTAGAGTGGATTCGGCACTTCGGTTTGGAGGCTTTCCAGCGAGCCGCCCGTGCGAACGATTACCATCCGGTCTTCGCGCCGAACCGCGGCGCGTATCCGCTTTCCATCGGAGAGCTGGGTGAAGCGGTTCCCCGCGAAAGCTTCTCGATAGCCGTCGAGCAAGCGGCAGAGGAGTTTCTCGAGAGGGTCCATGTCGATCGCCGACGTCAGAGCCTGCTGGGGCAGCTCAAGCGCGTTCGATTGGCACGGGAGCTCGCGATACGCGATTTGCAGAACGCTCTCGACACCGCAAGGGGGGCGACGGCACTCCAGCAAAGAGGTGAGCTGATCCTTGCCTACGCCTATCAGATCAAGGGTCAGGACACGGAGCTCGACGTGATCGGTTACGACGGGGAACCCCTGACCATAGCCTTGAAGCCGGATTTGACCCCAGTTGAGAACGCCGAGCGGTACTTTACGAAGGCGAAGAAGGCGAAAGCCGGCCAAGAGTCCAATCGGATCACGCTGGAGCGGCTGGAGGGCGACCTGGCCGCTCTGGATTCGGTGATGTTCCAAATCGAGTCAACGGATTCGGAACAGGAGATCGACGACCTGGCCGCCACCTGCCGGGCGCATCGCTGGCTGCACCAGCAGGTTGTCGCCGCTAGCGCTGCTGAGCGCCCGTTCGAGGGGTTCGCTGTCAGGGAGACCACCGGACCCGGAGGATGGCGGATCCTCTACGGTGACAATGCGACCGCCAACGACTACCTGACACACCGGGTTGCCAAACCGAATGACTGGTGGCTGCATGTGAGAGGGGCAGTATCTGCGCATGCCATCATCCCAACGGGGAATCAGCCCACCAAGGTGCCAAAGGAAACCCTGCTTGCCGCAGCTGAGCTCGTCGTGCGCAACAGCCCTAGCAAGCACAGCAGCTATGTGGCGGTCGACTACACCCTCAAGAAGCACGTCAGGAAGCCGCGAGGTGCGCCTCCGGGAACCGCGCTCTACACTCACGAGAAAACACTTCACGTGGACTTGAAATAGCCCTGGTATCCTCCCTCCATGCTGTCCCACTTGGTTGCTTTCTGCATTGGACACGCCCTGAGCGAGCCGATCCAAAATGCCCGAGCCGCACCGGGGGACGTCGTTACCGCAAAGGTCAGTTGGATTCCGGGCAAGGACCGGTCAAAGATGCGCGGCGAGCTCAAAGTTTGGGTCGTCGGAAAATCGGGGGCGATTCCCGATTGGGACGCCTTTGTGCTTGATCAAGTACGCGGAAGCACCGCGACCTACGACGTCACCACGACTCTAAATGGCGAGCAGCGACAAGTCGGGCAGGTCGAAATCGCCGTCCTGCGCGTTGACAAGCAAGGAGTCAAACCAGTGATCGAAATTGAAACCATAAAGCAGGGACAGGGCGACGCGGCGAGTGAAGGGGACACAGTACAAGTCCATTACACCGGCACATTCTTGGATGGCAAGAAATTCGACTCCAGCAAGGACCGCGGCCAGGCGTTTCCGGTCGAGATCGGGGTTACCCGGCTCATCACCGGCTTCACCCAGGGGCTCATCGGCATCAAGAAGGGTGAAGTACGCAAGGTCACGATTCCCTATGAATTGGCTTACGGTGCAGATGGCCGACCCCCGGTCATCCCGCCCATGAGCACGCTCGTGTTCGAACTCGAGTGCCTGGAGCTTAAGAAGAAGGGCTAACGACCACCGCCTATGCTGACGGTCCAATCGATCAACGTCTATTACGGCGCGATCCACGCGCTGATGAATGTCAGCATTGACGTTCGTCCTGGAGAGATCGTCAGCATTATCGGATCGAACGGCGCCGGTAAAAGCACCCTGCTAAGAACCATCAGCGGCCTGATCCGTCCGCGCAACGGCACGATCACGTTCGGCAACGACACAATCACTTCGACTGCTCCGGACCAGATCGTGCGGATGGGCCTCAGCCATTCGCCGGAGGGCCGCCGGATCTTCACCAACATGACGGTCCACGAGAACCTGCAACTCGGGGCCTTCGTGCGGAAGGACAATGACGGCATCGAGACGGATATGGGCGAAGTCATGCGGCGTTTTCCACGCTTGCAGGAGCGCATTAGGCAAAACGCAGGGACGTTGAGCGGAGGCGAACAACAGATGCTGGCGATCGGTCGCGCGCTCATGAGCCGGCCCAAGCTTCTTCTCCTCGACGAGCCCAGCCTCGGTCTCGCTCCGAATCTCGTGACCGAGATCTTCCGGATCATTCACGACATCAACAAGGAAGGGGTCACCGTCCTTCTCGTCGAGCAGAATGCCAATCGTGCCCTTGAGATTGCCAACCGCGCGTATGTTCTTGAAACCGGCGTGGTCGTCCTGGAAGGATCCGGCCAAGACCTCCTTCACGACCCAAAGGTCAAAGAGGCCTACTTGGGGGGATGAAGGCGGCCAAAGGCGTGCCGATCCGCATCGTCCCGTTCAACGAACATCATCTGTCGCAAGTGCTCGCCCTTGAAGTCGCCGTCCACGGATCGCCGTGGAGCGAGCGTGGCTTTCGAAACGAGCTTGAGAATCCCCACTCTGTGTTTGTTGTGGCCGCCCTCGACGATGAGGTTATCGGCTATGCGGGCTTGTGGAAGGTCATCGACGAAGCCCACGTGACCAATGTGGTCGTCGATCCGACTTATCGTCGCCGCGGCATTGCCAGGCAGCTTATCAGCCATATTCTCCGCCAGGCCCGGGATGCCGGCATCCGCTGCGCGACGCTTGAGGTTCGCGCCAGCAACGACGCTGCTCGTCTCCTCTACGAGGGCTTCGGCTTCGTCGTTACCAACCGTCGCCGGCGGTATTACCCCGATAACGGGGAAGACGCCCTCCTCATGTGGCTCCATGACCTACAAGGCTGGAATTCATGACTTGGTTCGAGGGGCCACTCCTGGCCATCGAGACCAGCTGCGACGAGACGTCTTGCGCCCTCCTGGATGGCCGCCGTGTTCTTGGGCTCATCGTCAGCTCCCAAGAGGAACTTCACCGAAAGTGGGGTGGCGTGGTGCCGGAAGCTGCAGCAAGAGCCCATGTCGAAGCGGTGCTCCCTTGCCTGGAACTCACACTCGAGCAGGCGCGGACCAGCATGGATGCGGTCCGTGCGGTTGCTGTCACCAATCGTCCTGGGTTGGTTGGCGCCCTATCGGTGGGGGTGACCGCTGCCAAAACCATCGCGTTTGACCGCCGACTGCCGGTCATCGGCGTCAACCACCTTGAGGGCCACCTGTTAAGCGTGTACCTCGAAGCCCAGCCAGGCTTTCCCCATCTGACGCTGATGGTGAGCGGCGGCCACACCGAGTTGGTCGTGGTGCGCGGCCCCGGGGAGTACCAGATCATCGGACAGACCATCGACGACGCTGCGGGGGAGGCCTTCGACAAGTCCGCCCGGGTATTCGGGCTCGGCTACCCCGGTGGGCGAGCCATCCAGGAAGCGGCGGTGGCAGGACATCCAGGGAGGTACAGGCTGCCCGTAGCCGAAGTAAAGGGCCGCTACGACGTGAGCTTCAGCGGGCTCAAGACGGCCGCGCTCCGACTGGCTGAAGATAACCCGGATTTGGATATACCCAGTGCATCGCTCGCGGTCCAGTCGGCGATTGTCGAGGCGCTTCGACGAGTTGCAAAGAGGGGGATTGAAGACCACCGTCCCCAGGGGCTCTGCCTCGTGGGTGGCGTCGCGGCTAACTTCGCACTTCGTTCGGCGCTCGAAGAATTGTGCTCTCGTTATGGCCTTGCCTTCTACGCCCCGTCGATCCGCTATTGCACCGACAATGCCGCCATGATCGGTCTCGCGGGATCGTGGCGCCTGGCTCAGGGCGAATGCCATGGCTGGGATATGGACGCCTCCAGCCAGAGCGATTGGTAACAGCGAGTCAATAGTTCGCTACACCTAGCGATGGCTTTGAGCGTTGGGTCGACATGAGCCCACTTGAAATTCCTCCAATCCCCAAAGAGAGTCCATCTGCGCTTATCGTCAAACTCGTTACCTGCGACATTCCGTCATACTTACGCAGCAAGGTGCCCTTTAGAAGATTCCAGACCCGCACTGTGCCGTCCTGCGAGCCGGAAAACACAAGGTTTCCATCCCGGGAAAAGGTGGCCCCAGTGACGGTCATTGTATGGCCAGACAAAGTTTTTAGGAGCGACCCTGATGTCACGTCCCAAACACGGACAGTATTGCCCCAAGTTGCTGCCAGCATCGATCCGTCTCTGGAAAATGAGAGCGACTCAGCCCCCGATCCAAGCGTTTTCATTAATGCCCCTGACTGCACGTTCCAAAGCCGAATGGTCCCGTCGGCTGATCCCGAGGCAAGTATCTCTCCGGTTGGGGAAAATTGTACTGCGCGCACAGCTCCAGAATGACCGGATAAAGTCCTCACAATTTCACCAGATAGTTCGTCATAAATCCGTACCAGTTTGTCATAGCAACCAGTTCCCAGCATTCTGTTTGGGCCAAAGTCTGTTGCCAGCACAAGATTAGGGTGCGAATGAAGCCTTATGATGCCTCCGTCGAAAGGATTCCAAACAATTACGCGGCTGTCATCGCCTCCAGAGGCAATCAGACCACTGTCTCTAGAAATGCTAACAGTATGCACCGTACCTTGGTGACCAACCAGGGTCCGGATCGGCAAGCCAGTGCCCATATTCCAGAGGATAACCTTGCCACCACCTGAAGAGGAAGCAAACATAGTATTGTCAGCTGAAGTGGCCACGTCTGCGACCCAAGTCGGATGCCCATAAAATGATCGCATATGCTCGAAAGCAGGTGTTGCCCATAGACTCCAAACCCTTCGCGTGGAGCCCATACAGAGCATGGTTCCGTCTGGAGAGAAAGCGAGAGCCCTTACTGGTCCGCTGCTGTCCGTCAACATTTCGTGTAGCGTCCAATTAGCGGTGTTCCAGATGTAAGCTGTCCGATCGTCGGAGGCTGAAGCGAGAAACTGTCCAGAAAATACGAGGCTGCGAACAGCTGCGGTGTGGGTGGAGAGCGTTGCAACAAGGGCCTTAGTGGCGGCATTCCAAACGCGAACTTGGGCATCTGATCCGGCAGCCGCTAAGAAGGCACCTCCTGGAGATAATGCGATGGTATACGTTGTGCCGACGCCAGGAAAACTATGAACCAAGAAGCCCGTGTTCTTGTCCCAGAGCTTTACGGTACCGTCTGAGGATCCAGAAGCTATGGTTTGATTATCATCGGAAATGGCAACGCAATTCACGTCTGCTGAATGTCCGACCATCGTTGTTAGCGTGGAGCCAGTCTGCGTGTCCCAGATCTTTACAGAGTTGTCCTGGGATCCAGAAATAACGGTGTTTCCATCTCTTGAGAAGACTAAAGAAGTCACCGCCTCAGAATGTACGTGGAAGGTATCCTGATGTGAGCCTGATTCAGAATTCCAAAGCTTAACCGAGCTAAAGTATGCGGAGGCGATCAGTTTCCCATCAGGTGAACATGCGATGGTTCCAGTGCTTGTTCCAATTACTTGTCTTGGAATGCTCGTGTTTACGTCCCAAATTCTTATGCAGTCGGAAGGGGCCGCCGTGACAAAGGCTGTGTCGTTTGGTGCAAATGCTACGGATGTGATTGGCGTGGATTGGTTCGATAAGTGCCATTTCCAGGCGGGTAAGTCCTGTGGCGCGGCGGCACGGATCAAGAGAGAGGCCAGAGAAACTGCCAGGGCACGGAACACCGTGGTCGTCGTAGATATGGATCGCCATGTCGTGGGCATCGCAAGGATTAATGTACAACAAACTACGTTGGTCTGGCCGTACTGGGGCGGTTTAGTTAATGTGTCGGAGAAAGATGGGTGCTTCGCTGACCACCAGTGTGGCCGCCATGCTAACGATACGACGTTAACCGGCTGGCTTCCACTGCTACCGCAGTGCCGGCAGTAGTTCATCCGCTGTCTTGTAGCCTTCGATTCGGGTGCGGATGGTGCCGTTGGCATCCATGAGGAGGATCGTCGGATAGCAGGCGACGGCGTACTTCCGCACGAGGGCGCGGTTTCTTTCCGCATCGATCTTCACGGCAACCCTGGTCCCCATCGCCTCGACCACCGCATCATCGATCAGGGTCGTCTTATCGAACTTGTCGCACCACTTGCACCAGGTCGTCTTGAAATAGAGGGCAAGCTCCTTCTTCTCGCGCTTCGCCTTCGCCACTGACTTCTCAAGGTCCTTTCGCCAGTCGATGGAGCCCGGGATGGCGATGAGGGCGAGGATCAGGCAAACGGCGCGCATCGGTACACTTCGTATTCTAGATGACGGCCCGTGATTTTCTCTTGCACGACACGCTCAGCGGCCGCGTCAAGCCGCTCGTTCCCCAGGAGCCTGGCCATCTCAAGTTCTATACCTGCGGGCCCACGGTCTACAGCTACGCACACATCGGCAACTTCCGCAGCTTCCTGACCGCCGACTTGGTGGTGAAGACGGCACGGGCGATTGGTTGGAAGGTCACGTGGGTCACCAACATCACCGACGTGGGCCATCTGACGCAAGACGATATGGCCGATGCCAGCGGCGAGGACAAGATGGAGCGCGCGCTGCGGAGCAAAGAAGGCGAGCAGTTCCACAACGTCTGGGAGCTATCGGAATACTACGCCGAGCGCTTTAAGGAGGACTGGGCGAGACTCAATTTCAGCGAGCCCGACATCCGCCCCAAGGCCACTCAGCATGTGCGGGAGCAGATCCTGGCCGCCCAAACGCTTATCGACAACGGCCATGCCTATGAGACGCCGACGGGAGTTTATTTCGCGGTTGCCTCGTTTCCCGAGTACGGAAAGCTGAGCGGCAACACGCGCGACAAGCTGCTCGAAGGGGTTCGTGACGGCCTCGTGGTGGACGAGAACAAGCGCGACAACGCCGATTTCGCGATTTGGAAGAAGGACGACAAGCACCTTATGCAATGGCATAGCCCGTTCGGGTGGGGCTTTCCTGGGTGGCACATTGAGTGTTCGGTTATGGCGCGGGCCTATCTCGGAGATACGATCGACTTGCACTCGGGCGGAGAGGACAATATTTTCCCCCACCACGAATGTGAAATCGCCCAGTCGGAGTCGCTCACGGGCAAACCGTTCTCCAACCATTGGCTGCACACCCGGTTCTTGCAGGTCGAAGGCTCGAAGATGTCGAAGCGAGACGGGACCTTTTTCACGGTTCGCGACCTTGTCGACGACCGACGAATCGATCCACTCGCGCTGCGCTGGGCCCTGATGTCGGTGCATTTCGGCAAGCCGTTGAACTTCACCCTTCAGACCCTTGAAGACGCGGTCAAAGCGGTCGAGCGCTTCGCCGAATGTGACCGCATCGTTGCCAATGGTATCCAAGCCGGACGCAGCGGGGATGACGCGCTCGGACACTCTCTGGACCAGCTGTACGAAGAGTCCCTAGACGCGATGTGCGATAACCTCAACACCAGTGTAGCGTTGGCCAAGGCATACGAAGGCACCGGCCATATTTTCCGCGAGGCGGAGGCCATCAGCGTGGCCTCGGCCCAAGCGGGGAAGCGGTTCCTGGACCGCATCAACGAGTTGCTGGGCATCGTGCGTCTAGAGTCGCCGGCGGCCACGAGTTCGGCCAGGGCCCTCGTGGATGTGAGCATGGTTGAAGCCGCCATCGAGCGGCGAGCCCAGGCGAAGGCGGCGAAGAATTTCGCCGAAGCCGATGCCATCCGGGGCGAGCTTGAAGCCTTGGGAATCGAGCTTCGCGACACCCCGGATGGTACGACCTGGAAGGTTAAGTCCGATATCTAACTAGAACCCGCCACCGGTGGTCCACTTATCGAGGCTTACGGCGCCAATCGTCGTGAACTTCGGAGCGTTAGCGTCCTGCGGGATAAAGGCAACGACCAAGCGATTCAGGCCTGACTTCGTCGTGGTATTGATCTGGAGCTTCTGTACTCCATGCACGGGCTGCTCGCCTTCCGGAACCTCGACGGGAGCGACCGACCAGTCGGCATTGCGCGGGTACCGGATCACCACCTTCATCTTCTTGCCGTTCAGGGTCAAGGTTGCGTTGCGATTCTCGATCTCGATGGCCGCCTTGGTATGCATTTGCCAGACTGCGCTGGTCTTCTTGTTGCCACGCCATTCGTCTTGAACGACGATCGCCTTGTCGCTGATCGACATCATGCCGCGCCGCCACGAGCGGAGATTGCCGGCGTTCGCCATCTGCAGGTCTACGATTGCGAATGGCTTGGCTCCAGTGGTGCGGTTGTGCTGGATGGCGGCCTTTGCCATGGGGTTCTGGTCGAGACCGGCGAATACCATGGTGTTGTGGCCCTGGGCGCTGGATCGGTAACCACGGTTATGGTCTTCGATCGTGCTGTCCAGATCTTCGGCCCATCGCACGCCAAGGGCATCGATCATGAAGTGGCCAAGGTCACGATGGGTGTGGTTGGCGGTATTGTCGCCACCCTTTACAGCCGCAGCCATGCTGTCCTTGGTCCAGCCGCTCCGGAAGAACGCCTGGTGGACGTTGGTGAAGATCGATGTTTTGTTCATCTCGCTCATCGAGCTCAATGGCGCGGTGTACCAAACCATGTCGAGCGGTTGCGGACGTCGGTTCGCGATCCGCTGGAGCTGGTAGTCGGCATACTCGGGTTTGCTGAACTTTTCGGCAAGCCACATCAGCGCCGGGCAGGCGGTGTTGTTTGACAGAACGTTGCCAAAGTTGAATGTCTGCTCGCCGAGACCGCCTGCATAGACTCGGTAGTCGCCGGTTCGCTCCAATCCGGCGGCGAGGCCGATGCCAAGGTCGTCGTTCACTTCTGCGGCCATGCGATCGGAAGCCATGGCCAAGTAGTTGGTCGCATATTCCCAGTAGCCGGCACCCTCGATCCAGCCGCCATCGGAAGCGTAGCTATCAATTCCGATCGCCAGACTCTTCTTGGCGTGGGCAAGGACTTCTGCTGAAAGCCCAGGTTCGGTGTCCCTAACGGCAAGCGCACCCAGGATCAGGCCACTGTTCGAGACGACGTTGATGTTGAGCCCCGACCACTGCCACCAATGTAGCGGATCACCCGATCGATACTGCTCAAGGGCAGGGTTCAGCGCCTTATCGATGATGGCGCCGCGGATCGTCTGCTTCTCGCTTTCGCTAAGTTCGGCATTGAGCCACTGCATCCCAAGGCTTGCCGCGGTGGCAAACTCGGCGGGGACGTGCATCGTGTTGTACATCGGATGCCAGTCAGGGAAAGAGGCGATGTTCAGGAGCTCCTGCTTTGCGCGATCGCGAAGCTCGGCATCGCCATTCACCCGGTAAACGTAGGCGCAGGTGAAGATCAGGTCTTGGGCATTGCGGGCAACGTGCAGGAGTGCATCGCTGTTCTGATACTGGTAAGAGGCAACGCTCTTCATGTTGTTCGCACGATTGACCAAGAATTCGTGCATGCCTTTGAATCGGGTGTCCGATAGATTCTCTTTGCAGCGTCGGAACCGATCATTGGCCGACTGGTTACCGGTTACGTTCTGGATGCGATCAAGCATCGAGGCGATTTCGTCGGCCGTGGCGGGAACAAAAGTCCCACCCCAATTCCGAAACTCTCCATTGCCAGCACCATCGGATATCCCATGGTGGCGCCAGTCATAGTGAGCTTTCGCCTTGGCGTCTTCTATGTCGAGCGAATCAAAGAGCGGGTGCTGCTGAGCAGAAACCATCGCAGCAGCAGTAGTGAATAGTCCGATCCAAGTCTTTTTCATCTCAATCTCCAGTTCCCGTCACGGGTTGTGTCGGTATTGTTGATCGAGACCACACGGTCCTAGGACGAACCGCCTGTGATGTTTCGGGACCTTTACGGTCCTTTAGGTCCTAATTCCTAACGCGCTGGACGTTAGGCCGCTCCACTCGTTCGGAGGTAATCGCCGCGCATAATGCGATCGAATTCACCAGCGGTCACCCAGCGCTCAAGCTCCCGTGTTCGATGGACAGGCATCGGATGGGTTGCCGTCGCGCTATAGAACAGGAAGATCAGCATTTTGCCAATGCTGTCCATCGTGTTCATGTCCATATAGCTGCGGGCCTGATCCATAAATGCCTCCTGGCTCATTTCACTGCTGAAGCGGCTTGGGCCGGCGCAGAGGGCTAAGTTCGCGGTAGCCGAGATATCGAAGTTTTGAGCCACAAGCAGTCCTGCCCGATCTGCCGAGATTTCAGCTTGGCGAGACCACTCCGCCATGGCAAGGACGAGTCCGATACTGGCCACGTCACCGAGGCCAAACGTGCGCCTTCCGATGAGCTCCAACAGAGGAACGAGTACGGACGCGACCGACTTGTACAGAATATGGCCGGCCTTCAAATGGCCGAGCTCGTGGCCCATCAGATGATAGAGCTGCTCATCGTTCAAGGTATCGACGATGGAGGATCGCAACGTGATATAGGGCCTTTCGACGCCTCCGGCAAATGCGTTGGGAAACGGATTACTCGTGATGTAAAGCTCTGGCTCGGGCATGTCGAGCACATCGCACGACTCGCGCATGATCTCATAGAGCGTTTTAAACTGCTTTGGTCCGCACCGAACGCTCATCGCCATATTCCAGCAATAAATCCAGCGGTCGAGGCCGACTTCGTAAAACTTTTGGATCACCTGCGGCAGCAGCGGGACTTTCTTAAGAGCAGCCAGAGCGCGGCGGTCGTTTTCCGAAACGAAGGCGTCGGCACTGATGCCAGGAAACGTTTTGCGATCCATTTGGTCAAGTTTACGTGGAATGCTGCGAGACGTTGCGTTAGAAGCCGCCGAGCGACTTTAGCATTCCACCTTCGCCACCGACATCAGGTGTGATTGAAAACCACTTCGTGGTGTCGTATTTGTTGCAAATCGTTCCGACGCCCTCATCGGCCTTCTTTCTGTAGGCATCGAGGTGATTTCGGTTGTCGTTCTTGATGCCCTGCAGTTTCGCGATCAGCTCTTCTGGCTTCGCTGCTCCGGTTGACATATCGCCAAGTGCTTGCAGAATGGTCTCCATGTAGTACTGGGCATCGTCCAGCGACCGCGCATAGTCGTCATAGATGGGACGGCATTCAGCAGGTGGTGGCACCGATTCGAAGAAGGTCCGAAGTTCGCGCCACTGAGCCGATATCTCCTGAGTCTTGTTTTCGGCAGGCGCGGCAGGGGACTTGACTTCGCTTTCATCGACGCCCTCAGCCATCTGTTGCAGAAGGCTCTCGGCGGTTCCACCGATGCTCTTCAGCTGAAATGCAAGAACGGCAGCCTGTGAAATCTGGCCGGTCGTCATCTCGACCAGCTTTTTCTCGGTTCGCTCCAGGTGTTCCAGCCAGGCTCGGACGTCGTCCGGCATCACCTTCCTTTCAGGCGTGTTCTGCTGGATCTTCTCAAGGCCCGAGTTCGACGACCCCTCCGCCCTGATGAGGTTTCCGTCGGTCCCTTGCCCCTCGATCTTTGCCAAATCGGCGTTTGGCGCCTTGCCCAGAACCTTTAGCAGTCCCGCTGTCCCAAATCCAAGCGCGGCCAGGGCCACCAAGCCAAGAAGAAGCCAGACCCAAGGTCGGCTTCCGGTTGAAGGCACTCGGTGGGGAGGTCCCATCGCGACTTGGGGCGTCGGCGCCGCCATAACAGCGAGCCTGGCACCGCAGCTCATGCAGAACTGCGCGCCAGCAGGAAACGGGGCACGGCAATGCGGGCAAGTATTCACGTCGTTCTTGTCATTAGCTTAGACGCATCCAAATGGTCCCGTTGTGCCAGGTCCTTGGTCCCAATTTCGGCCACCCACGAAACTTTTCCTGGTTTTGGCGCTTCAGGATGGATATAGGCGAATCCAGCACGTCATAGCGGAAAAACCTCATTAAGCTAAGACAACACGGAAAACCAGTCATGGAACGGAATCATAAGGACAACGATCTGCTATACCGAATGTTCCTGGAAGGCGTTCACACCGCCCTCTCGGAGCGGCTCGGAATGGCCTCCGACGCCCAGATCGAGGCATATCTGGCGAAGATCATGGTGGCGTTCAGCCACACCGACAAGATCTTTGCCCTGCGCGATCCCATCGGCAACCGGCTTCGCTCCGTTTCGGAGATGCTTGCCGAGGGCGATGTTCGAATGAATGCCACCTCCTTTGAGCGAGAGCGACAGGTTCACCGGCACATTGGCGATTTCATCTTGTTCTGGTCCGGCCTGTTCCCAGACTTCCTCAAGCACTTGAAGCTGCAGGATGGACGGGACCTGCTTTGCGACTACCTCAAGCAAGGTCAAGAGAGCTACTATGTTGTAAGCACTTTCGACTACGGTCGCTACACCGATGAGGCGCCGATGTATCGTGAGCTGAGCATCCGGTTCGCGGAGTATTCGAAGGGTCTTAGCTTGGTGCGAGAGACGCTGCCCGGCGGCTGGATCAAAGCCTAAAACCGGATTGGCGGCGGTATAATCTCGTCGCTCAGCGTGCGCGGGTGGTGAAATTGGTAGACACGCTACCTTGAGGTGGTAGTGCCCACAAAGCGTGAAGGTTCGAGTCCTTTCCCGCGCACCAAAACTCCCCAAGTGTTAACGACCGCGTTCGGTCCAGTTGCCCCTTACTACGACCTGCTAATGAGCAAGGTCCCCTACGACATGTGGGTGGACTATTACCGGCTGTTGCTCGCGACGCACGGGCAGCGGCCCAATTCGTTCCTCGATGTTTGCTGCGGTACGGGCACGGTGGCGGAAATGCTGGCTCAGCAGGGCCACGACGTGGCTGGAATCGACATCTCGGCGCCGATGATCGAGCGAGCCAAGGCAAGCGCAGCCGGCCGCGGATATCCGATCGAATATCAAGTCGCGGACGCAAGAGATTTTGAGCTTGGCCGAACATTTGACGCGGCATTCTCATTTTTCGACAGCCTTAATTACATCGCCGATTCGGCGGGTCTTTCCAGAGCGATCAAGTGCGTTGCCGATCACGTGCGGCCGGGAGGCTCGTTCATATTCGACCTCAACACCGCGTACGCATTCGAAGCCAAACTCTTCGACCAGCGTGACCTGCGGCCCCGGTCAAAGATTCGCTACAAGTGGGTCGGCGACTATGATCCCGCGACGAGGCTGATTCGGGTGAACATGGACTTCTGGGTTAACGATGCGCACTTCAACGAACTCCACGTCCAGCGAGCGCATCCTGAGCGCGAAGTCGTGGACTACCTTTACCGTTCAGGGTTTTCGTCGATCTATACCTACAACAGCTATACACTTGATCCCGTCCGGCCCAAGTCGGACCGGATCCACTTTGTCGCCATCAAGTGACCGCGCTTAGAGCTTGGTTCCGCGCTGCTCGTGCAGCTCTTCGAGCTGCATCGAGAGCTTAAACCACTCCTGGGTGGCGTGGTCCAACTGTGCCTGGGTCTCGGCGTGGCGGATGCTGAGTCCCCGGATGTCCTCGACCTGCGTCGGATCTGACATTAGGAGCTCGAGTTCCCTCAATTCCTTCTCCTTTAACGCGACGTTGGCTTCGGCAGACGAAACAAGCTTATTCACTCGGTCGATTTCCTTGCTAAGCTCTCGGGGAGTCATGCCATTTGAAGCTGAACCGGAAGGCTGAACGACGCGCCGAGCGTTACCGGCCGCTGTGGGTTTTGATCGGCGGAATTCGCCGTAATGACCGGGGAACTGGGTCGCTCCATCGCGTCGAATCTCCAAGGTGTGGTCGGTGACATTCTCAAGCAGCCACCGGTCATGGGAGATCAGGACCAACGTGCCTTTGAAGTCACTTAGGACTTCGGCCAGCGCCTCGCGCGAATCGATGTCGAGATGGTTGGTCGGCTCGTCGAGGATGAGGAGATTGGGTTCCGAAAGGATCAACCGTGCCAAGGCGAGCTTGTTTCGCTCACCACCACTGAGGCTGCCAATCGGCCGGATTGAATCGTCGCCGCTCAACAAGAAACGGCCGAGGAAGTCTCGTGCCCTCTCTTCCGTGAGGCCAAACTCTCCGTTTAGCACTTGAACCGGGGTTCGCTTTGGGTCGAGGTCTCCGGCATCCTGGGAGAAGTACCCAGCCTTCACATTGGCGCCTAACCGAGCCGTCCCGGCAACCGGTTCAAACTGCTTTAGGATGATTCTCGCGAGCGTGGATTTTCCAACGCCGTTGCCGCCAATAACGCCCCACCTCTCGCTCCACCGGACCGTCCAATCGAGATTGGTGAACAGCCTGCGCTCGCCAAAGGCCATCGCCAACCCTTTGGACTCGATGACGATGTCACCCGAGCGGCTGACCTTACCGAAAGACACCGCCAGCCCCTTATCCTCGGAGGGCGCCTGCAGTGCGGTTGCGCGAAGCTTCTCAAGCTGCTTCAGGCGGCCCCGTGCTTGGGCAGTCCGTTGGCTGTTCATGAACCGTCGCACGTAGTCGTCAAGCTTCGCCATCTGGACTTGTTGCTTCTCGACCTGATCGGCAAGCCGCGCGTCGTCTTCCTCTCGCAGCTCGATGAATCGATCGTAAGGCCCTTGGTAGGACCTGACCTCACCGAAGCGCATGTCAAGAACGCGCTCCGCGATGTTGTTTAAGAACGTGCGGTCGTGACTAATCGCCAGCACGCTCCCGCCATACCCACGGATCCAGCCCTCAAGCCACTCCGTTGCCTCCAAATCCAGGTGGTTTGTCGGCTCATCGAGAATCAATAGATCGGGTTCCTCGATGAGGAGCTTCGCCAGCATCAGTCGCGTCGTTTCGCCTCCGCTCAGCGCACCCACCGGCTTGCCATAGTCAGCTTCCAAAAATCCCATGCGGGCGAGCACGGACTTGAGGTCCCGGTCGATTGCATATCCACCGGAAGCCTCCAAATGCTCGTGGATCCGAGCAAACTCCTCGAGGTCGTCCTCCGAGGGCTGATCTTCTAGCTTCGCCTCCAATTCTCGGAGGCGGTCCTGCAGCTCCCGCAGATGCGCTTGGGCCGACTCGGCCTCTTCGAAGACGGTCCGAGCCGGATCGAGCTGGGCATGCTGCCGCAGGTATCCGACCGATGTTCCACGGGCCCAGCGGAGGGATCCCTGGTCTGGATCCACTTCGCCGATAAGGATCTTGACCAGCGTGCTCTTGCCGACCCCGTTTCGGCCGACAAGCGCAACTTTTTCGCGCCGATCGATTTTGAAAGTGACTCCGGCGAACAGCTCATCGCCGAGAAATCCCTTCCTGAGGTCGACGACTTCCAGCAGCACGTCGAGAGTGTACTTGCGCCGGTTGGGTACCTTCGAACTCGCCGTGGTTGCCGCCGAGTTGCAGAGGATGACGATCGCTGCGGATGAGCTCCCCGCCCATCCGTGGATACCTCGCGACCTTATTTTGAGCGAGACGGCAGAGGTCGAAGCCGGCTCGATTGTGACGCTGGCCAGCCCAACAGGAGGGCCGTTGGGTACGGCGACCTGGAACCCGGTCAGCCACGCGCCCCTTCGGCTTTTGAGTCGCAGCTCCGAGGTCATCGACGTGAACTGGTTCGTTCGCCGATTCCAGGAGTGCCTGGGGGCCAGAAGCAGTTTTGTCGCTAACGGCGAGGCTTTCCGGTGGGTTTATGGAGAAGCAGATTCGCTGCCTGGCTTAGTGATCGACCGATATGGGGATGCAGTTGCCGTTCAGGTTCGTTCCCTGGCGATGGAGCGGTGCAAGCACCTGTGGCTTGGGGCCCTCGCAAGCTTCTCCCTCTCGCTCGTTGTCGAAAGAAGCGACTTTTCGGGACGCCGAGCCGAGGGCTTGGAGCCCTACGCGGGTGTCCTCCAAGGGTCCGGGAGCACCGTTCGGCAGGTCAAGCGTGGGGGGCTTCAGTTTGAGGTCGACTTGCTGAATGGCCCAAAGACAGGCTTTTATCTCGATCAATTGACGACCAGCCAGCGCCTTCGGAATGGGGTACGGTCCGGTGACCGCGTGGCCGATATCTTCTGCAGCGTCGGCCAACTGTCCATTGCCGCTGCTTCGGTCGGCGGGCAAGTGACGGCAGTCGACATCGATCCGGTTCTTGGTGCAACCGTGGATAAAAACGCTGCCCTCAACGGTGTGGCGATCGATTTCGTTGCCGCCAACGCGTTTGAGTGGCTGGAAGGCACTGACGATCACGCCTGGAACTGGATCATCCTCGATCCACCTCCAATCGCCAAACACAGGGGGCAACGCCGATCACTTTTGGGAGCAATATACAAGTTAGCACGACTGGCCATACCAAAACTGGCTAAATTGGGACACCTCGTCATCTGCTCCTGCAGCCACCAGGTTACATTAAATGAAATCCAGAAAAGTTGTATGGACGCGCTGAAAGACGCAGGAAGGAGACGGATAGCTCAACATAGTTGGGGACAGCCAGCGGACCACCCTTGCCCGGCCTGGTTCCCTGAGGCGAAGTACCTTAATGTTGCCGAGTTCATCCTCGAATAACATGGAGAACGATGGACGAAATGGCAGAATCGCCATTTGCTGATCCCGATGCAGCGGACCGCTCTCGGGAGCGGCTCCAACGTCAGTTCCATCGCGACATCGTTGGCTGGATTGAGCCCAGACTGCAGCATGTCCCAAGCCCAGACCTTGCCCTCGCCAACTTCGAGCGGTGGCTGCAAGGCGTCTCCAATCCCGCCACGCTCTTCGATTTCCTGGACCAGTATCCGGAGATTGCCGCAGTTCTCGTTCAGATCCTGGGATCCAGTCGCAGCCTCTCCGACGTTCTCGTTCAGAACCCCGAGTTAGCCGATATCGTGGTGGATCCTGCCGTCCTGACACTGGCGCCCAAAGCTGAGAAGGTCCTTGCCGAGGCCAGGGGCATGGTCGAGCAGGCAATCTCCGATTCCCACGCCCTGGACCGGCTTCGATATCTCAAGCAGCGTTGGACACTCGGCATCGCCGTCAACGACTTGACCGGAAACTGGAATCAGCAGTCGGTGTGGCGTGCAATCAGTGACCTCGCCGATGGCTTGATCGCGGCCGCCCGCGAAGCGACTTGGGCAAGATACTGCCGCGAGAAGGAACTCTCCGCGCCGTGCCCGATTCACGTCATTGGGATGGGCAAGCTAGGCGGGCACGAGTTGAATTACAGCAGCGACGTTGACCTGGTTTTTATCCTCGATGACGACGTTCCCGACCGGATGGAGCCCCACGCCATTCGCTTTGCCGAAATGCTGAGTCGATCCCTGGCGGACCGCATGAGCCGGGGCATGCTTTACCGCGTCGATCTAAGGCTGCGGCCTTTTGGCTCCACCGGACCGATCGTCAATCGCATGCGGGCAGTCGAGGCCTACTACAATGCGCACGCGGAGCCTTGGGAACACCTGGCGCTGATTCGGTCCCGTATGGTGAGCGGTTCATCCGACCTCGCGACGCGGTGGGAGGACATGCGCTTGGCGACTTGCTTCCTTCCCCAGCGCGGAGAATGGATGGTCGAGGAGTGGCTGAATCAGCGCGAAAGGATGGAGGAGCTATCGAGCCCAGGAGACCTAAAGCGCGGTCGAGGAGGGATTCGCGATATCGAGTTCCTCACCCAGATTTTCCAAGCTCTTCATGGCAGGCGCGTGCCGACGGTTCAGTGTCGATCCACGCTTGAAGCACTTGCCGGCCTTAGGGACGCCGGCCTTCTCACAGATTCCGACGCCGGTCTCCTCACGGGCAACTACACCTGGCTCCGACAGTGTGAGCATCGTATCCAGCTCGTCTCCGATAACCAGACCCACGAGGTGCCCAAGTCTCCCACCGAGCTGGAAATGCTGCGGCGCTCGCTAGCCTTTGCTTCCTGTGACGACCTCCACGTGAGCCTAGAGACACGCCGAGAGGAAACTCGGGAAGTGTACGAGCGGCTGTTGTCTACGAACCACGGCTGCACAGAAAAGCGTGAAGTACTCCGCCGTTTGGGCGCCGATGCCGGCCCTATCACGAAGTGGATCGATGCCCTCTACGAGCCCGATGCTTTCTACCGTTCCATTCACGAAAATGAGTCGAGTCTGGACCGAATCCGAATCATCGCGGAGCGGACTCCAGCGCTGATCGAAGATTTTCAGCGCAACCCTGAATTGACTGAGGCCATTATTTCTGGAGAGATTGAGGAATGGTCGGGAATCTCCGACCGTATTGAGGCGGCAGGAACGCTGGAAGAGGTTGCCGCAACCTTTGTACGCATCCGCGATCGCCTCGCCGCTCAGTGGGTGCTCGACCCTTCCTTTGATCTCGGTGAGCGGCTCTCCGACCTGATGGACGCGACCCTGCTGCAGCTCGCTAGAGCAGCTGGGCTCCAATCCGATATCGTGGCGCTGGGGAGCCTTGCGGCACAGGAGGCCACGTTCGGCTCTGATGCGGATGTGCTTCTTATCGTTTCCGGCGAAGCGGAGCAGCGTGAAATGGAGGTAGCGGCCCAGCGGTTTGTTGATCTCGCCGGACAGCTGCGGCGCAGGGGTGCGGACTTTGGCATCGACCTACGCCTGCGGCCCGACGGTCGGAAGGGGCTCCTTGTGCGGACTTACAATGCACTGCAGGTGTATGCCAGCACGGAGATGGAGAACTGGGAGCGTTTTGCCCTTTGCCGCTTCCGAACGATTAGAGGCGAACACGCCGCTGGTGCGATTGACCAAGTCCTTCGCGCCGAACCGTGGAGCCAGGCCGTCCTGGAAGACCTCTTGTCCATGAAGCAGCGCATCGAGACTGAGCGCGTGCCGCCCCACTTGCGCCGACGTCACGTCAAGCTTGGTGAAGGCGGTCTGGGCGACATCGAGTGGCTAACGCAGCTCCTCGTCATGTCGTTGCTATCGACCATGCCAGTTCCCGAGCCCAAAACAGCGGATAGAATTCGGATGTTGTTGGGCCGGATGTTGATAAATGCGGTTGAAGCCGATGCGTTGATGGCTGCTCATTCCCACCTTGTCGCCGTTCGGCACCACCTTCGGCTACTGGGATTTGAAGCCGACATCATCCCTGAGAATCCTGAAAAGCAGTCACACCTTGCTGCGTCCCTGGGACTAGGCAACGGCTATGAATTCATGCGTCGGCACGAGGAAGCTCGCTCAGGTGTGAGGATGATCTTCGACGAGACCGTCGCGAGGCTACGGAGTTAAGTGAGCTGGCCGGTTCTGGCGGTCGTTTCTTATCTGCTTGGCTCCCTGCCGTTTGGTCTTTGGGTTGCCAAAGCTCGCGGGATCGACATCACCAAGGTTGGTAGCGGCAATATCGGCGCAACCAATGTCAGCCGGGCGTTGGGGATTAAGGCGGCGCTCGTGGTCTTCGCGCTGGATATTCTCAAGGGCTTCGTTCCCGCAATGCTCGCAAGGGAATGGTACGACAGCCATCTACTTGCCGTGAGCATCGGCCTTCTTGCCGTGCTGGGTCATTCGTTTTCACCCTTTCTGAAGTTCAGAGGCGGCAAGGGCATCAGCACCGGCTTGGGAGCGATGCTTGGTGGCGATCCGGTCCGAGCTGCGGTGGCCCTCGGCGCGTTCCTTATCGTGATGATCCCGACACGGTATGTCAGCCTGAGCAGCATCGTGGCCGGATTTGCGGTGGCGACAAGCGCCTTGCTCATGGATGTCGAAGTCGGTCTCAAGGTGTTGTATGTTGCGCTCGCCCTGTTCATCGTTTATCGACATCGGGCCAACATCGAACGGCTGCGAAACGGCACGGAGCCGAAGTTTGGCGCCAAGAAGGCGCGAGATGATGCTCCACCCGACGAGTCAGCGGCCGAGGAGCCAGATCGACAGCCGCTTGACGAGGAAACCGAAGCGAAGGCTCAAGAAACCGAATCCACCGAGCCTGAAAAGCACGAGGCCGGAAAGTGACCGCCACCCTCGTGCAAAAGGTCGCCGCCCATCCCTTGGCAGGAGTGTTCGCCTGCGTCGGCTGGATGTTCGTGGTGGCTTGGGTCATCACCATCGTTCACGCGATGGTTGGGGGCGAAATCGAGGCTTGGGTGGGCGTGCTGGCCATCGGGGTTGCTCTCGGGTTGGGAGCGCTTACAATCGATCCTCCCGACCCGGCAATGGCACCCCTCTTCTTTGCCGCAACGATTGGCACGATGGTCCTCCTACCGTTCAGCCGCCACTTTCTTAATCGCCGCGCACTAAAGCAAATTGACATCGAGCGAGTCGCCGACTGCTATCAGGGCCTCGCTTTGCGGCCTGGCAACCCAAGCTACATTCTTCCGATCGCATCGACGCTATGGCAGTACGGCCACGTCGGTCCGGCCGTCGCCATCGGCGACCGGCTGCTAAGCTCGATTTCGCCGCAGATTTACATCGAAGAGCGGAGGATGGTGAATGCCTGGAAGCAGATGCCTGCGCGCCCCGGCCTGTTCGACCCGATCGTGTGCCCGCGCTGCGGCCACTCGAATCCCTGCCACGAGCTTTATTGTGAGGAGTGCCGTGCGGAACTGGCCCTGCTGTTGCTGGGGGGCCGCTTCTGGAACGTTTCGTTCGCCGCCAGGGCCATCGCCCTATGGGTTGGCGCGATGGCTGCAATCGTTGGGATCCCTTGGAGCGTCCGAGCGTTCCCCCCGAACGTCAGTATGTTGATGATCCTCGGTCAGGTACTGCTCGTCGCCGGTATCGTAGTCCTGGCATTCAGACGGGGGAAGACCAGCTCATAAAGCGCCTCGACCGCTATCTCATAAAGGAACTCCTCATCCCGTTCCTGATCGGAACGCTCGCCGTGGTGCTGATGTTCCAGGCGAATATCCTGATCGCGCTCTTCAAGCAATTGCCGATGCAGGACGTGCCGGTCCAGGCGATCGTCCAAATCGTTTTTTACAAAACGCCGTTCTTCTTAAACATGACCCTTCCGGTTGGAATGGCGCTCGCATCCTCGCTCGCGATGTCGCGCCTGACCCGCGAAACCGAGCTGACGGCCATGCGCGCCGCCGGCGTCTCAATCCTTCGGGTGGTCCTGCCGATCGGATTCTTTGGCGTGCTGGTTTCTGTCCTAAACTTCTATATTGTTGAACGGGTGATGCCGCGAACGGAACGGCAAGCCAATCGTTTGATGGCGAAAACCGGTGCGACCGCGCTCGGATCTGACCTGAGAACCAACGTCACGTTCAACCTCAAGCAGTATTTCGTTCAAATCCAGCACATAGCGCGATCGAGGGCAGGAAGTTTGCAGCTTTCTGGGGTACTCCTTGTCGAAAGACCTCGCCCAAACGAGGTATGGGTTTACACCGCCGAGCGCGGATTGTACGAAAATGGCGTTTGGACTTTGAACGACACGATCGTACGGGGAATGAAGGGCGAGAACCTCACCGTGGTAAAGCCACGCCAGAACGTTGTCATCAATGAGCGAATCGACATCGATTCGATGATGTCGCAGACGACGATGACGGAGGAGAAAACGCTTGCTCAATTAGAGAGAGACATTCAGGAAGGCAGGCGGCTCAAACGGGATACGAAGAAAGCAGAAATTAACTACCATACACGTTTCAGCGTTCCAGCAGCTTGTTTGGTTTTTGCGTTTACCGGACCAGTTATGGCGGTCAGCTTTGCTCGCAGTGGGGCGTTTATGGGGGTCCTGCTTAGCATCATTCTTGTTCTGCTCTATTACAACGCCTATGTCATTTCCACGGAGATCTTTGGGCGCAATGGTTGGATGTCACCGATGATGTCGGCTTGGCTGCCTAATATCGTGTTCCTTGTGCTAGGACTGGCCTTCTTGAGGAGGGCTGAATAGAACCTCCTTGCAACGACTTGCCCCTGTCCTGATTCTGATATTGGCCAGCACAGCCGTAATGGCCCAAGATGCTGCAGGGGCGATTCGACGAGGGCTTGGGTACTGGCGATCTCAACCACCGCCGCCCAATCGGTCTCCCTTCGAGCCGCCTTTACCCAAGAAAGAGGGCCCGCCGCGTCCGGAACCGCCGTCGAACCTCCAGCGATTTGAACTCAAGTCCGCGCGATTCGTGAAACGAAACGGCGACGAGATCACCCTGGAAGGAGACGTTCACTTTTCATACCGCGGATACGATGTAAAATCGGAACGAGCCCAAGGTCATCTCAGAGATAACGTGTTCTTTCTCGAGGGCAACGCGATCATCGACGGAGAAGAGGAGACCATTTACGGAGAGGCAATACAGATCAACTTCGACCGCCGAACATATCGCTTTGTGGATAGCACGGCGGTGATAAGACCCGGCACCGGCCGCAGCCAGCTTCAAGACGATCTCTTCGTGAGTGGGATGTCTGGTTACGGTGACGAAAACCAACTCATTTGTGAGATATGTCAGGCGACGTCCTGCGACGAAGAGCGTCCACACTATGAGATTCTTTCGAAGACGGCGGATATCAAACCAGGTAAGCGGGCAATCCTCTATGATGCGCAAATAAAAGTGCTTAACACGACGATTCTTCGGCTGCCATTCCTAGTCATCCCGCTGAACGACTTGAACGAAAAGTACACACCTGAGGTCGGGAGATCGGATGACGAAGGCTATTACATTAAGAATCGGTTAGGTATGCCGTTGCCAGGCGACAGCGCCCTGTTTTACAGGCTCGATTATTTCGAGAAGCTCGGTCCCGCACTCGGTGGGGACTACTATTATGAAACCGATAAGCTTCTAGGAAAAGCCTCAATATATGCGTTCCCGCAGGGGCCCCGCACCGTTACCGGCAACCTTCATCACCAGATGAAGCTGGGTCGATCGCGGTTTGTTTTTATGGGAAACCTCCAACAAAACAACTACTTGACGGCCCCCGCCAGTATCTCGAGCAATGGGACGAGCACCTTGACGATTCCCCAGAGCAGAGGAGACACGACGCAGCTGCAGTTTTCGCGAAGCTACAGCCAGAGCGGCGACTTTCGGTCGGTGAACGACAGCTATGGGCTCAATGACAAGCGGCGATTGGTCGGTATCTCGTGGGCGACGGATCTGAAGCTGGCAAAAAGCGCTTCGCGAAGTGGGACCGGCAACGATATCGAGCGAGAGGTCGTTTCTGTCAACCATATTGCCAGTCGAGATTTCAACTTTGGCCGGGCCGCCCTGGAATTCACGAAGACGATTCCCGTCGGGGAAGTCGCCAATTTCTTCCCAACCGTTGATCGCACGCCACTTTTCACCTTTTCGACCGATGCCAGGCGGCTCATGGGCAACCGCTTTGCCCAAACCCAGGACTTCAGCCTCGAATGGACGAGCGGAGAATGGCTCGATACGGCCTCGAGAAATCCCGTCACTCGCCATACGTTCGAAGTGCGGATTCCCCAGAAGACGCTGGGTCGAAGCCGAGCGACCTTCTCCTACGGCGCCCGCTTTCGACAGGGGCTTTATGACGACGACACCGCCCAGTACCTTCTGGACTTTCGTCCGGAGTTTCGTTATCGGCTCGGTGAAGACACGTCGTTCAACGTGGGCTATTCCTATTTGCGGCCTTACGGGTTCACCCCGCTGGCCCAGGACCGCACGGGCGAGACGAACCGCGTCGATACCGGGCTCTCCTATCGCCCGATTCGTTCCGTGCGCGTCTCCGCCAACACGTCATTCGATGTTCTTCAGGTTCGTCAGAAGCAAGTCGGCTGGCAAACCGTCAATCTCGAATCCGTCTGGGAACCGACCCAGGACTTCAGATTCCGGACGTCGGCCAACTATGACTCCTTTCGATCGCTCTGGAGCAACGTCCGATTTGACCTGCAGTGGTGGATGGGCAGTACGTTCGTTTCGGCGGGCGCACGCTACGATGCTTCCCGGCATACGTGGGCAAATGCCAACCTGCTGGTCCAAGGCTGGAAGATCGGCAAGCTTTCCGCCAACGTGCTGTTCAATTACAACGGGTTCCTCAAGAAGTTCGAGAACCAGCAGTACCTGCTGATCTACGACCTGCACTGTGCGGAGGCCATTCTTTCTTACAAGGATGCGCCCGTCGGCTTCCGCTCTGGAAGGGAAATCTCGTTCTTCATCCGTCTCAAAGCGCTTCCGGTAAACACCAACTTCGGCGTGGGCCGGCGCGGGCAAGGTATCGGAACGGGAACTGGCATCAACTAAGGTGCCGGGTTAAGAAAAAGAGCCGGACCGTCGCGGTCCGGCTCTTTAAGTGGGATGAGAAACTTAGCGTGCGTAGAATTCGACGACCTGCTGCTCCTGGAAGAACTTCGGAAAGTCCTCTCGCTCCGGAAGCGCGATGATCTTGCCCCTCATGTTGGGCACATCCGGCTCCATGTAGGCAGGCACTGGGGCGCCTTCGTAATGGTTGCGTCGGGCGATACCCTTTGCGGCATCGACGTCTCGAACCTCAATCTGGTCGCCGACCTTCAGCTGGTAGCTGGGAATGTCGACGAGGCGGCCATTCACCATGATGTGGCCATGGGTCACCATCTGGCGGGCCTGAAAGATCGTCTTTGCATAGCCGAGACGGTAAACCGCGGTTTGGAGCCTCAGTTCCAATAGCCTGAGGAAATTGAGGCCGCTGTTGCCATGCATCCTCTGCGCCTTCTCAAAGGTGCGGCGGAACTGCTTCTCCAGCATGCCGTAATAGCGGCGGATGACCTGCTTGGCCAAAAGCTGCTCGCCGTACTCCGATTGTCGTCGGTCCTTCAGGTTCGGGCCGTGTTGGCCGAGCGGATACGGTCTCTTGCTGCTCGGGCACTTCGCCTCGCCCCAGATGTTGAAGCCGACGCGTCGGCAAATGTCGGTTTTTCTACCTCGATAAGTCGCCATACTTAGGTTCAAAATGCCGATTCAGGTCGGCAACCGTGGGATTATACCCGGCGGAACCGGGGGTTCCACTTAAAGTCGGGAGGGCAAGGGCCTCCGCCCGGGCGGGACTTTAGACCCAGATGTTCCGTCCCGGTATCGTAAGGCGAACGAGGGATGAAGCGAGCGCTGAAGTGGATTGTGGGGCTGGGGATCGTCGTGCTCCTGCTCGGCTGGCTAGCCATGCGAGGGATGGGCGGCGCGCCCAAGCAGGCGGCCGAACTGAAGGCAACGGTCGGCAAGGGTTCCGTAAAGGACGAGGTTGTCGAGAGCGGCATCATCGATGCCGTTAGGAATGTCGAAGTTAAAAGCAAAGTCGGTGGCCGACTGGAGCGGCTTATGGTGGATGAGGGAGACGTCGTCAGAAAGGGGGACCTGATCGCCATTATCGACCCGCAGGAGACCGAATTGCGGGTTCAGCAGGATGAGGCGCAGCTCCGCGGCGCCACGAGTGCCACGGAGCGGACATCGATCGAAATCCAGCAGCGGCGAAAGACCTCCGCCGAGGCGCTCCGACGAGCCAGGCTCAGGTTGCAGCAGCTCGAGGAGGAACGCCGGGTCCAGCCGACCCTGACGAAAACGGCAATTTCCGCCGCGCAAGCTGCTCTCGATGCCTCCCAAAAGGACCTCGACCTGCTTATGCAGACCGAGCATCCGAACGAGCGCTCGCTGGTCCAGAGCAACCTCACCGAGGCCAACGCGAACGTCGAGAATTCGGAACGAGAGCTGACGCGTCGTTCGGAGCTTCTTAATCGAGGCTTTGTCTCCCAGCGAGACGTCGAGGAAGCCCGGCTGCAGCGCGACCTCGCGCGGGCGCGGCTGACTACGGCTCAGGATCGAGCTAACCGCCTGGATCGGGAGCAGCTCATCGAACGGCAACAGGCAGAGCAGCGCTTGAAGCAGGCGCGGGTGGAACTCGACCGAGCAAAGGCCAACTCGTTCCAGGATCGAACGAAGCAGATGGAGTACCAGATGGCCGTCGCCGATGTCCGGACGAGCGAAGCGGCGCTCGCAGACGTGGCCGCCCTGGAAAAGAGCCGCAACCAGAGTCAAGCCTCAGCCGACCAGATTCGGAGTGTCCTGAATGACAGCCGCCGCCTCCTGCGGGAGACCGAGATACGATCGCCTATCGACGGCGTGGTGACCGTCCGGGCGATGCAGGTCGGTGAATTGGTTTCCCCTCTGTCAGGGTTTAGCACCGGAACCACCATCGTGCGGATCGAGGATCAGACGGGCATGATGGTGAAGCTCGACGTCAACGAGATCGACGTCGTCAAGCTGAGCCGAAACATGAAGGCTTCGGTCGAAGTGGATTCGTTGCCCGACCGCAAGCTCGATGGCTACGTCTACAGCATCGCCCCAGCCAGCAAGGCGACGGGAACACAGGCCGCAGCCGCTACCTCCGACCAAGTCGTGAAGTATGAGGTCGAGATCCGCCTCCGTACCCAAGAACCACGCCTCCGGAGCGGGATGTCGGCAAAGGTCCGGCTTGCGGTAGCGGCTGCCGAAAATGTGCTGACCCTGCCGGCGGAATACGTTGGCAAAGACGACGAGGGCCGCTTTGTCGAGATTGAAGGGCCGAAGGTCGGCAACAAGCCTGGCAAGCCCCAGAAAGTTCGGATCAAAACGGGACTGGTTACGAATGCCAAGGTCGAGATCACGGGCGGCGTCAAGGAGGGTCAGGTGGTGTTGCGGCCGGCATACAAAGGGCCTCCGCGGAAGGGAATGATGGAAGGCGGCCCTGACTAGGTGAACCTCCTTCAGAGCTTTCGGATTGCGCTCGACATGCTGCGGCTGCACAAGCTGCGGGCCTTCCTGACAATGCTCGGCGTGATCATCGGCGTGATGAGTGTGACGCTCATTGTGATGGTCTCGAACGGGTTCACGTACTTCATGACTTACGAGTTCAAGAAGCTCGGGTCCGATACCATCATCATCGCTTACGATCGCGGCCGGGGTGAGCGGGGACAGACCCAGGGAGGCATCGAGGGTCTTACCAACGACGACGTGACCTACCTCATGGACCACGTCTCCGTCCTCGACGTGGCCGCGCCGATTGTCCAGGTGCCGGCGACCAAGGTCGTCCGGGGGGACCGCGAGGTCTCGAGCATTCGCGTCTTCGCCAGCAACGAGCATTTTTCCAAACTCAACCGGCTTAACCTCGTGGCTGGGCGCTACCTGGAAAAGTCCGACATGGACCAGCGGGCCAACGTCTGCCTCGTCGGAGAGGAGATCCGTGATCAGCTTTTCGATGGCAACGCGCTGGGCCAGTACCTCACCATGAGCGGCATCACGCTGCAGGTCGTGGGCGTGCTCGAACGGCTCGACATCATGGGCCAGACCACCGCCCGCGACGTCCTCCTGCCCATCACCACAGCCCAAGATAAGTGGATCGGCGGGGAGACGGTCTCCATGATCACCACCCGTCCAAGACCTGGCGTTCCCGTAACCCAGGCGATGGATGCGGTGTGGCAGGCGCTTATGCAGCGATCGGGTAACCGGGTGCTTTACCGCGTCGACTCGCGCGAGTCGCTGCTGGGCGTGATCAACCGCGTCTTCGGCGTGGCCGGCATCGTACTCGCCGCCATCGCGGCCCTCTCCCTCCTCGTCGGGGGCATCGGCATCATGAACATCATGCTGGTTTCCGTCACCGAGCGAACCAAGGAGATCGGACTCCGCAAGGCGGTTGGGGCCAAGCAAGCGTCCGTGCTCACGCAATTCCTGGTGGAATCCGCCACGCTGAGCCTGGTCGGGGGCCTCATCGGGATGGGCATCGCCTGGCTGCTCGGCTTGGCCGTGACCCTGGCAACCGCTTCGGTCAAGTGGCCCTCACCAGAGGGCTTGCCGACGCCGTTTCCGGTCCAAGCCGCCATCGCCGCGTCCATTTTCTCAGCCCTGATCGGGGTGGTTTTTGGCCTCTATCCGGCGATCAGCGCCGCGAAGCTGGATCCGATCGTTGCCCTTCGGAGAGAGTAGGTGCCTCCCGTCGGGCGGGTGGCCGCAATCTTCCTCGTTCCTCCCCTAAGATCGGGTGGCATGCATCGGATGAGCGTCTCCCGTGCGATCCCGTACCTGACTCCGATGCATGTTCCATCTTCCCACTTTCACCCTACCATGTTCATTGCAGGGTCCCGTCACATGCATCGCTGAGTTGTGGCAGACACGAGTAGCTAGGGCGAAGCGATGCATGCCACCCGAACGGCGAGAATGGTTGCGGCCACCCGTCGAGCCCCTCCCACCCGGCGCCCATGACACAGCATTGTCACCTTCGAGGATTCCTGCGACAGAAAAGGTAAGCGACGAGAAAGGTAACCATGAATGCCGTTGGAGCAATACCGCTTAACGCGTCGTAAGCAAGTTCTTGATCCCGTGCTGACATCCGCCAGACCGGGGTACCACCTGGGTTGAGGATGAGTGACCCTGTTACAACAGCTGTAACAGCTAAGGCTATTGCAAGGCTTTTCAGATAGCGTTTCCGAACCAATCCAGTCTCACTACTCACTAACAAACACCCTTGCAAGTCTTCCCTGACGGGCGTGTGGCCGCGGGGGGTGGCCGCAATCTTCCTCGTTCCTCCCCTAAGATCGGGTGGCATGCATCGGGTGACGCCACAGATGTCCGCCCATCGAACTCCCCGATGCATGATCCCACGGACTCATGATTCGGCCCTGCAATCATGGGGCCAGCTTACTCGCGAGGTGGTCATCGGTCGCCAGAACATGCATCGCTGCTCGGGGTGAAGGCATAGCTTTTGCCAAAAGCGATGCATGCCACCCATTGTTTACAAAGGATGGCCGCGGCCACCCGCCCCGCCGCCCGACCCGAGTTAGTCCAGTTCCCCCACTTTGGCGATGCAAGTCAATCTGATCGAAAGGCATACAAGCGGTACAGCAAGAATGGTGCGTGATCCGGCACCGCAAGTGCAATCGCCTCAGCAAACGACTCAGCAATCTGTACTGACTCGAACAATTGGTAGGGATTCAGCGCAGATCCGAACTGATGGTCGAACACGTCATCTCCCCACTGAATTCCGCAGTTGGAAACACCGGAAAGGAGAAAGCGATCAGCGACATCGATGCCAAGGAACTCCCAGTCGGGCCCCTGCTCAAACGAAGTCAAAGGGTACGGGGGCCATTCAGGGCGTTCCAAGTGCGCTTGTTGAAAGAAGCGATTGTTAACAACAGTTATCGCGATCTTGCTTGGCACACCGTCAGTGAATGGGCTGATAAGTTCAATCACGGTATCAATGTCACCTTCGTGCTCGAAAAGGTCCTGAGTCTTGCCTACCCATAGCCCCAGAAAGGTTCCCTCAACCATGTCATTTGCGAATTGATCGAGAGCGGAAGGCCAGATGCTGGAATCGACTGACAGGCAGGTGGACGCCCTATGACCTTCCACGTCAGTGCGTTCAATCGCCGGCAGATAGCGGCAATCAAAGCCAACCAGAGACTCATTCAGCTGCCGAGCCATCGCATTTGAATCCTTCCCAGAAAAAGCCCAAACATTCGCCGTCTCGCCGATGGAGGTGGCACTGGCAATTTCTAGGATCTTGCTTATAGTAAAACTCGTGCGTGTGCCACCCCTTGCAGCACCCTCGCTTGCCTTGCCAGTTCTTAAAGAAATGGCCGCGTTGTGAGTATTCATGTTTTGGCGGAGGCGTCCCTGACGGGCGTGTGGCCGCGACCTTCCTCACCCGCCGCCCATGGGCCGGGTGGCATGCATCGGATGAGCGTCTCCCGTGCGATCCCGTACCTGACTCCGATGCATGTTCCATCTTCCCACTTTCACCCTACCATGTTCATTGAAGGGTCCCGTCACATGCAACGCTGAGTTGTGGCAGACACGAGTAGCTAGGGCGAAGCGATGCATGCCACCCGAACCAAGAGAATGGTTGCGGCCACCCGCCGCTCTACTTGGATACATAAGAAAACTCACGTTTACGACCCTTATGGTTCTCAACCTCAAAATACCAGCCATCCTTTCCAAATCGTATGGAAGCCATCCTGCCGTCGTTACTCTCTAAGGCGATCGCGGGGTTCCTGCCTAGTAACTCCAGTTGGATGAATCCATGGTCACCCTTACCGTGGAGGAACACGGCGGGTCCCAGCCTGCTTTCGCGCATGGTAATGGCAGTCTTGCCATCTTGATCACGCATTTGAATCACTGAAGATGACCCCCTAGCGTCAACATTCGCTATGATTCGGGGCTTGCCAGTAGGATCGACGACCGTCAGCTTCCGAACGACTAGCTCGTCTACATGTTCTCGTCCGGTCAACTGGAAGGTAAGGCCGGCACCAAGAAAAAGGGCGCACGTCGAATGGAGTATGTTTCGGTGTGTCATTTAGCTGATAATCTCCTGGTCTTCAGGGAGCCACGCCGGATAAGGCGGGCGGGTGGCCGCGACCTTCCTCACCCACCGCCCATGGGCCGAGTATGCATCGGATGAGCGTCTTCCGTGCGATCCCGTACCTGACTCCGATGCATGTTCCATCTTCCCACTTTCACCCCTACCATGTTCATTGAAGGGTCCCAACACATGCATCGCTGAGTTGTGGCAGACACGAGTAGTAGGGCGAAGCGATGCATGCCACCCGAGCGGAGAGAATGGTTGCGGCCACCCTACCCCCACAGTCTGGCCACCCGCCCACTGGTGGAGGCGGCATCTAGTTAAGGGTTGTCCGTCATTGTGCAGCAGGCAAGTAGCATCTGGTGCCTCAGTACGTCCTCATCCTTTTAAATAGCCACCTCTCAATGACCCTCCCTTGATCTAAATCATTGATTACCAACTCGCCATTGGCCCGTCGTAGGAACTTTGCCAGATTTGTTCTCTTATCGGTTCCATCAAGGTTGCCGAATAACAATCCTGACTTCTCGCAATGGAAGACGAGGACATCACCGTCGATTGTAAATCGGCCCTGGTAATCCCGGGAGAAGAACCAGCCCGTCAAATCCTGGTTGATTCGCATCTCCGTGCCGACGAGGAGTTGACTCGTCCGTTCGACAGTGAACACGGGTTCAACTTTGTATAGGACGTAGGAGCCAACCACTTTCTGGCTATCGACTGATGGTGCGGGCTTCCCAGAGCAACCAGCGAACATTGCGACGAGGGCGACCAGCCCAAGGCCCCAAGCAGAGCAGTAAGTGGCGAGATCGTATTTTGCTCCATACCAGTGAGTGTTCATCTCGTCTTCACGGGCGGTTTCGTACCATAGGTCGTACCTAGGTCAACTAACCCTTTACCGATCGAGAAGTCGCCGGCATGGTGACAACCGTCGATGCTTGACTCGTTATGGGAGTATTTACGGCAACATGCCAAGCAAGCGGAGCGGTTAAATGTCCCTGACGCCATTCCTGCCTGAATACATTCTAGCTTTCTTCGCCGCAGTTCATCCTCGACGGGAACGCCCGTTCCACTTCCTGGGGCGATCTCCCCCCGCATGTCCAGCACGCCCCATCATGACCGTGGCGGCTGTGTGCGCCCGCTGCTTGACCCTGGCACGAACCCGGCGTGACCCTGGGGTGGACATGGGTCTGGCCGCGGATATGGGCTGGCTTGGACGCGCATCAACCGTGAAGAGCGTGATCGCCGCTGCCGATACGATAGATATGGCGAAACTGGTCACCACCCTGCTCGGTCAGGCGTTGCATGGTTCCACGGGCAATGTCACCTTCATCCGCAGCCGCTACGGCACCGTCGTACGAACCCGGACGATGCCGCGTGACCCGCGAACCGACGCCCAATGGCTGGCTCGCAGCCGCATGACCCGGGCGGGATCGCTCTGGCGGGAGATGACTCGGGAACAAGTGAACGCCTGGAACCAGTATGCCGCGCAAACGGCGATGGAAGCCGGCATCGGGCCGGAGGAGCCGACGCCCACCGGACAGCAGGTCTTCACCCGCCTCACGATCAAACTGCTGCAAGTCGACGACCAGGCGCTGCCGCCGCTCCTGCCGCCTGCTTCGCCCTTCGCCGGCGATGGCATCCGGCTCACCGCGACGGGACTCGCTCAGGCCGTTCGATTCTCGGTAACCGGAGCGAACGCACCCGGCGTGGTAACGGAGCTGCTGCTCCAGCCCCTGCCATCGGCAAACCGCCGCGCCTACCTGCGCCGGTATCGGTCGAAGGCGTTCGTCAGCTTTTCCGGGGAAGGAGAATCGCACGACGTGCCAGCGACACGGGGCACCTACTCGGTCGCCTACCGATTCGTCGACGCCGCCACCGGCCAATGCACCGGCCTTGCGATCTTGGGTCTGGTTGAGGTCGGAAGCTAGATTCGCTCCCGGTAAACTGCGGGAGATGAGTCAGCCGTACGGTCGCATCTATAACTTTTCCGCCGGCCCGTGTGCCTTGCCTGTCGAAGTTCTCGAGCAGGTTCGGGATGACCTCGTTAACTACAAAGGCGCCGGTATGAGCGTGATGGAGATGAGCCATCGCGGCAAGGATTTCGACGCGATCGCCCAGCAGACCGAAGCTGACTTTCGAAAGGTTTTTGGCGTGCCCGACGACTACCAGGTGCTGCTGCTTCAGGGCGGCGCCTCGCTGCAGTTCTCGATGCTGCCGATGAGCTTCTTGGAGGAAGGCAGCACCGCCGATTACGTGATCACCGGCGCATGGGGCAAAAAAGCGCTCGAAGCCGCCTGCATGGTCGGGGCGGTGAACAAGATCTTCGACGCCAAGGAGACGAATTACGACCGGGTGCCGAAATTCGCGGACCTGAAGGTGACGCCCGGCGCCGCCTACCTTCATTTCACCAGCAACGAGACGATTCAAGGGGTGGCGTTTTTCGAAGACCCGAGCCTGGACGTTCCGTTGGTCTGCGACATGTCCTCGGACATCCTCTCGCGACCCGTCGATGTGGGCAAGTACGACATGATTTATGCAGGCGCCCAGAAGAACATGGGTCCCGCCGGGCTAGCGGTCGTCGTCATGAGCCCGCGTTTCGTCGACCGGCTGCCTGCCCAAACCCATCCGATGCTCGACTATCGCCTGATGATCGAGAACAAGTCGATGTACAACACTCCGAACTGCTGGAGCATCTACGTCTGCGGTCTCGTGTACCAATGGGTGATGAAGCAGGGTGGGCTGGCCGGCATGAACCGCCAGTGCAAAGAGAAGGCGCAGGTCCTTTACGACGCGATCGACGGTTCCGGCGGCTTCTACAAGGCTCATGCCCAGCCGGAGTCGCGCAGCATCATGAACATCACGTGGACGCTTGCAAACGACGAGCTGACGGACGAGTTTCTGAAGGGCGCCAAAGCGAACGGAATGGCGGAGCTGAAGGGCCACCGATCGGTGGGGGGCGTTCGCGCAAGCATCTACAATGCGTTTCCGATCGAGGGCTGCCGCGCGCTGGCCGAGTACATGCGAGCATTTGCCGCCAAAAACGGCTAGTTATCGTGACGGGCTGGTGCAATAAGTTGTAGAAGAGGGAGTGGCAACGTTGAGCCGAGCATACGTTTTGGATCGGATCGGGGCGGTCGCCAGCATGGTCTGCGCCGTCCACTGCCTGCTGGTCGGCGTTGCTCTATCGTTGCTGTCCGTGCTGGGCCTGGGATTCTTGGGTAGCCGCCCGGCCGAGCTGATCTTCTTCGGACTCGCGATCACGATCGGCGCCTTCGCCATCTATGCCGGCTACCAGCACCACCGATCGACCAAGCCGGCACTGCTCTATGTGGCGGGTATCGGCCTGGTGGCGGTATCGCACTTCGTCATCGGAAGTCACGACCACGCGGCCGCCCAGGAAAACTTGCTCACGACCATCCTCTCGGTTGCCGGTGGCCTTAGCTTGGTGATGTTCCATGTGGTCAACACCAAGCTCTCCCGGGCGTGCCACGGCGGCTGCCATTGCCCGCACCACGAAGGGCGGGACATGGGCGACGGCACCGAACGGTAGCGGATTGGAACTGATTCCGGCGTGGGACGCGTCTTCCTCACATGGGCATCTATCTTGCCGGCGTGCTCGCCTTTCTTGGCTCCCATCAACCGATGGTCATCCAACTCGTGCCGCCGGTTGCCTGCAATCACAGCGCTCAAGAGTTCGGAAACGGGCTGAAGCGTCTCGATCCCGGCACGGTGAACTTGCCGATCCGTATTGGGGATTGCGAAGCGTGCCAGCTGCAGAACGAACTCAGCCGCCGCAGCCGGCTCGTCACTTGGCTGAAGAAGCGAAGGGTGGCCCCAACCGTCGAGCAGTAACCGTGGCGTTGGCGCTCGGCTAAACTCCGGACCATGAAGGTTGCTAGGGCGGCCGGCACGTACGTACTCCTCCTCTTCTTAGCCGCGTTTCTGATGGCGCCGTTCGCGTGGATGGTGCTGGTCTCGCTCCACGAAAGCAAGGCGTCGATCCCCAAGGTGGGAGAACTGGTGCCGAAGGTCGTCCACTGGGAGAACTATCCGACCGTCCTTTTCATGCCGGATATTCCGGTGCTGCGCTTCGCGCTCAACTCCGTTATCGTGACAACGGTCAGTGTTGCCGGCCAGCTCGTCGTTTGTTCGCTTGCTGCCTTCGGATTCGCGCGGCTAAGGTTCAAGGGCCGCGACGTCCTGTTCAACTTGTTTCTCGGCTCGATGATGTTTGCGGGACCTGTCACCCAGATTCCCGTCTATCTGATGGTCCGTTCCTTTGGATGGCTCGACACCTACGCGGCCCTCATCGTTCCGGCTCTCAGCAGCTCGTTCAACGTCTTCCTGCTCAGGCAGGCGTTCATGCAGATCCCGCGAGAGCTCGATGAGGCGGCCAGGATCGACGGAGCCTCCGATCTCAGCATCTACCGCCGGGTGGCACTGCCCATGAGCAAGGCGGCACTCGCCACTGCCGGCGCCTTCTCCTTTTTCGCGATCTGGACCGACTTCTTCTGGCCGTTGCTCGCCACCAACCGCATGGAGATGCGGACGCTGGAAGTAGGCCTCAGCGTGTTTCAGAACAGCTATGGAGCGACGAATTGGCCGCTGCAGATGACGGCCGCGGTTATCGTCATGGCTCCGCTGCTGGTGCTGTTCCTCTTCCTTCAGCGCTATTTCGTCCGCGGCGTGTCGGTAGGGAGCATAAAGTAAGCGCCACCCGAATCGGGTGGCGCGCACGGTTCCGAAAAGTGTAGCCGGGGAATCAGGGATTCCAGACCGGGACGACGTTTGCCGAGAGCTGGATCGATTCGTAGTTGATCTCCATCCCGTACGTGCCGAATCGGCCAACTGTCCACTGGAACGAGCTCATGTACTCGTAGCCGAACCGCTTCAGACTGCGGAGAATGTCGAGGCTCGGCAGGACGTTCCCACTGGAGAAGGTCCGCGAGAAGACCAGCTCGTGAACTGGGTTGAGACCCGGGATCGTCACCGCTACCGGCATCGGATAGCTCAGCTCTCCCTGAGACATGAAGAAGCCGTCGACGGCGGGGTCGTTGTCACGAAGGACGAAGAATGCGGTTCCATCGGGCTGTGGATTCGAAATCGGAAGCTCGACGCCGCCGACGTTGAAGCGAAACGAGGCGAGGTCGATGTTATAGCCTCGAGTCGGATAGAACGGGTTGTTGCCGAAGACGCTCGAGTCCACCAGGAACGACATCGTCGCCGGGTCGCCCGCCTTAACGTTGGTTAGTCCCCCTTTGATAACGTTGTAAGCGACGCGACCCTTGATCTCGACCTTGACCGGCCGTGCCATTGCGACGAGCGGTATGCAAAAGAGCAGGGCGACCACGACTCCTCGCGTCCTCCCCCAAAAAGCGGTTGCCATAACGTTATGGTACAACCCTGCATCACAGGTTTTCAAGGGCACGACCAAATTTTCCAAAGAATTTCTCGTCCGGTAAACTCAGTCCACCGATGGCAGTCCTCGTCGACCGAAACACCCGCGTACTCGTGACCGGCATTACTGGTAGGGAAGGGAGTTTTCACACCGGCCAAATGATCGAATACGGCACCACCGTGGTGGCGGGCGTAACCCCCGGCAAGGGCGGCCAGGTGGAGCATGGAGTTCCGGTTTTCGACACGGTGGCTGAGGCCGTCGCCCAGACGCAGCCAACGGCTGCTCTAGTCTTCGTTCCCGCGCCATTTGCGGCAGACTCCGTGCTCGAATGTGAAGCCGCCGGCATCCCGTTCGTGGTCCTGATCACCGAGGGCGTCCCCATCGCCGACATGCTCAAGGTCGTAAACAAACTTCGGGCCACCGGTACCACGCGGCTATTGGGGGGCAACTGTGCGGGGATCATCACGCCCAACGAATGCAAGATGGGCATCATGCCGGGCCACATCTTCGCCCCTGGACCGATTGGCATGGTAAGCCGAAGCGGAACGCTCACGTACGAAATCGTGTGGGAGCTTACGCGTGCGGGTCTGGGTCAGACGACCTGCGTCGGAATTGGCGGCGATCCCTTGCCTGGAACGCGATTTTACGAGACCCTTGAGATGTTCGAGGCCGACCCCAAGACCGAGGCGGTCGTGATGGTCGGCGAGATCGGCGGTACGGATGAGGAAGCAGCTGCCGAATTCATCAAAACGATGCGCAAGCCCGTTGTCGGATTTATCAGCGGCCGGACGGCTCCTCCGGGCAAGAGGATGGGTCATGCCGGCGCGATTGTCAGCGGAGGAAAGGGAACCGCCCAGAGCAAAGTCGACGCGCTACAGGCGGCCGGGGCGAAGGTCGCCGATGAAACGAGCCAGGTGCCCATTCTGATAAAAGACGCCCTCGCCGCAGGGGTGCGCTAACGCCATGCAAGCACAAATTCAACGCGCCTATCGAAGAACGTACGACAACCCCCTCATGGTGCGGAAGGGCGATCCTGTGCGGGTCGGCCGTCCGGACGACGAGTTTCCCGGATGGTGGTGGTGCGCGGGCCCCGATGGTCGGCAAGGATGGGTCCACGAAAAGTACTTGGATCAAAAGCGGCCGACGGCAACCGCCCTTGCCGACTACTCCGCCATGGAGCTCGAATGCGAAAAGGGGGAGCTGGTAGACGTTCTGCTCGCTCTCGGCGGCTGGACCCTTTGCCGAAAGCAGAATGGCACGATCGGCTGGGTTCCCTCTACCCATGTGGGTCATGAAGACGTTTCAAAATCTCCGTTCGCTTAGGCGGCCATGAACGAGAGACAGGTTCTGGAACGCCTCGACCGATTCAGCATCGAGGTCCCTTCGTGGGGCTTCGCCGATACAGGAACCCGTTTCGGCAAGTTTTATCAGCCCGCTGCGGCCGCCACGATCGACGAGAAGCTTCACGATGCCGGCGTGGTTCACCGCTATACGGGCTGCTGTCCTTCCGTCGCCGTTCATGTGCTGTGGGATTTCCCCCCTGACCGATCTGCGGACACGATTCGTAAGCTAGCCGAATCTTATGGTGTTCGAATCGGCTCGATCAACCCCAATCTCTTCCAGGACCAGGCCTACAAGTTCGGTAGCGTCTGCAGTCCAAGTCCAGCCGCCCGCCAGGCAGCCGACGATCATGTTCGTCACTGTATCGACCTCCTCGGTGAGACCGGATCCAAACTGCTGAGCCTCTGGTTTGCCGACGGCACGAACTACCCAGGGCAGGACGATCTCATTCGACGCCGGATGCTGATGATCGAAGCGCTGCAGCGCTGGCACGAGCTGCTGCCCGATGGGACGACGATGCTGGTCGAGTATAAGCCATTCGAACCCGCGTTCTACCACTCCGACATTGCCGACTGGGGAGCTTCGCTGACCTTATGCCAGCACGCCGGCCCCAAGGCGAAAGTGCTTGTGGATACGGGACACCACCTTCAAGGGACGAACATCGAACAAATCGTCGGCATTTTGCTGACGGAGGGCCGCCTTGGCGGATTCCATTTCAACGACCGAAGATACGCCGACGACGATCTCACCCTCGGGAGCATCGACCCCTATGCGGTCTTTCGCATCTTTAGCGAGATCGTTGGAGCATCGGACGTCCACGGCCTGGAGACCTCGCACATCGCCTACATGGTGGATCAGTCCCACAACCTGAAACCCAAGATTCAGGCGATGATCCAGACTGCGGTGACCGCTCAGGAGCTGTTTGCGAAGGCGTGCTTGGTCGATCGGGATGCGCTTCGCGCCGCGCAGGATGCGATGGATATCGTTGCCGCCGAGAACATTCTGCGGGAGGCGTTCTTCGCCGACGTGGCCGAAATCCTTGGCGCTTGGCGGTCGTCACGCCAACTGCCCACCGATCCCCTCAGGAGCTATCGCGAGAGCGGTTTGGAAGAACGTCTTGGTGAAGCGCGCGGGAGCCGCCTGGAGACTCTGTCGACTTCGGCCTACGCCTAATCCGCACCCATGACAAGTGCCGTCGCGACGGCGAAGTTCCGCTCATGGGCTATGGACACAAGGATCTGTTCGCCTGCGGGCTTGGAGACGTAGGGCGCGCCACGCGAGTCGCGAAGGACTTCGATATCGGTCCACTTCAGACGACGGGGAAGGGCCTTTTGGATGGCTTCTTTGGCTGCCCATCGACCGGCAACCGATTCGGCATCCGAACAAAACGTCCGCTCGGCTGGAGTGAGGATTCGCTCGACGAAGCGCGGGTTACCCATCGCTGCCCGAATTCGGTCGATGCTGACAATGTCGGTACCTAAGCCAATCACCACGGGTCGCCTAAGCTACCCGGAAAAACCGGTTCGATTGCACCAACCTGCCCTATCATGTAGGTATGCGAGCGCTTAAGAAGGTGATCCTAGGAATTCTATTGCTCAGTGGGTTGGCTACCCACGTTGTGGCACAGCAGCTCAGGGTCGCAACTGGTCAAGCGATTCATGCTGTTCCGATTCGGGCTGCCAAGATCGACGCGAGTGGCAGGCAGGTTGGCCCGTGGATCTACCTGGCTGACAGTGGGAATCGGCACCCGAATGGTGATGTGCTCGATGTCATTTTCGACACTTTCGAGAATGACCGCAGTCAGGAGCTCTGGAACTCGCCTCCAGGCGCCGACACCTACGGACCCCCTACAATGGCCGGCTCGAATCGGTGGTTCTTCGGCTGGTACTACGCCGGCAACGCCATTATTGGGGACCAATATCGCCTGAATCCCACGATGCGAGGCAGGAAGGCCCAGTTCATGCAGCATATGTGGGCCCAGGGCTACACGGAGCAGCTATATCTCGTCGTCCAGACTGCGGAGACCTTCGGCTACAACACCATGCCGCCGATGGACGGCACGCTCAGCGGTGTGGTGTTCGATCTCGGCATCCTCCAGGGAGATACCCAATACTTGCTCTCCGCCGATTTGCGCGGCACCGGCTTGGAGTTTCAGATGGGCGGGAGAGACGACAACAACGGGTCCCATCAGGTCAGCTACTACCGCGCCTATGACGGGACCGTCGGGACGTATTCGCTGGCCGATCAGCCCATGCTGTGGGGAACTCGGGGCACCAATCCGAGCGAGAACCACACCTACGAATGGTGGGACGACTACCCTGGCGACGGAACCTTTGATCCCGGGGAGTGCTACGAGATGTGGTTCGGCGTCGAGCCCGATCCGCTCGCTCTCATGATTGCCTTCTATGGTTACCGGCCCGCCGCGACAGCCGTGCCGGCGGCTTATTACACGGTCGGGCCTCCTGGCAAGGAGATGACCGACCACGACGTTACCAAGCTCCTAGAGGATGACGGGCGAGAAGTGCATGGCCGCAACACCATTACCGGCTCCAATGACTCGCCTTCTCTCCTATTCCGGGTGGGGTTTGATCCTCAGGCGCCATCGAAGATCTATGAGGTCTCCACGACGGTTCGCACGCGGTGCAGTATCGCGAACGTGGAGCAGCGGCTTGGCTATGTCCGCGCTGAAGACGGCGGCTCGATCATGTATCTCGATACGGCCGAATTCAAGATAAACCAACTCGAACTGGTGAGGACGATCAAGGTGAGCGACGACGCGTCGATCTCTGAGATCATCTTTCCGGGGAGCGGGCACTTCCGGTTGGCGATCGCATGTCGCAAAATCGGATTGGTGCCGTCGCTGCGCTACGACGTCTTCGTCGATCAAGCGGTTTCGGACGTGCAATTGTAGGGGCTGAAGTCCGTCATTCCGAACGGGGCCCTCGCCGGAGGAATCTTGACAGGAGTCGGATATTGGTTGCAGGTTGCCGCGCAAATGGGTTACCCGACCATCCTGGTTGGGTTGGCATGCATCGCTCTGCGCACGCGACGATCTGCCACCGTACGGAGCGATGCATGTCTTGCGTCCCACCCACTACTGCAAGATTGTCCCAGCGGTGTGCCTTATTAAGAGATAGTAGGTACATGCCGAGCTTGGGCTGACAGCTCTTACCTGCGACGACGCCGCGAAAGCGCGGCGAGTCCAGCTGAAACTGCCAACAGCGAAGCAGGTTCAGGCACTACTTCAACGGACACGTTGTCTACAAAGCTAGCGTTATCATCGAGAGCAGAGGTCCCGCAAAAACTCAACCTAGTTGTCGTAGAATCGGCGACAAAGTTAAACGTTTGCAATGTCCAGATGATGTTCGTGCCAGGAGCACTTGGCGTGAGAGTTGTGTTCAACAATGAACTTGTACCGTCGAGCTGAACATTTATCGTTGGTGCAGGGGCGTTCTCATTGGTCGCTCCAATGTAAAACGACAGCTTGTACGAAGTATTGACTACTGTGGTCAAGTCCTGGTAGATAGTCGCGTGCGGCGACCCGGTACCGCTCAAGTCCAAGTAGTAATCACCGTCCTGAGCAAAGTTGAAAGTAGGGTTTCCCGTAGCGTTCCCAACGTCGGGCGCATGGTGTAGAACAATATCACGCCCGTCGCCAGCAATTGTCCAACCTGTGATGGATGGGTCGCCCGGCAGAACGATGAGGTGCGAGCCTGCAAATCCTGGTGACTCAAAACTGCCGTTAGTTACCAGACTTGCGTTTGCCGTTGCGGCGCACATCAGAAACAGTCCTGCCACGCCACTTAGGCGAAACGCGACCAGAACTTCTTGAATTGTCGTTGCTCTCATATTTTCTTTCGGCGGCCTACCCGCCTACACTGACACTCTACAAGGGCAAGTGTGACCAAACCGTTACGAACCTGGAGAAGTCCCAGACTGAAGTAACATGGCACGCGCTAAACTGACCAATTCGTCGATCACCGGGTCATCGGGCCCGATAGGCAGACCAGGCACACTGTTGGCACACATCTCCGGTATCGAACTGGCGGCTGGACCACGAATATTCCCGAGTTCCAACGGAGAGACACGGCAGGCACAGTCAAAGAGTGCTTGAGCTATGACGCCGTGGCCAAGTGATTGTAACAGGCACGCCATGGCAATCAACGCGGTCGCGACCGCGTAAGCCGATCCTGTTTTCCTGGCAAGCAGGAGGCCCTCGCAAGCGGCTTCGACAGCTGTTCTTTTTTCACCGAGTTCGTGACACGTCCATGCGAGCGTCATCCGAGACTGAAACTTAAGAAATAGAGAGTCAATCGACTCTGCCGATTCAAACGCGCTCGAAGCAAACAACTTTGCCTCGTCAAACCGGCACAGATCCATGAGGTTGTCAGCGATGCCCAGCTGAATGCCTGGAACATAGCGATACGCACCAGCCGCCAAGGCTAGGCGGAGACCCTCTCTCAGTGATTCCAAAGCTTCAAGATTGCGGTTCTGAACTCGGTACCCGGCGGCCAAGTTACTCAAGATCGCCGCCCGAAGCGTCTTCGGGTTCCAGTGCGCAGCGTCGTCCTGGCCATCAATGTCCTCCAGTGCCCGAGCCAGCAGGGGCAGGGCTTCCTCAACATTATGGGGATCGTTGTGCGGCATGCAGACAAGCGCAAGTCCCAAGGTATTCGCCGCACCGGCGATGTTTACTTTGTTGCCAAGTCTCTGATAGAGGTTAAAGCCCTTTCGCAGGGAGGACAAGCAAAGGGCCATGTCCGGTTGGAACATTGCAATGGCGCCTACCGCGACCCATCCGCGAGCCTTGCTCTCGTCATCCAAAGTGTCTTCATGAACCTGGAGCAGTCTCTGTAGTCTGGGCATCCATACGCTGTTTCGCGCGCGGAGATTGACGTAGTGCGTCAGGCAGGAACACAGGCGAAGCGCGTCTGGGGCCCAGTCCGGCCAATCTATGGACCAATCCAGGATCTGCAGAAAGTTGTGCTCATCCAGTTTTGCCTCGTCGGCCGCCTTCCCTGGCGACCCACCATCTATATCGCGCCAGATCTGTTCCGCCTTTTCTAGATAGCGCTTCCTGTGCCGGAGGCAGACCTCTTCCATTTCTCCATGTTGTAGGAGCCGATCCCAGGCGAAGCCCCTGAGGGGTGCCAACATCCGAAACCGGACGTCTCCGTCGTGCACTTCCTGTTCCAACAAGGAGGCTCTGAAGAGCGCCTCGACGGTGTCCCCGCCGATGGCGCACGCCGCGATAACCTCGGCATCTTCAAGTGCAAAGCTCTGCCGGAAAACGCTCAACGCACGCAGTGCCCTTTGCTGGTTTGAGTCAAGTAACTCATAGCTCCATGCCGCCGCCAGCTCAAGAGACCGATGACGCGTGGAAATGTCCGCTGAAGCTCGCTTGAGCGTGTGAGTCCGGTCGGCAAGCCGAACAAGAATCTGGGCTGGCGATAATGATTCGACTTTGGCAGCAAGGAGTTCGATGGCCAAAGGGATGCCGTCCGTGCGTCGGCAAAGCTCCACCACGGCGCTTACATTTTGGGTAGTGACAGCGAAGCAGTCTGAAACGAAGCGCGCACGGTGTTCAAACATTTGCACGGTCGGAGTCTCGAGAATCCGCGCGAGTGGCCATTCAGTCTCGGGCAGTGGCAATGGATTGAGGCGCAAGACCCTCTCCGAGGCGAGACCCAAAGGAGTCCTTGAAGTAACCAAAACTCGGCAGGTTGTTGTGTCAGAGAGCAAGGCCGCCACCGCGTCAGACACCTTACCGACGATGTGTTCGGCATTGTCAAGCACAAGCAGGATCCCGCACCTTTCGATCTCCGCCGCGACATGCTTAGGTAGTTTCTCGAAGATCGCGTCTCGCATCCCGATAGCCGCCGCGACTTGCGACATAACCGAATCTAACGTGCGGATTGTAGCAAGGTCGACGAAAACGGCTTTGTCAAAATGATCCATGACGGCTTTCGCAATCGCCGTCTTTCCACACCCGCCAAAGCCGACAATACTGACAAGCCTGGCTCCACCCGATAGCAGCCCGACGATGTATCTTGTCTCGGCTTCGCGTCCAAACATGCGCGTTGCTTGGGCACGAACGGCACTGGCGATCGTGGAGATACTCCGAACTTCGGGCTGTGAGTCGAGCGCTTGAGTAGCTGCATCCGAGGGGTGTTCACCCCACTGCTCGACAAGAAGCCCTTCCAAAAGTTCGTACTGCTTGATCGCCTCGGATCCCCGACCCAAAGAGTTGAACAACCGGATGAGCTCGATATGGATGTCCTCGCGCAAGGGAGCCACAGATACTGCGAGCCGCCCGATCGCGATCGCCGTTTCCACTTGATCCAGGGCGGTCAAGTCACGGATCAGCTGGCTCACGGCCTGGCCAAAAACCTCTTCGAACGCAATTTTGTGTGGTCTAACCCACCAATCCTCAATCTCGGGCAGCAACGGTCCGTTGACGATGTGGAACGCTCGAGCAAGCAACTCGGATCTATCGGATGCACTGCTCGCCGATAACCCCTCTCGTGCCTGATCCTGGAACAATTTGTGGTCGCATGTGACGAAGTCGGGATCAAGCCAAACCGAGTTGCGGTCGCTTCGGATCAGGGCGTCTCCTGGCATGCCGTTACTAACCGCGGCTCTCAAGGAGTGTAGCGCTGTCCGAAGTGCGCTTCTGGCCAAGTACCTGTCGCTCTCTGGCCAAACCGCGTCGCAGATCTCATCCTTGCTCACAGCCCTGTTGATGAACAGCGCCAAATAGGCTAACACCGCGGCAGAGGACGTAGAACGGAACCGCTGCACGGGAGGCATCTCACGAACCTGAGCCTCGAGTTTCCCCAAGAGCTTGATCTGAAGCATGCCATGCATATCGCTTTTCCCCGACGGGCCGCATCGCCGACCCGTGGGGCGCACGATGCTACGCTTGCGAGGAGTATTCCTCATGACGGTGGGTCTTTCGGTGGAACGATGACGATGCAAGTGCCGAGACTGCGCTCTCGCCGACCATCGAAGCCGCGGTCACCGATTTCGAAGGAGGCGATACCCGGTGCTGTCAGGCATTCCTTCATTGACACCGTAGATGCCATAGCTTATGGCAAGCACAAGCTACTGTATGAGGATGGGTTCAAGAAGAACGTCCAGCGTCACGATCTCCAGCCGGATGCCGTACTCAGCCCTGGTTGGCTTCTCGAACGAGTTCGGCTAGGTCCACGAGCCGTATCTCGTCGTCCGTCGCCTGCTTGATGCCGGTGTCGAGCATGATGCGGCAGAAGGGGCAACCGACGGCCACTGTCTTCGCTCTGGTGGCAAGTAGCTCTTCCGCGCGGCGGTTGGCGGGACGCTGGCTCGGCTCCTCCTCCATCCACATCCGTCCGCCGCCCGCGCCGCAGCAGAGCGTCTTGCGACCGATCCGTTCGGGCTCGGCCAGTACCCCGTTACCGCTGGGCTGACCGAGGAAGACCTCGTCGTTAAGGTGCGTCTTCGACCCCACCAGCGCACGCGGGGCGTCGCTTTCATTGTTCACGCGGGCGAGGTAGCAGGGATCGTGATAGGTCACGGAATCCTGTCCGGGAGCGGCTGCCTTCAGCTTTCCCTCGCCGATTAACTGGGCGAGCATCTGCGTGTGATGGACGACTTCCATCTTGCCTTCGAACTGGCCGTATTCGTTCTTTAGGGTGTTAAAGCAGTGCGGGCACGGAGTGACCACGCGCTTGACGCCGTACTTTTGGAAGACCGAGACATTCTCCATGGCGCGCTCCTGGAAGAGGAACTCGTCGCCGATTCTGCGGGCCGGATCGCCGGTGCAAGCTTCTTCCTGGCCCAGACAGGCGAACTTCACCCCCGCCTTCTTGAGAAGCTCGGCGACGGCTTTGGTCGTTTTGACGGCGCCGGGGTCGGTTGCGCCGGCGCACCCCACCCAGAAGAGCCAATCGAAGTCGACGCCGTCGCGGCAGAGTGGAATATCGAGGTCCTTCATCCAGTCTTCGCGCGAGGACCGGGGGGCGCCCCACGCGTTGGCGGTGCTCCCAATCTGCCGGAGCACGACGGCGGCAGTGCCAGAAAGCCTGCCTTCCGCCACGAGGTTGCGGCGGGCATCGACGATCATGTCGACGTGCCGAATGAGAACCGGGCAAGCCTCCACACAGGCGTTGCACGTCGTGCATGCCCAGAGCGCTTCCTCGCTGACGGCTTCCGCAACCGGGGTTTGGCTCACCATCGCACTGCGGATGTCCTGAACCACCCGTTTCGGATTGAGCACCTTGCCGACGTTATGGGCGGGGCAGACTTCGGTGCAGCGCCCGCATTCCATGCAGGCGTCGAGCGACATCAAATGCCAGCGGGAATAGTCTTTGGCGAGGGTGACGCCGATCTGCCCGGTCGTTTCGACCTCCTCGAGCGAAATTAGCTTCAGCTCGCCCCAGGGCTGCTCGCTCTTGCCTCCGGCGCTTAGGATTGCCATCACGATGTGGCGCAGCCGCATTTGTGGGATCAGGGCAAAGAAGGCGAAGACCCACACCATGTGGAACCACCAGATTCCCAGATAGACGGAAGGGGAAAGGGAACCCATCAGCTTCGCCGTTGCGAAGCCGATCGGCGACCACGCGTCCCATGGCTTGGGGTCGTTGGCGATGCGAGCGCCTTCCAGCACGTAGCCGGTCACGCCGACCACGAGCAGCAGGACGAGGGCCCAGTTGTCCTGCCATTCGCTCGTCAGAGCCTTTGGCCGGAACCCAGTTCTTCGCACGATCGCCCAGACCAGCCCGATGACAAACAGGGCGCCGAGCAGGTCGAAGGTTAGCTCGTACACCAGGTAGTACGTCCCCCGATGGAACTTCCAAGGCGAATACGTGTTCACCGCGAGCAGCGTGGTCGCGAGAAGCAGGCTCAGGAAGCCATAGAAGATGAGCAGGTGCATCGGCGCGCCGCCCTGGGGCCGGCTGCTTCTCACCTTCTTCTGTTCCAGGATGTAGGTGCGAATGTTGGCGAGCCAGTTCGGTTTCCAATCGATCGGCTGACCCTGCCGCCACACCTTTGCGCGGAGCCAGATCTGTGCGAACATAACGCCGATGCTGGCGAAGGCGAGAACGTAGAACAGGACCTTCTGCCAGTCCGGCAGATGCATGAATTCGATCCGGGTCGCTTGCTCCACTTCCGGTTATTATGCTGGTGATGCTCGGCTACACGCCGCGGCCGGGATGCTGGCGGCGAATGCCGAGGGCCTCATCGCGAAGCTGAACGACCGTCTCTGGCCCAACATCATCGACCGGCAAGCTGACGCCCGGCACCGCCGTCTTGATCGACAAGAGCCCAAGCTTTCGCTGCAACGGGCCTTCCGCGATCTCGAAGAACTGCAGGCGGGATATCGGAACCGTATTGAACGAGCTCGTCAGCGTCCGCCGACGCCACATCATGAAATCCCCCTGGATCCGGTATCGAATCGCCCGCGAACGACCGAAGGCCATGATCGAGAACAGTACGGAGAGTGCCGCCGGCGCCCATAGCGCCCAGCCGTTGGCGTCGAAGAATCGTCCGATGTTCGGGCTGTAAGGGCGGAATCCGAAGTATGCGACCGCGATGGGCAGGTAGAGCAACAGCGCGGTTCCCAGAAACGTCCTTACGGCTGACAGAAGAGGTGATACATGCGGCAACGATCGCCAGCCGCGCTGGTCGCCAATGGCAAGGCCAGGAAACACGAGGTCGGCGAGCTTGAAGGTCTCTTCGGCGGTTGCCGCAGGAGACAGATATCCCTGGCCGGACATGGCTCCCTCCGATATCTTGACCCCGGCCGACTGTACGGTAACCGAATAGAGCCCGGCGAGCTTGTAGAGGAAGCCCTGGATGATGGTCAGTCCTTGTACGCGCCTGGGCGATATCACCCGGGTCGTCAGGTTCACCAGCCCGTGGGAGATCTGGAGCCCCTTGGGATGCCGTTCGATTCGGAAACCGTGATACTGCCAGAACCCCAGGCCGATACTGAACAGCCATCCCCCGATGAGGATGAAGAGTCCGATCATTATCCAGGTCTGCAAGGGAACGCGTTCTCCGGTCACGAAGGCGAATTTGAAGAACCGGTCTCGGAACGCGTCGCTTTCGAGCAGCGGGGTCAGGAGTCCGACGACGCCCGCGATCAGATAGAGGGCCCGGTTCTCAAGCATCGAGGACCACATGATCCTGACCGCGTCGATCGAGTAAACGATGTCGCGAGGAGCGGTGGCGGTCCGCACGATTGGCGGGGCGTCGTTCCCAAAAATTGTCGCCTTGAGCCGATCGGCATCTTTGCGGCTCAGGGCATCCAGCACCACTTCGGATTCCCCAGTGCCGGCGCTTTCGATTTTGACCACGACGATATCGAGAATGCGATGGAGGAACTTCTGCTCGACATGGACCTCTTGGATTCGAGCTCGAGGAACGACCCGGTGCCGCTTCCAGATCCAGCCGGTATCGATCACCACGTCACTTGGAGTGACCTCGTAGCGAGTCGTGAGGTACCGGCTAAGGCTAGAGCCAACCGTGAACAACAGGCCAAAGCCAAGGACAAAGAGGATCTGAATCAGGTTGCCGTCCTCGCGCACGCCCATGAAGGAGTAGGCGACGCCGAAGACGATCAGCCCGAAAACCTGCCGCATGGCCTGCAGAATGCCGGTGAGCAAGGAGAGAGGGTGCAGCCTCATGGCGTGTCGTCGAGCCGAGGCAGCAGGAGGTCGCGGATTCGTTTGGCCTCGTCCAGTGAGAGGCCGGGGATCGTCACGACCGCCATTGGAGTGGCCGCGGTGTAAACCAGGATCTGCGCGAGACCGTTGCGCCGGTCGATCGGGCCCTGGTTCATGTCGACATGTTGAATGGCGTCGCGCGGAACATAGCGTGCCGTTCGCCAGAACACGCCCCAGCGAGCAATGAGGGCGTCGTTCGTGAGCAAGTAGCCCCAGTTCTGATACTGCCGCTCGATTAGCGAGACCGACCATGCGACCAGGACGATGCCCACACCCAGTCCGGCAACCGCCCCGATCAAGGCCTTGCCACCGATGGCTGCACCGATTCCAGCGCCCACACCGGCAAGCGCGAGGACCGTGAACAAGCCGCCAACGATCGCGCCGTACCTCCAGACCTTGCGAATGGCGGGATGCAGCCTTTGCATCGAGCTCGGGTCCGGAAGCGCGGGAAGAGGAAGATCTGCCATGGCTACTTCAGGTCTGCATGCTTGAAGATGGCAGTCCAAACGGTCGTCTTGCCATCGTCCATTCGAGTCCAAATTGGGGCGATGACGCCCTTGTGGGCCGAGATGTTGTTATAGTCCCCCAGGAACCCCTGGTTGGTCGGCGTGAAGGGCTTCTCGCTGATCTTCATCTCCTTGAACGACTTGCCGCCGTCCACCGACCAGGCGACATAGACGTCGGTCTGATCGTTATCGTAAGCTCGCCGATCGAAGTACACGGCGTAAAGGTAACCGGTCGTCCGGTCAATCGCTAGCCAAGGGAAGAACTGCTGCTTGCCTGGGCCATCGCCATTCACACGCACCGGCTGACTCCAGTGCTCGCCACCGTCCGCAGATCGCATGAGGAAGATGTCGGTATCGCTCGCTCCCATTCGCTGGTCGGCAAAGAGGATGTAGAGATTGCCTTTGGTCGCGCCGGTACCGGTGTCGGCAACCAGAACCGGCATACCATTGCACCTGCTCACGCCCGAGATGGCCATATCCCAACCGCCGTAGTGGCCGCCGATCGCCCGGTCGTGCGGTAGCCAGGTCTTGCCCCCGTCCTTGCTGCGGTCGTACCAAAGGATGCCTCGGTTCGACCAGACGACATGCACGGTGCCATCCGTTGTCACTGCCGGAACCGCTCCCTCAGTGGTGTTGTCGCCATCAAGGCAATCGCCTCGGATGTCGTTGATCCGCATGGCTTTCGACCAGTTGTCGCCCCCATCCACGGTTCCGCTAAACATGATGTCGCTGTGTTTGAGGGGGTCGCGGCTGCCGTACTGCTCAAACTGGGTCCAAGTCACGTACAGCGTGGGCTTTGAAGGATGGGCCACAGCCCACTGTTTGTCCTGATCTGCTGGTGGGTTGTGGCCAATCCCGACACCTTCGCTCCAAGTCCGACCGCCGTCCTTGGACTTCTGACACACGATCCGGTCGATCCAGTCGCCGTCCTTTGGTGGATTGGAGAGATGGAAATAGTAGAAGTGACCATTGACGTCAGAGATCAGGGTCGGGTCGCCGTGGACTCCGTAAGTGGAACGCAACCGCGTCTCCTGCCAGTTCTTGCCACCGTCGGCGGTGAACATCACCCGATCGAGGATGGCCCCGCCCACTACGACGTTCGGGTCTTTCTGGCTGATCGCGATGCTGGGCTCGCACGGGTTCATCGCGCCCTGCAATGGGGCTGCGATCATCTGGTTCTGGATCGGTGTCGGAACAAGGGAGGCAGCAATCAGGGCAAGCGTCATCGTAGGGCGATCTTACTTCACCCCAAAGTTGTAGGAGCACCCGGCCCTCTGCCGGGTGCTCCGTGAACGAAGGACTGGGACTTAGCCGCCTGCTCCGATCTTCTTAGGCGGCTCGTAGGTCTCGATGACGGTCTGAAGGATCTTTCGGCCAACTGCCCACCACGGGCCCTTCACCACCTTGCCCTCGGCGTCGGTTTCGAGTGTGTCAGTCCCTTCGGTGCCGTCCGTTTTGCTTTCCTGATTCCGGTCGTGGGCTACCTGGACGCTATAGCCGCCATAGCCGTTCGGCTGGATGCCGGTCACAGCGACCATGTGGGCCATGCCACCGCCGGTACCGCTGAGAATGATCTCGACATCGGCGCCGGGCATCACGTCGTAGACGTCGTCCAATCCGTCGCCGTCGATCTTGCGGGTCTTGATTGGGAACTTGCGGCGCTTCATATAGTTGTCTTTGCCCTGCCACCAGCTGAAGCCGCAACCACCGGCCGTCCAGCCCAGCCACGGCTTCAGCGCTTCGATCGAAATCATCGCGGGATCCATGGCTCCGATGCCATTCGAGGCGGCAAGGAAGTTGAGGCTGTTGCTGACTGCGGCGGGTACGCATTCGTTCTTTCCGGCTTCCTGATTCGGGAAGTCCTCATTGGTTTTGTCATCCTCGCCGGGGGGTGGGGGAGGAGGAGGTAGCGGAGGGGGAGCAAATTCAGGTTCAGTTCCTCCGCCCTTTATGCCGGAGTAAATGATTTCGATGTCTTCGAACACCGGCAGAGGCCCCGTCATCGAAGGGGGAGCCCCAATCGGTGTCGGGGTCAACGAACCGCCGAACATGACTGATGTTCGGTCTACTCCACGCGGCGACATGAGATTGAACTGGACATCGACGCTCTGAGCGGCTCCGACGCCTTCTACACTGAAAATCGGCTGGTTTGATATGACCCACGCGCCATCGATAACGGCATTTAGGTACATGACGGTGGGAAATCCATCGTGCCTAAATCGGAACCGGCCCCATTCACTGTCTTTAATGAAGCCCTTGTCCGACTTAATATCTAATTGGAAAACCTCGAATGACGAGTCTGCCGGCATGACGGCCAGCATCGCGAGTACGGCTTGGTAAATCATCGTTCTTGTCCTGGTCGGGTGACCTGGTGTACAAAGTGATCCGCAAGCCGATTGGTGTTGCGCCGGTGGGAACATTTCGAGCCGAAGCCGATGAAACGTTTAGTGATAGTGCAAAAGCTTAATGAATGTAAGCATGGTGGTCGTCATAAACCTGGGTCCGAGGTCCCAGTGAAACTGAATTAGGAGGAAGCCCAGTAACGCAGGTACAGTATCGATGGATGGCGCTTTGCCGGAGCGAATAGGCGTGAACTGGTCACGGCCGCTGTTGCGCTTGACCGCCATTCTCGCTGCCATTGCTGGCGTCCTCGTTACGTACGCCCTGATCATCCAAACCACTTGGGCGCAGGATCTTGAGGGACGGATTGAGGTCGCCTCTCAGGGTGACCTTCAGCAGTTGAAGCCCGATCCTCGCGTCTTGATTCTCCATGTAAATCAAGCGACCATGGAGCGCTTGCGCTTGGAAGGCGGGGTCACCCAGTTGCCGCGAAAACACTTTGTGAATGCGGTCGGCAAACTCAAGGCAGCCGGAGCGAGGGTGGTGCTTTTCGCGATGCCGTTCGACACGCCTTCGGCATCAGATGAGGCCTTTCGGCGCGCGATCGCGGAGGCGAACCCGATGGCTGTCATCTTGGTCCGGCCCCCGAGTTCGCGACCGAAGAACCCTGGCCAGGAGCGTGCGTTCCGCGGTAATTACGCGGCGCCGGTTCCGCCTGCGCCCAACTGCACGGTGGCGTCAGCAGATTTCGTGGTGCAGGGAGGCAAAGTCGTAGGCCTGATTCCGTTTTTGGACGATGCCGGTACCGGCATCGAGGTTCCTCATGCAGCATTCGCCGCGACCTTACGATTGCTCGGCCTATCTCTTTTCGATATTCGCGAGGACAGTGACGGTTGCCGCCTGCATTCCGGCCGCCGCATTTGGCCAACCGCAGGGGATGGCGTTTACTCGACGATGTGGGTCCAAGGGGCCGTTCATGATAGCCGCAACTTCGCGGATCTACTCGCGGGTGATTCCTTGAGTTGGGCGCGAGACCGTCTCGTTATCATCGGCGATCAGGAAGATCGGCATAAGACGCCCATCGGTACCCGGTCGACGGCCGACATTCTTGGTCACCAGGTGAGTACGGCCCTACAGCCCAACCAGGGCGGAATCGAGCGGTGGCCGCTCGAATGGAATCTCGGCTGGGCTCTGGCACTGTCTTTGGTCGCGGCTTTCGGAGCGGCGTCGTTCAAACCGTCTTGGCTGCTTGGCACGGTCGTCGTTGCACTCCTCATCGCCGTCCTCTCTCCCCAATACGGCTTGCGGATGACCAACACCGCCTTCGACACGGTAGGGCCGACCGTTTCCGTACTCCTTGCCGCTTGCTTTGCCCTCGTTGCCGAAGGTGGAATGCGGAAAAGACAAGGGATAGGGACCCAACGGGCTCCGGCCCCCGGGAAGGGAGGCAAACTACTCGACGCCACCGTCATGTTCATCGAGTTGGGGGCGCGTTCCGACGTTGTCGGTTTGGATGCCGGGGGCTCCCTCGCGGCCGTTACCGAACCGATCATCAGCCGCTGTGGCGGTCAGCTTGAGGTACGCGATTCGCACTCAATCGTTGCCGTAATTGGACCTCAAGGTCACCGAAGCCATGCTGAGGTTGCGCTCGCCTGCCTCGAGGAGCTGCGATCAAAACTCGCTGAGACAGCTATTGCCGGAATCGAATGTGGCCCGATACCGGCCTCGTGGGCAACCGCCGACCGGACCAGCGACTTGCGAAGCTTCGGGTCAACGCTACACCTTGCCTCTCGGCTCGTCGACGAATGCCGTGCCCTGGGTGTAGATACGCTGTTCGGTCCGGCCTTTGCCGCCGAAATCAGAGGTTCAGCAATCTTGACGCGGATCGGGGAGCGAATAATTCGTGGCTTCGAGGGTCACGGTCCGATTCCGGTTTTTGGCTATGGCGACGGCCGTTAGGAGGTACTACCAGGTTCCGGCCGTCTTAGAGTCCACGAGGTGGATCAGCTGTTCCACGTGGTACATGTCGTGGCCGACCAACATGTTCGCGGTGTCATACACCGACATCAGTCCCCGCTCGGAATGGTTGTATTGACGATCCCATAGATCCGGTGACAGTCCTTCAAGGAACTCGATGGTTCCTTGCCGCCGCTGAATGAACAGATCCGCCTGAACGTGGGGATCGAGCTTGTGATACTCGTGGTCGATGGCCCACTGCATTTCGTCATACCCTTGGGCAAGCCCGCCAGGGTTCTCGATCGCGATTTTCATCCTGGTGAGCAAGACCGGCTCCCAGTCGGCCAGATGCGCGATGACCTGACGGGGAGTAAACCGCCCCGGATGTGTGGGCGTATCCAGCTTGTCGGGAGGGATGTTCCTGACGATCGTTCGCATCACCTGCGGACCCATTGGAAGGGTCGGCATGAGATAGTAGTGCATGAACGTTACTATACGGTAAGGGTGCGGTGAAGTGAGATGCGCAGGTACCCTGAAGCTCTATCGAAGAGCGACCACAATCAGACGAGCCGCTTCCGGAGCAACGGCTCACGCGCCGAGACCTCCTCGTGGCAACGGCTGCAGGTGTTGTTCTGTCCGGTCTGCGGGTGGTACCTCGCACCGATGCAAAGGAGTCCAATATGACGGAAGTACTTAGTGTGAAGCTGGTCGACGTTCCGCAGTCGATTCCCGACAAGGTTTATTCCACCGAGCGGGTTGGTATCAGCCAAAAAACCCATGACGAACATCTGAAGCTGTGGCAGGGCTACGCCAACAAGACGAACGAGATTCGGAAGGCGCTGGCCGAGATGGAGGTGGATCCCGCCAAAGCCAACCAGATTTACAGCATGATGCGAGCGCTTAAGGTTGATTACACTTTTGCTTACGAAGGCTACATCAATCACAACATCTACTTCGATACGATTGGTGGCCAAGGTGGTCCAGCCACTGGCAAGGTAGCCGATCTGATTCGAGACGCTTACGGCTCCTTCGAAGCTTGGGCCGCCGACTTCAAGGCAACCGGGATTGCGGGCCGTGGGTGGGTGTACCTTGCCTATGACCACGCGGAGAAGCGCGTTTTCAACTATATCGGGGATGCGCAGAACACGTTCCCAATTTGGAATCACACCTGCGTCCTGGCCATGGACGTGTACGAGCACGCGTACTATTTGGACTTCCAGACCGCCCGCGCCAAGTATATCGACGCGTATTTGCAGGTGATCGATTGGGATGCAGTTAATCGGCGCGGCGAAGCCGTCATGGTCCCGTGACCTCAAGTTTGACATAGCGTCCAGGCCACATTGCCTGGGCGCAATAGTTAGTCACCGTCAAAAAACCGGAATCGTTTTGGCCGTTTCCGATGTACGATGAATAAGTACGTACCTGTCCTCGGATTCTCCGAGGATCGAGGGGAATATTCTATGATCCATTCTCGAATCAAATCGATCCGGAGGGCTTTCACATTGATTGAGCTCCTGGTCGTGATCGCTATCATCGCTATCTTGGCGGCGATCCTCTTCCCTGTCTTCGCGCAAGCAAAGGAAAGCGGCAAGGCGGCTACCTGTATAAGCAATTTCAGGCAGATCGGCACCGCCGCCCACCTTTACCTTGCGGACCACAGCGACACTTGGTTCCCGGCAAGTATGTATCAGCAAATGCAGGGCTTCGCTCCCCAGCAGCTCTGGATCGGCTACGACAACAACAACTACGGCATCGACGGTGGCTTCTATGGCCACGTTTATGAACGAGCGAAGAACCCGGTTCGACCGGGCGCTCTCGATCCCTACATCAAGAACCAAGCGGTCAAGCGTTGTCCAAACAGCAAGCCTGACTGGCAGATGGCCATTGCATTAAACTTCTTTAGCCCAGGTTACAGCTCAAACTACTACAACCGCAACCCAAAGGCGCGCGGAAATGAGTTTGGACCGGCCTGTAAGACTTTTGATGTCGTGAACAACCTGTACATTACGACCGGAGCCAAGAACTCCGAGGTCGAGGAGGCTTCTCTGACGCTTCTGGCGTGGGAGCACCTAGCGCGCGTCAATATGTGCAACTTCCTTCAGGTCGAGGACTGGTTCGATTCGCCGCCTAACAGCAAGCCGTTGAAAGACCACTTCCACTTCCTGCACCGCGACGCGGCTCAGGCCCTCTGGGTCGATGGCCACGCAAAGCGGCTCGTTTACGGTTCGCTCAAGCGACCGTGGTTCTCCTCTCGCAAGGACATCTACGAGTAAATCGGCAGTCATGGGCTCAAAACTTGAATCGTTTTGGGCCTTTTCGATGTAGGATGAATGAGTACCAATTTGGCCCCGGCAGGGTTACCTGGCCGGGGCCAAGGGGAAAATTCATATGAGCCATTCTCGTATTAGAGCGACTCGAAAGGCGTTCACCCTGATCGAACTTCTGGTCGTCATCGCCATTATCGCGATCCTGGCAGCAATCTTATTCCCCGTGTTCGCCCAGGCCAAAGAAAGTGGCAAGGCTGCGACGTGCTTGAGCAACTTCAGGCAAATCGGTAATGCCGCACACCTCTATCTGGCCGATCACAACGACACCTGGTTCCCGTCGAGCATGTATGACAGGATGCAAGGCTTTGCCCCGCAACAGCTCTGGCTCGGCTACGACAACAACAACGCCGGCATTTCCGGCGGCTTCTACGGAAGAGTCTACGAGCGGGCAAAGAACCCCGTTCGACCGGGCGCCCTGGACCCTTACATAAAGAACCAAGCGGTCAAGCGTTGCCCAAACAGCAAGCCAGACTGGCAAATGGCTATCGCCCTGAATTTCTTCAGTCCAGGCTATAGCTCACCGTATTACAACCGCAATCCGAAGGCAAGGGGGAACGAATTCGGACCCGCTTGCAAGACGTTCGACGTCGTCAACAACCTGTACGTGACGACCGGAGCGAGGAACTCGGAAGTCGAGCGGGCGGCCGAGACACTACTGGCGTGGGAGCACCTGGCTCGGGTTAATATGTGCAACTTCCTCCAGGTTGAGGACTGGTTCGATTCACCCCCAAACCGGAAGGATCTCAAGGACCATTTCCACTTCCTCCACCGAGACGCCGCTCAGGCCCTGTGGGTGGATGGCCATGCAAAACGGATGATCTACGGAGGGCTCAAGCGGCCCTGGTTTTCGTCCCGCAAGGACATTTACGAGTGGTAGTCGGCATCATTCTACGCAGAATTGGGTAACCCAGGCCCTGATTTCGATGTAGGATGAATAGGAAACGTCTGTCCCTGAGGGTCCTTTCAGGGACAGATCAGCAATAATTCTTATGAGCCATTCTCGATTCCCTTCGAAGCGAAGTGCGTTCACGTTGATCGAACTTCTGGTCGTCATCGCGATCATCGCCATCTTGGCGGCGATTCTCTTCCCGGTATTCGCCCAGGCTAAAGAAAGCGGAAAGGCCGCGACCTGTCTGAGCAACTTTCGGCAGATCGGCAATGCCGCCCACCTGTATCTCGCCGACCACAGTGACACGTGGTTCCCGGCAGCGATGTATGAGCCCATCAATGGCTTTGCGCCGCAACAAATGTGGCTGGGATACGACAATAACAACACGGGCAACTCCGGTGGTTTCACCGGACGAATCTACGAGCGCGCCAAGAATCCACCCCGACCCGGTGCTCTCGATCCCTACATCAAGAACCAGGCCGTCAAGCGCTGTCCAAACAGCAAACCGGACTGGCAGATGGCGATTTCCCTGAACTACTTCAATCCTGGCTACGGATCGGCTTATTACAGTCGGAACCCCAAAGCCAGGGGTAATGAGTTCGGCCCGGCTTGCCGAACTTTCGACACCGTCCGCAATCTTTACGTTCTGACAGGCGCGAAGAATTCGGAGGTCGAGCGAGCTGCCGAAACCCTGCTCGCTTGGGAGCACCTTTCGAGGGTGAACCTGTGCAACTTCCTACAGCCGGACGACTGGTTCGATGCACCGCCCAATCGGCAGTCGCTAAAGGATCACTTCCACTTTTTGCACCGCGGTGCGGCGCAAGCGCTTTGGGTCGATGGCCATGCCAAGCGGATGATATATGGCGGCCTAAAGCGACCTTGGTTCTCCTCTCGTAAAGACATTTACGAATAATCGGTCTCGCAGGACCACCAGGGCCGCCCAACGAGGCGGCCCTACTTATTCGTCTTCCTGCCATTCTTCCCGCTCAAGCTGCAGGAATGTCTGGCGGCCGAAGAGCTGATCGACCTCCATCGCGTCGATGAGGACCTGCCTCGGCCGCGGACCGTCTCGCGGTCCAACGATACCGCGCTCCTCCATGAGGTCGAGCAACCGGGAAGCCCGCTGAAATCCGATGGAAAACCGCCGCTGTAGCATCGAAGTCGATGCCTGGGTCCGATCCACCACGAACCGTACGCATTCTTCCCAGAGGGGATCGTTCTCCTGTTCGGCAAGTTCCGCCTCTCGGTCTTCGAGCGCCACTTGGATGGGGTTGAGAACGTATTGCGGTTTCTCTTGCGCGCGCCAATGGCCGCAAATCGACTCGATCTCCTTTTCGCCAACGTAGCACCCCTGGATTCGAACGGGCTTGCTCTCGTCTATCGGCAAGAACAGCATGTCACCCCGTCCGACAAGGTCCTCGGCGCCCTTCTGATCCAAGATGGTCCGTGAATCGATCTGGCTGCTCACGGAAAAAGCGATTCGGGAAGCGATGTTCGCTTTGATCGTTCCCGTGATGACATCGACAGATGGACGCTGGGTCGCGATAACCAGGTGGATTCCAGTCGCTCGGGCAAGCTGAGCTAATCGGCAAATGCTGGTTTCCACTTCAGCAGCAGCTTGGATCATCAAGTCGGCAAGTTCGTCGATCACCACCACGATATAGGGCATCCTCTCCTGGAAGCTCGCCCGTTCGTTCCAGCCGTCGATGTTTCGGACGCCTGCCTCGGCAAAGATGTCGTAGCGCCGGTCCATCTCGCGCCAAACTGCTCGGAGAACACCGGGCGCCTCCTTGATGTCGCGTACGACAGGGCACATCAAATGGGGCACATGGTCGAACAGGCTAAGTTCAACCCGCTTTGGGTCGATGAGCACCAATTTCACATCCTTGGGCGTGTTTCGCAGGAGTAGGGAAGTGATAATGGTCGCCAGCCCTATCGATTTGCCGCTGTTGGTTGCCCCGCCGATCAAGAGATGAGGCATTTTGGCTAAGTCAGCATAGCGATTGTTGCCGCTTACATCCTGTCCCAGGGCGACCACGAGGCGGGAAGGGTTGGTGCGGACTTCGTCGGCATCAAACAGCTCGCGCAGCGATACCACCGATCGGTGGACGTTCGGCACTTCCACGCCGATCGCGGCCTTGCCGGGAATGGGTGCTTCGACCCGGACGTGGGAGGCAGCCAGGTTCATCGCGATATTGTCGGCCAGAGCGGTTATTCGGGCGACACGAATTCCGGGGCCAAGCTGGATCTCGTAGCGGGTTATGGTTGGACCGGTGGCGATCTCGACGACGTTGGCGTCGATGTTGAATTGCTCAAGGGTTCCTTCCAGTATCTCGATGTTCTGGCGCATTTCCTCGGGCGAACGCTTCGGCCGTGCGGGAGGGTCCACCAGCAAGTTGAGCGGGGGAAGAGTATAGCCTTCCTTTGGTATCGCTTCGAGCGTCGTGGCGCTCGTGCTTATCGTGTCGCTGATCCGGGGCTCAGGCTTCTTCCGGATAGGCTCGCCAGCAATAGCCTCCGGCTCCGGCATACGAACTGCTGCCATCGGGGTTGGTATTGGCCGCTCTCGCTGTTGGCCAAGTTTGGCCACGGGAGGCTTCACCTGTCGAGCCCGGGCCGCAAGCGTCGATAGTACCGATCGAATCGGTGCGTCAAGGCAGAGGATCAGCCCCACCATGCCAAGGGCTCCGAAACCAACGGGTTTGGCGACCCCGAGGAGCATGTCGAGGAGCCAACCGATCACGGCTCCAACGTAGCCGCCCGAGCCGGCAACGATCGACGGATCGAAGAAGTCTCCTCTAACGGATCCCGCCATGGCGCCGACCACAGTGACAAACAGAATGCTGAGCCCCCAACTCATGCGCCCCCATTCCCACCGCGATCGGCCAGCGATCAGGGAAATGCCAATAAAGCCCAGCACAATGGGCGTCAGCCAGGCGCCTCTGCCAAAGAACAATCTGATGGAGTCGTGAAGGAACTGCCCAACAGCTCCCGCATTGCCAAGGGCGAGGGCGATCAGGAGAATGCCTGCAAGGGCAAGCAGGAGGATTCCCGCGACATCGTGACGTCGGTCATGCACGGGCTCGGCCAGACGGCGACGCGACTGTCCATTCGCGATCTGCTCCGTCCTAGGCGTGTTCCGTGCGGCCTGCCGATCCGTGGCTGGCTGCATACAGGGATTATACAGGCCCGCTAGCTAAACATGGAAGCGTCCGTACGCAAACGAATGCTGAGGAGAAGGCCGAGGCACGCCATGCATAGCCAGATCGCGGTCCCTCCGTAGCTCATCCATGGGAGCCAGAGGCCCACGACGGGCGTGAGCTGCAGATTCATGCCCAGGTTCACTACCGTATGGAATCCAAGAACGGAGAGGATGCCGGCAGCTATGCCTCTTCCAAACTCGTCGGGCGCTTGGTAGGTCACCAACCAGATTCTATAAAAGAAAAAGAGAAATGCCGCCAGAACAAGAGTTGAGCCCACAAGCCCGCCTTCTTCGCCGATGATGGTGAAAATAAAGTCGGTTCGTTGCTCGGGAATATTGCCGGCGGCTTTCTGTTCTCCCTTGAGGAATCCAGAGCCGGAGACACCGCCCACTCCAAAGGCAAGAGAGGCTCTCATTTGCTGATACCCCTTTCCACGCTCATCGCTGACAACCATGCCCTCAAGCCTCTTTAGCTGGTAGTCGCTTAGGATGCCGGGTGTCTTGACGCTGAACACCAGCAGGGCGGCGGCGAGGGCGATCGCACCGATAATGAACTTGCCCGGTACGCCCATAAACCAGGACACCGCTAACCAGGTGACGATCAGAACGAGCGTCGCCCCAAGGTGCGGCTGCGCAAACACCAGGACGAGGCTGGGCAAAACGTGGAGGAAAGAGGCGCCAAAGGTCCAAACAGACCTGATCCGATCAAGGCGATTGGCGAAGAAAGTGGCGAGCGTGAGCGTCATTAGGAGCTTGGTCATCTCGCTCGGCTGAAACTCGATCGGGCCGATGTTGAGCCATCGTTGAGCTCCACCACCCTGCGATCCCATGACCACGACGAGGGCCAGCAGCCCGACGTTCAAGACATACATCGGGACCGCGATCCGGCGCCAGAATCGGTAATCGACAAGCAAAAACAGAAGGAACGGCCCGAATCCAATGATGACCCTTACGGCTTGGTCGATGAAATTCCGTTCGCCACGACCATGGTCGAAGCTGTAGAGGCTGGTCAGGCCAAAGAAGAGCAGGATGGCAGCGGACACGACCAGCCATACGTCGATGCGCTGCCACAGTTTTGGCTGGCCAACCGGCGAACCACGATCCATGGCAAACGCCGACACGGTCCTACTCTTGGGCGGCGCGAGGTTCGCGCGTCGAGCTGGCCGCGATGTCGCGCTTGATCATCCCCTTTTCCTTGACAAACCAGAAAGAAAGGATGCGCTTGGCTGGTGTTGGCCCTCCGCTTGGCATCTCCAGCTCGACGCTGGATTTCAAGGTCTCATAAACGCCGTCGGCTAGATTCAACTTATCCTCGCTGATCGTGACTTTTGCGGTGGCCTTGCGGACGATGCCCCCGGCAATCATCTCGCCCTGCCACTTCCAGACATCTCCCGGCTTGATGGGGAACTGCAGCAAAGGTAAGGCGGGTTTGTAGGTTTCTCCGGCCAGATCGAGAATCGCGAACTTTTCCTTCGTGGATTCGTAGATTTCCTCTTCGATGACTTCGTCGTGGGCCGTCAGAGTGAATTTCACCGTGGTGCCGTTTACCGCGCGGCTCATCTCGACGGGGAACAAGGTTCCCGCGAGGATTAGGTTGGCTTTCGTGTAGGGCAGTCCGTCCGGCTTGAGCTGGTCCGACGCCGAATAGGTCGTTACCAGCTGCTGCGGCGTGGCCTGCTGCTCGTTCTGGCAGCCCGCGATCATGGCAAGGCCGGCAAGAGACGCGACAACCATGATCAGGACACCTTTGGTGGTAGTTGAAACATGAATCAGCCGCACTCCTCCCAAATTACGGCGTCAACTCCAACTTAAGTGTCCCGGAATCGGCTCCATTCTTATCTTTGACGGCGAACTCGAGCTTGACCAGCCCGATGTCGCGCGCGTACCAGGACGTACTCGTGATATTGGACTTAATATCGACCTGTTTGAAGTAGCCCTTGCTTACGATCTTTAGAGCATCGAATGTACCTGCGGCCGTCACGACCTTCTCCTCGGCGACCACTTCGCAGTCTTCCGATGTCTCGGTTGCCGTCATGGAGCTTGGTTCAATCAACTTGCCCACTCTTTTCCACTTGCTTCCGACCTTCAAGTCCGCGGGAAGGCCCAAGATCGGCTTTTCCAGACGCCCCTTTGTGGAAGTAACGGTATAGACGCCATCGGGTTGGACAACCGAAACCTCGTTGCCCAGCTTGTCGGCCATGGGACCGTTCCGAACCACGTCGAACGTGGCATTGCCCTTCTCTAGCTTGGAGAACTTGATCGTCTGTTCAACGATCGTGGGCTCCTTTTCGCCGGGATAGGCAAGCTTGAACTTGACCGGCTTGTCGCTGCTGGCCCCGCTGTAGAGGTAGCCGGCATGCTTGAGATTCTCTGGAATCTGGGAATCGCTTGCGGATGTGGGTGTCGATCCGGTCGTCGATGTCCCCGTGGACCCCTTGCTCTGTTCCTCGGGAGTACAGCCCGATGCAATCAGAGCGGCGGCGATTAACAGTGCGAGCCAGTGCCTCATCTTTTATTAATTCTTCAGCGTGTGGCTTTTGAGTTTCAACGTTTGAGCGGTGGCGATCGTACCGTCAGTCGTGTTCTGCACGTAACGTACGAGACCGACCCCTGGTGCCCACCATTGAGTCGTCGTTGCCTGGACGGTCTTCTTGCCATCAGCCCATTGCGACTTGGACTCGATCGCTATCGCGCTGATCCGACCTAAGCCGGTATCGACTTCTTGCGGACCGATCACTTTGGAGGTGACGGTGTATGTCCCTGGCTTGCCGACCGGTCTCGGTCCATTGCCAGTCCATGAGAAGGTGCCACCTTCGGCGATTGGGAACATGACCTGCGGCTGCATTGGCGAGAAGTCGCCTTGGCCGGCGTTCGAACTTGCCTGATAAAGTCCCTTCGAGTTGGATACCCAACGCTGGTTTGACTCGACCTTGCCGTCCCTGATGATCTGGACCTGGGCCACCTTGCTGTCACCCTGATTGTCGACCTTGGCGATCTTGAACGTCAATTCGAAGTTTCCGCCTCGCTGCTCGCCGGTATTGGCCTGAGCCGTTGCGGTGGCCTCGTAAACCCACTGGTTCTCGGCGGTAAACGGGAACAGCGTCCCTTCTTCGCCCGGATTGACCTTCGCAACCGGAATCTTCGGTGTCGGCTGCGGTTTGTACGTGTTTGAGCTCTTGTCGCCGCAGCCTGCCACCAGCATGCCAGCGACGATCAACATCCATGTCGTTCGGTTCAAATCTTATTTTCCTCCAGTTCGCGCGTCATTGATCATTTTGACAGCATCTTTAAGCAAGTCTTCATCCGGCATCCGGTCGATCGTAAAGTCCGACCCGGTAAGTTCGGTGGCGATGCGCGGTGCCGCTATAGCAACCCCATTGGCGACGAGCAAGATTTGGACGCCTTTGTGATCCATGCTGTACTTCCACAATCGGCGCTTTCCCTCATCGTTGACCTGGATGCTCAGGCGGAATCGTCTCCGGTTGTCGGTGCGCTCCTCCTCAACATAGCTGGCGTCCACCACGTGATTTTCGGTTACCAGCACCTGGGCATCTCCCAGTAAGCGTTCGGGGATCTCTGCATATCGTGCCAATCTGACCGGATCGATATAGTCACGTAACGTATTTGCGACGTTTTCCCGTTCCTTCGGATCGTCGAGGACTCTCTTGGCCTCCTCCATGTAATAGCCGCGAATGGCGTTGGTGTCAACAAATTTTTCGGAATAACGCTTGGCGACCTCTCGGGCGAACCTGGGCCGGTAGGGTTCTAGAATGTAGGCATTCAGGATTTTTGGCCCTCCGTCAATGACCACTCGAATTTTTACAGGCGCCTTCACGACGATGCCGTTTTCGATGGAAGGAATACTGAGCTGGTCCAGCGGAGTGCCGTCCAAGTTGACGTTGAGGTCGCTCGTCAGCTTCTTCCGCAACGGCTCGTCGCCATCCAGGGCCTTCTGGATGTCCTCTGGCTCCCAAATGACCCGCTCGGCTGGAAGGTCCGCCTCTTTCAGCTCGTTCATGATCATCACGAACTTGGAGAGCGCCTTTTCGTCGCCCTGGAGGCCGAGGAGCATTTCTTTCAGAGGGATGCGCTTCTTGTTGGTAGCTTCTTCCTCGGTGTCTTCGTAACTCGTCGGACCCTCGAACGATGTTCGCTGCACCTCCGCGAGCTGCGCAATCTGGTTTGAAACAATGATTCGGTAGTTGCCGCCGGTTTTGAGGGCGATCAGATTCACGTTGCCAGGTTTGATCGGCTTCAACTCGTAGTCGGCGACCTGCGCGCGCAGGATGCCCTTGTAGAGCCAGGTACCTCCCACCGCGAACAAGACAAAGAAGGCCGCGATCTGAAAGGGTCTCGCCTTGCTTCTCTTTACCGAAGCCGAAACAGTTGCCACAGTTCTTTAACGAAGTGTACCGACCAGTTATTCGCTTGGATTGAAGTCGTCGTAGAGCCGGCCAGCAAAGAGAGAGACGAGGGCTCCAATGACGACATTGATGAGCATCACCGGAATGGCGGCCATGGCAGGTGGAACATGCAGCACTACGGTGAGCAGCAAGTAGATCAGAACCGAAGGCGCGACCAAGACCGCGATCCCCAGCATATTGACAAGTCCTCGAAAGCCCTTTTGGGTGGGGTCGTCAACATCGGGCATCAGGAGCACCAAGACGTAAGAAACCGCCGACAGGAGGAACGCAAGAGTCGGCAGCATGAGCAGGCTCGCAATGAGCTCCTGCCACAGCTGTGGCTTGATCAGCATGCCGGCGATCGCACCACAGGGAACGATCAGGATTCCGATGAAGGACTTGCCAAGAATCTCGAAGGCGGAAGCGGTAGCCGCACTAAAGGGTAAGGGCTTTTGTAGGTCAACTCGCTTTATCGTTTCCACCATGTTCGCCTGCGACATGAACATCGTTGCCATAAACACCGCGAACGCCTGCATGATCAGGATAAACGGGCCCTTGCTGGTGCCGGGTTCATTCTGCACGGCCAAGATTGGCAACACAGAAACCATCAGGCCAAACAGGAAGAAGAAAGCCACCGACGCCCGCGCCGCTCGGAACTGCAGGATGTACTCCTTCCACAAGAGGGCACTGGGACCGGCAAGCCGCACTCGATGAATCCATCCCTGCTTGCGGGTCTTGATCTTGCCTTCACGGGCGAGCTTGGCAAGCATTCCGTAGAAGTCACCGCTGGACTGAAGACTCTTACTCTCGGTCAGGGTGTTGGCCCGCTGGGCCGCTTGCTCGTAGACACGGTCCGCTTGCTTGAGGGCAAGGCCCACGGACGTAGCGATTGCGGCCAGAAGAATGGCAAGGCCGCCGATGCCGGCAACCCAGTTGCCGGTCAAAGGGGCGACTGCCAGTTCGGTCGCCGCCGTAGCCATGAAGAAGACTCCACGCAGCCAAGGATTCTCCACGAGGTTCAGCCATTCCTGGCCGCTCATGCCCGATACGGCCAGGCGAACCAACAGTGCGCACGCCACCAGTACGATCGTGCCGCCCGCCCAATTGAAGGCCTTGCGATACCGCTCGAACCGCTCTTCGGGTTGGTGGAAGTAGATGCTCACGGCATAAGCGATGGCCACCCAGGCGACTGCGGTTAGCAACCAGGCGACGGTCATAAACCTGAAGGTGTGGCCCGCCGACGACGGGTTTGGAATGTCTCGGAACAGGTGAGCCCACCCTTGCTGGGCGGGCCGGATGAAGAATAGAGCCAGCAGCAGCGGGATGATCAGCGTGACCAGGTAATCGCGCACTAGTCGAAAACCAAGGACGATTCGGGGAGAGACCGGAGTTGGAAACAGCGTCTCAACATCCGCGGGCTTGAAAACGCCCTTGTAACCGAAGATGCCGCAGAACATGAAGAAGGTGATGGCCGCAAAGATCGCAAAGACGATGGCTTCGACCACCGCCATCGGAGGAAATTGGATCTGTCCTGCCGAGCGCGGAAAGATAATCTCCTCACCCTTCGAGCCGACGCGCAACATCGGGCGAAGCATGAGCAGGTAGTAGCCGAGAAAAAAAATGAGCCCGATGAGGCGCTTCGGAGAGGTAACGGATCGGCGTAAAGAGTTGACGAAGCTTCTTGTCGTCAAGAAGAGGATCGCTTTCATGCCACCGGCTCTTGGGGCTGGTCTTCGGTGAGCCGCAAGAAGATCTCCTCAAGATCGGCCCCTTCCAGGTTTGCCGTGGTGCGAAGCTGGTCAAGCGACCCTTCAGCGACCTTGGACCCTCGGGCGATGATGATCACTCGGTCGCAAAGCTTTTCGGCCGTATCCAAAAGGTGAGTTGAAACCAGAATCGTCTTGCCGTCGTTGCGGGCACGCAATATTTCGCTCTTGACTTCGTGCACGCCTGCCGGATCGATACCAATGAGCGGCTCATCGAAGAGGAAAACGTCTGCGTTATGGACGAAGGCACAAGCGATACTGAGTTTTTGCCTCATGCCCTTGCTCAGTGTGGCCACCAGTTCGTTGCGCTTTTCCAATAGGTTATAGCGGTCCAGCAGGGCCGTGCCCTGAGTCTCATAGACATCGAGGGTCCCAAAGCACATCGCAATGAATTTGAGATGCTCGTCGACGGTCAGCAACTCGTACATCGCCGGAACCTCCGGGACAAATGCCATGCTTGATTTGGCTTTTGCCTGATCGGTGACGATGTCGTGGCCATTGATCAGGACTTGGCCGGAGGTCGGCTTTAGGATGCCGCCGATGCATCGAAGGGCGGTTGTCTTTCCGGCGCCATTGGGTCCAAGCAGACCGACAATCTCGCCTCCCTTCAGGTCAAAGCTAAGGTCGTTGACCGCCCTCAGGCGACGATAGTCCTTGACGAGACGCCGGACTTCCAACATGAATTCGTACCTAATCTACCGGTCGACCTCGGCCAAGGTTTCAGAGCCTGCCGGGACCGCCACCGGCGTGAGGCCGGTGAGACGCCGATACAGCTGATGATAGCGGCTGGCAACTTCGGACCACGAGAAGTCCTTGGCAGCGGACACGGCTCGATCCGATAGCGCTTGTCGATGTTGGGCGACCTTCGCCACCGCATCCACGATCTCCGGTAACGACCGGGGATTGACACCGTAACCCACGTCGCCATCAGGGAAGTAGCCGTCGATGCCCTCGCCGCGAGTCCATACGATGGGCAGGCCCTGGCTGAGGGATTCAATATAAACCAAGCCAAAGGTCTCGGTGTGGGAAGCCATTACGAACACATCCGCTTCCGCCATGTAGCCGCGGAGCTTGTCCCTATCGGATGTGAAAGGAATGAAGGTGACGGCCTCTCCGCATTTGGCGGCGAGTTTCCGCAAGTGTTCTTCCTGCGGGCCCTTCCCGATGATGGTCAGGGACGCGTTGAGGCCACTTGCTCGCAGTGGCCTCAACGCGAGGATCGTGCGCTCAATGTTCTTGTTGCGGGTCAAGCCACCGATGTAGATGATGCGTACCGCGTTGGCATCAACACGGTCCCTGACCGCACCGGTGTTGTCCAGCCACGACTGGTGGATTCCGTTTGGAATCACATGGGACTTGGCACGAACTTCTCCTCCCGGATCCCACCGCTTCACAAGCCCCAGCACGTGATCGCGGTACGCAGGGGACAGGAAGACCACGGCGGAAGCATCGCGCATGATCTCGTAGCCATATCGCTGAAAGGGCAACCCGAGCCTGAGATAGAGATTTACATCGGTATTGCGGACGGCACTGATATAGGGAATTCCTGTTCGCGCCGAAAGAAGCTGTGCAGCGCCGCCGTTGCTGAACAGGTAGTGGGTGTGAATGATATCGAAGGTGGGAACGTCGACCTGGCGGATGATGGAAGCGGCAATCTTCCCAACCTTTCGGCGAAGCGTGAATCGGTCCAGCTTGGAATAATCTTGCGAGTAGATGACGGAGCTTTGCGCGGTCTCCAAATCGTTGTTGCGGTAATTCTGCGTGCCTATCGGGAGCGGCACGTACATTGTTTGGCAAAGATCGCGGTCAGACTCCAGGCTGACAAGGAGCTGGCGGTACAACGGCGTGAATGGGTAATCCCCGCCGATGTGAAACACTCGCATCGATGAAGTGATGATACTCGTCTGACGCTTCCTGGCGGAGACAACTCCTGCCTATCGCTCCAATTTGATGGTTCCTGCCCAATCCGACGAGTTTCGACCAAGGGAGTTGCGTTTTCCGCTCCTAATTCGTATACTCATATGTGGCTGTCACCACGGATTGGTGGTAACGGAGGACGGAGCACGGATGCTCCCGCCACTTAACCTCCGACAGACGTTCCTTCCCTTCCATTCCATGCCTATCAAGCATGTAGACTCACTTAGTGGCGCTCATTGAAGCGGCAAGAGCTCGTGCCGAGGTCGCTTTCCGTGAACTGGAAGAATCGCTCGCAGGTATCTCCCAGCCGGTTGCTTGGGGTCGCTTATCGGCCGCCAGTGAGGACGAGTATTTGCACACGGACGGTTCCATTCACTCAATCGTCCTTCACGTCGCCTCGTGCAAACGCATCTACGGCGCAACGGCCTTTCGAAACGGGGAGATTCGTTGGCGAGAGGTTGCCGAAGACCTTGATCGGTTCGAGCCAGATTGGCAAGCCGCCCTTGAGTACCTCCGCGCGAGCCAGTCCTATTGGCTCGACTCGTGGGCGCACCTTGGTGATTCAGACCTCACCGCTGATGTTGGCCACTTTTCCGGCGAGATGCGCCCAGCTTGGAGCGTTATTGAGACCGTAACCAGCCACGATCACTATCATGCTGGACAGGTGGCAGTCATCCGGTATGCGGCAAAGCCCGCCACCGTGCCTCCTCCCTCTTGCGCGGAGGATATTCGTACGTATTGCCGGGATTTGCCGACCTGGTGAATTTCTGCGGGATTAGAACCCGGCTCTGCGCCGAATGCGTCAAACTCCTTGTCATGGCATTCATTCATGTTTTATGTAATCGGAGAGCAATCATTGGAGTGGGCTTCGTCCTTGCCGCATTCGGTTCGACGACGATGGCCTCCGCAATGGTTTACGACGAAGCCGTCGATGGGGACATTTCCGGCGACCGCCTGGTGCCGACTAGTCGACAGCTCGACCTTGGTTCCAATCTGCTCACCGCAACATCTGTTCGCGACGACCGCGAGTACATCCATTTTCACCTTGGCAACGGCCTTAGGCTTGAGCAGCTGATTTTGAAGGCTTATGCTGGCGAAGATCAGCTTGCTTTTATCGCGGTGCAGGCCGGCTCCGTCTTCACGGAACCGCATCAGGGAACGGACCCGGCAAATCTTCTCGGATACTCCCACTTTGGTCCTGGCAACCTAACGGTTGGAACCGACATTCTCGACGACATGGGGCAAGGTCCTGGCTCGATGGGTTTCACTCCTCCCCTCACCGGGGACGACTATACGTTCTGGATTCAGCAGACCGGCACCAATGCCGTTACCTACACCTTCGACTTTGTGGTGACGCCCGAACCGGCGACCATGTTTGCGCTCGCAGGCGGGGCGTTGGCCCTGGTGCGGCGACGCCGCAAGTAAACAGCGTTTCGTGAGCTCAAATGGGCCCTCTGCTCCGTGGTGGAAGGCCCTTCTCCGAACGCAAACTAAGCTTCGCCCCCTGCGGGCTACTTCGTAATGGAAAGTGAGCCGGTTGCTTGCAACTTCCCGACAAACGCATTTCGAAAGTGGTTGAGCGCGGTTGGGGTGAACTCGTACCCGTTTTCGCCTCCCAGTTCGTGGCGATCTGGCTTACGAAATTCGTAGTAGCCTCTAATCTCGTACTTTCCGGCAGACAGGGGTAACGCCGTCTTCAGCCACTTGCTATAATCCCCCTTCCCGGATGGCCTGGGGGATCCCGAAGGGATCGACCGGTCGAACTTTATCCAGTAGACGTTGCTGCTGCTCCCGGGCATGACCAGGTGGAATCGGTCAGACGTCACTTGAAAGTCCTCGCCTACCTGCAAGTAGGGAGAACTCGAATCGCCGCCTGTCACCTCCACCCTTTTCCCATCGAGAAAGACCTCAATCCATGCTCGGGCGCAAAGCCCGCCGTCCCACACCGCCCGCGTCAAGGGGATCGGGCGTTTGGAGAGGTTCTTGACGACAAGGTTGGCCTCCACCACGGTGCCGCTTGGAGCCGATGCCGGAACCAGGACGAGCCGAAGCTCGAGGTCCGGCTTCACATTGGTGGCAACGGCTAAGAGGGCGGCGGCGATCATTGATGATGACTATAAGTTATTCCTCAAATCGGTGCTCGTGACCGCCCCATCGCGACCAATCACCGAGGTAGAGGACCTCTTCCTCAAGCGTTACCCCAAATTCGACAGAGACTCTCCGTTTGGCGAGCTCCGCCAAGCTACGAATGTCGCCAGCCGAAGCGTTGCTCACATTGAGGATGAAGTTTGCGTGACGCCGGCTGATCATGGCTCCACCCAGTCGTTGACCCGGTAATCCGGACTCCATGATCAGGAAGCCCGCCGGCACCACTCCGGCCTCTCGAAGCTGAACCGGCAAACTCCGCAGCCGTTGGGCCAAGTCCGGGTCGCTCACGTTCTTGAAGAAGCTTCCCGCGCTCGCCGGCGGTGGCTGCTTGCCGATCCTCTGCCGTTGGTATTCGCGAGCCTCGTCGTATATTGCTTTTGGCTCTCTCGGTGCCAGCCTGAATGTGGCCCGCAGCACGATCAGCGGTGGAGGAACGGTCGTTCGCAAGATCGAATCGCGATAAGCGAAGTTCATTGCCAGTGGGGGGATCCGCTTCCTCACCCCATTATCGACCACGTCGAGCTCGATCAGGAACTCTGAAATCTGGCTGCGGTAGGCGCCGGCATTGCTGACCAAGGCACCACCAACCGTCCCGGGAATGCCAACGGCATATTCGAATCCCCCCAGTTTCGCCTGGGCACACTTCAGGAAAAGCTCCTGGAATGACGCCCCCGTATCCACATCGACGGTGCCATCTTCTCGAATGTCGATGACGGTAGACCGATTGACTACCGTTAACCCTGCGACCCCGTGATCGCTCGGCAGGACATTGCTCCCCCATCCGAGAACGGTCAGCGGCAGGCGCTGCCGGTGGCAGTGCTGAGCCAGCATGGCAAGCTCCTCGGTTGAGTTCGCGCTCACCAGCCATTCAGCCGGACCGCCTGCCCTTAGCGTGGTGAGAGGGGCCAGGGAGACCCCGTGGCGGATCTTAAGCCTGCCGGGGAGCGTGGAAGCTAAGGACATGTCGGCGCCTCGCGATAAGGACGATTTGGCTTGCTGATGCTGGGCTCGGCGAGGTATTCCGGAACGAGGGCTTCCGGCGCTATCCAGGCTAGACGATTCACTACGTGTACGGCCCGTTCGGCCAGGGGTGCAGGAAGAACGCTTGGATCGAGATTTGCATCCACCACTCGTTCTGGCCCTTCGCCCGGTCGCCGAATCCAGTACTCACCCTTCTTGGCCGCAACCCGGGCTGGTTCACTGGCACTGATAAGGTCAAAGCTGGGGAGACCGGCTACGGGAAGACCATGAAGCCATCCGAAGAGTTTGGCCATGGTGACTCCTACTTTGACCCCTGTAAAGCTTCCCGGCCCGACGTCTGCTACGAAGCCTTCGTTCACGAGATTCAAATCGAAGGCGGCGAGCATTTGGAGGCATGCGGCGGAAGCGGCCTTTGGAGCATGAAGCTGATCGGCCTTAACCACCCGATTACCCTCGATTAGCGCCACGCTTGCAACGGCGTGGGAGGTGCTGAGGACCAAGATCACTGAGCCGGCTCGATCGTTATCTTGTCAAGCAGCTTCATGACTTCGCCCCTTTCGCGGCGGTATCGCTCGGCATCGCGGCACTCGAACGCCGCCCGCCAATAGTAGTCACCGGCACGGCCCACCGCGTCCAGTGTCGCCAGAAACCCTTCGCCGGACTTGCCGCGACGCTCCACCCAGGCGAGTATCGCGCCGGCGCCATTGGCGCGAGGCTTGGGCTCTTCCCTCAGTTCCACCACGGTAAACATGTCGAGTCGCTTCGCTGAGGCCTTGGAAAGGGCGCTCTCCGGCTTGACGGAATCGAGCATGCTTGCAGGCTCAAGCACGACGGCACCGGAGAAGTCCGGTCGCGTCAGCTTCCATACGCCGTCGGACCAGTTGGCTACCCAACCTTTAGGGATCCAAACCTTAACCTCCGTTGCACCTGCTTTCGCGGAAAGGGATATCTCGCCGCGCTGCGTTCCCAGTGGGGCCTCAGGCTTTGGCTTCAACACCACCGTAGGAGGTGGTGGGACCACCTTTTCGGGCTTCTTGAACGGGTCGATCTTTGGCGCCTGTGTTGGATCTTCGGGTGAGGGAAGAGCGCCCGAGGCCGTCCGGAGCGTCACCAACACATTCCGCCAATCTGCCTCGGCTTGGTCAAAGGCGGAGGATGGGGCGGTAAGGCGGAAGTGGAACTTGCGCGGGGAAGAGGCGTACAGGAGTCCAATCAGAGTTGTCGTTGGTTCCGAGCCAACAACGTACCGAAGCTTGGTATAGAGCATCGGCACGCCAAGCACTTCCTCCTGCCACTGCCGCTCGATCTCCCGCTGCATCGCACCGTTGACCCTGACCTGTACCTCCTGCCAGACCTCGATGGAGTCGCGTGTGGCACTGGCGAAAACCTCCGCCTTTGCCGTTGCACCACTGTCACCGACGGGAATCGTAAACGTCGTCATCTCCAGCTTCTTGTTCCAGACCATTCCCCAATGCTTTGGGTAGGCGAAACTCATGCCCAGGTCGGGGACGCTGTACTGCTTGACCTCCTGGGCGGATGCTCCGACGGTCGATAGCCAAACCAATAGGGCCGCGGTTGTTGCTCGCTTCATGTCGCTTTCTCTTCCTTTGGACGATCAGGCACTGGCAATAGGATAACGAATCGCGCCCCTTCGCCGGGGCGTCCCGCCTCATAAACGACGCCGCCGTGGGCATCCACTATTCCTTTGACGATGGATAAGCCGAGCCCCATTCCCCGGACGCGCGAGCTGAAGAAGGGCTGGAAGATGAGCGATTTCTGGTCGTCGCTCACTCCCGGACCTTGATCTTCGACGTCGATTTCGACATATTTTTTGCCGATTCGCGCTCTTCCGGCCCGGATCGCCGCATTGCTGGCGATACCGGTCCTCACCCTCAGTTTTCCCTGCTCAAAGAAGTTGAGAGAGTTTTCGACGAGCTCAGAAATCGCCCGTCTGAGCTTCCTTGAATCGATATGGACCGTGGGCAGGTCCTCGGCAAGCTCATACTCGAGCACGATCTCGGATCTGCGGGGAAACACCTCCTCGACCGCCTCGCGAACGATGAAGTTGATATCGGCTTGCACCAGCGATAGCTGTGTGGCGGTGACGAAGTCTCGAAAGTCCTGTAGGATTTCCTCGATTCGCGTCACGTTCGTCTCCAGACTCCGCTGGATGCCTCTCAGATCATCGAGGTCGGTAACTGATTCGGTCAGTAAATGGCCAAGCTCGTTCACGTCGCCTTTCAGAGCGAAAACTCGATTCCCGATCATGTGCGAGCTCTTCGCGCTCAGCTCGCCCCAAGCCGCCATCTGCTCCGTTCGAATCAACTTCTCGACGGAACGGATGTTCTCCAAACCGCTCGATAGCTGGTCTGCGATGGCGGCGAGCAATCGCTCGTCGTTCGCGGTGAACTGGTTGTCGATATAGGGGTTGTCCGACTTTCGCCGAACGGCCCGCATGGCCCCGACACTCGATCCCCGAACCATGATCGGAACGGCAAGATAGCTCGCGATTTGCTCGCTGGGAAACTCCAGGAACCGTCCCTTCCACCGCGGGTCGTCCTGAGGATGGTTCAGCCTCAGGTTCTCGCCGTGATAGCAAACCCAGCCGGTGCAGCCCTCGTCGGCACTGTAGGCAATCGTTCCCACCTGTTCCTTCAGCGTCCCGATCGATCCTCGGAGCACGTAGGCATTGCGTTGTTGGTCGTGGATAAAGATCGAAAGCGCTTGAAATCGGAGAACGTTCTCGGTGATGCTCAGCACCTTGGCGATCAGTTCGTCGTCGTTGAAGGCGCCTTCGAGCGATGAACCGATCTGGATCAGGGCGTCCTCTCTCCGCTCAAGATCGACTCGTTCCAATACGACCGATGCGAGATTCGCGACAAACTCGGCGATTTCGACATGCTCGTCCGTGTAGTTTCCGAGCCGATTGGCTTCCAGGTTAAGGACCGCGTTTATCCGACCATGTCGATCGCGGATCGGCACCGCGATCTCGCTCTGGCTGCCGAAAAGATTACGGTAGTGCGGTTCAGCGACGACGTCATTGGAGACCACCCGCTTTCCGGTAGCGGCGACGTAGGCAATGATGCCCTCGCCCCCTGTAATGCTGATTCGAATCGTCTCGCGGCTCGTTTCGTCGGACCAGTCCTTTCCTGCACCAAATCGAAGTTCCAGGGTCCCCGCATCCTCGTTGAGTATCGCGAACATCGAGTTGCGACTGGAGGTGAGTTCCAGGGCGGCGACTGCCAACGACTCCATCGCGACCTCGCCGTTGGGCTCCCTGATGGTGGCTTCGAGCAGGTTCACCAGGCTGCTTTGCGGGACCACCATGGCAAAGATGATAGCATCCGGCTCGACAACGGGCAGTTGGCACGCTTTGTGCTGGGTATGAGGAACATGCAGCGCGTGGACCCGATTCTCCCAGCCCAGCGAACCGGCTATATCGCCAACTTGCTCACGCAGCAAGCTCGATTGGAATCCCGGCGACGGCTGAAAGCGACCGCCTCCAAGCCCAGCGTCGTAGCCCCCGCAGCCGGCGCCAGAATCGACATCCGCGCCTGATTTTCTTGATATAAAAAAGGAGAGACCCCATGCCAATCGGCATGGGGTCAACTTCTTGTCTTCTTCGAAGTTACCGAATGGCTCGAAGGGCCGGCAGCCACTTTCGCAAGAAGCTATCGAGCACATAGTAGAAGTAGTCGCCTTCGTGGTCGTGATCGTGGTCGAATTGATCCTCGTAATGATACGCGCCACCGACCGGAGGTCGAGGCGAGTTATCTCGCTGAGGGACGGGCGCCCGCGGAAGCAGATCCTTCTCTTGGGCCACGTAAAACGCGACCGCGGCGGCGTTGGTGCTGGACTGCGTAAGATATTCCTCGATCGCGAACTCATAGCGGTCGTTTTGGGTGTGCCATACAAAGCCGTAGTCTTGCTTGCCTTTCTCCATCGTGAAGAAGGCCGGCACCCCAGCCCATACGAACGGCGCGTGGTCGCTCGATCCGCCCGATGGAAGATTGGCAGCAGCGCGGTTCTCCGCCGGCAGATTGGGGAATGCGGCGTTAACCGGTGCGATGGCCGCATCCAGGATCTTCTTCATCGGTTCGGTGCAGACGTACCCACCTTGGTAGTTGCTTCCACCGTCGTCGTTGAACACCGCGGAGATCTTGGGAAGCTCGTCCTTATGCTTTTCCACATAAGCGCGCGAACCCAGCAGCCCCTGCTCCTCGCCGGACCACAGGATGAACCGGATGGTCCTCTTGGGCTTAACGCCAGACTTCATCAGGATCCGGGCGGCTTCGATGGCGACTGAGGAGCCGGTGCCATTGTCATTGGCGCCCTGCGATCCCGGGCCGTTCCATGAGTCGAAGTGACCGCAGACAATCACGACTTCGTCGGGTCGCTCCGTCCCAGGAATCTCCGCAACAACGTTGTACTGCGGAACCGGGCCCTTGATAAAGCGATTCTCAATATCGAATTCCAGCTCGACTGGCCGTTCGGCGGTGAAACAGCGCTGAATGGACTTCATGTCGCTGGCCCGGATAATGACTTGCACATCCTTGGGAAGGTTGTTGTAGTCGAGGCCGGTGAAGCGCCCCCAAGTATGAATTCGCTCGTCGTTTGAGCCATACACGCGGCCAAGAATGCCAGCTTCGGTGATCGCCTTATGCAAATCGTTGCTACTGGATCCGGGTCCTCTCATGCTGATCGGCTGTCCCATCACGACCCAGGCGCCTTTAAGCTGGTCCTTGACGGCGTTGAATTCGTCCATCGTCGTCGGCGCCTTTACGGCGCGACCTTTAGCCTTGCCGCTGGTCCCGGGAGACCAAGCCGGAGTCGTGAACACGAATTCTTTTTCAAAAGGAGCGACCATCTTTGCCGACTGGCGTGGCCCCCGCTGGAAGCCAACCGGAACTTCGCCCCACTGCTCCTTCTGGACCTTGGTAATGCCAAACGACTTGAACTTCGCCACTGCCCAATCCTGGCCCTTGGCCAGGTCGGGCGAGCCGGTCAACCGGGGGCCGATCTTGGTCGAAAGCTCGTTGAGCGTTTTGGCCGCCTGGTTGCGCTTCTTGCCTTCGTCGATGACTTTCTGAATGTCAGTTGGGCTCGCCTGACCCCAAACCGCGGACATTGCCGCCAAGGTCAGGGTGCACCCCATAAATAATCGCATGCCTATGAATCCTCCGCTTAACATTATGGCTACCGAGTTTGAGAAGACCAAATTTCCCCGTTCGTCAGTCTTCATACTTAACTTATGACGGGCATCGTCCTTGCTACGTTGATTTCGGTCCAGGGAGCACCGGGTTTGCAGCACTTCGGAAAGTCGATCGGTTATCGAGTGGTCCGCGAGGGCGGCCTCCACTACGAAGAGGTGTATATCCGTGACAGCCAGGGCAAGATGAAGCTGGTAATGGCTTCACCGGGCCACAGCAAGGTAAAGAAGCTCAACCCGGACGAAGTCTCCAATGCCCTTTCGTTGGGGGCTCCCGGGCTTTACGCTGACGCTCCCAACTGGCACTTTACCAAAGCGGAGATTGCCGCCCATCCGACGGTTCCCAAGTTCAAACTCAGCGGCAAACTCGGCGACTGGTCGATTGAGAAGACCGTTGCTTTCAATGCCGAGCAAGATCGGCTCGACGTAACTTTGATCGCTCGTCACCCTCAGAATTGGAGCCGAATCCACTACCTTGTCGACAACTACGCCTTTATCCCAAACGGGAGCGGAAAACGACCCACACGGACCTTTGCGCCCGGACTTAGGCCCAGTCCGCGACATGTTATCGGCGACCACTTTTTCCGGTCCCCCGCCGTCATCGCGGAGCGGGATAGCGTTTGGGCGGCCGTTATTCCTTCAACCGACTCCCTGGCAAAGAACCGCCCGATTCCGGCGATCCTCGAACTCGATGCAATGAATGGCGTTGTGGACGCGACTTTGATGGGCTACGGCCTTTGCGATCACAAGCTCGATGGCCACGTGAGCTACGTTACCGACCCATCCCTGACACGGCAAGTACCTGCCGAATTGCGACTCGATTATGAAATCCATGCCGGAAGCGGGGAAGACGCAACCAGCAAAGTCGCTCAACGTCTCTGGGATCGTGACGGTCGGAGATTCTTCGATCGCGTCCTGCCCCAGGTCATGCCCTTCAATAATGCGGCCAAGCTGTGCTTTGCCGCCGCGTTCAAGGAAAAGGCAGGCGATACCCAAATCGGCTGGTTCGAACACAAGATTGGAGATTACGAGTGCGGCGGCGTTCCTGCGGGATGGGGCTATACCAACGGCTGGGTCAGCTGGCAATGCTGGTTTAACAACCTGCGATCGGCCTATGGGATTTACGCCTGGGGTCGACGGACCTCGGCGCCTGATCTGAAGCTCAGGGGCGCTAAGATGCTGAACCTCGCCCTTGCCGCTCCCCTTGACAAGGGGGCCTGCCCGACGACCTACGATTCGTTCAAGAAGGCCTGGATCGGTTGCCTCATCAAGCCGTCGCCGGATTGTTATTACGACCTTCCCAGCATGGCTTGGAAAGGCTACTGGCTCCTCCGGTTCATCCAGGATTTTCCGGACTGTCCTCGAAAGGATGATGCTCTAGCCTATGCGAAAGCGATGGCGGACTGCATGCTGTCGTTTCAGCGAGCAGATGGGGCAATTCCCAGTTGGCTGACCAAGGATCACAAGGTGGTCTCTATACTCGACGCCAGCGCCCAGACCGCACTGCCCGCCTGGTTCTTCGCGGAGCTCTATGGCTTTACCAAAGAAAAGCAGTACTTTGAGGCGGCCGGCAAGGCCATCCAGTTCCTGGTCAAGAATGTGATCCCCCAGAACCGGTATTACGACTTCGAGACATTTTTTTCGTGTTCTCCCAAGACGTGCCTACAGCGGAACGGGAAGATCGACGACGAGGCGATGCACGATCCCCACACGCTCTGCCCTCCCCAAAACACGCTTTGTATGCAATGGTCTGCTGAAGCGATTCGGGTCTATGTCAACCAGGGCGGATCGCGGGATCTTCTTCCCTACGCATTCCAAGCGCTCGACGTGATGAACATGTACCAGGCGACCTGGAACATCTCCTACCGCAACGTCGCTTATACCTTTGGCGGATTCAGTGTCCAAAATTCCGACGGCGAATACTTGGATGCGCGCCAAGCCCAGTTTGGGGCAACCCTCTGCGACTTCGGAGCTCAGTTTGGCCGGAGAGATTGGTTCGAGCGCGGCGTGGCCGCAACCCGCGCCGGCATTACTCTCATCAACCACCCGCTCCACATCGCCAACGGGCTCTATCCAAACCCCAACTATCCGTTCGCGCTTGAGCCCGAGAACTGCGGCCACAGTGGCTGGGACAGCCAGAACGGGCGTACCGGGTTCGATTGGGGGGAGGGAAGTACGATGACCTCAGCCGCCTATATTCTCGATCGTTACGGCGATGTCTTCGTCCATGACCAAGCAGGCTGGTCGGTGGGTATCGACGGCGTCCGATCGCTCGACCCAAAGGCGACCACCATTGAAGCCACCATGTGGAGCTTTCCTGCAGCATGGACCGGGGCCCAGCGGCTAACGGTCAAGTCGTTCTTAGGGTCCGAGAGGACTCGGGTCGAGCCCCAGTTGCCGGCGGAAATCCGGGATATCGCCATGGAGGTCGAGGGAAACGATGTCGTCTTGATCGCCATCCCCGGCTTCACGTCAACCGCGGCGGGAACCGCACTGAGCGGTCAATTCATGATCGGGAAGAATTCATTGCCGGCGACGCTCGGACCGAAAGGATTCACCGCCAAGCTTCCCATTGCCAATGTTCCGAAGTCAGTCGCTTTCGAAGGGATGTTCGGAAGCCGAAAGATCGCTCGCTTCACCAAGACTCTTTTGGTCGATCCAACGTTTGATTTTGCCGATTGGCGGATGCCTGGCTGGAGCGTTAGGGCCAACTTTCCGGAGGTGCCCACAAGATCAAAGCGTCGGGATTTTGATTCGGGTGCCGCAGCGTTCATCGGTACCTGCGAGGATGGCCGAGGCGGTTTCGACGACACCTTTGTTGGAGAAGTCAGATCGCCTGAGTTCCTTGTGACGAAGGCAAAAATGGTCCTCCGAATCGGCGGCGGAGCGGGGAAAGACGTTCGGGTCGAGTTACTTAACGATCTGGGCGTCCCTGTGATAACGGCGCATGGTAAGAACGAGGAGCGAATGGAAGAAGTCGTCTGGGATGTGGCCGAGTTCCGTGGCCAGACGATGCGACTGCAGGTCGTCGACCATGAAACAGGCCCTTGGGGCCACATCAACCTCGGTCGGGTGTCCTTCAGGGATTAGCGATAAAACGGTGTTCTATCGGCCAAGCCGGCGAACAAATCCTCAGCGGCATCTTCGTCGGAAGGCGGCAGTTGCCTAACCAGTCGCCATGATTCCGAATGGATCGCTGCTTCATTGGGATGGAGCGTCTGGAGGCGTCCAAGCGTTTCCACTTCCAGCATGTCCTGCCTCGTAAAGGTCTCGAAGTTGCACCCACCGTCCGGATAGTCAGCACCAATTTCTGCCTCAAAGGTCTTTAGAAACGTGTTGCCGTGATTGACATAAGCGGCCCAGCCTTGGTGGACGAATGCGCCGACCTTCTGGGGACCCAGCACGGGATCGTGGCGAAGTCGAACGAGACGCCTACCCCAAGTCCAACGGGAGTCGGCCGGGTTGGTGTAGTGCCATAGCACTAACGGGCCTGCCGGCAATAGTGCCTCAGAGTGCGGCTTGAACGGAGGCAGCGGAAAGTAGCAGGTTCCCCCTGGAGCCATGACGGTCAGGCACCAAGGAGCAAGGGTGACCGCTTCCTTGCCGTGGTTTTCTATTCGGTGCTCAAGTTCGAGAAACTCCCCCATGCGTAGCCTGAAGGTCCTTCGCCAACCAAATTGCCCCACAGGCGGCTCGAAGACATGCCAATCGTCCTCCCGCCGGTAGTCGACTTCGGCGTTATCGGCTTCATACGTCGTTTCCGGATCCTCCGGCGCGACCCAGAGCCTGTGTCCGCCATAACTCTTGTACTCGCTGCCGCCAACCGTGCCCATCTGGTCTCGATACTCGACCAGCTCGTTTGGACCGCCATCGAATCCATAAAAAATGACCCTGGGGCCAACTTCCAGAGTCACGATGGCGACGACGCCGCCAGCTTCCAGCCTGGCGCAACGGTTCCAACCCCCGTAAGGCACGATATCCACGGGCTCAGGTTACCGAATGGAGGTTGGCCTAGAACTTGAGCTGGTACTCGAGCCGGACGGTCCAGTTCTGAATCTTCTTGTCGTCTGGTCGGCTGTATTGGTAGTTCAGATTGCTTGCGTAGAAGCTGAACAGCTGCTTGGGACCGGGACGTTGGTCGAACCGGATGCCATATCGATGCTGCGTTTGCTGCACATTGCCGGTGGTGTCAATGTGTTCCAGGCCGTAGAACAAGTGCAGCGGTGATGGACTGTCGGCAAAGAGGGTCACGTTGATCGCCCCGAACCGAGTCATCGCGTTGGTCATGTCGTTCTTCAGCTCTTCCCAGCTGAGCCCAAACCGGATGTTCTTTTGGCCAGTGAAATTCACCTGCCACTTACTGGAGCGATCAGCTTTGGTAATCGAGCCCAAGATCACGTCGTTGCGGACCTCTTCAGGATTGGTGGAAAGCTGATGTTGGATCTCCAGCCCGCGGATCGGCCGCGCGATAATGTTGAAGTTCCTGACTGTGGCATCGTCGCCGATCGGCATCGATCGCTCTTTGTAATAGATACTGGCGGCGAGCTTGCTGTTGGGGCTCTGATCGGTGGACAGCGTCCAGACACGATCGATCGCCCGCAGGCCGCTGGGAATGTGGAATTGGCTCCTCCAGGCGAAGCCTAAACCGATACCGTAAATCTTAAAGCCGCCATTAAAATCGCGGTTCTCCTTGGTCCAGTTCCAGTTGTCCCGCTGAGAATCGGTACCGAAGGAGAACTGGAAGTCCTTCACATCGCCGATCGAGATCGGCTTTGCCGTGCCCACCCGCAAGGCGCCATTCGACTGGTAACGGCGCTCATCCCACTGGTTGTGCTGGTAGGACGCCGCGTCGATCTTGACGCTGCCGACGGTACCAGGGGTGATCGTGGTGGTCTGCTGCATCTCGCCTGGCTTGCCTTCCGTCATGTTGCGGACATAGCCATAGCTAAGGCGAACGCCCTTTGCCAAGTCGAGCCAGAAGCCATAGTTGCGTTTGGTCTCGTCCATTCGACCCTCGCCCTCTCGCTGGATCTGAAGGTCTGTCACCGACACGCCGGCGTTCTTGGTGATTTCAGCGCTCAGCGTGTGAGCGGTAATCGTCTCCTTGTCACCGTTCTCAAACTTGGTTTCGGCCTTTTCAGTCTTGAAAGCCGTGCCTCTCAGAAGCTGCGTTTCGTACGACCAGCCCTTGGTCTCGGCGTTTGGTTGATTTGTGAGGGATTCGCCCTGGAACCGTTTCTTCTCCTCCACATACCGGAAGGTGCCCCAGCGATCGAATTGGCGGCAAACGGCCAGCCGATCCACTTGATAGTCTGCCTCTAGCCGGTTCGGGTCATCGTTTCGCTGTCGATAGCGGTGCAGGAGGATCTCGGATTTCTTATCTGGCTGGTAGGTGACGGTCGTGTTGCGGAGGACGCGCTGCTGGTCGTTGCCCATATTCTGGGCATCCTGCCAATGAGCATCGATCCTGAGCCCCGGCAACACGAGAAGGCGCGCAGCCCAGTCCACCTCGTCCCAACCTCGCAGTTGGTGGAGACGATCCTTTTCCGGATCGGCGAGCTGGTTGGCGTTCTCGAACTCTGGATCGACGGCACGCCTTTGGTAGCTGAATTCAAGCGGCTTAGTCTTGATGTTGCCTGTGATTCGAGTCGCGTCTCCGACCGGCGCCTTGGCGGTCATGCTCGAGAAGTTGAGTCCTTGTCCCTTCGGCAGATCGATGGCGACGTCGGTGTTCCTCTTGTCGAGGCCCGCGATGGTTCCTAGCCGCTGGCGCTCGTATTCAAGAAGCTTGCCCCATTCGTCAACAGCCAGCCCAGTGTCTTGCTCCCGGTAATTGGCGCGCAAGAAGGGAGTCTGCACGCGATAGGTTCTGACCCCGATGCTGTCGTCGTTCTCCTTGACTTGGAGCGTGTCGTAAGAGAATGCGTACGCCTTGGCGGGATTCCATTCGACTCGTTGGAAGAGGCGCTCGATTCCGGCGCCCTGGAGGAAGAAGTTCCGTTCATCCGGGCGCACCTGGAACGGGTTGACATCGTAAAAGCGGGTCATGCTGGCGACATGGCCGTTGATCTCGGCGTCACTTAGGCTGCCTAGGTTGGCGAAGCCAGGATCTGCCCTGCGAACGCCAAGGTCCAATCTGATACCGAACAGGCCGATCCCACCGTCGATGCTCTTGAAGTCCCCGGTTTCCGACCGGACCATGCTTTCCGCATAGCTCAGCGGCTTCTGGTTCTTCAAGGGACTGGCCTCGATCGAGAAACTCTGGCGATTCAGACCCGATTCTTTCCCGAGTTGGCCGGCGTCGGCGTCGCGCAAGTTGCCAAAACGATTGAACTCTCGCTCGACGGCCTGGTCGCTGTAGCTTGCTCGGAACCCGGGGCGCTCAAGGCTCGCGGAGCGGCGCGATATTCCGCTTCCGTCCTGGCTCTCGATCTTCTGGGATGAGAATGCGCCTTTGGTGCTTCCCAGGTTGAGCGAGGCGACAAGTTGCTGTCGATCCATTCCCGCTTCCTTGCCAAGCCATTGCCTATCGGCTTCGCGGAGATCGTTGAACCGAGTAAACGTGGGGTCGACTTTCTGGGCCTGCCAGTCGAACGAAAGTGGACCGATCGTGGCTCCGTAGTTTCGCCATTGGATGGCGCCGTTGCCGTCAGACACCTCGCGAAAGCCCTGTCGAAGCTTGAAATTCTTCACGCCGACGTCCTGCAGCGCATAGTCGTAACGCTTCAGCCCGCGCTCCCTTTTCAGCTCATCTATGGACTTGCCATCGTAGCCGGCATCGCTGAAGGCCGCCCATCCGTTGAATTTCTCGCGGATGTCTTGGACGTTGCTGAGGATCTTGCCCCCAAGGAAGTTGGTCTCAAGTCCTTGAACCAAGGCCTGCGAATCGCCATCCTCTACGGATTGGTCCTTTGCCTTCTCTTCTTCCCAGAGGCTTTCCGACTGGACCTTGTTGCGCTCGCTGACGACGAACAGCCCCTTAAGCTTGCCCGCGCCATTAAACATCTTCATGTTGTTGTTCAGCCCGTACAGGTTCGAGCTGAGGACGGTGCCGTCCGCTGTCCGCTCCGCCATCCCCATGCCCATGATGAAACTGGTTCCCTGGGCGATGTTCAGCTTCATGCCGCCAGGGCCGGCGAAACCGGTCAGGCTGCTCCGGTTGGCGTCGGATTGTTTCTTGCTCGCGTCGTAACGGTACGCGGCCCGGAGCGACGAGCCTTGCTTGGGCGTTCGGCGTAGGAAAATTACCCCGGCCTCATAGTCGATCGCGTAATCGGCGTTCCGCTTGAGCGTTCGCCCGTCGATTTCCAGCATTTCGGAACCTTCGACAATGCCTCCGAAACGCAGGGGGATGCTAAGTGCCGACGGATCTAAACGAATTAGATCCATGGTAGTTTGGCCGCCGATCTTATTGTTTTCGACTGCGGTTGGCTTGGCGTCCAAGGCAAATGGATTCTGCGCCGATACCGCAAGCGGTAACGACGTTACGGATAACCATGCCAAAGCCCTCAGGCTGGGGTATCGCATCGCCAATTTTCCCTACCCAAATTATAGGACAGTTAGTTGCGAGAAAATCGTTTTTCGTACGAAAAGTTCTCATCGTTCGCGAATACGGTAGGGCTTAGGTCCCCGGGGCGGAACAACGATGCCAGACAATACGGTAGGTGGAGATACCAACGATGAATGGCCAGCCTTCGTTCCACGGAGCCGAAACCGAAACTCAGGTTTCGTGCTCCTTCACGCTGGACGAAGCCTGGGCCTTGGTGAATCGTTGCATCCAAAGCAAAGAGTCCGACTGCCCGGTTGTCAAGTCCGCGATTGAAAAGCTTGCGCGCGCTGCTGCTGCCAAGGAGGTCGCGGCCAAGCCAAGGCCAAACTTGTATCGGATGCTCGATTGACCTCACGGTTCGCAAAACCGCACTTCTACGGGATAAAATCTAGGTTCCCTAGTGCGAACCCTTGCCGAAATCGAGTCCCGCTTTGAGCCGCGAGAGCATCTCGATCGGTACAACGCCTTCTTCCTAGTGGGGATTGGGGGAGCTGGGATGGCGCCTTTGGCGCTCATGCTCCGAAACCGTGGATTTGGGGTCCGGGGAACGGACGCAACTGGTTCCCCGGTGGTCACCAAGCTGCTTGAATCCGGCATTGAGGTTGGAATCGGCCACAGCAGCCTATCGCCAGCCGAAGGCGAGGCGGTCATCCTCACCGACGCCATCGACCTCCGTGAAAGCCCCGAAGTGAGGCGTGCGCAGGAATTGGACCTGGGCATGTTTCGGCGGTCACAGCTCCTCGGTTGGCTCCTTCGCGACAAGAAGCTGATCGCCGTCACCGGCACCCACGGCAAGACCACCACCACCGGCCTTCTAGGGAGCGCCCTCCATGCGGCGGGTGCAGAGCCTGGGGTGGTCATCGGAGCGGAATCCGCCGATTTTCCCGGCGGCGTGGTGGAAGGAAGCGGCGAGTTTGTGGTCGTTGAGGCCTGCGAGGCATACGACAGCCTTCGAGACTTGGACCCGTTCGTGGTCCTGCTGACCAACTTGGAACCCGATCACCTCGATTTTCATGGTTCATGGGAGGGCCTCAAGTCTCACATGCTTGATTTCACCTGCCGGATTCCGGCAAATGGCGCTCTCATCGCTTGCGCCGACGATGACGGGGTCAACGACCTCAGGCTTCGAGACCTTCCCACTCGTAACCATCCGCCATTCGCCGAGATCCCTTACGGGCTATCGCCTGCCCACCGGTCGAGCCTGGCCGATCAGATTCCTCCGCTAAAACTACACGGGCTCCACAATCGGTTAAATGCGTTAGGCGCCCTGGCCGTTTGCGAGTTCCTGAAGGTGGATTTGGATAAGGCAGGTGCGGGTTTGGCCAACTTCGGCGGGGCCACCAGAAGGTTACAGATTTTAAAGGACGACAACATCGCGGTTGTGGATGACTATGCACACCATCCTACCGAAATCAGGGCGAGCATTCGGGCCTTGCGGGAGCGCTATGCCAATCGGCGTCTTGTCGTGGTTTTCCAGCCACACCTATATAGTCGCACGGCAGACTTCCTTCCCGAGTTCGCCGCCGCACTGTCATTGGCAGACCAGGTTGTTCTTACGGACATCTACCCTGCCCGCGAGGATCCGATACCAGGCATCAGCTCCGCCCGAATCGCGGAATTGCTCACGGTGCCGCTTCAGTATGTGCCGTCGCGCCATCTTCTGCCGAGAAAAGTAAAAGAATTAGTTAAAGAAAATGACGTTATCGTCGGAATGGGAGCGGGAAACATCGATGCGTTCGCTCCAAGTTTCCTCCAGGAACTTGAGCGAAATGGTAAGCGGGTCGCGGTTGTTTTTGGCGGTGACAGTGCCGAGCGGGAGATCTCGATCCTGTCTGGAAATGCAGTCGCCGAAGCTCTGGAAAGCAAGGGCTACTCGGTCACGAAATACGACATTACCGAGCGCCTTCTGACCGGCCAGTCGCTCGCCGACCTCACGGGGCCGGACCGGCCCGATGCGGCATTTTTGTGTGTTCATGGTACTCACGCCGAAGACGGGGCAATTCAAGGCTTCTTTGAGCTGCTGAATATCCCCTACACCGGTTCTGGCATTCAAACAAGCGCGATCGCGATGGATAAGGCTCGTACCAAGGTATGCCTCCACGAGGTCGGACTGCCTACTGCAGATACCGTGCTGCTTGCACGCGGCGAACACTTCGACCCAAAGGCCCTTCCATGTCCTGCTGTGGTGAAGCCTAATGCGCAAGGCAGCACCGTCGGGTTGTCGTTCGTAGAGAAGCGTTCTGATCTTAACGATGCCATCGCAAAGGCGTTTCAGTATGACGAGCAAGTGTTGATTGAGCCATGGCTGAAGGGAGTGGAGATCTCGGTCCCGGTTCTTGGTGATAGAGCTCTTCCGATCGTGGAGATTGTCCCTGCCTCCGGCCGCTACGACTTCGGAGCGAAGTACGAACGCGGGGCGACGGAGGAGATCATTCCGGCCCGAATCTCAGAGTCTGCCGCCCGCAAAGCCTCGGAGTATGCGGTCTTGGCTCACCGTCTCCTCGGATGTAACGGTGCCACTCGCACCGATATGATCGTGGTCGGCGATCGACCCGTCATCCTGGAGGTCAACACCATCCCCGGTATGACCGAAACCAGCCTGCTGCCAAACAGTGCCGCAGCCGCTGGAATCGGGTTCGCCGACCTGTGCGTCTGGATGATCGAGGAGGCGTTGCAACGACGTGCCCGCAACACGTAAGAAGAGGAAGGTCCGACGACCGGTCGCCTGGGGGAATTGGCTCTGGGTCGCGTTTTTTGCCTGTACGGCGGTCGGCTTGGCTGCGAGTCCATTGACCGCGATCCGCGTGGTGCGAGTGAGCGGTGCGGCCGCCGCAGACAGGGGTCGCTTGACTACGCTCCTGCAATCTCTTGACGGCAAGGCAGCCGCCCAGGTCAATCCGCGCGGTATAGAAACCCTGGCCATGGCGGGTCCCTCTGTCGATAATGCCGACTTTTCTCGAAACATCTTCGGCCGCGGCCGGCTTGAGGTGCGGCGTCGGATGCCGGTCGCGATCGTGGCAAATCGCCGAGGGACCTTGCTCGATGGCACGGGCCAGATGTTTCCCGGAATTCCTCCAGAGGGTATGCCGCGCGTGTTTCTTTCTGCCAACACGCTTAATCTCCAGGCAACGTTGAGTGCCGCCTGGGAGTCTGGAAGAATCGCGGAGCTCTGTGGCGATCTCAGGCAGCTGCCGCTCAGAAATGTCACCCTAGATGTTGCCGCGGACGGTCTCATGAAACTGCGACTTGCCGACGGCGCTGTTGTTGTACTTGGTTCGACCCATCAAATGAAAGAGAAGCTCACGAAACTAACGTCCCTGATTCAACAGCGGCCCGGCCTCCTGGACACGGTTGCAGAAGTCAATTTGACTTTGCCGGAGCGTCCGACCTATACCCCGAGGTCCAACCCGTGAATCCATTTGCCCGACGCGCCGTCGGCGCCAATTGGCTCGTGCCCATTTCCCTCATGACGCTTCTCCTGGGGCTCATGATGTCGGCGGCATGGATTACGACCGACACGCGCGATAAGCGGTTGAGCACCATGGCGCCCGATCAGCGCACCCGCATCGCGACGGGCAGTATCGATGTCCAAACTGAATACAGCAAGCTGCTCGCCGAAGTGACCAAGCTCCGGAACGAGAACACGAAACTTCAGAACTCCTTCTCTGACACGACGGAGCAAACCAAGGTTTTAAACGAAAGCCTTCAGGAGACCAAAAAGTTCGCTGCCCTAACCGAAGTCGAGGGCGCCGGTCTCGTGATCAGCCTGATGGACGACACCAGCGAGCGCATTGACGCTCCCGTCGATGCAACCATCATTCACGATATTGACGTGTTGCGGGTCGTTAACGAACTCTGGAACGCGGGATCGGAAGCGATAGCAGTCAACGGCCACCGCGTCGGCCCCCGCTCCTCGTTCAGATGCGTCGGGAGCGTCATTCTGGTCGACAACGTCCAGATCGCGTCTCCTGTTATCGTCGAAGCGATCGGCAACGCAGATACTCTGCTTGGCGCGATGAAGCTTCCTGGGGGAATATTGCAGGAACTGCGTACGACAAGCAGCAACATGGTAAAGATCGAGCTCGCCAAGAAGCTCCGCCTGACGGCCTATGCCGGTTCGACCTCCACTCGCCAGCTGACGGTTCCGGAGATCGATAAGTGATTCTCATTCCCATCCTGACCCTTATCGTCGGGATCATCATCGGCCGCCTGATTCTGCAGCCGATCGGGACCGAGGTTGGAACCTATTTGGCGGTGGCCTGCCTCGCGGGGTTGGACACAATCTGCGGCGGCATTCGCAGCGCCCTTGAGAATAAGTATCACACGGATATCTTTATCACCGGTTTTTTGTCCAACATCCTCATCGCGTTCTTTCTTGCATGGTTGGGCGATCAAATCGGTATCAATCTCTTTCTTGCGTCGGCACTGATTTTGGGCGGTAGAATCTTCGTCAACCTTAGCCTGATCCGCCGCATACTTCTCACGCAGTGGCAGGACGCCCGCGAGCGCAAACGCCGGCAGGCTCAGCAATCAGCTGGCACGACATGACCAACCGAACCGTTACCGCTCTCGACCTCGGGTCCACCAAAGTAGTTTGCCTTTCCGCTTCAAAAACCGAGGCCGGGCACGTCAATGTTGAAGGCATCGTCGCGGTGCCCTGCGAGGGGGTTCAAAAAGGCGTCGTCACCGACCTCGACAAGACCGCGATGAGCATCGACAATGCGGTGCGCAAACTTGCCCGGGAGTTCGAAGTGCCGGTTGACGGTCTCGTCGTCAGCCTGAGCGGACCCCATATTGAAGGTCTGAACGCCCAGGGCTTTCTGCCGATTGTTCCCAAGACCCGGACGATAACACGGGAAGATGTTCTCCAAGTGGTCAACCACAGCCGCCAGATGATGACGCCTCCCGATCGCGAGCAGATTCAGGCGATCCCCCGGGAGTTCCGGATCGATGGTCAGCGCAATATCCAAAAGCCGATCGGGATGAGCGGAAGCAAGCTGGAGGTCGTGACCCATATCATCTGTGGCCAGAGCACGCATCTTCAGAACGCTGAACGCGCGGTCAAGATGACGGGCAATCGGGTGGATCAGATCGTGGTCCAGCCGCTCGCCTCCGGGCTCGCCGTCCTGACTGACGAAGAGATCGAGTTGGGCACGGCCGTTGTCGATATCGGGGGAGGCACGACGGACGTTGCCGTGTTCAGTGGTGGTGCGATTGCCTTCACCGCTTCGATCCCGGTGGGAGGCCAGCACATCACGAGCGACATGTTCAAGCTCCTCAAAACGTCACCCGAGGAGGCGGAGCGGCTCAAGCAGGAATACGGCTCGGCGAAGCTTAGCGCCCACGAGCAGGAGCAATTCGTCGATGTGGTGCAGCTGGGCCAAACCCAAGCCCGACCGCTCCCGCGAAAAGTGGTGTCGGACATCATCGAATGCCGCGTCCGCGAGATGGCGAAACTCGTACGGCAGCAGATTGAAAAGAGTGGCCTCTACGGCGTCCTTCCCGGTGGCGTCGTCTTGACTGGGGGAGGAAGCGGTCTGCCAGGCATCGATTTGGTTTTCGCCGAAGTCCTCGGCTATCAGCGCGTTCGCATCGGCCACCCGATCGTCGTCGGCGATTATGCGCGGGTCGCAAGCCTTCCTGCGATGTCGACCGCAGTAGGACTTGCGAAATATGCGCTCGAAGAGGGCGATGAGTTTGCACCAGCTTCTGCTACAGATTCTTGGCGAGATCGCATCCGATCGCTCAAAACACTGTTTGCCAGAGCCTAATCCGAGGGGCACTAACTTGCCCAAAACGGATACACTCGAACCTTCTATCTTCTTTGCAGGCGGGACCAATATCAGTGAGCACAACAAACGCAACCATTAAAGTCATCGGCGTCGGCGGGGGCGGTTCGAATGCCGTCAATCGCATGATCGAAGCAGGCATTCAGGGCGTCGAGTTCGTCGCCATGAACACCGACAGTCAGGTTCTTGAGCTGAGCCTCGCCCAGAAAAAGGTGCAACTCGGCGTAAACCTGACTCGGGGGCTTGGTGCCGGAGGCAATCCTGAGGTTGGCCGAAGTGCCGCGGAAGAAAGCAAGAACGAAATCCGTAAGGTGGTCGAAGGCGCGGACATGATCTTCGTCACGGCGGGCATGGGTGGCGGCACCGGTACCGGTGCGGCTCCAATCATCGCCGACCTCGCCAGGGAGATCGGAGCGCTGGCGGTTGCTGTAGTCACGCGGCCGTTTTCGTTCGAGGGTCCCCGGCGAGCACGGCTCGCCGAAGAGGGAATCACCGCCCTTATGGGCCGGGTCGATACCATGATCACGATTCCCAACGACCGTCTCTCGAGCGTTGTCGAGCGAAAGACGACGCTGAAGGACGCGTTCCGCGTCGCAGACGATGTGCTCCGCCAAGGCGTACAAGGCATCAGCGACATCATCACGATCCCGGGTCAGATCAACGTTGACTTTGCCGATGTGCGAGCCGTGATGAGCGATGCCGGCCCGGCCCTCATGGGAATTGGCTACGGAGTTGGCGATCAGCGTGCGATTCAGGCCGCCCAGTCCGCCACGAGCAGTCCGCTGCTCGAGCAGACGATCCACGGCGCGAAGGGCCTCTTGGTCAACATCACGAGCGGCGAAGATCTGACGCTCACCGAGGCCGCAGAAGCGATGAGCTATATCCACGGACTCTGCGACGCCGAAGATGCGAACATTTTCTTCGGAACCGTGGTCGACCCGTCGATGGACGGTCGCGTGCGTATCACCGTAATGGCGACCGGCTTCAATCCCTATTCGCGCGAGGGCAAGCAGGCCAGCCAGGCGGCTTATGCTCCGGTGATGCCGGAACCGCTGCCCGAGCCCGAGCCGGTCCGCGCCGCCGTCAATCTCGACGCGGTACCCCTCAACCGGGTCTCCCCACGCGACATCTGGGAGAAGGCAGCCGCCGCAACCCGCGAGGCCACGACCCAACCAGAACAGGTGTTCGAAGACGCCGACCTCGACATCCCTGCGTTCATCCGCGAGCACAAGGGTAAGAATTAGTTTGTAGCGTAGGCGTCCCACTGAGACTGCAACGGAACTCCACAAGGGTGGCTTCGTTGCAGGCGAGACGCCTGCGCTCCAGGTTACTGGCCTTGAAGCGATTCCTCCAACAAGGTCCTACATTCTGGATATGCGGACGACCAGCGATATGCAGCGGGGTCATTGCACAAACCGGCGCTCACGGCGTTCCATTCGATGTAATGCACGACGGCATCAAGATGTCGATCATTCCTGATCAATCGGTCGAAGAATTCTGGCTGCCAGATTTTTCCCTTTGACTGCAGCAGCTTAGCGATCCGATGTGCTGAAAAGCTCTTGATCGAATGCAAGATGCTGGACAGCGAATACTGTTGAACCGTGTCCATGAGTACATGGACATGGTTGGGCATGATCGTCCAAGCAAGGAGCTTGTACTTCGATCCGTGGTGATAAAGCAGCGTGGCCTGGACTACCGAAGCAAGATCGTTGTCTCGGAGAATGCAAGAACCGTATCCCCGATCAAGGTATTCGTTTAGTCGCCTATCGTTCTCCTTTTTCCTGTCATGGTCGGGAAAGTCCCGAGTCTCCCGCCGAATCCGCTCCAGAACCTGTGCTGGCAAAGAATCCGCTAGTCGGAAAGTTACGATTGCAGCCGGTTGCCTGCATCGATATGTGGCAGATAACCCCGGCTATATCGCCCGATCGGTTCGCGCTCCACAGCCTTATCATCTTATCTGCAGACTTTAAAGGCCAGGTTGAACTGGAGCGCAGGCGTCCCGCCTGCAGACTCTTTGGTTGAAGTTCGGATCGCCATTCGTTGCAGGCGAGACTCCTACAGAACCGTTCGGAGTCCGAGCTTGCCAACATGGCAGGCGGGACGGCTGCGCTCTAGAGTTCAGGAAATTCCTGTTCGGTGCCCGCACGGCTTCACGGACAGTTTCCGTCAAACTTGAAACGGCCCAGGCAACGTCAGACCACGCCGAGCTGGACCGGCGGTCCGGTTGCAGTAATCACCCCCCAAATCCCCATGGCGATGCACAGCACAAGGACGATGCGATCGGCAAGGTAATGAGCTCTGGACAGGACCCTGGCTCCAGACCAGACCAGCGCGGCGACAAACATTGCGGCTCCGGCAATGCTACTAAATACAAGGGTTGCTCGGTCCCTCTTTTCTGACTCTTCCTGAAACTGCTTATGGCGTTTCCAAAACTCGCTATCATCGTTCTCGTAAACTCGGGTCGTGGCAGGCACGCCAAATCGCCACAAAGCGACTGAGCATCGTATACCTTCAGAAAGAAAGAAGGAGAGTACGAGCAGGATCAGAGGTCCAGGTCTCCATCCAGCCGGGGCAGAGGTTCCTTGTATTCTACGTCCGTCGCTACTTTCCTTCACTGCCCGGTTGTACCCAAGGCCGAGAACCATCCCATGGTAACCTGGGTCAGATGCGAGTGGATGGTCGGCAACCCGACGAACTGCGGCCGGTCACCCTCGATCGAGGTTTCGCGAAGTTCGCCGAAGGTTCCTGTCTGATCAAAATTGGCGAGACGCACGTCCTCGTCACTGCAACGGTCGAGGATCGGGTGCCGCCTTTCATGAAGAACTCAGGCAAAGGCTGGCTGACCGCCGAATATGCCATGCTCCCCCGCTCCGGTCGCGATCGCAACCAGCGCGATTCTAACCGAGGACCAAACGGCCGATCGATGGAAATCCAGCGACTGATCGGGCGGGCGATGAGGGCCGTGGTCGATCTTGAGTCGATGGGAGAGCGCACGATCACACTCGATTGCGACGCCATCCAGGCCGATGGCGGTACGCGTTGTGCGGCCATTACGGGTGCTTACATTGCCACTTACGACGCGATGCGCTGGATGATCGATCAGCGAATGATCAAGAGGATTCTGATCAACGAGGCGATCGCTGCCGTTAGCGTTGGCATCATCCAGGGCCACGAAATGCTCGACCTGAACTACGCAGAAGACAGTACCGCCCACACCGACATGAACGTGGTCATGACCGAAAGCGGGAAGTTTGTCGAGGTCCAAGGAACGGCGGAGGCTCAGCCTTTCAGCGCGGAAACGCTTGGAAAGATGCTGAAGCTGGCGAAGAAGGGAATCGACGAACTGGTCGTGATGCAGAAGCAGACGCTCGGTATCTAGCGACCGTCTTGGGTCTTCTTCGAGGGCCGACCGGGGCCTTCTTCATATCGATATTCGGTCCGAAAACCCCGGCCGCTTTCCAGAGCCTTAAGCGCCCGATCGATTTGTGCTTTGGGAATCTGCATCTCGATCTTTGGATCGGCCACACAAGCCTTCATAAGGGCGCTCATCTCCTTCGGCTGAAGCTGCCGCCATTGCTTATGGGAGATCGTTGCGCCGCGCTGCACCACGATGTCTCGGCCGTCCCCTTGCCACACGTTGGCTTGGCCCACTCCTGGCCAGTTCATTCGAATGGGATCCTCCCGTGAAGCCGCCGCCATTTGCGTCCGCACGACGGCATGCACCATCGACAGCTGGCCAACTCGCACGCCGATCTGCATAGGTCGTTTGGTTTTCGGCAGGTCCTTGCCGTCCAGCGTCGCAAAGGCGATATCCAGTTCCTTCATCTCGTCCGGGGATAGGAAGCCTCCCACCGTTTCCTTGATCGATACGGGGTCGATCTTCACTTCTGCCACCGGGTCCGGTTCATGCTTCGGCGCATCCGGAACCGTCGGCGGCTTCGTAGGCTTCTGCCCGGCCCTTGGAGCGGTCGTTTGCGACTTTGGTTTGTCGGCTGCCGCGACCCGATCTACGGTGGGCATCGAGGCGGGCACGGACTTGCTGTCGCGCTCCTCACGCAGCTTTCGCAGCTCCTCGTTGGCCCGCTTGGCTTCCTCGACCAGCATCTTGTAATCCGCCAGCGACGGACCTGCCACGGGAACCAGGAGCCGGTCCGGTGGTGGTGGAGACTCGTTCCGATTCAGCATCGCGTAACCTAGGAAGACGACGGCACCCGCCAGCACGACGATGGAAGCGGCCAAGACCGGCGCCCGCCACGCCGTGTTACGCCGAGGGGTCTTGGTGTAGCCGCCTTTGGCATTGGGTTGAACCTTGTAGGCGCGAACCGACTCGACGATGTTCTTCAGCTCGAGCTCGCCGGCAAACTTGGCATTGATCGGAACTCTGCCCTTCACGGTGTCGAAGATCGTCTGGGAGAGACAGATGCCACCTGGGTCCGCTTCGGCCTGTAAGCGGGCCGCAACGTTGACCCCATCGCCGAGCGCATCGCCATCGACCATGACGACATCCCCCAGGTGAAGGCCCATGCGATGACCCAACCGCGGCAGCGTGTCCTGTGGCTGAGCCAAGAGTCCACCTTGGACTTCAAGGGCACACTCAGTGGCCTGTACGGCGGAAGGGAACAGCACGAGCAATCCGTCGCCGAGATTCTTGACGACTTTCCCGCCATGCTGCTCGACCAAACCCGTAATCAACTTGAAGTCGCGAGCGAGGGCCGCCAGTGCGGGACCTTCGGCTTCACCGACCATCGCACTGAATCCAGCAACGTCCGTAAACAGGATCGCTGCAAGGGCTCTCGGCGCGGGATCGTAGCTGCTTGTCGGCGTGCTCATGTTCTCAATACCGTTTGAAATGGGCCGTAAAGTGTCGTAAAAACGGTGCCTGGTAGGAGAGAGCGTATCCCGTTGCCGAACTTCGGTCGGAATATGCTTCGATAATCACATCCGCGAGGTAGTTCACGTGCGCCTGGGTATACACGCGCCTTGGCAGCGCCAACCTGACCAGCTCCTGAGTTGCCGGCAATTCCTTTCCATCTTCAACCTTGCCAAACATAACCGACCCGATCTCCACGGCTCGTATGCCTCCCCGCCGATAGAGCTCGACAACAAGGGCCTGCGCCGGATACTGGTTCGGCGGGATCTGCGGAAAGAAGGATGCGGCGTCGATATACACGGCATGCCCGCCGGGGGGCTGCACGATCCGGATACCTGCTCCCAATAGCTTGTCGGCTAGATAGCGAACGGTGGCGGTTCGGTATTCCAGGTATCGCTCGTCGAGGGTTTCCTCAAGGCCGACCGCAAGAGCCTCAAGGTCTCTTCCGGCGAGGCCGCCATAGGTCGGAAAGCCCTCGGTCAGGATAAGCAGGTTGCGGGCCTGCTCGGCGAGTCCGTCGTCGTTCATGGCCAGAAAGCCGCCGATGTTGCCGAAGCCATCCTTCTTAAGGCTCATGGTAGCGCCGTCGGCGTAGCCGAACATCTCCTGAGCGATCGCCTTTGGCGTCTTGTCGGCGTAGCCGGGCTCGCGTTGCTTGATAAACCAGGCGTTTTCGGCAAAGCGACACGAATCGATAAAGAAGGGGATGCCTCTCTGCCGGACCACCGCTGATACCGCGCGGATGTTCTCCATGGAGACCGGCTGGCCGCCGCCAGTGTTGTTCGTGACCGTGATCATCGCCAGTGGAACGTTGCCGTCGTTCGCGTCCAGGAATGCGCCAAGTTTCTCGAGGTCGATGTTTCCTTTGAAGGGGAACGTCGAATCCAGATTCTTCGCCTCGTCGATCACCAGATCAATCGCCTTTGCGCCCGAGAATTCGATGTTGGCCCGGGTGGTGTCGAAGTGGTTGTTGCTCGGGATCGCCTTGCCAGCTCCTCCCAGCAGGGACATCAAGATCTTCTCCGCGGCCCTGCCCTGATGGGTCGGAATGACGTGCTTCAGGCCCCAAATGTCTCGTACCGCCGCTTCGAATCGGTGAAAGCTCCGTGAGCCCGCGTAGCTCTCGTCCCCGACCATGATGGCTCCCCATTGGGCGGCAGACATCGCGCTCGTGCCGCTATCGGTGAGGAGGTCGATGAGCACGTCGTCGGCATCGACCAGAAACAGGTTGTAGTGGGCCGCTTCGAGGATTCGCTCGCGCTGCTCAGGCGTGGTGAAGCGGATCGGTTCGACCGACTTGATGCGAAACGGCTCGATGATTTCCGGCATCGGTTAGCGGGTGGTTACGAGCTCGCGGAGGTCTTCGTCGCCCACTTCCGATTTCGTATCTGCGACCCGCAGGAACTCCTCGTATATCGTCTCGAAGCGGTCGTCGGTGAAATTGAAGCCGAGCTCCATGAGCCGATGCTTGAGGCCGTGGCGACCGGACCGGGCGGTTAGAATTATTTCGCTCTTTTCGGCGCCCACGAGCTTGGGATCGATGATTTCGTACGTCGTACGCTCTTTCAGGACGCCGTCTTGGTGGATTCCGCTGCTGTGCGCATAGGCGTTCGCGCCGACCACCGCCTTGTTGCGCTGGACGATCATCCCGGTGTGGCGGCTGACGAGTCTCGAAAGGGCTAGCAATCCCTTGGTGTCGATTCCCGACCTACAGTCGAAGAAGTCGTTGCGAATTTCGAGGCTGACGACGACCTCTTCCAGAGACGTGTTGCCGGCCCGCTCGCCGATGCCGTTAACGGTGACCTCCACCTGTCTTGCCCCGCCAACGACGCCGGCGAGGGTATTGGCGGTTGCCATGCCGAGGTCGTTGTGGCAGTGGCAACTGAAGACGGCCTTGTCGCTGTTCGGCACGTTGGCGATGATTCCGACGATCAGGTCCCGGTACTCGAACGGCGTTGCGTATCCGGTGGTGTCGGGGACGTTGATGGTGGTGGCGCCGGCGGCGATCACGCTCTCGACGACCTTATAGACATAATCGCGATCAGCCCGGCCGGAGTCTTCCATGAAGTATTCGATGTCGTCGGTGTAGTTCTTGGCGTGGCGGACAGCCTTGACGCCGGTTTCGAGGGCTTCCTCGCGCGACATCTTCAGCTTGAATTGCAGGTGGTTGTCGCTCACACCGAGCCCGGTGTGGATGCGCGGCCGCTCGGCGGGCTTGAGCGCTTCGGCGGCGACGTCGATGTCCTTGTCGCGCGCTCGAGTGAGTCCGCAGATCGTGACGCCTCTTACTTCTCGTGCCAGAGTGTTGACGCTCTCGAAGTCGCCCGGCGAACTGATAGGGAAGCCGCCCTCGATAATGTCGACACCGATCTCCTTGAGCGCGCGGGCGATTTCCAGTTTCTGCTCCATGTTCAGGCGCACGCCTGGACTCTGCTCTCCGTCGCGGAGGGTGGTATCGAAGATCAGGACGCGATTGCTCATGGCGGTCTGTGGTCATTATACGGGGATGTCGCGGCTCCGGTAACCTAGCAGCGTATGGCGCAGGTGGATATCGCCCTTACGGCGAGGAAGGAGCAGGTGGAGCAGCCCTGGATTTGGCGGCTGGGCAGGGATTTCGCCGTCCAGATCAGCATCCTCAAGGCGAATGTCGACACCGATTTCGGCTGGATGCTCATTCGCCTCGATGGGCCGCTGGAGGAAATCCAGCGCGCAACCGCCTGGCTAATGACGACCGGAATGCACGTCGATGCACAGCAGCGATCCGTCGGCGCTCAACCCGTTTAGGCCCTACCCGCCGGAAGACCTGGCCGACTTCTGGCAAGCGGCGACAGCGGAGGCGATGGCAGTTCCGCTCGAGATGCACCGCTCGTTTCGCAATGAGTTCGACCTACCGGGTTTTACGGTCGACACCTTCTCGTTTCGGGGCGTCGGCGGGGAAGTCCTCTACGGCTGGATCGCGGCGCCGCCCCATGCGCGCGGGTTGCCGGCCTTTCTTTGGGTTCCGCCCTACGGCCGCGAGTCGTTATTGCCCAACGAATACGGGACGCGCCAGGGCATGGTCAGCCTTTCATTGAACTTCTTTGGTCACGACGCTTTTCATCAGGAGGGCTATCGATCGGAGCGCGGTTACTTCGCTGAGGGGGTGGGCGACCCGTCGACCTGGGTGTTTCGACGGATGTTTCAGAACGCCGTGATTGCCGTGCGGCTTTTGCAGGCTCAGGCTGAAGTGGATGCCGAGCGGATCGGGGCGATGGGGATGAGCCAGGGGGCGGGGATGTCGATCTGGCTGGGCGCCTGGTGCCCGATCATTCGCGCGGTGGCGGCCGATATGCCCTTCCTGGGTGCGATGTCCTTCGCGCTCAATCGTACGTCGCATCGGTATCCGCTCAAGGAACTGATCGACTACGCCGAGAATACGCCGCTTGGAATGGAGAAGCTTAACTACACCCTGTCGTATTACGACACGATCAACCAGGCGTCTTATTGCAGGGTTCCAACTCAAGTTTCGCTTGGCGAAAAGGATCCGGCCGCGCGTCCGGAAGCGGTCGAGGCCATCTACAACGCCTTGCCTGGTGAGAAGCGACTGATCCGGTACGTTTGGGGGCATGACTGGCACCCGGAAATGGTGCATAACAACCGGGATTGGCTATTGGGAATCCGCTAGCAGAAGTGGATTTACGGATCCAAGCGTCCGAGCCACATTCATTTCGTGTTCACCTTCGATTCAGGACCAGGCAAACCGGTCGATAAATGATCGTTCCTATGGATATGCGATCGATCTCAATACTCACCCTGCTCAGCGTTAGCGCTTTGGCGCCGGCGGATCCCGCCAAGTCCCTTTACGACCGCCTTGGTGGCATCCACAAGATTGCGGCTGCGGTGGATTGGGCTGTGGATGAGGAAGCGAAGGACGAGATGCTCCTCAAGAGTCCCAATTACAAATCGGCCATCACAACCGCTCCACGGCCATTCGTCAAGTTCATGGTCGTCAATTACGTTGCCAGCATGACTGGCGGCCCCCAAAAGTCACCTTATGATGTGCCCAGTCTGTGCAAGTGGTTTGCCTATACGCCCGAACAGAACGAACACGCATGGCAACTCCGATGGAAGGGCTTCGAGAGGCTCGGTGTCGATCGAGAAGCGTTTATGGAACTGCGCAAGACTTTCGAAGCGCGAGAGCAGGCTGCAAAGCCGATGGCGCCCCCGACGACTGAGATCTTCAAGGATTCCAAGTCGCTTTATGCCCGACTCGGCGGAATCGCGCCGATAACCTTAGTCATCAACGACTTCGTTAATCTGCTCGGGGCGGATCCTGTGATTGGTTCCAACCCCAATACGGTCAGGGCCTTGACAAGTGGCAACGTGTCCCATGGCGGACTGAAGTACCTTCTCACCGAGCAGGTAGCGCAGGCCACAGGTGGACCTTTCAAGTACACCGGACGATCCATGAAGGATTCCCACAAGGGTCTCAAGATATCGGATAAGGAATGGGAAGTTGCCGGTGGACTGCTGAAGCAGGTTCTTGATAAGTACAACGTCCCACTAAAAGAGCAGAACGAGCTTTTCGCCGTGATCGCCTCAACGAGAGACGACATCGTCGGTAAGTAGCTTCGGCGCAGGAAGAAGGGCCGGGTGCGGCGTGGGAAGTCCGCCCCGGCCCGTTGTCGTTAGCTCTCCCTTTTGTGAAAGAACGGGTGCTCCGGCGCCTTGGTATGGCATACCGAACAGGTGTCGAGCGTTCCCGCATGACCCTGAACGCGAATCATCTGCTGGTTGTCGCGTTCGGTAACCGTCGGCGCAATAGCGTGGGGGGTGTTGTGGCAGACCACACATTTCACGCCCTTGTGCCCGACGCTGTCCTTGAACAGCTTGCCAGGCTGCTCGAACTCGAATCCAGGTCGGTTATGGCAACTTCCGCAGCGAGGCTGATCGGCCCACGGCTTGCGTGTCGGATTGCCAACCGCCTTCATTCCGCCGTGGCAGGTTTGGCAGGTCATACCCCGTGCCGCGTGCACGTCTCGGAGACACAGCGTTTCCTTGCCTGGGTGGCAGTTGTAGCAGGTGTTCTCCTTGCCTTGGGCCTGTGAGGCCGGTGGCGCCAAGTAAGGCCGCTTTGCATGAGATAGGTGCATGGCCGAGCTCATTGTCGGTAGGCCGGGTTCACCAATCGTGCCGAGTGCCGGGTCGGCGTGACACCTTGCGCAAAGGACGGGCTTCTGGTTAACCAGATCCGTTCCGTGCTTGCGGTCGTGCTTCTTGAGAATGTCGGTCGCCACGGAATCGTCACCCTTCGGGATGTGGCACCGGTCGCATCGGATCTCCCACGAGACCGGAATCACGGCTTGGGTGGTGTCTTTGGCGACGCCATTGAGCCGCACGACCACTTGGGCAAACTGATACGGATCCTCGAATCCCGCGTCGGTTACCGGTGTAACCGGGATGCCGACTGCCTGCCAGTCGCGGTCCGCAGTCACGGACATTTGCCCCGCAAGACCGGTACCGCCCAAGCCAACGTCCAAGGGCAGATCGACGCCAAAGAGCTGCAAGTCGTAGTCCCAGAAGTTGGTCTTGGTATGGCTGACCGTGTTGCCGGGAATGGAATAGTCCAACGTGATGCCGAGTGTGAGGATCTTGGGATCCTCGTTTCGTCGGTCGATCACGGTTGCCTTCATCGTGTTGAAGGGAGGCAGGATGCAGATTTCGGAGAAGTCCTCATTCATGCAGTGCATGCCGAGCTCGTTATAGGCGATAACGACCATTTCTCCCAGTGCGGGGGGTGGTTGGGGCTTGTAGGCGGTAGCGCCGCCCAGCAATCCGAAGATCCCAACGGCCAAGAAGGCGGTTGGAATCCACATGCGGCCCTTTCGTCTCCGACCCCCGTTATGAGGCGATTGAGGTTGAAAGGAACTCATGTCCTTAAGGTATCCAGAAACCCTTACAAAACAACAGTTTCTTGGTTCGTGGGCTGTCAACCTTTGAAGTGACAAAATAACGATTACAGCACGATTCTAACGATGCTTAGGCAAGATTGATCATCAAAAGTTGAAAACGCCGGTCATCTGAAGCGCGGACGGGTCGCAATCATGCGATAACTCTCCTGAATGGAAACCATCCGCGTCGACCTTTCGCGTGCGGTGGCATGGTGGACAGTGCCTTCCTACATACGGAGGTTTCTTACGGAACGAGGTGGGTGACAATGCAGTTGCAGAAAGCGATAACTGGCGTCGATATCACTGAAGGTAACTCGTGGGCACCGTGACCGGGGGTTGGCGATTTTAGCTGGTCAGGCATGTCGCTGTTTTGATTGGCATTAGGTCTAAGAACGTTCGAGCACCGCATACTCATCGGTATTCTCAACCCGGAGGCAATCCATGAAATCATGCGATCAGCTATCCAGCTTGCAGCACGGCGCGATAACGCGAAGGGAAATTCTGATCGGCGCCGCAACCCTCGCCGCCAGCCCCTACGCGCGGTTTCTGAATGAAACAGACTCGGGTCGGCACCGATTTGTTGCCCAGAGCCTATCTGGCGAGATCACCCTCCGCCGATACATGGCTGCGTCGGTATTGTTGCCTGATGGCCGCATTCTTGTCACTGGAGGGTTCAGTCGCCCCATCGACTCTCGGCATCACCCGATTCCGCTAAACTCCGCTGTCCTCTTGGATCCGGTTACGGGGTCGGCAACGCTAGCATCGCCCATGTCGATTCCGAGGGCACGGCATGCCGCCGTCGTTCTCGCGGATGGAAGGGCAGTCGTCTTGGGCGGGTACGGCATGCAGCCAACGGCCTCAGTCGAGGTTTACGACCCCAATGACGATCGTTGGTACGCATCGGAACCCCTAGCAAGGCCACGCTACGACCACGGGGCCGTTACTGATGGAACCACCATTTTCGTTATCGGAGGTGTTTCCGCGTCAATCCAGGCCAATGTCGAGATGATTCGCTTGCCCGATGCGCCGCGGCGCATTCCGCGATAATAGGAGGCTAACAGTGCCCATCTACTTAAAGATTAAGGGCATTCCGGGAGAATGCCAACAGAAGGATCACAGAGACTGGCATACAGTCCTTTCATTCAGCTGGGGCGAAATCAACATCCCCGTTGATAAGGGAGGCAACGGAAGGGTGACCTTTGAAGATTTCCGAATCTCGAAGATGTGTGCCAAGGGGTCGCCGCTGATTTTCTACAGTTGCGCCAATGGCAAGTCGGTTGAAGAGGTCATCGTAGAAGTTACGAGAGTTCACAACGGTGTTGAATATTTGTTCCAGCGCTACAAGATGACGACGTCGTATATCTCCAGTTATCGTGTAAGTGACGACTGGGAGACAATGCCTATTGAAGATCTGACCGTTGCGTTCAATCGTATAGAGTACACTCATATCGTTCCAGACCAAAACGGAGGACTGGGCGAGCAGCAGATCCGCTGGTGGGACATGAAGTCGAATAAGGGAGGTACGCCAGAGAATAGCCCGCTCGGCTAGTCTATGTTGGGAAGGGGCGGACCGAGAATCTCTCGCATCTTCACGATCTGGCCGATGTGATAGCCATTGTGGATGAACCTGCAGAGCAGGTCACCCAAGCCATAGTAGCTGCCCAGGATCTTCTCCATCGGCGTTGTTTCCATGGTCGCCTTGAGGTCGGCCAGTGATCGGTAAAGGCGTTCCTTTGCGGCGGTCCATGCGGTCTCCGATGGTTCAGCCGGTGGCGGTGGCCAAGAGCCTTCTGCCGGCCGCGATTCCTCGCCGGTATGGATCCGTTCGATCATGTTCTCGTGCCAATTAGCAAGGTGGAGAACGATGTCCCAGATTCCCATCGCGTCTGGCGCCGGTCGGCGCAATGCCTGCTCGGCGGTGACGTCTTGAAGGGCCAAGCCAAGGGGCACGACCCAGTCTTCTTCCTCATGGGAGTACTGCAGCCCGATCAGCAACTCTTTCCGCAGCAGCTCATCGTCCATCGAAAACATCCGGTGGTGGGCAAGGAGGGACTCGAACCCTCACCCCTCGCGGGACTGGAACCTAAATCCAGCGCGTCTACCAATTTCGCCACTCGCCCAGGGACGAGGATAAAGGTACCCGCGTACACTCTCGACCGTGATCGGAGTTTTTGGGGGCGCGGGCTACATCGGCAGCCACTTCTGCCACCTGCTTGCCGCATCGGGCGAGGACTTTGTCGTGTTCGACAGCCTCGAGAACGGACATGCCGCCGCCATTGCAAACATGCCTTTTGTTCGCGGCGATCTGCGGATTCGCAAGGATCTCGATGACTTTTTCGCGGCGCACGCCATTGATATCGTTGTTCATTTTGCCGCCTACATCGCAGTGGGCGAGAGCATGGCTCAGCCGGAGAAGTACATCGAAAATAACGTGGGGGGAACCCTCCAGCTGCTCGAGGCAATGGACCGCCACCGTGTGGGCTGCCGGCTCGTCTTCAGCTCGACGGCAGCGGTCTATGGCGAGCCGCAGACCGAGCTCCTCGCGGAAGACCATCCTCTCAAGCCGACCAGCGTCTATGGCAAAACCAAGCTGGCGGCGGAAGAGCTGATCGCCTCGCTGCTGATTGGGGAGGCCGTCGTTTTTCGCTACTTCAACGCGGCGGGGGCGCATCCGTCCGAAGCAATCGGCGAAGACCATCGTCCCGAAACCCATTTGGTTCCGCTTGTCGTACGAGCGGCTCTGGGCCAGGGGCCTCCGGTGAGCGTCTTCGGGACCGACTACCCGACGCCAGATGGTTCTGCGATCCGGGACTACATCCACGTGTCCGACCTTGCGACCTCGCACCTGGAAGCCGTACGCAGGCTCAGGGCAGGCGAACCCGGCGGCACCTACAACCTCGGCACCGGAACGGGGCGGAGCGTTCTGGAAGTGATCGACGTGGTTGAGACGGTTTCCGGCCGCCCAGTGCCGCACGAGGTCGGCCCGCGCCGCGAGGGCGACGTGGCCAAGCTTGTCGCGGATGCCTCGGCCATCCACCAAGCGTGGCACTGGCAGCCGGAGCGCAGCGACCTAACCACCATCGTGGAAGATGCCTTGCGCTGGCATAGCAACCATCCGAACGGCTATCAAAGCCACTAGTCCGGTTGCGGCTGCGGCGTAAGCCAGTCGGTGCGACCGCCGAGCCACCAGAGTCGATAACGTTCAAACTTGCGGTCGGCCGCGATTTCAATCGGCTCGCCGGGCAAAAGATGCAGCAGGTTGTCGTTCCACCGTGCGGGCGTATCGGTTTGAATCCAAACGAACGGCGTGGGTGCTTCCGACTCGATCCGAAGTCGCTTATCACCAACCAGGCTCACCGTCGGCACGCACTCGACCGGAGTGAGCTTCTTGAGGGGCTCGGGCCAAACCACTCGCCGATCCAGGTTGCACAAGCGGATCTCGACAACGTCGTCCCCCATCGGCAACGGTTCGATCTCCACAACCGATGTAGGGCCGACGCCAAGTTCCCGATTCACTCCATCCACCGTCACCACACCATTCCATGGCGCTGCAGTTCCGTTCATAACGGCAATCCTCAGACGGCCGTTCTCAAGCAGCGCCGAAAGTGCCATGGGTCGCAAGGTCCGCTTGATCGTGTAGTAGGCTGGTTTGGGCCGCAGGTCGTAGTCGATAATCGACCAGCTAATGGTCGGCCAGCAGTCGTTGAGCTGCCACACGAGCGCGCCACCCGAGCCATCCCTGCGAAATCCCTCATAGGCATAGCGCATCGCTTCCGCCTGGACAATCTGGGTGTAAAAGGCGTACACCTCCGGGTCTTCCGGCACCGGGAGACTTTCGCTCAAGTAGTAGGTGATGCGATCATCGCCACCCAGCGCCTTGTGATGCCATCGCATTGGCTCGCTACCAATCGAGCGGTCTTCGATCCAGGGTTCCAAGGTCTGCAAGTCTGGATATGAACCCATCCCGAATTCGCTGACAAACAGGCCGCCATGCTTCGGATAGTCCTGGTATGGCTGCTTGGCTCCGTGCCATACCTCCCAAACGTGGCGGTCGCCGATGGTAGGCGAATTGGCGTCGGGCCCTCCGAACGGGCTGCCAGGCACGTAGATGGCGTTGGGGTCAGCAAGGCTGACGGCTTGGGGCAGGACGCTCTCGTAAATCACTCGCGCGGGGAAAGCGGATTCGACAGAAGGTCTCTCGTGCTCCTTGTAACGATTTCCTGCAATTTGGTAGTCCTCATTGTTCCCGCACCAAAGAGCGATGCAGGGGTGGTGGGTTAGCCGCTGCAGTTGAGCGGTTGCCTCGTTCCGTGCTTTGTTCAGGTATTCGGTATCTCCGGGATACATCCCGCAAGCGAACATGAAGTCTTGCCAGACCAGGAGTTCCAGTTCGTCGCACACGTCATAGAAGAAATCTTCCTCGTAGATGCCGCCGCCCCAAACCCGGATCATCGACATCCCCGCTTCTTTCGCCGCTGTTAGCAGTTCGCGATATCGATCCGGGGTGACTCGGGTAGGAAAGGAGTCGGCTGGGATCCAATTCGCACCGCCGCAGAAGAGCTTGCCGCCATTCACCCAGAAGTCGAAGCAGCCATCTTGTCGAAGCTCGACGGAACGAAATCCCAGGCGGCATTCAACCTCCCCGAAACCTTCGCTACGCATCACCACGCGATAAAGGGCCGCCTGCTCGGGCGGTTGGGTCGTTCCCAACGTGAGCCCCCATCGGGCAGGATTGGTAACGGTAAGCGATGCGCGGCCGCTTGCGAGCGGAACGAACGTCCTGCCTACCGTGTCGCCTCCGGGCCCAACGACTTCGACTTCGAGGACGTAAGCGTTGGAGCCGCATTCGGGAAGCCATGCCACTTCGACGAAGCCGCTCTCACCCTGCAGCTCTGTGCGGACAGTGGGTTTGAACAGGCAATCGGTCCATTCGAGCCAAACAGGACGCCATATCCCGCAGGTGATAAAGGTCGGGCCCCAATCCCATCCAAAGTGATACTGGGCTTTGCGGATGTAGACGCGATGGGGATCGCCGTTCCAAACTTCCATGACCCCATGGAGACTTTCGAGCATCCGACAAAATTCCACAGCAGATAGAAACTCGATTTCGATTAGGTTGTCCCCAATGCGAAACTCGGTCCTAGGCTGCAAGGGAACGAACATGGCCGCGCATTCGGCCACTAAAGTTCCGTTAACCTGAACGCGTGCGACCGCATCCAGACCGTCGAAACAAAGCCGGACATGGTCCAATTCACGTGACGTCAGGTTGAACCTTGCCCGATACCTCCAGGCACGTTCACCGATCCACTGGAGCTCACGTTCGTTGCATTCGGCGAATGGCTCAGGAATGAAACCGTGCCGGAGCAGGTCGAGGTGGATACATCCGGGGACTTCCGCCGGCAGCCACCGGCCATCCGGCACCTGAAACTCCCAATCGACAATCTCCCGGCGCATCGGAAGATTCTGGCGCGAACAAAAAAAGGGCTGCTCGCTCGAGCAGCCCTTTACATTTACGGAGAGCAGTGTTTTCTAGCTGCCGTTCTTGGCCAACTGCTTCTCTTTCTTCTTAGGTGGCTCCTCCGTTCGTTTCGTAAAGACCACCTTGTTGTCGTCGTCGAGGTCGGCCACGATGCGATCGCCCGCTTGGAAGGTGCCGACGAGGAATTCCTCGCTAAGCGGATCCTCGATGTACCGCTGGACCGCGCGGCGAAGCGGCCTTGCGCCGAGGTTCGGGTCGTAGCCTTGATCGACGAGCATGTCCTTGACCTTGTCGCTGAGCTCGATGGTGACTCCGATTGCGGAAGCCTGCTCGTTGACTCGCTTCAGGTAGAGATCGGCGATTTGCAGGATCTCGCTCTTCTGCAGGTGCTGGAACACGATGATTTCGTCGACGCGGTTCAAGAACTCGGGTCGGAACAGCTTCTTGACCTCGTCCATCATCTTGTTCTTCATGTACTCGTAGGTCTTCGGATCGGTGATGTCCTGTCGAACATCCCGGAAGCCAAGTCCCTTCTCGACTTCGATCGGGCGGACGCCCACGTTCGAAGTCATGATGATGATGGTGTTGCGGAAGTCCACCACCCGACCTTGCGAGTCGGTGAGATGGCCATCCTCCATGATCTGCAGCAAGATGTTGAAGACGTCGGGATGGGCCTTTTCGATTTCGTCGAGAAGGACTACGCAATACGGATTTCGGCGAACTTGTTCGGTTAGCTGTCCGCCCTCATCGTAGCCAACATAGCCCGGAGGTGCGCCAACCAGTCGGCTGACCGAGAAACGCTCCATGTATTCGGACATGTCGATCCGAACCATGCTGGTTTCCTTGTCGTACAGGTACGCCGCGAGGGCCTTTGCCAACTCGGTCTTTCCAACGCCGGTTGGTCCAAGGAAGATGAAGCTGCCCATCGGCCGCTTCGGATCCTTGAGTCCGCTTCGGGATCGTCGGATCGCTCGGGCGACTGCAGTAACCGCGTCGTGCTGGCCGATGATCCGCTTGTGAAGGTCGTCTTCCATACGTAGTAATCGCTGCGATTCGGCCTCCACGAGCTTCATGACCGGGATGCCCGTCCAGCTCTGAACGATCTGGGCGATTTCATCTTCGGACACGATTGGCTCTGGCTTTTCCTCGTTGTGCCAAGCTTCTTCGCGATCGGCAATCGAGTTCTCGAGCTCGTCGCGCTGTGATACCAGCTTGTTAACGGCATCTTCGGCTCCGGATTTTCGCCGCAGATGGTCGATTTCCGACTGCATCTTGCTGAGCTTGACTTTATCCTGCCGTACGTCGAGCGGCGGCAGGCTCTGCTGAAGCCGAACGCGGGATGCCGCCTCGTCAATCAGGTCGATCGCCTTGTCCGGCAAGGTGCGGTCGGTGATATATCGATTGGAAAGCGTGACCGAGGCAGATATCGCATCATCGGTGATCTCGACGTTGTGGTGCGATTCGTATCGTTCCCGAAGCCCCTTGAGGATCTCCATGGCCTCTTCTTCGTTGGGCTCGCGGACCTTTACCGACTGGAACCGTCGTTCCAGTGCGGCGTCGCGCTCGATGTACTTTCGAAACTCGTCTTGCGTCGTCGCACCGATGCATTGCAACTCGCCGCGTGCGAGGGCCGGTTTCATGATGTTGCTGGCATCGATCGCGCCCTCTGCAGCGCCGGCGCCGACCAGCGTATGGAGCTCGTCGATGAAGAGGATGACTTGGCCGTCCGAACGTCGGACTTCCTCCATCACCTTTTTCATCCGCTCTTCGAACTCGCCCCGGTATTTCGTTCCGGCGACCAGGCCCGCGAGATCGAGCGCAACCAGGCGCTTGTTCTTGAGTAGGTCGGGGATATCCCCGCTTACGATTCGAAGGGCTAGCCCTTCGGCGATCGCGGTCTTACCGACGCCCGGCTCACCGATTAGACACGGGTTGTTTTTGGTACGGCGAGTAAGAATCTGCATTACCCGCTCGATCTCCGGTTGGCGACCGACCACGGGGTCCAGCTTGCCTTCGCGGGCCAGTTCGGTTAAGTCTCTGCCGAATTCGTCGAGGGTCTGAGTCTTGGAGGACCCATTCGACGATGAAGACCCGCGAGAGCTGGATTTCGTCTGCGCTTCATTGTCCTGAAGCGCCATGACTTCACGTCGCGCACGATCCATTTCGACGCCGAGCTTTGCCAGGACTCTGCCTGCCAGCCCGTCGCCTTCTCTAATCAATCCCAGCAACAAGTGCTCGGTCCCGATGTAGTTATTGTTTAAATTGCGCGCTTCGTCATAAGCGAGATCAATGACTCGCTTGGCGCGAGGCGTCAGCGTCATGTCTTGGCTTGGGCGGGCATCTCCCCTCGGGAGCTGCTTTTCCACTTCGGCCCTGACCTTGCTAAGGCTCACCCCGAGTCTTTCGAGGACGCGAGCCGCAACGCTATCTGCTTCACGAACAAGTCCCAGGAGCAAATGCTCGGTCGACACGTAGCCTTCACCGAACTTCTGCGCTTCCTCTTGTGCGTAAAACACAACTTTCCGCGCCCGTTCCGTAAATCTTTGCCACATGCTGTTATTGAGCCTCCTGCTGTCCGTACAGTCCTTTCAACATAGTTTCCACGTACTCGGTTCTACGTATGAGCACATAGTCCCAGTTCTGGGATGTTCCGAACGACCTGCCTACGCCATAGACGTTCCGCGGTCACCATTGGTTTGACCCCAAAAGGTTACCAGGGAAGCCCACGACGTTCCATTATCATCGGTAGACGAAATCCCTGGGATGAGGGTCACCTCGTGAACATACGGATACAATACGGCCATGCAGAGCGCCGCCCGCGTCGGACTACTGGTTTCGATCTTCGTCGTCCTGTTTGTCGCTGCCTATGCGATCCTCGGGCGGAGCGTCTTTGCTCCAAAAGTCAAGCGGTACTACGCCCTGTTTGACGATGCAGGCGGGCTTACAACCGGGGCAAGAGTGCTACTTTCTGGCGTTAAAGTTGGCCAAGTCGGCGCAGTGGAACTTACCCCAGAACGGAAGGCGCGCGTGGTGATGGAGCTTGAGGAAAAGGTTGCCATCCCCCAGGGTTCCATCGCCGCTCTGCCCACTTCGCTTATCGGTATCGGCGACCGTTATGTCGAGATCGTTGCGCCGGCCGGCGTGTCCGCGACGATGGCTCCCGGCGAAACGATGATCGGCAAAAAAATTGGCGCGCTGGATGCGCTGATGCCTGATAGTAAGAAAACGATAGAAGAATTGAACGGCACGCTAGCAGCCGCTCGCAGGCTGCTTGAGGATGGTGAGCTCAGAAAGTCCCTGCAGACGCTCATCGACAACAGTGCCAAGACGGCCGACAACTTTGGCAAGTTGGCGGCCCGTATCGACGTCCTCGTCGCCGAAAGCCAAGCTACGCTGGCTTCCGCGCTCCGCCAAGGAGAGCAGGCGGTTGCCAACTTGAACAAGGTCACCGCCGAGGTCTATGCCTTTACGAAATCGGGGAAGGTTCAGGGCCAGGTAACCGGATTGCTCGACGATATGCGGACTACCGTCAGAAGCGGCCAGCAGCTGGTGGCTGATATGAACGCCCTTGTCAACGATCCTGCACTGCGCCAGCCCCTGAATGACATCATGGCCAACGCACGGACGATGAGCGAGTCGGGGACCAAGATCGCCGCAAATGCCGAGAAAATGTCCAGCGACGGTGTTGAAATCACCGGAAAGGCCTCGCAACTGGCAGACAAGGCCCTGGTTCTCGCCGACAAGATCAACGGTCTTGCGGACGACCTAAAAGACTTGCTGGGCAAGGCGAAGGGCGCGGTCGAGAAGATTGGTGGTCAGGCATCCCGTCTTGGAACAATCGATGCAACCTTGACCGGCATTCGGGAAACGAAGCCGAACCGCAACCGAGCTGAACTGGACGTAACCATCCCTTATGCCGGGACCAACTATCACATCGGCCTCTATGACGCTTTCGAGTCAAACAAGCTGAACTTCCAGATTGGCAAGCCCTTCGGCAAGGGAAGTGAGTTTCGCTACGGCGTTTACGCTGGAACGGCTGGGCTGGGGGTAGACTATTTGATCGCGCCAAAGCTGATGGTGCGCAGCGACGTCTACGGCATTAACAAGCCGAGGTTCGATTTGAGGGCTGCGCTCGATATCGGTCAAGGCGTTTCAATTTGGGCGGGACTCGACAAAGTCTTCGACCGGAACGCTCCGGTCATCGGCGTCTCGATCCGGAAATAGCGAGCCAAACCATGAAAGTTATTCTGAATCAGACGGTGCCGAAGGTCGGTAAGGAAGGGCAAGTCGTGAACGTCGCCGACGGCTATGCCCGCAATTACCTGTTTCCCCGCAAGCTTGCGATTGTTGCGGACCGTGCGCAGGTGCGCGCTCTGGAGCGCAGGAACGAGAGGGTTGCCGCCAAGCTGGAAAGTACACGATCGGCTGCTGAGGGCCTGAAAGAGAAGCTGGACGGCAAGACCGTCAAGATTGTCGGCAAAGTTGGCCGCGATGCCGGCAAGCTGTTCGGCGCGATTACCGCTCAGGATATAGCCAGTGCGGTGAAGGATCAGCTCGGCCAAGACGTGGAGAAGAAGCAGGTTGGTGTGCTTGAGCCGATCAAGCGGCTGGGTCATTTCCAGATCGCGCTGGATCTTCACCGCGACGTGGACGCGATTATCGACGTGCATGTTTACGATCCGGATGCGCCGGAAGAGCCCGTTGAGACTGCTCCTGCTCCGGTTCAGGAAGTCCCCGAGACGGTCGAAGAAGAGTAGGGCTTACTCCAAGTAGGTTCCGTTCACCTCCAAAGCGAACCGGTAGCCGAAGGTGTCGCAGGCGCGCCGGCACATCACCATGCGGCTGAGGAAAATCTCGAAGTACTCCATCACGGTCGCGAACGACGTGTCGATTTCGAGCTTGAGCTCAACGATGTGATCCTCCAACCTAAGGTTCACCCGGCTGCGCTGGACGGCGTAGTTAACGCGGTCGTGGATGTCGAATGTCTCGAAAATCGGGTTCTGGACCCGGCTGAAGTGGACGTCGCTCTTGTCGGCAACAATCAAAACGGCGGACACCAGGCTCACTGGTGACCCCACGAGCTCTTCATGGTTGCCGATTGCCCCCAAGATAGGAGCGATTTCAAGAGGCGGCATTCCCATTTCATGGAGAATCTGATAAGAAAGTCCCGCCCCAGAAATGGGGTGGTCGATACGATTGATCACATTCCCGATGTCGTGAAGGTAGGCCGCTATCTGACCGAGTTCAACCTCGCGGGGCGGTCGCTCCAATGCTTCTAAGAGGTACTTGGTGATGCTGGAGACCACTCCGACATGGCGGTGGCCATGCTCGGTGTAACCCATCGCCTTCATCACGTCGTTTGCTCCGTCGATTAGTTGTTTCACGATGACGTTCGACTTTACGTCCTTCAACGTGACCACCTTGGTCTCAACCGTGGATGCCATTGCTGCCTTCATTATGGTTATCGCGGAGGCTTTGTCTAGTTGAGACCCTGTCGTTGGGCTATTGCAGCGTGGGGCCCGATACAATACGGTTAGCGATGTTTCCGACCTCTGGGAGTCTGACCTTCCTCATGACGGATATCGAGGGGAGCACAAAGCTTTGGGAGCTCTACCCCGATGATATGCGTCAGGCTCTCCTGCGGCACGAGGAGGTGGCTTATCAAACGATCGAGTCGTTTGGTGGGCGTATTGTGCGAAGCAAAGGCGAAGGCGACAGCCTCTTCGCAGTCTTCTCCAAGGCTTCAACCGCCATCCTTGCCGCCTCGGAACTGCAATTGCGGCTGCAGACGGAACCTTGGCCAGAACACACCCACATCAACGTCCGCATGGCGATCCACAGTGGCCCCGTCGACGAGCGCGATGGTGACTTCTTCGGTAGCACGATCAACCGCTGCGCCCGCATTCGGGCCTTGGCCTATGGCCGGCAGGTTCTGGTATCTCTCGCCGCATCCGCGCTCGCGCGTCCCGATCTGGATTCCCGCGTTTCATTGATCGACCTCGGTATGCACCGGCTCAAGGACCTTCAAGCGCCGGAACAGCTTTTTCAGCTCGCGCGTGATGGGATCCAGCGTGACTTCGAGCCCCTTAAGTCGGTCGACTCAGTTCCTAACAACTTGCCGGCGCAAACGACTTCCTTCGTGGGTCGAGAGGCAGAGCTTGCCGAAATGGGTCGGACGTTTGAGCGGACTCGGCTGCTGACGATCATTGGCTCTGGGGGGTGTGGCAAGACGAGGGCGGCCCTCCAATTCGCCGCAGACCGCCTGGACGAGTTCCGCGACGGCGTTTGGCTTGTCGAGCTTGCCACCCTCACCGATGCAGCCCTTGTCGAGGATTTCGTGGCCCGCGCCATCGGTATCGGCGAAACGCCGGGGCAGTCGACTCTGGATTCCCTGATCGATCATGTTAAGAGCCGGCATTGCCTGATCATCCTGGACAACTGCGAGCATTTGATTTCGGCTGCCGCCGACCTCGTTGAGCACTTGATTCCCGCCGCGGCCAACCTTAAGTTCATCTGCACCAGCCGAGAGCCGCTCTCTCTGAAAGGCGAATCGACCTACCGAATGCCGTCCCTCACGATCCCGGCAGAAGGGAATGGCCTGCATGCAGACGAGGCTGCCAAGTTTGAAGCGATACGGCTGTTCACCGAGCGAGCGACCCTGAGCGATCACCGTTTTCTCCTCACAGATGAGATCGCTCCCAGTGTCGCCGAGATCTGCCGACGGCTCGACGGGATACCCCTTGCCATCGAGCTCGCCGCAGCCCGGGTCCGGGTGCTATCTCCCGAGCAGATTTCTGCTCGCCTCGACGACCGTTTCCGGTTGCTGACCGGTGGAAGTCGAGACGTGCTTCCGAGGCAGCAGACCCTTCGCGCGGTCATCGACTGGGGATATGACCTCCTCACCGATGCGGAACGGACGCTTCACTCCAGGCTCGCGATCTTTCGGGGCGGATTTCAGCTTGAGTGCGCCGAAGTCGTCTGCTCCGATGAGGTTATTGACCAGTTTGAAGTGTTCGAACTCTTGTCCCGGCTCGTCGACAAGTCTCTCGTCGTCGCTGACGAATTCCCAGGGGCAGACAAGCGGTACCGGCTTTTGGAATCGCTGCGAGAGTACGGTTACGAGAAGCTCGTGGAAGCCGGAGAGGCGGACCGCATCGCCCAGCGCCATCTCGATTACTTCATGAAGCTGGCCGAAGAGGCGGAAACCGAACTGACGCTTCCGCACCAGGCAGAATGGATGCGCCGCATGGATGCCGAACGTGACAACTTCCGGTTCGCGATCGAGTGGGCGGTATCCAACACGTCCGGGCTGTCTTACTCCACGTTGGGGGAATCCCTCCTCCGAATGACAGGGGCTCTAAGCCGGTACTGGTTCATGCGGGGGCTTCTCAAGGAGGGCCGGAGGCTCCTTCAGGAAGCCCTGAGAGTAACCGGCGGCCACGGCAAGACAATCGGATGGGCGAAGTCGTGCAATGGCGCCGGCATCCTCGCCTGGCGCCAGCGTGACCTGGACGATGCGGAGCGATGGTACGAGGCGAGTCTGGTTGCTTGGGAATCACTCGGTGATAAAAAAGGCATTGCCTCTTCGCTTTCGAACCTCGGACTTCTCTGCGTGGATCGCGGACAGCTCGAACAGGCACGGGCCTTCCACGAAAGAAGCCTAACCATTCGGAAAGACATCCATGACAAGTTTGGACTTGCAAACAGCTACAACAACCTCGGCATCCTTTGCTGGGAGATGCGCGACATCGAGTCGGCGAAGACCTATTACGAGGAGTGTCTGACGATTCGCAGGCAGCTGGGAGACCGTGCCGGCATGTCCGATACGCTCTGCAATCTGGGATTGGTTTACAGCTCGATCGGGGACCTTGAAAAAGCGCGGTCGCTCTATCTCGAGAGTCTCGAAAGCTTCAGGCAGCTTGGCAATATCGGCAGCATGGCCTATGTCTTGATGAACCTCGGCATCGTACACCATCGGCAGCAGGATTACGCCGCCGCGACCTCGGCCTTGCTGGAAAGCCAGAAGCTTTGCGAGGACCTGGGCGACCAATCGAACCTCGTTTACGTTGGCGTCCATTTGGGGATGGTTGAAATCCTTAAGGGAGACCTTGAGGCGGCCTCCCGCTATCTCCTGACCGCCTTCGAGCGATCCCTTGATCCCGATGCCGAAGAAAACCGGCTCGAAGCGATCTATGCGGTCGCCACCTTGCTGACGCATCTTGGCAAGGTCGAGAAGGCGGTGCGCGTATTCGGCTTTGGCGAACAGATGCACGCCGAGCTTGGTGCCAAGAGCAGCTACGAGCAAGAAATGCTCGTGGTGAGCGCGCGGGATCGATGCGAAGCGATCCTTGCCGACGACTTCCAACGCGTGCTTCAGGAGGGTGCGGAAATGACGCCGGAACAACTGGTGCTCGAAACTCGAGCGCTACATCCGATAGACGCTGAACCGGGGGGCTTCGGGGGCAGCGTTCAGACTTGCCTCTATGCCTAGAGCCAATACCCGTCTGGTGTCCACGGGGTCGATGACCCCGTCATCCCACAATCTCGCACTGGAGAAATAGGCCGAGCTCTCATCCCCGTATTTCTGCAAGATTGGCGCCTTGAAGGCCGCCTGGTCATCGGGCGACATCGACTGGCCGCTTACCGCCAACTGGTCCATTTTCACGGTCAGCAATACGTTGGCAGCCTGTTCGCCTCCCATCACGCTAATCCGTGCGTTGGGCCACATCCAGAGTTGGCGAGGCCCGTAGGCTCGACCGCACATGCCGTAATTGCCCGCGCCGTACGAGCCGCCGACGATAACCGTGAATTTTGGTACGGTCGCCGTACTCACCGCAGTCACGAGTTTCGCCCCATGCTTGGCGATTCCTTCGTTCTCGTACCGTTTGCCCACCATGAAGCCGGTGATGTTCTGGACGAAGACGAGCGGGATCTGACGCTGGCAGCAGAGTTCGATGAAGTGGGCGCCCTTCTGGGCGCTTTCGCTGAAGAGAATGCCGTCGTTGGCAAGCACGCCCGCCAAGTGGCCGTGAAAGCGGGCGAATCCGCAGATGAGCGTCTTGCCAAAGTTTGCCTTGAACTCCTGGAACTTGCTACCGTCCACGATCCGCGCGAGCACCTCCCGCATGGCCATGGGGTGCTTCGTATCGGCGGGGACCAGACCGTAGAGCTCCTGGGGATCGTAGATCGGATCTTCGGAAGCCGAAGGATCTCCCCAGAGCTTTTGGTTGGGGTTTTCGCCGAGGGACTCGACGATATTCCGAACGATTGCGAGCGCATGGGCATCGTTCTCGGCGAAATGGTCGGCCACGCCGCTGAGACGGGTGTGGACATCGGCGCCACCCAGCTCCTCGGCCGTCACTTCTTCTCCAGTCGCCGCTTTCACCAAGGGCGGGCCGCCAAGGAAGATCGTGCCCTGGCCCTTCACGATTACCGTCTCGTCACTCATCGCCGGCACGTACGCTCCACCCGCTGTGCAGCTACCGAGCACCGCCGCAATCTGCGGTATCCGCTGTGCGGACATCTGGGCCTGGTTATAGAAGATGCGGCCGAAGTGGTCGCGGTCGGGAAACACCTCGCTCTGGAGCGGCAGAAACGCTCCGCCTGAGTCGACCAGATAGATGCAGGGCAAGTGGTTTTCTAGCGCGATTTCCTGGGCTCGGAGGTGCTTTTTCACCGTGATCGGGAAGTACGTCCCCCCCTTAACGGTCGCATCGTTGGCGACGACCATGCACTCCCGGCCATGAATGCGACCGATCCCCGTGACGATTCCGGCAGAAGGCGCCTCATCGCCGTACATGCCGTGAGCGGCAAAGGTGCTGAACTCCAGGAAGGCCGAGCCCTCATCCAGCAGGGCGTCGATCCGGTCGCGGGCAAGCAGCTTGCCACGTTTCAAGTGCTTCTCCACCGCATCCGGTCCACCGCCGCCGAGCGCTTTCTCGATATGGCAGCGGTAATCCGCCATTACCTCAGCCATCGCCGAGGCATTGGTACGGTGCTCGTCGTCATGCAGATCGACCTGGGAGGTCAGGACTTCCACTCGGACGAGGATACCGCTGAGCGTCGGGCTTCTAGATAACCGATTCTGTTTGTCACCGACGGGGATAGGTCCATTTCGGCTTTCGAACCCAAAAAGGGTTACGAGCGACGCCAGATACTACACCGCCAATGCCGAGCCAACGACCATCCGAGCTAAAAGTGACCGAGCGTGTTGATAAAATCTGCTCGCGATATGATCGAAGGGCTTGTCCAGTCTCCGCATTCCAAATCCGTACTGAGTCAGCGGAACCAGATGCCAGAACGTTACCGTCGGGCGAGAAATCCACTGCCCAAACATCATCGCCGTGGCCGCTGAGTATGTTCAGCAGGCTTCCGGTTTGGACGCTCCACAGCCGGATTGAATTGTCGCGGGAGCCAGAGGCGACCGTCCGTCCGTCAGGAGCAAAGGCAACAGCAAGGACATCGCCTCCATGGCCAGAAAGGTAATCAAGTTCCTGCCAGGTTTCAACATCCCAGAGCCGAATCTTTCTATCGCCACCTCCCGAGACGAGGGTGCGCCCGTCGGGAGAGAACTCGACTGCGTTGACCCCACCAGTGTGGCCGCCGAGGGTGCGAATCGGTGCGCCCGTTTGAGCGTTCCATATCCGAACTTTACTATCAAACAGGCCCGCCCCAGAGGCGATCGTCGCACCGTCCGGTGAGAATGCCACTGACAGGACTTCGTCGGTGTGGCCAAGAAGGGTGCGCAAAAGCATGCCCGTCTCGACGTCCCAGAGTCGAACGACATCGTCAAATGAAGCCGATGCGAGAGTGTGCCCATCGGGTGAAAAGACTGTCGAATACACAGTCTGACCGCCGAGGGTGTGCAGCAGTGACCTCTTCTGGGTGTCCCATAATCTCACAGTCCTATCAGCGGAACCAGAAGCGAATCTGCGACCGTCCGGCGAGAATGCAACGGAGTTGACATTGTCCGAGTGGCCGAATAACGGGTGGAGAAGGGTACCCTCCTCGACGTCCCATAACCTGATCGTGTCTGACGATCCCGAGACGAGCTTAACTCCATCCGGTGAGAACGCCACGGAAAAGACGTCCGTGTTGCTGTCGGACAATGTGTGCAGAAATGCACCAGTTTCGGCGTCCCAAAGCGTTGCGGTGTTGTCCCTCGATCCCGACGCAAGGGTTCGACCATCCTGCGAAAACGCGACAGAATAGACTTGGTCTGTATGACTAACGAGAGTGCGCGAGGTTCCGTTCACAACGTCCCAGAGTCGAACCGTGTTGTCCTTGGAGCCGGAGGCGAGCGAGCGTCCATCCGGAGAGAACGCAACCGAAGTGACATCACCGATATGACCGGTCAGAGAAGCTAAATGTGAACCGATTTGAACATCCCAAAGTATGATTTCATCGTTCGTCGTACCTGAGGCGAGAGTATCACCGTCTGGCGAGAAAGCTATAGAGGTGATCCCACCCATTGACCCAGTCAAACTGCGCTGAAACACCCCAGAGCTGGCATCCCAGAATCGGACCGCGTTATCTGTTGAGCCAGAGGCAAGTGTGCGGCCATCAGGTGCGAAAGCAACAGAAGTGACGACATTCGAGTGTCCCGTCAGGGTGAAGAGGAGCTCGCCCGTTTGAGTGTTCCAGACCCGGACCGTCTCGTCCGTCGACCCCGATGCGATTGTTTCGCCGGTTGGTGAGCAACTCACAGAAAGCACCTCTCCGGTATGGCCGGTCATGGTGCGAATCAATTGCCACGTACCAGTGTCCCAGAGTCGCAACGTTCTATCCCAAGAACCAGAAGCGAGAATGCTCCCATCACCCAAGTACCCCACGGAGGTTACAAAGTCTGTGTGGCCCGGCAATTGCCATATCCACTCTGGCGCTTCGTGCGCTCGGGCGCTGACGGAGAGCGTGCCCAAGAGGGAGAGAATGGGGAGTACCAGATGACAATTACCGCAAGTGTGACGGCGATTCATAAAAACACTTGTCCCTCTATTGTTTCGGGATTCGTTGAGTGACGATAGTGCCACTAAACGCATCTCCATTCTACAGCGTTCGTCAATGAATCCTAAGCGTTGAGCTGATCAGGCGCACCGTCGGCTTAACTTCATCTCAACCCAGGGAACTCACCTTCCGATGAAATCGTCAACCGGATCCGTCGCCGGAGGAATCGTCATCCGCCAGATGCCCCGACCGTAGGTTGACGCGTACATGTAATTCGTACCAGGCTGCATGATGATGTCGGTGGCCTCCACACGTGGCAGCCCTTTTGGCCGCGTGATATCCGCCCACTTTCCTCCGCCGTTGTAGGTAATGAACACGCCGAGGTCTGTTGCGACCACCCAACATGTGTTCGAAGCAACCGGATGGCGGGCAATGCGGTTGATCGGGATGCTCGACGGGAGGCCGTACGTGCCGGAACCGCTGACATCGACCCACGAGCGTTGGATAGCACGGGTATTGGAGCAACGCCAAAGGTTCTGTTGGGTCGTACTCGCTGAGCAAACCAGCACATCGGCGGCGTTCTTCGGGTTAACCACGATGTGCTCGAGTCCGGTGACAGGAAGCGATGGGTTGCCGGTGTGAATTGCCTTCCAAGATGCGCCCCCGTTTTCAGTCATCCAGACTTCGCCCTTATTGGAGACCGTGTAAATGACGTTGGGCGAGTTTGGGGCAACTGCGAGAGCACGAACATGTCCCTCGACCGAGAGCATCTGTCCGCCCATTTTTTCGAACCAGTTAAGATCGGCGACGTTAAATCGATACAGGTAGTCGGTGGCGAAGTAAACACGGTTCGAATCGGATGGGTCGATGACGAGGTGCGGATTCGATCGCTTCTTGTCGCCAAGGATGTTCACTGCGGGGGAGTCGAGCCGGGTTGCCCAACTGTCTTTGGTGTAGATCAGATGGCCGATTCCATTCGGCGCTAAAACATTGGGCGGCATGATGAACTGGCGACTGCCATTCTTTTGGTCGATGGCCGTGTGTCCGCCGTCGCCCCCATAGAGCATCTCCCAGTCGAAGAGTCCGCCAGTGCTGCCGGGGTTGCCATTGTCCTGAGCGCCGGATATGACCCAGTCAGGGTTGGTGGGATGAGCGGAGACACGATTAACCAGTCCGGTTCCGAGAAGGTTGCTCCGACCGGCAATGGAGAAGGTATTGATGCCGCCGGTGACATGGAGCGCTAGGTAGGCGCCGCCATCGCCGCCGAACCAGATTCGCTCGGGATCATTGGGATCATTGGCGATTCGGTGATGGTCGACATGAATGTCGCTTGATCCCTGGTAGGCCTTTCCCTTTGATTCCCAATTCCCGTCGTCGGAGGTGTAAAGGAGGTCGACGTTCGCCACAAAGACGGCATCCCGATCCCCGGCAACATCTTCATAGAGGGCGGTTTCAAGCCCGAAGTTAAACGCATTCTGGCCGTAATTCACACCAGCCTCGTCAAGGAGGTTGCCCGAGATGTTGGACCAGGAACCGCCGCCGTTGGTGCTCATGTCCACCCGTCCTTGGTCTGGGGCGTAGATGTAAACCTTGTTGCGAGAGACCTTTGAGGCAGCGACGCAAAATGCCGACACCGGTGCTTGAATGTTGATGGAGATCGGCACCCAGGTCAACCCCTCGTCGCTGGATCGATAAAGCACGGGTGAATCACCCTGATAGCCGGCCGCCCAAATGTATCGACCGGCTGCGCTGGAGATACTCACGCTGAGATCGCACCAGTGGGCTACCGCGGGTCCGACATCGGACCAGTTGACTCCATCGTTGTCGCTCCGCTGAAGAAAGTTGCCTCCTCCGTTTCTGCCTGAAGCCGCGATCGCCACGCTGGGTTGTTCGGGAACGAACACGATATCTCGGACCTTATTGTTGCCAAACGCACTCGAGCCGCGCCGAGTCCACGATAGGCCATTGTTCTCGCTGACATAGACGCCTTCGCCATTTCCTCGTCCCTCGTCGAAGTCGCCGGTTCCCACAAAGACTTGGTTTGGTTTGTTAGGGTTTATCGCGACACAATTTGTCATCTCGGTTTCCCAATTGAAGCTGAGCGGATTCCAGCTGGTGCCGCCGTTCGTGGTCTTCCAGATTCCACCATGTGACGAAGCCACAAAGACGGTGTCCTCATCACCGGGCCTTACTGCAATCCCGACGACTCTTCCATTGACGTTGTTGTTGCCAGCCCCCTTGATACCGTTCGTTTTGAAATTGCGAGGACCGATGAACTCCCATTCCTTTCCCTTCACCTTGAAGCCGAGCATGCCATCCTGGTGGCGTCGTCCCGCTGGGTACACGGACCAGTTGATGATCGAGTTTGGGAAGGCTCGTGCTTCGTACCACTCAAGGTAGTCATCGAGGTAGTCCATTCCATCCTCTTGGCCCAGACGACGAGGAATCTTTAGATCCGGTGGAAGCCGCTCAAACTCGCTCAGCGAGCGGTCGAAGGCGGCGCGGGTTGCCTGAAGCGCTTCAAGGCTTGCATCGAGAATGGTTCCGGTCTTTAGTTCGGGCAGCATCGCCTTTGCGGCAGGAAAGTCTCGCTGCGCTTGGTGCAGGTACGAGCCGATCTTCGGCCCAGCGGGAAGAAGCAACACCCATCCGTCGCGCTGCCTAACCAAGCGCCGGTCCGGCAAGTCGCGCAACTGGTTTTCTAAACTCGCTTGCTCGACTCTGTAAGGGATATAGATTCGCTCGTAGAAGAGTAGAGCGGGTTTGGCTTGAAGGGACAGCAAGAGAGCGGGCACGAACATCATGGGGAAACCTCTGCCCAACATTATCCAGCAAACATTGCTGGATGCCATATAAGAATTGAGGAGCAGCCAGCCAGGCTGCCTGCCCCCGCCAATGTTGGCTCTAGCGACTGTGGGTCACGATATCCCCGCGCATGATTTCCCTTGCTAATGCCACCCGCGGTACGTCGTATCCCACCGCCTGTGTTCGCTGAGTTGCTGGGCGCACCTGTGCGAGTCCAAAAACCGTGCAACGACCGCTCCCCGAACCCCGTCCAAACGATGTGCCCGGACGGCGATTTACGGAGAAGCAGACCGCCGAGATTATGCGCCGGGCGGCGGAGCGGCAAACGGCAGACCGGGCGGATGGCTCGCTAGAAGGAGTCTCTGAGGACGAGCTAAGAGCAGCCGCAAGCGAGTTGGGCATCGCTCCCGAAGTCCTCGACGAGATCCTTGAGGAGGAAGAGAGCATTGCCGTCCAGGAGCGGGCCGGTTTTTGGGGAGGACCGTTCTCTTTAGAATCTGAAGCGATCCTCGATGGGAACCTCAGCGACGAAGCCTGGGAGGAGACGGTTGCCGAACTGCGTCAGCTGTATGGTGAAACTGGCGCAATGGAGCAGCGCGGCAACACCCGCGAATGGTCTGGCACTGGCGGTGGCATGGATGCAAACACGGTAACCCTCACCCAGGCTGGCGACTCCGTGCGGGCGCGGTTGCAGTCTCGCTTCCCCGAGGCTCCGATCCTCGGCTATCTGATCGGTTCGTTTGTAGCTGTGATCGGCGGCGCCATCCTGGGAAAGGCCTTTGCTTCCGTGTTACTGGGGATTGGCTCAGTTGCCTTGATTTTTGGGGGCATTACGGCCGCCATCCGAGTTCTGTCGGCGCGAAGCCTGCGAAGGCGGCAAGAACGAATGCAGTGGATCATCGGCCGTTTACGCCGTCGACTTGCAACCTCTGCCACCGATGTCGTAGAACGACTGAGCCAAGCAACCCTGCCCGAGCTCTCCACACCTGGCGAAGTGGAGCAGCGACAAGATCATGGGCTGTAACCGCCGTGGTCAGGTTGGTCTTCGTTGCGGTTCAGCTCTGGCCAACGGGATCGATCGCGATAGCGTCGATTAGCAGGTTGGTCGATCGCATGCGCATGCACAGCACCTTTGCGAGATTCTTCAGCACTACCGCGGCAAAAGCCGCGTCCGCCGCCATCGTTCCCCGGATGACGTTAGCTTTCAATCTCGCCGCCCGTACCGTCGTGATACAGGAGGCGGTAGCGGACCGTGGGCCCTCGTCGATGAGACTGATTTCACCCACAATGCTGCCGGGCCCGAATTCCGCCACAATCTTGCCCGAAGCGTTGCGGATGGTTCCTTCGCCGTCGATGATCACGTAGAGGTCGTTGTCGATACCGAATTCCTCGACGACATTTTCGCCAGGCCGGAATTCCTGCATGACGGACAGGTCGGCAAGCCACTCGATGGATTCGTCCGGCAAGCCCCGAAACACGTAGTTATTGGCGAGAACGCTCGTAAGGTCCATTTCCTGCGCTGACGCAAGCATACATGGTATTACGGGAGCGCCCAAGGCTCCCGGGACTTTCGACCCGCAATTATCTGCGTCGCCGTCGAATCAGAGCCGCAAGCCCGAAACCGATCACGGCAATGGTTCCTGGTTCGGGGGAGATTTGGATGTGACCGATTGCGAAGAACTCAAAATTTGGGTCCATATGTGGATCGGGGTTCGGGACGAAAAAGTCATCACCAACTGTCGCGCTCGCCGTGATGCGGAAGTTAAGAACGTTGGTGAGATTAAAGCCGGGGTCCTGGAAGAATCCGTCCCAAGGTCCTTGAAACCCAATCGTCGGGTCGATACTGACATCAAGCCAATTCTCCCTGGGGACCACCGATAGAAACCACCCTCGCGAGTTGCCGCCACCGTCGATAAGGGTGAGACCAAACCGGTCGATTTCACGTGGCAGCCAGATGCTCATGAAGATGTTCGTGCCGTTGAAATCGGGGTCGGCATCGTACATGAAATCCATTCCCGCCTTGTTCTGCCCGGAGGGGCCGCCGATCGAGTTGTCCCAACTCGTGATCATCGCTCCCTTGCCGAAAAACGGTACATCCGGTCCGAGGGCCTCGGCGCTATCGTTAGTAGGACCATGACCGGCGCCGCTGTCTTCAGCACCGTTACTTCCCACTGCAGAAGTGAACGTGCCGCCACCAACGCCGCCTAAGCCGTCGCTCCAGGTGTTGGTGCCTCCGTCCCCGTAATAAATGATTGGGTCGGCCATTGCGATGGCAGCCAATCCTGCAACCCATGTACAAACTAAGAACGCCTTCTTCATTGCTGGCCCGCCCTATCACAGCAGTCCCAAGAACCTGCCATGCATCATGGTACACGCGTGTTGGCTAGTTCTTAACATTCATGGAGCGATTTAGTAGTGGCCATGAAGTATTGCTTCTTGTGAGACAATAAACCGACTACACTATCGGCTACCTAGAACTTTCCATGTTGCCCAATAGTGCGGCGCGTCGTACGGAGACTCCGAAGCCAGGTACCGGCATGCGGCCTGGTGGGCTTGGGCCGCATTTCCGTTGACGACATAGGACTGGTAGAACCTCTCGACCCAGATTTGGGCGGCGTGGTCGTGAACGGGCCAGGAGCTTGCCACGACGGTGCGAGCGCCGCCGGCCAGCATCGCCCATGCGAGGCCCAACGAACTGCCACTTGCAGAGCGCTGGCCTTCGGCGGTCGAGCACGCCGACAGAAAAACAAGTTCGCTGGCCAGTCCCCAGTCGAGCAGATCTCTGCCATATAGCGGGCCAGATGCCATTTCGAGTCGGCTGAAAAGTGGCACCGATTCGTTGGCAACGGCGTGGGTCGCAACGTGCAGGATCCGTGCGACGGTGGAACCCGCGCGGACGTTAGCGACTGTAGCCTCCTCATCCAAGAGAAGTCGACAATCACCCAGGATGCCGGCCACTAATTCCGCTTCTCGTCTCGCCTCGGGGAGGTGCCCCAGTGAGGACGAATGTTCCGAAATGCCAGCGACCAATGGCCTTCCAGCCGCCGTTGGTACCGTGGACAGCCAATAGCAGGACGAGCCCGACTGCATCCAAGCCGTCTCGCCTTCGAGCAGCCACGGGCCGATCGGGACGCCTTCAAGGGCACCATCTGGGCACCACACCAGCAATTCGAACCCGTTGCTGAGTTCGCGCAGGTGTTTGGCGAGAGGTTCGAGCAGCGGGTGGGCAACCCAGCGTCCTCCTGGGCCACTGATGGCTTGTCGGCAGGCAGCCACGGCATCGGCCACATCCTCCTGCGGGGCATCCAGCTGCCGATGTCGAAGTTCATCATTCGAAACCGCAATCATGTGGATGGCAGTCGGGGAGACGACGGCTTCGACCAGCACGACGTTGGGCTCGATTGACGATCTTGCTTGGGTTAGATCGGGGATCTCGCACCACTCGACCGATCCCGCCGTGGAAGATGATCGGAACTCGCCCGCGCTCAGCTCGGCGAGTGCAACCTCCTGACGCCGTCTCAAGGCGTCGTGGCCGTCCGTCGCAGCAGCCAAATCTCGACCAATGGCTTCGATCTCCGCTCGAAGCTCCCTGGACCTTTCGCTGTCGGTTCGATCGGCCGGAGCGCTTGGTCGACGCTCGCGCAGCTTCTGTAGCCACTCCCAGGCGCCGGCGACGTCGCCAAGCGTGCATAGGGCGTGAACCAGCCGGCCACCAACCTCTGCCAGCGGCTTTGAAGCCTGGGCTGCCGAGGATGGATCATGAAACTCCTCTCTAAAACCGATCAGCTGCTCGGCGGCTTGACGAAGGTCGTCAAGGCTGGAGGCCGCGTCGTTTAAGAGGTCAGCGGCGACGACTCGTGCGGCTGCAGCTTGGCGGCGGTCGCCAAACGACTCGTATCCATCGACCGCCCGTCGAACCAGCTCAAGCGAGTTCGTGGCCTTGCCTTCGAGGAAGTCGCATTCCACCAGGAAACGCTGCATTCGGGCGGTTTCAAAATGCCCACGGGCGGATCGGATGAGATCAAGGGCCTCTTCGTGCCGGCCATCCCGCAACGCAAGGTCGGCAAGATTTACAATCGCGCCGGCTTCATGTTGAGCGACCCCGATGCGGTTGAAGGTCTCTCGCGCCCGTTCGAACATGGACGCACTTTCTCGCAATCGGCCGAGGTCGGCAAGCACGTTGCCCGCGTTAAGAAAACACCGGCCCAATCGGTCTTCATCGCCTACCGCCTGAAATGCCGATCGGGCCTGCTGGTAGAGCGCCAAGGCTTCTGCCATCTTTCCGGCATGCCGGCAGGCATTCCCTAAGTTCATTAGGCAGGTGGCTCGATGACGTTCGTGGCCCATGGCCTCAAACAACCCGAGGGCTGCTTCGTAAGCAGCAATTGCCTCCACGAGCCGCGAAGCGCGGAACAGAGCGAGGCCCTCGTTGAAGCGGGCTGCTGCTAGCCGTTCGGTATTGCCGGCGGCATGGAAGGATGTTGCTGCAGCGCGATAGCAGCGGACAGCCTCGTCTGCTCGACCCATTTCGTATGCGGCGACTCCGGCGAGCAGGGAGGCGTGTCCCGCAGCAGGATGTTCGTCTGGATTTTCATCGTGGGCCCGAACTGCAAGCCGGTAGGCTTTGGGCCAATCGCCCGCTTCCTTAGCGGCAAGAGCTTGGGCATACGCTCCCTCCCTCACTGCCGTAGCCTATCCGAATCAGGCTTCTTCGGGAAAGTTGCGCCGCAGTTCGACAGCTTTGGCAACTGCCTCGCGCCACATATCGAGCTCGCCGCCTTGGGGGCAATGGCCAAGCGCCATTTGCGCATCGGCATAGCGCTCCAGACAATAGAACGTGAGCATCGCGGCTACCGGGGCTGTAGTCGTATTGGCTCGAGCCCATTCGAGCTGGACCTGTTCGTCGCTGGACAGGACGCCGAACGTGCAGGTCAGCTCCACCGGTGTGGCCAGCCAATCCGCGCTGTCGGCATCGAGTTCGGCTGTCACTTGGAACCGGTAGGTCGCTCCGGCTTCCAGCCGGGCGTCGGCGCGGAGCCGAATATCACCGGGGTTCTGCTCGATGAGATCGGAAAGGTCCCTGCCTTCGGACGTGAGCCGCGATCGGTAAGTCGAGGCTCCTTCCACCGGTTTCCATGTGAATCGAAGCTCACTGGTTTGCAACTTGCGGTTGGCTAAGTCGGGATGGTCGAGCGAAATCGGTGTGCCGCCAACGGATCGGCGATAGTTGTAAGCGACCGCGGGCTTAGGCGAAAGGGCCGAAACGATGCCGGCGAACCATTCTGGAAGCAATTGGGCGCCCTCTTTGATCTGCTGAGCAACAGAAGTGAGTCCGAGTTTGGACCACCACGGTTCGGCCTCGGCTCGGGCAACTTCGACTGCACGGAACGTTTGGAACAGACTGAAGCAATCCGCACAGGCTAGAACGTGGGTCAGTTGGTCGACATGCTTGCTGCCGGCGCCATTCTCGGCAAGATCGATGATGATCTCAGCGTCGGGGCACCCGGGCAATACGGACGTGCCGGACTTCTGCACGGCGGTCTCGATCGGAAGCAGCGGTTCTTTCATGGTCGTTACATCTGGGCCAGCGGATTGGGGAGGTGTTTGGCGATCTTCATGCAGACCTCTCGAACCTGGACACTGCTTCGGTCCATTCCTTTAATGACGTCCAAGTCTCGTTGCGTCAATCCTGAATCCGGATCTGCCAAGGCGGCTGAAATCGCAGCCTTAATGGCCCTTTCGCCCCCGACCAGCTCCGGATTTTCGAGAATTAACGCAGCGAGAAGCTTTGAGCGACCCCGAAGGAAGTGACTTCGTACGGTTGCTGGATTGATCTTTAAGATTTCTGCAACTTCGTCGAAGGATTCGGTTCGGTAGTAAGCGAGCATGACGCGCCATTCCTCTTGCGAGCACGCTTCTTGGGCGACTTCCAATAGCTGGGTCATCCAGGTGCGGGCTTCTGCATCTTCATGAGGCGAAAGTCCCGGTTCGTGTTGCAGTTTTTCCGAAAAATCTCGTTCCGGGTCATCCAAGGACACCGTCGACGCGCCCCGTTTTGCCTGCCGATAGTACGCGATACACTCGTGGGCTGCGATGCGCCATACCCAGCGGTCGAAGGGGCATTCACCGCGGAAAGCCGAGAGCGAGGTTATGGACGCTGCCATGGTCCGCTGAACCAAGGTCTCCGCGTCGTCAAGGGTGCGCACGCGGCGCTCGAAGTAGCGCTGCAATCGGGGGCGCAGGTAAGCAAAGCAGCGGTCGAGTGCTTCCATGTCGCCCTGCAGCGCAGCTTCCGTCCAACCCGTCTCGTCGATAATCAATCTGACAGACCCTCGTCACTATTGTGAGCCTTTCCGCGATTGGGCTGCCGTCCATCGCCCCGTTTTGGCCGCAAATCGCCACGGAAGAAATGCCGGCGCGGTGAGATTTCCGGAACAGTTCCTCTCGCAAGCGCCGTCATATCAACGTCAATAGAGGCTCTTTGACGAGTCATAGGCATTCATAAAAAGCACTTGTACAATACATTCGGCAGGTTCCGACAACTGAGTTGTCTCTGCCACGAGAGTTGGAGGCATTCATGCTCAAGAACTGGAGCACATTCGGATTACTTGGCCTGCTCATATGCAGCGTCACCATCGCCAGGGCTGAAACGATCCACGGCGAGATGATTCTCACACACGGGTATGTCGTTAGGGACGGGGTTCGCCATTCCGTCGCCGGTATGCGGATTCCCTATACGGCTGAGCGAGTTATCGCGAGACGGTTCGGCGACCCGCTACCGCCTGCCGGTGGCGGCTCCAAGGGCGACTTGGCTTTCGGCCACCAAAACGACGGGACCGAAGATCCAGCAGAGGCAACCGCTTATCTGCGCGACAACGGGGACGGCAACTACTACATCAACGGTATGTCCTGCCCAAGTGCTCTCGACGATGTGGTGATGGCTTCGCAAGGCGATAACCAGCCTTGGAAGAAGATCACGATGGGCATCCACAACGAAAACGGACTGCGATTCCTGATTCGCTGGCAAGTCTATGACACCTATGAGGGTGGACATGGCGCCAATAGCTCAGCTTGGTATCCGTTTCCGCTCCCGGACAGCCACGATTTTGGCGGGTACGTGAACGACGTCGGTCAAGGGACTTGGAAGGTCACCTTCGATATCAGTATCATGGGGTGCCGAGTGGCCGACGGCGAATTTGGGCTCGGTACCCAGTTCCGGACCCAACAGGCGAACGGAGAAGGCCCCTTCATCGATTCGATCACCATGGTCTTTTGTGACGGCGCCAGCACCATCGGTTCGACCGAAGACATGTTCTGGTTTGACTTCGAGCCGACCAACGGAATCTACGTCGAAACAGAAGCCGAGCAGTTCGAGACGGTGACCGCATCCAGTTTCCTTCTCGGTATTACCGTGGGTGGTACCGTCCACACGGTTCAGCCCGATACTTACACGATCACAGCAGGAAACTACGTGAGCGGCAACCTGACGTCTTTGAAGTTCTCGAACAACAGCTACCTGGTAATCAATGTCACCAACCGCCAGAAATACGCGCAGTTGGTGGTCGAGAGCGATTCGCCGGACTTTCAACCGCTTGGCTATACGTTCCGATGTGAATCCGCGTCGAACCGGCCGGGGCTGCGACAGAAAATCGACCTGTGGAATTACGAGATGAATCGATGGGATCTTTTCAACACGGCAGCCACCACGACGGTCGACACCATCCGCACCGCATCGGTTGGCTCCAATCCGGTGAAGTACGTCGACCAGACAACGGGCCGTGTAAAGGCGCGTATCACTTGGGAAAACGTGCAGACCATCTCCGATGGCTTGGAGCGGTCCCCTGGCTCGCAAATCAAGGTGGACCTGACCGACTGGCAGATCGTTACACCGTAGCCTTACTCATGTGGCTCCCGCTGCCAAGCGGGGGCCGCAATTGTCAGTAAACTTCCCAGGTGCCTACGGCAGCATTCACCACGCTTGGCTGCAAGGTCAATCAGTACGAGACCCAGCGCATCCTCGCCGACTTTGAGGCCGCAGGTTTCGAGGTGGTTCCGTTTGATGCCGCCGCGGACGTTTATGTGGTCAACACTTGCAGCGTCACCGCGATCGCCGAGAGTAAGAGCCGGTACACCCTACGTCGGGCAAGGCGTACGAATCCCGACGCCAAAGTTGTGGTGACGGGTTGCGCAGCCCAAATGGCCCTCAATCAGAAGAGCGCGATCGACGGAGCCGATCTCGTCGTCGCCAACCCCGAAAAGCTCAAGACCCTCGAGCGGTTCCGCGAGGCATTCCCGGGGGCTATTCCGATCGGTGACCAGCCAAGGCAGAAGACCGATCCATTCGGTGGGCGATCGCGTGCAACGGTGAAGGTTCAGGACGGCTGCAGCGTTTGTTGCAGCTACTGTTCCATTCCCCATACGCGACCAGGGCTTCAGAGCAGGCCCGCCAGTGAGGTTCTCGAGGAGATTCGCTGTTTAGCGGACCTCGGCTACCGAGAAGTTATCCTGACCGGTGTCCTTATCGGGGCATACGGGCCGGAGTCGGGAAGTGGCGGTCCTGACTTTGAGGAACTCGTTTCTCTCGTCGCGCGAGTCGCTGGGATCGAGCGCGTCCGTATCAGCAGCATCGAGATGCGCCAGGTCACCGACCGTCTGATCGGGCTGATCAAAGACGGCCTGGTGGTCCCGCACCTGCACATCCCGCTGCAAAGCGGCGACTCCGGTGTGCTTAGCGACATGAATCGACCGTACTCGCAAAGCGATTATTTGGGCCTTTGCGAACGGCTCTATCGGGCTATCCCAGACCTAACGCTGACAACCGATATCATGGTCGGTTTTCCTACAGAAACCGAAGTGAGGTTTCAGTCGACACTCGATGTCGTGAAGGAGGCTCGGTTCTTCAGAGTCCATGCCTTTCGTTTCAGCCCGCGGCCAGGAACCCTCGCCGATCAGTGGGGCGATCCTGTGAGCGACAAGGAGAAACAGGATCGCGTGTCCAGACTAAATGGGGCTGCCGCCGAGACCGGTGCTCGTCATGCGACGAGATTTGTAGGTCGGGTCCTCAGCGCTCTCGTGGAATCCAAGCCCGACAAGGACGGCCTGCTCATCGGACTAACCGACAACTACTTGGAAGTTCGCTTCGCTGGACCTTCAACCTTGGCTCGGCGGATCGTCGATGTCCGTATCGACGAAGTTCATGGCGTTCACGCGTTTGGCGAGCGGGTTGCAAAAGCAGGCGACCCCAGCGTCTTTTCGCTGAGGCCGCTTCTGCAAGTTGAGCCGGTTATTTGCCCTTGATCGTGATCTTCTGGCCGTCGATATCGTAGACGATCGACCAATTGGTCCCTGACGGCAGTTCGCCGAGAAGTTTGCGTTGAGCCGGAGTCAGGTCACTCGGCTTCAGATAGCCTTGCTTAGCCGCTTTGTCCTTCTGGGCCTTGGTCAGACTCTTGAGAAGAGACTGAACGTCCGAGGTGCCAACGAACAGCTTGCTATTGGGTGCGGTGAGTACTCGCGGCACCACATAAGCATTCTTGTCGTTCCACTTGAACTGTTCCATTTTGGGAACCGTGCCTCGGAATTCTTTGAGCTTGGGAAGATCCATCTCAAGCCGTTTTAATGACTTCGCATCCGGAGCTAGGACGAAGGAGCGCTCATTTTTGAGTTCCTTTTCAAGCTCTTTCATGGCCTTCTGGATCTCGGCCTTCGCCTTGACCATCTCCTTTTCGAACTGGGCGCGCTCCTCAGTTGTCATCTTCTCGGCCTTTCCTGACTTGTGAGCCTCGTCGATGGCTTTCTTTGCGTCTTGCATCGCCCTCTCGATTTCCGACTTGAGCTCCTTCTGGGCTTGTGGGGTTAGCCACTTGGAGTCGACCTTCGGAATCGCAAGCGGTGCATCGATCTTAGGCGTGATTCTCCACTCCATTGGAGCGTCCGGCGTCAAGGTTCTTTCACGGAGTGATGGTGCAAAGACGCTGTAGATATCCGAGTTTTTGAGGACGAGCACCTCGCCCTTCTTCTCCCACTTGCAGCTCAGCCCATCCGCGATCGCGTCCAGGACATCCTCAATCGGCTGATTGACGATGTTGACGGTGACCTTGCGCTTTGAGGCGGCCACGCTCTCATCGGCGACGAAGCTCTGCCCTTGCGTGGAAAGCCACTTCAGAACCTCGGCAACGGTGGCGTTTTGGAACGAGCATGAGACTCGTTTGCCGATCTTATCCTGGGTGACGGGCGAACCTGGTGCGGGTGGTGCCTCCTGCGGCGACACGCGTGCGTAAACGCTGCCGGCGACCGCGACTACGCCCGCTAATGCCCAAAGCTGCGACTTCTTGATCATCATTTCCCTGTTAACCTCCTGGTGAGTCGTCATTCTCATTACTCGTGAAGGGGGACTTCAGGTTTCCGCCGATGGTAGCCTTCCCCTGTGAGAATCGGTTGCGCCCAGCTCGATGTTCACTGGATGGCGCCGTGCGAGAATGCCGAGCGAGCGGCAAGAGCGATTGGCGAAGCCGCGGAAACCGGATGCGAACTGCTGATTTTCCCCGAGGCGTTCCTCAGCGGCTACTGTGCTGATTCGGCAGAAGTGGCGGGCGAGCTCGCGCTTGGCGAAGAGGACTTGCGCACTCCAACCGCGATCATCCAGGAAGCCGTCGATCTTCACCGGTGTGCTGCCGTGGTCGGTTACACCGCTTTCGAAGACACCGGAATCTACAACCGCGCGATGATTGTCATACCAGGGAGCCAGCCGGGGATGTACTCCAAGACCCATCTCCCTTTACTTGGCTTCGACCGCTTTGCCACTCCCGGCGACACCCTACCTATATTCGAGCTTCCCACCCGGGATGGCGATACGCTCAGGCTGGGGGTGATCATCTGCTTCGATCTGAGGTTCCCCGAAGCCGCGCGGGTCCTTGCGCTAAAAGGTGCGGACCTCATTGCGCTGCCAACCAATTGGCCCGACGGAGCCCAAGCCAACCGGGACCTACTGGCCAGGGCCAGGGCGATAGAGAACAAGGTCTATTTGGCCGCATGCAACCGTGCAGGGACAGAGAACGGATTCCAGTTCATTGGCGGCAGCCAGATCGTCGACCCGGCCGGTGAGGTGCTGGCCTACCAGGCTGACGGTGAAGGCATGATCTATGGGAATCTGGATCTTGCCTGGCCGAGGAACAAGCAAAATGTAATGATTCCGGGCATCTACGAGACGAACTCGTTCGCTGCCCGGAACCCAGCGGTCTATCGGCCGCTTGTCGATTAGACGTCCGAGTAAAGGTAGAACTCGTAGGGATGCGGACGAAGGTCGATCGCTTCAACCTCATGCTCCATCTTGTAAGCGATGTAGGTGTCCAATAGGTCTTTGGTAAACACGTCGCCTCGCAGCAGGAACTCGTGGTCGTTCTTCAGCGCGACCAGAACCTCTCGAAGCGATCCGGGAGTCTGCGCGATATCCGCCTTCTCCAGGGGCGGAAGTTCGTAAAGGTCCTTGTCGATCGGCTTTGGAGGCTCTATCCGGTTCTGAATGCCGTCGAGAGCGGCCATCGTAATCGCCGAAAATGCGAGATAGCCGTTCGCGCTTGGGTCTGGCGCCCGGAACTCGATCCGCTTCGCCTTTGGCGACTTGTTAAACATCGGAATGCGCACGCAAGCCGACCGGTTGCGCGCCGAATAGATCAGATTGATCGGAGCCTCGTAACCCGGAACCAGGCGCCGATAGCTGTTCGTGGAGGGCGCGCAGAAGGCGAGCAGGGCTGAAGCGTGGCGCAGGATGCCCCCGATGGCCCATCGAGAAAGGTCGCTCAGGCCCGCATAACCGGCTTCATCGTACATCAGGGTCTCCCCGTTCTTCCAGATTGACCAGTGGACGTGCATGCCGCTGCCGTTGTCGCCGAACAATGGCTTGGGCATGAAGGTCGCGGCCATTCCGTGAGCGGCGGCGACGTTCCGAACCACGTACTTGTATTTCTGGAGCTTGTCCGCCATCACCTTGAGGGTGTCGAAACGCATGTCGATCTCGCATTGGCCCGCGCTTCCCACTTCGTGATGGTGGACCTCGATGTGGACTCCCATCTCCATGAGCTTCATCAGCATCTCGCTCCGGATGTCCTGGAGCCGGTCGGCCGGTGAGCAAGGGAAGTACCCTCCCTTCTGGCGGTGGGTGTAGCCGGTGGACCATTCCGCACCGGAGTTCCAGTGGGCTTCTTCGCTGTCGATCTCGTAGAAGGCGCCTTGCGGCGAATTCTCATAGCGGAGCTTGTCGAGGAGGAAGAACTCGGCTTCGGGTCCGACGAAAACGGTGTCGCCGATTCCCGTCGACTTGACGTACTGCTCGCACTTGTGGATCACCTGCCGAGGATCGCGGCTGTACCGTTCGCGAGTGATCGGGTCCTCGATGTCGCAGATGATCGCGGCCTGGCAGTATTCGCTGAAGGGATCCAGGAAGATCGTGTCTGGATCGGGAATCAGCAGCATGTCCGACTCGTTGATGGCCTGGAAGCCGCGGATGCTGGAACCATCGAAGCCGATACCGTCTTCGAAAAGCGCCTCGCTGAAGTCTGTCGCCGGAATGCTGAAGTGGTGCCACATTCCAAACAGGTCGGTAAAACGGATGTCGATGATTTGAACTTCGTTCTCGTGAACAAAGTTAATGGCTTCTTTTGGTGTCATATCCTCCCTGGTTCCCTGGAAAAAGAGAAAGACGCCCCTCGCACCAAGGCGCGATCGGCGTCATCGCTGTTTCGATCCGCTCCATTGCGTCCGACTACGGAATTATGACGAATGCGCGGGGCCGTTCGCCGCTCGGATTTACGGTTGATGGCCGACGACGAAGGTCCCGTTAGGGTCGCCCACCTGCACGGTGACGGTGTTGGCGGCTTCGTCCACGACGGGATTGGAAATCGCTTGGGCGTCGCCGTTGACGATCCGAAAGATCGTGAGCGTGCTCTCGGCGATGTTGCCAAGATCCGCAGGGTTGAACGCAACGGTGATGCCGATGTCCTTTTGCGCCACCCCGCCGGTGACCCTCACGTCGAAGGCGGTGGCGAGGAGGATGAAGGGCAGGGTCGGCAGCCCCAACGCCTCCGCAATCGTCATCGTCACGGTCTGCGCAAAGGCATTGGCGGGGACCTCGAACTTGACGCGGTCACCCAGCGAGGAGAAGGACTTGCCAATCGGCTCGATCACCACCCCGTCGAAGTCGTCGAGGAAATTGATTCCGGTCCCGCCGCAGCCGGCAATCAGCAGACACAGCCCGAGGGCGAAGGCTCTCATGAGTCAGGGTTATTATGGGTCCTTATCGGCCCCGGCCCGACCCTCGACACTGACGCGAGCCACGCTGCAGAGAGAATCAATATGGCGGTGACCTGAATGTTTATAGTTCACCTATCGCTTTGTCCCAGCCTCTAAGATAAGCTACAGCCACCGAACCGGGGACAGCCGGAGGCTTGTTGTTAGAAATCAGCATTCATCTCATAACCCCTGAGGGTCATGACGACATCTGGATCGTCAGGGTTGGCGTGCCGGCCGTTGTGAAAACGGATGCCGCTGCCAACGTGGAGTTGTTCGCGTTTCGAACGCAGGAGGAGGCCCGCCAATTCGCTGAGTCCTACGTCGAAGCGAACTTCGACGAGTCGAACCGCCCCCACATCGTCTTCAAATAGCCGACGGGCGGCCCGTGTGCAGAGCTTGCCGGAGAGCAATCCAATGCTTCAAGGACTGAAGAGGGCAAGCTTGCGCCGGTCGGCGTACGCTCGCTGTACAATCCATCGCTGAGGATATGGCACTCAGGGGACCTTATCAGGTGGTCGACCTTCGGCGGGCGGGCACCGTGCTCCAGCTGATCGACCCGCACGACGTGGAGTTCACCGTCCTTGCCGCCGAGGAGGCCATGGTCGATCGCCTCAAGTCCCTGAGACGGGGCGATATGGTGATGATCGAAACCCGACTGACCTGGGAAGGCATGCGGCTGACGCAGGAAGTCCTTCAGCTTCAATTGGCCAAGCCGAGCGACATGAAACGCCTCACCGCTCACCCGGATGCCCGGTAGCGGCGCAGCCGGCTGACACCGCCACCTTCGGCAAGTTGTGCGCGAGCCACGTAACTCCAAGTGCGCCTTACTTCACTCCCGGACCGTCTAACGTCGAGTTAGGGGCTCGAAGAGTGACGTTAGGGCCTCGGCAAGCGGCGTGTGAAGCGCAACAAGACACGTTAGGAGGTCCCCAAGCGAAGTAATAGGCACGGAAAGCGCCATTAGGGACACAACTATTGAGATTAGGAATGTCCTTGGCGGGATTAGGGTGGCAGCTAGTGACATCAAGAACCCGCCTAGCCACGTCAGTAAGGCCACTGGCGGAGTTAAAAAGGCGTGCAGCAACAATTTCTTGCGCTTTGGCGCTCCTCTTTGCGCGGGCGTTTCGTCCGTAGGTCGGAGGATATTGAAATGCCCGTCACAGGAATCGGATCATGGCTCGTCGTAATTGATGAATTTCTCCAGCATTGGCTGGACGTAAACGCTGCCCTTGCCCCGAGCGAGCTGACGCTGCTCGGTGGCTACGTCCGTGCGACGCTGGTCACCGACCGGGCGACCCTGGAGGCCGCCCTGAACGCCGTGCCCGGCAAGCTCAACCTGCTGCAGACCGCGCGGGGCGACCGCGACATCAAGCGGGCGAACGTGCGCGCCCGCATGCTTCAGTTCGGCCCGGCCGTACGCGGCTTTCTGCCCGGCACGCGCTACATCCGCTCGATCCCGCTGACGCCGAAGTTCCTCGATGGACCCGGCAAGTGGCGGGAGCTGATGCAGGACATGAAGGACCTCTGGACGACGATCAATGTCAACGTGCCGCCGATCTCGGGGTTCACGCCGCCGCTCGCGCTGTCGGGCTCGTACAGCGTGCTGCTCTTCACGGGCGACCAGACGACGTTGAACACCGCGTTCACGACGGTCGGCACGAACGAGCAGGCGTTTCAGCAGTCGCTGGAGGCGCGGGATTTCACCTGGACCCCGATCTATGAGCGGCTGAAGCAATACCGGCAGGCCGTGCTCGCGACGTTTCCGGCCAACCATCCGCTGGTGCAGTCGCTGCCGAAGCTCACGCCGCCCGCCGGCCATACGCCGAAGGCCGTCAACGTGTCGGCGATGTGGGATGCGGTGCTGGAGAAGGCGAAGATCAACTACACCACGAGCGACGACCCCGACCTGCAGGAGTACGAACTGCGCGGCTGCCTCGGCTCGACAAAGTGGAAGGACGACGAGGCGGTGGTTCTCGGCAACAACCTTCCGGGAATCTTGGAGTTTCTGTCGGACGACGGGCTCGTGGCGTCGGGCTCGCACGTTTGGTATAAGGTTTTCGTGAAGCTGACCACGGGGAATGAGAAGGGCTCGCGTGCGGTGAAGGTGACGAGGCCGTAGGGTATGGCGAAGTATAAGGATGTGGGCCTAGCTTTTCAGGCAGTTGGCTACACGCTCGATAGCGCCGACCTTTGGTATAGGATGGGTAGCGACTTGGAGTATGCCTTTTCGTTGGTCGAGACTCGCGCTCGCGGCGGAGGCGAACGGATGAAACAGCTTGTGAGGAAACAGAACAGGCGAATCACCGCTGGGGGATCGCCCGAACTGGCGCCCGAGGAGTCCGCACCGTTCACGGCGGCGCTGCGCGACCGCATGCAGATCAGGCCCGCGATGATGCTGGCCGCGATGGCTTTAGAGTGTTATCTTAAGGGTCGCATTGCCGAGGATACGAAAGAGAATGCGCCAAAGGGCCACGGTCTCGTGGCCCTGGCGAAGCGTAGCAGCTTCGTGTTTTCTGCGGACGAACTAGACATTATTGGCCGGATGCTAGAGCCCATGATTCAGTTGGGTCGCTATTTTCTGACCGTGGACGGTAAGGCAGGCATGGACCTCAGTACGTCTCGTGCAAAGCAGATCCTTCATAGCGTTCGATCGCAAATGGGCTAGCTATTGGTCCTCCTCGTTCACGGTCAGGTGGCCATCCCGATGCGTCGCCAAGAACTACCCCCCTTAGAAGGGGGCTGCGAGGATGTACTTTATTTCTTGAGCAGTCAGTCGGCTCACGGTTCCCAGGTGAGTCTTTGCACCCAGTTCGCGGAAACGAATCAGCATGCTGGGATAACGCAAGTAGTACTTCATGTGTGCGTCGTAATCTGGCCGAGGTCTAATCGCAGAGTGGCGTCTCTCACCGGTTCCATTACAATAGAGATGGACAAAGTTGAGCTCCCCGCCATCACTATTGCTGTCCCAACCAGGGAAGGTCACGTCCTGCTCACTCAGGCCTTCCTTCTCCTCCAATTGGTCGTAAGAGCTCTGGATGATTTCCCACATCTCCAAAGTGTCACAGACGTCAATCTGGTCCTGGGTTGACAATGTTCGTGGGGCAACCTGGTTCGCTATCTCATTTTTGAGAAGGTAATCGTAGCCGAACCGCACATACCTCTGGAGCCTGATGTAGTAAGCGGGATCATTGTGAGCCGAACCTTCGTAGCTAGCAATCCCTGGATGGGCGCGAACAAGCAACTCAAGAATCGCATACTGGTTCATCAGTGTGAGTCGATCTTTATCGGTAAAGCCCAGAGGGTTGTCGGGCTGCGGAAGGAGGCTTAACATAGCGGAAACATCCATGGCAGAGAAGAAAGACGGCACCCGGACGACAGAAGGTGCAGAAAACTTGACCCCTAGTCTTGTCGTCGCGTGGCCGGGATTTGTGGCCCTAAGCAAACCCAGGCAGGTACGAGGCCTCGGCCTCAAACAGGCGATCCGCCATCGCGAAGATCTCGGCCGGCGAGCAGCACGCCGCGGTAAGCGGATCGAGCAGCAGCGCCTGCCGGGCCAGCTCGAAGGACCGCTGGATGCAGGCGTCGGCGGCGAGGTCGAACATCCGCATGTTCCCGTCGCAGATGGCGGCCATCGGCTTGGGCAGGCGGCCGTACCGGGTGGGTTGGATGCCGTTGCGATCGATCAAGCACGCCACTTCCACGCAGCCGTCGTGCGGCAGGTTATCGATCAGCCCGCCCTCGTTCGACACGTTGCCGTGGACGACGATCGGCACATGCTTCTCGATCGACTCGATGATCCACGCGCCATATTCGAGGGAGCGCTTGGGTTCGATAGCCTCTTCGCCGGCAATGATGCGCTCGCGGCGCGCATCCTGCTCCTGTCGCCAGCCCGGCCAGTTGTCGGCGTAAAAGCTTTCCTGTCCTCGGTAGCCGGTGTCGGTATAGGTTTCCAAGAGATCCCGACGCTTGCGATAGTAGGGGAGGTATTCGCTGAGGTGGCCACTGCTTTCGGTAATGAAGGCGCCGAAGTGAAGCATCATGTCGCTGCGGACCGGCTCGGCCTTGGCAAATTCCGACGTGCGGTCCCGGGCCATCGCCATCAGCTGGGGATAGAGGTCGCCCTCCGGGCCCTCGAGCTTGACAAACCAGGCCAGGTGGTTGATGCCCGCGCAGGTCCATCGCATCTGCTCGTAGGGGATGTCGACGAATCTCGCGAGCATCCTCGACGTGCCTTGGACCGAATGGCAAAGGCCAATCACCTTCATCGACGACACGCGCTGGCCGGCCAGGCACATGATGTTCATCGGGTTGGTGTAGTTGAGCACGACGGCCTGGGGACATAGCCGCTCGGCGTCACGCAGGATCTCCAACCAAACCGGAACCGTTCGAAGGGCCTTCATCAGCCCTCCCGGACCGATGGTGTCGCCGATGTTCTGGCTCACCCCGAATTCAAGAGGAATGTCGTTGTCGTACCGCACGCACTCCAAGCCGCTGACCTCGATCGCATTGACGATATAGTCCGTGCCGGGAAGGAGCTCGGCGCGGTCGGTCGAGGCCTTCACGGTCCAGCGCTCCCCACCGGGCAGCTCGTTCAGGAGCCGCTCAATCAGTCGCCGGGAGAGTTCGAGGCGTCGCCCGTCGATATCAACCAGGCGAAGTTGGCCGCCGAGATTTTCGGGGATCAGCAGGATGTCTTTCAGGATCGATGCGGTGAAGAAGCTCCCCGCACCGATCATGGTGACGTGGATGGGTCGATCGATCGAGCCGGCGAGCCCTTCAGCTTGGTAGGAGAGCGTGGCAGCAGCCATGCCTCCAGTTTAGCTAGCTCGGTGGGGCTTGAATGGGTTGGGTCTTTCGTGGAGGTTGCGCAGCCACACCTCCTGCATATGAGCGTAAAGCTCTTCCGGCAAATCGATCCTTCCGTAGAAGCATTCTGCCGCACCGGTTCTTACCGCCCAGCCGGCGTCGCCGTAGCTGTAGTGCCACCATTCGTCACGGCAATTGGAGAAGCCGGCCGCCAGCATCGTTTCCACCAGCAGCATGCGGTTCCTTTCGGCTTCCGGGCTCAGCCCGATTGTGTAGGTCGGCGCGGCACTGAAGCGATCGTATGGTGAGTGCACATCGAGCGGCTCGCCGCTTTCGTCCTGGAGCAGAACGTCGATCGCTCCTCCGGTGCTGTGTCCCGGCGGGGCCTTTTGGTCAAATGGCGCAACCCATCGATTGACCTTTCGCCTCAAGACGGCATGGGTGATGTTGGGCCAGACTTCAAGGGCGCAGGCGGAGAGCCAATCGTAGATCAGCTTCTGGCGGATCACCGGGCGATAGGCATCGGTTACGGCGAGATGCACGCCCTTGGGGAGGAGAAGGGCCGCTCTGACCACCATCTCGCCGACGGTTTTTCGAACAAATGGAATCGTCGTCTCCCTTGGGAGCATGATTTGGGGAGCGACCTCACGCAGGTCGACCAGCGGTTCGTGGGATTCTCGTTCCGGTATTCGGTTAAGCGCTCGGATCGGTTCGGGTGCGCCCTTGGACCGGTCCCACTTTACGCGCATGCTGTAGGATCATACCGCTCACCCTTTGTCACTTTCGGCGTTTCTTTGGCACGATCGTGATGCGATCTCCAGGCTGGAGTTTCGGGTCGCCACCCAGTCCACGAAGGATCTGGTCGATGTTCAGCTTGGTGATTTGATCTTTGCCGTTGACCGTGCGTTTGAGCTCGGCCCGGTCCAGGGGGATGAGCGGGAGGATGCCACCCACCTCGTGGATGGCTGCCGAAAGAGTGATGCCCTCGCGGAAGTCCACCGGACCAGGCTTCTTGACCGCACCGTCAACCATGATCCAGCGCCTTTCCGGCAGGAGTGCGACGACCAAGGTATCGCCAGGCTCCAGTGGCTCGCCGCTGGATGCAGCCACATTTCGTGGCGGCTGCTTTCCGCGCCTGAGCGTGATACCTTCTGGATCGCCCTGCCCATTCAATCCTCCGGCGAGTTGAAGGGCGGTTCTGACGGTTACCGGCTTGGACCATTCGACGACGCCCGGCTTTACGACCCCACCGAGTACGAAGACCTCTTCCGATTTCGCTCGAACTGGAACGTATAGTGCGTCGCCAGGTCGCAGCGTCGTGGGACTCGAGTCGACCAGAGCAGCGTTGACCGTGATCTTCTCACCGTTGACGGGCGTGATCTCAATGCGCTCCAGATCGGCGACCTCCGTGGGCTTTGCAATGGCCAAGATGTCTTGAAGGCTTATTCCCAGGCGCCATGGCGCCTCCCCTGGGAACTTAACGGCCCCACGGTAGGTAACGGGTCGGTTGGTTTGGGTGGCAAACGTAACTGTTACTGTCGCTTCGGTGAGAATGCGCTCATCCAGAAGGCGATCACGGATCCGGGCTGCCGCCTCTTCCGGCGTCCAGCCGGCGACCATGACTGCTCCCAGGAAAGGCAGCACCACGACGCCGTCCTTCGTCACGACGTAGTCCTTGCTGAGCGAAGCCTCCTGTTCGCAAATGATCTTGATGCGGTCGCCTGGCTTGATTGCGCCCGGACTCACTTGCCCAAAAGAGCACGCGGTCAGTATCAATAGGCAGACCGCGAAGAGGGCACGCATCCTTTGCATTACTGACGAGATTTTGGGCAGCGAAAGTGCCCGGAGGCAAGCAATGGGAACAGGCAATGTGGCGAGGGCCAGTACTCTCGGGGTTTCTCGACCGCAGAAGAAGGTGGTGCCGCAGGCCGGACTTGAACCGGCGACCCAAGCATTTTCAGTGCTTTGCTCTACCAACTGAGCTACCGCGGCAGGAATGGCGCGGATGACGGGACTTGAACCCGCGGCCTCCGGCGTGACAGGCCGGCGCTCTAACCACTGAGCTACACCCGCTTGGCTCGTGAAAGTATGACATCTCCCGACCCGGTTTGCAACCGGTTAGGTGATTCTCGGTCTATTTGCCTACCGACTTGAAGAAATCGACAAGAAGGGGATTCGCTTCGCGAGGATAGGAATGGTCGCCGGGATAGATGTATGTGCGCAACTCCCCCTTTTTGCCTTTGAACAGCGATAGGTAACCGTTCTGCTCAATCGGACCGCCGCTGACGCCGTTCATCCTCTTGATCGCGTTGATAGTTGCCTCTTGTGAGGCGAACGAAACGAGCTGGTCTTTTTCCCCGGCGATGATGAACGCCGGCTTCGGCTCCATTCGTCGCGTCAGCAGAGTCCCTGGGCTGGCCGATGGACCGAATGCCGCAAACTTGGATCCCCGCTCCGACCAGAGCAGGTAAGTAAACCGACCGCCATTCGAGTGGCCGCAGGCGAAGACCCGGTTGGGGTCGCCGCCAGCCTCGCGCATGACCCGCTCAAAGACCTGATCGAAGAACTTCAGGTCTCGGTCGCCAACTTCGCCCGGGTTCTTCTGCCATCCGTTGCGAACGCCCTGTGGGTCGGTTCGTCCGGCAATCGGGATTCCCTGCATATAGACGGTGATAGCCTCGGGCCAGAGCTGATGGATCTGGAACGTGCGTGCCGCGTTGCGACGATTGCCTCCGTGCCCATGGAAGGCGAACACCACTGGCTTTGGTCCTTTACCAGGGCTGGAGTAAATGGTGGCCTCTCGCGTTGTACCAGCCACCTCGAATGTCCACTCCGAGGCGTCGATAGGTGATACCGCTCCAGCGATAAGCGCAATTGTGCAAGCCAGCATGCTTGGTGGAGACGCTGATTCGGCTAATCGGGTTCGGCGCGATCCGCGACGAATTCGCTATGCGGGCGCCTTCGAGCCATGCTCAAGTTCGCGCCGAATAGCCTCGGTTCGGTGTTCGAATATCCGGCGAACCTGACCGCGAACAAACAGGGCGTTGATCAAGGGCGAAAGTACCCAACCCCTAGGCTCGAAACGGACGGTATCAAACATCCGGGTCATCCCCTTTTCGGCCTCGAAGCGGTGTTCGTGCTCCCAAACGCGGTATGGTCCCTTCCGCTGTACGTCCACGAACCGGCGCCCTGGCTCCCACGCCGTGATTTCGGTGAGCCATTTGAAAGGCACACCAAACAGTCGGATTCGGTACTCGATAATCGCTCCCGCCTGCATTTCGATTGGAAGCGAGGTGAGAATCTCGAACCGTAGCGAGCGCGGCGTGATCCGTTCTAAATTCTCGGCCCGGCTGAAGAAATCAAATACAACTTCGAGGGGTGCGTCAATCAGCGTGCTCGTCCTAAATACCGAAACCGGCATCACACCCCACCCAGCATCACTTATGAACCCGCTTTGGTGGGCGGTGAGGGACTCGAACCCCCGACATCCTCGTTGTAAGCGAGGCGCTCTACCAACTGAGCTAACCGCCCTGGCTTAATCCAGGAGGGTACCGCCAAAGCCTTTTTCCAGGCATTGGTGTAGATTTGCGCCAAAAGCAAGTATAGTTTCCGGTGAGCCTTATGAGGCGAATCCTCATCTGTCTGGTTCCATGGATGGCGACGGCAGTATCGGCTACGGCGGATGACCCGCCGGAGTTGGCCTATTCCCATTCGGTTGTGGTGACACGTGACCTTGAGCGTCGCGGCGATGGCCTGCTGGCGGCCATACCCGTGTTGAAGAAGCTAGGATGGACCTCCGAATACGACGGAGACCAAGTCCGGATCATGGCGGAAGGACGCGAACTGAGGCTTTCGGTTACGCAGTCGAACGGGCGTCCGATGGTGGATTTATCGGAAGCCTGGGTGCAACTTGGAGCCCATGCCGAGTGGTCGGAGACCGGAGTTCTCAACGTGCTGGGGCAGGTGCGGTCGCTCGTAATCCAGGACAGCGAGCTCGCGATCGACTCCACTCTTGCCGCAAAGGGCAGGGTGTTTCGGCTGTCCAATCCCGACCGGATCGTCGTCGACCTGACAGGCGCAAAACTCTCCTTGCCTGCCGATTTCAGGTTTCCCGCCGGGGTGCGGGCTTCCCAGTACCAAGGGAATGTCGTTCGCATCGTGATCGACGGGTCGCTTGCGCCCGCCGCGCAGTTGGGAGACTTTCCCCCAACGAGATTTGCTCGGATTCGGTTAACGCCCTCGGCCGCATCCTCGGAATTCACCGAACCTGGAATGGATCCGGCCAGCGATCCCAATGTGCCGCTTCCGATCCTGACCCGTCCTGACGAGGTCCTTGCGAACCCGCTGCCCGTGCTCTCCAACGTTCGAATCGAGCATTCGAATTTTGAAGAGTCGAGGGTATCGATCACGCTATCCGCGTCGCCCGCCGTCCGCCCGATCGCGGTGTATCGGACTCCTAGCGAGATCGAGGTCTCCATTCCCGGCGCGACCATCGCGCCCGATCTAACATTGCCGTCGGCGGAGGCAGGTTCGCTGGTCGATTCGATCGAGGTTTTAGCCGCCGGGGAGTCCGCAGACAGCACCCGACTGCTCATTCGCTTGCGTGATCCCGCCGCGTATGAACTGGGCTTCGCCGGCAACATTGTGACCTTACGGCTCGAACGCCCTAGACTGGCGGGTGGTTCGCTCAAGGGGCGCCTGATTGTGGTCGATGCCGGTCATGGAGGGACGGATACGGGAGCTGCTCACTCCAAGGTCAGGGAGAAGGACCTGACGCTCAAGATCGCAAAGGCCCTTGCAAAGGCCCTTACCTCAGCCGGTGCCAGCGTCATCCTGACACGGACCGATGACACCCTGATCCCGCTCAAGGAGCGACCTGCGATTGCGAACCGCGCCAACGCGGACCTCTTTGTCAGTGTGCACATCAATTCCAACAAGCTTGCCAATAGCAGGAGCGGATCGATTTCCTTCTACCATGCCAACCAGGCCGTGCCCAGACTGCTGGCCACCTGCATCCAGGCAGAGCTCGCCAAGGGCACGGGCATTCCCGGCATCGGCGTCTGGAGCGATACTCGGATCTATCGAACAGGTTTCGCCGTTCTGCGGTATGCGCGAATGCCGGCCGTTCTCTTGGAGCTAGGGTTTATCAATCACAGTTCAGACCGTTCGAAGATGGCGTCTGATGAGTTCGGAGCAAAAGTGGCCGCATCCACGGTTAAAGGAATCAAGGTGTTTTTAGGCGATGGCAAGTAAAGCGACTCAGAGAAAGTCAGATCTCACTCCGTGGATGCTGGTCTTGATCGGCGCCCTTGGCCTTGGCGCCCTCGTGGCCTATGTGAAGGGTGTTCCCGCCGACCGAGTCCCGGTTGACCTGTCCCGGGACCCTGCAGCAAGCAGTCGTTCCGATACGGTCGATGCCTATAAGCCGCATTACGAGCAAGGGAATTTGAAGTTCACGAAGCGGTCGGTCGAAGTTCCCGAGGGCCACGATCCCATCGTGTATTCGGTTAACGAGTACTTGAAGGAGTCGACCGTAACCCCAGAGGGGGCGAGCCTTGTCTCAGCAAAGGTCAACGATGGCATTGCCGATCTCGACTTCAACGCGGCCTTTCGGACCACCTATGGCACCGAAGACGAACAGACCATCCTTAATGGGATTCTGACCGTGCTTGGCCAGTTTCACGACATCGTCTCCGCGAGGTTCCTGGTCGAAGGCAAGCCATTAGACACGCTCGGGAATGTCGACCTTAGCGAGCCACAACTCGTGATCCGCAACCCTTCGACGCCATCGGAAAAGCCATAATCGAACTTCCGATGCGCGAGCGGCCCAGTTGGGAGGATTATTTTGTGCAGATCGCCCATTTGGTCGCAACCCGAGCGACCTGCCCCCGCCGTCAGGTCGGCGCGGTGATCGTAAAAGACCGCCGGATCTTATGCACCGGTTACAACGGCGCCCCTCGGGGATTGCCGCATTGTCCCGTGGAGGGACCTGAGCACGACTGGCCGGTCGGATGCATGCGTGCTGGGCACTGCATACGAGCGCTTCATGCCGAACAAAACGCGTTGTTGCAGGCTGCCCTGCTGGGCATTGCATGCGAAGGGTCGACGATGTACGTGACCTGTCAGCCGTGTAACACGTGCGCAAAGATGATCGTCAACGCCGGAATCAAGCGTGTCATCTACGAAGGGGATTATCCGGACGACTTCACGCTGGAGATCTTTCGCGATGCCGAAATGGACGTGCACCGGTATCGCCAGGGTGTTTTGGAGGCGGTAGAGCTCTCGACCCGATGAATGTTTGGCTTGCGGCTACAGAGGGCCGATGGTTGGATGGGTTCAGGGCGCCCCTGCTGGCAGCTGCGGTGGCCCTTCTCGTCAGCTGGCTGCTGACGCCGCAGGTCCGCAGGCTCGCCATTCAACGGGGGGCGATGGACGATCCGAACCAAGACGAGCGTCGAATCCATAAGAACCCGCTTCCTCGATGGGGCGGTTTGGCCATCTATGGCGGCCTGACGATCAGCCTCCTCGCCGTCCTGCCGTTCGCGTTTCCGCAGCGGCCGTTTCCGATGTATCTGATCGGGATCCTTCTTCTTGGTGCGGTGATCGTAGTCGTCGGCGCCATGGACGATCTGTACCAGTACAAAGCGAAGATCCAAGCTCTTTTTCTCCTGGCGATCGGCGTCGCCATCCAGTTCATCTTCGATGACAAGTCGCGTATCCAAATTTCCGGGATCGCAACGCCACTGTTTTCCGATTCCCGAACTTGGCAGGATTTCGGGTGGATTGCGATTCCAGTAACGGCGATCTACATCTTCGTGATCACGAAGACGATGGATACGATCGACGGCGTGGATGGCCTGGCCTCCGGCATTGCCGCCATCAGCGGAGCAACCCTTTCGGTGATTGCCACTTACGAGGGTCAGCCTAGGGTCGCCCTGGTGGCGGCGGCACTGGCGGGTTCGGCAATCGGATTTCTTCGGCACAATTACAATCCGGCGAAGATCATTCTCGGTACCGGGGGTTCGCAACTGCTTGGTTTCGTGCTCGCCTGCCTAAGCATTGTCGGGGCGATGAAGACGGCAGCTGCGGTGGCGATCTTCGTACCGGTACTGGCATTTGGGATACCGATCATCGACGCGATCCAGGTCATTTTCCGCCGACTGAAGGAAGGTCAACCGTTAACTCAGGGCGATAAGCGCCACCTCCACCATCAGCTACTGCACCGAGGCCTGTCCCAGCGCCAAACCGTATGGGTGCTTTACGTCGCCGCCCTCGCCCTCTGTGGGGCGCTCCTGGTTGTCGTCCGACTTTATGGCTAAGCCTCGAATCGTCTGTGTGGCGGGGACGCGACCGGACGCGATCAAGTCAGCGCCCGTCGTTCTTGAGCTGAAGAAGTGGGCCGATGTCGACACGGTGCTGCTCACGACCGGACAACACCGGGAAATGCTCGACCAGGCTCTGGCCGCGTTTGGCTTGGTTGCCGACCACGATCTATCGATCATGCAGCATGGGCAAACGCTTTGCGACGTCACGTCTCGATCCTTGTCGGGAATCGACGCGTTTCTCGCGGAAACCGGCGCCGACATCCTGATGGCCCAGGGCGACACGACAACCACTTTCGCCGCCGGGCTTGCTGCTTTTTATCGCAAGATCCCGTTTTGTCACATCGAGGCGGGCCTACGCACGGATTCCATCTGGAACCCATTTCCAGAGGAGTTCAACCGGCGTGCAGTTTCGCTCTTTGCGACTCACCACTACGCTCCCACGAGAGAGTCGGCGGAGGCGCTCGCACGGGAGGGACATGCGGAGGGAGTGTTTGTCACCGGAAACACCGGGATCGATGCGGTGCTTGCCATGGCGAACAATCGGCAGCAGGACTGGTTTCCTGAACATGCAGGACGCATCGTCCTACTCACGACCCATCGTCGCGAGAATTGGGGTGAACCGCAGTTGCGGATTGCCAGGGCGGCACGACGAATTGTTCAGACATTCCACGACGTCCTGCTGGTCGTCCCGATGCACCGCAACCCGGATGTGCGGGAGAGGCTTCGGTCGGTCCTTCAGGGCTGTGAACGGGCTGCGCTGATCGAACCCCCCGATTATCCAGACTTCGTGACCCTAATGCGCCGCAGCGACCTTATACTCACAGACTCCGGAGGGGTGCAGGAGGAGGCGCCGGCTTTCGGCAAGCCGGTTCTGGTTCTACGCGAAACAACCGAACGGCCGGAGGGGGTCACGGCGGGAGTCGCGGAGCTTGTCGGGTCTGACGAGGAACGAATTTTCGAAAAGGCAAGCCAATTGCTGCGTGACGAGTCGGACTACCGGCGAATGTCGCAAGCCGTGAGCCCCTATGGCGATGGGCGAGCCTCCGCGCGTATCCGGTATCTTGCCCTGCGAATGTTGGGGATCGACAGCCGTGAGGAACAGATGTGGACCTCCTAGAAGCGGTCATCCTGGGCCTCGTTCAGGGGGTAACCGAATGGCTCCCAATAAGCAGTACGGCCCACTTGAGAATTGTCCCGGCGCTGATGGGCCGACCGGACCCCGGAGCGGCCTTTACGGCCGTCATTCAATTGGGAACGGTTCTGGCCGTTCTCTTGTACTTTGGAAAGGATTTGTGGAGGGCGCTCAAGGGCTGGCTAGGTAGTTTTAGGGGCGGGGAAGCGGCAAAGACCCCGGAAGCCCGGATGGGTTGGGCCGTCTTCGTGGGCACGATTCCAATCGTCGTGATGGCACTTGTCTTTCGCGACCAGATCGAGGGTGAGTGGCGATCCCTGACCGTTATCGGATGGATGCTGATTGTCGTGGGGATTCTTCTGGGAATCGTCGACCGAATGGCACCACATGTCCGCGACGAGTCGGACGTCAAGGTGCGGGACGGCTGGATCATCGGTTTGTCTCAAGTTCTCTCGCTGGTGCCGGGCGCGAGCCGGAGTGGTTCCACGATGATCGGTGCGATGCTGATGGGCTTCGACCGCGCCAGCGCCGCCCGTGTTTCGTTTCTCCTAAGCGTGCCGAGCATTACGGCGGCCGGGCTGTTCAACGCAGTGGAACATCGAGAAATGTTCACAGGACCGCTCGCAACCCCGGTTTTTGTCGCTTCGACTGTCGCATTTTTCAGTGGCTATTTAACAATCGCGGCACTCCTCGGTTACCTCCGCCGAGGGTCCCTGATGGTCTTCGTCGCTTACCGGATCTTGCTAGGCATTGCTATCCTGTTCTTGACGTCCAACCAGCATCTTCCCAGCGAGGAAAAGGTGGCAGAATCCCCTGTGGAGGTCCATGTTTCGTCGGCGCCCTAGACCGACCGTGCAGCCCGAATGGCTTGTCGTGGGCCTGGGCAATCCAGGGCCAGAGTATCGGGGTACTCGCCACAACGTCGGCTTCGAAACCATCGAAAAATTGGCTGAAAAGCACCACATTAAGCTCGATCAGCGTAAGTTTCAGGCCGTGTACGGAGTCGGCGAAGCACTTGGAATTCCGATAGCGATCGCCAAGCCGTTGACGTTCATGAACCTAAGTGGACGAGCGGTACTGCCGCTAATGCAGTCCTTTGGCCTGCGGCCTGAGCGCGTGCTCGTAGTTGCCGACGATCTCGACCTCCCCCTTGGGGTGCTCCGCTTTCGAGATAGCGGTAATCCTGGCGGTCACAACGGCCATAAGTCGCTGATTAACACCCTTGGCACAAATTCCTATCCACGGTTCAAAATTGGAATCGGAAAAGACGACATCGTTATCGACCACGTGCTAGGTAGATTCGATTCTGAGGAGCGAACGCTCGTGGACAAGGTGATTAACATCGCGATCGATAGGATCGGAGTCGTCTTGCAGCAAGGCGTAGCGGCGGCGATGGTCCAAGCATCGATCAGAGTCACTGACTAACGCACGCAAGGGGAGAAAACAATCAGTCGACATATCGATCTGGCATCGATGGAGAAGCGCTCCATCCGGTCTCTGCTCACGATCCGTGAGTCAGACGTTTTGCGGCTTGCGGTACAAGGCCATACGGATCGCGTCATCGCAACCAAACTCAAGGTCAAGCTTCCAACGGTACGAACCTATTGGCAGCGGATTCGGATCAAATCCGGTGGCCTTAACCGCAGCCAGGCAATGGTTGCGTATGTGCGTGAGGTGGGTGTAGCGACGGATACGGCACCGCAGTCCATCAGTTTCGGCGAATGCTTCCTGGCTCTTTGCGGCGCCCTGCCAGGAACGGTCTGCGTGACCGACCTGGATGGGACGATCCGGTTTCTAAGCCGGGCACCCATTTCCCAGCCTGCCGAGGTCTGGATCGGTGAGAACATCCGTACGACCATTGATCCAAGGGGCAAGGAGGCTGTTGAAGAGGCCATCGCCATGGTTAGGAAAACGAGTGCGCCTTGGTACTTCAAGTCAGAAGTCAGGATCGAGGACTCGCTGGTCCCGTTTGCGAACATCGCCTCGCCCATCATCCATGGCGGAGCGGTCGAGGGCCTCCTGTTCTTTGCGGTGGAATTCGACGGTTCCTCGGTTGACGCCGAGCGGTTTGGTCCCTTCCTTGCTCGGGCCATACCGGCGAAAGGCTGATCGCCGACCCTCTTATTGGCGAGTAAACTGAGCGGCTCGCCGCCTTGCGGCGGCGCATTCTCCAACCATGACGATTCGCCACCATTTCGATGAGAAGCTGCATGAAATCGAACAATCGATCGTGCAAATGGGCAATGGCGTCTCGGACATGCTGACGGCCGCGATCAAAGCGACCGCGACCCATGACCGTGGCCTCGCGCGGCAGGTCATTGGGTCGGACAATGAGATCGACCAGCTGGAAGAAGATATCCTCCGGGACACCTGTTTCCTCGTCATGCAGGAGGCGCCGGTAGCCGCAGATCTAAAGCGGTTGACGGCCACGCTCGGTATCGTCGGTGAAATCGAGAAATACGGTGACGACGCGGTCAAGCTAGCGAGACGCTCCATCAAGGTTGGCCAGCAATTTCGGGCTGAGTTGATCAACGACCTTGTGCAGCTTGGCGTGCAAACCAATTTCGTTCTGGGCTCGGCAATTCGGCTCTACACCGGATTCGATCCCGAGGTGGTTAACGAGGTCCGGGCCTATGAGGCAAGGGTGGACCAGGAAGTCAAGGCGGTACGGAACCGGATCTTCAAGATGATCGAAGAGAGTCCCGGCGAAGCCGAAGCACTAATCCGTACCCTGTCGATTTTTCAGGCTTGCGAGCACGCTGCCGACCATGCTATCGCGATGGTCGATCGACTTCAAATTCACTACAGCTCTTCCTCTGCCTCGTCCGCAAGCAGCTGAAGCGAAACTCTCGTTATCCGTCGCCGAGCCATGTTTTCGACGCGAAGGGTTCCGATCGGTGTCGAGACGCTGTCCCCAAGCCGCGGGACGCGCGTTAGCTCGTTCACGACGACCTCGGCCAACGTGTCGGTCGTTGGCCAAACTTCGTGGTCCTTACCCAGGAAGTCCAGTAGTTCGTCGATGCGGACATCGGACTTGGCCGAAACCCGGTGGGTGCCAAAGCGCTCAATGGGCGGCCGCTCGCTCTCGATTTGATCCTCCAGCTCTCCGAAAATCTCCTCGACCACGTCTTCGAGGGTGAGCAGTCCTGATGTTCCGCCGTACTCGTCCATGACGATCAGTATCTGAGTCTTGTCGTCGCGCATCCGCTCGATAATCTGGTCCACCGATGCCGTCTCCGGAATCGCAACAGCGGGCCTCAGAATGTCCGCCAGGTTTACCGGCCCCTTGCACCAGTGTTTCACGAAGTCCTGCAGATAGAGAATGCCGACAAGCTCGTCGATATCTCCGTTGCACACGGGTATTCGGCTGTGGGGAATTGCGGCCACTGCAGTGGCCAGTTCATCAGGCGGCGTGTCGATCGGGAGCCACTTGATATCGAGCCGGTGAACCATGATGTCGTCGGCGGCCAAGTTGTCCAACCGGACGGCACGCGATACGAAGCGGGCATGGGTCTCTTCCAGGATCCCTTGCGTCGTCCCAGACCTTAAGAGCAACAGCAGCTCTTCTTTCGAGACCGCGTCCTGATCCCCACCTTTGGGACGGATGCCAAACGGTCGCAGAACCAGCGCACCCGACTTGTCGACCAGCCAGACCAGCGGCGTCATGATCCGATTGAAGAGGATGAGGGGCCGGATAACGGCGAGGGCGACTCGGTCGGCCGCCTGCAGGGTCAAGTACTTGGGAACAAGCTCGCCGAACACCACGAGGACGTACGTCGTGATGATCAAGGCGATCGTGGTTGACGCGACGCGCGGTATAGCATCGCCAAAGATGTTGCGAAGGATCGAGGTTATAAACGGCTCCGTCACCGCTCCCATACCGAGACCGATCAGCGTGATCGCGACCTGGATTCCGGCAACCATCTTCTGGACATCTTGCTGTTCACGGATGAAGAGCCTTGCGGACCGATTTCCCTGACGCGCGAGAGCCTCAATCCGGGCGCGCTTGGATCCGACCGTCGCATACTCGGCAGCAACGAAGAAGGCGTTGAACAGAACGAGCAGGAGGCTGACGATGACCGGCGCCACAAGATGGCTATCCATAGATAACAGGCTTGAAACTGGCGCAAGGACTCGACCCGGGCCGACCCAGAGTCGACACGGAGTCGCAGCAAGGGCGTTGGGCAGAAAGCGCCTGCTGGTGTCCCATCTCCAACAAAAGGATAGCCCAACCCGTCCGATAATTCAGTGATGCTTCGCAAGGCGGCCCTCGTCCTATTGCTCCTACCGGCCTTGGTCCAAGCCCAAACCAAGCCGGAAATCCCTTCGGACAAGCCATTTGTGCCCGGCAAGCGGTGGGCAATCGTGGTCGGAGCGAGCGAATACCTTCACTACAGCCAGCTAAGCTTCGCCGATGACGACGCTCGCGCGTTCTCGGCAGCGCTGGTGAACGATTTCGGGTTCGAGCCTGGGAATGTCCGGCTCCTTTGCGACGGAGGCGATCGAGATCGGCGTACAGAACCCTCGTCCGGCAACATCATTGGCGAAGTCGAGGACATCCTTGCCGGAAAGACCCTCGATAAGGGCGATCTCTTCATCTTCTACTTTAGCGGCCATGGGGTCGGTACGCCGAAGGGCGACTACCTTCTGCCGACCGACGCGAGAGAAGCCAGCGCCGAACGGGTTGGTCTACCGGTTGCCGAGGTGATTTCGCGGTTCGTCGAGGCAGGACTCAAGAATGTGCTGATCGTCGCCGACGCCTGCCGCAGCGGCAAGAAAAACCCCTTCGGTGCCGCTCTCTTGGAGCTGGGTCGTAAGTCCAACATGGCGGTAATCCTCGGGAGCGAGCCAGGTGGCCGGAGCTACGAGGCACCGGCCCTTAAGCACAGCGTCTTTACCTACCATCTCCTTGAGGCGATGCGCGATCCCGCAAACCGTGAGCCGAGCTCCGGCGCCTTGTGGGCTTCGGCCGTGGCCAAGGCGGCGAAGGAACACACGTCTTCGTACTCGGAGCGCGATTACGGCGATGACAAGCAGGTTCCAGCCGTGTGGGGCAGCGCTGCCGACGATGTGCTGCTTGGGGCTTATCCCCCGGCTGACCTGTCGAAGGCGGGTATCGAGGACTTCAAGAAACAGGCAGAGGGCCTGACCACTCCCCTTTACGAATCGGCGATGTCGCAGTATGCCGACCAGCTCTTCGATGCAGACCGATACCGTGAATCCGTGGAGGTCCTGCGTACGTTGGATCGGGTCAAGCCGCTCGCCGCAACCGACCTGTATACTCTGGCCGTTGCCCTTTACCTGTGCGACCGGACCCGCGAGTCGTTCCAAGCTCACGAGCGATTGCGCAACGGGCCGGATTCGTATTGGAAGCAACTGAGCCTCGCCACCGATTCCAGCAACCTGCTGAAGCCTGCCGAACGGCTGCAGGCGGCGGAGGCAATGTGGAAAAGTGAACCAAGCTGGTCCACGGCATTCCTTGCGTGGACCTCGATCAAGCGGTTTGCCAAACCGGATCGGAAAAAGCAGTTTGTCAAGGAAGCTCTCGATCTCTCACTGTTGACGCCTAAGCAGAAAGCGTATCTGCAAGCCGAGGCGGCCGCGCTTGAGGGCAGCTTTGCAAAAGCCGCGGAACTAATGGAGAAGGCGGCCGACGGATCCTCTACGATGCCGTCCGATGACCTCCTGTATGTGCTGGCAGGCGTGATGCTCCAGTCCGCCCACGACTTTGCCGGCTATGCGGCCCTGATCGAGCGACGGCTAAAGGACAAGGAGGTGGAGGCATTCTGGTACCTCGAAAAAGCCGAACGACAGAAGGTCGCTAACGACAAGCCCGCGATGATGGAGTGGCTGAAGAAGGCATTGGCGGCCAAACCCGATCCCGGAGACCTGCTGCGAGCGTTGACGATTGCGGGTGCAGGCGGCGCCGGGATTGTGGACGAGGTTGTGGAAGCGGCAAAGCGGCATCCGTTTTCGTGGCAAGCGATTCTCGCGTCCACCTTCGCGACTTCGCTTCGCAAGGGAGAAGAGGGCCTGCTCGAAGCGATCAACGAGGGCGCCAAGTACTGCGAGGACGATGTTGCCTACGTGGTTACGGCCTTTGACCTGTACAACGGGATCATGACTGATCTCGTCAGCTTGGAGGCACTGGAACCGATCAAGCAGAGCCAGTTTTGTGATATGGCCTTTCTTGGCCTGAGCCTGATCGCGGACAAGTGGGGCCGGCGGCCCGATGCGTGGTTTGCCGCCAACCAATACGGTGGACTCGCCGAGCGTCAAATGCAGCTTGCGAAGCTTGCCGACAAGCTGTTGGGCAGCACGGCCTCGGGTGACGCCTTGCTTGACTGCACCTTGCAGATCATCTACGGCAACATGTCTGACACCGCCAAGGTCGAGGCCCTGGCCCAGTCGGCGCTGATCACCACCCTCGCGGGGATGGATGCCAAGCGGATGTGGGCGGTGTACCTGGCCTACCAGGGCCGGTTTGCCGAGGCTTCCGCGGTGATCGGCGGCATTCCGAAGGCCGACTCGGACTTCCAGCCGAATGTCGACGCCCTTATGGCGTGGTGCGACGCAGAGCTGGGCAAAAATGCGGAAGCGAGAAAGCGACTGGAGACACTTGGCACGACCCTGCCCTTTGGCGAAGCGATGGCTGGTTTGGCCTGGGCGAAGTTAGGGGATTGGGAGAAAGCGGAGCCTCTCTTGGAGAAGTCCCGCCAGTTGCGATCCTGGGGCTATATGTACGTTCATGCCCGAGGGTGCCATGCACTGGCCAAGCGGTATATGGATACCAAACGGCCCGATCTGCTTGCCGAAATGGCTTATGAAGCGGGACTCTCGCAACCCGGGAGTCCGACGTTTGCTCGGTTCGGTTTTTCCGCCGATCCGAAGGTATCGGACTTTGAAGGTAAGCACGATTTCAGCGTGCTTCACTGGAACGATCGCCAGGAACGCGGAAGCGGCGAGTTGAAGCTTACAGTCGGTGTAGGGGGCGAGGTGTCGGGCGATTTCGTCAGCGAAAAGGGCGACCGCTACAGCGTGAAGGGCAAAGTCGACGAGTTTGGAAACCTCTCCGGTACGGTTGTGGGCAAGGGCACCAAGTGGACCATGGAGGGAAAGCTGGCGCCGCTTCCGTGGTACGCCAAGGTTAAGCGGCTTACGGAAGTCGGCACCCCGATATGCCTCTATGACGAGAAAATCTTTCGGTGGGTGTGGGTGGCAAAGCCGGCGCTGTCTGCCGGCGGCTAAGCCGCAGGCTGCGGACAAGTTCCGAGAAGCTTGTCCAGTACATCGCCGGCATTGTAGGTGGTGCGACCTGGGGGCAGGAAGGCAGCGACCGAAGCAGCATCGTCGCCGGCCGTTACGATCGGCGGCTCGGCTACTCCCTTCCGAACCTGGCCCAGGCCAACCGTTGCCATCAAGCCATTGCAGAGGCACTTGCGACCTGAGCAGTCCCCGGAGTTGCCTCCCTTCGCGACAAAGTCGTCAATCGGCTCGCCGGGGCAGCGATAGCCGACCGTGCCATCCTCTTTACGATAAAGCTGGCGAAGATATCCGAGGTCGCAGATGCGAGTCCGGCCTTCGAACACGGAGGGTTCCGACAGCGTGGCGTCGATATGGATCACCTTGAACGGAAAGCCAGTGGGAGAGGCCTGCGAATCGGTGAAGACCTGGAGGGTGCCGGCTGCGCTCTGCTGCAATACCTCGCGCTTCAGCTCGGGGGTGATGCCGGATTCCTCGCAGAACGCGAAAGCGGTGCCGACTTGGATTCCAGTGGCACCGAGACCAATCGCTTCGCGGAGCTTTTCTGGGCTGCCATAGGAACCGGCGAGCCAGAACGGGACGCCCAGTGCGCGAATGGCTTCCAGATCAGGCAAGTCCTTGGCGCCGTAGATAGGCTCGCGGTTATCGTCGAGGATGAGCGTGCCCCTCGGCGGTGCGTTATGGCCCCCAGCGGTCGGCCCCTCGATCACGAGGCCATCCACCGGTGGCGAACATTTGCGGACGAGGGTCGTGGCCAGCGCGGTGGAAGACACGATGGCGATAAATTGGGGTCGGTTTAGTCGCTCGAGGGCTTCAGGCGCGTAGTCCCGAGGATCGAGTTCAGCGAAGAACTCCTCTCCCGGTTCTGCTCCCGAGACGTCGAGGCGAAGCTGGGTGGGCTCGAGCCGGGAAAGGGAATCCAGTACAGCGGGAATCTGCCGGGGGATGCCCGCGCCGATGAGGACGAAATCCACTCCGGCGAGCATCGCCCCGAAAAGGGCGGGGAGGGTGGGGAGCTGAATCTTCTCGAGCAGGTTGATGCCGATACGGCCCTGGTGACCGAACTTGGCAAGATAGACCTCGGCAAAGTTGGCAAGGACGTTGAGCTCGGTAAGCGCCTTCGAAGGACGCAGCATGGGCATCGGCTTCGACTTGAACGGGGCTTCGGGTGCCTTGCCATGGGCTCGAAAGTATCGATCCCGGACGCGATGTGCCATTTCGGGCAGAGGGAAAGCGTCGATTGCCCTGCGAAGGTGCCCTCCCACATCTCCGAGCTGCAGCCGTCGGGCGAAAGCGGCGTCGGCTCCCGTGCCGGAGACGACACCGAGCTGCCCTCGAAGTGAGACGGCGCGCGCCAACGCCCAGCCAGAAACGGCGGCGCCCATTCCTCCCTGAATGACGAGAGGAAGATCTGTTTCACGGGCGTCCATTTTTGGATTATGGGACGCTAATCTATATGCACGCTGTACCTATAAAGTACGACTTTCTACGAGCAGCCCGATGTCGCACCGCAGGTATCGCATTTGAGGCACACGCCGTTGCGTACGAGCGTGAAGCTGCCGCACTCGCGGCACGCATCACCCTCGTAGCCCTTCAGCTTCGCCTCACGGATCTTTGCCTCGAGATTCAAAGCGATCGTGGAAGCGGCCACCGGCTCGGCTACGGCGGGCCCAAACAGGGAAGTCACCATTACGGATTCCGGCTCATCGCCTTCGTCCTCGTCTTCCGCATTCTGGTTGGCCCGATAGCCCTTCGAGTCGTGCTTCTCGCTGGCGATACCGGGCGCAGAGCCCTGGATTTCGCCCTTGACCTCCTCGTCGGTGAATTCCGGTTCCTGTGACGGCTTCCCGACGGTGTCAGAGCGAAGGTCTTCCGGCTTGACCTGCACGAGGTCGGTGCGGTCGAGGTAGCTCAGCGCCAGCTCCCGGAAGATGAAATCGATGACCGAGGTCGACATCTTGATATTGTCGTGTCCCGTCACCGAGCCGTTCGGTTCGAAGCGCGTAAACACGAACGCTTCGACAAATTCCTCGAGCGGCACACCGTATTGGAGTCCGAGTGAGATCGCGATGGCAAAGCAGTTCATCAGCGAACGGAAGGCTGCGCCTTCGCGATGCATGTCGATAAAGATTTCGCCGAGCGAGCCGTCGTCATACTCACCGGTGCGGACGTAGACCTTGTGCCCGCCGACACGCGCCTTTTGGGTGTAGCCGCGCCTTCGCGCTGGGAGCATGCGCCGTTTGGCTATGTAGCGATAGACCAGCTTGGTCGCGGCATGCTTGATGCTCGCCTCTTCTTCTGAAAGGCCATACTCGCCGGCGAGTGACGTCTCCAGGATGGCTGCCGCAGCATCGTCGGTGCTCGAATTGAGCGGCTGGCTGAGCTTGCTGCCGTCTCGGTAAAGGGCGTTGGCCTTGAGACCAAGTTTCCAAGACAGCATGTAGGCTTCGTCGATGGCTTCTATCGAAGCCTCTGCCGGCAGATTGATGGTCTTGCTGATCGCGCCAGAAATGAACGGCTGGGCCGCCGCCATCATGTGGATGTGACCGGACGATGATATCGTCCGCTGGCCGTTCTTGCCGCACTTATTCGCACAATCGAAAACCGGATAGTGTTCAAGCTTCAGGTGGGGCGCACCTTCAATCGTCATGGTGCCGCAGACATAGTCATTGGCTTCGTCGATCTCGATCTTGCTGAACCCCAGGGCGGAGAGCATGTCGAAGGTCCAGTCGTTCAGCTGTTCATCCGAGAAGCCCAGGTAACTTCGACAGAATTCCTCGCCCAGCGTGTACTTGTTGAAAACGAACTGCAGTTCGAACGCGCTGCTCAGTGCGGCTTCGATCTTTGCGATCGCGTCGGGGGTAAAGCCCTTATCACGCAGAGACTCGTGATTGATGTGAGGGGCATCTGCCAGTGATTTCCGACCCACGCAGTAGGCAATGATGTCCTCGATCTGTTCGGGGTTATAGCCTAGCCGCTCAAGGGCGGGCGGAATGCTCTGGTTGATGATCTTGAAGTACCCGCCGCCGGCTAGCTTCTTGAACTTCACGAGGGCGAAGTCCGGCTCGATGCCGGTCGTGTCGCAATCCATTAGGAGACCTATCGTGCCGGTGGGGGCGAGCACGGTCACCTGCGCATTGCGGTAGCCGTGGGCCTGACCCAGCTCGAGGGCCTCGTCCCAAGCCTCTCGAGCCGCCTTTAACATGTAGGTGGGGCACTCGTCGGGATCGATTCCCATCGGGATCGTCTCCAGCCCTTCGAATTGGTCCTTCGGCGAGTTGTAGGCCGCACGGCGATGGTTGCGGATGACTCGCAGCATCGACTCTTTGTTGCGTTGATAGCCAGGGAAGGGGCCAAGTTCTCGCGCCAGTTCCGCGCTGGTGGCATAGCTGTCACCGCCCAGCACCGCAGTGAGGGCACCGGCAATGGCGAATCCCTGCGACGAGTCGTATGGGATGCCCATCTGCATGAGCAGTGCGCCCAGGTTGGCGTAGCCGAGGCCTAGGGTCCGAAATTCGTAGCTAAGGCGTGCAATCTCGCGGCTGGGGAACTGTGCCATCAGTACGCTGATCTCCAGCACGATCGTCCAGAGGCGAATGGCGTGGCGGTAGGCCTTGATATCGAACTCGCCCATCTCCGGGTCATAGAACCGAATCAAATTGATCGAGGCCAGGTTGCACGCAGTGTCGTCGAGGAACATGTACTCGCTGCATGGATTGCTGGCGTTAATGCGCCCATCCGCCGGGCAGGTGTGCCACTCGTTGATGGTCGTGTCGTACTGGGTGCCGGGGTCGGCCGATTGCCAGGCACTCTCGCAAATCTGCTCCCACAGGTCACGCGCTTTCATGCGCTTCTGGACGCTGCCATCCGTGCGAGACTTGAGCTCCCATTCGCCATCGTTCTCGACCGCCCGCAGGAAGTCGTTCGTGACCCGAATGGAGTTGTTGCTGTTTTGTCCGCTGACGGTTACGTAGGCCTCGCTCTCATAGCCGGTGTCGAAGACGGGAAAGTCGACCGAGGTGACACCATTGCGGGCCAACTGAATGGCTCGCTGAATGTAGTTCGGGCTGATCGCATCCAGCTTGGCTTCGGCAATAGCCATGCGAAGCGACTCGTTCTTCCGCGGATTGTAGCGGTCGTCGCCACTCAGGCTCTCGTCGCCGATGTGGCAGGTGCGGATGATGGCGTTGATGTGTCGGTTGTTAAGCGCCGAGCCAGTTACCAGCGCCGCGACCTTCTGCTCTTCTCGGACCTTCCACGTGATAAAGTGCTCGACGTCCGGGTGGTCGATGTCGAGGCAGACCATCTTTGCCGCTCGTCGCGTTGTGCCACCGCTCTTGATTGCTCCGGCCGATCGGTCGCCTACCCGCAGGAAGCTCATGAGTCCCGAACTCTTTCCACCTCCGGAGAGAGGCTCACGCTCTCCGCGGAGTCGCGAAAAGTTCGTGCCAACACCGGAGCCGTACTTGAAGATGCGAGCTTCGCGCGTCCATAGGTCCATGATCCCGCCCTCATTGACGAGGTCGTCCTTGACGCTCAGGATGAAGCAGGCGTGCGGTTGTGGCCGCTCATAGGCGTTGGTCGACTGCTCGAGCTCTTCAGTCTTGGGATTGACGTAATAGTGGCCTTGTGGCGAGCCGGTGATGCCATAGGCGAAGTGGAGACCGGTGTTAAACCACTGCGGGCTGTTGGGCGCCGCCATCTGCATCGCGAGCATGTGGACGAGCTCGTCATAAAAAGCTTCGGCGTCCGCCTCGCTGTCGAAATAGTCGTGGGACTCACCCCAATGCCGCCAACAACCGGCTAAGCGGTTGAAGACCTCGCGGCTGTCGGTCTCGTGCCCCTTGCCATCTGGCCCGATCCCAGCCTTCCGGAAGTACTTTTGGGCGAGAATGTCAGTTGCGACCTGCGACCAGCCCTTCGGCACCATTACGTTCGGCATCTCGAAGACGAGGGACCCATCGGGGTTGCGGATTTCGCTCCTTCTGGCTTCGAATTCGATGCCCTCGTAAGGGTCACTGCCGTTGCGGGTGAAGAGTCGGTCGATTTTCATGGATAGTCACATCCCCGATTGCACGTTTTGTGAATCGGGTCCCCTCTAAGTTGGCAGAGTAAGGACGACGAGCTTTTTGGTTTTGTCGCGATTTTTCTTCGGGTTATCCCCGCATTTATTCTACGCCCGGATTAGTAGAGTTGTGTCTGTGTTTTGCCAGTCATTCGGAACTGGAGGGCTGCAGCCAATCCCGCGTTGGAACGGCATCGTGATGCCGGAACTGACTGTAACCCGCGTAGCACCCCTCGCCGTCCAAGCCGATAGCCCAGTGGGGCGGGGAAGGAATCATGCACCTATTGCTCTCGCTTTTCGTTGCAGCCACGATGGCCAAGAGCCCAGCGGCTCAGGTCGGCGGTGGCAGCGCGGCCTATCAGCAGAATCGTCCATCCGGATACCAGGCTGCGCGCCAGGCGGAACTCGCCAAGCGGAGCACGTGGAGACAGGAAGACGGTCGCTACCTGGAGGCGAGCGTGCTTGCCAATGTGCCCGCTGACGAGTACGTGGCGATGTTCTCGGTGAGCATGGAAGGGAAAACCTTGGCGGCAGCGCGTAGCGCGATGGACGCGACGGTTAAGAAGTTCACCGACGGGATGGCAGCTCTACGTATCCTTGGCAAGGATTCCTATGTGGACTTCGTTGCCCAGAACCGTATCTATGGCTACGAGGATGCGGGGAACAGCGTTGTTCGAGAGGTAGTTGCCGGATTCGAAGTCAAGAAGAACATCGCCTTTCGGTACCGGGATAAGGAGATGCTCGATCCGCTCATCGAGGCGGCGGCCAAGGCGGAAGTGTTCGACCTCGTCAAGGTCGATTACATCGTAAAGGACCATGCCAAGGTACAGGCCGCTTTGATGGAAGAGGCGGCAACGGTTATCAAGCGTCGGGCGGCCGAAATCGAGAAGCTTTTCGACCAAGGATCGATTCGTGTAAGCGGCGTGATGCCTCCCCAGTTCAGCGTCTATTACCCCTCGGAAATGTACGACGCCTATCAGGCCCAGGAATCGGAAAGCCTTTATGGCTATCGGCCAAACCAAGTCATACAGCTGGCACGCAAGCCGCGCAGCTTCTATTACCACGGCCTGGAGGGGAAAGACTTCGACACCGTTCTCGGACCGGCACCGGTCGAGCCGATGGTTCAGTTCACGGTCTATGTGAGAGTAAAGTACTAGCGCCCGACTCGGCAAGGTCCGCCAGACTTTTGCACTGCCTAATGTAATCCCTTTCAATCACAGTTGGCGCTTGGGACCGCTAGCGGTGAAGTTGCCGTAGGTACGATCGCAAAAAAGTAACCGCCCCGACGAGTTTCGGAGGTTTGCGCAACGTTGGGGCTGTTCGTGGGGGACGAAATGGCTCCGCAGGTAGTACGAATACTGATTTTGTTCGTAGGATTTCTGGGACTCTTCATGGGTCTCAGGTCACAGCTGAAGCCGCCGGGCTTCGATGAGGGTGGCTTTTACCGATCAGTTGGTCCAGCCGCTGTAGCCGCCAGCACAGTCAGCTTCGCCGGAATGGAAGCCTGTCGCGATTGTCACGAGGACAAGTTCGGGACGACACTCCACGTGAAGGCCGGCGTCCACTGCGAATCCTGCCATGGCCCAGCCTCCGTCCATGCGACGGATTATGAGAAGGCGAAACCGGCGATGCCAGCCACAAGAGACGACTGTTCCCGGTGTCACGCTAAGATCGTCTCTCGACCTGACTGGTATCCACAAATCGACCCGAAGAGCCATAACCCGGATTCCAAGTGCGTGGCTTGCCATGAGATCCATCCGCAAGAGGATGGGGAGGAGGGGCAATGAGCGACGAAAGTTATGAGATGAGCCGAAAGGAAATGCTCCAGACCGTCGGCAGGTCAGTCCTGTTGATTGCGGCCGGCGTAGCGGGAGGTGCGGCCGCGGTCACGTCCCTGCAGAACTGCCGCCGAGAGATGAAGCTCAACGCCAGCAAGAAGGGAGCCGAATACCCAGGATCGCCTTGGTATGCGATGGCGATCGATATCGAGAAGTGCATTGGCTGCGGACTGTGCGTTCAAGCGTGCTCGGTGGAAAACAATGTCCCTTCCGGCCATTTCCGAACCTGGATCGAGAGGTACGTGGTGAAGAAGGACGGATCCGTCGTGATTACCTCGCCAAACGGCGGGATGGACGGGTTCGAAGATGAAATTGACGACGCCGATGTGGAGCGGGCCTACTTTGTGCCAAAGCTTTGTAACCACTGTGATGATTCGCCCTGCACCCAGGTGTGCCCTGTGGGAGCAACATTCGAGACGAAGGAAGGGGTCGTCCTCGTCGATTACGACTGGTGCGTGGGCTGCCGATACTGCATCCAAGCCTGTCCATACGGATCCCGGTTCTGGAATCCCGTCAAGAACACAGCCGACAAGTGCACTCTGTGCTACCACCGGCTGAAGCAGGGCAAGTTGCCCGCGTGCGTCGAGGTGTGTCCGACCGGAGCCCGCATCTTTGGAGACCTCAGCGACGAGAAGAGCCCGGTTTCAAAGTTCATTAGCGAGAACCCGACGATGGTCATGAAGCCGCACTTGAAAACGGAGGCGAAAGTCCGATACAAAGGGCTTAGCAAGGAGGTTGTCTAGTCATGGTGGGACTGCTGCCCCTCGCAAACTCTGGCTTTGTTTTTCCAAACGAAAAGGAGCTTCAGTGGAGCATCCTTATCGTTCTCTACCCGTTTCTGACCGGGCTTGTGGCGGGCGCCTTTATCCTGGCGTCGCTGGTGAGGGTTTTCAACGCCAAGCCGGTGGCGCCGACGTACCGGATCGCATTGTTAACTTCTCTTGCGTTTCTTATTTGCGCACCAATTCCGCTCGTTTCGCACTTGGGGCATCCAGAGCGCGCGTGGGAGATCATGATCACGCCACACCTCAGCTCTGCGATGGCGATCTTCGGCTTCGTCTACCTATGGTATTTGATGGTCGTACTCCTTTTGGAGATATGGTTCGATTTCCGCGGCGAAATCGTGCTGAAATCCCAGAGCACGAGAGGGATCGTGCGGCTTTTTTACACGATGCTGACGCTTGGGGTTAAGGACGTCTCGAAAAAGGCACTTGACTTCGATGACAAGGCGGGAAGATTTCTCACGATTATCGGTATCCCGTCGGCTGTTCTCCTCCATGGATACGTGGGTTTCATCTTCGGCTCACTTAAGAGCAATCCTTGGTGGTCCAGCGTGCTGATGCCGATTATCTTCCTGCTGTCGGCGATCGTTAGTGGCATCGCTCTCGTGATGCTGATCTTCATCGTATCGTCGAAACTCAGGAAGGTTCCCCAGAACGTGCCGTGTCTCGACGCGATCGCGCGATACCTTATGTTCGCCCTGATATTCGACCTCACCCTGGAAACCTTGGACATCGTCCATCGGATTTACGAGGCAGGCGAATGGGTGGAGATCATGTCGATGCTCACCTCGGGTTATCTGTTCTGGACGATCATCGGCTTGCAGCTGGTCCTTGGTGGATTCGTACCGTTGCTGATGATCGCGATCACCCGGTGGTTCTGGCCACATCCAGCGGTCCGGGGGGCCATTTATACGGCCGCCGCCTCCTTCGTCCTCTTGGGCGTGTTCGCCATGCGGTGGAATGTCGTAATCGGTGGCCAGCTCTTCTCGAAGAGCTTGAAAGGGCTAACGACATACCGGTTGGAACTGGTCGGGTACGAGGGCGTGCTGGGAACTGTCTTTCTCCTCGCCTTGCCGATCGCCATCCTTTATGTACTTGTGAAGATTCTTCCCCCGTGGCATCACCCCGATAGCGAGGGAACCCCCCAGGCCTGATCAAAGGCCGGCGTTTGGGTCGGCCCTTGGTTTCCGTACCGAGGGCCCGAGACCACCACGACTTGCCGACCCTTTTAGTCGTCGCCGATCGGAAAGGCCAAACGATCACCGCAGCTTCTACCCTTAGTGATCCGTGTTAAGGATGATGGGGCAGCAGGCGCAGCAGGGCATTTGGAAAGTCATCGGTGCAAGTTCGGCGGGAACGCTGATCGAGTGGTACGACTTTTATATCTTTGGCAGTCTGGCGACGACACTTGCGACCCAGTTTTTTCCAAAAGATAATCCGACCTGGGCCCTGCTTAGCACGTTGGCAACGTTCGCCACCGGCTTCGTGGTGCGGCCCTTTGGTGCAATAGTTTTTGGTCGCCTTGGCGACGTCGTCGGGCGCAAGACCACCTTTCTGTTGACCCTGTTGCTGATGGGCGGATCGACATTCGCCATTGGACTGCTGCCAACGTATGCGACGGCAGGGGTTCTGGCGCCGGCGCTGCTCCTACTTCTGCGGCTGCTCCAAGGCTTGGCTTTGGGCGGGGAGTATGGTGGCGCCGCTACTTATGTCGCCGAACACTCGCCGGATGGCCGGCGAGGCTTTTACACCTCGTTCATTCAGACCACGGCGACCCTCGGGCTTTTCGTCTCATTGGGCGTGATCCTGTTGGTGAGTTCGGGAACTACCGCGGCCGAATTCGACAGTTGGGGATGGCGCATTCCGTTCCTGCTCAGCATCGTGCTCGTGATCTTCAGCTATGCGATACGTCGCCGCATGGAAGAGTCGCCGATGTTCGCTCGATTGAAGTCGGAAGGAAAGGTCTCGGTCAATCCGCTGAAGGAAAGCTTCGGCGACCCCCAGAATCGAAAGTTGGTGCTCCTGGCCCTCTTCGGTGCAACGGCGGGACAGGGCGTCGTCTGGTACACGGGCCAATTCTATGCGCTGTATTTTCTGCAGACGGTACTCAAAATCGACAAAGCGGTTGCCTTTCAGATTGTCGCAATTGCGCTGCTGCTCGGAACCCCCTTCTTCCTGGTGTTTGGCGCATGGTCAGATCGCATTGGCCGGAAGCCGATCATCTTGTCGGGCATGGTCTTGGCGGCCGCCTTCTACGTTCCGATCTACATGGGGATGACTCATGCGGCGGGCTGGAACGGAACCGCGTCGGTCAACCCGAACGTGGTCCTGCTTTCTCTGTTGATCCTCGTCCAAGTTTTGTTCGTGACGATGGTCTACGGCCCGATCGCGGCCTTCCTGGTAGAGTTGTTTCCCACCCGCATTCGCTACACGTCGCTCAGCGTCCCCTACCACATCGGCAACGGCATTTTCGGCGGACTCGTGCCGCTCATCTCGACGGCTCTTGAAAAGGGCACGGGCAACATGTATATGGGATTGGCCTATCCCATCGGCATCGCCCTGATTACGGCCTGCATTGGCGGATTTCTCATTAAAGAGGAAAGGAACGTGCGGCTGTGGGACGAGGACAATCCGAGTTCAGAACCGTCTTGACGCAACCAAACCCGGGGTAAGGTCCAAGCCAGAGTGGTCTTCTCGCGCATGCTGGTGCCTTTGCTGCCACTCATAGCCTTGGCGCAAGGTTGCGGCAAGAATCCCTCCATGCCGGCGATGCCACCGACGCGCGCCGAATTGCTTGCCGAGCTCGACCCACGGCTGCGCAGCATGAAGGCGGTTCCAGACGAAGAGAACGCCTGGATTCTTTGGCAAAAGACTGGACGAGAGTCGATACCGCCAAAGCGGCTTAGTGATCGGCTAAAGGAGCTGCAAAAGAAGCCGGAGTTGACTCCTTCCGATGGCGAGGAAATCTTCACGATGGAGAAGCGGATCGCGCCTATGGCACAAGCGATCGCTCGGGGTCTGACGATGCCTTATTGCCAGCCTCCTTTCGTCCCCGGCGCGGAGGTCAGGTTTCCCGAACTGTTAGCCTGGAAGTATGTCACCGGCGTTAAGACTCTGGCGATGCGGGGCGACGCCGAGATGGGCCGCGACAAGGATGCCCTTGATCGGCTCAGCCTCGTACTGCGTTTCTGTCAGCGCCTGCGCGACGGAAAGCCAATCCTCATCCCATACCTGGTGGCGATCGCAATCGAAACGGAATGCATGGCGGAGGTCCTTCGGCTTCTACGTCGAGGATTCCTGGCCTCGAGGGCAGCCCAGATTGCCCGCCTGATCGAGGAGACTGCCGGTGAACCTTCAGGCTATCAGGACTCCATCGGTTCGGATGTAGCTCAGCCGACAATCGGGATCCTACTCGGAATCGACGAAACCGAGACGAACGAAAGCCTTCGAACATCGACGCTGCCATTGGGCGCCGAAAGCATGCTTCCGGGCCTGAAGGTGGGAGAACTGGGAAGAATCTTGGGACGCCACGAGAAGCCCTACGACATCCGCCAAACGGCGAGAGACCTGAATGCTGCGGTCCGCCCCCTAATGTCACAGGATCCCTTGGTCTATCGTCCGATCGAGGGTGACCTTGCACCTTGGGAGCAATGGCTCGCCAGATGGCCAAAAGCGGTGATCGAGGGCGGAGGTACGCCGGCAACCGATTCGGAGATTGACGAGGCTCGGTCGGCGCTCGCGAACGAGACCAACCCGTTCGGTCGATTGGTTGCGGGGCAGCTGCTCCTCATCTACCCCCACTGTGTCGCTGCGGATTTTAGCCGTCGCACCCATCGCGAAGGGACCCGCCTTATAGCCCGGTGGATTGCCGATGGCAAGAAGTCCTTCCCGGAGTCGAAGGATCCGTTCTCCGGCAAGCCGCTGCGCGTCGATCCGGCGCGGGGCATCTATTGGAGCGTCGGCCATAACGGCGTCGATGACCACGGAACAGGGGTTCAGGGCGGGGCTGACAAGGATCAACCGGATATAGTCTTTGGCCTACCCACTGGCGGCGCAAGGAGCTAGGAAAGTCGTCAACAGCTTCATGCGCCTAAGTGGGGACCTAGAAACTGCTTGGCGATCTCAAAGTAGATGATCAGGCCCGTAGCGTCGACAAAGGTGGTAATGAACGGCGCGCTCATCACGGCGGGGTCGATGCCCACCCGCTTGGCAGCGAGCGGCAGCATCGAGCCAATTGTCGTTGCCCAGATCACGATAGCGGGTAGCGCGAGACCCACCACCATCGAGAGCGATGCACCGGAGTTCCACATCACCGCACGGATATAGCCGCAGATTCCAAGAGTTAAGCCGATGACGGTTGCAACCATGAGTTCGCGCCGGACCACCAGCAACACGTCAGAGGTTCGGATTTCGCCCACGGCGAGCGAGCGCGTGATCGTGGTGGTGACCTGGGAACCGCAGTTACCACCGGCGCCGATGAGCAGCGGAATGAAGAACGTGATTGGGTTCAGCACGTTCTGGCCGGTTGCGTTGCCATAATGGCGCATGACGGTCCCGGTCAGAAATTCGGCCACGAATAGAGCCATCAGCCAGGGGAGCCGTCGCTTGACGAGTTGGAACACGTCAAGGGATAGATATGCTTCAACGGATCCCGAAACGCCGGCCAGTTTGAGCATGTCCTCGGTTTCCTCTTCCTTGAGGAGCGCCTGGGCATCGTCAACTGTGAAGATCCCTAGCATCCGGCCCCGCTCATCGAGAATTGGCATCGCATAGAAGCCGTAGCGCGCGATTTGGCGGGCGACCTCTTCCGCCGGTGTCGAAGCCGTGCTGCCGATGATGTTGTCGTTCATCACGTCGCGCGCCGTTGCGCCCTGCGGTGCTCGCAGAGCTTGCCGAAGGCTGAAGACGCCAAGCAGGTGGCGATCCTCGTTCAGGACATAGATGTCGTTGACGGTTTCGTACTCGCCTTCAGGTGCCTTTCGGATGTGATCGATTAGGGATTCTATCGATTCGTCGGGCTGGACCTCGACAAAGTCCTCGGTCATCAAGCGTCCGGCGGAGTCCTCGGGGTACATGAGGAGGCGCCGAATTTCCTGAGCGTCTTCGCGGGGGATCAGCTCAAGGAGGTTCTCGAACCGCTCCGGGTCGAGGTCTTCCTTGAGCTCGACCGCCTCGTCCATCGGCAGGATGTCGAGGTAGTGGGCGAGGGCAAAGTCAGGGAGCTCGTCCAGCAAGCCGCGGGTGGTATCGCGGGGAAGCTCGACGAGGACGTAGGCAGCGGTTTCGGCGTCGAGCTGGCGAAGCACGCCAACCTGTTCCTCGACAGTTAAACGCGGAAAGGCCTCGGCGACGTCTTCGGGCCGGAAATCCTCAAGCTCCTCCCGGATGACGTCGGGGTTGTCGATCTTGGCGAGCGACTTAAGGATTTGGATGAAAGCCTTGTCGTCGTTCCGCATGATCCTCCCTGACCCTGCGTGAGTTTACTGTTCCGGACGAGCTAAACGGCTTCGCCCAAGTAGGCCTCAATGACTTTCGGGTCGTTTCGTATCGCCGAAGGGGGGCCCTGGGCGATTTCTATCCCCCGATCGAGAACGACGATGCGCTCGCAGAGGTTCATAACAAACTTCATGTCGTGCTCGATAACCAGGACGGTCTTATGAAACTCGTCCCTTAGCCGCCGCACCGTTAGAAGCAAGTCTTCCTTTTCCTGCGGGTTCATTCCTGCGGCTGGCTCATCGAGGAGAAGTAGCTCGGGCCGAGTCGCAAGAGCGCGGGCGATTTCCAGCCGGCGCTGCTTGCCGTAGGGAAGGTCGGCACTGCGAACGTGAGCGACATCGGCGATGTCAAGGACCTCCAAGTAATGCATCGCTTCATCGCGCATGGACTTGGTCTCATTAATCGCCGAGGGAAGGTAGCACATCGCGCTGGCAAGGCTGGTCTTGGACCGTAGCATCCGTCCAACCACAACGTTTTCCAGCACGGAGAGGGAAGGGAACAATCGGATGTTTTGGAAGGTGCGGGCGATTCCCATGTCCGCGATCTTATGACAGGGAAGGCCGTTTAGCCGTTTGCCCTGAAACTGGATAAGTCCTGAAGTGGGCTCATAGACTCCTGTGATCAAGTTGAAGCAGGTGGTCTTGCCGGCGCCGTTCGGCCCGATGAGGCCAAAGAGGTCGCCCTTTTCCAAAGCGAACGACACATCATTGACGGCAACCAGGCCGCCAAACCTGATGGTTGCATGATCGAGGACGAGCAGGCTCAGGCGGATGCCTCCCGTGGTCGATGCGAACGGAAGAGGTTCCACGAGAATTCGTGGTGTCCAAAGACGCCCTGGGGTCGGACGAGCATCAGGAAGATCAGCATGAGTGCGAAAATGATCATGCGCAGCTTCTGCACCTCATAAGTGGCAGAAGCTAGACCGCTGACGTTAGCCAACAGCATGGAAAGCAGGAACTGCAAAAGCACCGCTCCCGCAACCGCTCCAACATAGAAGGCTGCCCTGGTCGCCTTGGTCCCATGGTAGTGGTCGCTAATCCACTTGATGGCGGCGATCATGCCGATCGCGGCAACCATGGCCGCTACGATCCAGTTGCCGGTGATAGTTAAGGGACCGCCCTGGGCATCCTTCAGGCCGCGCAGCCACTCGGGGAAGTAGAACAGGAGCAGACCCGCTCCAACCGAGCCCGTGATCGAACCCGTTCCTCCGAGAACGACCATGGTGAGTACGATAAAGCTGAGGTCCATTGGAAAGGTCGCCGGGCTGATGAAACCTTCGTTGTGGGCGAATAGGGCTCCTGCGGCTCCGGCGAAGGCCGAGCCGATCACGAATGCGGTGACCTTGATCCGGGCGGTGTTGACCCCCATCGCCGACGATGCGATCTCATCCTCGCGGACGGCGAGGAAGGGGAGCCCATGGGCCGTTCGGAGCAAGTTGCGGCAGACGGCGATGCAAATGATTGCGAGCAGCCAGACCAGCCAGATGAACTGGGCCTTTGGCTCCACATTCATGCCATAGGCGCCGCCGATTTTCGTATTGCCGATGTTCTCGATGTTTTGGGTGACAATACGGATGATCTCGCCAAAGCCGAGGGTCACGATCGCCAGATAGTCGCCCCTCAGTCGCAGCGACGGCAATCCCACGACAAAGCCGGCCACCGCCGCCCCGATCGCACCGACCACCATCATCAGGATCATCCACGGCATCAGGGAAAGGGATTGGGTTTTGAAGAACGTGACCGTGAAATACGCGGCCGTATACGCACCCACTTGATAGAAGGCCGCGTGACCGATTGAAAATTGGCCGGTGATGCCGTTGATGAGGTTCAGGCTGACGGAGAGCGTCACATAGAGTCCGGCGAGAACGATCAGCCGCTGGGAATAGGTGTCCATCCCTAGCGCCAGCTTCTCGATAAGGAAGCATCCGCCGATCGCAGCGGCAATGGAAAGGAGACGGATGATCCAGAACATCAAACCTTCTCCATCTTCGCCGAGCCCATCAGGCCGGTTGGTTTAAAGAGCAGAACACCAATGAGGATCACGAATGCAACGGCATCTTTGTAGCCGCCATAGCCGGACCAAATAACAACCGTCTCAGCCACGCCCATGAGAATGCCGCCAAGAACAGCACCAGGGATATTGCCGATGCCACCCAAGACTGCTGCCACAAACGCCTTGATGCCGGGAAGCACGCCATAGCGAGCGGATACCGGCGTGCCCATAAACGTGGCGGTCATCATGGCTGCGGCCCCGGCAAGGGCGGATCCGATGACAAAGGTGATGACGATAACCCTGCCGACGTTGACCCCCATGAGAGATGCCGAATCGAAGTCGTGAGATACCGCGCGCATCGCCCGACCGGTGGCTGTCTTTAAGACAAGCTGACGCAGCAGGAGCATGAGTACCACACTCGCACCCAGCATGATGAGCTGCCCTTTTGGAACGGTAAGGCTGACGCTCTGGGCATTGGCTTTGCCCTGCAACTCGTTGACCTTGCGTTCGGCTACGAACTTCTTGTCGCGCAGCTCGACGCCGGCCGGCGAGAGATTGAATTGGTCGGCTTCGTTCTTCAGCTGATCCGCATATTTGGAGTCCGCCTCAGCAAGTTCGACTTTTGCAGCGGCGAGGGGTGCCGTGACCTCTTTCGCGGCATCCTTGAGGGTGACGCTCATGGATCCCCGGTAAGGGTTGATCTGCTCGTTGATCGCGCGGGGCGGATCGTTGGGCAAGAAGAGCGCACCCCCGTACTGCAGAAACAGGGAGACGCCGATCGCGGTGATCAGCGATGCGATACGCGGCTGGTTGCGCATCGGTCGATAGGCGAACAGCTCGATAACAACGCCCACGAGGGCACAGATGACCATCGCGGCCAGCAGCATGACGATCAGATTCAGTGGGCTGGTCGTCAGGTTGTTTGTCTTGCCGCTTTCAAACCCGAGGTACCACGATGTGAAGAGGGCGCTATAAGCGCCCAGCATGTAAACCTCGCCGTGGGCAAAGTTGATGAGGCGGAGGACGCCATAGACCATCGTGTAGCCCAGAGCGATCAGGGCATAGATGGCGCCCAACAGGAGGCCGTTTACCAACTGACTTGGCAGAGTTGAAAAGTTCAACCCTGCCAAGAGCGATTCAGCGAGGTGCATGCCGGACTTACTTTGTGATGTCTGAGGCTTCGTAGGCCTTTCTGAAGACAAAGCCTTCCGGCAGCGGCTTGACTTCGACGACGAGGGCCCGCTTCGGCGGGTTGCCTCCCATGCCCTTTAGCGTGACGTCGCCGGAAACTCCCTTGAAGTTCTCGGTGGCTTCGATAGCCTCGATCAGCGCCTTCGAATTGGGAGCAGTCGCTCGCTTTAGAGCCTCGCACATCAGCTTGGTGGCGTCATAGCTCAGCGCACCCATGGTGGTGCCCGGCTCCTTGCCGTACTTCGCCTTCCACTTGTCGAGGAAGTTCTTCACTTCGGGCTTGTTATCCCGGTTGTTGTAGTGGTTGCAGAAGAACCCGCCGATGATCGCTTCGCCACCGGTGTTGATGATTTCGAGGCTGTCCCAGCCGTCGCCACCAAAGAACTGGGTGTTGAGGCCTTGTTCCTTGGCTTGCTTGCAAATCGGGCCGACTTCTGGGAAGTAGCCGCTGAGGAAGATGCCATCCGGATTCTTGGCCTTGAGGTTCGTGAGCTGTGCGCTGAATTGCGACTGGCCCTGCTCATAGAACTCCTCAGCCACGATCTCGCCGCCGAGCTTCAGGAAGTGGGCCTTGAAAGTTTCGGTGAGACCGGTCGAGTAAGGCAGCTTCTTATCGGTCATGATCGCCATCTTCCGCTTGCCGCACTCCTTGTAGGCGAACTCCGCCATCACCGGACCCTGGAAGGCATCGGTATAGCAGACGCGAAAGACGTGGGCGCCTTCGTCGGTGACTTCGTTCTTGGTCGCGCCAATGGCGACAACGGGCACACCCTTATCGAAAGCGGTCTTGGCCATCTGGATGGTAATGCCGCTTGCGACCTCGCCAATCAGACCAAGCGAGCCATCGGCGATTAGCTTTTCGGCTGCGCTTTTGCCGGCTTCGGGCTGCGAGTTGGAATCCCCGACCAGAAGCTCGACGTTCTTGCCATTGGCGCCACCGGCGGCATTGAATTCCTCAACCGCCAGACGTGCTCCGCGCTCGCTGTCCTCGCCCCACGGTTTCTGGTCGCCGTTGAGGCTCGCGACAAGGCCAAGCTTGAGCGTATCGCCAGTCGCGGAATTGCCTTCCGCCGTCGGCATCTTGCGCGCGGCGGGAGCGGACGTTCCGGACGAGTTCTCGGTTGTCGAAGTTGTACTCGTCGTGCCGCCGCTTGCCGGTTCCTCCGGCTTGCAGCCGACGACGCTAAAGAGGGCAGCCAGTGCCATGACGGCTGTAATCTGTAGCCGCTTGCTTGAAAATTGCATCACCCTAAACACCTCCTGTTTGCAGCCAGGCATCGCAAGCCTGGTTCGTGACTGGTGAAGTATACAGAAAACCGAAGCTCTCCGCGTTCCTTCCCCGCGAACTCACAATGGATAACCGTTCCGAAATCATTCAATCGGCGTCAGCCGCCCTTCAAGCCAGCGACCCGGAGAGGGCGTTGCTGCTCGCCAGAGAGCTATTGCAGGGCGATCCTGATAATGCGGACGGCTATCTCCTGCTGGGCATCGCCCACGCGACGCTTGGCAATGACCCCGATGCCATATCCGCTCTCCGCAATGCCGTCCTCTGTGCTCCCGACAGCGCGAGGGCCCGCTACAACCTCGCAACCCACCTCTACCGGGTGGGGCAAAAGCGGGAGGCCGCGGAGCAGGTCGCAGCCGCACTCGCCAGTGATCCCACTCACTCTGCCAGTCAGCAGCTTCTCAAGCTGCTCGAATCGGAGTCGGTGGCGCCAACTATGGCGGAAACGCCGCCGCAGGTATCATCTCCGCCGATTGTTGGCGAGGCGTTCCAGTTCGACAGTCCGTCGCCAACTCCCCGCCCGTCCTGGATCGAGGGGCTCGGTACGACATGGCCGATGGTGGGGTGGTTCCTAACCCTGCTGGGGCTGGCGTTGTTTATCGTTACTCTTGTCGCCGTCTTGCCGGTTGCGATGGAGTCCGGCGGCGAGGTGTTTAGCGCCAAATACTTTGAGAGCATCGAGCGGGCGGTTCCATCGTGGCTCCAGGTCCTCGACCTTGCCAATCGCTTCCTATGGATCGTGTGGATGAGTGCCGATCTACTCGGCCGGAGGCGTTCACCTTGGTGGTACCTGGGAATCATTCCCTGCTGCTGTTTAAACACCCACTGGCTGATTGGGATCGCCTACCTGGCTACTGGTAAGATCGAAAAAAATAGATAACTGAGACCCTATTGTATGGCGGGGATCGCGGCTTGTATGCAATATGGGAATGCAAACAATTGAGAGAAGCCGCAGAATCGTGGGTAGATCGTTTATCAGCCGTGTTGACGTCAACAAGCTGTAAGATTGTGCAGGCTGTGCCGTAGAAAGAGCGTAAACGTAGCGCGGGTTTCAGCCTTTGCGTTGGCATAATGTCGGCATGAGATACCGCTTACTAACGGTGGCTCTCTTGACGATGCTTGCCATCGCTTCGGCGATAGCTAGTCGCGTCACAGATTCCGCACAAAACTCTATTAGCAGCTTAATACGCGATGAAACCCAATGGACTCGCGTTTACTTCACGGATGTAAGAGAATCCTTCTTATCTCTCTCCGAAGCAAGGGTCCAAGGCCGTGGAGTCGCCTCCCGGAACAACGGGTGGGGCGGCATGCCCTTTACCTTTACCATCAAAGTCCATCGCAACAACCTCACCACGAGGGATGCGCAGATCGACTTTGCCGATGGTACGAACCTCAATTCAAATTCTGACTGGATACGCTCACCGGAAAGCCAGAGCGCCGACGTTCGCATCGAGCGACCTCGGTGGTATGAGAACGTCCAGAGCCGCAACGTCACCTTCTCGGGATGGGCCGATGGACGTGAGCCGTTTGAGCTCACCGTCTTCGACCGCCGTGGCCGTGAGCGTTCCAGCACGACGATCCACCCCAATATGAATGGCCGGTGGGTAACCCGGCTCAATCTTCCCGCCGGCAACTTCCGAGTGGTCGCTTCGCGCGGCGGCTGGGAGACCGGCGACGAAGTCCGGTTCAGCGTTCAGCGAGCGAATGGAAGCTGGGGCCAGAACGGCGAACGCTGGAACTGGAACGACTGGGACGACCGCCGACCGATCGCGACTGGCAGCACGGTGGGTGGATCGATCGCCATCACCGCTCCCCGCAACGGGGCGACCGTCGATGGTCCGAGCGTGACCGTCTCCGGCCGATCGAATTCGAGCTCGGTGATGCTCACGGTGTTTCGTGGCGCTGAACAGGTCACACGGACTTCGGTAAGCGTCCAAAATCGGCGGTGGAGCACCAAGCTTAGCCTGCCGAACGGCAGCTATCGGATGACCGTGGTTTCGCCCGACGGCTCGACGCAGAAAGAAGTCGGCTTCCGCGTTCGATAGCGGAACCTGACAGCCTCAGTTGGGGAGTGGCAGGCCGAACGCGGCCAGCCACTCCTTCAGCTTGCCAATACGCTCACTGTCGGTGGAAGGTAGCTGCAAGGGTCGGCCGCGCGCATCGATCATTATGCCGACAGTTCCTCCTTCGAGCTTCCGCTGGACCGATTTGCCCTTGCCCTCGCCGACGTCGAAGTTCTTGCCCGGCTCGATGGTTAGCGTCTTGAATTCGCCGCGACCGCATGGGATGACCTTGATGGCGCCGAACGGCACCGCTTCCTTCACCCCATCGCCGCTTACCGTAACCGCAATCTCACCCGGCTTGGCCAGGCCGACCGGCGAGATGCAGTGGCCGCACTGAACGATGCAGTCGTGTTCGAAGACCTGCCTTGCCGCTTCGAAGAAATGCTCCGAAAGCACGCCGAGGTGCGGCATCATGAAGATCGAGTCGACGGTGAGCATCGTGATGCCTTCCGGTTCGTAGGCGTCCATCATCATTAGCGCCGATTGCGCACGCTGGGGGGCATGGGAGAGCACGCCGCCCGAGCCGATGATCATGTCCAGAAGCATCATCTGGACGAGCGTCTGACCGGTGTCCTCCTGCTTGAACAGCCGGTCGATGTTGCTCTCCGATTGCACGCCGGTTAGATTCCGGGCCAGCGACTTGTGGTGGATGAAGGCAAGCCGCAAGGCTTCCCGCGCGACCGCATGCTCCACCAGCAGATCCTCATAGGTCTGCGGAATCGTGGTCGGCCGGATCATTTTGTTGCGAAGCCGGTTGCGGACCTCAAACGGGTCGATGCTGAAGGGCAGCCAGCGGGCAATGTTCTCGATGCCGGTCTCCTTCAGCACGTTGCAGATCGAATAGCTCATGCCCAAGTTCGCGCTGACCGTGCGGTTATAGATCCGCTCGCCCTGGGGGTTCATAAAGACGGAGAAGACGTCGGTCGTCGCGCCGCCGATATCCACGCCGAGGATGTTGATCCCCTCGTTGATGGCGTATTCCTTCAGCAACTTGCCAACCGCGTTCGGCGTCGCCATGATTTCTTCGCTCGTCCACTCGAGCAGCTTGCTGTAGCCGGGCGCCTGCTGCATCACGTGCTCGAGGAACATTTCATGGATCTCTTCGCGTGCGGGAGCGAGGTTTTCCTTATCCAGCGTCGGACGCAGGTTGTCGACGATCTGCAGCTCAATGCTCGTACCAAGAACCTCGCCGACCTCCGGCCGAGCATCCTTGTTGCCGGCGTAAATCACCGGTAGCTTCATATCGCCGAACCGAGGCTTGGGATCGGCGCGACGAATGACCTCCGCCATTTCGATCAGGTGGCTTTTCGTGCCGCCATCGGTTCCGCCCGACATCAGGATAATGTCTGGCCGAAGCTGTCGCAACCGGTCGACTTTCTCGTATTCTTTTCGGCCGTCGTCGATCGCGAGGGTATCCATCAGGATTGCACCGGCGCCCAGGGCCGCGCGCTCCGCCGATTCTGCCGACATCGCCTTCACGACACCCGCCACCATCATTTGCAGGCCACCCCCTGCCGAACTGGTGCTGACATAGAGGTCCGAACTGTCGTTGCCGCCGGGCTTGGGCTCAAGCTCGGTGCCTTCTTTCAGGCGACGCCAGACCTGGCCCCCTTTCATGAGGTTGCGGCGTGCCTTGGGGAAGCCCTCGGGAACGGCATGCTCGGTGAGCTCTTCCAGTTCGGTCACCGCGTTGAGCACGCCGACGGTGACGTCCTCGAACGGCTTCTCGACGGTCGTGGGCGCCTCGCCACGAGCGACGAGACGGTACTCGCCGGCGTCGTTGCGCTCGATGAGGATTGCCTTGGTGGTGGTCGAGCCGCAGTCGGTGGCGACAATGCGGGTGATGTCCTGGGCCATTGAATTCAAATTATGGCGGATTTGGGTCCTCCTCCTCGTGAAGCCTCGTTCAGTGCACCACGCCAAATCTCGTGTTAGCGTGGGACCCGATGCAGAGCTCGAGGCAGAAAGGGGTCCTCGACTTGCAAGCGGGGTACAACCGGCCGCCTGCCCGCCTCAAGGTCATCGGCGAGGTTGAGTGCCCAAGTGTGCAAAGAGGTGCCGATCCTGCTATTGGCATCGTCGGGAACCTGCGTTCTTGCCGCCAATCGAAGCGCCGCAATCGATCGCCGGTCAGCTAGACGAGTCAGGTAGCCGAGGGCAACGATTCGATGCCACAGGCTCCGGTTGAGGCATGCCTCAAGTAGGGGCCGCGCCTTCCTTCCTTCGACCGCTGCGATGACACGCAGCTCATCCCGCGTCGGCGTTTTGTAGCGCCGGAACTCCTTCAGCATAATCGGATCGCCGAGCCAGCCTCGTGCGATCCGGATGACCTCTCGCACATGGGCCTGCGACGCGTGCGTATGGCCACCCGTCGGCATGGATTCGAGGCGGCGCTGAGCGATCTGCAGATCGGGAACCAGGGTCTTGTATCCGCCGCTTGCGGCGATCTGCGCCGCTTCCATCTTCAGGTTCGGGTCCCCTTCCCGCAGGGCTTCGCCGACGAGCTTGAGACCTCTGGCGTCCTGCTTTGCGAGGCGCTCCGTAGCCGCCCACCATCGCACCATGCGATCCGGATGCTGGAAGAGCTTCGCCATCAGTTGGGTTGTCCCGGGGGTGTTCCATCGCTTCAGTGCCAGGATGACCTCCAGGCCATGCTTGCTCTCGGTCGTCCAATCATTGCCGAGCACGATCTCACTGATGGTTAGCAGGGTTACCGGCCCCCGGCGGGCGGCTTCGTCGATGGCCAGCGATCGCACCTGCCGATCCATGTCCATGGCCCATTGCTTAAGTTGGGTTGGCGACGCGGTCCAGACCTTCACAGAGCGACCGAGCGATGCCACAGGGCCGCTCATGCTTTTCCAGCGATTCTCGGCCTCGACGATGGATAAGGGCGGCTTCTCAACGGTTTGGCCAAGAACGATCATGGCGACGACGAACGCCAAGAACATGTTCTTTGCAACGCAGAGGTTGAAGGCGGGGTTCCTCAAATGGCGGTCCGGTGAACGGGACAGTGCCCCGGGCTTCCAGTCCCAACCCCCGTCCCATAGCGCCTACGCCCGAGGGAGTGGGGGTAGGGTGTGGAGCCTAGCGCCGCCGACGAACCAGCGCTGCCAACGCGCAGCCAAGAACCGCGAGTGTCGCCGGCTCCGGCACGACATTGATATTGTCAATCCACGCGTCGGCCGATTCCAGCGCCGAAAGCTCGCCCTGATTGAACGAGACCGCGTTGAAGTCGCCGTCCGCCAAGGTCCAGCCGGCATCCTGCACGGTCGCATCCAACAGCAGGGCGTTCGCGGCGATGTCCCAGACCTCGGAGCGGATGCTGCCGATGGTTTTATCGAACGTGGCCCGGACGTGGTACCACTTCTTCGTCTCGAGCTTGAGCCCGTAGGGTAGGTCGTCCTCGAACTGGCCGCTGTCGATCGTATAGCCGCGGAAGTCCTGGCTCATGTTGGAAGCGTAGATCTGCATCGAGTTCCACGCGCCGACGTGGATGTCGTCGCGGGCTTTGCCGATCATGGCGTCGAAAGCCCAGTCTGTCACATCCCCGGTGGCGCCGGAGCCAAAGCTGTCGATGCGGAAGTCGAAAGTCAGCTCGGTGACAGCCGCAATCGATTCCTTGCGCCACACCCCGCTGGACGCACCCACCCAGGTGGAATCCAGATGCAGGGCCAGGGTGCCATTGCCAAAGGCGTCGGTCGTCTTGTCCACAACACAGGAAGGATTCGGTGGCGGTCCGTTAACCGGCGCAATTAGGGACGCATCCTCCCAGTTTGCGCTCGGGAACGTGCCGGCCAGGTAGGTCTCGAAATCATCGATGATCGCATGCGCGGATAGGGCTGCTGCCGATGCCGCAAGCGTTGCTAGAAGTCTCATCGTCTTCTCCTTTGACCGAAAGCTAGCAAAAATGCCTTCGGCTGAGCCCACGTTACCCTAAGGCGGTTCAGAAGCCACCATCCTCGTGCCGGTCCGTGATATGGAGGGGACAAGCGTTGGAGCCCAATAAGGGAATGCGGATTGCTATTTGGGCTATCATTCGGGGCTACGTATGCGCCACCTTGCTATCTTTCTGCTCCTCATGGCTTCCGTTATCGGACTGGCCGACGATGACCCGGGCCATTCGAGGCACGGATCGGCGTTCGACTCCGGGATGCGGTTGCGGCCATGGGTCATGGAAGGCCTTGGCGAAGCTCCATTCCCCATCACGTCCAAGAACCCGGAGGTGCAGAAGTGGTTCAACCAGGGCAACGCGCTGCTTCATTCCTTTTGGTTCGAAGAGGCCGAGCGGTCGTTCCGTTGGTGCTTGAAGCTCGATCCTGACTGCGCGATGGCCTATTGGAGCCTCGCTCGTTGCGGATTCAACTGGTTCACCATGGGCTCGCCCAACTTCGACGACAAGGAGTTCGATCGATACAAGGTGTTTCTCAGGGAAGCGGTTCGGCGCGCGGACAAGGTCACGGATCGCGAGCGCATGTACATCGAGGCCTGGGCACAGGCAACCGCGCCCGGCGTGAAGGAAGCGCCAAAGGTCCTCGTCCAGCTCCTCCAGAACCTTGTCATCAAGTATCCGGACGACATCGAAGCGAAGGCTCATCTTGCCCTCTTCAATATCTGGCAGGGCAGCGCTTTCGCCAATCAGCTGCTGATCGACCAGGTCCTGGCCAAGAACCCGATGCACCCGGGCGCCCACCACACCAGCATCCACAATTGGGATGGGGTCTCTTCTGAGCAAGCCATTCGGAGCTGCGAACTGTATGGGAAGTCAGCGCCGGGTATCGGCCACGCCCTGCACATGCCCGGGCATATCTACTCCAAGATCGGGATGTGGCACGAAGCCGCGATCGCGATGGATTCGGCGACCCGCATCGAACTCCGCTACATGAACGACCGGCTCGCGCTGCCGTTCGAAACGTGGAACTATCCGCACAATCGGAACTACCTGTGCTACATCCAAGAGCAGCTCGGGATGGCAGAGGCGTCCCTGCAGGGCGCCCGCGATATGCTCGCTTCACCCCGCGACCCCGAGAACCTTTCCGCGAGCCGCACGGTTGCCGAGGGCCACATGGCGCTCGTGCGTGCCCTCATCAAGTTCGAGCGCTGGGATGAAATCATGAAGCCGGGGGTCGTGGATTGGGACCCGAAAGACGACTTCGGAAAATTTGATCAGGCTTTTGCCGAGACCCTTGCCCTGAACGGCTTGGGCAAGATCCGAGAAGCGAAGGAACGGCTGCAAGACTTGAAGGCGTTGCAAATCAAGGTTGCCGCGACAGACAAGGATCCTAACAGCTTTCCGAACCTTATGTTCGCGATGGGTATCAATACCGCCGAAGGCTTGGTCGCCCTATCCGAAAACCGCTTGCTGGAAGGACATAAGGCACTCCTGAATGCCGCCGAGCAGGATGCCAAGGTCGTCGGAGGCGATCCACCCTGGAGTCCGTGGCGGGTCATTCGGTTGCTCGGCGACGACTATCGCAAGCGAGGCGACAACAAGCTCGCGATCGAATGCTACGAACGGGCATTGAAAGAAGAGCCGAACGACGGCTTCACGCTGTCCGGCCTGGCCCTCGCCCACCATGCCGCCGGCAACATCGAGCGGGCAACCCACTATGCGAGCCGGCTGGAAGCTGTCTGGTCTCAGGACGATCCCAACTTGAGGTGGCTGGATGATGTTCGGAAGCTGAAGCTGAAGACCAAGCCCGTCGCCGAAACCCCGCGACCGGAGCGGATCTATCGTCCCAAGGACCTCGACAAGCTCGGCCCGATGAACTGGCGTCCGTTTACCGCGCCCAATCTACAAGTCGTGAGCGTCGAAGGTAAGCCCGTCCAGCTCAAGGACTACGCGGGCAAGAATGTGCTCCTCGTCTTCTTTTTGGGTGAAGCTTGCGTCCATTGCGTCGGCCAGCTGAAGTAGATCAACGAGAAGGCTTCGGACTTCGAGGCGCAGAACACCGTCGTGCTCGCGGTGTGCAGTGCCGCGCCCGACAAACTCAAAACGTCGGCAACCTTGGAGGGCGTGAACGTCACGTTCCTATCCGATCGGAATCACGAGAACGCGCGTCGCTTTGCGTCGTACGACGATTTCGAGGACATGGAGCTCCATTCGACGATCCTGATCGACACGATGGGGCGCGTTCGCTGGAAGCGCACCGGTGGCGCCCCGTTCATTAACATCGAGTTCTTGATCAAGGAAGTGAAGCGAATCAACGAGTCGAAATAGCTCAACGGGGGGCATTGCCCAACCCCGAAACCCGATCCCCCCGCCTGCGGCCGTAGACTGACCCCGAAGGGGTCAATGAACTTAGCCTGGGGTCTTGACCCCAGGTAGCAGTCCCCCCAATATCCCCGCACCGCAGCGCGGTGCCAGAATCAGCCGTGTCATCGACCTACCTTAGCCTGAACGCCCACGTCATCTTCGCAACCAAGGGTCGCGCCGCGACCATTGGTCAAGGATGGCGAGCCGAGCTTCACGCCTACATTGGTGGGACCGTACGTGGTCTTGGCGGGGTGCCGATCGCCGTTGGCGGGGTCGCCGATCACATTCATCTGCTCGTGGGATTGAAAGCAACTCAAAACGTGGCCGACCTCATTCGCGAGGTCAAGAAGGCCTCATCGGTGTGGGTGCAGGAACGCTGCCCGGCCTTTGCTTGGCAAACGGGATACGCCGCTTTTAGCATAAGCCCGCTGGACCTCGGCGCGGTGGTTGCCTACATTGCCAATCAGGAGGAACACCACCGGAAGGTGTCCTCCTTGGAGGAACTTCGGAAGATTCTCGCGGAGTTTGGCGTGCCCTACGATGAGCGATTCTTGGATTGATCGGCACCGCTTTGTTTATGACCGCATGGAAATCTGCGACCCCGCTGGGGTCGTGGTCGGGCGCCATCGCTTTCCCGGGGTCATCGACCCCGGGCTAAGATCTTCCACCCCTAATCGGGGTGAGCAACCCCGAACCCCGAACGCCAAAGCCGAACCCCGCTCCCCCAAACTACGCGAAATAGCTGAACTTGCACCACAGGACCCGCCACCCCGAGCCCTTTCGTTTAAGAAGATACGTCGCCATCGCCCCGTGGGCAGATGGAGAGAAGCCGGCGCGGAGAACGGCAGTTGATTTATCCCGCGAATACCCGGGCGCGTAGCAATCGAACACGCCCAGTGACCGGCGCTCAAGCGCTTCCGGTCCCCTACGGCGACCCATCAGCGAACCATACTCCCCGACCTCGATCCGGGGGTTGAACTTCATGGGCTTCCAGTCCCGCACGATCGCATCAAACTCCTGCTTGCCCTGGTTACGAGCCATCAAACTGCGGATGAGTTCCCGGGGGAGCTTTCGGGGGCGGAGCTCGGAGTCGATCTGCTCCTCCATCAGGAATCCCGTCTTTTCCGGGCTCCATCGATGCAGCATGACGACCCTCGACACGCCCGGGATGAACTTGGACTTGATCCCTTTTTCGGTGTAAAAGTGGAGAAGCGCGGTTTCGATGACGAGCCGATCATCCGGCACCAGGGCTTGATCCGGACGCTGTCCGGCCTGGACCGTGACCAAAGCGACGGCGACAAGTGCCCAGCTCATGGATGGGATTATGGCGTGGCGGTCGGGCTGTGGCACGGGTTCGAGAAGCAATGGTATGTCGAGGGGCGCCTCAGCAGTTGGGCATCCGACTCTTGCCGTGTGCCATAATTTGGCCGCCAATCGGGCGCTTTGCTGGGTTGGCACAGTAAGAACAGCACCTTGGTGCCAATGGCATCGAGGTCAGGAGACAAAAATGAATACACCTTCCGCTGCAGTAATACAGCAGCACGACCATGCCATGGGCGTGATCGAGAACCCGCCTAGCGCAAGAAGACTCATGTCGAGTTTGCGCAACCTAGGTTACGACAGCTACCGTGCTGTTATGGACCTCATTGATAACTGCTTAGATGCCGACGCCTCCGAGGTCGTGCTGGACATCACCGGCTCGAGGGACAAAGGGGACATGGTAATCACCGTGTCCGACAACGGGCGCGGAATGGACGAAGCCACGCTTAAAGAGGCTCTGCGACTGGGATCGGAGACGGAGCACGATCCTACAGACTTGGGTGCCTTCGGTCTCGGACTAGTAACCGCATCGATCAGTCAAGCTCGGCGAGTCGAGGTTCTTACGCGCACCGCCAATGGCCCGATTCTAGCCGGGGGTTTCGATCTGGACGCCATCAGCGAATCAAACCGGTTCGACATTTGGCTCCGACCGGCCGAAGACGGCGCCGATCGGCGACCTCAAGGCACGGTGATCCGACTGTTGAGGATCGACTCCTTGAGCAATTGGGACCCAACGACCTTTGCAAACACGCTGCGGAAACGGGTTGGCCAAACATATCGGAAGTTTCTCCGTGCAGGAGTCCGAATTCGCATCAAGGGCAAATTGGCAGAGCCGATCGATCCCTTGATGCAGAACCATTCGGAGACAGAGGTCGTACTCGACGACACTTTTGTGCTGGACAACGACCACATCATCGCAATTAAGGCAGTAGAGCTTCCCGACCTCGGCTTGGCTGGCAACACGGACTTGGGTATCACGCCGCGCAACGCGGGCTTTTACGTTGTCAGGAACAACCGAGAAATCATTGCCGCAGAGTCGTTTGACCTATTTACGAAGCACGCAGAAGTGGCGCACTTCCGTGCGGAAATCAGCTTCGACGGTTCGCTCGACGGCTACTTCAAGGTTGACGTTACGAAGAGTCGCATTGATGTGGCTAATCAAGCGTTCATCGATAAGGTGAAAGAAGTTTGCCAGACGCTAGTGAAGCAGTCGGCGCTACGCAAACGGCGGCGGGCAAACGTCTCAAGGGGGGGCCTGGATCACCGCATTGCGGAGGACATGATCAGCCGAAAGTCGAAGCTGATACCAAAGCCTCCGGCTTTGTTAGAGAAGCGAGAACCGCGGCGCAACCAGGGAACGCATTCCCAAGGCGACGGCGCGCGAGAACGAGAGCCGCGACACCAGGAGTTTAAAACCCCTACGGGGCTCAAGGTGGTCTTCGAAGAAGGTGAGTACGGTGATGCTGGTTACTATCAGGTCAAGCAGGACAGGTCTACTGTGATCATCACGTACAACAGAGAGCACCCATTTTGGCGCGAATTGGTGGCGCATTCCGACGACCCGAAAGTTATCGCCCTACTGGACTACATCACGTTTGGGCTTTGCATGACGCACCTGATGATGCCGGAGTCTGCTGAAGCCGTAAAGCAACAGCTAAATGCGACGCTATGGGCACTGCTTGCGTAACCTCTGGCCTGCGATTGACCGGCTCGCGCGCCCGCATCAATTGGCGCAAATGCCAGCTCCTACCACCCCCGGTTACCCTCCGGAACCGGGGGTACCTGCAGGGTGGCACGTCGGGTGGCACGGGTTCGCGAAGCTAACCCGTGGGCCGAAGGCATTGCTGGCGGTCGCGATTGAGTTTAGAGCGGAATCTCTTATTGCAGGAGGCACTGATGCCGGAATGCCATTGCGCCTAGGCTCGCCTGCGAACCCAGGGCACCCAAAACCGTGGCCATCCGCCCCGCCTCGTAGGCGGGGCGGACGTTCAGCTTGCCGCCGTCTGACACATGTTTGCTCAGGTAGCCTTGAGGACTTCGCAACTAGCTGTGCGTGTTCTCTTTCGGAAGGGCAGATTTGCGATGTAGCCGAACCATGGCTTGGACTCCAACATTAGTCCTTCTTAACAACGCAATACCATCCTTCGTGGGCAACTGGCCAAAGTCTGATGATAGCGTCGTTACAGTAGTCGCTCCATGGCCAAGCCGCTGAATAATGCGACATAGCTCTGCGTCGTCGAAAGACGCCCTGTTGCCAAGGGGCTTGCCACAGTAGTGGAGAACTGACGGATTCTTTGCAATCACCTTAGTACCGCGGGCCTCCATCCACAAGAACACAACTCGTCCGGCGCTGACAGAGGTCAAGGAGTTCGCAGCTACGATCCACGAGACATCACATTTGGCCGCAAGATCATCGACCGCAGTAAGCCACTCTCGGCTTGGCGATCCGGCGATATCCCGGGCGATGTTCTCGGGAACGAGAAACTCGCCAGCAAACCAGTTGCACGCAGCTTCGTGCGCCCAATAGTCGTTGCCGGGCACAATTCGAAGACTTTCCCAAACCAAGAAATGACCTAGTTCGTGGGCCCATGTGAAGAGATCCCGGGTCACCGGGCCAGTCTGCCGCAGTGGCAAAACAATGGTCGGTTTGGGCCTGGGGACGAAGAATCCCGTTCCGCCAGCTTTATTGAGATCGATCCCTCGAGGGATCGACAAAACTTCATCGGACATCCTCGCATATTTGATGGTGACACCAAGTTCCCTGCTGATGATTTCTGGCTGCCGAGGGATGTCCCAACGGGTCTTGGTAGCCGCGAGATACTCAGTGAGCAGCTCTCTGGGAGACATCTAACGTTGATCCTCCCGCACATAGAGCCAGAAGGAGGAAGCATTGTTCGGAAACCTCCCTGTAGCGCCGTTGCGATATGCGCGCGACCGTAGCACTCTGGGGTCGTCGGTACGGGCGGCGGCTAAGTTGGGCTCAACTTCAACGACGATCTCGTCCTTCACCCCTACTCCACGCCTAAACACGGCGCTTCGAGCAATTGCCCGCGCCACCTCCGCTCTGGCGTCGTCGATGTCTCTGCCCTGCCATGTGCCAACGAGGAATGCCTGTATGTAATCCGCCAAAAGCCGACGCCACTCACGGAACTCCAGATCGGTGAAACTGAAGCGACGTTGCACCCTTGGATCGACGAGAAAGGTGACTAGCCACAGCTTCGTGAATCGCTCGAGCTGGGCCGCTAAGTGGCCAGCAGCCAACTTCTGCGTGCTTGCCTTGTCGAAGCGGTCGAGCTGGTGCAACTCCCCTCCTACGAGAATCTTGACCTCAGCGATCTTCGAGTTCATTCCCTTCTTCGGGCAGTACATCACAAGCTCGCCAGTCCGTAGCCCAAAATCGGACTCCACCTGCCGCAGGGCAGCCTCCCGGTTTGCAGGTGCTTGCCGTCCCTCTGCGTGAAGACCCTGAAAACTCATGATTGCCTCCGGGCGACCCTCGGAGTAAGGGATGGTTTGGACATGTCTGAAAAGACGCCGATCCCGAATTGAGTTTGCCAAGTAGAAGCGCTGATCCCGTTCTTCATCGGTGAGGGTTCGACGTATGAGAGCCGAGTGGCGTTCGCAGAGCTGATCCAAGAAACTGTCTTCACTCATGCGGAGTAATTCTTGTTCCAGGCCCCGATCCCACCAGATCGCTCCCGCTCCGCCATCCCTCTCAAAGGTAAGTTCGAGGCAACGCTCTAACATTGCTGTCAGCTTCAGCTTAGAGCGATGAAACAGAACTGCCTCTGCCAGGTTGTATCTGCTCTCCAGAAGCTCAAGGATCAGGGACACGGCGTCAGTCCTAAGTCGCGGATATCGTCCTAAGTTGATGACGAACCGATCTCGCGGGTCGACCATTGCCCCAATCGCTTGCGAAGTGTCACCAGGATCGCTGCGAATCTCCATATAGTGGAACACTCGGTCCTCAAAGTGTCTCGATTTTCCCACGTGATGCCAGTCCCGGTGCAAGTAATCGAGGAGATCAGCGCAGATGGTATTTCCGACGATATCCGCGCACATGTCGAGGCGAATGCCCAGAAATGCTAGGTCGCGGGCAAAGGCTCGGATAATCTGCGCATCGCTGATAAGGATCGCGTTCTCGTCTATGCTCTGCAAATGGTCTCTATAAGCAGTCTGGATCTCCCGGACCGGCGAATGGGACACGATGCTGATCAGAAGATCGACAGGCGTTATATTTTGATTGATTGACCGTAGCCTGGAGTCCCTCAACGCGTAAAGCTCATTGATGACTTCGCCCAACGTGGCATCTTGAAATGAGGAGGCCTGAAACTCAGCAAAAATGTATCGAAGCCTGTCTTCTTCGTCGTGCCCATTTAGCAACTGAAGTTCGTCTTCCAGTGAGTGGCCGAAGGGGAGGTGGCCGATGTCATGCAAAAGTGCCCCTAGCCTAATAAAGCGCTGTTCTAGCGGATTGATAGCTTGGCCCCACTTGGAGGATTCATTCGGATCATCTAGTCTGGCGAAGTGATCTGTCTTGTCTCTGTTCCAGTTAACGGCTTGCACCATCCGTTCCGTCATGTGAACAACTCCGATCACATGTTCGAATCGGGTATGCGTTGCACCGCGATACACTGAGGAGGCCATGCCAAGCTGCCTGACACGGCCGAGCCTCTGGAAAGCGGGGTGGTCGATGATTTGAAGTTCGGCTTCGCTCAGCCAGACGAAGCCATGCACCGGTATGAATATCTCCTGAGATAAGCGATGCCTTCGGTCGGGATCTCCGCCGGCCGGCAGCAAGGATTGGTCCGGGGCCGTGGGTGGAGGAGCCGCTGCCGGTGCAAGTTCATGCTCGGCAACAACCTCCGAATCCTGCTTTGGCACTTCCATGCTCTTCTCACCAAGAGCGCGCTCGCCTTCACGGGTGGTGTTGGCATCCTCTGATGTAACCGCCCCTTCAATCAGGGAGAGTCTCGGAGGGTCCTCAGGATCACTCAAAAGATCACTCTGACCGGAAGCTGCGGAGTCGTTTGCGGTCATGGATCCACCAATGAGTCTTCCCAGAGGTTCGTAACCGTCGTCCAGAGCCAGACGGCCCTCCACAAGTTTCGTCCATACGGACTTACCGGGCTCCCGGCCGTTCTTGAAACTCGACAGCGTGCTGGCGGGGACCGACATCAGGCGCGCCAAGTCGTCGAGCTTCCTCGTTTGGGCCTGTCGGAGAACCCATTCGCGCATCTCCTGAACCTTCTGGTTAGCTTCCATTATCCTCACTTAAGGACGGAGAACGAGGGTCCGCCGGCGCGCTCACCCTCACCGTGCCGTCAGGGATCCGGCCTTCCCGCGTTGTTGCCCCGATTACTTTGCCGTGCGTCACGAGCTGGGCGACGCGTTCGCGGGACAGGCAGAACGGCGGGTTGGCGACGACGATGTCGGCCGGCTTCATAATCTCGTCGCACTCTGGGCTGCCCAGGTCGCCGCCCTGTTGCCCGGGGCGGCACACGTTCCCGGAGTTGGCCTGCCCAAGCCTCAGGCCAGTTCCCAGACTCCCTTGTCGCAATCCTCGGCCAGTTTGAGCAAGCCTTCGTGCCTCAGCTTTGTCGCTGCCCACCGCATATCGTACTGCCACGTATAGAGCAAGGTCGAGGCTTCGAGCGACCGCTTGTTGTTGTCCCAAATGTGCTTGGCGATCTGCGACAGGTGCGCTTGGCCCCCATGGGCGCGAACGGCCGCCAAAACGGCACCTTTCAGGTCGGCACGTGTCCAAGGCACGTCTCAAGCATACACCGAGCTCCTCTCTCCCCGAGAGTCGAACGGAGCTGAGGCCCTCCATCACCATGAGGGGGAGCTGGCCTCCTACGATGGGCGAGCCCGCGTAGCTGGTGGTGACGAGCTTCTTTAGGCCAAGCGTGCTGAAGTTGGCGGGGAAGTGTTTGAAGAAGTTGCTCTCGCAGGGGTCGTCGCAGTTGCACAACACCACCTTTCCCTTGAAGTGTTCCTTGTAATGCTTCAGCTCGTTGGCGATGTCGGCGAGCTGAGTGTAGAACTCGTCCTGCTTCGCCGCCTTCGCGCTGGCGAGTGTGCGATTGCCCGCGCTCGGATAGGACGTTCCGCCCCCAGCCATTTTATGACATTATCCCCAAAACGCCCGTCCGTTGCAAAGCAAATCTTCGTAGGATGAGAGTACTTCCGCTTTTGAGGTCGCAAGTTTCGCTGACAACGGCGCCCGTTTCGAAAAGAAGGCGCACCACAACCTCACCAGAGCCCGCGGCGAGGGTCGGTGGGGGCAGGATAGGGTCGAAGATCTGGAACCTTAGCTCGGCCATGCCGCAAGAAAGCTCGAACACTTTCCGTTCGGGCTCGAAATCTCCGGAAAAAAGCTCGGACGATTTTCGGCCGCGTTCGGCCTCAGCCGGAAGGAGTTCGAACTACCCCCAACACTATTCCGAGAACCTTGGAGATGTCTCGAACAATTTTAAAAAAGTCTCGAACAACTTTCGTCCCTTTCGCGGCATAACCGGCCTAACAACCCCCATCCCAGGTGGCAAACTGCTCGTTCTCGACCTCGATCCGTCCCATTCCCAACCCCGTCACGCTGCGGGTGGCCTGGGTTGGGTGGTCAACCCAGGTTGCCGCCGAGCCCCTACGGTCCGGTGCCTGCCGGTGACCAGCGAGGAACGATGCATGGTTTTCGAGACCTAACGCCGCCCGGTTAGCTTCGCGATTCGAGCTGACTGACCTACCAGTTACGGCAAGGGTCTATATCTTGTATTGACCATGCTGTCATCCTTCAGCTTTGATGGGGCGTGCTCATAGTCATTGTCCAGCACCACGGCATCGCGCGACCCCTGTTGCAGCCAAATTGCATGTCGACTGATGTCATAGAAATGATTACCCGTCACCTTTACCCTTCGGGCATTTGGGCCAGCCACCACACCATCCCATGCGGCAGAAGACCAGGAATAGAAGCTACTATTCGTAACCATTATGTTATAAGAGTTGCCGAACACACTGACTCCTGCACCGCTGCTAGGCGACTCCACGCGCTGGTAGAAGAGCACGTTCTCAATAACGCCATCGCTGCAATTGAATAGGTCGACACCTTTTGCGCAGGACGAGATATGTGCGTTGCTAAGGTGAAGCTGTGGTTTAGCAGCGACGGTATTCCACCGTATGCCGTAATTATTGCAGACCAGGTCAAGGTTAGTCATTATTACGCCTTCCACTTCGCCCTTGTAGGAAAAGGCCTCATCAAGAAACCAAGCAGAGCACTTATCCACAACGTGGCCTGTTGGCGATTCGTCACCATCTACTACGACACCCTTCGTTCCGGACTGAAACCCTATCCCATCAATGAAGTTGCCACGGAAGTCGCATCGGGTAATCGAGGTCTCCCTAGCGTTCCACATGTCAACGCAGGTTTTCCAGTAGGTACCTGAGGTTGTGTTTGTAAACTCACAGCCATCGATTTGAACCAGTTTTCCTACGTTTCCTTCGGCCATTGAGTAGCGGATTTGCAGCGCAATACCGCCTGCTTGAGCTGCCTCAAATGACAGGCCGGTTAGGCTGAGCACTTTCCTGTTCGTTGCCTCATTCGATCCTCCATCGAAATATAGGCCGTGCGAACCGGCCGACCACCTGAGCTTGCTGAGCTGCCTTCCTTCGCCAAGAATGTGCGCTTTGCAGGTGATGTAAATAGTGTTGGTGAGCTTGTACAGGCCCCTTGGTACGTACAGAGTGCCGCCACCTTGGCTGTTCATTGCGTCGATGGCGGCCTGAAACGAAAGCGTGTCATCTTTGGTGCCATTTCCCTTTGCGCCGTAATCTTTTACATTGAAAAGCCCGATGTTAGACACGGCGGAGGTCTGCACCGTACCATCCGGAAACCTAAATCCGCCAGAAAGACTTGAGATGGTGCCAAGCACCGACAAAGGATCCTGCGGGTTATCTGTTCCCACACCGACTTTGCCCTTCACCAACAGGTCGTTCTTTCCTGGATTTGCCCAATCGTAGGCGTCCGAGACAAGAATCCCGCCTGCCTTGAGGCCCGATGCAGATGTTGTTGACGGCGAGTTCAACAGTTGAAGATATCGATTGAGCTCTCCTGATCCAGTACCAGTGAAGAACCAGGGACCGTCCGATCCCTGGTCAAGGACCATACTCCCGCTGACATGCAGAGTTGCCCCCGGCTGGGTGGTCCCAATCCCGACCTTTTCGCCCACGAGAGCCGTACCGGTGATGTGAGTGTGACCAGCCTGGGCGATACCTGGAGTTCCCTGTTGCAGTCGTACAATGAATTCCTTTGTTGTCTGTGCTATCGCCGGCATGCTGTGGCAAAGTGCAGCAAACACTGCCCCCCCCACGAAGCCGAACGTGATCTGCCTTAAGGTATCCGCCCTGCTTTTCATTTCCATTCCTCATGCTTCGAGCACATTGCCGGAGCGGCAATCTGCACACCGATGCTGTTCGTTTTCATCCCAGCATTATGTGGACATGTCCCGGTTCTTCGATGTGAGTCCGGTCACACCTGCCGCCAAAAGCAAATAGCTTGGAAATGCCTGTCTCTTGTGTCGTGCCGACTGCACATGGCTTTATGGCGGGCAGCCCTGCACCGCCGCATCCAGGATCCGGGATACCTGTTACCCAACGTTCCAACCGGTGGCACCTCGGCGAGCCGCCCCCCGGCTGCTCGGCGCGGCCCTTCATGGCCCGCCCAGGGCTGAACGATCCGACATAGGTTCCGACGACGCTTGGCGCCGGCTTCGGCTCGGCGCGGTCGCCCCCCGCATTTACCACCATGATAACGGCTGCCACGATCGACGCCACCGCGCCAATGACGGCGGCGATGATGGTGGGATTGCTACGGAAGCCGGAGCTGTGTTCTCCCATCGCACCAGTGTAGCCCCATCCCGCCAGATTGGGCCTTCTTTCGCTATTGGAGCCGCACGTATCCATACCCTTTTCTGTAAAAAAGTCCTAGAACGACCGATAACTTCACTAGAACCCGGAAGGAAGCTAGCACAGCGGGGAAGGGGGAAGGCGTCGGCGGTTGAAAGCTTCAGGTTTTCAAGCGAAAGTTCCGGCTCCTCTCCAACATTCCCGAAGTGAACCTAGCCAGATCCGGGTGGTGAAAAAGATGTGCAACAACGGACCAGGAGGACCTAAATGCCGTACATTACTGAAATCGTCAACGACGGGGAGCTGAACACGGCCCTCGCCAATTTCAACACCGTCTGCATCGCCAACGCGGCCGCTTTGGGCCTCGTGCCTGCCGACCTCACCGAGATCGCGGCTGCCGCCACCGGCTTCAACACGAACCTGAACACGGCAACCGCAGCCAAGGCCACCGCCAACAGCGCGGTCGAAGCCAAGGATCTTCAAAAGGCCACCAGCCGCGGCGTCGTCGCCAAGTGGGCCAAAGTGTTCCGCGCGAAGACCACGGTCAGCGATGCGCTGTTGAACCAGCTGATGCTGCCGCCCCATAAGACGCCAGGCTCCTTTACGGCGCCGACGACTCCGACCGACCTGGTCGCGACGGCCAACGGCGATGGCGTGATCGCGCTCCGGTGGAAGCGAAACGGCAACATCGCGAGCACGACGTTTACCGTCGAATATCGGATGTCGGCTTCCGATCCGTGGGTGATTTTGGGCACGACGACGAAGGTCTCGTTCGGCTATGAATCCGCGCCGGGGCAATACATTGCGTTCCGGGTTTCGGCTTCGCGCCGCGGCGTCTCCTCGCCGGCCTCGACGCCGGTTGTCCTGTGGGACACCGAACAGGGCCAGACCCTGCAGCTCGCCGCCTAGGGCCTCTGTCCCCCCGTCATTCCCCTCCTCATCCCGGCCCCCGGGATCGGGAGGGTTTTTTGGTTTTGGGCTTTCCTTCGTAATGGAGGGCGACGCTCTGCGGGAGCAAAGGCTTTACATTCCGGGGCTCGCCCTCCATTTGGATCATTCCGCCGGTGGGCCGCTTCAATTCGCAGGCACGCGGACGGCCCCGTGGCCCTAGGCTGCACAATGGGCTCATGGCATCCTTCTTCATCGGTTGGAGCGGGCCGCTGCCGCTTGCGGTGGTTGTCGAGGCGGGCATCATGGTCGAGTTGCCCCGGGACGTGAGTGCATCCAATGCCTTGCTTGGGCGAATCACGGCCAACATCGAGGAGGCGGTGCAGCTTGCGGTTGCGCAGGAGGATTCGGTCGCCACCAAGGGGTGCAGCTTCCACTTCGCTTTTATCGGGGATGAGGATACGAACGCCGTGCCGTGCGCGGGCTGCGGCGCGTGGATCACCGATCCAAGGAAGATGGACGCCATTGGCACGTTGGCACAGGGTGAGCGCGACCGGAACGGCGACCTCGTATGCTCTCAGTGCATCCTCGGGAGCGGTGACTCCGGCGTCACCTGATCTCAAGAGAGCTGTCGCTTCCGGCTCTAGCCCAGGCTCGAACCGTTCGGTTCGATAAGGCTCTCGCGCCGACGGCGCGTCAACTTTGCCAGTGCCTTGCCCAAGCCGTGCCCGAGCAGCAGCGTGGCGCCCTGAACCCCGAGGAAGCGCATCACCCAGACCGGCCAATTGCCTTCCGCGAACCCTCCAACCAGGCTCACAAACCCATAAGCCAGGGGGGCGAGCACGAGCGTCGAGCCCAGCCAGATCAGGCCGGAAAGCCCGCGCCGATCGCTGCCGGATAGAGCCGAACCCAGCACGAAGGCAAGCCCGAAGGCGAGCCACAGATGCTGACCTTGCCCACCCAGCACTGGCCGCCCCGATAGGATGCCGAAAAGGGCGATCCATTGGGCCATGACGAATGCCGCCGTCAGGGAGGTGGCGGCGAGGTGGTCGGCCTTCCGCCCGGAGCTCTTGGATTGGCGCAGGTGCTGGGCGGCCATCTGGACAAAACGCGGCTCGATGCCGATTTCTTCGGCGGCGTTTTCCAACTCTCGATGGCTGGCGAGGTGGGGATCGGCGGATTGAAGCTCCGCGGCGAGCTTGAGGATCTGCCGTTGCTCGTCCGGGGTGTAGAGTTGGTCCTCCAGGTTCCGATGTTCCAGGCTCACGCGGTCATTATACGACGCGGGACTTTGGGATCTGGCGGACGGCTTCTCATCCCGAATGCAAACCGCAGCGTTACGGAATCAGCGGTACGGCATAGTTGAGTACATGGCTCCATCCGGAATCACCAAAGAGAACAAGCCTCGCCACCGGGCTTCCGAATTTTCCGGCCACGCATTTGTCGTCCTGATCCATGTACCAGTACTGAATCCTTCCTGATCCTTCGTTATCCCAAATTTTCCGAACGACTCCGCCGCTCATCCCAAGTGCGAAAGAGTACTTGTCGGTTCCAAGCAAAAAGACCTCGTCTCGACCGTCACCATTGAAGTCGCCCATTGAGATTGAATCTGTTCCCTTTAATCGCTTACCATCCAGGGTCGGAGTATCACCGAGAATGAGGGGAAGCCACGCACCATTGACAGCTTCTCCCGGCGCAAATCGATAGATGTTTGACCGCCCTAGTGTATCGATGCAGAAAATCTCTTCAGATGCGCCACCGTCAACGTTACCAACGACCATCGTCCCCATCAATGGCAGTCTTTTCTTAATCGTGGATGTGTCATATTGCTGGACCCAGGCTCCATTTACCCAGTTGTACATGATCTGTTGGTTAAGTGTAACGACCAATACCTCATCCTTACCGTCCCCGTTGAAGTCAGCGGCTAGGATCCTCGCGTCAACCAGGGAGCTTAACCCAGGAAGGGTACCCATATCACCTACGAGCGTATAGTTTGGACCTATCCGCCTCAGTACCGCAAGACGAGGATGGGCTTGACCCAGGCCAAAACGAGCACCGTACAACAGCAGTAGCTCGTCCTCCCGATCGCCAATAATATCTGCCGCCGTTAGCTGAAATGGAAGATAATGTTGGAAGCCTTGCAGTAAGGACTGGCTTACGCCCGTTGCGATCAAGTTCCAGGTGGTTCCCGCGAAGTCTGAAGCTCGGATGGCACCGCTCTTGTCTATCGTTACCAAGTAGTCTCGGATCGCTTGAGGTGACTTTGCCGAGATTGCCTGTGACGCCTGACTGATCGGTGTCCCAGCCAGGCTGCCCGATCCACTGTTACCGGACTGGTGGATGAACTCGCGCCTGTTGAGCCTGTAAGCCCTAATATAGTCGATTTCAAGTCGGTAGGGATATGTTGCGTTGTATTGGTACGGCTGAAGGTATTCAGATATGTCGGTACTAACGATTAGGTGCATCGAGTGATGCGGCGAGTGGCCCAACAAGACCCATCGTTCGATTCCGTCAACGACGAGGCGGATGGAGTTTGGAGTCCATTTAACGCCATACGTGTGGAACGCACCTGACACTCCCGGCGAAGGCAGTGTCCAGGTTCCCTGGTAGTTGTTCCACGGATCTCCACCGGGAGTAAGCGAGGTCCATGCCTGATCGGCAGGCTCCGTTCCTGTGGGCACGAATCCACCCTCCGTAGCCGTTTCCACATGGATCGTAGTGATAAACCGGTTCGGAGTTAGACCATATGGGCTTCCTGGATAGGACGGGAACTCAAATACATCGATCTCGCGATAGCCACCCTCGGGCGTCTTTGCGTAAAGCCAGAATGCCGGAAACACCGCCACCCCATCGTACGGGATCCGACAACGGATTTCGTAATAGCCATATCCGTAGCGAGCCCGTGAAAACAGCGTTGCCGAGGTGTAGTCGAAGTCTAGGTTTGTGGTATACGGTGTACCTGCTTGCCAGCCAGCCGGAGGACTATAAAGCGGATTTTGTGGATAGACCCATACCGGGTAGCTATACGTAGTCTGTTTCCTGGTCCAAAGCGACAGAACACCGCCTGAGAAGGTATGGTTACCTTTAGTGCCGCCAGGAGGGGCTATTGGCCTCATCGTACTATCAATTTTGTTAACAAGGAGCTGTCCTGCGTAGCGAAGCGGGTACGTCCTTCCATAGGCCTTATACTCTCCAAAAGGCTGGTCTGCATGACCACCAGTATCCCAGAGGATTTTTGGATTTGCAGTGGCTTCGTCGAAGTTACGATCGTTGTTGAAGTCGTCCGTGAACACGTGCACGTAGTCGCCAAGAGGCACCTGTGCCATCAAGATTGTCATGATAGTACTTAGCATCACAAGATCTGTCTCCTCACAGCCGGATTTTGCCACAATAAGGCGCGAGCGTTGGGCTAGGTTCGTTAGCTGACCCAGATGCCATCGCGCGATCCGTTGTCTTTAGTCGCCAGAGAACAGGCTCCGCACCTGGGCGGGACCCCGGCTGCCAGCAATTGGGACTTCTGATGGGTTCTCGCACCAGCTGCCGCAACGTTCTTTTAAACCAATTCTGGAAAAAATTCCAATAACCGCCGATAGCCTGACCAGATCCTAGCGAAGCGGCGAAGGGGGAGGGGAATCGGCGCTTTAGAGCTTCAGGGTTTCAAAGGAAAGTTCCAGCTCATCTCCAACATTCCCCACCAGAACCAAGTCGATCCGGGGAAGAAAATCATTCCGCAAGGGACACAAGGAGGCCGAGGTCAAACGCTTCGCGGAGCCAAGACCCTGCATCCTAAGGCTCCTGTCAACGTGGTTCGCAGGGAGGCTCGCCATCCATTCGACTGGTTCCGCTACGGGCCCGAGCCCGCTCGGCTCGCAGGCACGTTTCGGTGCCGCAATACCAGGTTTCCTTCTTCCTGCAGCTTTCCGCCTTATACTGTAACAGTCTGATCGGCGGAGGGCAACCCAATTATGAAGACGACGCTACTCGCAATGTGCCTGTTTGTTTCGCTATCTCCCACGGTGTGGGCGGACGAGTTAGTCGTTACACCGTTGCAGGTGGGCGGGTTCTTCGATGGGGGATTCGCCGACAACAAGATCGAGCATCAGAACTACTTCGTCGGCTACGGAACCGTTGGCGGGGTGCGGACTTCCGAGCGCCGCAGCTTCTTCTGGTACCACATTCCAGATTTCGAAGGGGAAGTCATCGATGTACACATCAAACTCAAAATGGCTGCCTCGACCAGCCTGATCTTTGGGCTCGATCCTTTCGACGAGACGAAGAAGGACCCGACCGAGACCTTCCAACTTGGAGCGACCTTTACGCCGGGACTCGAAATGGTTCGATCCGACCTGACCACCGACGAAGCCCAGACGATCTTCGACGGGATGAACGATTTTGCCGTTGCCGACCCCTACGTCTTTTCCATGTCCGAGGAGTACGAGTTTCCTTTTACGACGGAAATTCACATGAACGCCTTTGGCAAGAGCATTATCAGCTCCATCCGGGGCGGCGATGTGACGATAACGGGCTGGATGCCCACCTGGTCGCATGACGAGCGGCTGGATGGCGAGGGCGATTATCTCGAAGGCGATGAGCTCCTTTATGGGCTTTCCGATATTCCCGGAATCGTTCCTCCGCCAGAGCTGACCATCCGCTACGAGCCCGTGCCCGAACCCATAACTGCGTTAGCCCTGTTGATGGGCGTCGGCTTGATGGCTCGTCGGCGCCGATAGTCCCGCCGTTCCAAGCCGGAGACTGCTGGTCTTGGTGGGGAACCGACTCGTTTCATTAGCCTTGAGCTCGATGCTGCCAACCCGCGCTTGGGTGCATGCCGAGGGGCCGGGTGCGTTCTATCCGTCTGGCACCCTACCTTCCCAAGACGGGCAGGGGCAGGAGCCGCGAGAAGAAAGCCATAATCGCCGTGCCGTCGTCACGGCCGTAGAAGAATCTGCGGCCATCCGGCGAGAACGCAGCAGAGATGACTCCACCATCCGAACCCGTCTCAAGCCCGTAGGTCCGAATCAGCTTCATGCTGTCACCTTTTGGCGCCCAAATCCTGATCGTCGCGCTACGAGTACCGCCAAGCAGATCGCCGTTGGGAGAGTATGCCAGTGTATTGACGAACCCGGCGTGCGACAACTCTTGAACGAGAAGTCCTGTGGTAGTCGACCATAGGGACACCTTGTTCCATTCTCCGGTTGCGAGGGTCTGCCCATCTGGTGAGTAGGCAAGCGCCAGGACCGGGTCGATCTGGAACATCCGGGTGAGCTCAAATCCATCTGAGACCCTGTATGTCGAGATGCGGCCACTTGCATCTCCAGCGGCCAGCGTCTGGCCATTTGGACCAAAGGCAACTCTCCGCACTGGATCCAAGTGGTTGCCGAAAGTTGCCAAGAGCAGGATGCTGTCGACGTCGACGGCATATACCCTCACCCAACCGTCGCTGCTGCCAGCCGCCAACAAGTTCCCATCAGGTGAGAAGCTAATGGACCAGGCCAAGTAGTTCGTGCCATGAGATGCCATCCTCTTGCCATCCGAAATCCGCCAGAGGGTCAGTTCGTAGCCCCCGAGCGTAGCTAGCGTCAACCCGTTGGGTGAGAAGGCGATACTGTCGACGATGGCATCGGTTAGCGTGAGCTTTCGGACGAGACTACCATCGGACGCATTGCAGATCCGGATGGTGTTGTCTTCGCCTCCGGTGGCGACCAAGCTGCCGTCGGCAGAGTAGGCGACACTGCGCACCGCAAGAAAGTGTTTGGTTAAGACCTCGGTTGGATAGAGGTCGTGGACGGGCCACTCCTTATGTTTGGAGTCGCTGCCGCCGACGCTTAGATGACGCCCATCGGGAGCAAACGCAACAGCCCTCGCCCCGCCAACGTGCCCCGTAAAGTTGCGTAACAATGTAGTCCAGTTCCAAACCGTGCAATCGCCATTCAGGATCGATGCCGCAACCAGTCGTCCGTCCGGCGAGTAGCAGACGCCGGTTACGTCCCATGCCAAGGTCGGCGAGGAGTATCGTAGGAATCCGCTGTTAATGATCCACTCTTTGAATGTCCTGTCGTTACTTCCCGAAACGACGGTAAAGTCATCGGGAGAAATTGAAACCGAATTGACGCGGTCGTTGTGATCGGTCATGGTGCGCAGTAAACTGCCAGTGGAAACCTGCCAGACCTTGACGTTCGAGGCGTTATCGCCGCTCACCAAAATGCTTCCATCTGAGGTGAAGTCGATCGTAAACGTCGCGGCGTTGTTGGCAAAGGTTCGAATCAATGAGCCGTCCGCCAGATTCCAAAGCTTTATCGTCGGCTGGCCACCACAAGTGGCAAGTTCGGTGCCGCTGGGAGCAAAGGCAACGCCGCCTACGTAATTGGGATCCCCGCTGATCGTTCGGAGAACCGCTCCATTCGAAACCTGCCAGAGCCTGGCGGTGCCGTCCGCGGAGCCCGATGCGAGAATGGCGCCATCTGGGGAGAATTGGAGAGCGTAGATGTCTGCCGTATGACCCGTCAAAGTCCGCACGACCACTCCATCCGATTGGCGTCTCAGCTTGATCGTATTGTCCTCGCTGCCCGAAGCGATCAAGGCTCCATCCGGAGAATAGGCCAGGGAGATAACCGCCTCGGTGTGATCCGAAAAAGTGCGGAAGCTGGAATCGGCATGCGCCCGATAAACCTGGATGACACCACGGTCGAGCCCAGCCGCGATGGATTCTCCATCTGGTGCAAAGTCGATGTACCTCACACTCCATGCTGGCAACACGTTCTCTTGTTGGCCGCTTGCAACACGCCATGTGCGAATGAACCCGCCAATCTCCGTAACGCCGACCAACAGGCCGTCTTTGGAGAACGCTACATCCTCAACCCAATCTGTAGCTGTAAGCGTCCGGATCAGTCCTCCATCAGATATGCGCCAAAGTTTGGCAGTCCTATCGGTGCTGCCGGTTGCGACTAGCGCTCCGTCGGGTGAGCAGGCGACACGGGTCTCCATCCCCCCGTGCAGTAGAGTATGCCGGAGCGAGCCGTCGGAGAGGCGCCAGATCTTGGCCTTGTCATTGGCATAGGCAACCGCTACGTGTTCCCCATCAACCGAGAAATCCACATCTTTGACGAGGAAGGGGTCGGTAAACGCGCGCACGAGGGTGCCATCGGAAATCCTCCAGACATTGACGGTGCCGCCCTCTTCATTTCTCGCCGCCACCATCGTGTCGTCTGGCGATAACGCAATTGGTGCGTATCCGCCGGCATCGGTAAGGGTTTGAGTCAACTTGCCGTCTGAGACACGATACACCTTGATGGTCTGGTCGGCGCATCCCGCCAGCACGCTGGCCCCATCATCAGTGATCTCGATGCTCCATACCTCCGACCCGGTCGTGATTGTCCGGAGAAGTCTTCCGTCCGAAGTCCTCCAGAGCTTGACAGTCTTGTCAAATGAGCCAGATACCAGCACCGCACCATCGGCGGAGTACTTAACGTCCACCAATCCTGAGTGACCGCCGGCCATCCAGTCAATGTCCGGTCGATTTTGGGCTGCGCCGCTTGTGGCCAACAAGAGACCGAGTCCGGACACCAGCGGCAAACGTATACTGGCGTGCCGAAGAACCTGCGAAACAGCGTGCAACATTATTGTGGATTCCCCCAGAAAAGAAACGGACATGGCGTCCAAGCGATCATTGTACGACAAGAATTTTTGTTGGGGACATCCTTTTGGTCTGAGTTTGCTTCGACCCAAGTGCTGTAGAAAGACGGCTCCACCGAGCGTCCCGCGGTTTATAGCAGGTATAGGTCCATAGCCGGTCACTCCTCACGGAGCCAAGTATTTCATCCTAAGGCGCCTGTCAGCGTGGCTCGCCGGGAGGATCGCCCTCCATATGGATGATTTCGGCGACTGCCGTGGTATCGCCCAGTAGGCGTATGACTCATCAGGAGACCCTGATGAAAAACAACATCCTCACCGCCACAATCTCTGCGCTCATCGGCGCTTTGACGGTTATCAGCATTCAAGCCTGCGGGCAGGGAGAGACCTCAACCGACTCTTCGCACAGCCAGCGCCAGCCAGGTAGCGATGCAGCGAGTCAGTCACCCTCGGATCGGCTTCACGCCATCATGATGCGGCCCATGGTTGATATCAAGATGACCGGTGACGTGGACAAGGACTTCGCAGCGCTTATGATCCCTCACCACCAAGGTGCCATCGACATGGCCACGATCGAGGTTCAGCACGGCAAGAACGCTGAACTCAAGAAACTGGCACAGAACATCATCAATTCGCAAAACAAGGAAATCGAGATCCTGAAGGCGCACGCAAAGTAGCCTGATGGTGCCGACCCTTGGCGATGTCGCGGCTGAAACCGTTGCAGCCCACTAGTGCGTATAATGCCCTTCGCTGGCATGGCCGAGAAGTCATGCCCGGAGGGAGGCAAGTGGACGTCTTAATCGCCAATTTCAAGTGGGTCATGATCGTATCGGGTGGGCTGACCCTCACGTTGCTCCTGGCCCTACTGTCGCCGAAGTCCGCACTCATGTCAACGTTCGGCGAGTCTCTCGATGGCCCCTTGGCAGATATCATCGTCCGCAATTGGGGTGGCTTGGTGGCGATCATGGGCGGCCTGCTGATTTACGGTGCCTTCGATCCATCGTCGCGGCCGGTTATTCTGGTTGCCGCCGGCCTCAGCAAGCTCATCTTTGTCTCCCTTGTGCTGGCCCATCGAGACCGGCTTCTGAAGGGAGGAGCGCGGTTTGCGGTAATCGTCGACACCCTCGTGGTTATCCTCTTCGCGATGTACCTTGTCGGGATGAGGAGCGCTGCCTAGCGATAAAGGGCTAACGGAGAGTGGTTTCCGGCGGTGGAGGTGGTTGGTCCGATCCGGGTGCTTCTCGCCCTCGTTAGCTCATAACGATCGCCGGGATGCCCGACCGTCTGCGTAGCCAATATTGTTCTTACCTTCATGCCTCCCGGGTTTTGGCAGACTGACGACTGGGTCGGAGGCGTTTCGGGCAAGGTTGAGAGAATCGTAGATCATGGGTTGCTCGCTGGGATTCTCAACCTTGCTCAATTCTCTTCGCTCAAGCAAACTGCTAAAGGCATAACCATACTGGCTGGGTTCGCGCACCTCAGTACAGTGCTCCAGTTGCCTGTTCCTGTGGTACGGCCCGATGGCATCCATCCATAGGTCCCGGGCCGGCAGATGCCAGTCTTCGCAATAGAACAACATTGCCAGCGTAAGCTGTTTGACATTCGACAAGCAGGACGTGCCGTGCGGCATCGGTCGAGAGCTCTGAACGATGGGCCAAAGGACAACCACAACTGCGACAGCCGCCAAGCTGAGTACCACAAACGCGAGATTCCGGGATTTCACGGCTTCCAACGAAGTGTTTTTTCTTCGCCTTTCCGGATCGCTCTGACGGAGGTATCGCAGAACCCTACGTTTGCTATGCCGCCGTGACGGTCGAAGTCGATCTTGCCCCCTGAACCTTCGTATAGCATTACGGTTTTCTCTGGTTCGTCGATCTGGACCGCCGACTTGCCTGCGAGCGCCTCGTTAAACGCGAAGCTGGGTTCCTTGCCGGTGTGCGAGGGACAGGCAAGGAGTTTGGCATCCTTGAGATACGGCTTCAGCTTCTTCGCAAGGTTCTTACCATTCAACTTAAAGACATCGTCGTTGTTAAGCATAAACATGTATGTGGCCACCACGACCTCTTTCAGGCGCCTCATGCAGAGGCTTCGAAACTGATGCCGTTGGGCTACAACGAGCTCCGATTTCGGCGCCGAAAGCATGGCCGCCATCAACTTGAGGAAACTTTCTTTCGATTCCAAGTCGACAGCGTCTGGCTGCACGATGAGCCAGGACTCACCCACGCGCCGAAGGGCGACTGCCGATGTCTCGGTCTTGGCTTGGCCTGTGCCAGGTTCAACTCTAAGCCGACACGTCGCGATCGTGCCGTCGGGACTTTCGGCCGTCGTGATTCCGAGAACCTCGATCACGAGCTTTGCATCCCGCAAGAAGTCCTCCCACTCCTTCAGCACAGCGGACGGCTTGATCTGCAGGACGTGCTTTGCTGCCAAGTTAAGATCAGGTTTGTTCAGCGAGGCAACAAAGGAGCGAATCGTGGCCTCTGGAGAAGAGAGATTTGGTTCTTGGATAGTTGCCCGGGCCCACATTCCCAATCCTAGTAGCGAACCCAACAGAAGAATAAGTCTCCGCCTCCGCATGACCGCATTATAGGGCACGCTTCACGGCACGAGCCTACGGGCATGAATTGGATGCGACTTCAGCGGCAGCCCACGCCTTTCACTACACGCACACCGGCGTTGCGGTTCTGACTAGCGCCGAGCAGACGCAAGCGCCGGCTCGGAGAGATAGTGGGCCGCGCCCCCCTCAAAATACACTTCGATCGCGCGGATAACGTCGTCTGCCGTTATCAGATCCATGCACCGCGGCAGATCTCTGACGACGTCCACGCATAGCGCTTCCGGGTTGTCCTTTTCGTCACCGTCACCCAGCGGCACCGTGCGCGACTTCCAGCATCCGCCGTTGTCGCAGCAAGGGAGCGCGCCCAACCGATGGATTACCTGATGGTGGGGATAGGCGAACCACTGGACGGGTTCGCGCCCTCCCGCCACGACGACGCAGGGCCGGTTGCGCAGGGCTCCGGGCGGGGTCTGGATGGCAGCGGCAAGGTGCATCAGGAGACTGACTCCGGTGACGACGCCTTGGCTGGCATACACCAGGCGGATCAGCTGCCGCAGATTGGTCATCCCGCGCAGGTCGACGACTCCCGATAGTGGCTTGTGGTAGTGATGGGCTTCGCCAACCTGGACAAACTCGATCCGACCTCGAAAGTGGTCGACGACATGCTGATACCGCTCGTTAGACCACCACTTGATGGTGAAATCGCTCTTGCCCCCCGCCGCGATGAGCCAGTAGGGCCGGTCGTTTCCCATCCCTTCGATTTCGGCTACCTCGTCCGGGGAGAGGTGGATGTCTCCGTGGAATCGGGTCGGCTGAACGTTGGTACCAAGCTCGGCATTCAGGTGCTGAATGAAGCCGTGGATGAAGTGGTAGGGAAGCTCGTTGCTTTGGTGAACGAGCGGATAATGGCACTCGATCAGCGACGCTTCCGGGTCCTCATCGTGAAGGGGAGTGACAAACGGATTGTTTTCCCAGATCGCCGGACTTGGCGTCCGCACGTCCGTGATGAATCGTCCCGGGTGGCACAGGTGCAGGTCTCGAACCGCAGCCGACAGCATCACGGTGTCGCCTGGCGACTGCCAGTTCTTTAGGATCAGCTTGCGCACGCTATCGACCGCGCGACGATGACGAGCTCGACGAGGACGAACTGCTGCTGGACGAGGACGAGCTACTGTCGGAGGAGGATGAGCTGCTCGACGACGAGGAGCTGCTGCTCGAGGAGGAGGACGAGCTAGAGGACGAGCTCGATGAAGACGAGCTTGAGCCTATATCCGGCACGCCGACTCCGCCGCAGCCGCCGAGCACGAAGGCTCCTGCAACCGCTATGATTCCGCCCGAAAGCTTAAGGAGAAATTCGCGGCGATGGATCTGGTCGAGTTCTTCTCGGTTACTCATGGTACGTTGCCTTAAATCTGTAATCGCGGGACCCCGTGGGGAAAGGGTGAACCGCTTATGAGCTATAACGATGCGCGTGGCGAAGCGCGGAATTTGTGTGCATGCGAGTTATATAGCTGTTGGCGGCAACCACATTTCGCTGCCACTGGCATCTACCCAGAGGACATGATATCGGCTTACCTTGGACTTGGAGCCCCTGGTGAAGCGTGCAAACCCGTGCTGGACCTTGGATCCCCCGATGCCTGGGTCCGCACCGAAATCGGAATGCTGGCGTTCATCAGGTGGAAGGACTTTCCAGAAGACCTGCGGCTGCCGCTCGACTTGGACTGCTCTCCGTCAATGTTGCGACCTGGAAGCATCCGACGGGCGAGGTGAGAGGACAGCTGGAACCGTCGCCACCTCGGCTCCCCCACGCCTTACCCGGAGGGTAAACCCCTGATGGCGTTGGACCCGATTTGCAGCGGATTCGCCAAAAAAACGTACAATGAACTGTTACGCTTCTTTTTTAAGCCTTCGGCCTTTTCAGCCCTCGCCTCTTTGAGTCCCGGTAACTGAGCCTCGCCCTTCGCTTCAACCGAACCGGAACAAATCAAATATCAAGGAGGCCACAATTGGCCAAGAAAACACTTTACGTGGGGAATATCCCCTATTCGGTTACCGAGGGCGACCTCATCCAGGCATTCAGCAGCTTTGGCGGCAACAACGCCCGCATCATCGAGGGTCGCGGCTTTGCGTTCATCGATGTTGACGATGAGCATCTCGAAGCAGCCATCGCAGCGAAGAACAACACCGATCTGGGAGGCCGAGCCGTGACCGTCAACGAAGCCCGCCCCAAGGTCGGCAAAGATGGCGGCGGTCGATCCCGCGGCTGGTAACCCCTAGCTGCACGGCCCTGCAGGATTCGTTCTGCGGGGCCGTTTTCGTATCACTCCAGGCTCCGGCAACTTTCGATGAGATCCTGTTGTTATTCGCCCATCGACAAAGTCCACCTTCTCGAAAAACCGGCCGCGAATCGTCCAGCCCTCCCAGGAGGAACTCGCCAAGCACCTTGCGAAGGAGGACCTGGCCGACCTTCCTTTTGGCTAGCTTTGGCTTGCCAGATACCCCTAACCGACGCTGGTAACTGAACCAAACTGGGATGCGGAGACATTAACGATTCGAGACCGTTCGTGAACCGCATCCTTTCCGGAATTATCTACGTTGCGTTTGCCATGAGCTCCATGGGCCAGGGCAAGGGCGATCTGGTCGGCACATGGACCGCGAAAGACGGTGCCTGGCGAACCACGCTAACCTTCTTACGCGATGGCGAGGGGGAGTTTCGTCGCGAGATCAGACACAAGGATGGCAAAACTGGGGTGGCGATGATGCGAATGTCGAGTTGGACCTACGAGGCTCGACCAATTCTTCCAAAACGCAGCACGGGAAGCCCCAAGGTAAGGGCGACGGGCGTCATCTCCTTCGTGGTGCCAAATCCCGCGCTGGAACGCCCGAACAGACGCTCTCAACGGATCGATCCCAACCGCCCGGTGAATAAGACGATCCGGTATCCGCTTACATGGATCGATAAAGGCCGCTTTATCGCCACGACAGATGTCGGGCGACTGGAGTTTCAGCGATCAAAGAAGATGCCGAATCGATCTTGATGGAATCCCATGATCCCTTTCTTGCACCGCTTGTCATTGGCCTAACCAAGCGGCCTCGTCGTGGTCGTTAACCAGCCACAATCGTGGACCTCGCCAGCCACAGGGCCGCTCACGTGTCGGTTGGCAGCGGGCCGCACGAGTCAAGCGGCGAACCTGGAGACGAAGCTTAGCCTAAGGGAACGCCCGCGCTAACGGCTTTCTCTCCGCCAGGCAACGCGAATCCAACTGGGTGAACGGCTTGAACCCGATCTTGAGTGCAGGCGAGCCAGGCTTCAGCCGAAAGTCGCCCGTTTTGGGATCGACGAACATGGGATCAGCGATGACCGAGTGGACGTCTTGGCCCTTTGCCCGCCAGGCCTCCAACAACAGCCCCGCGAAATCGAACGGCTTGCCGCCCTCGCGCCAGTACAGGTTGTTGTCAAGCTTGTAATTGTTCTCCGTCCAATTGCTGCCCAATAGCGGAGCGTCGTCGAACAGTATAAGGTTGCGCTCCATCGTGAATGACAGGTGCGGCTCGGCCCGCGTCCGCATGATCTGCGCCTCACGGCCGAATGCGAAAACATTGTTCCGGACGATGTTTTCCTTCCCGTAGTGCTGGTGGAAACCGGCGCTCTTGGTGCGGAACACGACGTTGTTCTCGATCAGAATCCCAGTGCTCCCTTCGTCAGGGTAGATGCCCCAACCGCCGTAACTGAAACTCTGGACGTCGTGGATCTGGTTCCTCTGGATTACCGTTCCTGGCTGGGGCCCCAGCGTATAGATGCCGCCCATGTCGGACAGCACTCCCTGCCCGATGTGTCCGATCCGATTTCCGAGAATCGTGTTGTGATGAGCTCCATTTGCCTGATAGCCCCACGACCAACCGACCGATATGCCCGTGTAGTAGAAATCGTGGATGAAGTTGCCGCCGACGTGGATATACGGGTTTTGACCGACCCACACTCCTACTGCCGCCGGGTGCAATCGGCCCCCGCCACTGATGAAGTTCACTTGAACGAGACAGCGCTCCGTCAACAGTTCGGGATCCTTTTCCCAATCGGTTTTCCCAACCTTGATGCCGCCTGCCCCGAGGTCTGCCATGGTGTTTTTCGCGATCTCGATCCGCTTGCAGGCAGCGCCGATGTCAATCGCGTAAGTTCCCAAATGCGCCAAGTCGCAGCCGTCGAACTTGCAATCGCGGGCTGCAGCAAAAGTTACCGCTCCGCCCAGGTCGACTTCGGCCTGTGGAAAGTTTCGGCCGGCGGGTGGAGTCACCCAGTTCGTTCCCTCGAAGCGTAATCCGACGACATCGATGTGGTGCACCCAGTTCCGTCTAGCGGAATCCCCGCGGAACTCGATCAACGATTCGGCCACAGGTGCCTCGACCCTTAGGGTGGCCAGCGTCTCACCCTGCTTTGGGATGTAGGTGAGATCGCCGGTCGGTCTGTCCAAGTACCACTCCCCTGGTTCCGAGAGGGCCTCTTTCACGTTTTCGACCAGATACCGGTGCCCTTTCAAGAAGTCCCGCCACGGCGCGTCCGTGCCTGTGGGAGCCTTGAACGTCACAATACTGCCGCGCGCGTCAACATCCCTTATCCGGTTGCGAGACATGATCCACTGATGGAACGCGAGCACGTCCACGTCGTCCCGGTTCGCCCAGTCACCGCGGATCTCGCCGGCTAGGAATTGGAACCGGTCGTTCCCTTTTCCCTTCGATTCGGGAGTCGGATCGACGCGCTCGGAGATGAATTGGTAGCCCTTCTTGGGAAGCCTGGGCCGATACCGGCGCTCGCCGTTAGCGAACAACTGGATGAAGTCCCACTTTCCCGCTTTGACCTCGGGTAGGTTGGTTCGAAACCAGCCGTTCGACAGTTTCTTCCAGCCCTTGATCGATCGCATCCCGCTGACGACCGCAGGCAGTTCGTCTCCGGAGCGCGCGCCTGGGCCCTCGTAACGACGGACCCCTTCCGCCGTACCCGAGTCTTCGGGCTCGAAAACGACGGGTCGTGTGATCCGGTAAGTGCCGGATGCGATTTTTACCGTCGCTCCGACGCCCTTGGGGACAGACCTGAGCTTTAGCCGTGCACCATCAAGGGTGGCAAGTGGGCCGTCGGTGGAAGCTTTGTTCGCTCGCGCAAGTCTCCCTGACCACTTGTCGTTTCCTCGCGGATCGACAAAGAGGGTCACCTGCGGCTGACATCCACCCAGCGCAAGCAGACTGAGCCCGAGGATCACGTTTCACGTTCCATTGGCTAACCCGACCGTACCCCAAGCAACCCTGCCGCTCCCACCTCCATATCGCAGCTCCGCCCCTAAGCTGAAGCGTATACGCGGTCGATCGACGGGGGCACTGTCGGCAAAAAGCGCACTAGGCCCAGATCCATTTACGAACATTGACTTCCTGCAAATGAGAGCGAGAGTCAAGAAGTCGAATAGAAAGGTAGTGACCTGCTCGTCGAATCACGGGAGTTACGAGAGGCCATGATGCCTGTTCTCAGGAATCTTTGGAGCCGCCGCTCCGGTAAGGTCTCTCAATGATCGCCGTCCTCGCGTTGCTCGCCATCATCAAACCCAGCGGCCTCGTCGTGGTCGTCAACCAGCAGTCCGATACGGCCACGATCGTGGACCTTGCCAGCCACAAGGCTGTCCACGTGCCCGTCGGCAATGGGCCGCACGAGGCAGCCGTTTCGCCGAACGGCAAACTCGCGGCGGTGACCAATTACTTCAAGCCTGGCGTCGGTCCCGGCTCCTCGCTGAGCGTGATTCATCTGGGCGCCAAGAAAGAAGCCAAGCGGATTGAACTTGACCGGCAGGCGATGCCTCACGGGGTGCAGTGGGTGAACGACAAGCAGGTCGTGTGCACGGACGAGCGCAATCAGCGCCTTCTTTTGGTCGATGTCGATGCGGGCAAGGTCGAGCGCGAATACGTGACCGGGCAGGGCGGCTCCCATATGCTCTCGCTGCATCTTGGCACGAACCGACTCGTAAGTTCGAACATGGGCGGCGGAAGCGTGACCATTTTCAATTTCAAGAGTGGCGAGAAGCTGGAGACGGTGAGCACGGGCAAAGAATGCGAAGGTGTGGGCATTTCCCCGGATGGGAAAACGATATGGGCGGGAAACCGGGCCGAGGACACGATCTCGGTGATTGACATGGCGACCCGAAAGGTGGTCAAGAAGATCGATTCGAAGGGGTTTCCGTACCGGGTGCAGTTCACTCCGAACGGGAAATGGGCGCTGATCCCGCATGCGGTGTCGGGGGAGTTGGTGGTCTGCGACGTGGCCTCGATGTCGGTGGTTCGGCGGATCAAGGTTGGAGGTTCTGGTGTCAAGGTGTCCGTTGCGAATCCTTCGCCGGCGGGGGTCTGGCCCTATGCCGACAGCAACTTCGCACTGGTGACGATTCGGAACGATAACTCCGTCGTGTTGGTCGATCTGCACAGCGGTGAAACGCTAAGCCGGATCGAGGTTCAAAAGAGCCCGGACGGGGTGGCGATGAAGCCCGGTGGACGGTGACGGAAAGCACGGCACGCGTATCGGAGCCATCGGTCTGAACCAGCCAGCCCCACTTTTTGGGTGGACGCAAGAACCCGGCGGCGAACGAGATGCGTGTTACGGACAAGGACGCATGGACTACGTCGCTGGACGACCGTCGGAGAACGGTCTTCGCTTGTGTAGACTGGCGCGATGGTGCCAGAACCTGAACTCTCGCGTCGAACCGTCCTGGCCTCGGCTGCCGTTGCAGGAGTCGCCGGAATTGCGAAGTCGCTTTTCAGTCAGGTTCTCCAATCGGAGGACCGTGCAGGGCTCGTTAGACGCAGCGATTTTGTCTTTCCCGCGAACATGACCTACGTGAATACCGCCTCGGTGGGTCCCAGCCCGAAGGTTGTGCTTGAGCGAATGGTCGCCACGTGGCATCTGATTGAGAGTTCGCCGGTTGCCGAGTCGTACTCCAGAGGCACTGATAACCTCGACAAAGTTCGTCAAAAGATCGGCGCGTTTCTCAACTGCGACAAGGAGGACCTTGTCTTTACGGGATGCACGTCGGACGCTATGAACCGCCTTGCGTTTGCTTTGTCGCTGCAGCCGGGCGACCACATCCTCAGCACCGATCAGGAGCATGAGGGCGGACATGACTGCTGGAAGTTCCACGCGCGTTCTCGAGGAGTCCAAGTGGAAGATATCCCGATTGCTTTAGAGGAGCGTAACCCACAAGCGATCGTAGACCGTTTCGCCAAGGCTATTAAGCCGAAGACCCGAGCCATCTCATTCTCTCACGTGCTGTACACGAACGGCCTGCGCTTGCCTGCGGCAGAATTATGCGAACTGGCCCGTCGCCGTGGCGTGATTTCCATCATCGACGGGGCGCAGGCCGTCGGCAACATTCCGGTGGACGTTAAGCAGATCGGGTGCGACGCCTACGCCGCTCCTGGCCACAAGTGGCTTCTCGGGCCGAAAGGAACCGGCTTCATGTATGTGAGGCCGCGCAGCTGCTCCCCGCCTGGAGCTTCTAACCCGCCTGACCGACACCAAGGCCCAAAATGACACGACCGGACTTTCGAATCATCTGGGCTTTCAGGGCCTCGGAGCTGCCATCGATTACGTGAATCGGCTCGGCATGACCAAGATCGAGCAACACAATCTTGACCTTCATGCTAATGTCTATGACCGCATCAAATCACTCCCCGTCAAGGTCCTCAGCCCCAGGGATGGAGCTATGGCGACGGCCATGCTCGCTTTCGAGGTCGACGAGAGGATCGAGATTCCTAAGCTGATCCCATCCCTCTTGGGGCAGGACAACTTGGTGGTCAAGGGGTTACCGAAGGTGGGGGGCCTGCGGCTCTCATGCCACCTGTTCAATTCGGAATCTGACGTCGATCGTGCCGTGTCGATCCTAAGGCGTCGACTGGTGTGAGGACCCAATACGGTCCAACCTCCACTCTAACAGCAAGCTGCCTCCAGATTCCCAGGAGATCGAGCCCATCGAACCGAGGGCAACGGCCGCACCTCCGGCAGCGGGGCTGGCTCCATTGGTCACGACGGACCCAGCAGAAACCACCGTTCTTCAGTTCGGGGCCCGGGTGGCATCGACCTGAAGGTACTCAGCCAAGACGAACGTCGTACCGTCGTTGCTCTGGTTGTTGCTTGACCACAGGGCGGTCAGGTCGCGGTGGAGGTTTTCTTTGCCCTCGTTATCCAACGAACCGTGAGCCCGCAAAGTTGGGCCGTAATAGGTGATGAAGAAGTCAACCACTTGACCAGGAGGGAACGGATAGCGGAACGGATACATGTGCTTGGAAAGTTTCAGGTCGTGAACGCCATCCCCGAACCGTTCACGCACCTTGTCTTCGTTGCCCCATAGCAGCGGTGAAGGGAAGATGGGCGGAGGCGGAACGTGCGATCCGATGATCTTGAACATCTGGCCAATGTGACCTTCCGGCGTCCAATTCCCCATGATGATCCGCCCGCCGGGCCGGCAGACGCGCAACTTCTCCGAAGCGACCAGCTCGGGACGCGGGGCGAACATGGATCCGATCAGGCTCATGACCGCTTCAAACGAAGCATCGGGGAACGGAAGCTCCTCGGCATCGCCCTGGACGATTTCCGCGTCGACTCCCTCCTGATTCGCCCGCTCATTGGCTTGGTCGACAAGGTTCTGGGCAAGGTCGACTCCAGTCACGTCGATTCCCTTTTTGGCTGCGGGTATGGTCAGCTGTCCAGCGCCGCAGCCGACATCGAGCAGCTTGGTACCTGGCCGTAGATCAACCCTTTCGAAGAACTCGATGGCGCCCGGCTCCAAGTACTTCGCAAAAACGCCGTAGTCGCCTGCCTCCCAGGTCGCCTTTAGCCGTGTCTTCAATGCCTCCATCTCTGGGGAGATGCTTGGACCCATGCTGCTCGCCTCCTTTCCAATTGCCATATCAAGGTATACGATACAGCAAGGTGTAGCCAGACCCGCCTAAGATTTTTTGCGGTTTCAAAATTTGTGCCGCTGAGTCCCGGCAACCGTGAAATCGAATTGTCGAACTGCAATTCTGCCTTCGTCCCAATTACCCCTCGATCGGGTCTCTTATCAGCGGTTGACTACCTTAAGATGCAAACCCCCATGGGTAAGATGCTTGCCAGGCCCGGTCATCGTAGCCTGAGTTGGAGGGGCGAAACTTTAGTCATCCATGTCCGCCGATACGACGCCAAACCGCAGACTCTCCGCAATTGTCTTTACGGACATGGTCGGCTACTCGAGCTTGGCGCAGCGTGACGAGCGGCTAGCTCTTGAGATCCTTGTGGAGGTCCAAGGAGTTCTCCGTAGTAAGTTTGCGGAGTTTTCCGGTCGTGAAGTCAAGTCGACAGGTGATGGCTTCCTTGTTGAGTTTCCAAGTGCCCTACAAGCAGCTAGGTGCGCAATCGACGCTCAACTTGCGCTGAACACGCGTAACCAACGAATCCCGGGGGAGCCGTTGCTCGTTCGGTTTGGAATTCATGTAGGGGACGTCGTCGACATCGACGGAGACATTTATGGAGACGGCGTGAATATCGCTGCCCGGATCGAACCCATGGCGGAGCCGGGCGGTGTATGCCTTTCATCGACGGTGCAATCCCAGATCGAGAACAAGATTGAGTGGCCCTTGGAGAAGCTGGACCACGTCCACCTTGACGGCATTTCTACGCCAATTGAGCTTTACAGGATCGTTTTTCCCTGGAGTCGGCCTGATAGGGTGACTCGTACCGTCAGGAGATCCAGTAGAACGATCATTGCCCTTGCGGCAGCGCTAATCATCGTTGCAGGCGGAACCTGGCAGGCGCTATCGCGGGTGCATAAGGCAGGGCAAGAAGGCAAGAGCAGCGCATCGGGCGTTGCATCTTCGCAGAGCTATTCGGTCGCCGTCCTACCGTTCGTCAACATGGGACAAAGCAAAGACGACGAGTACTTAAGCGACGGGATGACTGAAGAGCTGCTTAACGCCCTGGCCCAGGTCGACGGCCTGCGAGTTCCGGGACGTACATCGAGCTTCGCTTTCAAAGGCAGGGTCGACCAGAGCATGTTTCGTAAGATTGGGGACGCTCTAAAGGTCGAAGCGGTTATCGAAGGCAGCGTTCGAAGGGTGGGTGACAAAGTACGGATCACTGCACAGCTGATTAATGTCGCCGACGGCTTCCATTTATGGTCGGAGACTTACGACCGGACGCTCAAGGATGTCTTGGACGTTCAGCAGGACGTTGCAACCCAGGTGGTCGCAGCCATAAAGCGGGCTGGATTCGCCGGGCAAGACACGAAGATCGACTGGCCCACCAGAAACCCCGAGGCTTACCGACTGTATTTGCTCGGACGACATCAGTCTTCAAAGAACACCCTTGAGTCCAGTCGGAAGGCGATAGCTTTATTCGAACAGGCGCTGAAATTGGATCCGGATTTTGCGCTCGCCTACTGCGGTCTTGCCGACGATTTCTCACAAGTTTTCAGTGACCCAGCGGAGTGGCGACCAAGGATCAAGAAATATGTGGAGAAAGCACTTGCGATCGATCCTGAATTGCCCGACGCCCACTTATCCCTTGCGACGATTCTTGCTTACGACGATTGGAAGCTGGGGGCTGCCGAGCGCTCGTTTAAGAGGGCCATTGAGCTGAATCCAAACCTCGTCAATGGGCATGCCGCCTATGGGCGTTTTTTGGCAAGCCGAGGGCGAAGCTCCGAGGCTAATATCCATGCTTCAAAGGCGCTTGAACTCGACCCCCTGTCACCCATGACCTTGAGCGACGTTGGCGCCATCCATTTTTACGCCAGGGACTACGAATCGGTGCTGAAGCTTTGCAAGCAGGCGTCCGAGGTGGATCCACGGTACCCACCCATTTTCAGCCTGATGGGATGGTCCTACCTGATGCAGGGAAAGACCGGAGAAGCGATTGCCGCGTTTGAGAACGGATACCGGCTTCTAAAGGTGGACATGACGATCTGCGACCTTGCGTGTGGGTATGCCAAGGCTGGTAAGCACACCCAAGCGACAGACTTACTCGATCAGCTGATCGGGGGAAGCGGGGATAAGTACGTCTATCCCGGGGACCTCGCCCTGATTTACGGTTACCTTGGCCAGATGGATAACGCGTATGCGCAGCTGGACAGGGCGCTACAGGCTCGGGATTGGGCGTGCTTCAACCTGCAGGCAAACCCTCGCTGGGATCCGTTGCGAAAGGATCCCAGGGCTGCCGGCATGCTACGGCGCATTCAGGAGGCGGCGCAATAGCCCGCGATGCTGCTGACGCCCAACCGGTTGTGGTCGGGCTGGCTAAAGCTTCCAGCGGAGCGTTTTCTCGTTGCCCTTCTTGATTGCCTTGACGTGACCGTCGCAGTAGGCTACAATTGCCGTCCCGTCGTGTCGGCTAAAGTCCAGCTTGCCGCCCGAGCCTTCGTAGAACATAACGGTCTCGGCCGGCTTCGAAACCATAGCAGTCGACTTGCCGGCCAACGCCGCGTTAAAGCTGTAGCTCGGTGTCGTTCCGCTGTGGTTTGGGCAAACAAACATCCTGTCGTTCTTGAGATACGGTAAGAGCTTCTTGTTCATGTTGCCGGCATTGAAGCGGAGAACGTCGTTGTTGTCCGCGGCGAACATGATGGCGGCGACTGCGACCTGCTTCAGGTTCGACATGCAGGTGGTGCGCTTGGCAGCCTGCTTGGCATTGGCGAACAAGGCAGAGGGACTGCCGAGCAGGATGACGAAGGACTGGATGGGATCGCGGTTCATTTCCAGCGAGGTTCCAGGCTGGAGTATCAGCCAGTCCTCTCCGATCTGTTGAAGGCTGATCGTTGACGTCTCGGTTTGCGATCGACCCGTCTTGTCGCCCAGCGACAGCTTGCACGTAGCCAGAACGGTTTTGGCGGGGCCCTCGGAGGTCGAGATGTCCAAGACCTTGACGTCAAGCTTGGCTTCCCTCAACATGGCTTCCCACTGCTTGGCTTCTGGTGATACTTTAATGTCCTTGACATGCCGCGCCGCGAGATCGAAGTCTGGCTTGGTGAAGGCAGCGACGAACGAACGTAACGTTGCGGCAGGTGACGAAAGGTCCGGGTCCTGACGAACAGGGGTTGTGCCCGCCAATACCCCGATCGTCATCACCGAGGACAGCAGCAAAATCACGGCTTTTTTCATCATAGGGTTTGCGGAGCGCATGTCGACATTATAAGACATGTCCATGGCCTGCCAGGGCCACGACTTCAACACAAGCCAACCGGCCATTTCCTGCCAGCGACGTTTGCACGGGCCCGCGGTTGGACTCTGGCGATGGGAATTTGGTCCTGGTACAGGATTTCTGCAGGTTCGAATTAGGTCCTATGGCCTGCTAACTCCGAGCGGGCAGCAGACAATGTCCTTAAGCCGCTCTCGCGCGGTGGTCTTGGAGGACCAAATTGAATAAAAAACTTCGAATGAGCCTAGCTCTCGGACTCGTCGCTCTTGCCGGTATAGCTTCGGCTTACGATTACTATTATAGGTCGAGCATGTACGACTACGACCAGCGTCGTGACGCACTGTCGAACGACGGAAACATGTATTGCGTGCCAACGTCGTTTGCCAACCTCTTTAAGTACCTGAACGATAAGGGTCTAACCGACATGGATAGCGGGTGGGGAACCTCCTATTCGAGTTGTACCAGCCTTATTGACGAGGTCGGCGATGAAATGAATACCAGCGGGACCAACGGTACGTCTGGTGGCGACGCTTACGACGGATTGGTCGATTGGGTGGACGACCATACCAGCAAGCTGTTCGCGCTGGGTTATGCCTTTGGGCCACTCTCGTACTATTCCATTGCGCTATGGCAGGAAATGGGCTGTCTCGTCAACGTCTGCTATGGCTACTATACAAAACAATCATCAGGAAAGTGGGATCGAAACGGTGGTCACTGCATCACGGTCAATGGCTACAACGAGAGCCTGCCAAATCACTATCTCTATACGCGCAACCCCTGGGGAGACAGTGACCTGGATACGCAAAGCGCGTATTCGACTGAGACTTTGACGCTGTATTCCCAGGTCATCTACACTACCGATGGTGACGGCGGCACCTACTGGCGAAGCGGCGGCTCAAGCAGCGACTCGTCGGGGAAGTTCCTTGACACAATCTACGTGATGATGCCCCTTTGGGGAAGCTGGTACTCCGGCAGCGGACCGGTCCAGTCCATTACCTTCCACACACCGTGGACGTTCAATGACGGGGATGACAGCCGGCCGCAGACTTGGCAGCTCTACGTGGATGGCGCGGACAAGTACGTGCTTGATATCGTCGAACCGGGCGCCATTACGTGGAACAAGGTTACCGGCGAGGTTCGTCAACAGGGTCTCTTCGGCAACCAGGATAGCTTTGGCTATTTCCCGGGGGCAAAGGACCTTGAGGTCGGCGGCTTTGATGGCAGCATCTATGTCTTGGCGGGAATGAATGGAGGCGACCGCATCTTCCGGATCGACCGCCAAACCAAGCAGGTGGCCGTTCTCGACTCACCCATTCATCTCATGGGAATTGAATGGAGCGATAAGCGCGGGCTATGCGGCATGGGTATGGGCGGTAACCGTCTGCTCGAAGCGAGCGAGAGTCTCGATACTTATGCGATCACCAAGCTGCGACCGCTTCAGAACGTGAGTCAAAGCGAGCTAGCGACCATTCGGCAACCGAAGTTCTTCGCTCTGGATCGCGACCGACTTGGCCTTGTGGTCGGCTATGACGCCGGTGGGTACTTCGATCGCTACGAGGGTCAGGGACTGCGCGGGCGCCGTGTGAACTGGCAGCAACAGGACTCGCTTTCGGGCTTCGACGTCGATTCCCAAGGCAACCTTCACCTCGTCGAAGGCAACGTCGTGAGGACGCTCGACAAGGACGGCAACCCGGTCGCAACCGACTTCAACGGCATGCAGGCGGGGGAAGGCTATCAGCTGCAGGGGAACTTCTTCATGGGGGACCGCGCCAAGCTAGCCGCGGACAAATACCGCAACTAAGACTCGTCGCCCCTCCCTTGAGGTCAAGGGAGGGGCTTTCTGGTCTGGCACCAACAGCTCCAACTTACGGAACCGGCGTAATCCAGGAGTACTTTGCCATTACGAAGTCATCGTTTGCGTTGAAAATGAAGCCAACGACGAAGACGCTGCCCTTGGCATCTACGCTGAGCCTTACATAGTTATCCTTCTGTTTGGTCTTGGTCCAAATCTGGGCGCCGCCGGGACTGTATCGAACAAGGAGCCCCGTGCTGGAACCGTTGTTGATGAATCCAGCAATGGTAATCATCCCGGCTCGATCAACCACCACATCGTAAGCCACGGCCGCCGAGTTGGTGTAGTTCGCCTCCCAGAGCCGGTTTCCGCTTGCATCGTACTTCACGGTCACCGTATCGGCACCAGTCCCCAGTCGAAAACCGCTTACGATGATGTTGTCGTTCCTATCGATCGCCAGGCCGGTTGCCTCACAGTCGAGTTGAGGTACCTCGCTGTAGGGCCGCTCCCAGACCAAGTTCCCGGCTGTGTTTAGACGATAGACGATGTACTGGGGCACGCCAAACGTGTTTTCGGGCGAGCAGAGCACCACGAAATCCCCAGACGAAAGCCGACGGACCAGTGCCGGTCCCAGCGTATGGCCAAGTGGCCCTGGGTTGTCGTGGGTCCAGAGGGTGTTGCCGAAGTCATCGAGCTTGACCGTCTTGTATCCACCGTCGATGATCCCAGCTACACCAACGGCGACCACCCCACCGGCGGGGTCGACCGCCAGATCGGTTACCTCGTGCCAGTTATCGGAGGTTGTGAGCTTGCGCTCCCATAGAACGCCACCGTTGCTGGAAATCTTCGCTACCAGCAGACCCTGGTCCCTTGAGTTTCCGATGTAGGCGTTTCCATTGGCATCGATCGCGAGGGCCGCCTGCTCCAAATTGACAACGGAGCTACCGCGGGAAACATCGGTCGCAAAGAGGCGCGTTCCGGTTGAGGTGAACTTTGCCGCCCGAAGAGTGGCAGCGGAGCTTGTTCGAACAAAGGACAGCATCCAAACGTTGCCCTGGCGGTCAGTCGCAACCCGGGACGGAATCTCCGACTCACCCGCCACCCGCTCTTCGTGGACCCAGCGGCGAGCGCCAGTCGGTCCGAGCGCGACAAGGTGTGCATCATAGGTGCCGAGGCTGGAGGCGTAGGCGCTGCCGGCGGCATAGCATCCACCCTTGCCGTCGGCGACAATCGCGATGCCCTCATCGCTATGATTGGTTGGCGCGTTGTATTCAGTGCGGAATACCTCGGGAAGGGTGGCCAAGGCGGCTGCGCCGAGAGTTGCCGCAAAGCAGCACGCGAATGGTTTTTTGATCTTCATGATGATTGCCAGGCAAGTTTGACGACAGTACTACGACGTTATGGCCGCCCACCAGGTTCAGGTACTTCGTTGCGATTACCCCTTAGTCGTCCTTGTCCTCACCCAATACCTTGGAGTCCAGCATCAAACCCTTGTCTTTGAGGCCGGTGCCATGTGCGCCGGCAAACTCCGAAGGATATCTCGCTGACCCGTTCACGAACCGCCAAAGGACCAGGTTCATGCGGTCCTGGTCGATTCGATCGGGAACCGAGAGATCGAAGGTGCGGCTCGCAATGGCGTCGTCCTTCCGAAAGCCGGTGAGAAGGCTCTCGCTGGGATTGAGCTCATCGAGGGGAATGTTGTTCGGCAGGCAGACGTAGGGTTTCAGATCGGGCTTGTCGGTGAAGCAGCTGACCATCAGGTTCGACTGGGCAACAAGTTGGTTCATCGGTCTCACCCCGAGGATCCGAAGCATCGTCAGGATCACCGATGTCTGGTTGTAAAGCTCACTTACCACCGCTCCCCGTCTGACGTAGGGGCCGATGACGAGGCAAAGGCTGCGGTGGCCGTCGACGTGGTCGAAGCCGTTCTGGGGATCGTCCTCGATAACAAAGATCACTGTCTTGGCCCAGAACTTGGACCGGCTGATCGCTTCGACGATTTTGCCCAAAGCTAAATCGTTGTCGGCGACGGTGGCACGGGGCGTCGGCTCACCAGCGGAGGTGCCGCTGGTGTGATCCTGGGGCAGGTAGAGGATCGAGAAATTGGGGAAATTGCCCTCCTTCTCCATTGATTTGAATTCATCCAGGAAGAACTGGGCCCGCACCACGTCCGGGATACGCATGTTCCATCCCGGGTAATGAGGATGGCTGTAGGGTCGCAGACTAACCAATGGCATGGACCGAGTGAAGCCGACCTTGCCGACTTTGCCCTGGAAGTCGTCATACACGGACTTCCAGGTCGATCCCTTCGGTGTAATCTCGGCGTTGTCGAACTCCCCGTAATTTCGGAACGAGAGACCGGCGGCGAGAACATGGTTCCAGATAAAGCCGGTCGAGGCGTACGAAATCGGGTCGTCGCCGTAAGGGTAGCTTCGTGTCCACCCGCCGAAGCTCCGTTCGTGGAAGGAATTGGCCATTCCCTCGACACTCCAGGCGTGCCCATCGGCTGAATTCACTCCATTGCAGTAGTAATTGTCAAGCAGAACGAACTGTTCGGCAAGGGCATGGTGGTTGGGGGTTACCTCGCGGCCAAAGAGCGTGAGCTTGGGGTCGCCGTCCCCTTGGGGTAGGTCGCCGAACACTTGGTCGTAGGTCCGGTTCTCTTTGATGATGTACACCACGTGCTCGATCAGGCTGGGCTCGCCGAGCCTCGTGGGAACTGCTTTGGGCTTGGCACCGCTCCCCCGCTCTAGAGCTCGTAGTGCGTTGCGGTGACGGCTGAGCCGGAGTGCATCCTGCGACCACTTTGCCAGATCCTGTGGACGCGGATCAGGGAAGATGGTAACGGTTCCACGAAAGCTGTAAACACCATACGATCCGTCCTTGTTGCGTTCGCGTGAACCGGTGCCCTTGATGTTCGCGACAATCCAGCTGTCGCCGTCGAAGAGGACGCTGCCCGGATACCAGCCGGTAGGGCACAAGCCTTCCAACTTGCCAGACTTGGCATTCCAGATTCCGAGAGCATTGTTCCCGCCCAAGGCAATCCCGATCCGTTCGTTGGGCCCCTTGGCAAGTGCGTTTGGCATGCTGCCGAATAGCTGTTGCCCGGAGGGCCGGGTCGTAATGCGGCCAACTTCCTGCCACGCTTTGGTGTCAAACCTCACGACAACGTCGCTGTTCGCACATGCCACCCAAAGTTCATTCCCGACGATGACCTGACCAGAAGGCTCAAGGGGTGTGGCAAGTGACTTCACGACTTTTCCAGAACGGAGATCCAGCACGTCGATTGATCCCGATTTGGCGATCCCGCGATCGTCCACCTCCACCTGGGAGCCGGAGGATTCCGCGGTCTTTGCGCCGTCCTTGGGCTTTGACCCGCCCCAACACGAGACGCTCGCGATACCGCCCTCGTGAAGTTGAATGGTGTATGGCGAGATTCCGATCTCGTGAGACTTGCCGACGGCGCCAGTAGAAGTGTCGATCTCAACAATCGCGTTGGACCGTGAGGCGCACACATAGAGCGTCGTTCCTGATAGGGCCATGCCGCAGGGGAAGACTGCGCCACCAACGGATGGCTTCGGCAGGTCGATCTTCTTCACCCAACCCCAATTGCCGTCCGCACCCATCGCGGCAACATGGACCGAATTGGCAGCGTCGCTGACGTAAACGGCTCCATTGGTGTCGGCCACGATGCCCACGTGGGAGGCGCCTGAGCGGGTGGACAGCCGCTGCTTCAGTTTCTTGGTTCCCCGATCAATCACGACGAGGCCGCCGTTGTCCTTGACGAAGATCCACTTGCGGTCGTGGCTCAGGGCCATGTCGACCGGGCGTCCCGGCCACGTGATGGCCTCGCCGATCGGCGCAAGAACTTGCGCGGTGGGGAGAACGACGGTTCCGTCCGGTTGCTCGCCGACCCGAACTCCATTCTGGCACCCGGCTAGTACCAAGAGCGACAGCAGGGCGATTCGACGCATGGTCGAATGAGCTTATCGTATGCCGAACCTACTGGTGGTTAACCGCTGTTCCACGGCATGCGTCCTTGAACGCCCTGATGTGGGCGACGAAGTCCTCGCGCCCTTGGCCATCGTTCCAGTTCTTGCCGAGCCAATCCACGATATGGGTTCCAACGATCACGGCGTCGGCGGCCTCGACAATCTGCCTGGCCTGCTCAGGGGTGCTGACGCCGAAGCCTACGGCAATCGGCAGGTCCGTGAATTGCCTGATGCGGCTCGTCAATCGCCGCACTTCTTCGGGAACCGAAGCCGCTGTACCGGTGACGCCTGTCCTTGAAACAGCGTAAACGAATCCAGTGGATTTTTGAGCGACGACTCGCATTCGATCGTCATTGCTCGTTGGCGCAACCAGGAAGATTGTGGAAAGGTCGTTCGCCTCGCAGGCGGCTTTCCACTCCCCGGATTCCTCCGGTGTGAGATCGCTCAGAATGACGCCCGCCACCTCGACTCGCCGACAGTTCTCTGCAAAGGATTGCCACCCCCATCGGTGTGCCGTGTTTGCATAACCCATGAGAATGAGGGGCACGCTGCACTGCACGTTGCTAAGCACGCCCAGGATTGCAGCAGGGGTGACACCGCGATCGAGCGCGCGCTGGGTTGAGGCCTGGATCACCGGACCGTCCGCGATGGGATCGCTGAAGGGCACGCCGATCTCAATCGCGTCAGCACCGGCTTCTTCGAGAGCCCTGATAATCTCCGGAAGGTCTTCCAGGTTCGGATCCCCTGCCGTGACATAGGGCACGAACCCTTTATCGCCCGATGTCTTCATCGCGGCGAACTTCGACTCCAGCAGATTCACGCGTTCAACTTACCTTCCGAAAGGAACTCGCGAACAGCGGCGCCTTGGTGCTCAGCGTCGAGGAGAAAAGAATCGTGTCCGAAGGGCAAGTCGATGTCGATATGGCGGTGCGGTCGATGGGCTTCTGCTGCCATTTTGGCCAGCGTACGGCTCTGATGGCTGGGATACAGCCAGTCACTGGTGAAGCTGGTGAAGAGGTACTCGCACTGCGCCCGGTCCATAGACGGACATTCATAGCGATCGATCGCATCGGAGAGGACAATCAGGCTGTTGCCGTCAAAGCGTTTCGTGAATTTGTCCCCTTGATAGTTGAGATAGCTCTCGACTTGGAAAACCTGTTCTCGGCCCTCTTGGCGGCGGCGTCCGAATTTGGTCTCGAAACTCAGTTCGCTGAGATAGCTCAGGTGGCCGACCATACGGGCTACTGCCATGCCCATCACCGGCCCGTCGTCGAGCGGGTAGTCGCCGTTCCGCCACTTCGGGTCGCGTTTGACCGCCTGCCGCGCCGTCTCGTTGAACCCAATTTGCATCGCGGAATGGGCCGCGCAGCTTGCGGTGATCCACGCCTTGGCGACTCTTGCGGGAGCTCGGACCGTTAGCTCAAGCGCTTGCATACCACCCATGCTCCCGCCCGCCACACACAGCAATCGTTCGATACCCAAATGGTCCAGGAGACGAACTTGTGCGTCGATCATATCGCGAACGGTAACTGTGGGAAACCGCGACCCGTAAGGCTTTCCATCAGGCGCGAGCGAAGAGGGTCCGGTTGTGCCTCGACAACCGCCAAGCGCATTGGTGCCGATGACGAAAAGCTCTTCGGTGTCGATCGGCTTACCGGCGCCGATCATCCGCTCCCACCAGCCAATCGCATGGCTGTCTCCGCTAAGGGCGTGGCAAATCAGTATGGCGTTGTCCCGAGCGGGTGACAGCTCCCCCCACGTCTCAAAGGCGACGACGACATTGTCCAGGGATTCGCCGTGCTCAAGGGAGAGGCTTCCTAGCTCACAAAAGCGTCGCTCATCACCCTGCGGCGTGAGCCGTTCGTTCTCCTGAAAAAACGCCGGATCGATCGCCATGGCTAACGTCGGGCGGGTTCGGCTCCTAAATCGCGGAAGGCCTCAAGTGCGCCCCGATGGGTCCAGTCAAGTGAAATTGGCGTGATCGAAACGAACTGCTCGCGAATCGCCTCGACGTCGGTGCCCGGATCGAGGGTGTCCATCGCCGCGACCCCGCCTTGCCAGAAATAGGGACGTCCCCAGGGATCGGACCGCTGTTCCACCCGGTCCTGGTACACCCTGCCACCCATCGGCACGAACTGCTCACCTCGTACCTCCGTGTAATCGATGCTCGGTACGTTGATATTCAGGAAGGTTCTGGAAGGTACGGAAAGGGACATGAGCCAGTCCCATTTGTCGGCCAGCCACCTGCTTGCGGTTTCGAAGTGGGGAGGCGCCTCTTCGACGAACAGGGCGATGCTGCAGGCCATTGAACGGATGCCGTTGATGCAACCCTCCATGGCGCCGGCTACCGTGCCGCTGTACGTGACATCGAAGCCGAGGTTGGGGCCGTGGTTCCAACCGCTGAGCACCAAGTCGCAGCCATCCGGCCACGCCACGGTAAGCCCCACATTGACACAGTCGACGGGAACCCCGTTGACCTCATAGGCTTCGATTCCGGACCAGTCGACGGGCCGAACGCGCAGCGGATCGTGCAGCGTCATGCTGTGGCCGCATGCGCTGCGTTCCCGATCCGGGGCGATCACCTTGACCTCTCCAAACTGCTTGGCAACGTTCGCCAGGGCGTGCAGGCCCTTGGCGTTGATGCCGTCGTCATTGGTGACGAGGATTCTCAAGCCGGCACCTTGCTCAGCCGATCCTTGAGGATGTTGATCGAATCAATATTCTCGGGATCGACTTGGTTAAGGCAGGCCAAATACAGCGATACGTAGTCGCCGAGAAGGGTCAAGCTCAGCAGCTTCTCAAGCAGGGAGTTACCCAGAGCGTGGACCTCGTGCCATTCCGCGATGCCGTAAGTTAGTTCCCGCGTTACCATATCCCGGGTTTTCATTTTCTCGGACTCATTACCGTCGGAGAGGACGACACCGACCCACTTCTTAACGCCCTGTTCGGTGGCCTTGACCCATCCCAGTATTTCGTTGTGGCACAGCTCAGGGAAGGCATTGGCGAACGTCATGTTTTTCGCATTCTCGTTGATCTGGCCCTTCCATCGGTTGGCGACAATCGCCTGCCATGAGCCCCGGCCATAGAGAACGGACAGGTTGCCGTGCAAGGCAAGCGCAAGGCCCTTGGCGACGTTGCAGCCGACCGGCGCCTCCGCCGTCCATTGGTCGACACCTTCCCGTAAGACGCGAAACGTTTCGTGCCAGGGCTGGGCGGGCAGGATACCGATCCGCTCCAGAGCGACAACTACGGGTACGAGCAAGTACCCCAGCGCTGTTCGAGGAGGTTGGCCTCCGGGAATGATGATCAGCGGATCGCCGTTTTCTCTGGCCAGGTCAGCCAGTTTGCCGCCGCTCGTAATCGCGACGACGGGCGCATTTCGCCCCTTGGCGTCGGCGTATGCGGAGAGCGTCTCCTCGGTGTTGCCACTGTAGCTCGTTGCGAACACAAGGGTGTTCGGACCAACGAATGCGGGCACGTGGTAGTCACGGCTGACGATGAGCGGCACCGGGGCCTGGGCGTCGCAAAGGGCTCGAGCAAAATCGCCTCCCGCGGCGGATCCGCCGAGACCCGTCACGACCACTTGGGCCGGGCTTACATCACCCAGATCGAGGCTCGCCTTGGTCGCAATATCGAGCGCCCGGTCACATTGTTCCGGAAAGGCGTCGGTCCGGGTGAGCATCCCCTTTGGATCGAACCGAGTGACATACGGACGGTCGTCGAGGGGGTGGGTCATGACCCGATTAGACCCGCTGGAAGTAAAGCCTCGCCCAGTTACTCGTCCGCGAAGGGATCGTATTCGTCTTCGCTGGGGACGGCGCCTGCGGCAACGGCAACACGCGTGTTGTCCATACCGGCATCATCTTTTGGCCGATCCAGACCCTGCACGTTGTCGGCAACAATCTCCACGACCTCCCGCTCCACTCCATCGCTACCGGTGTACTTGCGGCTTTGCAGCCGGCCATCGACCGCGACCAGCCGACCTTTGGTGAGGTAGTTGGAAACGTACTCGGCCGTCTTCTCCCAGGCGCTTACTCGGAAAAAGTCGGCGTCCGGTGAGCCATCGGACGGCTTGATCCGCTTCGTGACGGCGATCGAAAAGCTGACGACGCTTTTGCCGGTGTTGGTGGATCTTAGCTCCGGATCGCGGGTGAGGCGACCGACGAGAACGACTCGATTGATCATAGTGGATAGTCTCCCTTAGCGAAGGAACGTGCGAAACCGGATGATGTCATCGCTGATCCGCAGAAGGCGATTGAGCTCGTGAGGAACCGTTGCACCGGCCTCGAATTGGAGGATCACGTAATTGCCCTCTCGGTGGCCCTCAATCTCGTAGGCGAGCTTCCGCTTGTCCCATTTCTCTGCGGTCTCGACGCTGCCACCTTGGTCGGTGATCGTCTTCTTGTACTTGTCGGCGATCGCCTGGACCTCGGAATCGGTCAGCTTGGCGTCAACAATAAATAGGGTCTCGTATTTCTTCGTATTCATGCTTGCTCTTTGGGCTTGCGGGTCCCGAGGGACCAGAGTGTTTTTTAGCGCACAACAGTATACCACTTTTTGGGCCAACTGTCAAGACTTTGGGGCGGATAACCGGACTTGAACCGGCGACCTCCTGAGTCACAGTCAGGCGCTCTAACCGACTGAGCTATATCCGCCGCGCAACGCCTATTATGTTCCGAAAGGACCCATCGGGTAAACCCCGCCCGTGCCAAGGGTCGCGATCGGTATCGGATCGAACCAGGGAGATGCCGTGAAGACGGTTGCCAACGCGATCGACGTCCTCCGATCCCAGCTTCAGGGCGCACAGGCAAGCAGCCTCTACCGAACCGCCCCGATGTACATCGAGAATCAGCCTGAGTTCATCAATGCCGTCGTCGTGGGTGAAACCGAGATTTCGGTGCGACCGCTTCTCCTCCGAATGAAGGAGATCGAGCACGAATTCGGACGGATTGCAACGATCCCCAATGGGCCACGCGTCCTTGATCTGGACGTGCTCATTTTTGGAGCCCTGCTGTATCGAGGATTCGCCATGCGAGATCGGCCGATGATTGTGCCCCATCCACGGATTGCCGAGCGGCGTTTCGTGCTGGAGCCGCTGGCAGAGGTCGCGCCAAGCTGGGTGATTCCCGGCGCGGGCAAGGTATCCGACCTGGCCGCGAGCCCGACGCTGGTGGACCAGGACGTCCGGAGGCTGGTGGATGCCGCAGTTTCGCTATGAAGCCACCGATACCCAGGGCCGGCCCGTCACGGGCGACCTCAATGCTGCCGATGCCAACTTTGCGATCAAGCAGCTTGGCGATCAGGGTCTGAGAGTTCGATCCATCGTCGAGGCAAAGCCGGCGATGGTCCAACCCAGCGCCAGCCGGTCTCCCGTCCAAATCGCCCAGCCCCCCGCCAGCCGGCCGGTGGCGACGGTGCGACCCCAGCCGGCACCTGCCCCGCAACCCGTCTCCGTCCACAGCGCTCTGCCGCCGATCGTTCGGACCAGGCGAGCCAATGACCGCCAGCGATGGTTCGTCTTCACGCAGCTCGCCACCCTCATCCGGTCGGGAATCGCTCCCCACCAGGCCCTGACCTCGATGCATGTCCGCATTCGGCAGAAGCACATCCGCGAGGCCCTGCTCTCGATGGCGAACGACGTCAGGGACGGCCGACCGATGAGCGACGCCATGCGCAGGTACCCGGACATCTTTGCTCCGGGGGACGTCGGTATGGTCCGTGTGGGCGAGCTTTCCGGCGCTTTGCCTCAGGCTCTGGCGGAGATCGCCGAACAACGCAAGGACGCCCGGTCGCTGGGGATGGCGTTCTGGATCTTCTGGATCGTGCTGATCAATGCGCTGCTGTCGATTCCCCTCGGCCTGTCGCTCTTGCACACCATGCGCCGCATGTTCGACGCCATCGATTACGGCGCCGACACCGATTTCTTCGCCGTGATGCAGGCCGAGATGACCCGCCAGCTCACAACGGGGATCGGCATGTGGGGCTTCGTGGCCGGCATCGTGCTGCTCATCGCCTTCCTGATCTGGAACCGGACCGAGTTCCGGCTCCAGCGCCACACCGCCGTCCTCGGCCTGCCGTACCACCGCAAACGGGCGATCGCCGAGAGCATGGAAGTCTTTTCGCGCTCCCTGGAAATGCTGAGCCGGGCCGGGTTCCCGTCCCGATCCGCCTGGATCGAAGCGGCCATATCGGTTCCCAACCTGAAGATCTCAAACGATCTTTCCCAGACAGGCATGCGGCTGGGCGAACGGACGCCGCTATCCCAGGTGCTGTATCAGATGCCGGGGGTCGACGAGGAAGTCGCACCCATCGTGGAGAACGGCGAGCTGACCGGCGACGTGCCCGGCGCGCTCCGGCAGGTAGCCGCCAGTTACGGCGATCGAAAGCAGAGCAGCGGCCGCTTCGCCAAGATTGCCGCGTGGGTCTGGGCGATCTGCCTTGGAATCGTAACCGGCGCGGGCCTATTCTTTTTGATTCTTCGAGGTTTCTACTCCTACGCCATCGATAAGACGATGACGGGAGAATAGTGGACAGACTGCGCCTCACCACAAAAAGCCAAAAGGTACAATGCAGGCTCAAATGAGCCGAATCGCCGAACTCGATGCCATCGTTAGCCAGTACAACCTGAACGCCCATCCGTTCTATCAGGATTGGCGCATGGGCACGCTCCCCGTGGAGAAGCTGGCCGACTACGCCGGCGAGTACGGCAAGTTCGTCGGCACCATCGCCGAAGGCTGGGAGACGATCGGCATGACCCACTACGCGGCCGAAGAGCGGCTGCACGAGACGATGTGGGCCGACTTTCAGCAGGAGATCGAGGCCGGCCCCGCCGCCAACCGACCCCAAACCCGGACGCTCGTCGACTCCGCCCACCACCTGTTTTCCACCCCGGCCGAGGCGTGCGGCGCGCTGTTCGCTTTCGAAGCCCAGCAGCCCAACACCAGCCAGAGCAAGCTCGACGGCCTGAACGAGCACTACCAGCTCTCCGAAGTCGGCAAGGAGTACTTCCGTGTGCACGCCGGCGACTTCAACGAGGTCGAGGACCTCAAGAAGGTCATCCTCGGCATGTCGGATGCGGAGTTCGCCCGCTGCAAGAGCGCCTGCGCCACCATCTGCGTGGCGATGTATGGCGCCCTCGACGGCATCTACTACGCCAAAGCCGCTTAAGGGTCATGGAGCGCAGGCGCCCCGAACGCCGTTGATCGAAATTTGTCGCAGCTCGCTTGCACATTCGGTCGTATAGAGGACCATGTTCCCGGCCGATGCAGCAGTTAGTGTGTTCCGAGGCGAGGAAACGGCCCAACCTAATGGTCCCCAGATTCTTGTAACCCAAGACCTAAGTGGCCGAAACTTCGATCTCCAGCTTGCCTTGGCGCATTTCAAAGTTGCGCGTAACTTCCTTCCACGAATGAATGAATTCGTAAAGTATAGGGGAGAGGAGCCCGGAGTCCGGGCCTTACTTGGCCACAATATCCGCATTAATAGGCTCGCCGATGGCCTCGTCGCGTTGTCCACTACTGGCCTAGACATCGAAGTCTTTTCGCTCAAAGGCCGGTCCTGGAGCTGTTTCTTAGCCAGTGCCACCTTCAGCTAGGGCCGGTTCAGAATCGCGGGAAGAGTGTGGATAAGCTTTCGGAAAGGGCTGCTTGTTATGAGGCTCATGGACTCAGCGTGATGCTATCGCATATCGTAGATCGTATAGCGACCGAGGCTGATGAAGATAAGTTGGCAGGTTTGAGGGCGAATGCCAGCGCGATAGGTCGAAGGATCAAGGATTCGGGGTTCGAATGTATCCCAACCAAAAACTGGCATGGATACGAGCACAGGGAGTCTTTGGACTTGATCCCAGACTCAGTAAATGAAATATTAAAGACCCAAACATTGTCCACTTTTGGAGAATACTGGAAGCAATTCCGGAACTTAATGAATTCGTATATTCATCCTTCCAACTTTGGGACGGAGCGACTCTACGAAAAGGTGGAAGAAGGGTCGATCATGCAGGACTACAGGAAGGTAAAGGATCCTCCGCCTTGGACGCTGGCAATTGCATTGGCATCTTGGAGCTTAGAACTAGTCGCACATGAAATGGGGCAACAGCCTCTCATTGCCGGTATGGTCGCTAGCGCGTATGCGGAAATGGAGCATCACCGGGATCGGTATGCGCCATTCTTTCCAACGACGCTAGTCCTCTGCCAAGAGCCATTATGAGCGGCACACCTAACGATTGGTGGTGAACGAAAGTTGAGTCGGCATGATTGGCTCCTGTGCGCGGGAAGTGCCTCAACGTCGAGTGTCCAGCCCTGTGTTGCTGAGCCTGCTGTTCCGTGATCGCAGCAAGTAGAGCGATGCCGTGGACCAGTCGGTCCTCTCAAGGGCCCCGGAATGCCTGCGGCACCGGTTAACAGGGCAAACCCCGGCCACCCGCCGCGATCAGTTAACTGGCGAGAGAAGCGCAGGGGTCAGAGTGAGGGGCCAGCGGTTTTGAGCCGTAGGTTCTTCGTGCTAGTCTTCCACATGATCGCGACCGTGTATCGGGTCACGCTGTCGTACGCTGAACCTACCACGTAGGTGTAGACTCCGTCCACCCAAATGGCTTCGGCGCGCGATTCCAGATAACGCACTGGCAAAGCCTTCTGGAGGTTGGTGAAGGTCGGCGCAGAGCCAGACCAGAGGGCGGCAACGTCATCTCCGTTCATATCGCAGTAGCCCACTTGGTAACCCATCATGGTGGCGGTAGCGACCGATGACTTGGCTCCTGCCGGATGAAGGTCGATCCAGGAATCCGAAGTTCCTTTCCATAGGGCGGCATGGGAGATATTCGCCACGCCGGCGTAGCCGACCTGTTCATGGGACGAGGCCCCAAGGGCGACGGAGAAATTGCAGGTCGGCGGGTGAAGCTCGACATAGGTGAGTGGCGACCCAGTCCACAGGATCGCTCGGCCCTTGCCGCTGATGTAGGCGCTGCCAACTTGGATTCCTCCCCAAGCTCCGTGAGCCGATGCGCTGGTTGCGCCGAACGGCGTCAGGTCGACCCACGAATCCGGGGTACCGAACCATAGGATCGCCTTGTCCTGATTTGCAAACGTGGCTACGCCAACCTCCTTGCCGTCTGACGCTGCCCACGCCATTGATTCGGTCGCGCTGGCTGGGTGTAGATCCACAAAGGAGTCGGAAGTACCGAACCAGTGGGCTGCATGCGTTATGCCGTTCGTGTGGACATATCCGGCCTGCGAGTCAGCATCAATGCCCATGACCACTGACGCATACCATTGCGGAGGGTGCAGATCAGTCCATGCCTCACTGACGCCGCTCCAGAGGGATGCTCTCGGTCTTCCGTCGAGGTAGGCCTCTCCCCCGACAATGCCTGCTCTCACAGCCTTCGCGTACGAGTGGGTCATGGGTTCTGTGCCAAGTGGGATGACCTCCCAAGTAACGGCCCATCCAATATCAGGCAAGACCAGTGCGGCGGTAAGCCCAAGACACCTGGCAAGGTTGGTCGGCATTGTTTCCTCCAAACCATCATATCATGAGTTATGGTGTTCGCCAGCGCAACATACGCGGCTCGGCAGGTGGCCGGGGGGTTGGGTGCCTAAACCCGGTGCCGAAGGCATTCCCCGGATACGACTTGCCGTCGTTCGCAGGCCGGTGCCCGTTAGGATCGACTACGGTCGCGCCCAGAAACCGATCATCCCTGGGTAGTTGTGGACGGGGAAATTCGTGGTATTGCCATCTATTTGGAGTGCATAGGCACCCGGCCTTAGGACGATGCCGGGAGTAAAGAGCTTGCCCTCCGTGGTCCCGGTCCCTTTGCCCGAGAATCGGATCATTGGAGCATAGAGCCCCCCGTCTGAGTAGGACAAGGTCCAATCGCTCGAAGACAAAAACTCCATGGTGAATTGGTTGATAACCGGCAAACGGCCAAAGCTGTCAGCAGTGATGATGAATCTCCAGCCGACCTGGTTGTTTCCCTTGACGCTGTCAAATGTTCCCCACATCGCGCTGTCGATACGCTGCTCCCAAAGGTCTGTGTAGCGGGGGAAGTAGGCCACCGATGTCTGAATCTGTGCCTCAGCGGGTTTGGCCGATAGCGTGAAGATGCCATAGGCGGCGAGGCCGGTGGCGGCGAGGACGGCGAGATGATTGGATAGGTTGATCTGCATGTTCTTTCCTCTCATCGCCCATCTTATCACGCATCGTGTGTTGGCCAGCGCAACATGCGCGGCTCGGGGGACCCTCGCCCTTCATTAAGAGGTCTGGCGGCATTCGCCAGGGTCTGTCGCCCCGCCGCGGCTCAGGAGCGGGAGTTGGATCCGTGAACCGTATCCCCAAACCCGAAACCCGAAACCCGAAACCCGATTCCTGCCGTCCCGGCTCCACGAGGTATCCTTTAGCTTCCAAATACACACGGGCGGCTCCGTGCGCGGGTGTCTGAACCTCAGACTTCGCACGAAATCCAGGCCGCTCCGGAGGAACAACCCACATATGGTCACACTGAGCATGAAAGAGCTGCTCGAAGCGGGCGTCCACTTCGGGCATCAGACACGTCGTTGGAATCCAAAGATGAAGCGCTATATCTACGGCGCTCGCAACGGCATCTACATCATCGACCTTCACCAGACGATCAAGCTGTTCGAGGACGCGCTGAACTACGTGCGCGGCATCGTCGAAAACGGCGGCACCGTCCTCTTCGTCGGCACGAAGAAGCAAGCCCAATCGGCGATCAAGGACGCCGCCCAGCGATCCGGCCAGTATTTCGTGAGCGAGCGCTGGCTCGGCGGGATGCTGACTAACTGGAAAACCATCCAGGGCCGCATCAACCGACTGAAGGACCTCGACCGCATGGCTATCGAGGGCTATCTGGACCGCCTGCCCAAGAAGGAACAGCTGAAGCGGATGGAGGAGCGCGACAAGCTCAACCGCTATCTGGAAGGGATTCGAAACATGCACAACATGCCGGCTTGCATGTTCGTCGTCGACCTTAACAAAGAAGATATCGCCGTCAAAGAGGCCAAGAAGCTCGGCATTCCCATCGTCGCCATCGTGGATACCAACTGCGATCCGGATATGGCCGACGTGGTGATTCCCGGCAACGACGACGCGATCCGCGCGATCCGGCTGGTGACCCAGAAGATGAGCGAAGTGATCCTGGAAGCCCGACCGCTGAGCGACGCGGTGACCGAGGGCACGATCACTTCTGAAGCCGATCTCACCGAAGAGGGCCAGGCTATCGAGGTCGATGACGAATTTGCCAAGGCGTTCGGCGTTGAAGACTTTGCCGCTGACTTGAAGCGGATTGAAATGGAGGACGAAGAGTAACGAATGGCATACACCGCAGCTGATGTAAAGCGGCTCCGCGACGAGACCGGAGCTCCGATGATGGACTGCAAGGAAGCTTTGGAAGAGGCGAACGGCGATTATGCGCGAGCCAAGGAAGTCCTTCGTGAGAAGGGCAAGGCGGCGGCGAGCAAGAAGGCGGGCCGGGCTACGTCCGCCGGCGTCGTTGCATTTAGCCTGTCGCCGGACTCCAAGTCCATTGGCGCTGTGGTGGTCGAAAGCGAAACCGACTTCGTCTCCACCAATGAGGAGTTCGTGCGGATGTCGCAGGAGATCGCCGACTACGTTCGCGACCACGGTACGACCGCGTCGAATCCGATGGAGGACGAAAAGCTGAAGTCGATGGCGGAAGAGATCGTTGGCAAGTTCCGCGAGAACGTGCAGATCACCAAGGCAGTTCAGGTTAAGAGCGACTTCCCGATCGCGTTCTATATCCACCACAACCGCAAGAGCGGGACGGCGATTGTGTCGGAGGGCGATACCGCGGGCACCGAGTCCATTCGCCAGGTGGCGATCCACGCGACGGCTTTCCCCCCGGAGGTGGTGGCCAAGGACCAGCTTTCGAAGGAGCTTCTGGAAAAGGAGTACTCCGTCCAGTACGCCCGTGCGATTGAGGAAGGGAAGCCCGAGAACATCGCCAAGAACATCGCCGAGGGCCGGGTGAACAAGGAATACATCAAGCAGGTCGTCCTGCTTGAGCAGCCGTTCTATCTCGACCAGAACAAGAGCGTGTCTCAATACCTGACCGAGGATGCGAAGGGGGCGAAAATCAGCTCCTTTATCTACCTCGCCGTCGGACAGGGCGCATAATCAGCGCTAGAGATGGCCGTTGCAAATCCGTTTAAGCGAGTCTTACTGAAAATCAGCGGCGAAATGCTTTCGGGGTCCAAAGGCTTTGGCCTGGACCCCGAAACGGTTAATTACATCGCCTCCGAGATCGTCTCCGTCCACCACCACGGGGCCCAAACGGCGGTCGTGGTCGGCGGCGGGAACTTCATCCGGGGCGACAGCTTCAGCGACGAAGGCGGCATCGACCGCACGGTCGCCGATCAGATGGGGATGATGGGCACGATCATGAACGCCCTTGCCCTGCAGGCGGCGATCGAGAAGATCGGTGTCCAGACGCGGGTTCAGAGCGCCATCAACGTCTCGCAGGTTGCCGAAAATTTCATCCGCCGCCGCGCCATCCGGCACTTGGAGAAGGGAAGAGTGGTCGTCTTCGCGGCTGGTACCGGCAACCCATATTTCACGACCGATACGGCTGCCGTTCTGCGTGCCCTTGAGATCGGCGCCGATGTGCTCCTCAAGGCCACAAAGGTGGATGGGGTCTACGACAAAGACCCGCGGAAGTTCCCGGACGCCGTCAAGTACGACCGGGTGAGCTTTGCCGAAGTGATCGACCAGCGACTCGCCGTAATGGATCAAACCGCTTTCACGATGTGCCGGGAGCATGACCTGCCCGTGATCGTGTTAGACTTGAACGACAAGAACGCGATGCTGAGGGCATTGAACGGTGAGTCCGTCGGCACGCTCGTTGGAGGTTAATAGCGTGACTATCGAAGACATTCTCCAGGACTGTGATCGGCGCATGAAGCATGCAATCGATGCGATGCTGCACGACTTTTCGACTTATCGGACGGGGCGGGCGAGTCCGGTCGTCCTTGAGCGGGTCCATGCCGACTACTATGGAGTCGACACCCCGATCGCCCAGATGGCAAACGTGACGGTGCCCGACTCCCGCACATTGATGATCACGCCCTACGATAAGAACTCGCTGGGCGTCATCGAGAAGGCCATTTTGAAGAGCGATCTGGGAATCAATCCGAACAATGACGGCATCAACATCCGGCTCAACTTCCCACCGATGTCGGAGGACCGCCGCAAGGACCTTGTCAAGCAGGTCCACGGACGCACCGAGCAGGCGTGCGTCGCCGTGCGTAACGTTCGCCACGACGCCATTCACCACCTCAAGGCGGAAGAGAAGGCGAAGGCCATTTCCGAAGATGAGCTGAAGTCGCAGGAAGCGAAAGTTCAGAAGCTGACCGACAAATACGTGGCTGAAGCTCACGATCTCGGCAAAAAGAAGGAAGCCGAGCTGATGGAAGTTTGACGGTCGCTTCGAATTCAATCCAGCAGCAGGCAGTCGCCAAAGGCATCGATCTCGAGCGCCTGCCGCAACACGTCGCCATCATCATGGACGGCAACGGCCGCTGGGCCCAGCGCAGAGGACTTGGTCGGCTTATGGGCCATCGCCAAGGTTATCGCATCCTTCGTGACATCCTGCTCGCCGCTAGCGAGCTTGGCATTCGCTACCTGACCGTGTACGCCTTTTCGGCTGAAAACTGGCGTCGGCCGGCGGATGAAGTTCAGGGACTGATGAAGCTCATCGAGGAAGCCGCGCGCAACGAGCTGAGGGTGATGCACCGCAACAATGTCCGCGTGCGAGCGGCCGGTCGAATGGACGAACTCCCGTCAGGGCTTCGTCAGGCATTGGAGGATGGCATCGACACCACCCGGAACAACACGGGTATTACCTTCACGCTTGCCGTCAACTATGGCGGCCGGGCGGAAATCGTCGATGCGGTGAAGCGGATCGTTAGCGAGGGCCTGGTTGCGAGCGAGATCGATGAAGACTCGATTGCGTCGCGCCTTTATACGACAGGCACTCCTGACCCGGATGTGATTGTCCGTACTGCCGGCGAGCAGCGGTGGAGCAACTTCCTGCTCTGGCAGGCTGCCTACGCCGAATTGGTGGTTGTGGATGTGCCGTGGCCGGAGTTTAACGAAGGCGAACTCTTGGCGGCGATCCTCAGCTACCAGACGCGAACCCGCAAATTCGGCGGTCTGGACGAAAGCTAGGAACCCTAATCGAGTAACATTCAGTTGTAATGGCTGTGAAGCCGCTGAGCCTGACCCAGAAAATGGGGCGCATAGTGCTTACCCTCGCGGTCACGCTCTCGCTCACCAATGCCGCATCGGCCGTAATCGACTGCATGCGGGGCATGAAGCCGGAGCCAACGGCCTCTTGCTGCGCAAAGAAGGTTCCGACGCCGATGGAGCAGGGGTGCTGCTGCGAAGTCAGCTCCACGGAAGGCCATCCTTCGGTCATCGCCAAAGTCGCGAATACGGACGAGATCGCGCAAGTTGTTCTCGTCTCGCCCGCACCGATACCCGTGGCCGGAAGCCCTGCCACCGCACCTGGTGCCCGAGTTTTAGAACGGGAGCGGCCTCCGTCCCAAATTGTCGTGCTTCTGCTAGCACCCAAACGGGCGCCTCCTACCGCTTGACTGTTACGAATTCTCGTCGTCCCATCAATCAACAGATTTAGCAATAGGAGTTATCAAATGTTTATTTCAGCAACGATCCTCGCCGCCGTCGCCTTCGCCGGCGTGCAGGAAGCCCAGACGTCATGCCCGATCATGGGCGAGCCCGCCAGCGCCAAGGTCGCCAAGGTCCTCTACAACGGAATCGAAGTCGGATTCTGCTGTGGCGGGTGTGACGGGACGTTCAAGAACGACCCGGTGAAAGCCCTGAAAAAGTCCGCTGAAAACAAGCTGACGGTCGGCGTATTCCTCTTCGATCCGATTTCGAAGAACCGAATCGAGCCGAAGAAGGCTGCGGCTCACACCGACTATGCCGGTATCCGCTTCTACTTCGAGTCGGCGGCGAACAAGGCCGCATTCGAAAAGGACCCGAAGGCGAACTGGTCGCTGACAACGAAAGAATCCACTACCTGTCCGGTGATGGGTGGCGAGATCAAGTCGGTGGCCAAGGCCTCCGAGTACGTCGACTACAAGGGCACTCGTTACTACACTTGCTGCCCTGGCTGCGTCGCGAGATTCAAGGCTGATCCCGAGGCCTATGCCGCAAAGGCTAAGGTTGTCGAGGCGAAGGCCGTGACGATCGCCAAGTGACCAAAGCATTGCGTGTCCCCGCCATCCTGGCGGGGGCAGCCCTTGCTGTAGCTGGATTTGCTCAGTCGGAAGGCGGATGTCCGCTGTGAACGGCCGGTGGATTCGGCGCCAGTTCGGCGTCGTCAGGCACGTCACGGTGGATGCTAACCAGCGTCTGGGCGCCGGCAACCGCAACGGTCGGCGAGACTTTTCTTTGGTATAACGTCGACTCCAAGCTTAGATTGGGCCTAGCCTTGTTGTGGAAGCAAACGGCCGTTCGGTTTCTCGGAAACTACGAGCTGATCGCGGAAACGCCTCGTTCACCCAATTTGCGGGTCGGCTACGGGGTCCAAGGCATTGGTGTCGGCAATCCGGGCTATTTCGCAACCGTCGAAAAGTCGGTTGTCACGGGCGGTGTCTCCCTGAACGGCTTCGTCGGCGTTGGCTTCCGGTCCAACGAGAACCATGGTCACTTGCTTGGAGGCTTCAAGCTTTCACCGAAGGGACCGTGGACGGTAGGAGTTCAGCTCGACGGACACGGCGTGCATCCATTCGTTAACTACTCGATTGGTCGGCATGCGGTCGGTCTGTATCTAATCGAGCTGAAGAGTCCGGGAGTGATGCTGAACTTTCGATGGTAGAGGGCGGACCTCCGACCGTGGTCGGAGGTCCGACTTTAATCGCCAGGACTCGGAACTCCGTTGCGGACCGCCATAGCCACTCCACTGGTCCAATCGAGAAACGCTTCATCCAGAAGTTGCAGAAGGCAATCACGATGGCCCAGATCAGGATGACGAACAGGAGGTCCTGGGACGAGGACGTCTTGCCGAACAGTCCAATTCCGCTGTAGAAGATGGCGGTTGCGATCACCGATTGGGCCAGATAGGCGGTCAGCGCCATCCTGCCAACCCTTTCAATGGCACCGGTTACCGCATTCCGAGTCTCTTCCACGATCACGGCTGCCAACGTGAGGTAGCCGATGCCCAGAATGGGGCCGGCGACTCCCTCGGCGTAAAGGTAACCGGCGAACGACCACGGCTTGCCAAGGCTCATGAAGCTCATCGCGTTGAGAGCTAATCCGAGCCCCAAGCCGAGCCCCAAGAGCCAACGCTTAAGCTTGGGATGGCTGCTTGGCGAGGCTAAGAAGCCAATCTTTCCGAGCCACATGCCGAGCAGAAAGTAAGGGACAAATGCAGGTGCAAAGACGATCGAGCTGACGATCAGGGAGGCGGCAAACTTCGCTCTAAATAGCATCTGGTCGATGTATGTGCCGGCGCCGAACACACGCATTTCTTCGGCGGGCGTCAGCCATTTCGACTCGCTGCCCATCATGCTCGCAAACGTCGGATCCGTGAGGGCATAAGCGAAGCCAGCGGCGGCAAGCGTGATGAGGACGATCCCCATAATGGAGAGGACCATGAGCACTTCGTCCTTCAGCTTGGCGAACCAGACCGCAATGAAGGCAACCACGGCGTAGGTCAGGAGGATGTCGCCGCTCCAGATGAAAATGACGTGAAGCAGTCCAATCACCAGGAGCAGGGCATTCCTCTTTAGATAGCCCCATGGCCACGCCCGAGGAATTTCGATGCGGCGTTGGTACTGAAGAACCAAGCCAACACCGAACATGATAGCGAGAGGAGTTCGGAACTTTCCTGTTACGAAGACGTAGGTTAGTGCTTCGACGAGGCCGATCGACTCGTGCTTCTGGCCGGACGCCATTGCCGACCAATAAGGACCGCTAAAGGCGGGAATATTGGCAAGCAGTATGCCAAGCACGGCAAACCCACGAAGAATGTCCAGCGCTTGTATGCGGTTATGAACATTCGGCTGGATAACGTGCCGAGCCATCGTTCTTGCCCCTACGACCGTGTAAACACGACTTTGGACTTTCCGGCACCCTGCCCTGGGGACAGGGTCAAGGTCTTGCCGCCGTCGGCAATGGAAAGTGTTTGCTCCTGTGCCTTGGAAATGGGCTTGTCGTTTACGGTCTTGAAGGTCAGCTTGAGGCTCTTCCCAGTCTGTGCCCAAGTTCCACTGGAAGAGTTAGACTTGGCGGTTTGAGGTCCGCCCACCGAAACCAGCTTGAAGGTCTTGTCCTTGCTGATGGTCAGCGTGAGTTTCATCTTGTCCAGGTCCTTCAGCGCTTTCTCGACCATCTGCTTCTGCTCTGGAGTGAGGTTCGCGGACACGGTGGCACGGTCGACCGTCATCTTGCCTTTGTAGGTTCCTATGAAACTTTGGGCGAACCCAGACCCAGCGGCAAGGATGGAAACGAGTAACCCTAGGGAACGGAGCATCGCCAGGTTTTACCTGCGAAAGTCAAAAAGGGTTGCAACGGATTAGCGGACGAAGTGGATCTTCGGCGATTGCAGGCTGTCAAGAAGCATCAGCGACACGATCGGCATTGGCCGGCCCTTGGCGATATCGCGGGCTTCGTCAAAGGTCACTTCTTCGGTCATCATGCCGGAGAGGTCGATCCACTCCGCAAAGCGGAAGGCCGCTCCTTCGGTGCTGAAGCAGGCCAGACCATGAATTCCTTCATGGCAATAGCAGCCGTATTTACCGCTGGACGGGTGAGCGAGCAGGAACAGAGATTCTGGGAATTCCGTTTCCAAGCCTAGAAGAGGTAGTTCCAGGGTGCTCGTCATGGTCAGATATTGATATTATGGATTCCGCGAGCTGATTTTTGAAGGGCGGTTCGGTCATAAACTGCAGTTCATTGCGCGAACATTGGGATCCATTGCTGGAGCGTGCGGTTAAGGCTGGGGTTGCACCGGGCGGGCAGCTGGCATTCGGCACGCCGGAGTCGTCTGAAACCATCTCATTTGGCCGCACCTCCTTCCACGGCGGCGAGCCGGTTTCATCGTCGACGAAGTTCGACCTTGCCAGCCTCACCAAGGTTGTGTGTACGACGGCCGTTGCTCATGCCCTCGTCGAAGAGGGCGCCGTGGAACTGGCATCGATCAGGGACCTCCTGGCACACCGGTCGGGATTGCCGGCCCACGTTCGATACGACCAAATCTCCGAATCGGCGGAGGGCGCTTGGCGACTAATCGAGGATCAAGACAAGCCACATCTGGGAGAGACCCTATATTCGTGCGTGGGCTTCCTTCAACTTCAGCGCTGCCTCGAACACCAAAGTGGGAGGATGCTCGACAAGCTGTTTGCCGAGTTGGTGGCCGACCCCCTCGGCCTCAGGGACACCGGGTTTAGACCAGGTTCCGCCGCTCCGACCGAGGATGGCGTGCCGATCGGCCAGCCGCATGACGAAAATGCACGATTTCTAGGCGGCGTTGCCGGCAACGCCGGGCTCTTTGGGACCGCCGGAGACCTGGCGATCTTCGCCCAGCACGTGCTCAATAACCTTTCAAGCTGGGATGCTTGGATTCGGCCCCAGCCTCCCGGCTACACGCGCGGACTCGGCTGGGCGATTAAGGATGACGATTGCGGCGTATGGTCTCCACGTACGTTTGGCCATCTCGGATTTACCGGGTGCAGCCTCTGGATCGATCCGGTTAACCGCACGTTTGTCGCCCTGGTGACGAATCGAGTCCATCCGACGCGGAACAACGACCGCATCCACGCGTTTCGGCGTCTTGTTGACCTCACCGCCTTCAGCGCGATCCATGGTTAGACGATGGAATCGAGAAGTTCGCGGCTGTGGAGGTCGAGGTCGTCGATATTCGGAATCTCGAAGCGATTTCCGTCAACGTCGATGAGCAGCAGATGACGCTCCCCCATCCACTGGGCGTTCTCCTGGAGGCTCTGGGTGACAAAGTCCTTCTCGCCCCGTTCGGTCGTGACGTGCCAGTAAGTTGCGCCGAATTCGACCTTCGCCTTGTCGACGGAGAGGATTGTCGCTGTCAGGTACCGCCGCTTCAGTTCCGCTTTGACCGCCTCCAGACTAGCCGGAGGTAAGTCCCTCGGATCCTTCACCGTCGCGATTTCCTGTTCCTTGGCATCGAGAAGCGCGAGATATTGGCCGGGAAACTTGATCGGCGACGCCCACACCGGCTTGACCGTCGGATATGACCGATCATCGCCCACGGTCACGCGCAAGCGGTCGTGCGGGTGAAAAAAAATGTTCAGCTTGGATGGTTCGATCATCGACGGCCCTTGATACTGACACGTCGATAGGCAAAAAGGCAAGCGCCGGCGCTACTTCAGTAGCCGCGTCATGGTTTCGCCGATCGCCATCGCCGTGAAGCGCAATAGAGGAATGTTGCGGTCGTAGTCGAACCGGGTCGGGCCGATCAGCGCTACGGAACCGCCCTCTTCGTCTCCGACCAGGAAGCGATGGCGGACGACCGTAAAACCGTGCAGACGCTCATCTTCGTTCTCGCGCCCGATGGTGACGTCGCGGCGAGCAAGGTGCGGCTGCAGCATCTGGTAGAAGCCCTCCTCGTCTTCGAGAGAATCGATCAATCGCTGAAGCTGCTGAACGTCACGCTGGATTTCGGGCTGCGTTAGCAAATATTCTTCCCCGTGGGTTATCACATGTCCCTTTCCGAGGTCACGGGCAATCGATCTAACTGAAGTGGCCGCATTGTGGACCAGCTTGTTGACGAGCGCCGTGCCTGCAGATGAAGGTGTCTTGAGCCGGGCAAGTGTGGAAAGCGTCTTGTCGCCGACCAACTGGCTCAGGACTTCGTTGCTGCGACCAAGCTCATCAAGGGTCAAGCCGGCCGGACATTCGATCAGCCGGTTTTCGACATGCCCGTTTTGGAATAGGACGACGAGCAGCACGCGATCGGGTCCCACGGCGCTAAGAATGCAGCTCTTGACCCGGAGGGAGACGTTTCGAACCGTCGTGGCGGCAGAAAGAAGCTGGGTCATTCTGCTCAGAGCGCGAGTGGTCTCAGCCAGGATGTCAGCGAGAACCTCCGATTCACGACCGGCTGGTTTCAGCTTCGCGACGCGCTCGGTAGTCGGCAGCACCTCCCGCTTGAGGAAGTCCACATAGTAGCGATAACCGATGTCGCTGGGGATTCGACCAGCGCTCGTATGTGGCTGCTCCAAGTATCCAAGGTCGAGCAACTCGGCCATCTCGTTGCGGATGGTCGCGCTCTTAACCCCTAGGTCATACTTTTGGGCCACCGTCTCGCTAGCGACGGGCTCGGCGGCCTGAACATATTCCAGGATGACGGCGCGAAGTACATAGCCCTTCCTTTCGCCCAGTTGGGGTGTGGTTTCGTCCGCCATCGAATGTACTCCTGCGAGATCAGGCCGAGGCCATTGTCAGCGGCGTCAGTTGCCGCGGCTGAGGTTCAGGCTCATCGCGCACGATCTCATGATAGAGGGAATCTCGCTCGATCGGAGTTCGACCCGCTTCCCGAATCATGCGAAGCATGTTGGTGTAGTTCAGTACCTGAGACTTGTTGCCGAAGTCGTCGTCAGCGTAAGTGATCTCGTATTCGTGGACCATGCCGTCCACGTCATCGGCGCCGTACCACAGGCTGGCTTGCGTCACCGGCACGGTGTTCATGATCCAAAAGCTCTTGATGTGGTCGAAATTATCGAGCATGAGACGCGAAACGGCGATGTTGCGGAGGTCGTCGTGTCCCGTGGGGTGGGGCACGTCCGCCAGTTCTGTATTCTCGGGGTGGAAGCTGAGTGGCGTAAACGTGAGAAAGTGTTTCGTTTCGTCCTGAAGTTCCCGTAGCTGGACAAGGTGGTCAACGCGTTCCTCGACCGTTTCGATGTGACCGTAAAGCATGGTGGCGTATTGCTTGAGACCCAGCTTGGCAGCGGCGCGGGCCACATCCTTCCATTCCTCACCGTTGAGCTTTTTGCCGAACAGCTCCGCGTGGACGCGTTCGCTTAGGACTTCGATACCACCGCCAGGCAGCGAATCGAGACCGGCTTCGATCAGGTCGGCGAGTGCCTTCTCAATGCTCACCTTGCCGATCTGGGCGATCTGAACTATCTCAACAGCGGTGAACGCTTTGACGTGAACGCCGGGTCGCGACTCCTTGACCGTTCGGACCAAATCCAGATAGTAGTCGTACTTCAGCCGCGGATTGATGCCGGCGACCATGTGTACTTCCGTGATCGGGACGTCCTTGTGCCACTCGAGCCGCCGGCGGACTTCTTCCAGGCTCATCTCGTAGGGTGCGGGACCGCCCTTCTTTGCATAAAAGCTGCAGAACTTACAGAACTTGTTGCAGATGTTCGTGTAGTTGATGTGCTGGTTTCTCACGAAAAAGGCACGGTCGCCGTGGTGCCGTTCACGGATGATATTGGCGAGATAGCCGACCCCAGTGAGGTTTGGAGTACGGAAAAGGGTAACGCCATCCTCGAACGACAGCCTCTGTCCGTCCTGGACTTTCTTGTATATGGGCAGCAGTTCGGCGTCAAGCGATCGGAAAGCGACGCAGTTCATACCAGACGCATTCAATCTACCCCGTTTTGTAACTTTCAGAAGAAAGTGAAAGTTCAAATGGCTTCTCCCAGCAATTACATCGGTAAGTGTTTCTGTGGGAGCAATGCCGGCGAACCGGCATAAAATCGTGCTACCTGCCGCAATCGACCGTAGATGCTGGACGATTTGATCAACCTGGCTGGCGTCGGGCCGATAGGTATTTTGACGTCTTTATGGTTTGAAAACGCGGAGGTTTTCATAATGCAACATGTTCGAAAGTGGCTCACCGTCGGCACAGTCGCGATTGGTCTAGCAGTTGCGGGTTGTGGCGGTGGAGGAGCCGTTGAAACAGGAGCGACGGGCGGTGGCTCGTCGTCGGACAGTCTTGAAGGCGTCGCTTTGGCTCCGGCCAACCAACTCACGGATCAAGGTGATGGGCGAAGCGACACTCTGGTGGGTATTCCGGATGCTACGGTGGACGTCATCGACCTACGGTTGGGTCGTCCGATCGCCTCGACCAAAACGAACCGCGACGGGAAGTTCAATGTCGACCTGACGAATATCAGCCCCGAATCTGACCTCGACTTCATTATAAGGAAACCGATCGGTGGCTCGACGCTTACCGTCAATGGAATCTTCAAGGTCGGTGATCGGGCAGCGAAGACCATCGATCCCGATACGACGGTTGGCGCCTCGGTGGCCAAGACCCAACTGGATGAACTGGTCAAGTTCGACCCGGATGCCAAGGCGGGCAATCTGAGCGACATCGTCATCAAGGTTTCCAAGGACCGGAAGTTTCGGGGCGTGCCTTCTCCGACGCTCATCGATCCGGATGACATTCGGGAGCACGGCCGGAAGTGGCTCAACGATCGTCCTGCCATCGGCCATTACCTCGGTCGATTTAGTGGAAGCGCTTCCGGGAATCTCGTTGTCTTCGTTAAGAACGGCCACTTCATGATGGCGTCGTTCGCCGACGATGACAACGTGTTTGAGGAAACCGATTTCAACGTGATCGCTCTTGGCAAGGTCCAAAGCCATGGCGTCTTGATCGGTCGGTCCGACGAGGTTCGGATTGCCGGGGTGATTGTGGACGGCGTAGGTACCGGAACCTGGCAGAATGTGGTCAGCGGCCTTACCGGTACTTGGACGGTCCGCGTTGTCGCCACCGATCTTGCCGGTCTCTACTCAGGCGGCTGGTTTAGCCAGTCCGGAGACAACCGGCGCGGCCACTTCGTGGCTGCGGTTATGGAAAACAACACCGTTTGGATGTGGGGACGCGCCTACGACCGCAACAACGGCCAGGACAAGAAGGACGACGGCTCGAAGGGCAACGTCATGATCGGCATGGCAGGATGGGGCCGACTGAACTCGGACGGGTCGATCCCATTTGCCTATGGCCTCAAGGACAGATCGACCGGCACGAGCACAGCGCATCTTACCGACGGGATGGTGACCGGAACCGTGACCAACACGGATGGAAAGGTCTATACCTTCAAGGCAAGGCGCGACTTCAGTTGGGACGACGAGGAGAAATTCTGTAACGACTAAGGTCGTTTGGGCCGGCCCCATTTGGGAATCGGGGCCGGCCGTTTCGTTCTAGGAGAACTTACGGTAGTTCGTTTCGAACAAATCAAGGAGGTGCTTCGCCTTTTCGTCATACGCGGCCTTGTCTGCCCACGTATTGCGGGGTAGGAGAATGTCGCTTGGGACATTTGGGCACTCGGTCGGGACCGACAGGCCGAAGACAGGATCGGTCTCAAAGGCTATGGAATCGAACGCACCTGTGAATGCGGCGGTGATCATAGACCGGGTGTAAGCCAGTTTCATCCGCGAACCAACGCCGTAGGGCCCGCCGGTCCAACCCGTGTTGATCAACCAGACTTTGGCGTTATGCTGAGCGATCTTCTTGCCGAGTAGGTCTGCGTATACCTTTGGCCTCAACGGCAGGAAGGGCGCACCAAAGCAGGTGGAGAACGTCGTCTGTGGCTCGGTTACACCTGCTTCGGTTCCGGCGACCTTAGCCGTATAGCCGTTTAGGAAGTGGAACATGGCTTGCTCCGGCGTGAGGCGACTGATCGGAGGCAGCACGCCATAGGCGTCACAGGTCAGGAAGCAGATGTTCTTCGGGTGGCCTCCCACGCTGGGATGCACCGCGCCTTCGATATAGTCGACGGGATAGGCGCAGCGTGTGTTTTCGGTCAGTGACGCATCGTCGTAATTAGGTACTCCGTGGTTGTCGAGGACGACGTTCTCAAGCACTGACCCGAACTTGATGGCATCCCAGATCTGCGGCTCACCTTCCTTGCTGAGTTTGATGCACTTGGCGTAACACCCGCCCTCGAAATTGAACACGCCGCGATCTGTCCATCCGTGCTCATCGTCGCCGATAAGGTGCCGCTCAGGATCGGCGGAAAGCGTCGTCTTGCCCGTTCCCGAGAGGCCGAAGAACAGAGCCGTGTCGCCCGCCTTTCCGATGTTGGCGGAGCAGTGCATGCTGAGAACGCCCTTGAGGGGGAGAAGGTAGTTCAGGATCGTGAAGACTGATTTCTTCATCTCGCCGGCGTATTGCGTGCCCATGATGATCACCGTCTTCTCTGCGAAGTTGAGCGCGATGGTGGCGTCGCTGCGCACGTTGTCGGTGGCCGGATCGGTCGACAGATGACAAAGGTCCACGACCGTCCATTGCGGCTGAAAATTGGCAAGTTCCTGATCCGATGGTCGGATGAGGAGCTGCTTGATGAAGAGCGCGTGGTAAGGTCGCTCGACGATGAACCGGACGGCGATGCGGTGCTCGTGGTCCGCGCCACCAAACGTGTCGATTACATAGAGGCGGCGGTTACGCATGTAATCGCCCGCTTTCGTTCGAAGCCGGGCGAAAGTTTCCGGCGACAATTCGGCGTTGTTCTCCCACCAAATGTGCTCTTCACTGCTTGGTTCACGAACAGTGACCTTGTCCTTTGGCGTCCGACCGGTGTACTTTCCGGTTAACGCAACGAGGGCTCCGTTTGCGGCGAGGCGATCACCATCTCGTACGGCATGCTCTACGAGCTCGGCGATCGGTAGATTGTAAAAAACCTCGGCAGCGGTCGAGAGATCAAACGAGGCAGGAGCGGTCATCGTTGAAGACATCGTTGTTTCCTCAGGGCCCCATAATCCCACGACGTTGAAGGAAGGGGCAACAGGTTCATTCTACCTCTCGGACCCGTTGAAGTAGAATCGTCACACGATGTCAACCCTGTCTCGAACGAAGCTGACCGACGACGAATTGTCGAAGGAATTGGCGACGCTGGAAAGCTGGACAATCGAGGACGGAATGCTTACGAGAAGCTACAAATGCCGCAATTACGTCGCGGGTTTGGACTTCGCTAAAGCGATCGGAATGGTTGCAGAAGGCCTCGATCACCACCCCGATATGCTGATCGGTTACGGGACCGTTAAGATCATGGTTGTGACGCACAGCGCCGGTGGGCTGACGCCTTACGACATCGAGCTGGCAAAGCGGATTAATGCGATCGACTACGCAACCGGATTCCTAGCCTAGTCGCCAGTCGTCGGCACGATCGTTCCAGTTTCGGACATCTCCCTCGCTGCGGGCTCGGTCTAGGATATCCAGATCGACGTCGGCCATTGCGACGCCCGCTTCGCCCCAACCGGTTTCGGCGAGAATGGCTGACTCGGGGAAGGGCTCAATGCTCGGTGCGATCACCGCGCTCGTTCCCACCGCTTGCGGCACCGGCTCCCCGCCCAAGCTGCCACAAAGGGAGGCGTGCACCACGAAGATCTGGTTCTCGATGGCGCGGGCCTGGCAGGACCAGCGTACGCGCTGGAATCCGCGCCGCGTCTCGGTATAGGCTGGCACGGCGAGAATCTTAATGCCCGATTCGGCGAGGAGCCTTCCCGCTTCTGGGAACTCTGAATCGTAGCAGATCAGAATGCCAAGGTCTGGCTGGCCGCAACGGGTCAATGAAGGACCTGGTGAGAGATCCCACTCCTGGACTTCATATTGGGTGAGCTTGTGCTTGGGGTGAAGCGTCAGACGGTTCCCAGATGCGACTGCGGTTAGGTTGAGATAGCTGCCGCCGTCCGAACGAAAGTGGCTGCCACCGACGATGGCTTGGAGCCGTTCCGAAGCCGCTTGGAGCAGAAGCGCCTCGTACCGGTCGGCCAATTCGCTGAGCGATGCAACCAGTTCCTGGGGCGGCTTGGCGGGGCGTTCGCCGGCGAGCTCCAGCATCACGCATTCGGGAAGGACGACGATATCTGCCCCAACGCATTCGTCGAGGACCTCAAAGAGATGGTCCCTAAAATCGGACCACTCTGTCGAGGGGCGCAGCTTCCAATTGCAGGCGGCGATGCGATAAGCCACGGGAACAGGATGAACGTACCCGGTAGACTCGCGAGCGGCATGTTGGGTGAGTTGCGCGAACTATGGCGGTTTCGCGAATTGCTCCTGACCATGGTTGAGCGCGAACTCCGAATTCGTTACAAGAACAGCTTCTTGGGATTCTTTTGGTCGCTGCTCAATCCTCTCATCACGGTCTTGGTGATGACCGTGGTGTTCAAGTACTTGGTCGGAAATCCAACACCGAACTTCAGTGCGTACATCTTGGCTGCCTATCTGCCGTACATGTTCTTTCAGTTTGCGCTGATGGATTCGGCCCAGTCCATTCTCTCCTCGCTTCCGGTAGTGCGGAAAGTCTATTTCCCGAGGGAGATTCTGCCGTTAGCAGCAATTGGCGGCAACTTCATTCACCTGCTTCTCGCTCTGCTTGTTTTCTTCCTTTACTTGCTTGGGGTTTGGATACTCGACCCTCGGGTTCCACCGTTCACTTGGACGGCGCTTCTCCTCCCGGTGCTCGTCCTGATTAACTTGATGCTGGCGCTGGGTCTAGGCTTGATCATCTCGGCCCTCAACACCTTTTATGAAGATGTGAAATACATCGTCGGAGTGGGGCTGTATTTGTTGTTCTTTCTGAGCCCGATCATGTACTTCAGCGAGAATGTCCGCTATTCCAAGCAGTTGGAGGGATCCGTTGGCGACTGGATTTATGTTCTCTACCACTTGAATCCTGTCGCCATGCTCTCGACCGCATACCGAAAGGTCCTGATTCCGCCGCAGAAGGTCTATGTGGACGGCAAGTGGGTTGACCCACTACCCCTGGACCCGTGGCTTTTCGGAGCGCTGGTGCTCACCTCGGTCTTGACACTAATCGTGGGGTATGCGATTTTCAATCGGCTGAAGTGGAGGTTTGTGGAGCGGCCTTGAGCGCAATCATCGAAGCCAAAGGACTGCGCAAGGAATTCACGCTCAGCCACAGTGGAGCTGCCTCGCTCAAGGCCATGCTGCTGTGGTGGCGACGTCGGCAACTCACGCGGCATGTGGCGCTGGAGGGTCTGGACCTACAGATCGAGAAGGGAGAATCAGTGGCGTTTGTGGGACGCAACGGAGCAGGGAAGAGCACGTTGCTATCCCTGATGGCCCGGATTTACAAGCCAACCAAGGGGTCGATAACTGTATCGGGCCGGATCGCGCCTTTGCTTGAGCTCGGGGCTGGGTTCCACCCCGACTTGACCGGCCTGGAGAATATTTTGTTTAACGGCGTCATCCTCGGCCTTACGCGCCAGCAGGCGCTGGACCGGACGGCTGCGATTGTGGACTTTGCCGAGCTTGAGGAGCAGATCGACACACCGGTTCGCACGTTTAGCAGCGGCATGCTCGCTCGGCTTGGCTTTGCGACGGCAACCCATGTCGATGCAGAGGTGCTGATCGTGGATGAGGTCCTCGCCGTGGGCGATTATGCCTTCGAGCAAAAGTGCTACGACCGCATCGAGAAGTTTCGCAGGGAGAATGGAACCATTCTGTTTGTCAGCCACAACATGGACTCGGTGCGGCGCATCGCCAATCGGTGCATTTGGCTCGACCACGGCCGGCTGATCGCGGACGGACCGCCGGATGCCGTTATCGACCGCTATCTTTCGGCAGGGGCGGACCTGCCAGTGGCGCAAACAGAACCCGAGTAAACAGGGCAATTTTTTCGCGCCAGTCGGCACGCGAGAAGAGCGTCGCTGAGTTGGCGACCAGCCATACCAAGAGGCGAATCAGCGCTCCAAGCCGATTGAGAAGCCAGCAGGCTGCTGCTGCTCCGCGTCCATGATGAATCTCGAAGTAAAGCTCCTTGCCGCGGTTGTAGCGCGCTACCGCTTCCCATCGACTGGACGAGCTGCTGGCGCCGAGCGCATGGGTGACGGATACCTTTGGCAGGTACAGGATCTCTCCATGCCGCTGGAGCCGGCGACAGAGTTCCGTGTCTTCGCAATAGAGGAAAAACCGCTCGTCGAACGGTTCGATGGGGCGGAGCATCATGCACGCCCCCATAACCTGATCCACGGTAACAATGGCAGGAAGTTCCTTGGCCGGGATGATCCAATAGCTATGGAACAGCCGTTCAAGGAATGTCTGTTCGCAAAAGACGGCCCACAACGTAAGTCGCCGACATGCGCTGGCTTGCGGGCGGCCATCCGGAAATCGAAGCATGGGGCCCACCGCGACGACGGTCTCGGAGAATGCCTCGGACATTTTGGCGATGGCCTCGGCGGTGACGATCGCATCGCTATTGAGCAAGAGCACGAGATCCGTATTGAGTCGCTCGGTACCGAGGTTGTTTGCGGCACCAAAACCAAGGTTCACGTCACTGCGCACGAGATCCACATCAGGGAATTCCGCAGCCACCATATCGGCGGAACCATCGCGGGAGGCATTGTCGACGACGACGGTCGGAATGCCAGTCGGAATCGATGCAAGACAACGGCGGAGGTATTCGCGTGTGTTGTAGCTCACCACCACGACCCCGACGCTCGGCACAATCGCGTTCTACCCGACCGCCCCCGTGATACAATTTGGGATTCATGGCGGACGAGATTTTGTTGACTCCGGCTGGATTCGAAAAGCTGAAGAAGGAGCTCGATGAGCTCAAGGGTCCGATTCGCCACCAGGTAGCGGAAGCTATCCGAGAGGCCAAGTCCCATGGCGACCTGCGGGAAAATGCTGCCTACCATGAGGCCAAGCTGAACCAATCTCGGCTCGAAGGCCGTATTGCCGATTTGGAGAAGGTGATTCTGGTCGCAAAGATCGTTGAGCGTCCGGATCACGCGGGAGAAACGGCCCACTTGGGCTCAAAAGTGAAGCTTAAGGACCTCGAATGGAAAGATGAATTGGAGATCACCCTGGTGGGATCGTTTGAAGCCGACCCGACCTTGGACCTCATTTCCATCACCTCGCCTTTAGGGGGCGCCCTGCTCGGGAAGGTAGTCGGAGACGTTATCGAAGTGGCAGCTCCAGCCGGAACTCAGCGTTATGAAGTTTTGTCTGTGGCTTAGTCCAGTCCTAATCGTTGCGATGGGGTGTGGTGACGCCGACATCGGCACCATTGAGACGCCTCCTCCAGCGCCGATTCGGAAGGTCGACGTGCCGGAACTGGATGATCCGACGCCGGTCCGACTCGTGAGAGGCAATGACCAGATTGCGGTCGGCGATCCGGTCGAAAAGGCCTTCCGAATTTTTGCGCCACCACCGGGCAGCTATGCCTCAGCACAACTGCCTCCAGGATTCAACACGGGCTTCAAAGCACGGGGTTGGTCAACGGCGAAGGAGTCGTTCGCGACCCTTAGTGCCGGCGGACGTGTGGTGCTCGCTTTGTGGCAGCGTGAGAATGTCGATGGTGACGAGATTCGGGAAGCGATGCTGGCTCACGAGGCAGTGATGACCGGAGTGTCGTCGAAGTTTGTTCCCGGCAACGACGTTCAGTACACGTTCTGGGATTCAGGCAATCAGCGGACGATGATCTCCGTTTCTCCGAATGCCAAAAAGCAGGTCGGCTTGGTGATCGCAGTAGGAGACATCCGCGTCATGAACCCCTTACGGATGAGTCCGACCGACGCGGAGGCGGACGTCAGGACGGCTGAGCGTGAGCTGCGGCGGCTCCAAGCGAGCAGTGGTACTGGCCAGTAGGTCCAATTGCCCATCATTCGGCGGGACGCAACTTTTTCCGATCAGGTAACGTCGTTAACGGTACGGCAGATCCTGCCGTAATCTTCAAAGCAAGGAGGTGGTGCGAAATAATGATTCACCCAAGTAAGCACCAGGGAGGTCGCGGGTTTTAGCGACCTGTGACCAGATCCAGGGTTCAGCGATGAACGCGCTCCTCTCTGGAATCATAAGCAGCCCGGCCTCCATACCGGGCTTTTTCTTTGGGGGATACTTTTAGCGTTAGCACTCACGCAATGACCTGTTTGATCGTGATCCCGGCGCGGATGGGTAGCACGCGGTTTCCCGGAAAGCCGCTTTGCGACCTTCTCGGAAAGCCCATGGTTCAGTGGGTTTACGAAGCTGCCGAAGCGGCAAACATTGCCGAAGAAGTCGTGGTTGCCACGCCAGACCAGGAGATCGTCGACGCCTGTAGTGCCTTTGGCGCGCGCGGCATCCTGACCGATATCGCCCACCCAACCGGCACCGACCGCATCGCCGAGGTCGCTCGGCGAGTTCCCGCCGATGTTTACGTGAACGTACAGGGGGATGAGCCGCTGATCCGGGCAGAAAGCATTGCTGCCTGCGCGAAGCCGATGCTTACCGACAGCGCCATTCAGATGGCCAGCGTCTATTGCCCGGCCGACCCTCAGGACGAGGACAATCCCAACGTGGTGAAAGTGGTTCTCGATGCCAATGAGTACGCGATGTACTTTAGCCGCTGGGCGATTCCTTTCCCTCGAAACCCACGCGTGGAACCGCTTCTGAAGCACATCGGGCTATACGCATACACCGGTGACGCGCTGAGACGGTTTTCCGAGCTGCCACCGAGTCCCCTCGAAACGGCCGAGAGCCTGGAACAGTTGCGGTTCATGCAAGCAGGGATTCGCATCAAAATGAGCCCCGCGCCGGGAACCGAGCTGGCCGTCGATACGCCTGAACAGGCAGAGATGGTTCGCCAGCTTCTCTCGTCGAGAAACTAGCGCATTGATATACTTGAGGCGAAGCTACCGTCAACGGCGATGGCTAGCGTCGCGCTAATGACGATGTCGGCAGCTTTTGAGATTCCGCACACTTGGGAAGAGCCGGATGCCCTCCACGGGCTCCTGGAAACCGTGCGCGAGCAGGATGCCAATGCCAACATCCGGCGGATCCGCTTTGCCTACTATCTTGCTGAGCAGGCCCACGCAGGGCAAACCCGCGATAGTGGCGATCCATACATTACGCACCCGCTTGCCGTTGCCCAGATCATCGCCGAGCTGGGAATGGACGACGATACCATCGTTGCCGCCCTCCTTCACGACGTGATCGAAGACTGTCCGAGCTTTACCGCCGAGGAGCTCGAACGGCGATTCGGGACCGATGTCATGGGGATGATCGAGGGCGTCACCAAACTGAAGCTTAAGCCAAAGGAGGGCATCTCCGACCGACAACGGGCGGCTGCAGAGACGACACGCACGGCCGAAAGCCTAAGAAAGATGCTCCTCGCGATGGGCAAGGACGTTCGCGTGATGGTGATCAAGCTGGCCGATCGCCTTCATAACATGCGGACGATCGACGGGCTCGCTCCCGAGCGGCAGGCCCGAATCGCGAACGAGACGCTCGACATCTATGCGCCGCTTGCGGCCCGGCTCGGAATCTGGCAGATCAAGTGGCAGCTCGAGGATCTGGCCTTCAAGGTGCTTCATCCAAAGGAGTTCCAAGAGATCAGCGACCAGGTTCAGAAGTCCCGAGCTCACCGGGAGCGAGAGCTTAGCGAGGCGATTCTGATACTGAAGGACCGGCTCCACGCAGCGGGGCTTCGAAACTTCGAAGTGCGAGGCCGGCCCAAGCACCTATACAGCATTTTTAACAAGATCGTTCGCCACGGTTTCGAGTTCGACCAAATTCTGGATCTCATCGCATTGCGGATCATTGTCGAAAAGACCGACGAGTGCTACGTCGCCCTTGGGATCGTGCACGACCTCTGGATGCCGGTCCCTGGGCTGTTTTCGGACCACATCGCTAAACCGAAAAGCAATGGGTACCAGAGCCTCCATACCAAGGTTGTGGGGCCGCATGGAGAGCCGCTAGAGGTGCAGATTCGAACGCAGGCCATGCATGCGATCGCCGAATATGGAGTCGCCGCTCACTGGACGTACAAGGAGGGAGGCCCGAAGTCGTCGGAGGCCCTCAAGCTGACCTCACTGCGGCAGCAGCTGGTGGATTGGTCCAACGAAAACGACCAGTCGAGCGACTTCCTGCGCAGCGTCAGCACGGACTTGTTTGGGGAACAGGTCTTCGTGTTCACGCCAAAGGGCGACGTGATCGACCTCCCCAAGGACAGCACACCGATCGATTTCGCGTTCCGTGTTCACACGAATGTCGGCTTGACGATGGTCGGCGCGAAGGTGAATGGCATTATGGTGCCGCTCAATACGAAGATCCATAACGGCGACGTCGTTGAAGTTATCACCCGCTCCAATGCTTCTCCAAGCCTCGACTGGATGGAGTTTGTGCGGTCCGCGCACGCGCGCAGCAAGCTCCGTACGTATTTCCGGAAGCGCAGCCGCAACGAGTCGATCGCACGGGGCAGGGAAGCCTTGGAACGGGAGCTTCAGAAAGCGGGGATGGACCCCAAGATCTACCTCGGCGAAGAGAGGCTGGAGGGCATCGCACCGCAGATCAAAGACTGCATTTCGGCTGAAGATGTGCTCGCCAAGGTCGGCGAGGGTCTGACCGGAGTCCAGAACGTCATCCAGCGCTTGCGGGGCCTGGAAAAGAAGCAGCCGGCCTCAATAACCCTCACGCCATCGAAGGAATTGCCGGTTCAGATTGTCGCTGGAGGCATCGACAATGTCATGTACCGGCGGGCAAAGTGCTGTTCACCGCTTCCCGGCGAAGAGGTCATCGGATACATCAGCCGAGGCAGAGGAGTCCTGATCCATTCGAAGGTTTGTCCAAACGCGATCCGGATGCTTTCGCATGAGGAAGAACGGGTGGTGGCGTTGCAGTGGCCGCCGGATGGCAAGTCCTACGGCGTCGAGATCCAGATTATTAGCCTTAACCGGCAAGGTTTATTGATGGATGTCTCCACGATTCTCGGTGAAGCGAAAATCAATGTGTCGGCCGCACGCATTCGAACGCTGCCAAACCAGACAGCAGAAATCTTGGTTACCGTCGACGTCCATGATCTCGCCCAGCTCCATACCGTGATGACCAAGATCGGCCAGTATTCCGACGTGATCAGCATCCGCCGGATGTTTGGGAGAAGCGCCTCGAAGTGAAGGCTGTGGTCCAGCGGGTGCTGGAGGCAGCTGTTGCGGTCGATGGCCATGAGCTGGGTCGTATCGGCCCCGGCTTGGCGGTGTTGGTAGCGGCTCATAAGGAGGACACGCCGGATCGGGTCACGAAGATGGCGGCCAAACTGGTGGGGTTGCGCATCTTCAATGACGCGGAAGGGAAGATGAACGTTGCGGTGGCCGATGCCTTGCCAGAATCTCCGTCGATGCTGGTGATCTCGAACTTCACGGTCTACGGCGATACCGAAGCAGGCCGCCGCCCGAGCTTCGTGGCCTCGGCCTCCTATGAGGATGGCCGGCGGCATTTCGACGGCCTGTTGGAAGAACTGAGGTCGCGCGGCATTGTGGTCGCTACCGGCGAGTTCGGTGCGGATATGAAGGTTTCCCTGGTCAACGACGGGCCGGTGACCGTCATCGTGGAGACGTAGAGCGGACTGCCTGACGGGATGCTCTCGCAGTTTCAGGCGTAAAATAAATTAGGAAGCCCGATGACTTGGACCCTGTATTACGACGGTGGCTGCAACCTATGTCATGTCTCCCGCCTGCAAGCAGAGGATTGGGCGCATCGAGCCGGCCAGCCGCTAAATGTCGACGTCCTGCAGGGGGGCGCGGCTATTGAGAAAGGCTACGGCGAGGCCATGGTGCTTGAGGCCGAAAAGGTGTATATCGGTGCGGATGCGTGGCTGAAGCTATTGACAATCGCACCCTGGTACTTGCGGTGGGTCGGACTCCTCGGCAAGCTCCCGGTTTTCCGGGAGATCCTTAAGCTCGGTTACGGCATTGTGGCCAAGTACCGAAAGAAGTGGTTCGGTTCCCGTGCCTGCGCGCTGCCTTCCCAACCCAAGAAGGGCTGAGCCGCCCATCCTCCCCAGAACCCAGATTACTGCTCACGCGATTTCCTAAGCATCCCCAGCAGGAATGGGCTGCCAAGTACGGCAGTTACCGCGCCGATTGGCAGCTCGCCGGCCGGCATGAGCCGCTGAGCGAGGAGGTCGGCAGCCAGAACAAGCGCACCCCCGATAAGCGCCGCGTCGATCGCCGCTCGGCGGAGATCGTTTCCCGTCAACCGCCGAGCCAGGTGGGGCGCCACTAGGCCCACAAACCCCACGATTCCAGCCGACGCCACGGTTGCAGCGACGGGCAATGTGCTCGCAATAAGCAGGGTGACCTTGAGGCGTTCGACATCCACTCCGAGCCGCATCGCAGTCTGTTCACCGACCGCCATCGCGTTGATTTCTCGCAACCGTGGCAAGAGGACTGCCATCGAGAAAGCCAGGATCACTGCCATAGAGGCGAGGTGGGGCCAGCGAAGTTCGGTAACGCTTCCCATCAGCCAGCGAAGAACTTGGTTGGTGTCTCGCCCGGCAAAGAGCAGTACCAAACTCAATAGGGCGGCGAGCATGGAGCCCAGGACCGCACCGGCGATGAGGATATTGGCTACTGACCGCTGATGTGACCCGACGAGTCCGAGCAGCAGGACGAGGGCCAAATACGCAGAGATAAAGCCCGCGGCTGGCATCGCAAGGCCGAGAAGCCAGCCCGCTCCGCCAAGGACCAGAACCAGAGAGGACCCCACCGCGGCTCCACTGGACACACCCAAGACAAAGGGCTCGGCAAGGGGATTGCGGAAGAATGCCTGATAAAGCGCACCTACCCAGGCTAGCGAGCAGCCGACGAGAACGCAGCCGATCGCTCGCGGAATTCGCAACGCCCACACAATGTGCCCCGTGCCCTCGTGACCCGGTCCGGCGAAAATCGCTTGAACGAGATCGTTCGGTGCAATCCATATGTAGCTGCCGACTGCGACATGAAGAAGGGTCAGCAAGATGAGCAGGATCGCCAAGTAGCCACGCTTTGGCCGGACGTCCTTCATCGCACAGGTATTCTAGCCGAGGTGGGCGTTCTGAACCTGTCTGAGCGAGCAGGGCTGCTGCAACCTTCGCCCACGCTAGCGATGACATCGCGAGCGCGATTGCTTCAGGAGCAGGGCATTGACGTCATCTCCTTTGCGGCAGGTGAACCCGACTTCAATACGCCGGAGCCTATCTGCGAAGCCGCCATCGAAGCTATTCGGGCTGGGAAGACCAAATACACGGCAAGCTCGGGAACGCCTGAACTTAAGCGCGCCATCGTTGACAAGGCGCTTCGTGAGAATGGCTTGGCTTGTGAACCGGATCAGGTCGTGGCAAGCTGCGGCGCCAAGCATTCTTGCTACAACGCCTTCCAGGTGCTGGTCGACCCCGGCGACGAAGTCATCCTGCTGGCCCCGTACTGGATGACCTATGCGGACCAGATTCGCCTTGCCGGTGGCAAAGTGGTTACGGTGTCGTCGACGGCGGAAACAGCATTTGTGCCAAGCTTTGAGGCCATTCGCGACGCGATCACATCGAAAACGCGGGCGATCGTGATCAACAGTCCTTCGAACCCGACCGGGGCGGTTTATCCTCGGTCACTGGTTGAATCCATCGCCGAATTGGCCCGTCGGCATGGTATCTGGATCGTATCGGATGAGATTTACGAACGACTAGTCTATGAAGGCGTAGCCACCTGCGTCGCGGCGATCGACCAAGATACGGCCGAACGCACGATTACCATCAGCGGGTGCAGCAAGACGTATGCGATGACCGGATGGCGCTTGGGTTACGCGATCGCCCCGAAACCGGTGGCGAAGGCGATGGGGAACCTGCAGGACCAGGTGACCAGCAACCCCGCATCGATCGTGCAGGCGGCCGCGGTTGCCGCTTATCAGCTGTCTACTGCGGCCGTGGATCAAATGCGCAGCGAGTTTCAGCACCGCCGGGACTCAATCGTCCGGGCTCTCGCCGATGTGCCTGGCGTGCGCCTCGAATGTCCGCATGGGGCATTCTATGCCTTCGTGGACGTCTCGAACCATCTTAACGGCTCGATTCGATCCGACACCGAACTTGCCGATTTTCTTTTGGACCGGGCGCATGTCGCGACGGTCCCAGGCAGCGTCTTTGGCGGACCGGGGTATTTGAGGATGAGCTATGCCACCTCACCCGACCGCATCGAGAGCGGCATCGCGCGAATCCGCGCTGCGCTCGAAACGATCGCATGATCCCCCAAGCCATTCCTCTCAAGAACGAAACCCTCTTCAAGTTGGCCATGCGGCACCGATCGGCTGCACCCGACGTCGTTACCGACAGCTACGAGCGGCTGGAGTTCTTCGGAGACTCCGTCTTGGGGCTTGTCGCTGCCCAATACCTTTACGAGCACCATCCCGACTGGGATCAGGGGATGATGAGCAAGGCCAAAGCAAGCGTCGTCCAGGAGGGGCCTCTTGCCCTGACTGCGCTGCGACTTGGGTTGGACCAGTGCATCGAGCTGAGCCCCAGCGAAGAGGCTACCGGTGGAAGGAAGCGGCCCTCGATCCTGGCTGACGTGTTCGAAGCCGTCATTGGCGCCATTTATCTCGAATCCGGCTTGGAAATGGCGCGTTGGTTCGTCCTTGAACAGCTCAACGAGTATCTGATGCAGGTCAGCGCGGGCGACGTGAACCCGAATGATCACAAGTCTAAGCTCCAGGAGATTGCGCAAGCCACGTGGCGCAAAACGCCGGTGTATCGAATCGTCCGGGAGACCGGCTACGCGCATGACAAGCGCTTCTATGTCGAAGTTTCTTTCGATGACGAGGTGATGGGAGAAGGCAGCGGTCGTTCGAAGAAGGAAGCCGAGCAGGCAGCGGCACAGGAGGCGCTTAACCTCATTGAACGTGCGAAGCGCAACCGTGAACTGATTGAAAGCCACTTGGAAGACTGAGTGCAAGTCATCGCTCACATCGCAATAACCTGCTAAAAGGACCCATTTTTTCTGGTGTTCGCGAACAGTGGCCTGGTACTTGCAGTCACTAGGTTATCGGTAGGTTAAGGATGAGGTCGACATCGCGACGATGGATTGTAGCGGCTATGAGTTTGGTAGTGCTGAGCACTGCTACAGCCCGAACGGGCCGCAACTCTTTCCTAGAAAAGCCGGCTAATAGCACGCAAGAGCTCGTTCGTCAGGCCATGGCTGACAATCGTGTAGCCGATCGCTATATGCGACACTTCGGAATGTCGAAGAATGAACTAAAGCGATACCTTTCGAGCCTGAAACTTGCGAAGCTCCCCAAGGATAACGTCTATATCATGTATAACGTGCCTAACTCTGGAGAGCTAAGGGGACGGGCATATGTATTGAAAAAAGGGACGCCGGTCTTCGTCGATGAATACAACATGGCGATTCTCAAAAAGTCTTGCGGCAATCCCTTGACTCGAGGTCCGAAGGTTGTCGTGTCCTTACCGGATGTTCAGGAACTCGCAGTGGACGACGTTCCAACGCTAAAAGTTCTGTTAGAAGAGGACATTGCGAAAAATCCTGCGGATGATGGGACTTTAGTCCTACTGGACGACAAGATGGCGTTCGAACCAGGCATCGGCGAGGCGGCGGAACCCTTCACTGTGGTGGTTGAGCCGATGGAGCCCCAGATCGGGACGACACCTCCCACGCTTTTCCCTGAAGTCCTACCCGGTCCGGCCCTGCCACCTCTCCTTCCATTCTTTGCCTTGCTTCCGCCAATTCTGCTGGGATTGCCTCGCGATGGCAGTCCTCCCCCTCCACCAGTGCCGGAACCGGCAACCATTGCAGTCTTTGGGGCAGGTGCAGCAATCTTGGCAGCGCGTCGGAAAGCAAAAAAATAGCGCACAACTTAACAAATGGGCCTGACGTCTCCTATACTAGGTCCATATGTTTCGAACCAGCAATCCAACGCTTAACGAAAACACCTTTGAGAAGTACGGCTCGCTCGCCAGTGTAGGCGGGCGAACGATGACGCTTGGTGGAACGATCGCCAAGACGAGTTTTCTTCTCTTGCTTCTTATCGTTTCTGCGGCAGTGTCCTGGCAGATTCCTTCCTTGCCAGTCCTCGCGATTGGCTTCATCGGCGGCCTTGCGCTCTCATTTCTGATCTGCTTCAAGCCGGAAACAAGCCCCTGGGCGGCGCCGCTTTACGCAATTTTGAAGGGTGCTGCAGTGGGCGTGATCAGTGTGCTCACGCAGCAGCAGCTTGCCGACACGAAGTACAGCGGGGCGGTTCCCCTGGCGGTTACGGGAACGTTCATGGTCCTTGGGGCGATGCTGTTCCTATACGGAACCCGGATCATCAAGGTCACCCAGACGTTCATCGGGGTGGTCGTCGGAGCGACAATGGCGATCTGCCTGACTTACGCGGTCACGCTGCTGCTTTCGCTTTTCTGGCCGGGCGTGATGAACCTGCCGATCTACTCGTCCTCACCCATCGGGATTGGCTTCAGCATTTTCGCCATCATCATCGCAGCTCTAAACCTTGCCTTGGACTTCCACCTGATCGAAACCGGGGTGGAACGGGGCGCGCCAAAGGTCATGGAGTGGTATTGCGGCTTCGGCCTGCTGGTGACGCTCGTATGGATCTACATCGAGCTGTTGAACCTGCTCCGCAAACTTGCCGGCAACCGTTAAGCCGGTTATAGAAACGGCCGGCCCCAACGGGGTCGGCCGTTTTTGTTTTTGGCGTCAGTGAACTACTTGAGCTCGACCTTTCCGCCAGCCTCTTCGATCGCCTTCTTGATCTTCTCGGCTTCGTCCTTGCCAGCGCCCTGCTTGATCGGGTTGGGAGCGCCATCGACCAGGTCCTTGGCTTCTTTCAGGCCGAGGCCAGTGATCTCTCGAACGACCTTGATGACTTCGAGCTTCTTGTCGCCGGCGGCGGCAAGGATGACGTCGAAATCGGTCTTCTCTTCGGCGGCCGGGGCGGCTTCGCCACCACCCATGCCCGGCATCATCATCGGCATGCCCATCATGGGGGCAGCGGCGGTGACGCCAAACTTGTCTTCGAGGGCCTTCTTGAGCTCGGAAAGCTCGAGTGCCGTCATGCTGCTGATCTGATCGACGATTTTGTCAACGGTGGTAGCCATTTATTGAGTCTCCTCTTGGGTTGATTCGGTAGTTTCCGGGGTTGGGGCTTCGGTCGCTTCGACCGCCTCTGATTCGGCGGGAGCGGCTTCAGCGGTTACTTCTTCAGTCACGGTGGCTTCTTCGGCCGGCGGCTCGGGAGCCTCGGCAGCTTCGGCAGCCGCACTGGCAGCTACCTCGGTCGTCGCGGCCTCTGCTGGGGCTGGTTCTGCCGCTGGGATCGGCGATCCTTCGGCGACCTTGTCGGCGACGGCGCCAATAACACGGATCGGATCCGCGTAGAGTGCCTCGATGACGCCAACCAGGTTCGTAAGGGGCGCGGCGACCGCGCCGATAACCTGGGCAATGAGCATGTCGCGCGGCGGCAGCTTGGAGAGCGCTTCGACGTCCTTATCCGTGAACGCGCGTCCCGCAAAATAGCCGCCCTTAACCGTGAAGTTCTTGTGCGTCTTGGTGTAGTCGAACAAGACCTTGGCGCATTCAGCTTCGTTCTCGAAGAGAAACGCGACCGCGGTCGGGCCATTGTGGTGCTCTGCCGTCATCTGCTCGATGTCGGCACCGGCGGCAATGCGGAACAAGGTGTTCTTGAGAACGTGCAGCTCGCCGCCCTTGGCACGCAAGTTTGCGCGCAACTGCTGCATCTCTTTCACCTTCAGACCGCGATAATCGGTGAAAATGACGCCCACCGACTTCTGGTACCAGCCAGTAGCCTGTTCGATGACTGTTGCCTTTTCAGCTGTTGGCATTCGCTTGTCTAACCTCCTATCAAGATTTCGTTCCCTTAAGGTCGCCAGGGAACGAGACCTCGACGAGCGAACGCCCGCAGAGTGAAACTCTATTCGGCTACCCCTCGGTTGGCTGGTGAATTAAGGCCTCGCGGCCGCCAACGGTCTGCAGGAAACAGAGTGATTATGGGCTAAAGGCGGCCCAAAGCGCAAGCCCGGAAAATGACGCGGCGTTACCGCGATCATCCGCGTCAGAATGAGATGGATTCCCGATTTGCGACCCATGTCGTTCGTTCACGTCCATAACCACACCGAATACAGCCTCTTGGACGGCGCCACCCGCATCGATGCGATGGTCGAGCGTGCCGTGGAGCTGGAAATGCCGGCCATCGCGATCAGCGACCACGGCGTGATGTTCGGCGTCATGGAGTTTTACTTCGCCTGCAAGAAGAAGGGAATCAAACCGCTCATTGGCATGGAAGCGTACATTGCTCCCAACCGCCACGTGAAGTCTGGAAGGGAAGAGAATCAGACCTACCACCTTCTCCTCCTCGCCAAGAACGAGGCCGGTTACCGCAACCTCTGCAAGCTTCACTCCTACGCCGCGCTCGAAGGCTTTTACTACAAGCCCCGGATCGACCATGACTTGCTGCGAGAGCACCGGGCAGGACTCATCGGGTCCAGTGCGTGCCTGGGAAGCGAAGTATGCCAGGCGCTCATGGCGGGAGAGTACGACCGTGGGCAGTACCTCGCGGGCATGTACAAAGAGATCTTCGAGCCTGACTCCTTCTTTATTGAATTGCAGGACCATGGCCTGCCAGAACAGGCGGCGATCAAAGAGCCGCTACTCAGAATCGCCCGAGAGCTCAGCTTGCCACTTGTGGCAACGAATGACGCCCACTACCTCTGTCGTGGCGATGCCGAACCGCACGATGTCCTGCTCTGCATCGGAACTGGGGCGCTTCAAAGTGAGAAGGATCGTCTGAAGTTCGCCACTCCGGAGTTCTATCTCAAGTCCCCGGAAGAGATGCACGCCACTTTTGGCGACACGCCGGAGGCCCTTGCCAATTCGCTGCGGATCGCCGACATGTGCGAAGTCGAGCTAGGAAAACAGCAGGCCCTCATGCCGGACCCGGAATTGCCGGAGGGTGTTTCGTCGACGGACTATTTGCGGCAGTTGGCCCGTGAGGGCCTCGGGGATCGCATCAAGCATGTGGACGAGCGAGCCCAAGAGCGGCTCGAATACGAGCTCTCGGTGATCGAAAAAACCGGTTTCGAGAACTACTTTCTCTTGGTGCGCGAGTTTGCTGAATTTACGCGGGAGCAAGGGATCATGTTCGGGGTGAGGGGAAGTGCCGCAGGGAGCCTGGTGAGCTACTGCCTTGGCATCACGGATGTCGATCCGCTGGAGTTCGACCTCACCTTTGAGCGCTTCCTCAATATCGAGCGGATCGCGATGCCCGATATCGACATGGACTTCGAAGACGCCCGCCGAGACGAGGTCATCAAATGGGTTACCGAGAAGTACGGGAAGGACCGAGTTGCTCAAATCGTGACCTTTGGCACGTTGGGCGCTCGTGCGGCGATCAAGGATGCGGGGCGGGTCATGGGCTATACGCCACAGGAGACCGACCGAATCTGCAAGACGATCCCGAACCTGCCCGGCATGTCTCTCCATCGAGCTATGGAGGACTCCCCGGACTTTGCCCAGTTGGTGGCGACGGATCCGAAGGTCAAGGAGCTCGTGGAGACGGCAAAGTCGGTCGAGGGCTTGGCAAGGCACTCGGGTGTCCATGCCGCGGGAGTCGTCATTGCAAAGGACCCGCTCATGGAGCACCTCCCCCTCTACCGCGGGAACGATGGCCAGGCGATCACCGCCTTCGAGATGGGAATCCTCGAGAAGATAGGGCTTCTCAAGATGGATTTTCTTGGCCTTTCGAACCTTACCGTTTTGGCCAAAACCGTCGAGAATCTACGCCTGGAAGATCCAGAAATCGACACCGCCAAGCTCCTCGAAGACATGCCCGACGACGATGAAAAATCGTACGCCATGCTGGGACGGGGCGAAACCGTCGGTGTATTCCAACTGGAATCGGGCGGTATGAAGCGCCACATCATGGAGCTGAAGCCGGAAAATGTGCGGGAGCTGGCGGCGATGGTCGCGCTCTATCGGCCAGGTCCGATGAAGCATATTCCTGATTTCATCGACTCAAAGTTTGGCCGGCGCGAGATCAAGTTTCTGGACGACAGGATGCGACCAATCCTGGAAGAGACGTACGGCATCATCGTTTACCAGGATCAGGTTCTAAAGCTGGTCCAGGCGCTTGCCGGTTTCTCGCTTGGGAAGGCGGACATCCTGCGGCGAGCCATGGGCAAGAAGGACCGCGATGCGATGGCAGCCATGAAGGTGGAGTTTGTCGAGGGTTGCCTGAGCAACGAGGTCGGCGAGGATGTCGCCGAGAAGGTATGGGAGCTTCTGCTGCCCTTTGCAGGCTATGCGTTTAACAAGGCCCATGCGGTTTGCTATGCGATTCTCGCGTACAAGACCGCGTACCTCAAGGCGAACTATCCGGTTGCCTATATGGCCGCCCTCCTGGCAGTTTATAGAGATAAAGAAGATCGCATCGTCACGTGTATCGAGGAGTGTCGTCGACAAAAGATTTCCGTCCTTCAGCCTGACGTGAACCGGAGCGAGGTGGACTTTGCGGTCGAAGGCCAATCGATAAGGTTCGGACTCGTGTCGATCAAGGGCGTTGGAGAGTCGATCGCCCGCGCGATCGTCGGGGACCGCAGGGAGAACGGACCCTATGGCCATCTCTATGAGTTTTGCGAGCGGATGAAACCGTTCGGCCTCAATCGGGCAAGCCTGGAAGCAATCGTAAAGGCGGGTGGGTTTGACAGCATCGAGAAGAATCGCAATCGCCTGGTGAATGCTCTTGACGTCGCCATCATGGCTGCAGACCTCGCGATCAGGCACCGCGAAGCAGGGCAGGACTCGCTGTTTGGCGAGTCTCAGGAAGAAGTGGTTGCGGCAACACGGCCATTGCTGGCCGATGCCGAGCCCCCGAGCCGCACGGAGATTCTGGCGATGGAGAAAGAGGTCATGGGCATCTATGTTTCTGACCATCCCTTGCGGGGCTATGAGTTGGCCCTACGGCGCGCAGCCAGCCATGCGGCGGTCTCGATCAGCGAACTTGAGGAAGGCGTTTCGGTAACTTTGGCCGGGGTCGTGGCGGGGCTTAGGACGATCATCACCAAACAGCGAAAGGAGAAGATGGCCCAAATCACGCTGGAGGACTTCAGTGGACAGGCGACGATGATCGTCTTTCCAGCGACCTATGCGAAGATCGGAGGGCAAATCGAAAAGGACCGGGTGATGGTCGCCAAGGGGGTGGTGATGCACCGGGAAAGGCCCGGGTCTGGAGGTGAACGGAGCATAGAAGTCCGCCTCGAGGAAATCGCGCCACTCGAAGCCGGCCCTGAAGCGATGCTGACCGACTCGTCAGTGGACGGTACCGTCCTGATCCGCTTGCCGAGGGCGACGCGTGGCCAGCTCGAATCGCTTCGCGATGCCCTGATTAAGAATGCGGGCAGTTATGCGGTGCTGCTTGAGATCGGAACGAATGGTTCACGGAAGACCGTGTCGCTGCCGATGACGGCTCATCCCAGCATGGAGTTGGTATCGCTGCTGCGGTCGATTTCCCTTGACGCGGAGCTCGAACTAATCCAAAGCCAGGCGTTTACAAATTAATTCGAAGCTGCCTTGACGGCTTGTGCAGAAGGAAGGTATCCTATCTGTTCCCAAAACTCCCGGAGGCGTGAATGCGCGTTGTTCAGCCCACCTCGAAGCGGATTGGCCGTGACCTCGAGGTACCGAATCTGATCGAACTTCAATTAAACAGCTATCAGTGGTTTCTAGAAGAAGGTTTACCCGAACTTTTTAAGACATTTAGCCCGATTTGGGACTTCACCCAGACCAACTACATCGAGTTCGCTGGATTCCATCTCGGCGAGCCTAAATACTCTATCCAGGACTGTCGCGAGCGCGACATGACCTTTGAGGCGCCGATAAAGGCGACCGTCCGTTTTGGCGGCCGCGATCGCGAGGTCATCGAGTCCGAGGTTTATCTTGGCGATCTGCCGTTGATGACGGACAAGGGCACCTTTATCATCAATGGTCGAGAGCGAGTGATCGTCAGCCAGTTGAGCCGATCGCCGGGCTTGTACTACGAAGAGGGCGTGGACAGCTCGATGCAGGTGCTGGTTTCGGCCCGCATCATTCCGCTGGAAGGGCCGTGGCTCGAAGTCGAATCCGACTCGAACATGGTCGTGCATACCCAGGTCAGCCAGACCAAGAAGATTCCGATCACGGAGCTGATCAAAGCACTTCATGGTATCGATCGGTGGGGTCGGGCGAAGTTCCAGATGGCCATTCGAGAAGCGGTCAAAAAGAAGAACGTCGAGCCCATCGTTGACGAGAGCACCGGCGAGGTGCTGGTCGAGGCACGAACGATCCTGACCCAGAAGTTGCTGGACAAGCTGCCCGCCGAGATCCTCGACCGCGTCATCACGGTTGAGTCGGCACTTGCGACAAACGAAGAGATTCTCTACACCTGTTCCGAGGAAGTCAGCCTGAGCAAGCCGACTGCCGAAGAACTGACCGGCAAGTTTGCGGCTGAGGATGTTATGGAGGGCTCGAAGGTTGTCGTCAAGCGGCTCGAGAAGATCGAGAAAGAGACGGCCAAAAAGATCGAGTCACTTGAGCTCGACGAAGTCATGGTCCTCGACGTCCCGGTTCTCGTTTCCGCAACGATCGAGCACGACAAGACGTCGACCATGCGCGAGGCACTGCTGGACCTTTACAAGCGGCTGCGTCCCGGTGAAGGCGCAAACGAAGAGGGTGCGAAGCAGCTTGTCTATAGCCTGTTCTTCGATCGCAAGCGATATGACCTCGGCAAGGTCGGACGCCGATTCCTTAACAAGCGGCTCGGCTTCGAGATCGCCATCGACACGCGAAACCTCACGAGCGACGACCTTTGCGGTGTGCTCATGTCGATGCTGCCGTATCTCGCGAAGGATGCCGAGCGGGACGACATCGACGACCTTCGCAACAAGCGGGTCAAGAGCATCGGCGAACTACTCCAGAGTCAGCTTCGCCTCGGCTTCGTGCGAATGGAAAAGGTTGCTCGCGAGCGAATGACCTCCACCGACCAGGAGAATCTCCTGCCGGGCATCATCCTCAGCGTCAAGCCGGTCAGCGCGAGCATCAAGAGCTTCTTCAGTAGCAACCAGCTCAGCACGTTTATGGATCAGACGAATCCGCTGAGCGAGCTCACGAACAAGCGACGACTGTCGAGCTTGGGACCGGGTGGTCTCCAGCGCACCAGCGCGAAACTTGAAGTACGCGACGTCCACCGTTCGCACTACGGACGCATCTGTCCGATCGAGACTCCGGAAGGACCCAACATCGGCCTCATCAGCCAGCTCACCGCCCATGCGCGGATCGACGAGTTTGGATTTATCATGACGCCGTACCGCAAGGTCGTGGCTGGAAAGGTCACCGGCGAGATCATTTATCTCACCGCCCAAGAAGACTATAAGTACCGCATCGCTCCTGCCGACGTGCGGATCGATGAGGAAGGCCTCATCATCCATGAGCGGGTTCAGGTCCGGTGTCCGGGCGGTGACAAGGAAGCCAACGGCGCGAGTTACCCGATTGTCCCGCGCGAAAAGGTCGACCTGATGGACGTGTCGCCGGTGCAGATCGTCTCGGTGGCCACCTCACTAATTCCCTTCCTTGAGAACGACGACGCGAACCGCGCTCTGATGGGCGCGAACATGCAGCGGCAGGCGGTGCCGTGCCTGCGGTCGGATGCTCCGATCGTCGGTACCGGTCACGAGCGCGTTGCTGCGGTTGACTCCGGAGCCGCCGTTGTGGCACATCGCACCGGACGCATCGAGAAGGTCACGGCGCTTGAGATTCACGTTCGAACGGACGACGGCGAACTGGATCGCTACGACCTGAACCACATGGTCCAGAGCAATAAGTCCACCTGCTTTACGCAGCGGCCGATTGTCGACCATGGCCAGCGGGTCCTCAAAGGTGATCCCCTTGCTGACGGCCCGACCTGCGACCAGGGACGTCTCGCCCTCGGCCAGAACGTGCTCGTCTCGTTCATGCCTTGGGGAGGCTACAACTATGAAGACGCGATCCTCATCAGCGAGCGGCTGGTCAAGGACGACGTATTCACCTCGATCCACATCGAGCGTCACGAAACCGAAGCGGTGGACACCAAGCTTGGACCCGAAGAAATCACGCGCGACATCCCGAATGTCGGCGAAGATGCGCTAAAGGATCTCGACGAAAACGGCATCATTCGCATCGGCGCCGAGGTGCGGCCCGAGGACATCCTCGTGGGCAAGGTTGCACCAAAGGGGCAGACCGAGATGACCGCTGAAGAGCGGCTCATCATCGCGATCTTCGGAAAGAAGGCGGAAGAGACGCGCGACGTTTCCCTGCGACTGCCACACGGCGAAAAGGGAACTGTCGTGGACGTCAAGGTTTTCAGCCGCTACAAGTATTCCTGTACAGGCTGCGGACACATCTACAAGGAATCGAAGAAGCGCGAACGCCTACAGTGCGACCGCTGCGACGAATCCCTGCTGCAGCTTCCCGGCGACGAGCTGCCCGCCGGCACCAACATGACGGTGCAGGTCTACATCGCCCAGAAGCGAAAGCTCATGGTCGGCGACAAGATGGCGGGACGCCACGGCAACAAGGGCGTTATCTCCAAGGTGCTGCCCGTCGAGGATATGCCGTTCCTCCAGGACGGAACTCCGGTCGACATCGTCTTGAATCCGCTTGGTGTTCCAAGCCGAATGAACATCGGCCAGATTCTGGAGACTCACCTCGGCTACGTCGGCAAGAATCTCGGGATCCAGTATGTGGCGCCCGCATTCGAAGGCTTCACGGAAGGTGAAATTCTTGAGGAGATGGAGCGGCTCGCCAATGAGCTGCGGCGAAGGACCATGCGGGCCTACGTCAATACCGAGCTGTTGCTCGGCGTCGCTTTCGAACTCGACGATTCGGTTCCCGAAATGTTCGAGCGGACGAAAAAGCGGTTGAAGGAACTGGACGAACCCAATCTCGACCGCATCTCACGGATCGTCGCGGCCCCTCCCGCCAAGACGACGGGAGAACTCCTCGACGCCGACATCGACACTTGGGTTCCAGAGGAGCTTCCCGAGCGCATGGGGCCTGCCTTCAAGGCCGATGCCAAGGTCTACGATTCGATCATGGACCGGATCGAGCACAACGTGTTCCGCCGCGCCGGGCTCGATGCCCACAGCTGCAAGTCGATCGTTCGCGACGGCTTGACGGGAGACACCCTGCCGAATCCGATCACGGTCGGCGTCATCTACATGCTCAAGCTGGAGCACCTCGCCGACGAGAAGATTCACGCCCGTTCGATTGGACCGTACTCGCTCGTCACCCAGCAGCCGCTTGGTGGTAAGGCGCAGTTCGGCGGTCAGCGCTTCGGCGAAATGGAAGTCTGGGCGCTCGAAGCCTATGGCGCCGCCTATACGTTGCAAGAGCTGCTGACGATCAAGTCGGACGATGTCATGGGACGCGTTAAGGCTTACGAGAGCATCGTGAAGGGCGAATCGCTGGCCGAGCCGGGCATTCCGGAGTCGTTCAAGATTCTCGTCAACGAACTGCGGTCGCTGTGTCTGAAGGTCTCGGTCGAAGACGCTGCGAACAAGGAACTGACGCTCAAGGATCTCGACGAGCTGACGGGCGGCGATGACGTTCGCCTCGCCCGAAGCGTGGGCTTTTTCAACTAAGTCGAGGCTTCTTTCGCTTGACGGGTCCCAGCGAGAATATTCGCTGGGACCCGTTTTCTTTCAAGAACCTCCATCCTGGACCGCCACGGAAATCAAAAAATATGGTCCAAAACCCTTCCACTTTCCTTCAACCCGTGTTATCATAGGGGTACGGGAATACGTATTCACAACGTAGCGGCGACGACGCCGAGCCCGGACAGCAGCCAATGAGGGTTACGCAACAGGACATCGCAAAGATAGCCAACGTGTCGCAGGCGACCGTGTCCCGTGTGCTTGCCGGTGACGCCCGCGTCGAGGACGACATCCGCCAGCGCGTCCTGGTCGCGATGGAGGAGAACAACTACCGGCCCGACGTTCGCGCCCGTTCCCTCCGCAACAAACAAACCAACCTTATCGGCCTCGTCCTTCGCCGACCGGAGGGCAGCCTTCAGGAGGATCCCTTCTTCTCACTCTTTATCGCGGAGATCATCGACTTCCTCGCCGAAACTCCGTATCACCTTTGCGTGGATGTCGCCAAGTCGAAGGGAAGTCAGGAAGCGGTCTACGACGAGCTCCTTCGATCCCGGCGCGTGGATGGCCTGATTCTGATCGAGAGCGAAGCCAGGGATCGCCGGATCGCCAAACTTTCGGACGAGGGCTTTCCGTTCGTTCTCGTCGGATCGCCCGGCGACCAACAGCGCGTCGTCTCGATCGACAACGACAACATTCTCGCGGCGGAAATGGCAACCGAGCATCTGGTCGAGCAGGGTTACCGCAGGATCGGCATGGTGGCGGGTCCCAAGGGCGTCACCGTGAGCGAGGCCCGGATCGAGGGCTACAAGCAGGGGCTCTGGAAGGCCGATCTGCCGAGCTTTGTGTGGCACGCGGATTTCGGTCAGCGATCCGCCTACCTGGCCGGGCTTCAGGCACTTCAGGGCGACGACCGCCCGGATGCCCTCGTGGTTCTCGACGACTACATGGCAATGGGCGTCCTCAGCGCGGCGCGAGAACTGCGGCTCTCCATCCCTGAAGACCTTGGCGTGGTGAGCTTTAACGACACCAGCATTTGCGAGATGCTACCGGGCGGCCTAACCTCCGTAAACCTCAATATTCACCAGATCGTTTCGACCGCCTGCAGCCGATTGCTCGACATTCTCAACGAGAACGGGCATGATTCCCGCCAGCGGGAGATCGTTCCGTGCTCGCTCTCTCGACGGGGCTCGTCGCGCGGACCGAGGAGTGCCGCGGCATGACGCTGGCCGCCATCATGCTTCTGGCCGGCGCGCAAGCGCTCACCAGCCACACGTTCGAGCTCGTGACCGAGAAGGATTATCAGACGGTCACCGTGGCAGGCACGTTCAACGGCTGGAACAAGAAGGCGAATCCGCTCGAGAAGAAGGCGGGCCGCTACACGATCACGCTGAAGCTGCCACTTGGGAAGCACCACTACAAGTTCGTTCTCAACGACTCCGATTGGATTGTCGACCCCAAGGCCGCTAAGAATGAGGACGACGGCAATGGCAACACCAACTCCGTTCTCATGCTGCTGCCCGCCGATTACCAAAAACCGGCCAAACGAGGCGACGGCATCATCACCGCCAGTGCGGTCAAGCACCTGCAGACGGTTCCCGACCTGAACTACGACCGTGGCAGGCTTACGCTGCGCATCCAGGTTCGCCCGAACGACGTCGGCAAGATCGAGCTTCGAACCGGCGGCAAGAGCCTTCCGACCAGGGTTCTCTCGGCGGACGACTTTGTGGAAACCCATGAGATCGGCGTTCCGTGGGATCGGAAGAGCGACCTCAAGTACCACTTCGCCCTGGTCGACGGTTCATCGGCCAATTGCCTCGGACCCGACGGTTTGACCGCGCTCCAGAACAAGAAAGACTTCGTTCTTGTCGCCAAGAAGTATCAGCCGTTCGTGGTGCCCTCCTGGGTGGAAGGGACGGTCTTCTACCAAATCTTCCCGGACCGGTTCGAGAACGGCGATAAAGGCAACGATCCAAAAGACGTCGAGCCGTGGAATGCGGCGCCGAAGTATTACAACCGCTTCGGCGGCGACGCCGCCGGGATTCGGAAGCGTATGAGCCACCTCACCGACCTCGGCGTGAACGGCATCTACATCAACCCGATCATGGAGGCGCCAGCGAACCACCGCTACGATCCCGCAGACTTTTACAAGGTCGATGAGGAGTTTTCGACCAACGAGGAGTTTGGAGCGCTCACCCGCGACCTCAAGAAAGCCGGGATTCGCACCGTCCTCGACCAGATCTTCGACCATGTCGGCGTGACCTTCCCGCCGTTTGCCGACCTCCTCAAGAACCAGCAGAACTCAAAGTACCGAGATTGGTTCTTCGTAAAGGCGTGGCCGGTCGAGGTTCGACAGAATCCGCCTTACGAGGCATGGTGGGGCTATGAGTCAATGCCGAAGATCAACCTCGCCCAGCCGGACGCCAGGAAGTACCTATTGGATTCCGTCAATTTCTGGCACAAGCAGGCCGACCTTGCCGGGTGGCGTTTGGACGTCGCCAATGAGCCGCCGCAGTGGTTCTGGCGGGAGTTTCGTGATCGAGTTAAGGGCATCGACCCGAACATCTGGATCGTCGGAGAGGTTTGGGACAATGCCTCCCAATGGCTGAAGGGCGACCAGTGGGATGCATCGATGAACTATCCCTTCCGTGGCGTGGTGCTCGGTCACATCGCGCAAGGGCGAACGAGTGCAAGCCAGTTCCTGAGCGGGCTGATGAATGTGTACGGCTGGCTAGCGCCGCAGGCCTCGCGCAACCAGCTCAATCTTCTGTCTAGTCACGACACTCCGCGATTCATTACCGAATGCGGCGGCGATCGCCGGCTCGCCAAACTCGGCGCCACGGTCCAGCTAACGTGGGTAGGCGCCCCGAGCATCTATTACGGCGAAGAGCTTGGCATGGAGGGTGGCGCCGACCCAGCCAACCGGGCGGGAATGCGCTGGGACCTCGCGACCAAGGATAACGATATGCTCGCCCACTATCGCCGACTCATTGCCCTGAGGCGCTCGTCGAAGGCGTTGCAGAGTGGCGATCCGGTTGCTATCTACGCCGACGATGCCAAGAAGGTCGCGGTCTATGGGCGTGAGCTCGGTGGCGAGCTGGTCGTAGTGGCCACGAACCGTTCGGAAGCCGTGCAAACCGTCACGGTGACGATCCCGGCAAGCGCGAAAACAGCGGGTTTCTCCGACGCGTTCTCTCAGAAGCCGTTGCCGTTGCAGGGCCGCAGCCTGACCTTGACCCTTCCGCCGCTCGATGCCGTTATCGCTGCGCCGACCAACCGATTTCAATCATCAAAGCAATCAACCAAGAGGAGCCATCTATGAACCCTATCCATAACCGACGATCCGGCTTTACGCTCATCGAGCTGCTGGTCGTCATCGCCATCATTGCTATCTTGGCCGCGATCCTCTTCCCGGTTTTCGCACAGGCCAAGGACGCGGCAAAGAAGACTCAGTCGATCAGCAACATGAAGCAGGTGCTCATTGCCCAGCAGATGTACTCTGACGACGCCGACGACATGTTCTGTCCTCGCTGGCGCGTGGGCTGGGGCCCGCCTAATGGTGGCGATCCCACGCCTGCGATGAGCTGGGACAAGCTCGTCCAGCCCTACGCCAAGAACGGCCACATCTTTATGTCCCCGGCTGACCCGAACCCGAAGTATGAAACGACTATCGGGATCTGGCGGCGAAGCTATGGGGTTCCATCGAATCCATTCCAATCAGCACAAGAACGCAGCAACCCCAACCGGAAGCCCTCCAAGACTAGGGGTTCGATCATTCAGCCTGCCGACACGATTGCTCTCGGCGAGCGGCGAATGTGCCCCCGCAGCTACGTAAAGGATCCGTGGATTCGCGACGACTGGTACTTCTGCGCAGAGATCAGCAACACCCGCGCGCTCGAAGAGCAGTACGGTGAGATCAGCTACTCGCACACCACCGGGGCCAACTGGGGATTCGTAGATAGCCACGCCAAGTACTACCGCAAGGGTGGCAAGCGAAAGACCGACAACAAGCCGGTCGGAACCGTTTTCCCCGGCTATGAACAAAAGGGCTATTCGGAAGCCAGCGGAAACGATCCCTACTGGGATACGGGAATCTCTTGTCTCGATTCGGGCTGGGACGTAGGTAAGCCGGAATGTGCCCTGCCAGGAGAAAAGGACCAGTGAAAAAGGAACTGACACCGGGGCAGTTTTGGGGCATCGCCGCAGGCGTTGTCGCACTGGCTGCGGTGATCTTTATGTTTGCATCCGGGACCTTTGGAGGTTCCGGAAGCATTCCGGCAACGGAGAAGATCAAGCCCAATGAAGCCATGTCTCGCTATGAGGCAGAAGGCATGAAGATAGACGGGGGTACCGAGCAACCCAAGTAGCACAAACGATTTGCAAAGCTGAATCTTGCAACTGAAGGAGAAGGCAGAAAAATGAACAATCTAAAGAAACTAATGTTGATCGCGGGGGCGACGCTGATGAGCGTCACTGCCTTCGCCCAGATCGTCGTCGACGGCACCGCGGAGGGTCTCTATGGCGATCCGCTCGCCGTCCAAGATACGCCGACCGGGTTTGGCGATAGCTTCGTCGGGCTCGTCGACTTCGCGACCGGTTCCGAAATCGATGGCATCTTCGCCAAGATCGATGGCGGCAATCTCTACGTCGTGGTCAGCGGCAACCTGGAGTCGAACTTCAACAAGCTTGAGCTCTTCATCGACACCGGAGTACCCGGCCAGAACAAGCTGCGCGGCGACAATGCCGACGTGGACTTCAACGGCCTCAACCGCATGGGCGACGACGGCACCGGCAACGGCTTGACCTTCGACGCCGACTTTTCGCCCAAGTACTGGTTCAGCGTCACGGGCGGCGACAACACCACCTACAACCTGTACGCCAATGCAGCCATCCTTGAACCGGGCGGCGGCGGCTACGGCGCCTATGCGGGAACCACCACGGCCGTCAGCGACGGCACCCTGAGCGGAGGCGACAACTTCCAGAACTTCAAGGTGACGATCAACAACTCGAACGCGGCCGGCGTGACAGACTTCTCGATCGACGGCGCCGCCGATGTCCGAACCGGCGTCGAGTTCTGCATCCCGCTCGCCAGCCTCGGCAACCCGTCGAGCATGAAGATCTCGGCGATGGTCAACGGCCTGTTCCACGACTACCTGTCGAACCAGGTGATCGCCGGCGTTGGCGGCCTCAGCAACCTTGGTGAGCCGCGAGCCGTGAACTTCGCCAACATCGCGGGCAACCAATACGTCCAGCTCGGTTCTGGCCCGATCACCGAAGTACTCGCTCCGACAAGCTACACGCTTGGACCGCAGGGCGCGGAGGAAGGCACGAACGACGTCAGCAAGGTTACGACCAGCGACGACATTCGCGCAGTGGCGTTCAACACGACGGTTGCCAACAACAACATCCCGTCGATTCGCTACACGTTCTTCTTCACCTCGCCGGTCACCACCGGAATCACCGAGCTGAAGGCAACGTTTGAAAGCCAGTCGCAGTTCGCCAACCATGAGATTCGCGGAGGTTTCGTGAACGCGTCGAACAACAACTCGTTCTTCGATATCCTCATCGAGATCGAGAACACGCCGAACGTCGATAAGGTTCGTGTCGCTTCGATGACCAACCCCACAGACATCGCAGCAGTCGTTGCCGGAGACGGCACGGTGAAGACGGCCCTGCGCGGTCGAAAGGTCGGCGTCATGCCTGCCCAGAAGCACCGGCTTCGCGTCGACATGGCCAAGCTCGAGGTCACTCACAACTAGTCGTCAAGTAGGGCCGGCGAGCTATCGCCGGCCCGACCGGTAACCTGATTTTTTGATTCGCGGAAGGAGATAGAAAACATGATCAAGAAAACTCTTTTGATGGCCGGCGCCACGATGATGGCCTCGTCGGCCTTCGCCGCCATCGACGGCATGTGGGAAGCCGCATTCGGCAACGCCATATCCGTCCAAGACACCCAGACTCAGTTCGGCGACAGCAACCTGGGCCAAGTCGACTATGCAAACGGCAGCGAGCTGGATGCCGCGTACGCCTATATCGACGGCGGCAACCTGCACCTGCTGATCGCGGGCAACCTTGAGTCGAATTTCAACAAGCTCGAACTGTTCTTCGACACGAAGGCTGGCGGCCAAAACCGGCTTCGCGGCGACAATCCGGATGTCGACTTCAACGGTCTGAACCGGATGGGCGATGACGGATCGGGCAACGGCCTGACCTTCGACGGCGGTTTCGAGGCCGACTTCTGGATCTCGGTTACCGGCGGCGGTGGCCCGTACCAGATGTACACCAACTATGCCGAACTGCTGACGAGCGGCGGCGGTCAAGGCTACTACATGGGCCAGACCGGCGCAGGCGGCCCCGGCGACTTGACCGGCGGTAACAACCCGTTCGGTATCAAGGCTTCGATCAACAATTCGAATACCGGTGGCGTTGATGGCGGTACTGGACTGAGCAGCGGCGCCGGCGTTCTGACCGGCATGGAGTTCTTGATTCCGCTTGCCGCTATCGGCGGACCAGGCGGCTCATTCCGAATCTCGGCGATGGTGAACGGTGGCGGCCACGACTACCTGTCGAACCAGGTTCTCGGCGGCATCGGCGGCGGCAGCAACCTCGCCGACCCCCGGTTCGTGAACTTCGCCAATATCCACGGCGACCAGTACTTCACGGTCGTTCCAGAGCCGGCAACGATGATCGCTCTGGGCCTCGGCCTGGCGGCGATGGCTCGACGCCGACGCAAGTAAGGTCAGTGAGTCCCCGGGGTCGACAGCCCCGGGGATTTTTGTTGCCTGACGGAGTCTGGTAACTTATCCGGGTACGTGCGTTCGGCACGAACCTTGCTGGAGACACGGATGTTGAAGCCTATGTTCGCTAATTTCCTCATGCCGGATCCGCCAGACCAGAAGGTCGAGATTGCGGAATTGACCGTCGGTCCCATCATCGTCGTCGTGTTCGCCTTCGTGTGGTGGTTCATCTTCCTTCGCAAGGAGATGGACGGTGGCAAAAAGTGGTTGAAATGGCTTGCCATGATCCCGCTTGTGGGGATGGCGCTTTACGGCCTGCGTTACATCGGATACGTGAATAACGTGATGTATATGAGTATCGATGGGATGCTCGGCACCGGCAACCGGGTTAAGATTCCGCATTTCATCCCGACCGCTCTCCCGGCGGTTGGCGCGCTTGCCATGGCCATCTGGGGATTCATCCACTCTCGGCAAGGCTACGACGACTATTGAGTTGCGAAGCTGGTGAAGTACACCTTTAGCACCGGCCCAGTCTGACTTTGCCAGTCAGGGTGCTTCGGTTCTTTTGATGCCGCATCGTCCTTGGCTTTGTCGGCGGTTTCCTTGTCCTTCCCGCCCTCGGTTTCCTTCTTGTCCTTGCCGTGCTCCTTCTTGACTTCCGGCTTGGGCTCAAGGGACTCAAGGATGCCGTTGATCGTGGTGGCTAGCTCCGCCTTCAGCTTCTCCTTACCCTCCATGGTCGACACGACGCCCAGGGACTGGGAGGTCAACACGCTGATAACGCCGTCTCGGACGGCAGGAAGCGACTTGTCGAAGCCTTCCTTCTTGAAGCCTTCTTTGAAGTGTAGGGCGATTTCAGTCCGGAGATAGGTACGGCCGTCTCGGAGGTTCAGAAGAAACTCTTCAAGCGGCACAATCTCGCCAAGCTTGATTTCCGGCTCCTTCTGCGGTCCGCCCCCGCGCATTTTCATGCCAAAGAACCCGCCTGTGCCAAGAACAACGGCGAGAAGCAGGATAACGGGTAATTTGCCCTTCTTCTTCTTCTTGGGGGCATCGGTAGCGGGGGTTGCAGCCTCGGACATGATGAATCTCCGAATCGCTTATTCCGTACTTCAGCCGGGATTTCACATCGATTTGGCGATATCGTTCCGGTACCACGCTCCGTCGAACCGAACGGCTTCTGCGCCCTCGTAAGCCAGTCGGCGCGCGTCATCGATCGTAGGAGCCTCGGCGCTCACGGCGATGACCCTGCCTCCAGCGGTAACCAGGTTGTTGTCGGCATCTTTGCCGGTGCCGGCATGAAAGAAGAGCACTTCATCAGGGCTGGGTCCAATCTCAATCCGCTTGCCCTTTTCGGTACTGATTGGGTAATTTTCGGAGGCGACAACCACGGAAACCGCCGCATTCTCTTTGATTTGAGGCTGCGGAAGCTCATCGCCGCGGGCCGCGGCGAGGAGCAAGTCGGCGAAGCCGTCGCCGAGTCGGCGAACGATGCTTTGCGTCTCAGGATCGCCGAAACGGACATTGTATTCGAGGCAGTAGGGATCTCCATCGTGCAGGATCAACCCGCTGAATAGCACGCCTCTGAAATCCACATCGTCTTCAGCCAGGGCCCGGAGGATCGGTGCAACGACCGCTCGCTCGGTTCGCGCGACCAGTTCCGCGTTGACCCAGGGAACGGGGGAAACCGAACCCATCCCTCCGGTATTCGGGCCTTGGTCTCCGTCATGGGCTCGCTTATAGTCTTGGGCGACCGGAAGGCTGACATAGTTCTGCTTCGAGCAGATGGTGATCAGACTGAATTCGGGTCCAGTAAGACGATCCTCGACCACGATGGTCGATCCGGCCTCTCCCAATCGCCGTTCGATAAGCATCTGGTCGATGGCGGCATCGGCCTGGTATCCATCATCGCAAACGACGACTCCTTTGCCCAGCGCATTGCCACTGGCCTTAACCACGACTTGGCGACCCACGAGCCCTCGGTGGAGCACGTACTTTTTGGCCAGCGTCGGATCCTGGAACGTTTCAAATGGCGGTGAGGGCACGCCATACTTCGTCATCAGCTTCTTCGCAAAGGCCTTCGAGCCCTCAAGCTGGGCTCCGATCTTGCCAGGTCCAAGGACGGTGAATCCGACGGCCCGCAAGCCATCGGCCAAGCCCGCGATCAGCGGATCTTCGGGCCCGATGACGACCAGATCGGCCGTTGCGGTTTGGGCGGCGGCGATGACGTCTTCGGGATCAGCCGGATTGCCGGCGAAGCACGTTGCCACGGATTCGATACCCGGGTTCCCGGGTACGCAATAAACGTGTGCCTCCTGCGCCAACTTCCAACACAGGGCGTGCTCCCGTCCGCCACTCCCAACAACCAGAATCCGCATCGGGGTTGAAGCTACCATATCAGGTTCACTGTGGACGTGCGGCATGCTGAGCTACTTATCAACGGCACCTTCTTGGGTGGGCCGTGCGACGGGGCGATCGGCAAGTCGCAATCCTATTCTCCTTATGACGGCAAATTGGTCGGAATATGGGCGGAAGCCGGCTGGGGAGAATGCGACGCGGCGATCGCTTCTTCTGTTGAGGCGGGGAGATCTTGGCGGTGCAGCACGGGCAAGGAACGGGCGGACCTGCTCGCTCGCATTTCTCGCCGGCTGCACGACGATCGTAGCCTTCTCGCCGAACTTATGGCCTTGGAAGTCGGCAAGCCGATCTCGATGGGACTTGCCGAAGTCGACCGAGCGGTTCACACATTCGCGCTTGCTGCTGGCCTCGCGACCGAATCTGGTGCGACGAGGCAGGACCTCTCGTACGATGAGCGCGGTCTGAACTATCACGCCGAAGTCATTCGCCAGCCCCGTGGCGTTCTGCTGGGGATCACCCCGTACAACTGGCCCGTCAACCTCGCTGCCCACAAGATCGCTCCGGCCTTGGCAGGTGGTAATACCGTCGTCCTTAAGGGTTCTGGCCAGGCTGGACTTTGCTCGCTGACGCTCGCGCGCCTGATCCATGAATGCGATTGTCCTCATGGTGTGCTGAACGCCGTCCAATGTGCCTCTCCCCTTGCCGAAAAGATGGCCCTGGATCCACGGATCGATGCGGTCAGTTTTACCGGTTCACCCAAAGTAGGCTGGCACTTGAAGGAATTGCTTCCGAGAAAGCACGTCACCCTGGAGCTTGGTGGCGACGCGTTTGCCGTGGTCGACGAATCGGCGGACCTGGAAGCGGCCTGTAAGAGGATCGCCTTTGGCGCCTTCGGCTATGCCGGGCAAATCTGCATCAAGGTTCAGCATGTGTTAGTCCACAGGAGTCGCTATGAGGATGCCAAGGCCATTCTGAGGGACCTCACCGAAGCCACCCCGATCGGAGATCCAAGGGACCCTTCCACCGTTTGCGGGCCAGTCATCAGTTCGGATGCGGCCGATCGCATCGAAGAGTGGGTCGCGGAGGCTACGGCGGCCGGCGCAGAAATCCTCGCCGGCGGAAACCGCATTGGGAATGTGATCGAGCCAACCCTCATGGCCCAATGCCCCGAGACCGTTCGGCTTGGCTGTGACGAGGTCTTCGGCCCCGTCTTGACCCTTGATCCGTTCGATGACTTTAATCAGGCGCTTGACCGGGTCAATCACTCCCGCTACGGCATCCACGCAGGAGTATTCTCAATACGCGAGGATCGAATCGAGGCGTCAATCGAGCGCCTCCAAGTTGTAGGAGTCGTCATCAACGATGTGCCGACCGTTCGATTCGATTCCTTGCCGTATGGTGGGGTTAAAAACAGCGGATTCGGCTTGGAAGGAGTTCGCTTTGCGTACGAGGAATTGACTCAGCCGAAGAGCGTGGTGCGCCGCATCTCCGGCTGAGGTCATGTTTCACTGGCTGAGGGCGCTGAGCTTGAGCCGGTCCGTGAACATGCGGGGATCACTGTTCCCCCAGTTCTCGAACTGAATCTGAATGTGGAATCGTCCCTGCGCGTCGATGAAATCGCCGAGATTGGTCGAATACTTGTAGCGCCGGTCGCTCTGTCCGTCCCACTGCTGATCCGTGCCACCAAACAGCCACTTCCCGTCCGAATGCCGTAGCAGCCATACCGTGTAGTAGTTGCGATCCCGGTCCCCTAGCTTCGAGTCCACATGGAGCCATAGCTGCTTGACCGTCTTGGGCGACTGGACCTTGAACTGCGCCTCGTACCGGCCAACCCACGTCGATCCGTTGCCATAGTAGTCGTAGCCTTGGACCTCGTAGTAGATGCCGTCGCTCGACGACACTTCGGGCAGACCGCCTGCCTCGCCAACACCGTGTGTCATGAAGATGGTGTGCGGGGCGTAGTCGGTTCGTGACAGCCCGGCCGGAATATAGGTGGCCATTGCCGCCGCATCGATACGTCCAAAGGCAGTCCAGCCGTTGGGAATTCCGGTTGCGGTCATCGATACAACCGCTTCGACAGGATCACCGCAATAGCTCTCGAACGCGGCCAACAGGCCGGCCACAAACGGCGCTGCCATCGAGGTGCCGGTCCGATGTTCGTAACCTCCACCCATTCGGGTGCTCAGGATGTTCCTACCCGGTGCGGCAACGTCGACCCAGTTTGCTCCGAAGTTGCTTCCGCTGGTTGCGTTGGTCACCCAGCGCTGATCGGTTGAGTCGATGGCTCCGACTGCGAGCACATTCGGAAACGCGGCTGGATAGCGAAGATTCGTCGTGTTGGTGTTGCCGGCAGCGGCGACGACAACGGTACCGCCGGCCACGTATCTGAACACGAGCTCCAAGATCGGGTCACGGGCCGCCCCGCCCCAGCTGCAGTTGACGACGGGAGCCTGGCTGGCATACCACATGCCGAGGTAAGCCGAGAACGTGTCGATCACGCCGTTGGCGTCGGCGATCTTAACGGGCAGAATATGACACTGCCGGCCGGTGCCCGCGACCCCCAGACCGTTATTGGTTGTTGCCGCCGCTATTCCGGCAACATGGGTGCCGTGACCTTGGTTGTCACTCGGATCAGCATCATCCTCTCCGAAGTCGTAGCCTTGGGACACATAGACTGAGGCCTTGTCTTTTAGGTCGGGATGGTTCATATCCACGCCTGAGTCGACGATGGCAATGTTGACATTGGAGGCGCCCTTTGCGAAGTCCCAGAAGGTTTCAACTCCGGTAAGGGGAAAGCCCCACTGTTGACCGTACATCGTGTCGTTCGGGACGTCGAAATACGAATAGCAGTAGTTAGGCTGAACGATCTGCACCATATCGTTCTGCTTGAAGTAATCAATGGCTTTTGCCATCGTCATGGGGGTTGGGAACTTGAACCGTATGAGTCCGTATTCCGGACTGAAACGAATCGGCAAAAAGCCGCCTTGAAGTCCATAGTCCAACACAAAGAAGAATCCTTCTTCTTCTCCAGCGCAAAGGACGAGGACTTCGCCGGCACGATAGGTCGGAAAGAAGTCCCTGTAGAACTTCTCGACCTGAGCGGATGCTCCGGTCAGCAGCCAAGTTGCGACGAGCAAAGTTGCGAGGAATTTGTTCATACCGTTCTCCTAGGGCTAGGGGAGACTCAGGTGCACGGACCGTTGCGGAGGTACTCGAAAAACTGCGATATGATGGAGGAATGACCGCGTTGCTCCTAGCCGTTGTCCTCGCCAAGACCGATCCCGTCCTGGATGTGGTGTATTCGAAGCCGGCTCCGGATACTGAGCTTAAGATGGACATCTACCGGCCCGAAAAGGCGATCCGTCAGCCAGCACCATGTGTTGTGGTGATTCACGGAGGAGCGTGGATGTCGGGCAAGCGGCAGGACATGACTGCGTTTTGTATCGAGTTAGCCAAGCGGGGAGTCGTGGCCGCAACGGTGCAGTACCGTCTGGCGCCCAAGTTCAAGTGGCCCGCGATGCTGGACGATGTTCAAACCGCGGTGCGGTTTTTGAGGTCGAACGCAGCCAAGTACGAAATCGATCCGAACCGCATCGGAGCGATGGGCGCGAGCGCGGGGGGCCACCTCTCGCTGTTTCTTGGCGCTCGCGAAACGAGGGCGCCGAAGCCGACCGAGTACGTCGGCACTTCAAGCCGAGTACAAGCCGTCTTTAACATCTTCGGTCCGGTCGACATGCTCAACGACTTCCCAAACACACTGGATGGGCTGTACCTCATTGTCCTCGGCAAGCAAAGAGTCGATGCGACGGAAGAGATCAGGAGCGCGAGCCCTTACTACTGCCTCGATGCATCGATGTGTCCGGTCTTTACCATTCACGGGGACAAGGATCCCCTCGTCCCGGTCAGGCAAGCCAGCCGCTTGGACGAGAAGTTGAAGGAGCTAAAGCGCCCCCACGAGCTGAGGATCGTTCAGGGAATGGCTCACGAGGTGCCGGTGGCCGATGCGGTGAAAATGAAGAACTTCAATGATGGCCTCGATTGGCTCATCAAGGAATTGAACCGCTAGCCCACGTCTAGCAGCATCGCCTGCATGAGGTCAACCCGGAGCACGATGCCGAGCATATTGACCTCATCGACGACCGGCAGGACGGTCAAGCCGCTCGACAGCATGCGGTGCAAGGCTTCACTCACTTCGACGTCTCCGGTAATGACCTCTGGGTCGCGAGTGGCATAACGAAGGGCGGGCTCTTCCGCTAGGGAGAGGAGATCGCCTCGCATGGAAACGGTGCGCGAGATGTCTCCTTCCGTAATCACGCCGATGGGGCGTCGCTCCTGATCGACCACGACGAGAGCGGGGAACTGATAGACGTCCATCTTGTCGATGGCATCACGGATGGTGCTCTGTTCGGTCAGGTAGGGGATATGCGCATGGACCACTTCCCGCAAGATCACAGGAGGGAGTTTGACACGGATACGGTCCCAGTTGAGTTGCCGGTATAGTGGAGCTTGCGCCCTTTCCGGGCGATTCCACGTCTAACTATGTCGGATGACCCACTGCAGGAATCTCTTGCGGAAAAACGTTGGCTCAGCGCCTTGGCAAGAGGCGATGAATCAGCGTTGGGCGGCATCTACGAAATATACGGGGAACGAATTTTCCGATACACCTACCGCATGCTCGGCAATCGAAGCGATGCCGAAGATGCGACAGCAGAAACGTTTTTGCGCGTATTGCGGCGCAGCACCGAGCTGCGGGCCGACGGCGCCTTCCGAACCTGGTTGTTCCGAATCGCGCGAAACCTGTGCATCGACAAGATGCGCCAGCACAAGCTCCTGGAGCTGCCCCCTGATGGGCTCGTTCACAGCAACGAGGACAAGACCGCGTTGCGAATGGCCGTCCATCAAGCCCTCAAGGACCTTCCGCAGGAGTATCGGGAACCCCTCATTCTCTGTGACTTGGAAGATATCTCAGCCAAGGAAGCGGCAGAGGTACTCAAAATCAGCGTTCCTGCTCTAAAATCAAGGTTGTACCGTGGAAGAAGGGCGCTAAGGGACAAACTCGGAGGATCCGTGGAGAAAGTGCTATGAACAAAGAGTTTATGAAGAAACTCGTCGACCTCTACGCAGGCGACGAGTTGCCGACCGAGCTTAAGGATGAGCTTGAGACGGCAGCGTTCGGCGATCCCGAACTCTCGCACGACATGTCGACGCTAAAACAAACCGTCCAGTTGCTCAAAGAGTCCGATCGGGCCGAATTCACTGAAGAGAGTTTTCAGCGTGTCTTGATGAAGATCTATGCTCGTGGGGTGAGCATCGAAACCCGCTCACCGAGCCCGAGCCACCTTCAATATCACCTGCCTATCCAATCGTAAAGAGGAGTATTCGTGAAGCTGCACTGCACCCGTAGAGATTTGGCCGACGCCCTCGCCCTCGCCACAGCGGCGACGGCACAGCGCTCGTCGTTGCCGATTCTTCAGAACGTCGCCCTTCATGCCGAAGGGGAGACGCTGACCATCATCGGTTGCGATGGGGAGTTATGGGCGGAGCGTAAAATCGCCGCTAACGTGGTCGAACCGGGTTCGATCTCAGTGCAAGCCGGCCTCTTCAACCAGTACGTCTCGACCCTCCCGGATGGGGATGTCGAGCTCGCTGTCGACCAGACGCAGCTCGTGGTCAACAGCACCCACTCGGAGTGGCGCCTCCTGGCCTTTCCGCCCAGCGAAGTCCACCGCATTCCCGATGTGGCACCCAAGTCAGAGCTCACGCTCCCGTTCTCGGAGCTGGTGGAGGCCATCGACAGCGTGGCGTTTGCCGTGGCAGACGACGGTTCCAGGCCGATTCTCACCGGGGTGTTTCTGAACTACGACGGCAACAACCTGACCCTCGTTGCCACCGACACCCACCGGCTTGCAGTTCGCAAGATCCTGAAGGACGGGATGGGAAGCGACGTCACCGCGATCGTGCCCCACAAGGCGATGAAGCTCTTCAAGCATTTGCCCTTCAGCGGGGACGATCCCGTAACCGTTCGATTCGACGACACACGCCTTTCGATCGATGCCGGGGATGCCCAAGTCGTGTCCCAGCTCCTGGAAGGCACCTATCCCAACTGGGAAAGGGTTGTGCCGCAAGAATCCACTCGATCGTGGGTTGTCGAGCGGAGTGAGATGCTTGAGAACGTCCGGCGCGCGCTGCTGCTCGCAAAGGACAGCGCATACCGTGTCCGGTTCAGGGGCAATGGGGAAGAGATCCTCATCAGTGCTCGCAGCGACGAAAAGGGCGAAGCCAAAGAAACCGTCGTAGCAGTGCTGAAGAACGGCGAGCTGGAGATCGCCTTCAACGGTCGCTATGTCGTGGATGCGCTTTCGGCGATGAAGGTCGATGGCGTCCGCGTGGAAATGACGGAAGCTGCCCGCCCGGCGGTCTTTCGACCTGTGGATGGTGGGGAACAGGCCTACTGCGTCATCATGCCGATGGCACTGGGTTAAGTCCCCGGAGCCGGTTCGAAACGCTTTCCTAGCTTCGGTTCGTATCCAGGGATGAGGTCTTAGATGGACTCATCCTTGGATCGTTTTATTCGTGATCGTGCTGCCCAGTTAATCGGGATCCGATGGGGTTCGCGTGGGGCAGCCTTGGGCTTAGCGATAAACGCGCTGGTTCAATCGCTCGTCGGCGGCATCCTCCTGGCGATTTCGTCGCGTGAACCCGAACTGCTGTGGGTCGGGGCTGGAATGCTCGCTTTGGGAATCGGCTGCGGCATCGGCGCCCTGTTCGCCAAGAGAAAGATGCAGGAAGCGACCAGACCTGAAACGCGACTCTCGGCAGAAGGACAGCGGCTCGTGATCAAACTGGCCAGCCATGTCGGGTGGTCGTCCTGGGCTGGTGGAAACGGTGGCTGTTCCCAGCGGTTCCAGTGGTCAATGGGAAGGCGCACGTGCTCCCAGGTTATGCATGAGAGTGCCTTCGAGTTGCTCGATGCGGCGGCCGCACAATACAACCGGGTGAGCGGCTTGGTCCAGATTCAAGGAGCCTACAACTCGCCGACGATCGATAAGATGCGGCCGGCGATCCGGGAGGCACTTAACGATACGATGATCGGTGTCGTCAACCAGGTGGCATTGCTCGAAGCGTCACCAGAAACGGCATCGGCGGTCCGGATACAGGTCATCGATGACATAGCGATCCTCGCCGAGCTGGGCGATCGCATTGAAACGATCCGTGCCCAAACGCCTTCGCTAACCGATCGACTATCCAGCTCCAGCCCGATTCTCGACGTCATCGAGCAGCTCAAAATGGACGAAGCCGCCCGCAGCGAGCTTCACGGCGGAGATTCCGAGCTGAGGCACCGCGGATAGGGCCACTGATCCTGAGATCAGGCGCGCGTGGGCTGGTTCTCGTACAGGTATCGTGGAGGCATGATGCGAAAACTCCTGACAAGTGTCGTCGCCGTCTTGTTGGTCAGTGCCGCGTTCGCGGGTGGTGACAGCGCTGAGAAGCTTCTTGCTGACGCCGGCGGCAAGGCCAAGGCGCAGGGCAAGAACGTCATGGTGATCTTCCACGCCTCGTGGTGCGGCTGGTGCAAGAAGCTCGACGAGTTTATGGCCATTCCGGAGTACAAGTCGATCTTCGATGACAACTACGTGGTGGTCCACATGACCGTAATGGAGAGCCAGCAGAAGAAGGCCGACGAAACCGCCGGTGGCATGGAGTTCCTAACCAAGATGGGTGGCGACAAGGCCGGACTACCTTACTTCGTGGTTGTCGATCCGGGTGGCAAGAAGCTGGCGGATTCGCTGATGAAACCCGGCGACCAGGGCTCCAACACGGGCCATCCGGTCAAGAAAGAAGAGGTCGCTCACTTCATGAGCATGCTCAAGAAGACGGCCAAGAAGATGTCATCGAATCAGGCAGCCACGATTCAAAAGTATCTCAGCTCCCAAAAGATCGACTAACGCGCCTCAACCGAGTCGTCATCGAACAGTCCCGGGATGGGCTGGATGACGACTCGCTCGTTGTCCAAGTCGATCTCCACGACGAATTCCTCAACGGCAGGCACCAGAACCCCTCCGATATCGAGAATGTCGTGCGCCGGGGCGGCGATCACGTCGTTTACCTTGCCAAGGGGTTTGCCACTGGCATCAAAGGCCTCAAACCCGATTAGATCGTCGACGTAGTATTCGTCCTCCTCAAGGTTGGGCCGTTCCGACTTCGGCACTTCGAGATACTTCCAGCGTAGTGACTCCGCGAGTTCGGGAGTGCTAATGCCGGCAAGCGCAATCCGAGCTTGGTCGCGGTGCCACTTGGCATCGAGGATCTCCCGCTCGTGACCGTCGATCCACAGTTTCTGGCCTGGCTCGAATCGCTCCGTGAACTCGGTGAGGATTTTGACTTTGACATGGCCCTTTAAACCAAAAACGCCAACGACCTGTCCGATTTGAACGCGGTCGTCGGCGCTTGTTTTTTTGGGCAAGTGGGTTAGTCGGTGACGACTTTGACGTACGCCTTTTGGCGATCCTTGGCGGCTGCAGCGGAAACCACGTACCGAACGGCGGAGATCACGCGGCCGTTCTTGCCGATCACCTTGCCCACATCGTTGGGCGAAACCGTGACGTTGAAGACGAGGCCGTCTGGTCCCTTGGTGGCATCGACCATCACGGACTCTGGTTCGGTAACGATGTTCTTAACGAGCTTCTCGACGAGTGGTGTTAGGTTCATGGCTTAAGCGTCTGCCGGTTTCTCTTCGGCGGCTTCCTCGGCGACGGGCTCGGGTGCAGCTTCTGCAACCGGAGATTCGGCAATTTCGGCCACGACTTCTTCGCTGACTGCTTCCTCAGCTGCGGGCGCTTCGACGACCGGAGCCGTTTCCGCCACCGTGGCGGCAACCTCTCCGACCATCGGAGCGGCTGCAGGGGCCTCTGTCTTTTCTGCTGGCGCAGGAGCTTCGACCACGGATTTGCGCGACATCGCCGCCGTGACCTTATTGAGACCCTTGTACTTCTGCTTGGCAGCGGGCCGCTGCTCGAAGAACTTCTCAAGCACGCCCTCGCGCTGGAGAATGTGGGCCATCGTTTCAGTCGGCTGCGCGCCGGTCAGCAACCAGTGAAGAGCGCGCTCATTGTCGAGCTTAACGGTCGAGGGTCGGGTTAGCGGGTCGTAAGTTCCCAGCACCTCAACGAAGCTGCCATTCCGGGCTGCGGTCGATCGAGCTACCACGATGCGGTAGAACGGCCGGCCCTTGTTGCCCATACGTCGCAATCGAATCTTTACCAAAAATATTCTCCAGTTCCTGTAGCTTAGCGGCGCTTGTGCTTCTTGAAGCGCTTTTCAAGCTTTGAAAACTGCTTCATGTTGCGGCGCATCTCATACAGCTGTTTGATCAGCTGGTTGACTTCCTCGACGGTGCGGCCTGAACCAGCAGCAATCCGCTTCCTCCGAGAGCCGTTTAGTATATCCGGATTTGACCGTTCTTTGGGCGTCATGCTAAGCATGATTGCCTCCAATTGCTTTATCTTTCCGTCGTTAACCTGCCCGAGCATCTCTTCAGGGACCTGCGAGATTCCAGGCACCATTTTCAAGAGGTTTTGGATCGGACCCATCTTCCGCATCATCGCGATCTGTGAAAGGAAGTCGTTGAAGTCCATCGCCCCGCCGCGAATCTTCTTTTCCAGACTCTCGGCTTCGCTCCGGTCAAGAACCTGCTCCGCCCGCTCGATGATCCCCATCACGTCGCCCATGCCGAGGATGCGCTCTGCCATTCGCCCCGGATAGAAAAGATCGAGGGCGTCGGTTTGCTCGCCGATACCAACGAAACGTACTGGGACTCCAGCGGTGGCCCGGACAGACAGAACGGCGCCACCTCGGGTATCTCCGTCCAGCTTGGTGAAAATGGTGCCGGTGAGCGAGATTCGCTCGTTAAAGTGCTGAGCGACGGTAACGGCTTCCTGGCCCGTGGTCGAATCGAGGACGAGCAACACCTCGGAGGGCCTTACCGCGTCGGCGACCTGCTTCAGCTCTGCCATTAGGTCGTCGTCGATCGTGAGGCGACCAGCGGTGTCCACGATCAGGACATCGAGCATCAGGTATTTGGCACGCTCAAGTGCCTCACGAGCGATCTGTGGCGGCTTTGTGCCGTCGAGCTTCGCGTAAACGGGAACCTCGATTTGTTCGCCAAGAACCTCGAGTTGCTTAACCGCCGCCGGCCGCTGGATGTCGCAGGCAGCCAGCATCGCCTTCTTGCCCTGGCCGCCGAGCCAACGGGCGAGCTTCGCCGCAGTCGTTGTCTTTCCCGAGCCCTGCAGGCCGCAAAGGAGCACGACCGTTGGCGGAGAAGGGGACCAGTTGAACCGTGTCTCACCTTCGCCGAGCAGCGACACCAACTCGTCTCGAACGATCTTGATGATCGTCTGGTCGGCATTGAGGCTGCCGAAAACCGCTTCGCCGACCGCCTTCTCCTTTATGGCCGCGACAAACTGCTTGGCAACCTGGAAGTTGACATCGGCTTCGAGCAACGCCACGCGAATCTCGCGCAACATGTCGGCGACGTCCGACTCGCTCAGCCGCCCCTTGCGACGAAGTCCGCCAAAGATGCCGGATAGGCGCTTCGTCAGGGAATCGAGCATCGTCTCAGGGTACCCGCGAGCCTAGGATTCGGCTTCAAAAGGTACGATTGACCAATGCCCGTCGAGATTCTCATGCCCGAACTAGGTGAGGGCGTGCACGAAGGAACCGTCAGCCGCTGGCTCAAAAAAATTGGCGAATTTGTGAAGGAAGACGAGCCGATCGTTGAGATCATGACCGACAAGGTCAATACTGAGCTGCCATCCCCAGCGTCTGGTGTCCTCACCCAAATCCTGATCAAGGAGGGCGAACCCGTGGAAGTGTTTCATGCGATGGGACTGATCGACGATGGAGCTCAAGCCGGGCAGGCAGCGGCAACGACGACAGAGGCACCTTCAGCCCCTGCCCCCAAAGCGGAAATCCAGGTTCCGGCTCCGGAAACCAAAACTTCGCCGGCCGATGTGACGGCTCCGTCCCCTGGCGAACGGCGCTGGTACTCGCCTGTCGTGCGATCCATGGCCAAAGCGAACGGCATCGCGGAGACCGAGCTGGCCGGAATCAAAGGGAGCGGGGCGGGCGGCAGAGTCAACAAGAAAGATCTGGAAGCCTTCTTGGCAAGCCGCTCAGGAACGCCTGCGAGTTCACCGGCGGAACTTCGGCCCGCACCAACGACTACGCCTCCGGCTGCCGGCCCGGAAACAGAGATCGTGCCGCTGGCCGGGATGCGAAAGATGATCGCCGAGGCCATGGTGCGGAGCTCGCAAGTTCCCACGGTGAGCACGCTGACCGACGTGGACGTGACGAAGATGGTCGGCTTCCGTTCGGCGAACAAGGACTCCTTCCAAGCTCAGTTTGGAGTGAAGTTCACCTACACTCCCTTCTTTATCAAGGCTTTGACGGAAGCACTGCAAGAGTTTCCCTTGGTCAACAGCTCCCTTCAGGATGGGCAAATCCACTTGAACCGCGCGGTTCACATGGGAGTTGCCGTCGCTCTGGGATCGAAGGGTGATGAGGGGCTTATCGTCCCCGTCATCCGTGATTGCCACAAAAAGGGCCTGATCGAGATCGCCAAGGAGCTTGAGGAGATCGCCTCCAAGGCCCGTTCGAACAGTCTTGCCGTTGCCGACGTGCAAGGTGGGACGTTTACGTTGACCAACCCGGGTTCGTATGGCGCAGTCCTTGGCACGCCGATGATCAATGCTCCGCAGGCAGGAATTCTTGGGACCTATACGATCCAGAAGAAGCCGGTTATCGTCGACGACATGATCGGCATCCGGTCCATCATGAACTTGGTGCTGACCTATGACCATCGCATCGTCGACGGGCTCTTGGCCGGGCGGTTTTTGCAGTCGGTCAAGGCGAAATTGGAAGCGTTCGACTTCTTCCGGTAAACATCACCCCGACCAGAGCGTCAGGATCGTTACTTCCGGCGGACAGAAGAGCCGTCGGTCGGGGCCGATTGTGCCGATACCGCGGGACACGTAAAGCGGCACCGGATCCAAGTCGTAGAAGCCGGCAATATAGGTTCTCGCTCCCTTTGGCATGTGGAGCGGCAAGCCAAAGGGCAGGCAGATTTGGCCACCGTGGCTGTGGCCGGCAAGCATGATCGAGGCCCGGGAGTCGATGCGGTCGACAAAGTCCGGCTCATGGAACAGACAAATGACATTTCGGTCGTTCGACGGTGATAGGCGGTCGTGACGATCCCGATCAACCAGCCCGTCATCGATTCCACAAATCGTGACACCGTCGATTTCGACCGTCTCGTTCCGCAGCAGTCCAGAACGATTGGAGGCGAGCGCCGCCGCAAGCATCGGGATCGTCTCGGAAGCAATCCCGGCCCAATAGTCGTGGTTGCCAAGCACGCCATACGTGGGAGTGGACGTCGACGCGCATAGCCTAAGGGTCTTTTCAGTCAGCGATCGGGCAACTGGAGATGAGTCGCTGATAAAGTCGCCCCCCAAGAGGATGGCGTCGGGCCGTTCGGAAAAGGCAAGTTGCCAGGCTTCGATCGCCCTTTCATATTTCACAGCCGAATCAACGTGGAGATCGGTGAGGAGAGCAACCTTGAAGCCATCGGCGGACCAGCGCGGAACCCGCAGTTCGTGGCGTTCGACACGGATGCGGTCGGCACTTCCGAACTGGTAGCAGGCGACCGAAGCAACGCCGGCAATCCCAAGGCCGAACGCCTCGCGCCGTGTAATCTTGCGCACCAGGACCTTCAACCGACGGCCGGGAATCTGGAGTTCCTGTCGATACGTCTCATACTTAGCCTATGGCCTTTTTCGTTTGGCTTGTTCTATTGCTCGGCGGCGCGCCCGTTCAGGAATCGTTCGACCACTACGTCGCCAATATCGTGATCCTGCAGGACAAGAAGCTTCAAAAGCACCTCGGAATCACGGAAGCCCAGCGCGCGAAGATGAACGAATACGCATCCAAGCACGGCGCTGCGCTTCAGAAATACGGAAAGGAAATGGAGAAGGCGAAAAAGAGTGTGGCGGCGGCCGGGATGGACCCCAAGTTTGAGGCGATTTTCAAGGATTTGAAGGATGGCGTACTCAAGCAGCTGAAGCCTGCGCAGATCAAGCGGTTGGCTGAGATCAGCATCCAGGTTGTCGGTCCGGCCGCGCTAAGCGACGATCGAGTCTGTACGAAAATCGGGGTGCCAAAGTCGACCGCCGCTTCCATCCGAAAGGTCATCACCGACAACATGACCAAGGCGAGCAAGATTCAAGCTGCCGAGCTACAGAAGGTGCTGGCTAAGTACAAGGACAAGGATCCGAAGACGGATGCCGAAAAAGCCAAGCTGGAAAACCAATTGCGGGCCGACATGGCCGCTGCCGAAAAGCGAGTTGCTCCGCAGGTCGAGAAGATCAGGGTCGCTACGGAGACATCGATCCTCGCCAAACTGACCACTGCCCAAAAAGCGGCCTTCAAGAAACTGCAGGGCGCAACCTACACGCCTTAAACGCCGAGGCGAGGCAGCGACATCAGTTCGGCAAGCTCTTCATCCGTCTTCTGGGCATATTCGGCGTGAATGCGTTCCAGTTCGGCAAGCTGCTTGCCCCTGAGCTCTCTTCGGACTTTTGCGCTAAGAAAGCGTAAGCGCTCCTCACGCGTGTTGCAGATCAGCTGCGGTACGGGCGTTGGTTTTCCGTCGTGGATAGCGACCATCGTGACTCGCGCGGTGTTGGTATGACGGCGCTCGCTGCTCAAGACATTCTCGGCAAAAATTTCGATCGTGATCTCGACCGACGTCCGCCCGGCGTAGCTGACATGCCCGATCATGCTGACGAGGTCTCCTACTTCGATGGGTACGTGGAAGTCAACGTGATCGAAGCTCGCTGTGACGCAGACGTTGCCTGCGAACTTGCTTGCGGTCGTGTAGGCGACGAGGTCGATCATTGAAAGAATGCTGCCGCCAAACACCTTGCCAAGGAAGTTCGCATCATTGGGTGTCATCACCTGCGACATTTCGACGCGGGTCTGCTCAACCGTCTTGGACTTCATGCGGCAAGGACGATCTGGGCAAACTCGAACGCGTCGAGGCTCGCGCCACCGACAAGCCCACCATCGATGTCTGGCTGGCTGAACAGCTCTTTGGCGTTTCCGGCCTTCACGCTCCCACCGTAAAGAATGCGTACCATCTCCGCAACGTCCGCTCCAACTCGCTCCACGAGATGAACCCGGATCATCTGGCAGACCCGCTGGGCCTCAGCGGCGTCGCACGTGTTGCCGGTGCCAATGGCCCAGACCGGCTCGTAGGCGACCACAAAGGTATAGAGTTCAGCGGGATCGATGCCGACCAGAGCCTGGTCAAGCTGCTGGATGATGACCTCGTCAGTATGGCCAGCGTCGCGTTCGGCAGCGTTCTCCCCGACACAAAGGATCGGCGTAATGCTGTGGTACAGAAGCGCCTTAAGCTTTAGGTTGATGGTCTCGTTGGTCTCACCAAAGTAGGGAAGCGTCGAAACGGGCGTCTCCAGCTTTCCAAAACGGCCTCGAGTTTCGGAATGACCGACAATGCAGAACTCGACGCCGGCATCAAAAAGCATCGTCGCGCTGACCTTGCCGGTGAAAGCGCCTGATTCTGCCCAGAACACGTCCTGCGCACCAAGCTTGACCGGCGCAGTTCGAATGAGCTCACGAATTCTCGCGATGCTGAGAAATGGCGGACAGACGACGACATCGACCGCGGTTTGGGCCTTGAGGTCGATGTCGCGAAGAAAGGCCTCGAGCAGAGCGGCGGATCCGGGAATGGTCCCGTTCATTTTCCAATTGCCCGCTACGAGTTTCGTACCCATGTCAGCCGACCGAAACTTCGGGCTCGACCTTGATCTCTACTTTTCCGCGCAAGGCGTTGGTGACGATGCAGTAGGAATCGGCCTTATGCGCCATTTCCTCAGCCATTTTGACCTGTTCTTCCGTTGCGCCGGCTTCGAGCGTGATTCTGGGCCGAATCGTGACTTGCTTGTAAGTGAATTGCGCTCCAGCTTGCTCGACCTCGCCAACCGCTTCAGCTCGGATACTGGCGACTGGAAGCTTTCGGTTGGCAGCGATGATGCCGAACGTGATGGTGTAGCAACCGGCGACGGCGCTGGTCAGCAGCTCTTCCGGATTGGTGCCGTTGCCAGGCCCCTGAAACTCCGGAGGCACGCTGAGAGGGTTGGTAACGCCGCTTCGGCTGGCCTTAATGGTGCCGCTTCCATCGCGACCACCGGTCCAGTCGACGGAAACGGGATAGGTATGGACTTCTGCCATCGCCGGTCAGTGTACCGGGCTGTATCTGGGGCAGTGAACATTGCAACGAGACGACTGACTACCGTGTATCAACGATAAGGATGGGTGTGGTAGGGTTGGCAGTTGCGGGGGCCTTCGTGGCGATGGGCGTCGTCTTAGCGAACTTGCACTGGTGGCGGGTCTGCGTCAGGGAAACGACGCTAACCGGATTCGGAATATCGCTAGCGATGGTTGGCGAAGCGCTCCTTGAAATCGGCAATGTTGTTACAGCCGTTCCCCTCTTCGCCATCGGGTTCGCCGCTCAGGTTTTAGGCCTCTGCTCTGGACTTTCACAGATTGCGAAAGCGATGAAGCTGGCGCAAAAGGGCGAAGACACGCGAGCGAAAGCGGCCCTTTACGAATAGCGAGCGATGAGTCCAAAGTCCCAGGCTGCAACAGCCCTAACCTTAGAAAGCACTCGGTAACCATGAGGAACTTCAGGCACCTAACCGCCTTCGCCGCCGCAGCACTGGCTCTACCTTCCGCCCATGCGGTTCTCGTCCACAACCAGATCGGTCCGGTTGCTACGATCAGCTCCACCCAATGGGTGCCCAACCAGATTTTCCCAGACGTCCCGCCCGCCTCCATGGTCGCAGAGGAAGATTTCACCTTAAGCGTCTCGGCTTCGATCAACTATTTTGAAGCGCACGTCCGTGCGACTGGGGCGAACTCGCCGATGAGTATCGCCGCCTGGCAGTCGATTCCGACCTGGCAGGTGGACCTTTGCGTCGACCAATTCGGCCAGCCGGGCACGATCGTTTACAGCCTGATCGTTACCGGATCTTCGACTCAGGTGACGTTTCCCGTCATGCCAAACTTCGCCGGCGTAACAACGAATGCCAAGGTACGGATCAACACGAACGGCACGCTGTTCCTGGCGCCGGGCACGTATTGGTTCCGGATGACACCGGTTGAGGTCTCGACTTCGGGCCGGACGTTCCACATTTCCCGATCAAATTGGGGCGGAGGCTTTCCGAACAACGGCAATGCCTATCTGTGGGATCCTTTCAACACCAGCACCCATACGCCGACGGGATGGGATCTCGCCTTCGACGTGGACGGCTAAGGATCGTCCTTGTTGGGACGGGCAGGGCGGGTACCCTGCTAGGTCCCGACTATGAGCGCCAAAATTCCCACCGTCGTCATCGTCGGGCGGCCGAACGTCGGCAAGAGCACGTTCTTTAACCGCCTCGTTGGTAAGCGTGTTGCGGTCGTGGAAGACCAGCCGGGAGTGACCCGTGACCGGCTCTATGCTGAAGCAACTTGGAAGAAGCGGAAGTTCACGGTCGTCGATACCGGCGGAATCCTCTTCTCTGACGATGATCCGCTCATCGAGCAGATTCGGACGCAGGCCCAGGTCGCGCTCGCGGAAGCCGACGTCATCCTGTTCCTTGTTGATGGCGGGGAAGGGCTCCGGCCCGACGATATGGAACTGGCTAACCACCTGCGCGGCGTGAAAAAGCCACTTTACATCGTTGTCAACAAGGCCGATAACCCGAACCGTGCGGCGATGGCGCCGGAGTTCTATTCGCTTGGGCTTGGTGAGGTCTTTCCGATCAGTTCCATCCATGGCCGAGGGGTATCAGACCTTCTGGATGAAGTAGTTAATGAGTTTCCGGTCGCGGCTGAAGAGGACGATCTTAGCGAGGAGATTCGACTCGCCATTGTTGGACGCCCGAATGTGGGGAAGTCGTCGATGCTTAACGCCTTCACGGGGGAAGTCCGCTCCATTGTCAGCGATATTCCAGGCACGACTCGCGATGCCATCGACACCCTCATCCAGTACAAGGGCGACACGTTTCGGCTGATTGACACCGCCGGCCTTCGGCGGCGCGGCAAGATTCAAGGAACCGTCGAGTACTACATGGCGATGCGGGCGTCACAAGCGATCGAGAGGTGCCACTGTGCCCTGATCGTGGTGGACGGCGACGAGGGTTTGACGGACGGTGACAAGCGCATCGCGAAAATGGCCCACGACCAGGGCAGGGCCTGCGTGATCGCCGTGAACAAATGGGATTTAGTCGAGCCGCCGGACGGTGAGCCTCGCAAGAATTCCGGAGCCAAGAAGGATTTTGTCGCTCAGTTTCGCCGCGAATTCCCCGAGCTTGCCTATGCCGAAATCTGCTTCACCAGTGCCAAGGAAACCGCGGGTTTGGAGCCGGTTCTGGACACCGTCCTAAAGGCGCTCGAGTCCTGGAACTTCAGGATTTCGACGGGCCGACTCAACCGCTTGATCCAAGAGGCTTGCGATCGCCGACCCTACACCACTAAAGGTAAGGCTCTGCGGATTTACTACAGCACGCAGGTTGCGGCGAGGCCGCCGACGTTCGTAGTCTTCTGCAACGATCCTGACATTCTCCACTTCAGCTACCAGCGATACCTGGAGAACCAGTTGCGGAAGGAATTCAAGCTCGAAGGGACACCGATTCGCCTGACCGCCCGCTCGAGCCGGGATCGCGACTAGGCGACCGAAGCCGGAACGGTTCGAAGCGCAGCCTCAACCAGACCGCGGAAGAGCGGGTGCGGACGGTTTGGTCGCGACTTGAATTCCGGGTGGGCTTGTGTGGCGATGAAGAACGGGTGGCTTGGCACCTCGATCATTTCCACGAGTCGGTAATCCGGGGATACGCCCGAAATCACCATCCCGTGCTCCTGGAGCTTTTCGCGGAAGTCGTTATTCACTTCAAAGCGATGCCGATGGCGCTCGTCCACCCGCGTCGTACCATACAGGGAGTGCGAGAGGCTTCCTGCGGCCACATTGCAGGGCCAAGCCCCAAGCCTCATCGTCGCACCCTTGTCGTTGACACCTTTCTGCTCGGGCAAGAGGTGAATGACAGGATATGGAGCGGTCGGGTTAATCTCTTCCGAGTTCGCGTCGGCGAGTCCGCACACGTTGCGAGCGAACTCGATGACGGCCATCTGGAGCCCAAGGCAGATTCCGAGGAAGGGAAGACCGCGCTCGCGAGCGTAACGAATCGCGGCAATTTTGCCTTCGATTCCCCGTTCCCCAAAACCAGGGGCCACCACCAAGCCGTCCACGTCATTCAACACCGTTTCCGGCTGTAAGCCGGTTTCAAAGGTGTCGCTCTCGATCCAGCGGATGTCCACGCGGGCGTTGTTAGGAATTCCAGCATGAACCAGCGCTTCGCTGATCGACTTATAGGCGTCTCCGTTCTGGGTGTACTTGCCGACAACGGCGATCGTGCACTGGTTTGCCGGCGCCTTCAGGGTTTCCACGATCTGACGCCAGTCTTCGAGGTTGCTTGGCCGACTATCGAGTCCGAGGCGCTCAACCACGAACTCACCAAGACCCGCCTCCTCGAACTTCAAGGGCACTTCGTAGATTGTCGACACGTTCAGGCTCTCGATGACGGCTCGCTTGGGCACGTCGCAAAAGAGCGAGATCTTTTCCTTGACATCGTCCGGCATGGGCACTTCCGTGCGACAAACCAGGACATCCGGCGAAATGCCGATCTCTCGGAGGTTGATGACGCTGTGCTGGGTCGGCTTGGTCTTGATCTCATGCCACGGGCCAACCTGGGGGACGAGCGTCACGTGGAAGTACATCGTGTTCTCGACGCCCACGTCCTTTCGCACTTGGCGAATCGCTTCAAGAAAGGGCAGGCCCTCGATGTCGCCAACGGTGCCGCCGATTTCTGCAATCACGACGTCGGCTTCCTGTTCTTTGCCTAGCCTGTAGATGGCGTTCTTGATCTCGTTCGTCACGTGGGGGATGACTTGCACGGTTGCTCCGAGGTAGTCGCCACGACGCTCCGCTTCAATCACCTTGCGATAGATCTTGCCGGTTGTGACCGAGCTGCCCGCCGAGCACTCGACGTCCATGAATCGCTCGTAATGGCCCAGATCAAGGTCGGTCTCGGCCCCATCATCGGTTACGAAGACCTCGCCATGCTGAAACGGGTTCATGGTGCCGGCGTCGACGTTGATGTAAGGGTCGAGCTTCATCGGCGCGACCGTGTAGCCGCGATTCCTCAGCAATCGGCCCAGACTGGCGGTGGTGATTCCCTTGCCAATACTGCTCACAACTCCGCCCGTCACAAAGATGTATTTCGTCATCGCCCAGTCTCAAGCAACCGACGAAATTCATGCACAAAAAGGCGTGCTCGTTTCGCCAGGGGTTTTAAAGATTATGAAAGAAAGTGGGCCGGGATTGATACCCGGCCCGAGGGAGCCATTCTCAGGGCCAATCACCCTGATCGATTTGGACGCCGAACTCGACCTGAAGGAGGGGGGTGGATCGTCAGTGTGACGAATGAGTCGGTTCGGTCGCGATACGGAGAACCTATCCTTCAAGCCGCGTGCCAAACCACCCGAAAGTGGATTACCCAGCAGAAATCTCGGTGGCCGTGCGGTGTCGCAGAGGGACGGTCGGAAGATGCAAGGTCTCAGCGTCCGCAGAAGTGGTGAACTTGAGGACGCGCTCCAGGATGACCTTGATGGAGCCGGCGAGCGGGAAGGCGACCAACATTCCTGCCAGACCGAACAGGGTGGCAGCGCTGAAGAGCACAAAAAAGCTGACAACAGGATGCAGCCCAACACCCTTGCCGACCAGGTTGGGATACACCAGCTGGTCGAAGATCGTCGAAAAGACCGCGAAAACCACGACGACGATGAGAGCAAGCACCCAGGGCGAAGAAACCGTGATGAACCAGTTCGAGGACTGGCCATTGAGACCGATGGTCACGAAGACGATCAGGTACGTGATGAAGGCACCGAAGTTGGGAATTAGCGCCAGCACCCCGCCCAAGATCGCCAGAAGGATGAAGTACGGGGCGCCAAGCAACGCAAGGACAATCGCGCCACAAGCCGAATACAGGGCCACGTACAGCGTCACCCCGCGAAGGTAACTGACGAACACCTGCCCGATCTCCTGCAGCATCGTGATGGTCTGGCGGCGGAAGGACGGCGGGATCCATGACGCGCTTCTGACTTTGATTCGCTCAAGGTCGAGCAGGATGTAAATGACCAGCAAGGGGACGAACAGGAGCAAGATTGCCTGGGAGGCGACGGATGCTACGATGCCAAAAAGGCTGTTAAAGAAAGTCTGCGTGAATCTCGCGATATCTTTGCGGCGGGGTTCCAAATACTGTTGGACCAGGCCCTGTCGAGACGTTGGCAGGCCGAGAACCTCAAGAAGTGGTCGGCTATCCTCAATAATCTTGTCGACGGCGCTATACCGGCTCTCCGGTTGCACTCGGTGGACCGGATTCCAGCGGAGGTAGGCGTTTTGGCCCGGGTCGTCCGCTGCCAGCACTTGGGTAACGGATTCAAAGCGATCCCTGAGATTCCCAATCTGGCTGGTCGCTTTTGGCGTGACCCAAATGCCGATGAGAGTTAGAACGAGGAAGAAGAGCAGGGAGACAAGCCAAACGGCCGCTGCGCGGGAATAACCGCGGAGGCGAAGCTTCTTAATCGTGGGATCGAGCAGGGCACTGATTAGGAGGGCCAAAGCAAACGGCAGCAGGATGGATCGGACGAGATAGAGGAACCATACGGCGATGATAACAATGCTCGCCCAGAGAAAGAACTTCCATCCGCCCATGGCCTGCTGCCGCGCTTTGGTTAGCGAGCCTCCGTGCCCGCTAGTCTCTTAAGTCGTTATGCTCCGATTTCTTCAGCGGCTTCGATCGCATGCCGCTTGGCTCGTTGCTCCTTGATCCATTCGCCGGTTTTGTCCTTCGCTTCCTTAATCTTGTCGCCAAGTTCGTGGCGCAGTTCAGAGCCAGGCTTCGGTGCAAAAAGCAGGCCGGCAGCTGCGCCGACAATGGCGCCAAGACCGAACCCGGCAAGCAGATACATCAACGCATTTTTATCTTCAGATTCAGGCATAGGATTGTGTCCTCCGTTATTGGCCGCGCCGAGTGTTACCTCGACGCTGCATGTACGATGAGATTAGCCGAAAAGCGAACATTCCGGCTGAAGCCGCCAATCCCCACTTCGAGCCACGCATTCGCTTGGCGAGAAACGGAGTTAAAAGAGCGGGGAGGGCCGGCAGCAAGCTCATTGGCGAGGCCGCTGACTGAGCCAGCCGCTGTTCACTTTGATCCACGCGCTTTGTTAGCATTTGGGTCTTAGCTCTAAGTTCGGAGATTTCTCGCCTCAAACGCACAATTGCCGACCGTATCATTAGGCCGACCGCTGCGAGCACGACGATCAGGACAGTACTGATGATTGCCAAGAGAATGGGATCCATCAGCGTATCGTTCCTCCGGCGACTAGGGTTGCACCGCGGTAGGCAACCGCGATTTGACCGGGGGCGATGGCCCTAACCGGTCGATCAAATCTTAGGCGGGGCGCGGCACCCCTTACGAGCGTGGCGGGCATGGCAGGCATGTTATAGCGCACTTTTGCGCGAACCCGAATGTTATCGTTTTGCGGAGCCGTAGGCGCCCAAAAGACGTCTTCAAGGACCACATCTTTAGCCTCAAGCTTGGCCCCGTCTCCGACGACCACCCGATTATCAGAAGCGGAAACCTCGAGAACGTACATTGGCCGTTCACCACTGATGCCCAGGCCGCGGCGCTGACCGACCGTGAAATCAGGGACTCCCTCGTGCTCACCGATCTTCTTGCCATCGGGGTCGACGATCAGCCCCTTGCGAAAGATATCCGGGCGTTCACGCCGGAGAAACTCCTGGTAGCCGCCGGCCTCGCTGACGAAACAAATCTCCTGGGAATCGGGCTTATCGGCCAGATGCAAGCCGTACGACCTTGCCATATGGCGGGCATGTTCCTTGCTCGGCAGCTCTCCAAGCGGGAACATCAGCTTTGCCATTTCATTCGAGCCCAGCATGTATAGGACATACGTCTGATCTTTCGAATCCCCGCGCGCCCGCATCAAACGATATTCCCCAGAGGCCCTGTCTTTCCGTATTCGAGCGTAGTGTCCGGTTGCCAGTCGATCGCAGCCCATCTCCCGCATTTTCTCGAAGAGCAACTCGAACTTCACGTGGCGATTGCACTGCACACATGGGTTGGGCGTACGCCCTCGCGCATATTCGTCGATGAAGTTCTCGATGACAGCCTGCTTGAATTCTTCCTTGAGATTGATAACGTAATGGGGAATGTCGAGCTGCCGGGCGACCCGGCGCGCATCTTCGACCGCACCCAGGCTGCAGCATCCGGCATGGCGGGGGTCACGCTGGCTCTCCTGCCAAATCTGCATGGTCAAGCCAATGACGTCGTAGCCACGGTGCTTCAGCAGCGCCGCCGCGACACTGCTGTCCACGCCACCGGACATGGCGACCAACACTGACGGTTTACGACTTCGCGGCATCGTTGTTAAGGATCTTCTTGTACTCAGGCATGTCGAGGAGAGTTCGAATCTGGCTCCCAACGGCTCTGCGGGTCGGCAGTCCTTCGGCAATGATGATATACGTCGGTGTCGAGCGCACACCAAGGTCCTGCGCCTTTTTGATATCGGCGTTGACACGATCCAGCAATTTATCGTCCTGGCTCTCAACCAGCTTTTTAACTATGCTCGAATCGAGACCAGCCTCGGCGGCAAGCGCGTAGATGCCCTCCAGGTTTTGAACCAGGGCATCCTCACCCGTGAAGGCACGGTCAAGGAAGGGCCAGAACTTCCCCTCGTCTGCAGCGTATTCGGCGATCATCGCCACCGGCAGGGCCATCCGGTGCTCAGCCTTTTGGAAGAGAGGATAGTGTCGAAAGGCGAGCCGCACCTTGCCATTGCTGTTTTCGACGAGGTCTTTGACCTGCGGATACATGCTGCGGCACATGCCGCACAAAGCATCGGCGAACTCGACGATGGTGATCTTGGCTTCCGGATTGCCCATGACCCTCGCCGGGTTGCCCACGATATCGGCCAGAACCTCCTTCTCCTTGGCCGGATCCAGTTTTTGAACCTGCGTCAAATTGCCTGCCATCTGCTTGTAGGTGAAGCCCGTTGCGCCGATGGCGGCTATCGCGAATGCCGCCACGAGAAACCCTCCGCCGGATCGTGCCTCAACATCCTGGTCGGTTTGCGCCATCAGGATGTAAGTGACCAGCGTGAGCCCCATCACGATCGCCGAAGCGATGCACCACGGGCACTTGACGCCAAGGCTGGATATGGCCTGAACCTGGAGCAAGCCGCTCGTCACTGCCCCGATTGCGGCTAAGGTGAAGCCAACGTTGAATAGCGCCATGGTGGTCCGCAATCCGATGAACTCTCGAAGCATTGCCAGACCTGACAGAACGGCGTAGGCAAGGAGACCGAAATAGGCCACAGGAATGCCGACCCAGGAAGAGGATGGGTGCGACGCCAATTGGTCGCAGTCGCTCGTTGGTCCACAAGGAACCTGCAACCCCATCGCATGGGAAAGTGAAAGCACGCCTGCCACAAACAGGCCTGCCCAGCCGAGAAATATCAAAACACGGTTAAGAGCGATCGCTTTCACTTGGGGAAATTATACGGTCGGCAACCTATTCAACGTCGCGTGTGGGATCCCCATTCCCGTTCAGGTCTCCATGAGCATAACTCGCCAGCCACTCACGTTCTGTAGGCGGCAAGGCGGTGGGTCCGCCAAACTGGAGTGCCGCAAGATAAATCGCGGCCACCCGCTCGAGGGTTTCCATCCGGTGAAACGCATCTTCCAAGGACACTCCCAGCGTGAACGCGCCATGGTGGCTCAGCAGGAACGTCTTATGATTCGGCAGGAATGGCTGGATAGCCTCGGGGACTGCGTCGGTGCCGGGGCGGGCGAACGGGATGTTGATCACCGGGCCCAGCACAATGTCGGCTTCGGGTAGGAGCCCAGTTGGTATCGACTTCCCGGCCACGGACAGGCCAGTGGCAAGCGTGGGGTGCGCATGGATCACCGCGTGGCAATCAGGCCGAACCTGCATGCACTTGAGGTGAAGGCGGATCTCCGTGCTCGGCCTTGATCTTGAAAGAACCTCACCGGACAGGCTGATGATAGCTAGATCTTCTGGCCGCATTCTGCCTTTGCTCAAGCCAGTCGGCGTACAGAGGATGGTGCCGTTTTCCAGGCGACAGCTGATGTTGCCTTCGGTCGCCCCGACGAGGCCGCCATCACACAGCCGCCTGCCAATTTCGACCATCTGCTGCCGCAGTTCTGCCTCGCGCATCGCCGACGCGAGAGGGTACCTCTGGGATACGCTAATCGCATGACGAAGAAGACGGTGCGCGACCTCGAAGCCCACGGGAAGCGTGTGCTGGTGCGGTGCGACTTCAACGTGCCTCTGGACGGAGATCGCATCACCGATGACCGCCGCATCACGGAGGCGCTCCCAACCATCCGCCACCTCATCGCCCAGGGAGCCAAGGTCATCGTCTGCAGCCACCTTGGCCGGCCCAAGGGAGTCAGTCCGGAATTCTCACTCGCGCCGGTGGCCTGCCGCTTGACCGATCTCCTGGGCCAGGATGTTCGCCTACTGCCTGACTGCATAGGTCTCCAAACCGCTGCCGCTTGCGCATCCCTCGCCCCAGGTCAAGTCGTGCTCCTTGAAAACGTCCGATTTCATCCCGAGGAGGAAGCCAATGATCCGGCTTTTGCAAAAGAGCTGGCGTCGTTGGCCGAGGTTTACGTGAACGACGCCTTCGGTACCGCCCACCGGGCGCATGCTTCAACCGAAGGCGTAGCGCACATCCTTCCCGGTTACGCAGGCTTTCTTATCGAGAAGGAGCTCAACTTCCTTGGCAAGGCGATCTCCGATCCGAAGCGGCCTTTCGTCGCAATCCTGGGTGGGGCGAAAGTCAAAGACAAGATCGCTGTAATCGAGAGTCTGTTGCCGAAGGTAGACCGACTGATCATCGGCGGAGGCATGATGTTCACCTTTCTCCGGGCTCAAGGCAAAGAGATCGGTAAGTCGCTGCTCGATGAATCCAACTTGGAGTTCGCGCGCAAAACGCTTGAGGCATCTGGCAACAAGATCGCGCTTCCCACCGACACCGTTGTCTGTGCTGAGCTCAAAGAAGATGCCGCCACCACGGTCGTGGATACCAGCGCGATTCCTGCCGACCAGCTCGGTGCGGACATAGGCCCCGCATCCATCGCCGTTTTCTCAGACATCATTCGCGGAGCTGGGACCGTCGTCTGGAACGGACCCATGGGGGTCTTCGAGATGAAGCCCTTCGAAGCCGGGACCCGTGGTATTGCCGCAGCGATGGCTGAATGCCAAGGGACCACCATTGTCGGTGGTGGCGACAGCGCTGCTGCGGTCGAGCAGTTCGGCTTTGCCGATCGCGTGAGTCACGTCTCCACCGGCGGTGGGGCAAGCTTGGAGTTTCTGGAAGGTAAGGTCCTGCCGGGGATCGCCGCGCTTCAGGACGCGTAGGACCATCATCGCATGCTGACACCTTACGATTGGCAAGAGGGCGTTGCCCAGCGGGCGCAATTCGTCTCGGCAAGGTTGGAATCAGGAAGTCCGGTAATGGCACTGAGCCTTGACGAAGGCATTCTCATGTTCACAGTTCGCCGCCAGGCGAGGAAGATCTACGAGATCTACGACCGCCTGATGTACAGCGCCATCGGGCAGCAAAGCGATGTCGAATCGCTCAGGGTCGCCGCGATCGACTTTGCCCACCAGGAAGGCTATCAACGCAGCGAGGCTGACGTCACCATCCAGCGGGTGGTGGCTGCCCTGAGCCAGCCCCTAAAGAAGGCCTTCGGCGACCCGAATACGGCTCCGTTCGTGGTGAGATCCATCTTCGCCTTCGTCGGCGACACCGTCGACGAGGACGGTCTCTACATCCTGGATTTCGACGGCGACTTCAGTGTGAGAAAGGGCTTTGCGTATCTTGCCGGAACGGGCGACCAGGGCGAGATGCTGCGCGACGCTCTCCGCAAGCTCCTGGAAAAGAGCCCGAAGATCTCCACCGCAATCACGCAACTAAAGCCGATGTGGGCAGCGGTCATGGCGGGCGACTCGGGCAAAGGTTTCGACGAGCTGACCGTCGACCTGACGACCGAGATCGCTCTGCTCGACCGAAAGCCGAGCGGTGAAACACGGTTTAGACTCCTCGAGGGCTAGACCTCCGCGGGGTCTGGCAGTTCCTGCTCCTGCTCGGCCACGCAAGCCGCGATGGTGATATCCCCGGTGACGTTGAGAACCGTACGACTCATGTCGAGGATTCGGTCGATGCCCAAGCACAGGGCGATGGCGGTTGGCGGAACCCCGATCTTTGCCAGGATAACCGCGATCATCGGCCACGCGCCTCCCGGCACGCCCGCCGTGCCGACGCCGGCAAGGATGGCGAGTCCCATCACCATCATTTGCTGGCCCAGGTCGAGCGGCACACCAAAGAACTGCGCCAGAAAAAGGATGGTGATGCCTTCGAAGAGGGCCGTGCCGTTCTGGTTGGCGGTGGCGCCGACGGTGAGGACAAACGAAGAGATGTTGCGAGGAAGGCCGACGTCCTCCTGGGCCGACCGCAGAGCCGTGGGGAGCGTGGCGTTGCTGCTCGCCGTGGCAAAAGCGGTCAGCATGACCGTTCGGATCTGCCGGAAAAACTCGACCGGATTTCGCTTTGCGATGAATTTCAGCGCGAGGGAATAGACCACGAACAGGTGGAAGGCAAGGGCAAAGAGGACGAGACCTGCATACTTGCCGAGGGCAACGAAGGCGTCAACTCCAAGCACTGCCGCGGTCGAGAAAATGAGCGCGAACACGCCGTAAGGCGCCAGCTTCATCGCGAACTCGATGATCTTCTGCGAGATCGCAAAGATGCCCTCCAGGAAGGAGATCACGGGTAGCGCCTTTTCAGGAGCGATGTTGGCAAGCGCGATCCCGAAGATGAGCGAAAAGACCATGAAGGCGAGCAGACCGTCGTCACGGCTAGCCGCGTCGATCGGGTTCTTGGGCAGAAACTCGGCGATGGTCTCGCCAAATCCCTTAGCTTGCTGACTCTGCTCGACCTTCTTGGCAGCGTCTTCTTGTTGACCAAAGGTGGTAAGCAGCTCCGCTCGCCGTTGGGGATCGATTCCCTCGCCTGGCTTGAAAGCATTAACCAAGATAAGACCAAGCGCCACCGCCAAGCCCGAGAGCACGAGCGTCAGGAAAAGCGACCGGAGGCCGACGCGACCGATCTTCTTGACATCCCCGATCTCCGCGATCCCCAAAACAAGGGCGGAAAACAGGAGCGGCACCACGACCATGAAGATCATGTTGAGGAAGATCTGGCCGACGGGCCTTGCAACCTGCTCAATGAACGTCTTGAGGCCCGGATTGTCGGGGCCAAGCGTATTCTGGGCTACGGCCCCGGCGACAGCGCCGAGTATCAGACCGACGAGAATCTTGACGTGGAGAGGTCGGCCCTTGCCGGAATCGAACGTCATGGTCGCATAACTCGACATTCAGACGGATCAAACTTGCGTCGTGCCGCTCCCGGCTCCTGAATGAAGAGCTCAAGCCGTTCTGCGCCACCACCTTCGAAGTAGGCGATCCTGATCGGATACCAACCGGGCACAAGATGGGCGCCGGCGGAAGTCTCCGAATAGGCCTGCAGCCGGTCCGCGTCGATCACCATCAGCCCATCCAGCCAGAGCCGGCTGCCGTCATCGGAACCGAGCGTGAACCGGTACTCGCCTCTCTTCTTGGCATGGAACCAGCCCTCCCAGCAGAGGGCGAACGACTCCTCCGCCACAAAAGACGACAGGTCGAGGCTTTGAACGATGCGACGGTTATTGGCCGTGGCTGAAAACTCGGGCAATGACCGGAATTGTCCGACCAAAGGCGTAAGCTCAAGGCCCGGGACCCCTTCCGCGGTCTTGCGTGGAGCCGCCTTCCGACATTGAACGGTGACGACGTCGCTGATTCGCTGTCTTGCGCTGAAAAACGCCGCCCGAATCGTGGTGTTGCTGCGCACGTCGAGCGGACCTTTGTAGGCCGGCGACTTCAGCGTGGGTTCGGTCCCGTTCGTCGTGTAGCGAGTTAGAACGCCTGGCACTCCCGAACGCTCCAGTTCCACATTCGCACGAGTGTCGAAGAACACCACCGTGCCGTTCGCGCGGGGTGAAGGGAAGTGGTAGGCGATTCCCTGGCGGTCCATCCAGGCGAAATGTGGATTCAGCCGGTCGGCAAAGTCCTTCCAGTCCTTTTTCTCTGGCTCGGTCCACAGCGTCTCCGACATCGCGAGCATGCGAGGGAAAACCATTTCCTGCACGCGGCGGAAGGTCGGCATCCACTCCGTCCACACGTTCGCCTGTGCTCCCATCACCAATTCCCCTTCCTTCGCCGAAAGCGCGGCAGGCACCGGGTCGTAGCCGTAAACCTTGGGAGTCGAAGTCGTCGAGTACGGGTAGTCGAAGTAGCAGTGCGACGTCGGACTCATCACCACGCGGTGGCCCGACTTCGCCGCTGCGATACCGCCTTCCTCGCCACGCCACGACATCACCACGCTCTTCGGCGCGAGTCCCCCCTCGAGAATCTCGTCCCACCCGACCAGCACGCGGCCATGCTGGGAAAGGAAGTTGTCGAAATGCTTGATGAAGTAGCTTTGCAGCTCGTCGAGGTTCTTCAGACCCTCCTTCTTCAGCTTCGCCTGGCAATCGTAACAATCGGCCCAGTTGGATTTGTCGACCTCGTCCCCACCGATGTGGATGTATCGGGAAGGGAAGAGCGACATCGTCTCCCGCAAAACGTCCTCCAAGAACGCATAGACCCGATCCTTGCCCGCGCAATAGGCCGTATCGCGCACCGCCTTCGGACCCAGCGACATGCGATTGGCGCCGAGCTCGGGATACGCGACGAGAGCCGGCAGACAATGCCCCGGCATCTCGATCTCTGGCACGACCGTGATGAAGCGGTCGGCCGCGTATTGAACGATCTCCCGCACCTGCTCCTGGGTGTAAAAGCCACCATAAAGTCCCTTTGGACCCGTGCCGGGAAACTCCAGCGTGCCGAAGTCCCAGCTGGGCTGCGGCTTGCGCCAGGCGCCCACGTCCGTCAGCTTCGGATACTTCTTGATCTCAAGGCGCCATCCACCGTCGTCGATCAGGTGCCAATGGAAGACGTTGAACTTGTAACGGGCCAGATAGTCCAGATACTTCTTGATCTCGGCGACCCCAAAGAAATGCCGCGAGACATCCAGGTGCATCCCTCGCCAGCCGAACCGCGGCCAGTCCCACAGCGACATCTGCGGCACGCGACCGGCCTCATCCGCCGCCTGCATCAAGGATTGCCACGCGTAGTGAATCCCTGCCGGCCGCCGGGCAAGGAGCACAATCCGCCCCCGACTCGCCTGCAGCCGATAGCCCTCCAGAGGCAGTTCGCTGTCTTCGTCGCCGACAAGCAGCACGATTTCCGCACCACCGCTCCGTTTTGGGAACCGCTTCAGGTCCTGCCGCATCCGCACCGCCAGCTTGTCGAGCGAAGGGTCGCGAACGATCTTCGATTGAGCGCTGAGCAGCACCGTTTCCGAACCGATCGCGATCTTCTGCGGCATCGGCACGATCGGCGGAACAGGCTGGCTAAAGAAGGCGGCGGCGAGCAGGGCAACCATGCCGCAAGCTTGCCACAAATCCGGCTTTTAACGTTCCTATCAATAGGAGGTTAGAAAAATGAGCCTGATAACAGCTGCAATTCTGACCCTGATCGGAACGCCGAGCCAGCCGTGGCACAAGCTGGACTTCGACGGCGGCGTCGGCGATCGCTACGTCCAATTCATGACCTTCGAGGTCGGCTTCGACGGCCGCCAGGAAATGAAAATCGAGTCGTGGATCCAGCACCGCATCGTCGAGGAGACGCCCACCTCGCTGACCTATCGCGTCAGCGTTCTGGATTGGCGCGTGAGCGGTCGATCGGAAATGGCGTCGTCGGCCGGATTCAATGTCGACGTCCCGGGCGGCTTTACCTATACCGAAGTCCGGCGACGAAACGGCTCGGTGCTGAGACCGGCACGGGCCAGCCTGCTCGATCAGGTTCCGGTCAAGACGGAAATCGAGTTTCCGACCAACGCGGTTCCCCTTGGCGCCAAGTGGTTCGAATCGGTCGGTCGAGGCCGGTATCGGGGCTCCTATACCTACACCCTGAACGGCGTCGACATGTTCGAAGACACGCCCGTTTACCGGATTCACGCCCGATTCGCCAGCAGCAACACGAGCCCGATGAGGTTCTTGCCCGGCCCCGCCAACATTTGGCAGATCAGCCAGCGAACCGGCATGATCCTCCACGCTTCCATGAACCTGCCGATCAACATCAACGGCAGAATGGGCTACTGCGAATGGAAGATTGAACAGCTTAGCGGTCCACGCTAACTCGCACAGTGGGTTTGGGGCGACTGCCCCAAACTCACCCTGATATCGGCTAGGATGGCTGCATGGTCGCCCTCGCCCTAAAGCTGTTCCTTGCCACGCCGGTGGCGCCTCCACTCCAGGAGCTCCACCACCTGCGGGTCAAGAGCAAGGTTGGCGATGTCTATTGCCACCAGATGAACCTTGAGATGAGCTTTGCCGGCTACGGCCGGTTGAAGCTCACCTCGTTCTTTCGGCAGGAGCTCATCGCCAAAACCGCCACGTCGCTGACCTTTCGCGTCGGATTCCTCACCGCGGACGTCTCGGGCCACGGCGAGGTCTTTGAAAGCGCGCGGTCCAGCTTCCAGGAGCTCAGCGGCCTGTCGTTCGAGGAACGGCGCGGGCCCACCGGCCGGACGATCTCGCTCCAGATGGGGGGCATCGACGTGCCCGATGACGATTCCACCGGCGTGGATATGGAGTTTCCCCCCATGCCCGTGCCAATCGGCCACGAGTGGAAGGAGCGCATGACGAGCGGCCCGCTCGCCGGCGAGTATCGGTACCGCCTGCTCGGCATCGAGGCGTTCGACGGCGTTTCCGCCTATCGCATCGAATCGCGGCTGAAGGCGAATGATAACCCGGTGATGTCGATCGAATCGGGCCCCCCGAACACGTGGTACATCAGCCGCGCCACGGGGATCGTGCTCCACGCCGCCGGAACCCATCCCGTCAACTTCCAAGGCCAGCCGGGCTATATCGCTTACCGCATGGAGCAGGTCAGCGGCCCCCGGTAAGTGCGGGAAGGTGCGGAAGCGCCGAGGATTGCGAACGCGCGGTCGGCAGCACGAATGGAGCGCAGGCGTCCCGCCTGCTTATCCCGGTCGCTTTCTGTTGTAGCGCAGGCGTGCCGCCTGCCTATCTCCCTCCCGCGAATTTCCCAATAAGCGATCGGATCGACGACAACCAGCCCCCACTCTCCTCCCGCAGGCGGCGAAAAACAAGCCTGTTTCTCTCCGACTTAAGCTTGTTTTTCCCAGGCTTAAGTCTATTTCCCACGGAATCAAGCTTATGTCTGAGAGAATCAGACTGAAAGCTCACAGTCTCAAGCTTGTTTGGGTGAGAAATAAGCTTAAGAAGGTGAGAAACAGACTGAAGTCTCTGATTCTCCAGCTTGTTTTTTCCAATTCCCAGCTTAGGTCTCGCAGAAATAAGCTTGATTCTCCCATTCTTCAGGTTTGTATCGGCAGGTTTGTAGCTTAAACTTAACGATAAGACCTCATCGGTAGACTTCTGTCTGCATGGTCTCTCTGCAGCAGCGCAGCCAGGCGGGTCGTGGCGGTTCCATCTCCCCGTACAGCGAACCCCGAACCCCCGAGACCCGGCTACCAACCCGACCCGCACTTCGATCACTGAGCACGCTGGGAATGACGACCCACGACTCACCCCGTTCTCCCCCTCCCAGGGGGAGTCCTCGCCGCGAGCGCGTGCGGGGGTGGGGGTCGGGAAAAGCTCAGACATTCCGCCCTACGCTGGCCCCCTCAATGTTCTCACGCCGTTCTCCCCCTCCCCGGGGGTGAACATACAAGTACGGAACGCCCCCGGTCGTCAGGCATTCCGAAGAGGGTTGCGGCGTTCGACGTCCCAATCTCCCTGGATGTCGCCCCTACAGGGCTTGGATCTCAGGTTCCGGACCCAGGGCGTTGCCCTGGGCTATCGGATATCGCCCCATTGGGGCTTGCGTGTGGCAGCCGATCCAGTTGGCTTCGGCCGACGGTCGTTGTATGATGGAATCAGGAACGCTCCGCGCCCGGGTTGGCGCTTGCGAACCCGGGGCACCCAGGAACAGGAATGAGGAGGGATGCAGAGAAGTCAAACGGTCACCCAAAAAGCCGGCGCAACATCGTCGCCGATGGTCTGCGGCATGGTGTGCAGTTTTCGCAATGGAACTCCGACTTCGAACTAAACGGATATGTCGCCACGAGTTCTCATGATCAGTCGCCCGACCTGCACGGCGGACGAAACATTCGGGGGCTGATCGCCAACTTTACAACCGATCAAAGCTGCAAAATCGGGAACGTAAGTTATCCGGCAGGCGACCAAGATATAACAGTCGCAAACGGCGAGTGCGGCAAGCAGATACAAGTCCAAGGTGGATCCTCCGTATCCGTTTCCGATTGCAGTGCCCAGGCAATCACCTTCCAAACCATCAAAGGCATGCCAGCCTATTGGCCCCACAACTGCAGCTTTACGCGCTGTATCATCGATTGTTCCGAAGAAGATCCCGTACCAGAGTCGACTGCGAACGTTTACCTAGACGAGTTCGATGAGTATGATTCGTTCCCCTTTCCTGGCGATTCCTTCTTAAGGGCGACCGGCATCGTTTTCAACGAGTGCACGTTCATACAGCGGTATATTGGCGCCACGAGTTATAATGTAAATATTCAGAACTACACCGACAGGAGTGAATTCTATTTTGCTGGGTGCAGTTTTCTTTCGTATAGACAAAACGATCAAATACGTTTTGCTAATCTGACAAATTCTAGCCCGCGGTGCTATGCATTCTTTCAATCGTGTGCTATTACGTCCGACGTGAGTGGTACCGATAACCAGTTCGGAATTGTCATTCCTAATGTCACGCGAATTTCAATTGGGATGAGCGAATGCATCTTCGTGTCCGACCACTCTTCCGTAACCAAGATCGTAAATGATGGTTCCGGGAACATTGCAAAACTATTCAACGACAACAATAGCCCTACCGCCTGGTAATAGGAGAAATCCGATGTTTCTTAGTTCTTTCGTTGCTTACTTTGGCCTTCTGACCCCTGTTGGCTTACCTACGACCGATTTCATTGATATAGGGAGCCTACCGGATCACGACAGCACTGGCCTCTATGGCATGTCATACGACGGTAATCAAGCCTGTGGAGTTGCTGCCGGAAATGGCCAGGGTGATGTTAGCGCAATCTATTGGTCTCGAGCTAACGGTCTGTATGATTTGAGCCTTATCATGGGAGAATTCGACTCCTACGCTTATGGGGTCTCCTCAGTCGGACCAGTTATTGGAGGGCAGATCGAATCACGAGCTGCCCTATGGGATTGGCCTTCCCAGTCGGTCACACTCATTCCGAATGTCGATGGGATTCCTCAACTTACTTCGCGGTCGGTGTCAGCGGATGGAGTATGGGCGGTTGGCCAGCCAGGGTTTAGATATTCGGTTAGCAGTGGTGCAGTAAAGATCCCTGTCTTTCCGACGGGAAAGTTTGTAACCGACGCATGGGGCACTTCGGCGGATGGAACAATTGCGGTCGGCGAAGCTCTTAACGGCCAGAATCGAAGAGAGGCGTATGTCTTTGTTGCCGACACCGGGACAGTGGCATTGGGTACTTTGCCGTCTGCCGACCCAAGCAGTCTGGCTGTTGCATGTTCCTCAGACGGATCAGTTATTGTTGGTCGATCCAATGGACCGCAAGGCTTTTTATGGACGGAAGAGGATGGTGCAGACAGCCTAGGCTTTAACTTGTACGCGACGGCGATATCAGGTGATGGCGAGGTGATACTTGGTGGCTCGTCGAACGATTCTCAAACCTACGTATGGGTCAATGGAAGCGGACCACAAGATCTGATGGCTTATCTGCTTGCAAATGGTGTCGACATTTCATTTACCAGTCTTACTTCTGCTACGGGAATCAGCGGCGACGGAACGTGGATTTGTGGTATAGGTCGGGCTAGTGACGGTCAATATCGAGGGTTCGTCGCTCGGCTCCCTCGCACCCTCGGGCCTCACAGCATCCGCGTGAACATCCAGAAGCCCGTCTTCGGCAGCGTCAGCGGCGGTGACCGCCGATCGACGTTCACCTCCGACGACCAGCGGTTGGAGATCACGAACGGCGTCGTGCCCAGCAATAGCCTCAGCCCCGTCACCTGGGAGATCGAGGGGACGGCGGCCCGGCTCACCCCCAGCAAGCTGGAATTCAAGCTCGAAGCCCAGGTCAGCCGCAGCGGCCTCAGCCAGACCATCGACCTCTGGAACCACCAAACCCAAAGCTGGCAAACCGTCGACACCCGCGCCGCCACGATGACCGACCAGACTGTCACCATCGAGCGGACCACCGACGCCACCCAATTCGTCCGCCCCCAGGACGGCAAGGTCAAGGCCCGCATGCGCTACAAAGCCACCGCCCCCGGCGCGAGTTCCACCTGGAAAGCCCGCATCGACCACGCCCGCTGGACCGCGCATCCTTAGCCGTGTGAGGACCCGTGGAACGCGTTCGTCCGCCCGCGAAGTGAAGTCCGACGAGACATTCCAAGTCTTGCTTAGGGGCGAGTTTGAAAGTTCAGGGTAACGGATAGGGGGTCGCAGCCTAACGACCCCCGAATCCCGACCCCCGACCCCCGACCCCCGGACCCACGAACCCCGAACTACCATCGCTCAGCAGATTCCTCGTTGCCTGCGCCCTCGCTCGGTGACCGTCGCGAATCCCGAAAAGTTAGACGGTGAAACGCCGCTGCGAAGCTCGTATTGGCCGATCACTGAACTCGATTTCCATGCGTTCGCAACGGCTGGCCGCTTGGCTTGCTCCCTATGGACACTGCGCCTCCACCACCGGGTGCGCGAAAAGAGAAGGACAAAAACCATGAAACAACTCGCTCTCGTTACAATGGCCGTCGGTGGCCTCACCGTTGCCGCCTACCCCGCCGTCCACACCTATTCCGACACCGCCTTCGCCTACAAGCAGGTCATTACCGATGATGGTGGCGTCGACATCGATATCACCAACGTATTCAACAACAACGCCGCCTGGGAGGTCAACACGACCGTCACCGAGGATGATTCGGTCGATGACAACCTCCTCATCAGCTGGTACGCCCGTCACAACACCGGTCCCCATGGCGAGCCACCCAACGCCGTCGCTTGGATTGGGTCGTTCGACATCAATGCCGAAGACTATGCCGAAGCCAAGGGGCACCAGGTAACGGCCTGGGGTGGGCCCATCCGCCACGGCGACCACGCCGACAAGTTCCAGGCCCGCGTCGTGTTCGATGTGACGGAAAGCACGTTCGATTGGGATCAGATCATCCGGTACAGCTATGTCAATATCGGCTTCCATACCGAAAATGTTTACGAGTGGCGTCCGTTCGATTCCACACTGCTGGGCAGCAAAACCATTCCTGGCAACGACTCTAACGCACACGGAAATCTCCTCTTCGATTACAAGCCGCTCGCCCAGACCTATGGTGTCACGATGGGAGTCGTCGGCATCTCTCGCGACCGCATCATCGGCACGCGAATGTACGTCGGACTGCCCGGCCAGAATGGGACTCCCATCGCCGATGTCGCCCCCGGATCCATGTTCCAGCCACAGGGTCAAAACTCTTGCGCACTGCTGCTCTCCAACCAGCCGTTTCCGGTGCAGTACGCCCAGTATCTTTCCAAAGGCATGATCTACCTCGTCATCCACACCCAGAGCTATCCGAATGGCGAAATCCGCGGCCACCTGAAACCCTCGCGTTCGCTCAACACCTTGAATCCGTAATCGCCGCCGGGACAATCGCCTCGGTCGGTTGGCCCGCCAGGGTGGGGGTCGGGAAAAGCTCAGACGCCCCGCCCTACTCTGGCCCCCCTCAACGTTCTCACGCCATCCCAGGGGGAGTCCCCGGAAACACGGAGGTCTTTGATGCCATGCGACCATGCAAATCCTGGCGGGTTGCGTAGCACGAGAGAAACTTGAAGGATCGGGACGCTAACATGCTTGGCTCTCCAGCGCATGGTCGGTTGGTGACAGCTCATCAAAGCCGCCAACATCGACATGCGTCCCGGGAACATATGCCTCCCACTCCTTTCGGCTGAAGACCCAGAAGAGGGCGGGCATGACGACTTGGCTGAGAAACGTGCTGAACACCAGGCCGCCCAGGATAACTACAGCGATGGGCTGCAGCAACTCTTTCCCGGGTTCGCCTTGTGAAATCGCCAAGGGTAGCAAGCCGAAGGCGGCTGCCAAGGCGGTCATCAGCACCGGAGAAAGCCTTTCAGACGTGCCACGGACAATCATGTCTTTGCTAAATGGGACGCCCTCTTCTCGCATCAGGTGCACATAATGGGAAAGCATCATAATGCCGTTTCGCGTCGCAATGCCGAAGAGTGTGATGAAGCCAACCATCGAGGCGACCGACAGGATTCCGCCGGTTAGAAACAGGACGGCGACGCCGCCGACAAGTGCCATCGGCAGGTTCACCATGACCTGTAGAGCCATCCGCCACGAACGCAAGGCGACGTTCAACAGGAGGAAGATCGCGATGACGGTGAAGATTCCAAGGAACAGGATTCGAGACATCGCGCTCTGCTGGGCCTCGAATTGTCCACCGTACTCGACGTAGTAGCCGCGCGGCCAGCTGGTTTGCATTGGCACCATTTTCGATTGCAGCTCCGTCACGACGCTGTTGAGGTCTCGCCCTTCAACGTTCGCCTGCACGACGATTCGGCGGGAAACATTCTCCCGGTTGATCGTGTTCGGACCCGTGTCCCGCTTGACGGTCGCGAGCTGTGAAAGAGGTATCCGCTGTCCGGACGGGGTGTTGACGAGCGTGGACTGAATCACCGAGAGATCGTTGCGCGCATCCGGCGTGAGCCACACGGCTAGGTCAAACGTTCGCTGCCCCTGCAACACTTGCGACACCACGTGACCTCCGAGCGCTACTTCGAGATTCTCGGCCAATTCGTACGACGTGACTCCGTACCGGGCGGCAGCTTTGCGATCGATTTCAATGCTGATCTGAGGCACTTCGATCTGGGGTTCGACCTGCAAGTCGACGACTCCGGCGATGCCTTGCATCGTGCCTTCGACATCGGCGGCAAGACGCCGGAGCTCGCTCAAATCTGAGCCGTAGACCTTTACCGCAAGCGCCGCACGGACGCCCGAGGACAAGTGGTCGAGCCGGTGAGAAATCGGCTGTCCGAACGCCACGAACACGCCCGGAATCTTGGTCAGCTTCTCGCGCAGTTCCTCGGTTGCGGCTTCTCGTCCTCGCCTCGATTCCTTGAGCCCGATATCGATTTCCGAGTAGTTGACGCCTTCAGCGTGCTCGTCCATCTCGGCGCGGCCCGTGCGGCGACCAATATGCCTGACCTCAGGAACGGTAAGCGCCGTACGTTCGATGATTGTGCCAATTCGGTTGCTCTCGGCAAGACTGGTTCCTGGAGGCAGGATCGCGCTTAGGGCGAGCGAGCCCTCGTTAAACTTGGGGAGGAACTCACGGCCCAGCATCGGCAGCATTGCGAGAGCGCCGACGGTCAGGACGGCCGGAAACCCGATGACCAACCATGGATGTTCGAGCGACCACCGCACAGTGGGGCCATTCAGTTTCTTTAGCAACGTTACGAGCTTGGAATCGCCGCGGTGTCCAGTCTTTCCAGTCTTTCTCAGCATCAGTCCGCAAAGAGCAGGGGTGACGGTCAGCGAGACGATCAGCGAAGCCATCATCGAGAAGATGAAAGCCAGGCCAAGGGGCAGGAACACCCTCCCTTCCATGCCTTCGAGCGACAGAAGCGGCACGAACACGAGCACGATAATGAGGGTGGCGAAGACGATGCTGTTTCGCACTTCGGCGCTCGCGCTATAAATCACGCGCAACGGGGGTTTCGGCTCGGCTGAAGCAGCGTTCAACCGTAACCGCCGAAATACGTTCTCGACGTCCACGATGCTGTCATCGACGACGAGGCCAATGGCAATCGCCAGTCCCCCAAGCGTCATCGTGTTGATATTGATTCCGAAACGCGAGAGAAGCAGCAGCGTGAGGATAAAGGAAACCGGAATCGAGACCAGAGAAATCACCGTCGCTCGAACGTTCATGAGGAACGCGAGAATGACGATGAGAACGATGATGCCCGCTTCTCCAAGCGCACTAACAACGTTGGAAATGGCGTTGTTGATGAAGTGCTCCTGCCGGAACAGCTCACGGTTGATTTGTACGTCGGCGGGTAGCGTGGCTGAGATTTCGGTTAATGCTTGGTCGAGTTGCTTCGTCAGCAACAAGGTATTCGCATCGGGCTGCTTTTGCACCGAGAGGATGACTGCCGGCTTGCCGTTGACGCTGGCATCGCCTCTCGGCAATCCCTTGGCAAACTCCACGTCGGCGACTTGGCCAATCGTGATAGGAACGCCGCCGACCGACTTGATCGGCGTGTTCTTAATATCGTCGAGATCGCGCACCCGGCCCTGGATGCGAATGACCGCTTCGCGCTGAGGTTCCTGGAAGAAGCCACCGCCTGCGTTGAGGTTGCTTTCCCTAGCCGCCTCGACAAGCTCATCCAACGTGACGTCGAATTGCTTCAGGCGTGCGGGAGAGGTTAGAACCTGATACTGCTTCGAACCTCCGCCGATTGGAACGACCTGGGAAACTCCGGGGACGGCCAACAACCGAGGGCGAACGACGAAATCGGCTAGCGAGCGCACGTCGATGGGGAGCGTCTTCCCATCCTTGCTCGAAAGGGAGATCAGCATGATCTCGCCCATGATCGAGCTGATCGGCGCGAGCGAAGCGACCGCGCCCTCCGGTAGCCGAGCCTGTGCGAGCTGGAGCTTTTCGTTGACGATCTGCCGAGCGCGGAAGATGTCGGTGTTCCAGTCGAATTCGACGAAGACGATGCTGAAACCCGCGCTCGAAGCGGAGCGAACGCGCTGCACGCCGGTCGCGCCATTCATCATTGTCTCGATAGGGAAGCTCACCAGCGCTTCCGTCTCTTCGGGCGCCATTCCATGTGCCTCGGTCATGATCGTCACGACCGGGCGGTTCAGGTCCGGCAGGACATCCACGTCCATCTTGGGAATCGCGATCAGGCCGTAGAGGATGACCATGAGGGTCAGCACCACGACGAGCACGCGATTACGAAGGCTAAGTTCGATCAGGCGGTTGAGCATTAGCGTGCCCCTGCCATTCCAGCCAGCTGATACGCCCCATCGGTGACGACCTTCTTGCCCGGCTCCAACCCGCTCAAGACGATCGTACGATCTCCCAGGGTTCCCCCTGTCTGCACGACCGTCCTCCGGTACGTGCCATGGACCTCTTCCACGAACACGACGCTGACGCCGCCAGTCGTTTGGACCGCAGCGGTCGGCACAAGGGTCTGGCCACGGCCTCCGGTTCCCAGTTGGACGCGGACGAACATGTTCTGCTTGAGGCGCTCGCCTGGGTTTCCGACCACGATTCGAACCTTCGTCGTACGAGTCTTTTCGTCAACCTCGTTGTGGACGAAAGCCACTTCGCCGGGATACGTCCTGCCGGGAAGCGCGTCGGCCACCACTTCGACTTTCTGCCCGATGCGAACCTTGGGAATATCGGCTTCGTAAACGTCGCTCAGGACCCAAACCACGTCGGCATTCAAGAGCTCGTAGAGTTCTTGGCCAACCGCGACGGTCTGCCCGGCGCTGACGCTTCTACGCTCGACTTCGCCCGAGATCGGGGCCGTAATGACAACGCGGTTTCCTCCGCCCGCTCCTCCTCCCAAAAGGGCAATCTGATCGCGGGCGACGCGAACCATACTCTGGGCGCGCGACAGGTCGGCACGTGCTTGCAATAGTCCGTTGCGACTGGATGCGAGCACCGACCGGGCTATATCGACTTCCGATTGAGCAAGGTCGACCTCCTTGGCGTTGCGAAGCCCCTTTGCGGTAATCGATTCTTCTCTCGCCAATGCCTCATTTGCGAGGCGCAGCTGCCGCTGCGCATCGGTTTGACCCGACTTCGCAGTTTCGAGCTCGGCCCTGGCCGCCTCAAGTTCGCGACGAGCCACCACGCCCGAGGCCACGCCCTGCTCCAGTTGGCGCACTCGAACTTCCAGCGAGCGGACCGAAGTTTCGGCCGCCGACACGTCCTTCTCTGCTTTCGACAAAGCGGACTTTGCCGCTTCGAGGGAGGGCGATGCGAATGCGCCGGTCGCGGCGAGCTGCCGTTGCCGGACCGACGTTCGTTGAGCTACGTTGAGCCGCGTCTCAGCGGCCGTGATTCCAGACTGAGCGATCTTGACCGAAGCGTTGGCTTGGACTACCTCCGCGACCGCCCGCTTGTAAGCCGCTTGGGCCTCGCCCAGTTCCGGACTTTCGATGACTGCGAGGGTCGTTCCGCGAGAGACCGTGGTTCCGGGAAGAGCGCCGAGGCTCAAGATGCGTCCGGACGCCCGCGCGTTCACGACCACCATTCCGTTCGGGTTAGCGGATACCTGGCCGGTCGTCTGAAGCCCTCCCGCTGTGGACGAGAGCTGCACCGATGCGGTCTTCAAGCCGATGAGGTTTGCTTGCTCTTGACCGATCGCGACAAGGTCGGGATCGGGAGTCATCTCTTCGTTCTCGATGGAGAGAACGAACTTGATTCCGTCCACCACCTTCTCCGCGGACTCCCCTTGATTTGATGCGGGATAGGCTTTGAGCATCGGTCCTGCCGACTTCGCCGCGTCGGGGGCCACGATGTGCCGGCCATCGGGTCCGTGCATATGGCCCGCTTCCTCTTGCTGGGCCTGGGCAAACTGGGCCAGCGACCCGCCTGCGAGGATGAGGAGTGCCAAGCCCGCCCCTGCTATTCGACTGTTCTTCTGGCCAAGCTTGTAAACGCCTAAGAGCAAAAGCAGTCCGCCCACGATTCCGCCGATGATGAGCGGATAGTTCGGGCCGTGCTCGTGCTCGGCCTCGGTTGCCGCTGCGGAAATGGCGGGAACATAAACCGGAAACTCGACGCTCGTCTTCTTGCCGTCCGGAAGCGTGACGGCCTGGCTGATGACGTACTCACCTGGCTCCTTGTAGGTCATGTGCGAGCCGTAGACCTCGTTCTCAGGCTCATAAGCGTTGTGCTCGGTGTGGATGACGTCTTTGGGATCGCCTTTGCGATAGATCGTCGAGTCCACTTTGCAGCCGAGGATGATCTTCCCGTCGGCACCTTCGATCCGCATGTCGTGATGACTGAGGATGAATTTCTGCGAGCCGCCAGATGCTTGTGGCGCGACGATGTGGCGGCCATCCGGGCCGTGCATGTGACCCGGCTCCTCCTCTTGAGCAAAGACTCCGACTGAGGCGCAGATAACAACGATGGAGACAAATCGCTTCATGGTTTGGGGTCCTCCAGGCCGGGCAGAGATGCGGCGGCGGTGAGAAATCGGACTTCGGCAAGTCGAAGGTTGCGTTTGGCATCGGATGCCTCGCGGGTTAGCTGAGCCAGGGTCTTTTGAGCTTCGAGGAGTTCGAGAAAGCTGGTCAGGCCGGATTCGAGTCCCGACTGCATCGCTTTCACCATCTGCTGAGCTTTCGGGACGATGCCCGTCTCGTAGCTCTGGGCGACCTCCCGGGCCGAAGTGAGGTTTTGACGAGCGGTCTGAATGTCCAAGGCGATCTCTCGTTCCGCTGCCCTAAGTTCGGCTTCGCGTCCTTTGAGTGCCGCCTCCGCGCTCCGAATTGCGTAGCGGTTCTCGCCCCGGTCAAAGAGGGGCATGGTCAGGCGAAGCTGCAATCCGATGTTCTCGTTTTGGAACGGTCGCCGGTCTAAGCTCCAGGTGTCGGCGGCTACTCCGGCGAAGAGCGAGGGCAGGCCCGTTCGTCGCGCTTCCAGTTCGGCGGCTCGTGCGGCTTCGATCCTCGCCCGCGCTTCGAGCGCCATAGGATGCCGGCCCAGCGCCGCTTGAGCAAGCGCAGCGTCGTCTGCCGACGGCGTCCAAGTCACGAGCGGTATCTCAGCGGTTGGTTCCGAACCCAGAAGTGAGTTGACGATCAAGCGATTGGCGGAAAGATCGGCCGTCGCCAGAGTTAGGGATTGCTCCGCCCTATTGAGTTCGATTTCCGCGCGAGTCAGCTGTAGCGCTGGAGCTTCACCTATTTCTATGCGCTTGCGGATCGCTTCGATGGTTGCCTTCGCAACCTCCACTCCGGCTCTGGCATTCGACTCATTGGTAAGCGCAGCGGCATAGCTCGCGTACGCGGTTAGGAAATCAGAACCAACATCGAGCTGAGTTTCCCTTAATCTCGCCTTTGCGACTTCCGCCTCGGCCCTTGCGCGTCGGGCTCGGGCCGCGCGAGCCCCTGACAGGTCGAAGGATTGCCCTAACACGAAGTTCGAGTTCGTGAATCCGACGCCGGGCGCAATCTCCAGCTCTGCGTTCTTGGGCGATCCGGCAGATCGGGCGGATGCTTGAGCTTCTTCGACTTGAAGCTGACGCGCCGCCACGATGGGGCTTGCCTTGAGTGCCTGAGCTGCGAGTTGGTCGAGCGTGGGCTCGTTTTGCGCCCATGCGAGTCCAGCAAGCGCGAGCGATAGGGGTACGAGAGTCCTTTTGTACGTCAATTGATAGTTCCTCCAATGGCCGAAACAGAGAGCCGGTTAGGCTTCGAAGGCAGGCCAAAGAATCCTTCGAGCGCCTCAGGCGCGGAAGGAAACAGGAGGAGCGCGAGAGGATTTTGTGCCAGGTGGTCCCGTTGCGAACGGATGAAGACTGGCTGCTTGGGCAGGTGTTTCCGCAGGCATCGCTGCCGGTGGAACGAGTCGTACAGGTTCAGGCAGGACCATCGCGAAATCGACGTGAAACGACTTCGGAGCAGTCACACCGGAAAGCGAAGCTTCGTCGTGTCCGCTGACCTCATGGTCGGCGTGATGAAGCAGCTCATGGTGGTGAGTTCCGTGAACCTGAGCGGAATCGGCATGGTCCGCATGGTGGTGGGCCAGGGCATACCGGTCGTGGTGATGGTGAGGCATGAAGCTGTGCGCCTGGATCGAGATGAGGCATGCGAGCATCACCCACGCCGCAAGTTGCTTCACTACCAGCATCCTACCTTCGAAAGAGCGCCCGAAGCACATAGCGCCTTTTCGACCTTGATAGCATTGCCTCCCTCGGTGTTGCTTGTACATCCTTCCAGTTCCAGATGTCGTACTTCAGACGCCGGACCGACGCGTGGAGGCGCGGGTAACGTCTCCCTACGGTCGCAATCGACCCCCGGACGCAACACCATGCTCGCCATTCTCGCTGCGCTTACGATCTCGCCGATCTTTGGATCGCCACCCGCCCAAAGCCAGGCCTTGGAAACGCCAAAGCCCGGCGCGAAGCAGGAGAAGGGACGCATCCTGGGCGATGTCTTCGACTTGCTCGACGCGAAGTACGTCCGCGGTCTCGATTCGGACAAGCTTTTCCAAAACAGCCTCAAGGCGCTTCTCGAAGGGCTCGATCCGCATACCCAGTACTTCGATCCCGAGGAGGCCAAGCAGTTCCGGCAGAACCTCAAGAATTCGTTTGGAGGCATCGGGATCATCATCAAGACCGACGCGTCCCACCATCCGGCGGTGGAAGCTCGCTTCTTGAACGCCCCCGCGGCCCGGGCCGGGATTCAAAAGGGAGACCTGATCGTCGAGGTCGATGGCCAGTCCACGCGCGGCTGGACGCAAGACCAGGTCGCCGGCAAGCTCATGGGCAAAGTCGGGACGACCGTTCGCGTCTCGGTCCGCCGTACCGGCGACGAGAAGCAGACGTTTTCGATTCGAAGGGCCACCATCGCGATGTCCTCCATTCGCGGGCTCGATCCGGGCGAGAACGGGCAGTGGCTGGACAAGAGCGCCGGCATCGGATACGTGCGGATCGTCCGCTTTGCCGAAGACACGGCGAACGGATTCCGATCGGCCTATTCGCGGCTGAAGAAAGAGGGGGTGCGCGCGCTCGTGATCGACCTGCGGGGCAACGTAGGCGGCCTGCTTTCCGCAGCCGTCAAGACGGCGGATATCTTCGTGGATTCCGGCATCATCGTCCGGTCGGTCGGGCGAGACGGCAAGGAGGAACGCTGGATGGCCCGCAAGGGGGAAGACCTGACGATCCCGATCGCGGTGCTGGTCGACGGGGAGACCGCATCCTCCGCCGAAGTGCTTGCCGCCTGTCTCCAGGACCATCGCCGAGCCATTGTGGTCGGCGTCCGGACCTATGGCAAGGGATCCATCCAGCAGCTGTTCGACGTCGGCAAGAGCGGCGCGATGGTGAAGCTGACGACCGCCCATTACTTTCCAGCCTCCGGCCGGAACATCGACAAGCTGAGCCGGCCGGCGGGATCGGATATGTGGGGCGTCTCCCCCGACCCAGGCCTCGAGGTGAACCTCGACCAGGCGGAACGGGAAGCCTGGGCGACGGCCTTCTTCAGCCGGGACGGCCAGGTCGGCACCGATCTGGACGTGCCGCCCTATGCGTCTTCGTCGGACAAGGTGCTCATGGCCGCGCGGGACGCGCTGAAACGGGCGATGGCTTCAGGCGCGAAGGTAACGATCGATGGGAGATGTGTTAGAAAGCCGGGGTGATCCAAACTTCAACCATAGCCGATTCAAGGTTTCTGCGGACCGCGTCCGTTTTGACCTTAAGAGTCCAGCCTATGGATCTTAACCTTTATCCTGATGACAGTGAAGTCGAGATAATCGCTAGCTTCCACAACCGGTGCGAGTATCTCATCGGTCAGTCCATGCAGGACCGCCGCCGCTTCCCGAGCCCTGTCCAAAAACTCGGCCTCCATGGCGATCCAATCTGATTGGGTCTGTTTCTCTTCGACTGAACCTTCTGCACCTTCCTCGGCCTTGGCCAACTCCCGCTTCTTTATCTCCACATCAAGTTTGGCACTCTGGATTTGAAGTTCCTGCAGTTCAAGGTTGCCCGGCTGGAGAGCAACAAGCCCGTCATTAACCTTGACATCGGAAGCTGCCTTTCTAGCCTCTGCCAAGGCTTTGGCACTCTCTGCAAGGGTTTTTGACATGTCGATACTGAATCTGAGGCTTTTCGCTCCCACATAGCTCAGCACGGACAGCACCATTACCAGGGCAGGGATCCCGAGAGCGTCAACGAAGATGTTTAGCGGCGACTCTCGCCGGTATCCACTTACATAAGTTTGCTGCAAGTCTGGATACTCCATATCTTCGAATAGAGCCCGCCTGAACGCATGGGCGCGATAAGTTGCCGAATAGCCTTCGCGCTTTTCAGCTAGCCCGATTCGCTCGAGGGCTTCGCGCAGGACACCGATAGTGTCAGCGCGAGATAGCGTGTGCTCCTGGTTATCCGCCCAATCTTGTGTTGAGACGAAGAAGTCGGCGAACTCGCATAGCACCCCGACAAACAGGATCAACGATAAGTCCACGATCATCGGACTTTTCGTTCTGGGCTCCACATGGGCCAGCGTTATCCCGATTCGAAACAACGGATCATTCGCAACCATTCCGGAATTCTACAGTTTCGCTCGAGGGTCGCGGCTGAAGGCCGGCTCGGGTCACTTTCCGCCCTTGCTGCGATTATCAAGCATGCACAGCATACGGCAGTTGGCCGGCTCCGTCTTCCCGCCTTTGTTCCAGGGAACGATGTGGTCGGCCTCCATTTGCTCGATCGCGAACTGCCTCTGGCATACCGGGCAAGTGCCCTTCTGCTTGTCGTAAGTGATCTGCTTCGTCTTGTCATCGAACGACCGTAGGCTGAGCTTGTTCTCGTTTCGGGAGAGGACGTATTCGTAGATGCCCCGCTTGTTCGTGACCTCATCGTCGTCGAGGAGCCTGGCAATCTCCGACTCAAGGGTGTTGGCGTTCAGGTTGTCGTCCTTGTGCTCGCGGTAGAGGCGGCCCCAGTCCTGCCCTTTCATGTACTTCCCACGATAGGTCGGAAAAACCCGGTTGATCCAGTCGATGACGGCCTGGTAGTGCTGCCAGAGCTCCTGGGCGTCGGCGTCGTGCTGGTGGGCGGCCATGTACGCCTCTTCGTTTCCCTTCCCGGCAAGCCAGTCCAGGGCCTCCTCCAGGAACTCCTGCCGGATGGGCGAGCCGTTCACATACTTCTCGCCGATCGCGTAGGCGGGGCAGCCGGTCTTGCTGAACCATCGCTTGGCGTCGGCGAGCCAGGGGCCGGTGTAGATCGCGTTGCGCAGCTCCTGGTCGGTCAGCTTCTCGCCCGCGATGTTGATGATCGTGAACCAGTCGAGCTTTTCTTGATCCGTTCCCTCGCAGACGTAAATCTGGAGCTCGTAGTCCAGGATTTCCTGTTGTCGGACGGCGGTGAGGTTCCCGAAGAAGTAGGGCGTCTTGTCGATCTCGATAGCGAAGTCTCCCGCTACGTACTGGCAGAGGCTGATCGTGCGCTGCTGCCCGTCCATCAGCTCGTAGCCGTCGCCCGCTACCACCCAATACATCGTGTTGAACGGGAAGCCCTTGCGCACGGTGTGGATCACCTCGTTGCGCTGCTTGTCCTTGTAGATGAACTCGCGCTGATAAGCGGGGCGGATGTTCAGCCTGCCACCATAGCCGCGCACGCCCTCTTCCGCCTTGTCGACGTAGCCCTCGACCAGCTCGCGGACGGCGATGTTCTTGAGGTCGATCTTCATGAATCGCTAGCGTCCTCCACATGTGCCTCTGAAACCTGTATAGTGACACCGCCTGCTTGTCCGGGAAGCAGTCGAACAATTAACCGCCCCAGCTTAGCCGCCGAGTCATCAGCGAGCCACGCCAAGACGGCATGAGCTTTTAGCTTGAGTTCTCCAACCCGAATCGGCTCTTGAGCAGCCCAGTTGTTCCCCTCCCATAGTCGAAACATGCCCCAGGCCTCGGAAAGCGCACCAGCTACAAGATCGGGAACTGCCACCAAGTCCTCGCTCTGCCGCATATAGTCGGTTGACTGGCACGAACCGAAACGAAAATGCCCTGCAGACTCATACAAAAGGTGGCTGCAAACATGCCCCAATAGGCAGGTGGAAGTGGTTACCCGGTTTGCCCCCGCTGTGAACTCGTCCTCATCGGATATCCAGACGATGTTCTGACCAGGACGTGCAAAGCCGCTGCAAAGAGCTCCGCCGAGGTGCGCGACTTCGAGGAGTTTACAGGCACTCTTCCTCTTCCACTGAGAAAGGGAACCGAATTCTGCCAAAAGCGATTCTTCAGCAAGGGGGGCATCCGCAAATAGGCTCAGCTTATTGTCAATGCAGAAGACGCAGAGCGTTCCCTCCAGGGTATTTGCGGCCCGTAGGAAAGGGATCAAAGCCTGTTGGCGAATTCTGTCACCTAGGGACTTATATGCCATCCTCCGTTCTTGTCCAAGAACATCAGTCCGAATACGCTGGCACTCCTCGAAGAAGATCCAAGCATTGTCCAAATTGACAATGAGGAACGCAAGAGTTCGGGCGCGCGCGCCTTTGTGCTCACCGCCATAGTCGCTTGCGACCAACATCGATGCGCCTAGGCACGGCGTTTGCAATTTGCCTGGGTTGCGAGCCGCGAACTTCGCAATTGACCCGCTAATGGAGTTCAATAAGCCCAGTTGAGGTCGCTCTTCATGTCGCCAGGCAGACTTATACATAGGGAATCAAGGCAGAGTGAGACAAAGGCGGTTGTGCCTCCTCTTCATTCTTTAATGGCTGGGGCTTGCGAGACGAACTCAAAGGTGCCCAACTACGAATCGTTGGGTACTCGTCGTAAACACGGCCGTTTAACGTCCGTCCGGTCAAATCCTTGCGAACCCCTCCCCATTGCTTGAAGAAGAATGCGACGTCCTGACTTCTGCACGAGCGCAGGATTTCTGTCACCCACTCGGACTTCATGGGGCGGGCTCTAGGGCCGGATTCGCCCCCAACGATCACCCAGTGAATATTGTCTAATCGAAGATTGATAAGCGGCCCGATTAGTGGCTCGCAAGAGAGAAATCGGACAAACGCCGGTACAGTCTTAAGGTCATCTATCCGCTGCACGACACGCTCGTCCTCAACGCTCACCCCCATCCAGATGTTCTCACTCCAAGTGAGGTAGTGAGCTACCTCAGCGAGCCTTGCGCTTCGCTTCGTAAGGATCTGGAAGACGTGGTCAGGGCACTCGTTCATCGTCTTGAACACTCGCTGAATGAACTCAACGGGTACATCTTCGTGGAAAAGGTCACTCATAGAGTTCACGAAGACCAGCCTCGGGACACGCCAAAACCTTGGCAGATCTACGAGATCGTCGTGCATAGTGACTTTGAAACCATCAACATATCTTGGCGATCCCATGGCCTTAAGTCGTTTCGCCATTCGTTCCGCGTAGCAGTTCTTACAGCCCTGGCTAACCTTTGTGCATCCCGTCACGGGATTCCAAGTCATGTTCGTCCATTCGATGTGCGTGGCCTTAGGCATTTGAATCTCCGTTGAACTTGATCCCGATCAGCTTTTCTTCCGGAAACTGACCTTTTCCCACAGTTACACCAGGCTTCGGAATGGCTGAAAGTAAGCCCCTATCGCTAGCCGGTTTCAGGATATCCTTTTTGAAGTTGAAAAAAGGCGTCTCGTTCAATACCCACTTCTTGACTTCGGAGAATTGAACGGTCTGACCAGCAAACTGGCGAACCATTGGATCGATCCAAAGTTGCGGTTGGTCGAATCGGAACAACTGTTCCTGACCCACGAACGTGTCATAAAACTTGAAGTCGCCGGTTTGATCGATTTCCTTCATGACCTCCTTCATTTTCTCGAGTCCACGTTCGTGCTGTGAGGCGAAGATCAAAAAGTAGTCGAGCCGATTATGAGCCTCACCCATTTCAAAAGTGAACGCGTATTCGACGTTTGGAATAGCGAGCAAGCACTGCTTGTACAGGCGAGCGCAGGCAATGCATCGGTCACGGTGATTCAAATTTCGCCACTCAATTGACTTCCAGATGTCGCCCCCAAATATCTCGCTCAAGTGCCGATCAGCATCAGCTGCCTGACCAGCACTCCAGATTCTTGCGACGCCGTCCGCATCAAAATTGATAATGACCTCGCTTGTCTTGGAGGACAGGATTTCCTTGATTGTATGGAATGGCGCTCCCGTCGCGCCAAACGGATCGACGAATACGAGTAGAGGTGCGCTCGTAACGAATGCTCTTCCAAACTTGGACTTCGCCGCATTGATTCCAGAAACAAAGTCCGTGCACTGATGCTCCACCCGAATTCCTGAAGGAATGTCGAGTTGAGAGCAAAGGCCACCAAGATGGCCGCATCGCCTGACGTCCTTCTCAATGAAAAGCAGACGCACTTCCCCTGCCACCCATGGATTTGCCTTTGTAGTCGCATCCTTCAGAGCCTGAAATGCAGCGATAGGACTTCCCTCTACGTGGTTCTTGTATTCCCCTGGGCCCGCGAACCCATCGATGTAGGTGAGTGGATTGTCCCGAAATCGCTGGCCGAGGATCATCCCCCATCGGTGTGCGTACCGTTTCACGATTTCGATTTTCGCGATGGTGTGCGGCTCTGCTGGCCAGGTTGTTGACTTCGGGCTCGAGCTCACAGCTTTAAGTATACTCCTGTCTACAATATGTCTGAGAGGTGTGAGTACATCTTCACGTGATGCGCTTGATGACTATCCGGTCGTATTGTCGCAGGTATGTTCCGTCTCCCTTGGCGATGTAGAAACGTGGGCCCCCTTGGAGGAAGCTCCCGCGGGGGGCGATGGAGGTCATGGGGGCGCCCAGCGTTTGGCTCGACCCGAGAATTTCGAACTGCTCAGGGTTGTACTTGTCGAGAATGGTGATCGGCACCCCCATCGCGCCCTCGTAGTCGGCCGGGATGTCGGCGACCTTGCCCACTTCGATCGCGTCGTAGTTGGCGTAGGTAGGGTACGCCTCGGGCGAATACTTCTTGAAAAGCGGGATGTCCTCATGGCGTTTCGGGTGGTCCATATTCGTGAACCAGCCGACGTTACGGAACTTTACGAGGCCGGTCTTCTCGTCATAGACTCCCGAAGCGAAGTCGCGCACGTTCTCCTTCGGAATCTCAAAGTAAGCGTTGCCGGCGTTGAAGCCGACGCCGAGCCAGAGCTTGTTCTCCTTGATCAGCTTGAAGACCTCTTTGTAGGTGATCGCGTTCTTCGAGCCGATGATCAGGAACTGCTTGCCGTACTCCACTAGCTGCGCGACGTACTCCCGGAACAGGGAGAAGGGCGGGTTGGTGACGACGATGTCGGCCGTCTTGAGAATCTCCACGCACTCCGGGCTGCGAAAGTCGCCGCCCTGCTCCAAGGGGCGGCTCACGTTCTTGTCGTGCCGGAGCAGGTGCTCGACGTCCTCCAGGTTGATCGCGCCGTCCTGGTTAAGGTCGGGGACCTCGTTGATCTCGACCAGATACGGCTCCCTTTTACGGTGAGCCTTCAAGCCTTCCATTACGAAGAGCGGCATCTGTGTGCCGGTGATTGGCGAGCCCGCATAGCTGGTGGTGACGAGCTTCTTTAGGCCAAGCGTGTTGAAGTTGGCGGCGAAATACTTGAAGAAGTTGCTCTCGCAGGGGTCGTCGCAGTTGCAGAGCACGACCTTTCCCTTGAAGTGTTCCTTGTAGTGCTTGAGCCCGTTGGCGATGTCGGCGAGTTGGGTGTAGATCTCGTCCTGCTTCGCCGCCTTCGCGCTGGCGAGCGCGCGGTTGCCAGAGGGGGTAGACGAACGGCTACTGTCCACAGGTTCTCATTATTCCCGATCCTATATGCGTTGAGCAAGCCTATTCACCGTAATCTTGCCGCGTGGCCGACTGGTTTTCGTCCTCCAAACCTGGCTCGAGCCCGAGCCCACATCCCCAAGTTCTGCAAATGGACCCCTAAAGAACATCCCCAAACCCTCCGATAGAACCCCTAGCGGGCGTGTATCACCCGGCAAGAATCAATTGGAGAACAACAAAGATGGCTAACTATTTTCAAGGCCTGAATGATGCCGCCCTCCTGATCTGGGCGCAGAACTTCTACACCGTGGCGAACACCAGCCCCCTGACCTATTCCTTGTCCCCGACCGATCTCACCGCGATCAATACCGCGGTTACCGGATTCGATGGCGCGATGACCAACCTCACCGCCAAGGAAACCGCCTATCGCGCCGCCGTCGAGCAGAAGCGCATCAACCGCGCCGCGCTCCTGAACATCGTTCGCGAATATGCGGCCAAGTTCTATGCCAACACCGCGGTCGACGATGCTGAAATCAGCGCGATCGGCCTCGTCCCGCGCGACACCGACCGCGGACCGATCAACCCGCAAACGCCGCTCGACTTTATCGGCGAGCCGCGCGTGGATGGCACGGTGCGGTTCCAGTGGAAGCGCAACGGCAACACCTACGGCGTGAACTTCGTGCTCGAGCAGCGCGTGGGCGACGGCGCTTGGGATACGGTGACGATCACGCGCAAGTCGACGGTCACGCTGGAAGGCTATACGCCAGGCACGACGGTCACCTTCCGCGTCTTCGCGCAGAACGGCGACAACATGAGCCCGGCTTCGAACACGTTTACGATCTACGAAAGCGGCGGCACGGGCGAGCTTAGCTTGGCCGCGTAACGTCGGTTTCTTTGTGGGGACCGGGTCTTGGGATCCGGTCCTTTTGTTGTTTGGCAGGCCATTGGCCTTTGCCTTCTGCAGGCGGGACGCCTGCGCCCCAGTTCTGTTGTCGTATGCCTTATGCAGGCGGGACGCCTGCGCTCCAGCACTGCCTGCGCTCCAGGCGGTCCTTTAGGGATCGCGGGGTAACGGGGTACGGGGCACTCCCCCTTGACGATTACTCAAACGGTGGCGACTATGGCTCGAGGGTGTCCGACGAGCGGCTTTGGCTTTGCCGGTCGCGCACGTAGCCCAGCCCGCCGAAGAGCATGATGGCGCCGAGGATCAGCAAGGCGGCCAAACGGAACCACACCGCGGTGCCCGACTCGAGCACGAGAATCTGGAACACGCTCACGACCATCACCGCGATGCTCCACATTCGCAGCTCGCTCGATTTGTGCCGGAAGCCCATCAGCAAGAGGGCGATCGCAAAGACCACGGAGACGATCGTCGGCAACGAGAAGGCCTCCAATTGGGATTGCGTGGCCGGGGATAGCACGTGGGACAGGCGGCCCAAGACCAACCACGTGCCCGCGACGGCGAAGCTCGTGTGGCCCACGCCGGCGGCTTTGAGCGTGGCGGTGGCGAAGCCGACCCCGAACAAGAACGCGAGCAGAAGTGGCGTCTCCCCGGGCACCGTTCCCGCGAAGCTCGCCACAAGATAGGCCAGGCCGGCGACGACGAGGGCCACGACGGCAGTGGCGGCGGCCAGCTTCCGCCCCATCACGCCGCCCAAAACCAGCGCGAGCGCGGTGACGGTGATGAAGCCATAGCCGCTTGCCGGCATCGGCAGGCACAGTGGGACGAGGATCGCCGCACACGCGAGGCTACCGATCAGCAGGCAACGGCCCGCCCGGTTGCGCTTGGTCAAGAGGTGGGCGATCGCGGCGCCGACGGCCGCGAACACGAGGAGGTGGACGATGCCGACCGCGCCACCGAGGACGCCAAGGCCGACCACCCCGGTGACAAACACCATGACTCCGGCGGTGACCGCCGCGAAATCGTACTCCTCGGCAACGTGCGACCGGGCGTAGGCCCACACGCACGCCATCGACCCGGCGTACAAGGCGGCCAGGACGCTATAGCGCGGATAGGCCGAGTCGATCACCGGAAAGAGGATCGCCAGCCCCATCAGCCAGCCCACGAACGCCAAAAGCAGCCAGCGCCGCATCGCGCAGGCGACCGCGCCGCCGATCGTGACCGTCGCGTAGACCGCCAGGCTGGTGCCGTAGTCCTTCTCGGCCAGGGGGAACAGCATCGCGGCGAGGCCACCGGTCGCGCCGATGAAGAAGAACAGCCGGGTGATACGCCAGACCGCGTAGGCGTGGTTCAGCAGCGCCAATACGGCGAACACGGCCGCCATCCCGGTCGCGCTCAGGATGTGGTAGGCGAAGTGCCCGCCGGCCGCCGTCAAGTAGAGCCCGCACGAGCCGATCGCAGAGAGCGTCTTGCCGAACCCTTCCGACTCGTCGCGCTTCCACTCGCCCGCGGCAATAAACCCCAGGCAGAAGAGCGCTTCGATGACGAGGAGGAGGGCACGGTCGACAGAGGCGTTCTTGGCGGTTTCAGAGATCGCCACGTACGCGCCGGCGAGGATGATGAGGATGGCGCCCATGCGAGGCAGGAGCCGGGCGCCGATCCAGTATTCCGCGCCGACAGGCGGGGCGTCGTGGGTTTCCTCTTGTTCGAGCGACGGCTGCTCGGGGAGGAAGCTGCGGGCCTCGAGCTTGTCGAGCCTGAGCGTCAGTTCCGCGAGGCGCTCTTCGAGGGCCTGAATGCGGGCCGGGTTGACCTGGTCCACCGTCCGCATCACGCGTCCCCTTCGGTCGGGAGGCGGCGGATCGGCGGGCAAGGGAGAGGGGCCTGGCAACGGGGCGCTGCGTTTCCGCCCCCGGGGATGCATCCGACTCGCTCGACCATAAACCGTCCCACCTGCTCACCGCGATAGCGGTGGGCGAGCACCGGAGAGCGCCTTCTACCCCTTTGGACACCGGCCACTGACCGGACTTGGAGCTATTGTATCTCGGGTCTGCGGCGATGCCCTGTCACACTTTCGTGCTTCGCCGGCAGGCTGCCTTCGCCACTGCCGGTATGCTTTTGGGTGCTCGCCAACGGCCCCGACCACCCGGGCTCGTTGAGCCCGAGCGAGCCGCGCAGTCGCCCGACGAGCTTCGAGGTGAGCGACATGCTGCACAGGTCTTTGATCGCGGCGCTCACGGCCGCGGCGTGCTCGTCCTACGGGCTGGTGATTTACGAAAAGCGGCCCGACACCAGCGGTTCCGCCTATATCTCACAGGATTTTCCGGACTTCCCGTCTTACTCCACCGCCACGTTTGACGACGTCCACCTGGCTTGGCCCAGCCCGCTCGGGCGCATCTCGATCTACGGCCTCGAGCTCGGTGATCCCGCATTCAACGAAGGGGTGTTCCTCGGCATTGGCACCGCGCCGGGATACGATGCCATCACAAAAATCTATCCCGGTGCTTACGTGGCGCAACCCCGTTCGTCCACGGCTTCACCCCTCCGCGGCAACCTTGAGTTCGATCTCGCGGGCGACGTGTATTCCGGCACGATCTGGGTGTCGGCGTGGGTACGGCGACCTTACAGCAATGGGGGCCAGTGGTTTTGGCTAGTCAATAGTCGAACGGTCGACTGGAGCGAGAACTACGGCCACAACCCTGGCGGAGGGTTAGGTCTCGGCTCAGATCCGTTCCCTTGGCGATACAACTTCGGCATGCCCGCCGACTCCGCCATGACCGTGCGGTACGCGGAGCTGCCCGAGCCGGCCGCTCTCGCAGCGATGGCCCTTGGGCTCGCCGTGTTCGGCAGATGGCGGTTCGGGCGCAACGTCAAGCCCCCTCACGGGGCAAGGAGAATCTGATGTTTCGAAGTGTCATCCTCGCCGCCCTGCTGCCTGCGGCAGCTGCGGCTCAATGGTCCTATTACGAAAAGTTGCCTGACGGGTCCGGCCTCGGCTACATCTCCCAAGAGTTCCCGGACTACCCGGGCTTCACGACCGCCAGCTTCGACGATATCGTGCTGAACTTTGCGACACCGGTATGGGACGTCACGATTTATGGAGTCGAGCATGGGCAGCCTGAATTCAACGAGGGCGTTTTCCTTGGGGTCGGCTCGGCGCCAGGGTTCGACGCCATCGATCGAATCTATACGGGCACGTACGATCAAGGCAACCTTCACTTCGATGTCGGCGACATCTTCTTTCCGGGGAAGATCTGGCTGTCTGCCTGGGTAAAGCGATCATTTGGTTCGGGCGGTCAATGGTTTTGGCTGGTCAACTCGCGCGATGTGGACTGGAGCGAAAGCTATGGCCACAATCCTGGGGGCGAGTTCGGTCGCGGAACCGATCCCTTCCCGTGGAGCGAGCAATTCGGGGTTCCGGCCGATATGGCCTTGAGTTTCCGGTACGTCGTCCCCGAACCCGCGACGCTGGCTGCGTTAGCCATTGGACTTGCGGCGCTCCGGCGCACGAAGGTCAATCGCAGAGACGGTTAGTCGGAGGGAAAGCCCGGGCGGGGATCGCGACCTGGCTTGAGGCGGTATCGCTCGATGAGGTTGTAGCTCAAGGAGCCATCCGACCAGCCGCCCACGCACCAGACATCATTGCGTCCGGATGCCGCTAGCCCGCCGCTCCGCCACCACGACGTGGCTCCCGGTACGGAAGGGTTGCTATGCCAAGTCCAGGCAATGCCGTCGAAGTGCCAGAAGCTGTTGTCGCCCGCGACAGCCCAGATGTCGTTCCATGCGATGGGTGCGAGGTAGCTGAATCCGCGTGGCATGGCGGAAGGGTCGGCATACAGGGTCCAGCCCGATCCGTCCCAGTGCATCATGACTCCGCCGGCATTGACCGATCCCACGGCCCAAGCGTCGTTGGGAGCGATGGCGACGACATCCCAGAGGGAATCTCCGGGCATGTCTTCGGTGGGAATGGACACTTTCGACCAGTGAGAACCATCCCAGTGCACCATGAAGGCGTGGTAGTTTTCGGCAACGTTGCGATAGCTTCCGACCGCCCAGATATCGTTAGGCCCCGATCCCGAGATGCTGTTGATGATGTTGTGCCTGTTGCCATACCATGGCACCTCGAATTCGGTCCACCCGCTGCCGTCCCAGTGTGATGCCATGGGAATGAGGGCGGCGTCGAATCCATGACCTGCGGCATATCCGACTACCCAGACGTCGTTCTCCGCAATGCACTCCACGTCGTGGGCCACCCCTCCCCGCTCGGCGTACGGATAGACGTCGGACTTGCCAAAGCGGATCTTGTCGACATAATCCCAACTGCCCTTTCTCCAACGCAACACCAGCGGATTGTTGTCTGTCGGATAACCGGTGTAAACATTGCCAACCGCCCAGACATCTCCGTTGGTCGCATGATCGACACCATCCAAGTCGGGTGTTCCACCCAGGTGCTGCGTGCTGGGAGGCTGGATGAAGCTCCACGCGGATCCGTCCCAGTGCAGAGTCTGGATCTTGACGTTTGGGTCGAACCAGCGTCCGACCGCCCAGGCGTCATTGCGGCTGAGTGCGGTGACGCCTTTCAGCTGCGTGTTAGTCGCCGTCGGATGCTGTGGCGCAACGACGTAATCCCACCGTCCAGAACCGCCTGCTGCCGCCGCCACCAACGCGAGTTGCATCGCGAAGACATGTGCGATTGCGATTCGCTTCGAAATCGGACCCTGATTCCCAATCGATGACATGGTGATCTAATCTCCCTTGCTGGGCTACCGGCGAGCGCCCCAGTGGTTCGCCAAAGTTGATCGGGCCGGCAGCTCATTGTGCTCGAGACCAGCCGAAAATCGAAAGTCGCTACTTCGGATGACCCAGAATCAGCCCGGCGCCAAATCCAAGTCTTCGAAATCGATCAAGGCAGCTCGTCAGCAGTAAGAGCGGTCTCGGCGTGGCATACGCGGACGCTTGAGCGGCAATTCGGCGTCAGATGGAGAATATGGAGCTCCGCATCGGCGTCGTCGGGATGGGCGGTTTCGCGATCTTCGCTTGCCAGCAGTTCGAGCAGGTCGAGGGTGTTCGCCTTGCCGCCTATAGCGAGACCTCGCGCGAGCCACAGGTCCGCGCCGGCGACCGCTTCAACCTTGGCGATCCGCTGACCTTTGAAGCCCTGCTCGAGCGGAGCGACGTCGACCTGATCTACATCGGTACGCCACCGAGCCTGCACTTCGATCAAGCACTTGCTGCGCTGTCGGCCGGGAAGCACGTGATCGTGGAAAAGCCGCTCGCCCTCACGGCCGAGAAGGCGTCTCGACTGGTCCAGACCGCGAGGGATAAGGGGCTCGCCTGCGTGGCCAACCAGATGCAGCTCTATAACCCCCTGGTCGCTCAAGTCAAGGCGCTCATCGACCGCGGGCTGATAGGTGAACCGCTGTTTGCCAGGTTCGACAACTTCGCGTGTGACGAGGGGCTGGCTCCAGACCACTGGTTCTGGAACTTGGACATCAGCGGAGGCATCTTCCTTGAACATGGCGTCCACTTTTTCGACCTGTTCGCCCACTGGTTCGGCGAGGGCGAGGTCGTTTGCGCCTCGCGGAACCTTCGGCCCGACTCGGGCCTGGAAGAGCAAGTCGAATGCATGGCCCGCTACGGCGGTGTAAACGCCCACTTCCTGCATAGCTTCACGCAGGCGAACCGCATGGACCGGCAAGAGTTCCGTATCTTGTTCGAGCGAGGCGACATCGTGATGGAGGAGTGGGTGCCGACCCGCTTCCGGCTGGAGGCTCTCGTCGACGACGCGGAGGCAAAGGCCCTGATCGAGACCTTTCCGGGTGCGACGTTCGACGTCACCACGATGTACGGTGGTACCGACCGCGAGTTCACCGCGCGCCACAAGCGACATCGGGCCACCCAGCGCATCGTCATGCACGGCGGCGATCGAGAGGAAAAGATGCATGTCTATGGGCGGCTGCTGAGGTCCATGATCGCCGACCAGAGGGCGTGGATCGCCAACCCTTCAAACGAACGGCTTCTTACCGAGGACAACGGGCTGCGTGCGGTGGTGATGGCGGAACGAGCCACCCAGCTGGCGAAGGGATGACACGCGGTCCTCGGACCCCATCGGCACCCACCGAGGGTTCGCGTATGCTAGATGCGGACGCCGTGGGAAAGGAGCCATGTCTCAACAACGGGGAACAGGACTAGCAAGACTGGGTTGGGCTATAGCCGCGTTTTTATTCGGCATGCTCTTCATTGGCGCCGGAGCCTATTTAATCGTCTCTTGGTTACCCTACAATCGGGTGCCCGTTGCTGCCGCAGCTTGCCTCGTCCTGGTGGGTTTGGTCCTGGTGTATGTTTCTTTCCGGAATTTCACTTAGGAACTGGGGATTGCGGGCGACCCTGTTCCGAACCGGCTAGGGTTTCCGTGACAACCGCAGCATGCCGCCCCGTTTCGCGTCCACCAGCAGAAGCAACGAGCCATCGTCCGCTTCGATGACGTCGCGGATTCGCCGACCGAGTTGGATGCGCTCGGCCTCCTTGGCCTGGTTGCCATCGATGCTGACCCGAACGAGCGCCATGGAAGACAAGCCTCCGATGAGCGCATCGCCCTTCCAAGCGGGGAACATGTCGCCTCGATAGAAGATCATGCCGCTCGGAGAAATCACCGGACTCCACGTGATGACAGGTTGGACGAATTCCGGCCGTGTGTTGTGATCGGGAATGGGGGAGCGGTCGTAGTTGTCGCCGTTGCTCACCACCGGCCAGCCATAGTTCCGTTTGGCCGTGGGCACGTTCAGCTCGTCGCCGCCGAGCGGACCCATCTCGGCGATCCAGAGCCTTCCGGTTTCAGGATCGATGGCTGCGCTGAGCGGATTCCGGTGTCCCACGGACCAAAGATCGCTGCCTTGCCAAGGATTGTCGACCGGGATGGAGCCGTTCGACGCGATACGTACAACCTTGCCGAGGCTGCTTTTCCGATTTTGGGCCGGCGTGAACCGCTGGCGGTCGCCCGATGTGATGTAGAGCCGGTCGCTTCCGTCGAAAACGATCCGTCCGCCGAAGTGCCCTCGGCCGATCGTTTTGGGCACCTGTCGCCAGATCACTCTAAGGCCCTCGAGACGATCGCCGACCAGCTTGGCCCGCGCGACCGCACCACCCTTGAGCGTGTTGTCCACCCGCTTCGGCTTTGGTCCGATTCTTGGGTCCCATGGGTCGCGCGCGCCGGGTTGCCGGCTCGCTGCCTCAACAAAATAGAGGTAGATCAGCTGGTTTTGGTCGAAGTTCGGATCGCGCTCCACATCCAGCAAGCCGCCTTGGTCGTGATACACCACCTTCGGGACGCCCTTTATGGGCGCGGAGAGGACACCGTCGGTCCACATGCGCAGCCGTCCCGGCTTCTCGGTGATGAGCAGCCGGCCATCGGGCAGGTAGCACATGCCCCAGGGGTATTCGAGCGAAGCGAGGCGCTCGACTCTCAGCGTGCCTTCACTGGAGGAGACCTCCATCGGCTGGTTTTGAATGGCAACGAGCAGGGTTAACAACGCGGTCATCATTTCAGGTCTCCGTCAGTCGACATTCGGCCGAGGGCTTGGTAATAGGAACGCCGGTTCTTGTCAAGCCAGGTCCATCAGATGTCGACTTACGGCTAACCGTGCCGCTTGCATAATCCGCCACACGTTACAAGGGACCGGCCGTGCTGATTCCAGGGCCGACAAGACCCCATTGACCCGAGCACGGCCTTTCAAATCAAAGATCTGCTGCCCCAGACCTCGATGACTTGGATCGAGAAGTGCGGCCACTTCCCGTGGCTTGAGCAGCCTGCCAAATTCACTGACACCCTTTTAGCCGCGTTAAAGTGACGACATCCTAAATCGTTCTCGTACACTTAACTCGGTAGTGAAGACCGATGGCGGAAAGGACGAGCATGGACGGCATCGGGCAGCGAGAAGTCTGCTTGCCTTCGCGTTGTTCGTGATCGGCGTGTCGCTCTATGGACTTGGCCTGAGCTTTGTAGATGCATCATCCGGCTGGTCTTACGTACTTCGCTGTGCGCTGCTTGTTCTGGCGGGCACGGCAGCGGTTGGAATCGCGGCCAAGCTTGCCCTCCGATCATAGGCTTGTCCATTGTCGGTACAGCTAGAGCGAAGTCACCGCCGGCTCTCGATTCCGGATGGCAGGAACCTCTCAAACGACTTGCCGTTGAACCTGTAGGGGCCACCCGTCTGACTGGCGATCCACAAGCCGCCCTTGCGATCCTTGTAGATCTGGCTCATGTACGCGTCTTCATCACCGTCTTTGACCGGGTAGTGGGTCACCTTTTTGCCATCGTAGCGGAGGATTCCCCCACCCCAGGGCATCATCCAGAGATCGCCCTCCTTGCCCTTGACGACCGATTGAAAGTAGAGGGATTCCATGCCGACGACAGACTTCAGGCTGCCCGTCCCCTCGTCCGCCTTGTACTCGATCAGGCCGTGCGACGAACGGTTCTTAGGTGAGACCAAGAATCTGTTCCGCGTATTGCAGATCCAGAGCCTGCCGTCACGGTCTTCAATGATCGATCGGATGCCGAACGACCCGCCGTTCGGGGCAGTTGTCAAGTGCTCCTCATAGAGCCAGTTGATCGTCTTCCCGTCGTAGCGGCAAAGACCCGCATCGGCGGTACCAAACCAGAGGTGCCCCTTCCTATCTTTGTAGATCGTGTAGATCGCGTACATGCTCGACGCCGGCTTGAGTTCGAGCTTGGCGTCTTCGAGGTGGTGTTTCGGAAAGCGCAGAGAGTAGAGCGTATTGCCGTCGTAGCGCGAAGGCCCGCCGTCCTTTGACCCCCAAGCGAACCAAAGATCGTCCTTGTGCATCCGCCAACCTTTGTCAGGCGCGTCCATGACCACGGGCTTCAAGGTGGTGAAAGACTTGCCGTCGTACTTTCCGATTCCGCCGCTGGTGGTGAAGTGCAGGTTTCCTTTTCTGTCTTCCTGGATGCCGTTGACCTGGTCGCCTGGCAGCCCGTCCTTCGTCGTGAAGCGAACGAGTCCTTTGCCGTCGTATCGGGTTACCCCTTCGCCGTCGCTTCCGAACCAATAGTGGCCCTTTCGGTCCTGGAAGATGGTCCGCAGGTTCTTACTGAACGTGTTGACGGTTGTGCCGAGTTTTGGCAGAGCTCCGCATTCAGCATCGGCAAGCAGCGTCGAGCACGAGAACAAGATCGAAGCAAACAACATACCAGCCCTCCGGGGCCTTAAGGCCTTGCCATGTGCAACGTTATGGTGCGGTCCGGTGTTCCAGGACGGTGAACGTGACTCGCAGAACTCCACTGTTGTTCGCCGCGGGTTGGTGGGCCAAAGGTCCCAATCTATTGGCTTTGTCGCACGTTCTCGCCACGTTCTCCGGGTGACAGGCCACCACCCCGATACGAACCTGAATGGCGATCGATAGCAAGTGATCCCACAGGTCGAACGAGGAAACCAAATGAAACGAGAACAACAGGTTAAGAGGGAAGTATCGGCGCTTCGCGCCCACGGCAGTTCCAGAAAGGGATGGCGATGTGTAACGCTGGCCTTAACGGCAGTATCTGCGATGACGGCGAACGCCCAATATGACTGGAAAGACTGGACGGCGCAATTCTCGTCCAGCGGATATTCCTACTCGAATACAAGTGCAGCAGGCACAATATCGGGATTCGACGCTCATCCAGGTTTTGCCGCCGCTCCTGGGACCTGGGGCATGCCTTATGCGATTACGGGCGCCAACAACCTGTTCTCCAACGAATTCCAGATTCATGGGCAGAACGGACTCGGCAGCACCGTCACCTTTAACTTTTCGGCTGGCTACGCCTGGGGTTCTGGCGGCCAGATGCTCATCGGCAATATCCACAACGGCTACGAGTACACGCTTTCGGCCTGGGACAGCACCAACGTCCAGATCGACGTCAACACCTGGAACACGATTGCGGAGTACGACTCTTCCGCACCGGGAACTCAGGGATATTTCTCGACGAGCTGGACTCAGCGAGCGGCGGTGGGACTCTCCACTCGCTTCTATGTGCAGGATACGGCCGCCGATCCGAACTTCGGACAAGGTGGCGTTGTCCACGTTGGCAATCTGCAAAACGTTGGGCGAATCGAGCTGACCTTGACTAGAAGCGACCTTGTTCAGAACGCCCAACAGGTCGACCTGATGTTCTTCAACGTCGCAACGCCCGTTCCGGAACCCGCTACCTGGGTAATGGTTGGCTCTGGACTCGCTGTTGCCTTCCGCAAGCGCCGCGCACGAACGAGCCAGGCGTAACTTCAATGGGATGCGGGGCCCCAGACCCCGCACCCACGCTCCGCGCCTTCGGATGCTAGAGTAAAGGTCATGCTTCGGCGGGCCTTTTTGCTATTCGTTGTTTTGCCCTTTGCGGGGATCGCCCAGACACCCTTCGACGCCGCTGCCGGCGATCTCTCGTGGCGCGGCATCGGACCTGATCGCGGTGGACGTTCGGTGGCAGTGAGCGGCGTCAAGGGACGTCCGGCCGAATTCTACATGGGCACCACCGGCGGAGGAGTTTGGAAGTCCACCGATTCCGGCCAGAACTGGCGATGCGTGACCGACGGGTTTTTAAAATGGGGATCGGTCGGGGCCGTGGCAGTGAGTGAAAGTAACCCTGACGTGGTCTATGTCGGCATGGGCGAGTGCGACATCCGGGGAAACATCAGCCCTGGAGATGGTGTTTATAAATCGACCGATGCCGGGCGCACGTGGACCCATATGGGCCTTGCGGATACGCGCTTCATCGGGAAGGTCCGCATTCATCCCAAGAATCCCGACACCGTCTGGGTTGCGGCGCTTGGCCATGTGTATGGCCCCCATCCTGAGCGCGGAGTTTACAAGTCGGTGGACGGCGGAAAGACGTGGAAGAAGACTCTCTATGTCGACGACCGTTCGGGCGCAATTTCCTTGACCCTTGACCCGTCGAACGCTGACCACCTGATCGCAGCAACGTGGACCGCATGGCGCACTCCTTATTCGCTAAACAGCGGTGGAGAAGGCAGCCGACTCTGGCAGAGCAAGGATGGAGGCGAGACGTGGAAGGATATCGCGGTGAATCCGGGACTGCCCATCGGCTTGTGGGGAAAGGTTGGCGTGGCATTTTCACCGGCCGATCCCAAGCGTGTTTACGCGATTATCGAAGCAGACCAAGGGGGCGTATACACGAGCGACGATGGCGGCGCCACGTGGAAGGCGGGCAACTCCAACCGCAACTGGCGGCAACGCGCGTGGTACTACACCCACATCATTCCTGACCCCAAGGATAAGGAGAAATCCTTCATCCTCAACGTGGCTATTGGTCGGGGAAGCGACGGCGGAAAGACCTATTCGACCATGTTCGCTCGCCATCCGGACAACCACGACATGTGGATCGATCCTGACGACCCCACTCGCATGATCGTGGCGAACGATGGTGGTGCAACGGTTTCGACGGATGGAGGGAGAACGTGGTCGGAGCAGGACTTTGCGACCGCGCAGTTCTATCACGTCTCAACCGACAGCGACTTTCCCTACCGATTGCTCGGTGCGCAGCAGGACAACTCGACGGTTCGCATGAAGGTTCGCGGGGGCCAAGGCGGACTGCGCGGCTACGAGGAGACTGCGGGGGGCGAAAGCGGCTACGTCGCCGCTCACCCCAAGAATCCTGATCTCGTCTTTGGTGGTAGCTATGGCGGGTACCTCAGCTTGTTCAATCACCGAACGAACGAATCGCGCGACGTCAACCCATGGCCGGATAACCCGATGGGTGCGGGTGCGGCGGACCTCGAGCACCGGTTCCAGTGGACGTTTCCGATCGTCTTCTCGCCTCACGACGCTAACCGCCTTTACACCTCGTCGCAGTATGTTCTCGTATCGACGAACCTCGGCGAGTCTTGGCAGAAAATCAGCCCCGACCTCACCCGGAACGATAAATCGAAGATGCAGTCGAGCGGCGGTCCGATCACGAAGGACAACACCAGCGTCGAGTATTACGGCACCGTTTTCACGCTGGCAGAATCGCCCAGACGCAGGGGGCTGATTTGGGCGGGATCCGACGACGGGCTGGTTCACGTGACAACCGATGGAGGGAAGAGCTGGGCGAATGTGACGCCCAAAGAGCTCCCAGAGTGGGGACTTTGCAGCATGATCGAGGCGTCGCCACACGATGCCAATGTTTCCTACCTTGCGGTGGACAATCACGAGAACGATGACCACGCGCCCTATGCCTTCGTCACGTCCGACCTCGGCAAGACCTGGCAGCGGATCGATGGCGGAATGCCAAAGGACTCGTTTGTGCGAGTCGTGCGCGAGGACCCGGTTCGCCGCGGACTGCTCTACGCAGGTACCGAGACGGGCGTACTCATTAGCCCTGATGACGGGCGAACATGGCGCCGAATGGGGAGAAGCCTTCCCGTGGTACCCATCCACGACCTCGTGGTCAAGGAGAACGATCTGTGCGCCGCAACCCACGGTCGCTCATTCTGGGTTCTTGAGAACCTGACTCCCTTGCGCCAGCAGGCGGGCGCGGCGGCGACGCTTTATCAGCCAGCCGATGCCCATCGGGTTCGATGGGGCCGAAGTCAGAGCGGGGTCGTGCTGGACTATTACCTGCCCAAGGAGGTGAAGACCCTCGACTTCGAAGTCTTTGGTCCGCGCGGGATCGTCCTGCCCAAGGATTCGGGGCAAAGCAAATCGGCTGGTCACCACCGGGTCGCCAAGTGGCTCGCTATGCCCGGAGCGCGCGTTCCCTCCGGAATCCTGCTCTGGACAGGTGGGGGCTCCTCGATCACCGTTCCACCCGGCGAGTACACGGTGCGGATGACGGTTGACGGAGTCGCAACTGAGCGGAAGTTCAAGTGGATGCGTGACCCTCGCTCGTCGTCCAGTGACAAGGATCTTTGGGAGCAGTACGAGTTCGCAACCGTGGTATCCAAGCGTGCCGACGAGGCTAACCAGGCCGTCGTCCGCATCCGCGAGCACCGCAAGAAAGTCGAGGATGCGGTGAAGGCCAAACCGGAGCAAAGGGAAGCTGCCGACGCGGTTCTCGCCAAGCTACGGCCAATCGAGGAGGCCATCTACCAGACGAAGCTGCAGAGTGGACAGGACATGCTGAATTACCCGATTCGGCTGAATGACAAGCTGTTTGGTGTACTTGGCACCGTGTTAACCGGTGACTACCGACCAACAAGGCAGGCCAGGGAGGTCTTCGACCGGCTGAGTCGCGAACTGCAGTCCGAGCTTGATCGGCTAGCTGTGTTGGAGAAGGCTGATCTCAAGCCTTGGCTTGAAGCGAAGACCCCTACTCGGTAGAGAACCGGAGCCACGTCCAGGACCCGGCGGGGACCTTTACCTTAACGACTTCGGGCGGTCGTGAGACCGTCCGCTTGCCGTCTGGGCTTATGATTGCGACCCGGCCACGCATTCCACATGCGGTGAGGGGAAGTGTAACCGCTTCCTCCAGTACTGCCGCCGTCGGATTGTAAACCACCAGCATCGCGTGCTTCTTCGATTCGGCGACGTGCAAGACATAGTCCAGTCGCCGTCCATCGGCCCGGCGCAAGTGGACGATGTCCGACTCCAGGACCACCCGGTTTTGCTTGTACCAGTCGACCATTCGCCGGACCAACGCTTTCGTCTCCGGCGAATCATACAGTCGGGTGCCGCGCCAGCAGGCCTGCGCGCCAAAGCCGAAGGTGTTGGCGAAGTGCAACTCGTAGTCCTTGAGGTGGTCGCGGAGAGGCTCGATCGTGGCTGCCGCGCCGCCACCGTGATACTCCACCAGGGGAACGAACATCCAACCCATGGATGGCGTCTTGGACCAAGTCCCGTCAAACAGGTTCTGTCGGGCATGGACATGCTGCTGCTCGCGGGGCAACGACCAGTTTGTCTCGCGGTAGCCCATACCCGTCTTGTTCGAGCCGTTCAAGTGATAGTAGTCGGGGACGTTGAGGAAGACCCCGCGCGCTCGGCACCAATGGTAGAACTCGGTGATCTGGCGGTACTGATTCCACTGAGAGTCGTCCAGCCCTCGGTGCCCCGGATGGGTCGTGGACGCGCATTGGTCGCCAGGATAATTGCCGTCATGCTCCAGCATCTGAAATCCGGTGCCTTCGATAAACGTACGCAGCCGATCGAAATAGTCGACGCCCCATGTTGAACCCAGACAAGGCGAGTTGCCGAAAATCGCGCCGCCGGTCTTGCCAGTCTGCGGGTTGATCACATCATGCTCGTCGCTGATTCGACGGCTCGCGAGGAGGGAATAGCCCCCAAACCGAATTCCTTTGCGGCTGGCGTATTCACGCAAAGTCCGCCAACGCGAGATGTTTGCGGGCGACACATCCTCCATGTTCAGCCCGGAGCCGAAGCTCATGATGACCATCTCGAAGCCGCATTCAGATGCCTGATCGATCGCCCTTCGAATCTCCTGGTCGTCGTTGCTCACCACGTGGAGCATCAATGGGTTGTCGAGCACCCACGGCGCCAGCCTTCGGTACAGTCGCCGCTGCTCTAGCGTGTTTTCCTCGCGGTTGGTTCCCTTGTGAAGCAGCACGTAGGACGTCACCGATCGGACGTCTGCACCGTCCGTGGCTTGATGCATGCCAAACGGTGGTCGAACCTCGAGGACGCACGGCGTTTTGAGGAGGTAGTTCACCTGCGTCTTATAGGACTCGTCCGGACTCCAATGGATGCAGGTGCCGCGACTTCCACCGAAGCTCATATCCGATAGTGCGGTTACGTTCGGCAACCGCCAGACAGCATTGGCCTCCACTTCGCTCTCACCTTCGACGAGACTAAGCCGCTCCACAACGACCTGATTGACGGTTATCCGCTTACCTGGCTTGGCATGAATGACGACCCGCTTGCCAATCGCCGGCAGGTGATCGTAAATCTCCAGGTGCAGTGAAGCAGTGAAGTCGTCGTGGTCGAAAACCAGCTCGCATGCTTTGCCTTCCGGAACCCATCCGTTGCCGTGGGGAACACTAGATTGCGGCGATGCTTGCTTAACGTCGACCAGTCGCAACGCCATTGGCGCCGGCTCGGCCCAGGCAATCCAATCCTGCTGCAGGAACGCCTTGTTGGGTAACCCTGTTACCCCGCCAAGCCAGTACTCCCGACGGTCGATCACCAGCTTGGCCTCGGGTTCGATCGTGCGAACAAACTCTTCGCCGGTTTCGCAGCGCTGGAACGAGATCGTGCCAACAAAACCGTGGGTTCGGACGACTCTTCGTACCAGGCTGTTTTCCAAGACCGCCTGATCTGCAGTTATCGTAACTCGCGCCACCGCCAAACTCGTCATGGCCGAGCACGCACCGATGAAGGATCCCAACAGCCGAATGGACACTCGGCGATTATGGCCTTACCGAAGCAAATGGCAGGTCCGCGTCGCACCTAGCGCTTCTTGAAGATCAAGAGATTGCTCAGGGGCCTTCCCGGCGTATGCAGGTATCCCTTTTCGCGAACCCATAGCCCGCTCGATGCTCCCCCATCCAGGTTCATCGCTTCCCAGCAGCCCAGCTTCTGCATGATCTTCGCTCCCTCGCTCATTCGGCATGTAGCCAAGGCGATAACGATTTCGCCGCCCTTCGTCCAACCGATCATGCTCCGATGATTGGAACCGGTCAGGATCTTGGGATCTCGAAAGCCCTCGTCCTCGGCATGGAGGTCGACCCGGCCCTGGCTAAGGAGCTTGGGGCCGCCACCGACGCCAGTGGCGACCTGCCGCCAGAATTCCGGGTCCCCGCCCGTGATGTCGAGCTTGTATTCGAGCGTATCTCCCACCTGAAAACGCCTCTGCAGCGAAGATTCCCCCGAGCCGAGGAACACGACGTAGCCGTTGCGTGGAATACGCGCTTCCCCATAGGTGATCTCTTCCACCTTGCCCCCAGAGACCACGACTTTCATGCCGGTGCCGTCGACTTTCGAACCATGGGATTGGTCGAAAATGCCGGCGATGTTACCGTTCTGGGGTGTGTGGTTGACCCGATAGGCGTACCAGCTTGACTGCGCGCCGAGCTTCCTGGAGATCGTCCCTAGCAGCTTAAATCGAACGCGATCAATCCTTGGCCCGAGCGTTTCGCTGAAACCAAAGGTGCAACCCGTTCCGCCGATGTAGGCAACTCGGCCGTTGGCAACCAGGTTCTGGTTCGGGTTCTTTCGCGGTGATTGCAGGTACGCGTCGAAGAAACAGCCGTTGACGGCGATATCGGCTCCCGCCTGTTTGGCAATCGCCGCCATAGCTGCAGTGGTGCCGAGGCCCGTTCGAGGCCAGGCGACGTCGACTGCGTAATCGGCCCATCGTAATCGAAGTGTTCGGGCCGCGACGGATCGATTGCCAAGCCTGACAATGCCTAGTTCGAACATAGGACCAGGCTCAGGCATGAGGCAAATGGCCAGGGCTGTCGCAAGCATGCTGCCCCAAAGAATACTTGTCCGGAATCAAACGAAACCCCCGCACCACGGGGAACGTATTGGGTATTCTTGGCGTTAATTGAGTGTATAGCGCTCAAATACTTTGAGCCAAGGATTACAGTATGGGACGCACAGTAGGAATAGACTTGGGCACCACGAACTCAGTGGTTGCCGTGATGGAAGGCGGCGAACCGGTCGTCATTGCGACTGCAGAGGGTACGCGAACGCTTCCGAGCGTGGTTGCCTTCAAGGCCAATGGCGAGCGTCTCGTGGGAATCACCGCGAAACGACAGGCTGTCATGAACCCGGAAAACACCGTGATGAGCATCAAGCGATTCATGGGTCACAAGCTGAGCGAAGTAGCCGACGAGGTCAAGCGCGTCAGCTACAAGGTCAAGGAAGACAAGAAGGGCATGGTCATCGCCCATATCGCCGCGGTTGATAAGGATTTCACGCCGGAAGAGATCAGCGCGATGATCCTTCAAAAACTGAAAAACGATGCAGAGGCCTACTTGGGCGATACCGTCGATCAGGCCGTTATTACGGTGCCGGCATATTTCAACGACTCGCAACGAACGGCAACCAAAAATGCCGGTGAGATCGCTGGCCTGACTGTGCTGCGCATCATCAACGAGCCGACAGCAGCATCGCTCGCCTATGGCTTGGACAAGAAGCACAGCGAAACGATCCTGGTATTCGACCTGGGTGGCGGCACGTTCGACGTCAGCATTCTTGACGTCGGAGACGGCGTTTTTGAAGTGAAATCCACCGCGGGTGACAGCCACCTTGGTGGCGACGACTTTGACCAAAAGATCGTCGAATGGATCGCGGCGGAGTTCAAGAAGGATCAAGGAGTCGACCTTCTGAAGGACAAGAACGCGCTCCAGCGGCTGAAGGAGGCTGCAGAGCGGGCCAAGATCGAACTGAGCTCGCAGGTCACCACGAACATCAACCTGCCCTATATCACGGCGATCGAGAACGAGCCGAAGCATTTGGATCTGAATCTCAGCCGGGCGAAGTTCGAGGAACTGTGCGCCGATCTCATGAGCAGGGTCAAAGGTCCGTTCCAGCAGGCCCTAGAGGATGCCAAGGTCAAGGCTTCGGACATCCACGAAATCATCCTGGTCGGTGGTTCGACGCGCATGCCGATGGTGCAGGACCTCGTCAAGCAGCTCACCGGGAAAGAGCCCAATCGGAGCGTGAACCCAGATGAGGTCGTCGCGATTGGGGCCGCCATCCAGGCGGGCATTCTCGGCGGCGAGGTCAAGAACATCGTTCTGTTGGACGTCACTCCCCTCTCCCTCGGAGTCGAAACCCAGGGTGGCATCTTTGACAAGATCATTGATCGCAATACGACGATCCCCACCAAGAAGAGCCGCACCTACACGACTGCCGTCGACAATCAGCCGGAAGTGGAAATCCACATTCTCCAAGGTGAGCGACCGCTCGCCAAGGATAACAAGAGCCTAGGTCGCTTCCATCTCGGTGGCATTCCGCCGGCGCCGGCTCGGATCCCCCAGATCGAAGTGACGTTCGATATCGATGCTAACGGCATCCTCAACGTGAGCGCGAGAGACAAGGGTACGAGCAACGAGCAGAGCATCCGCATTACCGGGTCGGGCAACCTGAACCGGGACGAAATCGATCGCATGATCAAGGAGGCGGAGGCCAATGCCGACGCCGACCGGATGCAGCAGGAGCTTGCCGAAATCAAGAACAAGTCCGATCAGCTTTGCTACTCGACCGAAAAGGCGATAAAGGACGCTGGTGACAAGATTAGCGAGCAGGACAAGACGCGAGTTGAAGAGAAGATTCAGAAGCTCCGATCGGCCGCAACGGGTGAGGACAAGGCAGCTATCGATGCCGCTTTCGCCGATCTCGAGGCCGAAAGCCATACGATCGCCGAGACGATCTACAAGGCATCGGCCGAAGAGCGGGAGACGGTCGGGGCCGGAGTCGGAAATTCAGGCGGCGGTGGCGACGATGTGATCGACGCCGAGTTCAAAGAAGAGAAATAATTCCTTGGCATCCCAGTTGCCGGCCCCTTAGTGGGCCGGCTTTTTTGCTGGCAAGCCGGCGACTTTGCGAGGCGAGTTTCGCGGTGAAGTCGTTGTATGATGAAACTGGCATGCCCTACCGTAACTCCGTCCCTTCATTGGCCAAGCGTATCTGGCCGAGCCTACTTTTCATTGCCGCCACCACTGTCGTCTGGGCCGGCACCACAGTCGACCTACGATATCAGCGATTCGATCCCCTGAAAAACCTGCCGCGGATCGCCCAGCTCCGTACCTCCCAGATGGAGAACCTCTCGGGACCGCAGACCTACTTGGTTCAGTTCGATCGGTCCTTGAACGAAGCCGACCGTGCCGCAGTTGAGGCGGTCGGCGGCGAACTCCTCACGTACATCCCGGAGCACACGTGGATCGTACGGGCCGGCGCGGCGGACTACAAAGCGATCAAGAACCTCGAGTTCGTTCGATGGGTTGGCCTCTATGAGGCGCCTTATAAGGTGTCCAATGAAATCGGCGTCAGGCGTTTCAAGAACCTCGACCGGGCGCTTGAGCAGGCTTCCGGCCGCTACGAGCTGGTCATCAGCGTCCTCGACGGAGTTTCCGAGGTGGAAACTGCTTCAGCAGCGCACGCCATTGGCATGGAGATCCTCGAGATCGATGCCGAGGGTCGTTCAATCCTTATCCGGGCAAAGGGCAATCTCAATCAGGTTTCCCAGCTCGCCGAGCACCAAGATGTTCTCTTCATCGACGAGGCATCCGAGGTCAATCTGCGGAACGACCTCACGCGGTGGGTCATTCAGAGCAATGTGAGTGGCCAGCAGCCAATTTGGGACAAAGGCATCCATGGCGAAGGACAGATCGGAGGTCTGATCGACGGCCGCATGTACATGAACCACGATCAATTCCGAGACCCCGTCAACAATACGCCGGGACCTAATCACCGCAAGGTCGTTGCCTATCTTTCAAGCAACGGCCAAGGCAGCGATTCACACGGAACCCACACGGCGGGGACCTTTGCGGGCGACCGCATTCCGATCAACGGCCAGACCTTCCGAAACGGAATGGCATACGCTGCAAAGCTGGCGTTTCGAAACCTCAGCGATATCAATGGCTCGAATCTCTTGACTCGCCTGAACGAGTTGCATGCCAACGGCGCCCGAGTCCACTCCAATAGTTGGGGCGATGACGGCACCACGTCCTATACGTCTTGGTGCCGGGCCATTGACGAATACTCGTGGAATAACGAGGAAGGTTGTGTGGCCTTCGCGGTGACTAATCTATCCACTCTAAAAACCCCGGAAAACGCAAAGAGTTGCCTCGCCGTAGGAGCATCGCAGCAGGCGAATAGCCAGCAGAACCACGGCTCTGGAGGTACGGGACCCACAGCTGATGGTCGCCGAAAGCCGGAAATCTATTCGCCGGGAGTCAACATCTGGTCGGCACTCGCAGGGACGACGTCAAGCTGGACCCAGATGACCGGAACGTCCATGGCCTGTCCGTCAATCAGTGGTGGCTCGTTGCTGGTCCGCCAGTACTACATGGAAGGCTGGCTGGAAACCGGCGCCAAGAACCCGGCGAAGGGCTTCACGCCGAGTGGTGCATTGATTCGGTCGACCATCATGAATGCGGGCGTCGACATGACGGGTATCAGCGGGTATCCCAGTAACCGCGAGGGCTGGGGACGGCTGCTCTTGGACAATGCGCTGTACTTTGCCGGCGACGCTGCTCGCCTGCTTGCCTACGACCGCCGCAACGGAAACGGGATGACGGCCGGGCAAGAGGACACCTATTACATCGCCGTCCGCAACCCGTCGGTGCCGCTGAAAATCGTGATGACCTTTACGGATTTCCCCGGAGCGGTAAATGCCGGCAACCCGGTCGTGAACGACATGAATTTGACCGTGGTCGGACCCACGGGGACGACCTGGCTGGGCAACGACTTCAACACCTCGACCGGGGAATCGAAAACCGGTGGAGCGGTTGACGCGAAGAACTCGACGGAGGTTGTGCTTTTGAAGGTCCCGGCAAAGGGCCTCTATCGCGTCAAGGTGAAGTGCCAGACCCTCAACAACGGTACCAAGCAGGGTTATGCACTTACCGTTAGCGGCGGAGTGCTCGCGCTGACAAACCAGCCCGTCGCCCCATAGACCTTACGCACTGACGGCTCCGGGCAATGGCTCGGAGCCGTCTTGCTTTTTAAGCCGGTCTGCGTCCGAGCAGGGAAATCTCCTGCTCGTGGAATATTGCATCAGCCCCGTCGCCGTGCGGTCGAAGGTAATCGCGGAGCCATCCTTCGCTGTGCATAATCGCTTCGCGAATGCGGCTGCGGTTGGGTTCCTGAACCTGCATCCGCTCCAGCCAACTGTCCAGGTTCATTGGCTTCGGAATAACCTCGAAGTGCTCAATGCTAAAACCGTGGAGCTCGAAATGGCGGCGCCATTCCTCCGGCTGGATATTCCTGACGTGGGATGGATCTCGCCAGGTCTCGATTTCGTTCCATCGTTCGTTCGCTTGGGCGTCTTCTACACCGGCGTTGTCGACCAATAGGAGCCAGCCCTGTGGCCTCAGGACCCTCCCGCATTCGCTCATGAACGCCGAGGGATTCCGAAAGTGGTGGGCGGCGACCCGGCACGTGATACCCTCGAAAGTGTTCTCAGGAAAGGGCAGGCTTTCTGCGTTAGCGGCTTGGACTTCAATATTCGTCAACCCGCGAAGGGCGGCTTCTTCCCGAACGATCGCCAGCATTCCCTCGGTGATGTCGGTTGCGACCACTCTTTCGGCATGGGGCGCAAATGCAAAGGCGGTATGTCCGGCGCCAGTGGCGACGTCGAGTATCGGACCGCCAGCGGGGCTGGCGACCTTGACCATGTGGGCGAGAGCGGCCTCGTTGGCATGGACAGGACTATCGAGATAGCGGCGAGCAACGGGGCCGAACGTCGTACGAGGATCGTTCAACCCCTTGATTATGACCTGACGGGTTACTGGATGGCGAACGGAATGATCTGCTCGATCACCTTGTCCCCGATCGTCGCGATGTACGTAAGCGGATAGGCGCCCTTGGCCCCCGGCGGAACGATCAGCTCGAGATTAACCTTGGCCATGCCACGCGAGTGGTAGATGGAGAAGCCGACGTCGCTGCCTTTGCTCACCGTCCAACCTTTGGGTAGCCGGATCGTAAGCTTTCCGTCCAGCCGATTACCGCTCCGCGATCGGATGTGGACAAGTCCACGCACGATTTGGCTGTCATTAGCTTTGAACTTCGTATCACCGGGTAACCGCGGATCGAACGTGACGAGGTCGGACACCTGATAACTCGTGCGCAGCCAAGATTCGCTGCCGGCATCGTCCACCAGCGTCGTCCGCAAGACTCGGTAACCCGTGGTGGCCGATTCCGAAAGTTTGGCGTCGTAGGTCACGCTTGCCCGACCCTTTTCGTCTGGCTTGGGAAAGGGTTCCGCCACTACGGTTGCCTGATCCTTGGCAAGGCCCTCAGTAAACATCTCGAAACGACGAATCTGGGTTACATTGCGCATCGCCACCTTGATCTTGATCGCATCGCCGGGCGCAACTGATCGCGCTCGATATTCCGCTTTCCACGCCAAGCCTGGCGGCGAGTTTTGAGTCTTTTCCATTTGCAGGCTTATGCCCGACATCTTTCTCGGAAGGAAGGGGTCTGGCTGCGCCGAGTCCAAAGCTACGGTATCGGATCGAAAGGCAAATCGCACCCCTTTATCGACGATTGGCAATCCTACTGCCTGAAATCCAAGTTCAACGGTCCAACTGTCGGTGCCCGGGCTGCCGCCGCACTTTAGGACGTCCTCGATCAAGGGAGCCGGGACCCACTTCGGCCCCTCCCGATCCGTGCAATCCAGGATGAAGGCGGTGGCAGTCGTCTTGCCGTCCTTCCACGACGCCCGAATCTGGAGATTGTCTTTGCCGACAAGCCATCCGTCGGCATTGAAGTCGAAGCTGGCAATGAGGTCCTGGCCCATTGGCAGCTTGGCACAAACGTAATGGCGACCAGGCTCCCACTGATAGGAGGCCTGGTGGCCTTCGCCGATGAACAGGGAATCCCACTCATCAGGGGCGAGCTTGCCATCGATCGTGGGTGTAATTGCCAGCCGGATGGGCTCAGGAACCAAGTAGTCGGACGTAAAGAGATCGGCATGGAAGGGAAGTGCAGCACAAAGGGCAAGGGCGGCGATCATTTGCCTTCAAGACGATTGGTAGTCCTTAAACGAAGCTATTCCAGCTCGCCTTGGTCAAGGGGGATGTCAAGCGGCGGCTCATCGGTGGCTTGTACGACTTCCAGCCCCAGTGAAGACACCTCTTGGCCCGAAATGTAGATATTGAAACTGTAGCGGCCGGGGCGTTCAAAGGTTATCTCTTCGAACACATGGACGAGGTTTAGCGTCGGTGGCCGATCGACGTCGGAGGGCAGCGTCAGGGTTCCTTTCGAGCCAACCAGCCGATGGCCATCGGCGTCGACCAAATGGGTCTGGATGTCCCGCTCCGTGCCAACGTCCGCGTAGGAGCACTTGACGATCATCGCCAGGTGCAAGTTGCGGTGGGTGGCCGGGAAGTTCCGAGCGTAGATCGTGCCAAAGATCCCGATGATGCTTAGCTTGCCCTCTTGGCTCACCATTGTGTAATCGGCCATCGTAGCTAGCATCAAATCCATGGAAGTTCAAAGGTTACCGCCCGCTGGTAACCTGATGCCGATGACGCTGCAGGAGATGATCCATCGCCTCAACGAGTACTGGTCTGCCCAGGGCTGTCTCCTTGTACAACCATATGACGTCGAGGTTGGCGCGGGGACGATGCATCCCGCGACGACCCTCCGATGCCTGGGGCCCAAACCGTGGAATGTGGCCTACATCCAGCCCTCCCGACGCCCTGCCGATGGCCGATACACGCGCAATCCGATGAGGAACCAGCGCTACTACCAGTATCAGGTGATCATGAAGCCCAGCCCTGACGATATCGTTGACCGCTATCTGGGGTCGCTTGACGCGATCGGCTTCGATACGAAGCGCAACGACGTGCGGTTGGTGGAGGACGATTGGGAATCGCCCAGCGTCGGCGCCAGCGGAGTAGGTTGGGAGATCTGGCTGGACGGTACGGAGATCACCCAGTTCACGTTCTTCCAACAGATGGGAGGCATTGAATGCAATCCGGTTTGTGCCGAAATTACCTACGGCCCCGAGCGGCTATGCCTCATGCTGAACAATCAAAACTCGTTTTGGGAAGACCTGATGTGGACCGAGCAGGTGTCATACAAGGATGCCGAATTCGACCTCGAAATGCAGCATAACGTTTACAATTTCGAAGTAGCCGATACGGATGCCCTTTACCGTTTGTTTGAGACCTATGAGGCGGAATCCAGGCGGGTTATCGAGACTCCAACATTTTGGGACGCCGAACTTGGCATTCTAACCACCCAGAATACTGGCGAGCCGGGAACAGCTCTGATCTATCCGGCTTTCGATCTCGCCCTCAAGTGTTCCCACGTGTTCAACCTTCTCGATGCCCGAGGCGCCGTGAGCGTGACCGAACGGGCAGCTTTCATCACGAGGATCCGCGCGCGTGTTCGCGCATGTTGCCTCAAGTACGTGGAGCAATTCAAAGAAACGGTCGCCGCGTGATCTTAATCACAGCGTGATTTCGCTCACGGAAGACCGCTTTCGCGTGCCCTAACATTTCACCAAGCCCAGGGGGCAAGGAGAAAAAAGGACATGCAAAACATCATTCGAAACCTCGCTATCGTCGCCGGTGTAGCAGCAATCGCAGGCAGCGCGATTGCACAAGACAGGGTTAAGAAGCTGAGGGTAGCGGTCTATCCCGCGACATGGTCTGAGTCAATCGAGCGGGCTTATGCCGGAGAGGGCTTCCGGAAGGCGATCGAAGTGAAACTCACCGAGAAGCTGTTGGAATCGGGCCGCTTTATCATCATGGAGCGCCACCAAATGCGCGACATGGACGACGAAGCTGCGATCAAGGAAGCTCATTCGGGACAGTCCCAACAGGGCAAGACCGTCGCGGCCGATTACCTGATCAAGCCGGAGATTACGGATTTCGCACAGAAGGGCAAAAAGACTGGAATCGATGTCGGTGGCTTGCTTGGCAAGGTTGGTCTAGGCGGTGGCGGCGCGAGCCTGTTCCTGGGAGAGCAGGAGGTCAGCAGCAAGGTCGGAATGAATATCCGGATGTTCAACGCCTCGACGAGCGAGATGGTGGCGTCTGAGTCGGGGATGAAGGAGCAGAAGAAGAAGGGCCAAGCCCTCAACATCGCGGCCTTCGGCGTCGGATACGACCAATCCAAATTCGACGAGACTCCGTTCGGCCAGACCACCAAAGCGGTCATCGACGAGATTGTGGACAAGATCGTCGCCAAGCTCAACGATTTCGAATGGTCGTGCAAGGTCGCGAAGTTTAACGAAGACTCTGGCGAGATTTACCTCAACGCGGGCACCGACCAAGGTCTCAATGTCGGCGACGAGCTCGTGCTTTACAAGAACAACGGAGAGATCGTCGACCCCGACACCGGCGAAAAGATGGGAGCAGACGTCGAGCGAGCGGGCAAGGTCAAGATCGTACGCGCCACGAACCGAATGGCTGTCGCCAAGCTCGTGGACGGCAAGAAACCGGAAACCGGCTGGATTCTAAAGGACAAGTAACTTGATTCCGGGGCTGCCTCCAAGGCCCCGGCATCTCATCCTCCAAGCACCAGAATGCCGCCGCCCTCGCGGGTGGTGGCTTCGGTGTTTTTCGGGTACGACAATCAGCAGTGAGATTGGTTGTTGCCACCCATAACCTGAAGAAGGCTGGGGAGATGCTGACCATCCTGCATCGCGGGCTTCCGACCGTCGAGCTTCTGACCCTCGCCGATTTTCCTGGGGCACCTGAACCCGAGGAGACCGGCGATACCTACGCGGAGAATGCCGCGATCAAGGCCCTGAGCGCATCCAGGTACACCGAGGAATGGTCCCTGGCGGACGACGCGGGACTCGAGATCGATGCATTAGAGGGCGCACCCGGCGTCAAAAGCAAGCGATTTGGCGGAGAAGACCTTCCGTTCGATCAAAAGATGGCGAAGATCCTTCGGATGATGTCGGGCCTGACTGATCCTGGCGAGCGAACAGCGCGGTTCCGCTGCCATGTTGCGCTTGCCGCTCCCGGCGGCGGGCTGCACCACTTCGAAGCGACCTGCGAAGGTCAAATTGCACTCGCTCCCAGCGGCGCCGGCGGCTTCGGTTATGATCCGATCTTCTGGCTGCCGGAACGGGGCTGCACCATGGCCGACCTTACCGCCGATGAGAAGCATGCCATCAGTCACCGGGGAAAAGTCCTCGCCGAAGTGGTCACGCATCTTACGGAACGGCTGGGACCAGTACAATCAACGACATGAAGCTCTTTGTCGATACCGGCGACGTGGATGAAGTAATCCGGGCTAACGAGTGGGGCGTCCTCGACGGGGTCACCACCAACCCAACCCTCATCGCAAAGACCGGCAAGGGCTTCAGGGAAACGGTGCTCAAGATCTGCGACGCGAACCCGAACGGGGACATCAGTGCCGAGGTCGTCGCTACCGACTATGAGACGATGCTGAAAGAGGCGCTGGAAATCAGCTCCTGGCACCCTCAGATCGTTGTGAAGGTACCGCTTATCGAGCCGGGAGTGCGTCTCGTCAGGGAACTGACTGAGCGCGAAATCCGGACCAATGTAACCCTCGTTTTCAGCGTGTCGCAAGCGCTGCTCGCCGCCAAGGCTGGAGCGACCTATATCAGTAATTTCGTCGGTCGCGTGGATGACATCTCCGACGAGGGAATGAACGCGGTCTCGGCGACGGTGGACATGGTCAACGAATACGGGTTCGAAAGTGAGGTTCTTGTGGCTTCCGTTCGCCATCCGCTGCATGTTGTCCAAGCGATTGAATGCGGCGCCCACGTCGCGACCATGCCGTTCAAGATCATGGAAATGTTGTTCAAGCATCCGCTGACCGATATCGGCCTCAAGCGATTCCTTGCCGACTGGGATGCGGCGAAGCTTTCTATCTTCGAAAAGGCGACGGTGTAGCCTTCTGATCAGGCCGCTTTGCGATCATTCATTCAGCGCAAGCCCTGGTCGGCAACTTCATTAGGTTCGATTCTCGTTGCGATTGCGTGCTTCGTCATCGGGTGTCATCGCCCATTGCATTTTGGGTGGAGCGTACCGATTTACGTTTCGCCGCTCCAGCTGCTGGTTTGGATGGGAGTAGGCGTGGCGTTCACTTCCTCGCTGTTCGCAATATGGCGCGAAGGCTTCATCGGACTGACCTGCTGGCTGCTAAGCACAGCCCTGTTAGTGGCGTTTGCCCTTCCACTCACTGGGTGATAGATGCTGGAAAGGGCCGGCTTGTCCCCCGGACCTGTGCCATTCGCCGCACAGCCGTGCCCCCGCCCCATCCCGATCTCTACCCTCCACCCTGTCGTTCCAAAGCTCGCTTCAGCGTTTATTGATGTAGGAATGCGCTCGCCAATTCCCTAATAGATCGTGGGCGAGGTACCAGCTATGAAGGCAAGACAGATTTTCATCCTATTCGCCGCCACCGCACTTGGCGGCTGCGCTTCTCCGATGATGGAGGGCAAGAATGGCGGAGCGACCGCTGAAGTTACAACCGACGTCGTAAAGCGCCAGGACCTAACCGGCTACAGCTTCTTCGACGGCAAACTAATGATTCCCGAAGGCGCCAAGGCGACCGTCCACTCGCCCTATGACACGCCGGTGCTGTCGGTGTCGACCTCGGTCGGCAAGGAAGTGAGGCGCGGGGAGCCGATCGTAAAGCTTGAGATACCGGGAGCGGAAGCGGCCGAGGCAGCTGCTCAGGCCTATGCAAGCTCGGTGCGATCGGACTATTCCGCACAAAAGCAGGAAAACTCGCAGCCGGTCGTTGACGCTAAGCGAGTTCTTGCGACGGCACGAGCTCAAGAAAAGGCTGCACGGGACACGGTAGCATCGGGCGGCGAAGCCGACGTCGAGTTTTGGACCCAAGCAAGGAGAGACGCGGAAGCCGCATTGGCCGACGCCCAGGCAGAACTCAACCGGTCGCTCCAGCCCTCCAAGGACTCCCTGAATCAGGCCGCTATCGTTCTTCGGGCTGCCCGCGAAGATATCGCCAAGGGTATCGTGAGAGCCCCGATTTCCGGCACCATCGTATCACTCGAAGCAAAGCCGGGCTTGCGTGCCGAGGCCAACCAAACCCTCGCCACAATCATCAACTACAACGCTGTACGGGTGCAGGCGCTTGCTCCACCGGAGCTCAAGGACTACGTTGTTCCCGGTGCGGCCGCGATTGTTGCCCTGACCGGTGTGAATTCCAACCCCGTCGATGGCAAGATCGTGGACGTGAGCGTGGCGCCCCCAAGTGAGGGCCAGGCCAGCCCCGGCTACCTAACCGTTATCAAGCTGCTCAACACGAATGCGATCGTCCAGCCAAGCGTTGACGTGAAGCGGGTCGGCGTCAAGACCCAAACCGTGAAGGATGCTCTCGTGATTCCGGTCGGAGCTGTTGAAGTCAAGGATGGCAAATCCATGGTCAAGGTTAAGTCGGGCGAAGATTGGATCGACACGGCCATAGAAACCGGCATCTCGGACGGGGCCCTGATCGAAGTTAAGTCCGGATTGCAGGAGGGCGCGGTTGTCCGCGTCGTTTCGCCGCGGCCGGACGGACCGTAAGGCAACGTGGTCGCTGGGTACGCTCCGGCGACCATGGACCTTCATGCCTCTGCCCTAACCGGCTTCAATCGAATCCGCCAGAGCTACCTGCAAGACCTGCAGGCGCTGTCAACGGACGCCTTCGATAAGATATTCGGTGAGAAGACGCGGAGCGTGGCGGATATCACCTACGAAGTCAATCTCGTCAACGACCATGTCGGCAGCCTTCTTCGCGGAGAAGAAACCTTTGAGTGGCCGGACGGCTGGGTTAAGGCGCCGGAGGACTATCGGAGCAAGGACGCGGTCATCGCTGGATTCGAAGCTTCATCGCAGCGCATTGTCGATCTCATCAACAGTTACTCGTCGGCCGATATGGACGTGGCCGAGATGACCGAGCATGGTGAACGGACGCGCTACCAACGCTTCCAATTTCTTACCCTCCACATGTGGTACCACAGCGGCCAGCTGAACTTCATCCAAACGCTGATTGGGGACGACCAATGGCACTGGGAATGAGGCCGGTTAGCTCTCAGCAGCGGGCTTGAGGACCCACAAGGCGGCTGGGACCACCCTCGCTTCGAGTGGAGACTTATGACGTAGCTCACCGTCGATCACGACGGTCCGTTTCGGTCGCGTCTCGACCTCTATTCGCGCAGCTTCCGCGAACCAAATGTCGTGGGACGCGACATGTCGTCTCCTCAGCAGGTCCCACGCATAACGCACGAGGCCGGCTTTCCCATCGTAGGGCACGACATACGAAGACAGTTTCCCGCTCAATTGACTTGCATGTCGGCTAATCGGGAAGGGGCCGGCATGATTGACACCACACCCGACCACCATCTGAACCGCTGGTCCGTGAAACTCACCGACTTCAGTCCGAACATGCGCTTCGAACGGACGCATCGTCAGTACGGACCGAAAAGCAGCCGGTAAGTAGGCCAGCTTGCCGAACCGCTTCTTGGCCTGGCCATTCAAATGTCTGACGATCGAAGCCGTGAGGCCCAGCGTCGCGACGTTCACGAACACTTTGCCGTTGGCGAGTCCCAAGTCGATCTGTGCCTCGCTGCCCTCAAGGAGCAGGGATACGGCTTTGCGAATGTCATCCGGAATGCCCAGGTCCCGGGCGAGGGCGTTTCCGGTACCGAGGGGGAGGACGCCGAGGCGTACGGCCGACCCGATCAATACTTCAGCGGCAGCCGCTTGAGTGCCGTCCCCCCCACCGACGAATACGGTTTCAACCCCATCGTCCTTCCAAGTTTGCAGGTGGCTCTGAAAGCTTTGGGGGGATCGGGTCAACACGGCGCCGTGGACCTCCACGCCGCCATCAGCGATTGCGACTTTGGCAGCTTTGAAGACGGACGCTCCTCTTCGTGACCGTGCGTTGACGATCAGGGCAGTGCGCGCGGTCATTGCCGAAGGATACTTATCGATGCTTGTTCACCAATCAAGCAGACGCCAAGAAGGCGAGACGGTCTACAATCCTTATTTAGCGTGCAGACCATTCTGGTGATCGGTTCCGGCCCAATCGTCATCGGACAGGCGGCGGAATTCGACTATGCAGGCACCCAAGCTTGCAAGAGCCTTCGGGAAGAGGGCTACCGCGTCGCCCTGATCAACTCCAACCCGGCTACGATCATGACCGATGAAGAGACCGCCGATGCGGTCTACATCGAGCCTTTGACTCCAGAATTCTGCGAGCGCGTCATCGCCCGGGAACGTCCCTATGGCTTATTGCCCACGCTAGGGGGCCAAACTGGCCTCAATCTGGCTTCACAGCTCGCCCAGCAGGGAATCCTCGAGAAATATGGGGTGAAGCTGCTTGGGACGCCCCTTGAGGCGATTCAGAAGGCCGAGGATCGCGAGCAGTTCCGATCTCTCATGCGAGAGATCAAGGAGCCCGTGCCGGAAAGCTGGATCATCGAAACCCCCGATCAGCTTCGAGAGCTATTGCCGGACGCACCCTACCCCTGTATTATTCGACCGGCCTACACCCTGGGAGGGACGGGCGGAGGTATAGCCAACAGCCCCGATGAGCTCTGGGAAATAGGCAACACCGGTTTGAAACTCTCAATGCGGTCGCAGATCATGGTCGAAAGAAGCTTGCTTGGCTGGAAAGAAGTCGAGTACGAGGTCATGCGAGATGGCAAAGGCAACTGTATCACGATCTGTAACATGGAGAACCTCGATCCGATGGGAGTTCATACCGGTGACTCCATCGTCGTTGCTCCAAGCCAGACTCTAAGCGATATCGAGTACCACATGCTTCGGACGGCATCGCTGAAGATCATCCGCTCGCTTGGTATCGAGGGCGGCTGCAACGTCCAGTTGGCCGTAAATCCTGAGAGCTTCGACTATTACGTTATCGAGGTTAACCCGCGAGTCTCGCGATCGTCCGCGTTGGCTTCAAAGGCGACGGGCTACCCTATCGCGAGGGTCTCCGCAAAGATCGCGGTCGGCCGAACCTTGGACGAGATCGACAATCAGGTAACGAAGACGACCAAGGCTTGCTTTGAGCCGGCCCTGGACTATGTCGTCGTTAAGATCCCTCGTTGGCCCTTTGACAAGTTCCCAGGCGGCGACCGGACGCTCTTCACGCAGATGAAGGCCACTGGCGAGGTCATGGCCATCGACCGCACGTTTGAAGCTGCCCTTCTCAAGGCCGTACGAGGGTTGGAGGTCAAGGCCAAGGACTTGGCGCATCCGAGGTTTCAGGAAATGGCGGACGCGGAGCTCCGTGAGGCGGTTCGGGTACCAACCGACGAGCGGCTATGGGCGGTTGCGGAGGCCCTGCGCCGTGGATGGAGCGTCGAAGAGGTGAATCGCATCAGCCGAATCGACCCGTGGTTTCTTCACAAGATTCGTGGCATGGTGACCAGCGACTTGACGGCGACCTCGGAGCGCGCCTACAAGATGGTCGACACCTGCGCGGGCGAATTCGAATCGCAAACCCCCTACTTTTACGCAACCGACGAGATTTCCAGCGATGAGTTGGAGCCAGAGCCCGAACCACAACACAGGGCGCCGGCTTTGGCGTAACCTACTGGTCGCATGGCTTATGGCGAAGGTTCCGGCAACTGGGGCGCGACCAAGCGCTTTCGACTGATTCTCCGCGAGCAGGGCAACCTTCGGGAGATGGGAGGCGCCGATGTATCTCTGGCGGTCGGCATCGTCGACACCATTTTCATGAATGCCCTCGATACGGGATCGAGCGACATCCACCTTCAGCCCGAGCGCGACCAGCTCAAAATCCGATTTCGCCAGGACGGCGTGCTTCACGACAACGGGCAGCTTCCACCCGAACAGGCCGCAAACGTCGTCGCACGGTTGAAACTGGCGAGTGGCATGCGGATTGACGAGCAGCGAGAGGCTCAAGACGGCCGCATCGACATGGAGTACGAGGGTAGGCGCCTCAGCGCTCGCGCTTCGTGCATCCCTTGCCTTAATGGCGAAAAAATGGTCATGCGCCTTCTCGACCCCCAGGCGATGCGGGTCGAGTTGCCCAAGCTTGGCATGCCGGACGACGTCCTCCAGAAGTGGGCCCGGGCGATTCAGGTTCCCTACGGCCTGATCCTGGTGACCGGTCCGACCGGCTCCGGCAAAACCTCGACGCTGTATGCCAGCTTGCACCAACTCGATGCCAAGAGCCGAAACATCGTGACGGTTGAGGATCCCGTCGAGTACGAGTTTGACCAGAACATCGCCCAGGTTCAGGTGACCGAGCGGCTGACCTTTCCGCGCGTCATGCGCACGTTCCTTCGCCAAGATCCCGATGTGATGATGGTCGGAGAAATGCGCGACCCAGAATCGCTCGAAATCGGCATCCAAGCCGGACTCACCGGTCACCTCGTGCTTTCCACGCTGCACACCAACAACGCGGTCGAGACGATTGGTCGCATGGTGGATATGGGTGCGGAGCCCTACCTGATCGCCGGTGTGTGCGTTGGCATCCTCGCCCAGCGACTGGTCAGGCTCAACTGTTCGAAGTGCAGAGAACCTTACACGCCGACCGACGAGGAGATCGACATGCTGAAGATCACACCCGAGGAAAAGGCAAGCGCACGCTTTACGGTGGGGAAGGGGTGCGCGGAGTGTCGTGGCACCGGCCAAAAAGGAAGAATCGGCGTCTTTGAACTCATCTTGGGCACGCCGAAGTTTCGAGCCGCGATCGCCCACAAGCAGGACTTTCCGAGCATCATGGCGGCAGCGCGCGAACAGGGCTACCGCACGATGCTGGAAGATGGGAAGTCGAAGGTCCTTCAAGGTTGGACGACGCCGGACGAGGTCATCAAGGCCGTCTTCACGCAGGCCGTAGAATAGAGCCTTATGTCGCAGAGAACGCTAAACGTCGGCCTCATCGGCTACCAGTTCATGGGGAAGGCCCACAGCAACGCCTATCGGCAGGCCAATCGCTTCTTCGACCTCCCGTACCAAATCGGCATGAAAACCATTTGCGGACGGAATGCCGAAGCGGTCGCAAAGGCTGCTCAGACCTTCGGCTGGGATCAGAGCGAAACGGATTGGCGTCGGGTGGTCGAGGATCCTGCGATCGACATCATCGACGTGAGTACGCCGGGCGACACCCACTGCGAAATCGCCTGCGCGGCCGCCGAAGCGGGCAAGATCGTCTTCTGCGAAAAGCCGATCGGCAATACCCTGCAGGAAGCCCAACGGATGGTGGATGCGGTCCGCAAATCGGGCCGTCCCCACGCGATCTTTCACAACTACCGAAAGGCGCCGGCGGTTGGCTTGGCCAAGCGCATGATCGAAGACGGTCGGATCGGCCGCATCTTTCACTGGAGGGCCGTGTACCTCCAGGACTGGATCGTGGATCCCCAGTTTCCCTTGGTTTGGCGGCTGCAAAAGGAGCGGGCCGGCAGTGGCGCGCACGGCGACATCAACGCCCATATCATCGACCTCGCGCGATACCTGGTCGGAGAGATCCAATCGGTATCCGGCATGATGCACACCTTCATCGAGAAGCGGCCCCTTCCCGGCGCGATCGACGATCGACTCGGCGCAACTGCTGGCCAGGAAATGGGCGAGGTAACCGTCGACGATGCCGCCATGTTCCTTGCCCGCTTCCATGGAGGTCCAATCGGAACTTTCGAGGCTTCACGCTTTGCAACGGGCCGAAAGAACTACAACAGCTTCGAAATCAACGGAAGCGAAGGCTCCGTGATTTTCAACCTGGAGCGCATGAACGAGCTGCAATACTACTCGCGGCACGACGACGCGGACGCTCAGGGATTTCGACTTATTCAAGCAACCGAGGGAAGCCAGCCGTACGCCGGGCACTACTGGCCCCCCGGACACATCATCGGCTATGAGCACACCTTTGTCAACTTAGTTGCCGACGCGCTAGTGGCAATCGACAAGGGTGAAATGCCCAGCCCGAACATGGAAGATGGGTACCGGAATCAGGTGGTTCTTGACGGCGTCGAACGCAGCGCTAACAGCTCCTCATGGGTGAATCTGAGCTACTAGCACCAATTCACTATCCTATTTTGGATGTAAGCAAACCTTGCCATGTTTCTCGGCGAGGTTTCGAGATAAGAATGCTCAATGCCATCGATGTCGAGCTCGGCCCATTCTAAGCAGGGAAGGTCAAAAATGGCATCGCAAGCCTTCTGTGTCCAGCTGACGTCCTCGGCGAATATAGAAAGTAGTTTACCTTTAGATACTAGATGTAGAATGCCTCGGTCAGTAACAGAGGTATTCGCTAGGCTAATTCCAAGGATGTCCAAAGAGTCTGCGAGTTCGATCAGAACATCATCGTCTACACCCGTGTTGCTGAGGTGGAGCTGACTAAGGGTCGTGCAACCCGACAGGACCCGGAGTGATGGAGCGGGCACCCTAGTGTTGTCAAGGACAATGACTTCGAGGTGAGGCATGTTCAGCACGCATGCCAACCCTGGTCCCTCGATATCCCTGCCGGGAACACTCAGAACTTTGAGGTTCCTGAGAGACGACAACTCTAGTAGTCCCGAATCAATACTTGGAGGAAGGGGTGGTCGGTTGTAGGCGATAAAGGGGTCCGCATATTCATGCCGGATCGCGAGTTCTTGCAGGCCTGTAAACGATGCAAGATGAGACCAGCCGTCTGGCTCCAAGGTAGAGAAGCTCAAAGTGAGCGAACGAACCAGGGAGTTTGGCTGCCACAACTTTAGGCCATCGGAAGTGATATTCGTTTCTTCGATGTGCAATTCTTCGAGCAGTGGAAATCGAGAGAGTAGGCCCATCGCATCATTGGTTATACGGCTCCTCGTCAAATATAACCCGAGGACATCGATGCCATACGCTTCAAACATCTCGAGCCCGCTATTATCGAACTCTGTCCCCGCAAAAGTCATGAATTGCACTGGGATCCTGGACCTGATCCGGTCTTCCAAGGCTCGTACAATGATGAGTTGCTGTTTCTCCGAGTTTGTCATGGAAGCAAGCCGGGCCAATCCCTGCTACCGCCACTCGTCCTTGGCGGCATCATCGGCGACGCCGGAATCCGCCTTAAACGAGTAATTGAATATCTCCGACCATTGTAGGTTCTTCGTGACCAGGAGCAACCCAACGACGGTCATCAGGATCGGGACGGTAACCGCAACGATATCAACGAAGTGTGTCGTTGTCGAGCGTCGATCATCCAACAAATAGGCTGCCTTTTGTAGGGCGTCTGGAAACTCCCGTAGGATAACAAGAACGCCGATCAACCCCAGGCCGGTGGAGACTACGGTGTTCCTCGACATTTTGGGAACTGGATGGGACGGGTTGCGAACGAATAAGGTGCTCAGCCACTCGGCCTTGTACCAGAGGAAGCAAGCCGATGAGAAATAGAGAACGGCCGTCAAGATCAGGACCCATACATACCCCTGTTGGCGCCTCATCAAGTCGCCAAATGCCCCGGACATCTGTGAGGTGGTCTCAATCGCCAGCAGACCCGCTTGCGCCTGTGCAAGTCCCCAAGTAAAACACAATACTGACAAGAAGCGACACGCTAGATATCCAAAATCCCTGGCTTCCATGGCACCATTCTATGCTAGATCGGCGAGACGAGCCGCCAATAAAACTCGATGAGGAAACGCGAGCTCCCCAAGCGTCCAACATAATAGAACCCATGAGGGCAGCGGCCAAGACGCTTTGGATTCTGTCGGTTGGGGTGGCAATGGGTGGAGGAGCCACCTACTTGGCGATGCGCCAGCCGCTGTTATCGCGGACGGAGACCTACGGATTGCAGAACGACATCCTCGTTCATGGCAACACGGATTTGAACGAAATCGCGATCACGATTGACGACGGTCCGCGGCCGGAATCCACAAGCAGGATCCTCGATATCCTCAAAGAACACCGTGTCCGCGCTACGTTCTTCGTCGTCGGCAAGCAGGTCGCCAAGCACCCTGAACTGGTGAGGCGCATGATGAGTGAGGGGCACGAGGTGGGCAACCACACGTACACTCACCGCCGGCTCACCGAACTCACCGAAGAAGAGGTTCGCACCGAAATTGGCTCCTGCCACCGTGCCATTCAGCTCGCAACCGGTGTCGGTTCGGCCCTCTTTCGACCGCCCGGTATGCGGTTCAACGAGCGCATCCTGCAGATTGCCCAGGAACTGGGTTATGTGACGATCCATTGGAACTCAGCGGTCGAAGACTATTCAGGTAACTCCAATATCCAGCCTGTTTCGACCGTATCCAAACGGCTCGCTGACAGCGATAAGGGAAGTGTGATCCTGATTCATGGACATCCCACCACCATCGAGGCGCTGCCCACGGCTCTCGTTGCGCTCAAGGCAAGGGGTACTCGGTTCGTTACCGTTTCCCAGATGCTTGGACGGCTGCCAAGGCCGGTTTACGTGAAATCCAACGCCTACCAAACCGTTCCGCTGCCCAAGCCAGCCGCGTCAGTAGCAACCAAAGCCAGACCAAAGCCGAAGGCGGGAAAGCGCCCCATGATTGCGCAGAGGCGACGCGATCCAATCGAGAGCAGCAGCTTGCCGGCGCAACCCGCGATCGACATCGCTGCAGACAATTAAGCACCACGAATATCGGTAGCCAGGCAACTTTTCGGCTATCGTCAAAAAACAGGACGTGCCGACCGATCTGTAGCGAAAAAAACGTCGTCCAATAGCGTAGATGCTTTCGCAAGACATTCCAGTACAGGGCCTGGACCGGTTTTGGCTACTTCTGGGCGCAACGGCACTCTCGGTTGCCGCTTGCGCGATCTTGCTGAGCTACTCCTACGCAGTCTTCGCCGTGACCCGGAGCATGGGGTCAACGCCGACGGTCCGCCAGCATCCCGCAATCGCCATGCTGGTCCTTTTCGTGGCCGCCTCCGTGATGTCGCTGCCCATGTTCATCATTCCCGTAGAGCTTGGCTATAAAGTTATCCTTGCCTTCGCCGCCTGGTTGCTTCACGGTCCGATCGCCTTCATCGGAGCACTTGTGGGAATGGAAGATGGGTCGCGAGTGGAGCAAGCTGAACGCGAGCAGCGCGCCAAAGAGTGGATTTCCACTTGGGAATATGAGCACCTCGAAGATTAGACTGGGATTTCTCTAAGCCGCTTTGCCGTTTCCTCGGGCAGCGTATCGTTGATGTACGCTCCTGCACCTGCCTCGCTACCGGCTAGGTACTTTAGCTTGCTTTCCGTTCGGTTCGGTGGATAGAACTCCACATGCAATCGCGTGAACGGCCAATCGCCTTTTGCCGGCTTCTGGTGGATTGCCATGATGTAAGGAAGCGAGAATCCGAACAGCAGGTCGTAACGACGCACCGTGGAGTGGAGGATTGCCGAGAAGTGATCGAGCTCCGAGGGGTCGCAGTCGGCTAGCGACCGAATCGGTCGAAGTGGCGCGATCCAAACCTCGTATGGATATCGCGCGAAATATGGAACGACGGCCGCAAATGACTCGTTGAACTCGAGTGTCCTTGGGCCCTGCAGCTCTTCTCGCAGCCAATCGTCCATGAGGCTTGACTCGCTTTGCGCGAAGTGCTTGGACTCGGCGGCCAGCTCCGTTGAAAGCACTGCGGGGATATAGGGATAGCCATAGATCTGGCCGTGGGGATGGCTGAGCGTGACGCCGATCTCCTTCCCCTTGTTTTCGAAGATGAAGACGTATTCGACCTCGGGTCGTGAGCAAAGGTCCAGATACCGATCTTTCCAAACCCGCGTGAGCTTGCAAACCTGCTCCAGCGGAAGCGTAGCTAGGCTCGCATGGTGTTCTTGGCTATAACACACGACTTCGCATGCGCCTTCGCTGGGCCGCTCTGGCATCAGGTCGGATCCTTCGACGGCCACTTCGGCGGCGGGTGTCCTTAGAGAAGGGAATTTGTTCTCGAACACCACGATGTCGTAGGTTTCAAGGGTTATCTCCGTGGGAAAGCCACCCGGCTTCGTGGGGCATAAAGGGCAAAAGTCCGGCGGCGGATGGTAGGTCCGATCCTGCCGATGGGTGGCCGTAATGACCCATGTCCGTTGAAATGGGTGCCACCTAAGCTCCGACATCGTGCGTACGTTGTACCTTTCGCCGGGTAAAAGGTTCCGCGTGAATCGTCTCCGCACTCCATTGCCCAAGATTGGCGTCCGCCCCACGATCGATGGCCGCTACGGCGGCGTCCGAGAATCGCTTGAGGGTCAAACGATGGCGATGGCCAACGCCGTCCGAGACCTGATTCGCGCAAAGGCTCGGCATGCAAGTGGCGAGGTGCCCGACGTCGTCGTTGCTGAGACTTGCATCGGTGGGGTGGCAGAGGCTGCTGCGTGCGCCGAGCTGTTCCGCAGGGAAGGCGTCGGGGTGACGCTAACCGTAACACCCTGCTGGTGCTATGGAAGCGAGACGATGGATATGGATCCGCTGACACCAAAGGCGATCTGGGGATTCAACGGCACGGAGCGACCAGGTGCCGTCTATCTCGCGGCGACCTTGGCCGGGCACGCTCAAAAGGGATTGCCTTGTTTTGGCATCTATGGTCGGGACGTTCAGGATTCCAGCGATAGCGCGATTCCCAGCGACGTCCAAGAGAAGATCCTACGGTTCATCCGAGCCGGCTTGGCCGCAGCGAGCATGCGAGGAACGAGCTATCTGGCGATGGGCGGCGTCAGCATGGGAATCGCCGGCTCGATCGTCGATCAAGCCTTCTTCGAGAACTATCTCGGCATGAGGGTCGAGACCGTTGACATGACGGTCTTTCTTCACCGCATTCGAGATGGAATCTTCGATCGGCAAGAATTTGAGAGAGGACTCGCTTGGGTTCGATCAAAATGCGCTGAAGGGTGGGATCCCAACCCGGCCGACAAACAGCGCTCTCGCGACCAGAAGGACCAGGACTGGGAATTCTGTGTCAAGTGTGCGCTAATCGCCCGCGACCTCATGGTTGGCAATCCGAAACTGGCCGAATCTGGCTATCTGGAGCAGGCGCAGGGTCACAATGCGATTGCTTCCGGCTTCCAGGGTCAGCGACAATGGACGGACGGCTACCCAAACGGTGATTTTCTCGAAGCGATCCTGACCTCGAGCTTCGATTGGAATGGAGTTCGCCAGCCTTATATCGTCGCAACCGAGAACGACTGCCTCAACGCGGTCTCGATGCTGTTCGGCCACTTGCTGACGGGGACCGCCCAGCTGTTTAGCGACGTCCGCACCTATTGGAGTCCCGATGCGGTTACCCGGGTGACGGGCCACCGGCTTGGCGGCGCCGCCGAGGGGGGGATCCTCCACTTGATCAACTCCGGGCCTTCGGCACTCGACTGGACCGGCGAAGCGGACGTCAAGCCTTGGTGGGAGCTCGATGAGGCAGCTGTTGAAGCATGCCTTGGGGCTACCAAATGGTGCGCATCAGACCTCGGCTATTTCCCGGGCGGTGGGTGGTCCACCGACTTCACCACCAGAGGGGGCCTTCCCGTCACGATGAGCCGCATCAACCTGTGTGGCGGGTTGGGGCCGGTGCTGCAGCTGGTCGAAGGGTGGACTGTCGACTTGCCGTCCGAGGTTCATGACAAGCTCGATCGGCGTACGAATCCAACGTGGCCGACGACTTGGTTTGCCCCGCGCCTGACCGGCGACTATCCCTTCAACTCCGTCTATGACGTGATGAACGTCTGGGGCGCCAACCACGGAGCGATATGCATTGGCCATATCGGCGCGGATCTAATCGCCCTCGCCTCGATGCTGCGGATCCCGGTCGAGATGCACAACCTTGAGCCCGTCAATCTCTTTCGCCCGGCTGTTTGGAACCGGTTTGGATCGCTGGATCACGTTGGCGCAGACTTTCGCGCCTGCGCCAACTTTGGTCCGCTGTACGGCTAAGGCGTGATGTTGAGGGGTCGACGCAGGGCCTGAACATCGTCGATGCCAAGCAAGGAGTCGATCGCTGCGCCACCCGATGACGGCGGCTCAGGATCGTGGCGGATCATGATCTTTGTCACGTTCGTGATGACCTGCTTGTGCGTCAAGTTGCCGAGAACGCGAACCATGTTCGCAGGGTCGAGCCTAAACTCGTGATAAGTCCAGCCCTGATTGGGGTTCATCGTCAAGCCGGTTTTAGAGGTCCAGCGCTGGGTATCGGTCGAAAAAAGGACGATTCGCATATTCAGCGTTTGGGTGCTGAAGTTCTTGAGCCACACCCCGATTGCATTGACGCCAGCTATGGCGTAGTTTCCCGTCCAACGCGGGTTGCTGTTGTGGCAGGCGAGGTGGCTTCCTTGTCCAACTCCTCCTCTTGAGTCGAGCTGCATAAACGCATCGTCGTCGCCCTGGGGGCCTCCCGTTTCAACGTAGGTTTCAATCCCGCCACCAGCCCAGTCGCGCGAAGCGATGGTCTCGAAGTCGTCATTGGTGGACCGCGTGATTTGGGCAGTGCCCATCACGGTGCAAGCAATAAATAGCATCGAAAAAGCAAAGCATTTCAGAGCATTCATACTGAACAGCTTACAGGAGCAACATGCGGCACGCTCCAACTTTAGCAAAAATGCTGGGAATCTCAGCCTTTGAACAAGCTCTTGAGGATGAAGAATGCGTTAGCCGGTCGTTCAGCGAGTCGCCGTGTAAAGTACGGGTACCAGCTTTCACCGAAGGGTACATAGACTCGCACGTTGTATCCCTCGTCCTTGAGACCATCCTGCAGGTCCCGTCTGATACCGTAAAGCATCTGCCACTCGAAGCGCTCGCTGCCGATGCCATTGCTGGTGGCCCATGCCTTCAAGGGCTCGATCATTTTGGGGTCCTGGGTTGCGAAGGCAGGATAGTGGCCGGCCTCCAGCAGCCGTTGTCCAAGGCGAATGTAAGCCGCATCGACGTCTGCCTTCTTCGGATAGGCAACCCTCTCTGGTTCCAGGTAGGCGCCCTTGACCAGCCGGATGCGAACGCCAAGAGCGATGAGACGCTCGAGGTCCTCGGGAGTCCGGTGTAGGTAGCTCTGCAGAACCGTGCCGGTGTTCTTGAAGTCGGGCCAAACTCGTTCGATCAGCTGGATCGTCCGCTCCGTATAGTCGGAGGACTCCATGTCGACCCGGACGAAGGTGTCACTGGCAGCTGCAGCATCCAAGACCTCTCGATACTTGTTCTCCGCGACGTCGTCGCCCAAATCGAGGCCGCACTGGGTCAGCTTGATCGAAATGTTTATCTGATCCCGGTTTGGACTCTTGGCGATCCGGTGCAGCATCTCGATATAGGTCGATTTGGCGCGTTCCGCTTCGGATAGGCTGGAGACGTTCTCACCAAGTAGATCCAGGGAGACCTTCAGTCCCGAAGCCACCAGTCGCTCAGCGGCTGTCATGGCCTCCTCCAGGGTGTCGCCGGCGATAAAGCGCCTAACGAGGGGGCGGAAGAGTCGAGAACGGCGAACGAGGCGTTCGACCGGTGGAAGCGCGGCGGTGCGCAAGACAAGCGTACGGCTGATCATCGGCGAATCAGGGGCGGTTGCTAGTGTACTACGGCAAGTCCTTCTGCGAACCTCGTAAGGAGCCTATTTGCTTCCTCCAGCGTGCTGACTTGAACGAGGCTTCCCCGGAGCAGCGCTGCACCGGGATAGCCCTTGATATAGAGAGGCAGCTGTCCGCGAAGCGCGCGTACGGCTCGCAATTCGGCTGCAGGATCAAAGCGTTCAATCTGCTCGAATTCATCTTGGCCGTGTTCAAATGCGATCATCCAGCGAAGATGCTGGAGAGCGGCGCCAATCCGCGCATCCAAGGACGGCTGTGGCGGTTCGGCCTCGCCGACCATGGCGGCCCGAATCCGAGCGATTGACCAGGGGTTGCCGATGGCCGCTCGACCAACCATCACGCCATCGCAGCCGGTTTCGCGAAGCATGCGGATCGCGTCGTCAGGCTGCCGAACGTCGCCATTGCCGATCAGAGGAACCGTTACGGCTTTCCGCATGCGCTCGATCAGCCGCCAATCTGCCTGTCCATCGAAACCCTGCTTGGCGAATCGCGCATGAAGAGTAAGCATGCTCGCACCGACTTCCTGAAACCGCTTGGCCAATTCAGGGGCCGCAAACGAATCCCAATGCCAGCCCGCACGAACCTTGACTGACACCGGCTTGTTGACGGCGCGGACAACAGCCGCCACGATCGCCTCCGCGGCTTCCGGGTCCTTCAGCAAGGCAGCGCCCGAGCCGGTCTTGCAGACCTTGGGTACCCAGCAGCCCATGTTGATGTCGATCACGTCCGCGCCCATATCCTCGCAAAGGGCTGCCGTGTCGGCCATGATGGCAGGATCGCTTCCGAAGATTTGGATGCCTAGCGGCCGCTCCTCGTCATGGATGCGCATTTTCTTCAATGTCTTCTCAGCGCCGTAGTGTATAGCCATGGCACTAACGAATTCGGTGAACATCAAACCGGGCCTGCCGATCCTAGCCACTAGCCTTCGAAAGGGAAGATTGGTTACATCCTCCATGGGTGCAAGCAACAAAGGAGGGTCGACGGTAATGTCGCCGACCATAAAAGCTGAAAAAAGTGCCAAGGTTAGTCGATCTTGAAGTGGCTGTCCGGCAGTCCGCTATTGATTTTCAAACCGGAATGCTGAGTGACGCCAGCAACCTTGTTGTCCGCGTTTCTAACGGTTACCTTGGTGGGAAACCAAACGCCGTCTTGCAGCTTAGCATCTTCGTACGTAAAAACCGCGAGGAGCTCCTTATTTCCTAACTGCGTGTACCACTCTCGTTTCGTAATGAATTTCTTCTCTGGATCAATCCAAACGCGGTGTCGCGTATCGTCGTCCAGATTTCTGTGGTAGGTCAGGTCAAACACCCAGTCGTTTGTGGCCCGATCCACGCGCACAAACTTGGCGTCGATCATCTCCTTTATGAGTGAAGGCGTTAACACACCGAAATCGAAGATCGTCTGGCGCTGGCCAGGCTTCTTAGCGAGGTTCTGGCGGTCGTTGATGTTGGAGCGGGGAATGCGGATGAGGCGCCTCGGGCCATTGAAGATCAGAACCACGTCGGTGTCGTCGACATTGGTGTCGAGCCGAAGCTTCATCGGCTCCTTCAATTTGACGGTCAGATAAGAGAATCGGTAGGAATTCGCAAAATCCGTATTGATTTTACGAAGCTCCTTTTGGATGCCCGTGACGCGACGAGATACGAAAGATGCATCCTCGATCTTTGTCTGAAGGCAATCTTCTATATTCTTGGTTTGCGCTGCAAGCGTTAAGGTAGCAATGGCGAGAGGACCGATCACTTCATGCCACCGCCGGTTTCTGCGAGATTCTTTCTCTCCTTGCCATCTTCGCCCATGTTCCAAAAGTCTTTACCATTTAGGAGGATCTTCCTATTCAAGATAACGGTTTCCCTTAACTTCCATCGATTATCCTTCTTCAGCCACGTATCGACAGTGTTGTAATAGGTGTCCATCTTCATGTATTTCTTGTATTCGATGTCGTATGTGACTGCATTCATCTCAGTGCGAGTCGTGACGACCGCCTCGTTGCCCGTCGCCTTGCATGAGTAAATGTCCACTTTAAAGCCATCGATCGATTTGGTCTCCTTCAACGTATCGTTGAAATCCTTATTCAACGAGTCGAGCTTGATACGAATACCGCTTTCGCACCACTCCATGTCGGGAGATCCGACAACGGCCATGACGTTCTTTTGCTTCTTGCGCATAGCCGCCGACAGGGCCTGGTACTCCTTCTGGATTTCCGTCTTTGCCAGCTGATCTTCTGGCGTTGTGGGCTCCAACCGAATGGGAGCCGACCAAATTCCAAGCGCGACTACTAGCGGGTTCATCGTTTCCTCTGCCAACCATTACGTCGAACGCGCGGCTTTCTGCAGCGGTTCGTCCTGGATTCCAATTTTATCACTACTCCAATTTGAACCTGGCGGTTCGCGGACGCCGGTTACCTAGAATTCTAAGATCAAGTGTGCCTCTGGTCGAGGTGGTAGCTGCGCAGAGCCTGAGATACTCGGCATGGTAATCGCCGATCGGATACGCGTACTTGGCGGTGGGAGTAGGGCGAAGGGTCGTGGGTTCGGCTAGATGGAGCCAGAAGTCCCCAAGCACGTCGGCAGCCTCATGTCGCTGCCTTCGGGAAGTCGCCCTGATTTCGACCGTTACGGGCACATTCGACTGCACGGCCTCGAACGAGAGGTTGGTCAGGTCGCGAGGATTCGCCGGCAGCCGCTCGTTTAGCTCGAGGATAGGCTCCTTGGGAAAAGCGGTCAGTCGCACCAGGATGACTAGCCCGGTATGCCGGGATTCCAGGTAGTTCCGCCAAGCAGAGTCGGTCTGGTCCTGACCCCAGCGGTTTGAGGCCTGAAGCCAGCCAATCCAACGAGATACGACCTTCGGCGTCAGGGCGACGGCCAACTCGGTCGTTCTGAATTGGATACCGTCGTGCCATCGACCAAGTCCCCGGCAGTGGTGCCCGAGGGTCTTCGTCAGGTCGTGGCCCTTTCGCGCGGATACTGCACCCCTCTCAAGTTCCACAGGATCCATCATCGGTTCGGACAAGGCGATAGCGAGGGCGGCGATCAGCACGCTCCTATTCTCGGCGAATCAGGTCGGAACCGTCAGGCGAAGTACCATCTGCAGGTGCCCTGCTCCGACTGGCCCACCTTGAGCTCCTTCTTGGAGGTCAACGGTTTTTCAGCAAACCACGATTGGGATCAATTGCGGCACTTTCGCGAAGAGCTCTATCGGGTCAACGAAACTCGGAACTTGACGCGAGTACCTGTGGAGGACTTCGAAGTCCGTCATGTGGTGGATTCGCTGCTCGTGGCGCCGCTACTTGAAGGGTGTGCCAGTGTCCTCGACATCGGTGCGGGACCCGGCTTTCCCGCTTGGCCCTTAGCGTGGCTGCTACCCGGGGTAAAGGTTACGGCGGTCGAAAGCAATTCGAAAATGGCCGACTTTGCGCGGTCGGTAGCGCTTCCAAACCTCACCGTTGTCCAAGAGCGGATGGAGAGCATGGACTGGGTGGAGGAGTTCGACGCTGTGACTGGCCGAGCCGTCGCTCCATTCTCGATTCAGCTGGAAATCAGCGCCGCTCCATGCCGAATCGGGGGTCGCGTCGTCCCGTTTCGGGTTCCTGAAGAGCGACCGTTCATCGAGACCTTTAACGCCGGACGCATCGGCTTGGAATTGTCCGCAATGATCGAAATCCCGTTGCCAGGCAGCGAGACGAATCGGCTGTTCCCGATCTATACCAAAGTAAGGGCCACGCCATCAGAGTTTCCCCGACCGTGGGCGCGAATGAAGGCGAGGCCGCTATAAAAAAAGATGCCGCTCCTCGGGAGAGATGAGGGAGCGGCCAGAAGTTTAGGATGCTTTTTGATGCTTTTTGGAGTGGAGAGTCTTGGATTTTTTCCTTCCGCTCATAAGGTAGATAACCGGATCGCCGACGTTGCGGATTTTAGAAAAAAGTCATTCTCCGCCAGAACGGGTGAACACAACCTCCGCGACCGTCCATCCCAAACGGTCCTCGACCCTGAGCTGGCCGCCAAGGCCCCTGACCAGGCTCTGAACGATCTGCAGGCCCAGGTGCCCATCGGTGGACGCATCGAATCCGGGAGGCAGCGTATTGCCGGAGTTCGAAACCCAAAGGGCCACTTCCGTGTTCTTGGTCTCGAAGTTGACATGCACTTCGCCCTCGTCCGCAGTTTTGAATCCGTGCTCGACCGCGTTCTGAATTAGCTCGTTGAGAATTAAGGCGACTTGGGTCGCCTGGTTCATGCTGAGCCGGATGTCCTCCCCGCGAATGTCGAACTCGATCGATTTCTCCGGAGGAATCAGCGCCTGCTGGAGGTGATGGACCAGGGATTCGGCAATCGAGCGCAGTCCAACGAAGTCGAGGTCCTCTCGACTCAGAAGATCGTGAACGGCGCTGATGGCTAGAATCCGGGAGAGGGAATCGTTGATGGCCTCTTCCAACGACTTGTAGTGCTGCTGACGCACCTGCAGCCGCAAAAGGGAAGCAACCTGCTGCAGATTGTTCTTGACGCGGTGGTGCATCTCCTGCATGAGGGTGGATCGGACCTGCAGCTTGGCGTGCTCGATCGACATCGCCGCCTGGTTGGCAAGCGTCTCCAGCACTTTCACCTCGTCTGGAGGGAAGTCGCGGATTTCATCCGTATAGCAGCTCATCACGCCAACCGGTCGGTTTTGAATGGTTAGAGGAATGCAGATCATCGAACAGAGCCCTTGGTCGGCGGCAAGGTCGTGGCCGATATACGATTCCTCTTTCTGGACGTCGCGAACAAAGATGGCCCGATTCTCGGCAATCGCGCGGCCGGCAATGGATTCACCCAGCTTGATCGCGCGCTTGCGCTGGTAGGCACGGTCGGAGGCTTGAGTCGCCCGCAAGACCAACTCGTTGCGCGTCTCATCGAGAAGGCGGACCGTGCAGACCCGGTAACCAAACTGCTGGGCGGTCACGTTGACGAGGAGCTGGAGAATCTCCTCGAGATAAGGGCTGGTCTTGATGATGCGCGTGACTTCCGATAGCTTGGTAAGCCGGTCGCTGTCTGCTCCGTGCCGGAAGGCATTGCGAAAGGCGGCGATTGTCAGGGCCGCCTCATTGGCCGCTTCTTTCAGTCGCCCTTGTACCGCCGGGCTTGGCTGCCACCGCTTGGATTTCAACAGAACCAGAGCGCCCCTGAGATGCTCCCCCGCCATGGGAACGGCCAGGGCGGCCTCCATTTCCCCGTAGTCGACCGCGGGCGATCGCACGAACGAGGCGTCGTCAATCAGGCGGCGTGGTATCAAGACCGGTGTGCCGGTCTCCATCGCAAGCCCAGAAATGCCAACGCCCGGCCCGAACCTGAGCCGTCCGACTTGTTCGGGCGAAAGCGTGCTGGCGCCCAAGATGGAACTGCCGTCGCTTTCCCGCAGTACGATGGCCACGCCGTCGACCTCGGCAGCCTCTTCGATGGCCTGGGCTATCCGATGGAGAAGGTCATCTTCGCTGTGGGCAACCGCAGCGAGTGGGAAGAGCTGGATCGGTGCCGCTCTGGCCACGGCTAAAAGGGGCCGATCGCGGTCGTTGAAATCTTTTCGGACGCTAGGACCCGATTGGCGACCGCAACCAGCTGGTCGTTCGTAACCGATTCGATCTTGCCTAAGGTCTCCTCCAGCGGCACGTGGCGGCCGTGAACGATGAGGTTGCGCGCCATCCGCATCATGCGAGCGTTCATTCCCTCCAATGCCAAGACCATATTGCCGCTCATGTTCTTCTTCGTCCGGCGCATTTCATCGTCATCGAGACCGCCGGCCATCACCTTGTCGAACTCCACCCTGACCAGCTCTCGAACCTGGTCGAAGGTTTTTGGACTGGTCCCGCCATAAACCGTGAAGGCGCCGCCGGCGGTGTAGGTCAGCGTGTAGCTCCCCACCGAGTAAGCGAGCCCCCGCCGCTCACGGATCTCCTGGAAGAGACGGCTGCCCATGCCGGAACCGAGGGCGTTGTCGAGCACGGCCATGGTGTAAAGGTCGTCGTCGTAGTGCGATGTGCCGTCCGTGCCAATACAGAAGTGGACCTGTTCGACTTCTTTCTTCACCAGGTTCTCCGTCGACTTGCCACTGGGACGGTCCATGGCCGGTGCCGGCTCCCCAATTTCGAACTTGCCCAAGGCAATGTCAGCCAATCGGCGAATCTCCTGCGGCTCCACGTTGCCGGCGACGGCCAAGACCAGATTGGAACCGCGATACCGCCGATCCATATAGCCGACAAGATCGTCGCGACCGAAAGAGGAGACCGATTCCGGCGTCCCGATCACAGGTTTGCCCAAGGGGTGCATACCCCAGCGGTATCCCAGGTGCAGCTCGTGAACGTGGTCGCTAGGCTCGTCTTCGCTTCGCTTGATCTCTTCCAGCACCACGCCTTGTTCGCGGGCAAGCTCCTCCGGATCGAGGAGCGAGTTCGCGACCATATCGGAAAGCACGTCGATGCCAACCGCAACATCCTCGGCGAGGACACGGCAGTAGTAGCACGTCTGCTCCTTGTCGGTGAAGGCATTCAGCATGCCGCCGCGACCCTCGATCTCATCGGCGATTTGCTTGGCAGAGCGTCGCTCGGTGCCCTTGAAGAGCATGTGCTCGATAAAGTGAGTGATTCCCGCTTCGCTATCGGTTTCGTGGCGGCTGCCGGTCGTGCACCAGAGGCCCACGGCCGCCGAGCCGACGTAGGTGACGGGGTCGACGATGATGCGCACGCCGTTATCGAGGGTGTAGAGGGTGGGGTTTGTCATAGGAGTCAGATCACCGAGAAATGGAGATCGCCGAGACCAGCAATGCCGGCGACAACGTGATCGGCAGGCATCAGCGGGGAAGCGGGCAGCCGGGCAGGAGGCGTCAACAGCACCTCGCCAGCTTGGAGCGGGGCATTTCGACTAGCGGTAATCAGCATCTCGATGATGGGGGCGGTGAGAGGCGTGGCGAGAGTGTCTCCCTGTCCGATCCGCAAGGTGGCGGTCCAGTCCCGGTTTTGCCAGCCGCCTTCTTCGTCGAGCTCGTCCGGCGTCGTTAGGAAAGGCCCCACGACGATGCCGATGTCGCTCGAACGACCCGGACCGAGGCCCAGCTTGCGTTCCTCCTCGCGGAGATCCTCGGCTACGAGGACGGCTACCACGGTAAACCCGAGAATGAAACCGGGCGCCTCCGTCTCGTCGATCATTTCGCCGGCATCGCTTACGATGATTCCGAGCGATAGCTCCGGAGCGAGATCACGGGTGAAGTCGGGGGCGTCGATCTCCGCCAACGGACCCCGCAGAATAGTTGGGTTCAGGAACTCGTACGCCAAGCCACCGTCGGCGAGGGGGGAAAAACGGCGCACCGACGGCGGAGAGCCGAGCGGGGCGAGAAGGGTCAGCTTGCTCAGGTCATGAATGCCGACCGGCTGATTGCCGTTCGTCTCGTAGATACGGTTGTCGTAGTAGATGCCTGAGCGCACCTGCCCCGGACTCGCCGTCAGGTCGAATCGAACCAGCTTCATTCCCGGCCAAAGGGTACCTGCCGTTCGTTGACAGCGGGCCCGTGTTCGGGTAGCATCCTAAGCCGTCAGAGGCGTATTAGAATTGCCTAGCCTCGAACACATTCGCTATGAGCAACAAGCCGCTGAAGATTCTCGTTTGCGACGACGAACGACACATCGTCCGCCTCATCCAAGTTAATCTCGAACGACAAGGCTACACCGTCGTCACCGCGTACGACGGAAAGGAAGGCCTGGAGAAGATTCGCGCCGAAAAGCCGAATCTGGTGGTGCTCGACGTGATGATGCCCTACATGGATGGGTTCGAGGTGCTGAAGACGCTTCGTCGCGAACCGGAGTTTGAGGCGCTGCCCGTGATCATGCTCACCGCGAAGGCACAGGATAAGGACGTCTTTGAGGGCTACCACTACGGCGCGGACATGTACCTGACCAAGCCGTTCAACCCGATGGAGCTGGTGACGTTCGTCAAGCGCATCGCCCAGGGAAGCGATGGCGGCGAGGGCCCCAAGCGCTACGACCTGTAGACAGTCCGCAGAGCCCAAGTACCCTTTGGCCCGTCGGAAACCCGACCTTGAAAACCAAGCTCAAGTTAGTTGTGTGGCCTCTCTTGCTGCTTCTGATGGCGGCAGGCTGCCGAGAGGCGCCAACGACCCCAAAGGGGGTCAAGCCGATTTCGACCGACGGCGTGACATTCCTCGGTGCGAAGACCGGGGAGGCGGAAATCGAACTGATGAAGCGCCTTCAACCTTGCCTTACCGAGTTCAAGGATGTTCAGGCCGCATACCTGCTGCGAGGCAAGCTCGCTTCAGGAGAGCAAACCGTCTTTCTTGGCATTAGCAACGGCCAGAACCCCGACCCAAGATTGATGGCCGCCGTCCACGAGATCTTTCACGGCTACTTTGCTTCCAGCCAGCACCTTGACATCGTCTTCCTGACATCCGGGGAGGAGACGAGAGCCATGGCGGTTGCCGATCCGTTCTACGTCCGTCAATGAATCGCTACTTGGTTGGCCTGAAGATCACCTTCGAGTTTGGGCCGTAAGGCTCGTTAAGCGTTAGAATCTTCTTGCCTGGCGTCTCCACCAGCTTCATTGTGCGTGGCTTAGCGATCACCTTGCCCTGTGACTCCTTGAGGGTCACCAGAACGCCAGTGCTTGTGGTTTTCCACGTGCCCGAAGCAACATTGCGACCTGTCACGGCTCCGCCCTCGGACGTGGCTACGCACGTCATATCCTTCCGAAGCGTAAGGGTTAGGCGCGTTTTTCGGATCTTGGGAATCCGATCCCTCATTTCGGCTTGCTGTTTCCCGTCATAGCGCGGGTTGATAATCGACTCATCCACGATCGACTGTCCTTTATATGTGCCGACCCAGTCCGTGGAGAATGCGGCCAAGACCACGGATACCATCGCCCAACCGACGACAATCTGCGTCATGCGCTTCACTGTGCCTGTTTACCTAAATCCTAAGGATAACTGCCTAGTACTTATACCTGACTTGGGGGGGGCAAAATTCTTATACTCTCATCGGAACTAACGGATATACAATGTGGGCAGAAGCGAACATGCAGACAACAAAACTGCCTCGAGGTACGGGAATGCTGGTTGTCCTCGCCTTGGTTTGCGCGGTGGCTTGGGCCAAAGCCGTTAACGAGCGATATTGGCAGTCGAACCAGCCGGAGGTCGACTACTTCAAGCAAAATTCAGTTCGAGTTGGACCGGGGGAGGACGCACCATGCGGCGGCTGCGCGGAATAACTCTGATCGAAGTCCTGTGCGTGATCGCCATCATTGGCATCATCGCGGCAATCGCGTATCCGGTGTTTCAGGGTGGCAAGGAGAAGTCGAAGGAAGTCAGTTGCATGCAGCAGCTCCGCCAGATTCATATGGCGTTGGCGATGTACGGTAACGATTATCCAGGCTATCTTCCGGTTCATGAGAACATCGACATCCCGAATGCTCCGATGCTGCATTCCTCAAAGCTCTTGCCATATTTGCCTGATAGGCGGGTCCAGTACTGTCCTGATACGCCTCAGTGTGTGAAGGAAGAGTACTTCTCGACGTACACGTGGATGGCACGATGGGAAGACACCACGCGCGAGGGATACGACGCCTTTATGAAGCGGCACAATGCTCACTTCGATGACCCGGAGAAACCGTTCCCAATAGTCTTTTGTCTCATTCATGACGAGCTCTACTACTATCCACGGGAGCGCGAAATGTCTCCCGAATACAACCCGCCCTTTGTCGTCCAGCTATACGCCGATGGTCACGCGAAAGCTGGTCGATTACACACACTTCGGAACTTTACTATTGCTCGAGCTTGCTACAGCTCACCTCGAACGCTGGAGCGCTAGGCTCCACCAGACAATACTCACGGAGTCAAATTATGAATGGAAGGCTACTTCTCTTTGTCGTTCTCTCGCTAGGGTCTCTAAGTCGAACGGCACTTGGTGATTGTGCCATACCCTGCCAAACCATTACCGTCAGTTGCGGAGCCCAATGTGACAAGCGGAACGTTGGGAGCGCTTACAACTGCTGTTGCACGGCCCAAACGACTGATTGCTGCCAGTTTTCGTGTCAGAACTTTGAATGCGATCAGATCATCGTTCCATGCAGCACTTCGAGTGGAACTGATAAAACGTATATCAGCTACAACTACTTTAAGTACTGCCAGGCTGGCGGGACGTGCGGTGATACACCGTAAAAATGACGAAGACGAGATCGAGAGTAGGCGTGCCGGTAGCAGTGGCTTTCATAGCCCTCGGCCTCGTAGGAACTGTTGTATGGATGCGGCGACAGCAGAGTGCAGAAGCTGTCGCCGCAAGGCATTTTGATTTGTTGCGCACGCGGAACTGGGGCGGAATCTACGACTTAAGCGTGCCCGACCTCAAAGAGTTTGGTGTTAGCAGAATCGATTTCATTAAACTCATGAAGTTTTACTCCAGCAGCCTTCCCAGCGAGTATTTCGACACTGCAGAATGGAAGGATATACCTCAGGCAAAGATTGGAAACACGCCCGGAAGATATCATCAGGTAATTGAATTCATTGCTGTTCCAAAGTTTGATGGCAGGCCGACCGGAGTTCACACGCAAGTCCATCATATCGGTACCGACTGGAAACTGGATTCGACGTACCTGCCCTTCTTATTGACAAGAATGCACGGCCTAAGCCGTCCCGCCCATCTCAAACTACTTCAAGAAGGCTTTCTGTCGATAGGGCTGAAAAGATTCCCGCAGTCCAACGGTCAAGAAATCGTTGTCGATCGAATACCGGAGAGCATCGTAAAGAATGACAAAGAATACGTCCAGGCACGTGGTCGTTAGTTAGATCTCCGGTTTCATCATCGGGAAGAGCAGGACTTCGCGTAGGGTATCCGCTCCAGTTAGCATCATCGCCATCCGGTCCATGCCGATCCCGACGCCGCCGGTAGGGGGCATGCCGGTTTCCAAAGCGAAGAGGAACTCCTCATCCATCGGATGGGCTTCATCGTTGCCCTGGTCAAGCTGCTCCAGCTGCTGCTCAAATCGTTCCCGCTGGTCGATCGGGTCGTTGATCTCGCTGAAGGCGTTGCAGACCTCTTTGCCGAGGATATAGCCTTCGAAGCGCCGGGTGAAGCCGGGCCGATCGGGATCCTTCTTGGCCAGCGGACTGGTCTCGATCGGGTAGCCGACGACGAACGTCGGCTCGATCAGCGTCGGTTCCACGAAAACCTCGAGCAGTTTCTCGATATACCCGCCAAGATTCGTTTCCTTGTCGAGATCGATGCGGCCACCGGCCTTCGTTGCCTTGGCTTCCACGCCGAGCGCTCTGCTGCGGGCGATCGCTGCATCCAGCTCTTCCAGTTCGTCTGCTCTTAACCCTGTGTGGCGTTCGATCTCTTCGAGCAGGCTGACGCGCTTCCAAGGCTTTGAGAAGTCGAGTGGCTCGGCGGGAGCCTCGCCCTCCATGCCGCCCACCGCCACCTTTTCGCTGCCAAAAACCTCTTGCGCGACGAACGCGAAGCACTCCTCGACCCGCTTCATCATGTCTTCCAGGTTCGCATAGGCCTCGTAGAATTCAAGCAGCGAGAATTCCGGGTTATGGCGGTTGCTGACCCCTTCGTTTCGGAAAACCCGCCCGATCTCGTAGACCCGGGGCACGTCGCCGCAGATAATCCGCTTCAGGTAGAGCTCGAGCGAGATCCGCAGCTTGACTTCGATGTCGTAGGCGTTGTAGTGGGTCATAAACGGGCGCGCCGCTGCTCCGCCTGCCACGAGCTGCAGCATGGGCGTCTCGACCTCTAGATAGCCGTTCGAGTCGAAATAACGGCGCACGGCGGAGACAATCCGACACCGGTCGAGAAGCATCTTGCGCGCTTCCGGGTTCGCGATGAGGTCCAAATGCCGGTGCCGGTAGCGTTGCTCGACATCTTGAAGGCCATACCAGCGCTCGCCGTCCTTCTCCTTGCCGATCGGTACCGGATTGAGCGCCTTGCTCAGCGGCTGGAGCGTCCGGGCATGGATCGATCGTTCGCCCGTCTTGGTGACGAAGAGTTCGCCGGTAATCCCGACGTGGTCCCCGATATCGAGCAACCCATAGGCTTCCCATTCGGCTTCGGTGAGGTCGTCCTTGCGGCAATAAAGTTGAATCTTGCCGTCGCCGTCGCTGAGGTGGGCGAACCCCGCCTTGCCCATCAGTCGGTACGAGACCACGCGTCCGGCAAACGTGACCGCTTCGCCTTCCTGGAACCCCTCCAGTAGCTCCGTCGCAGATTTGTCGAAGGGGAAGCGCTCCACGCGGTAGGGGTCGAGCCCAATCTCACGCAGACGCTCCAACTTGGCCAGGCGCTGCTCACGCAGGGAGTGCTCTTCGGACATGAGCCCATGAGTTTACAAGGTGAGTCATGCCGACGGGAAACCACGACCGCAGCGATTCTCGTCTGAACAGTCGAGGACAAGAAATGAAGTGGATTGCTGGGCTTGGGGTGGTGGTCGTCGGCGCGCTGGCATGGCTGGTGTGGACGGCAAAATCCTTCAACGACGCCATGGATCGGTCCGACATTCCGCCGGTTCCCGCCCATCCACCCGAGCCCGATGTCGAAGCCGAGTTGCAGCAGGTGGATAACAAGCTGCGGGCTATTCAGGCGAAAGTGTACGCCTACAGGGCGGCCCATGGCGGGGTCGCCGTGGCGAAGGCCAAATCCATGACCGACCTCAAGCTTCCCGGTGTCGAGACCCTCTTTGCTGAGCCGCCGAACAAGTGGAGCGTCGATCCCGCCATGCTTACCCACGAAGCAAAATTCGGTCGGCGCTCTGCGCGTGCCAAGATCACGCCTGCCATTGAACTGCCGTTCCTGGCTGGCGCTGCGGAGCCGCAGCCGGACATGGCCTGGGTTCGTGCGCAGGGTAACCGGCTGCCCATCGCCATGATGTGGGAGGGTGCGCTCGGCCTGTCGATGGCGGAGCTCGGGCCGCGCCGCTACCGCATCGTCCGGCTCGACGGCACGTTGGATTGGCACACGGTCGACGGTCGGAACCGAGCAACGCGGCTCTATCCTGTCGTGCCAGGATCAGCACCAACCGAGATGGGACCGCCGGCCCCCAGAAAGCTGCGCTTCGGCCGGAATTAGCCCGGCCAGGCGACCTCTTGACATCCCCCGGGTTCACCGACCATAATTCCCAGTTGACATCGCGCTCCAAAGGCGCCTGTCGCATTACCGCTTGAGGAGGCCGGCCAGAGGTTTCTCGAATCGAATACGACTGAATCGATTGAGACGGCAGAACCCATGCGTATGATGCGCTGGGTTTTTTCTTTGAGCGGGATGCGGTGAAAAACGAGAAATATGCCTACCGTCAATCAATTGGTTCGAAGGGGCCGAAGCACGCCCAAAGTCAAGTCGAAGTCGCCTGCTCTGAAGGGGAATCCGTTCCGGCGCGGTGTCTGCACGATTGTTCGAACCGTGACTCCCAAGAAGCCGAACTCGGCCCTCCGAAAGGTGGCTCGTGTTCGTCTCACCCACGGCATCGAAGTCACCGCCTATATTCCGGGCGTCGGCCACAACCTGCAGGAGCACTCGGTGGTGCTCGTCCGCGGCGGCCGAGTGAAGGACCTGCCCGGTGTTCGCTATCACATCGTTCGCGGTACCCAGCAGACCGCCGGAACCGCCAATCGCATGCAGGGCCGAAGTAAGTACGGCACGAAGCGGCCCAAGGGCGGCAAGTAAGGAGTTTTAAGAGAGAGATGCCTCGAAAAGGTCAAGCACCCAAGCGAATCGTCACCCCGGACCCGGTCTACAACAGCGAAATGGTCCAGCGGTTCATCAACCGCATGATGCTGGACGGCAAGAAGACCGTCGCCGAGAAGATCTTCTACACGGCGATGCAGCAGGCCGAGGAAAAAACCGGCTCACCTGCTATCGAAGTGTTCGAGAAGGCGCTCGCCAATGTGATGCCGGCGGTCGAAGTCCGACCTCGCCGCGTCGGTGGCCAGACCTATCAGGTTCCCATGGAAGTCCGACCGGTGCGACGCCGAACGCTCGCCCTGCGTTGGATGATAGAGAACGCACGAAAGCGTTCCGGCAAGTCGATGATCGAAAAGCTGACGAACGAATTGGTCGATGCCTTCAATGGCACCGGCGCCTCGATTAAGAAGCGCGAAGATACCCATCGCATGGCGGATGCCAACAAGGCGTTCGCCCATTACCGATATTGATTTTTTGAGCTGAAGCAATGCCCCGTTCCCACCCACTAGAACTCGTCCGCAACATTGGAATTGCCGCGCATATCGACGCGGGCAAGACGACCACAACCGAGCGAATCCTGTACTACACCGGCAAGTCGCACAAGATTGGCGAGGTCCACGATGGAGCGGCGACGATGGACTGGATGGAGCAGGAGCAGGAGCGCGGCATTACGATCACGTCCGCGGCCACGTCCTGTTTCTGGAGCGGCTCAAACAAAGATCGGCCGGAACACAAGATCAATATCATCGACACGCCCGGCCACGTCGACTTCACGGTCGAGGTCGAACGCTCGCTTCGCGTCCTCGACGGCTGCGTGGCGGTGTTCTGCGCGGTCGGTGGCGTACAGCCTCAGTCGGAAACGGTCTGGCGGCAGGCCAACAAGTACGGCGTCCCCCGGATCGTTTACGTTAATAAAATGGACCGCCTCGGCGCCGATTTCTTCTCGGTTGTCGATCGCATCAAGCAGCGGCTGGGTGCAAACGGCGCCCCGATCCAGATTCCAATTGGCGCGGAAAGCGAATATCGCGGATACGTTGACCTCATTACCATGCAGGCCACGCTTTACAAGTCCGATGATGGCAAGCAATTCGAGGTTGGAGAGATTCCCGCCGATCTGCGCGAGCTCGCCGCCGAATATCGCGAGAAGATGATCGAGGCGATCGCCGATTTCGATGACTCGATCATGGAGCGATTCCTGGAAGGGAATGAGATCTCCGAGGCTGAGATTCGCGATGCCCTGCGTCGCGGCACGATCGCCAACCGGATTGTGCCGATCATTAGCGGCTCATCCTTCAAGAACAAGGGCGTGCAGGCGATGGTCGATGCCGTCGTCGACTATTTGCCGTCACCGCTCGATGTCGGCGCGGTGAAGGGCGTTCACCCTCGAACTGAGGAGGAAATGGTTCGTGAGGCAAGCGACAAGGAGCCTTTCAGCGCCTTGGCATTCAAGATCATGTCCGACAAGTACGTCGGTCGCCTTACTTATCTGCGCGTTTACTCCGGCATGCTCAAGAAGGGGTCTGCCGTCATGGTCGCCTACCGCGATCCGCAAACGAACGAATTCCGAACTCGCACCGAGCGCATCGGCCGAATTCTTGAGATGCACGCGAACAACCGTCAGGACATCGACGAGGTTTACGCCGGTGAGATTGTCGGCGTGATCGGACTTAACGATGTCAACACCGGGCATACGATCTGCTCCGAGGAATCGCCGATCGCGCTTGAGAGCATTAAGTTCCCCGAGCCGGTCATCCAGATCGCCATCGAGCCGAAGAGCCGGGCCGACCAGGAGAAGCTTGGTTCGAGCCTGCAGCGCCTCGCTCAGGAAGATCCCACATTCCGCGTCTTTACGGACCAGGAAAGCGGGCAGACGATCATCAGCGGCATGGGCGAGCTCCACCTGGAGATCATCGTCGACCGCTTAAACCGCGAATTCGGTGTCCAGGCCAACCAGGGTAAGCCGCAGGTCGCCTACCGGGAAACGGTACGCACGAAGGCTAAGGCCGAAGGCCGCTTTATCCGACAGACCGGCGGTTCGGGCCAGTACGGCCACTGCTGGATTGAGATGGAGCCGCTTGCCGCCGGTAGCGGATTCGTATTCGAGAACAAGGTCGTCGGTGGCACGATTCCCAAGGAGTACATTCCGGCTTGCGAAAAGGGCATCCGAGAAGGGCTCCACTCTGGAATTCTCGCCGGCTACCCTGTGGTGGACATCAAGGTCAGCCTCATCGAAGGCAGCTACCATGAAGTCGACTCTAACGAAAACGCATTCAAGCAGGCGGGCTTGATTGCCTTCCGCGAAGCCATGAAGAAGGCAAATGCGGTCCTGAAGGAGCCGATCATGCACGTCGAGGTCACGACGCCGGAAGGCAACGTGGGCGACGTCGTGGGAGACATCAATAGCCGCCGCGGTCGGATTGAAGGCATGGAGCAGGCGATGGGTGGCGTCACGATCGTGAATGCCCACGTGCCGCTCGCCGAAATGTTTGGTTATGTGACTACGCTGCGGTCATTGACCCAGGGCCGCGCTTCTCCCAACGTGACGCCGAGCCACTACGAAGAAGTGCCGAACAACATCGCCACCGAGGTTATCGCCAAGGCCCAAGCCGGACGCTAAGCTGCGTTCTCGAAGTCGGTTACAATGGCTAGCACCATGCTAGCCATTGCTTTTGGTGTCGTGCTCTCGCTGTCTCCCGGAGTGCCTCCGCTTCAGGCGGCTTTCAACTTCCGCGGCCAAGCTTATGTGGCGCGCTACAGCAAAGGCAATCTTAGCGAGTTCACTCCCAAGGGACAGTCGGACCTCAAGAAGTGGACGGACATGATTACCATTAACGACTATCCCCATGTTAGAGATGGCGACGGGCTGGCGCAGGCCGCCAATGGCGTGCTCGAGACCTACAAACAGGACCAAGCCCTTGTGGTGAACACTTCGTCCGTTCCCCGCACGGAGAAGCGTCCCGCGGAGCACCTGATCGTGGTGGTGTTTGGGAGGCCGGATTTTCAAGAAGCGGCGTTTGCCCGGTTTGTGATGAACGGCAAGGCCGGAGCGTCGTTGGTCTATTCCCATAGGATCTATGGAGCGAAGGTCGGCGAGGCAATGTCCCAGTGGCTAAAGCAAAACGGACCCAAGGTTGAGAAAGAACTGATGGCCATGAAGATGCCGGACCGCACGAAGACGAAGTAGCTTGGCGCGAAGTCCGAAAAGTTTGCAATCCAACGTAGACTAACTTCATGAGATGGTGTATTTGCTTGCTTGGCGTCTTGCTCGCTTCGGCTTCACAAGGACAGGACTGGGCTAAGAAGGACCTCGAAGATTCCCCGCGTCATCAAGAGTGGGTGGACCTCAAGAACGGCGCCCGCACGGTTAAGGCGTTTGTCGTCTATCCAGAGAAGAAAGAGAAAGCGACCGTTGTCGTCCTCATCCACGAGATCATGGGAATGACGGACTGGGTCATGTCGATGGCCGACCAGTTTGCCAAGGAGGGATTTATCGCGATCGCTCCCGATTTCTTGAGCGGCATGGGTCCCGGCGGCGGCCGAACCGATTCGTTCGAGGACGTTGGCAAGGCAAGAGAAGCGATCAGCGGCCTAGCTCCCGACCAGGTCACGGGGGACCTGAACGCAGCGGTTGATTACGGCATGAAGTTGCCGGCATCGAATGGCAAGGTCGTGGTGGGAGGCTTTTGTTGGGGCGGCACGCAAGCGTTTCGGTATGCCACCCAGCGTAGCGACATCAAGGCCGCTTTGGTGTTTTACGGTTCCGGTCCGACCGACCGCGACCTCATCGCAAAAATCTCGGCGCCGGTATACGGCTTCTATGGAAGCAACGACGCCCGTATCAATGCCACGATTCCCGAAAGCGAGAAGCTTATGAGCAGCGCGGGGAAGCGATACGAGCCGGTAACCTATGAAGGCGCTGGCCACGGCTACATGCGGGCGGGACAAATGCCGGATGCTCAGCCCGGGAACAAGAAAGCCCGCGCGGATTCCTGGGAGCGGATTTTAAGGATTCTGCGAGCCCTTTAGCTAACCTAGATCCTAGCCAGGCAAGTTAAGACGGGGCCCCTTGGCCGAAGGTTGCTTGCGGTCCACAAAAACGGGTAAAATCCTGGCTCAATCTTATGCCGGTCCTCGGTTCAGAAATGTGCCGTGGATAAGTTGGCGAGGGCCTGCCCCCCTGACGCGGAAAAAATTAAGGACGAAGACAGAACAGACAAATGGCAAGAGCGAAATTTGAAAGGACGAAGCCGCACGTCAATATCGGGACGATCGGCCACGTTGACCACGGAAAGACGACACTGACGGCCGCCATCACCGGCGTACTGCAGGAAAAGGGTCTGGCCAAGGCTACGAAGTACGACGAAATCGACTCGGCGCCGGAAGAGAAGGCCCGAGGCATCACGATCAACATCTCGCACCAGGAGTACGAGACTGAACAGCGGCACTACGCGCACGTCGACTGTCCTGGCCACGCCGACTTCATCAAGAACATGATCACCGGCGCTGCCCAGATGGACGGCGCGATCCTGGTTGTTGCAGGTACAGATGGACCGATGCAGCAAACTCGCGAGCACATTCTGCTTGCTCGCCAGGTCGGCGTTCCGTACATCGTGGTCTACATCAACAAGGTCGACCAGGTTGACGACGCTGAGCTGATCGAACTCGTCGAGATGGAGATTCGCGAGTTGCTGTCGAAGTACGGCTTCGACGGCGACAACACGCCCATCATCAAGGGCTCGGCACGGAAGGCCTTGGACCAGGTTGAAGCCGGTTCGGTGAACTTCGACGACACCCATGTCAAGTCGATCATGGACTTGATGGCGGCCGTCGACAGCTACATCCCGACGCCTGCCCGCGATAAGGACAAGCCGTTCCTGATGGCGGTTGAAGATGTCTTCACGATCACCGGTCGCGGCACCGTCGCCACTGGTCGCGTGGAGCGCGGTCAGCTGAAGTCGATGGAAGAAGTTGAGATCGTTGGTCTGTCGGATGCGCCTCGCAAGACGGTCTGTACCGGCGTGGAAATGTTCCGCAAGACGCTCGACTACTGTGAAGCAGGCGATAACGTCGGCCTGCTGCTTCGAGGCGTGGATCGCCACGACATCGAGCGCGGCATGGTTTGCTGCAAGCCGGGCTCGATCAAGCCGCATACGAAGTTCGACTCCGAGGTTTACGTCCTCTCGAAGGAAGAAGGTGGTCGCCACACCCCGTTCGTCGCGGGCTACCGACCTCAGTTCTACTTCCGAACGACCGACGTGACCGGAAACATCTTCGAGATTCGGGGCGCCGACGGCGCCAAGGCCGAGATGTGCATGCCCGGTGACAATGTCACCATGACCATCGAGCTGATCGCACCGATCGCTATGGAGCAAGGCTCCAAGTTCGCGATCCGGGAAGGTGGCCGAACGGTCGGCGCCGGCACCATCACGAAGGTGTACGAATAAGGAAACGAGCGACCCCTGAGCAAGCCTCAGGGGTTCTTTTTTTGAAGAAGACTCATGAAGGGACCCAAAGTTAGAATTCGGCTGCGCGCCTACGACCATCGGATTCTCGACCAATCGGCCGAGAAGATCACCGATACCGCCAAGCGGACCGGCGCGCGGATCAGCGGACCCATTCCGTTGCCGACCAGCATCCGCAAGTTCTGCGTGATTCGAGGACCGCACATCGACAAGGAGTCGATGGAGCACTTCGAGCTGCGCACCCACAACCGGCTGATCGACATTCATGAGCCGACCAACAAGACGATCGATGCGCTGATGCGGCTGGACCTACCCAGCGGCATCGATATCGAAATCAAACTTTAGAATCTTGCCAATTTGTTGGGGCGACCTCGCTTTTGCGAGGTCGCTTTCGTTTCCGAGTACGGAAGTCTGGCCCCCGAAACCACCGGCCCTTGAACTTTTATGCTAGGCGGTGGTATGATCTGCAGGTTCACGGAAACACCGTGAACACGGCGGCTTCGACGATCGAGCGTGGCGGACCGACCCGAGTAGCAGTTTCGGGCAACGGCACAGAGTCAATTCGATCATGACGCTGACCGACAAGGCGTTTTTGACGTCCATTTCGGCTCGCTTTCGCGTGCCGAAGTTCGGCTGATGCGCCTTGCAACGCTACGAACAAGGAGATTGCATGCTACCGGGGATCCTCGGCACGAAAATAGGGATGACGCATCTGTTCGACGACGAAGGTCGAATGGTGCCGGTAACGGTCATACAGGCCGGACCCGTCTACGTGACTCAGCTCAAGACCGACGAAAAGGACGGCTATCAGGCCGTTCAGGTCGGGTTTGGCGATGTCAGTGACAAGCACCTCACCTGGCCGAAGTTCGGACACCTGAAGAAGGCTGGCCTTGCCAAGAACCTTCGCACTCTCCGGGAGTTCCGCGTAAACGACACGGCCTCTTTCGAGCTCGGCCAAGAAATCGGCGTCGATATCTTCCAAGAGGGCGAGGACGTTTCCGTCGTCGGCATCAGCAAGGGTCGTGGGTTCCAGGGAGGCGTGAAGCGATACGGCTTCGCCGGCCAGCACATGACGCACGGCTACATGACCCATCGCCGACCGCTGTCCAGCGGTGCGACCGGTCCACAGCGCGTTTTCAAGGGCACCCGTAAGCCCGGCCACATGGGAACAGACCGCGTAACCCAGAAGGGCCTTAAAATTGTGAAGATCGACGCCGAGCGGAATCTCCTGCTCGTTGACGGCAGCGTTCCTGGACCGAACGGCAGCCTGGTAACGATCAACAAGGAGGTCAACTAAGCCATGGCTGAGCTCGAGATTCAAGGACTGAAAGGTAAAGGCGGAAAGCACAAGCTCGCCGACAAGATTGCCAACGCGACCGCCAGCGACACGACCCTGCACCGCACCGTCGTCGCGGAAGAGGCCAATGCCCGCCAAGGTACGCAGGCAGCGAAGACCCGCAGCGAAGTCCGTGGTGGAGGCCGCAAGCCCTACCGCCAAAAGAAGACTGGAAATGCCCGGCAGGGGTCCATTCGATCACCGCACTACGCCCACGGCGGCATGGCACTGGCAGTCAAGCCCCGGGACTATGACAAGAAGGTCAACCGGAAGGAACGGCAATCGGCCATTCTCGGCGCCCTGAAGGCCAAGATCGATGCAGGAGACCTTATCGTGACGGAGGGACTGGCCCAAGCCACACCAAAGACCAAGGAGGCGGCTGCCGCGCTGAAAACGCTCGGGGTCACTGACGTCAAGCGCGTGCTCGTGATTCTTCCGCAGTACGACGAGGTCACCTACAAGGCTTTTCGAAACATCGCAAACGTAACGATCAAGACCGCACCAAGCCGGATCGAGGAGGGGAAGGACGCAACCAAGACCGATACCTTTTCAACCCGTGATCTGTTGGTTGCACACAAAATCGTGATGGAGAAGGACGCATTGCTTCGCATCGAGGAGGTCTGGGCAAAGTGAAAGACCCGCATCTCATCGTCATCAGGCCGCACATTACCGAGCGCACCATGACGCTTAGCATGGGCGATCCAAAGGTTCAGAACGAGAAGGACATCGTGCGAAAGTACACCTTTGTCGTCGCACCCAATGCGAACAAGATCGAGATCAAGCAGGCGATCGAAAGCATCTACAACGCCGGCAAGAAGAAATCGGACTCTGGAATTGCGGTCACCAGTGTTCGAACGATAAAGAACAAGGGCAAGTCCCGCCGCGTAAGTTTTCGCTTCAAAGGAAAGAAGCCGGATTGGAAGAAGGCGATTATTACACTCGCGCCCGGCCAAGTTTTGGAGGATTACGGAGTCTAAACCATGGCCGTTAAGCGCTTAAAACCAACCTCACCAGGTCGTCGCCACCAGATTGTTTCGACCTACGAGGAGCTCAGCAAAGGGAAGCCGGAAAAGAGCCTCACGAAAGGCATCAAAAAGTCCGGCGGACGCAACCACACCGGTCGCACCACCAGTTTCAACCGGGGTGGCGGCAACCGTCGCCGGTATCGCGTGATCGACTTCAAGCGGAACAAGGATGGCATCGACGCCAAGGTTGCCGCAATCGAATACGATCCGAACCGAACCTGCCGCATCGCGCTCCTCCACTACCTCGACGGTGAGAAGCGCTACATCTTGGCGCCCAAGAATTTGGAAGTCGGTGCGATGATTCGAAGCGGAGAGGGGGCCGACATCTTGCCGGGCCACGCTCTCGAGCTTCGGAATATCCCGCTCGGTACCATGGTCCACAATATCGAGCTCAGCCCCAAGCGCGGCGGACAGATCGTCCGCTCCGCCGGCGCTGCCGCTCAGGTGATGGCCAAGGAAGGAACGTACGTTACCCTCCGCCTTCCGAGCGGTGAGATGCGAATGGTCCATTACACTTGCCGCGCCACGGTTGGCGAGGTCGGCAATTCCGACCATGAGAACGAGCAGATCGGCAAGGCAGGCAAAAATCGCGGCCTCGGCCGTAAACCGCACGTTCGCGGCGTGGTCAAATCACCACGCGACCACCCACATGGTGGTGGCGAAGCCAAGTCGCCGGTTGGACGCAAGAAGGGTCCGGTCGACCGATGGGGCAACAAGGCGCTTGGCGAGAAAACTCGCTCGAACAAGCGCACCAATCGATTTATCGTCAGGAGGCGAAACAAGAAGTAACGCCTTCCGCCGGTAACGGCAGGCAACTCTAAACCTGAACTTATGGCACGCAGCATCAAAAAGGGATTCTTCGTCGACGATCACCTGATGAAAAAGGTGAACGAGATGAACGACAAGAACGAGAAGAAGATTGTCAAGACTTGGTCTAGGCGGTCGACGATCACGCCGGAGATGATCGGGCACACGTTCGCCGTCCACAACGGCATGAAGCACATGCCCGTCTTCGTTACGGAGAACATGATCGGTCACAAGCTGGGCGAGTTCGTACCGACCCGAACCTATCGGGGCCACGGTGGATCGCTGCCAGAGCGGGGGTTAAAGCTTAAGTAAACGCGGCGGTGTCGCGGAGATGGAACGATGGAAGTTAAAGCGGTAGCAAAATTTATTCGGGTGCAGCCGAGAAAAGTGCGCATCGTCGCTCGGGAGGTCAAGGGACGACCGGCCGTGGAAAGCGCGCACCTGCTGCGTTTCCATCCCAGCAAGGGTGCGTTCTTGCTGCGAAAGGTTCTGGTCAGCGCGATTGCGAATGCGCAAGAGAACCATGGCGTCTCGGCCGATATGCTGAGAATCAGCCGAATCAACATCGATGAGGGCCCGGTTCTGAAGCGAATCAGCCAGCGATCGATGGGCCGCGGCAACCGCATCAACAAGAAGATGAGCCACATCACCGTAATCCTCGAGGACTACGAGCCAGAAGAGGCGGTGAAGGCTCACGGCACTAAGCCGAAAGCTCGGCCGAAGTTCGATGCCCCCAAGAAGGCGGCAAAGAAGAAGGGCGGGGCGGAAGCGGCCACTGCCGAAGCTCCGGCTGCAGAGATTGAAGGTTCGGAGCCAGTCGAGGCGGTGTCGACGGAAGACGTAGTTGCAGAGGCTCAACCCGAGGTCATCGAAGAAGCCGTGGCCGAAGCAGAGCCGGCGGCCGCAGCCGAAGAGGCAGCCCCAGTTGAGGAGCATGCTCCGACTGAGGAACTAAGCGAACAGGAAAAGAAGGCGGAGTAAACGAATTGGGCCAAAAAATACATCCAACAGGTTTTAGAATCGGTGTCATCCGCGGATGGGACAGCCACTGGTTCTTCAAGAAGAAAGGCTATGCCGAAGCGCTGAAGCAGGATCACGAAATCCGCAGCGAAATTCGAAAGCACGTCGGCACCGGCAACGTCTCACGCGTTGAAATCGAGCGGGCGGCAAACCGGATCAAGGTGAACATTTTCACCTCCCGGCCTGGCGCGATTATTGGCCGTGGCGGAAAGGGTATCGACGACCTGACCAACAAGCTCAACCGAATGGTCCGAAAGACCGACACGACATCCGTGGCCCAGGTGAACGTGTCGGAAGTTCGACAGCCGGAACTGGACGCTCAACTGGTCGCCGAGAACATCGCCATTCAGCTCGAGCGCCGCGTTTCCCACCGTCGTGCCATGCGCCAAGCCATGACTCGCTGCCTCCGCATGAACGGTCGCGGCATCAAGGTTATGGTTAGCGGGCGCCTCAACGGCTCCGACATTGCCCGAACCGAGATGGACAAGGTTGGCAAGGTGCCGCTCCATACGCTCCGCGCGGACATCGACTACGGCGTCGCAACCGCCTTCACGATTTATGGGTCGGTCGGCGTCAAGGTGTGGATCTACAAGGGAGAAGTCCTCCCAGAGCGACACCGACAGGCGCTGGAGGCGCCAGTGCGACCCGCCCGCAAGCCGGCAGACGCGCCGGCCGCCGAGCCACAGCCCGAATCGGCCCTGTTAACGGCAGAAGCTGCTCCTCCCGCAGAGCCGGCAGCCGCCACCACGGAGGTGACCCCAGATGTTAATGCCTAAGCGCGTAAAACACCGCAAGCAGCACCGAGGTCGAATGGCTGGACAGGCCACTCGCGGCAACACCCTGTCGTTCGGCGATTACGCTCTTGTCGCGATGGATCCGGCCTGGATCACCAGTCGACAAATCGAAGCGGCCCGAATTGCCATGACCCGCCACATCAAGCGCGGCGGCAAAGTTTGGATTCGCATCTTCCCGGACAAGCCGTTCACTAAGAAGCCTCTCGAACAGCGAATGGGCAAGGGTAAGGCGCCGGTCGAGGGTTGGGTTGCCGTGGTGAAGCCCGGCCGAATCATGTTCGAAATGAACGGGGTTCCGGTTGAGGTCGCCAAGGAAGCCATGCGACTGGCCCAGCACAAGCTGCCGATCCGAACGAAGTTCATGACCAGAGCCGAAGCCGATGCCGCAGGCGTACTGAGCGAGCACAACATCGAAGGCAGGGTCTACGCGATCAAGCGCACGGCGGAGGATTTCGAGTCTGAGCCGCTGACCGAACTGGAAGTTCAGGAAGAGCGTGCGACGGCAGAGGGAATGCCGGATCCAGAGCCCGCTACGGGCGGTGAGTCGGCAAGCGAAGACACGGAGGCGCCAGTCGAATGAAGCACTTCAAAGCAGCAGAACTGAAGAGTAAGACCGTTACCGAGCTGGAAGAGATGGTGCGCCAGGAGCGCGCCGACCTCTTCAAGGCTCGACGCGACCTCGTCTTCCGACAACTTACCGACACGGCGAGCCTCAAGATTCGCCGGCACAACATTGCCCGCGTGCTGACAGTCATCGCGGAAAAGCAGAAGGAAGGGAAAGCCTAATTTCGAAACATGGCAAATGACGCAGTGAACAGTCAGAACGAAGCCAGGAACCGCCGTAAGGTTCGCCAAGGGGTGGTGGTTTCAAACAAGATGGATAAAACGGTCGTGGTGAAGATCGAGCGGCGCGTCCAGCACCCGCTTTACCGCAAGACCGTAATCAAGACGGAGAAGTTTAAGGCGCATGACCTGCACGCCTGCGACGTCGGCGACACCGTGGAGCTTATGGAGACGCGGCCGCTGAGTCGGGACAAGCGATGGCGGGTCACTCGAATCATCGAGAAGGTGAAGTAAGCGCCAGCTAGGAAAAGACAATGATTCAGCAGTTCACCAGACTAAAGGTAGCCGACAACTCGGGAGCGCGCGAAGTGATGTGCATCCGCGTTCTTAAAGGCTCGCAGCCACGCTATGGAGGCGTGGGCGACGTGATCGTCGGCGCCGTAAAGGTCGCCACGCCGAATATGCCGGTCAAGAAGGGCGACGTCATCAAGGCGGTCATCGTAAGGACCAAGAAGCCGATCCGACGCGCCGATGGCTCGACTCTGCGCTTCGACGACAATGCATGCGTGGTCATCAACCCGGCAAACCTGGAACCAAAGGGCACGCGCATTTTTGGACCGGTTGCCCGTGAACTGCGAGATGCCAACTTTATGAAGATTGTCTCTCTCGCGCCGGAGGTGCTCTAACCATGCCGACAAAAGCCGAACTTAAAAGACTCAGCCAGCACGTAAAGCCGAAAGTCCGCAAGGGCGATCAGGTCGTTATCATCGCCGGCAAGGACAAGGGCCAGATTGGCTTCGTGGCAGCCGTCAGTCCGAAGGAAGAGAAGGTTATCATCCTTCAAACCAATCCGGAGAACGAGGATCAACCGATACCATTGAATGCCGCCGTCAAGCATCGCAAGGCTAAGATGCAAGGCGAACGGTCGGCTCGGTTTAAGATCCCCGTACCTATTCATATCAGCAATGTGATGGTGATAGATCCCAAGACGAACAAGGGCACGAGAATCGGGCGCCGAAAGGAAGGCGACCAGATCGTGCGCTACGCCAAGAAAAGCGGCGAAGTCTTTGTCGATCGCCCCAATATCGAGAAGGAGTAAGTCAGAGGTAACGCATGGCAAAGAAAGAAAAGGAATCCGCCGCGATCGCGACTGGCCCGATGCCTGCGCCTCGCCTGCGAAAGGTGTATCGTGACCGGGTGCTACCCAAGCTCATGGAGGAGTTCAAATACACATCCGTGATGCAGGCGCCCAAGATCGACAAGATTGTTGTGAACATGGGCATCAAGGCGAACGACGAGAAGAACCTTGAAAACAGCGTTCGAGACATGACGCTGATCACGGGGCAAAAGCCGGTCATCACCACCTCGCGAAAAGCTATCTCCAACTTCAAGCTCCGCGAGAACATGAAGATCGGGTGTAAGGTAACGCTCCGCGGTGACCGCGCCCTTCACTTCTTCGACAAGCTGAGCACCGTTGTTCTTCCCCGAATTCGAGACTTTCAGGGACTCTCTGCACGCTCATTCGACGGCCGTGGCAACTATGCGCTTGGCCTGAAGGAGCAGCTTGTCTTCCCTGAAATCCCGTACGACAACTTCGACAAGATCCGCGGTATGGATATCATCATTTGCACCTCGGCCAGGTCGGACGATGAAGCACGCGTTCTCCTCAAGGAGATGGGCTTGCCTCTCCGCGATCGTTAATTAGCCGCGTCACCACACAGATTCGAGCCCGGCAATACCGCCGGGCTCGTTGTTATTGTTAGGGGGCGTGTTAGCCTTTCCAAAAGCGAATCGATTCGAAGGCTTCCTGAGCGATTGCTTCGGAGGTGCGATCCTGCGGTATCGACAGGATCGTCGTGACCGCTAGCTGGTTATCATCATCGATAAGGCGAACCCGGAGGTGAAGCGCGATTTCGCCATCATCCACCAGCATGCTCATCCAGATGGACTGGCGAGCGTCGAGCTTTTCACGGTGCTCCTTGAAATCGGAGATCGTAAACCCTTGCTCCCGCAAACCTTCGACGATTGCCGCAGAGCAAGCCACCAGGATTGTATCGGAAGTGAGTTCGAGCGATTTTCCATTCGATACCGTTACGACCGCCACACAATTTGCCGACTCGCCAATGTAGGTCGAAATTTTGTCGAAGGCGCCCTCCCCGGACATTTGCTCCTCACTTTGCAGATCGAGGTCCGTTGGAAACCTGAAGGTGAGGGATGAGTCTGGAATCTCAACACGACGGCTGGGCGGAACCTCGCCGACCTCCTCGGTCAGTTCGAAGTCGATCCCGCCAAGGGCCTGCGGTCGGTGCATGCCGCAACCCGGTCGCCGGACAAGTGGATCGTCTTGCCGCAGCTGGTCCAGCAAGCCGCCTTGAACGTCACCACCGACAAAGAGGCCAACGGTAAGTGCGCCAAGGGTGAAAGCTGCGGTCATCATGAATGTCTCCTGGAATGAAGTGTTCTTCCAGTTGAGACAATCCCCCCTCACCAAAATTCCTAGTTATGAGCGAAAACTGGTACCAAAACGGGTCCAAATCCCCACTGAAACTGGGTAGTGGTGCCGGTTACCCGTGCTGGGCAAAGAACGAGTCACGATCAAGGGCCAATAAGATCTCGTCCCGGAATTGCCCCCGTTTCCAGTACTTCTTTGGCCACCGTCCAATCTCACGGAACCCAACTCGGGTACTCATCCGCATCGAACGCTCGTTCCCCTCCAGAAAAGAAGTCATCAGGAGCCGTAGGCCCAAGACTTCGAAGCAGTACCGTGCCCTCGTCAGGGCAGCATCGGTGCCAAAGCCCTTTCCCCAGTCCTGTGGATTGCCGATAAAGCTGCCTGTGACGGCAGTTCCATTCCCCCGGTCGAGCTGGTGGATTCCCGACATGCCGACATGCCGGCCATCGAGGGTCTCGATGGCAAAGATGATGTTCGACTCGGACGACTTGGATGCCCCATCAAACCACTCACGCTCGGCGATCCGAGTCGTCGGATAGTCGCCGACCAGCAGCCATGCCGTGATCTCGGAGTCGTTGATCCAGCGCAAGGCGTTATCGAAATGGCGCTCGTCGAGAGGAACCAGACGCACGAGCTTGCCTTCCCAACCAAAACTCATGACCTAACCTGCGAGCCGCTCGGCTAGCGGTCCGAAAGCCTTGGCGCCCGCGTAGATGGCGCCGGCCGCAAGCTGCTCCTCAATCCGGAGGAGTTCGTTGTACTTGGCGACCCGATCCGTGCGATTGGGCGCGCCGGTCTTGATCTGCCCGCAGGCGGTGGCAACCGCTAAATGCGCGATCGTCGCGTCTTCGGTTTCGCCGGAACGGTGGCTCATCACGGCGGTGTATCCAGACCGCTTGGCGAGGTCCACGGCGGCAAGCGTTTCGCTCAGGGTTCCGATCTGATTCACCTTCACCAAGATTGAGTTGGCCGTCTTTTCGCGAATTCCCCGGTCCAGGCGGCTTACGTTCGTGACGAAGAGGTCGTCGCCGACAAGCTGCACGCGATCGCCGATCGCATCCGTTAGGCCCTTCCAGGAATCCCAGTCCTCTTCGCTGCAGCCGTCTTCGACGCTAATGATCGGGTAGCGATCGCAAAGTTGAGCCAGGTAATCGACTTGCTGGGGACCGGTTCTCGACGACATTTCGCCGGATTTGTATCGATACGATCCGCCTTCGTAAAACTCGGTGGCGGCACAGTCGAGCCCGAGCCAAACCTGTTCGCCCGGCTTATAGCCAGCCTTTTGAATCGCCTCGATGATGAAGTCCAGGGCGTGGTCCTGCGACTGCAAGTTCGGGGCAAAGCCCCCTTCGTCCCCCACTCCCGTTGCCAACGACCGGTCGTGCAGGACCTTCTTCAGCGCATGAAAAATCTCGGCTCCCCACCTGAGCGCTTCGCTAAAGGAAGGCGCTGCCACGGGCAGGATCATGAACTCCTGGAAATCGACATTTGAGTCCGCGTGCTTGCCGCCGTTGAGGATGTTCAGCATCGGAACCGGCAGGACATTGGCCTTGATACCTCCGACATACCGGAAGAGGGGAAGTCCGCACGACGCCGCTGCCGCCTTGGCGATCGCAAGGGAACAGCCGAGGATCGCGTTGGCGCCGAGACGGCCCTTGTTCTCGGTACCGTCAAGCTCGATCATCAGTTCATCGAGCATGCCCTGATCATTGGCGTCCCGCTCCAATAGCTGCGGGGCGATGACCTCGTTCACGTGTTCGACGGCGCGTTGTACGCCCTTGCCCATATACCGACTCTTGTCTCCGTCTCGAAGCTCCACAGCCTCGAATTGGCCGGTACTGGCGCCACTTGGAACCGCTGCTCGGCCGGTTTCGCCATCCTCAAGAATGACGTCGACCTCGACGGTTGGATTACCTCGGGAATCCAGAATTTCGCGGGCGAGCACGTCGACGATAATGGCCATGGGTTTGATCTTATCCGGCCACCTCAAAGGCTCGCAAGAACCCAGAATCGGGTATATTTGTAGGTCGGTTTTGGATCGTTAGCTCAGTTGGTAGAGCAGCTGACTCTTAATCAGCGGGTCGTAGGTTCGAGTCCTACACGGTCCACCAAGTATTAGGTTCAAAACCTCGCCTCTACGCGGGGTTTTGTTGCGTTTAGGGGTGGCATTGGGAAGAGTTGTGGGAAGAGTTGGAGCGGGGTCGCATCTACGGCCCTTGCAGGCCGTCTGGGGTAAGAAGGGTAGGCCCGTTATCCATTCGGGAGCGCTCATATCTTGCGCTGACTCCTTGACAAATCTTGGATCTGGCGTTACATTCTTGCAGCCAGTAGGTGGTGGTTTGCACGATGAACAGACGTTCCATTATTCGCTCGTTCGCCCTGGGTATGTGGATTGCGATTGTCGCCATTGCGTCAGCCCAGATTAACGTCCCGTCCAATGGCTCTTCCGGCCAGCTTAACGTAACGGCGGATACCGAGCTCGACCTTTCCCAGTGTCCAACCGGTACGTGGAACCAGCTCTGTGCGACGGGCAACGGTGTCTACGACCCCGTGAAATGGGCCGTCGTGTACCACTGGTCGGCGATCAATATCTCGCCTGGCGCCAAGCTTACATTTAAGAACCATCCGAAGAACCCGCCAGTCGTGTTTCTGGTCCAGGGCAACGTTGTGATCGACGGAACGATCGATGCGAGCGCAAAGGCGGTCGTGCCCAACGATGTGGGGATTCCTGGTCCTGGCGGATTCCGCGGCGGCTATGGCAAGAGTGGATTAGGCACCGAGACTGGCGGCTTCGGACCCGGTGCCGCTTACGGAGGAGGAAGCGGTTCTTACAACTCGGGAAGTTATGGCACCCAAGGGCAGAATAACGGTTATCAATTTCGTACGACCTATGGGAATTCTCAAGTCGTTCCGCTTATTGGCGGCTCTGGGGGAGCTGGGGACCCAAGTCTCACATTAGGGCTGGCAGGCGGGGGCGGCGGTGGCGCCCTGCTAATAGCGAGCAGGCTCACGGTCCAGTTGAACGGTACGGTCCAAGCCAACGGAGCTCACGGAGGCGTGAACCAAAACAATGTTTACGGCGGAGATGGCAGCGGCGGAGGAATCCGTCTCATTTGTCAGTCCTTACAAGGCCCTGTCTCTGCTATGGTGGAAGCTCGTTCGAAGCCACCCGGTGGAGGCATTAACGGCGGGGGGCGAGGCGGCGACGGTCGGATTCGACTTGAATTTCTGACGGCATCCTTTAATGGCACGACGTACCCGATTCCATCGTCTGCAGTCCTCGAATCAGACCCCGTCATCTGGCCCGCAAGTGACGCCCCCACATGTCGCATCCTCTCCATTGATGGCCAAAACGTAGCGACCGACCCAAAGGGCGCCCTCAATGATGTGGACGTTACGCTCACGAAGGGTTATGTGACTACGATCATAGAGTGCCGGAACGTCCCTGTTGATGGATCGTGGCGCGTGGGAGTCCGCCAGATGTCGAAAACGCAGACATACAATTCACCGCTGCAAGCGACGTTGGTTGGCGGTAACCAGATCCTGAGCACATGGAAGCTGGACTTTTGGTACCTGGATCGGGGTGTCGTTCAACCCATCGCCCAGAAGCTATAAGGTCACGTCTGGCGAACACCTTCTTATGAGGCTGGCAGTGTGGGCGGCGGGGATCTTTCTGGCGGTCGTTGCATCAGCAACGCTTCTTTCAGCAACCCCAAGATTAACTCCTAGCCCCCCGACGGTAGTCGCTAAGGCTCTTGGTAGCAAGGCGAATCCTCCAACCAGCCGAGTGGTAGAGCGGCGAAATCCTCAGACGATGGATCAGGACACGGCCGGTCGTGAAGTTTCGGTTCGGGTGAGTGATACGGCGCTGGTGCAAGACACCGCTGGTCGCGAAGTTTCCGTGAAAGTGGCTGATGCCTCGAACATCATCGACGCCGCAGGACGCGAAGTCTCGGTGCGCGTTAAGGATGCCGAATCGATCTTCGACTCGGCGGGACGTGAGGTTACGGTTCAGGTCAAGGCTGCGGATTGGCTAATAGATGTTGCAGGACGAGAAGTTTCGGTTTACCGACCATTGCCTGACCTAACGATTCCCTCGTTCAGCGCTCCGAGCGAAATGGCCACCGACCAGACCTTTACGATCGCCTGGTTCGATGAGAACAGCGGAGAAGGTCCTGCGACCGGCGGTTTCTACGATCACATCTATCTTTCGCAGGACGCCACGCTTTCCGGAAATGATCGGCTGCTTGGTCAGTTCCAATACACCGCAGATCTCGCGCCAGGCGAACTCGTGCTTCGAATACAAGATGTCCTTGTCCCGCGCAACGCGGTTCAGCAGGAGGGTGACTACTATCTGATTTTTGCCACCGACTTTTACGATCAGCAGGAGGAAGGCACGAAGGAAGGGAATAACGTCGCGGTTGCGCCGATTCGCGTTCTTTACGAGCCATTCCCCAACCTCGTCGTGCAGCAGATTGAGGCGCCGGCTCAGGCGATTTTTGGCACGACGATCCAAGTTCGGGCGCTGATCAAGAACATCGATGTCGGGCCAACGAACTCTTCGGGTTGGGCGGATTCGTTCGCCATTTGGCGAGAAGCGGATGGTGACCGCGTTCGGGTTAGCGTCGCCAATCCTGCCCACCTCGAGCCGGGACAATCCTACTGGACGACGGCCAATCTGAAGATCCCGATCAACACGTTGGGGAACTGGCACTTGGTCGTGCATCCTGATGCGAGCGGCAACGTCAACGAGACGAATGAAAGCGATAACCGCACGCTTAAGGCGATCGAGATTATTGCCCCGCCATTGCCCGACCTCAACCCCGACTACCTGCAGGGGCCGTCCTTCGGCGCCGGCGGACAGACCATTCCGGTCGAGTGGATGGTGACCAACACGGGCACCGCTGATACGCCTCCCCATGAGCAGAATTGGTCGGACCGAATCGTACTGTCAAGCGATGAGATCCTGAGCGGCAACGACCGGACCTTGCTCACCGTTCCGCGTACAGGCGGTCTGCTGAAGGACGCCAGCTACATCGAGGAACACGATGTCTTTATTCCGTACAACACGCCTGGCGGTACGTACTACCTGCTGCTCGTTTGCGACACGAACAATCAGGTCAACGAAGTAGCTGGCGAAGTCAACAACGTGATCAGTGATCCGATGCCCATCGAAATCTTTGCGGCCGTGGCGGATCTGCAGATAGCTGTCGACCCTTCGACACCGACCGTGGCCGACTCGGGTGACACCGTTACCATCAAGTGGAAAGTGACCAACAACGGGCCCGATCTGGCCAAGGCTCCGTGGATGGACAAGGTCTACTTCAGCGAGGACGCAACACTCGACGCTTCGGACATCGCCCTTGCGGCTGTTTCACGTGCCGCGGACCTCACTAGGGAAGCTAATTATCAGGTTTCCACATCGATCATGATTCCGAGGTGCAAAAGCGGCACCTACCATCTGTTCTTCAAAACCGATACCGAAGGGGCGGTTTACGAAGCCACGTTCGAGGATAATAACAGTGCTGCTCACGGCTTGAACGTCAACCCCAATGTGCCCGATCTGACGGTGGCGAGTGTGTCTCATCCGTTGACCGTGAGCGCGGGCCAGCCGATGCGGATCGAATGGCTGGTACGGAACTCCGGGGACGGCAAGACGCGCACAGCAGCTTGGGTCGACAGCATTCATCTCAGCCGCGACTCGGTGCTGGACAGCCTGGATTTGCTTCTCCAGGACGTTCCGCGGTCCGGTGAACTGCAGCCTGGGGCAACGTACCGGCGAGACGAGTCTGTCGTAGTTCCCCAGCTTTCAGCCGGCTCGTATTACATCATCGTGACCGCGAATCGTGGACGCCAGGTCGACGAGTGCGGCTTGGAGCTGAACAATTCCACCGCTGGTCCTTCAATCGTGGTGGAAGCCAACCGCCCAGACCTGCAGATCACGTCGATCACCGCACCGGGGACCGTTAATCTTGGGCAAATCGTGGACGTAGCGTGGACCGGCGAGAATCGAGGAGCGGTCGACGTGATCGCCGAGTCATGGAGTGACGCTCTTTACCTGTCTACCGACACGACCTTGGATGCACTAGACCGAGAGTTGGGGCGCTCCTATCGCCGCGGTCCTCTTGCGGTCAATGCAAGTTACCAGTCACAAGCTCAATTCAATCTGAAGGGGATTGCTCCCGGACCCTACTTCTTAATCGTTTCGGGTGATCATCCGAACACCCTGTTCGAAGGGCTAGGAGAAGGCAATAACACACTTGCTCGCCCCATCGAAGTCCGCATCGCCGAAGCGAATCTCCGGATCACGGGGCTCACCGCTCCAGCCACGGCGTATAGCGGGGAAAGGATAGCCGTTAGTTTCACGGTGACGAATGTTGGGACGGAGCCGACCGTCGAGCTGAGGTGGAATGACGTTCTCCTTCTCTCCCGCGACGGTAATGTCGACCCGACTGACTATCGCTTGTTGCATGGTGAGAACTCTGAGGTGCTACTCCCTGGCCAATCTCGGACCCACGCGGGCTCGGCATACCTGCCCCAAGGCCTCACCGGAAAGTGGCACCTGATTGGTTATGCCGACCTCACGGGATACGTCACCGAGACCGACGAACTTGACAACGACTCTGCTGCCCATGAGATTCAGTTACAACTCCCACCGCCGCTCGATCTGATCCCGACTTCGGTTACCATTCCGGCAAGTGGCAATCCTGGCGAACCCGTCTCGCTGTCGTTCACGGTGCTGAACGATGGGCCGAATGAGGCACGGGGAGAATGGGTTGACTCGGTGTACCTCTCAAGCGACCAAACGTGGGATCCATTGGACGAGTTCGTCGGTCGGGTGACCAAGCTGGGGCCGGTGCCCTCCGGTCAAAGCTACACGGGCAACCTGGAAGTTGATCTTCCCGCTGCCCTCCCCGGGCAGTACTACGTCATCGTCCGCGCCAATGCCCGTAACCAAGTGCGTGAAGACGACCGCACCAACAACGACATCGCCAGCTCGAATAGAATGGCGGTCGACTTCATCCAGTTGCCACTCGGGGTTCCCTATACCACGACCCTGAGGCAAGGCAAGGACAAGTTCTTCAAGACTGCAACTTCTGCCGATGAAACGGTCAGATTCTCCGTCGATGTGACCAACACGGGAACGACTGCGGCCACGGAGATGTTTGTTCGATCCAATGAGATCGTTCGGCGCTCGAACTATGACTTCCGCACCAGTCAACTGTGGTTGGCCGATCAGAGCCTAATCGTTCCGCGTACGGTGGCGGGGATAGTGTTCACCCTACTCGGCATACCGGTTGCCCCGGTCGACGAACCCGCGGTCGTCCTGGCCGAGGTGCTTCCACTCTCGGTGGAAGCGGTGCGACCGAAGGCGATCAGCGACAGCGGGCAAGTCACGATCACACTATCCGGTGGGCGGCTCTGGACGGTTAGTGCGATTTCTCTGATTGGTCCTGGGGGCACGTACCGTGCGACGTGGAAGGAGTTGAAGCCGAATGGTGAGTTACGGGCCCGGTTCTTCCTCGACGAGGCCGTGCGAGGGAAGTACGACGTGGTGGTCGATGCGGACGGTCAGCTGGCAGTATTGGATGACGGAATTACGATCGAGGAACCTAAATCGGGTGAGGGTCAGCTGGCGATGTTGCCAACGGTCGATCCCTGGCGAGGAAACTCTGTGGTAAGGCCGATTGCGGTTACGAATACGAGCAACTTTGATCTGCCGTACGTCACGATTCTTTGCCGAGCAAATCAGGAAGGTCTGATTATCTATAACGACCGGCCCGAAGATACATTGCCACGAAAGGGCGATTTTCCAGAGGCAGATTGGAGACGCAAGTCTCCTACTGTTCAGAACCTTGATGGGCAGACGCTTGACTACTTCGTGCTTCGAGACTTGGCACCGGGTGACGTCGCTACCGCTACTTTCTTCTTCGATCCATCCACCATTCGCACGTTCCCGCTTCGCGTAACGGTGCAGGATGTCGCCCACACGGCGATTGATGCGGAAGCTCGCTATCGCATTCGATTCGAGAGCCTGCGCCTAGGGCTGCTTCACTCGGACATTGAGGTGCCGCCTGAACTCCAAGGAGTGCTGAGCTCTCCTGAAGTGTTTTGGGAAACCGGAAGAAGCCAGCTACAAGCCCTTGGTTTGCTTCAGCCGCAAAACCGTCGCGGAGACAATGGTCAAATCCCACTAACCCGAGTATCAAACCACAAGGACGAGTGTGGTGTCCGTTTCCTTGCCTGCAACCTGCGGGCTTGGCTTGAGTTCGGTTTTTGTGTCTTAGGTACCAAAGGTTTCGGACCTCCGGCTTGCTGGGCCTGGCTCGCGGCAGCAAAAGCTATTTGCGCTTGGGAGTTCAACATGTGCGTTAAGTATGGCGATAAGCCACCTTGTGCACCTAACTGCAGTTTCGAAGAGGCCGTGTATCGTGCCAGAGGTGCCTTGGCCTTCGAGCCGTTCGCAGATCCGTTCGATGGTGAACTCTTCTCGTTCGATTTAGGCGATCTCTTTGGGGACGGAGTTTACTGGAGTGCCTTCGCGGGGCTAGTGTTTATCCAGACCGAGACTACATACAGGCTCCCCTTGCGATTAGACCCCAACGACAAGCTGGGACCAACCGGCTTCAGCGACGCGAAGTTCGTAACTCCAAAATCGCTACCCTACACCATCCGGTGCGAAAATCTGGCGACTGCGACAGGTTGGGCGGTGCGGATTGAAATTGCCGACGACCTCGACCCATCCTTGGACCTGCGGACTCTCCGGCTCCAGCGCCTGAGGGTCGGCGATTCGATGATCGATCTCACGTCGGGCGGAAGTTCGTACTTTAAGCGCGTACCGCTCAAGATCCGCGAATTCGACCTGTTGGCAGACGTTGCCATCGCCATCGATCCCGTGAATCGAAAACTGAGAGCGGTGTTCGAAGCGATCGATCCGCAGACCGGCGAACCGCCCGTCGCCATCTTTGGCCTACTCCCGCCAGAGGACGGTACGGGCATCGGGCAAGCGGAGCTGAGCTACGTTGTTGACGCCTACGACAACGTGGCGACAGGAACCATCATTTCGAACGCGGCTACCATCGTCTTCGACGGCGACGCACCTTTGACCACGAATGCGGTGACGAATACGCTGGACAGCGACTTGCCCGTCAGCCAGATTGACGCCAATCCAATTGTCGATCGCAATGTGATTTCGCTAACCTGGACGGGGAGCGATCCCGCTGGCGGAAGCGGACTCGCTCACTTCGACATTTTCGTCTCCGAAAACGGTGGGCACTACCGCTCGTGGCTCAACAACACGACGTTGACATCGGCGCGATTCAATGGCAAGCCCAACGCCACGTATCGCTTCTATTCCGTGGCACGGGACAACGCAGGCAACGTCGAGGATGCACCACCCAATCCAGATGCAGAAGCCGCTACTGAGAAGACCGGGCCCGACCCCATCCTCGCCAAGCTCATCGGCTTCGAGCCAACCAGCGTCAGGGCCGGCAGTTCAAGTTTCACGCTAAGGGTGAAGGGCGTCAACTTCGAATCTGATGCGGTGGTCTATTGGAACGGCGAAGCGCGCCCCACCGTGTGGAAGTCCTCGCGCGAACTGGAAGTCGACGTCTCATCGACGTTGATCGAATCGGTCGGAGAAGCGAGCCTTTACGTGCTGAACCCGGCCAAAAATGGCTTGGAAGATCGCCGGTCAAACGTCAGAAGATTCGCGATCACGCCATGACACTCGGGTACCTCGCGATCCTCCTGCAGTCGTCATTGTTGCCGGGGCAATCGGCTCCGGCGTTCGAGTTACGTGACGAAGTCGGCACGGTGCGACGCCTCGAGGATTACCGAGGCAAGCGGTTGCTCATATTGTTCTGGCCGAAAGACTTCACGCCCGGATGAACCGCTCAAGTTAGGGATATCCGTGACGATGTCCAGAGCTGGCGCCTAAAGGGGATCGAGACGATCGCCATTAATCGTGATCCGCAGGAAACGCGTTTCAAGTTTTCGAAGGCAGAGAGGGCAGGGGTTCCCATGTTGTCCGACCCCACAGGCGCGACTTGCTCACTCTATGGTGCGCTTGCTCCTTCCGGAGCCGTGAAGCGCATGGCGGCGCTTATCGATGCCGACGGGAAAGTCGAGTGGGTTGATGAGAGCGTCGGGGATGCGGTTAGTGTGGTCGGCCAAACCGCTACCAGTCGTTATGGCGAGGATCTCAAAGTGCTGTTTGGCGATTGGCGTGCGAAGCTCGGCGCCAAGATTCCGAGGCTGATGGGTGCCGGCCCGGACGGCCGGAGTAGGACATGGACTCCCTACACGTCCCATGCTTCGGTTCTTTGGTTTCCTGATCGAATCAGTGCCGAGTCCGAAAGGGAAGTAGCGGCTCTGCGCAAGGTTTACCGCGATGTTGCATTCGTCTCGGTGGGGCCAACGGGAAGAGTTCGGACGGTCGATCTGCGCCTAGCGGAAGATACTTGGAATCGCCTTGCGCCAGGGAAAGGAGTTGAGGCGATTGTCGTCGATGCTCAGGGAACCGTACAGTTTGTGGGAGACGCGTTTTCGATCAACTCGAAGGGCATCCGCACAAGCCGCGTGCGGCACGCGCTCAACAGATTATTGATCAGATGAGGGCAGCTGCATGACCTCGATGAGAGACCGTCCAATCTGGACATGGCCACTTCAGACCACTGTGGGGGTCAGGGCATTGCGCTGACCCGGCAACATGGCCTGGCCCGCCTCGCATGAGCCGCCAGACGGGAGGGGTCCGAAACTCGCTCTTTGAGCACCGTTCATGTGCGTGATTTGAACCATTCGACGAGACAGAAATCTCGGTCCGTTAGTATTGCCGGGGCGGTGTCTCCAAAGTGGGTTTTTCCATGACACGTTTCAGGTTCCAGCGCGAGGTTCACGGCGCATGAATGGGCTCGAAAACTTGACCCTTAAAAAAAGGAAAACCTCAAAGCGGCCATTGATGCCCGTGGGTGGGCCGAAAAATGATATGTCCATTGGCGCAGCGCGACCCTGAGCGGAGCGTCGCGAGTTGCTCGCTGGGCTGATGCACAATACTCGCTGCTGAGGGAGGCTCAGGGAGGGTTCACCAACGTCTGTTTGGATGTGGCGAAGAGGTCCCCCGCGATGGTTATCGACGACGAGCTGGAAGCGATGCCAGACCGGCGCTATGCGGTCTATTGGGCGCTGCTTGACGGGGACGAAGGCATGAAGTATAGAGAAGTAGCGACCGTCCCTGGATATGAGCCTCGGCACCGTCTACGAGCACCTTCGCCGCATGAGGCTCAATGAACCCCACGTGTACGCCTACAAACAACGGCAGCTTGCTATGCATCCCTGCCGGTCGAAATGGCATCCATCCAACGTCAAGGTGCCGTTAGCATTCGGTGGTGTGGAAAAAAAGTTGATCAATTTTCAGAACTTTTGCTTATACTGTGATTAACACCAGGCACTCCTGGGCTGTGGGGCATATTGTGGGAAAATCATGCAAGCATTCGTCAGCGTTGGCATGGGTCGCAGTTGCGATCCTGCTGCTACCAAGCCGCACGACGGAACCACTACGCCCGGATCGACCATGACCAGCGATTAGCTCTGAGGGATCACTTTTTATGCTAGTTCGATTAAAAATCCTCCTAATGTCCCTTGCCATCAGTCAAGTGGCGGGTGCCTCGCTCGATCCCTTCGTCAGCGGAGAAGAACGGCGTAGCACAACTCACTATGTCTACGCCAGCGGCGCTTGGACATCCGTAAGCGGCAAGCATGCGTTTGTGCTCAAAGTACAGGGGTCGGCTCCAACCCGCTCGGGATGGGATTGCACAAGTTCGACGCTAACCATTTCCACCGGCGGTTCGACCGCACTCGGTGGGTATGACGAGGAACTTACAAGCCCAATCTCGGGCAACGATCTCGTCATGCGGCTATGGTCGCCCAGCGGAGGGGCGAACCTCGTCGAAGTCCATGTTCTTGCCGGTACCGACAATGTGGTTTCCGGTGGCACGGTTTCTTTTGTCGTGAAGAACTACTGGGAACGGATTGTTAACGGCCAGACCGAGACCGACATGACCCAGACGACATACCCTTACACCCTTACCAAGATTGTTGCCGAAGCCGACGCGAGCATCGATTCCCGCAAAGGTTTTGCCTTTGGCAATTCGGCACCCGACCCGAACGATGCCGAGCGCAACGCGAATTTTGGGACGAGCAGTTACAAAGGCGGGCTATTCGTTGGGCGAATGCTGGATAAGGGCGACCGTAGTGGAACGGCGCGAATCCAGATGCGTTTCCCAAATGCCGGTGGTGAAACCACTGGATTCAAGTTCGCTGTCCTAAGCATGTTTCACCTACCGCCGCCGTCGCAGGCTTCGGAGGCCATTTATGCGGGAACCTACTTACCTAGAAGCGACGACACTAATCTTGCTTTCGATGAAGGTTCCCTTACCTGGGCCAACCGATGGGACATCGTGCCGCAGGAGTTGGAATACGAGTACGAGGGCGACTACCCCTATCATATGCTCCCGCTCAGCATTCTCGAAGTCTCCAATAGTTCGCCAAACAATGAGTACTTGAACTGGGATCTGACCCAAGATGCCGATCAAGAGGATCGACCTTACTCATACACCAACGTCGCAGTCGTGTTGTACTACGAATCTGGGCAGACCGGCATCAAGAACTGGCGCTACTTCGCTAGCCGCGAGTACGAGAGCCAGATTATGGCCTTGTCGGCGCTAGATGAGACCGCCAAGAAGACCTTTCGCGACACACGGCCGCGGCTGTGGATATTGAAGAGCCAATGAAACCCAACGCTATGAAAGCCAGCTCAGCTTCTGTTCTAAGGCTCTGTGTCGGTATGATCGCCGTCGTTGCCGTCGCCCTGATGGTCCGAGCGGCAGGTTCTCGACCCTCCCATTCCGCCTCGCTGCTGCATGCAGAGCGCGACTTGGCATCGCAACGTTACAAAGATGCCGCTGTGCGATGCGAAAACATTGTCGCGGCGCTCGGCACGTCAAGAAAGTCGGCAGAGCGCATCGTCGCTGTCCGGGCTCAGATGATCATGGGATATGCGGCCGGACGGCAAAAAGACTTTAGTACGGCTCGGACAGAGTTCTTAAGGGCTGCGGAGTTGGCTCCCGATGACAAGGCTTCCACCAACGTCAGTCAGCAGCTAGAGGATCAGGCACGTTATCAAGCAGCGGTTTGTCTCCTCGCCGATGGACGTACGGAGCAGGGCCGCAGCGAGCTTCGAGAACTGCTCAACGACAACCCGACTTCGAAGCTCGCCAGACCAATTCGCGGTCGATTGGGTGAGGCCACCGACAGCCTGGCGAACAAGCCCGAGTGGGAGCCACCTGCCAACCAGAATCGAATGGGCAAGGCATCGGCAACGGACTGCGGCCCCCAGAGCATCAATCGGTTACTGTCCGTTCTCGGCAGGGATTCGCTCGACGAAGCCGTCTTGCGAACGGCTTGCGGGACGGATGCCTCCGGCACCAGCGTCAAGGGGATGCAAGCCGGGCTGAAGCTGGCCGGTCTCCAGTCCTATGCGTATCGCGTCAATCGTGATGACTTCGCCGCGTTGCCTTTGCCGGCGATCTGGCTCAGCGGGGAGCATTTCCGCGTACTGGAATCTCGCAACGGCCGTGTCCTCTGGGCGTACGACCCCGCCACCAAAGAGACCTTCTCCGTCGATCCGGCTAAGCTCAGCCGCATCGCTTTCTCGACCGTTGTTGTCACCACCCACCCCATTACTCACTCGAAAACGCCATGATTTCCACTCATTCGAGCTTCCATCGCCTCGGCGCGACTTTTGCCTGCCTTGGCCTGATATCCGGGTTCATTCCGCCCCTGCCGGCGGCAAAGGCACAAACGCCTTCCAAGTCGATCGGCGAAGTGGTGGCGACCGCGTGGCAAATGCCTGAAACGCGCCTCCTGACCGATGACGAGCTGATCAGCCTGAAAGGCAAGACGGGCGAGAATCCGTACGTTGCCGCCCCACAGAAGTGGAGCGTGGTTTACAAAGGTGTGGACCTTGCCACCGGTAACTTCTCGTTCTCAGTCACCGACCTTGCCTGTGAAACGTCGTTCGGCGTGCCCGTGAATGTGAGCCGGACGTATAGCGCCAACAACGGGGACGAGGGTCCCTTTGGGGTCGGCTGGACGCTGAGTTCGGATATCCGCTCGACGGCGGGGGCGACCCTCAAGTCGTCGTCGGCTCCCGTGCGCACCGTTCCCGTCGCCTTTGCCGAGCGTCCGGTTGGCGCGATCGATCCGAATCTGGGCGAATCGGCGGCGCAGCCGGTCGATGCGGTGCTGGCAATCGACGCCGCTGGACAGGTCGAGACGATCCAGCGCGATGTGGACGGCATTCTCACCAATCCCGATTGGGACAACAACAAGACCGATGTCGCCTACGACTACGTCGCCGACGGCAGCGGGGTACGTCAGGTGATGAGCGCCATGACGCTTACCACCCCGGAGGGCACCCAATACCGATACGAGACGATGGGGACGGAGTGGGGCGAGAACGTTGAAGGGAACGTCCTCAAGGTCGTCTGGATCAAGGACCGCCACAACAACCAGACAACATTCACGTATTCCACCGAAACCGTGAACTTCAGCAAGACGCACAGCGCGACCACCGAGCGAAAACTCATCGAGATCGAGGCGCCGAATGGCAAGGTCATCGAGTTTGTCTGGGGCGGAAATGGGCAACCTTCTGATCGCGTCTCACGCGTGATCGACGGGGGCGGACGGTACGTCGACTTCGACTACACGACATCCGGGCACCTTGAATCGGCGACAACCAGTTCGGGAAAGGTAACGACCTACGGCTACGACACCTATACGCGCTTAACGGGCGGCCTGACCGCGACGGTGATCACCGATATCACCGATCCGAGAGGATTGACCACGACGATTGATTACGAGTGGGAAGATTACGATCTTCGCCCGTGGTACGCCCCGATTACGTCACTTTGCGCCTACCGGATCAGCCACTCGGACGGCACCAAGACGAGCTTCTCCACTTTCGGGACGACGAACGCCGACTTTACGAGCGGGGCCGATACCTACGGCACGACCTTCACCGATTGGTACCTCGACGGCACCAACCCGGTGTCCACGAACGAGGGGATGATGTATGTCTCTCCCGAATACAGCCAGAACGGAAACTGGCAGCACGAGGACTTTTTCGTCGTCGGCATGATGGACGACTCCACGCCAACTCAGGCAGAGTGCTTGCCCGACGCCGATCTGCCGATGGAGTGGTGGATCAACAACTACCAGGCAGGGATCTGGCAAAAGCTCGTGCGCACCAACAGCCTGTGCGTCTATAGCGAGCGCTTCTCCCAAGCGCAGCGCATCGTGGGCAGCCTCTACGAAGAGCGGCAGTTCCCCACCGAGAACTACAACGCTATTCGCGGCGAAACCTGGACCGACTATAACTACCTGGGTTCACCGCTAAACCGGTCGCAATATGCCGATGGCCTCCCGACCCTGACCACCGAATACGCCTATCACGGAGCCGATAAGTACTATCAACAGAAGGCGGTGAAAGACCCGAGCGGGCGGTTCAAGTTCTCGGAGTACTACACGAACACCCAAACCACGGGCGGCGCGGCGGCGGGGGCGCTAAAGGCAGTTTACGACAGCAAGTACGCGAGCTACAGTAACTCGTCGGGCTCGAACTGGCGGAACACGATCACGGTGACCGACGCCAATGCTTCGGTTTCCAAGATGGAATACGACGACAAGGGGCGGCCGGTGCAGATCGAGAAGCTGCACTCCGGAACGGCGGGGACGAGCAGCACTTACGTTTATGTGAAGACCACCACCGCCTACGACACGTCGCTGGCTTCGCCGTATTGGGGCGGGGTGACGGAGGTCGTTGAGGATGCGGGATCGGGCAAGATCAACCGCACGACCGAGACCAGCGCTTACAACTACTGGGGCAAGCCGCTGGCTATCACCGATGCGGCGGGGCGGGTGATCGAGACGACTTATAACGCCGACGATCAGGTGACGCTGGTCCAGCATACGAACGTGAACCCGGTCAAGAACATCGCGAGCTACGCCTACGGCTCGAGCGGCATCACGAACGGGGTGATGACCCAGGCTTGGGACCGGCTCTCGAACGTCATCTTGAACTACGCCTACTACACGAACTCCAGCGAGCCGCACCGCTATGGCAAGCTGCTGAGCATCCAGGAGCAGCATCTGGCGAGTTCGGCTTCCAATCATACGACGACCTACGATTACACCGTCGTCGGGGATGTGGCGAGTAAGAGCCACGCGACCAACAACGGCACCACAAAGTGGGGCTACTTCGATTTCATTCGGGTGGGTTCGCCCGAGAGCGGCTCGCGGGCGTTCCAGACCCTGAACCGGCTGGATAGTTCGGGCGAACGGACCGCCGAGGAGTTCCACTACCAGTTCGACCACGGCGGGCGGCTGCTCTATTCGGCCTTCGCCCAGTCTCCCAACGGGACAAGCGACTACGACGAGCTGATCGCCTCGCGCCGGGCGGTGGTCGCGAACACCTACAACCAGCGCGGCCAGGCGCTAGATGTGGCCCATTGGTGGCAGAACTTCGATTCGGGCGGGGAGCTGGATAGCGAGAGCCGCATCGGGCGGACGGTGTATACCTACGACAACACAAAGGGGCTGCGGCTGAGCGCGACCTATCGGAATGCGAGCGATACCGCTTACAGCACCGAAGAATACGATTACGACTCGCTGGAGGACTACTTGACGGCGGTGGAATACGACGGCGCCACGACGCACACCTGGAGCTATGACGCGGCCGGGAATCGGGCGAACTCGGGCTATGCTTACGACAACTTGAACCGCATGAGCGCTTCACCTGGCTACGACTACCAGCACGACATTCTGGGGAACCGGACGTGGCGGAATTATGGGACCAGCGGTGTGCAGCGGTATAGCTGGGACTTGTTGAACCGGATGCTCTCGTGCGTCGGGGCTTCGACCGGGGCGACGTATGCTTACCGGGCGGATGGGATGAGAGTCAAGAAGGTGGAAGGGCTGACGATTGCCTGGCAATACGACGAGATCACCGCGAGCGGGCATTATGACGACATCACATCCGTCGACATGCCGACGACGCGGTACATGTACGATGGTTCGTCCTGCTATGAGGATGATGTTTCCGTCACCGGGCAGGCGCGGGTTGTGACGCGGTATGCGTTAGGGGCTAGGGGCCAAGATGCGATCTACCAGAAGGTGGGTACGGCGGATGAAACAGCGAGCTATCCGCTCTATGACGGCCACGGGAATATGGTCGCGACGTTGGCGCGATCTACTTCGACGCCTTACTACTCCGTATCGAATAACCGACTTTACGATGTGTGGGGCTCGGTAAGGTCGGGTTCTTCGACTGGCAATCCGGGGCAAAGATATTGCGCCAACCTCGGCCATCGGCAGGATGACGAAAGCGGCCTCATCTACATGCGGGCTCGGTATTACGAGCCGGGAACGGGGCGGTTTGTAAGTGAGGATCCGGCCGGAGACGGAAAGAACTGGTACGTCTATTGCGGCAATAACGCAACTAATGCGGTTGATCGCACCGGTCTTTTCATGGACCTGATCCTTACCCAGTTCCTAGACGACTTATTGGAAACCAACAATGCTGCAGCCTGCAAGGCAGCAGAGAACTGGGCAAAGGACAAGATCCTTGACATGATGGCGAAAAAGTTTGGCCAAATTGTTGGGAAAATGGTCGGCGCAGAGTTTGAGCTAGTCAACTGGCAATTTGATGCTAACGGTTATCTCTGGCTGGGCGATAAAAACAATAGTAGAATGGGGATCGATTTTGGCGACTATGGTGTTGGAAAGCATGGTACTCCTCACATTGACCTGTACGACAAGTATGCTTCACAGGCGCAGAAGCTGTATGGTAAGACGCGATTCGCACTCTTTATCGAAGGATTTAAAGAGTCAATGATTGACTAATGGTGTACTTACGGCGGGTAAAAGCGGAATGTCAACAAGAACGCTTTGGTTTTGTGACAACCAGCATTGCGTACTTAGCCGCTGAAAGCGATGGCGCATGTGAAGATCAAGTGATGCATCGCCTATCTTCGGCTGCGGGAATTACGGCCATCCTCGGCCTAGTCGGCGAGTCGGAAGCAATCCTTCTTCGAGGTGCCCCTGCTCCCAGATTCCTGCCGGAAGGTGGTATCGGTTCGGTGATTGTTGGGAAAAAGGACACTGAAACAGACCGCTTTCTTCTGGTAGTACGTTCGGCGGATATCTTAGAAGACGCCCGCTTTGCCCTAGCACCATATGGTGACTATGCGTTTGGTTGCATCAATCACATGGATTTGCTTGGTCGCGTGCGTGAGAGCGCCGATGCCATCTTGCATCTGCCCCGAACAGTAAGGGCTTTGCCGACGCCGGCTGTCGAATGCGTCGAACTGGAATGGAACGGCATGTTTGGTTGCCATGCTCTTTATCTCCCCACCGAGAATGTGGTAGCTACCGCGGGTGCAGGGACAAAAGTTTGCCTGTTGCCAGGGTTTGCTTGGCTCCGCGACGAGGATGTAATGGGGGAGGGCCGGCAGGTTCAAGAAATCATGACAGCGTCCGACGACATTCGAGGCGGTGCGGATCCCAAGTAATGCTGTTGACTTCATCCGGGTGGGTTCGCCGGAGAGCGGATCGCGGGCGTTCCAGACCCTGAACCGGCTGGATAGTTCGGGCGAACTTCGACCACGGCGGCGGGTGGCCGCAACCGTTGTCTGAGCCCGGGTGGCATGCATCGCATTTATTGCATGCGAGCTTTGCCAAGCTCGGCGATGCATGTTCTTGCGTCCTCGCGCTACGGCCAGATAAGCTGGCTGCATCAAGCGCAGGCGTTCGGTTGAGCTTGAGGGCCATGCCCTCGCGTTGACGATTAGTTGTTACCGGCGGCTTCCGCGCCTGGCTAGCAACGCGGCGGCAACAGCAGGTCAGAATCAAGGTTGAGTGAGCGGCCGATTTACTCCGCATTTGATCGCAGCATTTGGCGAATCCAAGTCCATCAAGGCTTGGTCGCGCGATGCGCGGTGCGCCGTCAATTACGCAGCACTGGTCCATCGTCTTCGCTGCGGATGGCAGGCAGAAACGGCGATTACTCAGCCAATCGATGCGTCTCGCCAACGCTTTTGGGCACGGAAACCTGTTCGGCTGTGGGGCGCATTCGGCGAGCTGAAATCCGTCAACGGATGGTCCAGAGATCCGCGATGCAAGGTTGAATATTCCGTCTTGTTGAAACGGGTGAAGAAGGGAATTCCTATTGAAGTTGCCATGCGCGCGCGGTCGATGCGCGACATTGCATCGCCCCACTTTTCCGCATTCGGGGAAGAGAAGTCACTGTCGGACTGGCTGCGGGATTCACGTTGCATGGTTAGTCGAGCGCTACTCCAGCGGCGCTTGGCCGATGGCTGGGCATTTGAAGACGCGCTGGTCCAAGGCACACGCCCCAAACATTATCGTAAGCCGCTCATCGAAGCCTTTGGTGAGCGCAAGACCTTGGCCGCATGGGCAACCGATCCCCGATGCCGATACACGGCGGTTGGGATCACCATTCGGATGAAAGCCGGGATGTCACCAGAGGACGCAATTGCAGGGCCGCGGCGGCCCCTTGGCATCCATAAGCGATCGGCGCATTGGCAGGACATGCACCGCGCATTCGGCGAGGAAAAAACCCTGGAAGTGTGGGTTGATGATCCGCGATTCGAAGTGGCGGTCGCGACGTTTTTGCGGCGCATCGCTGCCGGGGATCCGCCAGAAGTTGGGATGCGTAAGAGTGGTCGAATCGCTTCGTCGAAGTCCACTTCGTGAGAAGATATTACGCGCATTGTCGCGGTGCAACCCGCGCTTGGCGTCACAAAATGGCGAGCGCGGCCGGTGTCGGGTGGGCACCAATTTGGGCAAGGAATTGGCGCGGCTCCCGGTGCCGATCATGTCCCATTCTTGGTGGGTGTGAAGTGTGCCAACCAGTTTTGGCGCGACGGATTTCGCCGCATAAATCCCGCTCCGCGGCAAGAGTGCGGCTGATCACGCCAACGACGTACACATGGCGCGCCGGTGCGGCAGATTGATGGCGATTTTGGGCACGGACCGCTATTGGGCGAGGCATGAACGTGACCAATCCGTCCACTTTGGTTTGGCGTTTATCAACCCAAAAGTGGGACGCTAACAAATACCGACTTTCCATGACGATTTAGGATCAAAACTGCTTCGCGACGTTTCGCGGACTTTTGCCGCGTTGGCGCGCGCAGACTATGCCGAAATGCAGAGCGGCGGGAATGGTGGCGCGGCACTACGCGCGCGGCCATGCGGCGGCGCATTGGTTACGCCAATCGCGTACTCTGCTTGGTGGGTGTGAAGCGTGTCCAACCAGTTTTGGCGAGCTGGCTTTTTCCAGATGAAACCCGCTGCGCGGCAGGTGTGCGACGGGTCCCGCTAACGGTGGTCTTATTGCGTTCCAGTGTGGCCCGAGTGCCGGCATGGGCCTCTTGAGTCATGGCACTAATGTGCCAATCCGTGCCGTTTTGGCGGCGCATTTTTCGTCCACCGGAGTTGATATGAAAAAAATACCCATTTTCCATGACATTTTAGGTTCAAATCTGCTTCACCGCTTTTGGCCGGTTTTTGCGAATGCTGCGCACCGACGTTGGCCAATTGTGGAGCGGCGGGAATGGTGGCGCGTCACGCCGCGCGGCAATGCAGCGGCGCATGGGTTTTGCCAAATGCGGCCGAGAGCCGTCACCTTTGGGCACCCTGATTGCCGCGCATGCGCGCGTGTGCCAGCCGTTAGTTTTCACTCGTGGTTCCTTTGACCAATCCGGGGAAATTGTGGCGCACGAAACGGCCAGGTTAGGGGCATTGCCGCCATCGGAAATGTAGCGCTCACTGATTCCCGTCAAGCATTGGCATCTCTTTCCGAGACGTACGGGATCGCGCTTCCAAGCACAGGCAATGTTTGGGCGTTGTCGTCGCGGCGGAGCCATGATGGTCGCCCACGTTTCGGATGCATAAGGTGGCGCTCTTTCGTCGTAAGATCGTGGCATCGCAACCAAAACTTCCGCCGGTAGTGAGGGCAGAATTTCGACGCATGCCCGAAAGATCGGGTCAAGGATGCCTCGGATCCAAGTGGCAGTGCAATCCTGTGTGCGGCGTGCGCACAAGACATGAGGTGCCCGAAACTGCCCTTGGAACAAGGTACACGTGCCGGTACCAGTCGGGTGCAATTAGTGGTCGCGCGCACGCCAGCGGTTGCAGAAATTGCGACCCCGAAAAGTCATCGCGCCGCTCATAGGATTGGTCATGCGCGGCGCGAAAAATGGTTCGAAAGGCCACGATTACGTTTCGGCACTTTGGGCGCGATTGTTAGGCGCTAGGGGTTGTCACTAAAAAAACCAAAGTTACATGACACCTTAGGTTCAAAATCGTTTTAACGCATTTCCGCAGGTAATCACTTCCGCATCCGGGTTTTTTGACGCTGTGTGGGCGGTTTCGGGCCATTGCTCAATGTGCTGTTGAGGGCGATCTCTGGCCCGAACGTCATCCAAAAACTTGAGGGAGAAGACCGTTCCGTGCGGATCCTCATCGCGGTAATTTGGCAGAAACACGTGACCGGCGTTTTTGACCATTCGACCGCCAAATGGTATCCAAAAAACGGCCGGAAATTCCGTGGCCCATAGGCCATTGCGAAGCATTGCTGGGACGCAATTCGTCACGGATGTGTGGCCAACAATTATGGGTTTTCTAAGGAGGTCCTGCGGGAGCTCAAACACATGCCCGAGCGGCGTGTTGAGGTGATGGAGGCGCTGCTTGCGAAAGACTGCGCGAGAACCTATCGAGAAACTGCGGCCGCGCTTGGGGTGAGCATTGGGACGCTCTATGAGCACTTGCGCCGAATGCGCAAGCACGAACCAGAGTTTTACGCCCTCTTGATGAAAAAGCGAGCGCAGCAGATAGCGGTACGGAAAGAGTTCAGCCTTGCTCGCGCACGAGCCCACACATGGCGTTGGTTTGCGCGGCGCCGGTACGGTAGCTGATGGCACCCGGCTGCGAGACCCCCACTCTGTTGCCTGGTGTAATCGGGGCTTTTTTGGAAAGGATTCGACGGGCGCTAGTCCGTGCTTGCTTCGCTTGTGCTTACATCTGAAGCCCTTAACCGTGCCAAGAGCCGCGTGTGGGCCATGCGGCAGGCGTCACTGCAGAATCTCTTCCGTCCCCGTGCATTGAGTTTTTCCTCCATTGGCCGACCGCATTTCTCGCATGTGACGGTGCGAGTGGATTTAATCACCTGGAGGCGCCGCAAATGACGTTGCGAAAACTCGAGATACAGGGCGGTCAGAAGGGAGTCTGGAACGATAACCTCGGGCCAGGTTGGTGCCTGGCTCGGCACAAAGCCCAGGTGTCGGTCAACGGTTTGCTGAACCCCTAAAGCAATCCGATCTGCCATGATGCTCCGCGCCTCGCTCTTGGGGTTAAGAACTCTCTCATAGGTGCCGCCGATGGAATCGTACGAAGACGGTGGTGCATCGTGAGATAGGTGGTATCGCCAAGGTAATTCGGGTTCGTAATTCGCAGGACGTTCGAGCAGGTCCCTCACCCGCCGATCAGATGTGCCCGGCCCGACGACCTCTGCCCAAACTCGAAGTCGTTCCGCGTGCCAAAGCCATATCTCAATGGGCTCACCGTGGAGACAAAAGCTCAAGTTATGCTGATTGATCTCTGGGAGGTCAGGCAAGTCAGGTCGGGGGAAAGCGTTGAGAGTTTCGATCGCGAGCTGGCAAACGGAAAGCTCTCCTGGCTGCGGCATGACCGTTTCCGACTCACGCAACCAATCTGGCAAGGTCTTGATCGGCTGGTTAGGATTTTGCAAGTCAAAGTAGCAGCCGACGTTCGCAGGTCCCAATCCAATGAAACCAAATTCATTGGCAAAGGCCAGTGCCTCATCGGGTGACTTCAGCTCCATGAATCGGTTCAGACACTCCGCAATTCTGATCTCGGCTTCGAACATTCGATGATCAGGCGCGGTGACAACGATACACCCGCTTTGGCCCGAAGAATACAGGGCACTATTTGGCGGCTCAGGGAAACAGACTGGCCCGCGGATTCTGAAGTCGCCAAATAAGAGGGCGCATGGCCTCCGTAGTAACCACCGAAACGCACCTTCTAGTACCCGACTGTCTCCCAACAGCTTAGTCCTAATCGATGGCACCGGATTCTGGTTTCCTGGCGTATTTGTTCGGGAGTTGTTCGTCATATCGATGCCACTATACCTCGTTCTACAGATTTGTGCGTGCTATAGTGGTTCCGTGAATACATCTGCAACTTTGATCAGACTGGTAGAGGCGTGTGGACACCTCGCGGTTTCACGGTCGACCCTTTACGAGCTCATCCGGGCTGGACGGCTCCGGACCGTTCGGGTCGGCAAACGCGGGGTCCGGATTCCGCGTGTCGAACTGGAGCGCTTTGTGGCTGATGGCCTTGGTGAGGCTGGAAGCGGGGAAATTAGCGATAAAGCAGACTCCACCCAGAAGCTACGGAAGGGCAGCGCGGATCGCCGCCAAGGCGATGGTGCATAAGCTACTTTCCGAAGGCCACCGCCGCATTCTCGAAAGGGAATCTGCGATCTCGGTTCCGATCATCAACGAGATGGGAGCATGGACGGCAACCACCAAAGCCGAACTTTCGGACATTGGCTTCCGACAGGAAGACATCAGGCCACCCGCGCTTGTACTGCCTGTACTAACATGGGCTGGCGGCGAGTGCCCGATGTATTCACGCATACGGCCTGACTCACCTCGCATGGACTCGAAGGGTAGGCCAAGAAAGTACGAGCAGCCCCTGGGACAATCGTGCCGGGTTTATTGCTTGCCAGCCGCGCGTGCGTTTATCGAAGGCTTACAGAGTGTTGCGGGGAGACCCTTGCCCGAACTTGACTACATCTTCGTTACCGAAGGCGAGAAGAAAGCGGCCGCGCTAGTCTCGCAGGGCTTGGCGGCACTTGGGTTGCCGGGCGTCTGGAACTTTAAGAACGTTGACGCGCTTCGAGGCGATTGGGACCTTATCGGTCCCAAGGGACAGAAAGTCTGCATCGTGTTCGATTCTGACTCAGCGACGAACGAACAAGTCCGGAAGGCTGAGGATCGCCTGGCTGACATGCTTAGGGCGATGGGTGCGGCAGTTTACGTATGCCGTTTGCTTCAGGGCGATGACGGTGCGAAAACCGGTGCCGACGACTTCTTCGTCCGGGGCGGGACTGTGGATGAGCTGGACGAGTTGATCGAAGAGCACAAGTCCGAGAAGCCCGAGAAGCAGGCGAACGCGGCGGAAGGGTTGATCGAGCTCGGCAGGAGTCGTGCCAAGTTGTGGCACAACGCGAATCGAGAGCCCTTCGCAACGGTCCCGCACGTTTCGGGAGGGTTCGATAACTTGCCGGTCAGAGACAGGAGCTTCCGCGAATGGCTTGGCGGCGAGTGGTACCACCAAAGAAAGAGCGCGGCTCCGAAGGACGCGCTAGACCGGGCGGTTGATACGTTGGCCGCGCACGCATTCTTTGAGGGCCAAGAGCGAGAGATTGCCAGGCGGGTAGGACACGCAGACATGGCCGTATGGCTCGATCTTTGCGACGATAGGCGACGCATTGTTAGAGTGGCCGCCGATGGGTGGGACTTTGTAGCCGACGATGCCTGCCCGGTGCGATTCGTTCGCCCCAAACATGCTGGCTCGCTACCCGAGCCCAAACCAGGCGGCAACATGACCGCATTGAGTGAGCTTCTTAGCGTAGACGCTGACGGCCTGCCCATGATTGAGGCGTTTCTGCTAGGCGCGTTCATGCCTCCTCCGGGCGGTTTCCCGATCCTCATTGCGACCGGGGAGCAGGGCAGTGGTAAGAGTTTCGGCTGCAGGGTTCTGCGACGCCTTATCGACCCGGCGGAGCCCTCGCTTCGCCTTCCACCGAAAGACGAACGCGATCTTGCAGCCGCGCTTGGTTCTGGCTTCATCCTTGCCTTCGACAATTTGGCCAGCATATCGCCCAAACTGTCGGACTCCCTTTGTGCGCTAGCTACAGGTGGCGGAATCGCAGCACGTAAGCTTTACACGGACTCGGAGGAACACGTGGTCATGGGGCGGAGACCGGTCCTCATTAACGGGATCAACGATCCGGCATCGGCACCCGACCTTGCCGAGCGGTCACTCTTCGTTCATTTTGTTAGACCCGGAGGCGACGATCGCAAGGCGGAGGCAGATCTGGAGACCTTGTATCTCGCAAATGCCGGCGGGATTCTGGGTGCGGTATTGGACCGCGTTTCCCGGGCCCTCAGAGATAGAGGCAAGATCACTCCACCGGGTGCGTTGCCTCGAATGGCTGACTTTGCGGCCTGGGTGCATGCCGGTTCGCCGGAAGCCGAGCGCGAACTCGTGTGGCAATTTCTGGCCCAGAATCGCGCGGCGAAGAACGCGCAAACCGTAGAGGAAGACGCGCTCTCCTCTGCCGTTGTGGCGTTGGCGGTATCTGGCGAGTTCAAGGGAACTGCGCGTGAGATGCTGGCCAAGCTGAACCTTCAAGAGGAAATCAACGGCCCAAAGGATCGGCCCGAGGGCTGGCCCGCGAGCGCGGACGCTTTGGGCAAGCGACTTCGGAGAATCGCGCCGGTTTTGCGCGGGGTCGGCATTGAGATTTGGCAAGAGCGTGGCAAACAGCGCGTTTGGCACCTCGACCAAAAGATCAGCAAAACGGGTGTCGTAAGTGTCGAAGAGGCGGCGACGAGCACAACTGAACCCGAAGTAGGGTCATTGGTCGACGACACTTCGTTCGACACTTGTGACGGAGCATCTTTGAAAGTGTCAACGGTCGAAACCTCCAGTTTGAACGTGGATTTGGCATTTGTCGACGCTAGCGACACGTGCGACACTTCTCCTCCTATTCCTGCGGGGACGGGGGAAAGAAGGAGGATCGAGTTTTGAGCGCGCAAGTTGCTTGGCGGGTCATCCACCGGGCAAGAATCGAGGGCGCTCATCTGAAACTCGGCCCGGACGGCAAAATCCTGCTGGATTTCCCGGAGCGATTTCCGCTCAGTCTGTTGGCAGAGTTGCGCACGCAACGCGACGCCGTAGCCGCTGTCCTTCAGGACGAGGCGGACGAGGAAACTGCCCTTCGCCGATGGTTTCCAAACTACGGAGTCCCCGTTTTTGACCGAAAAACGGGTCGCTCCGGCAAAGTATGGGGCGCGACTAAGCACGGTCTGATCGTGGACTTCGGCCTTGGAACGCCACTCCTGACCCTCGACCCACGTGAAGTGGTGGCGAAGTCTTAGGTTCAAACCGAACCCGCATTTCCATGTTCATGCTCATTCCGAGATCGAGTTAATTAACCTTGCGAAGAACGCGTCCTTGTCACCGGCCCTAAACACATCGAAGAGGATCCCCTCGTCTATTAAGGCGTCTTGCTTCACTGCGTCCATACCCGCCACCCACTTCTCGTAGCGGATGCTCCCATCGACAAACACGTTTACGCCCTCCACCCGATAATCCACTTCGAGAACGATCTCTCCGCTTCCTGTGGTGAAAGCGAAATGGTGCTTGCACGGCGAAAGGAACCCCCGGTCCCGCAAACACCTTAGGAAGTGCTTCTCATTGTTCGTCCCCACCCCGCAGGATCCATTGATTCTTATCGATCTTAGAGCCCGGACGCGTCTGGAGGACTCGTTCTCCGACCAATCCGCAGCGAGGGCGAAACACCCATTGAGCCCGCCCTGCCACTTCACCCGCTCCAACAGGCGGTCGTGGGAACTCGATTAAGAACACTCCCTCGGTGAATCTCGTCCAAACTGACCGCCTTGGGCCGGAAGTCCGCCCGAGCTTGCACTGAACCTAAGTGGCTATGAGATCTTTTCAGAGGAAGTATTCTGGGTTGCCGAGAAATGAAGGAGATTCTTGGTAAAGCCCAGACCGTCCGTGAACTGCTCAAGGACAAACGCTACTCGATCGACTACTACCAGCGCGAGTACAAATGGCAGGAGAAGCAGATTCAAGAGCTCATAGACGACCTGTCAGATCGATTCCTCGAAGACTACAGGGAAGGCGATGCGTGGAGCAAAGTTCGAGATTACGGGCACTATTTCCTCGGCTCCGTGATCATAAGCGACAAGGGCGGGCTGAAGTTCATTGTTGATGGTCAACAGCGCATCACCAGTCTCACGATCCTCCTGATCTACTTGAACAACTTGCAAATGCACTGCGAGAAGAAGGCCAAGATCCAAGACCTCATCGTCAGCGAGCAGTATGGCGACATCGCTTTCAATCTCGACGGTGGCAAAGACAGTGAACGCGTCCCTGCCTTCGAGGCACTTTACAAAGGCGACCCCTTCGATGCAACCGACCGCTCGGAATCGGTCCGAAACATCGTTCAGCGATACGCCGACATCGAGTCGTGCTTCCCCGACGAACTCAAAGAGGAAGCCCTTCCGCTCTTCATCGACTGGGTCGCCGACAACGTCCACCTTGTCGAGATCACCGCCTATTCGGACGATGACGCCTACACGATCTTCGAGACGATGAACGACCGGGGACTCTCTCTTACTCCGTCCGACATGCTCAAGGGGTACTTGCTTACCAACATAACGGATAGCCAGAAGCGAGAAGCCGCCTCGGATCGATGGAAAGCGCGGATCCGGGAAATCCAAGAGCTCGACCGCGACGCAGAGACGGATTTCTCGAACAAGCTGGAAGCCGACTTCTTCAAATCGTGGCTCCGCAGCCAATACTCGACCAAGATCCGAGAGCGCAAAAAAGGGGCAAAGAACGAGGACTTTGACCGGATTGGAACGGAGTTTCATCGGTGGCTACGGGATCAAGCAGCCCAAGTCGGGCTGAAGGTATCCGACGACTTCTTCCAGTTCATTAACCGCGACTTTGATTTCTTCTCCAGACAGTTCCAGGGGATCGTCAATGCGTCACGACTCCGAACCGAAGGACTGGAGCACATCCGATACAACGCCCACCATCGGTTCACTCTCCAGAACTTGGTTTTGCTCTCTTCGCTTAAGCCAACAGACTCCGGGGACACTGTTCTGCGCAAACTTCGGCTGGCCGGGCAATACATCAACATTCTGCTTGCGTGGCGAATCTGGAATTATCGAGCTACCGACTATTCGACGATGCAATATGCGACATTCAACGTGATGAAGGACATCCGAGGGCTCGATCCGGAGCCGCTTGCTAAGGTTCTTTACGACAAGTTGACGGCTGAGCAGGAGAACTTCCCAAATAACAGCTATATGCACGAAGCCGGGATCGGCCTGACTGTGCACCAGGGCAACCGTAAACAGCTTCATTGCCTCCTCGCTCGAATCACCGAGTACATCGAGCTTCAGAGCGGCATGTCTTCGCGGTATGAGGAATACATGGCGGAGGACGGCAAGAATCGGTACGAAGTCGAGCACATCTGGGCGAATATGCCTGAACGGCATGCAGAAGAGTTTCCGAGCCCGGACGAGTTCCGCCGCCACAGAAACCGATTCGGCGGATTGCTACTTCTTCCCAAGAGTTTTAACGCGAGCTACGGAGCCCTGCCTTTCATAGGCGAGACGCCTGATAAGAGCAAGCGAGATCACTACTTTGGCCAGAACCTTCTCGCGGGCTCAATGGCTCCCCTCGCGTACCAAAACAACCCGGGCTTCCTACGGTTCATTGGCGAATTAGGACTACCGTTTCATGCCTACAATGGGTTCACCAGGGGTGACCTGGATGAGCGATGCCTCCTTTACCAAGCGATCGCAAACAGGGTTTGGAACCCCGAAAGTCTCCTTCAGGAGTTAAACCAATGAATGGCAAGATCGAGACACCCGCAAGCCTAGTCAGGTCCCCAAGAGCTGGCGACCTCGTGCTGGTCCGCTCCCGAAGGTGGCTTGTGGACGAAGTCGTTGCTCATGACGGCGAGCAAACACCCATCGTCCGACTTGCTTGCGCAGATGATGACGCCCAGGGGCAGAACCTGGACGTTTTATGGGACTACGAGGTTGACGCGGAGGTGCTTCAAGAAGAAGCCTGGAAAGACCTTGCAAGTCGCGGATTCGATGAGCCCAAGTTCTTTGCCGCGTTCCTCCACACACTTCGTTGGAACTGCGTGACCGCGACCGACCCCGGCCTCCTTCAATCCCCATTCCGGGCTGGTATCAAGATCGATGCGTTCCAGATGGAGCCCCTCCGTAAGGCTCTCCGTCTTCCCCGAGTCAACCTCTTTATTGCCGATGACACAGGTCTTGGCAAGACCATCGAAGCGGGTCTCATTGCAAGAGAACTGCTGCTCCGGAAAAAAGCGAAAACGATCGTCATCGCGACACCTCCGTCTGTCCTCGAGCAATGGAAGGCCGAGCTCGAAGAGCGGTTCGGCCTCGTCTTTGAGATCTTGGACCGCGCCTATCTCACCAGAATGCGGAGAGAAAGGGGGTTTGGCGTCAATCCATGGCGGACTCATAGCCGCTTTTTGATTTCGCACAACCTGCTCATCGATCCCGCGTATGTTCAAACGCTTGAAGAATGGCTCGGCGACTTCCAGCCTGGCTCCCTTCTCATCCTTGATGAAGCGCACCATGCCGCTCCCTCCAGCGGTGGCAAGTATGGAATCGAGTCGAAGTTCACTCGCGCGATCCGAGATCTTGCCCCTAGATTTGAACACCGTCTCTTCCTATCCGCAACACCTCATAACGGCCACTCGAACAGCTTCTCGACTCTGCTCGAGCTCCTCGACCCCTATCGCTTCACCCGTGGAGTCCCGGTCCAAGGCAAGAAGTCGCTCGACGAGATCATGGTTCGTCGACTGAAGGAGGACATTCGCGCAATCCAAGGTGGATTCCCGAAGCGCAGTATCGTCCGTGTAGCGATCGATGGTTTGCCTGACAACGCCCCCGAACTCGTTCTGTCACGGCTGCTCGACGAATACCGCACGATCCGAGAACTGCGATTCGCCGGAGCAAACAAGCGAGCTCAGGTGGCCGCTGGGCTCCTCATCGTTGGTCTCCAGCAGCGTCTCCTTTCCTCGATGGAAGCCTTTTCACGAAGCCTCAAGGTTCATCGAAACACTGCCGAACGACAGCGTCGCAAGGAAATTGGCCTCGATGATGCGGATCGCCTTGATCCCAACCTCTTCCTGAATGCGCCAGACGCCGATGACGAACGGGGCGAGTGGGACGCGGATGATCTCGAGGCCGAAGAAACGGCCCAGATCGAGTCGGCTACCCTCACCGCAGAAGGTCTGATTTCAGAAGACCAAAGCTCTAATGAACTCTGGATCAAAGAGCAGCAACTCCTCGACCAGATGCAGAAGATCGCCGAGGATGCCCGTCACCATCCGGACGCCAAGCTCCGCGCCCTCATCGACTGGATCAGAACCAACATGTGCCCGGATCTCCCTCCTTACGGGATGAGTGCGCAAGGGCGAACCTCGAAATGGAATGACCGCCGAGTGATCATCTTCACTGAGAACCGGGAGGGGACAAAGAGGTACCTCAAGTCCCTTCTCGAACAAGCCATTGAGTCGTCGGACCAAGCCGAGGACCGAATCGAGGTCATAGACGGACTCACCAGCAGCCAGAACCGCAAAGAAATCCAGCGGAGGTTCAATACCGATCCGGCCCGAGATCCTCTCCGGATCTTGATTGCCACCGACGCCGCCCGCGAAGGTCTCAACTTCCAAGCGCACTGTGCCGATCTCTTCCACTTCGACCTTCCTTGGAACCCAGGTCGAATCGAACAGCGCAATGGTCGAATCGACCGGAAGCTCCAGCCCGCCGATGAGGTCCGTTGCCATTACTTCGTCCTACCGCAGCGTGTTGAGGATCGCGTTCTCGAAGTTCTCGTGAAGAAGACGGAGACCATCAAACGGGAACTCGGCAGTCTCTCGCAGGTCATCGATAGCAACATCGAGAAGAAGCTGTCAGGCGGTATCCGACACCGAGACGCCGAAGCCCTCCGCCAAGAAATCGAACGTGCGGATCTCGACGAGAAGCTGAAGCAAACGACCGCCGAAGAACTCGAAGACGCGAGAGAGAGGCAAGAGGATCTCAAAGCCCAAATCGAACGATGCCGAACCATCTTGGATGCCTCGAGGAAGTGGACTGGGTTCGACCCGGAGCCGTTCCGGAACGCCCTCTCCTGCTCCCTCGAGCTCATGAACTCGGAGCCCTTGCGTCAAGGCGTCGATCACGACGGAAGAACGGTCTTTGAGTTTCCGCGACTCGACCAGAAGGCGATCACCGATCCAAGTTGGTCGGCCACCCTTGACACGCTTCGCGAGCCGCGCAAGACAAATCAGAACATCGCTGATTGGCGCAAGGAATCGCCCATTCGTCCCGTAATCTTCGAGGATGCCGGAGTCCTCACGGACGAGTTGGTCCAACTCCACCTCGAGCAAAGAGTTGCCCAGAGGTTGCTCGCGAGGTTCCGATCACAGGGCTTTGTCCACCACGATCTTTCTCGCGCCTGTCTCGGCCAATCCGCCGACTCCATTCCTCGAGTTGTCCTGCTAGCCCGCTTGTCGCTCTACGGCCAATCTGCTGAGCGTCTTCACGAAGAGATCGTCCCCATCACGGCAAGGTGGGTCGAGCCGTCTCTCCGAAAGGAACCTCTGAAGCCGTACGCCGCGGACACTGAATCCAAGACACTAGAGCTCCTCGATGACACGCTTCGGAAGGCAAAGCATGGCTTCATCCCTGAGCCGATTCAGAAGAAACTCCTCGAAACAGCCTCATCTGACATCGAACAGTTGCTCGTTCAGCTCACTTTTCGGGCTGAAGAGACTGCCGAGGAGGCCAAGGAGATGCTGGCTGCTCGTGGCGAGAAGGAAGCCAGTGACCTGGTGGCGACACTGAAAGCGCAGCAAGTCCGAGTCAAGGAACGGCTCGCGAAGCATGAGCGAGACGCGTCCCAGGGCAAGCTGGATTTCGGAAGCGACTTCAACGATGAAGAGCTTCGCCAGCTCAAGGCCGATGCCCGAGCCTGGACGCTTCGCCTCCAGCAGTTCGAGCGAGATCTCCAAACGGAGCCCGATCGTATCAAGACCTTCTATCAAGTCCGTGCCACACGTATCGAGCCCGTTGGCCTTGTCTATCTCTGGCCGGAGTCGAACTGATGAGGAAGAGCAAAGCCGATCCGCGCATCCTCGACCATCTCGAATGGCTCGGCTTCGTCAAGCCCGTCGGCTTAGTCGTCTCCGCCCCCGCGCTCGTTCGAGCGGGTGCCATTCTCAACCGCAGGGATACCGACGGCCAATGCGCCCTCCGTGAGCTGATCGAGCAAGAAATGCTCGATACCAAGACGGGAGCTGAAGATGTCAACCTCGGTTTCGAACCATTCGCTAAGGAGGTTCTCGGCTGGAGTTTCTCGCCCAACGGCTATGCTGGAACGCCAGAGAGTCCCATACCTGAGGAGCTCTCCACCCAGCTCAGCGAGGGTGGCCCGGCCCTCGTACCTGATTTCGCGGTCCGAGAGCTCGAACCCAAAGAAGGAGCTTCCCCTTGGCAGCTTCTGGTCCAAGTCCTCGAGCCCGGAACTGAGTTCGACAAGGTCATCGAATCCAAAAACCAAATCGAGCTTTCTGCGCAAGGCCGAATGGAGCGGCTCCTCCGGAAGACCGGGGTCTCAGCTGGACTCCTCTTCAATGGCAAATCGCTCCGTCTGGTCTCGGCTCCTCGGGGTGAGAGTTCAGGCTGGCTGGACTTCCAGGTTTCCGACATGGCAAGTACCGCTGGGCGACCCATCTGTGCGGCTATGCGGATGCTCCTCAGTCAGGAGCGGCTCCTCTCGCTCCCCAAGACCAAGCGTCTCCCCGCTCTGCTCGAAGACAGCCGCAAGTTCCAGAACGAGGTCAGCGAACGGCTCGCCGAGCAAGTTCTGGAGGGGCTTTATGAGTTCCTCCGAGGCTTTCAAGCCGCCCACGATGCCAGCAAGGGCGAGCTCCTGAAGGAAGTCCTTGAGGGCGACCCGGACGTCGTTTATCGGGCTCTGCTGACCGTCATCTTGCGCATGGTCTTCCTGCTCTACGCCGAAGAGCGGGACATGTTGCCTCAGGACGAAACGTTCCTGCGCTACTACTCCATCGCTGGGCTCCACGAGCGGCTAAGGGAAGACGCAGCTCTCTATCCCGACACCATGGACCAACGGTTCGGGGCGTGGGCGCAGCTTGTTGTTCTGTTCCGCATGGTTTACGACGGGGCGGATTATCCGGGCGGAAAACTGCCCAAGCGGCACGGTGATCTTTTCGACCCCGAGCGGTTCCCGTTCCTCGAAGGGCGAAAGGAGCCCCGCAAGCAGGGCGAGCGATTCGAGGTCCCGCTCGTCCCGGATGGCACGATCTACCGAGTTCTGGAAAAGCTCCTCGTCCTCGATGGAGAGCGACTCTCGTATCGAGCCCTGGACGTCGAGCAGATCGGGTCGGTGTATGAGACGATGATGGGATTCCAGGTGGATACCGCCACCGGACGTTCGGTCGCGATCCGGGCGGAGAAGAAGCACGGCGCGCCGACCACGATCAACTTGGAGGAGCTCCTCGCCGAGTCTGGCGCGAAGCGTGAGAAGTGGCTCCAAGATAATGCGGGGCGAAAGCTTTCGGATGCCGTCAAGAAGGGAGTCAAAGATGCCGCCACGCTCGATGGGCTCCATGCGGCTCTACACAAGGTCGTCGACCTCCGGGCGACGTCGGACATCGTTCCACCCGGGTCGCTCATCCTGCAGCCGAGCGAAGCACGGCGGAAGTCTGGCTCCCATTACACGCCTCGCTCGCTGACCGAGCCCATCGTCCGAACCACTCTCGAACCGATTCTCGCAAGGCTCAAGGATGGTGACAGACCGCCGAAGGCGGAGCGGATCTTGGAGCTGAACGTCTGCGATCCCGCGATGGGGTCGGGCGCGTTCTTGGTGGAGACCTGTCGTCAGCTCGCTGATGCTCTTGTGGAGTCCTGGCACCACTATGGGACCACCCCGCCCATCCCACCCGACGAGGACGAGGTCATCGTCGCGCGACGGCTCATCGCCCAGCGGTGCCTCTACGGAGTCGACCGGAACCCGATGGCGGTGGACTTGGCCAAGGTATCGCTGTGGCTGGCGACGCTGGCCAAGGATCACGCGTTCACCTTCCTCGATCATGCGCTGCGGTGTGGCGATTCGCTGGTTGGGCTGGATCGGCTGCAGGTGGATTGTCTGAGCTGGGATACGTCGGGGCAGCGGACGTTCACCGATCCCGACCTGCCCAAGAGGATCGAGGAGGTGCGGAGGATACGGCTCGACATCTCCGAGCGAGACGAGGATCACGACACGCTGGCGGCCGAACTCGAGCGCGCGGATCGCATCCTGGCCGATCTGCGGCTCGTCGCCGACGTGGTCGTCACCGCCTACTTCCTGGGCAAGGACGGCAAGGGGCGGAAGGCCGCCCAACTGCAGGTTGCCGATTGGGTGCGTGGGTTTGTGGGCCGGGGCGACTTCCGAACCGAACTTGATCTGTACGCCGACCGCCTCAGCGCGCTGCCGGTCACGCCGTTCCATTGGGAATTTGAGTTTCCCGAGATCTTCTTGCAGAGGAACTGGGGATTCGACGGCATCGTCGGCAATCCGCCGTTCGCGGGCAAGAACACGGTCGCGTCCTCGAACCCGGAGGGGTACACGACGTGGCTGCAGGAGATCCATCCTGAGAGCCATGGCAACGCCGACCTCGTCGCGCACTTCTTCCGCCGCGCGTACAACCTTATCCGCAAGGACGGCACCTTCGGACTCATCGCGACCAACACAATCGGCCAAGGCGACACCCGGTCGACTGGCCTGCGATGGATATGCGGCCACGGCGGAACGATCTACGACGCCCGCCGCCGCGTCAAGTGGCCCGGCCTGGCGGCGGTGATTGTGAGCGTGGTATGCGTGGGGAAATGGGGGATAGGGGATGGGGGTGCTGCGCAGGGCGGGAATTCTGCACCTGAACGGGCGCAGGCGGCTCCTGAACAAGTGAAGACAGTCCTTGAACAAGCGAAGACAGCTCTTGACCATGCAACTTTTCCTCTTGACCAAGCAAGTTCTGCTCTTGAACAAGTGAATTCTCCTCTTGACCAAGCAAGTTCAGTCCTTGCACAAGCGAATTCTCCTCGCGAACAAGCGAAGTCAGCCCTTGACCAAGCGACCCATCCCCTATCCCCTATCCCCCATCCCCTATCGCTCGATGGCAAGCCAGTCGAGCGCATCACCGCGTTCCTCTTCCATCGCGGCGGGAACGAGGACCCGAAGCCGCTCCGCGCCAATGCGGGCAAGAGCTTTCAGGGGAGCATCGTCCTTGGCATGGGGTTTACGTTCGACGATACCGACACGAAAGGGGTCGCAAACTCGCTCGCCGACATGGAACGCCTGATCGCCGATAACCCGCGCAACGCCGAAGTCATATTCCCCTACATCGGCGGCGAGGAGGTTAACGACAGCGCAACGCACGCGCACCATCGCTACGTGATCAACTTCGATGAGCAGAGCGAAGAGGATTGCCGTCGCTTCTGGCCGGACCTCATGGCTATAGTGGCCTCGAAGGTTAGACCAGACCGATTGAAGCAAAATGACGCTGGCGCAAAAGATCGGTGGTGGCAGTTCATTCGGCCCCGCCCCGAAATGCGAGCGGCGATTGCCGGATTTGGGCGGGTGCTAACAGTCGCGCGAGTCAGTCGGACTTGCGCCTTTACCTTTGTTCCAGTTGGGATGGTGTATTCCCTTGATCTTATCATTTTCGCAGTCGCGTCTCCTGCCTTTGGCATACTTCAGTCCCGTCCCCACGAAGTGTGGGCTCGGTTCTTTGGTTCCTCGCTCAAAGACGACCTAAGGTACACGCCCACAGACTGCTTTGAGACCTTTCCGCTTCCCAGTGACTGGGACGCAAACCCCAGACTCGAATCGGTTGGCCAAACTTACTACGAATTCCGCGCCGAGCTCATGGTTCGCAACGACGAGGGGCTGACCAAGACGTATAACCGCTTCCACGACCCCGAGGAGCGCGACCCCGACATCCTCCGCCTCCGCGAGCTCCACGCCGCCATGGACCGCGTCGTCCTCGACGCCTACGGCTGGACCGACATCCCCACCACCTGCGAATTCATCCTCGACTACGAGGACGATGAGGACGCCGCCGACTCCCCCTCCCCCCGCCGCCGCAAGAAACCCTGGCGCTACCGCTGGCCCGACGAAGTCCGCGACGAAGTCCTAGCCCGCCTCCTCGAACTCAACGCCCAACGCTACGCCGAAGAAGTCCGCGCCGGCCTGCACGCGAAGGGGAAGGGGAAACCCGCGAAGCCAAAGAGGGCCGCAAGCTCAGACTCAGCATCCCTGGACTTTGAAGCGGAGGAAGAATCGTGAGCGGTCCTTTCCCAGAGACTCCAGCGTTTGACGAAGTTCTATCAACCCTGACACTTAACGCGCCAGATAAGTTGGAAGGCTGGGCAAGCTCTCTCATTGCATTTCCTCCTTCCAGGCATCCAGATGGATCATGCGAATCGGGCCATGAAATCGCGCTTTGGTTCCGTACGACACACAGTGTGACGTGGTCCAGCATTCGAAAGAAGCTCTCGTCCATCCTTACGGCAAAGGCACACGCCGCGAGCGACGATGTTTGCGACTCGATCATGGGGCTTTTTGCACTAGCCTCTAGTTCTCGGAAATTCGGTTCGACCGAGCTGCTTAACGACATCCTTTCGATGATCGTCCCCTGCGATCTTTCGCAGTATTTTGCGTTTCTGGTCCGTGACAAGCTAACGATCAATTATGAGGTGGCTGGATTTCGTGTCGGTCCTTTGGACCTGAACCAACTCGCCTACAGAAGTAAGAAAGCAGGCTCAGACTACGCAAAGGAGCATGTTAAGCAACTTTCCGACCTACCCCTCAGCATAAGTCGGCTCACCAAAGTACACGTCATCCCTTGGGAAACCTATCTGAAAACCTATTTCGAACAGGTTCCATCGTCGGAACGTGACATTCGGTACATGATGGTGGATCGATACGCGCATGCGGTTGCCGAGGCCCTGTTCGAGGATTTCTTCCGGGACTTTCGCGAGGCCCAACTGATGCCACAGGCACTCGGAGCATCCTGGCTGAGCGTCGATTTTCTGCTTCGTCTCGCAGGATCAGAGCGAGTTTCCATCTTCCTGAATGTGCAGGGGCAACGTTTTGGCTGGGTTGCACCGACAACGATGACAATTAAGGTTGACCTTGGAGGACCGCATGTCGGTGTTCCGTTAGTGTTGAACTCCCTGACGAATCACTTCGGAGCTCTTGCCGATGGCCCAGTTGACCAGGTGATCCGTACCTATTGCCGATTCTTGGCGGAAGCTGCTGCTGCGGCTCCAGACAGCAGAAACTCTGATGCATTCTTGTATCACGTGATTGCCCTGGATCTCTTGCTGGGCGAGAAAGGTAGCTCGACAGCTAGTGTGACAAAGCGATCCGCCCTCCTTGCGCACCGAGGTTTGAACGTGACCTACGATGAGCTGCTGAAGAAATGTGATCGTGTCTACGATGCTCGCAGTCAATACGTCCATGCAGGAAAGGCTCCCGATACCGAGTTGCTTGCGGTCGTGGAAGAAATCACTCGAGAGATTGTATTCTCGCTCTTCCGGCTTAAGGCGGCAGGTGCAAACGCGGATTCGACTTTTCGTGATACATGGGTTCGACGGGTTGATGTGCTGATCGCCAAGCTTGCGGCAAAAGAGCCTATTTCTGAAGAAGAGTTCCGGCGAGTTGGGGTTGCATGCGGGGATGATTTCAGTTATTTAGAACTACGGGATGGTCTTGCTTCTGGCACTACGCGTGAGAAACCAAAGGACGAAACATGACCAACGCAAAGGCATCATCAACCTCCGAACAAGTCCGCCAATATCTGGTGGACGCTGCGCGGCTCGACCTTGTCGGCCCAGGCCGTGGCCTCGGTAACCCAGATGAGCGACTGCGAGGTAGGGAGCGTCCCTCGAACTGGTACCTGACCGGATTTTTGATTCCTACCGGGACGCCACCCGAGCAAGCGGCCGACGTAGATGAAGACGAGGAGTTCGAACTTGTGGGAGAGCCATCGGGCCAACCCGGTGAATCGATCGAAGACAAGAAGGCGGCTAAGAAAGGTTATTTCCCGTCCTCGATGGGTCTGAGCTTTCTTACTGCTGCCGAGGTTCGCGAGCTCAAGGTGACCGTTTCTTGGGGGGACTACGAGTATCACCAAGGCGCTAAGGAAGAGGAGGGCGAAGAGGCGGAAGTTGACGCGGAAGAGGCCGATTCGGATGTCCGGATCTCCCACTGGCAGCGCATTCCCAGGCGGGAAGTCCTGACCGCCCGCCTTACCGGTGCCCAGGATCCCGTCCCCTACAACATTCCTCATACTAACGGGCTCCAAATTCAGGTCGTGGACAGAGTCATCGATGCTCCAGGGCTAGAGGATCACCTGCCAAGGGGGACGCGCTCCGTCTCGATCTTCTTGGTCAACCATCGCCAACCGCAGAAGGAGCGGAGCGACGCTGCATTCGCCTTCCAGACGGAGCTGGAAGTGTTTTGCGAGCAAGGCTTCGTTCCTCAAGCGGATTTGCGGGGCGCCTTTGCCGAGCATTGGGATGAATGCGTCGCGGATCTTCACTATTCGACGCGACCCGAGTACGCGACAGGACACGCGGTTTCAGCGGATTGGGATTTGACCGATGTCAAGTGCCACACGGTCCGCACGTCGTGGATTCCCTCAGCGGAAGTTGAGAAGACGACGACCGTGGAGTTCGAGGGGCTCGAGGTGTGCCTCGACGCACTAGGCGCGCTCGAGGATGGAGCCTCCGCGCGAGCGAGTCTCTCGCCGCTGGTGGAGCAGTACCGGGCTTGGATCGCCAAACAAGAATCCGGCCTTGATCAGCTGCAGAGCAAGCGGCGGGAGACTGCGGACGGACTCTTGTCTTTCGCCAAGGTGGCGGCGGATCGGCTGCAGGACGGCATCGATGTTCTCGAGAAAGACGCTGACGCTCTGGAGGCATTTCGGATTGCGAATCGAGCGGTTTCGCGAGCCCTGAAGAAGCGCCTCAAGGACGATAACCCGAAGTGGCGCGCGTTCCAGATGGCGTTCATCTTGCTCAACCTGCCGGGGATCGCGGATCCTCTCGAGAAGAACCGCCCCACCGTAGATCTGCTCTTCTTCCCGACAGGCGGCGGTAAGACGGAAGCGTACTTGGGCCTCGCCGCGTTCGCCATCGTGATGCGCCGATTGCGGAACCCAGGCGATGAAGGAAAGGCAGGTGCGGGAGTCAGTGTGATCATGCGCTACACGCTTCGCCTCTTGACCCTCGACCAGTTGGCCCGTGCTTCCGGGTTGATCTGCGCACTCGAGCTGGAGCGAGAGGCGAACGTGGAGCGACTTGGTGCTTGGCCCTTTGAGATCGGCCTATGGGTAGGAAAGGCGGGAACGCCAAACTTGATTGGGGCCAAGGGCGACAAGCGGTCGGACACGGCGCGGACGCTGGTTCGACAGTTCAAGAACGATCCGAAGGGCAACCCTGCTCCAATTCCACTGGACAGTTGCCCTTGGTGTGGAGAAAAGTTCACGCCGGACTCTTTCCAACTGCTTCCCAACGACGACCATCCAACCGAACTCCGGATCGTCTGTTCGAACTTCGAGTGCGACTTCACCCGCGGTCGTGCACTGCCGATTGTGGCGGTGGACGAACCGCTTTACCGGCGGCTTCCCGCGTTCGTCATTGGAACAGTCGATAAATTCGCTTCGCTGCCTTGGGTCGGTACCTCCGGCAGCCTCTTGGGCCGAGCGAGCCGTCACGATTCGACCGGATTCTACGGTGCCGCGGAGTCTGGCAAGGGTAGTCCACTCAGTCAGCCACTTTTGCCGCCTGACCTCGTAATCCAAGACGAACTTCATCTCATCTCGGGACCGCTCGGCACGATGATGGGGCTTTACGAGATTGCGATTGGCGCGCTCTGCGCTCGGAAAATTAGCAGGAGTGTCGTTGGGCCCAAGATCGTGGCTTCTACTGCCACAGTGAGACGAGCACACGAACAGATTCAATCCATGTTCGGCCGACCTGTTACCGCGATTTTCCCTCCTCCAGGACCATCGGTGCGGGACTCATTTTTTGCGAAGACGGTGCCTTCAGCGAAAGTTGCCGCACGGCTTTATCTTGGAGTCGCCGCACAGGGGCGGAATCCAAAGGTGGTGATGCGCAGGACTTGGCTCGCCCTGATGGGGGCCGCACAGAGGGCCTACCGCGATGCTGGCGGAGGCAAGAACAAAGAAAATCCGGCGGATCCGTACATGACGGTGTTGGGCTATTTCAACAGTCTTAAAGAACTCGGCGGCGGGCGTCGCATCTTGGAGGAGGAGGTGCAGAATACGATCAAAGCCTACGGCAAGAGGCGCAGGCTAGGCGAAGGCCACTCGCTCTTCGCGGATCGCCGCACCTTCTCGGAGGTGGTGGAGCTGACTTCGAGGGTCTCCACCAACGAGGTATCGGAGGCTCGAACACGCCTTGGGCTTGCATTCGGCGACGATAAGTGGAGGGTCGATTGCGCTATCGCGACCAACATGATCTCCGTCGGACTCGACATCCCACGCTTGGGGCTTATGGTCGTCTTGGGCCAGCCGAAGACCAACTCCGAGTACATTCAGGCCACGAGCCGCGTTGGCCGAACCGACAGCAAGCCGGGGCTGGTGGTGACGTTACTGAACATCCACAAGCCTCGGGACCGCTCGCACTACGAGCGTTTTCGCCACTACCACGAAACGTTCTATCGGGCGGTTGAGGCTTCGAGCGTCACTCCGTTCTCTGCACGAGCCCTTGACCGAGGTTTTGCTGGAGTTCTGGTCGGACTATCGAGGCATTTGGAACCGAGCCTGACGCCACCAATGGGAGCCGAGGGCATCGCAATTTTGCGTCCGGAGCTGGAGCGTGAGCTGCTCGACGTTTTCCTGGCTCGAGTGAATGCCTCTCCATTCGCCTGTGCGGATGAACTGGAGGAGCGCCTTCGCAGTGTTCAAAACAGGGTAGTGAGTCTCCTGGACAGCTGGAAACGAGTCTTGGATGAGTTCCACAAAGATGGTGTGCAGATGCAATACCAGAAGTACGAGTTGAAGACCCCTCAGCCCTTGCTCAGAGATGTACTGGACAAGAATGCGCCGGCCGACTGGCAGTTTCGAGCAAACCGATCTCTGCGCGATGTCGAACCAGACGTAGCGTTGTTTCTCAAGCCACTCGGGGGCCGCCCGGTAGGAGGTCTCTCGTGAAGGGACAAGGGCAACTGCGACAGAGCCAGATCATCACTACCTATGGTCCCGGTTCGCTGATCGATCTGCCACGCTACTCGGCCATCGTCGCCGGCTTGGAGCAGTGGCCCAATACATCGTTGCTCGAGGAGATTGTTGAGCCACGATTGACAGAAAAGCTTCGCCTCTTGACAGGAATCCAGAGTCCAAGAATGTACGCGCCGCCTCCGGAGAACAACGACCCATCTCAGTCTAACTTAGGCATCGTTGCGTATCAATTCCCCGAATGGTTCTTGGTCCAAGAGGCGACTGATCCCCCACATCGGGAGAGGTCTCGAAGGCTCGTCCACCGGCGCGCTCTGGACGCAAAAGGGCGGTTCGATGGACGCTCCGTCGTTGCGACCCGTTTCCTTCGTGCTTGTCCGAAGGGTCACGTGGATGACGTGGATTGGTACCGCTTCGTCCATGGTCCAGAATCAGACTGTCCTCGGACCCGTCAGTTGTGGCTCGACGAACGGGGGACAGGCGGTGACCTGGCAGACCTGCATGTGAGGTGCGAGTGTGGGAGTCAACGCAGCCTTTCGGTGGCTACCCAGATTGAAGATCGACCTCTCGGAACTTGCCAGGGAAGTCGCCCGTGGCTTGGAACTCACGCGAGCGAGGAGTGCAAGGAACCGAGCCGCCTATTGATCCGAACGGCATCCAATGCCTATTTCCCACAGGTGATCAGTGTCCTGTCACTCCCCGATCATCGAGGCGACTTAGACGACCTCGTTCGCGAAATGTGGGACGATCTGCAGATTGTCGACGATATCGAGGGCCTCAACTTCATCAAGCGTAAGCCCAACATAGCAGCTCGGCTCGTTGGCGTCAGTGTTGAGGCGGTCATGGAGGCGATCCTTCGGGCGAAACAAGGCGTCCCAGAGATCAAGCCCGTCAAGCACGTTGAACTTGACGCGATTCTTTCGGTTCCTCAAGGCTTCGGTGATGATGTGCCGATCGATGAGAACTTCCACGCCAGGCGACTACCTGATCACGTTTGGAGGGATAGGCCGGACCTAAATGAGAAGATTGAAGCGGTGATTCAAGTTCACCGATTGAGGGAGGTTCTTGCCCTCGTCGGATTTACCCGTTTTGAAGCCTATTCCCCGGACATCAATGGGGAGTTTGAAACTGACGTTGCCCGTGCGAGCTTGAGTCGCGAGTCCGAGTGGCTTCCAGCTGTCGAGAACAGGGGCGAAGGTATCTTCCTCCAACTCAGGGCAAGTGCGATCACCGACTGGATGACCCGCGATGGAGTTATGAAACGAATCGAATCGCTCCATAAAGGTCACAACTTATGGGCTGAAGAGAAGAATATGTCGCGGCCGTTTCCCGGTGGTCCGTACGTCCTGCTTCACACATTGTCTCATCTACTCGTTCAATCGATGGCGATGAAGTGCGGATATCCTGCGAGTTCCATTCGGGAGAGAATCTACGCGAATCCGGAGATCAACCAGTTTGGCATCTTGCTCTACACGGGCAGCCCCGATTCCGAGGGGACACTCGGTGGGCTCGTCCAACAAGCCCGATACATCGAGAGCCACTTGGCGGGTGCCCTGACGACAGGTGCACTTTGCTCAAATGATCCCGTTTGCTCGGGCCATAGCCCATCGAAGAGTTTGGAGAAGAGATGGTTACAGGGTGCCTCTTGCCATGGATGTGCTCTCCTGGCAGAAACCTCTTGCGAGATGCGAAACGATTACCTTGACCGTGCACTTGTTGTTCCGGTTCTTGGAATCACCGATGCAGCGTTCTTCGAGCGTTTCCTATGATTACCTCGCTAGGTACCTTGCCTTCTCATCTGAGGATCAGATTGGCCACTGCCCTTGAAGCCGGCCATCTGTCGGACGGCCCTTCGCCTGGGGCCGTGCTTGCGGCTCTGGGTGGAAACGATCACTTGAGTGATGTGATCGAAGGGTTGAACGCTTTGGCCGCTTTGGGAATTGTTGGAGAGGCTGCCGGGGTTTGGTTGCGAGCGCTGGAGGAAGCCAAGGGTAGGTCACCAAAACCGGACCTGGTTTGGTCTGGGCCACCTGTTCAAGGGCTTCATGCCAGGGACACTCGCCAAGTTTACGAAGAACTCCTTTCTTCGGCTGAGAGTTCAATATGGGCAAGCACCTACGCCTTCTACGATGGCCCCCGCGCCTTCAAAGTCCTTGCAGATTCGATGGAGGCAAAGCCAAACCTGCGGGTCCAGTTACTCGTTAACATCCAGAGGAAGCGGAACGACACCTCAAGCGGAAACCAGGTCATTCGCAGGTTCACAGATTACTTCTGGAAGCATGAATGGCCAGGTGCAATTCGCCCCACAGTCTTCTATGATCCTAGATCAGTCGAACTCGATGGACCGCGTGGAGTTCTTCATGCCAAGGCAGTCGTGGCTGATGAAAAGTCGACCTTTATCACGTCAGCGAATATGACCGAAGCGGCACTAGACTCAAACGTAGAGCTGGGAGTTCTCATCTTGGACAGAGCCTTCGGACTCAGCGTTTGTGGATACTTCCAAGGTCTCATTGACCTGGGAATGCTGGCCGTCCTTCCGGAGGATTAGGCTGCTTCGTAGCGAGACCGTCGTGCATCCGGAGATTACTTTGCCCGAGAGGAATGTCTCTTCGTGAGTCTAAGATCCAGCCCGAACAATGTAGCGATAATCTTCCAATCTCGATCGCCTATTTCTCCAAGATAAAGACGTGGCGCAGACCCCCGACCAATCCCCCGAAAACGGCTGGCTTACGATCAAGAACTCCTGCGACGAGAGGAAGAGGCGTTTTGGTTGTCAATCGAGTTTGGCCTCGACGACGAGACTGTCGGCTCGAAAATAGGGGTTTCGGGGCGTCTGGCACGGACCTACATCTCCCGCGCAAAGACCCGGAAGGTCGGGGCATTGCGTCGAGCCATGGGGGTTGATGGTGGGTATCAAATCTACGCATCGTTGGCATACGCAGCGGCTGAAGCTCGGGCAGCCTGGAAAGCGAGCAAGAAGCCGGAGGTGCGGGAAGAAATCTGATGGGCAAGGAAGAATCCGGAAATCCTCGTGCCGTTCGCATTAAGAAGGTTTCGACAAAGAAGGGACCGAATCCTGCGTACCTTGCTGCCCATATCTAACCCAAACTGGCGATGGCAAATTTGTTGGGTCTTGGAGGGAAAGAACTGCAGCGAACGGCTGAAAAGGCAGCGATGATCTCGGGCCTTGCTTCTGTAGTCTTTCGTAGGACCTCGAGCATATCCAGTAAGGCCATCGATGGAATCTGCTCGGCTGAGATCTTCTCTACGAACTGGTCTGGAGAATCATGGTTGAGCCTGATCGCCCCTTCCTCATCCCGTTCGACCATCCTCCGCCAGACCGAGCAGACCTCATCCGAGAACCTGCGGACAGATCCGAACCAGTCCCCATCTCCATGTTGGACCGTCACCGCATCCTTGATCTGATCGCCGGCCGAGGCAAAGAACCGCTCGTGTTCCGCCAATCGGCCGTAGTCTTGGAAATCGATTCTGAGGCGTATGAAGTCGGTAATGGGTGCGCTATGTCGGCTCTTGCGGCACCATGATGTTGCTCAGCGAATCGGCAACTCGTCTCTGGGCTTCAGCCGTTCCATGCCCGTAGAGATTCGCGGTGAGCGAGATCTGGGCATGGCCAAGCATCTTCTGCACGGAGTGCAGATCTCCGGTTGCGCTGAGAGCAAGTGTTGCAGCCGTATGCCGTGCCTTGTGCGGCGAAATGACGGGGACGTCTGCGAGTCGGCAGAGCTCCGCGAGTCGATCTCGGACGTACTTAGGATCAAGCCGTCGTCCGTAGGGATTGAGGAACACAAGCCCATCCGGATCGGAGGTTTCCTCGATCAGTTGGCGTGACTTGACTTCTTGAAGGCGGGCAACAAGAAGATCGGGCAACTGGAGGTCACGAGTTTGATTCGTCTTTGTTCCTGCAACGTAACGGAGGGTCCCTTCAACTCGCTGAAGTTGGCCCTGAATCCGCGCAACCCTCGCGATCAAGTCGACATCTTGCCATCTTAAACCAGAGGCCTCGCCAAGGCGGCACCCTGTCAAGAAGAGGAAAAGCCAGAACTCGGACATATCGGCGCTGGCAGCGACCGCCAGAAAGCTCCTGACATCCTCCGCCTTCAGCGAGACGGGAGGCTTCTTGGCTTCGCGAGGTAGCTCGACGTGCGACGCGGGGTTGATCGACGCGAGGCCGTCACGGATAGCATCGTTGTAGGCCGCGTGGAGCACGGCCCGGATGAGTCGCAAAGTGGAGCGGGAGAGCTTGGATTCCGTCGTCTCTTGGGCGACCTTGCCTCGTGACTGGACGGTTTGCGATGCCTTGAGTGCGATGAGCCGTTGAACGTCGGCACGGCGAAGGTCCTCGATCCGCTTCTTGCCGAGGTGGGGGACAAGGTGTTGATCAATCAACCATCGATACTGCCGATAAGTCGCATGAGTTCGATTCGGCTTGATAGCGTTCTCGACCCATTGATCGAGAAACTTGGCGAGCGCGCCTTTGGAGGGGGCGGAGAGGCGTCCGCCGAGCAACTCGGCTTGGAGCCTCCGAAGTTTCTCCGTTGCTTCCGCGTGTGAGGCGGCACGTCCTCCTCGGTACTGGACTTTACCGGTGACGGGATCGACGGCGACGGCGAGCTTAAATCGCCATTGGGAGCCGTCTTGGTAAACCCATCCATCTCCGTTGGCGCGGCGCTTTTGTGATTGTCTCGGCATGATGCTCAAAAACTCTTCCCACTGGGAAGAATTGGGAAGAGTTGTGGGAAGAATTGTACCGCACACCTGCGCACCAGGAACGACATTTAGGTTCAAAGTAAAACCATACGCGGACGTCCACGCAGGTTCAAAAACATAGTTAGCGATAACTCTTAATCAGCGGGTCGTAGGTTCGAGCCCTACACGGTCCACCATCCTCCCTTTCCCCCTCCCGTCCTTTTTGACTTGGGTCTTCGCACTGCAAGTCAGAGTTTGTTCCGATACTTCGCATCGGCAGGCAGCCTCTCTTTTCTAGTGGGAGCGCTGACCTAGTATCCATTGACAAAATTTCTTGGCTTTTGGAGGGCTTTAGTCTATAATTCCTCCTAATTGGAGCTTGCTCCTAGGGGAACGGAGATATGAGGGTTTGGCGGTATTCACTGAGCCAGGCGGTTGCTTGGACGTTGATTCTTTGTCTGGTCTTGGTATCCAGCGCGACGGGTTACGCACAGCGCTCGCCAGAGATGTTATGGCAGCGGGGCAGCCACGTGGCCAACGTGCTCGATGTCGAATACTCGCTCGACGGTCGCTTCATGGTCACCAGTGGGGCGGCAGGCGATCGAACCGCAAAGATCTGGCGGCGCACCGACGGCCAGCTGTTGCATACGCTTGGTGGGCACACCGGCATCGTTAGCTGTGCAACGTTTTCACCAGATAGCCGCTATGTAGTGACGTGTTCGAACCAAGGCCTCGAGAAGTTGATGCGTCTCTGGACCGTTGACGGAGGCAAACCCGTTCACACTTGGACCACGACAAATGGATTCGCCCGCGCGCGCTTTTCACCCGACGGACGTTTTTTGGCGGCAACTTCATACGGTTCACCCCACCGTGTGTATGTGTATCGGACCGATACCTTCGATGCGGCGGCCACACTTGACCTGACAGACGAATACTCCGCTTTAGCTTTCTCAGCTGACGGATCCGAGCTCCTGGCAGGACCACTTAGGGATGATCGAAGCATTAAAGTATGGAGAACCTCAGACTGGTCGCTGGTTCGACAGATACCTGGATCAGCACACTACATCGACTACTCCCCTTCTGGAGAGCGCTTCGCCGTAACCAACTATGCCGGCGATATTAAGATTTTCAGTCCGCAAGGATCCCTTCTGAACGAAGTTTTCGGTGCCGCTGCCTATGATGTCGACTTCTCCCCCGATGGCAACGCATTGGCTGCCGTCGTGGGCAAGGGTGTAAAGGTCTTTCGTGTCGCCGACGCTTCCGTCATTGGCAACTTCCCCCTCGCGGAACGATCAAGCTACGGGGTTGATTACTCGCCGGAAGGAAATCACTTCGCCATCGCCGCCGCCGCCTCGGTGGTCATAGCCGATGCGGCAGGCATTTTCGTCCAGCAACTTGTGACGAACGAGTGGCCGGTGCGGAACGTGGCGGTATTGCAGGAGTCGAGCGTGGTTTCCACTGATTTTGGTCGACATGCAGACGGAAGTTTCCGCGCTTCGACGGTCGAGATTACGGATCTTGCGACGGGATCCCTCATCCGATCCTGGGATGCTCATACAAATCCATTCAATCCTGGTGCAGCGGAAATTCAGAGCATGGCGATTTCCCCAAACGGCCAATACATCGCCACAGGGGGCGTCGAAGGGAACATTAAGGTATGGCGACCCACAGGAGAACTGGTCCATACGTTTGCCATTGGCGAGTCGTCGATCTACAAGGTTGCCTTTTCACCGGATAGCAGCCTTCTCGCCGCCGCAATTAGCGCACGGGCGCAAGTCTGGCGGCTTTCAGACTTCCAGCAGTCGTATCGCATTGACCAGCAGTCAGGTCAGGTTAGAGCGTGTGCCTTCTCGCGAGATGGCACCATGCTTGCGATAGCCAGCAACGCCATCTACCTGCACAACGCACAAACCGGTGAGTTGATCAGGTCTTTTTCGGGTGGTCAAACCAGCGGGATCGTGACCATGGAATTCTCGTCCACCGGGGAATTCTTTGTCTGTGGCCACGATGTTGGTTTGGTGACTATTTGGAGAACCGACAATCTCGGGTTGATTGGCGCATTCCAGGCGCATCCATTCTATAGCCGGATAAGCACCGTCAAGCTCATCGCAGCCGACAAGGTTATCGTAACCGCGTCGACGCTCGAACCAGGAAGACCCGAAAACTCCACGGACAGAAGCATTGGCTTCTTTAAGGTGTCAGACGGGTCGAGGATTGGGACGATCGATGGAGAAACGGGGTCAGGGGTAGAAGCGCTCGCCTTTTCCGGTGATGAGCGAAGCATGATCTTTGGGCGTCTGGACGGCACTCATGTCACCGCCAAAAACCCCTTCGATTTCCTCAATTTCTCGGTTCACGGCGTGAAACCACAGTCCGCAGCTCGACTCATGCCAGTGCATGTCCGCGCTTTTGGCGGTGGATTCGAGCCTGGCGACCAGGTAATTCTGCGACGAAGCGGTCAGGATGACATCGAGCCGATCGAACCGACGCAGTATGTTGACGAACTCCAACTCAATGCCAGGTTTGACCTTCGCGGTGCCACGGCCGGCAAGTACGACGTCATCGTAAAGAAGGTCGGAGGAGCGGAAGCGCGGCTTTCCCAGGGATTTGAAGTCATCAACGGTGTTGGCTCCGGAGCCTTCGAGGCCAGACTGACCGGCTTCACACGTGTGCGCCCAGACCGTGACTACACGGTGTATCTCGAGTACGAGAACAATGGATCGGGCTGGCTGGATGCGCCGCTGCTGGTCGTAGAAGCGCCTTGGGACCTTCGTCTGCCGACGCGAGAGAAGAGTCGGGCGCTGCAAATCCTCGCTGTTGGTGAGGCCCCTGATGCAGGCCGCTTGGCGCCGGGCGCACACTACCGCATTCCGATCACGTACCGCAGCCCATCCGATGGAGGAGGCACCATTACCGTCAGCGAGGTCACGGACATCCAATCCCAAGCCTATGCCAACAACTGGGAAAGTGTCTTTGCTCAGGTTTACATTCCCGGATATGTTCCGGTGAGCTACTGGGAACGGGTGTGGCTCAACTTCATTTCGCTCTATGGGAATACTGCCCAATCCCACCTTGCTGGCCTGCGCGCGACCGCGACCTACCTCGCTAATGCCGGCGAACGTACCTACTCCGTTTCGTCCCTGATGGAGAATGCGATGGCTCAGGCGACCGGCGATATCGCACCGATGTCGGCTCTTGACTCCATGGTCGACGCGCGGGAGATCGTTTCTGGCCCTGGGCTGGAGCTTGTTCGGTTTATGCCCACTGGCCTTGCCGGATCCCGCATGGCGGGACCCTTTGGCAAGGGCTGGTGGCACAACTTCGAATATCGGCTTCTCCAGAATGCAGACAGCTTGACGATCGAGGGGCCAGGCGGCCGTGAGCGAAAGTTCTCGCTGATCGGCGAAAAGTGGAAAGGCGGCCAGGGTGACCACGGGGTGATGGAACTGGTTAACGGCGATTACCGATTGGTGGAGACCGATGGCACCACCATGATTTTCGGGTCCGATGGCAAGCTCATGAGCCTTGCCGATACCAATGCCAATAGCCTGACCCTGAGCTATCTCGGCAACAAGCTCCAATCTGTGTCCCATTCGCCAAGCGGCAAGAGCCTGACGATCGTCTATTCCGGGGATTTGATCACTGCAGTAAGCGACTCTTCCGGGCGCACCACGACCTATGGCTACGATATAAACGGCAAGGTCCTGCTGAACGCATGGCTCCCCGGCCCGCGCCACTTCGAGTACGACTACTACCTTGAAGACGGGAGCCTTACCAGCCTTGCCCTTAAGAAGACCGTCTTCCCCGATGGGACCCTCAGGAAGTTCTATTACGACGGGGCTGGACGTATTGCGCGGATTTCACCGCTTGAGAGCGAGAATGATCTCGCTGCGTCGGTGCGCTTCCAATACCCTGGCCAAGGAACTATCGAAATTCTGGACGCTGGCGGCAGGAAGAGCACCATCCAGACCAGCCCAAAGGGGCTGCCGCTCATCGCGACCGACCCGCTGGGCAACAGCTCGTCAGCCCAATACGACGCCGATCTCAACCCTGAACGGCAGATGAGCCCTCGCGGCTTCACCTGGTCGGGAGGATTCGACACGAAGGGCAATCAGCTCCAGTCCAGCGATCCGCTCGGCGGCATGCTCAAGCTGGGATTCACGGCCGGATTGAATCGTCTCGATTGGCTGCGCGATCGCCGTGGCAAGCTCATGGACTTCGAATTCGACGTGCGCGGCAATGCCACAAAAATCACCTATGCGGACGGAACCTTTGAACGCTTCCAATACGATGGGGAAGGGAACGTGGCGGCGTGGTGGAACCGGCGAGAGCGGAATAACATTGTGCCTACCGCCGCCTACGCGTACAACGAGAGGGGCCAACTGACCGGCATCGCCCAGTCCGACGGCAGAACGTATAGCTATGGCTACGATGCCCGCGGGAACATGACGTCAGCCAACGACTCGCTCACCGGCCTCATCTCGATGACTTATGACCCCTCGACGGACGACCTGCGGCGCATCGAATACCCGGGGGGCCACTGGTTCGAGTACGACTACTACCCCGACGGCAAGCGCAAGGAAAGACGAGACAATTTCGGTTACAAGATTAAGTACTTCTTCGACTCCCTGGGTCGCCTTGAGTCTCTTAGAGACGAGACCAACGCGCTGATCATTCGTTACGAGTACGACATGGTGGGTCGCCTCTCGAAAGAATACAAGGCGAACGATACCCGCACCGAATACACGTACGACGACGCGAGTCGAGTGCAAGAGATAAGGCACTACGGGCCCGGCAATGTGCTCCAGGATAACTTCGCATACCAATACGACGCGGATGGTAACCCAACGAGAGTGACGGGGACCCGAGGGACTTACAGTTACGGCTACGACAGCTCCGGGCAGCTCACTAGCGCCCACTATCCTAACGGTCAGTACGAGCTGTTTGAATACGACGCCGAAGGGAATCGGCTGCAGGTGAATGACACGGGAACTGTTATCCCATATTCGGTCAATCACTTGAATCAGTATACGCAAGTGGGCTCGGATACCTATGAATATGACGATGACGGCAATCTGATCAAGAAGTACTCTGCTGGGAATCTGATGGAAGAGTACAGCTATGATGGCTTGAGCAGGCTGGTAGCGGTGTCAAGAGCTAACGAGACTTGGCATTTTAAGTACGACGCTTTCGGCAAGCGTTCATCTACCGTCCAAGGAGGCACTGAAACTCGATATGTTAACGATGGTTGTTGGTTGGCAGCCGAAGTCGGCAGCGAAGGGATCGAAGCTCGCTACCTGCAAGGTCTAGGTTTGGTTGCGCAGCAGAGGCTGGGCAGTGTAGCTTTTTACGCTTTCGATATAACAGGAAACACTCGTCAGCTAACAAACCACTCCGGTTCTGTCGTGAATTCGAATGACTACAGGGCTTTTGGAGCCGATCTTTACACGTCAGAGTTGGCCGTTAACCGGTTTCGATATGTCGGCAGAACAGGCCTCTTGACGAGCCCATCTGGACTGCTCGATACGCGAACTAGGTCCATTGACGCGCAACTCGGACGATTCTTGAGCTCTGACAGATTGGGTCTTGCAGGCGAATCAAGCAACCTGTATTCGTATGTTGGTAATTCACCAATTGCCTTCGTGGATCCAGAAGGCGATATCGCCGTGATTGCAGCGCCTCTCATAGGAGTGTATAAAGCCCTCGAGGAAGCCGCAACTATTGCTTGGTTCATATACGATGTTCATGAGGCTTATCAGGTCGGACGAGCATTTGGGTTGCAGTCAGGGCTGGGAGCCCTTAGGACCGCGAGCACAAACTTCTTGGTCGACTTTACCGTTGGAAGGGCTGTGGGATCCTTGGCATCAGGCCTAGCGAATCGAGCTATGGGTCCAGCATTGAAGGGAATGAAAGAGGTGCAGGCCAAAGTGAATCGGGAGATAGGTAAGATCGGCGACCCTGCGGCGCGTCGACTTTGGTATGACTGGGCAAGTCGAACTTCGGCAGAAATGCGGCGAGGAATCGCGTCGCAGAGGGCAGTCATAGAGTTTCTATTAGAACAGATGATGGGCGAGATGCGAAAGCACTTTGAATTCGACGAATTAGGTCGCCTGCTCCTGGAAATAGCCCGATCAAGCGATCCAAACGAGAAGCGCGGACCGGAGGGCGTCACCGTCGGCGGCAAGCGGTATCTCGGCGCCCTCGACCCGATCGAATTCACGATCCTCTTCGAGAACAAGCCGGTCAATGAAGCCGGGAACCGGATCGCCCACGCCCAGAAGGTGCAGGTGGTCGACTATCTGGTGCCGGGCTTGGACTGGACGAGTATGGAGCTCGGATCCATCACTTTCGGCAACCAGACCGTCACCGAACTCGGCGGGTACCAATGGGGCTCGATTCGCGTGCCCCTGGCCCCGCCCGTAAACCCGGGCCAGGAATTCCCGCCCCAGGAGAATCCTGACAATTCGCATCTCGTGGTCGACGTGTCCGTATCGTACGACCCGGCGACCGGGAAAATCGTCTGGACGCTCCAGGCGATCGATCCGCTAACCAACGAGCCGCCCCTTGGCGAGTTCGAGGGCATCCTGCCGGCCAACGGCTACTGGGTGGGCAGTACCTTCAATAGCTATGGCGACGCACGCGGCGAAGGCAAGTTGGTCTTCAAGGTTCGCCCAAGGGCCGCTTCGGAAGGGGCATACCTTGAAAACAAAGCAGACATTATCTTTGACACAAATCCGGTCATCCCGACCAACCCGTTTTGGTCGGCCTACTTCGACCTGAACCCACCGACGAGCAATGTTGCATGGTTGCCACCCACCGGACCGAATAGTTTTCCCGTTAAGTGGATTGGCAACGATGGCGACGGGTCAGGGGTGGCAACCTACACCGTTTTCGTTTCGATAAATGGCGGACCCTATACGCCGTGGATGGCCGATACGACCGAGACAACCGCGATGTATAACGGCTCCGCGGGGAACTCCTACCGGTTTTACTCGGTCGCCAAGGACAACCTGGGGCGGGTTGAAGCCGCACCGGTCGTTCCCGACGCTGAGACCTATACCGGGAACAACGTTGCCGTTCCCTACCTTGTAACGGTTACGCAAGGCTCTCGCCAATCCGGCGCCGTTTCGGATCTCCACTTTTCCGACGAGAAGCGTTACGTGGCGATAGGCGATGGCAGCAAGAAGTGCACAGTCCAAATGGAGGGTGTGTTTGAGGGCTTTGTGACCGCTTCAGAGTTGAGCTTTACGTGGGAGTCGTCGTCCGATCAGGCCAAGATGGAAAGACTCGAATTTTATAATTTCGTTGCCCAGAAGTGGGAGGAAATCGGCGCCTCGCCCTCCACCCGTGTAGATTCAACCAAGACGCGGACGGCTACGGTCGATGCTGTCAAGTACATGAGCTCGAACGGAATCGTTCGAGCTCGAGTGATTTGTGAGAGGACGCTCGATACCGCTACCGGACTTGCCCCGTCAATTCCTACTTTACGGGTCGATTTGGCGCGCTGGACGCTGACGCCGTGATGTGATCGAGGTGATGGACTTCGGCACGACGAAACATCCAGGCGACTACGGCCACTCGCCTGGAAGCTTCATCCCGTAAGCTTCGAGAGGGTTATCCCGTATCCACGGATCGAAGCTTGCCGAAACGCTGTCGTCGATTCGAATCGTGTTTGTCGCGATTCCGGAGGTAAACGTGCGAACCTTTCCCGACGTATCTACCCGCAGCTCCTTCGCGCAATAAATGTAGGCGTCGATGTTGAGGGCGTCGTCATCGAACCGGACGTTGCCATTACAGATTATCAGCAGATGATCGCCGACTCCGGTCGTGATGTCGCCTGAGATGGTGAGGTCCTTGTCCACGTAAACCACTCCGGTCCCGCTAAAATTGCCTTCCAGAGTCGCGGCGCCGTCCACGAAGAGCAGAGGATAACCGTCGCCGCTGCTTGAAACGAAGATGTAACCCTTGATGGCTGAGTTGTCCGCCAGCTTGGTTGAGGCTGCGGCTAGATAGCTTTCTCGGGAAACGGTGGGAAAGTCGATTCCCGTAGCGGATGAGGACTTCTTGCCGGTTACCGCCAGGGTGGGTGGAAAGATAATGCCAGTCGACGTAAGATCCCCTCCGAAGCGGGTGCCAAGGCTTAGGAAGGTGATGCTTCCGCCAAACCAGGCGTCGCCTTCCAGCCCCGTCGATCCCGTCGTGACCGTACGGGCGGTGGTCATACCCGAGTGACTGTAAATCGCATACTGCCAGATCGTCGTCAGCCGACCCCGCCCGATGACCTTCTGCCTGCGGTAGGTCTTCTCTTTGTATGTAAAGGTCATCTCGAGATGCAGTGTCGGAATCGAGGGCGTGACTTTCTTACGTGCGAGCTCAACTGCCTTTGAGGTGGCTTCCGTAACCACGATCTCTGCCGCCACTTTGCCGATGTCGATCTTTATCGTTTCCGGAGGTCGCAGGAGTCCGCGGATGGCAAGATCATGAATGTAGTCGGCCGCTCCGTCGTATGCTTCGTTGATCGTGGAGTCGTTCTCCAGCCTGGTCTGCTTGGTCCTAACGGACGACGTCAGCGCCAAAAGGGTGATCGCCAGTGCGGCTGTAGACGTGATCATGATGAGGGCGAAGACCGCCACGCTGCCGCGTTGTCTCCTGATCACACTAGTTCCCCCATTGCACCGTTCGAGTAACGGGAATAATCCGGGTGGTGCCGTCATTGAGGGCGCCAGCGGAAGCGTCTTTGCCGATTTTGGTGGACGCATACACGGTGAAGGTCACCGTTTTCGACACCGCGTCGACCGAGTAGGTGACATAGTTAACGAGCGGGTTCTTCCGCGCACCCCCGTAATAATAGGCGAATGCATCGTCTCGCACGGCGGTGCCCGGACTGGTGCTACCGGCCTTTTCGGCACGCCACACATTGCTCTTGGATAGCGTGTATGTCATGACGGGACCCGTAGCGTAGAACCAGACGATGTTTCCCTCTGAATACTGTCCGTTCCCACGCGCATCCACCTTGTCCGGATAGTAGGTATCAAGGGACCCGTCTTCGTCCGAATCGACTCCGTTCAGTGGCATCACGCACTTCAGCGTTGCCCCGCCGTTGGCCGATTCGCACAGAATCGCGTTCCGGATCGTCGCTTCTATGTCATCGGCAACGTCGTTGATCTGGTCTTGAAGCATCGCACTGCCGTAGGTGTCGGACAGCCGTACGGAGGAAAAGCCAAAGAGGGAGGCAGTTGCACCGACCACGAACCCGGTAATGGCGATCGTGACGAGCACCTCGACCATCGTACTTCCTCGTTTTTTCATTGGTCCATTACGACAGTGGCGAGCGTCATCGTCTCGCCGCGTTTGCCGGTACTTGGATCATTCCAGGCAGCCGTAGCTGAGACATCGTATAAAACACGTGAATCTTTCCGCCTCTGGATCGTAGTTTTGATCGCAACCGATTCAGCGAAGCCTGGCAGGCTGAGCTCCACCGTCGAGTCGCCTTCCATAAGCGAGTCTTTCGTCGCTTTCCCGCGGACCCCTTGGAGGGTGTCCTGAAGCGCATCGAGCACGCGAGAGCGCCGAAGTGCGAAGGCGGATTGCCGGTTTGCGGTCATGATCGCGTCCAGAATCACTGCTGCCGCAATCGCCAGGAAGGTAACGGCGATGAGGACCTCGATAAGCGTTGTTCCGGATCGGCGGCGTTCCCTCCGCATAATCAGAGAATCGGCATCTTGCGATCGTCTCCACAGCAGGCTCCAAGACGGGTGAGGAACCTAATCGGGACCTGCAGAGTTGCCCGATAGACCCCGATGTAAATACAGTTGGCGGCCGACTTGCTGCCCATCGGACGCATCGAATGTACGGTCCACTTCAAAAACAAAGACTTGATGAGATTCGGAATCTCCGGATGCGGTGGCTGCTGCTTGTCGGTCTCGCTGCATTGACCAACTGGAGCCGGGCCATTTCGTTCGACGTGCTGGCGTTCTCAGTCCTCGCTGTCTTTGGGTTGGCGGGAGAGTGGGCAACCCGGAACCAGTCTCGCTACGAACGCATCGGTGCCCGGGTTATATCCCTGGTTCGAGCCATCGACTGTGCGGTGTGCCTGGGTCTGATGATGTCGACAACGTTCCGAAACGACAATATCTGGCTTGGCATCATCCCTCTGCTGATTGCCGAAGCAGCAACGCGCAAGAGCAGACTGAGGTTGGCCGCGTATGCGGGTCTGTCGTTAGGCTTCGCATGCAGCATGTGGGCGTTCGGCTACATGCCATGGGCCCGCCTTGGGATGATTGGTGGCACGGTCGGCGTTACCGTCGTTTTTGCCTACCTAACCATGCTGCTTGGCAAGCGCGAAGACAAACTGCACCAGCATGACCGCCGCTTCCACGCTCTGATCTCCTGCTCCTCGGCGTTGGCGGGGAGCCGCGACCTGATTTCGATGCTTTCTCAGATCCTCAAGGTCGCCGTCGACGAAGTTGGAGGCGACTCCGGCTACGTAATGTTGGTTGACGAAGAACGGCCGAAAGTACTGAAAACCGAGGTGGCCTATGGCAACTCCGGCGAATTTGACATTCCGGAAGAGTTGGAGGTCGGCGAAGGACTGTCGGGCTATGTGGTTCAGATGAGCCAACCGATAGCGCTGCGCAACAAGGATCGTGAATCCGTTGAATGCGATGGCATCCAGCTTGGCGTAAGGTCGGTCCTCAGCGCACCGCTGACGTCTCGCATTCTCATCGGAAACCAGGAAAGCGGCAGGGAGCAAACGCTTGGCGCCCTGACCGTTCTTGGTGATCCTGCCGGCGATCCTTTTGGTCCCGACGAAATGGAATTGCTCTGCAGCATGGGCTCGCTCATGTCGGTTGCCGTATCGAACGCTCGCATGGAGGGGCGCCAGATTTCAACGTTCCTTCGCACGCTTCAAAGTCTGGCGACGGCGCTCGAAGCTCGCGACGAGTACACGCGAGGACATTCGCAGCGCGTCTGCGAGGTCTCGCTGATGTTGGCCGAGCACCTCGGATTTAACGCCGAGGCGATTGAGGAGTTACGAGTTGGAACGATCTTGCATGACATCGGCAAGATCGGCGTTCCCGACTCGATCTTGAACAAGCCTGGCCGCCTGACTGAGGAAGAGTTCGCGATCATGAAGACGCACACGACGATCGGTTACGAAATCTGTCGTCCATTGATGCTCCCCGAAGGAGTCCTCATGATCATTCGCAATCACCACGAAAAGCTGGATGGAAGCGGATATCCGGACCATCTGAAAGGAGGCGAGCTCCCGCCGTCTCTGCGCATCGTGTGCGTCGCCGACGCCTTCGACGCGATGAGTTCGCGCCGGCCCTACCGTGGCGTTATGGAGCTGAATAGTGTGTTCGCCGAACTTAGCCGAGGCGCAGGCATCCAATTCGATTCCGTTGTTGTCGAGGCACTACGCGAACTGCTTCCTTCCGAGGGCATGCAGGCTTGCTACAAGCAGTTCTGGCAGTCGGAGGATCGTAAGATCGCATGACCGTCGGGGGCCGCAAGCACGCAACGTCCGGCACGACGACCCTGGGTCTGGACATCGGTACGAGCGTGGTGAAGCTCGTGGTTGCTCGCGGCAACTCCGGTCGAGTATCGATCCGGCAAGCCGGTGCGTTCTCGGCGTCAATCGAAATGGTCGATAACGGGGTTGTAAAAAACCCTCGAGCGCTTGGCAAACAGATTCGGGACTGGGCCAGGTCCGCAGGAATGGAGGCACTTCCAACGGTGTTTTCAATTCCCGGCAGCGCCGCGGCGCTTCGATGGGTGAGCCTTCCTCAGGTTCGTGGGGACGAGCGGCGGGGTGCGGCAATGATCAAGGTCCGTCGGCACCTGCCGTTTCCGGTCGAGTCGGCATACATCGAGGCTACCGAGAGCCTAGATGCCCAGGAAGATCGAACGCGGCAATCCCTGGTAATAGCTGTTCCCCGTCCTGTTGTGGACTCCCGCGCGGAGGCAATTATGTATGCCGGTTTCCAGCCCGTTGCAGCGGAGCTTGAGGCCCAGGCGGTCCTTCGCGTGGTGGAGAGGAGATTGTCAGAGCGAGGAGCGCTCTGGCGAAACGCGTCCTTGACGATTATCGACGTCGGTGGCAGAAATACCCACATGTATGTGGTCCAGAACCAGACCCTTCAGTTCATCCGCAGTGTCAAGTTCGGATCGCATTTAATCGCATCGGCGCTGGCGAATGCACTGGATATCTCGATTGAGGACGCCCAGGAGCACCTTTCGCAGCAGAAGACGCAGCTTAGGCATGACGGCACCGTGGTAATCGAAACGGACGGCGTAACCGCCATCGCAAACATCGCAACCGAGGTCAACAAGCTCGTTCGCGAGTTCCTCAGGCTGCTCCGCTACTTCCGGTCGCTTCACCCGGAGCGCAGTTATGCCGGCATCCTCGATCACCTCGTGCTGTGTGGAGGACTGGTTGGATTGCGTGGATTTGCCGAGTATTTGGGTGAGAACCTCGGTCTTCGTGTGGAAACCGCTCGCCCCTTCACGGGAATGTTGGCGGAGGTCGACGCTGAGGGGTTCCAGGAAGTCTCGAGACGACAGGAGACCTATACCGTCGCAGTTGGATTGGCCGTCTCCGGCATCGAGCATAGCGAGGAAATGAAAGGAGGTAATCAGCATGAACGCGAGTTCCATTGGAAACGGGCCAGCTAGCATCCGCTCTATCAACGTTGGAGCCAACCTCCTCTCGGAATGGACATCGAATCAGATACGGTTCCGTTCCGAGGCAAATCGCTACGCGCTCGGAATCGGTATCTGCTTGTTAGCGCTGGCGGTAGGAATTCCCACCATCGCCAAGGCTCGAACAGCGCATGAGAGTCAAATCAAGCAGCATCAGGTTGCTCTGGCCGAGCTGAAGGGGCACCTGGACCAAGCTAATGCGGCAAAGACCGCCGTTGAACCCAAGATCGCTACTACCGAGCTGATTGCCCAGACCTCATCGTATTTCAATCGCTTATTGGGGGAGCTCTACGCGGTCTTGGAATCCGGCAAGTCGGGAATCGCATTTTCCTCGGCGAAAATCGAGGTCAGAGCTGCTGAGATCCTCATAACCTGCCGTGCTGACGCAGAAAGCTACGAGTCGGCCGCGACTTTCGCCGAGACTGCGGGCCAAACCCCGAACAAGGTTTCGACCTTGTCGAGCACACGCCCGAGCGAGCTCCTTAGCCCTATCGGCATCAGCTTCGAATACCTAAAGAGGGTGCCGGTCCAGTGATCCGCGAGCCGCTTATTATGACCGTCCGCCTGATCCAGAGGGTTAGGAGGGCCATGCTGGTCACAACCATCCTTTCGACCGTGTGGCTCGCCGGCAGTGGATTGTTCCTGCTGCGGTCGGCAATGACCGCTTCGGATCTCGGCAGTCAGGTCAAGATGCAGCGCCAAACACTCGCCGACCTACGCAAAGCGGCCGTCCTACCCGAGGAGGTCCCTATACTCGAGCTCAAGTCGAACGAGGTCCTTGCCAGACTTCAAACCGATCTTGAGCGCAAGGCTCGGGCCGTCAACTGCAAGATCAGCGAGTTCCAGGCGACGGCAGACCGCAGCCCTTACATGTCCGCCTATTCACTCGACGCGAATCGGCCAGAGTGGGAACAGATTGGCGTCAGCCTTACCCTGCAGGGCAGCCTCGCCGCTACATTGTCAACAATCGAAAGTCTTCGGGCGGCCGGCACGCCGATCGAACCCGATTCGCTCGAGATTTCTCGGCAAACCGTGAATGCCAATGGCATTTCCTTGGTAAGTGTTCACCTCGCCTTCCGAGTGCTGGTGAGGGCGGGGGGAGCCTGATGAAGACAGGCAATAAGCAGCAAGCTATCGTTCTCTCCGTCGTTGCCGTGGGTGCCCTGGGATTTTTGGGCTTGCAGGTGAAGGGGATCGCAGCGCGAAATGCTGTCCAACCCCTTGCGAATCAACCAGCGGCCACAGGCCCGGCCAAGGCGACTGCCGGTGTTGATCGAGATTTGCCGAGAACGCTATTCTCAGACCCCTTCAGTCATCCGGCGTTGCCCCGGACTGTCACCGCAAGCACGGAACCCACTGCACAAGTGCAAACCGCCAAACTGCCAACCCAGAAGTTGCCTCAGCTGCCCGGACACATCGAACTCACTCCGCTACGCCCCGACGCGGCGCAAATTGAAGCGGGAGCGGAAGATCGGTCAGCGCCGCGAGCTGCGAGTGGCCCGACATTGTGCCTCCAAGCAGTCATATCTTCGCCGCAAGCCGTGGCCTTCGTTTCCATCGATGGCAAGGACCCGCAAAAGGTTACGGCGGGCCAGACGATTTTTAGCGGCCTCGCGGTTACCAGCATTACCGATGGGGCGATAGAAGTGCGCTTCGCCAAAGGCACTCGCAGGCTCAGAGTAGGAGAAACGATACAGCTATGATTTACGTTCTCGCCCTTGCCTTCACGCTTGTTGACACTCCGGTGAGGTCGAACCCTGAGGTTGATCGAAAGCCGACGGCGCCAATCAACAGCGGGTCCAAGATCTTAGCCGGCGATCCCTTCCTCATTCGCTTCATGATCAGTCGGTTGCACCAGAAGGCTGAAAGGCCGAAGGATTCGACCAAGTTGCTTGCGGAAGTGAGTTTCGGCCCCCCAACGGTGGTGCCCAAACCTCGGCAGCCGAAGCCAGAAGAAGACGTTCTTTGCTCACTCGAGGTCTCGGCGATGGACCCGGCGCAGATTCTACAAGTCCTGAGCGCCCAGACCGGTGCCAACCTGATTCTGCTATCCAAGGCCGACACGAAGCTTACGGTTCGGCTCTCCCAGGTCCCACTCTCGGAGATGATCCGCCACATCTGCGCTATGTGCGACCTCAGCTACCTGCAGATTGGCAAGACCTATGTAATCGCGACGAGCGACCGCTTGAAGGTCGCCTATCCAAAGGAGTGGGAGGCTTCCCATCCATCTCCGCCTCCGCCGGCGCCCGAGGAAGTGCCGGAGCAAGTAACGGAAACTTACAACGCCAACTACATCTCGGGGGGAGAAATCGTCACCGCCCTCGACAAGATCTTCAAAGGAAAAGACCTCTTGGCGGTTGCCGGTCCGAGCCAACATAGCCCTGAAGTCGGTTACCAGGACGGCGCCAAGGCGACGGGAACCTCCACCTCGATTCTCACGAAGGCCGAAAGCCTGGGGTCGAAGTTCGTTATCATGAGCGGTCCCCGGCCAATCGTCGATGCGGCGCTTGCAATGGCCAAGCAGCTTGATCAGCCGCGACGGCAGGTTTCCATTGCGGTGACCATTAACGACATCACGAATGAGGCGCTTCGCGATCTTGGCATCACGTGGTCCTTCAGCAACGTCACGCTCCAGGAGCGAGATCCGAGGGGCGTGAATTTCGGAAGTTTCGACCGCTCACCCATCTCCATCGTCAATACCCTGAACGCGCTCGAGAAAGGTGGCAAGTCGAAACTGCTGGCCGCGCCGAACGTTTCGGTGCTGGACGGGGAGCGCGCCTTCGTGCTCATTGGAAACCGGATCAATTACCCCGTACTGGTCGGATACAGTCAGAACAACGCCCCGATCTTTAGCAAAGAAGAAGAGCGAGTCGGCATATACCTCCAGGTTTCACCCTCGATCAGTGACGACGGCTATGTGACCCTAAGCCTCTACCCGCAGGTATCGACGATCACCGGCTATTTGACCGTGAATGGTGCAAGCTATCCCCAAATCTCCACAAGGGAAGCCCAGACGACTCTGCGCGTAGCTTCGGGATCGACCATCGTAATGGGCGGCCTGTTCAGCGATGAGGAAATCGCCACCGTCAACAAAGTCCCATTCCTGGCGGAAATCCCGATCCTTGGCGAAATCTTTAAGCATCGCAAGACCACCAAGACCAAATCGCAAGTGATCATCACGGTGACGCCGACGATTTTGGTCGAGAAGGAAAGATGATCCTCGACAGGCCGATTTCCGAGATCATTGTCGAATCTGGCTTGGTCTCGAAAGACCAGCTTCAAGAGATTCTCGTCAAGCGGGAGGACACCACTGAACCGCTTGGCGACTTGCTCGTTCGGCTGAATGTCATCACGCTCAAAGAAAAGCTGCGGTGCGAGGCCATTCAGATCGGCGTCCCGTTCGTGGATCTAACCCAGATCGAGATCGAACCCGAGGCCAGCCGAATCATTCCTCACGCCGTCGCGATGCGGCTCCTTGCGATCCCCGTCGAGCGGACGGAAGTGGCGGCAAGCGTGGCAATGGCTCGACCGCTCGATCTATCCGCCATCGACGAGCTCAGCGCCATAACCGGTCTCGAAGTCGATCCCCTGCTGGCTGCGGAAGATGACGTCCGCGAAGCGATTTTCCGATCCTTCGGAGCTTATGACGATCTGGGCGAGCTGGTCGGTGATGCCATCTTGGGCACCGAAGACGAAGGCCTGCAGATGGAGGCCAGGGAAGAGGAAGATCGGCCGTCCCAGGTCATCGACCTCAAGGAGGCGATCGAAGGCGCACCCATTATCAAACTGGCCAACGCGCTGCTGACCAAGGCCATTTCGATGCGCGCCAGCGATGTCCATATCGAGCCGCATGCACGAAAGGTGCGCGTCCGCCTGAGGATCGACGGACTCCTTCAGGAGATCATGGTCATTCCAAAGGACCTTCAGTATCCGCTCATCTCTCGAATCAAGATCCTTGCCGGCCTCGACATCGCCGAACGTCGGGCCCCGCAAGATGGACGCTGCACCCTGATCTCATCGCAGGGAGAGTACGACTTTCGCGTTTCCACCTACCCAAGCGTACACGGCGAGACGATCGTAATCCGGATTCTCGACAAACATTCCGCGATGATCGATGTCCACCGGCTAGGGCTGAACGATGAAGTGCTCCGTGCGTTCCTGGAACAGCTCAACGTGCCCCAGGGACTCTTCCTCGTTACCGGTCCAACCGGCTCCGGCAAGACGACGACGCTTTATGCTGGCCTCCACCACCTGAACGGGGTTCACCGCAACATCATCACGATTGAAGATCCGGTCGAGTATCAGCTGGACGGTGTCACCCAGGCCAACGTCAACCCGCAGGCCGGAATCACGTTCGCAAGCGGTTTGAGGGCTATCTTGCGGCAGGACCCCGACGTGCTGCTGGTGGGCGAAGTTCGGGATGCCGAAACTGCCGGCATTGCGATAGAGGCAGCCATGACGGGCCACTTGGTTCTCACGAGCTTGCATGCCAACGATTCGGCCAGCGCGCTTAGCCGCCTGATGGACATGGGAATCGAACCGTTCCTGCTCGCTTCAAGCGTGACGACCTCCATAGCTCAGCGCCTCGTGCGAACCAACTGCCCGAAGTGCTTGGAGTCCTACACACCCGACGAAGCCATATTGCAGCGGCTGGATCTTCCCACCGACCATGAATATGTGCGTGGAAGAGGGTGCGAATACTGTGCGAAGACCGGCTTCAGGGGCCGCGTCGGCGTCTACGAGATTCTTGAGATCAATTCGGAGATTCGCAAGCAGATACTAGGGGGCCTTCACCCCTCAGAGATCCGAAAGTACGCCGAAAGCCAAGGCATGTCGACCCTGCGAAAAGACGGCCGCGGCAAGGTGCTTGCCGGGGTCACAACGGCCGAAGAAGTTATTCGGGCGACCGTGGAGAGCTAATTCATGCATGCTTTTCAGTACAAAGGCTACGATCATGACGGTAATCCAGTGACCGGCGAGATGACAGCCGCAAGCGTCGACGAAGTCGAGCGGCGGATGTCGAACCAACAAGTCACCCTTGTCCTCGTCAAACCGGCCAAAATGGGCCGCTCAGGCAGCGGCTCCAGCTCCAAATCTGGTGGCGGTGGCGCGGGATTCGGTTCGAAACGCAAGGTCAGTGACGCGGAAGGGGCGAATATCCTCTCCAACCTTTCCGTTATGGTGGCAGCCGGCGTCCCGTTTGTGGAGGCCCTCGAAGCCATCGAGAGCGTGTCTTCGCGCGAGGTTATTCGAAGCGGCATTCATGGACTTAAGACGCAAATTGTGGAGGGCCAGAGTCTTTCGTCAGCGCTTCGCTCAGCAACCTCGCTATTCCCTGAAATGGTCGCCGACATGGTTCGAGTCGCTGAAGAAGGGGCAAGCCTCTCGTCTTCACTTGCTGGGGCCGCCGCCTACCTGGCGAGAGGAGCCGACCTAAGGCGAAAAGTCAAGAATGCGATGCTGTATCCGATGGTGATGCTCTCCGTAAGCCTCCTGACGGTGGTCGTGCTTGTCGTCTTCGTCATGCCCAAGTTTTCGGATGTGTTTCTCAAAATGAAGGTTGAGATCCCGGTAACGACGCAGTTGATGCTCAGCCTTGGCGATCTGATTCGAGGAAAGCCCTGGCTCTGCCTCGGCTCGTTCATTGGGATTATTGTCGCACTCAGGTTCGCGTTCCAAAACCAGTGGGTGACAGGTGCCGTCGGAAAAATTGCTCTGCGCACTCCCGGCATCGGCGATTTGCTGACGAAGGTCGCGCTAGCAAGGGCTTTGCAGTCCATCTCCGCGCTGCTAAATGGCAACGTGCCCTTGGTCCAGGCTCTGGAACATGGCGCCAAGGTTGCGGGCAACCGGCATCTCTCCCAGGCGATCGAAAAATCGCTCCAATCTGTTCAGGAGGGAAGCACGCTGTTCGATGCATTCAAAGAACACAAGACGTTTCCACCGGTGGTGACGCAAATGGTGGGAGTTGGCGAACGGACCGGAAAACTGGCGTCCATGATTACGGCCTGTGCCACTCAAATGGAAACCGAAGCCGACACCAGGCTTAAGTCTCTAGTAGCAGTCCTGGAGCCCTTAATGATTGTGTTCATGGGGTTAATTGTGGGAACAATTACCGTCTCGATCATTACACCTATTTATTCCGCTGTTCAAAATCTCCAGTGACCTAAGGAGTTTGGAAACGACCACCGATAAAAGGGTGTGACTCAGATGTTGAACCGAAAATATTCCCAAGTAGCGCGAGGTTTTACGCTCGTCGAGCTGCTCATCGTCATCGTGATCTTGGCTGTCCTCGCCGCGATTGCAATCCCGAGGTTCATGGACTCCGGACTGCGCAGCAAGGAGGCCAGCCTCAAGAGCAACATCAAGCTCTGTCGAAACGCTGTTGAGCTCTTTCACAACGATACCGGTGCCTGGCCATCCGCCTTGTCGGACCTAACGGGATCTTCGGCGCCCGCAGCTGGAAAGGACGCTGCCGGTGCTGCAAAGTCGATCACCGCTTCCGACTATAAAGGCCCTTATCTGCAGTCTGTACCCACCGACCCCGTGTCCGGCGCAGCATTTACCTACTCGGTAACGTCGCCAACGGTTGGTAAGGTCACATCCTCTGCAAGCGGTAACGCAAGTGACGGCACCGCATATAGTTCTTGGTAGATTGCTGCGAAGGCTGACACTGAGATAAGCTCAACTGGGCGCCTTCAGTAATCCGAGATCACATAAAGCTCTCCTGCCAAAAACGGCAGGAGGGCTTTTGAGTCTTAGGCTCACATCGATGACCTATTGTCTATGGATATATGTACACGACTCTATCCAAACAGAACCATGGGTCGTGTAACGAAAATTCTTGTACGGATGGCCGGTTTGCCGTACTTAATAGGTGGTCACGCTGCCTTAGAAGTCCAGGCAATTAGCTAACAGAGTGCCAATAGAGGAATCATCTTGGAGAAGCGCCAGAAGACCAGCAAACCACGAAAAGCGAACTCCGCCTCGGCCTCCGGTACATCTGCCATTGGACTAGGCAATGATGCCGGACCCGCTCGGGCAGAGCGGCTGAGGATCTTATTGCTTGATGCTTACAGCAACCCTGACGGTTCGGAGATTGTTGTGGATGCGGGCCAGGGGAGACCGTTCGACCTTTGGCTGGCGCAGTTAACGATCTCGGCGCTGAAGCATAACAACGGTGTCAGGGCGATAGGTTTGGCGAACGTGAGCGCAGAAAGCGAAGCCATTTTGCGAGGAGCTGGTGTGAGGCTCTCGCAATGAAGGCTCGACTTGCTATCGCGTTGGGCACCGCCTTTTTTATGCCTTTGGCGAAACATGGAAATGAAGCCGCCATGCAAGGCGGAGTGCTACGTGAGAGGTTTGATGTTACTAGTCAGGATACATGGGGCTACTTGTCAATGAGCGACTCGAATTTCGGCGGCGGAGAGTTTCTAAGCAGTGCTCTCCTGCATCGAGTCCTGGCCGTGGAGGATTCCGAGCTTTGTGAAGAATTGGGGATCGCATCAAGGGACGCAGAAAACGCCGTCAACGAGGCCGTTGGTCAGCTGATCCGGCTAATGGGCGAGATTGACGGCTACGCCAGCGGGCCCCGCATGACCGAGATCCACTCCCTCCTTAACGGAATCGTAGTCTCATTCCAGTTTCAAGACCTTCACAAGCAGCGCCTCGAGCATGTCGCCGACCGTCTCCGCCAACGGGCAAACGCTGCCAGTAACGGCCCGGAGGCGCTTGCCAACTATCTTCGCACGTCGCCTACGGAAGTTAACCGCCGCCGTCGCGCACTCTTCCTTGACCATATCGACCGTAGCTCGGCCGACGATCAAACGCTTTTCGAGGCAGCTTAAAAAGGGGTATCGAATGAAGGCACTCGTTATTGACGATTCGGCGACGATGAGAAAGATGGTCAGCCTGACGCTACAGTCTGTCGGCTACCAGGTTGTCGAGGGAGAGAATGGACAAGAAGGGCTCGACTCGCTGCAGGCGAACGACCACTTCCAAGTGATCATTACCGACCTTAACATGCCGGTTATGGACGGCTTCACGTTCATAAAGGAAGCCCGCTTGATGCCGGCAGCGCGAACGACTCCGATCCTGGTGTTGACGACGGACGGCGACAGCGAATCGAAGATGCAGGGAAAGGCCGCCGGCGCAACCGGCTGGATTGTGAAGCCGTTTAGCCCAGACCAGCTTCTGGCCGTGGTGGCAAGGGTGGCCGCGTGAGCATCGACATCACGAGCTTTCATCAAGCCTTCTTCGAAGAGGCGACCGAGCTGCTCGACGGATTCGAGAATCACCTGCTTCAGCTTGAAAGCTCGCCGAATGACCGAGAGCTTCTCAATTCGATCTTTCGCTGCGCTCATTCGATCAAGGGTGGGAGCGCGACCTTTGGATTTCCGGAGATTGCGACGTTTACTCACAGCCTGGAGACCCTGCTCGACGGGGTCCGGAATGGCGAGATCGCGGTATCGAAGCCACTGTGTACGTTGCTGCTCGAGTCCCTCGACCAAATGAGAGCGCTCCTCGCAGTCGCTAAGGGTGACCAAGCCGACGCACCCGCATCGGATGATCTCATTGCACGAATCGAAGAAGCGACAACCTCCCACGGCACGGAGGAGGGATTCGGCGACAGCAATCGCGGCATGCCCCAGATTTTTGAATTGACCTTTACGCCGGGCGATCACTGTTTGCCCGACGGACCAGATCCGCTGGCGGCAGTTTCCGAACTCCACAAGCTCGGAGATGTGCTCTCGATCGACTGCGACTCTTCGGCGGTACCCGCGCTAGCAGAGCTTGATCCTTCGAAGTGTTATCTTTCCTGGCGCATCATGCTGCACACGGACAGCGATGCGGATGCCATCCTGGCCCACTTCAGTCCCTTCGAGCCTGCCCAAACCGTTAGGATTTACCTCCTTGGCGGCCAGCAGGTCCTGGATGACAGCCCTACCGCCGTGACCGAGTCGCAGGCCTCAGGTGCGGTTCAGCCCAACTCTCAAAAAGACACGGGCACCATCAAGGTCTCTGCCGAAAAGCTGGACGGCCTCATTAACCTCGTTGGTGAGCTCGTGATCAGTCAGTCGATGCTGAACATGGTGACCCGGGATTTCCACATGGGAAAAATGCCGCAGCTGACTGAAGCTGTCGCCTCGATGGAGCGGTCTTCGCGCGAGCTTCAGGAGCGCGTGATGGGTATGCGGCTACTGCAGATCAAGATGGCCTTCGGCCGGTTCCCACGGCTGGTCCACGATCTGTCCACCGCGGTCGGCAAGAGGATCGAACTGAAGCTGGTGGGCGAGGAAACGGAGCTGGACAAGAACCTGATCGAGGCCATTGGAGATCCCCTGACCCACCTCGTGAGAAACAGCATCGACCACGGGTTGGAGACTCCGGAAGAGCGCAGGAGCGCCGGAAAGCCCGAGGCCGGGGTCCTATCCATCAGCGCCTTCCATGAGGGAGGCAACATTGTTATCGAAGTCGCTGATGATGGCAAGGGCCTCAATCGCGACAAGATCTTGGCGAAAGCCATCGACCGCGGCCTTGTCTCGCCGGATGAAAACCTGTCGGACGAGCATGTCTACAACCTGATTTTCCAACCCGGCTTTTCCACGGCTGACAAAATCACCGACCTCTCAGGACGCGGGGTCGGGATGGACATTGTCAAGCAGGCGATTTCCGCAATAGGCGGCACCGTCAAGATCGTGTCTTCGCCAGGAAAGGGCGTTTCCACGCGAATCCGCCTTCCACTTACCATGGCGATTCTCGAAGGGCAATCGATGTCGGTCGGCGATGGGGTTTACATCGTGCCGCTCACGAGCATCCTGGAGAGTATTCGACCCCGGCAGGAGGATATCCACACCGTTGCCCAGCTTGGAGAGGTTGTGACCGTGCGCGGCGAATACCTTCCCGTCCTCAGACTTCACCACGCATTCGGAGTCGCCCCCGTCCACCAGGAGTTGTGGGAGGGCGCCCTCGTGCTGATCGAGAGCGACGGCCGGAAGGTCGCGCTCTTTGCCGATGAACTGATCGGGCAAGGGCAAGTTGTGATTAAAAGTCTCGAAACCAATTATCGAAAGGTAGATGGAATCGCCGGCGCGACGATTTTGGGAGATGGAAGGGTCGCGCTCATCGTCGACGTCCCCGGCTTGACCCGGGGCATGAACTTGGGACTGGGTGCATTGCAGGCAGCAGCCTAACAGGAAGACATGGCAACCGAAACATTGACATCAACCAGGGAGAGCACGGAACTGACAACCAATGCAAACCAGTTTCTGACTTTCTCACTCGCCGATGAGGAGTACGGCGTCGACATCCTCAAGGTCCAAGAGATCAAGGGATATATCGCGACGACTCCCATTCCAAACTCTCCACCCGAAGTGACAGGTGTGCTGAACCTTCGGGGCACGATCGTACCGATCATTGACCTTCGAAAGAAATTCGGACTGCCGGAGGCGACCTACGACCAGTTCACTGTTATCGTGGTTGTGGTCGTCCAGGACCGAGTGATGGGGATGATCGTGGACTCGGTTTCCGAAGTCATGAGCATCATGCCGGATGACATCCAGCCGCCACCCGAAATCAATGGCGCCCCGACCCGTTCCCTCCAGGGCCTGGGCACCGTCGGCGAACGGCTCGTCATCCTCCTCGACATTGAAGCGGTGATGTTAGGCGACACCGCAGCCGCCCTCGCGGCCTAGACAGCCTAGAGCACAGGAACAAATAAATGGCAGCAGCACGAAAACTGAATAGTTCCGCGCCGGCACGAAAGGCGTCTCGGTCGCAGAACTTCCGCGTCGTTAACGGCAAGGGTTCTGGTCAAAGTAGCCAGTCCAACCCAAACCTCCAGGTCATGGACTCTGGCCAGAATCGCTTTGTTGCATCGCAAGAGATGCTGATGGGCGCCCTCAACAAGGCCGCTTCTGGCTTCATGATCACGAATCTCGATCTTGAGATCATCTACCTCAACGCCACCCTCCAGTCGATGTTGAAGGGGTGGGAACCAGAATTCCAGAAGGTCTTTGGAAGCGGCTTCCACCACGACCAACTCATCGGTAAGGTAATCGACGTCTTCCATAAGGATCCCGCCCATCAGCGGCGAGTGCTTGGCACTCTTCAAGGGCAGCCCTATCAGACCCAGATCAAGGTTGGACCTTACATCATCGAGCTCACCGCCAATGCTCTGTTTAGCAGCACCGGTGAGAAAGAGGGTTATGCGACCGAATGGCTGGATGTAACCGAGCGAGTCCTGGCCGACCAGGAATATAAGGCGCAGGTTAAAGAAATCGCCGACCGCATGGACTTCCTGCGCGGCGCCTGCTCCACGGATCTCGCCACAGCCCTTGGCGCCCTTGCCGAAGGCGAGCTCTCCCTCACCATCCAGCCCAGAACCCCGCTGCTCGATATTCCGAACCAGCCGGACCTCGCGCTGATGGCGGAAACCTTTAACAATCTGAGAAATCAGACAGTCAAGGCGGTTGAGGCCTATAACAGCATGTTCGCCACGTTGAAGGACATGGTGGATGTAGCCGACGAAATCGCAGCCGGCAACCTGACCGTGACCGTGACACCAAAGTCGGAGGCTGATCGGCTTGGCAACGCCTTCGCCAAGATGATCTCCAATCTGTCCGAGATGATCTCCCAAACGAAGGTGGCATCGGACAGCATCGCGGATGCATCCGTTGAGGTCATGACCGGCAACGACGACCTCGCCCAGCGAACCGAAGAGCAGGCGGCTAGCCTTGAGGAAACCGCTTCCAGCATGGAAGAGATGACCTCGACGGTCAAGCAAAATGCGGACAACGCCAAGCAGGCCAATCAGCTTGCGATGCAGGCTCGTGAATCGGCTGAGAAAGGCGGCCAGGTGGTCAGCTCGGCAGTCTCGACGATGGAAGAGATCAACACCGCAAGCAAGCGGATCGCCGACATCATCTCAGTGATCGACGAGATCGCCTTCCAAACCAATCTCCTCGCCCTCAATGCGGCCGTCGAAGCGGCGCGCGTTGGCGAGCAGGGAAGGGGCTTCGCCGTTGTGGCCGCGGAGGTTCGGAATCTTGCCGGCCGCAGCGCGACCGCTGCAAAGGAGATCAAGGCGCTTGTCCAGGACAGCGTTCAAAAGGTTGGAGAAGGGAGCACCCTCGTCAACCAAAGCGGAAGCCAGTTGGAGGAGATCGTGACGTCGGTCAAGAAGGTCGCCGACATCATCGCCGAGATCTCGGCCGCCGCACAGGAGCAGGCTGCGGGTATCGAACAGGTGAACAAGGCCATCACGCAGATGGATCAGATCACCCAGCAGAATGCCGCGCTCGTTGAGCAGGCAAACGCCGCCAGCCAGAGCATGAACAGCCAGGCCAGCGATCTTCAGAACCTGATTAGCAACTTCAAGATCGATTCCAGCGTGCTTAACAGGCTCCAAGCCCAGATCCATGCCCAGCGGGAAGCCAAGGCCCGAGAGAGCCGGAAGAATGGCTCCATCGCTGGCAGGTCGGAACGATCGTCCCGAACCGAATCCCGGACCGCATCCGGCTCGACGTTGAGGGCATCCGCCGACGACCTCGATAACTTCGAGGAGTTCTAACCAACAGCTTGCGGGTCGGCGCCTCCGGTGCCGGCCCGTACTTTTGAACTTTGGGCGACAAGGGAGGAGAGATTGGAATTCGCAATGACCAAGGCTGAGTTCGAAGCCTTGCGACAGCTCGTCTTTGAGATGACCGGCATCAAGCTGGCCGACTCTAAGCAGCAAATGCTGCTCTCGCGGCTCGGCAAAAGACTGCGAGCCAACAATTTAACGACCTTCCGCGATTATCTGAACCTGCTAAGGAGCGACCTTCGGGGCAAGGGCGAGATGAGCGAGTTCATCAACGCCGTTACCACGAACAAAACCGGCTTCTTTCGCGAGCCTCACCACTTCGATTTCATCATCAACCAGGTCATCCCTGAGGCCAAGAAATCCAGTCTCCCTGCATCTCGGAACCTCTCCGTGTGGCATGCCGGATGCTCGACCGGCGAGGAAGCCTATACGCTGGCGATTGCACTTCGCGAGGGAGTGCCTGATATCAACTCCTGGAATGTTCGGCAGCTGGCCACCGACATCGATAGCAACGTGCTCGACCAAGCGCGCAAGGGAATATACGAGATCGAGAAGCTTGAGCCAGTCCCACTGCCGCTAGTACGGAAATACTTCTTAAGAGGAAAAGGCGAACGCTCCGAACAGGTGCGCGTCAAGCCAGAACTCGGGGAGTGGCTCAGCCTCCAGCGGTTCAGCCTGCTTGACAAGTCTTGGCCCATCGGTGAATCGACCCGCTTCGATGTGATCTTCTGCCGCAACGTGATGATTTACTTCGATAAGCCAACCCAACGGGAATTGGTGGCACGATTCCGCAATTGCCTGCGGCCCAACGGCTACCTCATCATTGGACATTCCGAAAGTCTCTTCGGCATCAGCGACGAGTTAGAGCTGATCGGCAGGACGGTCTACCAGAGGATCGATGAATTGGAGATGGCTGCCTGATGATTGAATTCGGGAATCGAGTTCGTGCTTCCATTCACATCGGGGATGTGTGGGTCAGTGAACGGCCCAGCGTCGTAAAAACCGTCCTCGGGTCATGCATTTCCGTTTGCCTGCGAGACCCGGTAACGATGGTCGGTGGCATGAACCACTTCATGCTGCCGGACAGCGGCGACGACGACCTGAGCGCACGGTATGGCGTCAATGCGATGGAGCTTCTGATCAACCGCTGTATGAAGAAGGGAGCCGATCGAAAGAGGCTCGAGGCAAAGGTTTTCGGCGGAGGCCACGTCCTCAAGACTCGCATGCACCATGCCAGCGTGCCCCAACGGAACATTCAGTTCGCGGTTTCTTTTCTGCAAGACGAACAGATTCCCATCCTAAAGCAGGACGTCGGAGGCTTGGCAGCACGGTCTGTCCTTTTCTTCACAGATTCTGGGCGGGTGTTTATGAAGAGACTAAGGGCCACTGGCTCAGACGCCATGGAAGTTGAGCAGGTCAGCAATCGAGAAGTGGAAGTCGCCCGCCAGAATTCGGCAGAAGACGATCGCGTCACGCTCTTTTAAGGACCAGATGGCAGTGGGAAAGAAGATACGGGTGATGGTCATCGACGACAGCGCAGCTATGCGGAGTTTGCTAACCCAGATCCTGAACTCCGACTCCCACATCGAGGTTATCGCCACCGCACCCGATCCGGTTATCGCTCGACAGAAGATCAAGGATCTCGAGCCCGACGTCCTGACGTTGGACGTCGAGATGCCGAAAATGGACGGGATCACCTTCCTGGAGAAGCTCATGCGGGGCCATCCCATGCCGGTTGTGATGGTTAGCTCGCTCACCCAGGCTGGCTGTGAGGTAACGCTTAACGCGCTTGAGCTTGGTGCCGTCGATTTCGTCCCAAAACCGACGTTTGATACGCTCAATGGCATTCAGAATGCCGCCACCGACATCCGGTCCAAGGTGCGCGCGGCAGCGCTGGCAAAGGTCACTGCCAAGGCTCAGCGACCGACCGAAACGGTCAAGCTCGCATCCAGCATCAAGCTGACCCATAGAATCATCGCGATTGGGGCCTCAACCGGCGGTACCGAGGCGATCAAAGACATCCTCATGCAGCTGCCGGCCGACTCCCCCGGCATCGTGATCGTTCAGCACATGCCACCCGGGTTCACCACCTCTTATGCAGCCAGGCTGGATGCCCATTGCCCCATGCATGTAAGGGAGGCTCAGGATGGTGATCGAATCATCCCGGGCCAAGCGCTGCTTGCCCCGGGTGGATTTCACATGGCCGTGGTGCGATCAGGAGCCCAGGCAAGCGTCCGCGTATACGATTCGGAGCCAGTAAGTCTCCACAAGCCTTCTGTCGACGTGTTGTTCCTTTCGTGCGCCGAGCAAATGCGACACAACGCAACCGGGCTAATCCTGACGGGGATGGGCTCCGACGGGGCGACCGGAATCAAGGCGATGCATGATGCCGGCGCCCATACCATCGCCCAAGACGAGGCTACCTGCGTCGTTTTCGGGATGCCGAAGGAGGCGATTGCAACCGGCGGCGTCGACGATATCCTTCCTCTACCAAAGATCGCCCAGCGTCTCGTTGCCTAGCGTGGCTGACGCCCCGCACGCTCCCGCGCCGAATGCGACCTGCCGGCAGGGACGACGACCGCCTGGACGCCGAATTGATTACCGGCCACCATCGTTTGCAGAAGTTGCAGCCTCAAATGAAGTTCGCCAAGAGCTTCGCCCTTGACTCCCAATTGCGAAAAGGCCTGGGTCAGCAAGGAAACCGCATCATCGTACTGCTTGGGCTCAATGGACGGAGAGATCGTTACACGATTCTCCGGTGCGCAGGCAACTTGGTTGACCAGTATCGGATTGGTCACCAACAGGGTCATGATCGCGTCTGCATAGCGCTCTCGCAGAATCTGCAAGTTCGCATTTCCGTATGCAGCAGTTAGGCTGGAATCGAGCTCGACCGCGTCGAAATAGGCTTCGACCGCTGCTCGTACCGTGTTTTCGCCGCCGATCGTAGTTAATAGATTTGGCATGGTTGTTCGTTATGGCTAAAGCCATGGGTTTCAAGTACTTTGCTGAAGAATTTCAGGCAACCTGGAATGTCCCGGCGTACTTAGTGATGCGGGTCTTGACGAAGCGAGGCAACTTGCTGGCTCCAGACGGAACCGGATAGCCATCGTCTTTCCAATAAAAGGGTCCTCCAAGAGCAACACAAAGGCGCTGTACTGCCACTTCTTTGAACGAAGGTCGTTGCGCAAGCTAACCGGCCAAACTAGCAGGCTTTCCCGGTCACGCCCCTTGCAAAAGTGGCCGGCGTCCGGCCAACTTCCAGGATCGAGCGCATCTTCCAGCAGGTGACCCAACCGGCATCCCATTGCTCCAAGGGAAAACGCATTTCCAGCGAGGACGATTCCGTGTCGACTCGTCAGCACAAATCCCACATCGGGCGAGTCCAGGCTCTCCCCAAGGGCCGACTCGTATTGTTCCACCAGTCGAGAGACAGCGGATATCATTCCGGCGATCGCGGGTACCCGAGTTTGTTGTCCCAGTTTTGCTCGCAGGCGAGCCCAAAGAGAGAGCACGGTTCCGCGGCTGATCCCCAGGGCCTTTGCGATGCTGGCGTCGCAGTGGCCTTCGCTCGCGAGGATGAGGAGTTGCTCCTCGCGCGGGGTGATTGCCGACAGCAGTTTGCTGTCCGTCAGCGCTTGAACCTTATGCATCGTGGACTCATGGAGGCTTGTGTAATCGCTTCTGGGGACTCTGCGCGAGAGGCCAGCCTCCCTATCAGCATAAATATCGGCCAACCTTAGACTGTGCTTCAGGGTTCAGGCTATAAAGCTCGCAATTTTCACCTAAAGTTCCCGCGGGAAAAATCCAACGTACTTCATAGCTACTTGCTTTCGAGTAGTTGGGGAAAGGTTCGTTGCCGCGATAATGAACCAGTAGCCAGCACGTGGGGCCGGATTAGAGATGAAGCCGCGGATATTGATTACAGACGACACGATTTTCACGAGGGCAGTTCTGAAGAACTTTCTGACTTCAAATGGCTTTCATGATGTAATAGAAGCGAGCAATGGCCAGGAAGCAGTCGATCTGTACCGTCAAGAGAAGCCTGCCCTGGTCCTGATGGATATCACGATGCCCATCAAGGATGGCATTTCGGCTCTAAAGGAAATCAGGGAACTGGATCCAAGTGCAAAGGTGATCATGTGCTCAGCGATGGGTCAGCAGAATATGATCCTTGATGCCGTTAGGGCCGGAGCCGTTGACTTCATTGTTAAACCATTCCAGAACGAGCGGGTATTGGAAGGCGTGCAGAAGGCGCTCGGAGACAGAGCAGCATGAATGTCGCTCACGTCAACCCGTTCTTAACCGCCTCACTCTCCGTTTTGGGCTCGGTTCTGGGTTCTGAGCCGACGAAACAGTCCTTGACCGCCGAACCGTCGTCTTCCACGACCCACCAGGTCAATGTCGCCTTTGGGGTGACCGGCAATCTCCAAGGCATCGTCATCTTCGGCATGCGGGAATCGACGGCCTGCCAGCTGGCGTCGCAGATGGCGGGAATGAAGCTCACACTCTACGATTCCTTTGTTTGCAGTGCGATCGCCGAACTGGGCAACATGATAACGGGTAACGCCATGACTGTCCTTAGTGAAACGGGGCTCGTCTGCGATATCACCCCGCCAACCATTGTCCGGGGTACTAAGGTTAACATCAGCACCCTGGACATTCCCGCCATCAGCCTTCATCTCGATACAGGGTACGGAGAGCTCGTTGTTCGGATTAGCCTCACCGGTGCGAACAGACAATATGCCGGGTTCGAGTCCAAGGCTGCCTAAAGCAAACCCCGCCCTATCGAAGCGACGTTTACCGAGAGAGGTCGCCCAGCTTGAGTACTGTGTTCCAGTTCCTGGCGGTGCTATGAGCATTCAGTTTCTTCCACCCTGGCCAAGCAGACAGGTGGGAGGCGCCGATCCCTGCTGGGAACGCGGCGTAGAGCGCTTCTGAACCCAGAATGATCGTCTCGGGACCCCGATAGCCGTCAGTGGCCTGTTCAAGCTCTTGTTGGGAAGGCAATGCCTTAAAGACGATGGCAAGGAGATGGCTTGGATCGGTCTGCGCCATGTCGTAATGGGGATTTTCCGCAATGAGCTTGCTCCACGTCAGAGCAGACCGGACAAAAACGTCGGTTCTGACCGAAAGCCGGTGCTCCAACGCTTCCTCGATAGCGGGTTCCCAGTCGGATTCGGCCTCGGCTGAAAAAACGAAGTTGCCACTCTGGAGTATCGTTTTCGGCTCGCGAAGGCCCAACGTTCCCAGCATCGCCCGAAGGTCACTCATGTCCACCTTCTTCGCACCACCGACATTGATGCCGCGAATGAGTCCGACGTAGGTCCGCACGGAGCCAGTATGTCCCTAAGAACCAGGAGAACCGGACGAACGCTCCGCGTCTGCGGCCGGGTCTCCGGTGGCCCGCCCAAGGATGCGATCGGCAAGAGCAATATGAACGAGCCCGGCGGAAAGCGCGCCAAGGCAAGCGCCGGCGATCACGTCGGTGATGAAGTGAACCCCTACGTACACCCGTGAAAACGCCACAAGGGAGGCCCAAAAGATGGCGGCGTAACCAACCCAGGCATGGCGGGTGCCTCGCAAGGCCAGGCACAAGGCCGTGGCGATCGCAAAACTGCCGGTGGCATGGCCGCTGGGGAAGGACGAATTGCCAAACACGTCTTCCATCGGTCGTGCAAACTCGAAGTTGCTGGGTCGCTGTCGATCCATTGGCCGTACGAGCAGTGCTCGCAAAATGCCTGCCAGGATGCCACTCACGCCGGCAAACCAGATTGCTTTACGATGAGCACGGAAAACGATCAGGCTGCCGAGTAGCACCAGAGCCTGTACATGTCCAAGCCCGGTGATCGTTATCGCCCGTACTATCGGGTCCAGCCAAGGCTCCCGGAGTCCCTCGTGAATGGCGCGGAAGCCATCCTGGTCCCACCTCCACAGGCCCCGCATGGCGATCATTGTGACAGAGGCCGAAACGTGCAACTTTCGATATTCGTCTGACCGGTAGGAAACAGCATGAACGCACGACTCATTTTGGGTATCGCCGCCCTGGCAGCGACTTCGCTTGTCATTGGCCAGGACGGCCTCATCAATAAGGGAAGGGAATCGGCATCCAAACGATCGAGTCCCAGCCAAAGCCGACAATCGGGCGGTACCCGGAATGCACCAAGCGTTCGTGGTGTTCCCGACGGCGGCAATCGTCAGCGAACGCCGAGAACGGACACCAGCCGGCAGCCGACGCCTTCACTTGGCCGTAACCCGGCGCCGCGCCTGGAGACGGGCCGGCCAACCCAGCAGCGAGAACGACCTTCCATTACGTTCGGTCGCGGCGATGGCCAGAGCCAGAACGATGTCCGACGCGACGATCGCGATCGACCGAGCCTCAACCGCGCGAACGGGCAGCGAGAGCGCCCATCGGTCACTTTTGGTCGTGGTGGCGGGCAGAGTCAGAACGATGCTCGACGGGACGACCGCAGTCGGCCCGGCCTCAATCGCCCCAATGACCGAAACTCACAGCTTGGATTCCCGACCCACGATGGTGGCAAGCAAACGGCGCCTCGCAACGATCGCGAGAACCGAAACAACGCACCGTCTTTCACCTTCGGCCAGGATGGTTTGCTCGGCAAGGGTAAAGGTTCCGGCTCCGGTGGCAGCGGCGGCTCAAGCGGATCCGGCGGATCAGTAGGCGGTAACCGTGGCTCCCAGAACCAGGAGCGCCAAGATCGAAATGGCCGACTCGGCTTTCCGGACCATGGCGGTGGCAAGGGCCAGGACAACAACCTTAGCAAGCGCCCGGCTGCCCGTACGGGAGGCAATGGCTTCAAGGGTCAGGGCTTCACCATCGTCAATGAGCGCACGAAGCTAGGTCCTGTCAGTATCGATCCGTTGCCGCGCGATTACCTGTCGCGGGACCTCAGGGACCAAGTGCGGCACACCGAGCGCATTGGCAACCACGGCTGGCGAAGCGGCTATTACGTCGACAACTGGCGTTGGGGCGATCGTGGGTTCATCTACCCGTTCTACGAGTCGTCGTACTACCATGAGCGATGCGTGACTTCGCCTTGGTACTACTACAGCTGCCTGCCTGGTTACGTCCTGAGCGTTCGGGTTCGATTCGGCAATTGGACGTTGATCGCCTGCAACGATCGCTATGACTGGGGCCGACGAGATCGATATGATCGATACGACCGATATGATCGAGAGCTCGACAACGCAATCGAGGATATTCAGGACGCCTGGGAGAACCGAGATGCCCGAGCCCTTGAGCGGCTGATCCCGCGTCGCGGCAACGTTAACATCCTGCTTGACGGATACTTCCGCTACTCGATCAACAGCGACGACTATTACGACATGATGGCCGACGCCATCTGGACGAGTCCGACCCACCGATACGAGATCTACGACGTCTATACGGGTCGCAACCACGCTCGCGTCGTGGCCTGCCACACCTATTACGATGCGTGGGGCCGCAGCAACTCGGTCTTCCACACCTACGTGCTGGAAGAAGGCCGCCGCGGCTATGAAATCATCGAATTCGGGACGAGCCGGGGACGACCCTAGCTCTTTCCGATCTTGGGATAATCGACGAAAAAGTCCTTCAGGCCATCGCGAAGCGCATTCGCGGTGGCTTGAACTTGTCGATCACTGCCCTTGGTGTCGAGCGATAGGCGTGCCCCACCGCTACGGCCGGTAAATACCTTGGCTGAGAGAATGGCCTTCTCGTCGCGTACGTTCAGCAACCACATTTTCATATCGCAGCTGCCTTCCGTGTCCCGGTAGAGGTTCCGGTCCTGTTTCTTCTGGTCGGTTCCGGTGATGACGCCGAAGAAGATATAGTCGACGTCCAGCTTCTTGCCGAGCTCGAAGAGTACGGCCCGTTTGTGGTTTTCTTCGTCGGTTAAGTCGATTTCAGAGTTTTCAAGGGCCTGCTTGATCGCATCTGCCGAGACCACTTCAAAGCCGCGGGCTTTGAATTCGCTCGCCAGGAACTGGTGCCCTTTGTCAATCTGCTTGCGCTTCAGCTCCTCCCACTTTTCGCCTGATAGGTGCTGGATGGGCAAGAGGGCCACCTTTGGAGCGTTTATGGCGAAGGCACCTGCGGTGACGGCGAGAGATATCGAAACAAGAACTGAACGCAGTGTCATAGCGCGATTTTACGCGGGGAGTTCTGGCACTGCAGGCCGTTGGTCCCAGAGATTTGGGATCGTCATGCCGAGCACCGGCGGCGATACGCGGGCATGATTCGTCTTAGATTCGGGCTGCCTTGATCCTGCTGTTTTCGATCACCATATTTCTAAGTGCTTGGCTGCTGTTCCAAGTACAGCCAATGTTCGGCAAGATGGTGCTTCCATTATTGGGAGGCGCACCTGCGGTTTGGAACGCGGCAATGCTGTTCTTCCAGGTCGCCCTTCTTGCCGGCTACGCCTATGCCCATTTCGTCAGCCCTTGGCTTGAAAAGATCGGTAAGGCATGGCTGCACCCGGTCTTCATGCTGACCGCTTTTACCGCCCTGCCGATCGCCATTTCGAAGGCGGCGACGCCGCCCACGATCGAGGATCCGACGATGTGGCAACTCGGACTCATGGCGGCGACGGTGGGATTGCCGTTCTTTTGGGTGTCCACCAATGGCCCCATCCTGCAGCGATGGTTCTCCATGTTGGGGCACAAGGACTCATCTGACCCTTATTTCCTTTATGCGGCCAGCAACGTGGGAAGCCTCGGTGGATTGCTTGCGTACCCATTTCTGATTGAACCGAATCTTGCCCTTCATGATCAGAGCCGGTTTTGGATGGTCGGCTATGGCGTGCTCGTGGTCGGGGTCGCGGTTTGTGCGCTCAAGATCCCTCGTTCCCGGGAGCAGACCGTTGTGGAGGAGTTTCCCGAGCCGCTCTCAACGACACGTGTGCTCTCGTGGATCGGTCTCTCCTTCGTGCCCAGCAGCTTCCTCCTTGGCGTGACCACGTTCATTTCGACGGACCTCGCCGCAGTTCCCCTCTTGTGGGTGGTGCCGCTCAGCCTCTATCTGTTGAGCTTCGTCATCGTCTTCGCCCGGCGCCCGCTCATCCCCCATAGCCTCGTGACGGCTGCTTTTCCTTTTGTGCTGATCGCCCTCATCGCGATCGTTGCCCTGAACGTCAAGAAGCCGTTGTGGCCAGTCGTCGCCGTTCACCTAATCGTCTTCTTCTGGACGTCGTTGCAGGCACATGGCCGCTTGGCTGCCGATCGTCCGCACACGTCTAGGCTGACCGGGTACTTCCTGGCGATCGCGTTCGGCGGCGTGCTCGGCGGTGTCTTCAATTCCCTCGTGGCGCCAACCCTCTTTGCCGATGTGTACGAATACCCAGGCATCATGGCCGCTGCCGCCCTCTTGGTCGGAACGACGAGAAGGGAGAAATGGTGGAGCGTCGGGATCGGCTTGGGGCTGGGTGTGCTGCTCTACGCCGCGATTCGTACGCAACAGGTTTACGGACTGACCTCGGATGCACCAGCCGTAAGGCTGATGTTCATCGCAGCGGCGCTGGCGGTCCTCCTCTGCCTCCGGAATCGCTGGCGATTCTTTCTCGCTTGCTGCGGGATGCTGTTCGTCGGAAGGGTGTTCATCAACGAATCAGGTCGCCTGGTTTATCGGGACCGTTCATTCTTCGGTGTCGCCAAGGTCGTGCTCACCCCCACCACCATGCGGTTGTTCCATGGAACCACCCTTCACGGCGTTCAAGTTGTACCGCCATCGCGTAACCCTGAGCCTCGAAGCTACTACACACGATCGGGTCCCATTGGCGACGTGTTTCTGGTCCGGGGAGTGCCCGCAAATGCCCACATCGGCGTAGTCGGTATGGGTGCCGGGTCGCTGGCTGCCTACCTCAAGCCGGGCCAGACCATGGACTTCTTTGAAATCGACCCTGGCATCGTCCTGATTGCCAACAACCCGGTCTTCTTCACCTACATCCCAACCGCCAAAGGGGAAGTGAACTACGTCCTTGGAGACGCCCGACTCTCTTTGCAGAGAAATCCGAAAACCTTTGACGTGCTCGTGCTGGACGCCTATTCGTCGGACGCCGTACCGGTCCACCTGATGACCCTTGAGGCGGTCCGCCTCTACGAGCAGCGGCTTAATCCAGGCGGGGTGCTTGCCTTCCACATTTCCAACCGGCATCTCAATCTAAAACCAGTTCTAGCCGGTATCGCCCAGGAATTGGGAATGACCACGATCCTTCGATCCCATGACTTGAGCGACACGTCGTTGCTGGGTGCGAACTCGTCCGAGTGGGTGCTCATGGCCAGGGATTTACGCGACTTTGGAAAGCTGTTCGGCCACTCCGACTGGGGTCCGCTTGCGCCGACTGCAGGCTTCCGAACTTGGACGGATGATTACTCTAGCATCCTGACGGTTCTGCGCTACTAGGACCGATCATGAACATCCCAGCCTTCGGGCGCCCGTTATTCATGTAGACACATGATACTTTCGCGTGGATTTCCGCTCGAAAATCACGAAATTCCCATAGATTTCCCTAATTTCATTTGGATGTCCCATGTTGTTCCCAATATAATCCCTAACTAAGCGGTATCGACGAACCAGGAAGGTGAAACGGTCTGCGGGGAAGGGCGGGGGCTCCTCCCAAAATTCGATAAGCCAGTTAGCAGGGAAGCGGGCTGGCTTATCACTACCTTAAGCCCCTAGAGAGTCATCGTGGCCAATCCGTCGATCGAAGCTGGTTTCAAGCCACTCATCGGAACAGATGAGGCAACGATCGACGACAAAGGACGACTCCTCCTGAGCAAGAAGAAGCGAGATCGGCTCGGCGACGGGTTTGTCGTCGCCCTCGGCGATGTCGGTTGTTTGGTGGCCTACCCGGCCGTAACCTGGGATCGAATGCTCGAACAAGTCCTGGCTCAAGATAGCCTGAACCAGGGTCGCCAGCAATTCACCCGACTGGTCTTTGGCCTTGCCGACGACGGCCTGAAGTGGGATCAGCAGGGAAGGGTGGTCGTGCCCCACAAACTTCGAGAATTGGCCAAGCTGAAAGATCGCGTGCTGATCGTCGGATGTGTCGACCGCCTTGAGATTTGGGCCGCGGAAGAATGGGATATCTACAATCGCGATCCCGATCGGTATGGAGAGGCCCGCCGAAACGCGATCCTCACCGCCTACAACCGCATGCTCGGCAACCGAGGTGAAGCATCGTGACGCACGAGTCCGTGATGGTCGAGGAAGTCTTGGATCATCTCAAACTTCGAGCTGGGCAAACGGTCGTGGATGGCACGCTGGGCCTTGCCGGACACAGCCTTCGCATGGCCGAAGCAATCAAACCAGGAGGCCTGCTTCTGGGAATGGACTGGGACGAAGCCATGCTGGCGGAGGCTCGCACTCGATTGGAAGCGATTAGCGGCGTGGAGATCGAGCTGGTGAACGCAGACTATCGCGAGCTTCCGTCAGCGCTGGCGAAGGCCTGCTCCAGCCACAATCGTGCGGCACGGGCAGACGGGATCCTCCTCGATCTCGGGCTCAACAATGCTCAGATCGAAGACCCGGTGCGGGGAATCAGCTTCCGGTCGGACGCTCCTCTGGATATGCGAATGGACCGGTCGTCCGGAGAGCCTGCGTCGTCGTGGATCAATCGTGCGTCGGCCCGAGAGATCGAAGATGTCCTTTGGAACTTCGGCGATGAGCGATGGGCACGCAAAATCGCACAGGTCATCACCGAGAGGCGGAAGGCCAATCCCATTCACACCACCTCGGAGCTGGTCGATTGCGTCCAAGCTGCGGTACCCGCTGCCAAGCGAGACAAAAGAATCCATCCGGCTACCCGCACCTTTCAAGCCATCCGCATCTACATTAATCGGGAGCTCGAAGGTTTGCAAGAGGCCCTCGAAGAGATCGCTCGATGTCTGGCGCAGCATGGCCGAATGGTCGTGCTTGCCTATCACTCTGGGGAAGATCGAGCGGTCAAGCGCGCTTTCCGAAAACTATCCGGCGAAGGCTTTCTTGAGCTCACCCCGAAGCCTCTGGTCCCATCCGATTCTGAAGTTCAGCGAAATCCCAAAAGCCGTAGTGCAAAGCTGCGGGCCATCGAACGCATCCGCGAGGAGACACCATGACACAAGCCATTCAGCAACGAAACTCGGTCCGAACTGTCCGTAAAAAATCGCTGACCGCCGACATCGTGGTCGGACGGTTCCTGCTCCTTCTTGCGACTGGCTTTCTCGCCTACGGGGCGTCGAGCTTGGTCGGCAATACCATGCTCGAAGACGCGCGGCGTTCGGCAATTCGGTGCAAGGAACGCGCCAAGGAAATGCGTCAGCAAGTGGCGCTTCTGCGGCAGCAGTCGGACCGTCTTTCCAATATGCATGCCGTCGAGCAATGGGCGGGCCTGCGCGGCTACGTCCGCTCGGGGAATTTTGTCGATATGACGGCGGAAGACTTGCGTGTCGCGAGGCGGTAGCTCCACCTCACGGCTCGGGAAGTGGATTCTCGGGCTGATGTTCGTTGCCGCCGGGGTCTCGCAGGCCCGCGTGCACCTTTGGGGCAGCGGCGACATTCTTGCGAAGGCCAAGCAAACGCGCCGTTTTGTCGTGTCTCGAACGGAGTTTGCCAGGCGCGGAACCATCTACTCCTCCGACGGCAGGGTCCTGGCGCAGTCCGATGACTGCTTTGAGCTTGGATTGGAGTATCGGCGGATCCCCAGCTCCCCTGGCTTTTTTCTTGAGCTTGGCGAGGCGGCAGGTATTGCCAGCACCGAACTTTCCGAGCCGGCTGGCGCTGGGGTGAAAAGCCGAACCTGGCGCCGCCCGATCACCGGTTCGCAGGCCAAAGATATCCAAAACGTCAAGGTCAGGTGGCGAGCAGACGGCGTATCGCTGCGGCGTGTGCTCCAGCGTGAATATCCCCTTAGAGAAGCTGCGTCCGCGTTGATTGGTGCGATCCGAGAGGGAAAGCCAATCGGTGGACTCGAACGATCGCGAAACGATGTGTTGTCTGGGACCGACGGCTTCACGCAGGGGATGGTCGATCGGTCGGGATCGTTCCTGCCGATGCGTCTTGGCTCCGGAACCGCTCCCCAAGAAGATGGCCAGCCCATGACCCTGACGATCGACACGAGGCTTCAATCGGCAGCCGTGTCGCAGGTCAAACACGCGGTTGAGACCAATAAGGCGGATAGGGGCGTAGCCATCGCCATCGACCCGCGAACCGGCGATGTCCAAGCGATGGCTTGTTGGCCGACGTTCGATCCGGGAGGGCGCAAGCTCTCTGCCGACGATACCGACTTTAACCCAGCCGTCATGGGCGCGTACGAGCCCGGCTCGACCTTCAAGATTCTCACCCTCGCCAAAGCGCTCGACAAGGGCGTCGTTGACGGCGCATTTGCCAAGTACTGCAGTGGTGAGCTAAAGCTGAACCGGCACTGGAGGGTAAGGTGCGACCTCCATCACGGCACGCGAGCCCACGGCCAGGTGGATTTGGAGAAGGCCATCGCCAAAAGCTGCAATGTCTGTGCCGCAACGTGGGCGCTGAATGTCGGGTATGCCGATATGGTGGCGTTCCTCGAAGACCTCGGGTTGCTGTCCAAGACCGGAGTCGGACTGCCGGGCGAGCGAGCCGGCATGTTCAATCGCAACGAGTACGCAAAGCCTCTGCAGATCGCCAATGTCGGCTTCGGACAGTCTCTAACGGCAACTCCGCTTGCGCTCGCGAGTGCGTTTGCTGCGATAGCGAACGGTGGTATCCGCGCCGAGCCACGGCTGGTCAAGGCGGTGGGCAGGACCCCGGTGAAGCTCGCTGAAGGCCGGCGCGTGTTCTCGGCAACTACGGCGACAACCGTTCGCCAGCTAATGGAAGCCGTTATCGAAACCGATGCAGGCACCGGGTCAAAGCTCCGCATTCCGGGTTACCGATTGTCTGGCAAAACCGGCACCGCACAAAAGGTTAACGTGCAGACCGGCCGAGTAGGTGGGGGCGGTTATGTCTCGAGCTTCGTCGGATTCGTCCCCTCGGAGCAGCCGAAGTCAGTTATCTTGGTGATGATCGACAATCCCAAGGCCGGACAGTACTATGGAGCTTCCGTAGCGGGGCCAGTGTTTGCGGAGATGGCCCGAACGGTTATTCGCATCAATGACATCCAGCCTCAAACGGCGGCAAAGCGGTGAAGCTTTCCGCGATGTTCCCCGCGGTCGGGGGTTTGCCTGACATTGACGTGTCTGGCATCCACGACGACTCAAGGCGCGTGGCCCGAGGCGATCTCTTCGTTTGTCAGCCTAGCTCACGGATCGATACGCATCAGTTTCTCCCGCAGGCCAGGGAGCGTGGAGCGGTGGCGGCGGTCGTGCATTCCGAGTCAGGTGCTGCGATTGCCGAGTGCGAAGGCATTGCGGCCGTCCAGCTCCCGCAAGAGGCGCATGACTTTAACAAGGTTCTGGGTATGGCTTGGGCCACGTACTATGGTGATCCGACAGGTTCGATGCAGGTCGTCGGTATCACTGGGACGAACGGCAAGACGACAACGGCGTGGATGGTGCACGAGGCGCTGACTGCACTCGGCAACCGCAGCGCGTATCTAGGGACGCTTGGGTTGCGCCGGCCATCGAACAGCCGCTCACTGGAAAACACGACGCCTTTCCCGGTCGAGCTTGCCCACCTGATCCAGAAGTGCAAAGAGGACGGTGTCACCCATCTGGCGATGGAGGTCAGCAGCCATGGCCTTGAAGAGGAACGGATCGCGGGCGTGAGGTTCGATGTCGGAGTTTTCACGAATCTGAGCCAAGACCACCTGGATTATCACGGCACTCTTGAGAGTTACGCGGCAGCGAAAAAACGCCTCTTTTGGGAAGTTGCCGACCGAAGTGGGAAACCCTTTGTGTCGGCTATCTGTGTGGCAGACCCCCTGGGTGCGAGATGGGCCGAAGAGTTAAGAGCCGCCGGTCGCAGACTACTTACCTTTGGCACCCCGTCAGCCGACGTTGAATTGATCGCCAACTCGGTTACGGCATCCCAGATCAAGGGGCGGCTGAGGCTCGGATCAGTCGAGCTCGAGCTCGCATTGGGGGTCGGCGGAAGTTTTAACGTTGACAACGCGACTTCCGCGGCCGCCGCTCTCGTTGGTTTAGGGCTTAGTCCGGTTAACGTTGTCCGGGGTTTGGAAGCTGTGAAGCCGGTGCCGGGCCGGTTTGAGTCAGTCGCCAATGAAGCCGGTTTCGATATCCTCGTCGACTATGCCCACACACCCGACGCCCTGAGAAAGCTCCTTCAATCAGTTCGCGCCCTCTCGCCAAAACGGATCATCACAGTCTTTGGGTGTGGGGGAGATAGAGATCGCTCGAAGCGACCGAAGATGGCCGCGGCCGTAAGCGAGTTCAGTGACCAACTGGTGGTGACCAGCGACAATCCGCGAACCGAAGACCCAACCGCCATCATCCGGGAAATCGTGGTTGGGATTCCGCACGGTACGGCTTACGAAGCGATTGTCGATCGAGGCGAAGGCATCGCCAGGGCCGTGGAACTGGCCGAGCCCGGCGATATCGTTGTCATCGCAGGAAAGGGTCACGAGGACTACCAGATCATCGGGAGGACGAAACACCCGATGGACGACCGAGAGCTTGCCCGCAGCGCGCTTCGATCGAGAGGAGCCCTGCGATGAAACCGATCAGCCTGTCGGAGGTCGCCCAGCGATCTGGAGGGCTTGCGGTTGGCGAGTGTTCGATTTTTCGTTTCGCCACCGACTCTCGCGACGTAACCGACGGGACCCTGTTTCTGGCAATCAAGGGAAACCGCGCCGACGGCCACGACTTCGTGCCGAAGTTGGTCGACCAGGGCATTCGCTTTGCGACATTAGCTGAGCGGCAGGTGCCCGGGAATGCGGTAATCGTCCCGGATCTTGTCGAAGCTGTAGCCAAGTTTGGGAGCTCGTTCCGCCAGACGTTTCACGGTCCCGTTGTCGGAGTGACGGGTAGTGCCGGCAAAACCACCACGAAGGAGTTTGCCGCAGCCGCCTTGTCCTCGTTGGGTCCGGTTTTGAAGAGTCCGGGAAACAAAAACACGGAATACACCTCACCGCTGGTTTGGGCGGAGGTGGACGAGCATCGCGCCGCCGTGATGGAATTGGCGATGCGTGGCCCAGGACAAATCGAACACCTTGCCGCCGTCCACCGCCCACATATCGCGATCGTAACGAACATTGGAACCGCCCACATCGAAATGGTGGGCTCGCGCGAGGGCATCGCCCAGGCCAAGGCAGAGATCTTTGCCTACATGGAAGGGGACGGAATAGCGGTCCTATGGAAGGAGGATCTCTACGCCGATACGCTTCGAAGGCGGGCACCGGGCCTGGTCGTCACGTTCGGGTTCGAAGAGGGTGCTGACGCGAGAATCGTCGGCTACCGACCGCTCGACTGGACCCATAGCGAAGTGCTGCTACAAATCGACGGCGCGACCCATCGGACCACGCTTCCCATTGTCGGTCGCCACCAGGCCCTGAATGCCGCCGCCGGTGCGCTGGCAGCGGTCGTCGCCGGTGCAAGAGCCGAATCCGCCGTCGCCGACCTTGCTGCTGCGGACATGCCCCCTATGCGGATGGAAATCGGACGGATTGGTGGAGTCACGGTCGTCCTCGACACGTACAATGCGAATCCCAGCAGCACGATTGCCGCCTTGCAGACCCTTGGGGAACTTCCCGCTGCGGGCCGAAAGCTCGTCGTGCTCGGCAGCATGAAAGAGTTGGGGGAGTACAACGAAACTGGCCACAGGGAGGTCGGGAGAGCGCTAGCGGTTACCGCTGCGGACCGGGCGATCCTATTTGGCGAGGAAACCGAGGTTCTCCGCAGAGAAGCGATACGAACCGGCATGCCGGAATCGCGCATTTCAGTAGCCTCAGACATCGAGGAGGTCCGCCGCTTCGTGCAAGAAGCGAAAGACGGCGATGTGATTCTGATCAAGGGCTCGCGATCGCTTGAGCTTGAGCGGGCGGTTCCGACGGGGAGCATGGCTTGACGGCGCCTGGCGTGGTGCTGATCTTTGCAGCCGCAGCCGGGCTGTTCGTCTCGTGGCCAGTGATGTGGATGCTGCGTGCTATGAAGTCGCGGCAAACGATCAGCCAGTATGCGCCCGAAGGGCACCAGAAGAAGCAGGGAACCCCGACCATGGGGGGCCTCATCGTCCTACTCGCAGTTGGGGCCGCCTTTTCGCAGTGGCCACAGGGGCTGAGCGTTCCTCTGCTGCTCCTGATTGGATTTGCGGTCATCGGCTTCGTCGACGACTATCTCTGGCCGAAGCTCAAGCCAGGTTCGCGGGGGCTCTCATGGAAGCCAAAGCTGGTGCTTCAGCTGGTCGCCGCCTGGGTTCCTCTCGTCTTGTGGGGCAACATTGGCGATTGGAAGCTGGCTGCGTTGGCGATCCTCATCGTGGCTTTTGCAAACGCCTTCAACTTTGCCGACGGCCTCGATGGCCTTGCTGGGGGTTTGCTGGCGATAATCGGTGGCGCTTTCGCTCTTATCGGCATGCTGTCCGGAAACGATCCCCTAGTAATCGAAGGTGCTGCCTGTGCAGGAGGAGCGGTCGCGTTTCTCTTCTGGAATTCGCCACCGGCAAGGGTCTTCATGGGCGACGTTGGTTCGCTGCCGCTGGGTGCACTTATCGGCTGGATGGCCATCGAATCCATGACACCCGGCGCCCGCGACAGCGCCAATCTGGTCACCCCCCTGGTCTTGAGTGGTGTCCTCTTGGCCGAACTCGTCCCCGTGCCGATGCAGATACTCGCCGTCAAGACGCTGAAGCGGCGCATCTTCCCGGCAACGCCAATCCACCATAGCTTTGAGGTGAAGGGCTGGCCGGAGAGTCGGATCGTTTGGACCTTCCTGCTCGTCCAGGTCTTATTGGCAGCCGTCGCCGTCACGACGGCCGGCCTGGGTTCGGTGAAAGCGTAATGGAGGGGAAGCGCGCAGCGGTAACCGGAATGGGGCGGTCGGGAATGGCCATTGCTCGAGCCGCTCTCGCCCGAGGCGCACGCGTCACCGTTTTCGACGAGAAGCCGGGGGACGATCCCCACATCATATCGGCTGTCGACAAGCTTCAACAACTAGGTGCGGAGCCGGTGCCCGGATGGCATGGCCACCTCGATCCTGCCGACTTCGACCTTCTCGTTCCGTCGCCGGGATTTCGTAGGGAACATCCCGCCATAAGGGACATGCTGGCCGGGGATCGCGAGGTGATCAGCGAGGTGGAGTTCGCCTACAGGATCGCTCGGTCACCCATCCTGGCTATCACCGGTACCAATGGCAAGAGCACGACCACGGTGATGCTTTACTTGCTGCTGCAGGCAGCGGGAAAGAACCCCATCCTTTGCGGCAACATTGCCGGAAGCGGGTTTCACGAGGTGACCCTTACCGAAGCTGCCGAAACGTCGGACGGGGTTCAGCCGCTGGTGGCAGAGGTCAGCAGCTACCAGTTGGAGTGGGTTCGCGACTTCCGGCCCCTGGTTGCCACACTGACTAACGTCACTCCCGACCACATGGAGAGGCACCCGACGTTCGAGGACTATCTGGACACCAAGCTGCGGCTTTTCGCGAGAATGGGCGAAGGTGACACCATCGTTCTCAATGAACGAGAGATTTCTACGCCCGTAGATCGCGTTCTCCGCGACGTTGATTCGGCGGTCGGTTTGCGACTGGTTGACCCCGCCCTAAGCCATGAGGGCGCCCGCTCCCGAGCTAATACGCGCCGAGAGGGTGAGCGCCTCGTGCTAGGCAACCGAGAGGTCCACCTGGCCGACCTCTCGCTGTTTGGTGACCATCAGGTTGTTGACGCGATGCTGGCCTGGGAAATGGCAACCGCGTTCATTGGCGATGTTGAGCCTCATTGGGAAGCGATGCTCCGGGTACTGATCGAGTTTCCCGGGCTTCACCACCGCCTCGAGCGTGTCGCCCAGCATGGAGGTGTCCTCGTCATCAACAGCAGCATGACCACCAATCCCGCCGCTGTGATTGCCTGTAGTAAGGCGGTGCCGGGCAAGCAGTTTCTTTTGATGGGAGGCCTTACCAAGAATCTCGACTTCCGACCGGTCGGTACCTATCTGCACGATACGGGTCACACGGCCATCCTCTTCGGGGCTGACAATGATGAGCTAGCCTGCCAGCTGGGTATCGAGCCCAAGTCATGGTCGAGTCTTGAGGAAGCGTTTAAGGACGCGGCCCACCGCGCCCAGCCGGGCGAGGTTATCATGCTCGCGCCTGGGTGCGCAAGCGCACCGCCGTATGCAGATTTTCGGGAACGTGGTGATGCGTTTCGCCGGATCGCGAGGGAGTGGATCGAAGCATGAAGAAGAGAACGTACAGACTGGATCCCTGGCTCTTTTGGCTCACGGTCATCGCGACGGCCGTCGGGGCACTGGCAATCTTCGATGCAGGATATGCGCGATCGATCAAGGCGGATCGAGGCATCGTCCCTCGCGAGTTCATCACCCAGATCATGTTGGCTGGCATCGGCCTCATGGCCATGCTTGTTGCGAGCCGCATTCCCGCGGAGCGCCTGCGTAGATGGGCGACCGGCATCGCCGTCCTGACGGTGATCGGACTGGTGTTGGTGGAAACGCCACTCGGAACCGAAATGAACGGGGCGCGACGCTGGATCGATCTCAAGTTCCTGATGCTTCAACCTGCCGAATTCGCCAAGCTCGGGGTCATTCTCGCCCTCGCCGCATGGTTTGCCGGTCGCAAACCGTGGAAGCCGAACCTGAAGGGCATCCAGCATTGGGGGCACTGGATGGATCGCATCGCCATAGCGAAGCTCAAACGGGCATGGCCGGCGATCTTCCTCCTGCTCGTGGTCTTTCTCATCGAAAAGGAGCCGGACCTCGGGACGGCCTTCATCGTCCTCGTTACCGGCTTTTGCCTCTTCATCTTCGCTGGGGTGAGTCGGCGCTCTTTGGTTGCCTGCGTGGTGCTGGGTGTGGTCGGCGTGGGGGTCCTGACCCTTCAGCAGCCTTATCGCCTGGAGCGAATCATCCACCACGGCGCCCGTTGGGATGATGAGCATCGTGATGACATCGGCTACCAAACCGTTCAATCGGAGACGGCAATGGCCAACGCCGGTGCTCTCGGGGTCGGGGTGGGTTCGGGCCGGGCGAAGCACATGCTTCCGGCGGCAACAACCGATTTTGTAATGGCGACGGTCGCCGAGGAAATCGGCCTGATCGGGAGCCTGGCCGTGTTTGGTCTGTTGGCGGCGATCGCCTGGAGGCTGCTGCAGCTTGCTGAAACCGCAGTCACCCCCTTTGGTCGCCTGGTCTTGACCGGAATCTCGATGTGGATCGGGATCCAGTCGGCGATCAACATCCTGATGGCGAATGGAACGCTGCCGGCAATCGGCATCCCGTTGCCGTTCATCAGTTCGGGCGGGAGCAGCTTGCTCGCTCTCATGCTGGCTATGGGTGTCGCCCAAAGCATGGCCATGCAGCCCGCGATCGATCGCGCGGTCGTTGAGGAGGGAGTCCATGAAGCTAGTCGTGACCGGCGGGGGCACGGGCGGACACGTTTTTCCCGCGCTTGAGGTCGCCCGCCTCGGAAGGGATGAAGGCTGGGATGTCACCTATCTTGGATCCCTCCGGGGCCAGGAAGCGTCAGCTTGCGACAAGGCCAGGATTCCATTTCAAGGCTTTCCAAGCGCTCCGCTCCATAGTCTGCGGTCGCTACGAGGGTGGAAGAGCCTCTCGCAGCTCCTGCGCGCGTCAAGATTGGCGACGGCAAAGCTCAAGTCCCTCGCCCCCGATGCGATCTTTAGTACGGGTGGCTACGCATCTGCACCCGTCGTGCATGCGGCCGGACGATTGCGGATACCGTACATTCTCCACGAGCAAAATTCAATTCCCGGCCGAACCAACCTTATGCTTGCTCGGCGGGCCGAGGGGGTCGCAACCGTCTTCGAATCCACCCGCGCATCGTTCCCTCAAAATGTCGTTCGGAGGACCGGAATGCCGATCCGTCGCGAGCTCCGAGACAGCGAGCAGGGAAGGTTCGGTATCGTGTCCACGTTCACAGCATCGGACCCGATCGTCCTTGTCATGGGCGGCTCTCAGGGCGCAGCGGCCCTTAACGACGTCGCCTTGGCGACCGCCCTGCGAATGGTTCGACACCCTGTCCAATGGCTTCACCTAACCGGTGTGAGCCACTACGAATCGACAATGAAAAGCCTCAGGAGCATGGGGATCGCGTCCAAATATGAAATGCGCAGCTATCTGGAGGCAGACGAAATGGCTTCTGCCTACTTCGGCTGCAAACTCGCGGTTTGCCGCAGTGGGGCAGGCACAATAGCGGAACTCGCCGCCTTCCGCCGACCTTCGATTCTGGTCCCGTTCCCGCATTCCTTCGGTCAGCACCAGACGGCAAATGCAAGGGAAATCGCCGATCTTGGCGGCGCGCTCGTTGTCGACCAAGAAAACCTCGATCCGGGCACCTTGGAGTCCCGAATCCTTCTGTGGGTGAACGACCCCGACCAGTACGCTTCTGCCCAGGATGCTTTGGCAAAATGGGATCGGCCCCAAGCGGGGGCCGATCTAGTTGATTGGCTAACAGAAGTTCGGTAGCTTAGCGGTTGCGGACTGCGTTCATTAGATTATCGATGGCCGCGAAGGACTCTTGCTGGGTCGGATAAATCTGATTCTCGGGCAGCTCGAATCCGTACCATCCCGTGTCGCGATGTTCGATAGTGTATGCCAGCGTCTTCCACTTGTCGTAGTAGTAGTCGACCGTGACACCACTGGCGATATACAGAAGGAGGCTGGCCTGACCGACATCGTAGGCGTGGCCGCCAGACGCGACCATCGCGTTGCGCATGGCCGTACCCGTATTGTGAAGCAACGTTTTGTCTGGCGGAGCCTGCGTGGTGTAGCCCCAAGAATAAAGGATGTATTCCCCGTAGCTGTGGGCGTCGATCATACCGACGATCTTCGGCAAGGTCTCGCTATAGTCTCGAATCGCGGCCGTTTCGGGTTCGCTGAACGCACTCGGTCCCCGATAGACATCCGACCATTTGTCGCTGCTGCTGCCTCCGTTTTGGCCCCAACCTTTGGAGAAGTTTCGGTTGAGATCGACGCCGTAGCTGCCGCCACTGTTGTTGCGGCGATTCTTCCGCCAATAGCGGTCGTTGGTCCATGAATAAACGTATCCGTCCGGATTCACGACCGGAATGATCACGAGTTGAACCTCATTGAGCAGCTTCTTGTACGCAGGCTGCGTCTTGATTCGGTTCAAGTATTCGTACATGATGTACATCGGTACTGAGCCTGCCACCCATTCACGGGCGTGAATGGTGCCAAAAAGCAGGAACGTTCGCTTGGCTTTGCTTGCCGATTTCTCGCCACCCACTGGGGCCGTAATCACGGGATTCCATAGCGTGTACGCCCAAATATCCCGGTTGTTCCACGTGGTGCCAATCTTGGTTCGCTTGATTAGCTTCGGGTTTTCCGCCCGCCAAGCCTCGTACTGCGCCAACAAATCGCTGTAAGGCAGGTAGTTATAGCGAAAGTCAGCCTGGGGAACGACTTCATAGGGGCGGTCGGCATCGGGCAGCTCGCGGATGAACCAGAACGCCATCCCCAGCCCCCTCAACTCTTCGAGTTCCCCCGGGCCAACGATAACGTCAGTGTAGGGAATCTGAACATTTTCAGAGAACAGCTTTAGCCGACAGTCGGCGACCCTCTGAGCCGCGTCGGCGGAAGGCACGAGAATACGGTAGCGCGCCCACCCCGTTTGGGCATGGGCACTCACGAACAACGTTATGCCGGCCAGAACCGACAAAAAGCGACACTTCATCCTATCAACTCCTCTTAGGCAAGGACGCGGCCAATTGCCATGTTGTTCGAGCATACTCTTAGCCGTCCCATGAACTTTGACGTGTTTGGCATGTGCAATGCGCTGTATGACCTTCAGGCAGAAGTGCCGGATTCAATGCTTGAGGAAGTTGGATACGCCAAGGGAGGCATGTTCCTCATCGAGGAAGCACAGCAGCGCGAAGTCGTTGCAAAGGTCTACAACCACATTGTTCATTCCGAAGCCGGAGGGTCTGGAGCCAACACGATGTTGGGCCTGTCCCTGTTGGGTGGCAAGGCCGCGTACACGAGCCGCGTCGGCAACGACGAGCACGGCCGTTTGTATGCCGACAGCCTCATCTCAAACGGGGTTTTCGCCAGTTTGGGCAAGGGAGAAGGCGACACCGGAATCTCGCTGATCCTGATCACGCCGGATGCTCAACGAACCATGCTCACCTTTCTCGGCCAGGCTCGCGAGCTGCGGCCCGACGACGTCGATACGGATGCCATTGCCAAGAGCCGGTATCTCTACGTGACGGCTTACCTTTGGGACACCCCGAACCAGAAGGAGGCGGTGCTCCGGGCAATGAAGGCCGCAAATCAAGCGGGGGTCAGCGTTGCCTTGAGCCTCAGCGATCCTTTCTGTGTCGATCGGCATCGGCCCGAGTTGACCGAGCTCTTGAAAAACCACGTCGATGTGATCTTCGGCAACTTCGTGGAAGCCCAAGGCATGACAGGCACGTCGTCGCCCCAGGATGCCGCCGCTGCGCTCGCAGAATGGTGCCGGGTCGCCGTTGTGACGATGGATGACAAAGGCTCCATTGTTCAGCAGGGCAGTGAGGTTCATGAGATTCCCGTCTACCGAGTTGAGCCTGTGGATACGACCGGTGCGGGCGACATGTATGCCGCGGGCCTGCTCTACGGACTCACCCATGACCTACCCTTGCCGGTTACCGGACGGATCGGAGCGTATAACGCCGCCCAAGTGGTCGCCAAGTTGGGCCCAAGACTCGAAAGCGTCGACGACGAGGCAATGGCGCAAATCGAAGCCGGCAAGCTTTGATATTCGACCCCCGAGTTCCCAATTGTCGGCGGTGCCCGCGCTTGGTCGCCTGGCGTGAAAAAGTCGCGACAGAAAAGCGAGCGCAATTCAAAGGCGAACGGTATTGGGGTCGGCCCGTGCCAAACTTCGGCGATCCTGAAGCTACACGCCTCATCGTCGGCCTTGCGCCGGCTGCGCACGGCGGCAATCGCACGGGACGAATCTTTACTGGGGACCGCAGCGGCGACTGGCTCTTTCGCGCTCTCCACAAAGTTGGAGCGGCCAACCAGCCGACCTCGACATCTGTGGACGACGGCCTGTCGCTAACCGGTGTCCTCATCACCGCCGTGATCCACTGTGCGCCGCCGGATAACAAACCGGCGACCGAAGAGATCGCCAATTGCTCGGATTATTTTCTTGAAACCCTGGCTGATCGTGAATGGAAAGCAATACTATGCCTGGGTTCGCTGGCCTGGCAACAGGTACAGAAGCGTCTCGGCGTAGCCCCTCCAGCCGCCTTCGGCCACGGTGCGGAGGTTACGGTCGGCAGAACAAGGCTCCTTGCCAGTTATCACCCTAGCCAGCAGAACACTTTTACCGGACGCCTCACCGAAGGAATGCTCGACGCTGTTGTGGCTCGATTTTGGGCTACAGCGGATTGACGAGAGCGGCTCGTTCAAGCTCCATCCGGATCAGATTCCCTTGTCGTGAGAGCGCCAGTGAAACCTTCGACCCTGGCAAGCCTTTGAGCCTTCGATCGAACTCCCGGTTACCCATGCCCAGCACTTCGGTCCCATCGACGGCGAGGATGTCGTCTCCCATCTTGACTCCGGCCTTATCAGCCGGGCTTCCCGGGGTGATTCTGAATATGCGAAACCGCTTGGTTCGACCATCGTAAAACGCGGACACGCCGATATCGGCTGTCGCGTCATCGGACACTTTGCCCGTGAAGTTCTGCAGCCAGACTCGTCTTCGCTCGATATCGATCGTGATATTGAAGTTCTTGAGAAAACCGAATCCGACCGTCCCATCACCTTCGGCCGAACTGCTAGGTAAGTCGATGATGGACCACGTGCTCGATTTGACCGGCACACCGAAGATCGTCACGTCATTCATAAGCGCGTACCAGCTGTCTACGGGGCCCGACGCCACCCAAGCCTGCCGCATGTAATCCGGCTTCTTGCCAGTGCTCCAGAGGCCGATCCGCTCAAGGACGTCCTTATGCGTCGTCGCATAGAAGCTGTTTCCGGTATCGAGAGCCAGCACCATTTTCTTCCCATTCGAGGCGACGACCTCCATTTCCATGGAGTTGTGGCCGATCGGCAAGAGCTTGGTTAGAAAGGTCCTCTGGTTATCCGGCTTGCGCTGGCTGATGTCTACCGAACGCGGGTGCAGGATGAACTTCTTGTTTTCGAAGTTGATCTCGATGACGTGGTTGCGAACGGCCTCGAAGCCGAGGATGCCATCGGTGTGGGTGTTATAGCTCTGCGACATGTTCGCCATCGGCTGCTGGACGGCTTCCATATCTTCAGAATGCACGTCGACGGAGCCAAGCATGAGGGACTTGATCTTCACCGTTTGGGCCGTGAACTCGCCAACAAAGTCGCGAAGCCGCATCGTCCCGGTCGGCTTGCCGATGTTGATCGAGTCATCCAGCACGACCGATCCCGAGAACCCAGTGTCGAACATCAGGGACGCCTTGCGGCCGTTCACTTTCACGTCGACGATAATCGCATCGTCGCCGATCCGAAACGGGACTTCGACAGGACCCGTTTGCAACACTGCTGCAGCTACGAGAGAAAGCATCATGGGATATCTAACCTGATAAGGGCGCCCTAGTCGCGGTTTGACGACCAAAGGGCAAAGAGACCGAGCAACGCTCCTGCGATCACCGGCACCGCCGGCTGACGGCAGTTGATTCAGCTGGAACCAATCGAGCGCATCAAGAGGTGGTATCCAAAGCCCACGAGGGCTCCGATTCCCGCTGCGATGACGGATTTGAGCAACACCGAACCATCCTACGTCATAACTACTCGACGTGTGCGCCCGATTCACGCTTCGAACGGATAGTTTTGGGCTGGCCCATCTTTTTGGGCTCGAAGGCGCGCCGAACTTCGAACCCCGCTACAACATCGCCCCGACCCAGTTCGTGCCGATGGTCACCGCCCCAAAGGGCGAGCGACAATGGGACGCCGCTACCTGGGGCTTGATTCCGACCTGGGTTAATGACCTCAAGAAAACGAGCCGTCCTGTCAACGCCAGGGCGGAGACAATCGCCGTCAAACCCATGTTCCGGCACGCGTTTCGCCGCCGTCGATGCTTGGTGCCCGCCGATGGCTATTTCGAGTGGCAGAACCGCGGCAAGTACAAGCAGCCATTCTTCTTTCATCGACCCCACGATGAGCCCTTTGCATTTGCCGGCATCTACGAAGACCATCCTGAATTCGGCCGCACATGCGCCCTGGTCACCAGCGAGCCGAATGCCCAGGTCGCCGAGTATCACGATCGAATGCCGGTGATTCTCCTCGAGGAGGATTTCGAGGCGTGGCTCGACCCGAAATGCGAGGACATTAACCTGCTTCAGGCCTTTCTCACTCCGTCAGCCGAGTTTATGGAGATCTATCCGGTTAATCGAATCGTCGGCAATCCCCGAATCGACATCCCCGAGTGCATCCAGAGGGTCGACGACCTTTTCAGCCAAGCCTGATCGGTGGCAGCGCCGGTCGGGACTCAAGCTCGACAAAGCGCTCACCTTGGGCCGATTCCAGGATCGCTTCCATGGTCTCGAGGACGTGCAATCCAATTTCGCCGCTCGCTCTTGGCACGCCGTTAATGGCCCAGTCCCGCAATCCAAGACCGCGCAGGTTTGAAACGTCCGCAGAAACTAGTGGGGCGTCTTCCCATTCACCGCCGGCTTTCCACAGCTTAACTGGTCCTCCGAATCCGTTCGGGTCTGGCACCGAGATCGTCCCTTCCGTTCCGTAAACCTCGATGTGGGGAAGTTGGTGAGATTGGACGTCGAAGCTCGTCGCAAGGTGAGCGATCGCGCCGTTCACGAACTGGATCTCGGCGCTGATGTGGGTCGGGGTTTCAACGGGGATAATGGTCCCCCTGAGTGGCTCGCTCGCAATCGTACGCGTCAGGCGAGTCGTACGGGCCATTGCCGAGACCTTCGCAAACGGACCACCGAGGTGGAACATTGCGGAAAGATAGTAGGGGCCCATATCGAAAAGCGGACCGCCGCCCCTCTCGTAGTAGAACGCCGGCGATGGATGCCAGCCCTCGTGGCCGGGGCACAGCATGAAACCCTGCATCCCAACGAGCTCACCGACGGCCCCACCTTCAATAAGTTTGCGGGCGGTCTGGATTCCGGCACCGAGCACGGTATCGGGCGCGCAACCTATCTCGAGATCCCGCAACGTCGCCTCGCCCATGAGCTTGCGGCCCTCAGCCAACGTTAGCGCAAGGGGCTTTTCGCTGTACAGTCCCTTTCCGGACTGAAGCGCGGCCAGCCCGACCGAAAAGTGGGCGTTGGGGACGGTCAAATTCAGGATCGTGTCGATATCGTCCCTTAGCAGCAGGTCCTCGGGCCGGATCGACCCGATGCCATGCTTTCCAGCGACGGTCGTGGCTTTCGCTTCATCCAAATCCGCGATCGCAACAACGGCCGTTTCCGGCCAAGATGCAAGGTTTTGCAGGTAGATGCCGCTAATGTTGCCGGCTCCGATCACGCCAATCCGCATCTAGGTTAGAATAGCCTAGGCTTGTAGCCCCCCGCATTCCTTAACGAATCCAGCACAAATTGGTTAAAGAGGGTTTCATTTCAGGGTCGCCGCTCTTCATAATCAAGTTCGACAACCTTGGTAACCCTATACGAGATTCTGGGCGTCGAGCCGACGGTGAAGCCGCAGGCAATCCGTCAGGCCTATCGCAAACTGGCGCGGTCCTATCACCCAGACGTCAATCCCGATCCCAAGTCCCACGAACAGATGGCGAAAATCAACGCCGCGTTCGAGACTCTTATCGATCCGGTTCGGCGAATGGAGTACGATGCCAGCCTTAACGGCGGACTCATCGAGGATCCGCGACCGGACCAGGCGGACCAACGTTCCACCCAGACGATACGAGCCAAACTCACGCACCGCCTGCGCAACCACAAAACGCCAATCTATTCGGTGATGTTCTCGCCGACTTCAGGCCAGCTAGTCAGCAGCTCTTTCGACAACGAGCTCCTGTGGTGGGATCTCAGCAACGAGTCGGTTCAGGGCCAGCTTCGCCTTGAAGGCGGCGTGGTCAGCGTGATCGAGCTTCTCGAGGATGGCAAAGTCGTTGCCGCAGGTTGTTCCGAAACGACGGTGTCGCTGTGGCGGATCAACAACAGCGAAGTTCAGACCTTCCGATCGATTCCCTATGAGTGGGTCTGCTGCCTCAAGGCCTCCCCGAACGGTCGCTCCGTCGCCTTCGGAACCGTTCACCGCTCGCTGGTTGTGACCAACAGCGACACCGGGCAAACCACGTTCTCGGTGGCGAAGCATGGCGACTCGGTCACCGCGGTGGCATGGTCCGCCGACGGCCGCTTTTTGGCTACCGGATCGGCCGACGCCACCGTAAAGCTCTGGAACGCCCAGAACGGCGAAGAGCTCTATACGTTCTCGAATGTCCGTTCCACGGTTACCTCGCTGGCCTTTAGCAACGATACGGGCTTGCTGGCGGTGGGCGCCGTCGACCTTTCAATCCGAGTCTTCAACCTTCGTACGATGTCGCTTTGCAAGGCCATGCATGGCCACGAGAAGCCGATCGAGGCGCTTGCCTTTCACCCGAACAACCGACTGCTCGGCTCGGCAGGGCGAGATGGCTATGTCGGCCTCTGGAACGCCTACGATGGCGTCGGCCATGGCCGCATTGAGGCGTCGCACCTTCCGCTCGCAACGGTCACCTTCAGTCCCGATGGCAAGCAGCTTGCCGCCGGCGGACTCGACAAGGTCCTGCGAGTCTGGAGCATCAGCGTCAACAACTAGCGCTGCGCAGCCTCGACGATCGCATCAACATAGCGCGCAGCCGCGCCGGAGTTGTCGTGAATAAGCCGTTCGGCAGCTGAACCCATCGCCGCCCTCCGAGCAGCGTCCGTGAGCAGATCCGCGAGATTGGTCCGGAGCTCCCCGGGAGAAGAACAGGCGATCGACGCCCCTGCCTTGATCGCTGCTTCGGCGACCGCGGCAAAGTTCTGCATGTGGACGCCGTGCAGCACCGGCTTGCCATGAGCCAGCGGCTGGAGGATGTTCTGTCCACCAAGATCGTCGAACCCCCCGCCGACAATGACCAGGTCCGCAACCGAGTACACCCGCGACAGCTCGCCGTACGTGTCGAGAATCATGGGCGATCCCTTTTCGCCACGCGATCGCCGCGAGCACCGGCCAAACCGGCGCAGATAGGCCTGCTCAAGGGCATCAGAACGCTCCAAGTGCCTGGGCGCATGGACGATCTGGACGCCCTCCGGAAGCGCTTCCAGCAGAAACGACTCTTCGGCTTCCCCACGAGTGGATCCGATGACGACGACAGGGACGTCTCGCTCTAAGCCCAATGTCTCGATCCAATCGACCGAATCCGGCTCTGGCAGAGCCTCATCGAACTTGGCATTGCCGAAAACATCAGCCTCTTGTGCCCCTAGCTCTTGAATCCGCAAACGATCGGTTTCGGTCTGCATAAGGGCGCGGTCCAGCATGGCCAGGAGGGGCCGGTAGAAGAACTTCAGGCGCCGGGACCGTGGATAGCTGCGGTCACTGATCCGGCCATTGATCAGCAAGGTGGTCGCCTTGATCTCCTTTGCCGCCCAGAGGAAGTTAAACCATAGTTCGGTCTCCATGATCGCAACCACCTTCGGCCGGACGGCGAGCATCGCGCGAAGCTGATAGTAGGGTGTATCGACCGGGAAGTACACGACTTGGTGAACCCATTCCGCCGCTCGGTCTGTGGCCGTCTGGTGTCCGCTCGAGGTCGTCACGCTCAGCACGACTTCATGCTCCGGCAGCCGTTCCTTCAATCCCTTGAGAATCGGCAGCGCCGCGATCACTTCGCCGACCGATACCGCGTGGACCCAGATCCGCATGCCGTCCTTGCGCGGTTTGATGCTGTAGTTGCCCATCCGTTCCGGCCAATTGGGCTGCTCCTTGCGGCGTGAAGTCCGCCATAGCATCCACGGCACCCAAAACGGCGCCGTTAGCGTCATAGCGAAGTTGTAAAGCCAATACACCTAGACGGCGACGTCCTTACCCGTGAGGCGGCGGAACGCCTCGAAGTATTTTTCTCGGGTCCGCTGGACGATTTCGCTAGGTAAGGTCGGCCCCGGCGGGCGCTTGTCCCATCCGATCGATTCCAGATAGTCGCGTACGAACTGCTTGTCGAAACTCGGCTGAGGCTTGCCGGGCGCGTATCCGGAAGTCTCCCAATAGCGCGAACTGTCAGGCGTCAGGGCTTCATCGATCCAAACCAAGCCGTCGTCGGTGATGCCGAATTCAAACTTGGTATCGGCGAGAATCAGGCCGCAGCTCGCCGCGTGGATCGAAGCCTGAGTGAAGAGCCGAAGCGTCCAATCGCGAACCGCCACTGCCGTCTCCATCCCGACGATATCGGCAGCGTGCCGGAAGGAGATGTTCTCGTCATGCCCTGTCTGAGCCTTCGTTGCAGGGGTAAAGATGGTTTCCGGTAGTTCGGAGCCGTCGATCATCCCGTCCGGCAGGTTCAGGTCGAGCGCCTTGGTTTCACCGGCCAGATACGCCTTATAGAGCGAGCCCGCGATGTAGCGGCGCGCCACGCACTCAATCGCAAGCGGTTCGGTCTTGCGAACGATCACGCTGCGACCCTTAAGCTCGGGAGAATCGATGCCGAGGCGGTGGGCGATAGCTGCGTCCTCGGTCTCGATCAGGTGGTTGGGGCAAACTGAGCTCAGGCGTTCGAACCAAAAATTGCTGAGCTGGTTCAGCACTTTGCCCTTGTCGGGGATGCCGTTGGCCATGACGACGTCAAAGGCGCTGATCCGGTCGCTCGCCACCATTAAGAGGCTGTCTCCGAGATCGAACACATCCCGTACCTTGCCGCGCCGGGGCGTTCCAAGATGGTGCAGGGCAGGATCAAGCATGGCTGCCATCAACCCGATTGTGGCACGGGCAACGACTGCAGTTAAGCGGGTTTATCATTAGGTGGCCGTACGGTCGGCGCTAGCCGACCGGAAGCCCGTGCTGCTTCAGAAACTCGCCCAGGGCGCCGAAGTAGCGCTCGGGATGGATCATGCGCCCTTCCGAGTGGCCGCAGCGATCGAACCAGACGAGCGTGCCGTTTGCCGCTGCCTCCTGATTGCGTTTGGCTTCGCTGGGCGTGGCGAGGTCGTCGCAATCTCCATGCAAGATCAGTGTCGGCGTTTCCGGCCGCATCGCGAGCGCATTGGCGACGTCAGCTTCACGCAGCTTGAACGGCATGATCAGCCCACCGATCCAGACAGAGGGATAGAGCATCGTTTCCAGGGTCTTGCCACCCAAGAAGCGCCACCAACCGAGGATTGCGTAGTCCAACCGGCTGTACGCGCTGTCGAGCACGAGCGCGTCGATCGGCGCGTTCTCGTAGCCCATCGCCATCGCCGCGGCCGCCGCTCCCATGCTCGATCCCACCACCACCAGCGGCAGGCCCGGGCATTCCTGCCGAATCCACTCGACGGCGGCTAGAACGTCGAACCGCTCGATGTAACCCAGCGTCGTGCGGTTGCCGCCGCTTCGCCCATGCGCGCGGAAGTCCAGCGCCAACATGCTATACCCGCGGCCGAAGAACCACGCTCCGACCGGCGACATTTCGCTGCGGTTCATGATGTAGCCGTGGGTTAGCAGCACCACCCCCTTTGGCTCGGGATGCTGGGACCACCAGGCGCGCAGGTTCACGCCGTCCTGGGTCCGCAGCTCCACATCCCGCTGAGGCAGGCCCATCATGCCCGGCGAGATAAAGTAGGGAAGCCGCTTCGGGCTCAGGCTAAAGCGGATAATCAGGGTCAGCAGCGCGAGATAGAGGAAGACGGCTGCCGCGATGAGGCCAAGGATGAACACCTTGACCAAGGATGACACTTACCATGTCGCTCCAGCACATAATCGCGATATGTTGGTTGCCTTGCTACTTGCTACCCCACTCTTGCCCTTGACGGGGCCAATGATGTTACGCCACCCGACCGTGAACCAGACGCACATCGTCTTCTCGTTCGCCGGCGATCTGTGGTCGGTTACCCGCAAGGGGGGCAGTGCGATCCGCCTGACAACCTCGCCCGGCGCCGAATTGGACCCGTTCTTCAGCCCAGACGGGACGATGATCACTTTCACCGGCCAATACTCCGGTAACTCGGACGTTTATGTCATGCCTGCGGAAGGCGGCGAGCCGAAGCGACTGACGTTTCATCCCGGCCCAGATCATGCGACCGGTTGGTCGCCCGATGGCAAGTCCGTTACTTTCATCAGTTCGGCAGCGATGACGGTTGATCTGCCTCAGCTGTGGAGCGTCTCGATGGATGGCGGGATGCCAACCATGCTGCCGTTGCCGAGTGGCTCCCAGTCGTCCTACTCTCCGGACGGCGCGAAGCTGGCCTACAACCCAGGGATCCAGTGGCAAAACGCATGGAAGCGATATCGAGGCGGACAAACCTCGAAAGTGTGGATCGCAGACCTGTCCGATTCGAAGGTCAAAGAAATACCCCGTGACAACTCAAACGACAGTTACCCGATGTGGGTCGGCGACAAGGTGTACTTCCTATCTGACCGTAACGGGCCGACGACGCTCTTTAGCTATGATACGAAGTCCAATCGGGTTGCAGAGTGCATTCGTAATGACGGCTTCGAGATGAAGTCTGCGTCGGCTGGCTCGAATGCGATCGCAATCGAACAGTTCGGCGAGATCAAGCTGTACGACCTGCAGTCTGGAGCAGTCAGTAAGGTGAACATCCAGATCAGTGGTGAGTTTCCGGAGGCTCGTCCCCAGTACAAGGACGCATCCAAGCTGATCTTGTCGGCCGGCCTATCTCCCAGCGGCGTTAGGGCTGTCTTTGCAGCCCGGGGGGACATCTGGACGGTTCCCGCGAGCAAGGGCGACGCACGAAATCTAACCCAAACAAGCGACGTATGCGAGCGCGACCCGGCCTGGTCGCCCGACGGACAGTCGGTGGCTTACTTGAGCGACTCTGGGGGCGAGTACAAAGCGGTTGTACAAAACGTGGTCGGAAAGGACGAAAAGACGACTTACGACTTGGAAGGCAATTGCTACTACTACAATCTCGTATGGTCACCGGACAGCCAAAAGATTTGCTACACCGACAATATGCATAACCTTTGGTACCTCGATCTCAAGTCCAAGAAAAGCACACTTGTTGACACAAACCCGTACGAGAACCCGACCTACCTCTTGACCGCGACCTGGTCGTCCGACAGTAAGTGGCTTACGTATTGCCGGGATCTGGACAGCCACATCAGTGCCGTGTTCCTCTATGGCCTTGAGTCCGGTAAAGCGACGCAAATCACTGACGGCATGAGCGACGCTCGGAGCCCTGTCTTCGACGGTAGTGGCAAGTACCTCTACTTTACTGCCAGTACCAACAGCGGCCCGTCTGCGGCGTGGTTAGACCTCAGCAGTTATCGAAACTCAAACACGCAGGCCAGCGTGTACTGTGTCGTTCTCCGAAACAATCTCCCTTCTCCGCTGGCCCCCGAGAGTGACGACGAGAAGGCGACTAGCCCGGCGAAGACCGAGGTGAAGAAGGAAGAGTTCCGGATCGATCTCGAGGGTCTTGATCAGCGCATTCTGGCACTCCCTATTCCAGCGAGAAACTACGCCGGGCTAATAGGAGGTCCGACCGACAGCGTTTTCACCGTAGAACTCCCCGCTATCACGAGCTTTGTGATTCCGCCGAGGGCGACCCTGTCGAAGTTCTCGCTAGTCGACAAGTCGTTAACGCCGTTGGCGTCAGGCTTCTTTGGAGCTACCTTCACGCCGAGTGGAGACAAGGTCTTGCTTAACAACGGGGCATCTTGGCAGCTCGCCGCAACTGCGGCTCCCATTGCTCCAGGGCAAGGCACCCTCAACACAAGCGGCATGCGGACGCTGGTCGAACCGATGAAAGAGTGGAAGCAGATGTTCCATGAGGCATGGCGCATCCAGCGCGACTTCCTTTATGCACCGAACTATCACGGGATCAACCTAGCTGAAATGGAGAAGCGATACGAGCCGTTCGTCGCAAACATCAGGAGTCGCGCAGACCTTAGTTATCTCTTTGAGGACATGCTCGGAGAGCTCTGCATCGGCCACATGTTCGTCGGGGGAGGCGACATGCCGGGTGTCGAAGGTGTGCCGGGCGGCCTGCTAGGGGCCGACTACAGCCTTGAAAACGGTCGATATCGCTTCGCACGCGTCTACAACGGCGAGAACTGGAATCCCAACCTCCGGGCGCCGCTCACGCAGCCAGGCGTCAATGTGAAGGCGGGTGAATACTTGCTCGCTATCGATGGTCAAGAACTGAGGTCGAACCATAACTTGCACCAGCGACTGGAGGCCAGGGCGGGCAAGCAAGTCCGGATCAAGGTGGGCCCAAGCACCGACGGGAAGGACTCGCGCGAGGTGACCGTTGTGCCGGTAGCGGACGAAGGCGGTTTACGCCTTTTGGCTTGGCGCGAGGACAATCGGCGGACGGTGGCGAAACTAAGCGGTGGTCGACTCGGTTACATGCACATCCCCGACACTAACGTGGGAGGCTGGACGAACTTCAATAGATACTTCTATGCCCAAGTCGGCAAGGAGGGTCTCATTGTTGACGAGAGATTCAACCATGGCGGTCAGGTCGATGATTTTATGGTCGACAACATGCAACGTCCGCTGATGTCGATGTGGACCTCCCGATACGGCAAGGATTTCGCTTCGCCTCTGAGTCAAATCTACGGCCCCAAAGTGATGATCATAAACCAATATGCCGGTTCAGGTGGTGACTACTTCCCCTGGCACTTTAAGAAAGCAAAGGTGGGTCCGGTAGTGGGGTATCGCACGTGGGGTGGCCTGGTTGGAATACTCCACTTTCCGACCCTCATCGACGGCGGGTGGGTCACGGCTCCAAACATTGCCTTCTACAACCCGAACGGAACGTGGGACGTGGAGAACTATGGCGTCGATCCCGACATTGAAGTTGACTTCGACCCCGCTCAATGGCGAAAAGGCCATGATCCACAATTGGAAAGGGCAGTGGCCGAGGCGATGAAGCTCTTGGAAAAACAGCCCAAGCCTGGAATCAAAAAGCCAGCCTATCCGGACAAGAGCACGATCAAAAAGATAAAACGGTAGGCGCAGCGGTCGGCAGTTGAAGGATGAAAGGGTTGACTTCGCCGTATAGTGGGAACGTGAAACATGCATCGGGTAAATGGGTTCTTGGGGAGTAGCCTAAGTGCACATCCCGATGCTTGCCACCCGATCTGGAAAGGAGAAAGGGTGCGGCCACCCGCCGATAGCCGTGTCGAAGCGGCCAGAGGAGGACGTGCCGGAAGCGATGCAAGTCGCGCGGATTGTGCATGCTTCGACTGCGAGAAGTTCTGTGAAGGAGTGTGCAGTGGGCGCTCCCCTGCATAACAGCTGCAACTTGGCCGTTAGGATCGTAAGAACAACAGTCGGCTTGTTACTAACGGTGGCGACTCTTTGGATCGGAGCTCGATCCACCTCCTACTTTGGGCTTATACTCAGCGCAGGTGTAGGATTGGTGCAAGGGGTGCTACATGCCTTATTGAAACCTCGCTTGCTGGTACCCAAAAGTAGTGAAGGCAATTGGATAGGGATTATGTTCACCCATGCGGTAGTTGGACTGGCGTTCCTGGGACTGTGCGCGCTATTGGAGTTGTTCTGGATTGCCGCGTTCAATTCACGCGCGTTCGGTACTGGATCTATTGCTATACACTTTGGGTTGTTTGCCTTGGGTTCCAGCATTGGCCTGGGTCTGACAAAGGTGGCTCGAATCCGTGGTTCGAGATAGTCCATGGGACTTCTCTATGAGTGAGCCAGCGAAAGGGCGAAGAACTTCCTGCTTCGTAAGGAGCCTGTTAATCGCGGTCACTGTCACAGCGGTCCTTACCGCAATGTGGGTAGCGAATCCCGGTGGGACACCTATGTGGCGGATGTCAAAACAGAATCGGAGGATCGCCCTGGAAGCTTTGGGCGGCATCGCCCCAACAGCCTTCATGTTTACTTTTCTCGTGTCATTTCTAGCTTGCCGAAGTAAACGCAACCCACCAGGCGGCTCTCCTTCGCGTCGCCAACCCTGACGGGCTTCGAGGAGCATCAAACGGTCACGATGATTAACACGCCGCTTCAACCATAGCGTTGGCCCGCTCAAGGTCGAGCAGGTACTGCTTCCTTCGGAGGCCCCCGCCATAGCCGCCGAGCTCGCCGTTTTTGTTCACGATCCGGTGGCAAGGAATGATGATCCCGATGCGGTTCATGCCGTTGGCGCGGCCGACCGCCCGCACCGCCGCCACGGAACCGATGGCCCCAGCCAGGTCCTGATACGAGCGCGTCTCGCCATAGGGGACCTTTAGCAACTCCTCCCATACCCGGCGCTGAAACGGGGAGCCAGGAAACACGAGGGGAACCGTGAACCGCTGCAGCTTGCCCTCGAAATACGCCGCGAGTTCTCGCTTGAGTTGTTCGAGGTGGGGATGGGATCCTGGGACGACCGGAACCTTGAAATGCCGTCGCACGGTCTGAAACTGTGCCTCCAGCATCCGCCGATCGGTGAACTCGAGGAGGCAGATCCCTTCCTCCGTCGCTCCCGCCACAAGGGGACCGAGCGGGCTGGGTACCCAGGCCACAAACACACAGTCCCGGCCGTTGCTTCTGCCGGGAGCAATGCCGAACGTTTTCAGGAACGCATCTCGAAAGCCACTGTGGGAGTCGTATCCGCTGTCCAGCACGGCATCGTCCACCATGGCTCCCGACTTGATGCTTGTGAAAGCGACGGCTAGTCGCCGGGCCCGGCAGTACGCTTGAAAGGTCATGCCGTAGTGCTTCAGGAAGTGCCGACGGACCGTGGCGGGATCCACGCCACGACCGCGCAAGTCGCCCTCTTTGATTCGAGCGGCAGGGTTCGCTTCCACGTCGGCGATGAGCGCAGTGGCCCACTCCGGCTGGTTCTGGATCGCCATTGGCCGACACCGTTTGCACGGACGGTAGCCGGCAAACAGGGCTTCTGCAGCGGTGGCGAAGTATTCGACGTTCTTGGCGAGGGGACTGCGAGCCGGACAGTTCGGACGGCAAAAGATTCCCGTGGTTCTGACGCAGACAAAAAAGATGCCATCGTAGGCGGGATCGCGGCGAAGTCTGGCCGCTTCCATTTCATCGATGGGAGGCAATGCGCTCATTCCAATACGGGTACCAAAGATCAGAATGAACGTACCACCGAAAAACAGGCGTGGACATTGAATGTCGATGAACGACAGGACCGCGTATTGGCTGGACACGGCTCGGGTGGGCGACGAGTACGAGATCGCGGAGGTCACCGCAGAGGCTTGGCGCGACGCCTACCGCCATATTCTGCCGGCTGAGTTCTTGGCCGACCTCGACCTTAACCGGTGGGCGGAGCGGGTTCGGCGGTGCCGTGCGGATGGCATTCCAACCTTCGTCGCCGGACAGGGCGAGAGGATCTTGGGCACGGTTTTTGTCACCACTTGCGACGAGACGGGTTACGAAGAAATGGCGGAGCTAAAGGCCCTCTACGTTCGTCCCGAGGCCCAAGGCAAAGGCTTGGGACGAGCCCTCGTCCATTGCTGTACGCGCCAGGCGATCGACCTCGGCTACGACGCCATGTGCTGCTGCGCGTTTACCGAGAATCTTTCCGCGCGCGCCTTCTATCTGGCCCTTGAAGCGGAGCTGGGCTCGCAGATCGTCTGCAGGGTGGCAGGGAAGGACTACTGGGATCAGGTGTACATCTGGCGGGACCTGTCCGCTCTGATGGGGCGGTTGGGGGAGGTCGCAAGTCAATTTAATGCCTATCGTCCTCGCCCCAACTGTGGCCTACGACGTTTGGACTAGACCTGTGGCTCGGGTTGGTAAAGCCAGACGTGGGCGCCGAAGGGATCGGCGATCATCGCCATCCAACCAACCGAAGGAATGTGCATCTTCTCGACCACGACGGTAGCACCGTTGGCGGTGCACTTGCCGAGCCGATCGTCGAGATTGTCGACTCCGATGTAGGTCGCCCAATGGGGAGGCGCGCCACCCGCTTGGGCGGAATCGAAGACACCACAAACCGACATGCCGTTTGCCTTCAGCATGTGATAGGGGCCTTGGCCCATGTCCATCGACTCGGTTTCCCAGCCGAGGCTCTTCATGTAGAAATCGATCGTGCCCTGGACGTTTGAGGTGTAGACCTCGTGCCATGGAAAAGTCCGGCCAACCGCGACTGCATGTTCATCCATTCTCAATTCTCCTTCCGGCCGTGCCGGCGTACGGATTCATACCCGAACCGACTCGCCTTAGGGTTCCGAAACTTTAAACAGATCGCCTGCTGTTTGGAATCTGAGTATGATCGGCAGCGATGGTACTAGGTATCGCTGCCGCCCTCCTGTGTCTTCAGGCTGCACCGCAACCATTGGGTTGGGATGTACTGCCGCTCGGAAAGCTGTCCTCGGAATATGCCACTGCCGCCAATTCCAAGTACTTTCCCGGTCCGTCAACGACGGAGATGAAGAGCCCGGTGCGGCTCTACAAAATCACTTATAGGTCGAACGATGGCCTGGCCGACCAACAGGCGAGCGGTCACCTCGCTATTCCGGAGCGCGGCGCTCCCAAGGGTCTCGTCGTTTGGTTCCAAGGTACGACGGTGGACCGCCGAGATGCCCCCTCCACCTACGACGGAAAGAACCCGAACCACCCCCATGAAGCCGTCGTTGTCAATTTCTGTCTCAACGGATACGCCGTGGCCACTCCTGACTGCTTTGGTTTGGGCGACAGCAAAGGTCCGCAACCCTATCCGCTGGGAGCGGTGAATTCTCAGGCGGGTATCGATATGCTGGCGCCTGCCTGGGGCGCGATCAAGCGTGTCGGAGGAAGCGTCGGTTCGAAACTGTTCATCGCGGGGTACAGCGAAGGTGGCCTGAAGGCGATGTGGATGACCCGGCGCATGGAGGAACTCGGCCGCCCGGTCGAGGCGAGCGCTCCGATGTCCGGTCCTTACGACCTGAGCGGTACGACCGCCCAATGGCTGATCGGCAAGACCAGCGACGTCGTGAATCTGGCTTTCAAGTTCGTTGCCGCGGGACTCAGCGGAGCGGGGGCCCAGCCCCGTATTCCCGGCATGAGGCTTGAGGAGGTCTTCGTACCGTCTTTCGCCACATACGTGCCCTTCGTTCTGGGACAAACCTTGACCACCGAGCAGCTCGGGAAGAAATTTCTCACGAAGGGACTTCAGCTCGGGGCTCTGAAGTCGACAGACCGTATTTTCCAGCCGAAGTTTCGAAAAGCGCTGGGTGAACGTGACACGAGCAATCCGCTGATCAAGCTCTTCATGGGTAGCGACTGCATCGACTGGCAGCCGAAAACCAAGGTGCTGCTGCCGTACCTCCCGCACGACATTATCGTGGCTTGCGAGAACACGCTGCTGGCGGCGGCAAACATGGCCGGCAGTGGCAATGTTCGGCCGATCGCGATCGTGGGCGACCAGCTGAACCACGTCACCGCCGCACTTCCCGCGATGCGAATGGGACTGGCGTTTTTCGACGGAGGCTTTGCCGGAGTCGAAGCGGTCCAACCGACCATCATGGGTACAGCCACTTACCGGGAGCGAGTGGCATTGTCCCCGCGGGCGGAGCTGATCGTTCGGCTCCACGAAGCCGCCGGCAAGCCCAAAGACCAGGCAATCATCGCCACATCCCGAACCTTGTTCGGCCCGCGGCAAGTTCCCATCGATTTCTCGCTGAGCTATGACCGAAACCGGGCAATGGCGATGATGCCGTGGGCGGTGTCGGCCGAAATCCGCGACGGGGGCAGGGTGCGCTTTCGTACCATCGACCCGACGCCGGTCCTCGGTCGGGACAATATCCGCCGGGTGAAGCTGTTACTGGTTCCGGCCAATAGCAACTAGGGCGACAACTGTCCCCTGAAATGAGCGCAGTGAGCCCGAACCGGGGGATTGTACGCTTGTCGAAGCTGGAAAAACCGATGCCACAGCGATTCAAGCGGCGCTCCTGGGCCGAGCCCTATAAGATCAAAGTCGTCGAGATGCTCGACATGACGACGCGCGACGTGCGCGAACGGGTCCTGAGGGAAGCTGGCTACAACACATTCCTGCTTCCTTCGAAGTCTGTTTATATCGACTTGTTGACGGACAGCGGAACGAGCGCAATGAGCGACTACCAGTGGGCGGGCATGATGCTCGGCGACGAAGCCTATGCGGGGAGTCGTAACTTCGAACATCTGGAGGCGGCGGTTCGAAAGTATTACGGGTTCCGATATGTGGTGCCCACGCATCAGGGGCGCGGGGCCGAACATCTCCTCTCTCGCTGCATGATCAAGCCGGGCGACAGCATTCCCGGCAACATGTACTTTACGACGACGCGCCTGCACCAGGAGCTGGCTGGCGGCGCGTTCGTTGACGTGATTGTTGACGCAGCCCACGACCCCGAGAGTCGCCATCCGTTCAAGGGCAACGTCGACTTGGGCAAGCTTGAGTCGCTGATTGAGCGCGTAGGCGCCAAAAGGGTTCCCTACATCTGCCTTGCCGGCACCGTGAACATGGCGGGCGGGCAACCCTTTTCCATGGAGAATCTGATCGCCGTCCGAGCGCTGACCGCCAGGTACGGCATCAAGATCTATCTCGACGCGACCCGGCTGGTGGAGAACGCCTACTTCATTCAACAGCGGGAACCAGGATGGTGCGAGACGCCGGTCGCGGACATCCTAAAGGCGATCTGCAAGCTGGCTGATGGATGCACCATGAGTGCCAAGAAGGATTCCCTTACGAACATCGGCGGTTTCCTCGCCACCAACAGCCGCAAGCTGTATGAGGAGGCTTGCAACCTGGTGGTCGTTTTCGAGGGGTTGCATACTTACGGCGGTCTCGCCGGCCGCGATATGGAGGCAATGGCGCGTGGGATCGAGGAGAGCGTGCAAGACCACCACGTCCGGGCGCGGGTTGGGCAGGTCGAGTACCTCGGGCATCACCTGGAGGAGGAGGGAATACCGATCGTCCACCCCGTAGGTGGCCATGCCGTGTTCCTCAATGCCCGGGCCTTCTATCCCCACTTACCTCAAGATGCGTTTCCTGCCCAGACCTTGGCGGCGGAGCTCTATCTGGAGAGTGGCATCCGTTCGATGGAGCGCGGTATCGCCAGTGCGGGACGTGACCCGGTCACTGGAGATCATCATCGACCAAGGCTGGAGCTGACTCGTCTCACGATTCCCCGCCGCGTGTATACGCAGGCTCACATGGACGTAACCGTCGAGTCCGTTTGCGCAACCTACGATCGAAGGGAAGAGGCCAAAGGTCTCAAAATGATCTACGAGCCAAAGTACCTGCGGTTCTTCAGGGCACGGTTCGAACCGCTTTAGGACCCTTGAACGACAATTAGCGACCTCAGGATGCCGCGCTTGCCTCTCCTCTAATGGGCTTGGCTGCGGAACCCTTGAAGGTCGCTATCGTGCAAAACCTAAGGTCCACGACGGGACGGATCTAGTTTCCTGCCGCTCTAGGCAATGGGCCGGCGTCCGGCAATGAATGCAAAGAGCGCAAAGACGAGAAACAGAATAAACAAAAGCCACGCGATCTGCATCGAGAGGCCGGCCACTCCCGTGAAGCCGAAAATCAATGCCACTATCGCGATGACGAAGAAAGTTGCAGCCCAACTGAGCATGGTTTTAACCTCCTTTGGTTAATCAAAAGAACGTGCATCGAAGTTAATAAATGAAATGCAGCTTGACGCCCTTTGCATATTTCGCGTATGACGATCAGGTCGTCGGGTCGCCGTGAGTCGTCCAAAATAGGAATGGGTGGCCTGGCGCTGAATGCAGACAATGGATGAGAGCGTGAAAAACGGATGGTTGGATCTCGATCGTCTGTTCTCGCGTCTCTCCCAGAGCTCGGAAATCGAGGAGCAGACTCGCGGTGTTTTGAAGCTGCTAACCCGAAATCCATTGGCTCAAGTCGCTCATCCGCTTTCCGGGCCGGATGCCTGCCCAAACTGTGGCCGACCCTGTGGCGATCTTCGGAGTCCCTACTGCGGGACGGCATGCCGTGAAATGGCGGCCTTCATCAGACAGTTCCGCTCGGCGCTGGCAACGAAGGCGTTAGACGATCCAGATAAGCAAGCCGCCCTCGGTCAAAAGCTGTGGCATCTGCTCGGCGGTGGCTTTCCTCGCCGGATGCCGCTAATCCCGGACCGGGTGATCAGGCAAGTTATCGCTCGAGAAGCTGGTCGGTGTCAGGAATGCGGGGCTTCGGCGGTTACCGTCGATCATCCCGGCAGCGGGTGAAACCGACCGATCAATCTGCGCGCCGTGTGCGCGAAATGCAATACGACGAAGGCCTACAGCGACGAGCAGTTTGTAGAATCAGGCGAAGTTCAGGAAATGCTGGATTCCATATCGATGCGCGTCTTCGCGGAGCCTGCTCTGCGCCAGTGCGACGACCCCGACGGTTGGGATTGGCGCAACTTTCTTAAGGCTCGCGCGACAGCGAGTGCCACCTGACCCACCACTGATCCTGATGGCTGGACCCGTTAGGGAGCGGCGATTGCGCTTTCGGTCGTAACCATCTATATGGACACCCAGCAGTTGATGGACGAAGGTCGCACACGTTGGGATGGAGCCAAGGCGATAACCTTAACCCTCCTCCGCATTGTCAGTGGCCTCATTCTGTTCCAGGCGGGTGCGATGAAGCACTTTGGCTGGCTTGGCGGCATGCCTGCCGGCAGGGTGCTTGAACCGTGGTCGCAAACCTGGGTAGGTGGCTGGATCGAGGTGATCGGCGGCGCCCTCCTTATGGTCGGGCTCTTTACCCGGCCGGTCGCGTTCATCCTCTCAGGAATGATGGCAGTTGCCTATTTTCAGTTCCACCAGCCACAAGGAACGTGGCCGGGCCAGAACCAAGGCACCCCTGCGGTCATGCTCTGCTTTGCATGCCTCCACATCTGCGCGATGGGAGCCGGTCCGTGGAGCCTCGATGCCATGTTTGGACGAAGAAGGATGCCATAACGCCGGCCTCGGTAGAATCGCGGCGTGTCCATCTTAGTCGCCGCTGTTGTCATCGCCTCTGGTCACTTGCAGGATGGGTCGGGACTCAGTCAGCTCGTACGACCCATGCAGGGCCGGAGCCGCCGTGAGTCGAGTACGCACCGGCTGGGCCCAGACGGCAAGCGGCATGTCTTCGGCAAGCCGGTCGGCGACCTGACCGAGACCAGCAATTGGGATAACTTCCGCGTGGCGCCAGGAGCAACCCATGTGGTGATGGACACCAAGGGTCCGGGGATGATCACCCATATGTGGTTCACCTTTCTGGGACCCGAGCCCCAGGCATGGGCCAAGGATGGATCCGCCGACCATCAGGACATGCTCCTTCGGATCTATTGGGACGGGGACCCCAGACCGGCCGTCGAGGCTCCGCTCGGCGACTTCTTCGCCAACTGTTTTGGAAAGCGACGGGAAGTCCGGTCGATACCGGTGGTCGTAGAAGATGCCGACTCCTACAACTGCTTCTGGCAGATGCCGTTCCGAAAGTCGGCGAGGATCGAAATCATCAACCAGGGCACCAAGAACGTCAACTTGCTCTATTACAACATCGACTGGATCGAGCTCGATAAGCTTCCCGCCGATACGCCCTACTTCTATGCCCAATACCGCCAGGAGTATCCGGTGACCAGTGGCAAGGACTATGTGGTTCTGGAAACGCAAGGGAAGGGACATTTCGTGGGCGCCGTTCTCGGTGTTCGGACCCGGTCCCCAAGCTGGTTTGGCGAAGGGGATGAAAAGATCACCATCGATGGTGAGGCCGAGCCCAGCATCTGGGGAACGGGCACCGAAGACTACTTCCTCAGCGCTTGGGGGCTTAAAACGACAAGCACCCCCTATTTCGGCGTCCCCTGTTTCGATCAGTGGGGGATCGTCGGCGGCCACACGAGCGCCTACCGGTGGCACATCGCCGATCCTATCGTTTTCAGAAAATCGATAAAGGTCGCCTTCGAGCACTTTGGCTGGATCTCGCCGGATGAGAACCCGGATTACAAGGCGATGAGCTGGAATGAGCGTGAGGACGACTTTGCCTCCGTCGCCTTCTGGTACCAGACCGGCAAACCGACGTTCGCGGCAAGGGCACCTGGCGGCGCCGAGAGGAAGCTTCCGAACATCGAACGGATGACCGTGGTTGCCAAGGACGCCATAACCGAACAGCATCGGGGGGCAGGCGAGGTGGTCCATCAGGTCCTGCCTGAACACGATGGGCCCCAGCTCCTTTTCAAGCCTGAATCGGAACAGGATGCCTGGCTCGAGGTCGAGTTCGAGGTGAGGGAGAAGGAGCCATTGCGCCTGGTCCTTAAGGCGACCAAATCGTATGACTTCGGCCGTTACCAAATCTCTTTGGACGGCGTGAAGCTGGGCGCTCCGGTCGACTTCTACTCGCCGACGATCGCGGTCGAGGAAATCCACCTGCTCGACTTCTGGCCCGAACCTGGGGTGCACCGGCTGCGGCTTGAGGGTGTCGGCAAGAATTCAAAGTCCGATGGCAACCTAATTGGCATCGAATCGGTGAGACTTCGTGAGCGCCGTCCGCGCGTAAAGTCCATGGGCCACGACAAGGCCAAGGACTGGAAGACGGATCCCAAACTGTACGGCTAATCGTCACCTCACCAGATCATCACTGGTAGGCGATAGGCGAGCCCTTTTGGTAAAGGGTCCGTAAGGAATTCCACCGGAGCCGCATGAACGCTGCTGTAACCCGGAATCGCAAGCGCTCGTGGACGTTTAGCATTACGTAGAATCTCCCAACTCCAATCCCTCGAGACACTAGGTCTTGATCCCCAGCCCCCCTCGCCCCCACGGGGGGCTTTTTATGTGCTCGGCCTCTCGGGCATAGACGTTCCCGAGGTCGAAGTTAGCTTGGTGGCGATAACTGGCATCATTCCCGGTCAGTTGGGCTCCGATCCGTTGTACACTGGCCGCGAATTAACAAGAAACCTCGTCAAAAAACATTGACAAACTTATCGGCCCCCTCTAACAGGAGCCTTTTTTTTCCCCCTCGCTTCCTAGTGAGGTCGGTTCAGTGTTTACTTATGGGCAGAGAATGTCACTCTGTTCACCCGAGGCCGCGGTCCAGCGGATCGAAAGCCACAACCGCGTCTTCATCCACGGCATGGCCGCTGCACCCCAAGAGCTGGTCCGTGCCCTCGTCGCCAGAAGCCCGGAGCTCCGGGGGGTGGAGATTGTCCATCTCCACACGGAGGGCAATGCCGCCTACGCATCGCCGGAGATGGGCGACAGCTTCCGTGTCAACGCCCTCTTTGTCGGACCCAATGTCCGTAAGGCGGTGCAGCAGGGAAGGGCGGATTATGTGCCGATCTTCCTTAGCGAAGTTCCTGCCCTGTTCCGCAGTGGGGCGATGCCAATCGACGCCGCCCTGATTCAAGTTTCCCCACCGGACCGTCATGGCTTCTGCTCTCTTGGCGTGTCCGTCGAGGCAACCAAGAGTGCGGTGCTCGCCGCGAAACATGTCATCGCCCAGGTGAACCGGCACATGCCACGCACGCACGGCGACGGTCTAATCCACGTCGATAACATCCACGCCCTGGTGGAGCACCACGAGCCGTTGCCCGATATAGCGGCCCATCCGCCCAGCGAAATCGAATCGAAGATTGGCGTGAACTGCGCCAACCTCGTCGAGGACGGGGCGACGATTCAAATGGGAATCGGCGCTATTCCGAATGCGGTTCTTCAATCGCTAATGAGCCATCGGGATCTTGGCGTACATACCGAAATGTTCTCGGACGGCCTCATCGAACTTGTCGAGCGCGGGGTGGTGAACGGCAGGCTCAAGCGGGTTCACCCCGGCAAGATCGTCGCTGGATTCGTGCTGGGGACGAGCAAGCTATACGAGTTCGTCGATGACAATCCCCTGGTCGCGATGCTTGACATCGGCTATGTGAACGACACCAGCGTCATCCGCCGAAACCCTAAGGTCACCGCGATCAACAGCGCTATCGAGGTCGACATCACCGGCCAGGTCTGCGCGGACTCGATCGGGTGCGACATTTACTCCGGCGTCGGCGGACAAATGGATTTCATTCGCGGCGCCTCGCAGTCGGAAGGCGGAAAACCGATTATCGCCCTCCCTTCCGCGACGTCGAGGGGCGAGTCCCGAATCGTTCCGATGCTCAAGCCGGGGGCCGGTGTCGTGACGACCAGGGCGCACGTCCACTGGGTGGTGACGGAGTACGGTGCCGCCAATCTGCATGGCAAGAATCTTCGGCAGCGGGCTAAGGCGATGGTGGCGATCGCACATCCCGACCATCGTGAGACGCTCGAACGGGAAGCTCACGCTAGGTTTGGCACGCTTGCCTGATAGGTAACCTGCCCACATGGTCGTCGCTGCGTTGGTTGCGCTCTGCCTCTCTCCGGTCAGTGGAACTGATGTAAGGGTCCGGAACGACAACGAGCTCCGGCAGGCTGTCGTGGCGGCAAAGCCCGGCGATCGCATCCTGATCGAGCCCGGCAGCTATCGGGGTGGGATCTCGTTCCAAAATCTGGCCGGCAAGCCCGGCCAACCCATCGTGATTGCTGGCGGCGACCCAAAGCGACCTCCTAAGTTCAGCGGCGGTGGAAGCGCGATTCATCTCAGCGATATCAGTCACGTCGAGCTGCGCGACATCCAAATCGTCAACCCCCAGCACAACGGCCTGAACATCGACGATGGCGGAACCCTGGAGACTCCCTCTCATCACGTGGTGCTTGCCAACATTCAAGTTTCCGATATGCCGGCTGGAAACAACGACGGCATCAAGCTCTCGGGCCTTGACGACTTTGTCGTACGCAACTGTACGGTCCAGCGATGGGGCGGCTCGGCCATCGATATGGTGGGCTGTCACCGCGGTCGCATCGAAGGCTGCACTTTCCGGAAAGGGGGCTCATCTGGGGTTCAGGCCAAGGGTGGCTCAAGCGAGATCGTGATTCAGGGCTCCCTCTTCCACGACTACGGCGAACGTGGCGTGAACTTGGGAGGCAGCACGGGGGAGCCGTACTTCCGGCCGCCGATCAGCATGATGCCGGCCAAGGGCCGTTACGAGGCTCGCGATCTGCGTGTCACGGGGTGCACCTTCGTCGGTGGGACGGCGCCGATCGCCTTCGTCGGCGTAACCGGAGCCCACGTGGATTTCAACACGATCTACGTTCCCAAGCAGTGGGCTATGCGCATCCTGCAGGAGACCACGTCCACCGGTTTCCTGCCTTCGCAACGGGGTCGCTTCACCGACAACCTTGTCATCTTCAGGTCGGATCAATGGGCAGCAGGTGGAGTCAACATTGGTCCAGGTACCCAGCCTGAGACATTCACCTTCGAGCGCAATTTCTGGTACTGCATGGACCGACCGTCTCATAGCCGGCCGCAATTGCCCACCGCCGAAAGAGATGGACAGTACGGACTTGACCCCCAGCTAAGCGATCCGGACAAACTGGATTTCCGCGTCCAAACAGGCAGTCCAGCCAAAAAGTTCGGTGCCCATGCCGGTCCGGGTCCGATCCGCTAGCTGTCACCCCTGCTCGGGAGCGACCAGGTCGGGCGTGCCCTTCTTGGCTTGTGCAAGCAGGCCGGCAACGATTTGCCGAAGAGCCTCGGGCTCGACGGGCTTTGCTGCATGCAGGTCGAAACCTTCGGCTTCCGCGCGATCACGGTCTTCTGGCCTGGCAAAAGCAGTTAGGGCGATAACCGGCGCGGAGCGTGATGCCGATTGTCCCATTCGAAAGGTTCTAATGAAGTCGTAGCCGTCTCGCCCCGGCATCCCGATATCGCAAATCAACACGTCGAATTTGGCTGAATCGAGGATCCGGAATGCTTGGTCCACGGACGATGCCGTACTCACGGAAGCGCCGCATTCCTCCATAACCCGCCTCTCGTAAGCGAGGGAATGGGGTTCATCATCAATGATAAGCACTCTTGTTCCTGCCAGTTCGACAGCTTTCGGACCCTTGCTGGCCCTAAACGGACGATCGATGCTGCTGGTTGCCTGCAACGGTAGCGAAACCGTGAAGGTGGCTCCTCTTCCTTCGCCTTCGCTTTGCGCCGTGACGGTTCCACCGTGCAGCTCGACGAGACTCTTGACTATCGCCAAGCCAAGACCCAGTCCGCCGTGGGTGCGCGTTGTGGAGCTGTCAGCCTGACGAAAGCGATCGAAAACATGGTCCAGGAACTGCGGTTTGATGCCACGGCCGCTGTCTTCGACCACGATCTCCACGGTGTTCTCCACGCGCCGCAAGATAATTTTGACCACGCCGCCTGAAGACGAAAACTTGACCGCATTTGAGAGAAGATTCCAAACGATTTGCTGTAGCCTGGCCGGATCTCCTGCGAGAACCGAGCCCAATACCAGCGAAGTGTCCTGCTCGATGACGACGCCCTTTGCATCGGCCGATGGTTTAACCGTCGCAATGGCCGAACGGATGACTTCCTGCAAGTTGACCGGCTCGACCTTGAGGTGAACCTTGTCGGAGAGGATACGGCTCATATCGAGGAGATCATCGATGAGCTGCGCCTGGATCTCGGCGCTCCGAGCAATCGATTGGACGCCTTCCTCAAGTGCGTCTTGGTCTCGCCTTAGTTCGGGGCGATTCAGCAGCTGCGACCAACCGAGGATGGCATTTAGCGGCGTCCGCAATTCATGGCTGAGAAGGGCGAGGAACTCATCCTTAAGTCGGCTGGCACGCTCGGCCTCGGTACGGGCGAGCTGCTCACTTTCCAAGAGCCGTTCACGTTCCGCCTCGACCGACTTTCTTTCAGAGATATCGAGGACGAAACCTTCAAGCGCTACGACATGACCAGACTCGCTATAGACCCCTTCACCCTTTTCGTAAACCCAATGAACGTTCCCGTCACGATTGATAATGCGGTACTCAAGTTGGTAGGGCCGGTGGTCCTCAAGGGCTTCCTGGAGGCCCTTTGACACCTCTTCGACATCGTCAGGGTGGGTCGATTCCATCCAGGAGCGCTCGTTTGACTCGTACTCCGACTTTTGGTAACCGGTCATGTCGATCACCCGCTCGCTGATGAACTCCATGCTTCGCCGCTTGTCATTTCGGCACCGATACGCCATGCCCGGCAGGTTGGAAACAAGCGTTCTGAGGCGTCGCTCGCTCTCCTGCAGGGTCTCTTCGGTCTTGCGGCGTTCAGAGATGTCCTGGATGATCGCGGTATAGCGCCATGGCCGTTCCTGCTCGTCTCGGATGACGTTAACGGTCAAATGAGCCCACACGACGCCGCCATCTTTGCGGAGGTAGCGCTTTTCGGTTTCATAGGAAGGGATGTTGCCCTGGAAAAGCTGGTTAAGCGTGTCCTCATCCCGGATTCGGTCGTCGGGATGGCTAACCTCCTTGTGGGTCATTTTTAGAAGCTCTTCCTCGGTATAGCCGAGGTATTGGCACATCGCATTGTTAACCCGCAAGAATCGTCCCGAAATCGGATCGAACTGGACTTTTCCGACGCTGCTGACGCTGAACATGGCTCGGAACGTGGCTTCGCTTTCCCGTAGGGCATGAACGGCTCGGCGGCGTTCCTCGATCTCTGCTTGCGCCTCGCCATACAGCCTCGCGTTATCGATCGCGACCGCAGCTTGCGCGGCAATGGCGTGCAAGATGATCTCGGTCTGCTGCGTGAAGACGTTGGGTTCGGGGTGACCGAAGAATAGGCCCCCGATTACCTCTCCGGATCTCGACTTTACAGGTACGGCCAAATAGCTCCGAACCGCCAAGTGGCCCTCAGGGATTCCGTGGAAGGGAGGGTTCTTGCCGTATCGGGGATCCTCCAACACATCCGGCAGCCGGACGATTGCCTCGCCCCTAAAGGTTGGCCCAAACAGGTCGGTGGCCCGTGGCTGCGTGAACTTTGAGAAGGCCTCTCTGGGCGCTCCCGAAATGGTGTAAAGGCGATAGCTTTCACCATCGGCTTCGACATTGTAGAAAAAGGCGCCAAACGCGGCGCCGCTAATCTCGCGCCCCGCGTCGGTGACCGCTTGAAGCAGTTTTTCCAAGTCCAGTTCACCGGCCAGCGCCGTTCCGACGTGGTGAATGATCTCAAGGGTCTGCATCTGGCCGTGGACCCGTGCCTCTGCCAGCATGCGCTCGGTAATGTCAACGCCCGTTGGATGAAGGAAGATGACCTTTCCTGCGTGATCACGGATCGGATGAAGGGCGAATTCGAACTGGTGTTCGGTGCCGTCTTTTCGCCAGTAGGGAAGGACTTTGTGGTACACCCCACCACCGAGCGCGGTCTCGACGGCGGCACGGATCTGGCTCTGGACCTCCGCTGATTCGCGCCACCATGGGGTTTGCCAGAACGGCTTACCGAGGACTTCATCCTTCGTGAAGCCGCACGACTCCACCGCGAGGTCGTTGACCTCCACGACGTTCCCGTTGAGGTCCAAAATCGCGGCGAAGATCTCCGACTGATTGAAAATGGCTTCGAACTTGGCCTTCGTGGCTAACGCTTCATTGGCTAAATCAAGCTCCCGCGCTTCCGCCAGTTTTCTGGCGGTGATGTCGATGACGAACACGAAGAAGCCACGCACCTTGCCGTCCGCTCCGACATCGGGAACGTATTGGGCGTCGATCCATTTCTCACCGGACGCTTGGTAGGGCACGAGCGATTCGAAGTGAACCGTCTCGCCTCGCAAGACGGCCTCGATGTGAGGCTTGAGCACGGTCACCGCCTCGGACCCGAGAACTTCTTCCATTGGCTTGCCGACGATTTCGTCCCTCGTTATCCCGAACCAGTTCTCGTACCGGCGATTTACGAACCGATACCGCAGATCTGAGTCCAAATAGGAGATCAGTGCGGGGCTGGAATCGGTGATGACCCGGAGCTGGGTCCGCTGTTCCAAGAGGGCCTCGTCCATCGGTCCGTGGTCGTTTAAGTCCATGCCGTCATGTTGGGTGAGAGGGCGGCGCCGGCAACCTTGGTGTCGCACGGTGTCGGAATACCGCCAACCCGCTTGCGGTGACGTCGTCGTCCGTTTTGCACTGCGCTAATCGTAGGCAAATGATCTGTCTTAAAGCGGGAGCGGCCCGCGCACACTTCAGTGGAGGATACCGTGGGGCAAGTTGCAAAACAAACTCTCTAGAAGAACGGAAACGGGTATTTTGCGCCTTTGATACAGTGACCCCCCGGCCTCTTACACAGCTCATACAACTGGCGAGTTCTGACTGAGCAGACGAAGCCGTCTGGATCAAGCCATCAGGTCCGCTTCCCCTGACAAAAGCGCCCCTTGTTCGATGCCAAAGGGGAGCTCAATCTCCCGGATGATGACTTGTGGGTGCCAGCCCGCTGAGACAATGTCTCCCAAGCGTTCATTGAGCGCTTCGAAAATGTGGTACTCCGCCTCGTCAAGCGTTGCGCCTCGTCCCTCGATTCCGGGAACGGCGGGGCACTGGGCTAAATATCCGCCTTCGCGATCTTGCTGAAGCGTGATCAGGAAAGTCATGTGGTGCCTCCAAGAATCTTGTACCTCTTGGAAATGCCCGAGACGCCATACACACCGATAAGAACGACACGCTGAATTGGCCAGTTTTGCGCAAGTCGGATGCGGTCCTGTGCCCAACTGGTTTCACGGTGGCCGCGAAACAAAGAACGGTCCAACCCAGGAACTTCTGAGCCAAAGTTGGCATACTGCGTCTTATGGAGCACTACGCTTCTGAGTTCTCTCGTCGCCGGTTTCTTAGCAGCTTGGCTGCCGGACTGATTTCTTTCCCGGTGCTTGCGGCCTTTTCGGAAGAACACCTGCGGCTATTGGAATCAGGGTTTATGGGAGAGGAACTGCAAAAGACGCCTTCGCTAACCGAAGGGCCGTTCTATCCTGATCGACTCCCCCTGGACCGGGATAACGACCTGCTCGTGATTGGCAAGGGCGACCAGGCGCTGGGCGAGGTCACCCATCTGAGCGGAAAAGTAACGGATCTTAAGGGAACGCCGTTAAAAGGCATTACCGTGGAGATCTGGCAGGTCGATCACCACGGCGTTTATCTGCATCGCGGCAGTGCCAATGCCGGCAATCGCGATCCTCACTTCCAGGGCTTCGGTCGCTTCGAAACCGGCAGCGATGGGCAATACCGGTTCCGCACGATTAAACCGGTTCCGTATCCGGGCCGGACGCCCCATATTCACATCAAGGTCAAGAAAGGCGATCGCGAGCTCCTCACCACGCAGTGCCACGTCGATGGACACCCGATGCTTGCGCGAGACGGGGTTATCAATAGCCTTCGTACCCAGGCCGAGCGGGACTTGGTCGTGGCGAAATTCCAGCCGGTTGTCGGTTCCAAAATCGGAGAGCTATCGGCACGATTCGACATCATTTTGGGCGCAACCCCTACCGCTTGACCTGCCGAATGCCCATGGATGCAACGCTTGGTTCAAGCGAGGGTTATAATCCGTCCTATGGTCGTTGAGAGAGAGCGCTCGGCCGGCGTCACCCTACAGAAAGTAACAAAGATCTTCGGAAAGGACATAAAGGCCGTCGACGACTTGGACCTCGCCATTCGCGATCGGGAGTTCATGGTTCTGGTCGGGCCTTCCGGGTGTGGAAAGACCACCGCACTTCGGATGGTTGCCGGCCTTGAGGAGGCGACGAGCGGCGATATCAACATCGGCGACCGCCGGGTCAACGACGTCCCTCCGAAGGACCGCGATATCGCGATGGTTTTCCAGAACTATGCGCTCTATCCGCACATGTCCGTTTACGACAACATTGCGTTCGGACTCCGACTTCGCGAGCTCAAGAGCTTCTTCTGGCAGCTCTCGCACATCGATGAGGCGCGCAAGATCCGCCAGAGCATCGACGACCGTGTGCGCCAAACCGCCGATATGCTCGGCATCGGCCATCTATTGGAACGTCGGCCTAAGGAGCTCTCCGGTGGTCAGCGCCAACGCGTGGCATTGGGTCGCGCAATTGTACGGAAGCCAAAGGTCTTCCTCATGGACGAGCCGCTCAGCAACCTCGACGCAAAGCTGAGAATCCAAACGCGAGCTGAACTGATCCGACTTCACCGGGAACTCGGCATCACGACCATCTATGTCACTCATGATCAGGTCGAGGCGATGACTATGGGGCAGCGGATAGCGGTGATGTCGAACGGCGTCCTTCAGCAGTGCGATGAGCCGGCAGTCGTATACAACCAACCGGCCAACAAATTTGTCGCCGGATTCATCGGCGCGCCGCCGATGAACTTCATCGATGGAACAGTCGTCGACGGGATGGTCGACCTTGGATCGATGAAGTTTGCGGTGCCCGCAGGGCATGCCGCACGGAAACTCGAAGGCCATGCCGTAACGTTCGGGATTCGTCCCGAATCGATATACGCGGCGGGTCCGAAGTGCCCGATCCAATCCACAACTGGGAATCACTTTGGAGCCAAGGTCGATGTGCTGGAACGGCTAGGATCCGAGGACACGGTGTACCTGGTCGCCGAAGGTGGGCACCCGCTCATTGCAACGCTTGACCCGGAATCGGGGATCGAAGCCGGTCAATGCGCAGAGTTTGTTATCGACATCGAACGGATCCACATTTTTGATCGAGAAACCGAAGTCGCGATCCGCTGACCGCCTAATCGTTGTCGACGGAAGGTAGCGCAAGCCCGTTTGGACGAAAGCCGCTCGGTGATAACACCAGCGCATCCAGGGCCATCTCCAAGCCACGCTTGCCCTCTGCTGTCACGGTGACCGTCATCGTCTCGCGGGGTAGCTCCACTTCGCCGAAGCGATACCAGGCAAAGCCCTTGCCATAGAAGCTGACCGGCGGCTCGGTGGCCTTCAGCCGAAGTCCGGCGATCATCACGGTTATCTTGGCGAGATCGCTCGGCTGCACCCTTGCCGCCACCCAGACATCGTGTTTGCCAATCCGCCGCGGGGAGATCGAGTAGCTCGCCGAGAACACCCCGCCAAGCGGCTCCAGCAGGCATCGCACCGCAATTCCGCGCCCATTGGACATGCCCGAATCGACAACCGCGTTGCTGAAATTGTGGGTGTTAGTGGTTTCCGCTTCAACCCAGATCCAGTAGCTGATGCTAGCCTGAATGCGACGAAGCTGCTGGCGGAGGGTGGCAAGGCCCTCGGCCGGACTCCGATCGATAGCGGGCAGGATTTCCTGCATGACGTAGCGCTCCTGGTCGGCAAGGCCGGCTCGGTCTTCGATCCGTCGGATCATGGCTTGGATTTCGGTTACGGTTTCCGCAATTGCTTCTTCCGGAATTGGAACCGGACCGGGCGTCTTGATTTCCACCGGTCCAGCGCCAAGGTCGATCTCGAAACCGCCCTTGACGATCTTCATTCGTGGCTCGCTGCCGTCGAGGTTACGAACCGTAATCGCCTTCGGTTCGGCGGAACGGAATTTCACCCGGCGGTTGGTTTGGCCGGACCACAAGATGACGGTCGAAGCGCCAGGGATATCGATGCGATAGCCACTCCAGAGATTCCCTAGATCGAGGCGCGTTCCGGCGATGTTGTCGGGTAGCCACCACAGCCCGCCGACGACGCGGGAGGTTGACGCGGGATTGGTTGCCGATTCAGGAAAGAAGACCGGTGTGGGCTTCCACTCCGAGTAGCTAGCGTCCGATGAAAGCCGCTTGGCCTGGGTCGCGATTGCGGCAAGCTCTTCCGGCTTCTTGATGGAAACGAACCAGGCTCGCGCGCCGAGCGATGCCGCTTCATCGAGCGCTGCCGACAGCTGATCCACCGGCACCCGAATGTCGGAGGCGACGCTCCAAGCCTCACTCGCGCGCAGGGCCGCGCCGGCACCGGGGCCTGAAGCGCGATACCACTCGACCGGGCTCGTTCCAACCAGAGGCCACCCGACGCCCGAAATGCCATTGGGCATGGATCGTGGTCCGTCCCAGCCGCACCATTCTTGGAGGACGGGAACGCCAAGCTCAGCCTTCAGGAGAGCCGCCATGCGAGCGGCACGACGATGCGCGGTGTTTCGAACAAAGGCGCCAAGGTCATTCCAGTAGGTCGACTGCCTGCTGGTGGCCTTATAGAGCTGTCCATTCTCGGCATGCAGGAACTGCGAGATTCCGCGCGTTCCCGACCAAAGAGGGACGAGTTTAACGAGCTCCGAAAACGATGAGAAGTCGACACCGGTGATTGCCCACGACCGGAGGGCCGAGTCCAATGTCCTGTACTTTGCTCGTAAATAGGCTTCGAATTCGACGCGCGCTGCATCGCCGGTTGGGGTGAACCTCGTCTCGAAACTTGGGAACTCGACGATCCGTCCGAGGGGGTTGGCAATACCTCGTAAACCCGCCGATCCCTTCAAGCTCTCGGAAACCTTGAGAAGGTGGTCGCGATGCCGGTCGAGGCCATCCCAGAGGTCGGGCATGCCGCCGTCCACGAGTTCAGGGAAAACGAGCAGCACATATTCGAGGTCATCGGGAGCGACCATGGTCACCGACAATTGGCCATCCGTAACCGGAACCAGGGCAGTTTTCACGGGGTCGCCCGTGCGCATATCTGCCAGGGCGACCAACGCGCGCCTTGCTCCCGGCAAGCTGCTGCTGAATTCGACCTTTCCCTGAACCGGCCCGAGCCGATAGGATTCCGGTTCGACGGCGAATCCTGTCGCCGACGGAAGCCGATGATCGAACGCATAGATGTATCTCAGACCCTCGGCGTCGAGCAGCTTGCGAGCAGCTTGGACCGAAGGGATATCAACCGCCCCGTCTATCCACAGATCGGTAATGCCGGCCGATTTGGCCCCGCGAATTCCATCCTCTTGGTACGAGAGGCGAACGCCGACCGGAAGGTGCGGCTTGCCGTCCCAAATGAGTGCGTGATTCGTATTTACGGACCACGGTGTCGAAACAGACTGCGTGGCCTGGGCGAGAAAAAGTGTAAAGGCGAGAACCATCGACTATGACCGAGCCTACCCCCCGCCGGGTACATTCCCTGGCGTGCCCGTGACAACCTCCACCTCCCTGGACGTTCGCTGCGTCAATGTCGTTCGCGGCCTGGCGATCGATGCGGTTCAAAAGGCCAATTCCGGACACCCCGGTTTGCCTCTTGGCGCAGCGCCGATGGCTCACGTTCTGTGGACCCGGCACCTGCGCCATAACCCTAGGAATCCGAAGTGGGTCAATCGTGACCGGTTCATCCTGAGCGCCGGACACGGCTCGATGCTGCTTTATGCGCTGCTCCATCTGACCGGCTACGACCTGTCGATGGAGGAGATCAAGAACTTCAGGCAGTTCGGTAGTAAAACGCCCGGCCACCCTGAAAACGTCTTGACGCCGGGAGTGGAGATGGCGACCGGGCCACTCGGACAGGGATTTGCTACCGCTGTCGGAATGGCGATTGCACAGGCAAACCTTGGCGAGCGGTTTAACCGGCCCGGACTGCCCATTTTCGACCACTACACCTATGTCCTCTGTAGCGACGGGGACCTCATGGAAGGGATTTGCCAGGAAGCCGCCTCCCTCGCCGGTCACCTTGGGCTGGGAAAGCTTATCGCCCTCTACGATGACAACGGCATCACGATCGACGGTTCGACCAGCCTTGCGTTTACCGAAGACACCCAGGCGAAGTTCGAGGCGCTCGGCTGGCACACGATTCGAATCGACGGCATGGATATGGAAGCGGTGGACCGTGCACTGTCGGATGCAAAAGCCGTCGAAGATCGACCGTCCCTCATTCTCGCGCGTACGGTCATTGGGTTCGGCAGTCCGAACAAGGCAGGCTCGGAAAAGTCCCATGGCTCTCCGCTGGGCGAGGAAGAAGTCCGCTTGACCAAGCAAGCTCTGGATTTGCCGGACACGCCGTTTTACGTCGAGCAAGAGGTGGTGGACTTTTATCGGCGAGCCGTCGCGGTGGGTGAAGTGCTGGAAGCAGCATGGGAGAAGTCCGTTCGCGACCTTGCCGACCCTGATCTGGACCGGCTTCTGGGCGAGCTGCCCGAGGGGTGGGCTGCCAAGCTGCCGACGTTCACCGAGCCGGTCAGTACCCGAGTCGCAAGTGGAAAGGCACTCCAAGTGGCGGCCGCTGTGCATACCGGCCTGATGGGCGGTAGCGCCGATCTCTCCGAAAATGTCTTCACCGTGATCCGCGATTGCCCGGTCTTTCAGTCATCGTCTCCGGAAGGACGTACGCTGATGTTCGGGGTACGGGAGCATGCCATGATGGCGGCGGCAAACGGCCTGACGCTTCATGGAGCGACGCGGGGCTACGGCGGCACCTTTCTGATCTTCAGCGATTACTGCCGGCCTTCTATCCGCCTGGCATCGCTGATGGAGTGCCCCACGATCTTTGTCTTCTCGCACGATTCGATCGGGCTCGGAGAAGACGGCCCAACCCATCAGCCAATCGAGCAGATCATGAGCCTCCGCGCGATTCCGGGCCTGAATGTCATGCGTCCCGCAGATGGCAACGAAGTTTCCGCCTGCTGGATGCTGGCTCTCGAACATCACGACGGTCCCAGCTTGATCGTGACGAGCAGGCAGAACTTGCCGATCATTACGTCCGCCGACATACCCAATCATCCGGCGCGGAGCGGAGCCTACGTGTTGGCCGATTCCCCGTTACCTCAGATCTGCCTCGTCGCAACCGGAAGCGAGGTCTCCCTTGCCCTCGCCGCCAAAGATCTGCTCACCGAGCAAGGGATGGCGGCCCGCGTCGTGAGCATGCCGAGCTGGTTCCTATTCGAGCGGCAGACCGCTGATTACCGTGCTGGCGTTCTCAATCCGGAGATGCCGACCGTAAGCGTTGAAGCAGGGGTGACCCTAGGCTGGTCGCGGTACGCCCAGGCTCATGTGGGCATCGACCATTTCGGGGCATCGGCTCCTGGGCCGGTCGTGATGAAGGAGTTTGGCTTTACTCCGGAGAATGTGGCGAACGTCGCAAAAGGTCTCCTCGGCAGAGCCTAGCGCTAACGAGCCTTGGGGCACATCATATGCAGCACGCCGATCTGGCGATACCCCAGATGCGGATACAGGCGTGCGCCAGCCGTGCTCGCGATCAACACGCTCGACTTCGTCCCAGCTTCGCGGTCGCCCAGGAGCATCTGGCTCATCAGGGCAGCGCCACGACCCTGCCCTCGACAATCGATGTGAACGTGAAGCCCGGACACCCAGGCGTGCTTCCCGATCGGCACTGACTCGACCCAGCCGTAATCGATCACGTCATCCCAGATGCCAAAGAGACGGTTGCCGGGGGTCAACCGCCGGGGCTGTTTTGCCCGCTGGGGGATGGTCTGCCATTCCTTGTTGCTCGACACCAATCGGGCAGGAGGATCGCTTTGGAGCTCTGGAATCGAGTGTAGATCGTGGACGAACATCCACTGGGTCGCCAACAGTCGATAGCCCGCGTCCTTGTAAGCGGCCCGGATGGCGTCGTGGTCTCCATCGTTCGGCTCGATCGCACACAGGAAATGCCAGCTGACTGCAGCGGAATGCAGCGCCGCAAGCGTTTGGTCAGGGCTCAGACCACACGAGATGACCTCCGTCTTGCGCGGCTTCTTGCGCGGTGGATTGTCTTCCATAATCCACAGCCCCTCGTGCCGCCGCGAAACATAGGGATAGGTGCGGCTGCGCCCCTTGCAGAAAGCCTGAACAAAAACGTCGGTGGCAACTTCTAGATCGGAAGTTGCAACCATTTAGGACACCCGGCTCATCTCCACAACGGAAATCAGGTTGACGCCTGGCTGAAGCTGCGTTTGGATCTTCCCGTGGCCCTTTAGCGGCCTTCCGGTAGCGACATCGACCCAAAGCTCCAGGGGCTCGAGAACCTTGGCCGTCTCAGAGCCGACGAACTGGATGTCGATCTGAGCAGCGTCTGTCCCGTCGACCTTGTCGAACTTCACGAGTCGATAGTTTGTGACAACGTCGATGCCGTTGAACCTGATTTTGCCGCTCCAAACCGAGCCCGGCTTAACCGCTCCTTCCGGATAGGACACTTCGAAGGGATTGTCATCGACCGAGGCGTTCGGCCCCGAGGGCCGGCCGAGAGCGTCGTAGCTCTTCTTTACGACTCGGTTGCTTTGGTTCTTGGCAATCTCGACGGCCTGCCGCTCCAACAAACCGGTCCCGCTGGCCATTGACTTTTCGTTCGTGATCGTCCAATGCGTGACATCGCCTTCCGTCTTCTCCAGCTTGGAGACGAAATCAGCGGCCAGCTTCATGGTGTGGGGGCCTTTCGGCGTGCCCTTCTCCTCATTTTCCACCTTAAGCTCAAGGTTCAGATCCACCTTGTACCCGTACGAGTCGCCAGGGTTTCCCTTCAGCCGCAGGACGACCGACCGTGAGGAAGGTGATTCCGCTCCATCCTTGGGGGCGCTGCAAGCGCCAAGCGACATGAGCGCGATTGCTGCGAGAAAGACTCTAACCATTGACGAACCGTTCCAGCATCCGGTGGAAGTGGTGGGTGCCGTTCTCGCGCTTGACGGAGTAGCGACCCCGGTCGTAAAACCGAGATTTGACCCCCCTCTGCGTCAGTTCGACGATAGCTTCATCTTCCCGCTCGACCCGGTCGAGGGCAGCTCCCGCTCCCAACCCCAATTTGGACTCATCCCACACATAGCAGATGAAAGAAACCTTCGTGCGATCGACAGCAAGGGGTTGGAGGACATTGATCGAACAGCCCCACGGATAGAAGTTGAACATCGTATTGGGGAAAAACCAATAGTAGTACGCGGCAATGTTCTTGCCGTGATCCGGCGATCCCGACGGCAGATTGAAGGTCGCCTCAGCGCCCTTGGCGGTACCGATTTGCAGGATCCCGTAATCGTACAGCTCAAGATCATAGTTCTCGTAATCGAGCAGGTCGTTGAGCCCGGCATGGATGAACGGGATGTGGAATCCCTCGAGATAGTTGTCGCAATAAAGCGCCCAATTGGCCTGGACGAGGTAGTCACGGCTCCGCGTCGGTTCGTGGTGGAACTGCTCAAGGGGCAGCCATCCCACTCGATCCATCATCGGCTTCAGGTAGGTCTCCAGTGAGGCAATCGGGTCGACGGACGCCATGATCCATTTGCCAAACAAGCTAAAAGGCACCTTGGCCAGATTGTCCGAGTCAGCGGGGAAGTCTTCGACACCGTCGAACTCCGGCATGTTCATGAATTTCCCGTCCAAGCCAAAGCGACGACCATGGTAGCGGCAACGGAGAAAGCGCTCGTTTCCGCCCCCCTCGCAGACCAGGTTCCCTCGGTGGGTACACACGTTCGACACGCAGTGAAGCTGGTCCTGCATGTCCCGTGTTAGGAGGATCGGCTCGTCCAGAGATCCCTCAAGCATGGTGGTCGGATGTACCTGTCCCGGAACCTTCACCATGTCCGTATCGCCAACGAACTGCCAGCTACGCGTGAACGCGCTTTCGATCACGACTGAATGAAGGATCGGGTCGCAATAATAACGACTCGGCAGAGTCCAAGCCTTGCCGATGTCTGGGGAAACGCCGACGATGGTATCCGCCATCGCACCAGTTTATCTGGCGGGATGGCGGTTCGGCGTTAACGGGTGCGCCAGGAACGGACGCGTAGAGTTACGATCGGTTCGTCACCGGGCATCGCCGGAGGCATGTTATAGCGCAACGTCGGGACCTGGTAGATGTTGGGGACGTTCTTTCCCATGTCGAAGAAGTTCGCCACAAAGGTGCCTGCTATCTGATTTTGCTTGGCGCTCTGGATCGTGCCCATGGCGTAAAAGGCTCCCGCGAGGGAAAGTTGGGAGTCTCCTGGTCCGGTCGCAAGGCCCATGTTGCCTCCCGCGACAAGGCCAAGGGCGGTGTCGGTCGGAAACTTCTTTCCGGCGAGCGGTAGCAGATTGTTTCCAACCTGTAGGTTTCCACTCGTATAAATGGTGCCACGCCCCGTGTAGCGCAGCTCATCGAGGTCGTCGATCAATAGGTTGCCGTTAATTTTTACAACTCCGTTGATGACGAGCTTTGCAGGATTCGCACCAGACTTCTTCGTGTAGGTTATCGAATTACCCTTTGCATCCGTGTAAGAGAAGTTGTCGGTCTTGTTCGTAATCTTAGTGATCGGCACTACGAGTGCATTGTTATCGTAGTAGTTCTTTAGCGACGGCCAAGTCACGCCATTCTTGTCGACATATTCTTCGGCCCCGATACCGTCGATGATCGGGAAGCCGACATCAAGGTGTCCGAGATCATAGGCATTGTCCGTGCCATTGTCGCTCGTTACGTTGGTTGCACCTTTGTTGCCTCCCCAGCCGTCGTTGACAAAGACGCCATCGACCGCTCCCTTCGAACTCCCGTCGGGATCGGTTTCTCCAATGGTCGCCGAACCGCTGAGAGCGACCTTCCCGTGCTTGACACGAACTTCTGTGGACAGCGACTCCTTGCCGTTGACCTGCGGTGGAGGAGGTACGAGTCCCTTGAGGGTCGCTGGCATGTTGTAATAGTTGTTACCAATATGCGCGGTACCCGACATATCGCTGCTAAGGTCGGTTGTCGTTAAAGGCGGGTCGTAATAGCCGTTTTTGTTGGTGTCGTTATACGGCTCCGCAGAGTTCCATACGCCGTCTGCATTTTCGTCGATGAACTTCTCGCCCGGGTCCCAAACGCCGTTTCCATTGGCATCTGTATAGGATTCTTGGTCGTCCCAAACACCGTTGCCGTTCAGGTCGGAGTATGGCTCTCCATCCCCGAGAATGTGAACGGAACCGCGAATGTCGACATTTCCGTTAATGGATTGACCAGATGCCCCCGTACCTGCGAAAATCGCGTTGTTCCAGATGGATACGTCCTTGGTCGAAAGCAGCGTTCGCAGGCTGCGTGTCTTCCCCGCGTAGGTTGCCGTCGACGTAACCCATGCCCGAGTCGGATCAGACGTTACGGGAAGCACGACGGCAGTGCCGGTTGCTCCCGGAGAGATGGACCCTGCTACCTGGGAATGATCCTCAGAAGCAGCCTTGAAGATGCCGTAGTCTGCCTTGGCTTGAGCGTAGCTTAGGGCGGCTTGGTACTCGAGGACCGATTGGGCGACCTGAAAGGCCTGGACTTCGGTGCGATCCCGGGACGACCGTCGCATCGAATGCGCGGCGTATGACGCGGCACCGAGCAGGAAGAGCAGCATCACGAACATGAACAGCAGGACGATCAGGGATGTCATGCCTTGGCGCTTGGAAAATTTTCTCATGGGCTGTTTCGAATGATCACCGTGCTTTTCATGCGCTTATAGCGTTCCGACGCGCCCGCTTCGGCCCGCGTAATGAAGTTGACCGTAACCGCTCTGCGGGACCCAATCGTAGTCAGCGAGAACGGTGCATACAGCTTGTTGTATTGACTCGACTTTGGATCTGGGTCCTTGGCGTATAAATCGCGAATGAGCACCCTGCCGGTTTCGGAATCGACTAACTTGCCACTCGACGTAACCGAAAACGTTCGAGCGATGCCGTCTGACACGATCGGCTCCACGTACTCGTATTCGCCAGTGGTTTCGTCTTCCTCGTCCGATAACTTCGGCAGGAAGTAGGTAATGGAGTTGCCACCAAGCGATATCTGGATTGATACGGCTTCGCGCAGTGCTTCGGTGACCTTTCGAACGCCGATCGCATTGTCTTGGGCAATCTTGAGATCCGTATCGACGCGATTGAACGACCTCACGCCAAGTACATAGATGGACATGGTCCCCAGCATCACCAGGGCAAGGATGGACATCCCCACGACCAACTCGACCAACGTGTAACCAGACCTGCGGCGCACTCTCATCGAAAAGCCCCCACTACGGTTCCAGACTGGATAGTCTGTTCCTTTCCGGATGCGCTCGTGTACGAAAGCGAGGCGGTAACCATAACGCTCCCATCGGCAAGGACGTCGAAATCAACCAAACCCTTCGCGTTTCGCAGCACTTGGGCGGGGCTATAGCGAGAAGCTTCGTCCAGCGGAATGTGCGTGAAGCTGTAGGGCGGCTCGCCATCGCCATCGTCGATTAGGTTCAGAGCCTCCAACGTGGGACCTTCGAAGTTGTCCACGGAGAGCATCTGCATATGCTCAAGCAAGCGCATCACCATTTGCGAAGCCTTGCTTTAGTGATCGCTGATGACCTCACCGCGCTGCAGTACGGGCTGCAGGCTCAAGACGGACAGGGCAGCGAGCACCACCAAGAACAGGGCCACAACCATGTCGATAAGGAAGGCGCCCCGGCGGCGCCGACGGCTAGTGGAACGAGGAACAGACAAAGTAAAGAGGTCGCGAAGACGCATTACCTGAACGGAATTTTCCGCTTCGAGCGACCTCTCGTACCTGTAAAACTGCGAGAATGTCCGATAAGGCCAATATAGCGATCCACCATCGAAACCAGAATGGCGCCCGTGATGTGGAACATAAAAAAGGCCCCCGCCGCGGTCGCAGCGGGGGCCGGCTGACTTGCGGTCTAGTTCTCGACCCAGGCCCAGCGGTCGACGAAGATTCGAACCGTGGACGTGGCTACCGGACCGTTTGCGACCACGCGGTAGCGCGCCATGATGCGGCCATCGGTGCTTCGGACATAGTTTGTCGGGTTCGCCACGGGAAGAGTGATCGTTGTGTCACTGGTGCTCGCCACTCGCGAATCGATGTTGATCCACTGGTTCGCGGAGTGGTCGAACAGATCCGTTTCCAGCCGGAAGCCGGCCTGGTCCACGTTGTAGTTGAAGACAACGTTCGCTGAAGCCTGCCCGCGATTGAACGTAGCCGTTGCCAGCTCGACGCTGATAAAGGGGTCGTTGCTGTTCAGCCGGATCGTGCTTCGGTGGACGAGGTTGTTGCCGTCATCTCCGATGAGGGACTTCACGTCCCCGGATTGAACCGAGCCCCGGATCGTCGTGAATGCGAGCGGCCACAGCTGATTGGTGACGTAGAACGGTTGAACCCAGACGCGCCAACTGCCGCCTTCGGCCCATTCGGTTGCGCCCCACATCAAGCCCGGGTAGGCCGGGTCGGAGTCGCAGCCGCTATAGTCGCCCCAACGACCGGCCGTATAGGATCCGGTCGACGTCTTGTCGATCGTGTAGTTGCCGATGGTTCCAAGCGCGTCGGTTGACCGCCGGAAGGCGTGGCCGCCCGAGTAGAACTCGGTAGTGGCGCCTCGAGCATAGGCAACCGCCATGTTGTTGGCGTCGTCCACCGCGATCGCAGGGAAAGTGATCCAGATCGAGCCACCCGGATCTGCATTGCCGGACTGAACGAGAATCGGGTTATTGCCCGAAGTCGGCCAGCCATTGAGGTCGATCTGATACCAGCGGCCCACCGTGCGTGAAGAGTTGACGTGGTGGGTAGCCCAAAGATGGTTATTGCGCCACTTCGTGCTCCACAGCCGTGCGTCGAAGCTCTCGACACGAGAACTGGATCCTTGCTGTGGCATGTCTCCAGGCGGCCCGTAGCTCGGAACCGTCAGCGTAAACCGCTGGAACGTCGGATTCACAAGCGGATCCTTCAATGCGATGACATCGACACTGGTGTTGGTACCGGCCTCCTTATGCTCGATCATGTAGAACCGGCTGTTCGCGCTGTCTTGGACCTGCGGAATGCCGGCGCTTTGCGTGGAAGTTGTCAACGTGGTCGACTTGATAATCGATGGGTTTTGGCCCGAAAGAAGCGGTGCCTTCTCTATGCAATACACCGGATAGTTGGACCCGAGGCCAAAGCCGTCGCCCGTCACATACAGAACGTTGTGGTCGACGCCAAAGTTTGGTGAGTCGAAGAAGTTGCCGGCCAGTCCAGTAGTCAGGAACCGGTAGAGGTACCACGTTCCGTTGGGATTGCCGTCGTCGGACACGCCAACAAGAGCGGCCGAGTTCGAGCTAGTGCCGGCGCCTTGTGTCGCCATAACGAAGAAGCGGCCGGAAATACGATCGTAGAACGTTTCCGGGTCGTAGATGAAGTTGTCGGATGCGGCAAGCTGGCCCCAAAAGCCGTTGGTTTGCCGCATGTTGTTGGTGTAGGTCTGGGTGCCGTCCTTCTTATAGAAGCCGATCCCGTCGTTCACCGTTACCACGATCCACTCAGGACCAACGGAAAGATTGATATCGGGCGGAGTGAAGCTCGTTTGGCTGTAAGCGTTGAATCCGCCGTTCGCCATCGGAACCTCGACATCCCATGGGTGCTTAACGTTCTTGTAATCGCTGATCGGAGGATCGTGCGGGTCAGCGGTGTTAGTTGTGACGGCCATGTCGACCACAAGCTGGGGAATGCCCTTGAATGCAGCCGGCTTCGGAAGTCTGTCCGTTGCGCGATTGATCTCCGCCACCACGGATTGATCGAGTGTGACCGTGTCGTCGAGTGCGATGCGAGTAAAGTTTGCGGACGTCGGATCGCCTAAGTTGGCGTTACCGTTCCACGCCACGAGCAGCCAGCCGTTGTCGATGGCAATGCGCTTTGTGCCGCTCGAATCGGACATTGCTTGCATGCCCTTTGATTCGCGAGTAACTCGAAAGGCACGACCTTCGGGGCGATTCTGAGCATCGAACACCTGAGCGAACAGATCCGTGTCGAGCACTGTGCGATGATTCCAAACAACGGCCAGGGAGCCATTCTTATCGAGTGCGACGGCGGTTGCATTCTGGTCGCCCGGCTGACCCGCAACGCGGATCGCGGTCCCCTGTCGACGTAGACTGAGGTCATAGCGAGCGGCCTGAGCCTCGAACTTGCCGTTAGGCAATGAACGAACCCAGCCAATCGCAAGCCGGTCACCATTGGCGTCGATGGATGGTTCGATCGCATCGGCTCCGGCAACCTTGGTCGCGGGTGTCAGTGGTTTGCCGTTCCAGTCGAAGTGCCGCGCATAAAGTCCTGCAGGCTTCCTTTTGGCATCGTACGTCTGCCATGCGACGACAAATCCGTTCTCGGTTGCATCGACCGTCGGCTGGCTTGCGATTTCGCCTTTAGCCTGGACCATAAAAGGCGCCTTGACGAACTTGCCCTCCTTATCCACGAGACGGGCGAACACCCGGGTCTGTAAGTGGCCGACCTCGCCGAGCCAGACCATCGCTGACCGGCCGTCACCGTTGGAGACAACCAACGGGTTGGACTTGTGGCCCTTTACGGGGCCGTCTGGCCGTGCGTCATGCAGATGTACGGTTTGCGGCTCCTGGTCGCGGTTTCGGGCTGAATAAGAGACTCTAAAGTCCTTGCCGGAATACGCGATCGAAGGGGTCTCCTGCGGAAAATCGGTCGTTTGCGTCGTGCGCTGTTCGGCGCTTAGCGGCTCTCCGTTTCGGTCAAACGACCGCCAATAGACGCCCGAAAGGCCCTTGTTTTGGCGTCGGCTCTCCCATGCCAACGCAAAATCCCCGTTTCGGCCCTCGGCCAGAGCAACGTTGTATTGGGAAGAGAAGTCGTAGCAGTTTGCGCGACCCTCGATGCGAGCTCGGGATTCGCGGCCGACGATAAGCTCGTCAACGCGGCGAAAGTCCGGGAGCGCATGCAGGTCGGCGCCCGTGGCCAGGGCGGCCCATGCCATCCAAGTAATCATGAATTGTCCTCCGTCTTTCAAAAACATCAGCCCTAGGGCCGAACGTACATTCAGTGTACGTTAGCTAGGCGCGATTCAAGCGTCCAAAAGTTCGAGGACACGAGCTGCGAAATCGGTGCTTACTCGGGTGTTTCCTTGGGCACGGGGAGGAGCGCAAGGCAGCCCTCGGCGAACGACCGCAGCTCGTCGGTCTTGGCGAGACCTTCGATCGAAAAGACCCCGACGTCTCCCATACTGGTTCCGATCCGGACTTGGCGCCAATCCGCGTCTTTACCGAAGGTGCGAAGGGACACTCCCAATTCGAAGTCGCGTGTTCCTCGCATCGCCATGCAGGACCAATCCACGACGCGAAACTCCAGCCCGCGATCCAGAATGTCCAGCGCCATTTCCAGCGGTTCCCGCCACAGCTCAGCTTGCGCGCGAATGCCATCCAGCCCGAACCTGCCGATCACCGGCGCGGCGTGGTTCTTGTGGTTGAGGGTGAGTTTGCATTCAGTTGGAGAGATCGCCATCTCCACGTTGCCAACAACCTTCTGATGGCCAGACCACAGGTCCAGGGTGCGCGACAGTTCCATGTGTCCAGTTTAGTCCCCCCATTGCGAAGTCGAGGGCTCCTATCCGTCGCTCACTCCTGCAAGCTTGCGGCAAGCGCCCGCTGTTCTTCCATGTCATGGAAGGCCGCCTCGATTGCTTCGATCATCGCTTCGGTTGCGTCGAGGGCGCTTCCGGCATAGGGCCAGACGTACGTATCGCGGTTGAGAAACGCCTTTTGGTTCGATCTGGCAAGCAGGGAGATCACACGCGGGGGAAGACCCGCGTTTTCACGAAACGTCACGGCTAGGCGTCCGCCGGTTCCGTCGAGCTTCTCGATTCCGACGTCCCGTCCGCGGATTCGAAGGTGCATCACCGCAAAGGCTCGCTCAGCTTCCTGGGGCAGCCGGCCATATCGGTCCACCAGCTCGGCCCGAACCTCACCCAGTTCATCGGCCATCCTCGCTGACATGAGCGCCTTGTAGTAGTACAGCCGCTGCGCTTGCTCGCGAATGTAGGTGTCTGGGATGAACGCGCTGATCGGTAGGTCGAAAGCCGGCAGTGGGGCAAGTCCGGCGAGGGGATCCTTGGCATCGCCGGCAGCATCCGGTGCGCCATCCGCATGCGCCTTAAGGAATTGGACCTCCTGTTGGATGAGCTGCGTGAAGAGCTCGTACCCGACATTGGCCATCGCACCGTGCTGCTTGCTTCCGAGCAACTCCCCGGCGCCGCGAATCTGCAAGTCGCGGAAGGCCAGCGAGTAGCCAGATCCCAGTGTCGAAAACTCGGCCAGGGCTTGCAGTCTTTGCAGTGCCGTGTCGTTGAGTTCGCGCCCATGCTGGTACAGCAGGTAAGCGTATGCCTGGCGGTCGGATCGCCCGACTCGTCCGCGAAGCTGATACAGCTGCGAAAGGCCCATCCGCTCCGCGTTCTCCACGATCAAGGTGTTCGCGTTGGGAATATCAAGGCCGTTCTCGACGATTGTCGTGCTCAGAAGGATATCGATCTCGCCCTTGATGAACGCGATCATGACCGGCTCAAGATCTTTCTCCGACATTTGGCCGTGGCCGACACCGATGCGAGCTTGCGGGACGAGCTTCCTCAGCGCCTCGGCGATGTGGAAGATCCCTTCGACGCGGTTGTAGACGTAATAAACCTGGCCTCCCCGCGCAAGCTCCCTCAGGATCGCCTCGCGCACCACCTCTTTGGCGAATGGCCGGACGAACGTCCGAACCGGCAGGCGTCCTGGCGGAGGATCGTTGATGAGTGAGAGCTGCCGGATATCCATCAGCGCCATGCTCAGCGTGCGAGGTATCGGCGTGGCCGACATGCTAAGGATGTCGACGCTCGTTCGGAGGTGCTTCAGCGCCTCCTTTTGCTTGACCCCGAACCGCTGCTCTTCATCGATGATCACGAGTCCCAGCTCATGAAACTTAACGGTCTGGCTGAGGAGGGCATGGGTACCGATGATAATGTCGATCTCGCCGGCTTCCAGTCGCCGCAGGATGTCAGTCCGCTCGGCAGTGGTGCGGAATCGGTTCAGCAGCTCCAGCCGCGTTGGGAAGGGCGCCAGCCGTTCGGTGAAGCTGCGGAAGTGCTGTTCGGACAAGATGGTCGTTGGGCACAGCATGGCGACTTGCCGCCCGGACTGAGCCACCTTGAATGCAGCTCGGATCGCAACCTCGGTTTTGCCAAATCCAACGTCGCCACAAACCAAGCGATCCATCGGGAAAGCCAGTTTGAGATCGGCTTTGGCCTCGTTGATGGCGCGAAGCTGGGCAGGAGTCTCGACCCATGGGAAGGTGGATTCCATTTCTGCCTGCCATGGCGTGTCTGGCCCATAGGGCGCCCGGGTGACTTGCATGCGCTTTGCGTAGAGGCGGATGAGCTCCCGGGCAAACTCACGGGCCTCCTCGCGCGCTTTTCCCACCGATTTCCGCCAATCACCACCCGTTAGCCGGTTGAGCTTGGGTGGGACCTCCGCCGGGTTCAGGTACTTCTGCACCCGGTCCAGCTGGTCGGCAGGGACAAAGAGCTTGTCGGGCGGAGCGTATTCGATCGCGAGAAACTCTTTCTGGACTCCCTCGATCTCTCGGGTCACGAGTCCTCGGAAACGACCGATCCCGAAGTTGATGTGAACGATATAGTCGCCATCCTTTAGGTCCAGAACCGTGGCGATCGGAGCACCTTCGCTGAAGCGCTTTTGGGGCAGCTTCAAGCGGCCCACACCGAAGAGCTCGTGGTCCGTGATCAAGGCGAAGCCGAGTTCCGGCGCCACAAATCCACCGGCGAGATTGCCAAGCACCTGAACGAACTTGTTGCCGTCGTCGAGCGTGTCGGCAGGGAAGAGCTCGACTTGCGAGAGGACCGCCTTAGCTCGTGAAGGTTGGTCGGTGGCAACGATCACCTGCAAATTGGCTTCCAGCCAGTTCCTTAGCGACTGGGTCAGAGCCTCTGACCGACCGCGATAGCCTTGTAGGGATTCCGCTTCGAGCGCAACCTTCGTCTCGGGGCTGCTCCAACTGGGCATGCCGTCCACCGCCGACATGAGGATGGTTTGCTGGGTTTGACCGAAACGCTCAGGGGGAAGCATGAAGTCAAACGCGGTGCTGTGGAGAATTTCGCCCCGCCGAGCCCGAGATTCCAAGGCGGAACCAAGCTCTTCTTCGGCACGGGCAGCCACCGTGTCGAGCTCGGTCGGCTCATCGAGAATCAACCAGCCGGTATCGGGCAGAAGATCGATGGCACATCCCGATTCGGGATAGATCAGGGGCCGGTACAGGTCGAGGCGATCGAAGAAATTTCGGGCGGCCAGCGATTCCAGGTCCGACTGGATGAGATCCCGAAGGTGCGACGAGGCAACCTCGGCGAGGTCGGCGGCCTCGACATGCAGCGCGCGCTCCACCAAATCAATCTGGTGACTGAGGTCTTCCGGTAGGAGCGTTTCACGGGTTGGAGAAAGTCGAATGGACAAGGCGTTCCCGATCGACCGCTGCGAAAGCGGGTCGAACTCCCTCATGCTCTCCACGAGGTCGTCGAACAGCTCGATGCGAACCGGCAGCTCACGACCGATCGGGAAGATATCGAGAATGCCACCTCGCAAGCTGAACTGTCCGGGCACGCGAACGGGTTCAGTTCGCTCATAGCCCAGTGCGCGCATCGATCGGTTTAGCTGGCGAAGATCTATCGACTGATTCGGATGGATCTCAACGAACGACTCGGCGAGAACGTCCGCAGGCAACGTCCTTTCAAGCGCACTCGGAGCGGTCGCAAGAACTATTCCGGGAGATTCCTCGGCCAGGAAGCGAAGCGCGCCAATGCGATCGCTAAGGGCGAGATTTTCGGGCGGTGAATCTTCGAATAAAGAGGAGATTCCACTCGGAAGAAAACGAACCTCGTTATCGGGAATGCCGCAAATGCCTAACTTCGCCTGCCACGCCAGCGCACGGTCGTGATTGGGGGTAACGACCAGGCACTTCGCCTTCTCGCGAACGTAGCGGGCAGCAACAAGCACCGGCATTGCTTCGTGGGCAGTCCTCTGCCACAGAATTGGAGCCGGTTGAGCGGAAAATACCGATTCGAGCGCGGGGAGAGTGGAAAGTCCGCTCACCCATTGGGCTATGCGCACAAGGAGGTAGTGTACCGCCGTGGCCTTCCGCAATCGCCTCGAAGAACTGGAATCGGCAATCCGCCGGATTCCGCCGGGCAGGGTGGCAAACTACGGCGAGATCGGACGCATGCTGGAACGCCCGCTCAGCGGGCTGCTCGTGGGACGGATGATCCGCTCCGCCTCGCTCGATGCGCCTTGGTGGCGAGTCGTCGGAGCCGATGGGAGATTGCCTCTGGACAAGCGCGGGCCCGAATTCGGAGCCGACCAGCGGCAACTGTTGGCAGACGAAGGCGTGGCCATGGTCGAAGACCGCATTCCAGCCTCGTTTTTTTGGTTTGCAGGAGAGAACTCCTAGTTCCAAGTGCCGCGAAACGCGGGAACGTCGCCTTCCAACGAGGCGTCCTGCCAACTCACCTGCCACCAAGCGCCATTCTCGAACTCGAGGAAGAGCGTCAAGTGGAACCCCCAGGCGATGGGGTGGTTCCTTGCGGCCCGAATGAGCACGGAACCCTTTGAGCACGTATCCCAGTCGACCGTTTCGTGAATCGGAATCGAAATCGACACCGTCGACATTTCCGGCCACTCCTGATCGCTGCCGACCGAACCCACGCAGAACGCGACGTTGTCACGATTGGACAGGGTAACCGAGACTTCCATGTCGCTACACTTGCCGACGGACCGTGTGTCAAACGTCAGCGTAGCCTGCAAGAGACTTGCCGGAGCCTGGGGAACGAGTCTGCGACCCTCTACAATTGATTGCAACCCTACCACCTCCGCTCTAGAGTGGCTGCGCCGGAGTAGTCACTCTGTGATATAGATCACACCTGATGAAAAAAAGCGGTGCGGGGAGCTTGGAAATTCCGCACCGCTGGTTGGCCCTAGGGGGAGGACCTAAACCTTAGAACGCTTAAACTAGCGGCCGCCGCCGGGTTTCTTGTTTAACGTCGGCTTGCCGCCCTTGCCGTCCGGACCCTTGCCGTCCTTCTGGCGCTTAGCACGAGCTTCCGCCATCATCTTCTTCATCTGCTCCTGCTGCTGCTTCGTCAGAATCTTGCCCATGGCGTCGCGATGGCCTTGCATGACCTCGCGCATCTTCTTCATCTTGCTTTCTCGATCGCCGTCCGTGTTCATAATCGCCTGAACCTTGGACTGGGTCGACTTTTCAAGCGCCTCGACCTTCTTCTGCTGGTCTGCAGTCAAATTGAGCTTGGCGAGAAACTCCTTGCTCATGCCGCGCATGCGACCACCGAAGCCCTTTCCTCCAGGACCCTTGCCCTGGAAGCCCTGCTTGTTGCCCTTAGGACCAGGGGTCTGGGCAAATCCGACGGCCGTAAGCGACATAGCTACGGCAGCGACTGTCAAAACTCGAAAAATGTTCTTCATCGTTGACTCCCTCCCTGCGATGCGTTGCCCGTTGGCACCACACCGGCATTTGGTACGCTGAGAATGACGACAAGCGTGGCCAGAAGTTCAATTCAGCATTCCTCGTTTACGCTGCAAGTTCCGTTCGAGGCCGAAGTCGATGGCTTCGCGAACATGGAAAGGGACGCCGAGCTGCTCAAGCATGATCGGTTGGGAGCCCGCGTTTATACGTGGAACGGGCCGTGGATCAGCCTGGGCATGTCTCAGGATCCGGCGCGAGACTTGCTCCCAAATCAGGCGACGCCTACGGTCATGCGGCCAACAGGGGGCCGGGCTGTGCTTCATGGTCACGATATCACCCTGGGCCTGGCGTGCCCACTTCGGTTGCTCGCTGAGCCCAACGAGAATCCGATGGCACTCGGCCGTTCGGTTCGGTCGGTCTACCGACGCATCATCGAACCCATTCGGCGGGCGTTGGTCGAAGTGGGCATCCCTGCCGACCTCGCCGAACACACTCCATTCTCCAAGCAGCCCGGACGCAGCGCGGACTGCTTCGCCACGGCGTCCCCGAACGATGTAGTTCGAACCGACACCGGCGCCAAGATTTGCGGAGTTGCATTGCGCCTGACCGAATCGGCCGTCCTCGTCCAGGCGAGCATTCCCGCAGGGCCACCGCTTGTCAATCCGAAATCGGTTTTTGCGGACCCGGCGCCGATAGCCTGGTGTCACATACCGGTATTGGAGTTCGGAGAGGCACTTACCGGCAATCTTAGCCGCCTTGTGGATCACGGCTTGCAATAGACGAGATATCTGCCCTTCATCGCCCCCGGCCGGCTGGCCCGGGGGCGCCCTTTTGTCAATCCGCACCAGGTTCCGATAGGAACGGCTATCCGCCGTTTCCCGTCTCTAATTACATGAATCAGATGCGGTTACCGGCTATAGTCGCCGCCGTTAGCTTAGGAGCAACCCTCTGCTATGCGCGTGCGCTTGACGACCCGTTTAAGCCAGGGAAGAACGAACAGGTTAGGCTCGGCCAAGAGGCTGCGGCTGAAGTTCGCAAGAAGAACCGGATTCTCCCAGATTCTGATCCACGCGTGCGGGAAGTCCGGTCCATCTTCAATCGGCTGAAGGGAGCCTTCACGCCCCAGCAGCAGAAGGAACCCTGGAAGTTCTCGATCGACGTCATCGATAGCAAAGAGATCAACGCCTTTGCTTTTCCGGGCGGACCGATGTTTTTCTACACTGGATTGCTCGACAAGCTGAAAACCGAAGACGCGGTTGCGGGAATCCTCGGCCACGAGATGCAGCACGTTTTCCGAGAGCATTGGGCCTATGCGGTTCGAGATGCCCAAAAGCGGCAGCTGTTTGGAATCGCAATCCTCGGACTCACTCGGGCCAACCGAACCGTGACCAACCTAGCCGGTCTTGTCGATACCCTCGGTTTCGCTCTGCCGCACTCCCGACATCACGAGAATCAGGCCGACTCCGGCGGATTCGAGCTGATGGAAAGGGCCGGATTCAATCCGGAAGGACTCGTCGAAGTCTTCCAGTTGTTCCAGTCCCAAAAAGGGAAGGGCGAGGGACCAGAGTGGATCAGCACCCACCCTGGCGACTCCAACCGGATCTCTCGGACGCGCGAAATGATGAGGAAATCAGGCCGCACCTACCCACCGGTACGGCCCCTTCGATTCAATTAAGCTACCGCTGCGGCCGGCGCGACCACTTCGAGGGCCCGCTGAGTTCGGGTTACGATGTCGTCGATCAACTTCTCGTCAATGGTGAGCGGGGGCGCGAAGCGGAATGTCCGGCTGCGAGTTTCCTTGGTGAGGATGCCGTTCTCGATGAATGCTTCGGCGAGTCGAACCGTATCGATTCCTTCGGCGACTTCCAGTCCGACCAAGAGTCCGCGTCCGCGAATGTCCTCGATGAACGGGAAGTTCAAGTCCCGCAGGCCGGCGATCAGGCGGTCGCCCATCCGCTGACTTCGCTCCGCGAGTCGCTCTGAATCCATTTCCTGCAGTGCGGCCATCGCGACGACGCAACCCAGCGGATTCCCACCGAAGGTGCTGCCGTGGTCGCCGGGCTTGAAGACTTCCATCACGTCTCGCTTTCCGACCACTGCCGAAACCGGGAATACACCGCCGCCAAGCGCCTTTCCAAGGCACATCATGTCCGGTTCGGCGCTTTCATGTTGCCAGGCGAACTTCTTGCCCGTCCGGCAGAAGCCGGTTTGGATCTCGTCCCAGATGAGGAGCACGTTATGGCGCGTGCACAGTTCGCGGAGGCCGGCCATGTATCCCGCGGGCGGGAAGATAATGCCGCCTTCGGCCTGAATCGGCTCCAGAAGCACCGCAGCCGTATTAGCCGTAATTCTCGCTTCGAGGGCGGCGAGATCGCCAAACGGGACCATCTCAAATCCGGGAGTAAAGGGGCCAAAGCCCTCTTTGTATCCAGGTTCGCTGCTGAAGCCAACGATGGTTGTAGTTCGGCCGTGGAAGTTCTGCTCGCCCACGATGATCTCGGCTTTGTCTTTGGGGACGCCCTTCACCGTGTAAGCCCATTTGCGTGCCAGCTTGATCGCGGTCTCGATTGCTTCGGCTCCCGTGTTCATGGGGCAGGCCATGTCGGTGTCGGTGTACTCGCAGAGGGCCTTTAAGAAGGCAGCCAGCTCCGAGGTGTAAACCGCCCGGGAGACCAAAGTGATCTTCTCAAGCTGCGCCTTCAGCGTTTCGACCACAAATTCGCTTAAGTGGCCATTCGCAACCGCACTGTAGCAGCCGATGCAGTCGATGTACTCCTTGCCGTCACCGTCATAGGCGTAACAGTCCTTCGCCCGGACGAGGTTAACGTGGAGTGGGTGGTAATTGTGGGTGCCGTACTGCTCCGTAATGGAAATCGCTTGCTCGTCGCTGATCGCAGCGACGGCATTTAAAATCGGGTTCTTCATAGTCCTGAGGTTCCTATCGGTCGAAAATTCAATGGCGCCTTGGAAAGAGGCGCAACGACGATGGAATGGATCCGCGAGTAATAAGGCGGACCCCTAGATACGGAACCAGGGCACTTCAGCGTACCAAGCGAAGACTCGCTCGCTGAGGAACATCCTCATAGCGTACCCTCGGGCGGTATCCGCGGACAAGCGACGGAACGGGCGGCTTTGGATTGCCCGTAAAGGTGTCGTAAACTAAAGAACGGCAAAATCGCCGTATCAGGAGTGAATATGAAGCTTCGTCTGCTGTGGGTCATCTCCGTTTTCGCCCTATTCGTTTCATCGTTTGCCTTTCAATCTGCCCCTGCCCAGGTCCCATCGTCCAAGTCGGCGGAAGGGAAGAAAATCCAGGCGCGGGATCCGAAAACCGGAAAGTTCATTAAAGTCGAGCCAAAGGTTGTGGCGCCGGGCAAAAGAGTCCAGGTTCGCGATCCCAAGACGGGGCGATTCGTTAAGTCGGAAACCGTCAAGATCGTGCCTGGAAAGGCGCTCCCGCCCCGAGACCCGAAAACAGGCCGCTTCGTAAAGGTCGAAACCAAGACCATGCCGGCCCGCGATCCCAAGACCGGCCGCTTCGTCAAGGTTGATCCGCCCAAAGCCAAGTCAGGCGCCAGCAAGCCCCTGCCGCCGCGAGATCCCAAGACCGGCAAGTTCATCAAGAAGACCGAAGTCAAGAAGTAACCGTCCGACACTCAGAAATGCGACCCTCGATCCGGGGTCGCATTTTTGTTGGGTTCGAGCGGTGCTGGTACCCTCAACGAAGCCGATGAAGATTCGATTGGGGCATTCGCCCGACTCCGACGACGCATTCATGTTTTGGGGCTTGGCCTCTGGAGAAGTGAAATCCGACCACGAGTTCGAGCACATCCTGAAGGACATCCAGACCCTCAACGAGTGGGCGATGGAAGGCAAGCTCGAATCCAGCGCGGTTTCCGTTCATGCGTTCGCCTATGTGGCTGACAAATATGCCCTCCTCAGACACGGCGGCTCCTTCGGGGATGGCTATGGTCCCATGATCATTGCCCAGTCGGAGCTGACCGATGAGGAGCTGAAGTCGACCAAGATCGCCGTTCCCGGCAAGTTGACTTCTGCCTTTCTGGCTCTTTCGATCTACTTTGCCGAACGATTCGGTCCGGATTCGAAGCCAAACTTCGAGGTCGTTCCGTTCGATCGGATTCTTGAGGAAGTCGCCGCAGGCAAATACCGCGCGGGCCTCATCATCCATGAGGGCCAACTGACCTACCAGCGCGAGGGCATGGTCCTGGTGGAAGACCTTGGCCGGTGGTGGAAGGAATCCACGGGCTTGCCGTTGCCGCTCGGCGTGAACGTCGTCAGGAAGGACTTGGGCGCCGAAATCGTAATGGACGTTAGCCGGTGCATGCGGGAAAGCATCTCCGCCGGGCTCGGCAACCGGTCAAAGGCTCTGGACTACGCCCTCCAGTTCGCCCGCGGGATGGACGCTTCCACGAGCGATGAGTTTGTCGGCATGTATGTCAACGACCGGACGGTGGATATGGGCGACGAAGGCGTCCGGGCGATCCGGCTCCTGCTCCGGCGCGGTGCGGAAATCGGCTTGGTACGGCCCGTCGACGTCGAAGTTGTCGACTGAATTCTTGAATTTCCAAAAAATTCGGTTGCCATATCGAAGATTCCCCTTCCGATTTTGTTGAATCCACTGTAAACTTAGGAGGGCGGTTGCCAACTGGGCAGCGTGCCGGTGGCTGAAGGGAGTCGAGAGGATGAGAATATTCAGGGTGCTATTGGGCGCTTGGGCGGCGCTCATGGGAGCTACGGCATTAGCCGGCTCCAACAAAGTGCTAGCGATTGCGTATAGCGCGGGTTTCACGGGCGATGAGAACGTGGACCACCTGCGCCAGTCACTGGTCTTTGCCGGAATGCAGGTGACATGGATCGATGGTGGTCAACCCGGGCAGCTCGCCCAAAAGCTCGGTGAAGCGGAATTCGACCAAGTTTGGGTGTACGACATCACCGAACAGGGCCTCTTTGTTAACGAGGACGATGCGATCGCCCTGGGGAAGTGGCACCGTACCCGCCAGTCAGTGGTTTTCGATGCGAGATCATACGGCAACTTTGCCAACTGGTTTGTCGGCAACCCGGAAGACCTGCTGGTTAGAAACATCGCACTCAACTTCGCCAAGGTCGGTGGTGGGTTGTGGTTCGGCACCGATCACGCGCCACTCTGGGTCTCGAACGCTAACTTTCTCGGTGCAGCCTTGGGCTACAACCCGGTCACCGGACTTCATCACGATCTCGACCTTCGAGGCGACTTGTCAAGCCCTCTGCTCACCAATCCGTTCCCGATCGACCTTTCCAGCCTGACATGGCTCGGTACCGTCGGCAGTGCACCGCAAGGCCTGCAACCGAATGGCACGTTCCTAAACCGCTTGATCTGGAACGGCGACAATGTCACCCTGACATCGGCTCATCTGGTTCCAGAGCCTGCAACTATGGTGGCTGTGGGAGTCGCCTTTACCGCGCTTCTTGCTCGTCGGCGACGCTAACAACGTCGTCGACACGAAACACGAGGGCGGTCGCGTTGTCGTTGCCTCCGCCCGCAAGAGCCATCTGAACCAGCTTCCAGGCGGCGCCACTCGGCGACTCCACCTCGAGCACGGCAGCTATTTCGGGGTCGCTGACGAAGTTGACAATACCGTCCGAGCAAAGGAGGTAGCGGTCGCCTCGCTGCAGATCGAACCACTCAATGTCGCTTGGCACGTCCGGCTCGGTGCCGACGGCGCGACTGAGCATGTGGCGATTGGCATGCTGCTCGGCTTCCTCACGGGGCAGGATCCCAAACCGAACGACATCCTCGACCCACGTGTGGTCATTCGAGAGCTGAGTTAGCTCACCGCTTCGGAATCGATACACTCTGCTGTCGCCGACGTGGACCAGCAGCAGGCGATTCTGGATGAGCATGATCGCACTGAGGGTGGTCCCCATCCCCCGTCGAGCCGGCACCGCACGAGCCACGTCGAGAACGAACCGGTTCGCCGCAACGATCGCCGATCGACCGGCCGCCGCAGGGTCGTCCGACGGGTGTTGCAGATAGACCTCGAGAAACGTCTTGCAGGCAAGCTCGCTCGCGATTTGTCCGGCAGCATGGCCACCCATGCCGTCACACACGACGCCAATGATGCCGCGCTTGGCCAGCATAGCGTTGTCGTCCGGGATGTAGAACTCGAACTTGTCCTCGTTGTTTTCTCGAACGCGGCCAAGGTCGGTCTTCGCGCCAACGGTGATCCGCGGCATCCAGTCGAGCGTGATCGGCTCGTGAAGCTCGTCGGTGAGGAACTCAGCCGTAATCTCTTCCACGGGTCGAGGCTAGTATACGTGGTCAGCCGCAACCTGGGTTTATTAGTCTCCAGAGGGCATGGTAACTAACAGTATTAGTTAGAATATCCGTATTATCCTAATATGCCTAATAATCTGAGGGCTAGTGAGGCGGCCTCGGCTAGAATATTATGGTATGGAGTTCGCAACCAAGGCGATTCGAGTCGGACAAGATCCGGATTGCGATAATCGCGCCGTCGTCAATCCCATCTGGCAGTCGGCTACTTTCGCCTGGGAAGACCTCGATCATATCCCAGCGATCGATTACACTCGCTGCACGAATCCCAACCGGATTTCCCTCGAACAAGCGCTTGCCTCGCTCGAGAATGGTAACTACTGCACGGCATTCGCGAGTGGCATGGCGGCGATTACGGCGACGCTCTCGCTCCTTCAGCAGGGCGACCACCTCCTGATGGCTTCGGACATCTATGGCGGTACCTATCGGCTCGCCCACAAGCTGCTGCCGAAGCAGGGTGTGACGTGTACCGAGTTCGACGCAAGGGACCTTGCCAGCATCGAAGCCGCCATCCAGCCGAACTCCAAGCTGATTATCTTCGAATCGCCCACAAACCCGAATCTTCGGGTGTGCGACATTGCCGCGATCGTCGAGATTGCAAAGCGCCACGGGCTGATTACGGTGTTCGACAACACATTCGCGTCACCAGCCCTGCAAAATCCGCTGGAACTGGGAGTCGATCTGGTGGTTCATTCCACCACGAAGTACGTCAGCGGACATAGCGACGTGATCGGCGGCGCTGTCGTGACCAACGATCCTGATCTTGCGCTGCACATCTATGAGTGGAACAAAATGGTTGGCGCAGTGCCATCGCCGCTCGACACCTGGCTGAGCGTCCGCGGACTCAAAACCCTGCAGATTCGCATGGAGAGGCATTGCCAGAATGCCCAGGCGGTCGCAGAATATCTGGAGAGTCACCCAGCTGTGGCGAAAGTCCATTATCCGGGTCTTGAATCACACCCGGATCATGGGGTTGCCAAAAAGCAAATGAGGGGCTTTGGGGGGATGGTCTCGTTCGAGGTGAGGGGAAGTGCCGCCGATGCGCGGCGGGTCGCCGAGGCAACCCGAATCTTCCTCCTCGCCGAGAGCTTGGGCGGCGTCGAGTCCTTGATTGGATATCCGCCGCTCATGTCGCATGCGACAATGACCGATGAGGAGCGGGCAGAGCGGGGAATCCCCGACACTATGCTGCGGCTCAGCGTGGGCATCGAGGACATCAAGGATATCATTGCGGACCTGGAGCAGGCCCTCGCCAAGGTGTCGTCGGCGAGCCCCGCAACCGCCGTTGCCGCTCTCGCGTAGACCGGCCCTTACTGGTCGGTTCGAGAAGGGATCTCGACGAACGTAATCGCTGGATCGGTTGCGGTCGGCGGGTCGCCGACGTTCGCCTTTTCAATGCCGCTCATGAAGACGACATAGGTTCCGCCCGGAGCGAGGTCAATGACCTTTTCGGCGTAGATCACGCTGTCGTCGACATCCGCCCGCCGAAGCTGGTACGTGAACGTACCCGAGTCCACAATGGCCTCCTTGAACGAGCCAAAGGCGACGTCCGTCACCTTGAACTGCGGGTTATCACCCGGTGTCTGGATCGACATATTCACGTTGATGTTCGACTGGGAGCGGATGAAGCCGTTAAAAGCAATAATGCGCGCCTTGTTGCCGTTTGGCCGCGTCAGCGTGAGGCTCGTGACAAGGACCTGAAAGATCTTGTCGTTGTCGCTCGGATCGGTCTCGTCGATCAGGACCTTTCCAAAAGCTGTAACGAAGATGTTTGAGTCGCGGGCAAGGGCCTGAGCAACCAGGTCGAGCTCGGTGTCCTCACCGCCGCCCTCCGGTCGAGCGCCGATGTCGTACGTGCCGTTTTCGTCATCCAAGAACGGAACGTCGACGAACTGCTGTAAGCCCGTCAACCCGGTCACATACCCAACCGAAGCCGCGTACCGCGTCTCATCGAGATAGAAATCCAACGGTCCGGCGTCCGGCGAGACATTGAAAAACAAGACGTGGGGTCCCGGTTTGTCGGCATCGCCGATATCGGTGATTGTTCCGCCGCCGCAGCCAGTCGCAATGACGAGGGAAACCAGCGCAAAAACGCGCCAGGCGACGGACATCCGTGTTCGCATCATTAGCTAAGTTACCTAATCGGCTGGGAGCAGCCTTATCAGAAGGGACGTTCGGGGACGGGGATTGGCACGTTCAGTCTCGAAGACGTCGACGCACAGCGGGCAGCCGTAGAGCCGGGTTGCGCTGAACTCAGCCTGAGTCGTGCCGCAAAATGGGCAAAGTTCGCCTACCCGGTGTGTGGCCCACAATCCCCGAACGAAGCGGGAAACGCCTGTCGATTCGACCCGCTCAGACCGCAATGGCCTGTGCTTGATCGAATGGAACGCCAGAAGTGGTGCTTTCTCGGAACAGCTTCATGATCTGGCGGGTAAGCGGTCCCGGCTTGCCGTTTCCGATCGGATTTCCATCCAGCGACACCATCGGAATCACTTCAGCGGCCGTGCCCGTCAGGAAGGCTTCTTCGGCCGAATAGATGTCGAACATCGTGAGGAAGTCCTCGGTTACCCGAATTCCCTCTCCTCGGGCCAATTCGATCACCGTATTTCGGGTGATGCCCGCAAGGATGCCGCACGCCGGATGGGGGGTCCGGATCTGGCCGTTTTGGATGAGAAACAGGTTGTCCCCCGTACACTCTGCCAAGTAACCCTGGCTGTTGAGGAGGAGGCCTTCTCCCGCACCCTTTCTGTTGGCTTCTTGCTTGGCCAGAATGTTGGAAGCATAGCGACCGATGCACTTGACTCGTGGATCGAGGGCATCCGGAGGAATCACTCTGATCGAGGAAGTGACGACATCCAAGCCCCGGTCATACATCTCCGGCGAATACAGCGCGAGCGTAGAGATCATCACCATGACGTTAGGCTCGCGATTGATGTTTTTGGGATCCAGCCCAAGTCCGGTGCCACGGGTGACATTCAGCCGAATGTATCCATCGGAGATGTCGGCCTGTCGGCAGACATCCAGCACGATCTCTCGCAGCTCTTCGATTCCCATTCTCATTTCAAAACCGAGGAAGGAGATGCCATGGTATAGGCGTTCGAGATGCTCGTCTAGCTTGAAAATCCGCCGGCCGTAGATCCGGATACCCTCAAACAACCCATCGCCATAAAGGTGGGCGTGGTCCGCAACACTGGTGACCGCGGTTTCAAGCGGCATGACCTGGCCATTCAGCCAAACGAGCTTTGCCATGGTTGCATTGTATCCGACCCTACTTATCTACCGAAACCGCAAACTGAATTCGACCCATTCGCGGAAACCGCAAGGCTTCAGGTGTACGCTGGCTCGTGGCGATCGCAAGGTAATCCGTGTACGGAATGCGATAGAACGATGACGGCTGGGCGCTGAAGCGATGCGGAAACCGGCAACCTCCCTCCGCGACGGCTAGGAGTTGGTCGCCCTTTCGGTACACCTTAATCGGATACACCGCCTTCACCGTGATCTTGGTGCCGCTCTTTTCAGCGCCCTCGATGACGTCCTTCCAGTGGCTTTCCAGAATCGGTCCGTACAGCTGTTTCACGATAACCGGCTCGGGCAGTTGGACCACCGGCTTGCTAGGATCGGGCGGTGGCAACGGCATCTTCCGCTCAAACTCGATACTGTACACGTTGAGCTTCATCTCCGCGAAAACCCGCAAGCTAATGGGTTTGGGGGGCCGACTTGTCGCATCCAGGACGGTCCACTCCGGAATCTGGTCTGGATTGGCAGATACCGGCTCGAAGCCCTCCGTCGACAGAAGGGGAGGCAATGCGTCGAGGTCAATTTGGCTGTAGCGGCGGATGATGTCGGGCCGACGATCTGCCTGCAGGTCGAGGGCAACGACCGCAGGGTCGGCCAGGATATCAGCGTTGGTGACCTTGTGGGCAGGAATGCCTTTCGCTTTGGCGATCCGCTGTTCGGCTTCCTGAACGATTCGGATTTCTTCGCGCTCTGCGGCATCCATCGTCAGAAGTTGCGGCGGCGCCAGCCACATTGTCAGGCCCGAAAGCCATATCGAAGTAAGGAATCCCATATCTTCGATTCTACGGCAATGCGAACGGGAAGTATCCTCTCGTGGAGATGGCTCACAACGCGGTAGCGCAGGCCAAAGGCGGCTCCTTTCTCAATTCGGTTCCCGAACGCACATTCACCCCCGAAGACTTCGTCGGCGATGAAGAACTCATGATCGCTTCAGCGGAGCAATTCATGCGGAAGGAAGTCATGCCGATTCAGGATCGAATTGACGCCCAGGAGGAAGGCCTGATGCCGGCCCTGATCCGAAAAGCCGGAGAACTGGGGTTTTGCGGCATCGACTCGCCGGAACCTTACGGTGGACTTGGCTTGGGTAAAAACCTGGCCGCCCGGATCCTTGAGTTTTTGAGCCTCAATGCCTCCTTCAGCGTCACGATCGGTGTCACCAGTGGAATCAGCCAAGTGGGCCTGGCGCTCTTTGGAAACGAGGAGCAGAAGAAAAAGTACCTGCCGCCGCTGGCCACTGGCGCCGTGATAGGAGCCTACGCGCTTAGCGAACCAAACAGCGGCACCGACGCCTTGGGAATGGCGGCACGCGCCGAGCAGCGCGGAAGCAAATGGGTCCTGAACGGCACGAAGATGTGGATATCGAACGCCAAGTGGGCCGAGCAGTTCCTCGTTATGGCTAAGGTAGGCGGGGAGAAGGTGTCTGCGTTCCTTGTGGAAAGAGACTTTCCCGGCATTTCGATCTCGCGCGAAGAGCACAAGGTTGGCCTCAAAGGCTCGTCGACGGCACGCGTCGTGCTTGAAAATGCGGAGATCCCCCTTGAGAATCTTCTCTACGAAGAAGGGAAGGGGCATCACGTGGCTTTCAATGCGTTGAACCTCGGGCGCTTCAAGCTGGCATCCATGTCGATCGGCCCGGCGAGAGAGGCGATGGTTCAGGCGATCGCCTACGCAAAGGATCGAAGGCAATTCAGCACCCCCATCTCCGAATTTGGGCTCGTTCGCAAGAAATTCGCAGACATGGCAACGCTTTTCTATGCCTCCGAGGCGGTTATCTACCGAACCGGCGCGCTCATCGACGAAGCGTTTGCGGAGTTTGGCGGAACCGTAGAGGGTAACAAAACCGCCGCGGAGGAATTCTCAGTGGAGTGTTCAGCCTGCAAGGTGTTTGCGACCGAAGCGGAGGCGCAGATTGTCGACGAGGCGTTCCAGTGCTACGGAGGCTACGGATTCACCGAGGAGTTTCCGATCGCCCGTATCTATCGGGATTGCCGGGTCAGCCGAATCTATGAGGGCACAAACGAGATCAACCGGGTGTTCATCGGCGACCGGATTCTGCGTCGAATTCAAGAGGGAAAACTTGGTCCAAAGGTCGAGGAGTCGAGCTTTATTGGCGAGCTTCTTGGCCGCACGATTCAAAAGGTTGGACTCGACGTTAAGCGGCTGCACCAAAATCAGCTGGGAGCTTTGAGCGACCTCGTGCTTCTCCATTATGCCGACCAGTCGGTCAGGGCAAGGGCAAAGCGATCGGGCCATCAAATGCTGTTGGATCGATTCATCCAGATCACCAACCCTCGGGCTGCCGCCGCTTATCAAGAGGCGACGGGTGAGAGTGTGACCCTTCCGGCCGCCCGCTCGAATGTGGACGAAATCTCGGATGCCCTGTATGCCAAGGGTGGCCCGCTCTAGACGAGATTTACTCGATAATGATCGTCTCGCCCTGGCGAACTCCGCCGAGGGTTGTCTTCACCAGGCTGGTTGAGATGGCCGAAACGGGGTCAGCATTCTTAAAGTCCCATTCGACTTCGTCCTGGGTCTTGTTCGTCCTGACCTCGACGGGTAGGCCATAAAAACCGGAAACGGCCTTGGCGAGATCCAATAGCGTCCCCTTTCCGGTTCGCTCCGTTTGGCGGGCCGTGCCAGGAATGGCAACATAGACCACCTTGGTGGCGCCCATCCGAACCGTGACCAGGCCTGGGGTCTCATGTGGATTCGCAAGCTCGCTTTCGACCTTCCTGTCGTTCAGCTCAGCTTGATAGAGAGCCTTGCCGGTCGCCGACTCCATGATCGCGAAATTCTCTTTGCCAACCGATCGATAAGTTGCAAACCATGCGTCGCCGCGGTGGACGAGTTCGAACTGGCCGGTTCCGCCACCGCTGAGGCCCGTGGGGTCGGCTCCGAAGGTCTCTCCACCCGATTTGAACGCGATGATCGCACCCACGATCGCCGTGGCTGCGGTGGCCACGAGCGTCAGCCGGCGCCACCACGGTACGTGAATGTGGCGTTGCTTGGTCTCGTAAATATGCCGGTCCACGACCCGCGAGATGCGTTCGTGCAAATCGGCCGGGATTTCGATGCTTTGGTTCCGGCTGGTCTCCAGGCTGGCGATAGCGTCCTTGAAGAACATGAACTCCCGACGCAACTCGGCATCCGAGGCAAGTTTCGCCTCGAATTGATTTCGGCGCTCGCCAGACAGTTCGCCTTCGAGGTGCGCTGAAAACAGTTCTCGTGCTTTGTTCGGGGTCATACGATTCGTTTATTTGACATTAATCGATAACAAAGAGTTCCTCATCTTTGGCCAATAACTCTCGAAGGGACAGGCGAGCCCGGTTGAGGCGGGATTTGACCGTCCCGATCGGCAAGTCTTGTACGTCTGCAATCTCCTCGTAAGAAAGCTGTTCGACGTGGTACATCACGAGCATCGCCCTCTGGTACTCAGGCAGTTTTCTCAGCGCCCGCTGAACGGCCAGTTCTCGAGCATCCCGCTCGGCAAGCTCAGCCGGCCCGTCTCCAAGATCCTCGACTTGCCGCTCGACTTCGCCGTGCTCGGTCTGCAGGTTGGTTTCTAGACTGGCATGATGCCGTCCACGATCGCGCTTCCGGTAATCCAGATAGCAGTTGGTTAGAATCCGATAAAGCCACGTCGTGAAGGCGCTCTGCCCCCGGAAGTTGGGAAGGGCATTGTAAACGCGAATGAAGGCGTCGGCCACGATGTCGGAGGCTTCGTCCGTGTTGTTTGTCAAGCGATAGGCGAACTGGTAGGCCCGTTGTTCATGTTTGGAAATCAGGTCGTCAAATGCGCCCCGGTCCCCCTGCTGACAGCGGCTGATCAGCAGCTGATCGTCTTGCCCGGCGCTCATAGGGTCAGCTTTTCCCGGGAATGCCGGTACGCCGCTTGTTCGATCGCTTGCTGTTCCTCCGCCGACAGCGTATGCTCGGAATCCCCGGCAACCAATGGCTTGCCGTAAACTCGACTATCCGTTCGTCCGACCAAGCTGGAGACCACGACCCCGTTTCCTTCTTCGTCGTAAACCGCTAAGGCGAAGCTCTGCCTGCCTCCGACATCGGGGAACGCGTCGAACCGAACCAGACCGACATACCGTACGCTCGACTTGACGCGCCGATCCAAGTTTGTCGACTGCCTTTCGAGCTTTTCCAGCCTGCTATCGAATTGAACTCGTTGGTCCGCGTGTTCGATCAGCATCCGTTCCAGATTTTCACCCCTTGCACCGTCGAGCAGCGTCCGGAAGCGCCGCCGCAGGGCGTGCAGTTGGACGCCAAGCACGACGGCCACAACGAGTCCGGCTGCAGCCGCAACCACCGCAACCGTCAGCAGCGGCGAACTAGCGACGGCCAGACCTGCAGTTAGGGACATCATGGGACTACAATCAACCACAAGGGCGTGCTGATCCTTGAGTATAACCGCCGGTTATGCCAGGCGGCGGGGACGGGGATTTCCAAGAATGTCGAGCGGAACGACGAAGAGGCGGCTATTCAGGGGATTTGGCATCTTGCTGCTGCTCGTGCTGTGCGGCGCCGTTTTCTTCTTCGTCAACTTCAAGACGATCGAGGTCAAGGGCGACTCCATGCTGCCCATCTTCAAGAACGGTGATCGCGTGCTTATCACCAAGGCGTACTGGTTAGTAGGGGATATTCGTCGCAACGACGTCGTGGTCATCGAGGGCGACGAACCCAACGAATACTGGATTAAGCGGGTGTATCGGATGCCTGGCGAGAAGGTGAATCTTAAGTTCGTTCCCTATGACCATCAGCTGGCCGACGGGGAGTTCATTGTTCCGGAAGGACACTACTATGTCCTTGGCGATAACCTGCTGGTTTCCGAGGACAGCCGGAATTATGGGCCAATCGATGCCGATAGAGTAGTAGGCAAAGTTATTGTCATTCGATGAAGCGTTTTTCTTCAGGAAGATATGGGCGACAGTCGCTGGAGTTTCATCCGGCCCCGTTTCGGGCGCCGCTCCGATCCTTTGCTGCCCTGGTCTTCCCGTGGTACCAGGACAAGATCCTGATCTGCGACATCGAGGACCGCGGGTGGTGCATTCCTTCGGGCCGGGTGGAGCCCCATGAATCCTCGTGGGAAGCGGCCCTCCGGGAAGCGCAAGAAGAAGCCGGCGCCATCCTCAGCGAGATGCAATACATCGGCTGCTACCGAATCACCGAGCGTCGCGAAGTCCGGTGGGCAGACGTGTACGTAGCCCGCGTGCTGAAGCTTGTCGAAATGAATCCGGATTTTGAGTCTCGTGGCCGACGGTTGGTCACCCTGGAAGAGCTGCCCGACATCTACCACTTGTGGAACGATCTAACCCACGAAGTGTTCTGCCACTCACGAGAGGTTCTTGATCGGCGGGATGCCGCCGTGCGCGCGCACCCAGACTGGCAATAGTTCCTAGAACTCGATGAGCTTGAGCTGGCCCGTCGCCACCGTCGCCATCTCGCCAATCTGGCCAACTTCCTCGAACGCAAGCTTCGACAGCTGATCCGGGACGGTGATCGGGTAGTCGCCGTTGAAGCACGCCAGGCAGAAGCCCTTGCCGTCTTGCCGCACCGCTTGGGTAGCGCCCTCGATCGAGAGATAGCCGAGGCTCGTCGCGCCGACATGGTCCCGAATCTGATCGACCGACATGATCGCCGCCGCCAGTTCGCCCTTGCTCGCCATGTCGATGCCGTAAAAGCATGGGAAGCGAATGGGCGGAGCCGTGATTCTAACATGGACTTCCTTGGCGCCGGTGTCGAACAGAAGCTTGACGATCTGGCGGGTGGTGGTGGCACGGACGATGGAATCGTCGACTAGGACGATTCGCTGGCCGCTGATGTGATCCGCCAATGGCGTCAGCTTCATCCGAACACCCATTTCCCGCATTCGCTGGTCCGGCTGGATAAAGGTTCGGTGGATGTAACGGCTCTTGGTCATCCCCTCCCGATAGGGAATGCCACTGCGGCGAGAATAACCCAAAGCGGCTGGTATCCCGCTGTCCGGAACCGGAACCACGATATCCGCCTCCACGGGATGCTCTTCGGCCAATTGCTCGCCCATGCGCTCACGGGCGGCGTAAAGGGAAGTGCCATACATCCTCGAATCGGGTCGAGCGAAGTAAATGAACTCGAACAGACACATCGAGGGGCGCTCAGGCGGCGCGCCTTGAGCGAATCGAAGGCCCTTGTCATCGATAATCGCCATCTCGCCTGGCTCAAGCTCCCGAATCTCGGTGGCGGCGACGGGACCAAAGGCACAGCTCTCGCTCGCCAGGATATAGCCGTCAGGTAGCGTGCCGACGACGAGCGGCCGCACGCCGTTGGGATCCCGGAACCCGATCAGCATCGTCGGCGTGAGTACCGTGACGCTGTATGCCCCGCGAATCTGGCGCATGGCCATCGCTACCGCGTGTTCCGGTCCCGCCGCCATGTAGCGCACCAGGAGGCGCGCGATGATCTCGCTGTCGCTGGTGCCGTCGAAATGCTCGCCATCCGCGACCATTTGATCGCGAAGCTCCCTCGAATTGATGAGGTTGCCATTATGGGCGACCGCAATCTCACCGACCAGGCTCTGGCAAAAGACGGGCTGCGCGTTGCGCAGCACCGATGCGCCCGTCGTGCTGTACCGCGTATGCCCAACCGACAGATGTCCCGGAAGCGTCGAGAGAATCTCCTCGTCGAAGACTTGGCTGACCAGCCCCATGTCCCGGTGCATGACGACCTGGTGGCCATCGCTAACGGCAATCCCGGCTGACTCCTGCCCGCGATGCTGGAGGGCGAACAATGCGAAGAATGCGAGGCGGGCTGCCTCAGAACCCCCGGCATAGATGCCGACGACGCCGCATTCCTCTTTTGGCCGATCGAAGTCGGAATCCCAGCCTGGCTTCACTTCCAGATTTTGACACTCCGCAAAACCTAAAGTTATTCCACAGGTTGCCGATCATTTCACCTAGTAGGCGTAAGAATGCCTGCCTATCCATTGGAGAGACCAATTTGAGCTTCCGAATCAACACAAATATCCCTGCGATGACGGCACTCCGCAACCTGAGTGTCACGGAGGGCATGATGGCCGGAACTACCCAGCGCCTCAGCTCGGGCTTGCGGATCAACACCGCTGCCGACGATCCGGCGGGGCTCGTGATTAGCGAGAGCATGCGCGCTCAGCTAAAGGGTATCGACCAGGCGATCCGGAACTCTCAGGACGCCATCAACATGTCGAAGACTGCTGAAGCCGCCCTCGACGAGGTGCAGACCCTCCTCAAGAACATTCGCGCCCTTGCAGTTCATTCTGCCAATAGTGCGGTTATCGACGCGACGCAGCTTCAAGCCAACCAGACTCAAATCCGTTCGACACTGCAATCGATCGACCGGATCGGCTCGACCACGTCGTGGGGAACCAAGAAACTGTTGGATGGCACCGCCGGCGCCATGGCCAACGTAACGCGTCCTTCGGACGTCTCAAGCATCTACGTTGGTGGCACCTTTAACGGCGTTTCGGTCGCGAACGGTCCGATTACGATGACCAAGACGACCCAGGCGACCCGCGCCGCAGTAACCCTCGGCAACACGTTCGCCAACGGCAACGCGATCGTGACCGCTGTCGGCTCCTTTGTCATCAATGGCTATAGCTTCACGTCCGACGGCACCGAGACCCTGAACTCCATCGTTGGCAAGGTCAACGAAATGTCGAACATAACCGGCGTCACCGCTACGCTCGTTGCAGTCGGTGCGAACGTTTCCGTGCGGCTCGATTCCAACGAGTACGGTTCCCAGCACGGTTTTAACTTCTTCGATCCCTCCAACATCATCCACAACGCGGCTTCGGCAACGGGAACAGGTGTCGATGGCGTCTTTTCGGTGCAGCTCACCACCACCGCGGGGGTCACCACCGCCACCTTCACCGGCGGAATGGGGCCAAAGGAATCTGGACTGCGCCTACGCGACTCCTACGGCAACACTGTCCTCCTAACCGAGAACGGCAACGCCGGTTTGGCTGCTGCTACCCAGGTTGGCGTCATGACGGCCGGCAACGTTCGGTTTCAAATTGGTCCGAACGGTAATCAAAGCACCCAGTTCTCGATGCCGGTTATCTTTGCCAACCGGCTGGGATCGGGCGCGGTTGCCGGAAAGACTCTGGCCGACCTCGATGTCACGACCCAGCAGGGCGCCCAGGATGCGATGAAAATTATTGACGCGGCCGTCACGGAGCTTGCTCAGCGGCGAGGCGAATTGGGTTCATTCCAGGCGAATTTCCTTGAATCGACGTCGCGGTCTCTCGCGGTCGCCGAAGAGAACCTCACTGCCTCTGAGAGCCAAATCCGCGACGCCGATATGGCTGAGGAGATCACGGCGTTCACGCGACTCCAAATCCTGAGAGAGTCAGGGATGTCGATCCTCGCCCAGGCTAACCAGCAGCCGCAAGGAATTCTCAACCTTCTGCGCGGCTAGGCCCATCGGCGACCGCGCAGCTAAAAAGGACTCCGCCGAACACTGACACCCCCAATGTCGTGGCCCGGCAGGTGCCCTTCGTCAAAAATCTACCGCTATAGAATGCCGCAAGATGCGGTGGAGCGTCTGTCACCGTTTGTGGTTACAAAACTCACGGAGGCTCGCCTGTGGAAGTCTAATCGGGTCCAATCTTGTCCTGATTTGTAATCTATCCACCTGGCTGGTTATGGTGCCGTTCAGCCAGTTCCCATGGCCGGTGCCAAGCCAAAGGCCACCCAACCACACCTTGCACTGGTGGATTTACTGTGGGATTATTGCGGGTTCTTTGATATCCTTCTAAGCGGAGGGATTATGCGACATTTCCGTATCACACTTTTCGTACTCGGGGTCATTGGAGCAAATGCGAACGCCCAGGAGTACGTCATCATGCCGGACAGTACCAACAACAGGCTTGTGGCGTTCTCCGCCTTTGATGGCAGCGTCATGAATGCGAATGTCTTCGCTTTGGCGGGAGGGACACCGGTTCATGCCATGCAGGTCGGTAACGAGATCTGGGTTTCCGAGCAACTCGGCGACCGTGTCTCCCGCTGGTCGTTCACCGGAACCTCGCTCGGCGCCGTGACCGGTCAGATGGACAACATCCGAGGCATGGAGCTGAAGGATGGAGTGGTCTACGTCTGCAACGATGGCACCGGTAATGGAGCCCCTGGCGAATCGCTTCGCATGTTTACGACAGGTGGAACGAGCTTGGGTCACTTCGTAACCCCAGCGAGCTCACCATTTGGCATCCTTAGCTACGGCGCGAACCTGTTGGTGTCCTCGGACGCCGCAAATGACGACGTTCACCAATACACTACCGGTGGCGCATCCGTCGGTACGTTCCATAACAGCTCGACGCTTAACTTTGCAGAGCAGATGAACTACGATGTGACCGGAAACATTCTCGTCGCCGGATTCTCATCTAACAACGTCGTCGTCCTGAATGGCGCCAGCGGCGCCGTCGTGAAGACCTACTCGGCCTCGGGGGCTCGAGGCGTCCTTCAGCTCGGCAATGGCAATATCCTGTGGTCGAACAGCTCTGGCGCCCATGTCATCAACGTCAACACCGGCGCATCGACTCAGGTGTATCAAGGCGGAGGACGGTACTTCGAAGTCGTACCTGAACCCGCCACGATGACCGCAATGGCCGCCGCCTCGCTCATTTTCTTCCGACGTCGTCGTCGATAGCGAGCGGGATTTACGTGACCCCGGTCTTAGGCCGGGGTCTCTGGCTAAGCGCTCATGATCGTTCTTCGGAACAGCCCGTTGAGAGTCTCAAGGGCTCGCGGGTTTGGTGCGTTCTTGAACCGCTTTGTCTTTAGTCGATTCAGTTCCGCGACGATAAAGTCGTGAAGCTCAGGAACGGGCGGGACACGGCTCATCTCGGTTCCCGAGCGTTTCTGTTCGAGCAGGCGGTGGATGGCGCGTACCAGAGCCGTTTGGTCGTCGATCAGCGATAAGAGTTGCACAAACTCCATCGGGGCTGGCTCCCGATATCGCTCGATCCACTGGCAACACAACAACGGTCGGAGCACGTACAAGTACTTCTTCATGGGCACGAGATTGCCCTGTAGCTGCGACATGAAGTTTCGGGTGGCCATGTTTCGGTAGTGAAACAGGCCCCGTTCAAGCACGTAGATTTCCGGCAAGAGCCCGACGACCTCGCCTGCAAAGGGCCCCTGCTCCAGATACCGGATCGGAGAGTGCAGCCACTCGATGAATCCGGGATTGCTGTTCTCAAGAAGCGCAAGCGCCTTGCGGACATCCCACCCACTGATGTCGATTTCGTTCTCGATCGGGAATTCGATCACGTCCCGGCGACTTTCCAAGTCGATCGATAGATACCAGTCAATCGAACGCGCGTAAATGAACCGCACGTCGTAATCGCTGTCGGTCGACTCGAACCCCCACGCCCGACTGCCTGATTCGACGGCGAGCAGGATGCGGATCCCTGCGTCCACTTCGACCGCCTTTAAGCGGTCCATAATCCTCGCGCGCATCTCCTGAGTAATCATGCAGGTCGATCGCGGAGGCAGCAGATTGGAGCAGGAAAGTGACGCTCCCCTGCTCCGTTAACCATTGTTCTTCCTACCGTTCCATCACGACGTCCCACGGACCGTCGGCTTGGATGAAAAACACGGCGGGTTGTTTGCCTTCAACCTTCGCAACATGGGGCATTCGGTCGGTCAGCGAGAAGTAAGAACCCGGGCCGAGCTTGTGCTTTTTCCCGTTCACGGTAAGCGTAACCGTCCCTGACACGAGAGTCGCATAGTGGTCCGCCGAATGGTGGTGGCTCGGCGTGACAAAGCCGACCGGATATTTGAGGAAGAACCGGCTCGGTCCGGTCTTCATGTTGCCGGAAACCGGAGCAGCATCGACGCCGGGAATGCCCATGTTCTTCCACTTGAGTTCCGACTTGGTCACCACGACAGCTTTGCCGGGGACGATGGCGTAGACGACCGCGGCCACGAGAATGCTCGCGGTTAGGACGATGAGCCTGGTCTTGGTATGGTTCATGATCGTATCCACAGAATCACTTGCGTTACAGGAGACGTTTCAGAGGGGCTAGCAGCCGCGAGCCTAATGACTTCGTCCACCAGGACTTTATCGCACAACGCCTAAAATGGACTCATGCAGGCGGTCCTTTTGGTTGCAGCCCTCCTTTGCCCGGCACAGGAATTTGTAAAGGTGGACGTACCCAACATCGCTTGGGTGTGCCCAGTCGGCCAGCAGGGAAGCCTCCTGGTGTTTTCCAGTTTCACTACCACCAGGGCAGGCTTCGAGGAAACCCGCTATCGGTGTTACAGGTGGTCGAATGGGGTAGCGAAGTACTCGTTCACCAGCGAAGCCTGCGGCAACGTTATCGTTTCGAAGGATGGTCGCCAAGTGATCGTCAATCAACCGTACTACACGCAAATTTTTAGGCAGGGCTTCGAGAAGCCGCTCAAGACCGTGCTCGGGGCGAGGTGGACAGTCGACGGCAAGCTCGCAACAATCAGTTTGGATCGGAACGGTCGCTACTGCGAGCTTCGCGTCAACGGAAGAAGAGCGAAGAGCGCTCCGAAACGGATTCCGTTTCTATTCAGTTCTTGTGGTCGATTTGTTCTCACCGCCACCGAGGTCTGGCAATCGAGAAAGGAGTGGGAAGAGAACGCCGCCATGACGAAGTATCGCGTCCAGGTCTGGCATCTCACTGGTAAGGGTCTCGGCAAACTCTACCGCGAACTCGGAATCTTCTATTGGGATGGAGGAAGCACAGGTGATCCGGCTGATCTTGAGGTCAGTTCCGAGGGCGTGATTCTTTCCTCGCTGCCAGGCGGCGGTGGCGTGCTTGCTCGGCCATACGTCATCGTTCCAAAAGGTCGCGCTCGATGGCTGTTCGGTGATCAATGGGATTATGCTCACGCGACCGAGGGTGTCATCAGCGTCGGCCGGCATCTCATAACTCGCTTTCGTTCGTACCCTGCGGGACAAAGAGAAGAGGTTGGAACCGGAGACTACGACGATATCCCTCAGTGGATCGCCTGGACGGACGGTCGGACGATGGCGGTTCGCCGCTGTCCTAGGAACCTCGTTGGCCTTTGGGGAATCGGGAACACGACCCTGTGCATCGCCACAGAGGTGCCGGGAGGCGTTGCGATCGAACGCGTGCAGCTACCTCCCACGAAGTGGGAACAGCACTTTCTGGGTGAGCCGGTCAAACAGTTGCGCTGACTTCCCGCGGCCAGCCCTGCGTATAATTCGCTCCGATGGCCCGAAAGTCCACGACCGCAGCCGACAAGAGACTCCTCACCGAAACCGACCTAAAGCGCCTGCCATGGCGATGTATTGGACCGGCCATTATGGGTGGTCGCGTGAGCGACATGGCCTTTGCGCCGGGAAATCCCAAGACCTTCGTCGTCGGGTACGCCAGCGGTGGGCTGTGGATCACCCGGAACCGGGGAACCACCTTCACGCAGCTATTCAGGAACGAAGAAACGTCGAGCATCGGCGCGGTGGCCGTTTGCGACGCACCTCCAAGCTGGAAGGGTTGGGGAAAGGAGACGAAAGATGAGAAGGCCAAGCAGGGCAAAGCAAAGATCATCTGGGTCGGCACCGGGGAAGGGAACGGTCGGAACAGCAGCTCATGGGGCAACGGCATGTACCGCTCGACCGACGGGGGCGAAACCTGGGATCACCTCGGACTCGAACACACCCACGACATTCCCCGAATTGCGGTAGACCCGCGCGACCCCGACACCTGCTACGTCGCCGCGCTGGGCCACCTTTGGGGCCATAACGAATCCCGCGGCCTCTATAAGACCACGGACGGGGGCAAGACCTGGAATCGCATCCTCTTCATCGACGAGAAGACTGGCTGCTGCGACGTGATCATCGATCCCAAGAATCCGGACGTCGTTTATGCCGCCATGTACATGCGGCTGCGGACGAATTGGAGCTTCGACAGCGGCGGACCGGAAGGTGGGATCTACAAGTCGACCGATGCCGGCATGACCTGGAAGAAACTCGCGGGCGGCTTGCCCAAACAGACCGGGCGTATCGGCATCGACATCTTTCCAGGCGACACCCAGAAGCTCATTGCCGTGGTGGAGAGCACCGAGACTGGCGCAAACTCGATCCGCGACGATCGCCAGTTTGGCGGAGGAGTCTTCCGGAGCGAGGACGGCGGTACAAGCTGGTCCCGCCACAGCGTCCGCTCTCCCCGTGCGTTCTATTTCGCCAAGATTAAGTTCGACCCGAAGAACGATAAGCGCGTTTACATGCTCGGCTGGACCTGCGAGGTCAGCGACGATGGCGGCAACACCTTCCGAAACGGCTTTGCCGACCTTCTCCATGCCGACCACCATGCCATCCTCATCGATCCCAATGATCCAGACCACATCATCATAGGCACCGACGGCGGCGTGAGTCAATCATTTGATCGCGGCAAAATGTGGGATTTCCTCAATACCATGCCCACCGGCCAGTTCTACAACATCGAGCTCGACGATTCCGATCCCTATCGCATCATCGGTGGTCTCCAAGATAACGGCACGTGGTTAGGTCCCAGCGCCACTAACAAGAACCAGACCAAGAACGACTCCATGGGTATCGCGCCGTGTGGCATTACGAACCACGACTGGCAGGTTGTGGTGTGGGGCGATGGTTTCCATGCCGATTTCGATCCAAGTGATCCCGACCTCGTCTTTGGGGAGTGGCAGGGCGGCAACCTCGTCCGCGTCAACCTCAAGACGGCGGAGAAACGCTTTATCGCCCCCGAAGCCCGGGAAGGCCAGTCGCGTTTCCGCTTCAACTGGAACTCCCCCTTCGTCGTCAGCGCGCACAATCCCAAGATCATCTATCACGCCGGCAACTATGTTTTCCGTCTGAGCAAAGGTGGAGATAACTGGGAGCGCATCAGCGAGGACCTCACCACGCGCAACCCCGATCGAATGGAGACGGTCGGCTCCAATGCCGAAACCTACTGCACCGTCGTCAGCCTCGCCGAGTCGCCAATCAAGAAAGGCATTCTGTGGGCGGGCTCGGACGACGGCCTCATCCACGTCACCCGCGACGACGGCAAGTCTTGGGCGAACGTGACGCCCGCGATCGTCGACGGCCGATACGTTTCCCGACTCGAAGCCTCTGCCCATGCCGAGGGCCGCTGTTATGCGACCGTCGACGGACACCGGGTCCACGACTACACCCCTTGCGTGCTCGTGACAGACGACTTCGGAAAGAGCTGGCGGCGCATCGACGCGGGGTTGCCCGATCGACGAAGCTGCCACGTTATCCGGGAGCATCCCGACAACCCTAATCTCCTCGTTCTCGGTACCGAGAATGCACTTTGGATTAGCCTTGACCGCGGCGAGTCCTGGACCAAGCTCCACGGCGAGGGACTGCCCACCGTGCCGATCAACGACATCAAGGTTCATCGAGGGGAAAAGGACATCGTGCTAGGCACCCATGGGCTTTCGATCTGGGTGCTCGATGGTGCCGGCTGGCTGAGCGAGCTCAACGCCGACGTGCTGGAAAAGCCGCTCCATCTCTTCACAATCGCCGACTGTCTGCCGAAGTTCTTCCTCGAGTACAGCGGCCTGTGGACCCACAAGCTCTTCCGCGCGCCGAACCCGCCGATGGGCGTGCGGATCGACTATTGGATCTCCGCCTACACCGGCGACGATCTGTCGATCAGCGTCGAGAACGCCGACGGCGTCGTGGTCAAGAAGCTCGGCGGCAGCAACGCGCCCGGCTACAACCGCGTGACCTGGGACCTGACGCCGGAAGAGTGGCAGCGTCTCAATGATAAGGGCGAGGACCTGCTCTTCATGCCGTTCCAAGTCGCGCCGGGCACCTATACAGTGAAGCTAACGATGGGCAAGCTAAAGGCGGAAGGGAAGTTCCAGGTGCTTGGGCGGCGTGCTTGAGCTCCGCCCGAATTGCGAGCGGTGTGATCGCGACCTGCCGCCCGATTCCGCCGACGCAATGATCTGCTCGTTCGAGTGCACCTTCTGTCGAGCGTGCGTGGAGAGAGTCCTCCATGGCATCTGCCCGAACTGCGGCGGTGGCTTCGAGAGTCGCCCAATCCGCCCGGCCGAGCATCTGGTCAAACATCCGGCCTCGAACCAGTGGGTGCGTCGCCCCCATTAAGCCGAGTTCACGCAAGGCCCAATAAGATAGGCCCCAACACGGTTGGTGTTGGGGCCGGATCTGACCTGCGGCTGCGTGTTATTCGGTACCGCCACCTCCGCCGTTATAGACGATTCGCTTGATCATCAGGGCGTCGTTGTTGGGAGAGGTCACATGCAAGGCATACTTCTGGCCTGGGAACGGAATGACGGTCCCCTTAACATTGACCTTATAGGTGCCCTTGTTCAAGACAGCCCGTACCTGCTCCACGTTGTCAACGGTGTTGATTCCCGTAATGGCCGTCGCTCCCGCCGAAGGTACCAGCCATGGTCGGTACGTTGTCGAGCCGAGCGTAACCGTTAGGTCAAGGTCGTTGATGAGCCGCTTACCAGCAAACATGCTGCCTTCTTTGTCAGCCCAAACGAGCATCATTTTGACCACGGTGCCGTTGTTGGGAACGATCAAGTCAAATGTCTGCGTTTGAGCGTTGTTAATCGCTCCATCGTTGTTCGAGGTGTAGAAGTCATCGAAGTTCTGACCGCTGTAAGCGGTCTTGAACCAGCGCAGACTGTCTACGGCCTTTCTAAGGTCCATTCGCCCCCACCCGCTCTCATGGTCCGGACCGACGGTTCGGATATCGGTTGCGGTGTTGAGCAGCGCTGCCTTGATGTGTACGTCGGTGTCGGTGAAGACATTCACCGGGAACACTTGGCTCATGCGCTTGGCGATGTGCGGCAACGAACCCGTGACCATCGGTGTCGCCATCGAGGTGCCGTCCATAAGCCTATAGTTGGCATTAATGCCCTGATCACCGAATTGCCACGTCGATCGAACAGAAGTGCCAACCGCGCAGATGTCCGGCTTGATGCGGTTATCGAGCGTTGGGCCGAAGCCGCTGAAGCTTGCCATCGTACCTGGATTGTTGTGGACCACCGCTCCGACAGCGATGCAGTTCTTAGCGGTGCTTGGAGGAGTGAGGGTTTTCCAGTTCCAGTTCAACGGATTCTGATTGCCGCGCAAGTTGTGCGTCGCTACAACAATGTTCATATTTGAGTTTCGAACGATTTGGTCGGCAAGCTGACACTCATAAAAGTACTCTGCGAAAACCCAATAGTTCCAGCTATTGTTGAAGTAGGGGTGATAGCCCCATGAGTTATTCGAAGCCAAGAGACCACCGGCTGCGGCATTTTGCTCAGGCCAAGGATTGTTGAAGTCCCAAGCCCGCAGACTGGCCCGCGGCGAACCACCTGCCAAGGACCACGGCGCGTGTCCGTCAGCAGCTGACATAGCACCGTCCCCAACCATCGTTCCTGCCACATGGTTGGCATGAAAATGTGGCGGCACGCCTTCCATGTTGAAAAGGCGACCACCCAGGTCAGTATGGTTGAAGACAGTTCCTGCGTCCCAGATGCCGAGCCAATAGCCGCTGCCCGTATAATTGTAGGGGTTCGTCGAACCGTTGTGCCAGGGTGTCGCTTGGACGAGGTTGACTCGGGTTTGAATTCGGGAGTTGAGATTCGCAGTTACCGGGGTTTTGGCCAACGACACATATCGCACGGGTCCGCTCGCAATCAGTTCGGCCAGCTTTGCCGTCGGCACGAGCGCGCGAATATTTCGAAACTCTCGCGATGCGCTGACCATCGTCGCACCTGTCTTTCGCAGGGCAGTCGCGCACTCTTCTTCGCTGGCATCTGACCAATAGACGATCTCGGCATCAATGGAGCGGGCGTCCTTTGGAATCGGATCGGACATCACCTCAGCAGGGATGGTGGAAATAGTCCGAACTCCCGCTTCCTGTAACTGGCCCCGAGTGATCTTGTTCGCGATGGTGACCACATAGCCGTTGTCAGGAACGTAGTCATGAACCGTGACTCCGAGTGAAGTAAGATGCTCAAGGGCCTTCGCGTCGGGCAGCGACCAGAACTGAAGGACTATCCGTTGCTTGGAGGGTGCAAGATCACGCAGCGGGGCGGTTGCCTCGATCGACCCGGAGCGCCAATGTAGACGCTGTTGGGCATCACTTGGAAGACTGCTGCCAAAAGCGGCGAGGAGAAGCATCGGAACGGCGTGTCCAGTAAGGTTGGTTTTTCGCATATGGCCTAAGCCGCTCCGAAGCCACCGTTGTGTGGCTGTCTAGCCTTACTTCGGGACCAAAGTCCCACGCCGTTCTTAGTAGCGGAACGTGTACGAAGCGAAAAAGAAGATCTGCGTGCGCGACTGCTTGGTCTGCGCGCGGACGAATCGTCCTGGAACCAGGAAGCCGATGCCGCCCGCCAGCGTCTGCCGATTGTCGAGCTTCCACGATCCCTCCACGTCGAACTCCCAGCCGATCTCGTTGCCCGATCCGCCCGTGATGTCGCGAAACGCGCCGGCCGCCCCATTGTTCGGTCGACCGCTGGAGGCGTACCAGAAGTCGCGATTGTCGCGTAGCGTGTTGTAGCTGCCGCGCAGCTTGACTTCCTTGCCCTTGCCCAGCGAGTGGGTAAGCGTCGCCTGGAACTGGTTGAGGTTCCGCAGTCCGAAAAGGTCCATGATCCCGTAGAACTTGTGGTTGGAGCCGTACAGGGCGTCGAAGGTGCGTACCTTGGTCGGGGTTGAGCCGCCCGATGCCGCGTTCCACTCCACGTAAACCTGGGTCGCCTTCGTCAGAGGCGTTCCTGCGCCGACATGGAGCGCCCACGCTTCGTGATCGAGGCCGAGGGTTCGGCCAGTTTGAAGGGCGACCTCGCCATCCCAGGCCCACATCCCCAACTTGCCGCTCATGATGTGGTCCAGCGTCCAGACGTTCGTCTGACCGGCAGGGACGGAATCGCGCTTGAAGAGCAGGGCGGTCATGCCGTAACGCCACTTGTGCCCGGCGCCGAAGATCCGCGCGTTGGGTGGCGGGTCCTGTTGGGCGCCGATCCGAGCGCCAAAGATGTCCCAAGCCGAATCCTGGTAGCGCAGGCCGTCGAAGGTTCGCGAGGCGTTGCCCCAGTCCGAGGTCGCGACCAAGCGCTCGCTGCCGAAGCTCATCTTCTGTCGCCCCGCCGTTACCGTGCGGTCCTTGTGCTTCCAACGGGCATCGAGAACGAACAGGAGGCTGGAGTCGTCGCTGAAGTTGCGGCGGGGAGTATGCACGAGGCCGTGGGCGTATTGGTACTGCGCCGAGCCCGACCAAAGCGGACCCGATTGCCAGTCCAAGCCGATCCGAAACCGCTGAAGCAGATCGGAGCGGTTATCCGCAGTGGCGTCGTCGAAGTCACGATCTTGGCGACGTTCGAACCGCACACGATATTCGCCGACAGGCTTGAGCTTGAGCTGGTGAGTGTCGACGGCACCGGAAAGGCCAAGTAGCAGCGTAATCGGCATAGTCGATTATGCAATCATTAAGGCCCGAAATGCGCCTGGCTTGCTGACGCGTTCTTGCACAGCCGGACCGCCATTGCCCGACCCATGTCTGAAGCCCGCCCCCTCTTGATCGTTGACGGAGACAACCTCGCCCACCGCTCGTACCACTCCACGCCGAAGACCGTCACCGGCGTGGACGACCGGCCGATCAACGCCATTGTCGGCTTCTTTCACGGGATCCTGGCCAATTGGAACCGGGAAAGGCCGCGAGCCGTCTTCGTCGCCTGGGACACGCTCGGCGTCGAGACCTATCGCAACAAGCTCTGGCCCGACTACCAGTCGGGGCGCGTATTCGACCAGGCGATCATCGACCAGCTCGACGAGCTTCCTGACCTATGCCGGGCCTTTGGACTCGGAGTGGGGAAGGCGGCGGGCTACGAGGCCGACGATCTGATGGCGTCGGCCGCCAAGCAAGAAGTCGCTGCCGGCGGAACCTGCCTGCTCTGGACGACCGACCGCGATGCGTATCAGCTCGTCTCCGAGTCCGTTACCGTGATCTCGCCGCAAAAGGGCAATCCCGAGCCCGCCCGTATCGGCCCGCTCCAGGTCGTGGCCCGCATGGGCGTCCTGCCCGAGCAAATCTGCGATTTCAAGGCGCTCTGTGGCGATAGCTCCGACAGGATTCCCGGCGCGAAAGGCGTGGGTGAGAAAGGCGCAGCCGCGCTCATCCTCAAGCACGGCACGCTCGAAGCCGTCCTTGCCGCCGGATGGAACTCCGCCGAAGCCGAACGGCTGCGGATGTTCTACGACGTCGTCACCATGCGCCCCGAGATCGAGGTCACCCTACCCGCCGGCCCTCCCAATTGGAGGGCGGGATCGGAAGCCCTCCGCGCCATCGGCGCGGAGAATCTCGCCGAGCGATTTGCGGCAATGGAGTGAGTCTCCAAGGACCCCTTCCCCCTCGAAGGGGAAAGGATGGGCTCGGGGGTGATCACGTAGATTCGGGAATCGGAACCAGTACCCCGTACCCCGTATCCCCCGTTCCCCCGCTCCTACGACACCTTCTTTTCGATCGCTTTCACCGACTGCTCGATGCGCGCGAGCTGATCAGCCGTATCGTCGTCCGTGTCCTTGGACTGGTGGCTCCCGCGGTGGACGAAGATCGCGGTTAGGGTGACGAACGTCAACAGCTGGAGGAACTCCGATTGCCAGTTCTCCATCGTCTTGCTCAGCCACGTCCATACGTAGCCCGATTCGCCCCAGATCTCCGGCTTCTGCGCATGCTCAAGCTGCTCCGCCGAAAATTCCTTCCATCCGCCATAGGTCTGCAGCCCGATGGAAACCAGGAAGAGGGCGAGCAGCACGAAAGTCAGGCCGTAATCGCCAAGCGGGTATCGCTTCTTCGAATGCTTCGACATAAGAAAGCTTAAAAGCCCACCCCTAAAGGGTGGGCGGGTTTGGTAGCGCCATCTCTGGCCCTTGGCCAAACATCGTTAGTCCGTTATTTCTTGTTTCCGCCCGTGCTCTTTTGGCCTTGATTGCCGGTATTGCCTCCGGTCTTCTTGCCCATGTCACGGTTCTCGGTCTTCTTTTGACCCTGATTAGTGTCGTTCTGGCGGTTTCCTTTGTTCTCGTTGTTCGGCATTGGAGCCTCCTTCGTAGGGGCCTCGGCGTTTCACTTCGGACCTCGACGTGTACCAACTTGAACGGAACGGGCTGTAGAAGACCTCTCGGTACGGGCCCAAAAGGCAGAAGTTTTCGCTATAGTGCGAGGGAGGTCGGGCCAAGGGAGTCGGTTCAGCCTGGCCCGGGGAAGGGCCGACCATTGCAGCGATCCGCCACTCGAATAGCATTCTCCCCCCTGTGCAGGAGGAGGGCTCGCCGGGATGCACGCCCTCCATTCGGTGGCCCGGCGCTCGGTGGGGCGGAGTCAGGCGGGGTTACGGGTTTATCGGTTTGATCTGAAAGCGCCCCGACAGGACTCTAGTGGCGGAACCTCCTTGTCGCCGACCGCATTCCAAACCTTTACCAACGCTTAACACTCGCTTTTCCATGCCTTAACAATCCCTTCTCAGACTCTTAACCGGGGAAACCCTGGATAGGAGAGGAAATGACACGAAGACCTTGGATAGCTCTCGTTTCCTCGGTGCTGGTTGCAGCACCGGTTGGCGTGCTGGCGCTCGACATGCCGGTTAAAGCCCTTCAACAGGCAGCCGGAAAAGAGAAGCGCGAGCCGCTGACGGACGAGAAGAAGTCGGAACTGAAGCAGTCGTTGAACGCGAAGAAGGCGAAAGTCGATGCGCTGAAGGCCAAAGCCGTGGAGGTCACCATGAACATGGGCGACCTGGCAAAGGGCGGGAAAGTACTCGACGACGATTCCATCGAGCTCATGAAGAAGATGGTGCAGGAGCTCGGCGAGATCAAAGAGCAACTGCAGAAGATTTCTCAGGAAATCGAAAGCATCAACGGATGGATCGAGGGACAGAACGAGGCCCTGCCGATCATGGCCTACGACATCAACGACCTCAAGCGCGTTCGCGACGGCAACTATCTGCAGTTCCAGTACCGCGACTCGAACGAGGACAAGGATGTCACGGGTTCAAACTTCAACCGCACCCAGCATTCCTTTAACGTCCGGCGCGCGCGCATCTCCACCACCTATACCGTCGACCCGCGTACGTCCATGCGGTTTAGCTTCGACATCGCCACCGGCACGACCCAGAATGTGGCCCAGCTGCGCGACGCGTACCTCGTGTACGACATCGAGCCGAGCGTCGAGAAAATCGGGATTCAGCTCGCAGCCGGCCAGATGCCGATGCCGCTGGGCTACGAGCTCGAGCGGTCGTCGAGCGAGCGGGAGTTCCCCGAGCGGACTTTCTATAACAACACGATGTTCGCGGGCGAGCGCAGCCGAGGCGTGATGGTCCGCTATGGCCTTAGCAACAACGCCTTTGTGCATGCCGGCGTTTGGAACGCCCTGACCTTCAACGATCCGGAGCAATCGGCTCTGGCTCCGGGACCGGGCGGCAAGCTGGCCATGCACGGGGGCATCCGTTATTACACGGCCAAGTGGGATCTCGGTGTATCGCACTTCCGCGGGGATCGACCCGGCTACAAGGTCGCCGGCAACAACGCCGTTTCGCCGGAGCTGATGCGGAACTTCACGTATGTCGATGGCTCGTACATCGGACTGCTCGTTCCGCAGCTGACGCTTCGCGGCGAAATGATGTGGGGTAAGGACCGACTGCCGAACGCGACGCCCGGCAACAACCGCACGGCGACAGACATGCGCGGCTATCAAGTCGCCTTGGCATGGAAGTTCAACGATCGCAACCAGCTCAATTTCCGTTACGAGCAGTTCGACCCGAACAAAGACATGAACGGCGACGCGCTGAGGGGCTGGGGTGCGACCTACCTCTACTACATCAATCCAGGCGCAAGGCTCATGGTCTCCTTCGAGAGGCTGACAAACCCGGCTCGACGGCCGCAGGAATACAACGTCTGGACGACCCGCCTGCAGTTCCGCTTCTAGTTTCGACGAGGTGAAAAGATGAAAGTAAGACTTGGATTGTTACTTCTGGCTGGAGCGACTGCCGCTCTGGCGAGCGTCCTGCCCCTGCAGCAAGTGTCGATCAAGGGATCGGACACGTTGCTGGTCTTGAACCAGCGCTGGGCGGAGGCGTATGGCAAGAAGGCCGGCGGAAACATCGCCGTTACCGGCGGCGGTTCGTCGATCGGTATCAACGCCTTCATCAACGGTACGACAGAGATCTGCGCCTCGTCACGCCCGATCCGCAAAAGCGAAGTGGACCGCGCCCGCAGCCGCGGTTCGGTCGTGAACGAGATTCCGGTTGCGCTCGATGGGCTGGCGATCGTCGTCCACCCGAGCAACCCGGTCAAGTCGCTGACGATGGATCAGCTGCGCCGCATCTACATCGGCCAGATAACCAACTGGAAGCAGGTAGGCGGTGACGACGAGGCGATGGTGGTCTTCAGCCGGGACTCCAACTCAGGCACTTATGGCTTCTTTCAGCAAAACGTCCTGCGCAACCAAAACTGGGGCAAGGGCGTGCGCTTCCTGCCCTCCACCAGCGAGGAGGCACGCGAAGTGGCGCGCACGGCCGGCGGCATCGCCTATGGCGGCGTGGCCTACTTCAAGAAGGGAACCGTGAAGATCATTCCTATCGCGGCCAAGGAGGGCGCGGAGCCGATGTATCCGAGCGAAGCCAACGTCCGATCGCGGAAGTATCCGATCTGGCGCTACCTCTACTACTACACGAACGGAAAGCCGAAAGGAGAGACCGCCAAGTTCATCAACTGGGCGCTATCGGCGGAAGGACAGGCCATTGTCGAGCAGGTTGGCTATTACAGCGTTAAGTAGAAGTCGGCACTGCCTTGCCCTGCGCTCCAGGATTCGTTCTGGGGCGGCAGGGCTTTGGTGATTTGAGCCCCCGATGAAGAAGCTGCGTATTACCGACCGTCTTATGGAGAGCCTCGTGTATACGGTCGGCGCTCTGGTGCTGGTGGTCGTGGCGCTCCTACTGTTCTATCTTGCTAAGGAGTCGCAGTACGCCTTCAAGCAAGACTTCACGTGGGGCTACCGTTTTGCCTTTCAGCCGACCGATGCGAACGCGGAAGCGATCGAACTCGATCCCAACGCCACCGTTGTCACCTCTCACCCCGAGGGCGACGAGGGCGTCGACGCCAAGGAAGAAGGCATCGTGATGCCGGATCTTTCTACCCTTGCCGGCTTTGCGGGGGGCGCGACCGGAACTCCCTTGACCGGAGACCTACGCGGGGTCAGTCCGGGCGACCTCTACCGGGATGACTGGCGCGCCCCGCAAGCCGCGAGCGAGAGGCGGAAGTTCCTCTTACTCGCCTTTGCGACCCCTGAATACAAAGCGAAGACGATGACAATCTCCTGGGCGCCCGATGAGGGCGCCGATCCCAGCCGGTCGCCATTCGATCTCAAGTTGAGACTGGTGCGGGCGCCCGCCGGAGTGCAAGTCGAGCCGTTCACCATCGACCTGAAGACCCGTCAGCGGGGATCAATCGAGCTCCCGACGTTCGTCGCCAAGACCGATGCCGAGCGGATGAGCGGCTATGTCTTCGAGGTGACCTCCACACCGACCACCACCGTGGTCTTCGCCACGCTTCGCAACTTCTTTTCCAGCGACTGGGGCCCCACGTTGGCCCACCCGCGTTATGGCGTCGTCCCACTTCTTCTAAGCTCGCTGACGATCACCGCGCTCGCCTTGTTGATCGCGGGGCCGATCGGCATTGCGACCGCCGTCTATCTTTCTGAACTCGCGCCGGGACGCCTACGAGAGTGGCTGAAGCCGACGATCGAGCTGCTCGCATCGGTGCCGACGGTTGTCCTGGGCTACTTCGGTTTGATGCTGGTGGCGCCGGGCATTCAGAACGCCTTCGGGGCGATGCTCGGCGTGGACTCCGGTCGATCGTTGCTCACCGCGTCGATCGTCATGGGCGTGCTGCTGATTCCGACGATCGCCACGGTAGGCGAGGACGCGCTGCGAAATGTGCCGAACAGCATGCGCGATGGCGGATTCGCCCTCGGGCTAACCCGTCGCGAGACGCTGAGGACGATCGTGTTTCCCGCCGCCAAGGCGGGCATGGTGGCAGCGGTTCTGCTGGGCATGGCCCGCGCCTTCGGCGAAACCATGATTATCTGGATGCTGAGCGGCGGCACTCCCGCCATGCCACGGATCGACAGCGTCGCCGGGGCGTTCAAGGGCCTGGTCGAGTCCACGCGCGGTATGCCCGACACCATTGCGATCGAAATGGGGAACGTCGCCTTCGAAGACATCCACTACGGCCACCTGTTCATGGTCGGCTTGCTCCTATTCGTCATCACGCTGGCCATTAACCTGATCGGATTCCGCTACGCGAGGCAAGCCGCATGGAGACATTAGTTTTGCAACACTCGGATCTCACGGCCCGGGACCGGGCACGGAAGCGGGCGGACGGGCTATGGGCCGGCTCAATCTCCCTGGTGGGCATCGCCGTCGCCCTGATGATCCTCTGCCTGATCGGCTACATCGTAGCAAGGGGCCTGCCCGCGATGACGTGGGAGTTCCTTTCCCAGCCGCCGATCGAGGGGATGTCAAGAGGCGGAATCTGGCCGATGATCCGCGGCTCGCTGCTGCTGATGGCAGGCACGCTGATCATTGTCCTGCCTATCGGCATCTTGGGAGGCATCTGTCTGGCCGAATATGCCGGGCAGAACGCGATCACACGCTTGATGCGAGCTTGCGTAACGAGTTTGGCCGGTACGCCTTCGATCATTTATGGCCTCTTTGGCCTGGCGATCTTCGTCATTATGATGAAAATGGGGGTCAGCCTTATGGCGGGTTGGTTGACATTGTCCCTCCTGGCGCTGCCCGTCATCATTCTCTCCACCGAGCAAGCGATCAAGGCCGTCCCGGATTCCTTGGTGGAGGGTTCTCTGGCCCTGGGTCTTTCACGATGGCAGACGATGGCCAAGGTGGTTTTGCCGAATGCAATGCCGGGCATCCTGACTGGGGTCGTGCTCTCGACGGGGAGGGCGGCGGGCGAGGCGCCACCGATTCTCCTCACCGCCGGCATCTACTTTTCGAGCGGTCCCCTGGTGTTCGGTTGGGAGACGCTTCACCAACCCGTGGCTAATCTGCCCTATCACCTAGCCGAAGGCTATCGCCAGGGCGGCGTGATTCCGGAGCGGATCATTTGGGGCACATGCCTTAGCCTTCTGCTACTTGTTCTCTTCATCAATCTCGGCGCCATCATCGTGCGCTCTCGACTCCGTAAATTCGCCCAAAGCTGATGCAAGTAAAAACCGACACGTCCACTGCCGTTTCCGTTCGCGACCTCGACGTCTTTTATGGCGAGAAGCAAGCGCTCCACCGCATACACGTCGAGATCGCCCACCGACAGGTGACGTCCCTGATCGGGCCGAGCGGCTGCGGGAAGAGTACGTTCCTGCGGACGCTCAACCGGATGAACGACCGCATTCCAGGGTTCAGGGCCAGGGGATCCATTCGCGTACTTGGCCGCGACCCCTACGAGCGGAAGACCGATCTGCTGTCGCTACGCCGCAACGTGGGAATGGTCTTTCAAAAGCCGAATCCCTTTCCAAAGACCATTTTCGAGAACGTGGCCCTCGGACCGCGGATGCACTATGGCATGAAGGGAAGCGAGCTGGAAGGGATTGTCGAAAGCGCCCTTCGGGAAGCGGCACTCTGGGGCGAGGTGAAGGACGACCTTCGTCGGAAATCCGGCCTGGCGCTATCGGGCGGCCAGCAGCAGCGCCTTTGCATCGCCCGGATGCTTGCCGTCAAGCCGGAAGTGATCTTGATGGACGAGCCTTGCAGCGCCCTCGATCCCATCAGCACCGCAAAAATCGAGGAGCTCATTGTTAAGCTCTCGCAAGACCACACCTTGGTGGTGGTTACGCACAACCTGCAGCAAGCCGAGCGCATAAGCCACCATGCCGCGTTCTTCATGTTCGGCGAGTTGGTCGAAGCTGGCGAAAGCAGGCAGGTCTTCAACGACCCGACCCACGCCAGTACGAAGGATTACGTTAGCGGACGCTTCGGATAGGCCCTTGCGGGGCAGTCTTGTAGACGGAAAGTTCCGCTCTGGCCATGGCTCGCCTGCCGTGATGACGGTCGGCGTTCGGGCTGATACGCCGGGGGTTAACGGTTTGCGATCACCACGATCCCCGACCCTCCCCCGTCGCCCACGCAGCCCTGGTCTAGCCCCGCCAAATCTGCAAAAGTAATAGGTCGTTTGCGGGCAGGGTGTTGCAATACTAGGTCATGCCTTTAAGTCATTCCGATCGCTTGCAGGTCGTCGCCTTGTCGTTCTTGGGGACCGGCGCCTGCCTCCTCCTCGTCCGGAGTCAGCCCGCGATCGCCCAGGCTGTCCAAGCCCTGCCCTACGTCAACCTGCAATCCACGACGCCAGGGGTGCAACAGACGGGGCACATCAATGTGTCGGGTAAGACGAAGTCCGGTCAGTTGGAGGGAAGTGGGCAGGGCATCACCAACCTGGATGCCGGGAATCTCGCCAGCGGCCTCGTGGCAGACGCCCGCCTGAGCGGCAATGTCCCCCGGCTGAACGCCACCAACACGTTTAGCGGTGTGAACAATTTGACCAACGCTTCCAATTCCTTTACCGGAGATGGGCAGCTGCTCACCAATCTCAATGCAAGCAGATTGGCTACGGGAACGGTGCCGGACGCCCGACTGACCATCGGCGGGGACCTCGTTGGCCCGCTGGGTACGGCCAAGGTGGATGGGCTGCAGGGAGTCCCGATCAGTTCAACCGCCCCCGGGGAAGAGCATGTGCTCAAATTTTTTGCTGGGAGTTGGAGGCCGGGCCTGGATGAGACGTTCCGGCTGCCTTATAGCGGGGCGAACAACAACGTCCAGACCGCATTCTCCGTCACGAACACGGTGGCCGACGCGATCAGTGCCTTCACCACCGACGGAAATGCCTTGTACGGACAGGCGGGCAGCAATGGCCTCATCAGCGACGGTTACGGCGTGGCCGGCATTTCCAACGTTGCCAACGGCGCCGGCGTCCGCGGCCACGGCGCCGGGAGCGCGGTTCCTGGCGGATACTTCATGAACACCCCCTCCAATCGGTATGTCGAGGTGGCAGGACCGATCCGATGCATGACCATGTCGGGGTTCCTCTATCGGGAGACTGTGGCAGACACGTTCAAGGCGGTGGTGCCCATAGCTTATGGGGTCGTGAATTCCACCGGCGGCATCCTGAGCGGAACGGGCAACTTCACGGTGACCAAGGCGGGCACGGGGCTGTACGATATCACGGTGACAGGGGAATCCTATTCAAACACGGTCCACACCGTGGTCGTCACGGCGGTCAGCTCAAGTGCGCGATTCGGGACAGTCACCGACGCCGGCGTGGAGTGCCGTGTGAACATGTGGTCTACCGCAGGGGCGGCCGTGGACAACCAATTCCAGTTCACGATTTTTGGCAATCCAGCTTCCGGCGGGTAGGTGTCGTCCGCAGGGGGTACCAGACCGTGGATGGTCGCTGGCCGTCCTTTGAATGTATGGGATCGGTTGCTCGTGTCCGGTCCCTGGGGCTCCACCCGCCTAAACCCCCTCCTCATCCCGCGGATTGCACGCGGTGGCGGAATTGCAGTCGCATGTACCGAAGTTTGAACGTGTCTGTAACATTTAATTGCGAAGTAATCCTGATAACCGAGGCCTCGTTTCTTTGAAAGCGGGCTCGCCTTTGGATTTACGCCCTCACAGGGCTTCTTTTTCGGTGGCCGCGTTCCCAGGGTGTTCCTTGGGCTATCGGATTGTGGCCCGTTGGGCCTTTGGTATTGGCGCGTACGATGAGGCCGTGGACCAAGATGCAGGTCGGGAGGCTCGCCCTCCATTGGGACGCACGTTTGGCTTTGGCGACCACCTACCCCCACCCCGACCTTTCCCCGTCCAGGAGGAAAGGGGGGTCGGGATGACACGGTTAAGGCTGCCGCGAGACGAGCGTCACGAGGTGACCGTTGACGACGACTTGCTGGCCGGGGCCGAGGGAGGGCTGGCCTTCGCGACCCTTCGGCAACGATCGGATCGCCTCCTGATCGGCGCGCGAGGCTTCCACATGGCCAACGTTCTCGCCGTTACGGGTCCAGCCGCCGTCATGCAGCGCGGCCGTGCCTTTCAGCGTGAACGGCTGGCCGTCGCGCTTTACGCCTTCGATCTCCATGCTGTATTGCCCCTGAGGGAACCGTATCTGTTGGGCCCACCAGGCATAGGATGCAGAGATCCAAAAGTTGACCTGGAACCAAGGGGTCGAGGCCCCGTTGTCCTCGTATATGAGCCTGCCGCGAGTGATAAATGCCGGCTCGCTCAGCTGAAACGGGTGCACGATATAGTAGATGCCGGACGAATAGCTGCGGTACTGGACGGAATCGAACGCGCTGAAGGTCACCTGCGATCCCGGCGGCGGAGTCGGGTCGGTCGTTCCGCCTTGGTCGGCGGCGAAGCAGCCTATTGCGGTGGCCGCAAATGTGGCGTAGGACATCCAGAAGTATCCGCCATTGCCCCAGCCGGTGCCCCAGCTGTTGCGAATCTTAAAGGCGCCCTTGCTGTCGCTGTAGCCCACGATCAACATCGCATGCTTGCCCAGCGGATTTACTACCCCGCTGCCCTGGTAGACCTGCCCCTCGGCTACGTTTCTGCCCCACTCCTGAAAGTCTGTGTAAGTATCGGCCATCAAGGCGACGGGATGCCCGTTTTCGAGCAGGTTCTTGATCACGTCGACGTCGCTCGGCCGAACGAAGCGCGTGCTTTTCAGCCGAAAGGTTTGTGCCGACGACGGATTGATGCAAGCTTCGACATACGGCATCTCGGCCTCGCTGGCCACGCCGTACCGGACCAAGACGTTCATCGCATGTTCCCCCAGCGAGCCGCTTTGGCAGGTGACGCCTTGCATACCCGAGTCGGTCATAGAGGACAACGTTTTCACATAGAGATCGATGGGGCTGGCTATTCGATCGTTAGAATTCGGCGGCTGGCCGGATGCCTTTGCCGCCTCGTAGGTCGCGAGCCCATTCCCGATCGTCCAGGCAACGCAGGATGGGAGCCGCCTCTGATTGCCCATAGCCGGCATTGCCGGATCGGTCGAGAGGTCGACATTGGTACTTCCCGATCCGTTACCAAAAATCAGCGAGCCCGGCGCGTTGTCAATGGTCCCTTGCTCGACTCCCAGCGAACCAAATAGGTGGTCGTCTTGACCGCCGGTCGTGCCGGTCCCGCCCGTGGTGTTGGTTCCGCCGCCGCCACAGCCTACGACGGACGGCGACGCAAGAATCACAGCCAAGCCTGCGGCGTAGGCGATGATTGCTACATGTTTCAGGTTCTTCATTTTCCTCCTCCTCGGTCAATCAGCGTGGCTACTATATTGCACGGTTGATTGGAATGGTGTGATCTGGATCACATGTTAGACGGGTGCCTGGGTTAGGAGACACGTGGAGGGGATGGCGGGGATCGGGTTCCGGCAATCACCCCCACTCCGGCCTTCCCCCGTCGAGGGGGAAGGGGCTTTTTGGGGATCGGGATACTGGTGTTGGGTTTCGGTTGGGGACAGGAGGGAAGTCACGGCCCTGAAGCGCGCGGACTCGCATGGCTCGCCGGGAGGCTCGCCCTCCATTTAGGAAGGAGGCGTTCGGGTTTGGCGATCGCCTCCATCCCGGCCCCCCGGTCGAGGGGGAAGGTTCCTTTATCGTGCAGGGCCTTTCGCTTGTCTGGCCGAGATCGACCGCAGGCGGGCGTTCCACCTTGCCTGCTTGTCACCCGGCTGATTGCCATGGTCCCACGCACGAACGGGCTGATAGTCTTCGTACCCCTTTCGCACCGCTTTGGCTTCCCAGTCGAACGAGTATGAGCCCTTGCCGCTCTTTAGTTCGAAGGCAGCAAACCCGCTCGTCGAAACCTGATCGCACCCGAGTCCCCGGGAATGGCGGGACCGTGGCTGGAGGGTGACGGTGACGGTGCCGGCAGCGGCGAGCTTTTCGAAGTGTTCAGGGAAGGTCACATGCCCTTCGCCGTTCACAACCTGCGCCGTGCCTCTGACGACCATAGCCGCCTCAGGCCCCTCAAGGCACGTGTAGAGAAGGTCCATCGCCGGATCTTCGGGGTCGATGACCCTGAAGTTTTTCTCCTCAGCTTCGAGAATGCCTTTATAGCCAAATCCCCGAAACTCCACATACATCCGTGCCTTTTCGACGCCATCCTTAACGACTAAACTGGGAATCGGGACGCCCCCTCCAAGATATGTCGTGGTCGTACAAGCCACGGCGCCGGCTGGACCTCGGGTCTCCAGGAAACCTTGCTCTCCGCTGGTTCCAGGATTGAGATGAACGGTATAGGCGTTACTGCCTCTCAGCGACATATATTTGGCGGTGCTTCGCAAATCACCCGAACTGTTAACGGTCCAAATGTTGTTCGACACCTTGCTGAGCGAGTTCCGATCCGAAGAGAGCCTGTTTGAGTTAACTTGACCCCAATTGGTATCCCCCGCAGCGTTGGCCGTGTTAAGAACCGTTGAGGGTGCAGCTCCGTCGGTCACTTTCAGACTTGGGACCTTGACCGAGCCGTCGACATCAAGCAGCGATCCGGGATTGTTGGTTCCGATGCCGACGTTTCCCGTGCCCTTGATGCGGAGCACTTCGGTCAGCGAAGCGCCAGGACCAATACCGATCACGATGTTGCCTGTGGATTTACTCGTACTCACCTGCATGGCCTTGAACGTCCCAGCTCCGATGCCAATTCCGAATTGGTTGGTTGCAGTGGTTCCTGAGAGCCCCATTTTTAAGCCTGTTGTGGAGTCAAGAACGAGAGCGGCAACCGACGAAGAGCCGCCTTGAACAAGATTGCTGCAGAAAAGGCCCTTGCCTCCTGTGAAATGTCCTCCCCACCCGGTGCCGGTGCCAGCGCCACGGATGCCGGCCCCTTTTTCGGAACTGCCGAGGACACCGCAGGCGTCGTCGCCGGACCCTTGGGCGATGCCACGCACAATCCCCACATTGTGGGAGCCCGTTAGGTTAAAGCGACCCTCGTCCAAGAGCTGTCCAAGATTGGAAGTCAGGAAGTCGGTGGAGTCATTTCCATCGAGCTTATCGACGTTTAGATTGGGAATGACGTTGGCCGAAGTGACTGAGAAGGCTGGAAAGCCCTCAAACGCGGCGGTTCCTTCGAGGAATCGGTTTGACCCGGTAAAGACCTGCGTGCCCCCAAGCTTGGCAACGTTAGACGAGAGTCGCGCGTCGGCGACGGTTCCGGTGAGTGCGTTGGCCGGGATGTTCGTCAATCCGCTGGCGACTCCGCTAAACGTGCCGGCACGAATCCTTCCGGAAACGTTGACATGCCCAACCTGCTGATTTCCGGGAGTCGTACGCTGCAGCAGGAGCGACCCATCATCAACGACGAGTGCAACCGCGGTTCCTCCAAAGAGAACGGTTCCAATGGCGATCCAATGAAGTCTCGTCATGGTCTGCCTCCATTGTTCTGTGTTCGTCGCTTCTGGTTCGCAATCGATCTCAGCCGGGCTGACCACTGCTCGTCTCGGTTACCGGCTTCCCGGCCCTCGTCCCAAGGCCGAACGACCTTGTAGTCTTCGTATCCCTTACGGACGGCCTTGATTTCCCAATCAAAGTCGTAGCTCCCCGTACCCTGCTCAAGTTCGAACACCGTAAATCCAGTGGGATCGGCACTTTCGTAGGACAGACCTCGCGAGTTACGACCATGCGGTGTGAGCAGAACCGTCATTCCGTCTGGGCTGGCCAACTTGCGAAAGTGATCGGGCAACTGGATTCGTGCTGAGCCACGCATCAGGCGGGCCGTGCCGCGCATGTACATTGCCGCTTCGGGACCTTCCAAGCAAGCGTAGACAATGTCCTTAGAGGGGTCCTCGGGATCTGGAACGACAAAGTTCTTGACGTCGGCCTCGATTTTGCCCCTGCCAGCACTATCGACATACATTCTGGCCACGCTAACCCCATCGTAATCGTAAACGGCCATGTAGCCGTGGTTGGGATTGCCGGCGAGGGAGGTCATCACGGTGTTGTACTCGCCATTGCTGCCATAAGTTCGGATACTTCCGCCATCCAGTCCGTTGGGATCTAAGCGAACCTTAAGGGTTGAGCCGATATATAGCGCTAACTTGTTGTTGCTGGCCCCTAACAAGTCTCCATTAGAGTTGATGGTCCAAGTCCCATCGGTAACTTTGGCAAAAGAGTCTCGGTCTGACGTCAGCCTCGTGTTGTCGACTTGTCCCCAAAATGCAGTTCCATCCGAGGTTCCACACAACACTTGGCTGCCGCTTGCACCGCCGGTCATCTTGAACTCGGTGCAAGTCAACATTCCATTGACGTCAAGCAGCGACGTTGGTGTTGCGGTTCCAATTCCAACCCTGCCTTGATCATCGAGCCGCACCTTCTCTTGGAACCATTCGTCGGAATCGAATCCAAAGAGCATGGCCGTACCACCTTCATAGTGAAGGACCAGGTTACTGTCGATGATTCCGATTCCGTGGGCCGTGCCCGCCCTAAAGTTGATCTTCTCGCCCTGGCCTTGCCCAAACTGGAGCGGGACGTTGGTTTGCAGGGTGTTTCCAATGTTGATCTGGCTGGCGTAAAGCCCCTGGCCGCCGGTGAAGTAGCCAGCCCAGGAATCCGCATGGCCGCCTTGACCGTACACACCTATCCCCGTCGGGCTAGACGACTCGCCGTACACACCGCTTGAGCCACTAGTGGTCGAGGAATTGATTCCAGCGATCACAGCCCCGTTGGCTACTTCACCCTGTAGAACGAGGGGATTGGGGATAGCTTTCAGGAACGCACCCTCGCTCAACCCGTCGAGCTTATCCGCATTCAGGTTGGTGATTTTTCCGCTACCAGGCAAAACGGTAAAGGGAACCAAACCCGAAAATGTGACCGTACTGCCGAAGGTCTTTGATCCGGTAAAGGTTTGGTTCGCGCTCAAGAGCGCCACATTGGAACTCAATCGGGCATCGAGGATCGTGCCGGTCAAGCTTGCCGCCGGCACTCCCGTCAAACCCGCGCCGTTTCCAACGAATTGGCCCGCGATCGTGGTGCCGCTGACGTGGATATGGCCGGTTTGTTGGACTCCCGGCGTCGTTTGCTGAAGCCTAACTAGGGCTTCGACGACTTGGGCGTACACCGGCTTCGATCCGACGAAGAGCGATATGACTGCTACCGTTGCGATAGCCGCGAACGAGTATTTGAATGTCTTGTTCATGGGTTCTGTCCTCTTGAATTGATGTCGCTGACGGCTAGCTGTTTGCGCTGAAATCTGGGAAGCAATCTAGGGCTAGCAGGAGGCGTTAAGTTCGGCAAGCTGCGAGTGAGCTCATGGCCGGCCGGACGAGTTCTGCCCTTTTGCCGCCCGGTTGGCGATCGACTTCAGGCGAGCGTTCCATTGCTGTTTCACATCGCCATCGGGCAAGGCGTCGTCCCAGGGACGCACGACCTTGTAGTCCTCGTGCCCTTTTCGAACCGCCTTGACCTCCCAGTCGAACTCGATGTTCGACGTGCCTTTGCGCAACTCTTTAACCATGAATTGGCTGTCGCCTTTGCGGCAGAACAGTCCCTCGCACTCGTCGAGCGGTGTCACCTGGATGGTGAGCGTGCCCATGTTCGCGAGCTTCAAGAAATGGTCGGGGAGGTCGATCACAGCTTGACCGTTCACGAGTCGTCCCGTACCACGGGTGTACATCGCCGCTTCTGGCCCTTCGACGCAGGCATAAAGGATGTCAAAGCGTGGATCGGTTGGATCGGGCACTTTGAAGTTCTTGGTGTCGGCCGTGATGACGCCATCCCCATTGGCGTTCACGTTCATGTAGGCTTGCTGGCTTCCCAAGCTATCGTGGACCGCCAAAAAGCCGTGGTCAGGATTGCTTGCGAGAAATGTTGCGCGAACATTGTGGTTGCCGTTCGGGCCGGACACGTTGATGAAGGCACCACTGGTGGGCGTGTTTGGATTGAGGCGAATCTTCTCAGTGCTCCCAGTGAAGAGCTGGATCATGCTTTGGTCGGCGCCTTGCATGTCAGATCCGCTCATCGCGAATGTTCCTCCCGTGACTTTCGAAAGTGAAGCCGGGTCGCTGGTCAATCGCGCACTGTCCACCTTGCCCCAAGAGGCGACGCCCCCCGCCGCACCCAGGAGAACCGTATTGGCCGCGCTACCCGCCTTCATGGTGAAGTCGTTGGTCGTGGTCCGACTGTTAACTTCGAGTTTTGAGGCATAAACTCCGTTCCCGCCGGTAAAGTAACCAGCCCAGCCAGCCGACGATAGGGTGTCTCCATAAACCCCGTAATTTAGACCGGTGCTGCCCCTGGCCCTACCAAAAACACCGATCCCTTCTGCGCCGAATGCTACAAAAAGCCCGCCATTACCGTTTGCGACAAAAGAATTACCACTTACACCCAACTGGCCACTACCCCCTACCCCGGCCAGGCCACCCACGAAATATCCTCCAAAGCCACGTTCCGAGTTCGACAACCCGTAAACACCACTTCCAGTGTCGCTGTTATTGACGAATTTGCCGCCATAGGCATCTCCAGTGAGTGCCGTCGCCTCGCCGTAAACACCGACACCGGCATTACTATTGGTGTAAAAGTTTCCGCCGTAGGCGTCCCCCGTCGTCGCCGTCGCGATCCCCGTGACACCGTTGCCACCAGGAGCATCGCTTCTAAACCACCCACCGTTCGGATTGCCAACGGCTGAGCTCGCCCATCCGACGCAACCAGTTCCATTGGGTCCGGCCGAATAGAAGTATCCCCCGTAGTTTTGAACCGTCGTGTTGGTCGCTTGCCCAAAGACCGCCGACACGTAATCGAATGGAGACGCGATCACCGAGTTGATCGCTGCGACGTTAGAGGTCGAATTATTAACGGACACCGACCCCCCTTTGAACTCAGCGGCGATGGAGGTTCCGCTGATGTTGGTGTGACCGGTCTGTTTGATTCCCGGCGTCGTTTGCTGTAGCCTGACGATGGCTTCGACGACCTGGGCGTAAACCGGTTTCGATCCGACGAAAAGCGAGATGACGGCTACCGCTGCGATAGCCGCGAAGGAATATCTGAATGTCTTGTTCATGAGTTTTGTCCTTGGGACTCTGTTATGGATGGAGAAGGAGTCGGGTCGCTTTCGGAGATCTCCTTCAGTAGGTCACTAATTGCTTCGGCACTGACTGCTGTCTTCGGCTTCAAAGCTGGCTCCGCCTTCGCTGGGAGCTGAGTTTTCTGGTCAGGCATGCAGGCAGGATACGGTTGTGGTCTTAACGGACTCTTAATCCAGGTATCCGCAGATCAATGGATGCGAGGTGGGTGAACAACTCTAAAGCTGGATGCTCACTGCTGATTCAACCGAAGTGAAGCGGGCAATGGACCTCGGCTGGCGATAAATCTAGTTCACGCTAGCTGCATCATGACAGACAATCCGGTGAGACAGAGGAACAGCCAGGGGTCAGGACTTCTGTCGACTCCAGTGCTCGACTCCGTGTCCTTTCCAGCAGCACACGGACGGCTGCCGCATTCGTGACGTATTCGTAACGGCTCGTGGCGAAGAGTATCTCCAAGCGGCAAGAAAAGGGCCGCGTAAGGAAACGAAAGAATGCAACTGAAACACAACGTGAAGATCCCAGCTTTGGCTTTCGCTGCCGTCACCGCCGGTTCGGCGATGGCCGTGCCGAACCAGAACTACTTCAGCTACAACGTCAACCTCTCCTGCAACATCGTGGCCGACGAGTTTCGCCTCGATTACGGGCAGATCTCGAACTTTAACACGATCCGCAACGCCTCCTCGCCGCAGTTCCCGACCATCGGCATCGGCTCGTTCGGCCCCGGTTCCAGGGTGACGTTCAGCGGCGGTTCGGTAGGCTTTCCGGGCTCGGGCCAGTTCTACACGTCGATCGATGTCGGGCAGTCGAGCGCGGCCTCCTACGCTTGGTACGACTCGGTCAATAACCTGTCCTGTGCCGGCGGCTTGGGGGGCAACACCTGGACACCGCTGCCGGACAACTTCCTGAACCACTCGTTCCACAACATCGGCGGCGGCGGGGGGGAGCTGTTCATCGTGCGTAAGGTCACCCGGTTCTTGGGCAACCTTGAGATGCAGCAGCTTGACTATGGCGGCGGTCTGTGGGAATCCGGCGTGCTGATCGATGCCAGTCCCATTCGGGTGGCTCCTGGGGAAGTGGTCGACTTCGACTTCGGCCAGATGAAGGACGGAGAATGGGGCGTGATGATGATCTCGATGAGTCACACCCAGGACGGTCCGGCCTTCGCTCATACCATGACGGCGGGGGTTGTGCCCGAGCCGGCTTCGCTCATCGCGCTCTCGGCTGGTGTTGCCACGCTGATCGCCCGAAGGCGGGCGCGGAAATGACGCCCAATCGGCACGGAAACACGATCACCGGAGATCACTTAGCCATGAAAAACCTTAACAAAATTTCCCTCGCTGCAGTCCTCACCGCAGGAGCCATGTCGAGCGCCCTCGCCGCAAACCTCGTGTCGAACGGAAGCTTCGAAGACGGCACGCTCGTTAACGGACAGAACCCGAACAACGACTTCAACAGCATGCAAGTGTTCGCCGGCATGACGAACATAACGGATTGGACGATCACCGCCGCGGACGGCAACGATGTCCACTGGGCCCAGAACGGCAACGGCTACGGATGGATCACGCCAAAAGGGTCGAGAATGATCGACCTTTCTGGATGGTCGGACGTGAACAACGGCGCCGTGATGTCGCAGGACTTTGGAGCGGTCGCCGGCCAGCAATACCGGGTCGACTTCGAGATCGGAGTCGACTCGACCTTCACCCAAGGTGGCGCGGTCTCCATCGAGGCGGGGATCGGCGGCTCAAGCCAGTCCACCAGTCTCAGCCTGCCGATCGGATGGACGGGCGTGTATTGGGAACACCGCACGATGGTCTTTACGGCGGCTAACAACAACGACGTTGTCCATTTCCAGGGTCTATACAGCCCGTTCTGCATCGGCCTGGACGACGTCTCGGTCGAAGCGGTGCCGGAGCCGGCGTCGATGGCAGCCCTTGCCACCGGCGGCGCCTTTCTCTCCGTTCGAAGGAGGCGAGCCCAGCAACAACGGAAACCAGCCTGACGCCTCAAGAAGACCATCTCTCCTCAATCCTTGTTGTGCAGCCTGCAAGGTAGGCTGCACAACTTGGCTCTTACGGTCAAACTTTTCGGGAATGTCGAGGTACATCTGCCAAACCAGCAGGTTGTACGCCAGTTTAGGTCGCTATCGGCTGCCAAGATGCTGGCTCTGCTGGCGCTCAATTTCGACCGGGCGCTCTCGCGCGACGAGCTTATCGAAGCGATCTGGCCTGACGACAATCCAGAGCTTGCTCGTGGCAGCCTTCGGACGGCACTGCATTCACTAAGGCGGCTGCTGAATACGAGTGAGGACTGTCCCGCAATCGGTTCGGATTGGCGCTACGTGTGGCTCGAGGCGGATCGAGTGCAGACCGACCACCGAAGATTCCTGGAACTCGTGGCCGAACCGGGCCAGGTGGAGAGCGACGCGGAAGTTTGCCATCGCCTGCGGCTCGCTCTCGAGGAGGTGCGGGCTCCGTTGCTGATGAACTTCGAGGAGAGCTGGCTCGTTCCCCACAAGCTCGCCATGGATGAGATCTACACCCAATCCGCGATCCGACTGATGGGGGCCCTTTTCCGATTAGGGGAGCTCAATGGCGCCATCGAGGTAGGTCGGTCCGCCCTCCGGGTAGCGCCAAACCGCGAAGACATCCACGTGGAGCTCATTCGACTTCTCGCGCGGTCTGGACGCGGGTCCGAAGCCATCCGGCAATACGAGGCTCTGGAGCAGTGGCTGGACGAGACTTGGGGTGAGCAGCCCTCGGAAGAGGCGCAGCAAGCGCTAAACGCTGCGGAACCGGTACCAAGGCAGTTTGCCGCGGGTTCCACGGAAGTGGGCGGTTCAGAGCCAGAGCTCATCGGGAGGTCCGAAGAGCTGCAGGCACTGAGCGACCTTCTCAGGCGAGAGGGTTCAGGCTCCGTGCGGTTGGTGACCCTTAAGGGATTCGGGGGTATTGGAAAGACCGTCCTTGCGCTTGCAGCTCTGCATGTCCTAAACGATGACATTCCAACGGTCTTCGTCGAGCTGCAGCGCTTGCGCCACGGCTCGCAGATCCTGCGGGAGACGGCAGAGGCAGCCGGCTTGACCGGTGGGTTCGGCGATCCAGTCGACCGCCTGGCGGAAGTGTTTGCGAACAATCCAGTCATCATCACCTTCGACAACGCGGAACATCTGGTTGTCGAGCTCGTGGACGTGATTCCTCGGCTATTGGAGCGGCTACCGCATGCGAAGGTGCTGGTGACGTCGCGAGTTGCGCTCGGGCTGTCGCAGGAGCAGGTCTTCTCGGTGAGCCTCCTCTCCGTCCCCCTTCCCCATGCACCGTTCCGCGTTTTGGAAAAGAACGCCAGCGTGGCTTTGTTTTGCCGGCGAGCCCGGGCGGTCGAGCCGGCATTTTGCCTGACGACGATGAACGCGGGAGCGGCTGCCGAATTGTGCAGGCGGCTCGAAGGGCTCCCGCTGGCGATTGAAATCGCGGCATCGCAGATCACGGCGCTAACCCCCCAACAAATTCTCCTGAGAATGGAGTCCGGTCGGCAGTTACTTGTGGCCGGCGCAAAGAAGGGATCGGAACGGCACCGGTCGCTCGATCGCGTCGCCGAGTCGAGCTACGGCCTCTTGAGCGAGGATCTCCAGAAGGACCTCCGGAGCCTCGCCTATCCGCGTAACCATATGTCCCTCGAAGCGGCAAGGGCGCTGTGCGACGATGAGGATCCGCTGCCAAGGCTGACCGAACTGATCAGGTCGTCGCTCCTGCAACGGCAGCAGGTGGAGGACGCCATCCGCTTCTTCATGTTGGCGCCCATGCGGTCTTTTGCTCTGGACAAACTTACAGTCAGCCAAGAACGACCCAGCGTTCGTGAACGACATCGCCGGTACTACTGCGACCTCGCGGCGCGACTGCGGTGGGAGTTCGAGGGAGCGAGTTTCGGGATCGCTCTCGACGTGGCCGAGGTGGAGCATGACCACTTTCGCCAGGTTGCTGACGAATGCGCCGCCGACGGTGCGGCTATGTCTGACGTCGTGTTGCTAGTCCATTCCTTGATGGCGTTTCTGGTTGCGCGTGGGCATCACTTCGAATGGGTAGACCGCCTCGGGCGGCTTCTGGGGGCCCATGGCTCCAGCCTGTCGGTCGCAGACCACACACTGGCTCGGTCCGCATTGGGCAGCCTGCTTGTGTACTGCAACCGCTTGGAGGAGGCAAGACTCGTGTTGCGGGATGAGGTTCGCCACTTCGATGCGTGTCGCAGACCAGTCGACCGGGCGGGCATCCGGAATGCCTATGCCCTCTCATTAATCTCGGGCCATTCGGAAGGAGCGGAGCGTCGCGCTACCGAGGCTCTGGTCCTACTGGATGAGGTCCTGCAACTCATTAGCGGCGAATCCGAGCGGTCTCTTTGGGATCCGTTTTGCCTTTCCGTTTCGAGGCGAAGCAATCTTGCCGCAACCTTGCGGCTTCTGGATCGCCACGGAGAAGCCATAGACGAATTGCGAGCCGCCTTGTCGACTGCCCGCTCGCTCGATTTTTCAAGAATGATAGGACCCATCCTGCTCGGAATTGCCGACAACTATTTAGACCTCGGGCAGCACCAGGAGGCCCTGCCTTACGCTCGCGAGGCGGTTTTGGAAGGGGAAAGGTCCGGAACCCGGTGGGTGGTTATGGGTGGCCACCACGCGGTGGCGACCTGCAGCGCAAGGGCCGGTGACGTTGGCAAGGCGGTCGACGTACTCCGCCCCTGTCTCATTGCGTGCCTTGAGGCGGGGTTTGCCGACTCCGCCGCCCAGGTTCTCAACATAACCGTCGGTTTGCTCGCGGATTGTGGCCACGTGGACGCTGCCCAGGAGTTGCTCCTTGTCGCCCGGCGATTAGGCCGAGGTCGACACCTTGCGCCAAACACGTGGAAGCCCAACGTACCTGTGGATTGGTTCGAAACCGAAGTCATCGCTGCTCCCCTGACATGCCAGGACCCCGAAGTATTGGCCGCCTTCGACGCGGCGGTTGGGGTGGTTGCGAGCAAAGGGGCGCGGTAAGGAAGTACCACTCGGTTGTGGCTTTTAACGTGCGTACATCTTTCTGGCTCATACTCCCCCTGCGAGGGAGGAGGCGCACTAGATCAAAGTTTGGGACCGTCGGGCGGGTTGCACCTGGCTGGACCGGCGACTAGTTGTCGGAGAATATCTTGAAGGCCAGGTCGGCGGTAACTAGCGGCTGCGGGGCAATGAGATTCCCCTGCACCGAGTCATTCACGAGCCCGGCGCGAATCGCATCGCTCCCAAAACATTTGAACTCGAACTTATACGTCGTGCCGGCGGTTAGCGAGATCGGCGCATTGCTGAGGTCTACGAACGCCACTCCAACTTGCAGGCTGCTGATGGGCAGTGGGTTGCCAAGCGCAGGAGGAAATTCTGCGATGTTCATCGTCCGTTCCCGTAGGAGGGCGTTGCCCTTGTAGACCCGGCAGAGGAGCGTCGGAGTCGTCGACAGGGTTTCACGGTGGAACGAGAACTCGATCCCGCGCATGACCATCGTCTGGGTGGGCTTAAAGGTCTGGCCCAAGGGATTTTGATTGGGATCGAGGGCAACGAAACCGTTACATTGGAGACCGGCGCCAAAGATCGATTTGGCGCCCAGAATGCTCGGCAGCGGCGTCGCAAGCTTGTTGTCGGTCTCGTTCGTCTCGGCAACCTGGTTCTTGGCATCAACCCGCACAATCATCCCGGTCACGTTGCCAAGGAAGGCGTTCTGGCTCGTGCCCAGGTTGGTAAAGTTCGCCTTGATCTTCTTCACCGTGTGGGGCGCGAGACTCGGGACATTCACACGAACCTGTGGGCGATCCATCGGGGATACCGGGTTTTCTTCACCGGTGAAAAAGACCATAAACGGTCCTGTCGCGATGGGAGTCGGATTGCTGACATAGGCAAGGACGATCTTCTTGTCCGCCACCCAGTGGACGTCGAGCCCTCGGCAAATCAGGTTCGGGGGGGATGGCTGAGCGGTTACGGCGATTGCAACGATGCAGGCGACCATGTGAGCCATTCTTGCACGTTTCGCGTGGGTTTGGGTGTTGGGTTACGGGTTGCGGCGTTCGAGTTTCGGTGGCTCGCTTGGAGCCTCTCCCCCCATCAGGACGATCGAGGTAGGGCCACGGTGGTGTTCCTCCGCCGTGGTTGGGTCTTTGGCATCCCTGAGCGCGAACTGTACAATGGACGCATGGCCAACTTCATGACGCGCCGGTCGGTCTTGTCGCTCGGAGTGGGGGTGGCAGTTTCGCCGCTGCTTGCGCTTGGGCAGGAAAAGCAAGGACCGCGGGAGGCAACTTTCATCCGCGATTACCCTGAACCAGACTTCAGACCATCCTGGAAGAATCCTCAGATCAGTCGGCAGATGGTGCAGGACTTCGTGATCTACGCGCATTCGAACCTCGAGATGACTCAAAAACTGCTCGACCGGGAGCCGATGCTGATCAACGGCGTCGTGGACTGGGGCGCGGGCGACTGGGAATCCGGTCTTGGTGGCGCGTCGCACATGGGACGCCACGACATTGTCGCCGCTCTGCTGGCGCGGGGAGCACGGATGGACATCTTTTGCGCGACGATGATGGGTCAGCTCGAAGTGGTCAAGGCACTGCTCAAGCTGGAGCCGAAGCTCATCGACGCACGTGGCCCGCATGGCTTCAACTTGCACTTCCACGCCCAGCTCGCGGGGAAGAACGCAGACGACATGGTCGCCTTCTTGCAGTCGGTCAAGAAGATTGAACTGAAGCCGAACCCGTTTATCAAGAAGTAGGTCTGGTGGGTTATGTGCCTTCGCAGAGGAGGTCGCCGTCCTTCGCCTAACCCGATGCCAAGAAGAGATTAGAGCGGCTTTCGAACACCAATGTCTCGCCGCGGGAGAACTCTGCGATTACGGGTTGGCTGTCTGCTTCGATCTGCGACGCAAGTTGCGCGCGTTCCTGGTCGTTCAGTTCTTTGCCGCTCATGCCGATCAGCGCCATCGTGTTCAGCTTAAGGAAGGGTAGGGCAGATGGAAACTCGCATTCGATGGTCCGGACGACGTGGGTCCAGTTTGCCATGCCAGCCATTTCTGCCAACTGCTGGAGCTCGTTCGGTCCTGCGAAATCGTGACGTGCATCCTTGATCGGTCCGAGGGTGGTTTCTGCCACTTCTCGCAGCTTCCGAAAGATGGGAACTTCCTCGTCCGAACGCCAGATCGCGATGCCGAGCTTGCCGCCGACGCGCATTGCGCGTTTCATTTCCTTGAGTGCGGCGAGCTTGTCGCCAACGAACTGAAGCCCCTGCTGGCATACGACGGCGTCAAACTGTTCGCCATCGGCCAAGGGCAGCGCGACGGCATCGCCATGACGCCATTCCACATTCGGTGCGGCGGCCTTGGCCACCTCCAGCATCTCCGGATTGACGTCTGTTCCTACCACCGGCGCGGCTTGTCTGGCGTGGGCTTTGCGCGCGACGATTCCCGTGCCACACGCCACGTCGAGAATGGATTCGTTGGCGCCAAGCTCGAGCTCGTTCAACAACAACTCGGCCCAGGGCTCAAACAACGGACCCACCAGATGTTGCTCGTAACTTTCTGCAAACGAAGGCATGGCTCCATCTTATCAAAGGCAAGGCTAGAGCTACCACCCTTCGGGGCGTCAAAATGGGGGACACCATGTTTGCCGCCTTGATCCTTGCCGCGACGCTGCAAACCCAGACCGTCAAAGTCTTCGTCGTGTCTTACTTCCCAGTAATGGACGGGAAGATCGATGCCCAGGTCACCGGCTACGAAATCGGAGCCTATCGCGACGTCAAGGCGCGGACGGAAGCGATGACCAAGGATTGTTGTGCCAAGCTGGAAGAAGGATCGCGATTTCGAGGCTATAAGCGGCCCGACGCCAAGGCGGCTCTGCGCTACGAGGTTGTCGGCAGCGTTGCCTATAGCGAAGCGATTCCGTTACGGGCGAAGGTGGGCGAGGACGCTCCGCTCCCCGACTACAACGCCATCATGCGGCGCATCGATGCGAAGTCGCTGGTCGAGAGCAAAGGCATTCACCAGATATGGCTTTGGGGCTACCACGGCAAGATCGGTCTTTGGGAATCGAATATGTCGAGCCCGACTGGTGACGTCAGCAACTCCGATCGGGACGAGAAGGACCTTCCGGTGTTCAGCCGGACTTACACCGTATTCCACTTCAACTACGGGCGTGGGGTGGGGGAAATGCTGGAGAACCACATGCACCAGCTCGAGCACCTGCTGAATTGGGCGGACGGGCGCGACCACACGCCGCCAGAGAAGTGGAATGAGCTCCTGTTTTGGGGAAAGTTCGTCGGCAGCGACGCCTCGCATAGGATCGTCACGAACCCCGCTCGCTGCGGCTGGACCCACTACGCGCCGAACAGCGAGAGCGATTACGACTGGGAGAATCCGCGGTTTGTGGAAACCGATATCGAGGATTGGCGGCCCGACGGCATCGGCAAGACACAGCGAATGAACGCAGACCGTTGGGACCGCGACCCGATCAAGTGGCGCATCTACTGGCTGCAAGCCATCCCTGGGATTGACCACGGGCTGACTTATCGGGGCAGAAAGCTGCGCAACTGGTGGTCGTTCGTGACGGAGTGGGATCGGTCTCGGCGGGAGAAGTGGACCCTGGTGGAATAGCCCGTATCAGATAACATCGCTGCATGTATCCCATGCCCGAGTTTCGGGAGCAGAGCCTGGACGCGATTCGGGCATTCATCCGTCGGCATCCGTTCGCCATGGTCGTTGCGGCGGGGAAGTCCGGCGTCGTCGCAACGCACGTTCCCCTGCTCATCGATGGCGAGGGCGACGCCTTTCGCTTTCGCGGCCACGTGATGCGAAAGACGCCCTATTGGGAGGGTTTTCATACGGCCGGCGAGGTTTTGGTCGCCTTCACTGGGCCGGATGCGCCGGTGCGAGAAAGCTGGATGGAACGACGGCCGTTCGGGGGAACCTGGAACTATATGGCGGTGCACGCACGAGGTACGCTGCGGTTCTTACCGGAGCCGGAACTCGCGGAGATACTGCGTGAGCTCAAGGACTCGAACGAAGTGGACTCGGCGGCGACGTTCGAGCGGCTACCGCCGGATTACGTTCCGTCCCTGATTCGAGCAATCGAAGGGTTCGAGATCGCGGTTACGTCGATCGAAGCGGTTTTCAAACTTAGTCAGAACCGGAGCCGGGCGGAGTTTGACCGCACGATCGACGAACTCCGAAAGCAGGGCGGCGAAAGCGGCCTCGTTGCCGAAGAAATGTCCGCCCGACGGTCGGAGTATTTTCCCGAATAAGCCTACTTCTCGAGCCTGTCCACCAACGGCACTCCGACGTTCCCAGACGGCACTTCGATGCCAAGCAGGCAGCTGATCGTGGGAGCGATCGCGTTGGTATAGACCCGGTTCAGGTAGCGGCCCGGCTTGATGCCGCGTGCGCGGAAGAGGATCGGCACATGGGCGTCGTAGTCCCAGATCGCATTGTGGCCGGTGCCGTTCGGTCCGCCGAGATAGTTGCCGGGCGCCTCCAGAACGAAGAGGTCGCCCCCCATCTTGGCGTGGTATCCGTTGGTGATCCGCTCCTTGAACGGATAATCAGGGACACCGTTATTCAGCAGCTGCTCGCGGGTGAAGGCATTGAAGACGCCTGGGACGCCCCTGGCCGCCACGACCGCGGTGCTGATCAGGTCCTTGACGTCGATGCCCTTCTGGGCCGCCAGTTCGTGATCGAGGTAGATGTTCGGGCCACCGTCGCCTAGGATCCACTTGCCCGGGCCATATTTCGCCACGAGAGCGGCGTTCATTGCGTCCATCATCGCCCTTCCCACTCCCGAAAGCACGGGGACCTTGTATACCTCCCGGGCTTCACGAGCAATCGGCACCACGCCGTGATCGCCGGAGACGACGAACGCGACATTGTCGATACCACCAGGAACTTTGGCTTGCAGCAGGTTCAGGAAGTCGCTGATCATGCGATCGGTCTGGATCGTAATGTCCATGACTTCGGGGCTGTTCGGTCCATAAGCGTGGCCGATGTAATCGTTGCTGGATAGGTTGATAACAAGCACGTCGGGGAACTCGTCCTGTCCGAGCTGTTCGGCCTCGACCGCCCTGGCGGCGGCGGCCAGGGTGTTCTCATTGCCCCAGGGACTCGACCACGTGGCGCTATAGAGCTTCTCGTCGACGGTGGCGGGCATTGCGTGGGAGAACGGCTTGCCATTTTCCGCCGGCTTGGTGCCGGGAGAGTTGCGCGCGATGGAATAGGCTTCGTTGGCAAGGAGGGGTTCCCAGGCCTTACCCGCCAGCTTGTCGAGCCTCCGCTCGGCATTGAAGGCTTGTACCCAGGCGGGGAGCTTCTTGTTCGGGGCATACCACGTGCTGGTCACGAAGTTACCGGTCTTGTTGTCGAACCAGATCACGGTGTCGGCAGCGTGGCCGGCCATTAAAATGGAAGCGCGGTCCTTTAGGGCGACCCCTACGACCTTGGACTTTCCGTTCGTAGTCATTTTCAGCTCGTCACCGACGGTCGTTACCTGGAGGTTCTTCGGACTCATCGGCTTGCTCTCCCCGCCGACCGTCTCGACCTCCGGGTCGTCGGTGCAGTACACATCCTTGCCGGTGGCGCGGTCGTACCAATCGTTCGCGATGATGCCGTTGTAGGCCGGCTCGCTACCGGTAAGCAGGGTCGCGTGGCCGACGCCCGTGACGGTCGGAACATGGTTGTGCATCGCGGTGAGAAAGTCGGCTCCGGTTTCCATCAAGAAGCGAAATCCTCCAAGCTTTGACCCCGATTTGGCGGGCAGGAAATAGGGGTGGAAGCGGCGGATGAAATCGCCGCGAAATTGGTCGACGGACACAACCACGACCAGCCGCGGAGGGTTGATACCGATCGTTGCCGTCGGAGTCCGGGCGGGGGCAGTTTGAGTAGCGAGTGCTGCGGCGGCAATCAAGGCGATCATGCGTGCGAGCTTACCGGCGTGCGGAAATCGTAACCGTTCAGCGCGAAGACGGATTTCCTCGTAAGCTGTCGCCATGCTCTCCAAGTCCGACTTCGTTTCGGCGATCGAATGCTCGAAACGACTCTGGCTTCAAAAGAACATGCCGGAGGAACGCGAGCCGTATTACGATGCTGCGCAGAGGCGGATGCGCTTTGGACAGCACATCGGACGCTTGGCCCGCGGACTCTTTCCAAACGGTGAATTGGTGGCTCAGGATAACGGGAATCCCCAAACGTCGGCGGAACAGACCATGGCCCTGATAGCTTCGGGCGCGGACGTTATCTTCGAGGCGACCTTTGCGCATGGCGACCTTTACGTGCGATGCGACATTCTCAAGCGCGAAGCAGGAGGCTGGCATCTGATCGAGGTCAAGTCCTCGACAAGCTATCACAAATCGAAGCATCTGCCGGATGTCGCCTTCCAGGCCCACGTGCTCAAGGAGTGTGGGATCAACGTCACTGCGACCTCGCTTATGCTGCTGAACCGCAACTACCGGTGGGATGGAGGAGAATGGGACCTGACCGAGCTCTTTCGAACCGAGGACCTGTCATCGGATGTCGACCAGGAGCTCGTCAACGTTGCCGAGCGAGCGGCTTCGTTTGTCGACATGATGAGTCGAACTGAATATCCGCCCGTGGATGGGGTTGAGCCTTACGTCGATCCGGTTATCCACGCCCCCTGCAACGAATGCGAGTTCAAAAAGCACTGCTCTCAGCGCGTTCCCAGCGACCACGTTCACTTTCTTGGCCTCCATCACTCGAAGACAAAAAAGCTGCTGGGGCAGGGGATCGCCTCGATCCATCAGGTTCCGCCAGACCTTGTCATGACCGACGTCGAAGCGCTAAGGTACCGCTCTTATGTAGCTGGGGTTCCGGTCGCATCGGATTCGCTGCGTGAAGAGCTTGAGCGAATCCGGTACCCGGCTCTGCTGATCGACTTTGAAACGCTTCGTCCCGGCTTGCCGCTCTTTGCGGGTCACGGTCCTTACCAGCACTTGCCGTTCCAATGGTCTTGCCACACCCTTGACGCTCCGCCCACTTTGAGCTCTCGCGCAGTCGAGCAACACCGCGAGTTCCTCCATGGCGATCGAAGCGATCCCCGAGCGGCTTTCGTTGCCGCCCTGTTGGAACTTTTTGGCTCCGGTGGATCGATCCTCCACTATCACGGATTCGAAGTGAATGTGATCAAGCAGATGGAGGCGGATGGCATTCCTGGTGCAAAGGACTTGGTTGCGATGCTGCCCCGTTTCGTGGATTTGCTGGAGATCGTCAGGACCAGCTACGCGGACGCCCGCTTCTTGGGGAAGACATCGATCAAGAATGTCTTGCCCGTCGTCGCGCCGCACCTGAGCTATGAGGGTCTCGCGATACAAAACGGCGACCAAGCCCAGGCCGAGTACGAACGGCTTCTCTGTGGCGACCTTTCGCCTGCGGAAGCGAGTCAGATACGGGCCGCGCTGCTTGCGTACTGCAAGCTCGACACCTGGGCAATGGTGGAAGTGCTCAGCGCCCTGTACCGGGCGATCCCCGCAAGGACCCTCCAGGCCGCTCTATTTTGAGCGCTCCGATGCAGGATAAAAATCGTCAGGAAATGCATGGACAAACAGGCACCGGCGAGGGTTCTACAGGAGAACATTCGCCAGCTTTATGCTCATCGTGAAGAGCACCGTCAGAGTATGTCGACTTACGAATCTGCGGCCAACAGCATCGCCGACTACTGCGGAAGAGCCAGCTTTGTTCTCTTTCATGCGGTGTTCTTTCTCGCGTGGATCGGCGCCAACATCCGGGTGTTCGGCAATGAACCCTTCGATCCATACCCCTTCGGGCTCTTGACGACGATCGTGTCCTTAGAGGCAATTTTCCTGTCACTGTTCGTGCTGCTGAGCCAGAGTCGCATGCAGAAGCTCACCGACAGGCAAAACGAGCTCGATCTACAGGTGAACTTGCTTACCGAGCATGAATTGACGCGAGTGTTGATTGCGGTCGACCGGATCGCCGAGCGGCTGGGCATCGACATCAAGCAGGAGATCGGCGACATCGCCGAACTTGAAAGGGATACGACACCGGAAGATGTTCTGGAGGCGATTGAGCGCGAAGACGATCGATAATCGCGGGGGCCCTGTTAACCAAAAGGCGGCAGCAGAGTCGCTGCTGCCGCCTGGTTGTTTTCGAATCTTTGCTTAGCGTCGCTTGCGGCGAAGCAGAGCCAACGCCCCCAGGCTCAGCGCAGCGATGCTGGCCGGCTCGGGCACGATCTCGCACATTTGCCCACGAATCTCACCACTGGGGGCGAACGTCGTGTGCAGGTTCATGTACATTTGGCCGGACTGCAGCAGCCCGACCATCGTCATGATGTCGTCCGGATCGGGGCCGCCGTTGTTGTCGCCGTCATAGTCGAAGAGGACGCCGCTCGATCCCGACCGCCTTGTCAAGGACAGGTTGAATCGGCTCGTCCACGTGTTGCCGGCGATGTCGATGATGTTCGATGCCTGATTAATCCACACGCGCACGGGACCAGAGACACCGAACGGCGCCTGATGGATGTGATAGTCGGTCACGGAACCGGTGCCGTTCACCAGATTGTGCGCAGTCATGGTCCCCTTGGCGGTCATTGCAACCGTATCGATCTCGATGGCGCCAGAACCGAATGCAGGCGAGCCGTTGGGCGGCACCTCCTGGTCGCTGGTGAGCATCGTCGCGAACCGAAAGACCGCTGCCTGTGACGAAACCGCCATCACGGCAACGAAAGCGCACGAATATATTTTTCGCATAATAACTCCCTTACAAAAGAATGCACGGACAAACGCGCTGACGCAAGTATGGCCGAAATGTTTCGGCATTTCGCACGTTTTTCCGCATATTTTCGCTAGCCGTACATTTGCTCGCCGCACTTATACTTGCCAGCACCGCAAACCTACCATTAAGAACGTCTGCACCGTTCCGTTCCGGACGATGGCATTTCGGGTGTGGAAAGCGACGGGATGGTGGTTCACGCATAATCAAGCGGTGCCGGTTTGGGGGATCGTCAATCAAAAAGGAGGAGTCGGCAAGACAACGACCGCGGTCAATCTCGCTGCCGCCCTCTCGCGACGCGGACAGCGTGTTCTTCTGGTCGATGGGGACCCACAAGGTAACGCCACAACGGGTCTTGGAGCCGAGAAATCCAAACTCCGTCGCACCCTGCTCGATGTGCTTTTCGAAATCGTCGATCGACCAGACGACAGAGATGTTGTACGGTCGGCGATCCTTGCGATGCGACCCAACCTCGATTTGCTTCCGAGCACCCTTGATCTTGCCGGCGCCGAAGCTGGTTTGCTCAATGCGGTTGGAAAGGAGCTTCTGTTGCGCGATGCCATCGCGCACGTTCGCGAAGACTACGACTGGATTCTGCTCGATGCTCCGCCAAGCCTCGGCCTTTTGACCATCAACATCCTCGTCGCCAGCGACAAGCTACTCGTGCCCATGCAGTGTGAGTTCTATGCGATGGAGGGAGTCAGCCAACTCGTGAAAACCGTTGAGCTGGTGAAGCGCCGACTGAATCCGTCGCTCGAAATCGGCAAGGTTGTTCTCACGATGCATGATCCGCGAAATAGGTCAAACCAGGAGGTCGCCGCTGAACTGAACGGTTACTTTGGAGCGAGGGTATCCAAGGTGGTGATTCCGCGCAATGTTCGCTTGAGCGAGGCTCCAAGCTATGGAGAAGCGGCGGTGGAAGCCTTTCCAGGGTCAAAGGGCGCCCTGGCTTATGCCGGGCTGACAGAGGAGGTATTGAGCGAATGCGTCGCGGCTTAGGAAAGGGTCTCGCCCAACTGGTCGCCGAGCAATCTGACGGCACTGAGCTTGAACTGCCGCTGTCTGCGATCATTCCCAACCCTCGACAGCCCCGCACAGCCTTCCATGAAGCTTCGATACGGGAGCTAGCGGATTCGATCCAGGAGGTCGGCATCATTCAGCCCCTGCTCGTCAGGCCGATTGCAGAAGGTCGTTATGAGCTGATTGCCGGCGAGCGGCGTTTAAGGGCAGCCAAGTTGCTCGGTCTGAACGTGGTTCCGGTGATCATTCGGTCGGCGAACAACCAGCTCATGCTCGAGATGTCGCTCATCGAGAATGTTCAGCGTGAGGACATCTCGGCTCTCGAGTGCGCGTTGGCCTACCAGCGGCTGGTCGATGAGTTTGGACTTCGCCAGGAGGACGTAGCGGCCAGAGTAGGGAAGTCACGTACGGCTATCGCGAATACGTTGCGTCTTCTGAAACTGCCTATAGAGGTACGAAGTGCCCTCGAGCAGGGCACGATATCGGAAGGGCACGCGCGGGCAATTCTGATGGCAGACGGAGAGCCGCGCCAACTGCGCATTCTTGAGACCATCGTTCGAAATGCCTTAAGCGTCCGCGAAGCCGAACAGTTGGCCCGTCCTTCCGAAAGAAAACAGTCGGCGGCCAAGACCACCAGGAACGCGAGCTTCGATCCGGATCTGGCTGCCGTGCAGGATTCCCTGTCGGATCGATTTGGTACCACCGTGCGGATAAAGGCGAACAAGATCGAGTTCACCTACTACGGCGAGGAAGACTTGACGCGACTCTGCGATCTGCTGGGCGTCGAGCTTTAGGTCCTAAAGGTCGCGTCCACGACAACATCGCGAATTTCAGGCTTGGTGCGCAGCACGCGGACAATAAGCTCGACTTCGCCCTTTGGATCTCCACCGCCTCGCATCGGCTTGATCGTGCCTCGAATGTAAACAACGCCATGCATGACGCGGATGTCGGCCATCGTTGTGTCGATCGCCCGCCGGTTGAATTCGCGCCGCACGAGCTTGGTAGCTTCGACGTCTTTTGGATCGGCCATGGACCCATACTGACACAAAGCCCCGACTGAAAGCTCAGTCGGGGCGAGTGACCAGGGGTAGGTTAGGCGGGAGACTCGACCGGCTCCCGGTCGGGGGTGATCGGGGTTCCCGAGTCGCCGCCGCCGGTGAGTGCGGTCATTTCGCTGGCCAGCGAACCTCGCTTCGACACCCAGATCGCGAGGATCAGGAGGAAAAGGGAAGCTGCGGTGATGCTGATCAGGACCGCATTCGACAGCGGCAAGATCACGTACGGAGCAACCAGCAGGGCGAAGAGGTTCATGACCTTGATCAGCGGGTTTAGCGCCGGGCCAGCGGTGTCCTTGAACGGATCCCCAACGGTGTCGCAGACGACGCCTGCCTTATGAGCCTCAGTGCCTTTACCGCCGTGCATACCGTCTTCGATCAGCTTCTTGGCATTGTCCCAGATACCACCTGAGTTGGCAAGCAGGACAGCCAGGAGTTGACCGCTGAGGATCGCTCCAGCAAGGAATCCGCCAAGGGCCTGAGCGCCTACGAGATTGTATTGCTGTCCACCGATGACGGTGTACTCCTTGCCGATCGAGAAGCCGAAGCCCACGAGCGCAGGGAGTGAGATCGCGAGGATTCCCGGTCCCAGGAGCTCTTTCTGTGCCGCAGCAGTGACGATGTCGACGCAACGGCCGTAGTTTGGCTTGCTCGTTCCGGCCATGATGCCTGGATCTTCGCGGAACTGGCGTCGGACTTCGTTAATCAGCTGGAACGAAGCGCGACCGACCGCATTGATCGAGAAGGCAGAGAACAGATAAGGCGCGGCGCCGCCGATCATGAGGCCAAGGAAGATCTCGGGGACCTCCAGGCGAAGGCCGACGTCGGCGAGCTTGGCGCCTTCGATATAGGAGTGGAAGAGTGCAACGGCGGCAACAACGGCAGTCGCAATCGCGAAGCCTTTCGTCAGCGCCTTCGTGGTGTTGCCTGCGGCGTCGAGCCGCTGGACTGCACGCGAAGCCTCCGGATGCTCGTGCCCGGCACCGGACATTTCGAACACGCCCTGGGCGTTATCCGAGATCGGTCCGAAGGTGTCCATCGCGAGGATGTAGCCTGTCGTGGTGAGCAGGCCGAGTCCAACCAGCGCGATGCCGTAGAAGCTCAGCAGGTACCCACCGTATTGTGCGGGCGGGAAGATGAACATCGGGAAGAGGAGCGCAATGACGATCGCGAAGACCGAGAAGACACTCGATTCCTTTCCGAGGGCAAAGCCCTGGATGATCATCGGCGCCGGTCCCGCGGTTGCGACCTGCGCGACTTCGTTTACCGGCTTCCTGCCTGTCGATACATAGTAATCAGTCAGTTTTTCGATGGCGAACGCCATGGCGATGCCAAAGAAGATGCAAGCGAAGAACTGCCACCACTCAACCGGCTTGTGCTCGACGGTGGCGATACCCATCCGATATTCCTGCGGCATCTGGCGGCTGTTCATCGGATCCTTCTCGCGCTCGGCGACGATCGATTGAATCAGCGCCACATCGGGCTTGAAGTAGGACTGCGATTGGACCATGCCGAGGCGATGGGGTTCGCCCGTGACGTTCTCCACGCCCAGCATGATTTCGCCTTCGTTGTTTTGGTACAGCTTGACGTACTTGGTCTCACCCTCGACCTTCTCGATCTTCAGGTTTCCAGGCTGTGCCTTCATGGCGTCTTCGATCTGCTTATCGAAGAAGGCCTGCTGGAAGGGACCGTAGTATCGCTCCTGAGTCACAGGCTCTGGCGCCGGGGGAGCCGGCTTACCCTTCTCGACAGGGGGCGAAGGCGGAGTCTGGGTCACGCGAAGCTTGTAAACGATGATCGGCTTTTGAACCCACTTGCCGTCCGGACCTTTCTCCGCGTGGAGTTCGCGGAAATTGGTGTATTCCGGTTTTGGCGACTCTGGGGTTGGCGGCTTCATAACCGTGTACTTCAGTACCGGGTTGTTTTCGTCGTTGAAGTCGACTACGCGCCAGCCGGACGTTGAGGGCAGCTTGGGCTCCTTTTCGAGATCCATCTGCATGGCTCGCTGGACGATGTAGGAGAAGTCTTGCGGCGCATTGGGATCCCGCTTGGTCGGATCGGCTGGCGCAGGCACCTTGCCCAGGCCGGCTTTCTTAATCCGCTCGTCGTCCTGAATCTCTTGCTGAGTGACTTCGAGGACGTCCTTTTTCTCGCGTTTGGCGATTTCGGCTTGAACGTCCTTGACGAGTCGGAACTCGTTTCGCTGATGCTCGTCGATCGAGATAAGCTTGTTGCTGACGACTTTGTCTCCCAAGCCGCCCATCATTAGGAAGGCAAGGATTCCTGTACCGACAACGGCAAGTGCGGCCGAGAATTTGAAGCCCTTGCTAATCGAGTGGAGCGGATCCGACTTTAGGTCGTCGCTGCCCTTCATCGTCCAGATGCCGATGATCGAAGCAAGAATGCCGACACCGCGAGCCATCAGGGCGAACAGAATCAGCTTCATCCACATCGCCGGCTCGAAAATCGCAGCTGTGGCCGCGCCGAGCACGATGGCGGCGACAAGCGTCACTTCATAAGATTCGAAAATGTCAGCGGCCATGCCAGCGCAGTCGCCGACATTGTCACCGACGTTGTCGGCGATAACGGCTGGATTGCGCGGGTCGTCTTCGGGAATCCCGGCCTCAACCTTGCCAACCAAGTCCGCGCCCACGTCGGCAGCCTTGGTAAAGATCCCACCACCAACGCGCATAAACAACGCGGCGAGAGAGCCACCGAAGCCAAATCCAATGAGGAGCTTCATCGCGTTCTCATTGGCGAACAGGAAGATGAGGGTTGCGCCAATGAGGCCCATGCCGACCGTAAACAGGCCGGCTACGGCGCCGCTTCGGAAGGCGATTTCGAGTGCATTCTTGTAGGAGGTAAGGGCTGCGTGCGCCGTTCGGGTGTTACCCGCAACTGCCATTTTCATGCCGAGAAAGCCGGCAATATAAGAGGCGGCCACACCGGCGAAGAAACAGACGCAAAGCCATGCGGCGATCTGCCAGCCAAACTGGCCGTTGTAGAGGAAGAACAGGCCAATCATGAGCAGCACGACGAACTTAAGCATCGTGTTGATCTGGCGTCTCAGATAGGCCATAGCGCCTTGCTGAATTGCGGCGCCGACTTCCTGCATTTTTTCGTTGCCAGGCGAAAGCGCCATCAGCTTCTTCATGTACATCCACGCCACCACGCAGGCGAGGACGCCGAAGGCGAGCGATGCGAAGAGGTAGTTCCGGTCAGACGCCGTGAACTGTAGTCTGATGTTTTCTCCGCCAGAGGCGAAGGCGACCGGTGCGAGCGCCATCATAAGGAGGGTCAATAACCCTGCCGGGCGCAACCTCACAACGTCTTTCAACGACAATATCTTGGATAACATGGTGTTGGAATAAACCCCCGAGTTTCAGCTTCCCTGCTGCAGCGACCGGTATCGCTTCGGCCGCCACTCTGTTGGCGTCAAAGATACCCGATGGCGGCCCAACCCGGTATCCTCTTGCTTCGAGACGGGGCGTAGCGCAGCTTGGTAGCGCGGCTGCTTTGGGAGCAGTAGGTCGCAGGTTCAAATCCTGTCGCCCCGACCAAATCTCGTACAATTTTATTGATCCCGCTGAAGAGAGCAGCGGGTGTTTGGGAGAGAGTCTTGTCTATCAACTTGCGTTTAACGGTGGCTTGCGCATGCATGTCAAGTGGCCTGGCCTTTGCCCAGCTTCGTGTCGTCACGCACAACATTTCCAACTATGCGGGCGGACAAGTCCCCGCAATTCAAACATGCTATTACGATAGTTTTCAGGGCCGGTCCGTCAGTGCCGATGTGATCATCGTTCAGGAGTTCCTCTCGGCGACGTCGGTTAGCGACTTCAGGAACGCCCTGAACTCGGCTCCTGGCAGCCCCGGGGATTGGCAGTCGGCGACCTTCGTCAACGGAGCGGACACGGATTCTGCATTTTTCTATCGCGCAGGCCGCGTCCAATTCCTTGGTTACACCATCGTCTCGGCCGGAAGCGGCGCTTCGAACAATCAGCCGCGAAACATCATGCGATATGATGTGAGGCCCGTCGGTTACGGCGGCGCCGGAGCGTCGCTTGCCTGCTACAGCACCCATATGAAGGCCGGTACGGCCGACTCCGACCTCTCGCGCCGGCTGATCGAGGCCCAGAAGATCCGCAACGACGCCGAATCTCTCAGTCCCGGCTGGGCGTTTCTGGTCGCTGGCGATTTCAATATCCAGGGCTCCAGCGAACCCGCCTATCAGGAGCTCGTCGGCTCACAAGCGGATAACAGCGGTCGCTTTTTCGATCCGATCAAGACGCCAGGTTCGTGGAACAACTCGTCGTCATTCAGATTCGTCCACACCCAGGACCCGGCAACTCAGATGGACGATCGCTTCGACCAGATCCTGCTGTCGTCTTCCCTGGTCGATGGCTTTGGCTTTGACTACCTCGGCAATCCTAACGTAGCCTACAGCACGACCACGTGGAATGATTCCAACCACAGCTATCGCGCGTGGGGCAACGATGGCTCAAACTATAACGGGACCCTTCGCACCGTGGGCAACACCATGGTCGGACAGGACATCGCCGAGTCCATCATCGCGCTCGCGAGCGGACAGGGCCACATCCCTGTTTTCCTTGATCTCAAGGTTCCACCAAAGGTGAGCGCACCACTGTCCATCAACCTCGGCAACACGTTCGTAGGTGGCACGCTCTCCGCCGGATTTCAGGTGAGCAACAGTGGGGACACCAATCTTTGGACTGCGGCTGGCATCGGATCGCTTAATTATTCTATGTCGGTTACCGGTGGATTCTCGGTGCCCAGCGGGAGCTTCGCGGACCAAGCCGGAGGCTCTGGCAATAATCATGCCGTGACAGTCGACACGAGCACGCCGGGCTACAAGACGGGAGTGATCACCATTTTGAGCAACGATCCCGACCAACCAAGCCGAACCATTATCGTACGGGCTCGCGTCGTCGGTTGGACGGTGCGTTAGCGGCGGACGGTAAGACTATCGGTAACGAGCCAACCCATTAAGCCGAAGAGATAGATCCAGTTGCCGCCCCAGAGCAGGACTTGAAGTCCAATCGGGCTTCCCGCCAGCTGAGCGATCATTACGAACGTCAAGGTGAGCCCAGCCGCTCCGGCGACCATCCGCGAAGTGGCTGGGTGGAACGTATTCTGCGCAACGCCGATCCACAGGAAGACGGCAAGCGCGAGCCAAAAATTGAACAGGCACACGCCTGCCAGCGCGATGGACGGGGTGAGCCGCATGACGGTACCGCGTTGGATGGCATCGAAGCGATCAAGCAGCCCAGCGATGGTGAGGGTCACGCCGAGGGCGAGCCCGGCAACGATCAGGGCCAAGAAGGTCGAAAGCTTCCAGGTGTCGATCGGGGCAAGGGTCGTCATGGCAGGATCGCCTGCAACCGATGCGTACACAAATGCGGAAATGGAGGTGACGAGCCCGACCACCATCGGCGCCACGGGAACCCTGGTTTCAGTCTTCCCGGCGGAGGTGACTCGTGGATTGGATACGCGCTCCAGCATAGATTCGTGGAGCTTTTGGTACAGGTCGTTCAGGGGGTCCATTTGGGCCGCCAGAGCGTATTGCTTCGCCGCTTCACGATAGTCGCCACGCGATCGCGCGATGTCGCCCAACACGGCATAGGGAAGAGGTTGGGTCGGTGACTTTCGAATGAGTTGCTGGGCCAGGACTTCTGCTTCCGTGACCCGTCCCTTTCCGATCAAACCCGTGAGGTGAAGCACATCTCCGGTCGGGGCGGGTGCCGCAGCCGCCCTTCGGGGGGCAGAGCGATATTCGGGTGCGGGCGCCTTCTTGGGCGTGGGTTTAGGATTTGGAACTGCCTTTCCGGTTTCTCCAGCGCGGCCGTCAAGGAGCCGGTTATAGCTGGCGCGACGTTCCGGATCGGAGAGGACTTGATAGGCTTCGGTGATCGAGATAAAGACCTCGGCCGCTCCGGGCTCTTTGGACTGATCGGGGTGGTATTTCAGCACCAGCTTCCGATAGGCGGCCTTTAACTCGGCATCGGTGACGCCTCGGGAAACTCCAAGTATCTCGTAATGAGATCTGGACAACTACTCGCCTCCGGCGCCGACCCGGCTTGAGGCATATCCGCCGTAAGCCTGGATAAGCAGCCAGCCCACGTAAACGCCGACCGCGAGCAAGCAGACAACGCCAAACAGCATCGCCATCTGATCGCTGCGCGTCTTGCATTCGTCTTCGTAGTACTCGGAGACCTTGATCAGCATCTCGTCCAAGTTGCCGCTCATCTCGCCGGCCGAACACATGTCGAGCACGATGTCGCTGAACGCCCCCGTGGCGCGGAAAGACTCCGTTATGCCTGCACCTGCCTTCAGGGCTTCCCCCGCCGGATAGATGCTGGCGCGGACGAACTCGTTTCCGCAGGCGTCGGCGCCAAGCTCAAGGGCACGGGGAATCGGAACACCACCCTTATACAACGCTCCAAAGGCACGGCCGAATTTGGCCATCGATAGCCCGTGGACAACGCCGCCGATGCCGGGAATCTTGGTGATCAGCTTGTCGAAGTCGAACTTGAGCCGCTGGTTTTGGAGTCCAATCCGAAGATAGAGAACGACCGCGATGACCAGAGGAATCCAGATCAACATGGCAGCCGGCTGCAGCAGGGGATTGGGCAGCGATCCGGCGACTCCGGTTGCCGATTGGATGACGAAGTTGGCGCCGCCGAAGATGACAATGCTGGCGAAAAGGACCAGTTTTGGGTAGAAGGTCTGCCGCTTAATACTATTACGGAGTTCGATTTCCCGTTCGACGTATTCGGAGGTGGTCTTCAGGGTGTCGACGAGGAATCCACCCTCTTCTCCGGCCCGAACAAGAGCGATCATCAGCGGGCTGAAGACCTCCGGGTAGCGCTGCATCCCAAAGCTCATCGGCCTGCCCTCAATCGAGTGTTGCCTCAGTTCTGAAATGACGCTCGAGAGCTTGCGGCCTTTCATTTGCCGGGCGAGCGTTTCGAAAGCTTGACTCGGCGCGACACCGGCGCCCAGCAAGGCCGCAGCCTGGCGAAAGAAGAAGCCGAGCTGAGGGAGCGGGACGCGCTCAAACAATGGCGCCGCGATGTTGGCTTGCAGCACCGGTCTTCCAGATGTGATGTTCGGCGGGGCGCTTCCTCCCTCGGTTGTTCGTTCCAGCCCTTGCTCGATCGCCCCAAGCGATTCGACCTGCAGTCCCTTTGTCGCCAGGGTCTGGAGAGCGACATCAATGGAGCCGCCGTGTATCGTGCCACGAACGTGCTTGCCTTCTGCATCTTTGGCCTGATACTCAAAAATCGGCATGCCCAGCCCTCATTATAGGTTCGGACGAGCGATTACTCCCGAACGAAGGGATCCGGCTCCGAGCCGAGCCGACGGAAGCCGTCGAGTTAGGCAGGGTCATCTTAGACGCCTGAGCCGGCAAAACATGGAATAAGGACGCAGATGGATAGGGAAATTGCGGTCTCCGGTATCGATCCGGATAGTTGGAAAGTCACCATCCTTCCGCTGCCCAAAGGCACGACTCGGGGCGCAGCCTATGGATTTTGCGATGGCCAGGCCGTGGGAAGGGCAGAAAATGCGAGAGCGAGGTGCCTGGGCTGCTGGTGGCCGGAGGGACAGCCCGACGTCCTACCGGACCTGGAACGCGATTTCGAGGTCGCGACCGGCCGTGCAACGAGCGGTAGCCTCATACCCGGACACCAAAGGAGCAAGGACGCCGTCATGCATGCGGTGGCATGGAGGTTGCAGTCGGGGCGGCTGGTGGCCGAGGACCTGCATGATCCTTCATTCGAGAGCACGTGGGCCACAAGCGCATATGGGGAGGTGACGATCGGCGTCGGGACGCGCCATCGACAGCCGGGAACCTTTTCGGCGACCGTCGGCTTGGTATGGACCGGGCAAGGTGAGCCCGCGACGATAGCCGCCGCCAGCGACGTGAAGCTGCTGGCCACCGATGGTCGAAGTTTTGCCGGCAATATCAGGGGGCGGGCGACCCTCTGGCCAACGGCCGATGGTGATGCGGTCGACCTCAGCCCGGATGGGATGCACCTGAGCGAGGTCCAAGCCATGGATGGGGAGCAGCAGATTGGAGTCGCCTGGCGTGGCATGACGGCTCGCGCTGGCATCTGGAAGGGAACGGCCCACTCGTTTCGCGACATCACGCCCAAGGGTTTTGGTACGGCCAGGGCTCACGGCGGCTCCGGGGGGTTCCAGGTCGGCTATGTTCGTCGCAAGGACACCACCAAGAACGGCTCCGAAGCCTGTGACAACCGAGCTGTCCTATGGGCAGGCGCGGCGGATCAGTGGCTGGACCTCAATGCGATGCTGCCGGACGAGCATTACAATGCGTCGATAGCCTGGGCGATCGAACTGCGAGGCAATGAGCTGCGCATCTGCGGGCAGGCGAATCGAGTCGAGTCGTCACATCCTGGCACGGCGCAAGAGACCCATTGCGTGCCGATAGAACATCCCGTGCTTTGGACGGCGCGGTTACGGGCCGCCTAAGCGGTTACCTACTGGAGAATCCTCGTCGGGTTCTCCAGATAGCTCTTCACGATATTCACGAATCGGGCGCCACCGGCTCCGTCAACGACCCGATGGTCGAACGATCCGGTGATGTTCATTCGCTGTCGCACTTCGAGCGCGTCGGCCTCGTTCACCACGACCTTTTTGCGAGCGGTTCCAACGGCGAGGATTGCCGCGTTGGGCTGGTTGATGATGGCTGAGAAGCTGTCGACGTCGAGCATTCCCATGTTGGAGATGCTGAAGGTCGACCCGCTCATCTCATCCGGATGCAGCTTGCCTTCGCGAGCCTTCGCCACGAGCTCACGGCTTCTTGCACCGAGTTCGCGCAAGGTCAATTGGTGGGCATTCTTGACTACCGGTACCAGGAGCCCTTCATCGACCGCCGCGGCGATGCCCACATGTATGGCGCCGTAAACCTTGATCTTGTCGCCGGCGTAGGTCGCGTTGACTTCCGGCATCTCCCGAAGCGCCCGGATGCAAGCGGCGATCACGAAGTCGTTGACGCTGACCTTCCCACTGCCCTCTGCCTCGAACATGTCCCGTAGCGACTGGATTTTTTCAACGTCGACTTCAACGGTCACGTAGAAATGCGGAACCTCTTGCTTGGACTGGGCAGTCCGCTGGGCCGTGATTTGGCGCAGGCGGTTCAGCGGTACTTCGCGATCCTCCGCCGAGGAGGCAACAGGCGTCGTGGGTACCGACATCTGGACGCTGCCTGCCGAAGTGGCCGCCATCACGTCCTTCTCGGTGATTCGGCCGCCCGGCCCGGTGCCGGCGATACCTTCGAGTGATATGCCCTTTTCGGCCGCAATCTTCTTGGCAAGCGGGGACGCGATCACTCGACCTTTGGAGCCGGCTGCCTTCGGCTGAGCTGGAGCAGCAGGCTCGACCACTTCGGCCTTGCCGGCAGGAGGTGCCGCTGGAGTGGCAGCAGGCGAAGCCGCCGCCTTGCCGTTGCCCCACCCGGACGGCAGCTTCTCGCCCTCCTTAAGCAGCGCCGCAATCGGCTGACCAACCGGAACCGTTTCGCCGGCCCCAACGAGGATCCCGCTCAAGACTCCGCTGCCCGGTGACTCCAGCTCCAGGGTGGCTTTGTCGGTCTGGATCGTGCCGATTACCTCGCCGCTCTTAACGGCCGACCCTTCCGGTTTCAGCCATTCGAGCAGGGTCCCCTCTTCCATCCCGTCGCCCATCTTGGGCATGATTACTTCCGTCATCGCCAAGGTGGAGGATACCAGTCGATCCTAGACGACCGGCTCCCAGCAGACGAGCGGCAGCTCATGGATGACGTTGACGTCGGGATGCCGAGGGATGATCCGGATGGTGTAGCCACGGTGGCCGTGGGTAGTGCATTGGAATGTTCCCGAGAACACGCATCGCCCCCCGTCTCTGGATTCGAGGGAGAGTTCCTGCAACTCGACATTCTGCAGCTCGCGGTTGCCGCCGATCGAGCCGAGCATGGCTTGCACGGCGACATCGTCCGGTGACAGATTGCCAAGAGTGGCGATGACGCGAATAGTGAACGAATCGCCGATCGAGTTGATGGCAGAAGCCGTGTCGCTCACCTCGCAAATCGCAACCTCGGGCCAAGCGGATCGGATCTTTCCTCGCCACTCCAGCGCTGCCTTCGCCTTAGCTTGACCATCGGCGACCAGCTTGCTGTAGGCGCGACTCGCCTCGGTATAGAACCTCGAACTGTACTCCGCAACCATTCGGCCAGTGGAGAACTCGGGCGCCAGCAGGGACATGCTCCGCTTCATCATTTCGACCCAACGAACCGGGATGTTGCCATCCACCCGGTGGTAGAAGGTCGGGGCGATTTCCTGCTCGATCACCTGATAGAGGGAGAGGCTGTCAAGCCAATCGTGGTGAGCGACATCTTCCACTCCCGCGCCATCGCCGATCGACCATCCCACGCCGGGGCGATACGCTTCGGCCCACCAACCATCGAGGATGCTGCAGTTCAGGCCGCCATTGGGAACGACCTTCATCCCGCTCGTTCCACTTGCCTCCAACGGGCGTCGCGGGTTGTTGAGCCAGACATCGACACCTTGAACGAGATTCCTTGCCACCTCCATGTCGTAGTCTTCGAGAAACACCATACGGTGGCTTGCCCCTTCGTTCTCGATGAACTGGACAATCTCCTGGATTAACCGCTTACCTCCGTCATCTCGAGGGTGGCTCTTTCCGGCGAATACAAATTGAACGGGCCGCTCCGGATGAAAGAGAAGGGACTTGAGCCTTTCCTTATCGGTGAACAGAAGGGTCGCACGCTTGTAGGTGGCGAATCGCCTGGCGAAGCCGATCGTGAGCACCCTCGGATCGAGAACACCTCCGGTTACGCCGAGATCGCGCGATTTAGCCCGGCGAGTCCACTGCTGCTGCACGCGCTTGCGGCAGAACCTGATGAAGTCCCCTCGTTGGTTCTCCCGTAGCTCCCACAGCTCGTTATCCGGAATCTCGTCGACGCGCTTCCAAAAGTCGGGGTTGCTTGGATCTTGTCGCCAATCGACTCCGAAATGGGCATCGAGCAAGTCACCCATCCGCCTCGATAGCCAGGTCATCGTATGGATGCCATTCGTGATAGAAGTGACCGGTACCTCGTCCACCGGCACTTGCGGCCACCGTGCGTTGAACATGCCGCGGGAGACACTGGCGTGAAGCTTGGATACGCCATTCACGTAGTTGGCGTTTTCCATCGCCAGGACGGCCATGTTGAACTTCTCGTTCATGTCGTCCGGGTCAATCCGTCCGAGTTTCAGAAAGTCTTCGAAGGGCATCCCGGTGGCTGCCACCGCCTTCTCCACGTACCGCTTTAGCATCGGCGGGTCAAACAGGTCGAAGCCTGCCGGCACCGGCGTGTGGGTGGTGAAGACGTTGCCGGCAACCGTGACCTGGCGAGCGATGCGGGAATCGCTGCCATTATCAGCCATAAATTGGCGAATTCTTTCGATGGCCAGAAACGCGGCGTGACCCTCGTTCATATGGCACACGGTCGGCTTGATGCCGAGGGCCTGCAGGGCCCGGAAACCACCGATGCCAAGGATCATCTCCTGACGGATCCGCATGTCGTCGTCGCCACCGTACAGCGTGTCCGTGATTCCCTGGTCGTTGGCTTGGTTCTCGAGGACGTTGCTATCCAACAGGTAAAGCGGGATGCGACCAACCTGGGCCTTCCAAACCTGGCACGTCACCGTGCGGTCCGGGAACTCGACGCCGATTCTGATCGGCTGGCGATCATCCTGCCGGCAAAGCTGCAGCGGCATCTGGTAGAAGTCGTACTCCGGATACACCTCTTGCTGCCATCCGTCATGGGTGAGGCTCTGACGAAAATAGCCGCGTGAGTACAGGAGTCCGACCGCGACGAGCGGGATACCCAGATCGCTGGCCGCTTTGAGATGATCGCCAGCCAGGACTCCAAGGCCGCCGCTGTAAATCGGCAGGGATTCCGTAATGCCGAACTCGGCGCAGAAATAGGCGTAGCAGTCGCTCTGGTGATTGGGAAACTGCTTCGCAAAATACGTCTCTGCGCCGAGGTACGAGTCCAAGCTCTCCTCACAGCGCCGCAGCCGGGCCAAATACACGGGATCGTGGGTCAGGCGTTCGATGCGTTCCGGGCTGAGCCGGTTGATTAGCTGAACCGGGTTGTGCCCGACGTTGGCCCATAAGGTTCGATCGGTTTCACGAAAAAGGCTGCGGGTTTCGTTATCCCAAGTCCAGTGTAAGTTGTAGGCGAGCTTTTGCAGGGGTTGAAGCGCCTCTGGCAGGTCGGCCACGACCTCAAAGGAATGCGCGAACTTAAGGGATCTCATGCAGCTAGCCAAATTATGGGCATTTCAGGGTCTGTGCGGTAGCATCGAGCCAGCGATGTCAAAGGAGGATTACAGTCGGCGAGAAATCGTTGGCAAGGGTTTGGGCTCCGTACTCGGACTCTTCACTTCGAGGTTCTTTCCAATCGCTGAAGCACCTGGGGACAAGTCGGTAACCGACTTCCTCGCCATTGCCCGCGATGCCGGCCGGTGGATCGCGGAGTCAGGTTTTCAGACCGATCATGGCTTTGCTTGGCCGGTGACGCCAGGACGATCATCGGAAGCGACTGCCAACCTCTACTCCGGCTCAGCCGGGGTTGCGCTCTTTTTTGTCGAGCTTGGATTGGCAACAGGCGAAGCCCACTACTTTGAGCTTGCCCAGCGAGCGATCCCGTTCCTCAGGTCGGGGCTCTCGGACCAGATGGGCCTCTTCACGGGTAATGGCGGTATTGCGTTCGTCGCTTCCGTGATCGGCAAGCGGACCGATTCGCCGGTTGCCCTAAGCTTGGCCGAGGAAGCGAACGACCGAATCGCCAAGTGGTTGCGGGGTGAAGGGCCGATGGCCGCAGGAGCGCCACTCGACGTCATTGCCGGACTGGCGGGGATTGGAATGGGCGCACTTTCGAAGGAGCGGGCAGACCCGGACACCGAAGTTGCCAAGCGGTGCGGGGATGCTCTCATCGCAGCCGCCATCGAGGAAGAGGGCGCCTTGAAGTGGCCGCTCGCCAAGGGAGAAAGCCGCTATATGCCAAATTTCTCCCACGGAAACGCCGGCATCTGTGCGTTTCTCGCAAAACTGAGCCTCGCCACCGGGGAAGACCGCTATCTGGAGGCTGCTAAAAAGGGAATGGAGCACTTGGTCCGTATTGCGGACCAAACCGACGATGGCTTCCGGGTGTATCACGTGGATCCGGGAGGAACCGAGCGGTTCTACGTCGGTTGGTGCCACGGTCCTGTCGGAGTGGCTCATGCGTTCTATGCGATGAGCGAAGCGACGAGCGAAGCCAAATGGCAGGACCTGCTTAGGCGATCACTCAAGAGCGTCGATGCTTCGGGCGCTCCGGGCCGCCCGAGCGAAGGCTATTGGAACAACTTTGGACTGTGCTGCGGCGCTGCGGGTCTTGGTGAGTTTCACCTTGGCCTGTTCCGGGCCACCCATGAGGCGCCGGCCTTTGAAAAGGCGCGAAATGTGGCGCAATATCTGGTGCGCGAGTCGAGCGCGGTTGGTGGTCGGTCATGGGTTCATGCCGAGCATCGAGTCAGGCCCACGGAGGTTGTGGCGCAGACCGGCTGGATGCAGGGAGCAGCCGGAATAGGTTCATTTTTCCTCCACCTCCACCTAAAACAGCAGGGGAAAAATCCTCAAGTGTTGACCCCTGATCGGGCATTCTAGAAATCTTTGGAAAAATTCTTTAAATTCCTCTAAAGATTGACAGGTCACCTGTCGAGAATATGAGTACAGCCGCTTGCGAGGCGGCAGATATCAGCGAAACGCGCCGCACCAGACGGCGACAACAGATAGCAACGAACGACGTACCCGGGTTGGTTCTGTCCTCTCCTTACAACCCGGGACTTTTTCTGTCCCGACTTCCAATGTGGAAGCTTTTGAACCTGGGCCCACGTCCATGGCTTTGACCAGAGCCTATGCGACTAACCCGAGTCAGGATTACGGGTTTCAAGACGTTTGCGGACCGTACCGATGTGAACCTCGACGGCGACATGATTGCCGTCGTGGGTCCGAACGGCTGCGGCAAGTCGAACTTTGTGGATGCGGTCCTTTGGGCCCTTGGCGAGGCTAACCCACGGAATCTTCGAGCTCAAACCGGCCAAGACGTGATATTCAGCGGCAGCGCCAAGCGGAAGCCGGTCGGCTTTGCCGAGGTCACGCTGATCTTCGACAATGAGGACGGATCGCTTCCGATCGACCAAGCAGAGGTGGCCGTCACGCGCCGGCTGACTCGATCCGGCGACTCCCACTACTTCATCAATAAACAGGCCTGCCGGCTCCGAGACGTTTATGATCTGCTGGCGGATACCGGCCTTGGGAAAACCGGTTACGCGATCGTGGGCCAAAAGGAGATCGATGCGGCCCTGGCCGCTTCACCGGAAGAGCGTCGGGCCTGGGTCGACGAGGCCGCTGGGATCCAACGCTTTCGGTTGCGCCGTCAGGAAGCGTTCCGCAGGCTGGAAGGGGTCGAAGGGCACTTAAACCGCATCGACGACATTGTTCGCGAAATCGATAGTCAGCGGGCGCCGCTTGAGAGGGAGGCGGAGACCGCACGAAAATTCAAGGGCGTCCAATCGGCACTGCGCGAAGTAGAATGCTCGCTCTTGGCCAAAGAGATCCGCGAGGCGAATGAGGACCTGGCTTCTGCCTCGGACCGGACCGTGAACGCTCTTGCCGCCCAAACACGCCTCACCGAGGAAATCGCCGCGATCAAGGCCGAAATGGGAGTAGCGGCGAGCACGGTCAGTGCGCTTGAGCAGGAACAGGATGTGGTGCGCGGCTTGCAGCAGGGAAGCCTGACCGCGGTCGAGCGGGCCAAGGCTCGGATCCAGGTTGCCGAGCAAAAGCTTCAATCCCTGCAGGACCTGGAAGCCAGCCTTGAGGATTCCGACAAGGACCAGGAGTTGCGGATTCAGGAATTGCTCAGCGATCGTGATCGAGTCCGTGCCCAAGTCGAAACAGCTTCTGAGGAAGTGGAGCTCCTCGAATCCGAGCGAGCAGCCATCGATGCCGAACACGGCGAAGCTATTGCAAAGCTCAAGCAGATTGACGAGGAACTCGCGATCGCCAAGGCGAGCCATGCGCGTTGGCTGGAGTTTCAGGGAGCTGCCGCAGAGCGGCGACAGCGCCTAAAGGAGTGTCGGCGCGAGCTAGAAGGAATTCTCAAGGCGTTACCGGAACTCGAAGCGGCAATTGCGGATTCCAGCACGCGTTTTGGCGAAGCCGAAGCGGCGCTTTCCGCACTCCAGGCACAAGTTCTTGCCGAGGTCAAGGAACGGGAGGATAAGCGTCGATCACTTGACCATTTGGCGGCCCGATCGCGTGAGGTTTTGGCAGAACAATCCGGAGTCGAGGGACGAATGCGGGCTCTGCAGGCAACGGTGGACTCCCACGAAGGTCTGTCTCAAGGCGCCCATGCAGTGCTGGACCTCGTTCGAGAGGGAAGGCTCTCAGGAACTTACGTCCCGGTGGTCGAGGCAATCCAAGTCGAGCCGCGGTATGCCCAGGCCGTAGAGTCCGCGCTGGGCGCAGCCGCTAACGACCTGATCGTCGAGCGAGAACAGGACGCAAAATCGGCAATCCGCCTTTTGAAGGAAAACCGTTTGGGCAGGGCAACGTTCCAGCCGGTGACCCTGATGCGGCCATACGCAAGGCCGGACGCCCGCGAAGCCTTGGCCGATGCCGGGATTCTCGGCTTTGCGTGCGATTTTGTGACGTGTCTAAGCGATCACGAGCCGGTGGTGTACAGCCTGCTCGGACGAGTCCTTGTAGCGGAGTCAATCGATGCCGCCCTACGGGTGGCCAAGACTCCGGGGTGGAGCCGAGTCGTCACGTTGGAGGGCGAGATCGTCCACTCCGCGGGGTCAGTTACCGGCGGCATAAGCCCGAGAAATGCGAATGGCATTCTGCAGCGAAAGGCCGAGGTTGCCGCGCTCGATACCCGCCTCCATGAGCTGGCAGCAAGTCTCGCGCAGCTGAACCAGGAATCGGAATGTCTGCAGGCAGAACTGGAATCGGTTTCCGAAGCCATTGATCTAGAGGCAGCTTCGAGAGACTTGAAGGACGCCGAGCGGTGGCACAGCGACTTGCTGCGGGAAATGAAAGAGGCAACCCGATCCCGGGAACGGCTGGAAGCTGAAATCTCCTCGCTTGGTACTGTGGAACAGCCCACGGAGGCACCGGATCTAACAGAAATCGAGGGTCGGCGGGAAGCTCAGTTCCGACTGGTGACGTCAGGAGACGCGGGGCGAGAGCACTACGGGTCGCGCCTGGCCGAACTTACGGCAAGGCGTGACGAACTGGCTGCCGTTCTGGAATCGGCGGAGCAGCGTATCACCCAATCCACCGACCGGATGGCTAGGCGCCAGCGCGCCAGTGAGCAGATTGGGCCGGAGCGAGCGCTGTGGACAACCCATCTGGAGACCGCCAAGGCCGATCTGGCGGTAGCGGAGGAAGACCGGCGAACTGCGGACGAACGATTCGAGCAGGTCACAGGTCAACGCCAGGCGGCTCTGGAACGGTCTTACCAACTGGATGAGGTGGCCAAGAAGCTCGAGGGGGACACCAAGCTTCAGGACGAGGAGCTTCACCGTTCGGAGTTGCTGAAGTCGCGGGCCGAGGCACGCCGCGCCACCGCCGCCCAGCGTCTAATGGAGGAGTACGGGCTAACGCCGGAAGAACTGGCACGAGCGGAAACCGGTGACCTTCCTGACGATGCGGCGGCGACCGTTCAGCGACTGCGTCGCGAGCTGCGGAGCTTCGGCGATGTGAATCTCGGCGCGATCGAGGCCTACGAGCGACTATCGACTCGATATGCCGAGATCGACCTACAGCGCCAAGATATCGAAGAATCGCGGTCCCAGATCCAGCAAACGATCACGGAGCTTGATAGCGCAGCCAAGGGCCGCTTTCTTGAAACATTCGCCCGCCTGCAGGTGGCTTTCAGCGGCATCTTCCACCGAATCTTTGGAGGGGGTGAAGCCAACTTGGTCCTCTCGGAGGCGGAATCGATTCTCGATGCCGGCGTGTATATCGAGGTCACGATTCCAGGCAAACGGAAGCAGCGTGCCGAGCTTCTTAGCGGTGGCGAGCGGGCGCTGTGCGCGTGTGCGTTCTTGTTCGCCTTGCTTCAGATCAAGCCAAGCCCGCTGGTCGTATTGGACGAGGTGGACGCTCCGCTTGACGGCCGCAATGTCGAGCGGTTTATCGACCTGATTCGGTCCTTCGCGGGAACGACCCAGTTCATTGTCGTAACGCACAACAATGTCACGATCGCCGCTGCTCCAATTTGGTTCGGCGTGACGATGAATGAACCGGGAGTAAGCACGGTGATCCTCTATCGATATCCCGATCAGAACTTGGTAAGAGAAGTCGTTCCGGATGCTTACCTAAAGGGTTAGGCAGCAAAGCGGGCGGTCAGATTGGACCCGACCGCCCGCATACTCCAATTGACGTTCAGGATTACTTGCGCCGGCGCCGAAGCATGGCTGCAGTGGCGAGGCTGAGGGCAATCATGGTTGCCGGTTCCGGAACGAGCTCATACTGGATGTTGTCGATGCCAACCCAGTCACCAAAGTAACCCGGGGTGATCTGGATTTCGGTCACGTTGAGACCGACCAGGCTCAGCGTCTGTCGGGAACCGCCGGTAGCGGTAGCGGTGGCGGTAGCGACGTCGAGGCCACCGCTTCGAGCGATGAGTCGTGTGTATTTCGCTTCGTCAACGCCCATCACGAGGCAGCTGATCGACGAGATGGCAGACGAGAAGCTGAGAGTGATAACGGGGTCGCCATCTTCGCCGAGCCATCCACCAAAGCTGTGCAGCATGTTGCCGTCACTGGCTTGGTACCCCGAACCACCGTCGGTGCTGGCAAGCATATCGGTCGAGCTGGCGTAGTCGAAGCCGGACCCGAGCTCGTTGGCGCCGGATCGGCCGCCGGACGCGAAGGTTACGCCCGCATACTGGTTCGAGACGACCGTACCATTAGCAAGATCATCGAAGTTGATTAAAACTGCATTTGACGAAGCTGCTACCAGGAGCAGCGACAAGATGGTGAGATTTCGCATATTCCTCCAAAACTCCTTTGGGAAACAACCCAAAATGCACAACGTTATACCATAGGACCTATACAGTTCTATGGTGTGACTGTGTGCATGGATGTTATCACAAATGGGCGAAATGTGAAACAGCAGAAATACCGGGAGTTGACAGCGCCTTAAGAATCAATCGGCTTCCTCAATGGTGGGAGCTGGCTCAGCCGCTTCGGATTTAGCCGCTTTTGTGGCCCGCTTTTTGGGCGCCGTCGTTCCAAGCTCAATCCCCACTGATCCTTGGGTGAAGGTCGTTCGAATCCGCACTTTTCGGTGAACGTCTCCCTCGCTTAGCGTCACCCAATTTACACGATCCAGTGCCCACTGCCAACCGATGTCCGCGGGGCCAAAGACATATTCGACACCCTTTTCGAGGAGATCGCTCAGGAGCGTCTCAAGGTCCTTCCGACCAAGCAACATCTTTGATGCCGCCTCGTAGTTTGGAATGAGGTCGACCCCAACGATTACAGGCTCTTCTTCGGCAACCACCTTCGAGGTCTTCTTGGTGGGGCCCTCAACCTCTCCTTGGGCTTGCTTCACCTCGATTAGCAATGCCTTCGTCAAGCCATCCACGTCCTTGGTCCACTCATAGCGGTGGTTGTCGTAGTTGGCGATCGCGTGGCGACCGGAGATGACCAGCGACGTGGTTAACAGAGCTGCATCGGTTGGCTTTAGCTTCGGATAGCTCTTGCGAATGGCATCTAGAGTGGACTCTGGTTTGGAAAGCTGGCACGTAATCATTGCTTGAGTCGATAAAAGGGAAAGCACCAGTCCGGGTTAACGGACATAATGGAACCCAAAGTTTACCCAGGAAAAGGTGGCCAATTGAAGCAAAAGTGGATGGGGATCGGTTTAACGGTGGTGTTGGGATTGGCGGGCTGCAACGGGCAGAACGCCACCGAGGGCACGGGTTCGACGAGTACCGGAAACGGTACGGCGCGATCAACGGGAGCTTCGGGCAAGATCCTCAGCGTTGGCGTCGTCTTCGATAGCGGTGGCCGCGGAGATAAGTCATTCAATGACTCGTGCTGGGCCGGAGTTCAGCGTGCAATTAAAGATTTCGGTGTGAAGGAAAGCACCGTGGAAACGAAGGCAGAAAAGGACTACGAAGCCAACCTGACCGCAATGGCTGAGAAAGGCTGCGATCTTGTGATTTCCGTTGGGATCAATACCAAGAACGCATTGGCAAAAGTCGCGCCGATGTTTCCCGAAACGAAGTTCGCCTTGATCGATGCGGACGTCGATGCTCCAAACGTTCGCAACCTGAAATTCAAAGAGGAAGAAGGAAGTTTCATGGTGGGGCTCATCGCCGGACTCATGACGAAGTCCGGCAAAGTTGGCTTCATCGGCGGGATGGAGATCGATCTCATCAAGAAGTTTGAAGCCGGTTATATCGCCGGAGTGAGGACTTCCAATCCAAAGGCCGAAGTCCTTCCAGCCAAATACACGGGTGATTGGAACAATGCCGACTACGCGAAGGTGGCAGCGGTTCAGCTCTTTGGCTCTGGAGCGGACATCATTTTCGCTGCGGCTGGCCGCGCTGGTCTCGGAATGATCAAAGCAGCAAAGGAGCAGGGCAAGTACGCCATCGGCGTCGACAGCGATCAGGACGGCGTCGAACCGGGGACAGTCTTGACCAGCATGATGAAGCGGGTGGATGAGGCCGTTTACCAGACGATCAAGGATTTGCAGGAAGGGAAATTCCAGAGCGGAACCATCATTTACGATCTAAAGGCGAACGGCGTGGGGATCTCTGACTTGACCCACACGCGCAATCTGATTGGCGAGGAAAAGCTCAAGAAGGTGGACGACTGGAAGCAAAAGGTCATTGCCGGAGAAATCGTCGTTCCTGCCGATATGGATGCATTGAAAACATTCGTCGCCAAGTAGGCGGTCTGGCGGCAGGCCACCCTTATCCAGCGTAGCAGTACGTAGGGGTACGATCAGGTACCCCTTAGCGCGGTCACAACTCCAAGCCGAAGATGATTCCTCAGACATTTCAACTGGCCGACCTTGGAGTCGTCTTCTTCCTCATCATCCTCGAGGGGCTGCTTTCGGCTGACAACGTCCTGGTCCTTGCCGTCCTGGTTCGTTACCTGCCGAAGGAACAGCAGCGGAAGGCCCTGCTGTACGGTTTGGCCGGCGCATTTGTATTCCGCTTGGCTGCGATTCTGCTCGCGTCCACGATCATCTCGCTTTGGTGGCTACAGGCGATCGGCGCGTTCTATCTCCTTTGGCTGCCGATCAAGCACTTTGTCCGCCACAACCAGGGAAAGGAAGTTGAACCGATCCGTGCGGGTTTCTGGCGAACCGTTATGGTCGTGGAGATTACGGATATCGCGTTTGCTATCGATTCCGTTTTGGCTGCGGTCGCGATGGTGCCCAGCAAGGACAAGATCTGGGTCGTCTATCTTGGCGCGATCATGGGTGTCGTCATTTTGCGCTTCGCCGCCGGCATCTTTATCCGGCTCCTCGACAAGATGCCGCATCTCGAGCATGTCGCCTACCTACTCGTTGGCTGGGTTGGCGTCAAGCTTGGAATGATGGCTGCCCACAACTACTGCGTGACGCAGGACAAGGCGGGCGTACCGATGACTTGGCACGTCAGCGAGATGCCGCAGCCGGTGTTTTGGGGCGTGCTTCTCACGATTGCGGCGATCGGTACAGTTTGGTCGCTTAGGCAGGGCGAAAATCCGCTGGCTGAAATTGAGGAAGCGATGGAAGAGGACGAAGAGGGCATGGAAGACGACCTCGATGCCGCGATGGCCGACGCGTCCAGTGACGAAGCCAAGCAGGCCGGATAGGTATCCTTTCCGCCGACCCATGTCTAAGAAACTGAGAGTTGGCATCATCGGCAGTGGCGGCATCGCCCAAAACGCCCACATGAAGGGCTACGCCAGCATTCCCGATCAATGTGAAATGGTCGCCGTGTGCGACGTCGATCCGGATACCGCCGCAGCGGCGGCCGAGAAGTTTGGGGTTTCTAAGACCTACCACGATTATCGAGAACTCCTTGCCGACAAGGAGATCGATGCGGTTTCGGTGGCCACGCCCAATGCCTTTCACAGGCTTCCGACGATCGATGCGCTGAAGTCCGGCAAGCACGTGCTTTGCGAAAAGCCGCTTGCCATGAACGCCCAGGAGGCCAAGGAGATGTGCCGCGCCGCAAAGGAGAGCGGCAAGATCCTGCAGGTGGCCCTTCAGCAGCGGTTTAGCGGGCCGATGACGTTCATGAAGCAGTACATCGACGCCGGCCACATGGGGAAGATCTACTATGCTCGGGCGCAGGCCCTGCGCCGCCGGGGTGTTCCTTCATGGGGAGTCTTCATCGATAAGGAAAAGCAAGGCGGTGGCCCTCTCATCGATATCGGCGTTCACATTCTGGATATGACCCTGTTCTTGATGGGCTATCCCAAGCCGGTAAGCGCATCTGGCAAAACATGGGACACGCTCGGAAAACAGCCCGGTCTCTACAACATTTGGGGCGACTACGACCGGTCTCGCTTTACGGTAGAGGATTTTGCGGTCGGGCTTATTCGTTTTGACGATGGGTCAGTCGTTGTGCTCGAGAGCTCGTTCATGGGGAATATGGACGGCGATCCCTTCCAGACCCAGCTTTACGGCGAAAAGGCTGGTGCAATCGTGAAGGGCTGGGGCGACGATGCCGTTCGGATCTTCACGGAACAGGATCGGCAGCTTTTCAACCTGACGCCGGTCAATGTGCCGAAGGTTGAATCGTCGCATGTCGCTGAAGTGCAGGCGTTCGTTGATGCGATCCTGAACAACAAGCCGTCGCCGGTCCCGGGCGAGCAGGGCCTGATTCTGAACGCCGTGTTCGACGCCTTATACAAGAGCAGCGAAACCGGAAAGGAAGAGCCGGTCGACGTTAGCTTTTAATCGTATGGGGCCGCTCGGCGTTGTCGGAATTGGACACATCGGGGGCTCGATCGCGAAGGCTTGGCTGGGGCGGCGGGAGGTTATCGTCCATGACCCCGACCCAAACTCTGTGGAGCAGGCGGCAGCCGACGGCTGCGTTGTCGCCGACGGGCTACAAGACCTTGCTTCCTGCCATACGGTCGTCATTGCGGCTCCTCCCGGTTCCACCAAGCTGCTCGTCGAGCAAGTTCTGGAGATCAATCGCGACGGCGTTGTAACGGATACTTGTGGCGTGAGGCGTGCCGTTCAGTTGTCGGCAAGCGCCGGCGAGCGCTTCATCGGTGGCCACCCGATGGCCGGTAACGAGGGCAGAGGGTATTCGAGCGCCGATCCGACGATCTTCCGAGGCGCCAAGTGGGTGCTAACGCCGGCGGCCAATTCTTCTGCGGCGGCTCTGGCGGCGATGTGCGACTTCGTTACCGCGGTTGGCGCCGATCCGCTGCTAATGGATCCGACGGAACACGACCGTGCGATGGCCCAGGTCAGCCACTTGCCCCACATTCTCGCCAACGCGTTGCTTCGTGGGGTCGAGGGCGATGAGCTTCGCCTGGCGGCGGGCTCTTTTAGGGGCGCTACGCGGGTTGGCGGCTCGAATCCCGAACAGTGGGCCGAGCTCTGGGTCCTCAACCGCGAGCACGTGCTGCCACGGCTTGCTTCGCTGCTCGACGATCTCGGCCATTTTCGAAAGCTCCTGGAGTCGGGTTCAACGTCCGAGTTGACCGAATGGGTTCACGGAGCGCTGAAATGAGGTTCGTTACAGTGGCCCGGTCGACGCCGCTCCGCGGCGAAGTCACGGTGCCATCAGACAAGTCCATCACGCACCGGGCTTACTTGTTCTCCGCAATCTCCGAGGAAACATCGGAAGTTCGCAATCCCCTGCTCGGTGAAGATTGTGAGCGCAGCCTCTCGGCCGTGAAGCGGCTCGGTTGTTCCGTGACGCGGGATCCGAACGGCACGGTCCTTATCGTGCCAGGGCCACTACGGTCGTCTTCAGACCCGATCGACTGCGGCAATAGCGGAACGACGATACGTTTGTTGGCGGGGATCGTCGCGGGTTGGGGGCTCAACGCAACCCTGACCGGCGACGAATCGCTGTCCCGCCGTCCGATGCGGCGAATAGCCGAGCCTCTTCGGTTGATGGGCGCCATCGTGGATGGCGACACGCCGCCCCTGCGCCTTTCATCGGGAACACTTAACGGGATCGACTACACGAGTCCGGTCGCCAGCGCACAGGTAAAGAGCTGCGTCCTCCTGGCGGGGCTAAGGGCGAGAGGCGAAACCTGGGTGCGTGAGCCGAGTCTGTCGCGAGATCACACCGAGCGGATGCTCGAGGGCGCGGGCGTGAAGATCATGCGGGGCAAGAAGGGCATTGGTGTTGCTGCCGGGTCGCAGCCTCGCCGGATCGACTGCCGAGTCCCGGGAGATATCTCGAGTGCGGCGTTTTGGATGGTCGCCGCGGCTGTCGTTGCCGGCAGCCGGGTGTCGCTCAGGAGTGTCGGCATCAATCCGACGCGGACGGGGGTCCTGGTGGCGCTGGAGCAAGCAGGACTGGATGTAAAAGTGGGGAACGAGCGATGGGAATCCGGGGAGCCGGTTGCCGACATCGAAGTTGGATCAGGCCCGGGCATTGGCATGACCTTGGATGGTCCGCTGATCCCAAGACTCATCGACGAGATACCGGTCCTCGCCGTGCTCGCGACGCAACTGAGTGGCGAGACCGTCATCCGGGATGCCCGTGAGCTGCGCGTTAAGGAGACCGACCGAATCAAGACGGTCACCGAAGGCTTGCGGCAAATGGGGGCTAAGATCGAGCCAACCGACGACGGAATGGTTATCGAAGGTCCCACACCGCTCCGCGGGGGGGCGATCGATGCGACGGGCGATCATCGAATTGCGATGGCATTTGCAGTCGCCGGACTGGTTGCCGAGGGGGAAACCCAGATTCTGGCTGCGGATTCGATCCAAACCAGTTACCCCGGTTTCTTCGAAGACCTAAGATCGCTGCAGAAATGAAAGCTCCTGTAATCGCCATCGACGGACCCGCCGGGGCGGGGAAGAGTACGGTCAGCAAGCTCATCGCCCAACGCCTGAACTTGCGATATCTCGATACCGGCGCGATGTACCGGGCGGTAGCGCTGAAGGCGTTAAAGGAAGGTGTTTCTGCTGAAGACTCCGTTGGAATAGCAATGGTCGCCACTGGATGTGAAATCGCCTTTCAGGCCGGCTCGCCGCAGCGAGTCCTCCTTAACGGCGAGGACGTCACCGAAGCGATTAGGACGCTCGAGGTCGGCGAAATGGCCAGCGCCCTAAGTGTTCATGGCGAGGTAAGACGCATCCTCGTTCGCCAGCAACAAAGCTTCATCGCGGAAGGGGGCTACGTGCTCGAAGGGCGGGACGCAACTACGGTGATCGCTCCCGAAGCAGATCTCAAGATTTTTCTCACCGCGTCGCTCGATGAACGTGCTCGGCGGCGCGCGGCCGAGCTTGAAAGCAAAGGACAGCTTTCGGACCTTGCGGAAGTCAAGGAAGCGGTTGCAGCCAGGGATGAGAGGGATACCTCGCGCCAGGAGAGTCCCCTCCAGGTGGCGCCTGGAGCCATCGTCGTGGACAGCCAGGGGCTGACGCCTGACGAGGTCGTCGATAAGATCTTGTCGCATCTTCCGGGCATATCAGGCTCTGCCTAGGTTCCCCTTCGGTCGGCGTACAGCCTGAGTAAGCTGGAGCCAGATGGCCGCTATCGTCGATCTCCGCAGCGACACGATAACCAAACCGACCCCCGAAATGTTCGAGGCAATGCGTCAGGCCGAGCTTGGCGACGATGTCTTGGGTGATGACCCGACGGTCCATAGGCTGGAAAAGCTAGCCGCCCAGGTCACCGGAAAAGAAGCGGCCGTTTTCATGCCGAGTGGCACGATGGGCAACCAGGCCGCTCTGGCCACGCACGTCCAGCCCGGCGACTCGGTGCTCTTCGATGAGGAAGCCCACATGATCTGGTATGAGGTAGCCGCCCCGGCGGTTATCGCCCGTGCCCTCAGCCTGACCTTCCGTTCCCAAAACGGCATTCCCGATATCGATGAGATTGAGAGAAAAATCCTTCCTCGGTCGCTTCATACCCCAGGGACAACCTTGATCTGCCTTGAAAACACCCACAACCGGGCGGGTGGCGCCGTGATTCCCCTGGAGGTGATGGAAACGATTTCCAGGCTCTCCGAGAGGTCGAAAGCAAGGGTTCACCTCGATGGTGCGAGGGTATTCAACGCCTCCGTCGCGCTTGGCGTGAGCGTGGAAGAGATCAGCTCCTTTGTAGATTCAATCAGCTTTTGTTTGAGCAAGGGACTCCGTTCACCCGTCGGATCCATCTTGTGCGGGCGTGGCGAGTTCATCGAAGAAGCTCGCTTCTGGCGCAAGCGGCTGGGTGGCGGGATGCGGCAGGCGGGCATTCTCGCCGCCTGCGGCATCGTGAGCTTGACGACGATGGTGGATCGGCTCGCCGAAGACCACCGCCGCGCCCGGGAGCTTGCGGTGGGCATCTCTCAGATTCCGGGCTTCCGCGTGCCCATGGAGTCGGTCCAGACGAACATCGTGATGGTGGACATAGAGGGGGACTCCGTTCACGCTCAGAGCCGGCTCGAAGACAAGGGCGTTCGATGCTATCCGTTTGGCCCGCATCGACTTCGATTGGTGACCCACGCCGATGTGGACGACCAGGGAGTCGTCCAGGCCATCGCGGCGTTTCAAGCGGTCGCGTTACAAGCGAGCTAAGGGCCAATTCCGGTATCCAATTAGGCGGAATGGATTCATTGCAAGCGGCGGTTACGGGCGCTATCGTCGGCGGAACCCTTGGTGCCCCGCTCCGGGGGCTCAACACCTTCCGCAAACTGAACTATTACGAGCCCGTGCCAACGCGGATGGCGGCGAACACCGCCCTGGATGCATGGATCGTCGCCTCCGAGCACCGGGCAGCAGGAGGACGACCGGAAGGCTACTGCTGGAAGTTTCCCGCCAACCACGATTATCGAATCGACGAGACTGCCTTCGGCCTGCATAACCTGTCGCTGGGTCTGAGCGCACCTTTGTCGGGCGCCTTCGAGAATCCGCTCCCGAACGGCAGCCAGGCGATCGGGCGCGCGGTGATTTGGGGCCTCCTCTTTCCCGATGATCCCGATCAATCGGCTGAATTTGCCTTTCACGACGCCTCGTTCGACCATGCCGGAGAAGGGGTTTGGGCGGCAATGGCAATCGCCCGAATGGCCTCGGTTGCCAAGGCGGGAACGTCGGTCAGCCAGTTGGTGAAGGCGGCGACTTCGATATTGCCGCCTGGGTCGCTGTCCTTAAAGGCCGTCTCGAGCGTGCTTGGCTCCTTCAACCAAGGGCGCGAGTTGTCGGACGTCTATGCCCAGTTACCGCTCCACCTGGATACACGGGACGCGCTTGACGCGAGCTTGAACCTTGCCTTCGTGATGATCGGCCTCCTCTACGGCGAAGGCGACGTGACGAAGTCCGTGCTGTTGGTCGCAGGGTGCGGCGGAGCATCCGACCAGACCGGCGTCGCTGTTGGCGCGATCGCCTCCGCGATCGCGGGGGAGACGCCGGGTGATCTCACCCAGCCCCTAGGAGACGTTTTTGTAGCCGGGCACGGCCTTAAGCGCCTTTCGCCTCCGGCTACCTGGAGCGAGTTCGAAGAGAGAATCCGTTTTGCCAGGCATGAAATCGTCGCGCCAGCAGAACCCGAACTGCAGCCCGAGCTTCCCGTTTCCAGCGACCTGGCGCCAGATCCCGGCGCTGAGGCAATGGTCGACCCGGCTCCGGAACCGCAGCCGCTATCGCTCGATGCGAGTCCGAACCTCTTGAAACTAGCTTCGAGCACTCCCGACGGAGCCGTTGCGATTGTCGACCACCTCGTCTTCAAAGCCCAGTACGTCGATAGCCCCGTCGCTCTTCCCGGTAAGACGGTGAAGGTTATTCTTTCGATCTCGAATCCAGAGCCAACTGAGAGGGAGATCGAACTAAGCGCAACTGCTCCGGAGGGGTGGGAACTCGCGAGCAAGCTGACGAGCTTTCGCTTGAAACAGGGTGAGTCGTCGAGCTTTCCGATCGTAGCCCAACCGTCTGCCGGGACCGTATTCGCCACTCCGGTGTCCGTCAAAATCCAGTTCGGCACCTATCAACTTTCGTTACCGATCCTTCCGCCCCAACAGTGGTACTGGGTCGGACCTTTTGTCAATCACGAAGGGACGGGATTTGAAAAGAACTACCGTTGTGAAGATGTCCAGAACACGAGGGAGGTCTTCAACGGTCGCTCCGATCTTCCCGTATCGTGGGCGCTTGGCAGTTTTCCGGGCGTTAGGTTCGACTTGGAGGCAGAGTTCAAGCGGGGAGCAGGCGTGATCTATCTCTATACGAAAGCTCGATTCCCAGAGCCGGGTAGGTATCGGATCGTCTGCGCGGCGAGCACTGGCTGCATCGTGTGGGTCAATCGCCAACAGCTGGTGAAGTATCACGACGTGCACACGCCGATTCCACGGGCGATCCAACCGTATGTTGCATCGTTCGACGCAACGGGGCCGGTCGAGATTATGGTGAAGGTCCTTCGGAACCTCAAGGAGGTGCTTCCAACCGTGATCTATTTCCTGGCCGAGGATGGAAGCGTCGTCAAACCAGTCGAGTTTTATCCCATGCCCTGACGTGGTCCATCTGGCATTGTGGCTGGCGGATCGGACATGGGGCTTGATGCTCTGGCTGATGCGCCGTCCGTCGTCCAAGGCATTCCGCCGTTGGCTGCTCATGAGGTTTCCGCCCAAGCGTCGCGATCGAATTGCGGCCAGCTGGGTGCGACAAGATCGATTCGCGCGCAGGATAGGCCGACGCCTGCTCTACTGGACGTTTTTGGCGTTCATCACAAGCGTGGCGATCACCAGCGCCTACATGGGCGCCTTGTGGCTAATCGAGCGTGATCTGTTGCCGCTTCCGCGTCGGCCCTAGCTGGCTGCCGCTTCTTCGTTTTCAGCCGGATCCAGAGTTTCCAGATTCACAAGAGTGAACTGGGCGCTGCGGCCTTCATCAAGGGCCTGCAGCTGCTCCTGCAGGATCGCCCGGAAGTGGATCACGAACTTCTGGCGTTCGAGCCGGAGCCGCTCCAGATCCCATCGAAGGTCGTTGATGCGTTCCTGGTACTGGTCAGCGGTGGTGAGGGCGTCCGACTGCGCTTTCTCGCGAATATATTCGGCTTCCTTCTGCGCCAGGGCTCGCGTTTCGTCGGCCGTCTTTTGGGCGAGGACGAGGGCTTCCTTCAACGTATCTTCCTGCGACCTATAGTTCTCGACGTGTCGAAGGGCCGTCTCAGCGATCTCGCGAGCTTCTTTCAGCTCCGAGAGCAGGGTCTCGATTTCCTTAGTAGCTCTCTGCCGGACCTCTTCGACCTGCTTTCGGTCGTAGCCCCGCATCGAACGCCGAAATTGGATTCGCTCCAAATCGATTGGTGTTAACCGGTCCATGTTTTTTACGCCTCCATGCGTCTACCCGTATTTTACGACGGGAAAGGCATACTTTCGTTGCAAGCCGGGACTTTTTCGGGGTTGCCGAAGTGAAGTTTCACGAAGTTCTGAAACTTCGGTAAGGTCGCGGTAGACTGGCTCCGTGAGTTCGCAGCCGCTTCGGTCGCCGATCTGGATGAAGCAAGGAACCGAAAAGCGGGAAGCCGTTCAGCGCATGTTCGGCGAGATCGCGCCAACTTACGACCGGGTCAACTCAATCATGACCTTCCGCCTTCATTACCAATGGCGAAAGGAGGCGGTGCGGTGGCTCAAGCTGGAAGGAAACGAGACGGTTCTCGATTTGTGCTGCGGAACCGGTGACTTCTTCGATCCCCTGCTCGCCGCGTTGCCGCGGGGAAGAGTGGTCGGCGCGGATTTCAGCGTTCCGATGCTCGGTATCGCCCGGCAGAAGCATCCAAAAGAGGCGGTCAGCGTCGCCGATGCATGCCGACTTCCATTTGCGAGCGGTTCGGTGGACGCGGTTACCGTCGGGTGGGGGCTGCGGAATGTGCCTGACCTTACAGAAGCTCTAACCGAGATCCACCGGGTTTTGCGTCCGGGTGGACAGGTTGTTTCCGTAGATACCGCGGAGCCTGAGAATGTTTTCGCCAGATGGGTCAGCCGGACCGCCTTTCAGTCGGCAATTCCTATGATAGGGTCCGCATTCGGCCATCGTGAAGCCTACACGTACCTTCCAAAGAGTGCGGAAAGGTTTCTGAGCCCACCGGAGCTGTGTGAGCACCTGACCGGAGTCGGATTCGGCGAGTCGCAATTCAAGACCATGTGCATGGGCAACGTGAGCCTCATCTGGGGGCGCAAGTGAAGCCAACCGCTTTTCTCGAAGCCGACGAACTCGAGCCGTACCTGCGGATCGTTTCGGAGGTGGAGGCTCAACTGGGTGTTGACCTTGGATCACGCGTCGAGCTGGTGGAGAAGATCAACCGCCACATACTTGAAGCCGGGGGCAAGCGGCTTCGTCCGGCCTTTGTCGTCTTGAGTGCCGAGGCCACGGGTCGGCCTTTTGAACGGGAGCGTGCGATCAAGGTGGGCGCCTGCATGGAGCTGATCCACATGGCGACCTTGATTCACGACGACGTCATCGACGAGACTCCGTCGAGGCGGGGAAGGCCCACCGCATCATCGGTCTACGGCAATACGGCGAGCATTCTCAGCGGAGATGTGTGCCTGGCGAAGGCGATGGTTCTGCTCGCAGCCGATGGCGATCTTGAGATCATTCGTCGGGTCGCCGGCGTCGTGGAACAGATGGCGGAAGGAGAGGTGCGGGAGATCGAGACTCGAGGCAATTTCGATCTTGATCGGATGGACCACTTTGCCATCCTCGCGATGAAGACCGCCGACTTCATTGCGTGCTGCTGTGAGGTCGGCGCGATGATCGCAGGAGCTGACAGCGATGTTCGGAGTCGGCTCCGCGACTACGGATTTGAGGTCGGCATGGCTTTCCAGCTCATCGACGATGTGCTGGACTATGCCGGCGACCCTTCGATTACGGGAAAAGCAGTCTGGACTGACTTTCGGGAGGGATGTGCGACGCTTCCGCTCATCGAACTCCGTAAGGTGTTATCCGCCGACGAAGATCTAGCCGTTCGCAAAGTCTTTGGCAACGGTGTGCATGATGAAGAATTAATCAGGCTAAGCGGTTGGATGCAGCACCGGGGGGCTATCCGGGAGGCCCAACGAGAGGCTGAGCATGCCGTAGAGCGAGCGATCCAGCATTTGAGCTTCCTGCCAGACGGTCCGGCCAAGTCGATGCTCATCGCCTCCGCCAATCGAATCACGACACGCCAAGCGTGAGATCATTCCAGCTCTACATTTTCGATCTCGATGGCACGCTGTATCGGGGTCTCGAGGTCATTCCCGAGGCGCTTTCTTGCGTTCAAGCCCTGGCCAGGAGAGGTTCACAAGTGGCTTACCTGTCCAACAACAGCGGTTCCACCCCATCCCAGCTTGGAGACCGGCTCCGAAGCATGGGCTATCCAGTGGTTGAGCGCTCCGTCTGGAACAGCGGCATCGGAACTGCCCAACACCTTCGACAGCAGGGCAAAACGAACGTCTTCGTCTTGGGCGAGCCGGGTTTGTTCGAAACCCTGCAGGACCACGGGCTCACAACCATAAACTCGGCAGCAGACCCGCTCCGGTACGTCGGCGCCGAGGCAGTCGTCGTCGGAATCTGCAGAACGGCGACCTACCAATGGATCGACGCGGCAATGCAGGCCATACGATCAGGGGCTGACTTCGTCGCTTGCAACCCTGATCCGGTCTATCCCCTCGAGGGCGGACGACTTCAACCGGGTGCGGGCACGCTGGTTGCCGCCGTTAGAACCTGTAGCGAGAGGGAGCCGGTGCTCATCGGCAAGCCGGAACCAAAGCTCATCGAGCAGATCATGGAGGAGTTCGGTGTGGAGGATCAACGAGTTCTGGTGGTAGGAGACCGGGAGGACACCGACATGGAAGCCGCACGGCGAGCAGGGGTGGTGGGAGCGCTCGTCAAAAGCGGGGAAGACTACCGTGATATCCTCGAGTTTTAGGCTCGAAATACCGAGATCATGCTATCATCTCTTAGCGCCGAAGGGGTATAGCTCAGTTGGTAGAGCGACGGTCTCCAAAACCGTAGGTCGCGGGTTCGAGCCCTGCTGCCCCTGCCAATTCCTATGCGCATTCTCGTTCTTGGCGGTACTCGCTTTGTCGGTCGGGCAATCGTGGCCGAGTGCCTGGAGCGTGGTCATGAGCCAACTCTCCTCCACCGCGGAAAGTCCGGTCCCGAGCTGTTCGCAAATTGCCACCACATCCTCGCAGACCGCGACGGTGGCCTTGACGAGCTGGGCAAGAACACCTGGGACGCGGTGGTCGATACTTCGGGATACATTCCGCGTATCGTCCAGCAGTCCGTGGACGCGCTCTCCGGCCGTTGCGATCGCTACCTGTTTATCTCTACGATCAGCGTGTATTCCGAAACCGGCCCCGGTGGGCCCAGCGAGAACAGTGCCCGGAGTGTTCTTCAAGATCCCCACACCGAGACGATCGACGCCGAGACCTATGGCGGATTAAAGGCAAGGTGCGAAGACGTCGTCGCCTCATTCGCTGGGACCCCGATCATTGTTCGCCCCGGCCTTGTTGTAGGGCCCTACGACCCCACGGATCGATTCACGTATTGGGTTGTGCGGGCCTCGGAAGGCGATTTCCTGGTTCCTGAAGATACGAACTCACGCATCCAGTTCATCGATGCCCGCGATCTCGCTGCATTCGCCGTTCGGCTCCTTGAGGCAGGGAAGCCGACTACCGTTAATGCGGTCGGACCGGCGGCGTCGCTCGGATGGACAGCATTTGCCGACAGCCTGACTTCGGTTTGCGGGGGCAAACCGGTATGGGCGCCTCCAACGTTTCTTACCGAGCAACGGGTCGAACCCTGGATCGACCTTCCGCTGTGGCTCGCAGGTGAGGATAGTCAGGGAATGGACCGGGTCTCCAACGCTCTTGGCCTTTCCCTTGGTCTGACGTTACGTCCTCGGGAAGAGACCATTGCCGACACGCTGTCGTGGCGTCGCCGAGGGTCGGGTGAGGCTTTGAAGACCGGCATGAGTATGGACCGGCATGCCGCCCTAATTCATCAGCTCAAGACTGGGACAAAATAGGCCCAATGTCGGTTCCCACCGGCATCAGGCATTACATGGCACAGGAAGGCATCACGGCGGACATACGGGAAATGGCCTGGCTCCAAGGGTCATGGATTTGCGAGGTGTGGGATGGGGCTTGGCACGAGGCGTGGTCGGGGCCGTCAGGCAACACGATGCAAGGCCACGGCAAGCACATCAGGGACGGAAGCACTGCCTTCATGGAGTACATGAGCATCGAACCCACCGCCGACGGTGGCCTCAACCTGTGGATGCTCCTTGGCGCGCCCTCAAAAGGGCGCAAGATGGGTGTACCGTTCCGCCTGGTCAAGTCGAATGAGGAGGAGTGCGTTTGGGCAAATCCTGCAAACGAGTTTCCGTCAACCATTGTCTATCGGAAAACGGCTGACGGGATGCTATGCCGGATCGCCGGGAGGCGGGGTGGCCAGGAAGAGTCCACCGGCTTTAATTTCCGACCTCTGAAAGACTAGTCGCAGGCGCCGTACCAGGTTCCTGACCACGAGTCGGGGTTGGCCTCACCGGATTGGTTGCCTTCCGGATTGACTCGGGTCTGATCAAACTGACCCGCAGTTGCAATGTGCTTGGCATGGCCGTCCGCAAAGATCATCGAACCACCGGTCGAACCCCACTTCCGATAGTAGTTGTAAGGCGGTTCACAATCATAGCCGTATCTGGCACAGTCCTTGTCAACCTCCTTGGAAAAGAAAGGAAACATTTCCAGACGCATGATCCGCGTTTCAGCCGGATAGGCGACCGAGCTCTCGTTAACCGGGCGATCAAAATCGTAGGGCTGGTTGTTGCTGCTGCTCTCGCCTGCCGCTATCGTGAACATGCACTGGGTGAAGCGATAAGATGATCCGTAGGCAGCCCAGTAGCTTGCAGCACCTGGGACATCTTGGTTCGTGTACGGCCCGCCCACATCCAAGGGGCTCCGAAACACGTTCTTGTCTTTGCAGTAGGGAAAGAGCAGTACTTCAACGCCCTTGTGCCCTTCCTTTCCGGCCGGAGGCTGGCTGTTGTACGCATAGAAGATGGGGGCTCCGCCCTCGTTGTCGTTGAGGTACATCATGTTCGCCATACCGACCTGCCGGGAGTTGCTCAGGCACTGGGTCTTTTTCGCGGATTCGCGGGCTTGGGCGAAGACGGGGAACAGAATGGCCGCCAAGATCGCGATTATCGCGATGACAACCAGCAGCTCGATGAGAGTGAATGCTCGGATTTTCATTAAAAAGACCTCCGAAGCGTGCCTTTCGCATTTGATTGCGAAGGCCATTCGAAGGTCCCTTCCACAATCCCTCCGCCGGTACTAACCGGATCAGGTTCTTGGGGTCACCCCGTATGAGCGGGAACTCTCAGCCATCTCATGGCTCCCCCTGCGGGCAAGCGCTTACATACTAAGTATACGAAATTAGGCCAATGTTAAGACAAGGTTAGGGAAAAATGGCTTCGGTAAACTCCGGACAGCTTATGAGATGGCGATCAGAGAGGGTCATTTTTCTCGCAATCCTTGCCTCCGCGGGGGTCGTGTTGGCTGGTTGCGGTTCGAACAATGGGACCAGCGGAGGGAGCTCCACAGGAACAACAAGTGGGACATCGACGACCGGAACTGCGGCCGGCTCCAGGGCCGACGTCATCATCGATGGATCCAGCACCGTGGAACCGCTGATGTCGGCGATCTCGGAAGAGTTCACCAAGACCAACTCGTCTATCAGCCCCTCGGTTGGCACGTCTGGTACCGGCGGTGGCTTCAAGAAGTTCGTGGCGGGGGAAATCGATATCTCAAATGCGTCGAGGCCGATCACGCCAGAAGAGGCCGAGCAGGCGAAAGCCAAAGGGATCGAATACATCGAGATTCCCATTGCCTTCGACGGCCTCACCATCGTGGTCAACCCCAAGAACACCTGGGCCAAGGACCTAACGATCGCCGAGCTCAAGATGATGTGGGAAGAAGGCTCCAAGGTCAGCAACTGGAAGGAGGTCCGTTCCGGATTTCCGGACAAGCCCTTAAAGCTTTATGGGGCTGGGACCGACAGCGGAACGTTTGACTACTTCACGGAAGCCGTGAATGGCAAGTCGAAGTCGAGTCGAGCCGACTATCAGGCGAGCGAGGATGATAACACCCTGGTTCAAGGCGTTTCAGGTGACGAGGGTGCGTTGGGGTACTTCGGGTTCTCGTATTACGAGGACAACAAGGAAATTGTGGCGGCGGTGGCGGTGGATGGCGGCAAGGGTCCAGTTACTCCCTCGTTTGATACGATCCAAAACGGAACCTACTCGCCGCTCAGCCGGCCCCTGTTTATCTATGTCAACAAGAAGTCCCTGGAGTCCAAGCCCGGCATCGAGGAGATGGTCAAGTACATTTTCGCTGCCGGCTCGGACACCATTCTCAAGGAGGCAGGCTTTGTGCCACTGCCGCAGGCTGCCAAGGACTTGGTCCTCAAGAGACTGGCCGAGCGGAAAACGGGGACCCTCTTCCACGGGGCTGAGCCTGGCCTGAAGATCGAAGACATTCTGAGTCGCGAAAAAGGCTGATGGCCCTCGTAACTGCCGAAAGCGCTACCAATCCCTGGCGCGCACGCCCCGGTGTGCGCGCCTATGTCGAAGGGACCATCAAGGTCTTCTGTTTTGCGTGCGCTTCGATGGCAGTGGTCATCGTTCTCGGCATCCTCTTCGTCCTGACGCGAGAGGCAATTGCGTTCTTTCAGTCGCCGGAGGTCAGTGTCAAGGAGTTCTTCACCGGAACGGAGTGGTCGCCGACCTTCAGCAACCCGAAGTTCGGTGTTCTGCCCCTGGTGTGCGGCACGCTGCTCATCACCGCCGGAGCGGCCATCATTGCGCTGCCTCTCGGGTTGCTGTGCGCGATCTACCTTAGCGAGTACGCGTCGCCAACCGCTCGCAATCTGTTGAAGCCGTTCTTGGAGCTCCTCGCCGGAATTCCCACCGTCGTGTACGGCTACTTCGCCCTCATCCACATCACCCCGCTGATCCGCATGGTCTTCCCGCAAACGGAGATCTTTAACGCCCTTTCTGGAGCGATTGTGGTCGGAATTATGATTCTGCCACTTGTTGCATCGCTGAGCGAGGATGCCCTGAGCGCGGTCCCAAAAGTCTTGCGCGAGGGCGCCTATGGAATGGGGGCCACCAAGATGGAGGTGACGACCAAGATCGTCGTGCCGAGCGCGCTTTCGGCCGTTGGCGCCGCGTTCATCATCGCAATATCCCGTGCGATCGGTGAGACCATGGCCGTCACACTTGCGGCCGGCCAGACGCCGAAGATGACGCTCAACCCGCTTGAATCGATCCAGACGATGACGGCGTTCATCGTGCAGATCAGCAAAGGGGACACCCCCGCCGGCAGCATCAGCTATCTCTCGATTTTTGCCGTTGGCGTGTCGTTGTTTATCGTGACACTCGTCCTCAATATTCTCGCCGTGCGGTTTGTCCGACGGTTCAGGCTGGAGTACAGCTGATGGCTCAAGCGTCGTTCTTCGAGTCCACGTCTCAGTACAATCGCCGCAAGCGGAAAAGCGCCCTTTTCGGCTTCGTCTGCGCGGCGGCGATGGCGCTCGTCCTGGCCGTCCTGATTCTCCTGCTTTACATCCTGGTTCGCGACGGAGTGTCGCGTGTCAACCTGAGCTTTTTTACGAACTTCACGTCGCGGATTCCTGAGAACGCCGGGATCAAGGCATCGCTGTTTGGCACGCTGTGGATTATCGGGGTGGCCAGTCTCTTTGCCGTGCCAATCGGTATCGCATCGGCGATCTACCTCGAGGAGTATTCCCGGGGCAGGAATCGGTTCGTTGATTTTGTCAAGCTGAACATCGCCAATCTGGCGGGTGTGCCATCCATCGTTTACGGCCTCCTCGGTTTGGCTCTCTTTGTTCGCTGGATGTCGCTGGATCGATCCATCCTTTCCGGCGGACTGACGATGGGGCTGTTGATTCTGCCGGTTGTCATTATCGTCTCGCAAGAATCACTGCGGGCTGTTCCCAGGTCCTTTCGTGAGGGCGCATATGCGCTGGGCGCCACGCAGTGGCAGGTTATCGCCAAACAAGTCCTTCCCAACGCATTGCCTGGAATCCTAACCGGGATTATCCTAGCCGTTAGCCGCGCGATCGGCGAAACTGCGCCGCTCATTGCGATCGGAGCGGTTTCGTACATCGCCGAAGTTCCGTCCGGGGTGCGGGACCGGTTCACGGTCTTGCCGATCCAGATTTTCGACTGGACAAGCCGCCCCCAGCAGGGCTTTCATGAGGCTGCAGCGGCGGGAATTGTCGTTCTCCTCGGCGTCCTCGTCAGCTTCAACCTGGTGGCCATTCTCATCCGGTATCGGCAGCGCAAGCGTCTCGGCCGGTAGGCCAATTTCCGCGACTTTTCGGTCAGATCCGTCGTCTTTTGCTTGACGATGGACGAGCGGCCTGACGTCGAACTCCCTCAGAGGCTGAGCGTCTATGACGTGATTCAGGTCATGTGCGACCAAATGGCGAGCATCGCCTGGCAAAAGCTTGGACTTCAGCCTGACCCCATTAGCGGGAAGATCGAAAGGGACATGGAAGAAGCCAAGGTCGCGATTGATCTCACCACCCACCTCGCAAGCTTCATCCAGCCGCTGCTGGAGGAAGCCGACCAAAGGAGACTCCACAGCTTGATCCGGGACCTTCGCCTGAATTTCGTAGAAAAGTCCAATGAGGCGGGAACCTGATGCCGGCACGCGCTTTGGCAGCCGCCGGCCGCCAGCTTGCCGTGGCGTGGCACGGAATCCAGTCCGTTCCGCGGCGCCTGCGGTCTCTGGCCCTCGATCGCGCTGACGCCAGGGCGAAAAGGCAGCAGCCTTCGGCACCGTCACTGGAGGAGCGCCGCGACCAGCTTATCGAGTTTTACAATCGCTACGAGGACCTGGTCGACGTTCTGTGCGGCGCCGCCCGGTATGGCCCTGACCCCAGCCTGGAATCAAAGTATGAGGAGCTGCGGACGTGGATGATGCGTTGCTATGCGGGCATCCGCCCCTATGCGACCGCGTACCTGATGTTCGACGAAGCGGACGCCAGTCAAAGTCTGGCGCTTCATGGGTACGGCGGCGACGCCTTCGAGGCGCTCTTTGCCGCCACAACCTTGGACGAGTTTCTTCGGGTGGACGACGGATTGATGATGTCTCGGATCGCCAGAACGCGGGAAGCGCTCAACCTTTATGGCGAGCACCTTCGTCAGCTTGCTGGAGCCGCGTAAGCGGCTACCAGTCCTTTCGATTGCGGTTAGGTATTGGCGGAGCGATTTTTCCGGCGTACTGCCGCACGGCCATGATTGCGCCGAAGCCCAGCATGGCAAAGACGATTCCTGCGATTGGGAGGGCACGGTTCTTGGAGTCTTCGCCGCGGGCCCGCCGCTCGACAGCTCGAATATCCTCGGTGGCCTTGGACTCTCGCGACTTTCGATTGGACGCCTTGGTCAGATCGGAAGTGTCTCCAGAGTCATTCATTCCGTCGGTGGTATCCCGCTCGCCAACATCAGGCACGCCGCCAACTTCGCCCATGACTTTCATCTTCGATTGCAGTCGTTCCACTTCTGCTTCCGATTGTTCGGGCTCGAATTTGAAGTTCGGCGGTCGGTCTTCGTGCCAGGCCGCGCTGGGCAAAGCTAGGCCGATGGCAAAGGCGACGAAGAGTAGGGTTATTCGCTTCATGTTCGAACTCCTTATTTGCTGAAATACCGCTCCTGCCAAGTCGCACGGAGCATAACTGGGCTGCGAGGGAGCTTAAGGTCGATAAGCGGAGTCTTGGAGGCGCCGCGTTCCCGAATGCGGGTGTCGTAATTCATCCGGATCGGAATGCTGTACGCCACGATCGCCTCGTCCTTGCAGATAATTGTTCCGTTAAACACGGTTCCACCTCCGCCAGTGCCGACATTCCCGCCGCCAACAAAGTTGGTGTAGAGGATGGCGTCCACGGTGTTCACGCCTTGAGCAATGCTGTTCAAGTAGTCATCGCCCATTACGCTCTGGTACCGCTTCTTACCGGTCTCGTCGACCTGGGTCGCATCGTAGGGCGGAACCCAGTTTCCGTTTTCGTCATAGCGACCCTTGGTAAAGGGGGGCGTCATGTACTTGAGCGGGTATGGGAAGCCGAAGGACTTTGGATTGCCCATGATAATGGATCCCCGGGCGCATAGGCCCATCATGTCCTTCTTCTCGTTGGCATTCTCGATCGACTGCATGTTGTCACCTCGGAAGTCAGGTCCAGACTTGTAGGTGACCGACCCGACGACGTGGACATTGCGGCCGGCGTAGATCGTGCCCTGGCCCTGGACCACGCCGCGAATCACACAGTCCTGGGTGAACGTGACGGGTCCATGAATCTTGATCGGATTGGTCGACGTCCCGATCAGCGCTGCAGACCCGTTCACGACGCCGTCGGTAGTGATCTTCACGTACTTCTTGGCGACCGAGTCGTAGACTTCAATGTAGGCGCCTTTGTTGTAATTGGGATTTGCGGTGCCGTCATTGTAAAACGCCTTCGTGTTCTTGTAGTTCTGGCTAAGGCTCTTGTAATAGTTGAGGTCGGCCAGATCAGGCATGATCAATTCCTTCGTGGCCTCGGTATCGAGCACATTGTAGGTCGGGTTTTGCGCAGTCGAGGTTCTGTTCCATCCTCGGGTCCCCGTTGAATCCATGAGCGCCGAGCCGGCGACGCGATCGTTAACAATGCTGGCATCCGTGTCGTAGATGAAGTCGCGCCACTTTTCAAACTCTGCGGAGCCCTTCGCGCCGTGCTTGGCCGAATCGTATGCCTGCCGCATTCGTCCGTTGCTTCCGGCCGTGCTTGAGTAGGTTCCGTTGGACTGCTTAACGGGGGCCATGTTAATGAGCCCTGGAGCCGGCGGGGAGAGCTTGTCGTTATTGGCCGCTACAATGGAGCCGTTGACCGTGGGCGAGCCATTGAGGAAGTCGACGTTTCCGTTTGCGCGCATGTCCCCGTTCACATAAAGGTCGGTCTCCTTGAAGCCATCCATCCATCCGTAGTTGTTCACGAAGTAGGTGTAGTCGAACACCGCCGAGCGAGCCAGCTCAAACCGCGCGGTAACGTCGATCGTTTTGGCGGCCTCACCCTCGTCAAGCGACTCGTTGCCGTTTGTGTCCATATATCCGACGGCGCGAACGGTGATCATCCGGACGTAAGGGTTATCGTCGGGCGTCGCGATGCCGACGACCCCGGCGGAGAATCGGCCAACCTTTTCAAGCTCACCCGATTGGCTCACCTTAGGGTCGAGCAACCCGGCTCCCTGGCATGCTTCGTCCATGTCCTCGAAATGCTGCTGGATCTTGAAATCGCGCCAAAGTTCGCGCAAAACGGACTGGACCCCAGCTTCGCAGAGGTGGGTTGCCTGAATGTCCTCCGTCTGGCGAACGGACGTGCGAATCGATTGGGTTGCCGAGTTCATAAAGGAGACGGCGGCAATCGACAGCAAGGCCATGACCATGAACGTGCTGATAAGGGCGGACCCGCGCTGTTTACGTTTCTTCACGGTTGATCGCGTCACCATGGACTCACCTCGTGATTGCGGGGATGTTCCGCAAATAGATCGTTTCCCGAATTCGAGCCCGCTCATAGCCATCCATCTTGCCAGTGTGCTGAGAGACAATCTGCACGGTCACCTGACGGGTGATCGCCCCAGGTCCCTTCGTGAAAATCTTGTACTTGTCGTCGTTTGGGTCGCGAAGAGGATCGGAGAGGGTGACGCCGGTACAGACGATGTGTTTGTTGCCCTCGACGATTATCTGGATCGCGCCGCTCTTGTATTCAATCCGTCGCTCGATGCCATCCCATTCGGCGGGCACGATGTAGTTGCCGTCACCATCGACCTTCGGAAAACGATAGTTCAATCCCAGGCCGTCCTCATCGACCGTAACCGACATGGCTTCTCGGAGCTGCTGACTGATTGCGCGTATGGCGCTCTGGGAACGGGTTTCAGAGGCGATGCGGCCCGATCCTTTAGCCCAGCTGCCCATGCCGCTCAGGAAAGCGAGGATCGCGCCAAAGAGCACGAGCGTGCTGATCGAGGCAGCCGTTAGAACCTCGAGGGTTGTGGCGCCACGGCGAAGACGATTGCGGACTTTCAACGGCTTCCTCCTATAAGTTGGCCACAAGGGTCCCTAACTGAACCGAACGCGGGCTTCCGCGGTCCTCGTATCGCACTTCGATGACGACGCTGCGCAGGTCGAGGTCGGCCTGTTGAACGGTGATGTAGCCTTCTCCCTCAGGGAGAATCAGTGCCGGATTGTCGAACACTGTCTTGTCGTAAAGGTGAAACGAATAAGTGTCTTCGCCTTCGGCCGGCTCCTTGCTGTCGATCATGCCGGCCGAGAACAGCATGTCTGGGGTGAGGGAGGCATAGCCCAACCCTCGTACCGCTTCCAAGACCTTTTGGGCCATGCTGGTGGCCTTGTTGTTAAGATCGGCGCGATGGCGAGAACCGTTCGCGGTTGGCATTGCCGAGCCAACGATGACGACGCTGGTGGCGACCAGGATCATGGCGAAAAGCACTTCCAGCAACGAGAAACCGCGCTTCTTTTGATTTCGATGTTTCATCACTTCTCGACTGCGCTTAACGGAAGCTGGGGCAGAGGGCCGAAGCCGCCTGCCCCTTAGATTCTCAGATCAGAGAGCTGTTTAGAGAGCGTGACCGTCGACGCTGCAAGCAGGATCTTCGCTGATCGTGCCAATGGTGTAGTCGCCACCGCTCGGGCACTCTGGGAACGACTTGAGGTAGCCATCGCCGCCGGCGCCAAGGAGGTCATCCTCGCTCGGCTCGTCGTCAGCGCCCATCTTGTTCTCCATCGCCCACTGCTCCTTCGCCGACTCGATTTGCTTCAGGTTGGCGACGCAGGTCTTGTTGCGGCTCGTCTCTCGAGCCTTGATGAAGTTGGGAACGGCGATCGCCAGCAAAATGCCGATGATCAGGACGACGATCATGATTTCGACGAGGGTAAAGCCCTTCGATTTGCGAATTCGTTTCATGGAATGTATGTCCTCCGATTACTATCCGGGATTCGACCCCCGCTAGCTCATCTCTTCCATTCCCAGCGCTTTGGCCACCCGGTAATAATCCCGGATTGCGCGGTTAGACGCGGGCGGATTTGGGACCATCGAACCAGGCAGAGATTCGGTCACAATGCATGTAATGCCGGAATTCGCCACCGTGGCGCTGGTCGTGGTCTCGGAGCATCGATTCGCCCAACTATTGGATTTCCATCGTCAGATGCTCGACGTCTTACGGTCGGTTACCGGATTTGGGTCCCACACGCTGTGGAAGGATGCTGATTTTCAGGATCAATACCGGTGGCTCACCCTCCACTCGGATGCCGATTCGGCAATGGTGGGGCTTAATGACTGGATCGAGTCGGGCGGCGCCGACCGCCTCGTCGGGGAGCTAGAAACGACTCTTTCCACGGTCTCGCTAAAGATCGACTGGAAAAACGGCTTAGAACCGGGGAAAACGGCCCTGAACCAGGCAATGTCGATGTCGGTCAGGCGAGCTGAGCCGGGCTTTGGCGCCGATTTGGAGGCGGAAGTCCACGACGTCTTCGAAAACATGACGTACATGGACGGCTACCTGGGCTCGTTTTATGGTTCGAACGCCTCCCTTTCTGAGGAACTGATCGGAATCGCCTTCTGGACTAATCGCATGGCATTTGAGCGCTCGCTGCCACAACGGCCGCCCTATGAGTTGCGGCTCCTCGAACGGATCGCGTAAAAACTCTAGGCAACTTCCCGGAGGTCGCAGACCTCGAAGCCTATGCTGTCGATGCCCTGGAAGGAGTCGATACCCAGCGAGTAGAGGGCATCGAAGCGTGCTCCGGTTCTGTAGCCTTCTGCGGCTTCCGCTCCCGACCACGATTTCCAACGAAGGCACTTTCCGCCCGGGGTGAGGAAATCCAGAAACAGATGAACGTCCTTGATCACCGAGACCTTCGACAGAACGAAATTGCGGCTGACGAACTTGGGCTGCGCGTTGCCCAGCCCGAACGGCTCAAGCTTCGAAAGCTCGGCAATCGAGGCAAAGTCGATTCGATCGGCATCGATTTCTGCATCCGCCCTCATCGTGGGCACCAAGTCCTCGGGCCGCAGCAAGCCTCTCGCATGGAGGTCGAGGCTGTTTCTCAGCGCTTCGATACCATCGGCGGGACAAGAGAACCCGGCGGCAAGCTCGTGACCCCCGCCTGACGTAAATAGTGGGCGGTGGGCCTCGATGGCGTCCGCGAGGTGGAATCCCGCAATGGATCGCGCCGAACCGCGCGCCATACCGGTCTCCCCATCGATTCCCGCAACGAACGCGGGTCTATGAAGCTTCTCGGTCAGCTTGCCGGCAACGATGCCAACGATGCCGGGATGCCAGCCTTCGGCCCCAACCACGATGACAAATCGGTTGTCGACTCCCAGCTCTTGGGCTTGAAGCAGCGCTTCCTCCAGAATCCGCTCCTGTTCGGACCGACGCCGGGTGTTGGCTTGGTCAACCTCTACGGCGAGGTTCCAAGCTTCTTCCGGATCGTCCGCCATCAATAGGCGGAGGGCAACGGCGGCATCGTCAATGCGACCGATCGCGTTGAGGCGCGGCGCAAGCTGGAAGCCGATGTGGCCGGCCCGGATGGGTCGGTCGGGGGTCACATTCGCCACCTGCATCAGAGCTTTGAGCCCGACCTTTTTCGTCTGGCGGAGCTGCTCTAGGCCGTAGCGCGCAATGATCCGATTCTCGCCAACGAGCGGCATAACGTCGGCAACCGTGCCGAGCACGACCAGGTCCAGGTAGGCGCGATAGAAATGAGCCAGCTGGTAGCCAAGTTCCTCGGCCAGGCCGCCGGCGAGTTTGAACGCAACGCCAACCCCGCTCAGGTGGGGAAATGGATAGGTGTTGTCGATCCGATGGGGGTTGACGACGGCTTCGGCTTCTGGGATGCCACGGCTAAGTTCGTGGTGATCGGTGACGACGACACGCATTCCAAGCTGGTGGGCGAGGGCGATTTGGTCGTGGGAGTTGCTGCCGCAGTCGCACGTAAGGAATAGCTTGGCGCCACAGCGATGCGCGTCATACACGGAATCCTCGTGGATGCCGTATCCCTCCTTCATGCGGTGGGGAACATGGACTTCCACATCGCAGCCGATTTTGCGGAGAAATCGGGTCAGGAGTGTGGCACTGGTCAGGCCATCCACGTCGTAATCGCCGTGAACGTAGATTCGATCGCCCCGTTCCTTCGCACCGAGGATCTCGTCGCGAGCCTTTTCGTAATCGGGGAGGAGCTGTGGGGGATGGAGGTCGTCGAGGGAGGGATGAAGGAAGTCATAGATCGCCTCTGGCTCGACGAGGCCCTTTTGGACCAAGGCGATCGCCGCCAACTCACCCATACCCGTGGTCTGCCGGACGGCAGCCACCAGTGCCGGATCGGGATCACCGATCAGCCATCGGGCTGTCGTGGGTTGGGCCAGCGACATCATGGGAGCATCTTACCGGCTCCACCGTTTGGGTGTTGTACGTTTGTCTACAGCTTTTCCACTTGCGTGAATTCGAGCTCGACGGGCGTTTCGCGACCAAAGATGTTGATCATAACCTTGAGCATCTCCTTGGCGGTGTTGACTTCCTCGATCTTGCCGGTGTACTCGCTGAACGGGCCCTCGATGACGCGAATCGCGTCGTTCTTGTTGAACGCAATCTTGGGCGCCTCCTTGCTGGATTCGAGGTTCTGCATGATTCGCTTGACCTCGTAGTCCTCGAGGGGGACCGGCTTGTTGCCGCTTTGAACGAAGCCGGTGACACCGCTTGTGGATTTCACAAGCTTGTAGGTGTCGTCGGTCATGTTCATCTGGACAAGGATGTAACCAGGGAAGACCTTGCGGTCGACTTCGCGGCGCTTGCCGCCGCGCGTCGTCATCTCCCGTTCGGTGGGAATCAGGATTTGGAAGACGTCGTAGTCCCACGCGCCCTCAACCTGGGCCCGTCGGGTTAAAACGTCCTTAACCTTGTTCTCGTGTCCGGCGATGGTGTGGACGGCATACCAGGCTCGTGCCATCGCTTACTTCAAACCTCCGCGGAAGACGACCTGGAAGATCGTATCGAAAACGACGGAAAGGGCGGTCAGGAAGAGCACGACGAGAATGCACACACCCAGGACAACGCCCGTAAGGCGGTTAGTCTCCGTTCTCGTTGGCCACGTCACCTTTTTCATCTCCTGCGAGACATCGCGAAAATACTGTCGCAGCCCCCGTCGCACCTTCGGAATAGGGATCGAAGTCGGCGCAGCTACTGGTTCTCGTTCTTCCATGGCGGTACTCATAAAGCCCTGAATTCTCCTAGGGGCCGTTAGGCCAATGGGGAATACCGGTAGTGTACCAGGAGTTCGGGGCTAATCTCGATAAGAGCTACGCGCGAATGGAGACGATCTTGTACCGAATTGCACCGGCAGGCGCCTCGACTTGAACGACTTCGCCGGGATTTCTGCCGAGAACCGCAGTGCCAAGGGGTGATTCGTCGCTCACGAGATCGCGATCAGGATCCGCTTCGATGCTGGAGACCACGCGGAACTCGAAGGTCACCGAGTTATCTACGCCTTCGACATTGACGTAGGTGCCAATCTGAACAGAATCGGAGCTGAGCGCATTGACGTCGATGACCTGCGCTGCGGCAAAGATCGCACGAAGGTCAGCGATTCGATTCTCCACCATCGCCTGCTCCGATTTGACTTCATCGAGCTCGCTGTTGTCTTCGCTGAACTCGCCGTGTTCTCGGCTGTCGCGTAGCCGGTCGGCGATTTCCTGGCGCTTAACTGTGGTCAGGTGCTCCAGCTCTTCTTGAAGAGTTTTGTAGCCCTCTGGCGTCAACAAGATTTGCGATTGTGTCGTGCTTTCGATACTTTCCATATTCCTTCGCTACAAACGCTTCCGACATCAGTCTTGCCAGCATGGCTGGCAAATCCGCACCGGTATTTGAACATAGTCGGCGTAATGCTTCTAGACGCTCCCAGGGCCCCGCAGGTTCGCGGCCCAAGCAGCGAAGACACAGTATTATGCCTAAAATGCGTTTCAATTGCGCGGTGCGTTTCAGCGCCGCGATCGGCGTCATTGCCGTAGCGGCCGCCGCCTGGGCCCAGAAAGGCGAACAGCAGGCGTTTCCCGATCCCAATCAAATGCGCACCGACGCCACGATCGTGGTGACACAAGATGCGATGAACGCTCAACTGATCGAAGTTACGGTGCTTGACGGTTCGTTTCCCCTATCGACTTTGGAAGCCCAATGCCAGCGGCTTGGAACGACGCTACAGTCGATGCCACGGGGCTTGAGTATTCAAACGCTAAAAGTGCGGGAAGGTGAACCAGGATTTCCGAAAGCGAAGTTCGCGGTTAACAATCTGATCGATGCGACTCAGGGCCTGGTCCGGCTGGAACCGCTCGTGCGAGCCTTTGGAACTCGTCCCGGCGTGCCACAGATTCGAGTCCTGACCGTAATCGTCGAGGGCATCAGGCCCTCGCCCATGACGCTCCAGAGCTGGTTCACGCCAGAGGTTTCCGTTCGAGGCAGCATGAGCGATATGGCGCGGGGTGCTCCCGCCGCCCTCGAATATCGCATCGCGATCAGCGCTGAAGATCCGGCGACGGTCACGATTCCGGACCGCCATACGACGCCACCCAAGGAGGCTGCTCCCGTGAAAGAGCCGGAACGCTCACCGGTCATGATGTACGTGATCGTAGTGATAGGTTCCGTAGCGCTGGGTGCATTGGTATACTCGCTCATGCTTCGCCTCGGCAAGGGCAAAGCGAACTAAATTCGACTCCTGAAACTCTACTTTTCAAATGCGGGATCCCAGCACCATTAGCGTTCACGAGCTCATTGAAGTGGGCTACGAACTCGTCGCTTCGGACGTGATGATCAAGGGCGGGCAGGTGCCCTACATCAAACAGCACAGCTTGGTTCGCCCCATGCCTGGTGAATGGCCCGTCATCGATCCGGCCAATTCACACCGGATGATCGGCGAGCTGATGAACGAGCGCCAGCGAATGGTGTTTGACGACACCCACGAGATGGACCTTGCTTTCCAGGTCGGCGATAAATGTCGCGTTCGCACGAACGTCTATCGCGAACGGGGCACGACGGCATCGGTGATGAGAATCATCCCGATGGAAATCAAGACGCTGGAGCAGTTGGGGCTTCCCGCCGTTCTGGGCGAGTTGACCAAGCACCGGCTTGGATTGGTTCTGGTTACCGGACCCACTGGCTCTGGCAAGACCACCACACTGGCCGCGATGATCGACCTGATCAACCAGAATCGCCAGTGCCACATCGTCACCATCGAGGACCCGCTTGAAATCGTCCACAAGGACAAGCAGGCCTACGTCAGCCAGCGCGAGGTCCACATCGATACGATGGAGTTCCAGCCGGCCCTGCGCGCCGTGGTCCGGGAAGCTCCCGACGTCATCCTGATCGGTGAAATGCGCGACCCAGAGACCATGTCGGTCGCCATGCAGGCTGGTGAAACCGGCCACCTCGTGTTTTCTACCGTTCACACCGCGAGCGCTTACGAGACGCTGGACCGAATCATCAACATGTTCCCGCCGCACGAAAAGAACCACCTCTGCCAGCGACTGGCGGGGTCGCTGCGGGCTATCATTGCCCAAAAACTTGTGCCTCGGGCGGACGGACATGGACGGGTTGTCGTCAACGAGATCCTGATTTGCACGCCAACCGTCAGTAAGGCGATTGAGGACGGCCACTTCGGCGACCTCTACCACATGATGAACGAGGGAGCCTTCTGGGGCATGCAGACGATGAACCAGTCGCTCGCCCGGTACGTCAAGGCGGGCATCGTGTCCGAAGAGACCGCGCTCAACTTCTCCGGTATCGTTTCGGAACTAAAGCAGATGCTCCGGCGCTAAGGCAATCCGCAGCCATCCAGACAAAAGAAACCGGGGGTGGCCTCTCATTCCACCCCCGTTAAGGTCGTACCGCACTTGGTTTAGGAGACTCGATCTAGAAGAAGTCCAATGCTATAAGAACATAGCGCCTGAACGCCCAAACGTCAACCACTTTAGTTGCTATAAGCGAAGCAAGAACTCTGGGTCGGCTTCTTGGTCGCATCGAAGTCGTCACTCGAGCTTGTGAAGCATTTCCTGGACGCGGGGCTGACCCGGGAGTCCTTCTACTGCGCAGCAGAGGATGCGATCGGTTTGCGAAGGCCGCCAGGCAACCGTCCAAGGATCGTCGCCCTCTCGAACGACCATCGAAATGGCGCCCTGCCTTGGCCAAGGACGGAATCCGCGGCTGGAAAGGTCTTCGGCCCTGATTGGCGCAGTCAGTCCGATAAACGCCTCATGGTCGCGATTGATGTAGGTGAGGGTTTCGAGGCGAATCGGAACGTCTCGGGATTCAAGATGGCTATTTGCAGCTTGAAGCCACTCGCTCGATGGCGGGGGCTCGTTCATAGCTTTTACATTCGTAATAACCCAGTTGACGCCCCATAGGAAGATACCTATGGAAGTCAGCAAAAGCGCTATAAAGGTGAAGTAGTTTGCCCGAATTCTTGGCCGTTACTGGTTGATCTCTTTAGCCTTTTCGATATCGATCTCTGTCGGAATGCGGAACCAGAAAGTTGAGCCGACCCCGAGCTCCGAGTCGACCCAGATTTTGCCAAAGTGAACCTGCTCGACCAAGTGCTTCACCAAGAACAGGCCGAGACCAGTGCCGTAAATCTTGCGATTGTCTTCGTTGTTGACGCGGTGGAACCTTTCGAAGACTTTCGTCAGGTGATCCTTCGGAATTCCCAGGCCCTGATCTTCGATGCCGACCAAAATCGTATCACCCTCGTTCTTGGCGTGAATCGTAACGTCGCCGCCTTCTGGTGAGTATTTGATCGCGTTGTTCATCAGATTCGTAAGAATCTGGTCAAGCTTGTCTTGATCGCCTACCATCAGCGAAGGAAGCTGGTTCTGGATATCCAGCTTGATCTGATGCTTGTGCGTTGCCTGCTGCTGGACCTTTGCAACCTTCTCGAGAAGATCGGTGACATTGATCTCGGAGTAGTTGGGCTTGAGGCTCTCTCCGGCTTCGATCCGGCTGGTATTCAGAAGGTCATCGATCAGTCGGCGCAGACGGTCACATTCGGAGACGACGATGCCGAGGAATTCCTTCTGGTCGTCCTTGGTGTACATGTCCTCGTCAACGCCTTCCAGCAAAGTGCTCGAAAAGCCCTTGATTGCGGTCAGGGGGGTTCGCAGCTCGTGGGAGGCCATGGCGACGAATGAGCTCTTCATCCGCTCGATATTCTTGACCTCGGTGATGTCGCTCAGGATGGCGACCACGCCGATGTCCTTGCCCTCTTCGTTGCGGACTGATGCTGACTGAACCTGGTAGATGCGTTCCGATCCGCCAATGTAGCGCTCGATTTCGATAGCCGGTGGCTCATCCCCCCGCAGGGCGGTTTCAAACATGCGCTGCATCTTGTCGTCGTTGACGACTTCGGTAATCGATTTGCCGATCGCTTCTTGGTTCGCTCCAAAAATGTGCCGAGCGGTCCCGTTCATCTGGTTGATGCGGAGCTCAGGGGAGACGAGCATCAGGCCGGCGGTGAGGGATTCGAAGGTCTGAAGCAGCTCTTCGCGCTCTTCGACGACTTCTCGGTAGAGCTGCAGGTTGGCGATGATCGAGCCGACGTTCTTCGACATCCGCTCGAGAAGCCGCACGTCCTCGTCGTTGAAATCCTCGCCGTGCCGCTTATTGAACGCATGCAGGACGCCGATCGTGTTCCGATCGATAACGCGGTTTTCCTCGTCGCGCTTCTCGATGACCAGTGGCACCGTGATTCCGTTCTGGACATGGAGGAAGGTGAAGGGGTCGCCGTCCGCTCGGGGATCGGTGGCGGCGTCGTGGAAGACGATGGGCTCGGTCTCTCGGAAGACCATGCCGGAGATTCCGTGGGTGGCTCGCACGCGGAAGTGGGTGAGCCTGTCTTCATCGACGCCGAACGCAGGCGGGATGCCAATGAGCTCGCCGCGGTCACGATCGTAAAACATGATCACGACCTGCTCAGCCTGCAGAATCATCGCTATCCGCTGAACAAGCCTGCGCAGAGTCGCGTCCGCATCACTGATGGGCGCAACTTCCAATCCGGCATCAGCGACGGGTTTGCCCGTTGTAGCTCTGCCGCCCTGCGACTCCAGTTCGGCGTTGCGCTTGCGAAGCAATTCAACTTCGTCTTTGAGCTTCGCTACTAACTGATGAAGGTCGTTTGGGTCTCCGTCTCCTACTCCTGATGCAACCGATAATGACAACGCAGCTTCTCCGACTCGTGAGGATACCACTTGAACTTTTGGAACTCCTTTAGGCCGAGCTTGCTCTTCCGGTTGGGAGACGGTGGGGGGCTATAATAAGTCCTCGAATGGCTCAGCAACTCGAGGCCATGCCGCTTTTCCCTTTGAACACCGTTCTCTTCCCGTATGCGAAGATGCAGCTCCACATATTTGAGGACCGTTACCTTCAATTGGTTCGGGATTGCTCAGAAAGCGAGCAATCCTTTGGTATTGCTCTTATACGCTCAGGGGAAGAGGTAGGTGGACCAGCCGAGCCATTTCTGGTAGGAACAGCGGCCCGTATTTCTAACGTGCAGATGCTCGATGACGGCAAAATGGACGTCCGCGTCAGCGGGGAGCGCCGCTTCCGAATCCGCAAGATCGACGAATCGTTGCCATATCTTGTCGGAATGGTCGAGCCGGTCGTGGAGATGGATGTCTTGGACAATCCGCGCACCGATGCCCTGGTGATGCGAGTACGGGAGAGCTTCCGAGCGTTGGTGGAAGCGTCGCTGGGCAGGCCGGAATACAACATCGAGATCGTCTACCCGTCCGATCCGACCGCACTCTCGTTCATGATCGCAAACACGCTTCACCTGGAGAACGACCAGAAGCAGCGGCTGCTCGAGACGACCGACACCCTTGAACGGATTGCTGATCTAATTCGGCTGATTGAAGTACAGATCGTGGAGGCCAAGCCAACGGCACACTCGTACCGCCTTACTTCCCACTACCTGCAGGAATGGATAAATCCGAACTAGCCGCCACTTTCCAGCAGGCAGCAGCATGACGTTCGTTCATGGGAATCAGACCAGGCTCTTGAACGCACCTCTCGAATGCGTAGCGGCAGCGCGGCCTAAATGAACAGCCTCCGTCAAGTGATTTGAAGTTCGGGGGTTGTCCTGGAATCGCTTCGAGACGCTCGGCGCCAGCCTTGGGTACCGCAGCCAGCAGGGCCTGGGTGTACGGGTGACCGGTGTGGCGGAGAACCGCTTCGGCAGGGCCGTATTCAACGATCCTTCCCGCATAGAAGACCGCAATCTCGTCGGCGAGGGAAGCGATGACGCCGATGTCGTGAGAGATCAGGATCACGCCGGTGCCCTCGGCCTGTTGGAGGTCGCGAATCAGGCGGAGGATTTGGGCTTGGAGCGTAACGTCGAGGGCCGTGGTGGGCTCGTCCGCGATCAGCAGCTTGGGCTTGCCCGCAAAGGCGATGGCAAGCACCACTCTCTGGCGCTGGCCGCCACTCATCTGGTGAGGGTACTTTCGTGCGGACTGCTCGGGAGATGGTACACCCACCTTCTTGAGCATCTGAACGGCCTCGTTCCATGCTTCTCGTTTGCTGGCGCCATGGTGGAGGATGAGAACTTCTGCGATTTGATCGCCGACGCGATGCATGGGGTTAAGGCTTGTAAAGGGGTCCTGCATCACCATCGAGATGTCTTGCCCCCGGATGTCCAACCACTCCCGCTCCCGTAGCCCGTTCAGCTCCCTACCGTTGAGCTTCATGGAGCCGCCGACGGTGGCCGTTCTTGGCGTCATACCGATCAGAGAGAGCCCCGTCATCGTCTTGCCGCAGCCCGATTCGCCGACAACGCCGAGGGTCTTTCCGGCTTCCAGAGTAAAGCTCACTCCTCTCAGAATCGAGGTATCGCCGAAGGAAACCGTCAGGGAGTCCACCTCAAGCAAAGGCATCATCGGATTATAGACGCCGGTAGGCAGGCTTCGAAATCGCAATTCCCTGTGTATAATGCGGCCCATGGCATCGGTAATCCGTGTCCTTATCGTCGACGACGAACCCGCCTATCGCAACGCGCTGCAGAGGACGATCAGCCTGGCCCCTGAATGTGAGATCATCGGCGTTTGCAAGGATGGACAGGAAGCGCTCGAACTGGCCCTTGAGTCGCCGCCGGACGTTTTGCTCACCGACCTGAACATGCCGCGGATGAATGGGATCGAGCTTATTCGACGGCTGCTGAAAACGGAAAAGCAAGTAAATGTCGTGGTCTTAACCGTTAACGAGGAAGACGAAACCATCTTCGAGGCGTTTCGGGCCGGTGCGCTTGGTTACATGCTGAAGACTTCGACGCCGCAGGAGGTTATCGAATCGGTGAGACTGGCCCACCGCGGAGAAGCGAAAATCACACCTAAGATTGCGGCGAGGGTGATCGACGACTTTCGCAGGGTTAAGGAAGACGACGAAACCGACGACACGGAGCTTTATATGCTCAGCGATCGAGAGGCTGAGATTCTAGAGCTCGTCGCCACCGGTCTCCGCAATAAAGAGATTGCCAACAAGCTGTGTATCGCCGAGAAGACCGTAAAGAATCACGTCAGCAACATCCTTAAAGCCCTCCAAGTGAACAGCCGAACGGAAGCCGCGATGATGGCGGTCAGGGCAAAACTGGTAGAGCCAGGCTAAACCTGGCTGAACATTACTTTGAGGGCAACGTCTATAGACCTGAGCTAAACGCTGCTTTTACCAGCACGAGAGGAATAAGATGAACGTTAAACGAGTTGTAGCCGTTTTGGCACTGGCAATTGCCGCAACTTCAATGGTCTTGGCCGATGAGATTTCCAAGGCTTCCGGACGGGGGATTGCCGTTAACCGGGAGCAGGGCAAGGGCCACTTCAACTTCGAGGTCTATAAGCGAAAGAACGAACACGAGTCCGTTCTTCGAGGCAGACTCAACTTCGCCACACGGAATGAGGACGCCCGCCGCCGCGTCGAGATCCACATGCCGAAGGCAGACGAATTCGGGGTTGCCGAGAAGGTCGGCGAGTTCTCCGGAAAGGGCCGCCTACGAGTTTGGGAAAACGGCCAGCTCGTCGCCAATGTTCCGGGCAGAGTATCGGTCCGCGTCGTCGATCGCCGAAGTCGTAAGAACCAGACCGGCGAGCCCGATATAATTCGGGTTGTTTTTAATGGCGAGGACCGTAAGTTTGAGTTCGAGGGCCTTGTCCGCGACGGTGATATCATCGTCGAGAAGAAGCGAAAGTAGTTTCCACCATCGCGTCAGCCGAACCCGCCCAGAATTCTGGAGCGGGTTCAGGCTTTTAGAGCCAGGTAGGCAGTCCCGAGGCGCCGGAATGCGACCGGGGCAAACGGATTGATCCTTAGCATCGGTGCCGTTGCCCTCCGCTGGACGGGTCGGAGCTCAAGGGTGGTTTCAGAGGCACCCCGCCGAACCCGCATCGTGTAGTCCCCTCTGACGCCGGCAAAGGCTTCGTCCCCAAACGGTCGCTCCTGAACCGTTATGATTTGGTCGCCATCCTTTAGACCCAACGCTTCGATCTCTTTCTCAAGATCGGTGACCATGTTATCTTCGATGGCGTAGCCAAGGTCAAGGTACGTTTCTTGGGGCCGCAGATATTGCATCCCGATGAGGTCGAACAGCTCGATGGGAAGCGGCTGAGTCGACCGAGCCACGCGATCGTAGAGTCCCGCCATTTCACCACCGCCAATTCGGACCAGGGTGCTTCTAATCTCATCTTCCTCCATGCCGGGACCGGGCAGCTGGAATCGTGCAAAGAGATCCCGCATGACATCATCAAGCGACTTCGAACCCTGCGACTGGCTTCGGAGCTTGACGTCGAGTAGCAAGCCTGCCACGAGCCCACCGGTGTAATAGCTATAATCGCCAACTCCGAAGCCACCGTTCTCCCAAGTTTGCCGGCTGACGTCCTCGAGAGTCAGCGACTTGCGGCGGCTGCTGCCCTCCAGGTCGGCGATGCTGTAGGCGAATGTATCGAGCATGGCATTCGGAGCCAATTGCCTCGCCTGGAAGGTGCATCGGTAGGCGTAGTAGTCCGTTACTCCTTCGAAGAACCACAGCAATCCCGTTCGGCATGGCTGGGTGTAATCAAAAGGGCCGAGGACTTTTGGTCGCATCTGCTTGACGTTCCAAGCGTGAAGAAACTCATGGGTGTATAGGTCGGCAATGCCCAGCTCCCTGGCATCGGCTGTGTTGATTACGTTGCATGCACGGTGCTCCAATCCGCCATCAAACGATCCCCGGGACAAGTGGACCAAATACATGTACTTCTTGAACGGCGCCTTCCCAAACAGCTTGATCGAAGCTTCGCTCACGGCTTTCATGACCTGGACTTCACGATCCATGGAGACATTGAATCGACCGGATTCAGATACAAACACAGCTTCAAATGGAATGCCGGCAGCGGCGAATCTCCTTCGCTGGAATTTTCCAACTTGGATCGGGTGATCGATGAGCTCGTCGTAGTCGTCCGCTCGCCATCGCTGGTCATCCTGGCGCATCGTGGTGGCGACTTCCCAATCGGTCGGCAGCCGCAGCTCCAGCGTCGTCGGCTCCGTCTTTTTGCCATCCACGTACATCATCGCCGCCGGACCGTTGATAAAGGCCGTGTGGGGGTGGACACTGACGCCGAAGAAGCCAAGCCCGCCATCGTCACCCAGGACGGAATAGGAAAGGGTGACCGGACCTTTCGACGGGTTTGCCACGGTCCAGCCGTACTTGCCATCACGCGCGATGGAGAGTGGGCGTCCCGCCGCATCGGTAGCACGCACGTCCGATAGCTTCGCCGGGTAGTCCTGAAGGAAGTAGAAGCCGGGGCACCAGGCCGGAATTCGAAAGGTCGGGGCATCGCCAAGGTCATCCGCCTGGATCGCGACGCGTATCGACCTGGCCGGCGGATCAACAGTGATTCGATAGCCAATTTCGGCCGTAGCCAGTGCAGGGAGGAGGAGCAGCAGGAAGGACAGCAAGCGCCGCATGAGGTTTGAGTGTATCCGCGTCCGGTAGCCTTACCGAATGTCAGACGCCTGGGTTAGACCGGCGACACTTGAAGGTGTTCGACTCCGCGTCATTCCCACAACCCCGGACCATGTCGCCGATCTCCACGCAGCGACCGATCCGGATACGTTTCGCCTCTTCACCACCAAGCCTAGAGGCTGGTCCGAGGAAGCCATGCTCGGATATCTTCGCGAGTTCTGGGATCGTGGTCAGGTCGTTCAGTCGATGCAGATCAAAGAGACGGGAGCGGTCGTCGGTTGCTCCAGCTTTTTCGATTATTCGGAGGAGCACCGCCGATTAGAGATCGGCTACACGTGGATTCATCATGAGTGGCGCGGGACTTTCGTCAATCCAGAGGCCAAGCTCCTCATGATCGGACATGCGATCGAAAGCCTCGGCGCCAATCGCGTTCAGCTGAAAACCGACGAGCGGAACCTCCAAAGTCAAAACGCGATGCGGAAGCTAGGGCTCCAGTTCGAAGGCTTCCTCCGCAATCACATGGTCATGCCAGACGGCTTTATTCGAAACACTGCGATGTTCAGCGTCATCCCTTCGGAATGGCCGACCATGAAAACGCAGTTGCTGGCGAGGCTCGGCTACACTGCCGCGGACTGGGAACTGGTCAGCGCTTCGACGGGTGTGTCCAGTTCATAGTACGACTCGGGGCGGGCCTGTAGGTTTTGAGCAACCCAGGAGGCGGGGAAGCTTTCGATCAGGGTGTTGTATTCCCGCACATTCGAGTTATAAAAGCGGCGCGCGGCGGCGATACGATCCTCGGTATTGACTAGCTCGCTCTGGAGCTCGAGGAAGGCCTGGCTGGTCTTCAGGTCGGGATAGTCTTCCACCCTGGCAAGAACGGTCTTCAGGTTTCCGGCCAATCTGCTTTCCAATCGTGCGCTTTCGTCGGTTCTGGCCAGACCATGGATGGCGTCTTCCCGCGCCGCAACCAGCCGCTCAAGAAGATCCTTCTCGAATGCCGCATGAGCCTGGACGGTCCGAACGAGATTGGGAATCAGGTCGTGACGCCTTCTCAGCACGACATCGATGTTGGACCAACTCTCCGTGACATTGGATCGCCTTCTGACGATCTGGTTGTGGGTCGAGATGTAGAGGATCATCAGGAAGACCGGTGGCGCGGCCAGTCCGATCAGAAGCGGCATGTTCATGGCTCTAAGCGCGACGGATGCTGTTGTCGTCGCGATAATAGTCTGGCACCAGCGCCAAGAACTCGACGATCGCGCCCATCATCCGGTCTATCAACGGAATCGACAACGTATCGTTCTGGATCAAGACGATCGTGCGGCCGGCGAGCTGCCACTCCCTGATTTCACATGCCATCAGATAGTCGATTGCTCCGGGATGGATCAGGTCATAGGCTCGTTTCTCGTCTTGTGACTTGACGTGAAAGGCCCCGTTGAATTCGATACTTTCGAACTGCATGTCGCGAATGCCGACCCACGAGCCAATGCGGTCGAAGACGTTCTCGCGACGGATGTCGATATCGGGGACGACGAATCCAAACTGGGCGGCGACAATCGCGTACCGGTAGGTTGTCGAGCTCTTGCCGGAACTGATGGTGTAGGAGTAGTCGAAGATTTCCCATTCGAGACCTTGCCACTCACCGGAGATGCGGTTCCGGACCGTTTGGGACGTTCCCTTGCCAAAGGGTTCGAAGCCCAGGAAGTTCTCCAGGTACTGCGCCTGGACATCGTAGTTCTGCGACCAGCTAAATGTGAGGCATCCTGGTGGCTCGGACGATAGACCGTATGGTGCGTAGTTCAGACCGCGTTCTGCGGCAAAAGCCGCTAATCGAACGCGCTGGGCCTCGGCGGCTCGGTTGCTGGCAATGATCGCTACGACCGCCAAGGCGACAAAGGCCAGCAACCCCAGCACCACCAGTATGGGTTCCGTCATGCTTGCCAATTTTAGCCGCGCAAATCCCGCATAATCGGCGATATGGGGGATCCTGAAAGCGAATCCACGGCCGCAAGTGTGGCCCACACACCGGTAACCGAGCCGGCAACGGCGCCCGCTGCACCCGCCGACCGGATGCCGACATGGTTGCGATACGGCTTTTTCGCGCTGATCATCATCGCGCTGTTTGCGTTCCAGTCGTGTGCGGCAGGCTACAGCAATGAACTGGTGCGAAGAGAGACGTTCGCCAAGGGCATCGACAGCCTCTCCGCCGCGTGTGTACCGGTGATGGTCGAGAACAACGCGAACCGCATGCAGATCTTCATCGAGAGGATTGCTCAGCAGGGTGGGCTTAGCCGTGTGATTCTATTGGATCGGAACCTGAAGGTGGTGGCTACCACGGATTCGATGGCGTCTCAAGATGTCTCCGATATCCGGTCAGCTCCACTCAAGACACTTGTTCAGCGACGGGGCGATCGCCTCAGAGCGACCAGGGGAATCGTATCCGCCGGCGACACGGTTTTTGGCGTGCTGGTCGTTGAGTGGAAACCCTAGTGGAGACTGATTTCTGGCGTTGCGAGGATTGCGCGCAGACCTTGATCCACTAGGTGCAACGCGCTGTCTGATTTCTGCAAGGCATTGAGACCGCCCGCCTTCGAGAGGACCTCGACGAGAAGGGCTTTCTGCTCGCTGGCAAGCTCAGCATCTACGCCGTCCAGAAGCCGGTCGGCGATTGCCTCGACCGTAGTCGGAGGATTGCTACGGAACGACTCGACAAAGGGGTGGCAGAATCTCTGGTCCTTGATGCCGGCGTAGACGAGGAACTCGCGAAACTTCTGTCGATAGGTGATCGTGTTGGAATTGATCCAGGCAGGGCCCCACTCCCAGCCCCCCACGTCGGGAGGATAGAACGGCATCATGTCCATTCGTTCGAGGAATGAGCTTAGCCAGTAGAGGGGCCCGGCGATCTCGTCGGGCATGGCCTCCTTGCGCTTGCGTTCTTCAAAGCGTCGAGCGACCATCGCATCGCCGATGCTCAGTGACCTTGCGAGTCCGATTCCATACTCCACCGGATTCTTGATTTGGTGCCTTGGGCAGCGGTTCTCGTCCCAGAATGCGGGCAGCTTGGCGATTGCGTGCAAGCAAGCCTTCATGGATCCACCGCTGGCAAGATAGGCCTTGGAGACAGCGCCAATCTCGGCATCTGAAGGAGCCTGGAAGGCATACCACTCGATTAGCTTCTTGGCGAGGTGTCGAGCCGTTTGCGGACGCATGGCGAGGTCCTTTAGGGCGGATGCCATGTCGAAGCGCGCGGTCTTGCCCACGATCGTCTTCTCACCTTCGTCGAACAGTCCCGGGGCGAAGGACGCAGCCACAAACTCGCGGTTGAACTTCAGGGAGTCGTCGACAAACAGCTTCTCGTTGGTTCCGCCGTTCTCGTATTGCGGGTAGCGCAGACTCCAACCCGTGCATGCCCGGGCCAATTCGCGCACGTCGTCCTCGCTGTAGTGTCCAATTCCAAGGGTGTACAGCTCAAGGACTTCGCGTGCGAAATTCTCATTCGGCTTTCCCTTTATCGAGCCATTTCCGTCCAGCCAATGGATCATCGCCGCGGATTCGGAGATGGCAACGAGCAAATCAGGATATCTGCCAAGTGCGCCGGCCCGGACCCGCTCGATGTAGTCGTGCATCATCGGTCCGTGTTCAACTTTGCCGGCACTAATGGCGAAATGATCGATCCAGAAGAGCGCGGCTTTCTCCGATGCTGGGCGATTGGTGGCAAGCAATCGGAACAGGTAGAGGAGTTGGGCTCGGCTCGGGTCTTGGCTTTGATTGCCGTCGGGAAGGTAAATGAATTCCGCATAGTCGACCGGAAAGCTCTCTGGTCGCTGGTCTGCGGATAACAGCAGGTCGAGGGCCTTCTGCCAAGGAACGTCACCCGCCGCGGCCCGGTCCTTTTGACCGGCACCCAGGCCGAATCGCCGCAAAATGTGCCGGACTTGTCCGGGTCGATCCATTTCCGCCTTCCATTATAGGGTGGCGGATGTTATTTTGCGGTGGACGACCTTGGCATGACGCGGTAGAAGGAGCCCTTTCGGTAGAACTTTGCGCCGACCTGGCGGCAGAGTTCCTGCAGCACCGCTGCGCGGCTCGTGTCGATGAACCGTCCATTGACGAGGCCGCGAATCTGGCCCGACACCGCGTATTCGCAGCTTGAACGCTGAAACAGCCGTGTCACCGCTTCCGAAAAAGGCTCGTCAAGAAACTCGATTTGCCCAATTTCCGGCCCCCGAGGGGAAAAGTAAAACGCGCCATCCTTCCACTCGTAGCTGGCATTGGCTTGGTCGCAAACGGCCCGAAGGGCCACTTCCAGGGGAACTTCATCGAGGTCGACAGTTACCTTGCGGTTGAAACCATCGCTGATGACAAAGCCGGCGCCAACCGACCGGGCCAACATGGCCATTGCGTCAGCTGCCTCGACTCGGATCAGCGAGACTCGTAACAGCGTCGCGGGACGCGGGTCGTTTTGCCAGAAGAGCACGGGTAGGACTGGCATCATCGCCATTATCGGGGCGTTTTTCGCCGGTTTTCAGGTCCAGGGCTGTTCAGAGATCGGCTTCGTAGAGAAACCAACCTGGCTCGGCGGTATAGCCAAGGCGCTCGTTAACCGTGATCATTGGCGCGTTTCTTGAGTCGTTGTTGGTGCGGATCGAGGAGACGCCCTGCTCGCGGAGCCATTCAATGCAGCGCGATTTCATCGAGCGAGCGATTCCGCGACCACGAAAATCGGGGTGGACTCCGGTGAACTCGTTGTAGTAACTCTCCGAAAAGCGGATCACCCAGGCAAGGCCGACGAATTGATCGCCGTTCTTCGCCAGGCAAAGGAATCCCCGTTGAAAGATCGGCGATTCGAAGCGCTTCGCGAATTCTTCCCATGGGATGATTCCAACGACCTGAGTCATGGGCTCGTCCGCATCGGCGAGCAAGAAGACGTCATAGATTTTCCCGTCGTGTTTCCTCGGTGTCGGGTAGGTCGCGGTAGTCGCAAAGCTGGATACCGCTCGGTTCAAGACCGGCGGTTCGATCCGGAAGCGCATCGATGTCGAGGATGGATTCGAAAATGTGTGCGATCTTTTCACCGCCGACGCTCTCGGCGAAACGGATGGACGTTGGATCGTCTTCACGGCATTCACCCCAGACGCGAGTGAACGAAAGTTGTTTCGCGCGCGTTGTGGCGCCCGACCAAAGCGCCCGGCCAATCCCCCTACCGCGGAACTCTGGTTCCACCAGGATCTGCCCCCAGATCATTCCTTGCTTGTACTGCTGATGGGCAATCCAGAACGCGAGGCCCGCCGGATTCCCGTCAACTTCGGCAAGGAGACGAAGGCGTTTGCTCGTGGCAGGAAATCGTTTCTCCGAATCTCGGAGGTACTCCTCGGATATGGGCTCCGTCTCTCCGAGGCTACGGAGACGGCGATACGTCTCCAAGTCCTTCTCGAAGTCGATCTCACGCAAGGTGAGGTTCATTCTTGAACGGCTTCGACCTGAAGCTTGAAATTGAGCGCTACTTCATAGGCCCGGGGCCACGGTAGGCGCACATCGATCGCTTCCAACCCGGAAAAGACATAGGCTCGGCTGCCGGCAAAGAAGCGTCGCCCCAGATACTGTTCTCGGAACGTCTCGACCAACCTCCGCGTCAGGTCGTCGCGGACGAACTGATCCACGCTTTCGAAGTGCTCACCGTAGGTCTCTTCGCGGCAGGCCTGCGGGTTCGTATCGATCATCCCGTACGCCTGAGGACGGGTGAAGTGGTGGAAGGCGAAATCGTCGATGATCCGGTGAAGGATAAACGCCCTTTGGGAGAGCTCGCATTGGAGTGGGGCGGTACCCAGCCGGCGGGCAAGCAGGTACAGGTTTGCGGCGGGAATCGCTGTGCCCATGCTGTTGCCGGCGGTGTTCCAGCCCGCATAGGATAGAAGCCGGAAGGTTCTCGCATTCTCGAGTAGAGCCTGGAACAGCCTGGTGTCCCCCTTTCCAGACTTGCCGAGGTTGATATCGGCGATCGCGACGGGAAAACCCTGATCGATGTCGAATTTAAGCGCATTCAAGAAGCGATCGAATCGGTCGTATCGTGGCTCGGGAGTGTTCACATAGAGGGTGTAGTCGTAGTCGGTATCGGACCTTGCCGGCCTTGCTCCGCTGGCTAGCAGCTGGTCCTCGAGGCTGGTTTCCACGTTTTCCGTCTCGTAGTTGGCGATCTTCTTCTTTCCGTCCTCGTCGGAGAAGACAACCCGCACGCGGGGGGTCCATCCCGATCGCTTCAGCATGACGCGGCTGACAAGAACATTGGCGTGCTGATCGATGCCTTCGCAGAAATACACCCTTGCTGGGATCATCAGGTTGTGGACCATCTCCTTGAGGCGTTTCGTCTCCCGAATGTGCGGTCCGCTGGGCTGGGCGTCGTCTTGCCCCAAGATAAGGTAATCGAAGACGCCAGCTTTGGTCATGCGGACGACTTCCTTTTGAACGTCGTGGTTGCGTTTTCGAGCTTGATCGTAGCGAAGAATCTCCTGCGGTGGGATGCTCTTCATCACGGATTCCATGAGTCCTTTGGCGACGGGGTCACGGTTGAGGCTGTATCGGAATCTTAGGTCGATGTATTTGGCCAGCTTCATTCGCCACGGCGTGGAAGCTTTGGTAGCGGTCGGGGCCAGCCGCATGATCGCGCTGTAGGCGAATACGGGGACCTGGCTGAAGTTCTTTCGAATCTTCCAGAACCGCCGCAGGCGATCGATCGCGGTTCGGTAGGGGGTGTCGGGGAGTCGGCTGGCGATGAGACCGCCGCACGTCAGCATGTCGGTGTTGACCACGATGGCAAGAAGCTCGCTCGGCTTCTGGGACTCAAGCCAATCCAGAATCGCATCAGGCTTGCCGGCCTGCAGGAACTTCCCGAGCATCGGCGTGGGCGGCGTAACCACCTCCACGTCGGCGATCTCGCCAATCATTTGAGCGAATTGGGTTGCGGCGGGCCGGTCGTCAAGGGGAATCAGGACGAGCTTTTTGGGCTCATTTTGGAGTACGACCTCCTGCCCAGGCGGCGTCGGAGTCGTCAGCATCGCCATCGCGATCCCCAGCGCCAACATAGTTCCTTAGTCTACTGTGACGGCCGTCAAAAGGTTTTCGATTCGGCCGGATCATGCTAGGATTCATGAGGGCAAAAATGGGAAGTATCCGGGCCGTGGCCTGCCTCGGCTTATCGCTCGTCGGGGCGATTAGCCGGGCCGAGTACACGTCGATCGAGTGTGGCGCCGATCGCCTGTTGATCGGCGATGGGTTGGGGGGTCTGACGGTGGCCGACTTGAGCGGGAGACCGATGGCCACATACCGCGGGACCGGAAATGACGGTCCCACCCGAACCTCGCTCGACATGGACGGGTTGCCGTTTTGGATCACCGCCAAGGGCACCGAGCTTCTGTCCGTAGCCGTGCTGCCGGGACAGATTAAGCGGTGGAGGTTGCCCGATCTGGCGATGGAACGGCCCATACAGCGGTTAAGCCGATGGCGGGACTATGTCGTCCTTCATTCGGCAAACGAAGTGCGGTTCTTCGATCCAAAATTTGCCACGGTTCATTACACCGGCGATGTCTTGCCGCTGGAAGTCGCTCGGGAAGCCAGGCAAGGGGTGAGCACCACCTTTTGGGGAGAACGCGGCGGGCTGTTCGTGACGATGCGACGTTACGGCATCAAGCGAGAGCATGCGGGCCTTGGCGAGGTGCAGGAGATGGGGCTGCTCTCGGCATGGCATTGCTCACCAGGGAGCGGCTGGCGATATCTGGGGGCGTTTTCGTGCGCCGTGTCGAGGTTCCAAACGGATTCGGGTCCCCGTGTCGAGATCAGGCAGGGCGATAAGCAGTTTTCTGCCGACTTCGGTACCGCGGACCTTGGCAACGTCAAGGTCGTTGCCGAGGGCATTGTGGCGGCTGACGCCAAGGACATCATCCGGGTGCCGTTCATGAAGTCCAGTTGGCTACCCGATCGCCTCCGCACCCCTATCGAGCCCCGTTACACCGCCTCCATGGTGGTTGGCGCGAATGCCGCATGGTGGCTCGAAGACGGCAAGGTGGTCGGCAGCTCGCTCGAAGACGGCGAGACCGACGTGTACCTTCGAACGGGAACCGGTACCGAGAAGCCGATAGCTGTCGCAGCGTCGGAAGCGCGGCTCTACGTACTTTACGGCGACCGTGTTGACGTTATCCGGGATGGTGAGGGATATGAGTCGACCGGCTGGATTCGGTATGAGGCCGGGTCGTCGGCTGCTGTTGCTCGATCGCGAAAGCACAAGACGGTACTGGCAAGCGCAAGGAAGGTGACGGCAGCAGGAAAGCAAGGTGCGATCGCGCTATACCGCAAGGCGGGAGTTTCCGCTAAGCGCATCACCGCTGCGATGAAGTCGTCAGCCCAAACGCGAGAGCTGGAACTGGGAGACCTAATCGAGTCCGGAGGCCAGTTTGCCGTCTACGTCGGCAACGGCCGGGTCCAGCCGCTTGGTAAGGGCAAGGCGCAGGAGGACCTGGAGTTGGCCGCGGACGCCATCGCGTACCGAATCATCGACACGCCAAATGTTGCACCTCCGACTTCGATCGCTGCCAGGGCGAAGCTCGGCGATTTGATCTTGCTGGGCGTCAACCGCCCCAATCCGGCCCTAGGCCACGATGCGTACGTCAGGGTGACATCGGGTACTGAATTCGACAGGCCATATCTTGAGCGGCACTACCACCTTCAGCAGGCGATGCAGGAGTACTTGGGAACGCCCTACGCCTGGGGTGGCAATTCCCACAATGGCATCGACTGTTCTGGGTTCGTTTGTGCAGTGTTTCGGGAGGTTGGCATCCGGCTTCCTCGCCATTCTCGCGACATCGCCCACGCGGATGTGGGAGAAGTGGTCCAAGATACGCTTCGCTACGGGGATGTCCTGTACTATCCCGGAGAGGTCGGTCGCCGACACGTCGCCATCTACATTGGCGACGGCCGAACGATTGAAGCCCGGTCGCATGGCGTGGACTACCACACCGTCAAGCACCGAAGGGCGACAATCGCACGCCGGTTTATTACGGAGTAAGGTGCTTGCGGAAGGCCTGGTCGAGGTCGCTGATCAGGTCTTCTGCCGATTCCAGCCCACAGTGCAGCCTGACAAACCACTTTTCCGATTCCCATCCCATGGGTTGAATAGGGAAGGTGACGGCAAGGCTTTCGAAGCCACCCCAACTCACCCCGAGCTGGAAGATTTCCAGGTCCTCAATGAACCGCTTCAGCCGGTCTGGTTCCTGAACCTTGGGGATGAACGACAGGAGGCCAGACGTGCCGCGCATCTGCTTGCAGAAGAGCTCGCGTCGGGGATGGTCGGGCAGGGAAGGGTGCATGACCCGATCCACCTCTGGCCGCGATTTCAGGAATGCCGCAACCCGATTGCCCGTCTCTTCATGCGCTTTCATTCTGATCTTCAGCGTCCGCAAGCCCCGAATGAGCAGCCAAGCCGGGAACGGCGGTAGTGCTGCACCGAACAGAGGGACCTCATGGCGCATCAACGCATTCATGCGGTCCATCGACGTGCACAAGGCTCCGGCAACCACGTCGCTATGCCCGCCAAGGTACTTCGTCGCGCTATGAACGATAATGTCGATCCCAAAATCGCCCGGGGTCTGGAAGACCGGCGAGCAGTAGCTGTTGTCGGTTATCGTGGTGATGCCTCTTTCCCGAGCAAAGGCTGAGATGGCCTCGAAATCCTGAAGCTGGAACACCAACGAACTCGGCGATTCGAGATAAATCGCGGTCGTATTGGCTTCACAGGCATCGAACACTTCCTGGGGATCCGAGCCATTTACGAAGGTGGTCTGGATACCGAACTTAGGCAGGTACTCACTGAGCAGCTGCTTGGTTGGACCATAACAGGTGTCCACCGCGACGACGTGGCTACCTTGGCGAATGGTACTGAAGATCGCGGCGGAAATCGCAGCCATCCCACTGGTGAAGACCTTGGCCGCCTCCATGTGCTCGAGCTTGGCGATCTTGCGTTCGACAATTTCCAGCGTCGGATTAGAAATTCGGCTGTAGTTGTGCCGACGCTTGGGAACATGGTCGTTTTCGCCGGATTCGAGAAAGTCGTCGTAAGAGTCGAAGACGAAGAGCGAGTTCTGAAAAATCGGCGGAGTTACCGCCCCCAGCAGCCGATGATCCTCGGCATAATGCTGCAAGATCATCTCGACGCTAGGGTCGACGAATTCCGGCATGGGATAAAGTGTATCCGGGGCTCACGGGTGGGAACTGGCACCCCAACCGTTGCCTTCCTTGCCTTGGAAACGGTAGACTCAGCGTTTGGCATGAATTCCCAAGCGCCCACGATCCTGCCTTCTGCCGATCTCCTAACGAACTATGAGCACGGCAAGTTCATCCTCTCCAATCTGGCCGCCAAACGAGCCAAGCAATTGAAGGAGGGCGCCCATCCACTCGTTCGTTGCGAGTCGACGCATCCGCTTTCCATCGCCTTAGCCGAAATCGCGGCCGGTAAGATCCGGCCGATCTTCATCGGCGAGTCGGTTGAACCCGGTACGGAATCCGGTTCCTTTGCCGTAATCCCAGACGACGCGATTCCGAACGAGCTCGGATTGCTTCTTCCGGCGTTGGAGGGCGACGAGTTCGAAGCCGTCAGCCTTCTCGACGAAACCGAGCACGAAGAGGATGCAGAAGGCGAGACCGAGGCAGCTGCCGGAGTCGATACTCTGGCCGATCTCATGGATGACGCCATCGAGACCGAGGAAACCGTCGTCGAGTCCGAGGATGATACGCTGTCGCTCACTGACATCGAAGAACAGGAATCGGCAGACGACGAAGAAGACGCCGAAAACGGATAAGCATTCGTGGCTCCCAAAGATCCCTATGACGTACTAGGCGTCTCTCGCACTGCCACGCCCGATGAGATCAAGTCTGCCTATCGGAAGTTAGCGCGACAGTACCACCCCGACGTCAATCCCAACGATCCCGAAGCGGAAGATCGGTTCAAGGAGATCGGTGCGGCTTACGCCGTCCTGTCCGATCCCGATAAGCGTGCGCGCTTCGACCAGTATGGAACCACGGAGGACATCCCGCAAGATCCGTTCTTTGGCGGTGGAATTTCGGATCTCTTCGACCTCTTCTTCGGTGGGGCCGGGTCCAATCGCCGAGGCAGAGGCGGAAACCGGAACGGGGCTGACGTTGAAGCCGACGTCACTCTGACGCTAACGGACGTCCTGAACGGTTATCAGGGCGACGTCGTGTATGAGAGACCGGTACGGTGCACGGTTTGCAATGGTTCGGGAGCAGCAGAAGGCTCGAAACCCGAGACATGTCCGACCTGCAACGGCGCGGGCCAAGTGACTCGAGTCCAAAACACCTTGCTTGGCCAGATGCGGACCTCCATGCCCTGTGGAACCTGCGGCGGTGAGGGCACCGTCATCAAGGAGCCGTGCACCGCCTGCAAAGGCAGGAAAATGCGGATCGAACGCAGCCAGATCGAAATCAGCGTTCCGCCGGGCGTGGAGGATGGAACCACTTTGCAGGTCGGTGGCAGGGGCGGAGATCCGCTCGGTGGTGGCCGGGCTGGTGACCTTTACGTTCACATTTCCGTCACGCCGGACGATAGATTTGAACGGAATGGGATGGATTTGCTCAGCCGCATCGGGATGACGTTTCCCCAGGCTGCCCTCGGCGACGAACTGACGTTCGATGGACTGGATCAAGAGATCACCGTTCGCATTCCGGCCGGAACCCAACCGGGAACGGTCTTCCGGATTCGCAACGCCGGCCTGCCGCGGCTGCATGGCGGACCCCGAGGAGACATGCTGGTGGAGGCGATTCTGCTCGTACCCGAGAAAGTATCGGAGGCCCAGGAAAAGCTCCTGCGTGAGTTCGCCGAATTGAGCGGCGACGATCAACCTAAGGGCGAAGGCATCGGATCCGTACTCGGCGGGATCTTCAAAAAGAAGAAATGAGAACGTGGATCAAGGTGACGGCAAGCCTTGCTGAAAGCCCGGAAGACTGGGGCGCCTGGATCGATGTGTTCGACCAATTTGGTATGGCTTCGACCGAGCAGACCGACAGGCCGCCGAGCCTTTCAGGGTACTACGCGGGGGACCACCCTATCGATCTGCGAGGCTTCCAGTTGCGGCTCAATCACCTTGCAGACGCTTCGGTGACAACGTTGGAAGTAGCCGAAGAGGAGTGGGCCGAGTCATGGAAGCAATTCTTCAAGCCCAGGCGGGTAGGGAAGCACTGGATGATCAAGCCCAGTTGGGAGGATTGCGGCGCCGAACCGGGTGATCGCGTCATCGAGCTTGACCCGGGACAAGCCTTTGGGACCGGCGACCACCCGACGACAAGGATGTGCCTGGAACTGCTCGAAAGGCAGGACCTGCAGGGCGCGATGGTTGCCGATATTGGCTGCGGCAGCGGGATCTTGTCGATCGCCGCGCTCCTTGTCGGGGCGGCACGCGCAGTGGCGGTTGATGTCGATCCGATTGCGGTGGAGGCAAGCATTGAAAATGCGGCCCGCAACCAGGTTGCGTTAGACGCGGTGGTGGGCGATGGATTTGCGGCAGTATCCTCGAAGGCTCCGTTCGATATCGTCCTTGCGAACATCATCAGCGCCACGCTGATCAACGTCGCCCACCAGGCTGCCACGGCCTTGAAGCCAGGGGGAGTGTGGATCGTGTCAGGGATCATCGATGAGAACTGGACCGACGTCCAAAGGGCAGCCCAACAGGTTGGATTCGGGCTTGTAGAAGTCTTGACGGAGGATCGTTGGGTAGCAGCGACGTTCCGCCGCTAAGGTCACTGCCTCGCCTCTTCTGGCCAGGCTTCGATCTGGCTGACGGGGAGCAGGAGCTGCCCAAGGATGAGCTTCATAAGCTCCGCGATGTGCTGAGGCTGCATAGCGGTTCGGAAGTCGCGGTTCTGCCCAACGACGGAACCATTGTTCGGTGTCGGTTTGTCGGCCGAGCGGTCGAGCCCTTAGAGGTTGTCAAGGTGGGAACGGATGCGAGTCGCGAGGTCGTCATCGCCCAGGCGCTTCCGAAGGGTGACAAGCTCGACGAGGTCGTACGTCTCTGCACGGAAGTCGGCGTCGCGGGATTTGTGCTCTTTCCAACCGAGCGATCCGTGGTCAATTGGGACGAGAGGAAGCGGGAAGAGAGAACCCGCCGTCTCGCGACGATCGCGCGCGAAGCATCTGAGGTTTGCGGACGGGCGAAGCTTCCGACATTGGTCTGGAAAAAGGACCTCGTCTCGGTGTTGTCTGCCTATCCCGACGCTCTTGTCCTTAGCGAGGTCGAGGGGGTGGAGAACACCTTTCGAGCGGCCGCCGGCGGCGCGCAATCGCTGACCATCGTTGTTGGTCCCGAAGGCGGGTGGACGCGACGTGAAATTGAAATGATCGGGGACCGAGCCGTTACGCTGGGTCCCCGAGTTCTGCGAGTCGATACTGCGGCGGTTTCCGCGGCAGCGATCGCCCTTCTTAGTTGATCGTGGCGTCTTCGATCACCAGTGGCTGTGAGAGCTCCTGGCCGCCGACCTTCAGGGTGACTTTCAACTCCCCTGGCTTAACCCGACCGCGTCCTCTTGCTGTCCACGGCAGTCCATGAAGGCCGGCCTTGGCGGGTCCCTTTAGCTCGGCTACCTGCTCACCCAACGCGTTGGTGATTGTGACGACGGCCTCGCCGGTTTGGTCTGCTTTGATGTAGTAGAAGATCGTCGTTCCGGGCTGGGTGTTTCGAGCCATAAAGGTGCGGTCTCCCATCCAATCCTGTCCCGCGATGCGGCCCAATAGGTAGACGGGCTGCGGCGGGCAGAGCACCGCATCCTTGCCAAGGGCTTCCGCGGTCAGCGCTTCGAGCGGCGCGATCGGCAGTGTCCAGATGCTCCGACCGTGGGTGCCGATGATGAGGTCTTGGTCGCGGGGGTGAATCGCAACGTCGTGGACTGCGATCGTAGGGAAGTTGCCGGATCGATAACGCGCCCACGTCTTACCGCGATCAAGCGAGAAACAAAGGCATAGCTCGGTGCCCAGGACCAACAGGTCAGGATTCTTCTCGCCTTCCTTAATCACGTAGCAGCATTCGTCTTCCTCAAGGCCGGCGCTCAGACTGGTCCAGGTCTTGCCAAAGTCCTCGGTGACATAGACATAGGGCTTGTAATCATCATTGCGGTGGCCATCGAACGTGGCATAGGCTCTTCCCTCCACGTGCTTGCTAGCGGTAACCCGGCTGCACCACGTGTTCGTTGGCAAGCCAGGGATGTTCATCGTCACATCGGTCCACTTGTTACCGTCGTCCTGCGTCACCCAAACGTATCCGTCGTCCGTTCCAACCCAGACGACGCCGGCCTTGCGTGGCGACTCGCTGATTGTGACGATCGTGCAGTGCGCTTCCGCGCCCGTATTTTCGGGACTCACGCTGCCTTCACCTGGACGCTGCTTCTTGGGATCATTGCTCGTCAGGTCGGGGCTGATGACTTTCCAGTTGTCTCCCCGATCGACCGTCTTGAAGAGCTTGTTGCCTCCGAAATAGAGGGTCCGCGGGTTGTGCGGACTGATGATAAAGGGGGACGACCAGTTAAAGCGATATCGCTCGCCCTGAGGCGGGCGGGGCCGAATGAACCGGAAGTCGCCGCGTACTTGGTCCAGGCGGCTTATCGCGCCACCTTGGCTCTCGCTGTAAGCGGTGGTCCAATCGGTCGGATCGACTTGGACATGGAATCCATCGCCACCGCCGATACCGTACCAATCCAAGTATGTGACGCCGCCCTTGCTTGTCTGGGTGGGGCCGGCCCACGAGCCATTGTCCTGCAGCCCACCGTAAACCCAATACGGCTTTCGCATATCGAAGGCGATCGCATAGAACTGGCCGAGCGGCATGTTGTTGATGTGTTCCCAGGCAAGTCCGCGATCCCGCGACTGCGCGACACCGCCATCGTTACCGATGATCAGGTGATTGGAATCGTTCGGATTCACCCAGATCGCGTGATGGTCGACATGGATGTTCATCGGAAGGTTGCGGAACGTCGCTCCCGAGTCGGTCGAGACATGAAAGTTCGTCGCTACGACATAGATTCGGGTTTCGTCGGAAGGATCCTGCAGGGGCTTTGAGAAATAGAAGGGGCGAGGATTCAGATTGCTCAGCTTGGTCCAGGACTGACCCTTGTCCTTGCTCTTAAAGATTCCGCCGCCCTTTGCTTCGACGGTTGCGATCACCACGTTGGAGTTCTTGCGGAAGAACGAGAGGCCAATTCTTCCCAACGGGGTGTTTTCGGGGAGGCCCTTGTTAGCCTTCTTCCAAGTCTTGCCTCCATCGGTCGAACGGTATACCCCAGAGCCAGGACCGCCGCTGATAAAGGTGTAGGGTCGCCGAACCTTTTCCCATGCTGCGGCAATGAGAACATTCGGATCGTTTGGATCGATAGCCATATCGGCGATGCCGGTTTTCTCATCGATGAAGAGGGTTTTCTGCCACGTCTTTCCCCCGTCCGTGGTCTTGAACACCCCGCGATCCGGGTTGTAGCCCCACAGATGTCCGAGGGCTGCCACCCAAGCGACATTCTTGTCCTTGGGGTGGAGAATGACCTTGGAGATATGGCGAGTTTTCTCCAGCCCCAGCATTTGCCAGGTCTTTCCGCCGTCCTCGGATCGATACACGCCACCGCCCCACTGGGTGCTATTGCGGCTGGATTCTTCGCCCGTGCCCACCCATACGACGTTGGGATCGTCCTGTCGGACGGCTGCGCTGCCAATTGAAACGTGCTTCTCGCGATCAAAGACCGGAGTCACCGTAATCCCGCCGTTTTCCGTCTTCCAAAGTCCCCCGCCGGCAGTTGCAATGTAGAAGATCCTCGGTTCTTTCTCGAAAACGGCAAGGTCGATCACCCGGCCGCCCATGGTCGTCGGGCCGAGCTGCCTTGGCGAGATCGCATTAAGGAACTGGGTATCGATGGCGGGCGCCGGCGTCTGGGCAACAGCGCAGGCTGCAGCCAGGCAGGCTGCAACAGCAAGTCTTCCTCTCACGGGGAATGTTTACCACCTACCGTCTGTCAGTAGTTTCTATGGTCGGCCACGTGCCGACGAGTTGTTGCCGATGCCGCTGATCTTCTTGTTATCCGTGCCGTCCAAGTTCATGGAGAACAAGGACTCCCCGCCGCTATTTACGGTGTAGATGATACGGGTGCCGTCGCGGGTAAACGTCGGTCGCGTGCAGTTGCCGCTCGTAGTGAGCTGGGTTCGGTTCGTGCCATCTGCGTTGGCGATCCAAACGTTATTGTTGTTTCGATAAACCAGCTTCGTTCCATCGGTTGAAAGCCACGGCTGGACCTCGTTGGTGGTCTCGTCAAAGACCTCTTTGATGTCGGAGCCATCGAGATTCATCGAGAAAATCCCGAAGGAGGGTGTGACTTGTACACCGCGATTCGAGGCGAAGATGATCCGCGTACCGTCTTTGCTGAAGATTGGATCTCGATCTTCCTCATCGGCGGAGTTCGTGATGTTGGTTATGCCGGTTCCATCGGCGTTCATGATGTAGATCTCGTTGGCGACGGAGTCGGCGAAGACGATCTTGGTGCCATCGGGACTGAAGCTCGGGTTCGCCTTGGCGTTTGCGGTCGTCGTGAGTTTAAGTGAACTTGAGGACGCCGTATCCCAGATCCAGATCTGCGCGTCACCCGCCACCTCCGATACAAAGGCGATCTTGAGACCGTCGGGTGAGAGACAAGGGTCGTAATCCTGGAAGAGATTGTTGACGATGACGTTGGTCACGTTGCCGCCCGCGTCTTCCATCGCGTAGATATCGCGGGAAAGGTTGCGGTCGCTGACAAAGACCATATCAAACGGCGCGGTGAGCGTTCCACCGGTCGTACCGCCAGTGGTGGTGCTGCCGGTGGTGCCTCCGGTTGTCGTGCCGCCTGTGGTCGTCGAACCGGTGGTGGTCGATCCCGTTGTCGTCGACCCCGTGGTTCCCGTGGTAGAAGTCGTGCCACCCGTGGTCGTTGTGGTTCCGGAAGTGGCGGTGCCGCCGGTGGATGACGTCCCCGTGGTCGATGTACTCGTTGTCGATCCTCCGCTGGATGACGTTGAAAAGTTGCCCGAGTTCGTGACGTGGCCAGTGCCGCCGGTTAGGACGGCGCCGCCGCCCGCGCCACCGCAGCCGATGATGCCAGCGGCAACGGTAAAAATGATCAGCGACACCCAAATTCCTCGAACCTTCATACGATCGATCCTAACGAGAACTCCACGCAAGATTATGACGATCCAGCCGCCCTTTCGACAGCCTGGCAATTAAAACGGTTTAAAGCGGTGCTTAAACAGGGTCCAAAACGCCTCGACCGCATCCGTCCAGCGGATCTTCTTCCCGGCGTCCTTGGTACGTGGCACATACTGGATGGGGATCTCCACGATTCGCTTACGTAGCCGGATCGACTTGGCGGTTACCTCCGGGCAGAACTCGAAGCGGCTGCATTCCAGGTTCATGCGTCGAAGCAATTCGGTCCGAAACGCCTTGTAGCACGTTGCCTCGTCGCTGATTCGCCGCCAAAAGAGGACACCGACGCTCCAACGAAGGAGGAGATTGGCCAGCTTGTTGGGGAGGGGCATATCTTTGGGCAGCCCATTGCGAAAACGAGTGCCGTAAACGACGTCGGCTTCCCCGCGCAGGATGGGATCGACCAGCATGGGTATTTCCTCCGGGAAGTATTCGAGGTCGGCGTCCTGGATAATGACGACTTTCCCGGTTGCGATGACCAAGCCCGAGCGGATCGCCATGCCCTTTCCTGAGCGAATAGAATGGGTGAGGACGTCGATTTTGCCCACGTACTCCTTGAGGATTTGGGGCGTTTGATCGGTGGAGCCGTCGTCGATAACGACTACCTGCTTCGAAATTGGCAACGCGAGGAGTCGCTCGACGACCTCGCGGATCGTGTCCTCTTCATTGAGGGCGGGTACCAGGATGGTGACATCGGGACGGGCCCCTTCCTGAATCGGCTGCTCCATTAGATTCGGATGTGCCCTCGCGCTGCGATCACCGACTATTCCAGACGTCGCTCGACGGCGAATTGAACCAACCCCTGCGCCCGACTGGTAACGTCGAATGATGTTCGATTGGGTCATCCGGGGCGGCGAGGTCATTCGACCGGAAGGTATTGCCCGCGAAGACCTCGCCATCGCAGGGGGAAGGATCGTTGCCCTGGGCGATCTTACTGGCGCCGAAGCGGAAAACACGTTCGATGCCTCCGGGATGCAGATTCTCCCTGGGGTCATCGACACCCAGGTCCACTTTCGCGAACCGGGGCTTGAGCATAAGGAGGACATCGCCACCGGTTCGGAGGCCGCCGCTGCCGGCGGGGTGACGACGTTCTTCGAGATGCCGAACACCCTGCCCCCGACGACGACAGCAGCCTTCCTGGAAAACAAGCTGGCCCGGGCCAAGGGCCGAGCTTCGGCGAATTACGCGTTTTTCGTCGGCGCCGCCCTCGACAATATTCCCGATCTGGAGCGGCTGGAAATGCTGCCGGGGACTCCGGGAATCAAGCTTTTCATGGGCTCATCGACGGGGACGCTGCTCGTGCCCGATGACGAGAACGTCCGAGCGGTGATGCAAGGCGGAAAGCGGCCGATGCCGGTTCATGCCGAGGATGAGGCTCGGCTGCGGGCTCGAAAGGAGATGTTTCCCGCCCCGGACGTATCCGACCACCCCATCATCCGCGACGCGGAAGCTGCACGCCTGGCGACAGAGAGGCTGATCCTTCTATCGCGGGAAACGGGAAGGCATGTCCACATCCTTCACGTCAGTACGGGCGACGAGGTGCCAATAATCAGGTCAGCAAAGGCCGAAGGCGTGGCCCTGACGGCCGAAGTGACACCGCAACACCTCTGGTTCGAGTGGCCAAGCGCTTATCGAGAGCTCGGAAGCCTCGTCCAGATGAACCCGCCTATTCGAAGTGCCGAGCACCGCGAAGCGCTCTGGGCTGGGCTCCTTGAAGGTGTGTTCGACGTGTTCGGCTCCGACCACGCGCCTCACACGCTGGAGGAGAAGCAGAAGCCTTATCCGCAAAGCCCGAGCGGGATGACCGGTGTGCAAACGCTTCTGCCCGTGCTGCTCACCTTTGTGGACCAAGGAAGGCTGCCGCTCGACCAAGTCGTAACCATGACGTCGCGCAATCCCGCCCGACTGTACGGCATCAAGGACCGTGGCGAGATCGCGCTAGGTGCCTGGGCAGACCTGGCAATCGTGGAATTGCAGCGCAAATTCACCGTCCGTCGCGAGTGGATTCGGAGTCGCTCGCAGTGGAGCCCTTACGAAGGAGTTGAACTCACGGGTTTCCCGGTTCAGGCCTTTGTGAGCGGGGTTCCTGCCGCTCCCGGAGCAGGCCGGATGGTCGAGTTTGACTGGAAGCTCAGCGGGTAAGGTCGGTCGGTATGGAGTGGATCGAGTCCATCCAAGATGCTTTGCGCTACGATCGGTGGGCGAACGATCGCTGGCTTGAATACCTGCCGGCCCTGGCCGACGTGCCTGAATGCTCTGGCGTTTTTCAGCACATGCTCACTGCCCAGCGCGTATGGCTGGCGCGGTGCCTCAGCGAAGAGGAGGCCCCGGAGCTCACTGGCGACCTGTCGCAGGACGTTGGCAGCCTGAATGACGGCTGGATGGAGCTCGTGCGGACCTGTGACCCCGGCGCCTACGTCTCGTACACGAACACGCGGGGGGAATCGTATTTCAACACCGTCGACCAGATCACGCGGCACGTGCTGATGCACGGCATGTACCATCGTGGCCACCTGCGTGGCCTGGCCGGTGCAAACGGAAGGGACTTCCCCGAAACGGACTACATCGTCTACGCACGGTCGGTTGGCGCCTGAGATCCTAAGTACCATGATCCTAGAGGTATGGAGCGGGGCAAAGATCGGCGGCTGAAGATTTGGCTCGTAGCCTCTGTCGTCCTGACGAGCGCATTGGTTACCCTCCCAGATCTGTTGGAGAGAAGCCTTCCACGACCCCTGCGGCAGATTAGTTCGATCCTGCTTTTGGTGTGTCTATTGGGCATGCTGATCCTGACTCTTACAAGACGATGGTAACGGTGGTGTCGGGGTGGACTCTTGGCTATCAGAGACCTGCAAGGAACCTTAGATCGGTTGCTCTGTGGATATCGAGACCGGCAGCCCGTGCTCGGCCAGCCGCTCCCGCATGAACCCGACCGGATCGTCGGTAGCCGGGACGAGGATGGCGTGCCAGCCTTCAGCCCTGGCGCCCTCGACATTCGGTGCGACATCGTCGAAGAATATGATTTCCTGCGGTCGCAGTCCGACTGCGTTCTGGACGAAGCGAAAGATTTCCGGCTGGGGTTTTTCGAGGCGAAGCTCTTGAGACGCGAATCGGTGGCGGGTCGCCGGCACCGCGGGGAAGCGTCCGGACTGCAGCATTTCCTGCCAATGAGGGGCATTGGTGTTTGAGAGCACGCCGGTTTCGATGCCAGCGTCGTGCAGCGCTTCAACCAGCTCCAGACCGCCCGGGTAAGGCTCATGGAGGATCGCAGCACTGGCGCGCTCCGCGTCCCGCACGTCGTCGATGCCGAGGAACGCGGCGAGAGCGGCAAAGACCTCGCCGGCATGGACGTCGCCACGCTGGAAGGCAGCAAAGGGCGCGAATTCGCCAAGCCACGGATTCCAGTCGCGGCCGTGGCGGGTTTCCAAGCCGATCTCTTCGAGGCAATCGCGCCACTGCGTGCGGATGCGAACGAGAACCCCGCCCAAATCGAACAGGACCAACCGGACCGGCATCGCTTTGGTGTACCTTGGTTGCGTTGACGAGAACGCTCGGAGCGTAAACGACTAAGGATGGGAACGATTGCCCGCGCGTTCGGCGCCGCTGCCAAGAGCTTGATCGAGCAGCGCTGGCGGGCAGCCCTAAGCTCCCTAGGGGTGATGGTCGGAGCGACCGCGATCGTTTTGCTGATCAGCATTGCCCTCGGCGTACAAAAGGACGTCACCAGCCAGGTCGAGGACCTCGGCGTGAATCTGCTCATCGTTCTGCCGGGTCGGATCGACGAAGGGGCGATGCTCGCGCCAAACCTGGCCGGAATCTCGTACCTGTCGGATGCCGACGTCGACGCTGTGCGGCGCGTCCCGGGAGTTCGGACGGCGGGCCCTCTGATGTTCGTCGGCGGGGGGATCCAGACTCCAGACGCGAGGAGTCCTTCGACCTTCATCATTGCGGCGACGCCGGAATGGTTCCGGATTCGGCCCGTGAAGCTGGCCGAGGGACGGGTGTTTCAGCCCGGAGACGAAAGGCAGGGTGTCTGCGTAATTGGCTCGATCGCCAGAGAGAAGCTCTTTGGCCAAGGCTCGGCGATTGGCCGGAAGGTGAACGTCAATGGTAGCGACTACGAGGTTATCGGCGTCACCGAGGACAAGAAGCAAGGCGAGAACCTCTTTTCCATGGGCGGCTTCGAAAACATCGCCTACATTCCCTACGGCTATCTTCGCGAGCGGCTGGAGAATCCGCAGGTCCACCGAATCATGATTCAGACCGATCCCGAGCGGGAGCCGAAGACACTGGTGCGGGCAGTGGAATCGGCCTTGGATCAGCGTTTGGATCGGGAGACGTTCTCGGTGCTGACGCAGGAAGACCTGTTGAAGCTCGTTTACCGGCTGATGAGCATCCTAACCTGGCTCCTTACCGGCCTGACGTCGATCGCGCTCTTTGTTGGCGGAGTCGGGATCATGACCGTGATGCTGATGTCGGTAAACGAGCGGACGAAGGAGATCGGGATTCGGAAGACGGCTGGTGCGAAGAACCGCGATATCTTCTGGCAGTTTTTGTTTGAGGCCCTCTTGATTTCGGCGATCGGCGGAATCGTTGGACTTGGATTCAGCGTTGTCGTCTGCCAAGTCCTTGCCGCAAACACCGTAATCAAGCCGCTGATTACGCCTCAGGTGGTACTCCTGTGCTTCTCGGTAAGCATCGGCCTGGGCTGCCTTTTCGGCATCTTGCCGGCGATGAGCGCAGCGCGGCGGGACCCTGTTCGGGCGATGCAGCGCGAATAAGGAACACAATCTAACCCAATGCGATTCCAGGCGCCCCGCGGAACCCACGACGTTCTTCCCGGCCAGGCAACGGCTTGGGTGCGGCTCGAATCCACGTTTCGTGAGGTCGCCCGCCTCTATGGCTACGGGGAAGTTCGGACACCGGTCTTCGAGGATACGGAGCTCTTCACGCGGACCAGTGGCGAGACCAGCGAGATCGTCACGAAGCAAATGTACACGTTCGTCGACAAAGGCGACCGCAGCTTGACGCTGAAGCCCGAGGGCACCGCTCCCGCCATCCGCTCCTACCTTGAGCACCAGCTTGGCGCACCGGGGACGGTCACCCGTCTCAGCTACGTCACGCCATTCTTCCGCTATGAGCGGCCGCAGAAGGGCCGCTATCGACAGGCGCACCAGGCCGGGCTTGAACTGATCGGGAGTCCTTCCCCCATGGCTGATGCGGAGATCATCGAGATGACGCTCGATTTCTATCGCCGAATCGGGCTCGTCGACCTGAAGGTGCTCGTGAACTGTATCGGACGCGCGGCCACGCGCTTGGCCTATGGTGAGGCCCTGTTGCGGTTCGTTGAGCCGTGGCTGCTGGCTCAATCGCCGGAAATGCAGGAGCGCGCCAAGAAGAATCCACTCCGGCTGCTCGACAGCAAGGACCCGGACATGATCAACATGCTGCAGGAAGCCCCCTCGATTGGTAACTTCCTGGAGGACGAGTCCCGGCATCACATGGACGGACTGCTATGCGCGCTGACGGAAAGTGGAGCAGAGTACGAAGTGGCGACCGGGATCGTGCGCGGCCTCGACTACTACACGGACACGGTCTTCGAGATCCACAGTACGCATCTGGGAGCGCAAGCGGCCCTTTGTGGCGGCGGACGCTACGACAATCTCGTCTCCGATATCGGCGGTGCGGCCACGCCTGCGGTTGGCGTCGGGATTGGCCTCGAGCGAGCGCTCATCGTCCTGGAGGAAATCGGCAAGGACATCGGGCAAGCCACGCCACCGGCATTCTTGGTCGCTGCTACCGAGGGGGCGCAGCCATACGTTCGCAAACTCGCCCGTTCGCTACGTTCGCACGGCGTAGCAGCGATCTTCGACCTGGATGGAAAGGCGCTAAAGGGACAGCTCAAGGCAGCCGATCGAGCCGGCAGCCGCTATGCCGTGATCGTTGGAGACGATGAGATGGCCTCCGGCGCCGCTACAGTCAAGAACCTGGAAACTGGCGAGCAGGCACCCTGCCCATTCGATGAGCTGGCGACCCGGTTGGCATCATGAGGCGAGGATCTTGGATCATTGTCGCTGCGTTTGGCTCGGTACTCAAGGTATCGGGCCAGACTCCGGACTTCAAGTTGAACCTCGAGCTGCGTCCGACCGTTCGCAGCCAGGTAAACGACCGGACAACCATCCGCTGGTATGACCACCGCGGAAGGGCATCGAACGTCAGCCTCACCCTCAATCTGGAACCCGGATACATCGCCCGGATCGTGCAGCGCCTGCATCGCGTCGATACCGATGCCGACCCGGAACTCTCCGAGGAGTACTACATCGAAGATCCGGGACGCTGGCGGGTGGGGAAGCAGCTGATGCCGTTCGGCAGCGAGACGATTTTACGAGAATATGCTCGCGGAGCCGGGTTGACGACGAACTTGGTCTTCGATGACATTCCGGTAAGGATTGCCGCCGGTGACAACGGAAGGCAGAAGCTTCGGGCGACCTTCGCTCGAATCGGGGATCAACTTGGGATCAGCGTAGCCGTTGGCAATCACATCGGCGTGGCGGGAACGTCGTTCACGCAATTTAGGGCGCCGGAGCTGTCCGCCGGCGTGGGGCGAGGCTGGAAGCAGGCCTACGGCGCGGACTTGCGGACTACTCGGGGTCCAGTTACGATCGATCTCGAGTTCATCGCCCTTCGAAGCGGTGAAACCAACCTCGACTTGGATTCGAATCTTTCTTTGGCGCAGATTTCGTACCGAATCAACCCTCTGGCGGTGGTATCGGTCGCCTGGGTGCGGGATTGGCTTGGAAAAAAGGACGGCGCCCTACTTGAGGGCCGCTTGATCGTGAGTGACAAGATCGAAGCGGTCGGTTTCGTGAGAATCGAGGATGGTCGGCGACGGGAAAGTGGTGCAGGCCTCGTTATCAGGTTCTAGATGAATTACATCGTCCTCGGCGTATTGATGCTGGCGCTTATCGCATTCGCCTTTATGGCCGGACGATCTCGTAAACCGACATTGGACTGGGTACGGCGTGTGCAAGACGTCGATCCGCGGGCCCGTCATTGGATCATGGCCGGCATCCGAGAGCGTAATTGGCTTGCCGACAAACTTGGTTCGCCGACCGGTCACCCCCTCATGAAAGAGATCGATCAGATCCTCGGCGCGATGCTGCCGGTATCGCTGGCCTGGCTGGAGTCGGATTTGGCGGCAAAGCGCTTAAGCGGGTTGCCAAATGTGAATCCCTTGCACGTCGAGGCGCTTCAACATGCCGAGTCGCAACAGCGGCAGGCATTGGAGCGTGCCGTGGAGCGGATTCGTGGACAGGTTCATTCCTACTTGGCGACGACGGCCTCGGCGAGCGTTGATTCAGTAAACTTCCAGGACTTGCGCGAAACGGTCGATGAACTCCAGGCGGCTCAAGATGCCCGCGAAGAACTCCGGCAGGTGCTCGGTTCCTGATGAGCGGTCCACGCCGGGCCTACGATCTGCTTCGGGGCTACATCAATCGGGAATGGGACCGCATAAGCGGCGTCGAGGAACTCGATGCCAAGCGCGAACTTGAGCAGGTTCCTTCACAGGATCCCAACGGCAATCAGCATATCCACCACCGCGAGGAGTACGGCTCCGAAGATCCAGTTCGGCGTGCCCGCCAGATTCTGGGCGTCAAGGAGACGGACGATTACGAGGCGATCCGAAAGGCTTTTGAGCGGCTCCACAAGCGTAGCGATCCGGGCAATTTTCCTCCTGGAAGCGAGGAAGCTCGCCGGGCAAAGCAAATCCACGACCGCGTGCTCTGGGCTTACCAAAAGCTGAGCGAGAATGTCGGAACCTCGGAAAAGCGCTTCAGAAACCTGGAACTCGACTGACAATCTGCCGAAAATCCATGTGAGATGATCGGGATCATCGGTTATCTGATGGCTTGCTTTGCGGTGGCCTGCTTGCTTACGCTCCTTTGGGCGATGTTCAGGCCGATCAAGAACCGCGGGGAAATGCGAAGCTGGCGAGTATTGCTCGTCATGTTCTTTCTCATCTGCATCGCACCCTACGTGTATGCAGAGATCCTGACCCGTGGATATGGGAAGCCGATGGAAACGGCCGTGGCGACCGTCATCGACGACATAGGCTGCGACGAGGGCCTCAAGTACTACAAGATCATTCGCCTGATGCCAACCAAGGCTCGCGTGATCGCGGTTGGTATCGAGCGAGCCTCCTGGGGCGGGACCGAGAACCCCGTGGTCGCCATCACTCTCGCCCGCAACGGTGAAAACTGGAAGGTCGAGGAATACAACATCGTCACCTCCATGGACCGCAACGAGGACTCCATGACCTTTCCGCCCTACTGGTAAGGTCGGGGTCATCTGGGGTTCGCCCCCACGCATGAGGCGTGGAGGCGGCTCACCACCAGTCAAGCGTGCCTACACCGGTGACAGGATCAACTCGTGGTCGATCGGACGAACAATGTGATCGATCATCGATCCGCCGTCGCTGCTGCAAAGCGTCACCAGAACGGCATCCTGCACTGTATCCAGGTCAGCGACCGCGCCATCCTGCGCGTCCACCTGGCTTTGGAAAGCAGCCCGCAAGTCGTTCAGGATTTTGCTTTTGAGGTTGGCTTCGACAGCGCCGTCGACGAATTCCTCCACGATTTTTGACACGCCGAGTGTAAGGGCAGTTACCCACCAGGGCCAGTCGACGTCTACCGCAAAGCTGCGATAAAAGGCCAAAACAGGTCCTTCGGGCGACACGCCGACGTCAATCTTCGCATCGACGTCCACGTCAGGATCGGCGAAGTTATTGACGGAAAGCTTTAGCCGCATGCGGATAACGATGCCGTCCGGGTCAATCTCAACCGTCGTCTCTCGTCGCTTGGAAACCTTGTTCTCGTTTTCGGGATTGGCATTGTATTCCGCAAGACTTGCATCAACGCTGCTGATGACTTGTGGCCGGACGAAATCTTCGGGAATCTCGAACTGGGAGCAATTGGTAGAGTCGACGGCGACCTGGACCTGCCCGAGAAGCTTGGAGACGCCGGCAGCACCGCAATCCAAGCGGTAGCCGACGGAGCGGACCGGCCGAATCGTGCGGGAGCCTTTCTTGGGCACCTGGGTGTGGTTCAGGCGAACCGAGAGGCCACAGGTGCTGGGAACGGATACCTCCCAGTTGAGGGTGACCGTTTCGCCTGCCCGGATGGTTGCGGGCGTGGCGTCGAAGCGCACAAGGGTTGTATCGCCGAGGCACGCAATGGCCTTGTCGATCATTTCTCTAGTTGGCGGCATGGGTAGCTCCTTTCGATTGCTTCAATAAGGAATCGATACTAGTAATAGTACAAGAGGTTTCTGCAAACCACCCATAAAAATTGCTGTGCCGCCATTTGCTTCTGACAGGCGCAAGATTTGCGGCGCCCAGATTGCCCGGTGCGAGGATGCGAGCGTGCCCGCTATCCTGGAAGTACCGGCCGATGCTTGACCAGCCGTTCTTCAGTCACGTCCTCTTGCGCGAAGAGGAACTCGTTCCGGATCGCTATCCGCTGACCGTGGCTGCAGCAAGGCAGATCGGGAAGATCCGCTTCCACCCGAACGTCACGATCTTTGCGGGAGAGAACGGATCGGGAAAGTCGACAATTGTGGAAGCCCTGGCGGTAGCGGCGGGCTTTCCGATCGAGGGGGGCCGGCGGGACAACACGAGGAAGGTCGAGACGGGCGACCTCCGGCTGGCCGACAGCATCACGCTCGTCAAGTGTCCAAATCGACCGAAGGATGGGTTCTTCTTTCGATCTGAAAACATTTCCTCATTCGCGCTATACATCCGCGAGACCGACAAGCTTGGACCAGGCACCAGCTTTTCGGTGGACCTGCACGAGGTCTCTCATGGCGAGTCCTACTTCCAAATCCTTCATGATCGGTTCGTGGGGCGCGAACAGTGCCTCATGTTCTTCGACGAAATCGAGGCTGCTCTTTCTCCGCAGCGCCAACTCGAGCTTCTGTTCGTTATCGAGCGAATGGTTCGCCAAAACTGCATGTTCATTATCTCGACGCACTCACCAATCTTGATGAGCTATCCTCGCTCCAGGCTGTATTGGCTGGACGGCAGCGGGATCGAGGAGCGCCACTGGCAGGACACGGAGCATTACCTGGTGACGCATTCCTTTCTACTGCGACCGGACATCGTGAGAGCCGAACTGCTTCGCGAGGACCAGGACATGGTCCAGTAGCTGACTTACTTGCCGGGCGGGGCGATCAACTTCGCGATGGCGGGTTCCTGCATGTTCGAGCGGGTAACGAGGGTTGCGCCGGTGTCGATCCGCTTTTCAGGCGACTTGCCTTGCAGGCGATCGACCATTGCCTTCACGCCCAAGTAACCCATGTTAAAAGGGTTTTGGACGACGAGGGCCATCACTTGGTCATCGGCAAGGGCATCGACGAGCTTGGGCGAGGCATCGAAGCCAATGAGCTTGACTTTGTCAGCCCAATCGTTGTCCTGGAGCGTCCGTAGCACTCCAAAAGTTGAGGATTCGTTGGGGGCGAAGATGCCCTGGATGGAAAGTCCACCATTGGCTGACTTCAAGGGGGCCAGCAGGTTTTCGGCAGCTCTTTGGGCGGTTTCGGTGGTGGCCCCGGCGTACTGGTTGTCACTGACCACGGTGATCCCGGGGGCCTTCTTGATCGCGTCGAGGAAGCCTTCCTCCCGCTGGTGAGTGCTGGCCGAGCCCTCCTGGTAGCGCAGCATAACCACCTTGCCCTTGCCGTCCAGCAGCCGTACCATCTCCTCTCCGGCCATTTGGCCGCCTTTGAAGTTGTCAGTTGCCACAAAGCTGATGACATCGACATCCTTGAGGTCGCTGTCGATGATGACCACGGGAATGTGGGACGTTTGCGCATGCATGACGGGGGCTCGTAGCGCCGTGTCATCGAGGGGGGCGAGGACGATACCGTCGACGGCCTGTGAGGTGAAGTCTTCGACTACCTTGATTTGACTGTCGCGGTCGTCTTCCTTGAGCGGACCCTTCCAGATGATCTCGACGCCGAGTTCCTGGCCAGCGGCTTCGGCACCGGCATGCACAGCCTTCCAAAACTCGTGCGTACTCCCTTTCGGAATAACCGCGATCCTCTTTTTGGCCCCGCCTTTTTCGGCGGTCGCGCCGCTCGTTGAAGCAGCGGGCGTCTCCTCCTTGTTACCGCAACCGGCGAGGGCGAGCAATCCGACCAAGCAAATCGACCAAATCGAAGTCCGCTTCATGGCGGGACCGTTTTACCCCGTAACCGGCGATTTGATAAAAGGGGCTACGTGATACCGGAGCAGATCGGCGGCTTGGGCGAGGGGCCATTGTGTGGCCGCATCAGACAGGGCTTTGGCGGGATCGGGATGGACTTCCAGGAATAAGGCGTCAATTCCTACCGCACAGGCAGCCCGCACCATCGCCGGGATGGACTCCCGGGCACCACCGGTAGCGACGCCAAGGCCGCCTGGCCGCTGGGCAGAGTGGGTTGCGTCGAAGCAGACAGGTACGCCAAACGAACGCATTGTCTCCAGTCCGGGAAAGTCGACAATGAGGTTGTTGTAGCCAAATGTCGTCCCCCGCTCTGCAAGCATGATGCCAGCCGCCTCGTACTCTTCAAGCTTTTCCACGATGTTCTTGGCATCCCAAGGGGAGAGGAACTGACCCTTCTTGACGTTGACCGGCTTTCCGGTGGAAGCAGCTGCTTCGAGCAGGTCGGTTTGGCGGCAGAGAAAAGCAGGAATCTGGATCAGATCGACCACGGCAGCCGCTTCGGCCGCTTGCTCCGGCAGGTGCACATCGGTAGTTACCGGCACTCCAAATCGCGACTTGACCTCGCTGAGAATCTCCAAGCCCCGCTCGATGCCAGATCCTCGCACCGAGCCAACGGACGTTCGGTTCGCCTTATCAAACGAAGCCTTGAAGATGTAGCCAAAGCCTTGCCGTCCGCAGTTCTCCTGCATCGCCTCGGCGACGGAAAGGCATAGGTCCAGCGACTCGGCCAGGCACGGTCCGGCTATCACGGTCAGGCCACCGTTGCCTATGGTTAACGACCCGATCGAGAAGTGCCTCAAAGCTGGGCGCCCGCCGCACGAAGCCCGTCGATCAGGTCCTCCGGCGACCCAATATGGTTCTTAACCAAGGCGATCTCTCCGCCGGGCTTGATGAAGACGAAGTGGGGAAGTCCTTTGATATCGAACAGCTTCCGCGTCATGTCCTGATAAGAAGGATCGACGCCGGTGCTCCAATCAATTTTCATCGGCTGCACTTTGCTGAGGGCGATAATCGCGTTGGGTTGGCTGAACACATTGCGTTCGGTCGCCTTACACTCGGCGCACCAGTCCGCGGTGGCATCGATGAAGATCGGCTTGCCCGATGATTTTGCCGTCGCATAGGTGTCCTCTGTAAGCTTCACCCACTCGATCCCGGCCACTGCGCCGGCCCGCTGGAGCTCAGCAAGCTTGGCCCGCTCGGATTCGGCCTGGTAAGTGATTCCTGCCATCAAGCCGCATACAAGGGCGGCGGCTCCCTTTATGGAGAGGATTGGCTTGGTCAGGCCACTGGATTCGAAACCAATCAGGTAGATGGCAGATGCCACGAAGAAGGCAATCCAGATCAGCGCGCGAGCACGCTCGTCGAGGCCGGCGCCGAGACCCTGGAGGACGTACAAGAGGCCGAATCCAGCGACCACGATGCCGAGGACGGCCTTGAGCGTTTTCATCCAGCCACCAGCTTTGGGAAGGGTCTTGGCGCCTGCTGCAGCCGAAGCAAGGATAACGTACGGAAAGCCAATTCCGAGGCCGATGGTGGTGAAGACCAGCAGGCCCAAGGGCAGGCTGCGGCTTTCGGCCACAACCGTGAAGGGAGGAACGATCAGCGGGCCGGCGCAGGGCGCAGCGGCAACGCCGACAAACAGCCCCATGATCAGCGATCCAACCGGACCGCTGCGGCCCTTGAGGTGCTTGGTGAAGGCCGGAGGGAGGCCGATCTGATACAAGTCGAACATTGAGAGCGCGAGCACGAACATAAAAACGCCCAGCGCGATGTTAAACCAGGGAGCCTGGAACAAGGCTCCGAAGGTCGCACCAAGCCCAGCGGCGAGTCCACCGACCAGACCGTAGGTGACCGCGATGCCGACCATGTACATCAGGCCGAGCTGAATCCGGGCGGAGCGGTTATCGCCAGCCTGGCCGGAAAAAAAACTAAGGGTCACCGGCACCATCGGATACACGCAGGGCGTGAGGTTGATTAGCAACCCGATGGCGATGGAGATCAGAAGAACGACCAGATAGTTGCCGGACTTGAAGTTTTCGACAAACAGCTGGGCAAGTTTGCTGTCGTTGACGGGCTGAGTACCGGTCGATGGTCCTGGGGTTCCGGTGGTTGCCGCTGCGACTGGCGCCTCCTCCTTGCCATCTCCCTTCTTTGGAGGCGCCGCCTTGGGATCGACCTTGATCTTGGCGGTGGACGACGCGGTACCGGGAACAAAGCAGTTGTTCTCGTCGCACTGCTGATACTTGACATCCAGCTTCAGGGTGTAGGCGCCTGCTTTCTTCGGTGCGACCAAGGTGACTGGTATCTGCACGGTGCCCTCGTACACGGCGGCGTCCATTCCGCCAGCTTTCTTGATGACACCCTTCGGATACTTGGCCGACTTCATGGTGAATTCCTTGCTGCCCGACACCACGGTTACCGGAATCATGAAGTCCTCGGTCGGTGGGTTCTGGTAGCCGTGGAGATTCTCTGCGAAGGTGACCGATACCGTGGCATCGAACGCCGCTCCTGGTTTCACGGCAGGGGCGGCCAGCTTGATGCTGACGGTCGGTGGATCCTGGGCCCATGCAAGAGCAGCTACCGCGAGGAAGGTCAGCAGGACGAAAGCGCGCTTGATCATAGCGTTGTTTGAGGTTACCTACCGTTGAAACGCAAGTCTGTGGCGAAGCGTTCCTCCCCCAGCGGCCGGATCGGCCAAAATAACCTTCAATGACCGGCTCGCTGGAACAAATAGGCGATATTCAGAACCAAGCTCTCGCGGCCATCGCCGCTGCCACATCGACGTTCCAGCTAAAGGAAATCGAGCAGCGATTTCTCGGCAAATCCGGAGCAATCTCCGAACTAACGAAGATGCTGCCTAGTCTCTCGGCCGAGGAAAAACCAGCATTCGGCAAGGCGATGAATGAAGCCAAAACAGTCGTTGCCGAACGGCTGTCGATGCGAGAGGCCGAGCTCAAGCGATCCGAACAGGCGGAGCAATTCGAGGCCGAGAAAATCGACATCACGATGCCTGCTCGGCCAGTGAGGGTTGGGCGCGAGCACATCATGCAGATCACCGCCAACCGGATCAAGGCGGTCATGATCGGCCTCGGGTTCGAATACCTTGAGTCCCCGGAACTCGAGGAGTTTAGATACAACTTCTCCGAACTCAACTATCCGCCGGACCACCCGGCAATGGACGAGCAAGATACGTTCTACGTGGACGATCATCGTCTGTTGCGGACGCAATGCACGGCGCTGCAGGGCCACGTTTTCGAGGAACGCAAGCCGCCGTTCCGAATCTTCACGGTGGGTCGGACCTACCGCAATGAGGCGGTCGATCGAACGCATTCGCACACGTTCCACCAGATCGACTGCTTCATGGTGGATGAGGGTGTTTCAATGGCGCAGCTCAAGGGCACGCTCGGGATTTTCGCTCGGGCAATGTTCGGAAAGGAGGTCAAGGTTCGGTTCCGTCCCGACTTCTTTCCGTTCGTCGAGCCGGGGGTGGACTACGCCATCAGTACTCCCAAGCTTTTCAATGGCCGATGGGTTGAGCTAGGTGGGGCCGGCCTCATCCACCCGAACATTCTCGAACGGTTTGGGATCGACACGGATCGATACAGTGGATTCGCGTTTGGACTAGGCGTCGAGAGGATTCCCATGATGGCCTATGGCGTCGACGACCTGCGCCATTTCTTGGAGAACGATCTCCGGTTTTTGGATCAGTTCCGCTAGAACTGGTCGCTCATAAACATCTGTGGACGCTGCGGGAAGTTTCGCGTCATCACTTTGAGTGTGATCTCCTGTTGCTTCAGCGGTACGCCGATGTCTTGGGTCATCGACTCCAATCCCAGCCAATCGACCTTAGGTCCGACCGGCCAGCAGGTGTGCTTCGAGACCCCAACCGCTTCGCGAACGACCGTGGACTCGACACCGATATAGCCATTGTCCATGGCCTCGCACGAGCGCAAAGTCCAGTTCCAGAAGCGCCATCGGCGTTCGTCTCGTCGCAGCCTTGACGGGTCCTGGCCGGCCCAAGTCCCATAGGCGGCTTCGATGGCCTTCCTCGAAAGCGCCTCGCCAATGGTCATGGTTTCGCACTCCTTTATCTGACCCCGGACCACGGCGTCCACTTGAACATAGCCGCAAGCTTCGTAGAGTGTGGTGCTCTGGGCAAACAGCATCGTTGGGACCTCGATGGAGCGATGGACCTCGTCGAGCAGCTTGCGGGCGAGTCCGCGGCGACGATGTCCTGGTTCGGTCGCAACACCTGAGATGCCCATTGCACGGCCCCATCCGAATTCGAGTGGCGTCAGCGAGAGGATCGACGCCAAGACCCCATTGGAGAACAGTGCCCATTTGTTACGTGGATCGTAAAAGGGCTCCGTGAAGAAGACGGATGAAGCCCGGGCAAAGTCGAGGTCGAACACGCTGCACAGCAATCCCAGAAAGCCTCTGGCTTCTGCATCCTTGATCGTTCGGATCTCGATCATGGATTCAGGGGAGTTGCTTGGGGGGCAGGAATAGGCTCGATCTTGACGCGGATCGTTATCATGCGGCTTCCTTGAATCTTGATTCCGGTTGGAAGCCGCAGCCTGACCGAAAGGGACGTATCCGTCGTCAGGCCGGACAGATTCGCCGCTTCCGTGTCGATCGTGGCCATTCGATTGAGGGCCGAGCTGTTGCCGGTTACCGATACCTGGTTAGGCGACACCTCATACGATGCCACGCGATAGCCGACCGCTGGCTGGCCTTTGAGGATGGGCGTTACGAGCACGCGTTTCGTCGCTGGAGCGGCAAGGACTGCGGGCCTAACGGTTACGATGCTCGGCTCGGCCCGCACGAGCTTGACGGGCTGGTTGGAGCTGCCCAGAACCTCCACTGCGATCGGATACGACATACCGGGCCTGAGCTTGCTTAGATCCAGCATGGCGCGCACTTTCAGAACATTGGGAACCACTTTTTCCGGTCCGATCAGGACGACCGATTCGGGGTCGCTCGAGGCGTCGCCGAACATCAGTCCAGGCGGCATAACGCCAAATGTCTCGATTTCCACCGTGCGTTCCGTGCGAAGCACGCGGGCCACTTCGATGCGCTCCACGATGCGGCGAAGGCTAAACGAGACGTTGGCCCTCGCAGGTGCGCGAAGCTGGACCGGAACGCGGTTGTCGCCGACCTTTGCATTCGAAAGGTCTAGCGTTGCGCTCAGCGACTCGGAATCAATCAGGTTGAGGGCTTCCTGGCTGCCCTCCGCGACGACCGGCACTGTGGCCGGAGCTTTCGTCACGACAAAGTCAGCCTTGAGCCCGGCAATGTCGACCTTTACCATGAGCTCTCGCTCCTTCCCGGGTTCTTCGCGGGCTTGAACATGGAGCCAGAGGAAGACGGCTGAAGCGATCGACAGCGCTGCCAAGAGCAGATTTTCAAATCGAAGGTTCATTGGCGGACCTCAAGTTTTTCGCGCCGCCGCCGGTCGAATCGACGTTCTCGGACGGGGCTTCGGAGCTCTCGGCTCAGAATTTCGCGAAGCTCAAGGGCAGAGCCGAGCTTCTCGAGGTGGCCGTCCCGAGCGACGCTAACGACGCCTCTTTCTTCGCTTACTACCACCGCCAGGCAATCGGCGACTTCAGAAATGCCCACGGCCGCACGGTGGCGCATGTGGTGGGTGTTGTCCAAGCGATGGCTCTCGCTCAATGGCAGGCGGCAAGCGGCAGCTACCAGCCGATCCTGCCGAATAACGACGGCTCCGTCGTGGAGCGGATTGCCTTCGTAAAAGATGGAGAGGAGAAGGGGAGATGAAACTTCGGCATCCAGCGGCACCCCGTTGCCGGCGACCTCATCCATGGGGGCGCCCCGCTCGAACACGATAATCGCCCCCAACCGGGCTGCCATGAGCTCGGAAACTGCGGAAACGACCTCTTCGATGGTCTTTGCGCCGGTTGGTGGACTTGCCCCAGGGATGCGGTCGGGCCACAGGCCAAGACGGGCAAAGCCTTCAAGGGCTTGCCGCAATTCGGGGAGGAGCAGCAGCACCAATGCGACTGGTCCGAGGACGGTGGCTCGTTCCAGGAGCCAGTGCAACGTCCGGAATCCAAAGACGTCGCTGAGGATCAGGGCGATCACAAAAATGATGATGCCGCCGACGACCCGCCATGCGCGCTTTCCGCGAATGACGATGAAGAGTCGATAGATGAGGTAGCTGACAAGAAGGACGTCGATGATGTCGCGCAAATTCTCGGGCGAGAAGTTCCTAAATTCCTGGAAAGGCCGGAAGAATGCGATGCTCAAGTCGACGTTGCCTCATTTTATCTTCCTCCAGCCGACAAGATTCGTTAGATTCCCGCCAGAATTTATTGCAGGCCGCCATGGAAGACTCGCCGAGAAGAATCGAAGACGTCAGGGAAGAAATCGACCAGATAGACCAAGACCTGGTTCGCCTGCTGAATGAGCGCGCGAAGCGGGCCATCGAGATCGGGCATCTGAAGGGCAAAGACCAGAAACCGTTCTTCACACCGGAGCGTGAGCGGCAGATTTTTGAAAAGCTCCGTGATGGAAACCCCGGACCACTCAATGGGAACCAGCTGCACGCGATTTACCGCGAGATTATCAGCGCGGCACGGGCGGCGGAGAAACCCCTGGTTGTGGCGTTTTGGGGCCCGGAAGGGACGTTTAGCCATATGGCGGCTCTCCAGACCTTTGGTTCGAGCACCACATTCTTCCCGTGCGAGTCCATCCAGGACGTGTTCATGGCGGTCGAGCATGGCCACGCGGACTACGGTTTGTCGCCGATCGAAAACTCGACCGCCGGCGTGGTACCGGAGACCCTCGACATGTTTCCCCAGACCAACGTCAAGATCTGCGCGGAGACTTACGTGCCGATCCACCACCATTTGTGCTCCACCCTCACGGATATGGATGCCATCAAGCGGGTGTACGCCGGCCCACAACCTGCTTCGCAATGCCGTCGATGGCTTCGCATGACGCTTCCGGCAGCCGAGATTGTGGAAGTCGTTCCGACGGCGAAAGCCGCCTACCGCGCTTTGGAAGACAAGGATTCAGCGGCAATCGCGAATGCGCTTGGAGCTACCACGGTCGGCCTGCCGATCTTGGTCGAGCACATCGAGGACAATCCCCAAAACAAGACCCGGTTCATCGTGCTGGGCTACAACGAACCGGCCAAGACAGGAAACGACAAGACCAGCCTCATGTTCAATCTGCGCAACCGTCCCGGAGAGCTGTATCGCGCGCTGAGATGCTTTGACGAGGAGAACGTCAACCTGAGCATGATCGAGTCGCGACCGGCCCAACGTGCCACGTTCGAATACATCTTCTATTGCGACTGCGACGGACACCGGACCGACGAGAAGATGCAGCGGGCGATCGCCAACCTCAGAAACTACGCCCTGGAATCCACGATTCTTGGCAGCTATGTGAAGGCTGATCCGCTGGCGGGGTAGGGATCAGGCTGCTAACCAGCCAGGCCCATCCACTTCTTGATCTTGTAGATCGTGGTGTCGCGGTTGATCTGGGCGATGGCGCGTGTGAGGGGCACACCTTTCGGGCAGACCTTCACGCAGTTCTGGGCGTTGCCGCACCCGGTGATACCCTCCGGCGAAGTCATATAGTCGAGCCGCTCCGACTCCAGCGTTTTGCCGACCGGATGCAGGTTGAAGAGCAGTGCCTGACCCACAGCGGCTGGGCCGACGAATTCGCTCTGTGGATTGACTTGAGGGCAGGCTTCCATGCAGCACCCGCATGTCATGCACCGGGACAGGGCGTAGCGGATCTGGCGGACATGGTCGTCTTGCGGTGCGGCCATACCGAGATCGTAGGATCCATCGATCGGCACCCATCCCCGGACCTTGATCAGATTCTCGAACATGGAAGACCGATCGACCATCAGGTCCCTGACGACCGGATATTTCTTCATCGGTTCCAGCGATATTTCGATCCGATCGCCGTCGCGATGTCCGACATCGTCGACGAGCGCGGTGCATGCTTGCCGGATCGCGCCATTGACGTACATCGTGCACGAGCCGCATACCTCCTCCAGGCACGCGGCGTCCCATGTGGGAGGGCTGACCGTCTTGCCCTCGATGGTGACCGGATCCTTCCGAATCTCCATCAATGCGGAGATCACGTTAAATCGCTCGCGGTACGGTAGCTCGTAAGACTCCCAATAGGGGTTTGAGGACTGATTGTCTTGGCGAAGGACGTTGATTCGAATAACCTTGGCCATGCCGTAGCTCGATGCTACCAGACCCGGCTGCCGTCGCAACGACGGCTGGTTTCGGTATCATCCGAACCCAATGGCAGGCCATCGTATTTGCGTTGAAGGCTTCGAACCCTTTCAGGCGGAAGCAGGTTCCAAGCTGGCTTACGTTATTGAGCAAGCCGGAGTGGATATCAGCCACCGCTGCGGCGGGAACGCGCGGTGCACGACATGCCGTGTCCAGTTTATGACCGAGGAGCCGCCGATGGCCGAGAAGGAACGAGATTGCTTGGAAGAGGATGGCGTCCTCGGGCAGTTTCGACTTAGCTGTCAGATTCGGGTGGATCGTGATATGGACGTCAAGGTCTTAATGCGGGCGAGCGAACAGGGCTGGGACCCGGGAATCGAACTTGAGCCCTAACCAGGTACCTTCTGCAACGATGGCCGAGCTCTTGGCAGCCAAGCTGATTCGCGATGTCAAGGATTTTCCTAAGCCAGGAATCCTGTTTAAGGACATCCATCCGGTTCTACAAAATCCTGCTGCGCTTCAGCAGGTTATCGACCTGCTGTGCGAGGATGCGAAGGAAAAGGGCGCCGAAATCGTGGTCGGCATCGAAAGCCGCGGATTTGTCTTTGGAGTGCCGGTTGCTCTGCAACTGGGCGTGCCCTTTTCGATGGCGAGAAAGCTCGGCAAGCTGCCTTACGACCGGATTTCCGAAGAATATGCCTTGGAATACGGGACAAACACGGTCGAGATGCACACCGATGCCGTATCGCCAGGCCACCGTGCCTACGTCGTCGATGACCTGCTCGCCACGGGTGGAACGGCAGCGGCAACAGCCCGATTGATCGAGCGTTTGCACGGCCGAGTGTGCGGGTTCGGTTTTTTGGTCGAGCTCTTGTTCCTGGAAGGCCGCAAGAACCTGCGCGGGTATGAGCTTCACGCTCTGCTGGAGTATTGAAATGAAACGGATTGGATGGTTGCTTGTCGTTTTGCTGCCACTGTTTTCGATGGCAGCCGATGTGGTCAAGGTCGAGGCGCTGTTGAAGTCGCCCGACAAGTTCCACGAAAAGGTGGTTACGGCTAAGGGAAAGGTCACCAAGTTCGAGGCGAAGGTATCGAAAAAGGGAAACCCCTACAACCTCTTTCAACTGGCTGACGGCAAAGGAACGGTCAACATCTACGTTCGCGGCAAGCTCGCCAAGCCGCTCAAAGACGGTCAAACCGTTGAGGTCACGGGCACGTTTCGAAAGGAAAAGAAGCTCCGGGACTTCACGGTTAAAAACGAGATCGACGCCAGTCCTGGCAGTGACAAGCAAATCGGCGTCAAAGTTCTCAAGTAGCGCTCCACGATGAGCCCGCGATTGGTTGCCGTTTTAGGCCCAACCGGGAGCGGAAAGACGGAATTCGCCGAGGCCCTTGCCGACCGAACAGGGGCCGTGCTCGTAAACGCCGACGCCTTTCAAGTCTATTGCGGGCTTGACATTGGAACGAGCAAACCCGCCGATCGAGCCCGATATGAGCTGCTCGATATCCTCGAGCCGTGGCAGTCGTTCGGGGTAGGGGAATATGTGCGGCTCGCTGCCGCAGCAATCTCCAAACACGTTGCCGAGGGTCGCAATGTTATTGTGGTGGGAGGCACTGGGCTCTACGTTCGGGCATTGTTCGAGCAGTGGAGCGACCTTGCCGAAGCGCCGAGCGATGAGCTTCGAGCTCAACTCATGCAGCTTGAGTCTGAACAGGGACTGCAGGCGCTTGTCGACGAGCTACACCGACTTGATCCGACAGCTGCCGACAAGGTCGATCGCCGCAACCCAGTCAGGGTTCGAAGGGCCTTGGAGCGACTGGTTGTCAAGGACCGAATCCGGTTCAAACTTCCTGACGTACCGCGCGTCAAGTTCGGCCTCTCTATTCCTCAGGAGGTCCTGGATACCAGGCTTGCCGAGCGACTGGACCACATGCTGAATATGGGCTGGATTGACGAAGTAATCGCATTACGCGCCAAAGGAATCGGCAAGAGTGCACCGGCAATGCGCGCAATAGGGTATTCCTACATCCTTCGATTTCTTAACAACGAGTTATCGAGGACAGAGGTGCGAGAGCGGATCCTTATGGATACTCGGCGGTACGCAAAGCGTCAGCGAACGTGGATGCGAACCGAGCCCAATTTGATCCCGATCGAGATGATGGAGGGTTTGCAGGCGTCGCTTGATCTCGCAATGGCGAGGTTGGCGGAGTAGGGCAATGGGAGGAAACGAAAATTTCGATGGCAAAAGCTATTAATCTTCAGGACATGTTCCTGAATCAGGCCCGTAAAGAAGGGGTGGGGGTCACGATTTATCTCATGGGAGGGGTGCAGCTTAGGGGGCAGGTTCGAGGTTTCGATGCGTTCACGGTTCTGCTCGATTCACCTGGCAAGCCAACGCAACTGGTTTACAAGCACGCCATCACCAGCGTGGTTCCGTCCCGACCGATAGGAAGTAATCGACCACATCAGGAGGGAGACTTTCTTCATCACGGCCAGCACGATTCCCACGAAAACGACGAATGACGATTCCCTTTGCCAAGATGCACGGTATCGGCAATGACTTTGTCGTTGTCGACGGCGTTCGGGCTCACTATGACGGAGCGTCTTGGCAGGAAATCGCTCAGCTCATTTGTGATCGGCGGTTCGGGGTCGGCTCCGACGGCTTGATTCTGATTGAGAAACCCTGTCCTGAGCTGTTCCAGATGCGAATGTGGAATCCAGATGGCTCGGAGAGTGAGATGTGCGGAAACGGCATCCGTTGCGTGGCCAGGTACATCGCGAACGAGGGACTTTCCAGAGAATCGACAATCCCGATCGAGACCGGCGCAGGACGTCTGCAACTGGAACTGCTGTCCAACGGCGAAGTCCGAGTGGACATGGGCTATGCGCGACTCAACCCACTTGACATCGGGATCGAAGGCTTCAACGGCGAGACGTTTATCGATCAAGCGGTATCTGCAGCCAATCAAGTGTTTCGGGGAACGGCAGTGTCGATGGGGAACCCTCACCTCGTCATCTTTGTGGAGGATGTGGCGCAGGTCCCGCTCGAAACCTGGGGTCCTGCCTTGGAGGTCCAACCTTTATTCCGTAGCCGCACCAACGTTCATTTCGTTCAGGTCAAGGATCGTGAGCATCTTATTCAGCGAACCTGGGAGCGCGGGGCCGGCCCAACCTTGGCGTGCGGCACGGGTGCATGTGCCTGTGGCGTTGCCGCCTTTTTGAACGGCCTAGCCGAGCGTGACGCGGAAGTGCGGCTTCCCGGCGGTTACCTTCACGTCAGCTATAAGGAAGACGGGCGCGTCTTCATGACGGGACCCGCGCGCACGGTCTTTACGGGAACCTGGTCCCACTAAGCGGCGCGGTCGTACAGCAGGTCAGCGATCAACGATCTTGAGTTGCCCATGTACTCGACGAATTGAAGTCCCACTCGGGACCCTTCGCCATGCCGGGTTACCATGCCGAGCCCTGACGCTCGGCGTCCGCGCGGAATTTGCAGCTCCCATCGAATGAGGGAATTCACCGGCGGCTGAATGGGAAGCTCCATCATTGCACCGGAATCACTGAGATCGACGGTGTGGCCGACGAAATCCTGGAAGTCGACGGTTTGATCGAGGATCGAGGCCGAAACCGGCAACTCGATGGGTATTCGGTGTGATTGCCTTCTGTCTGCCTGCGTCCAATTGCATTGTCCCATCGAAATGGTCCAGAGTCCGGATTGCCTCACGAGGGGGCCGCAATGCCCTTCTGTGCGGAATATCTGCCCGTCGATCTGCGCAACCAAGATCAACCATGTACCTTTGGCGATCGCCGGTTCGTCCTGGAAGGCAATTTGGGTGTGCGTGTTCGAGACGAGGCTTGCCGGTCTCGTGTGCGGGATGCCATCCTCGAACCAGATGACGGTCAGGCCGTCCCCTGGGGAGAGCGGCGAATTCGTGCAGACGATCGGCTCCATCGCAATCCAATTTGTCGGCAGATTTCGCCTAAATCTTTAAGTTTCGAGCTTGCTCCTTCTCTCTACGCGTATCCTTTTCTTTGATTTGCTCGCGTTTATCGAACTGCTTTTTGCCGCGAGCCAGGCCGATCTCCAGCTTCACGCGCCCGTTCTTGAAGTAGGCCTTCAACGGAATGAGGGTGTAACCCTTTTCGCGGGATTTCCGTTCGATCAGCTCGATCTCGTGGCGATGCATAAGAAGCTTTCGCTCGCGCCTGCGGGGTTGCAGGAAGATTGAAGCGTGGTCGTAGGGCTCGATATCGAGTTCAAACACGAACAGCTCGCCGTTATTGATTTGGCAGTAGGCGTCGGTGAGATTCGCCCGGCCCCGGTAAAGACTCTTGACCTCTGACCCCACGAGCACGATACCGGCCTCGAAGGATTCTTCGATGATGTAGTCGAAGCGAGCGCGCCGGTTCTGAATGGTAGCCGGCCCTTCTTGCCTGTCGAGCTTTTTCGCTTTGGCCATCGTGGTGGGAAGGCGAGTGTACCAACCTCGCGAATTCGAACCTGCGAAGGTACATTAGAGAGAATGAATCGGCTCTGGATTTTGGCCATTTTCGGGCCGCTCGCTCTTCTCCAAGGCTGTTCCTCTGACGAGCCTGAGCCGGGGAAGCCCGAACCCGCCACGACGACTGCTGGAACGACTTCATCGACATCCACGACGGCGAGCACCCAGAATTCCGGAAACACGGAGCCCAAGACCGACGCGAAGGTCAAAATCACCGATGTCAAGGAGGGCACCGGCAAACCTGCAGCCGACGGCGACCTGCTGCTTGTCTTGTATCAGGGCAAGTTAAAGAACGGAACAGAGTTTGACTCGAATTATGGGAAGGATGGCAAACCGTACGCGGTAAAGCTCGGCCAGCCAGGCGTCATCCGGGGCTGGCTCGAGGGTTTGCAAGGCATGAAGGTTGGTGGCATCCGCAAGCTGGAGATTCCCGCTGTTCTGGGATATGGAGATCAGGACAAGGGCATCATTCCGCCGAATTCGGACCTGTTCTTCGAAATCAAGCTGCTTGACATCGTGCCGAAGGGCGAAGAGCTGGTCTACGACAAAAAGATCATCAAAGAAGGCAACGGACCGGTGGTCAAGAAGGGCGATACCATTACGGTTCATTACACAGGGAAGCTGGTGAACGGTTTTCAATTCGATTCCTCAGCCGGAAAGGAGCCGCTGACGTTCCAACTGGGCAGCGGGCAAGTCATTTCCGGCTGGGAATACGGCATTGAGGGTTTGAAAGTGGGATCGAAGTGTTCGTTGAGGCTCCCGCCGGCAACCGCGTATGGTCCTGGCGGCAAGGGCGACATCCCGGGCAACCAGGTTTTGTTGTTCGATATCGAAGTATTAGCCAAGCAGTAGGGTCAAAGGAGATCGTTTTCGCATGATTGTTGGGGTACCGAAGGAAGTCAAAACGGATGAGCATCGCATTGCGATGACGCCGGCCGGTGTCATGCTGCTCACGCAGCATGGACACCGCGTGATCGTCGAAGAGTCTGCGGGCGGCGGCATCAGTTGCAGCGATGACGATTACCGCGCCGCCGGAGCTGAGATTGCCACTGTCGCCGATGTCTGGCGTCAGGCGGACTTGATCGTCAAGGTCAAGGAGCCGCAGCCGCAGGAATATCCGCACATTCGCTCCGGACAGCTGATTTTCACTTATTTCCACTTTGCCGCCGATGAGGGATTGATGCACGCCATGGTCAAGTCGGGCGCCTACTGCGTGGCCTACGAGACAGTCGGCACCGACGACCGAAACCATCCGCTCCTCACGCCGATGAGCGAAGTGGCCGGCCGGCTCAGCATTCAGCAGGGAGCAAAGTACTTGGAACGGCCCATGGGCGGGCGGGGCGTAATGCTATCGGGCGTGCCCGGTGTCGAGCCGGCGGTCGTCGCTGTGATTGGCGGCGGCATCGTGGGTTTGAACGCAGTCAAGGTTGCGGCCGGCTTTGGAGCAACCGTTTACGTTCTGGACGTTAACTTGGATCGGCTTCGCTACCTGGACGACATTTTCCCGAAGAACGTCATCACGCTGCACAGCAACCCGCAGACTATCAGGAAGGTGCTTGCCGAGTGCGATCTGCTGGTCGGCGCGGTGTATCTTACCGGTGCGCGGGCGCCCGTATTGGTCACGCGTGAAATGCTCAAGCTGATGAAGCCCCGTTCAGTGATCGTGGATGTCTGTGTGGACCAGGGCGGGTGTTTCGAAACCACGCGCCCGACCACGCACCGCGATCCTATCTACGTCGTCGACGACGTCGTGCACTACGCGGTGGCCAACATGCCGGGCGCGGTTGCCCATACCAGCACCTACGCTCTGACCAATGCGACATTGCCTTATGTGGCAAAACTGGCCGACCACGGGACCGATGCCCTGCGGTTGGACCCGGGTCTGCGTAAAGGACTGAATGTTGCCGACGGTAAGGTGACGCTTGAGTCGATTGCCGTCCAGTTCGGCTACGAGTACCTTCCTGTCGATCACTTCCTAAAACTTGAATCAGCCTTCGCTTAACCTACGTTGATAAACATAACCATGAAGACATTTATCGTCTCGTCGCTGGTCGTAGGCGGCTTAGCGCTCTCAAACTTCGCCTCGGCACAAGTCACCAAAGAAGGCGCCGGATACCGATTCAAGGCTAAGTACGCGAAGGGTCAGGTTCTCAAGTACGACATGACGATCAAGTCTTCGGGCAAGGATGTGCCGGCAAATGCAGGGACGATGTCGATGCCGTTTTCGCTAACCGTGAAGGATTTCAAAAACGGCATCGCTACCATCCGGTACCAGGGGGAAATGATGGGCCAAAAGGTTGATCAGACCATCAAGATGGATCAGTACGGCAAAGTCGTCGGCGGCCAGGCCATGTCGAGCATCAATGCAACCTTTCCGAACCGAGCGCTGAAGGTCGGTGAGTCGTGGAAGATGGACATCCCGATGAACAGCCCGATGGCGGCCGGCATGAAACTGAACGGTACCTACAAGTTCGTTGGGCTCAAATCAGTCGGTGGAAAGCAAGTCGCGCACATCGGTGTGAACCTGGCCGGTGCCGGCGGACCTGGCGGAATGAAGATTACGGGCAAGGGCGCAATTTACGTCTTGGTCGCCGATGGCCACATGTCATCGGCCACGGTGGACCAGAACATGGTGATGTCGTCCGGGCAAAAGCCGATGACGTTGAAAATGAACGTCTCGATCAAGCGGAAGTAGTCTTTCGCCGCCAAGTCAGCGCTCCCGATGGACAGCCTTCAACGGCCTCGATAAGGTCTCCTTCAGACGCCATCCGGGGCAACACCCAGGGCCGATCCTTGGGCCGAAACACTTCGGGTAGGGCCCGCAGGCACTTACCCGAGTGCTGACACAATTCCGGTTTCCACACGACGACCACAGTTTCATGGTCGTACTCCTTGTGCCCACTTGCCATGAATTGAGGATACTAGGGCATGCCATTTGCTGTTCGAATCGAGCCTGGCACCGATGTTAAGCTTGCCGAGATCTCTCCAGACGACGATGGCGGGTTAGAGAAAATCGATGGAGAGCGCCTAGCCGATGATTTGGGTGATGTCCTAACAGAGCTGCAAGAAGAGCTCTTCGCGGCTGGAATGACTGGATTGCTCATCGTTCTCCAAGGAAGGGACACGGCAGGGAAGGACGGTACGATCCGCCACCTTCTGAAGTACATGAACGCGCAGTCGACGTACGTTGCCGCTTTCAAGGTTCCAACGCCGAAGGAGCTTGCCCACGACTACCTTTGGCGGGTTCATGCCGCAACACCTGGTCGCGGTGAGACCGCCATCTTCAATCGGTCGCACTACGAAGATGTTCTGGTGGTTCGGGTCCACGACCTCGTTCCAAAGCACGTGTGGTCCAAACGCTATGATCACATCAACGAGTTCGAGAGGCTTCTGTCCGATGCGGGCACGGTTATCGTCAAGCTCTTCCTCCACATCACCAAAGAGGAGCAGGAACAGCGACTGCTCGACCGCGAGAAGGAGGTAGAGAAGGCGTGGAAGCTGAATCCAAACGACTGGAAGGAGCGGGCCTATTGGGATGCCTACACGGAAGCTTATGAGGTCGCCCTTAGCAAGTGCTCGACGGAGGATGCGCCCTGGTACGTCATTCCCTCCAATCGCAAGTGGTTCAGGAATCTAGCCGTTACGGAGGTGTTGGTCGAGACTTTGCGGCAGCACAAGAATGATTGGCGGGACCGGCTTGCCGAGATGTCAAGGCTGGCCAAGGCTGACCTCGAAGCCTATCGGCAAGAAAAAGGAGCAGCTTCCGGTTAGAAGCTGCTCCGATAGGTGAGATCCTCTAGATGGCTACGCGGCTGCGGACCGGCTGGATCTTTCCAACCTTCTTGCCTTGGGCGATCAGGTCCATGCGTGCCTGCTTTGCTGACATCTCGCAGCCAAAGAACTGGTAGGAGCCGCTGACGAACACCTTGAACTTGGCGAGCTGGCCCTTCTCGTTGCAACAACCGGCATCGCCCTTCGCAATTGCCTTGCCAGACGTGGACTGGCAGCATTGCGCCTTCTGAGCGGCAACCGCCTTGACCTGCTTTTCGCCTGCACAGCACTGATCCTGCTTGTCTTGGGCGAAGGCGAACGATGCGGCGACGATCGATACGGAAACAAATATGGCTTTCATGGCGTGATTCCTCTACCTATGATATCGGATTAATAACCAAAGTTATTTCAACTTTTCCGCATCGGCCGTTCGCTCCCAGGTGAAAGCGGGATTTCCGAAGTGACCATTCTTGGCGGTTGGAAGATAGCGCTGGTTCTTCAGATCCAAGGTAGCCGCGATGCCGGCAGGCGACATATCGAACACGTCACGGACCCGCTTGATAATCTCGCACTCGTCGAACTTTGACGTGCCAAACGTCTCGACGGCCAGAGAAACGGGTTGGGGTACCCCAATTGCGTAGGCCAGGGCTATTTGAGCCTTGTCGGCGAGACCGGCGGCAACGATGCACTTTGCCACATATCGGGCCATGTAAGCCGCGCTGCGGTCTACCTTGGTCGGATCTTTGCCGCTGAAAGCGCCACCGCCATGCGGGCACATGCCGCCGTAGGTGTCAACGATGATTTTCCTGCCCGTGACACCCGTGTCACCCTGAGGGCCGCCGATGATGAATTGCCCGGTTGGATTGATGTGGTACTTAATCTGGCCCTTGACGTACTCTTGGTACTCGACCAAAACCGGCTGGATCACGTGATCTTGGACGATCGTAGTGATCGCTTCGTGGGAGAGTTGCGGCCCGTGCTGGGCAGAAACCACGATCGTCTCGATCTCGACGGGCTTGCTATCTTCGTAAATGACGCTGACCTGGCTCTTGACATCGGGTCGAAGCCCCAGCGAGGCATGCTTCTTTCGAACCTCGGCGGCCTTTCGGGTGAGGGCATGGGCAATCGAGATCGGCAATGGCATCAGTTCCGCCGTCTCCCGGCATGCCATGCCAAACATCATGCCTTGGTCACCGGCTCCGCCGGTATCCACGCCCATGGCGATGTCCGGGCTTTGCTCCTGGATAGCCACCATGACTCCGCAGGTGTTACCGTCGAAACCGAGTTCGGTATCGGTGTATCCAACCTCGTTGATCGTTTTGCGAACGATGTCGGCGACTTCAATGTAGCCATTAACGGTGACTTCGCCGGCGACCACGGCCAAACCGCGGGTCAGGAGAGTCTCAATTGCAACACGGGCATTCTTGTCTTGCTCCAAGCAAGCATCGAGTAGAGCATCGGAAATCTGGTCGGCGAGCTTGTCGGGATGGCCCTCGCTGACGCTCTCCGACGTATAGATGTGGCGGGAAGGCATAGGTCCAGGGGGAGAGGATACCAGCCGCGCGGAACCGACTCGTTCTCGTTCCAAAATCCCTGAATTTCGACCGGGATTGGACCGAATATACCGATGAGCCCAGCTTGTCAACGATGAGTGCCCTCCAACGCCTTCTGCGCCATACCGACGTGCTTGTGGGCTTGGGCCTTCTCGTCATCGTTGCGATGCTCATTCTCCCGCTTCCTCACTGGATGCTGGATTTCGGGCTCGTCATCGCGATCGCCTCGTCGCTGCTGATCCTGTTGGCCGCGGTCAATGTGCAAGATCCGATGCAGTTCAGCGTCTTCCCAAGCCTGCTATTGATCACGACACTCTTCAGGCTCGCTCTCAGTATCGCGGCAACCAAGCTCATTCTGGGCACAGGCCAAGGTGGACAGGTCATCGCCACGTTCGGGAAGTTCGTCATGGGTGGCGACTTTGTCGTTGGCTTTGTTGCCTTCCTAATCCTCATGATCGTCCAGTTCGTGGTCATCACGACGGGTGCCGGCCGTGTGGCCGAGGTCGTCGCGCGGTTCACCTTGGATGCCATGCCGGGCAAGCAGATGGCCATCGACGCGGACCTGGCTGCCGGGCTGATCAACGAAGAGCAGGCGCGAGAGCGGCGCAAGCAGGTCAAGCAAGAAGCGGACTTCTATGGCGCGATGGACGGCGCCAGCAAGTTCGTCAAGGGTGATGCCATAGCCGCCTTGCTGATCATCGCCGTGAACATCATCGGCGGCTTTGTTGTGGGCTTGATGCGGGGCGGCGGTGACGCCATGCAGATCCTGCAAACCTATGCGCTGATGAGCGTGGGCGAAGGCCTAGTCTCCCAGATTCCAGCCCTTTTGATTTCGACCGCGAGCGGCTTGCTGGTTACGCGATCCGGACAAGACCGCACCATGGGTGGCGCAGTTATCGGGCAACTTGGTGCGCAACCAAAGGCAATCGGCTCGGCGGGCGTCGCGTTACTGGCGTTCGCGCTGGTGCCGGGTTTCCCGGCAACCTTATTCGGGCTCACCGGCGCCGCGATGCTGTTGATGCACCGCTATCTTTCCGATCGCGGCAAGCGGCAGGTTGCCATAACTGCTGCGGCTGCCCAACAAACTGAGGGACCACCGCCAGGTCCTGAATCCGTACTATCGCTTCTAAACGTCGACGCCCTCGAGATCGAGATCGGCTATGGCCTGACGCGGTTGGCGGATCGCAAGGCCGGAGGCGATCTGCCGGACCGCATCACGGCTACACGTCGCCAACTGGCACTCGACTTTGGATACGTGATGCCGAGTGTGCGCATTCGCGACAGCATTCAGCTGGCTCCCGATGAGTATGTGCTGAAGGTGAGAGGCGAGGAAGTGGCTAGGGCTGAAGCTCGGACTGGGCAGGTTCTCGCCATTCCGGGAGGGGCGATCACCCAGCAAGTATTTGGACACCCGACGAAGGAACCGGTGTTTGGGCTTGACGCCCTTTGGATCGACGAGAACATCAGGGGCCAAGCTGAGCAGAACGGCTATACCGTTATCGAGCCATCGGCAATGATTTCAACGCACCTTGCCGAGGTCGTCAGGCAGCATGCCTCGGAGCTTCTGACGCGCCAAGATGTCCTAACGCTGGTCGAGAACGCAAAGCAGATCAATCAGGCTGTGGTGGAGGAGCTAGTTCCGCACGTGGTGCCGATTGGCGATGTCCAGAAAGTGCTTCAGCACCTCTTACGGGAGCGGGTGCCAATACGCGACATGGTGACGATCCTGGAAACGATGGCCGATTTCGCGCCCCGAGTGAAGGACCCGGACCAGCTCGGCGAACTTGTCCGAGCCTCAATCGCGCGGACAATAACCCGGCAACACCTGGACGTGGAAGGGAAGCTGTACTGCGTTACCCTTGAACCCACCTTGGAACGGCAGCTGATCGAGTCCATCCAGCAGACCGCGGGAGGATCGCTTGTAGCCTGGGAACCTGCCCTGCAGCAGCAGGTCGTCGACAAACTGAGGGAAGAGAGTGAGAGAGGTATGGCGATGGGAAGGGAACCCGTCCTCCTATGCTCGGCTCAGCTCAGGCTGCCCCTCAAGCGGGCGATGGTGCGGTACTTGCCTCAGCTCAATCTTCTGGCCTACAACGAGGTTTCCGAAAAGGCTGACGTGGAGTTCGTCGCGCAGGTCGCCGCCTAAAGCACCGGCTTATCGGCAGGAAGCTCGACGAGTACTCTCCGCAACGCATCCTCGTCGTAGCGGTCCAATTCACCGGCCCGCTGTCGATATTCGGATGCGACATCGGAAAGGAGCAGCCGGTCGGCAAACACGGCCATAAGCTCGGCATACATGGAGTTCTCCGGATCCAGGTCACACGCGAACTTGAGCGACTGCATGGCTTCTGAACGGTGGCCATTCGCCCAAAGCGCAATCGCCGTACGCAGGTAGATGTAATCGTCGCCAGGGGAAAGCTCGAGCGCGGCTCGGTAGGAGCCGAGCGCCTCGCCAAACATTTTGCGTCGGAACATGAGCTCGGCAGCGCTGAGGTGATAAAAGGCCGTCTCCGGCGCCTTCGCAACTGCGGCAAGGCCGATCTGAACCGCTTCTTCGCCCTTCCCCTTGGCCATCAACGCTTCGGAGAGTTTGTGGAGCGCAAACGCATTGTCAGGTTCGAGTTCAACGGCTTCATAGAGATGCTCCAGCCCGGCTTCGCTGTCTCCTTCACGTCGGAGGATTTCCGCCATTCCAATTTGGGCATCTGCTGAGTTATCCAGTCGAGCCGCTTCGCGATAGGCTTGCAGCGCAGCTTCGGCATCCTCAGAGAGCTCCAGCGCGGCTGCCAGACCGATATGGGCCGCACCGTCGCTATCTGGACCTTGGTCGATGGCCCGGCGGTAATGGGCGATCGCTCCTTCGTAGTCGCCCTCATTCAGACAGAGGCGCCCCAGTTCCTGGCTTTCTTCCGAGTCGGCGCCCTCGCGCTGCCGCAACGGACTGTCGGAAAAGTCCTTCTGGGCGACCCCAAGATCGAAGAGCGCGGCGATCTGTTCGAGGGAAGGCTGCATGGGTCCTTATTGTAGTCGGTGAAGGGGTGGTGCAGGTTCCCGAAAGGTAAACTGATGGGTACTACAATGACCTCAATTACCGCCAAGAACCTCATTGACGGCGCATGGCATCAGACCAGCCAAACGTTCGAAAGCTTGAACCCAGCCAACTCGACCGACGTCGTGGGGACGGCGCCTTTGAGTACGGCTTCCGAAGTCGATGCAGCGGTTGCGGCTGCCAAGAGAGCGTTTGAAACCTGGCGGGAGAACAGCTGGGTTCGGCGGGCGGAGCTGATTGACAATTTTGCCCAGCTCCTCAAACGGGACCTCGAGGACCTGACCAAGCTTGCAACCCGCGAATGCGGAAAGCCACTCAATGAGGGCCGCGCCGACGTTATCGAGGCGATCCACATGGCTCAGTACGTGGCCGGCCTGGGGCGAATGCCAAACGGCTTCACTGTTTCCAGCGAGATTCCGGCCAAGGATGCCTTTATCTTGCGCAAGCCCAAAGGGGTTGTGGCCTGCATCACGCCCTGGAACTTCCCGGTTGCGATCCCACTCTGGTGCACCCTGCCGGCACTGGTTTCGGGAAACACGGTGATTCTGAAGCCAAGCGAAGAGACGCCCATCTGTGGCCACCGCCTGGCTGAACTCTTCCATGAAGCGGGTTTCCCTCCGGGCGTCGTTAACGTCATTCACGGCGTCGGCGAGCAGGCTGGCGACCCCCTTGTCAAGCATAAGGAAGTGTCGACGATTCTCTTCACCGGCTCCCGAGCGGTCGGCAAGTACATTCAGCAGGTCGCTGCAGGCGACCTCTTCAAGTTCGCGGCCACCGAGATGGGCGGCAAGAACGCCGTGATCATCCTGGAGGATGCCGATCTTGAGATCGCCGTTCCCGCAGCCGTGCTCAGCGGTTTCAAGACGACCGGCCAGCGTTGCGTGTCGTCCGGCCGCCTTATCGTGGACAAGAAGATCGAGCCTGAATTCACGCGGCGTTTCGTCGAGATGGTCAAGCGAATCAAGGTTGGCGATGGCCTCCAGGACGACGTCTTTATGGGCCCGCTGATCAATCAGGAAGGCGTGAAGAAGTGGCATCACCACAACGCCAAGGCGATCGAAGAGGGTGGGGAAGTGCTCGTCGAGGGCAAGGAGCTCACCGAGGGTCCACACGCCTGTGGCAACTTCGTCTCGCCGTTTGTTTACCGGTTTGCCGACTACAAGAAAGACACGTTCTGCCTTCGCGAAGAGGCCTTCAGTCCGCACGTCGCCATCATTGGCGTGAATGGAATGGAGGAAGCCGTGGAGGTCTACAACGACACTGACTACGGCCTAGCGATGGCCTGTATTACCGAGGACTATCGCAAGTGGCGGTGGGTCCGCGACCACGCCGAGTTCGGCTTGGGTTATGTGAACCTCCCGTCGATCGGCGCCGAGGTCCATCTACCGTTTGGTGGCGTCAAATCGTCCGGCAATGGCCATCCCGGCGCCGAGGGCATCATCGAATCGGTCACGCACCGTATTGCCTTCACCGTGAATCACGCGAAGGAAATCCAGATGGCTCAAGGACTTGGCACCAAGATCTAAGCGTCGTTGGCAAGTACCATACTGTGGAATCTAGATGAACATTCTCGATACGCTGAATGACCGGCTAAGCGGCAACACGCTGAGCGAAGTAGCGGAACTGGCGGGAGTGGATCCAGCCGACGGGGAGTTCCTTTTGGACAAGGCCCTCCCTGAGGTTCTGCCCCGACTCCTGGATAGGGCTACGACTCCGGAAGGAGCCCGGGAGGTCATGGATGCGAGCAGCGGCAAGATCTTCGGTGGCGACCTCGAGAACATTGCGGGCCTGGTTGCGGAGGGGACCAGCTACTCCTCCACGCAGGCCGAAGTCTTTATCGGAGCTCTGGTCTCGAAGGTCGTGGGAATTCTGAAAGAGGAGGTTCCCAATCTAGATTCCGCCGATGGATGGGTAGCGCTCACGGCCGAAGAGCGGGGCAAGAAGCCGCATGAGGTGGTCGAAGAAGTGCCCCGGCCGACGCCGGCGTCACCGATGCCGATTGAGGCGCCGCGTGCACCCGAGGGCATGGGCTGGCTGGGCTGGTTCCTACCCCTGGTATTGGTCGGAAGCACCCTTGCCTATGGCATCAACCAGTCGTCGTGCGCCGGACCTGACCCAAGCCCTCCCGCTGCGACTGGGACAGCGGAAGCAGCCAGCTCTGGGCACTAGGCTCCGGCAATTGCCGCGCGATCTTCCTTGGTGTAGTTGACGAACCTGGCGTACCCGGGTTGGAAGCCCAGAATGACTTTTCCGGTTGGACCATTCCGGTGCTTGGCGATAATGATTTCGGATTCTTCGGTCCTACTGGGATCATAAGGCACATCGGATTGGATCTCCTTGGCCTTGTAGTAGGCGTCGCGGTAGATAAACATCACCATGTCGGCTTCGGCTTCGATGCTGCCCGATTCCCTGATGTCGCTGAGCTGCGGGCGCTTATCGTCCCGGTTCTCGACCTGGCGACTGAGCTGGCTGAGGGCGACCACCGGCACATCGAGTTCCTTGCTCAGCGCCTTCAAGCCTCGAGCAATTTCGCTCACTTCTTGCACGCGATTCTCGGTCCGTCGTGACCCGCGCATCAGCTGAAGGTAGTCCACGATCACCATTGCCAGTCCGCCGTCCGCCTTCAAGCGGCGACACTTACCCCGCATTTCGAGGACACTGACGTCTGAGCTATCGTCCACATGGATCGGGGCGCCATAGAGCGCCTCCGTCGCGTCAGCCAACTTGTCGTACTCCTCGCTTAGGAGCCTTGGACGCTTCAGGGCGCCCATGCCAACGCCGCTCAACATGCTGACCATTCGCCTGACGAGTTGTTTGCCACTCATTTCGAGGCTGAAAATGGCAACGTTCTGCTTCGTTTTCATGGCGGCGTTGAGGCCAAAACTAAGAACGAGGGACGTCTTTCCCATTGCCGGACGCGCGGCCAAGATATAGAGCTCACCCCCGTAGAAGCCGGTCGTCATGCCATCCAGATCATAGAAGCCGCTGGCCACGCCAAGGACCGGTTCTCCGGTGTCCATCAGGCGGTCAACGTCGTCGAAGAACTCTCCGGCCAGCACGCGAACTGGCACGAAGTACTTTCCGATCCGCTGCCGGCCCACTTTGAAGACTTCTTGCTCGGCCTGGTCCACCTTCTCGTCAGCGTCCAACTCGGCATCGTGGGCAATCTTTGCGATCTCATGGCCCGCTTCCGCGAGCTGGCGCATCGTCGAAAGGTCAAGAACGATCTGAGCGTAATAGGTCGCGTTGGCCGCAGAAGGGGCGCTTTCAGCTATCTGAATCAGCATCTCGACGCCGCCTACTTGTTGCAGCACGTCGCGCTGGAGCAGCTCGTTCTTCAATGTGACGAGGTCGATGGTTGAGCGATTGAGGCGCAGTTGCCGCATTGCCCGATAGATCTCACGATGGCTGGGTCGGTAGAAGTCCTCCTCAGCCAGCATCGAAAAGACTTCCTCGGCCGCACGTTCGCTCAGGATCATGGACCCGATCGCCGACATTTCGGCTTCGTCGTTGTGCGGAGGGACGTAATCGTCAATGGCGGCGACCGCGCGCATAGAGACTCTATTCTGAAGACTGCGGAAGGGGTCAAAAGGCCGCTGGCCATAAGGTTTTCCCGACTCTATTCACGGCTTTGCCATACTGGTACGGTGTTCGTTCCCGACCGCATCGAGCTCGCGTTGCTGCCGACGCCGTTGCACCGCCTTCCACGGGTTTCCGAGCAACTAGGATTGGACACTTGGATAAAGCGCGACGACCTAACCGGTCTAGCGCTTGGCGGCAATAAGGCGCGCAAGCTCGAGTTTCTAATGGCCGACGTCGGCACGTCAAAAGCGGACGTCGTCATAACCTGCGGCTCGATGCAATCCAACTTCATTCGCCAACTTGGAGCAGCCTGCAGCATGATGGGCGTGCGTTGCGTCGCGGCCGTCATGGAGCTCCCCTTCGAACACGCTCAGCCTCCGAAACCGTCAGCGGAGAACCTGCAATCCGGAAACGTGCTGTTGGACGGCTGGCTTGGCGTGGAACTGCGTGTCTTCGGTGATGATAAATGGGACGTCCTGTTCGACAAGGTCCGCGCGATAGAGGAAGAATTCCGTGACAAGGGAGCACGCCCGTATGTCATTCCGGTAGGGGGAAGCTCGCCGCTGGGAGCAATGGGCTTCTATCGTGCGGCCGAGGAGGTTCTCGTTCAAAAGCCGGATGTGCGAACCGTCGTCACCGCCTCTTCCAGCGGCAGCACCCAAGTCGGATTGGCGTTGGGGCTTCGGGAAAGCAACGTGCGCCTGGTCGGGATCGGTTGCGACCCAGAGCCTGAAATCACCGAGGATTACGCACGCCTGTCCCGTCAGATGTGCGAAGCGTTCGGTATGGGAAAGCCGATGGAAGCAGCGGACTTTGAGCTGCGACAGGATTTCGTCGGGCCGGGTTATGGTGTGCCGAGCGACGGCGGACAGGCAGCGATCGAGTACCTGGCGCGCACCGAGGGCATCTTCCTGGATCCAGTTTATTCAGGCAAGGCGTTTGATGGTCTGCTCAAAATGGCACGCAATCGAGAGATCGAAGGTCCTGTCGTTTTCTGGCATACGGGGGGTACGCCGGCGCTGTTCGCGGTCCGGTGACCTTATCCAGGCAATGGGATTCTGGGACCGCACGACCGCTTTGCACGTCCTCTTGTCACCCTTGGCCGGTTTGTATGCGGTCGGTTGGTGGGCCTATGAGGGCCTTTATCGAACCGGCATCAAAAGAGCATCGTCCCCACACCAGCCCATCTTATGCGTCGGGAACCTTCAGGTCGGCGGGATGGGTAAGACGCCCCTGACCATCGCCATTGCGGGCTGGCTGGCTGAGCGCAACCTTGAGGTTGTCATTGGTGCATCCGGGTATGGAAGTCGGCATGCCGCAGATGCCACGATCGCTCCAGACGGACGATTGCGGGCCGACGTTTGGGGTGACGAGCCCGCTCTGATTCGCGATGCCTTGCCGGACGTCCCTCTGGTTGTTGGCCGCAACCGGGTCCTCGCGGCTCAGCTGGTTCACGAGCAGTTTCCGGGTTCGGTCTTGGTTATGGACGATGGGTTCCAGCACCTTCCGCTAACGAAGCAGGTTTCGATCGTCATCGAACCGAGGCGCCGAAGGAACCCATTCTGCTTTCCGATTGGACCGTATCGTGAGCCGCGAACTGGGCTGTCGCGTGCCGACTATCGGGTTGAAGATGTCAAAGATGTCCTGACGCTTCACACCACGCTGGATCCCAGCATCGAGTCGGTTGGAAGTCAAGTCCAAGTCCTCACCTCGATTGCGAATCCTGAACGGTTTATTCAGACCGTCGAGGAGGTTATTCGGCCCGGCTCGATCGTACGCCGTCTCGCGCTTCGAGACCACGATCCACTTCGGGTTGGTAACCTTTTCGATGGCTTCGATCCATCGCTGCCGATCCTCGTTACGGCCAAGGATTGGGTCAAGCTTCGGGAGCGAGACGATCTGGACCCTTGGCAAATTGTCGTCGTTCGACAACAGGCCACTCTTTCAGATCCGTCACTGGAGCAGTTCCTCCTCAGCAAAATCGATGAAATCGCGGCGCAAGCAACTTGAAAACCGGCTGGGGTCGCGCGCACTCGCCCGGGCCCGGCGATTTTTCGGACGGAGGGATCCCATCCGGGCGGAGAAGGCGGGAGAACGGCTCGGTGCGACGCTGTTTCGCGTGAGCAAGAAGCACAGAATGCGCGCCATCCACAACCTCGCGCTCGCCATGCCGGAGATGACGGATGCCGAGCGAACCGCCCTCGCCAAACGAGTTTTCGTCCACTTCGGCCGGGTCTTCGCCGACTTCCTGTCTGGTCGCAACTCCGATCGGGACCATGTCGCCAGCACCACGACATTTGAGGGGCTGGAGCACCTCGACCAAGCCCTCGCCAAGGGCAAAGGAGTCATCTTGATCACCGGTCATTTTGGCAACTGGGAGCGACTGGCAGCCTTTCTAACGGCGCGGGGGTACGAGCTATCGGTTGTCGCTCGCGATGCGGACCAAGGTCGAACAACGGAGATCGTCAACACGCTACGCGAATCCACCGGCACGAAAGTGATTCCGAGAGGCAATGCGGCAAGGCCCATCATCGACCGGCTTCGCAAGAACCAGCTCGTCGGCATCTTGCCGGATCAGAACAGCGACGAAGTCTTCATACCGTTTTTTGGGAAGCCTTGCGGAACGGTTCTCGGACCGGGCGTGATCGCCGAACGGACGGAGTCGCCGGTAGTGCCCTGCTGGTGCATTTGGAAGGCGCCAGGCCAATACCACATCATTGTCGAGGCGCCGTTAGTACCTGACGAGCAAGGGACGGTAACGGGCGAACCGATGATGAGGGCGATTAATCGGGCCATTGAGGCCATCATCAGAAGGCATCCGGAGCAGTGGCTCTGGTTCCACAATCGCTGGAAGAGCGCGATCCGTCGGGGCCTCATTTGACGTCGGAACGGGTCCTGCTGGTCCGGTTTTCTGCATTTGGCGACTGCATCATGACCGCTTGGGCGGCGACAGCCATCCACCGCGCAATGCCGGGCGCCGAGATCGTTTGGGCCGTCGAAACTCGGTGCGCGCCTTTGCTCGATGTGGGGCGTTCCGTGTCAGAAGCCTATCTTTACGATCGCGGTCGCTGGAAGGGTCGGCGATGGAACCCAGCGACATGGTCGGAGCAGATTCGCTTCTATGCGGGACTGCGCCGCTATGGATTCGATTGGGGGATGGACTTTCAAGGTCATTCCAAGACAGCCCTCTGTCTCAAACTGTCGGGAGCAAAACGCCGGCTCGGCGTGAGGGCGACGGATCCTTGGGCCAGGCGTCTAAATCCCATCTTCGATGGCATCGGAGCGAGCCCCCATGTTGTGGACGTCAACCAAGCTGCGATCCAGTCTTTCGGTTCCTTCAATCTGCCGAGCCATCCGGACCTGCCCCAGGGCCGCCTGCCCGGCAATTTTGGGGATGTCACTCGGCTGATTACCCTCTCGACCAGTGCGGGAAGGCCCTGGAAGAGCTACCCGATCGAAGCGTGGAGACATGTCGCTGAGGTTCTTGCCGCCGATGGATTTCGGGTCGTTTCGCTCGGCGGTCCTGGCGACCCGACATTGGATCTTCCGAACGCAGAAGATTGGGTTGGGAGGACGAGCATCACCGAAACGCTGGGGGCGGTCGCGGCAAGCACCTTGCACCTTTCTGCCGACACCGGTACCGGCCACATGGCGGCTGCCACCGGAACGCCGGTCGTGTCCCTTTTTTCTCGGACCGATCCGGCGGTTTATCGACCCTATGGCGAGCAGGTTACGGTTCTACGAGCTGCGGACATGGGCCTTATTTCGCCCCAGGATGTACTGGAGGCTGCCAGCCGTTTCCTGTAGCTTCAGTCCTATCGACTATCCTTACGGTGATGTCGCGCAAATTGAATCGCCGTGAATTCTTGGCGGGCGCAACCGCCGCCACCGCCGCAATCGCTGCCGGTGCCCTTGGGCAAGACGGCAAGCCGCGCCTAAACCAGTCCGCTCCGAAGGGCGCGCGGTCGGCTGCCGGCTTGATCGCGCCAAAGCTGGACCGTGTCCGAGTTGGGTTCATCGGCGTGGGTGCGCGCGGCTCCGGCCATGTTGCGCAAATGATGTCGATCGAGGGTGTTGAGGTCAAGGCAATCGCGGACCCGCACCTTCCGAGCGCAAACGCGAGTGCCAAGCGTGTGGCCGACTCTGGGCGCCCCGCTCCAGCCTTGTTTACGAACGGTGACTACGACTATCGCAAGATGCTGGACCGCGACGACATCGATATCGTGATAATCGCGACTCCTTGGAATTGGCATGCGCGTCAAGCCGTCCATGCCATGAAGGCAGGAAAGCATGCGTTCATCGAGGTTCCCGCCGCCACTACGGTGGACGAATGTTGGGATCTCGTTAACACGGCCGAGCTCACGCAGAAGCACTGCATGATGATGGAGAACGTGAACTACGGCAGGGAAGAGCTCCTCGTGCTGAACATGTGCCGGCTTGGCGTGTTTGGCGAGCTGCTGCATGGCGAGGCCGCCTACATCCATGACCTGCGTGGCCAAATGCACGAAATCGAACACGGCACCGGTTCGTGGCGCACCCTCGAATACACCAAGCGGAACGGCAACCTCTATCCGACTCACGGCCTCGGTCCCGTTGCTCACTACATGAACATCAACCGGGGCGACCGCCTGGATTACGTGTCCTCGGTAAGTTCTCCCGCTCGAGTACGAGAGCTTTACGCAAGGGCCAAGTTCCCAGAGGGTCATTCCCGTCGTGGCCTGAAATTCGTTTGCGGAGACATCAACACGTCGATAGCAAAAACGGTCAAGGGCAACACGATCATGGTTCAGTGGGATGAGCAGCTCCCGCGTCCTTACAACCGCCTCAATCTGGTGCAGGGCACGAAGGGCGTTTGGGGAGGCTTTCCCGACCGCTGCGTCATCGAGGGGGAAACGAAATCCACTCATGAATGGACCGAGGCGGGAGATCTCAAGGCGATCTTCGACAAATATGAGCACCCGCTATGGAAGAAAATGGGCGCGTTGGCCGAGAAGAACGGCGGGCACGGCGGAATGGACTTCCTGATGCTCTGGCGAATCGTCTATTGCCTCCGCAATGGGGAACCGCTCGATCAAGACGTATACGACGGCGCGACTTGGTCCGTCATCGGGCCCTTGAGCGAGTGGTCAGTCAAGAATCGCTCTCAGTCAATCGACGTGCCGGACTTCACCAGGGGCAAGTGGAAGACGATGAAGCCGCTCGGGATCGTGGATCCGATTTAAGGGCCCTCGGGTACCTTAGTAAGGGCATGCCCCCTACCGAATCCGATGTCCTCGGCGCCTTGCGTCAGGTTCAGGATCCAGATCTTGGTCGCGATATTGTAACCCTCGGATTTGTCAAGAACCTGCGGATCGAGGGTGCGAACGTTGCCTTCGACGTCGAGCTCACGACGCCTGCCTGTCCGGTGAAGGAGCGACTTCAAGAGGAGTGTCGGCTGGTCGTTCTCGACCTGCCCGGCGTTTCCGAAGTCGAGGTCACGATGACGGCACAAGTACGAAAGGGACGGGAAAACCAGGAAGCCTTGCTGCCAGGTGTCAAGCAGGTCATTGCCATTGCGAGCGGAAAGGGCGGTGTGGGAAAGAGCACGGTAAGCGTCAATCTCGCAGCTGCGCTAGCAGAAGAGGGAGCCCGAGTGGGACTCATGGATGCGGACGTCTACGGTCCTTCGATTCCCCTCATGATGGGTTGTAGCCAGGAGCGCCCGTTCACGGACAACAGCAAACTGGTACCCATCGAGCGGTACGGTCTGAAGCTGATGTCCTTGGGCTTCTTGCTCGAAGAGGGTCAGGCGGTTCTTTGGCGCGGTCCGATGGTCGCTGGGACGGTCAAACAGCTTTTGGCCGATGTCCTCTGGGGCGAGCTTGATTATCTTCTGGTCGACCTCCCCCCGGGAACAGGCGACGCTCCGATGTCCCTCGCTCAACTGGTTCCCCTGACCGGTGTCGTTATCGTTACGACCCCCCACCAAGTCGCTGCTAACATCGCAGGCAAGTCGGTTGGGTTGTTCCGGCGCCTGAACACCTCAATTCTTGGGGTGATCGAGAACATGGCGGTCTACCACTGCCCGGGTTGCGGAACCGAGTCAAGGATCTTTGCCGGAACGACTGGCGAAGAGCTTGCTACCCAATTGAGCACTCCCTTCCTGGGTTCGATACCACTCGATCCTACGATCAGCCGGAGCGGTGACCAGGGAGTCCCTGCGTTGCTTGCCCAGCCCGAATCTCCTCAAGCCCGGGCGTTTCGCCAAATAGCCAAGCGAATGGCGGCTCAGGCGAGCATCAAAACGATCGGAGAGACGGACCGGGAGGCCACAGCAGCTATTTGACGAGCCTGCTCTGAATTTCGGCGATGACGTCCTTCATCATCGTCTCTCGTTCCCACCCGATTCTTGCAGCGCAAATCAGGATTGGCACGTCGCCATTGCAGTCTCTAACCAAATCTCGGATCTTCTCAATGCGGCTATAGCTTGGCCGGCCGCCGTCCACGATGGACTTCGCCGTATTGATCAGCGAGATATCGTTACGGGAGATCCGGGTCGGCAGGTCCGCCGAAAACTGGGCATAGAGAATTTCGCTCCGCTCCAGCAAGTCGCTTACGGGTTTGAACTGCAGGGCGTTCAGGCGCTTCCTGAGTTTCGCTTTGTAAGCCGGCGAGAGCTTGGTGGCGATCTCGCTAAGCTGCTTTGCTGCTCGATACTGGGAGCCAAAGGTCGACATCATGCTGGGGAAGTCGGCATATTTGTTGACTTGTCCCACCTCAATTGCGAGCATAGCCGCCTCGGCCGCGGTGTCCGCATTTCCCCGCCTCGTCCAATCGATGGCGAGCCTCACCAGCGCATCACCCATCAGTCTCTTGGCATTGAGCACGTGGTCCTTTACGCCAACGTTTGACGCGTCGGTGTAGTCATTAGGGGGAATCTCTTTGAGTTGCCCATTTCGGTGTCCCGTCACCCACTGGCTGGCGACGCGATAGGTTTCCGATGTGTATTGGATCGAAGATCCTTCGTATCCGGTAGTCGGTTTGCACAGCGCCAATCTCCGAACCGCTCTCAAAGGCTCCTGATACGCGAGCAAGGCCTGCTCATCGGTCGCTGAGTAAGCCTGAACTGGCGTGACGGGCGTACTCGCTCCAGGGTCATGGTTTCCCGACCACGCGATTGCGAGAAGAGGGAGGATAAGAAGCGTGCCACACCAAGATGCCCGAAGTGCCATACGGATACCTGCTTGGAGATGTTTGGCAAGTTGTTGCCGGACTTTACGGTCTTAATGCTTGAAACGTCGACTTTTTTGAATCGTGACCATGTTCCCTCGATGGGCCAAAGGTCCCAGAGTCCTAGGACTACGGCCCTACAATTTAACTAGGCTCATAGGAGCTGAGAGAGATGAAAAACCAAAGGTTGCCCGATTGGGAAACCCATCTTGTTCTGAGGGCGCAAGATGGTGAAGAGGTTGCCTTCGAGTTATTGGTCGACGAACATCGACCCCTGATGATGAGGTTGGCAATGCGACTTCTGCGGAATGTCGACGACGCCAACGACGCCGTTCAAGATGCGATGGTAAAGGGCTTCCGCGCGATCCGGTTTTTCGAGGCTGGACGTCCGGTAAGGCCGTGGTTGATGCGAATCTGCTCCAACTGCTGTGTCGACGAGATTCGTCGCAGGAAGTCGGTCGGCGAGAACCTCGATTGGCACGAGAACACCCTTTCCGATGGCGGACAGACAGTTCACGCCGAGGCTGAGGAGCGCGTGCGACGTGATGTCATCCGACAGGCATTCTCACGATTGCCGATGCGATACCGCGAGATTATGGTGATGAGGCACTTCCGAAACATGGAAGTGGGCGAAATCGCGGTCGCGCTCAACAAGCCCGAAGGAACCATCAAGAGTTGGCTCTTCCGCGCTCGCGCGTTGCTGAAGAAGGACCTCCAGCTTGCGCTGAACGCAGCCTAAAGTCTTCGACAATCTGGCCCGTCCCTCAACTTGTGGGACGGGCCCTTTGTACTTATGCCGGGTAGGCGGAAAGCCGGTCACGGCGAACCTGACGAACGAATTCGATCTGATCTGCGCCGACTTCGCGTTCAAATGACCGAAAGCCTGCAAGTTCGAACCCGTGCTTTGCGGCCAGCCGCTGCGTTTCCTCCACCTGCTCGACGCTTACATCTTTGCCAAGGGTGAAGCACTCGGCTCGATCTTCCAAGGCGAGCATCATTGTCTCGCTCATGCAGGCGTAGGCGGTACCACGAGGAAAGCCGAAGTCAATTCCGAACTCGGGATTGCCGGGCACCTTAACAACTCCACCCTCGATAATGAGGATGTCTTTGCGAGTCTTGGCCACCCTGACCGAAACGTCGCGCGGCCGGGCCACATCACAGATGATGGCCCCCTGCCGAAGGTGTTCTGGCTCAATAACGGCGGTCTCGGCCGAAGTTACCGTGATAATGACGTCGGCCTCTCGGAGCCGGTCGAGGGACGTTGTCGCTTCGCCATGGGGGAGAGTCGCCGCCAGTTGTTCGGTCCGGGCGAGATCCCGACCAACAACTAGCGTATGTTCAAATTGGGGGGCAAGAATAGTCGCACACGTCTTGCCAATAGATCCCGTAGCGCCGACGACGGCCAGCGTCGATCTCGGTCGATCAACCTCAAGCAGGTCACAGGCATGGAGCGTCCCTTCGATGGCGGTGGCGACCGTATAGCTGTTTCCGGTCGTTACCGGGATAGGCGAACGCTTCGCGACCGTAATTCCTCCGTCTCCAACCACGCTCGTGAAGGCGCCGAGGCCTATCAGCTTCGCACCCAGACTATGGGCGAGTTCCGTGCACTGCACGATCTTGTCGTAGACCTCTTCGGTAGGAACCTTGCGGGTCATCTGCTCGGGGGTTAAGGGACACCCGATGAACCAGCCCTCGGTCGTGGCTCCCGTGCTGGATACGATTCCCTTGATTTCACTCACGAGCATCGGCTTCTTGTATCGCAGAAAGTGTTCGATGACCGTATCCGGAAAATATCGGAGCAGCGGATACTTTTTAGCCGCGTCTTTTGGCTCAAACGGATGGATAACAAATGCGAAGGGCGTCACGTGGAGGTTTCCGATTTTACTAGACGCTAACCAGCGCCTCTTCGCGGCACAGAGGGATCACGTTTGGCCGCCAGTCAAGCTTGTCAAGCCATGCCGTATAGTCTTCCGGAGTTATCTCGGCAGGTCGCTTGCCAGAAAGCGCCACCAGTACACCCTCCATCACATTGGTGGCAAAGGTTTCGCCACCGAAAACGGGTGTGGTGGTAATGGCCCGCTTCGCACCGGTGGACCGCAGCCATTCGAGGTCAGCCGTTCGAAGCGTTTGGGTAATGATCGTCTTGTCGGGAAGACGCTCCGGGGCGTAGCGGCGAATGTAATGCCAGTCGCCGCAAATAACGGTGGCTTCTTCGAAAGCCCACGAAAACTTCGGTGAGCGCTTTTCCTGCTTTTCACCGGTTGGATAAAACCACTTGAACGGTAACCGGGTTACGACCGGCAGTGCGATTGCACCGATTGCTCGCACGCCCTTGTAGCTGCGGATTCTAAACGGTAGTCCGATGCCAAAGAGCAAATCACCGAATACGACATTGGGACAGAGCTCATCCAGAGCCTGCGCCATTCCGTAGCGGTCAACTGCGGAAACAAGCAAGGCTCGCTCCTGCTTCCAATCGATGACGCCAGTTTCCTGCAGCGTGTAGATCGTCCGCCGTTCCAGCGTGTGCTTCAGCCCGCTGCCATCCACTACCGGAGTGGTTTTGGCTCCGGCGATGAGCTTGAGGATCTGACGGAAAGCGTACCGACGCTCACCGATGACCACATAGATGTCGGCCCCTCCGACACCGAGCGCGTCGACCTTACCGTCGAGTTCGGCAAACATGGCTGCAAACCGGTCCATGTCGCCATCAGTGCCGATCCTCTCGATGCGAAAAGGCTCGCCGAGGATTTCGACCTCAGAGATCTTGTTTCGCTTGCTAGTTCCCAGACTGACGGAGACGACCCGTTTCAAGCCATTGCTACCGCCTCGATCTCCACATCCACACCTCTTGGCAGGCCGGCAACGGCAACCGTGGATCTCGCCGGAGGCTCACCGGCGAAGACAGCGCCGTAAACCTCGTTCACGATCGCGAAGTGGTCCATCGAGGACAGAAAGATCGTCGTCTTGACGACATGGTCGAATGTCAGGCCTTGAGCCGCCAGGACGGCGCGCATGTTGGACATAACCTGTTCCGTCTGGGCGCGAACGTCGCCATCGACCAATGAGCCATCCGGTCGCAACGCGATTTGCCCGCTCATGAAGTACATCTGGCCCTCAGAGAGGATCGCTTGGCTGTAGGGGCCGATAGCGGCCGGAGCATCGGCAGTTGAACGGGCGGTTCGCATCGATATCACTTTACCAAGTCGAGCCGCATCCCCCATTCCGGACTCTCGTCAGGGTCATCGCAAATGCGCTCAGCGACACGTACGGCGCCGTATTTCTCATAAAGAGCGTGCGCTTTCGTGAGCTTCTTGTCCGACCAAATCTCCATTCTGGAGCAACCATCCGAGCGAGCAGCTTCGACGACGAGTTCGAAGAGTGCGATACCCATGCCGACCCGCCTGGCGGCTGGATGGACGTAGAGTCTTTCCAAGCTGCAATCCGCTCCCGCAATCCGGACCTTTCCGTGGTGATTCTGGGGCCCATCCCCGCCTGGAATGGTCGGAAACGTCTTGAGGGCGGTGGTTCCTTGCACCACCCCCTCCGAATCCTCGGCCACCCAGAATCGGTGACCCTTTGCCAGATAGTGACCCTCGATGTCGTAGAGATCGGCGTTGTAGCCTTCCGCCTCCCAACTGAAACCATATTCCTCGTACACGGCTTGGATAACGCTCACAACGCCGGGGCTGTCGGCCTGGCTGGCAGGTCGAATCGAAAACTGCATGGCAGTTCCAGCGTAGCACGGAAGGGAAGGCGTCAGGCTCTAAGATCGAGTCGGCCAAAGAGGCCCCGCAACGCGCCGATCAGACGGTGCCACCACTGAGGTCGACGCGTTTCGAGGATGACGACGTCGTGGAGCTCAGGACAACTTGCGAGCATTTCCGACAAGCCCTGTTCGATAATGCCAGGGTCGGTAATGAACTGCCCGCCCCAGTCACAGACGAAGCATGCACGACTTAACCGAGACTGCACCGTGTGACACACGGGGCAAGCCTTTAGCTGGTCAGCGGCAAACCGCTCAAGTGAGCTGCGCGTCGGCATTCCAACTAGAATTGTCGGTCGCCAGGTTCAAGCACCGTAGGGAACCCAGATATTCTTGACGCGCGTAGCCTGGCGGAGAAAAACAGACGCCGGCCAGCCGACGTGGTCGGCAACCCATGTAGGCTTCAAGTTGCCCGCACTTTGGTTTTCAACAACCTCGGCAACACTGGATTCAAAGCACCACATCGCGTCCACGCCTTCGTGTTGCGCCAGTTGCTCGGCCAGCTCGGCGGTGGGCCCGGAAACGAGATTCCAACACCCCGATGGAATGTCACTGATTTCCATTACTTGGACCAGATCGAATGCCGGAAGAGGGCGGTCCCGGGAGGGGACCATCACCACGGTGTTGCCCATCGCCAGGGCCGCGCACGTGGTTCGAATCAGACCGACGAGCGAACCGCCCCCATCGGCGACGATTGCGGTCACCCCGTATGGCTCGTTCATTGCGAGCGTCACGAATTTGCCGGGGGTGGAATGAACCAGGCCATCGTACTTGTCGGCCCATGCCGCCCAAAAGAAGGCCTCCTCCGCGGCCCGGTCAACTTCTGTGGGAGCGGCTGCGAATGAATCGCGACGCTGAATCAGGTTCTCCCCCAGGAACTGAAGGATCTGGCTGCGTTCGTGCCCGGACTTTGCCGCCCAAGGCTTAGCTGCGGCGCTCGCAGATTCGACCGCGTTTCGGATGTCCTTTCGATTTCCGACCGGAACCGCGTACCCCTCGACCTCCTCCGAATAACCGGAATCGGGCCGGACCTGCTTTCCGCCAACGAACAGCTTGAGCGTGCGATCGATCGCCGGCCTTCTGGCGGACGAGTCGGTATCCGGTTCCAAGGTCCTTGGACGCGGCTTGAGATAGGCAAACAGCCCCTCGCGACCGCCTTCGCGACCGAATCCGCTCTCCTTATATCCTCCGAAACCTGACGCGGCATCAAACAGATTGGTCGAATTGATCCAAACCGTCCCCGCATGGAGCCGCTTCGAAATGTCCAAGGCCGTGTCGATGTCTTGCGACCAGACGGAGGCCGCCAAGCCGTAGGCCGTGTTGTTTGCCAGTTCGACGGCTTCATCTGGAGTGCGAAACGTCATCGAGACAAGGACGGGCCCAAAAATCTCCTGTTGGGCCACCGTGCTGCTCGGCGAGACCCCGGTGATCAGGGTTGGCGCGAGGAAGCAGCCGCCGGTGGGCAGATCGACGCTCGAGCGCCACACTTCGCCACCTTCGCGTGCACCGGTTTCGATCAGTTCCTCGATTCTGCAGCGTTGCTCGGGGGAAACGATCGCGCCTATATCGATCGCCTTGTCTAGAGGCGAGCCGACGCGAAGCTTCTGCATGCGGGCTTTCAGCTTTGTGTGGAACCTTGCGGCAATGCCTTCTTGGACTAGTAATCGCGAACCGGCGCAGCAGACCTGCCCCTGATTGAACCAAATCGCATCGACGAGCCCCTCCACGGCGCTGTCGATATCGGCATCGGGAAACACAATGTACGGGCTCTTTCCTCCGAGCTCCAGCGAGAGCGTCTTCTTTGATCCAGCCGTTCTACGCCTGATCTCCCGCCCGACTTCGGTGCTGCCCGTAAACGCCACTTTCTGGATTCCCGCATGATCGACGATGAGCCGGCCCGTTTCACCACCTCCCTGCACGATATTGACCACGCCAAGAGGCAGGCCGGCTTCCTCGCAGATCTCTGCAAAGGCCACGGCCGTGAGCGGAGTCAGCTCGGCAGGTTTGAGTACCACGGTATTGCCGCAGGCGAGTGCCGGTGCAATCTTCCAAGCCAGCATCAAGAGTGGGAAGTTCCAGGGGATGATCTGTCCGCAAACGCCAACAGGTTCGAAGTCGGGATGCTCAGATTCCAGGAGTTGGGCCCAACCGGCATGATGGGTGAAGTGCCGTGCGACGAGCGGGACATCTAAGTCTCGCGACTCTCGGATCGGCTTTCCATTGTCCAGAGATTCAAGTACGGCGAGTAACCGGGAATGTTTTTGAACGAGTCGGCCAATGGCATAGAGGTAGCGGCCACGATCGAAGCCAGACAGAGCCTGCCACCCGGTTAGCGCCTCCTGCGCAGCGGCGACAGCCTGGTTGACAACCATGGCATCGGCCGCATGAACCTTTGCGAGCTCTTGGTTGGTGGAGGGATCCGACGTAGTGAAGATCGGTCCTTCGTGAACCCAGGTTCCCGCTATCCAATGCCCAAAGACGCGGCCGTGCCGATCCAGCCACTCCAATACCGGCTTCGGCGACTCTGGGGCGTCGCCGTATGAAAGTTCTCGTTCGAGGTCGGCAAGTGTCATGGCAACGGCTGCTTCCAGGATGCAGCGTACCGGTCGAAAGCGAAATGGTCGAGTTGCCGCTCGACGTCGTTGAGGAGGGAACTGGCGCCGAGTCTGAAAAGTTCTGGGCGGGTCCACGCCTCGCCAAGCTCCTCGAACATCAGGATCAGCCAATCTGTCGCCTGCTTGGCGGTTCTGATCCCTCCGGCGGGCTTGAAGCCAACGCTACGCCCTGTCGAATCGTGATAGTCCCGAATCGCTCGAGCCATGACGAGCCCTACGGGCAACGTGGCGTTTACGGTCTCCTTGCCGGTTGACGTCTTGATGAAATCGGCGCCGGCCATCATCGCCACCAAGCTTGCCTGGCCAACCTCGCGAAGGTTGCCGAGGTCACCGACTCCCAGGATAACTTTCAGATGAGCCGGACCGCAGGCCTCCCGAAATTGTTGCACCTCATCGTAGAGGGCCTCCCATTCGCCGCGAAGGACGTGCCGGCGGGAGATCACCACGTCGATCTCCTGGGCGCCGGCCTCGACCGATGCTTCCACTTCCGCGATTCGTAGCTTCAGTGGGCTCAGTCCTGCAGGAAAGCCGGTCGACACGGCTGCGACCTTCACGTCCGAACCCGCCAATGCCCGTCTGGCCGGCTCGATCATCTCGTGATACACGCACACGGCGGCGGGCCGATACTTGGCGACATCCACACCGAGAGCCTCCGCCAATTCCATGCGAAACGGCATCAGGGCCTTGGCGCACAGCCTGGCAACTCGGTCTGGTGTGTCATCGCCGGCCAAGGTTGTGAGATCGAGGCAACGAATCGCACGGAGCAGCCATGCAGCCTGGTGGCTCTTCTTGACCGTTCGGCGCTTGGGGATGGTTGCTGCCCGTCGCTCGACAGCACTCCGATTGATGCGAACTTCGGCAACCCAGTCGCGATTGAACGGAATTCCCGGATTTCTTGCGTCTTGATGGTGGGGTTCCAGTGCGGAATGCATTGCTTGCCGACCTCAGCGCCATTGTATCCGCCCTGACTTGAAATCGCCTTCGATGAACCGATAATTTGGGTGAGCCGTCTTTTCTACTGGGTTAACTCACCTCTTGCGCATGAAAATCCTTCACCTTCGAACCAATGTTGGACTTGTTTCGGCTATCGCTTGCTTCGCCGCTGCTGCCACGTTTATCGGAATCAGCGGATGCGGCGGTGGCGGATCGTCGGCGGCCGTGACGTCGGGCTCATCGACCACGGGTGGCGGCACGGCAACAGGAGGCTCTTCCACTACGGGCACTTCCACTACTGGCGGCACAACCACGACTGGAGGGACGACGACAGGTGGAACGACAACCGGTGGGACTGCAACTGGCGGAACAACGACGGGCGGCACCACAGGAGGCACAACGACTGGAGGTACGACCGGCTCAACAACCGGCGGATCGACCGGGTCGATCAGCGACTCCGACATGGTTGCGACCTGGGAAGTTACCGAAATGGCTGCGGGCGGCAAGTCGACCTCCTGCCCGGGTTCTTTCGAAGTCAACGACGGTGAGGTGATCTGCACCGAGGATATGCAGTTCATTGTCAAGGCCGACAAGACTTTCGAACTCTTTGAAGAGGGAAGTCTTACCGAAGAGGGAACCTGGAAGCTCGTGGGCCCTACAACCCTGGAATTCACATTTATCAGTGGGCTGGTCTGGACTTACGGTTTGGAGCTCTCCGACGACAAAACCACGATCATTGCGACGCGTAACGACGAGGACCTGCAAATCGAAGTCGACGAAACGTGGAAAAAACAGTAACCCCTTAGGTCGTCGGGGGCACCTTGTCATATAATGTTCCGTGAGGAGCATGGCATGACGAAGTTGTCAAGAGGTTTTGTTGTCACAGGGTTAGTTTTCATTGCGGCGATTGGGAGCGCACAAACCGCGACGATCGATTTGACGGGCGTCCGTATCCGAGACGCCCTGAACCAGAGCCGAAATAGTGGGGCCACGACCTGTCCTCCGTCGAAGGTCTATGCGTATTCGATCGACGGTTATGTCGTCGGGGAATCCGGTCTGTTCCAGAGCCTGTTTCCTACACCAACCCGACTTGCGGATGCCCTCGAGGCGTTCCTGCCTGGATCGGGTCGGCGGCTGAAGGGTGTCATCAAGAACCAAACCGGCCAGCACCCGTTCGTTATTGCCAACATCACGGAGTCGGGTTCGGTGACCTATGGCCTGACGATCGACTACGCGTTCACGATCCAAGTCCAGGTTAGAGCAGACAACGTTGCGGAATTCAACCTTACCGGTGTTAACTTGGAACCCAGTTGGTTCGTCGGATCGCTGAGATTCACTTCGGGCGCCGCCACAATCACCAAGATCGCTCCCTTCCCCCTCGGCGGATAGGCCAAGATCTAGGAGTTGGCTCATGTTTCTTGGCGGACGATGGTCCTTCGGGCCGCGTCCGAACCCTTCTGGCTGAATGCGGACGCGCCTAACGTGGCCGTCGTCATGTCCAGCCGCGCGAGGGTCGCCCGCAACCTCTGGGGCTTCGCTTTTCCGCATCGCCTCGACGAGCGGGACCGCACCTCGGTGCAGTCGTTGATCATCAAGGCCTGTCGAGATCTGGGCTGGGAACTACAAACCTGGTCGTCGCTTAGCCCTAGTGAAGAAGAGCTGTTTGTTGCTGCGCGGCTCATCTCACCGTACGGTGACCATCAGGCCCGCTCTCGAACGATTCTCCTCGATCGCGCGCGGTCGCTGACGGTGATGGTCAACGAGGAGGACCACATCCGGCTTCAAGCGCTTCATCCTGGATGGTCTTTGGCGGCCGCGGACAAGCATGCCGACCGAGCTGCCCAAAACCTCGAAACCGAGATGCGCTTTGCGAGGACCGCTGCCGGTGATTACCTTACTGCCAGTCCCGTGAACGTCGGCGCCGCGACGCGGCACTCAATCATGTGCCACCTTTTCGCCCTTGCGCAGATGGGAAAGGTTAAACCGATGATCGAGGCCCTCGGATTCCACGATTGGGTTGTGCGGGGTGTGTTCGGCGAATCCAGCCGAGCTGTTGGTGCCTTCTTCCAGGTCAGCACCACACGCGGCCTTACGCCGGGTTTTCTGGGCGCCTGCGAGCATCTCATCCAGGCTGAGCTGGAAGCCAGGTCGCAGCTCGATGCCGACCGTTTGTCGAGGACCTGCGCTGACGCACTACGTTTCGGCGTTACGGCAAGGAAGCTCAAGCTTTCAGAAGCGATTCGGTGCCTATCGTGGGTGAGGTGGGCTCGCTATTCAGGGTTGTTTGAGGAGCACGACCGCACCGTGGACCGGATGATTAGCGGCCAAGGGTCGGTCCGCAGTCTCGAAACCGGCCGAGAAACCGCAGACCGCGAACGAGCAGCGACTCTTCGTACCTATTTTGAGTTGTGCCTCAGGAACCTCAAAGCCCCCCGCGACTAGGGCCGCAGGGGACGTCTTCGGGTACGCGGATAATGTCAGTCCGCTGTTGATGTCGGCCTGAAACGCCGAGCCACGAGCGCTCCAAGCCCAATTGCCAGAGCCGCAATCGATCCCGGCTCTGGAACGACTCCTTCGCCGCCCTTGTCGCCGAGATTGACGTTATTGGATCCGCCATCCATCAAGTCACGCCTGTTGTCCATGTCCAACGGCCAGTGGGTCTTGATGCCGACGCGGTACATGTCCATGGGCGGACCCGTAAATCTGGGTCGCTCGTTCAGGAATGCTCCGATCCCATCGTAGTCGATCTCGTCAAAGCCTTTATCCAGCGGGGACACTCGACGAACGCGTTTGACCAACGTGTCGAGTTCTGTCTTGGAAAACATCTCGTGGAAGTCGTTCCGGAAGCCCAGTCGGCGGATGTTGCTAGTTTCTTCGGAGCCATCCAAGTCGACATTCATCGGAGGATCAATGAAGGATGTTCCGCCGTTCTTACCCAGTTCGAAGTTTGCCGCACCTGAACTCGCAACCGCTGCCAGGGCCATTGCCAAAAGGGCTGGTTTGAGGTTTTGCATTGCACTTCTCCTATTCGATACCAAGGAGATTCCCGGTCCTACCCCTATTGATAGAAACGATTAAATGCCCGCGAAAGGGTAGGGAAGCAGCTTACCGGCGAGCATCTTGAACCAGAAGCTTCTCCAGGACCTTGGCTTTGCGATGGTTAGGTTCCAGCGCCAGCGCCCGTTTCAGATGCAGCCGGGCGTTCGTTAAATCTTTCAGTTGAATTTCCGCTGCGGCAAGAGTGGCCAAGTAGTTCGCGTCGTCAGGTGTGTATTCGAGAGCGATCTTGGCTTCGGCACGCGCCTCGCTATAGGCGCCCCTGTCGATGAGGACGGCTGCCAGACCGTGATGCGTATCGGCAATGAGCTTGGTCGCATCCGGCGTGGGCGTAGTCGGCATTAGTGTCAGGGCCTGACGAAAGGCCTGCTCCGCTTCGGCTGTATTTCCCAAGGCATGGCGCACGGCGCCCAGGGCGAAGTGGAGCGTAAAGAGGGTCGGCTGGTACTCCGTGAGGGCTTCGTAACGGACCTGAGCTTGGATCAGGTTGCGCTCTTCGTCCGGGCTGACCGCGCCATTCGAAGCAAAGCTTGCGAGCGGTTGCCGTGCCAGTTCTGTGGCTTCCTGCAGGGTAACCGAGTAGTCCCTCGCTGTGCGAATAACTAGGCGATCGCTTGGTGCGGAGCATCCCGCTCCGATCCAGACCGCCACAATCGCCAGCGCGCTAGCTCGTAACCACATTGACCAGTTTGCCCGGGACCACGATGACCTTCCGGATCCCTTTCCCATCAGTGAACGACATAACTTTCTCACGAGCGAGTGCCAGTTCTTCCACGGTTTTCGCATCTGCACCTGCCTCGACATCAAAGGTGTCGCGCAGCTTCCCGTTGACCTGAACGGCGATCGTGACCCGATCAGCCTTGGCGAGATCAGGATCAAAGATCGGCCAGTCTCGAAGATAGACAAAGCCGTCCTGTCCTAGTTGCTCCCAGAGTTCGTCGGAGGTGTGGGGTGCGGCCGGGCTCAGAAGGGTCAGCAGCACCTCGAGGGCTTCAGAGCTCACCACAACTTGCTCCAGCGTATCCGGCGTGCCAGTTTCCTTTAGAAAGTCGCCGAACGTGTTCAGGTGCTTCATGAGCGACGAAACATAGGTATTGCACGCGAAGCGCATGATCGAATCGGTCGTATCGGCAATGGTGAGATGGGTGCTCCGTCGCAACACCCGGGACCCTTCAGAGAGGTCACTCAGCGACACCAAGTGACCTCGCCAATTCGGCTCGAACCAGGCTTTGGCATCGTCCACCAGCTTGAACAGCCTGTGCAGGAAGCGAATCGGACCCTGGATTCCGGTCTCCGACCACTGGACATCCTGCTCGAATGGAGCAACGAACAGCAGGTAAAGACGGAGGGCGTCTGCACCGAATTTGTCGACCGCCTCTTCAGGCGTCACCACGTTTCCCTTCGACTTGCTCATCTTGTCCCACTTCCAGATGAGCTGATCCTTCGGAAGACTTGCAGCTTCCTCAAAAGTAACGAGGATCCCCTCCTCGCCGACATGCAATCGCTCCCCCTCGCGAGGTTTTCGATAGGGGGTCTCAGCCAAGACCATCCCTTGGTTTACCAGCCGTTTGAATGGCTCTTGCACCGGGCTCAGTCCAGCATCGAAGAGCACCTTGGTCCAAAAGCGGGCGTAAAGCAGGTGCATGACCGCATGTTCTGCCCCACCCACATAGCAATCAACGGCCATCCAGTAATCGACGGCTTCCTTCGAGTAAGCCTCCCGTTCGTTGTGAGGATCGCAAAAGCGCATGAAGTACCACGACGAGCAAGCAAAGCCGCCCATCGTATCGGTCTCTCTTCGATGGAGTCGCCCGTCGGCGCCGGTACAGTTCACGAAGTCTGGGATCGTTGACAGCGGTGATGATCCATCGCCCGCTGGCTCATAGTTCTCGATATCGGGCAGGTACACGGGCAGTGCGTCGTCGGGCACTGCGTGCATATCCCCTTCCGCATCGTAGGTGATCGGAATTGGGCAGCCCCAATACCGCTGGCGCGAAATCAGCCAATCCCTGAGTTTGAAATTGACCTTGCGCTGTCCGATTCCGAGGCCTTCCATCCAAACGGCAAGCGATTTTTGGCCCTCTTGAACGGTCATGCCATCGTATTCGCCCGAATTGATCATCACGCCATCTTTGGTCGCGAAGGGAAGTTCGGGGACGTCCGCCGCGCCAACGGGCTTGATGACAGGGACGACATCGATCCCGTACTTGGCGGCAAATTCGAAGTCACGGTCGTCATGGGCAGGAACGGCCATGATCGCGCCGGTACCATAGCCCATCAGGACGTAGTCAGCCACATAGATCGGAACGCGCTTGCCCGTTGCCGGATTGATGGCATAGGCACCGAGGAAGACTCCTGTCTTTTCCCGTGTGGTCGCCTGACGGTCGATGTCGCTCAGCTCCCGGGCGGCTTCACGGTAAGCGCGGACGGCGTCCGCGTGTTCAGGCGCAACGGCCGGCAATAGAGTTCCGACCATTGGATGCTCGGGCGCCAAGACACAAAAGGTCATGCCGAAGATCGTGTCGATCCGGGTCGTAAACACGCGAAAAGACGGCCGCTTGTCGCGCAGATTCTTGACTTCGAAATCGCCGGCTTCCGCCGAATCCGCGACCGGAACATCGACCACCATCTCAAACTCGACCCCTTCGCTGCGACCGATCCAATTTCGCTGCATCTGCTTGATGCCTTCGGGCCAATCCAGTTCATCCAGGTCGTCCAATAGTCGCTGGGCGTATTCGGTGATCTTAAAAAACCACTGGGGAATGTAGCGCTTCTCGACGAGCGCTCCGCTTCGCTCTGCTCGGCCACCAATGATTTCCTCGTCGGCCAAGACCGTCTTATCGACGGGGTCCCAGTTGACCGCTGCCAAGCGGCGGTAGGCAAGACCGCGCTGATAGAGCAACTTGAAGATCCACTGCGTCCATCTGTAATAGCTTGGATCGCTGCTGTAAAAGCTCCGAGACCAGTCGTAGCCGATGCCGATCAGCGTGAGTTGTCTCCGGTACGTCTCGCCATACTCATGGACGAGCTCGGCCGGATTGCGCTTGGTTTGGATCGCCGCGTTTTCGGCGGGGAGGCCGAAGGCGTCGAAGCCCATAGGGTGCAGCACGTTGTAGCCCTGCATGAATCGCGTTCTTGCGAGAACGTCGCAAGGGACGTAGTTCCGACAATGGCCGACGCTGAGGCCGTGTCCGCTTGGGTAGGGAAAGAACTCGAGGCTGTACCACTTTGGACGGTCCCGGTCCTCGCGCGTTCGAAACAGATCGGCATCTGCCCAGCGCCGTCTCCATTTCTCCTCAAATTGCGCTGGCTCGTACCTGTCGGGCATCGACTCAGTTTACTTGGCTGGCCTCGGTACACTTTGAAGGTGGTCACCGCCGCCCTGTTCTTGGGCGTCCCCTTACTTCAAACCGATGGAGCGCCGCGGCTCCGCACCCAGCTCTCCAATGGTGCGACCCTTATTGTCGAGCGCGCAGCGGCCCTAAAGTCGTGCGCCATTGCAATAGCCTTCCGAGCCGATCGATCGGTGGAAACGACGGAGAGCCATGGCTGGCGTCATTTACTCGAGCATCTCGCTGCAAAAGGGAAGGATGGTCAGCTTGATCAGGTCTTAGAAAGCCGGGGATGGATGGCGACCGCCTGGACGTATCGAGATTCGATGGTCTTTGCCGCGATCGGGGGCAAATCGGGCCTTGAGGATGCGATCCAAGCCTTCTCGGGCATTCCCAAATTCCGCGAGGCCAGCAGGGAAGCGATAGCACTCGAAAGCAGGGTCCTGGCCCAGGAAGTTGCCCTCCAGTCGCCCGCCCAAGCCTACTCAAACCGATCATGGAAGAACGCCTTTGGCGAACAGGGACTCGATCCCTGGGGTTCCTTGGAAACCATCGCAAAGGCAACGCCGGCGGACATTGCTCGCGTTGCAACGCAGCAGTTCGACGCCAGAGGAATGGCGATCGCCGTTGTGGGTGACATCGACGTTAAGGGCCTCACAGGGAAGGCCAAACAGGCGTTTGAAGCAGCTACGGCCTCAGAATGGCCCGTGATCCAAATCGAACGCAAGCGTATAGAGGGGGAATCGCTGTCTGGTGGGGTCACGGTCGACCTACCACCTGCCGGTACGGCGGACTGGATTGCCAAGGTCGGCGCCGCACTGTCTTTCTCCGAAGCCGACACCTCGACTTCGAGTAGCTTCTTTTCCATTTCATTCCGCCCTGGTTTGCTCTCGATCTTTCCAAAGCCGAAGATCGGCGATTCTTCGCGACCTGATTTTGGACGGTCGATGTTCCTTAACTGGCTGGACACCATCGAACGGAATGCACTCTCGCGCGCGACGGTAACGGCGCAATTGGCCATTGTCGCTCCAGATCTGTCGATTGATCGGCTGCGAGCCGATGCGGGAGCTCTTTCGGTATCGGCATTCTCCGACGCCGCGAAGGAGTTCGCGAAGTGATCGCCGCGCTTCTGGCAACGGCGATCGCCCTCCCGTTGCCGCGTGTCGTGGAATTGCCGGTGGAAGGGGCCGAGATCGTTTCGGTCGTCGCAGTTGCCGCAGTTTCCTCGGACCAGGAAGACCAGCTGGCCGCGATTCAGAACTTGTGCGATTCGGTCAGAAACGGTACCAAGGATTTCACCCGGAAGGAGCTGGTCGAATATGGTCAGCAGGCCGGCGTACCGGTGGAGGCCTCGATAACAGGTGACTTCATTACGGTGCAAGTGGCCGCACCAACAGGGAAGCTCAGTATCGCGCTGGCTGTAATCGCTTCGATCCTCTGTGATCCGATGATCGACGCCGAGCACTGGGAAGACTTCTGTTCGACACCGGGAACTGATTCGGATACCGATTGGACCCTAGGGTTGTGGCCCAGACGCCATTGGTCCAAGCTGCCGTCTCTGGATTTCATCAAATGGGTTCACGGCACTGCTTTCAGGCAGGAGCGCTTCACGCTTGCGATCGGAGGATCCTACAACCGTGCCGGTGTTCTGGATGACGTGCGGTCCGCGTTTACGAACTACCAAGCCGTTCGGACGGCGCAGCGGCCACCCCGACATCCAGGAAAGGCCGATCGTCTTCAACCTTCCAAGGTCCAGATACACCAGCTGGAAGCAGCTATCCCCAACCCCGCCGATATTCAGACGTGGATCGCTTTGAGTGCACTTGCCGGCGGCAAGACATCGACTGCCTACGAGGAGGTACGCGAAAAGCAGGGAAGTGCCTACCGGCTGGAAGGGTTCGTGGAATGGCGTCAGAGTGGGCCGACCTTCCGTCTCGCATTCGCAACCGTCCCGGACGCAAACGTGCCATCCAAGGAGAAATTCCTGGAGTCGCTCAGAACTGGGATCTCCTCCTGGACCGATGCGGATATTCGAACTGCCTTTGCCGGCCTCCAAGCCATGTCGAAATCTTGGATGCCTCGGACCGTGTTTCGGGTACGGCCGAACACCGGCTTCGATGGTTCGGTGACCGATCGAACCCGATGGCTTGCGTTGTCGACGGCGGCAAAATCCGACCTGGCCGACCCGCTGACTTTGGCCGTTGCGCCCGCATCGATCGATCTTGAAGTGGTCAAGAAAGCGGCTTTGCAGTGGCTGGAAAAAGCGGCTTACTCCGTGTCTGGACCGAAGTCGGGATGATCGCGGCAGAGAGAAACGAAGTCACATCCCGTGCACAGGAGCTTCCGGCACGGCGACATTTCTGAGAATTCCTTGCACATGATTTCTTGGGCGATGATATCGAGATCAACCTTGAACTCTTCTGCGGCGTCGGTGGATAGGGAAGCAGAAGCCTCTTCGCCGGACCGCAGGGCTACGATCGTCGATCGAACGGCGCGATCCGGGTGTTGGGCCTTCACCAAGAGCTGATAACAGCACATCGCGAGGTCGTGGGCCACGTCGTCATTCGAAACGTGGTCGCGCCCCGACTTGTAATCCACAATCTCGAGAGAACCGTCCTCGTGCTCGTCCACGCGGTCGACTTGACCAACCAGGATCCAGTCGGGAAACTCCAGCCGAAGTCTCTTTTCGACATAAAGGACCCTTGCCGAGGTTTTGGTTGCTTGATAACGCTCTATGTAGCCCGCCAGCAGCGCCTTTCCATCGCCGAGCGCTTGCTGCATTTCCTCTTGGCAGTCGTACCCCGCCTCGATCCAAGATTCCTCAAGCGTTGCAAGGGCCTGATGAGCGGTGTCCACTCCCCGGTCGCCCTCGTCATGAAAGCGCTGCAACACCCGGTGAAGCGACGCCCCAAAGCTGTAGTAGCTCTTTGATTGGAGATACCATCGACCCTTGGGATCGACGTAGGTCCAGTAGTACTTCACCGGACACGCCAAGTACGTCGCTATCCTGGATGGACTTAACGTTGGCTTACGACTCATCGTATAAACAAATTGCGAGGAAATGATCGACCCAGACTAAATACCTAAGGGTTGAACTCCGAAGAATAGAATACAGTCCATCGGTAAGAGAATCATGTCAATGGAGACCAATTCGAAAGCTCGTTCAAATTACGTCGCACCGACGCTGACCGTTCTGGCCTTGGCCGGTCTTGGCGTTGCGGCCTACTTTTTTGTCCGCAAACGACGAGACGCTCTGCCGGCGGTAAATGATCTCCTTGACATTTGTGAAGATGCGGTCCAGGAGCTCGAACTGCGGCTCGCACCCCACAACGGCGCCCTCGCAAGCTAATACGGCTCTCGCAGCTGTCTATCCGCACCCGTCTTCAAAATCTAGCAGCACATTGGCTCAACTGATTGAAGGAAGCCGAGATTAGTATCTTCTGATAATAAATATTATGACATTCCGGCTTGCCGATGAGATTCTACTCCCCTGGCAAGCTGTCAAGAAGCTGGTAATCCCCCAGCGAACCGACATCAAGCGTGCCGTGGCGATCTCCATCGCCGTTCACCCGTGAGCCTTCCCGCGTATAGGCACGAATCGCCTCTCGGGCGCTTACGGTTTCAGCTGGATCGAAGCCTTCGGGACGATGAACGGCGGTTCGAATGCCATCGATGGGATCGCCGTTCACAATTGGTTTGTCGGAGCTGAAGCTCAGCGGAATACCGGCTCTCAGGACGGAACGCGCCCGTTTCAGGGACATCGCCCGATCGGGTCCGAGTTGCGCTCGGTAGCTGTGTCCAAATCGCAGAAGAAACTCGGGCTGCATAGTGCAAAAGGACCCCAGCCGAGCCATTTGCTCGATCTGGTCGTCGCTTAAGATCATCGCATGTTCGATCCGGTGTCTGGACGGTTCGTCAACCGCGGAAAATGCGGCCATCACGAGGTCGGTGGAGCGATTTCCGATGGAATGGACGGCGATCTGCCACCCCTTTTCATGAGCGACCCTAACCATTTCCAGGAGACGTTCGGGTGGATACATCAATTGGCCGGAATCGAAGGCATCAGGTGGATCGGTTTCGAAACGGCCGTAAATGGCCGCGGTCGCCGATCCAATCGCCCCATCGGCGAAGATCTTCACTCCCGCGACACGGCAACGGTCCGAATCCAGCGAGTCCATTTCTGCAGCCAGTTCTAGCTCCGGGACGGCTCGCGGTCCCATCACAGCCCCCCACTGCAGATAGAGTCGAAATCTTACGGGCGAGCCCCGCATGGCGGCTTCCCGATAGGCCGTAATCTCCTGCAGCAGGTCCCACCGGCCGGTCATCATGTCGCTGGCCGTTCCTATACCCATCGCGCTCATGACCTCTGCTGCCTGCAGGATGGCATTGACCATTTCTTCGAACGAGGCCTTCGGCGCCTTGGCGGTGACGTGCTCATGGGCCTTTTCCAAGAGAACGCCAGTCAATCTGCCACTGGAATCCCGGACGTAGGTCCCACCCGGAGGATCGGATATCTTGTCGTCGGTACCAGCGGCAGCGAGGGTCGCCGAATTGGCAACACTAGCATGGCCATTGACATGGCGGAGCAGAATCGGCCTCGATTTGGAAACCACATCGAGGTCGTCGCGACTCAAATGGACGGCGCCTGGAAACTTCGTCTGGTCGTAGTGAACAGCCTGGAGCCAAACACCTGGCTCGAGCTCGCGATCCCGATCACGCACGGCATCGATAACCTCTCCGGCTGTGGAACATTGCCCCAGGTGCAGCTTCTGCAGGTCTAACCCCATCGGCAAAATGTGGCAGTGGGAGTCGACAAACTTCGGGAGAAGCCACTTCCCTCTGGCGTCAATCATTCTGGGCCCGTCCGTGACACCGGCCTCGTAAGGCGCGCGCGATTCCACCATCCCCTTGTCATCGACGCGCAGGTCCACGAGTTCGCCATCTTCCCACCACTTTGCCCCGCGGATTAGGATCGACATAGGACCTCCTGTGCAACTCTTTCCGCACTTTCAAGCGCGCCTTCTATAAAGCCGCACCAGGTGGCCGTGTGCTCGCCGGCAAAGTGAACACGCATGTGTGGCTGGGCCAAGTAAGGCTTGACCTCCGTATCGTCTTCCGTTCCCCACGTACTAAAGCCGCCAAGCGAAAAGGGGTCCGAGCACCAATCATGAATGCGGAATTCACGGAGGCGGCTTCGAACACCAGGCAACACCTCCTCCGCTCCCTCAAGCCACTCATCAACCACCGTGGTTCCCTCCTTCAACCGCCGACCTTCACCCCCACAAACATAGAATTGCAGGACATTGGCGTCCCCGTGCGAACTGTCCCAGAGCTGTTGAAACGGTCGGTCGGCCAGCAGGCGGCCGGGAAAGCCATCGGCCACCCAGAACTTTGTTTCATAGTGCAGCGAAACCTTTACGGCGCATCCCATCCGTGCCTTGGACCAAGCAGCCATCGTCGGTAGAGCCGGTATCCAGTTCCACTTGGCAACGATCGGAGGCGGACACGTGACTATGGCGAGGTCTGCTGTCTCGCTGGATCCATCATCAAAGCCGATCGTGACGCTTTCTGGTGACTGTTCGATCCCCAGGACTTGCCTGCCCACGTCAACCCTGGGCAAGACTTCTGCTAAGCGGTCGGCGATCACCTGGGCACCTCCCGCAACGCGGTACTGGCTCATTTCCCCACCTTCCCTTTGGGCGTAGTAGCGATAAGCCTGGAGCCAGCACCGCCAACCGACCAAATCCAGATCTTCCCCCTCGTCGGACCGATACTTTGCCGTCACGTACCACTTCCCCTCTGCTGATGCGACGACACTATTAAGACTATCAGCGAGGGTGCGGTCCACTACCGTTGGATCGTCCTTGTCTCGATGGGCTAGGTCGAGAAATGACGCTTCTGCTTCGCGCATGCTTGCCGGCGGGTCGTCCTCCGACCATCTTTCACTCCCGAACTTGAGCCAGCCACCCATCGTGTCGGTGGTTTCCAACCCGATGCCAAGTTCGCTCATCAGAGCCAAGACCCGCCGATGGTCCGAGTCGATCCACTCTCCGCCGGCGTCCCAATATCCATTCGGTGTCCTAATGGTGTGAAGGCGGCCGCCGACGCGGTCTCGGGCTTCCACAACGGCAACGTCGATGCCCTGCCCGTGCAATAGATGTGCCGCGCGCAGTCCTGCCGCCCCGGCTCCAATGACGAGTACTTTCATGGCTCCTTCGTGTCCGGCCGGCGCGCGCTGCGGACCCCGAAGTCGAAGAACAGCGCGACGGCCAAGATTGCTCCGAGTAGAACCGTGATCCATGTCGGACCCTCGGCTCGGAGGACCAGGGCAAGCGTCCCAAAGGCGGCAAAACCGACCGCCAGGAAGGGGGTCGGACCCGTCTTGCTGCGGCTGCGGACTCGCACCACCAGGGCCATGAGGTAGCTGAGAAACGCTGCCCAGAGCAAGTAGTGCTTGAAGGCCTCGTTCACGTGGCCACGACCTCGAGTCGCCGAATCTCCTCAACCGATCGGACGGCATTCAGTCGGCTCTGGCCGTAGCCGACGCCAGGTTCCCCACCGGTCGTCAGGATGCCCACTCGACGGTCGGTCGCCATGCCAACCAGTCCTGACGGGTCGTGGCTACTGGGATCCCACTCCAAGGAAACGACTTCGAACGCATCGTGGAGCTGCCAGGTCGCACGAGCTCCATTTGGGTTGCGGGCAGCATCCAGCCCGAAGTACCTGATATGGCCATCGTGTCTGGCCGATTCGAGAGCCTCAAGAGCCCCGACAATCTGGAAATCCTCCAAGTTTCGAATCACTCGCAAGAAGAAGAACTCGATGCAGTGCCGACCGATGGACGACAGGAGCTCGATCAAGTTTGCCTGAATGAAATCTGAGGCTTGATTCGGCGAAGTTGCCCGGGCGATGTCTCCGCCGCCGATTGCCATCAAGGGAGGCGATGACGTCCCCAAGTAGCGGCCCCAGAGCCCGGGTTGGCTCGTGATGTCGATCGGGCTATCGAAGGCTACCGCCGCCGCCACCAACGGTTCGATCTGTGCGGGATCGGACGGCGCAGCAAGGGCGATCCAGTCTTGAGGAAAGACCTGATTGGTTCGACCGAAGACCGATTCCACCGCTAGCCACGACCCAGCGCATCGGCGAGCGCAAAGGCGAATACCCCGATTGAAACGAATCCATTAAGAGTAAAGAAGGCGAGATTCACGCGGCTTAGGTCGTTGGGCTTCACCAAGCTTTGCTCGTAAGTGAGCAGCGCCGCCGCCAAGAAGACGCCGACGTACCACAGAAGTCCTACCCCGGCCAGCCAACCGGCAACCGCGAGGAGACAGACCGAAACGCTATGCAATGCACGAGAGATGGTCAGGGCCCTTGCTTTGCCGACGGTCTCCGGTAGTGATCTCAGGCGATGCTCCCGATCAAAGTCTTCATCCTGGAGGCTGTAGATGACGTCGAATCCGGCGGTCCAGCACAGCACGGCTCCTACGACGGCAAGGATGGCGGGCTGGAGTACTCCCGTTACTGCGATGTAGGCTGCAGCAGGCGCGATTCCCAGGCTCAAGCCAAGGACGAAATGGCAGGCGGGGGTGAAGCGTTTTGTCAGCGAGTATCCAAGGGTGACCACGAGCGCGATTGGGCTTAGCGCCAGGGTAAGGGGGTTGAGCATCGCGGCCGCGAGAACGAACAAGGCGATGCTTATCCAAAAGTAGGCGTTGGCGGTGCCAAGGCTTATCAAGCCGGCGGGTATCGCTCGAATGCTAGTCCGCGGATTTAAGGCGTCGATGTGGCGGTCCGCGATGCGATTGAACGCCATAGCAGCACTCCGGCAGCTCACCATCGCAAGCACGATCCAAGCGAATATTGGCCAGGTGGGAAACACGCGACCGAAGCGGTCAAGCGACCCCCATACCATGCCGATCATCGCAAACGGCAGGGCAAAGATCGAGTGCTCGATCTTGATCATTTCGAGGTACACGCGCAAGCCGTGCCAACCTCGCGCAGCCGTCGCCATTGCTAAGAGTGTACTGGGCCGCTACTCTTTGCGATAGCCTGGCCGATTCGGCTGTCCGCGTACAGCAGACTGCGGCGGCTGTCCGGTTGCGCTGAAGGGTTCCTCGCCTTCTCCGATGTGAGCCACTTGGCCCTCGGCGGAAAGGTGGAGCAGGCGATCGAACTCGTTCGGATCCTTCGCCTTCGACCGGGCATCCTCCCGCGTTACGAGCCTCCGCTCCACGAGCTTCGCCAGCGACTGGTCGAGCGTGTTCATTTTCTGCCGAGACCCGGTCTGGATGATGGATCCGATTTGGAAGCTCTTGTTCTCGCGAATGAGATTGCGAATCGCTGGGGTAGCCACCATGACATCGAAGGCGGCAATGCGTCCTCGGTTGTCCGACCGCCGCACCAGCGTTTGTGAAACGACGCCAACGAGGTTAACACTGAGCTGCATGCGAATCTGCTGCTGCGTATGGATTGGGAACACGTCGATCACTCGATCCACCGTTTGGACGGAGTCGACGGTGTGGAGCGTTGCGAAAACGAGGTGGCCCGTTTCCGCAGCCGTGATGGCAAGGTGGATCGTCTCCAAGTCGCGCATCTCACCGACGAGAATGACGTCCGGGTCTTGCCTCAGCACGTGTTTCAGTGCGTTCGCGAAGGAATTGGTGTCGACGTCCAATTCCCGCTGGTTGATCAGGGCAACATGGTCGTCGTGGACAAACTCCGTTGGGTCTTCGACGGTGATAATATGCAGTTTCTGGGTCCGGTTTATCCGGTCGATCATGGCCGCCAGCGTGGTCGACTTCCCTGAGCCGGCGGGGCCTGTTACCAGGACCAAGCCGCGGGGCCGCTCGATAAAGTCGAAGGTTGCTGCAGGCAGATGGAGGTCCTCCATCGACTGGATCTCGTAGGGGATGACCCGGAATGCGGCCTGAGCATGCTGCCGCTGGATGTACAGATTGCCGCGGAAGCGGGATATGCCCTTAAGCTCGTATGCAAAGTCGAGTTCCAGCTCCTTTTCGAACCGATCGAGCTGATGAGGATTGAGAATCAGCTTGAGTTCGCGTCGAAAATCCGCATCCGAGAACGGCACCTCATCTTCCAGGGGCTGCAAATCTCCAAAGATGCGGACGTAGATTTTGCCGGTGTCCGTCTTTAGGTGAAGGTCCGACCCCTGCAGCTCGACGGTTCGCTTTAGGAGGGCTTCAATGCGCGACATTGGCTGCTCCTGTGGTCAAACCCATATTGATGGCTCTTCGTTCGAATTCCTGGATGTTGCTGCATTTGGACAGCGCATGTTCATAGTCGATTTTCCCGTCTTTACAGAGCTGCAAGAGGTGCCCGTCGAGCGTCTGCATTCCAAGCTCACCGCCGGTCTGAATGTCCATGTAAAGCTGGTGGGTCTTGCCATCGCGCACCAGCGTGCGAATCGACGGCGTGGCGACCATCACCTCGTATGCCGCAACCCGGCCCTGGCCATCCATGGTCGGCAGCAGAGTCTGAGAAATAACGGCTTGGAGGGTGACCGAAAGCTGCGTTCGAATCTGTTCCTGCTGTTCCGGGTCGAAAACGTCAACGATCCGGTCGATCGTTTGAGCGGCGTCAACCGTGTGAACGGTGGACATGACCAAGTGGCCCGTTTCCGCAGCAGTGATGGCGAGCTGGATGGTCTCCAGGTCGCGCATTTCGCCGACAAGGATGACGTCCGGATTCTGCCGCATGACGTGGCGAAGAGCGTCGGCGAACGAATGGGTGTCCGTGTGAAGCTCTCGTTGATTGATGATCGCGATGTTGTCGGGGTGCACGTATTCGATCGGATCCTCGATCGTCATGATGTGGCACCGCTTCGTAATGTTGATGTGATGGATCATCGCGGCAAGGCTTGTCGACTTGCCGCTTCCCGTTGGACCGGTGACCAAGACCAAGCCACGCGGCAGCAACGAAATCTGCTTCGTTACCTGCGGCATGCCGAGCTCGTCGATCGTTCGGATCTTATAGGGGATCACCCGGAACACGGCCCCAACCGATCCTCTCTGCCAGTACATGTTCACGCGGAATCGGGCTAGCCCCTGGACGAAATAGGACAGGTCGAGCTCCTTGTAGCTTTTGAGCTTTTCGATCTGGTCCGGCTTGAGAATCGATGCCAGCATCCGCTCCATCTCTTCCTTGGGCAGCGGCGGGTACTCCGAGCGCTCAATGTCGCCCCGTATCCGCATGAGTGGTGGGTTGTTTGCCTTCAGGTGGAGATCGGTCGCATCGCGCGAGACGAGGTCCCGCAAGAGGTCGTCGAGAACGACGGGCATGGGGGCATTCTATCCCGAGGGCGCTGATCGCGTGGTAAAACCCTTGCTCCCATGTCCCACGGCTTGCTCGCATCACTAACCCGCCTCTCCCAGGCGACGTCGCACCGAATCAGCAGCTTCGACCGGACCGGCGGCAATGCCGACTACATCAAGATCTCCGCAGGCTCCGAGGCCACGCTGGCGGAAATGAACGGCGCCGGCGCCATCACGCATATATGGATCACCTTCTCTTCAAAGGACCCGCTGGCTCGACGCAACCTGGTTCTGCGGATGTATTGGGACGGAAGTGCCGAGCCTAGCGTCGAATCTCCGATTGGGGACTTTTTCGGTCAGGGATGGGGCGAGAAGTACGTCTTTGCTTCCCTGCCGCTGGCAGCCGCGCCCCGGGACGGAAACGCCTTGGTGTGTTACTTCCGCATGCCGTTTCGAACCGGAGCCCGCCTAACGCTCACCAACGAGTCTGACCTGCCCGTCGATGCCTTCTATTACTACGTGGATTACGAGCAGCTGCCGAGTCACGACGAGGCTTACTTCCATGCCGGATACCGGCAGGAGCTAACCCTCCCCGAATCGAGCGACGGAGATCGGGAGAATGAATGGTCGACGCTCGGAGAGGCACCGAAGAACCCGACCGACGCCAATAACTACGTCTTCTGCGAAGCGGAGGGCAAAGGGCACTTCGTTGGCATTAACTACTACGTCAACTGCCCAAGTCCGATGTGGTATGGCGAGGGGGACGACATGTTCTGCGTCGACGGCGAGCCGTGGCCGTTTTCACTACATGGCACCGGAACCGAGGACTATTTCAACCAGTCATGGAGCCCCGATGAAGTCTATCAGCACCCCTATTTCGGAACCGCGCGTGCGCCGGGGAACGGGAACTCGGACCCACGATTTGGATGGCTCGGTCGCACCCACTGCTACCGGTTCCACCTGGAAGACCCGATCCGGTTCCGTAAGAGCCTCAGAGCCTCGATCGAACACGGCCACGCGAACGTGCTCACGCTGGAACTGGCAAGCGTGGCCTACTGGTATCTTGACCACCCCGCGCGGGCCTGTCCCCCGTTGCCCCCTGCAAAGGAACGAGAGCCACGGCCGATTATCCAGCCGGCCGATGTGCATGTCTGGCGGGATGCCTGGAGATTGGAGCTAGGCAGTGGGAGCCTTTGGGGTAGTGAAAGCCGGAAGCGCTAACTCTGTTCCTTTCCAGCAACCGTCAGTGTCAGGCGCAGAAGTTTTTCTCCGCGCTTAACGCCGAGCTTGATCGTGGCGCCGATCTGCTGTCTGAAGAGAACCAGGGCGAATTCGACGTGGTCCTTCACATCTTCACCGTTTACCGAAACCACCACATCATCGGCGAGAAGCCCAGCCGCTTCGGCTGCCGAACCCGGCGAAACACTGACAATCAAAGCACCGCCGGAGGCTCCCTCCTTGAAGAAGGCGCCAATCGTCGGATGCAGCACTTTCCTTTCTGGAGATTTGAATCCGTCGACAACACGATTCAGAATCTCTGTGCCGACGGCGTAGGCCACCGTCAATCCGCGCGGGCCGTAATTGAGGGACGCGAAATCGCGCATGAGCCCGGCGCCGCCCGACCCGCCTGATTTGGATGACGATCCCCCGCCACCGAGCCCTTCTCTCGGCTCAACGGGTGCTACTGTGGCGCTCAGGACACCCACAAACTTCCCTTGATCACTGAAGAGAAGTCCGCCTCCGATCTTGAGGGAAGGCTGCTCGAAGCGCACTTCCGACAGCGGTGCGTACCGTTGTGTCGGCTGCATGACTCCGACGCGGTCGCCGGCGATGTACTGCCCCATAAGCCAGGACTCACCGACCGAAGCGATCAGCTGCTTGCCGGCAAGGCCTTTGCCATCGGATAGCTCGACTGGCCGTGCGCCAAAAGCGGCAGCATTCCAGGCTTGCGCCTCAAGTAAAACCAGTTGCGTGGTCTGATCGATGCTCCGTAGTACAAGCGCCAAGAGCTGTCCGCCTCCCATTTTCGCGGTGATAATTGGAGACGTCGGCAGCGTGGAGCGGTGCGACACAAAATAGCCGCGGCTATCGATCAGTGCTGCAGACCCAACCGGTCGGCCCTCCGAATATAGAACGGCAACCGAGGATTTGACCTTAGACAGCACGGAATCGCTGACCGCCTGTTGCGGCCCCATAGCCGTTAACAGGCCACTGACGATGGTGAGACTAACCGCTGATAACGACATTGCTTGGAGTCGCAACCTCACTTGCGCGATTGGCGCCTGTATTCAGATCTTCCTGAGTGTCGATCACGATGACGCCGGGCTCTTCTGCCTTGTCCCAGGGTCCCAAGGCTGTGGTCGCGACCATCGTGTCCGTGGCAGCTTCAGTGGACTCGGCTTTGGGAGTTGTTTGGGCCAAAGCCATGCTTGACGATGTTCCAGACTTTCGTTCCGAATTGGCATCCGCTGATTTGTCGCGAACCGCTACCCGCTTTACCGCCGCCTTCGGCTTGGGCGAAGACTTGCTGGCGACCACGATCTCCTCGATCGGCTTCGAAGAAGATTTCGCGATGGAAGGCGTGCTCGGATTCGAATCTGCGGTGTCGCTCACAGGCTTCTCAAAGATGGGCGGAACGGCCTTGGCGATATCCTCTGCACCGCGAACGCTCTCGCTTCCGCTTCGAAAGATCATCACAAACGCCAAGCATGCGGTAACGGCGCTTGCCGGCGCAAGCCAGTTCCAGTAGCTTCGCTTGGGCTTGATGCCAGCGTTCAAGATCGCATCGCGCATCCGCTCCGTCGAGAGCTGGCACTCTGGCAATTCCGTCTTAAGTCGTAACAGATCGGACTTCACGGCGCGCAGCCTGGTCACCTCCGACGAGACGCCGGCCGTTTCGCCCTCAAATGCCGCCGTCAGCAGTTCATCCATTTCGTGTTGCTTCACTTTGCATCCTCCCCAAGTAAGGGGGCTATGCGGTCTCTTAATGCCCTTCTTGCCCGTAGAACGCGGAGCTTTGCCCCACCTACCGAGCACCCTACGATACTGGCAATATCCTCGTAATCGCGCTCTTCGATATCTCTCAGGATAATCATCGTACGGTGATGGACTGGTAGAGCGTTCAGGGCTTTTCTCAAAGCGATAAGCCGCCGTTCGCTGTCAAGGTTGGCAATTGGATCTTCAAAGTCGCCCTTGGTCATCCAATCGAGCGCTCCCGCCGCTTCCTGTTGCTCGAGAGCCTGCCTGCGTTGGGTCATTCTCGCCCGGTCGGTGCAAAGGTTTGTCGCGATCCTGAGAAGCCAGGTCGTGAACTTCGCCTCGTCGCGATAGCGGTCCAGGTTCTGATAAGCGCGCACGAAGACTTCCTGAGTGATATCTTCGGCATCATCGCGCCGCGGACCCATTTGGTAAGCAAATCGATAAACGAGCGTGCGATGCCGCTCGAACAGCCGTTCGAAAGCGGCAAACTCGCCGCTACGCGCCCTCTTGACTAGCGCTTCGTCGCTGTCGGCGTCAAGCAAAGAGTTCACCGCTCGCGCCTTCGATGGCATCGTCAGATTTAACCTCAGGGTTTCGTTGACCATGAACGTCAAGAATCCGACGTTCAAACGTACGCCTTGTTACGACGCGATTTGCGGGTATTTCATTCACGTTCCAGCTTAAATTGAGCCAGTTCCCTGCGTGCTGCCACCTTGTCGCCAGGAGCAATATCACCCTCCAATACCCGCTCAGTGAGCCAGGCCTTTGCCTGTCCGATAGCCGGTCCGGCCGGTGCGTTCAATAATTCCATGATTTCTTGTCCAGATAGTGGGCTTTCCAGGTCCTTGACCGCTACCTGCGTCTGGACCGCTGCAATTTGGTCGCGGATGGCGTTCAGGTCAAGCTGTCGAACGCCGGCCTTCAAGGCGTTTGCGTCGGCTTCGCAAAGCTCGAGCAGGGGTTCAGTATCGTCGCCAAGGTCTCGCAGCAGCCGCCGGGCCGCCGTCGGCGTGAACTCCGGCGAGCTTCCGAGCCGCATATGGTTCCGGACCAGCTTTGCGACTCTTGCGCATAGGGCATGGGGAAAGCGGAGCCGATCCAGCAGTTCAAAAGCCATTTCCGCGCCAACCACCTCGTGGCTGAAGAACCGTATGCGGCCGTTGGGCTCCACCGTTCGGGTTCGGGGTTTGCCAACATCGTGCAACAAGCCGGCTAGGGCCAAGCCTAGATCGGACGACTTCAGGTTGTCGACGACCGCGACCGAGTGGTTCCAGACATCCAGGTGGTGAAAGGTGCCTTGATCGACTCCATTCATTGCGGCCAGCTCGGGTGCGAACTGCTCAGCCAAGCCCAGCCTCATTAAATCACGCAGGCAGGACGCCGGATCCGGCAAGACCATCATCTTGGCGAACTCGTCACGAATCCGCTCGGCACTGATCACTTGCAGGCGCGGCGCCATCTCCGCTATGGCTTCTTCGATGCCGGGAGCGTAGTGAAATCCCAGCTTGCCTCTAAAACGAACGGCCCGAAGCATCCGCAGCGGATCATCGCTAAACGTCTGCTTGGGCTCCAGAGGGGTCCTCAGGATTTCAGACCTTAGGTCACTGAAACCCAGGCCGGTGGGGTCGCGATTCTCTCCGGAATGCAGGTTTTCGAACAACGCGTTGACCGTGAAATCCCGCCGAAACGCATCGTCGACAAGCGTTGCCGGTTCTACGAACGGCTTTCTGGAGTCGGACTCGTAGGACTCTTTTCGAGCGGTTACAAACTCGATCTGGGCGCCGTCCACCTGCAGCATGGCCGTGCCAAACCTCGGATAGACGACCGGCGGGTTCTCACCAATACCACGCTCAAACAGGAACCGAGTTGCTGCCCCCGCATCGCTCTCCAGCACAAAATCTGCGTCAGGTGAATCTGGGAGGCCAAGCAGTCGATCGCGCACGTAGCCGCCGACCAGCCACAGCCGTCCGTCGTACTCTGTGCCTTGGGTCGCGTCCCTAATCCGGTTCAAGACCGGGTTCATCTGCTATCCCTTCAAGCCGAGATGCTTTAGGAAGGCGTCCATCCTCGGTTCCCTGCCCAAGTAGTCGCGAAGCATGTCCATTTCGTCCATACTGCCGCCTCGCGCCAGCACCTTCTTGCGGTAATAGGCGCCAGCCTCCGGATTCAGAAGTCCCTGCTCCTCAAACCGCTGGAACATGTCCTGCGCATAGACCAAGGACCAGAGATAGCCGTAATAAGCTCCCTGATACCCATTCAGATGGCCAAAGGCTGCCTGCGGCATCGTATTCGGGGTTGCCTTAAACAGGGTGCACTCCTCATAGGCTGCAAGCGCCGCCTTCGTGGTGTCGATGCTGCCATTCGGGGCGGTGTGGAAGATCTGATCCATTTTCCCGAGGAAGAACTGACCTTCCGTCTCGATGCCACTGCCAAGGGTTCGAGCCGATTTCATACCCTCCAGCATCGCGTCCGGGAGGGAATCTCCGGTCTGGTAGTGCTTAGCAAACGTGCGCAACACGGCCGGATCCCAGATCCAGTTTTCCATCATCTGGCTCGGAGCTTCGACGAAGTCCCGCGCGACGCGAGTGCCGCTGAACCGTGCGTAAGTACTGTCAGCCAGCATGTGATGGAGTCCGTGGCCGAACTCGTGGAAGAACGTTTCGACTTCGTCATGCTCCAGCAGGGATGGCTTGTCGGCAGTCGGCTTCGTGAAGTTACAGACAAGGGCCGCGAGCGGAACCTGGTCCTTTCCGGCCAAGGCTTTCCGGCGAGGCTGAAGGCCCCAGCAAGCAGCGTGGGTGTATTTGTTCTCTCGAGGGTAGAGGTCCGTGTACATACGGCCGAGCAGGTTCTTGGTCTGCTTGTCGTACAACTCGTAGAGCTTTACGTCCTCGTGCCAGATGGGAAAGCCCTTCTGCTTGGCCTGCGCAGTGATGTCCACCATGTCGATGCCGTAGAGCGACTGGGTGATTGAAAAGAGTCCCTTGACCACGGCGTCCATCGGAAAGTACTCGCTGACCTTCTGGGTATCGACGGCGTACTTTTCCCGTTTCAGTCGGTTTTTGTAGAAGCTGTAATCCCAAGGATTAAACGTCGCATTGGCATCGCCGAGGTGGGTTCGCTTGGATTCCTGGAACTCGTTGAAGTCCTGCAGGGCCTTTTTACGAACGATCGGAAGGAGGTCCTCGTAGAACTTCGCCACCGTCTTTGAGTTCTTGGCCATTCTGACCTCGATCTCGTAATCAACGGTGTTGGCGTAGCCGAGCAGCTTTGACGCTTCGGCCCTCGCTTTGAGCATCTTCTCAAGCACGGCAACGTTCTTTGCGCCGCCCCGTCGCCTGTACATCCACTGCATTTTCTGGCGGGTTGCCTCGACCTCGCAATAGTCCATGATCGCGCCATAGGTCGGACCGTCGAAGCCGGCCAGGACCAGCTCACCTACCTTAGGTAGCCGTTTGACCACATCGTCCGGCACGCCCTTGAGTTCAAGGAGGGACAGCGGGAGCTTGCTGCCGTCTTCGGCAATATTCCGCTCGAACTCGATGCCTAGCTTGGAGATCTCGGTCTCAAGCTCTTTGAGCTTGTCGCGCTTGTCCTTGGGAAGACTGATGCCCGACCGGCGGTAGTCCCGCATGATGAAATCCAGCAGGCGCTTCTGCTCCCCTTCCAGCTTGGGCTTGGTGTCCGCATATTCCTTGATCGCCTTGTAGAGATCCTCCCGCTTGCCAACCTCGATGCCCCAATTGACGACGGCTTCTTCGGCGGCCCTTCCCTCATCCCGCGACTTGGCGTCGGGAGAAACGTGCTGCATGAAGATGATCATCGACGTCTCGTTGTCCATCCAGACGTCGAGGGCATCCATCGCACCGATGGTGTTGTCGAAGTTTCTTTGAGCCTTGGGAACGGCGATGATCTTCGCGATATCGGCGTTGGCCTTCATGATGGCAGCCTCGACCTTTGGCGGCACTTGGGCGCCGACAACCATTGCGAGAGCGATGAGACTGGTGATTGCAAACGGTCTAAACATAGTCGTAGCGGAAGCACAAGGCTCCCGCTACCGATTATGTCCGCCAAAGCTCGCCGAGTTCCCTACGGTTTCGCTTCTTCGATCAGTCTTATGCCTTCCACCATTGCGAGCTTCCGCAGTTTGGCCGCCGCGATTTCGCCGAACACCAGTCTCAAGCCCTTGTCGGTGTCACCGACCTTCAGACCGGCTGCTTGCAGCTTCTTCAGCAGCTCAGGCGTTAACTTCGTTACCCAAATTTGGACGGAAAGGGTTGTCTTCTTCGACAGTTTGAGGCTAGCGGCGACGCGCGATTCGAACGCTGCCTTCTCTCTTGCCTCTGCCTTGAACTCCTCGAGTTCCTTTTCGCTCTCAGGGGGCACGCCGGCGAGGATGCCTCGTCGATTGCCGGTAATCACCGCACCCCGCGTAAATGCCTTGCTTTGAGTCGAACCAGGGCCGGCTCCTCCACCACCACCGAGGCCACCGCCACCAAAGCCTCCTGCCGGGTAGCCAGAGGAATCCATGCCGAGGAAGTAAGACTCGCTGAGGCCGTCGGTCAGGTCGACCGGCACCCGCACCTTTCGCATCTTGCCGCCAACGTTGACGATTCGTTCGTCGACAGCCACGAACGAAGTCCATTGCGTCATGATTCCGAAGGTGAGGCCAAGCGAGGTCACCTGGTCGGCAACCACGGATCGATGGCCGTTCGTCAGGCCGGCAATGTAATCGGTTTGCGTGAGGTCATCGATCTTCCTTCGCGCCCAAAGGCTCGCAATCGCAGACCCCTGCTGGTCCGTTGCCGGAAAGCTAACGTCGATCGTTTTCTCCCATGGCTGGTCGCCGAGCATGCCACTGACCTTGACCTTGCCGTGCCCAGCATGCCGATAGCGACCAAAGATCACGATCGGCTCGCCGTCAAAAACGTCTTTGGGTTGGTTCGGAACGACCTCCTGAACCTGGACTCCATCGAATTGCACGCCAATGTTGGTGAGAATCGGGGTCTGTGTGCGAGCCAAGAAGCGTTGCACGGCCGGTTCGGCAGCCTGGTTCAAGGTCACGAACTCGGCTGCGCCACGTCCCTCTGCGCTCATCGCATCGATGAGGAAGCGGTTGACGCCATTGCCTATCCCAAACGTGAACATCCGCGAGTTCTCACGCCGCTTCTTGATCTCTTGCAGAATCTCGGCTTCGTTTCCAATCAAGCCGTCGGTGTTGAACACCACGAGCTTCAGCCTCTCCGAGTCCATCGGCGGCTCGAGTGACATCTCGATTGCGGGAAGGAACTGGGTACCGCCATTGGCTTCTAAAGCGCCAACAAACTTCGCAGCTTCCGCTCGGTTTGCAGGGGAATTCGGCTTCGACTGAGTCCAAAGCTTTCGAGCGCCATTCGAGAAGGCGATCACATTGAATGTATCGCCCGGCCGCATCTGGTCGACCATCTTCAGAGTCAGCTCTTTCGACTTTTCGAGAGGAAACCCGTTCTGCGATCCGCTTTGGTCCATGACGAAGACCAATTCCCGTGGTCGAATCTGGGCCAGTTTCGGCTGTTTTGGGGGCAGAAGCACCAAGCTGAAGAAGCCACCCTTCTTCGAATCGGCGTGAGTCAGAAACGCTCCCTGAATGCCCTCGCCGCTGGTGCCATACCTTAGGATGAAGTCCCGATTCGGTATCTCGTCGCGCTTCTTTAGCTCGACGCGCCGCGCTTGCTGGCTAACCGGTGTCACGTTGACTTGGTGCAGCACCGACGTCATCGATTTGATCGGGGCGCCCGCGTCCAGATTGACCGTGAGACTAATGGTAGCTCCCGAACGTTTGACGAGCGGCGGCGACACCTTGTCGGCGTCCTTAACGGACTTCGGGTTAAACCGCGGCGCGACCACCATCGGATAGACAAACTCGAACTCGTCGTTCTTGTAAGGCAGGAGCTGGACATAGCTGATCTCAACCTCGACCGGCTCCCTGGGCATCAGATTGGCGATGCTCTGGGTGAAGATGTTTGGCCGCTCCTGATCCAGTAGCGCAGCAGTTTTGCCCTGATTGCGAGCGGCATCATAGATCGCCTTGGCTTCCTCGCGGCGCTTGATTGACCCCGAAATGAGGCGGCTTCCCACCTTCATTCTCATGCTGTCGACTGCCGCATCGGCAGGAAGCGGAAACGTATACACGGCTTCGAGAGGCTCTGCCGACGAATTCTTGAACTTCTGGACCACCGTGACCCGCGCGCCGAATCCGGCTATGTCGACGTGGACCCGGGTGGACTCCAATGGGCATAGTACGGGCTTTCCATCCGGACGCTGGCCCACCAGCGTTCCGGGCTCCTGTGCCGGCTGCTGCTGCAGACCGATCATGGATGCGCCGATAAACAGTGCGAGTGTCGTGCTCATGTGGTTGTTCCCTCAAACCTCAGATGTTTGGCGTGTGCCTCCCGTTACGCACCAGGGATCGCTTGACGCATGAGTTGACGATCAGGTTAACTTGACTTCCTCCGTGGGGGCATAGCTCAGCTGGGAGAGCGCTTGCATGGCATGCAAGAGGTCAGGGGTTCGAGCCCCCTTGCCTCCACCAATCTACAGATTTCTCGGTTTCCGGGCCTGCCCCGGCCCCCACTTTTGCCACGTTTAGCATCAAATCGAAGGGCATATTGAGGTCTGCGACCACCCTTTCACCATCGAATTTGCAGTTCGAGAGCATTGCGGACACGATTTGGCGTTTTTCGTCCGGACCTGCAGTTTTGAACCTGAAATGGGCGGTTTTGGCGAGTTCTAGAATCTCTACTGCCTCATCGTAGGATCGCGACTCTTGACCGGACAATGACGCCATCTGCTTCTCGATTTCCCGTATCTCACTCGCGAGCGTCTTCTTCCTTTCGTCGTGTTCCTCGCGGCTAAGAACACCGTCTGCGTAATCGTCGTAGAGGCGATCTCGCCGGGACTTCGCTCTTCTCAGTTGGCCTTCAAGAGCCGCCATTCGTGCGGCATCGACCGTTCGCTCCTCTTCATATTGAGCGCGCACGTCGCTGCAGAGTTCTTCGAGGATGAAGTCAGGCAGGACAAGTGCTTCCAAGAGCGTAGCGAAGTAATCGTCAAAGACCTCCTCGCGGACGAAGGGTCGTTCGCACGCGTGCATTCCAGTGCAGTGATAGTAGGTGTATTTGCCCTTCTTGACCTCCCCCGACATTTGGTGGCCGCAGGCGCAGCGCAGCATTCCTCGATAGGCAAGGTTCCTGGCTCCATAGCGGACGCGGCTGGTGCCACGTCCCGACATTACGTCCTGAATGGTCTGCCAGGTCGCTTCAGAAATCAGCGGCTGGTGAACTCCGTCGTGATCAACACCGTTCCAGCGGATGATCCCGCAATAAGCAGGATTGCGAAGAATGTCCTCCATACCGCTTTTGTGGACCCGATTGCCCTTCTTCGTCCTCAACCCAAGCTCTTCCGCTCGAACTGCCAAGGTCTTGATCGAGTGCGAGCCGCTCGCGTACTCAAGCAGTAGCTGCTTAACAATTGGACCGCGAACCGGATCAATCGCAATCATCTTTCGCTTGGTTCCAGGCTCTGGGACATTGAGGTATCCGAGCGGCGCATGAGTGGGATAAATGCCCTGTTGGACCTTTTCATCTAGCCCTTTACGGATCTCTTCCGAAAGGTTCTCTGAGTAGTTTTCAGCAATGAGAACTTTGAAGCGGTGTATCAGACGATCGTGAGCCCGCCCGTCCGGTCGTTGCCACCGGTTCTCCTTAAGGAAGTAGACCGAGATATTCAGGTCGTCCATTAACACGTCGTCCTTTCGGTTTCGCATTAATCGATCGGTCTTTTCAGTAAGGATGAACGCGCCGGGAAACTCGGCCAGCATATCGATCATCCGGTTGAACGCTGGACGAGCCGGGCCCCTGGCAGTGCGGCTCTCAACAAAGTCACCGATAATCTTGCACTTGTTTTGCTTAGCCCACGATTCTGCATGCCGAATCTGGGCATCCAAGCTCCAACCCTCGTCCTCTTGTTCCTTAGTAGATACTCTCCGGTAGAGCACGCAGGTTGAGGTTTGAGGGGCGGTCGAGGTTAGGACTCGTCCAGGAGATAGTTTTGAGTTGCGGTTGGTTTGCATTTTCGAAGTCCTGAGAGGAAGTCGCGCAACCTTCGCTTGGCATTGTCCGCTTCCTCATGTGTTATGTTGCGACCGTAAGCCTTTGAGAGCCCTTCGCGAAATCGGTCCTGGCAATTGGGAACATCGTCGCGGATCGGTTCGCGACGGTATCTGACAGGAAGACCCCGAAACGGGGAGACTCGAAATCGAAGGCACGCGGTCATATAGTTATGTTCGTTCTTTTTGGATCAAAATCGGTCAACGAAATGTAGATGGGCACGAATATGATCGTGCCCACCTTCTTGGCTCTTCCTTAAGCCGCACCCTGCTCGTCTGGATTTCCGTGCGAAGCAATACCCGACCACCGAACGAGCAAGAAGTTGACGCGCTCAACTAGAGCGGGGGCCAGTTGACAATCCTCATCGCGCATCAGTAGCTCAATGAGCACGGTTTCAGCAACGTACGAGTCGGCACCGTCAACTTTCGCATAACCGGGGAAGTTCTTGTTTATCTGAATCACGACTTTGCCGTCCTCTTCAACAAGCGCCGAGCGAATCTCGGGACTGCCCGCGACGATTTCTATCTCTGGGCAGTCTTTGCCGTTCTTCAGCCGTCTCATCAGTCTTCGCAAAGTTCCAACCGCGCCATCTGGTGCGGGAGATTTAGGCGTGTTCTCACGCCCCGTTTTTTCGCCCTTGGATTTGTCGGTGTCTTGCTCACCCTTCTCCCGAGGCTCGCGCGGTTTTCGGCCATCGTTGCCTTCGCCGCTTGGAGTTTCCTGTTCCTCAACCGGCTCATCGCCCACGCCTTCGGCGAGGTGCTTGAAAAGCGTCTTGAGTTGTCCTCGCACCCTTTTGGCGGTTCGCTTTTCGCGGCCCAGAATCTTCTCGTCGTGACCTTCGCGAAGCTGTTTGATGAGAGACGAGCATTGAGCCAAGATTGCGCGTCCCAGGTCTTTGAAGACCTGATCGTCGCGTTCGACGAATCCGCTCTTGTTGAGATTCGGAGTTAACCCATCAATCTCAAGTTCGGAGATGAACTGGTTGAGCGAACCCTTTGCAGCGAAGTTGAAGCCGAATGACTCATTCTCGACCATCATTCGGCCCTTGGCGAAGAGCCGGAATCCAGCCTTCACATATCCGTCTTTGAGCTTGCCGCGTTCCAGTCGTCCCGCCCAGCCTTTGGCTGTAACATCGCCAACCTTGACATCAATCGGGACTTTCCCAATAGAGGCATCCAAGGGCAGGTCTACCGGTTTTACCGACGAACCATTGACAATAATCGAAAGCTGCCCGAACCGAAGGAGCCGGTCGTATACCGTTGCGAGGTCTCGCATCAGAGAGTCAAGTCTCCATTGCCGTCCGTTGATAACGTCCTCGATTTCGATTCGCACGCATCCAGATTCAAGTGGGCAGTTTCGCAAGGTGTCGGGCGCAATCTTTAAGTCGATGGGCGCGGGAACCCCGAAATCAGCGAAGTCCGCACGGTTGCGCCAGTTCAAGTCTTCGAGCATCCAAACCTCTGGCTCCCATGCCTTCTTCGACCAAAGCCGAAGGGAGTCGCCCAAGTATCCGCAGGCCGACTTTCCACCCTGCCCGTAATGTCCGATGTCGTCTGCCGTGTGATGAGCGCCCTCGCCCCAGTTGAGCCAGGTGGCGATTTCGGCCGCGCCCATTCCCATTCCGCCGACGCTCTCGACCACGATACGGTTTCCAGGTTTGTCCAGCAGAATGTTGATGACGCACTCCTGGTCGCCCATCGCGTCCACCGCGTTGTCAACTAGTTCACACACCGCATGGCTGATGCTTGTATAAGATGAGCACAGCGCAGCGATGATTCGACGAGAAGCGCTTTCGCGCCAGTTGATTTGTGTGTTTACACTATTCATTGTCTTTGTCCTTTCGCACCGAAGTGCGACATGTGCCTATCGCGTTATTCGCGATTTTTGAGGAAAAATTCGTTATTGCCTAATGCGTCCTGGCACAAGTAGTCCAGATAAGGGTAGGGCATGGACTGGAACGTCACGCCACTGCAAATCGATAACTTCAAGTAGTGAAGATTCTCTGTCACATAAAGAACAAGGTGGTCGCCGAATTCGCCCACAAAGAATTGGAACTGTGCGCCGACCTCATGCGGCATCGAGGTCTCACGCAAATCGAGGAGATAGTCGAGCATATTCTTCTTCGTGACGCGAAGCGGTTTGCGTCTTGTCCGGATCGCAAGAGCGTTTGTTTCGGGACAAGGCAATGAGAGCGCGATCCCTTTGTCGATGAACTGGTCGAGCCTGGAGAGTCGCCTTTCGACATCCTTGATGTAACTTGGGCGGCGCTCAAGAATCGACTTCCCAAGATCGCACAGCATCCTTGCTTTCTCCGCGCGCGCGAGATAGTACGCCGAAAGATACAGGTTGGCTGGGTTTGTCGAGATGGGAACGCAATCGCCCGCGAGACTGATTACGCCGCTGACGCGAACGGAGTCGGCCATGCCAAGCGGCATCCCGTTGAATTCGTGGTGGTATTGCCAGAGGTCCATACAATGTCTTCCTCAGAAATGAGTGGGCCAGTGTGCGGGCCGCGCGATTCTTAATTCAAGGGTCCGGCAAAGAATTATTGAATTTATTGTAGGTGGTCTTCCGCCGCGCTTAGAAGAATAGCCACAAGTGCTGTCGATCAGATTCAAATGAAGATGGTGTCATTGTGCGGCGTTGATAACTGTTAACGCCACTCATGAATATCCTCAAAAACGGATCGAGCGCTTATAGAGGATTGTTATGAGAAACGAGAGAGAACTAGCACCGCTACGGTGGGGCGATCCAATGAACGCCACTTTGCGGGTCGCCATATACGCAAGAAAATCAACCGCGTCGGAAGGCAGGTCGCATAGCCGTGAGGAGCAAATCGAATGGTGCCTTAAAGACGCTAAAGCTATGGGGTTGGCGGACGCAAACATCGCCATTTTCGAGGAGCCCGAAGGCCAGAAGGGCGATTGGTATTGGGACGACGGCACTGGAAGGTTCGATGGCCCGTTTCGGCCCGAACTGACGAAGATGATGTGGCGCTTGGAGTCCGGAGACATCGATATGGTGATGGTTTACAAGCCTGACCGCCTCTACCGAGACAATGGCGTGACTGACGCTATCGTGAAACGATTTCGCGCATTGGGCGTGCGGTTCGTCGCCCACGGACGAGACATGGAAGTTCAGTCCGCAGATGGTCTTTATCGCACCGCCATTGGTGGCGCGTCGGCGCGTCAGTATCGCGACTTGATTTCGGAGGACATCCGGCGCGACCATCAACACAAGGCTGAGCGCGGAATGTTTTCCAGGAATCCCAGTTGCCTAGGGTTTCGGTCTAAGGGTCGCGGCACCCAGGCTGTCGATCCAATTCCGGACGAATTGGAAATCGTGCGTAGAGTTTTCGCGCTCTTCGTACACGGGGAAAACGGCGAGGGCCCGCTCGGCATTACAGCAATCGCCAATCGCTTCATGGACGAAGGGGTTCGAATCGCCGTCTCGGCCAGGAATCACAAGGTCAAACATCCGGATATGGTGCATACGTCGCAGATTCGGAACATCTTGAATAACTGCATGTACGTCGGAAGGTGGAGACATCGGGGCAGGGAATTTGAAACTGAGCGGCTGCTCGTGCCCGGAGTTGATGGCGGGCCTGAAACTGTTGTTTCTCTGGCTTTGTACGAGGCTGCCCAGAAGAAGCTTGAGCGAAGCTATGTTCCTGGGAAAAAGGGGCTGGGGCCAGCACACCTGCTCACCTCGATTGCGGTATGCGGCGAGTGCGGACGACCCCTCACGACCCAGCAGCGAAGACGGTCGGATGGCACGGTCAGACTTCACTTCAAATGCCCGCACGTGCGAGGCGACAGACCATGCAGCCGGACCGGAACTCGGCTCATTCAGGTGGAAGAACTCGACCGATGGCTTTTCGAGCAATTGTCACCGCTGCTCCTTACGGAACTCAAGCAGTTAGAGTCTTCATCTGGACGTGATGCACTCTTGGACAAGAAGGCCGTGCTCGAACGGCGCGTCGCCGAGCAACGAGAGCGCGAATCCACGGAACTCGTGCGGCTATCAGTCATTCTCGATTCGGTGCAACTCGCTGGTGTTGCCGCAAAACTCCGTGAAGAGCGAATGGCGCTTGAGGCGACTCTGGCCGCTGTGTCGGCGCAAATCAATATTCCAAATCAGCCGCTCGCGGATGAACTGCACGACCTTCGCGACCTTCCGATCGCGAAGGCGAAAGAACTCGTTCGTCGCTCACTACTTTGGCTCGCCGTCACTCACAGGGGCGTTGTGGCGATGGACGACATGGGGCACTTACTGCGCCGCACCATTCGCGGAGGCACCGAAGGGATATAGAACTAGAGACTCCAAGCGGCGAATCGCCGCCGTTTGCCCCGTCGCCTCACTTGGGTGCGCGGCGTGGTTCGTGAACCCCGACGAGTTTGTTCGCGGGCAAAGGGAGTATCAGCCTCAGCGAACGCGCAACCTCCCCGACCACGAAATCCTCCATGCGCTCTGGCGAGAAGCAGCCTAGCAGCGTTTTCCTCATTTCCCAGTTCCTCGGCGATATGCCCGCTGAGGAACCCATGTTAGACAACGAAACCATCTTCGAATCACTGGACTTGCTAGGGATCGCGGAGGCGCTCCAGGAAAATACCACGTCGGGATTGCTTTGGATCGAGACAGTCCAGGGCAAGCCCCTTGTCTTCGTCATCACGCCTTGGCGCGGCATGCTCTCGCCGATCCAGACTCAACACATTCGGAACCTCAATCCAGCCGGATGCACGCTCATGGTCTGGTCCGACGCCAAGAACAAGATGGAGGTTGTCGAGATCGGTGTATTTGATCCCACCGAAATCTGATCGATCACAGGCTCTTGCTTTGAATCTCCTTTGCGCGCTTAAGCAGCTTTGAGACATAGCCCAAAGCCTCGTTCATTCCCGGATCAGGCGCACCAGGATGTGCGCACTGGTTGCGATCCGCAAGGGCTCCGTGTAGGGAGTTCATCGTGCCTTTGCCATAAAGTCCACACTCCTTAGCGATCGAGACAAACGCATGGTCCGTATACTGCTCGCGGATCTCCTCAAGCGTCTTCGCAGCGGGAAAAGTTGATCTCACCGAGGACACCTTCTTCCAGCCGTCCGAAGCAAGCTTAGATTGGACAACATCCATGAAGGCTGCCCATGCAAGTACTACCGCCGCTCTATGCAAGCCAATCTCAATGGCAAGAAGCGCTTGCTTGAAAAGACTTTCCTGCGACTGCGTTAACCCAGCGAGTTCGTCGTAGGTCTCTTTGAGCGTGATAACGCGACTCGTCGATCCCTCGAATTTGGCGAACTGCTTCTGGGAGTCTGCAACAAAACGGTCGGCAGCACGTCCATACTCGGCCGCCAGTTGGGTTGCATCTACTTTTCTGGCCACAGGTTCTTCTTCATTGACCCAAAGAAGGCGTCATATCCCTTCTCATCCAGTCCAGGCGGTAGGGTCAACTGGATGTTTATCACTACCGAAGGGCCGGAAGGGGGAAGTGGTCCGTCAGCTATTGCTACCTCCTGCTGAGCTCTTCCAGAGGACGGTTGGCTAATGGACCTGCTGGCTGGTCGGGCGGGAGTGCCTGAAAAGTCTGCAGCCTTGCACAGAGCCATAAAGGTTTGCCGCATGAGTTGCAACGTCTTCGTAGCCTGTGTGCCTCCGTGGATGTTAAAGAGCTTAGTTGCCGTTGCGTCACTCGCGTATGGTTCGTGCTCGGCGTTGAAAAGCTCTTTGTATCTCGTCCGTATTTCGGCTGCCAGTTCAAGTTTGCCCTGACTCCCGGCCATGAGGTGCTCGTATAGCTCGGTTGGAGCGGAATCCGCGCTCAAGACCCCGACCTCTTTGAGAACCCGAACCAGCGTGATGTCGTTGTTGTTCCTCAGGTCCCAGCTTTTCAAGTGCTGGTTGTCAACCTTGGGAGGCTTCGGTTTGTTGGGGATGTTATCCAGGAATTTGGAGAGCGCAGCCGGAGTCAGCGCATAAGGATATTTGGGAGTTCCTTGTGGTGTCGCAGAACGATCCTTCTTTGATGTGGAGCTCGGTTGAGTTTGCGGCTCTTCCGTCGGGTTCGGTTTTCTTGCCATCGGTTTCTTGCTCGTATCCACGGATTGCTGTGTTCAACAACCCGATCGCTTCTGGAGAAGCATTAGTGTCAACTATACACTAAACGTACGAGCAATAGGCGGGATCCGATTCAGAAAATTCGCGGTAGGTGCCACCCGGCATCTACACGCCCATACAAGTCGCCCTGCTCCAGACGTCAGTGTCCGGCGGAATCCGCTCCAGAAGCGCCAAGACCACGCGCTCAACCACGGCATAGCCACGCAACACGTCTTCTCGCTTCAAATCAGCAGAGGCTCCGTGGATATCAAGGTTTCGAGCACGTCTCAGATGCCCCCATAGGAGCGACCCATCTTCTTCAGAGTACGGCACTTCGAGTCGCGAGACCACCGCATTCCACTTGTTACGAAGTGGATGCTCGTTTACGCGGGACATCTGGCCTTTTAGAAGGTCCAAGACTCTATCAGCGGCAGCTTTTTCCATGCCGATCTCCGCCAGAGATTCACCGATAGGCACCTTGAGTCGACCTTGAATCGTTTTGAGTTGAGCAGGGTTCAGCACGGGTTCCATGATCTCGCTGCCTGCGATGTATTCAATAGCCCGAAACAGATGACTAACTCCGTCGACAGGATTCTCGGCCTCTCGGCATTGTCTCATGGCCCTCAGAGCGCTGACGAGACGAGTCTCGCTGGTGGTCCTTGATCCTGGAGAGATAGCCAGCGCCCTCGAAAGCGCTGCAGAGGGATCGCCCGAATCAATGTAGCTCCGAGTAGCCTTCTTGCCGCTGTCGAGGTGCTCATCAAACCATCGTGTCCAATACCTTTGCGGGTTAGGATGAACTTCTCGAAGGTACGCCCAATGGGAACGACGAGTGTCCAGCCCACGGATTCGACGATCGTAAGAGTTCCACCTGAAGCCGGATTGAGTGGTCAATGCTGTACGGTTAAGAACCATCGAGACTGCATCCAAGACCTCGTTGCTCCGATCGAACCCCTCTTGGAAGCCCTCCACAAAGCCACTGCAGTCAATAGGCATCCGGATTCGCACGGGATGTTCCCATTCTTCAGGAAGTTCATCTTGGCGGAACGAAGCCGCGATGAGATCATCATCAAAAGTCCCCGAGGATCTCCAGTCATAAATGAGGGCACTCCCGACCAGTAGAGACTCGCCGATGTCGGAGATGGCGGGACACGGCAGGACGTAATGGAATGTCCGCCGTCTGAATAGCTCGGCTCGATCTGCAAGGCTGCCATTACCAGAGAATTGGCTGATGTAGGCGGGGTCAGTCAAGGCAGGGTCGACGCTCTTCACCATGTAGTACAAGACTTCTTCGGGTTTCAGACCCTTGCCGAACTTTCCTCCAGTCTTGAATTCCTTCATTTGGAGCGCCATACCTTCGCCGGTCAAGGTAAGCGTCGTCTCGTCAAAGTTTGCTTCCACGACGAACCCATGAAAAACTGACACTGGCTCCGAAGTCGGAGTTTGCCGAATCAGCACGTGAAGTCGGGCTCCAAGGTCCACGGAAGCTAGAACGTCTGGCTCAAACTTCAATCGCAGTCGAAACGAGTCCTTCATCGCTTCAGCTAAGTGGAGGTTGCTCTCGGGAAGAAGTAGCTCCGAGACCTCTGCTGACCCTATTCGAACGATCCAACCGCTCAAATCTGCGACCTCAAATACTCTATTGCATTCAACCGTGCCTCGGCACTCAGCTTTGTTGTCTGGAGGTGCAAGAAGTATTGCTCCACCAGGATCATCAGCGTGTGTTCATCGATTGGATTGGGCAATGCGCCTAGAAGCACGTAAGTCTCGGCCGACCTAACAAGTTCGACAAACGCTCGCGTATCGTCAAAGGGTCCGAATCCGGCGTCTTCCAATGACTCGATCAATGCGGGTGTTCGTAATTGAAGCAAGTCCTCGACGCCAATTTCGTCGCGGAGGCTTAGGGCACCAATGATTGCCGTTCTGATTGCGGCAAGGGCGGTTGGAGTCGTAGAGAGATAGTCGCCATAGAATGCGCGTCCAAGCTGTGAGAATAACTCGCTCAGATCTGCGGACAGACTGACTTGCTGAGCGTGAACTTCATACCCGTGAGCTTGCAGCCAGGCCGTTCTTGCGTTCAAATAGTCAACCAGACCTCTCTTCAAGCGGCTCCACATTCCCCTAAAGTTGCGAAGGACGTAAGGGTGTTCGCGAAGCGGGTCAACCGCCGCCTTCGTGTGGCTGCGATCAAACGAACCGTCGGCATTTCGTCGAGGTAGATCTTGAACTGCTATCATCAGCAGCTTGAGGAGTGACGTCACGCAGATCTCAAGGGCGATTGAAGTCTCCTTGCAATGATCCGAAGAAGTCCTCGCTTCTGCAGCTTCCTTGTAAAGCAGGGTGAGCCGATTTGGGTCAGGGATGACGGCATCCTTAAGGAAGGCCGCTTCGGGAAGAGTTCGCAGCCTCATCATGTCCGTAGTTAGCTCTATTTGAACCGCGATGAACCATTCAGCGATCTTCTCCCTTAGGTCGGTTAGGCGATCCCGATCAATGAGCTTCAGCATGTCACGCGACTCAAGCTCATTGAGGCGCTGATCAAACACTCTGACCATATGGAGGATGCCGAATTGGTCGTACCGGTCTTTCTTAGATTGGGGACCGCTTTCTTGGTCGTCGGTGCTCAAAGCTCGCCCCGAAACGCTTTCGAAAGAATCGAGCGACGAAGCGCGTCGGCATCCTTTTGGAAGGTGTCGCTTGCCGTGAAGCGGCGTTGGGCAGCGAGGACATCGGCGATGCGATCTTGATCTGGCATGGGCGGCACCCAGGCTTCATGGGCAAGCAGCCTCGTTGGGTTGACACGCTCACGTCGGGCACCGATGCCTTTGCTTCCCGACGCGAGCGTAGCCCAGACTCGCTGCGGCTTGAAGTGAGCAAAGACCCACTCTGATCGGCACTCGCCATTGATCGGTGAATAAGTTGGATACTCGTTCGAGACGTAGCGGCCCTCGAACTCCTCGCTCACGAAGGCAAATGCTCCCTCGAAGGCTTTCAACTTCAAGTAGGTGAACTGTCCGGCTCGCAGCCGGAACAATGTATCGCTCTGCCATTCCATGCCCACGATGGGCGGCTTTAGAAACAGCCCCCGCGCGAAGCTATAGCATCCCGCGTTCGGATAGTCCTGGCTGGGGTCGACTTTGACGGGATCGAGGTCGAGCCGCATGACGTCGCCGAGGCGGAGTTTGCGCCAGCCGCGTTCGCGCTTTTGCTCGTCGGTCAGGTCATCGCGGTGGGCGAGGGCGATGAGGAGCCGGTCGAAGTCACTGAGAGTTGCATGCATCGCCTTCGAAGCGGCATCTGTCCTTGCGAGAGCAGTTGACACTAGAGACGCCACCCTACGTTGTTCAGGAACAGAGGGAAGCCAGGCGGTGCTTGACAAGAGAGCATCCGGCGTCAAATTCCTTCGTCGAAGCCCAAGGCCCTTTGCCTTTTGATTGAGTTGGCTCCAAAGTTCTGGCCACTGGCATACCAGCGAGATGAAATCTGGGTCGGCTTCATCTCGATCAATTTCAAAGACTGGAAAACTAGAGGAGACATATCTCCCCTCAAAGGAGTCGGGCACCACCGCCAGTGCTCCCTCCCAACCAAAGAGTTGGCTCAAGACCAATTCTCCGCCGTACAGCCTGTTGAATCTTGAGTAACTACTCGATACTCCTGCCTGACTCGGCCGTTCGAAAAGTCCCTTTCCGTAGCTGAGCACCCCTGCCATCAAGTAGTCAATGGAAGCATCTACTGCTTCCGATCGATCGACTATCTTGATCACCTCACGGAGAGGGCGGATCATTCCCTTGCAACTCCGAGGATTGCCCGAACCTCCAAGACTAATTCGCTTGCCTCCTTAAGCTGGTCCGACATCCGATCTAGGATCGCTTCCGGACTCATCAACATTCGGTCATCGGCCCTGTTTGGATTCTTGACGTCGAGGTCAAACCGATTCTCCCGGATCACATCTGCTGGTACCCGCCAGGTTCGCAATGACTCCTTTCGATCGCTCCACCAATCGATGGCGGGCTGGAACTCCTCCTCCAGCATGGGCGCGGTCTTGCTGTACTTCTTCTTTCCCTCAGGCAGCGCGACCTCGTAGTACCACACCTCTCGGGTCGGGCCGCCCCGATCGAAGAACAGCAGGTTCGTTGGGATGTCGGTGTAGGGCGCAAACGCTCCTGAGCCAAGCCGCACGATGGTGTGCAGGTTGAATTCGTTGAGTAGCTCTTCCTTGATGCGAGCGCACATGCCGTCTCCTGAAAGGACTGGATCGGGCACCACGACCGCCGCGCGCCCCGGTTTGGGCTGTCGCCTAAGCCTGCGCATGATGAGTTGCAGGAAGAGGAGCGCGGTCTCGCTCGTGCGCTTATCGGCAGGGAAACCGTTCTGGATCGAGCGCTCTTCCTCGCCGCCGAAGGGTGGATTGGTGGCGATGACGTCCACACGCTCGGCGTCGCCGATTTCGGTCAGCTTGACGGCAAGCGAGTTGCCTATCGTGATGTTGGGCGACTCGACCCCGTGGAGCACGAGATTCATCTGAGCGAGAAGATAGGGCAACGACTTGGCTTCGTTCCCGAAAAGCGTGTGTTCCTGAAGCACGCGATAGTGCTCAGCCAGTCGAGCTTGTTCTTTAATGTGCTCGTAGGCTTCGACTAAGAACCCACCTGTCCCGCAAGCTGGATCGAGTACGGTCTCACCGAGCTTGGGATCGAGCATCTGGATCATGAACTTGACCACTGGACGCGGTGTGTAGAACTCCCCTGAGTCGCCTGCCGCGTCCCGCATCTCCCGAAGCATCGATTCGTAGAGGTGGCTGAGGGTATGGATGTTCTCGCTCGAAGTGAACTTGACCTCATCGATCTTGTTTACGACATCGCGCAGCAGGTAGCCGTTTGCCATCCGGTTTTGCAGTTCGCGAAACACATACGCAAGAACGTCGCCACGTCCGCCGGAACGAGTCTTCAGGTAGGCGAAGAGACCGGGGCCACGGGTCCCGTCGGGCCGCATGGCTTCATCTTGGTTGATGAACGCCTTGAGTTCATCTCCCGTCAGTCCATCTGGCTTTCCAGCCCAATCCCGCCATCGATACGGCGCTTCGATAAGTTCCTTGTGAGGTCGCCCCGCCAGTTCGTCGCTGACCTTGTGCATCTCTTCGGAGTCGTCGAGGAACTTGAGGAACATCAACCAAGTGAGCATCGGTAGGCGATCTAGGTCGCCATTGAGACCCTTGTCCTTCCGCATGATGTTGCGGATTGTCTTGATGGTCGAGCTAAGCGACTCTCTTGTGGAGAGCGGGACAGCTGCGGCGGTTTTCTTTCCTCTCACGGAGTGATTCTCCCCACACAGTGATCAAAGAAACTCTTGAATTGGGCGAATGTACGAGTTCCTGCGGTCGATCCTGGAAGCCGGGCTGCAGCCAGTGATTCGGCGCAAAACTCTCCCACGGAACAGCCCTGTCCCAATGAAGTTCCGAGGGGCCTTCCCCGTAGCACGTTGACAACTCGTTTGTATTCAGCTTGGCACTTAGCGCTCGAATGGGCAACCCGATTTCGCAGTGCGACCGCGTTTGTGATGGCATCTGAGTACGGGGCCGCAAAAAGGAAGGCGTACGGATCGTTGGTTGCGAAAACGCGATTGGACAAAGCTTGAATCTGGCTCCACTGACTAAGTTGGAGATAGTAGTTTGTGCTTGCTCGGCCGCCCGACAAAACCTGAAACGCCCGATCCAGACTCGTACGCGAGCAGGCTGGATTCAGGGTTGGAACCGGGGCAACTCCTGAAGCGACCCCAACTACGTATCTTAGGAGTGACGATTCAAGATAGTCTTCCCAAGCATGGCAGAGCCTCATAAACGCCAGGCCTTGAACCAAGTTAGCCTGCTTAGCCCGTAATCGTCTTGCGCCTGTCCGTAATGCCAGGGAACGATTGAATAGATCCTCCGCACGAGCGGAATCGGTGGTCCAATCGGTTTTGGTCGTGTTGAATGTGGTCGGTCTCTTGCCCATACGTCTCCAGCAGGCGTCAGCCCGCGTACAACATCTCCTGGAGTTTTGTCACCGCGTCGCGCAGTTGGACTGGCCCGCCGAACTCCGAGGCGATCTCTTGGAGCGAGCCGTGTTCCGAGATTGGCGGCACCTGGAGAACGTCCGGGATGACGAACTGGCTCGCGCCAACCTCCTCGTATTTCGCGAGTAGCTCTTCGAGGATCATCCGCGCGGTCGGACCGAATTGGTCGAAGAACTGGGCTTGCCGTTTCTTCAGGTTTTGAGCGCGTTCGCGCCTGGATCGCAAGGGAGCGCCGTAAGCGAGGTGGCACATGAGATCGAACGGATCAGCGTCAGGTTTGCCAGCAACTTTGGCAAGCTCGTCGAACTCGATTCCTCGATCCCGCAACGCTTCGATGATTTGGCTTCGCTTGTCTGGCTTCGACCAATCGGCTAGCAAGTCGTCCGCGCTCGGATAGAGCCTGCGCACCTGCTCCTTCGTGAAGTCCGTGTATTGAATGACCCGAAGCTGGTTGCCGTTGGCATCGAGTTCGTAGACGACGTGGGCAACCACCTGAACCACGCCATCGTCCACGTAATACTTTCTGCGCTCCTCGCGAACTTGAGGAGGGTCGCCATTTCCTCCACCTCCTGGTTCATCAGGTGGCAAGGGCTCGCCGTCGAAATCTGGATCGGCGAACATCGTGACGGCAGTGCCGGTGTAGTCGAGGATGTTGAAGAAGAGCTTGCCGTAGTCCTCGCGAACCCTAGTTCCACGTCCGATGATCTGCTTGAACTCAACCATCGAACCGATGATGCGGGCGAGGACGACGTTCTTCACCGTCGGCGCGTCGACGCCCGTAGTAAGAAGCTGACTGGTCGTCAAAATCACGGGCGTCGCCTTCTCCAGATCCTGGAAGTCGGAGAGGTGCCCTTTGCCAAGGTCGCCTTCGTCAGCGGTGACCCTGCACACGTAGTTCGGATGCTTCCTAACGAGGTCGGAGTTTAGATTGATTAACTCCTGCCGCATCTCGGCCGCATGTTCTTGATCGACGCAGAACACGATCGTCTTAGCGAACCGATCATGGGCTTTCATGAAGTCGGTCAGGTGCTTCGCGATCGCTTTGGTTCGGGCTCGAAGAGCGATGGTTCGTTCGAAATCTTTGGTGCTGTACTCGCCATCAGGGATCGCTTGACCTAGCCGATCCAACTCACCCTGGCTCGGCCGATAGCCAACGGCATCGTAGTGCGTGACGATGCGATGGACCCGGTACGGAGCTAGGAAGCCGTCTTCGATTCCTTGCTTGAGCGAGTAAGTGTAGATCGGATCGCCAAAGTAGTCGTAGCTGTCACCATCATGTCGACGAACTGGCGTCGCTGTGAGGCCAAGTTGGAACGCAGGCTCGAAGTATTCGAGGATGTCCCGCCACACTGAGTCCTCTTTTGCGCTGCCCCGGTGACACTCATCGACAACGATCAGATCGAAGAAGTCGGGGGCATATTCTTTGTAGAGCCCTGGCCGCGATTCGTCCTCTGCGATGGCTTGGTAGGTAGCAAAGTAAAGCTCTCGTGATTTGATCGCATTCCCACGCTCGATCTTCCCCCTGGCGTCGCCAAATGGCGCGAACGTCTTGTCCTTGGGGTCATCAACAAGGACGGTGCGATCGGCCAGATAAAGGATGCGAGGCTTTCGAGTCGGGTCGTTCCTGGCATTCCACTTCGTCGACCATAGCTTCCAGCAGATTTGGAATGAGGTCGGTGTCTTGCCGGTCCCGGTTGCCATGACCAGCAGAATGCGCTTTTGCCCGCGAACAATGCTTTCGACGGTGCGGTTGATCGCGATCTGCTGGTAGTACCGGTCCTCGTGCGAACCGGCGGAGTAGATCGGGGCCAATACGTGCTCAGTCTGCTCGGCGTCAAGTGGCTCCCCTCCGTTAAGCCGGTGCCATAGCTCTTCCGGCGTCGGGAAGTGATCCAGGTTCGCTTCGACTCCAGTTGATAGGTCGACCTCGATGATGTCATTGCCGTTCGTCGAGTACGCGAAGCTCAGCCCGAGCATCTGCGCGTACCGAATTGCCTGTTGAACACCGTTTGCCGCTAGCTCGGATTCAGCCTTTGCTTCGACGACCGCGATGTTGAAGTCCCCTGTGTATCGAAGAAGGTAGTCGACCTTTAGCGCTTCCCGCCGTCGCGCAACCTGACCGGCGACCACGATTCTTCCTTTCGTGATCCGATATTGCTCGGTGATCGAGTGTGGACTCGACTCCCAGCCCGACTCTCGAAGCTTTGGCTCGACAAGTTCGCGGCAGGTATCGTTTTCGTTGCGCACGGGCACGGAAAGCTTGACATATTCGCGGCCATCGTGTAAAGTGTGCAGTTGACAATGGCGGAAGAAGTCGGCCCATCCAATCGCTACGGAGCCAAACAGCGGGACCTCCGGGTAGCGAAGGGCCTGACGCTCCGCAAATTCGCGGAAGCGCTTGGCGTAAGTCCGACCTATGTCAGTGGGATCGAAAATGGCACGCTGCCGCCGCCCACTGCCGAGCGGCTCATGAGGATCGCCGAACTGCTCGACACTCCCCTCGATGACCTCATCGGACTCGCCGGACGTTGGGATGATGTTGCGAAGCAAGCGGTTGAGGACAGACCGGAGTTTGTGAGGCTGTTCAGGGCGGTCAAGGATCTATCCGCAGATCAGGTCGACGCGCTATCCAAGCAAGCGGAGGAGCTATCTGAGGATGGCGACGGAGTTTGATCCCGTACCTGCATGTTTTTGTGGGGTGCAGTTTCTGCCGGTTCCCCGGCTCGAACGCATCGTCAGGGACAAACTCGCGCGCTTCGAGCGCGAAACTGGCACGAGACCCTCCCTCCCGATCGACATCGAATCCCTTGTTGAGATCATGGAGAAGATCGAGGTCGAATACTTCGATGACAACCATCCTGAGTTCGAATCCGACGTCCTCGGTGCCTACGATTTCTCGGTCGATAAGTTGCTTATGCGCGAGTCAATCCCTCACGATGGGCGACGCAGATTCACATGGGCTCACGAATACGGCCACTTCGTCCTTCACAAACCCCATTTCTTGCAGGGCGTTTTCGACTTCTTCAATCAGTCGTCCAGTCCCGTCGTACAACTTCATCGCGGCGAGGGGACCACGCGCAACAAGCTGGAGTGGCAGGCGAACATGTTTGCGAGCCATATTTTGATGCCGACGGCTCATGTATCCCAACTGTTCCCCAGTGGTTGGACCTCGATCGAGGAAGCAACCCCGATTCTCTCCGGCACAGCCAATGTCAGCCTCCAATCAGCCCGCATCCGGCTGGAGAATTTCAAAGCAAATTAATTCCCATGCACCGCTTGACAAGAGAAATGCGTCGGGTATATTTGTAAAGCGTGCACTGAACACGTTACACGGGCCGGAATGAATCTTAACGGGATGCTTCCGGCCCAGAGGCAACGAGGTCCCTTCCCGGAGTCGGGGGCTCGCCAAGCTTAAGTATACGGCTCTGGGAGGAGGTAAAGCAGCAGATGAACGATAAGTGGAATATCTACGAAGACGCCCAGGGCAACTGGCGATGGCAGCGCGTTGCGGCTAATGGCCGGATCGTCGGGGCATCGTCCGAGTCGTACCGCAACCGGTCCGATTGCGTGGCTAACGCTCGGCGCAACGGCTACGGCGGAAACTAGGCGGCGTTCAGTGCACGCTCCTTAGGGCTCAGGTTCCAACCGTGACCTTTGAAGGTTAATCAGGAAACTGCCAAAGAGTTCCATCGGATCGACCCCAATTGCCCGAGACAGATTCACGAACTCGACCACATCGAGGACGCGGGCACCGATCTCGATCTTGTGATACATCGTGGGGTGGAACCCGATCCGCTTTCCAACCTCTCGCTGAGACAGTCCTGCAGCTTCGCGCGCTTCGCGAATCGTCCGCAAGAGGACGTCGGTCTCGATTGAGATTGAGGATTGCCGAGTGCGCTTAGCCAAGAGGGAAACAGAGTTGCACTCAACAGTGAAGGTATCATAACTACACTCTGAACTCAGTGATGCCTGGGAGGAGGGGTAAACCGGAATGGCAATCGCAGGGGAAATGCAGATACCGCATGGGACTCCCATTGACGCGGAAAAGCAGAACGAACGTGATTCCGCGAATGTGCCCAATCGCGGCCTCATTGTCTTGGCCTGCTGTTCATGCTTTCATCCGCTCGCATTCCAGCGGAACATCCAGGGCCTGGGAGCCTGCCCATCCTGTCATTTCAAGTTCCGAGTACAGACAAACGAGCAGTTCGGTTCAATTCGACCGCAGAGCTTAAAGCCGTCGTTCGATTCGGTGCACGTATCGTTGGAGTCCCTGTTCAAACATGCTGACGGGTCCTACTCTATCGAGAGCCCATGCGGTCATGTCCTGACGATTCCGAAGGATCGTCTGCCGTCCAGGGATGGTCCCCTTGACCAGCCCATGTCTTATGCGTCGCCAAGTCAGTCATGGTACGAATGGTATTGCCCCTGCGGCAGATTTGCCGCAGGATTCCGCTCACTTGCCGTGGCCCGGTTTGGCACGGCATCGGACCCCGTGACCGCCGTCACGCCGTTGCCTATCAGATCTGGGAGACACATTTACTGCGAAAAATGCACATCGCAGTTCCCGATGCTAATGGCCGAGATTGAACTCGCTGAGGTGGACAGGCGGGCCAAGTTTTGGAATCCGTATTCTCGGCAAACCCATGAATCGGCAACACTTCCGCCCACTGGCGAGTTTTGGACCGTTTGTCAGAAGTGCGCCGGAGTTTCTCCATCTCCGCGAACTGAGGTGCCGAGCTTCATGGGCTACGTGTTCGCCGCTATCGTAGCGATTCTGCTCTTGCCAGTAGTTTGGCCGCTCGCTGTGCCCGCACTCGTCGTCATTCTTATCTTGGCGGGCATCAAGTACCTCAAGCAGACCTAGAAACCGGCAAGGGACGGGTGCCCGACGACGGGAACTGCCTCGACCGGGCCAACCAAGGGCCGGGCCGACTGAGCGGAAGGAGGAGCTAGGCGCCCGGAACGCGCGAGCCCCGTCCGACGTTATAATTAGCGTGATGCGAACGCATAAGACCTGGATAAACATGGTCGCCATGCTCGCGCTCTTGATGGGCTTTGTCCCCACGAGCGGGGTCGCTTCTAGTTGCAAAATGACCTGTTGCGTTGGGAAGCCGACGCATAAAATGGCCGATCCTGTCTGCCTCAAAGGATGCGAGGCGGACAAAGGACACAAGTCAAAACCGGCAGCATCAGTTCAAGAACGGCAGTCCGACGACTGCAAATGCAGCATCGGTTCGGCTCCGACCACGCCGCGATCTGACGTGGCGGCACCGGCAGCTTCCGGCCTGCAAATTCATCAGGTCATTGCGGACATTCCTGCTGAGAAGCAAGTCATTGTTGTTGCTTCCGAACCAGAATCAGAGCCAGGAATCTTCGGCACCGATTCGGGTCCGCCAGCTTCCAGGCCCAACTACGTCTCCCTTGGCCGCGCTCCTCCTGTGCTCCTTGCGTAACAGCCTGCCTGCCCGATCGGCATGCAGGGTTCGTCGTTGACGCAAGTCCCCAATCCCCAGCACAGGAAATTCAATGTTAAACACCATCATCGCCCTCGCGGCGGTGGCACTCGGTCAAGGCTCGGCGCTCAAGTGCCCGGTCATGGGCAGTGCCGTCGCCGCCAACTCTCCCGTCGTCGAATACAACGGCTCAAGCTATCAGTTCTGCTGCGCAGGCTGTGACGCCAACTTCGCCAAGTCTCCGGAAGCTTTTCTGAAGACTCAGCGATCTGCAAAGAACACGGTCGGAGTCTTTCTGTTCGATCCGGTCAGCCGATTGCGGCTGGACGCGAACAAAGCCAAGGCAACTGCCGACTTTGATTCGGTGCGCTATCCCTTCCAGTCGGAAGAGAACAAGGCGGCATTCTTGGCAAACCCCAAGAAGTTCGCTGCCGTGCCCGCCAAGGAGGCTCTCTACTGCCCGGTTGGCAAGGAGGCCGTCCTTTCCTATTCCAAGGCAAGCGACTACGTTGACCACGACGGCGTGCGTTGGTACATGTGTTGCGCCGGATGCGGCGGGCCTTTCGAAAAGGACCCTAAGAAGTATCTCTTCGCGGGAATCGAGAAGAACGTACAGGTGGCCAAAGCGATCAAGCACGACGCTTCGCATCATCCTGCGACCGCTGACGTCAAGGTCGTCACCAAAGTGAAATTCGGCAGATACGAAGCCGTACTTCGCGTTCCAGAGGAAGGTCTTTACGCTCAGGAAGAAGTCGACGTTGAGTTCCGCGTCGTCGATACGACAGCCAAGGACCCAGTGGAAGAAGGGTTCAAGGGAGTGGGGGCGATCGAAGCCAGCGCAGTCATGACGATGCCGAGCATGGCGGGGATGCCCGAAGCCAAGCCCGAAGTGCACCGTGAAGGCGTGCCTGGCGACTACGGCGTCGTCCTCTTCTTTCCGCACGGCGGCGACTACAAGATCGCTTTGACGCTGAATATTCCGGGACAAGGCAAGCACGACATCGCGTTCCTAGTGGACGTGAAAGACGAGCGCCCAACCAACGTCGCTAAGCCACAGCCCTTCCAACTCAAAGTTGTCGATTGGCCCGTACATGCAATGGCTGGCCAACCGAGCAACCTAAAGTTGCAGGTCATCGACACGAAGACGGGAAAGGTTCAGAGCGCATTCGACGTCGCTCATGAGAAGCAGTTCCACCTGCTACTTGCCAGCAAGGACCTTAACTGGTTCCTTCACGAACACCCTGAAATGGCAAAGGATGGCACGTGGTCGATTCCGATCACGTTTCCCGCTGGAGGGGATTACTGGGTGTACGGCGATGTAGCTCCAAGCGGCAAAGGATCGCGGGTGCTTATTGCGAAGGTCAGCGTCCACGGCGACAATCCGACGTGGGATACCAAGTTGAATCTCACGGCCACTGCAGCCGACGGCGGCCTTAAGGGCGAGCTTGTGACTCGCGACATCCAGGTCGGTCGCAAGACCACCTTGATGGTCAAGCTCACCGACGAGAAGACCGGCCAGGCTGCAGGGGATACCGTCAAGTGGCTTGGCGCAGCGGGCCACATGATGATTTTCCACCAAGACGGTCAGACGGTCGTGCACAGCCACCCTGCCGAAGACGAGGAGAGTGAAGCTCAGGTGAAGCAAGGCATGATCCACTTCACGGGCCGATTCCCCAAGCCTGGACTCTACAAGGTCTATGCCCAGTTCGATTGGCGCGGCGCGGTTCGAACGCTCGGCTTCGCCATCGAGGTGAAGTGATGCAGACCCTCGGATCAATCGCACTCATCGCGGCCGGCGTCGGCGTTTATGCATGGTTGGTTTTGCGTCGCTTAGGCGTTGGTCAACCGAATGGCAAGCCCGACTGTGGATGCGGCTCCGGGAAAGCATGCCAAGACAAGGTGCAACCATGAGAGCCCCGCAAGCCTTTCTACTTGCAGCCCTTGTCACCGCTGTCGTGGTCGGTTGCAAATCCGAACCGGTTGCCGCCTCAACAACCGAAGGCGTCCAACGCGCAACCATCACCATCGATGGAGGCAAGTACACGCCGAACCTCATCACTGTCGAGCATAGCAAGCCCGTGGAACTGACATTCAAGGGCGGCCAGGAACTCGGGTGCGGGGGCACTGTCGTCTTCAAATCCCTCAACCAATCCAAGGAGGTCGAATCCGGCAAGTCCGTGACTTTCGCCTTTACGCCAGAAAATGCCGGTGAGATCCCGTTCACCTGCGGCATGGACATGTACGACGGCAAGGTCGTCGTCAAGTGACTCCTCAAGGAAACAGAACTATGAACATCATCAACACAATCTCGAAATCCCTCGCCCTGTTCGCCGTTATCGGCACACTCGGCCTCGCTCCGATCGCTTCGGCGCACGAAGGCGACTGCCCTTACTGCAAGATGAAGCTGGTCCAAAACACCAAAGAGCAGGACAACGAAGTCGTTCTGAAAACGGGCAACAAGCGCATCGAGTATCGGTGCATGTACTGCGTCATCAAGGACCAGGGCCGATACAAGGGCGATCTCGTCGTTTACGCTCCGAGCGAGAAGGTAGGCGAGCCGGTCGTCCTCAAGCGCACGGGCGGCAAGTGGGCCGCTCCCGAAGGCGCGGTCTTCCTCAACACCTTCAAGAAGCACGCCGATTGCGCCGCGTTGTCCCGAGCGTTTTCGAGCAAGGCCGCCTTTGATGCCTATGTTGCGAAGCATAAAGTCGAAGGCGCAAAGGCGCTTACGTTTGCCGAGTTCGCAGAAGCGGTAACCAAGCCAGCCAAGTGAAAACTATGAAAGCCATCACCCTACTTGGCATCACAGCCATAGCCTCGCTCGGCTTGGCGCAAGATCATTCCGGTCATCAAATGGCCGGAATGAAGAAGCAGACTGAGCTTCCAGCCATGCCAAACGACATGCCCGCTTGGCTTGCTGCACCCGGCGCAGACCACCTCTTCTACAAAGCGGCGCCCTACAACTGGGCGATCAATCGAATTCCCAAGTTCGCGAAGGACATGTACGCGACGGGAGTTGGTCACGCCATGGCCTATGAGGCTCTCGTGCGAGGTGAGGCTCCGACGCTCGAAACTAAGACCTTCGACACGATCAACTGGGTCCTGAAGCATCAGCCAGCCAATCCGGTAGACGAGGGCGCGATTTCGCCAACATTCCTGCGCAAGTACGGCTATCTGGAGAAAGTTTTCGACTGGGCGCATACGCTCCACTTCCAGACGATCGACGTCTTCGCCCATCCCGGGTGGACCGACGACCAGAAGGAGAAGGAGATCGAGCGGCTATGGGCGTTCTACGAAGCTCAGCCGTACGCGATCACGGGGTTGCCCATGAACATGGATTACCTCGACAGCTTTTCGTATTCGATGAAGTTCCGCACCGACTACCCAAAGGTGAACGGCCTCTTCTGGGGCTATCACTGGTTGCAGACCGTGAACTACGACATGCTCTACCGTGTTCCGGTCAAGGATCAGGCTCCTCAATACGAAGTGCTTGGCGCGAGATATCACGAGACTGAACTGTACAAGACGGACCGCGATTTCATGCCGATGACGGCCGAAATGAGCCCTCGATTCGCAAAGCGATTTCCCCAGATCGCGAACGCTTTCGATAACCTCCACATGCTTCACGACAACGTGAACGACATCCTTGCCCAGCCGCAACTCACCGAAGCTCAGAAGCAGGAGCAGGTAAAGATCGCGATCTACCGCGTCCTCGCCACCACTCATATCAGCGAAACGCCGGGTGAAAGCGAAGGCAAAGAGAACTCACTCCACGACCATCGCCACCCGCCGAGCATGCCCGGAATGGGCTGGATGAAGGGCAGCGAGGACGACATCATGTGGATGTCGGGAATGGGCTGGATGGACATGAGCGCATGTTCCCACTGCTCGATTCCGATGCCCGAAGGCAACCCTTGGGGCGCGACCGTTTCCGCCGAAGGATGGACGATGATGGTGCGATGCCTCATGTGCGCCCGCGACATGGCGGGGGAGACGCCGGGCCGCGCCATCATTCGAGCCGCAAGCAACGACCCGAACCGTTTGCTCGTGCTCATCTCCGACGAGGAGGGCAATTGGACCTCGAACATCGACGGCATCGTGTTCTTGGAGAAGTACGGCGAGCATCCCGAATGCTCAGGCTGGTCTCGCGCGTTCACTACGCTTGCCGCGCTTGAGAAGTATGTTTCGGAAAACCCGGAGTACAAGGATACGAAACCGCTGAACCTCGCGGAATGGGCTGCACTCAATCACGGCACCCCCGATACATATCGCAAGATCGACAAGCCCAACCCTTACAAGCCCGGACCTCCGCCCGCGAAAGGAGGAGCTCGATGAGACGACTTCTGCTCATCTCAGGGCTCCTTCTCAGTTCGCTCGCGTTCGCCAGCGACCACGACAACATTGAAGCAGGACGCCCGCTCCGCTTCGACGACGCTTACTCCATCGCCTTTCGCGAGCGGGCATTCGAGTTTGGCATGTCGCTGGATACGTTTCGGCGGCGCGGACCCACCTACGGAAACAAGACCGAGTTCAAATACGGCTTCGCCAAGAACCAGGACATTTCCGTCGCATTCGAGCCCACGTATTCAAGCTCTGAGCGAAGGGGCGATATCGGAAACGTCGAAATCGGCTACTTCAACGGACTTCGCCGGGAGATCGACGACTCCCCCGCACTAGCCTACCGGGTGGACGTCGGCCTTCCGACCGGGCGCGACGCGAAGGGGCTCGATCTTCGGTTCCGTGGGATCGCGACGAAATCGCTGGGTCAGTACGACAAGGTTCACCTCAATCTCGATCTGAACATGAACACGGACCCCGGCCGAGGCGAACGTCGTCACACCGTGGGCGCAGTTCTGGGCTTTTCCAAGCCCTTGGGGTATCCGCGACGATTCGATCAAACCTTGGTGGCGGATTTCGCCATCCAGCAAAGCAAGAATGAAGGTGATGGCTTCGTAGGGTCGGTCGGCCTCGGATTACGTCGTCAAGTCAGTCCCCAAGCCGTGTTCGACATCGGGATTACCTCCGACATCTTCTCGACGAAGGGAGCAGAGCGAAGCCCCGTGCGGCTTGCCTTCGGCTACTCGGTCAGCTTCTAATGGAACACATGAGAAAACAGCACATTGATCCCGTGTGCGGCATGACAGTTGACCCCGCCGATGCGGCGGGGTCGTTTGAGCACGCGGGAACGACGTACTACTTCTGCGGCAAGAGTTGTCTGGAGCGATTCAAGTCGAACCCCGAGAAACATCTGGCCCCTGAGCCAATCGAGGCAGCAGAGCCTCAAGATGTGCGGCTTGAGTACACCTGCCCCATGCATCCCGAGATCGTGCAGAAGGGTCCGGGCAGTTGCCCGAAGTGCGGTATGGCGCTGGAGCCGCTTCATCCCGCAGCGACGGTCAGGAAGACTCAATGGACCTGTCCGATGCATCCGCAGATCGTGCAGGACAAACCGGGCAGTTGCCCCATCTGCGGGATGGCGCTCGAACCGATGGAGGTGAGCCTCGGTGACGAGAATCCCGAGCTTGTGGACATGACGCGGCGGTTCTGGATTTCGACCGTCCTCGCGATTCCGCTTCTATTGGCAGTGATGCCCCATCTGTTCGGATTCGACATCGCGCAGTGGATACCGCATGGAGTTCTGGGGTGGACGCAGTTTGCGCTTGCCACGCCGGTCGTGCTTTGGGGAGGGTGGCCGTTCTTCCAGCGCGGTTGGGCTTCGGTCGTCCATCGCAGCCCGAACATGTTCACGTTGATCGCGTTGGGGACCGGAGTGGCTTGGCTGTACAGCGTGGTCGGCGTCATCGCCCCCCACGTTTTTCCGCCTTCGTTCCGCAACAAGATGGGTGGTGTGGACCTGTATTTCGAGGCCGCGGCGGTCATCACGACGCTCGTCTTGCTGGGGCAGGTCCTAGAACTTCGAGCACGGAGCGCGACGAGCACCGCCATTCGGGCTCTACTCGACCTTTCACCCAAGCAGGCTCGGCTGGTTCGAGACGGAAAGGAAGAGGATATTCGTCTCGAACATGTCCATATCGGCGACACCTTACGCGTTCGCCCTGGGGAGAAGATTCCCGTGGATGGCATGGTGATCGAGGGCCGAAGCTCGGTAAATGAGTCCATGATCACCGGCGAACCGATGCCCGTTCAGAAGGCCGAAGGCGACAAAGTGACGGGCGCGACTGTTAACGGGACCGGGAGCTTCCTGATGCGGGCCGAGCGGGTTGGAAGTGAGACTCTGCTCGCTCAGATCGTAAAAATGGTGAGCGAGGCGCAACGATCGCGGGCTCCGATCCAAAAACTGGCCGACACAGTGTCAGGCATTTTCGTGCCGATAGTGGTGCTGGTCGCGATCACTTCCTTCGTCGTCTGGGCGATGTTCGGACCCGCGCCTGCTATGGCCTATGCGGTCATCAATGCTGTAGCGGTGCTGATCATCGCCTGCCCTTGCGCACTGGGTTTAGCGACTCCGATGTCGATCATGGTCGGAACCGGGCGCGGTGCACAGGCCGGAGTTCTGATAAAGAATGCGGAGTCTTTGGAAGCGTTCGAGAAAGTGGATGCGCTGGTGGTGGACAAGACGGGCACACTCACTGAGGGTAAGCCCAAACTCGTCGCGGTCCAGGCATTCAGCGATACGTCCGAGGAACAACTTCTCCAGATCGCGGGCGGTCTAGAGCAAGGTAGCGAACATCCGCTGGCGGCCGCGATACTTGCTGGGCTTAAGGAGCGCAACATCGAGCCAAGCGCCGTGACAGACTTCATGTCCTTCACGGGCAAAGGTGTGCGAGGCAAATCGGGCTTACACGATGTCGCCCTTGGGAATCTCGCACTGATGGAGGCTGTCGGGGCAGAAGTTGGACATGTGGCGGCAAATGCGGAAGCCATGCGATCCGAGGGCCAGACCGTCATGTTCGTAGCTGTTGGGAGGACCATCGTCGGTCTGATCGGCGTCGCCGACCCGATCAAGACGTCAGCATCGGACGCGCTCAAATCGCTTCATGAGGAGAAGATTCAGGTCGTTATGGTCACAGGCGACAGCAAGACAACAGCCCTGTCGGTCGCCTCGAAACTGGGCATCGACGAAGTTCACGCCGATGTGTTGCCCGAAGGCAAGATCGACATCATCAAGCGATTGCAATCGGAAGGACGGTTCGTTGCGATGGCCGGTGACGGGATTAACGATGCGCCTGCCTTGGCGCAAGCGCAGGTCGGGATCGCGATGGGAACAGGAACAGACGTTGCGATGGAAAGCGCGGGAATCACGCTCCTCAAAGGAGATCTGACGGGGCTGGTGCGAGCGAGACGGCTGAGCCGAGCAACGATGACCAACATCCGCCAGAACCTCTTCTTTGCGTTCATCTACAACGTGGCAGGGGTGCCGATCGCCGCTGGAGTGCTGTACCCCTTCACCGGACTTCTCATGAGTCCCATGATCGCGGCTCTAGCCATGAGCCTGAGTTCCGTTTCGGTGATCGCCAATGCGCTGAGGCTGCGGAGCGCCAACTTGTGACGTTCCCTTGCTCGTTGAGGAGATGGCCTTGGAAGAGAGCGCCGGACGTCTTACTACTTAGAGACACGCTTATGAACAAATTCACTTCAATCGCCCTACTCGCCGCCGGAGCAGTCGTCGGTGGCACTTTCCTCACTCCAGCCCTCGCCCAACACCACGACCAGAAGACGGGTCACGTGGTGAAGGCTCCCGCCAAGTCGACGCCTTCCCACCTGATGCACACTGCGATGTCCAAGATGAGCAAGAACATGGCGAAGATGAAAATGACTGGCGACACCGACAAAGACTTTGCCGTCATGATGGCGGAACATCACCAGGGCGCGATCGAGATGGCTGAAATCGAGGTCAAGTACGGCAAGAGCGCCGAGCTAAGGGCGATGGCGAAGAAAATGATCGCCATGCAAAAGCAGGAACGGGCGGCGCTGCTCAAACACGCAAAGATGAAGCACTAGAGCCTAATCGATCGAATTCCATTCTGATTCCATGCTCCGATCACCAACCTGCCATTGGGTGAGGCGGCAATTACGGGGTCGTTTCCTTCCTGGGACACCCGGCTAGGATTCGATCCCGGTGCTAAGTAGATGACCTCCTTTCCGCTTTGCCAAGCAAGGTAAGTGCCCGCTGCGCCATGCGCGATCCAGGGATTTCGACCTTCGCCAATGCGCTCTTCTCCCGATAGTCTTGATTGAAAGACCATGCCTTCCCGACGCCAAATGGTCTCGACGGAACCAGTAGGGCTAACCGCAAGCATCCCTCCATCCATCGGGCATGCGTTAATCATCCAAGTCCCAAGTCCAAGTTTGGTCGCAGGGCTAAATGTTCGCAAGTCGCCGGACGAGGTGATGTACATGTCCCGAGCACCATCGATCGAATTGCGAAACATGACGTGCAGCCTGCCTTTTGCATCGAAGGCGAGTGACGGATGGCAGCATTCGCAGATGGTTCCGCTTGGCGACGCGTAAACGAGCCGATTGTCTGACCACCTCCCGCCACCATCCTTTGAAGTCGCCATGAACAGCTTTGTGCCCTTGTCTCGCAAATCGAGCCAGGCACAGGCGAGCGTGCCATCTGGGGCGACTGCCATCGCGTGGAGCCCTTCCCGTCCTGATCCCTCGACGTCGTTCACAAGGACGGGACCACTCCAGGTCTTGCCTTTGTCTGCAGATCGGAACGCAACGATATCGCCGTCTCGCCAATTGCCCTGACTTCCATATACGGCGGTGATCGTCAAGACACCCTTGCGGACACAAATCCGGGGCCCACGTCGCATTCCCAGAGAGAGCTTGCCCGGCTCAGCGACCTTGATCGGGTCGCCGTAGCTCGCGCCTCTATCACTGGACACCGAAACGTAAACAGCGTTCCCCATCCCGTAGGCAATGTAGACTTGCTCGTCCACATCGATCGCAACTTGGGGTTCTCGCGCTCTTGAGAAACTAGGGGGCGTCACCAGCACCGGGTCGGCGAAGATCAAGTTTAGGAAGAGGGCTGCGACCACTGTTCCTATCATGACGCTTCGCCCTCTAATGCGTGATCCATCGGGGATAGCTCATCGAAACCACCAACATCGACGTGCGTTCCAGGAACGTACGCTTCCCACTCATTACGGCTGAACACCCAAAAGAGAGCGGGCATGACAACCTGGCTAAGAAACGTGCTGAATACAAGTCCACCGAGGATGACCACAGCAATCGGCTGAAGGAGTTCCTTGCCTGGCTCGCCTTGAGAAGCCGCCAGAGGTAGGAGACCGAACGCGGCGGCCAAAGCGGTCATCAAAACCGGGGAAAGCCGTTCTTGCGTGCCACGTACAATCATCTCCTTGCTGAACGGAACTCCTTCTTTCCGCATCAGATGTACGTAGTGAGACAGCATCATAATGCCGTTCCGGGTCGCGATGCCGAAGAGGGTAATGAACCCAACCATCGAAGCCACCGAGAGAATGCCACCAGTTAGGTAGAGCACCGTAACGCCACCCACCAAGGCCATAGGCAAGTTGACCATGACCTGAAGGGCCATGCGCCACGACCGAAGAGCGACGTTCAACAGCAGGAAAATCGCGACCACTGTGAATATTCCGAGGAACAGAATGCGGGACATCGCGCTTTGCTGGGCTTGGAATTGTCCGCCATACTCAATGTAATAGCCACGGGGCCAGGAAGCTTGAATTGGACGCATCTTTGATTGAAGTTCGGTGACGACACTGTTCAAGTCTCGGCCCTCGACGTTCGCCTGAACCACAATCCTTCGAGAAACATTCTCACGGTTGATCGTGTTTGGCCCGGTATCCCGCCGAACCGTTGCGAGTTGGGAGAGCGGGATTCGCTGCCCAGATGGCGTGTTGATCAGCGTCGACTGGATCACGTCAAGGTTGTTTCTTGCCTCAGGCGTGAACCAAACGACTAACTCGAATGTGCGTTGGCCCTGCAACACTTGTGAGACCACGTGACCAGCCAAAGCAACTTCCAGGCTTTCAGCCAGTTCGTACGGCGTGACCCCATACCTAGCGGCTGCGTCCCGCTCAATCTCGATACTGACTTGCGGAACCTCAATCTGGGGCTCGACTTGAAGATCCACAACTCCAGGAATCGCCTTCATCGTCCCTTCGATGTCGGCGGCAAGGCGGCGAAGTTCGCTTAGATCGGCACCGTATACCTTCACCGCAAGCGCTGCACGAACACCCGACGATAGGTGGTCAAGACGGTGCGAAATAGGTTGACCGAAGGCGACGAACACGCCGGGAATCTTTGTGAGCTTCTCCCGAAGTTCTTCGGTAGCCGCTTCACGCCCACGCTTCGAGTCTTTGAGGCCGATGTCGATTTCGGAATAATTGACGCCCTCTGCGTGTTCGTCCATCTCGGCGCGACCGGTTCGCCTGCCGATGTGAGTCACTTCGGGAACGGTGAGTGCCGCCTTTTCGATAATCGTTCCGATGCGATTGCTTTCATTGAGGCTTGTGCCCGGCGGCAAGATTGCACTCAACGCCAACGATCCTTCATTAAACTTTGGCAAGAACTCGCGCCCCAGCTTTGGCAAGATCGCCAGTGCACCAACGGTCAGAACCGCTGTCGAGCCGATCACAACCCAAGGGTGATCGAGCGACCATCTTACGGTCGGCCCGTTGATCCGTTTCAGGAAACTGACTAATTTCGAGTCACCGTGGTGGCTCGCTCCCGCATTGCGAAGCATGAGGCCGCAAAGAGCAGGAGTCACCGTCAGCGACACGATGAGCGAGGCCAGCATGGAGAAGATGAAAGCCAAGCCAAGGGGAAGAAATACGCGCCCTTCCATACCCTCAAGGGAGAGCAGCGGAACGAACACGAGCACGATGATTAGCGTGGCGAAAACGATGCTGTTTCGAATCTCGGCACTCGCACCATAAATCACTCTCAAGGGATTCTGTTTGTTCGACGAAGTTGCATTAAGGCGAAGTCGCCTAAACACGTTCTCAACGTCCACGATGCTGTCGTCGACAACCAAGCCGATGGCGATGGCAAGACCGCCCAGCGTCATCGTATTGATGTTGATTCCAAACCGGCTAAGGAGAAGCAGAGTGAGAATGAACGAAACAGGGATCGAAATCAAGGAGATGATCGTCGCTCTGATGTTCATCAGGAAGGCAAGAATGACGATGAGGACGATCACACCCGCTTCGCCGAGCGCCTTCACAACATTCGAGATCGCGCTGTTGATAAAGTGCTCTTGCCGGAACAGTTCGCGATTGATCTGAACGTCGCCAGGAAGGGTTGCCGAGATTTCGTTAAGCGCCTTGTCAAGCTCCTTGGTGAGTAGAAGTGTGTTGGAATCCGGTTGCTTTTGGACGGACAATATGACGGCAGGCTTGCCGTTTACACTCGCATCGCCCCGAGGCAACCCCTTGGCAAATTCAACATCCGCCACTTGCCCAATCGTGATAGGGATACCGTCCACGGACTTGATCGGAGTCTTCTTGATATCCTCAAGGTCGCGGACACGGCCCTGAATTCTAATGACCGCCTCGCGCTGCGGCTCCTGGAAGAATCCGCCGCCCGCATTGAGGTTGCTCTCCCGCGCTGCTTCGACCAGTTCGTCCAATGTGACGTCAAACTGCTTCAGCCGCTCGGGGGTCGTGAGCACCTGATACTGCTTCGATCCCCCGCCGATCGGCACCACTTGAGAAACTCCGGGGATCGCCAAGAGGCGAGGACGGACCACGAAATCCGCGAGCGAACGGACGTCGATTGGGGCCGTTTTCCCGTCCTTGCTCGAAAGAGAAATCAGCATAATCTCGCCCATGATCGAACTGATCGGGGCGAGTGAGGCGACCGAGCCTTCCGGCAGTCTCGACTGTGCAAGTTGGAGCTTCTCGTTGACGATCTGGCGAGCCCGGAAGATATCCGTTCCCCAGTCGAACTCAACGAACACGATGCTAAATCCAGCGCTTGAGGCAGAGCGCACCCGCTGCACGCCGGTGGCCCCATTCATCATTGTCTCGATTGGGAAGCTCACGAGGGCCTCGGTCTCCTCGGGAGCCATACCGTGGGCCTCGGTCATGATCGTCACAACCGGACGATTGAGGTCTGGCAAGACATCCACGTCCATTCTCGGGATCGCGATGAGCCCATAAATGATGATCATGAGGGTCATCGCGACCATTAGGATTCTCTGGCGTAAGCTAAGTTCGATTAGACGATTAAGCATTAGCCACCCGCCGCCATTGCGGAGAGTTGGTAAGCGCCGTCAGTGACCACCTTCTTGCCTGCTTCCAGACCGCTCTTGATGATCGTCCGATCGCCTAGCGTCCCCCCGATTTGAACGACCACCTTCCGGTAAGTACCGGGCATTTCTTCGACGAATATGAGGTTGACCCCGCCCGCGGTCTGAACGGCAGCAGTCGGAACAAGGGTTTGACCAGCGGAGCCCGTTCCAAGCTGAACTCGGACAAACATGTTTTGCTTAAGGCGTTCTCCCGGATTGTCCACAATGACTCGCACCTTCGTGGTGCGAGTCTTCTCGTCAACCTCATTGTGAATGAAGGCGACTTCGCCGGGATACGAGCGACCTGGCAGAGCGTCTGCGACGACCTCAACCTTCTGGCCGATCCTAACCTTCGGAATATCCACCTCATATACGTCGCTGAGTACCCACACGATTTCAGCATTGAGCAGATCGTAGAGTTGCTGACCTGTGGCGACGGTTTGCCCGACGCTCACGTTGCGGTGCTCCACTTCGCCGGAAATGGGCGCATTGATCGCGACCCGGTTTCCGCCGCCGGGGCTGCCTCCAAGCAGAGCGATTTGGTCACGTGACACTCGAACTAAGCTTTGGGCACGAGTCAGATCGGCGCGAGATTGAAGCAAGCCGTTTCGACTTGACGCCACGGCAGCCCGCGCAAGATCGACCTCTGCCTGGGCTGATTCGACTTCCTTGGCATTCCTCAATCCCTTGGTCGAAATAGATTCTTCGCGTCTCTGGGCTTCCTCCGCCAAAGTCAACTGTCTTCGAGCATTAACGAGGTTGGACTTGGCGGTTTCCAGTTCAGACTTCGCGGCCTCCAATTCTCGACGGGCGACGACTCCGGAAGCGACACCTTCCTCAAGCCTGCGAACTCTGACTTCCAACCCGCCGACATTGGTTTGAAAGGAAGCAACTTCGGCTTGGGCGTGAGAAACATCGGAGCGGGCTGCCTCAAGTGCTGGAGATGCAAACGCTCCCGTTGCAGCGAGTTGCTTCTGACGCGTAAGCGTCCGTTCCGCGATGCTAAGCCGAGTCCCCGCCGACGTGATGCCTGACTGCGCAATATTAACCGATGCTTGCGCCTGACTCACTTCTGCGACCGCTCGGCGGTAGGCCGACTGCGCCTCTGCGAGTTCGGGGCTCTCGATAACGGCGAGACTCTGGCCGCGCTGAACCGATGTACCGGGCAGTGCGCCGAGGCTCACGATCCGGCCCGCAGCCCGTGCGTTAACCATGACCATTCCGTTCGGGTTGGCAGAAATCCGACCCGTGGTCTGGAGGCCTCCGCCAGCAGCCGAGAACTGAACTGGGACGACCTGAAGTCCGATCAGCTTCGCCTTCTCCGTTCCAATCGCAACCAGATCGGGATCAGGGGTCATCTCCTCATTCTCTATGGAGAGCACAAATTTGATTCCGTCAACCGTCTTCTCAGCCGATTCGCCTTGGTTTGGTGCGGGAAACGCCTTGAGCATTGGACCGGCAGACTTTGCCGCATCCGGTGCAACGATGTGTCTACCGTCTGCGCCATGCATATGGCCTGCTTCTTCCTCTTGCGCCCATGCAAACTTGGAAAGCGATGCACCGCCGATAATCGAAAGTGCAAGGACGCTTGTTCCGGCGACGCGGGCATTCTTCTGGCCAAGCCTGTAGACCCCAAACAGGACAAGCAGCCCCCCGACAATCCCGCCGATGATGAGCAGATAGTTCGGACCGTGAGCATGCTCAGCTTCGGTCGCCGCTCCAGCTAGGGCAGGAACGTAGACCGGAAACTCCACGCTCGTCTTCTTCCCGTCGGGCAGCGTCACCGCTTGGCTGATGACGTATTCGCCGGGTTCCCTATAAGTCATGTGCGACCCGTAGACTTCGTTTTCAGGTTCGTAGGCATTGTGCTCTGTATGAATGACATCCTTCAGGTTGCCCTTTCGCGAGATGGTGGAGTCCACCTTGCAACCGATGATTATCCGACCGTCTGAACCTTCGATGCGCATATCGTGATGGCTCAGGATAAACGTCTGAGCGCCACCAGATGCCTGGGGCGCAACAATATGCCGTCCATCGGCCCCGTGCATATGCCCAGGTTCTTCTTCTTGCCCGAAGGCACCGCAGGCTACGCCGAGGATGAGGATTGATAAAAGTCGTTTCATAGTTTTGGTGACTCCAGCCCTGGCAGTTGGGCGGTTGCGCTGAGGAAACGAACCTCGGCAAAGTGCAAGTTCCGCATTGCGTCCGATGCTTCTCGGCGCAGTTGGGAAAGTGTTTTTTGAGCTTCGAGGAGTTCAAGAAAACTGGTTAAGCCAGATTCGAGCCCGGATTGCATGGCTTTGACCATTTGCTCGGCCTTGGGGACGATGCCAGTCTCGTAGCTCTTTGCAACCTCGTGAGCCGCGATCAGATGCGTTGTTGCCGTTTCGATGTCTAGAATGATGCGGCGCTCAGCACTCTTCAGTTCGGCCTCACGGCCCTTGCGACCCGCCTCGGCGGAACGCAAAGCGAACCGATTCTCCCCGCGATCAAAAAGGGGCATCGTGAACCGAATCTGTAAGCCAACGTTTTCCCTTTGAAATGGTCTGCGATCAAGGCTCCACGTGTCGGCGGCCAGACCGGCGAACAGCGATGGTAGGCCCGATCGTCTTGCCTCAAGTTCACTAGCCTTCGCGATCTCGATGTAAGCAAGAGCTTCAAGGGTCTCTGGTCTGCGAGCAAACGCACTTTGAGACAGAGTTTCCATATCCGAAACCGGTGCCCAAGCACTTAGTGGCACATCTGAAGTTGAGGGCTGACCAAGCAGAGAGTTGACAGCGGCGCGACTCGTGGCCAGATCACTCTGGGCCAGGGTCAGAGCTTGTTCGGAGCGGTTTAGTTCCACTTCTGCCCGCGTCAATTGGACTGCGGGCGCTTCACCGATTTCGATTCGCTTGCCGATTCCTGCGCGGGTCGCCTTAGCCACTTCGACTCCCGAAAAGGCGTTCGTTTCGTTGCGTCGAGCCGCTAGGTAGTTTGCGTACGCTGAGAGAAAGGACTCCGATACTTCGATTTGGACTCTTCGCAAACCAGCGCGAGCGACTTGAATCTCTCCCCGTGCTCGCTGAGCCCGTGCCGCCCGCGTTCCGGAAAAGTCAAACGATTGGCCCAGGGCGAAGTTCGAGTTTGTAAATCCTACGCCGGGAGATAGCTCCAGTTCCGGGTTTTTGGGAGACCCTAGTGACTTCGCCATTGCTTCAGCCTCCTGGACTTGATGCTGTCGCGCGGCCACCGATGGACTATTGGCTAGGGCCTGTGAAACGAGTTGAGCCACGGAAGGTTCCGTCTGTGCTCGCACGTTTGCGGCGAGAAAGAAGATAAGGCTAGTTAGTATTGTTCTGTGCGTCAAAGGGATTCCTCCGTCAGCGGCCAAGCGGCAAAGCCGTGGCTGACGAAGGGTAGGCCAGTAGAATCCCTCGACAGCCTTAGGCGGTCAAGGACGCGGGAGGAGCGCGGGATGATCTGGTCCCCGGCGGACCAGTAGCATAAGGATGTTCATCGGAAAATATCCTTCGCTTGCGTTCTCCAATCGGAGTCGGGAAGGAGACTTCGTTCGCATTGGGTAGCACCATTACGACCGCAAAGTGGGTCGTATTGGGCTGCGAAACACTGTTCAGCGAGGGTTCGTCATGGGGAGCGACCTCCGGATGCGGGTCGTTTAACCCAGCCTCGTGATCGGCATGGTGATCAATTCCCGCCTGGTGGTCAGTGGAGTGCCGATGGGCAGGAGCGTCGTCGTCATGATGATGGTGCGGCACGATGCCGTGAGCCTGCATTGAAATCAAGCTCAGGAACATCAGCCAGTGCGCCAACACCTTCACGTACTCAGGTTACCCTGCGAAAAGCAATCTAAGGAGCGACCTTCTCATCGCTCCGGCTCAGCGTCACTGAGTTGAGTTTTCCGAGCTTTCTAAGTGCCTTCACCCATTCCAGAAAGTACAGTTGAACCTAAGTCGGTTCCTTCGATTGGTTCCTAGGTTGCGAGGGTACGGCTGGGCATATAAGCCTTAACCCGTTCGCAACGACAAGCAAACTCGCCCCCATGTCTGCGAATACCGCCATCCACAGCGTTGCAATGCCGAAAAACGCGAGCACGAAGAAGACCACTTTGACGCCTATCGCGAATGCGATATTCTGCTTCAGGACAGTCGAAGCCTTTCGACTCAGGCGGATGAACTCGGGGATTTTGCGCAAGTCATCCTGCATCAGTGCAACGTCGGCGGTCTCCAGTGCCGTATCCGTGCCGGCCGCTCCCATCGCAAATCCGATATCCGCTTGTGCGAGCGCCGGAGCGTCGTTGATTCCATCGCCAACCATGCCGACGTGGGCTTGACCATCCGTAAGCCCCTGAATGATGGTCAGCTTGTCTTCAGGAAGCAGGTCACCGCGAGCGTCGTCAATCCCGACTTGGGCAGCGATGGCTTTCGCAGTTCTGACGTTATCACCGGTGAGCATAAGGGTCTTCACGCCTAAGGCGTGCAACTCATTAACTGCTTGGATGCTCGTTTCGCGGACGGTGTCAGCTACGGCAATGACTCCGAGCGCCCGATCCGTGTTGCCGAGAATGACGACTGTCTTGCCCTGCTCTTCTAGCCGTTCGAGAACCGCCTCGACCTCTGCCCGGCAGTAGTCCTCCTCGTGGGCGAGCCGGTGGTTTCCAAGGAAGTATTGCTGCCCATCAACGACACCCTTCACCCCGCGCCCCGTCATGGACTCGAACTCTTCGACCGAAGCCCTCTTGCCTTCGTACGCAGCGACAATGGCGGTAGCCACGGGATGTTCCGAAGGGGCATCGAGGCTTGCCGCTAAGCGAAGCAGTTCAACCTCTTCCAAGGAATCAAACGGTACGACATCCGTCACCTTTGGCAAACCGTGCGTCAACGTGCCTGTTTTATCGAGCGCCAGGTGAGAGAGCCTTCTGCCTTCCTCAATGTAAACGCCGCCCTTCACCAGAATGCCGCGTCTTGCAGCCGAGGCCAGAGCGCTGACGACAGTCACCGGCGTCGAAATGACCAGCGCACATGGACAGGCGATCACCAGGAGCACCAGTGATTTGTAGAGCCATACCGAGAGCGGCTGGGCAAGAAGCAATGGCGGAACGGCGGCGATCAGAATAGCCAGTACAACGACGACAGGCGTGTAGTACCGTGCGAACTCGTCTACGAAGCGCTGAGTCGGAGCCTTCTGACTTTGTGCTTGCTGCACGGCCCGAATGATCCGAGCCAATGTCGTTTGCCCCGTATTGGCGGTCACTTCAAAATCAAAGCTGCCTTTCTCGTTGATCGTCCCCGCGAAGACCTGATCACCAACCGACTTAGCAACCGGAATGCTCTCGCCAGTGATGGGGGCTTGATTTACGCTCGACGCCCCTTCCTTTACAAAGCCATCCAATGCGATGCGTTCTCCTGGCCGAACTCTCACAAGTTGACCAACGGCAACGCGGAAAGCTTCGATTTCGACCCACTCGCCTCCGACCAATGCAAGGGCATGCTCCGGGGACATCTCCATGAGGGCGCGAATTGCATGTCGAGCCCGATCGAGCGAGAATGCTTCGATCATTTCCGCCACGCCAAAGAGAAAAGTGACCATTGCCGCTTCCGGCCACTGACCGATGAAGGCAGCCCCGGTGATCGCGATGGTCATCAAGAAATTGATGTTGAGCGTGAGGGTCCGCAAGGAAACGATCCCCTTGCGAATCGTCTCCCTGCCCCCCAGCGCAATCGAACCAAGCGCTAGAGCGATAACGGGCCATGACCGTTCTGTGCCGGTTGTCCACGCGAGGACTTCGGCGATCACCGCGAGGACTCCGGAAGCTCCCATGAGCCAACGATCAAGGACTGGAACGGCCGGTCCATGCGCAGCCGATACAGGCTCGTTCTCGCTGACGAGCTTTGGATCCATTCCAACCGATTCGAGGGCTCGCAGGATTGTGCTTTCGTCGGAATGTCCGTGTATTACCGTCAGCTTGCGGCTCATGAGGTCGAAGTCGAGTTGCTCGACCCCCTCCATACCTTTAAAGCGATTCCGAATGATGCCTTCCTCTGTGGGGCAATCCATCTTGCCGATGTGGAAGACAGACCTCATAACTCCTCCGGAAGCTCATTGTCACGCTCGAACCAAGTGTAGAGGACTGGCAGCACAAGAAGGGTTAGCAACGTGGCAGAAGCGATTCCGCCAATAACCACCGTTGCCAAGGGCCTTTGGACTTCTGCTCCTATGCCTGTGTTCAGTGCCATGGGAATGAATCCCAAGGCCGCAACGAGCGCCGTCATCAGCACCGGACGAAGGCGTTGCTGGGCACCCTCGCTAACGGCATCCTTCACCGGGAGTTTGCCCTCCTGACGCAATCGGTTGATTGCCGAGACCATCACCACACCATTCAGGACCGCAACGCCAGACAGGGCGATGAAGCCTACGCCTGCCGAGATACTGAATGGCAGCCCCCTGATCCACAGGGCGAGAACGCCGCCCGTCACCGCCAGGGGAACGCCGGTGAAGATCAACAACGCCTGCTTGATCGAACCGAAGGTCATGAAGAGCAGTGCGAAGATCAAGGCAAGGGCCAGAGGGACCACGATCATCAATCGTGCGCTCGCTTGCTGCAGATTCTCGAACTGACCGCCCCACGTGATGTAATAGCCTTCGTCGAGCTTTACCTGCTCGTCAATGGCTCTCTGCGCATTCGCTACAAACCCAGCCAGGTCGGTTCCGCGTACGTTGAGTTGAACTACCACGCGCCGCTTGCCCGATTCCCGGCTGATTTGGGCTGGAGCAGGCTGATTGTCGATGTGCGCAAGACTCGATAGAGGGACCGATTCTCCATTGGCGAGCTTGACGGGCAAACTCGCGATCGCATCAGCGTCGTTTCGCACTTCGGCAGGCAAACGAACAATCAGTTCATACCGCTTGTCCCCTTCCCGAATCTGCCCAATCTCTTCGCCGCCCAAAGCTGAGCTAATCAACTCTTGAACTTCGCTGATGGATACGCCGAACCGCCCAATTGCCTCGCGGTCGATGTCGATTTGGAGGACCGGAATCGGCTCAACCTGCTCGACTTCGACGTCGGCCGCGCCGGGGATCTGCGCGACGACCGCTCGGATCTCTTCAGCCTTCTGGCGCAGAACTTCAAGGTCCTCGCCAAACACCTTGATCCCTATATCGGCTTTGACTCCTGAGACCAGCTCCGAGAACCGCATTTCTATTGGCTGTGAAAAGTTGTAGCCTTGTCCAGGCACCTCGTTGAGCTTCTCCTCAATCTCTTCACGAATCTTCTCCTTGGTCATCCCGGCACGCCATTGGTCGCGCTCTTTCAGCATGATGAAGCTGTCGGTGAGGCTGAGCGGCATTGGATCGGTGGCGACTTCAGGCGTTCCGCTCCGGGAGAACATCGTGATCACTTCCGGAACCTCCAGCACCTTCTTCTCGGCGGCGGTTACAAGCCGGATCGTCTCTTCTGCGTTGACCGTTCGGATACGAATTGGCTGAACCACCAAGTCGCCTTCATCCAACGTCGGGATGAACTCCGCTCCCAACAAGCTGAAGAGCCAAGCTGAAACCCCTATAAGAGCAACAGCCCCCATAACAACGATTGCCTTTGCTCGAAGCGCAAAGGTCAACGCTGGTTTGTACATACGGCTGAAGAATCCTATGATTGGGTTCTTGCCCTCTCGGGTGTCGCCGGACAAGAAAAGGCTTGCTAGAGCGGGAACCAACGTGAGAGTCAGGGCCAGCGCGCCGAGAAGCGCAAAGACGACCGTAAAGGCCATCGGCTTGAACATTTTGCCTTCGGTTCCCTCGAGAGCCAAGATCGGCAAGTAGACGACGGTGATAATCGAAACCGCGAAGGCTGTCGGCTTGGCCACTTCCTTCGAGGATTCCCATACCACGTGCCTTACATCGTGGCGGCTCAGAGTCTTCCCCGCATGCTCGCGGGCCTCGGCAAGCCTGCGGACGGCGTTTTCGATCATGACGACCGCGCCGTCGACGATCAAACCGAAGTCGATCGCGCCGAGGCTCATGAGGTTGCCCGAAATGCCCCACTGGTTCATCATGCCGATGGCGAAGAGCATCGAAAGGGGAATCGCCGAAGCAACGATCAAAGCGCCGCGCCAGTTTCCCAGCAACACGAGCAGGACGACGATGACAAGGATGCCGCCTTCTAGCAGGCTCTTCTCAACTGTGCCTACCGTTTTGTTGACCAAATGGGCGCGGTTGTAGACCGTTGTAAGCTTGACATCCTCGGGAAGCTGCGCCTTGATTTCCTCGATCTTCGCGTCCACTGCTTGGGCCACGGTCCGTCCGTTGGCCCCTTTTAGCATCATTGCGATGGTCAATAGGGCTTGGTGACCGTCCTTCGTGCTAAGGCCCGTCACCACCGGAGTTCCAGTCGTAACTTCGGCCACGTCGCGAACGAGCACCGGAGTTCCGTCTTCAGTTGAAAGCGGGATGGTTTCGATCTCTTCCGGCTTCGAGGCCATTCCAACGGAACGGATGAGCGTGCGCTCGCCGCCCGAGTCGAGTACGCCGCCGCCAGCATTCTGGTTGTTGCTTTGCAGAGCTTCAATGAGGTCGTGGATGCCGAGTCCACGCGCTTGCAGCCGCGCCATGTCGGCGACCACTTGATATTGCTTGACGTTGCCGTCGGCGACATTGACTTCCGCAACTCCGGCGACGGAGCGAAGTTGGGGAGCGATCTGCCAATCCATGATCGTCCTCAGGTCGGTGATCGAACGCTTATCGCTCTCAACCGAGAACATGTAGATGTCGCCGAGTCCGGTTGACACCGGGCCCATCTGCGGTGCGTCGAGATTGGGGGGGAGTTCTGCACTGACTCGGCTCAACCGTTCGTTGACAAGCTGACGCGCGAAGAAGATGTCCACGTTGTCGTGGAACGTCACCGTGACTTGCGATAGCCCGTACTGGCTAAGCGACCGGGTGTTCATGACACCTGGCAAGCCAGACATCGCCGTTTCGATGGGAAAGGTCACCAGCCGTTCGACTTCCTCCGGGCCCATACCCCCCGTTTCGGTGTTGATAGCGACCTGATTGGTCGTGATGTCGGGTACCGCGTCGAGATTGAGCTTTGTCCAGGAGATTACGCCCCAGACGACGAGCCCAATTGTTGCCGCGAACACGAGCAATCGCTGTGTGAGGCTGAAGTGTAAGAGGCGATCTAACATTAGTGTTCATGCCCCTTGAGTTCGCCCTTCACCTTCTCACTCTTAAGCACAAAGGCCCCCTTGCTGACGACCCGATCGCCTGCGGCAACGCCTGCGAGAACTTCCACGAATTCCCCTTGCACACGCCCGAGCGTCACCGTCCGCTCCTCGAACTTCCCGCCGTCTTCTGCGATGTACAGCTTTCGCGCGTCGCCATCATCAATGATCGCGCTGCGCGGCACGACGAGTGCCAGCGTGCGCGATCCCACGCCCAATCGAACGGTGGTCGACATTCCGCTTCGCAGTTGCGAATCCGAGTTGTCGACGAGGACTTGCACCGGCATCGATCTCGTTTTCGGATCAAGTCGGCTGCCAATCGACTGGATTACACCGTTGAAGACCCGATTGGGATAGGCGCTGACAACGATTTGAGCAACGCTCCCAACTCGCGCCAATCCGATCTGCTTGTCAGAGACTTGCGCCACGACCCAAACAGATGCGAGGTTCTCAATTTCGCCTAGCTCGGTCGTCCTTTCAACGGCTTGCCCGATCGTGGCTTCAAGGTCGACAATTACGCCACTAATCGGGGCCTTAACAACAAGCGACCCACCCGACGCACTCCCCGATCCAGCAAGAGCCGAATAACCGACGCGAGCCGCCTCAACGCCTTTATTCGCAGCTACAACACCCGAGTTGGCAGACGACAAGCGAATGCGCGCCTGCTGGACTTCGAGGTTTGCGGAGCGAACTTCAGCCTCGGCGGCTTGGATTTCACGCGAATTCGATAGACCTTGGTCGGCAATCTTGCGCTCACGCTCGTACGTCGCTTTTGCCAGTTCGATCCGCCTCTCAGCGTTACGCTGCCGAATCTTGTCTGTTGCTACCTCCAGCCTGGCCTGCTCTAGCTCGGTACGGGAGATAAGCTCTTGCTTATATAGCCGTTCCGCACGTTCAAGCTGCGCTTCGTGAACCGCCTGGTCCTGCTTGCCACGCTCCAGGTCCGCTTCCGCGTCGGCTAACTCCTTTTGGGCGGCTTGAAGGGCCGGCTGACTGAATGCACCGGTCTTCGCGAATGCCTGTTGACGTACTAGCAACTGTCGGGCGGTGCGCAATTTTGCATTGGCTAGGTTAACTTCTGCGGCGGCTTCCTTAACCGCAGCTTGGGCCGAAACGACGCTCTGCTGAGCTTCGATGATTTGCGCCGAAGCCTGGGCGAGTTCTCCAGACTTCAGCGTGGCAATTGGTTGACCGGCCCGAACACGATCACCAGGTTTGACATGGAGTCGAATAACTTGCCCACCAACCGGAGGAGTAACCACCGCACGGCCATGCGATGAAGTCGTCACTGTCCCCGGGACTTTCAGTTCTTGCTGAAGCTGCCGCTGATCGACGGTTTGAGTCTCAATGCCTGCGATCTTTTGGGCTTCAGGTGTCAGGACAATGTCTTCCGTATGTCCCGCTTCACCTTCGGTATGTCCAGACTCGCCTTCAGAATGCCCGGCTTCTTCGTGGCCATGCTCGTCCTTAGAAGCCGTCGCTCCTCCATCCTTGGCACAGCCACTGATCGCTACAGCGAGGACAGCAAGAATCCAAAAAAGAAGTGTTCGTTTCATGGCTTTACCTCCAGAATCTGACCCGATGCGCGAATGAGCCGCGCCTGAGCATCGGCTAAGCGAGTTCGTGCTTCGACGTAGGCTTGCTCAAGGTCTCGCAACACTCTGGTTGCGTCCAGCACTTCGATCAGGGTTGTCGCCTGCTCCGTGAGACCCGGGCGAAGGCGATTCACCAGTTCCTTTGCACGTCCTACCAGTGACTCGTATTTACCGACTTGGTCTCGCGCGGATGCAACGTCAATCTGCGCCGCCTTTACTTCGCCCTCAGCCAACTTGGCAGCGTCCGCAAGGGCTTTGCGAGCGGCTTCGGCCTTGATTCCCGCAGCTTTCGTTTCAGCGGCGACCCGGCCGTGATCGAACAGCGGGATCGATAGCTGAAGTCGAAGTCCATACCGATCGTCTCGCTCTTGCCACGGCGTTCTTCTGCCTTGAAGCTCTAGTTCGGGCCTGCCGCTCGCCCGTGAAATGGCAATTTCGGCCTCAGCTAACTGGGTTTGGGCCTCAAGGAGCAACAGTTCAGGGCGCTGACGTTTCAATGCTTCCGCGTCAGTTGCAACGGGCACAAGCTCCGGAAAAGCGCCTTGAAACTCGCGCAATTCAGACAATCCGGTGACAGATTCAAGCTTGCGTAGCGCTGCATTCTGTTCGGAGTGACGCTGCTCAGCGCGAAGCTTGGCTTGTTCCAAATCCAGACTGACTTGCGTGAGGTGGAAGCCAGGCGCGATTCCACCTTCGACTCGAAGACGCGTCGCTTCGTGTAGCTGCTCGTAAACGGCCTGAACGGCCTTTGCGCTCTTCGCCAACTCTGCCGCAGCGACGGCAGACAGATACGCCTCCAGCACTTCCGTTTGAACATCGAGCGCTGCTTGTCGAAAGCCAGCCTCAGCTTCCGCGACAAGAGCCCGGCCCGATCGCCGGAAGGCGTTCGTTCGGCCAAAAAGATCAATGGGCTGGGACAACACGAGGTCATCGTCAGACCCTCCCGTTTCTGGATCTGTCGTGTAACCGACGAACAGGCGCGTCGCAGGAAAGGCTCCTAGGGCGCGGCTGGTTAACTTGGCTTGACTCAGCCGCAGACTCGCCGCTTGAAGCAAGGGACGATTGGCTCGGGCTGAACGAAGTACGTCGCTTAGCCCTACCTGCTGAGCACTTGCCACGGCGGCAATGCCAGCTAAACACAATATAGAAAGGGTTTTCAAGGATTCTCCAACTGATTGCGGTCATGGTCCCGGCGCGTTGCCAGGACGAACGACTAGCTCAGTTGGAAAGGTGGAGCACGCGAAGATGACGTCGCAGGTGGCGCGTTCGGGAAGCCCGCCTCGATGTGCGCGAACACGACTCTGCAAACAACCCACTGAACGACCGGCAAGCAAATCGTTTCTGGAAGGATCGCGCAAGCGGGTTGGAACTGCGACGACGGGGCTGACGATTGTTTTCCGCCGTCATCTGGGCAAGACGTCAACGTACAACATTCATGACAGTCAAGCGGAGCACCGGTCGATATCGTTGATCTCCCTTGACTTTCAGCCTCGTCGTCCAGACAGGGGCCGCTTGGACATGTAGGGCACTCCTTACCATCTGGCAACACCCAATCGCCAGAGCAAGCGTGAGCTTGTCCGAGCAAGAGCAACCATATGAGGATTAGTGCCTTTGACAGCCGCAAGAAACCAAGTATATCTCAGCCGTCGTCGACGGGTTCAACGCGATCCAAAGGCGTCCATAACCTCCGCTGCATTTCAAGGGTCAGTCAAGCGTTGAGGGTAAAACAACAGCAGGCTGTCTGGAGACACGTTCAGGCAATCTACAGACAATGAGTCGGAGGAATTCTGCGGAATGCGGGATTCAGACTCAAAAGCGCCTTTCCGGCAGTTTGTGGCGGAGAGGGTGGGACTCTCCACAAGAATTCAATCATAGACCTCTTCAACGGGTTCGAAGCGCGTCCACCAATCTCCACCACCGAGTCCTTTAAACTCGAGGTCGAACGCCTCGCTTACCAGGGCGCCTGGACTTAAGGCAGCCTTAAGATCGGATAGACGTTAAGACGTTCGTCGCTGTACTCGCTTCGGTCGAAGAAGAATTGAAGTCTGGCCCGGGAAGAACCAGCGAACTCGGCATCCTTCAGCTTTTCCTCAAACTCCCGCCGGAGTTCGGCATCTTCCTCAAGCATTTTTCGCGCAATCGGCTCCATCGCATAGTCCTCGAAGTACTCCTTCACTTCGAAAATCTCGTTGAAGAAACCCCACCTCATCAGGCTGTCGGGTGCAGATGGCTCAAGCATATGCACCGCCAATTTCCCTCGCGGCTGTGCAACGGAGACGATGACGGAGCCCGCTGGAAGGGTCACCTTCTGCACCATCTTGTTGGCAGTAAAGCTCGGAGCGACGCGCCCCTCAAAGGGTTCGGCCGCGAACTTAACATTATTCAGCCGATACGTCTCGTAGTCGCTGGTCACGCTTTCTTTCAGCGTTCGGTAGCTGATGCCGTGGAGGTCCAGCAGTGCGATGACATTCGTATATTGGGCCGGAATGGCATAGGCCTTTGGTGCGGCGATGCTCAATGACGGCTCGTATGAATTCCGGAGGAAGGACTCAAACGTCTTCTTTCGATCCGTCCAGCTGATCATCCGACCGCCGGTTACGGGGCTATCGCGATATTCCACCTCGAAGCCCAGGAACGAGAACGGCGTCCGAGCGGACGTCAGCCGACTGGCGACCACGAATTCCTTGGTATCGCTGGCTTCGCGGTCCGCTGATTGATTCATGCGTATCAGTTCGTCAGCCTTGCCGGCGAGATAGTCGAGTGTTCGAAGAACCATGCTGGCCGTGGACTTCACTCGATTCTCGTACGGCTTCAGCATGTGAGTTTCGATCAGCATCGCGGGGCGGTTGAGAGCGGCGAAATACCCGGTGCTGTACCGGGGGCCAAAGTCCGACACCGAAATGCCCTTCGTTGGATCGGCCCGGTCAGCCAAACTGAAGTACGGAGCAACTAGAAAGCCGTCCTTCTCAACGGCGGTCTTCACCGATTCATATAGCGCCTTGGAAAAAGCGGCGGCTGGCTGGCTTTGCGTCTGCGCCATCGGGAGATCCGGCATGATGTGGTACTGGAAGTCCGCACCATCGGACGTGTGATTGTCGAAGAAGAAGTCAGGCTCGATATCTCTGATCAGGCTGATCATTCCCCGCATTTCCATGGCGTCGGCCTTGATAAAGTCGCGATTGAGATTCAAGTTGTTCGCCGTCGTCCGCCATCCCATTTCCCTGGGTCCGTTTTGGTTGATGCGGTTGAAGGCCGACTTTCGTTCGTGGGCATCGACGCTGAAGATCGGGATCATGACGATCTCCAGCTTTTCGGTGATGGCCTTGTATTTGTCGGGATGCTGGATGAAGTCCCGCATGATCATGAGGCATGCGTCCTTTCCTTCAATCTCTCCCGAGTGGATGCCGTTGTTTATGAGCACCACTGGCTTTGGACTTGCCTTGAGGTCCTTTAGGGTGTGTCGCTGATCCGCACTGAGGACAAGGGCGATGAGGTCGCGACCCTGCGGACTCTTGCCGAACGTGATCACCTTGGCCTGCTCGTTCGATCGATCCAAGTGCTGGCAGTAGGCGACCGCTTCAGCATAGTCGCCAGTTTCGGCGAAATTCGTACGCTCGCATGTTAAAATCGGCGCTTGCTGGAATGCGACGGAGGTTAAGAACGATAGTATCATGCGTTAAAGGAAGACCTCCCGACAACGTTACCAGGTAGGAAGATATCGCCATGCCCGACCCAAAGGACGCCCGACCCGAGCACCTTTCGCGCTTGGTCGGACGTGTCCGCACCGAGCGCAAGGAAAAGTCGGGCCGCTATGAAATCGAAGAGCTATCGAGCGAATCGGCGATCGATCTACCCAAGCTAAGAAATGCCGTTCAAAGCCTGCAGTCGAGGCGAATGCTGGGAACGAGCAGCGCATTTCGCAGTGCGTTCACGATCGAAGCCATCGTCTCGGTGCTGCTCGTCTTTGGATGGGCGACCCTAGCTCATTTCTATCGCGACAACCTGAACGCCAGCATGTACTTCACGCTGGTCGCCCCAGCTCCGATGGCCCTGCTCCTGGGACTTCTCCTCGGACGTCCGCGTGGCGCTTTTGCGATCGGGGTCGTTGCCATCCTCGCCTTGGTACCCACCCTCTACAAGTACATCTACGACCTCAACCCAACGAAATTCATCATCGACCAGGAGCCGATCGCGATGGCCTATATGCGTACGGCCGACGGTCGCTACCAGGTCTTCGACAACGGCAAGCTGGTTTTTAATATCCTGGCCCTGATTGCCTACGGAACACTTGGCGCTTACTTCAGCGGCCTCCTCGCCTCTTTCGGAGCGCGAACGCGAGATCGTTTCGTCAGCGATGAGGGTGGCCTCAAGAGCCTCTCGCGGCAGGAAATCATCAGGCTTGTGGTCGTCTGCCAGGAGCAGCTGGGTCAGTATCGCCAGCATGCCGCTTTCGTGAGCGTCGACGTGGTGGGCTCGACCATGCTGCGCCAGGGACTTCCTGAGTTGGACTCCGAACACGCGTTTTCGACCTTCCGCCGCTTTGTGGAATCGATCGTGTTTCGCCACGATGGCCAAGTTCAAATGTCAGCCGGCGACGGCATTATGGCGATGTTCTTCGAAGACCGCCTCGCTCTGCAGTTCGCGCGCGATGTCCTTGAGAGCCTCGAAGAATTCAATGGTAAGCACAACCGGATCGGCAAGTCATTCGCGCTTCGCATTGGAATCAGCGCCGGTGACATGGCGATCGATCAGGAGCTGAGTTTGGGGCAATTGCAAAGTCCCATCATCGACCGCGCCGCGAGCCTTCAGAAGTGCGCTCCCGTCAACACCATTGTTATCGGGTTCGAGCTGGAGTCACAAGCCCGCGCCCTTCTTGGTGACCTCGAAACCAGCGAGGACGACGATGTGAGCGGTTACGTCTGGCGAGTCAAGGCGGCATAGGTAGACTCCCTCGCTGATGGGTAGTTCGTTCGGCGTCATGTTTCGCCTAACGACCTTTGGCGAATCTCATGGGGGTGGGGTCGGCGTCGTCGTGGATGGCTGCCCGAGCCGCCTCCCTATCCAGATTGACGAGATTCAACGTGAACTCGATCGTCGGCGACCTGGCCAAAGCTCAATCGTCAGCCAGCGAAAGGAATCCGACATCGTCGAGATTTTGAGCGGCGTCCAGGACGGCCTTTCCCTTGGGACTCCAATCGCCATGCTTGTCCGCAATGAGGATGCGCGTTCCCGGGACTATGACGAAATGCGCGAGAAGTTCCGACCAAGCCACGCCGACTTTGCCTACGACGAGAAATACGGTATTCGAGCGTGGTCAGGAGGCGGACGCGCCAGCGCGAGAGAGACGATCGGAAGAGTAGCCGCAGGCGCGATCGCCAAGAGGCTTCTCAAGGATCGCTATGGAGTTGAGATCGTGGCTTGGGTGGAGCGTGTCCAAAACATCGAGTCGTCCGTGGATGAGGCGACCGTCTCGATCGATGATGTCGAGCGCTCGATCGTTCGCTGCCCAGATCCCCAAGCCGCGCCAAAGATGATCGAGCACATCGAGTCGATCCGGAAGGCCGGTAATTCCGTTGGTGGCACCGTAAAACTGGTCGTCAAAGGTGCACCGGCAGGCTGGGGGGAACCCGTGTTCGATAAGTTGGAGGCCGATTTGGCGAAAGCGGTGATGAGCCTTCCCGCCTGCAAGGGCTTCGAGGTCGGTTCCGGGTTTGCCGGCACCACCATGACCGGGATCGAGCACAATGACCCCTATAGCGCCGACGAAGCCAAGCATGTCACCACCCCGACAAATTTCTCCGGAGGCATTCAAGGCGGCATCAGCAACGGAATGCCGATTATCCTCCGGGCCGCATTCAAACCAACCGCCACCGTTATGGTCGACCAGGACACCGTTAATGTCGACCGTGAGAACACCACGCTGCAGGGACGCGGAAGGCACGACCCTTGTGTCCTTCCTCGGGCAGTTCCGATGGTGGAAGCTATGGTCGCTCTCGTCCTTGCGGACCACTCTCTTCGGAATCTCGGAAGCCGCCTTTGTTAAGAAGTCTTAACACTTAGATTCGTAAACTGATCAAGAATGACCGTTCTCATGCCCGAAGCGACGACCGTTCCACTTGCCGCCGCGACGACGAAGAAGGTGGAAGCGCGTAACGTGGACTTCTTCTACGGCGACTTCCGTGCCCTTCACGGGGTGAATCTCGATGTGGTTGCCAATCGGGTGACGGCGCTGATCGGGCCCAGCGGATGTGGAAAGTCGACCTTCCTTAGGTGCCTCAACCGCATGAATGATCTGATCGAGGGGACGCGTATTACGGGCTCAATCAAGGTCGAAGGCCAGGACATCTACGATCCGCGAGTGGATCCGGTCGCGCTACGGAAACGTGTCGGGATGGTATTCCAGAAACCCAACCCGTTCTCCATGTCCATCTTCGACAACGTCGCTTTTGGCATGCGGCTACACGGCATGGGTACCAAGAGCGAAATCGTCTACAAGGTCGAGCAGTGCCTGCGTCAGGCCTATCTATGGGATGAGGTCAAGGACAAGCTCAACCAGAGCGCAACCGCACTCTCCGGTGGCCAGCAGCAGCGGCTGTGCATCGCGCGAACCATGGCCGTCGATCCCGACATCATCCTGATGGATGAGCCCTGTTCGGCCCTCGACCCCGTCGCTACCGCTCGGATTGAGGACCTCATGTACGAGCTCAAGAAGCAGTACACGATCGTCATCGTTACCCACAACATGCAGCAGGCCCAGCGCGCCAGCGACTACACCGGGTTTTTCATGGTCGGGCGGTTGGTTGAATATGGACCGACTCCCGAGCTCTTTCTCAATCCGAAGTTCAAGGAGACCGAAGACTACATTTCGGGCCGCTTCGGTTAGGGTCGATTAGGTAAGGTATTCGGGTCTATGCCCTCGAACGAGGAACTCCTCGCTGCTGTTCATCGCGCAACGCGCAAGCTGGCATCCATTGGCGATTTTGACGAAGTCCTTAGAGACGTCCTCGCCATCTGTGTCGAAGCCGCGGATGCGACGGGCGGCACGATATATCTGCACGACAAGGCCAACAAGCTGTTGCGCTTCCATCATGTGCTGCCCGAGGAGCTTGTCGATCGCCTAAAGGGATTCGTCCTTCCCGACGACTTTGGAGTCGTCGGCCGAGTGTACCAGACCCGTCAAGCCGACATCAGTGACTTTGATCCGAACGATCCGAAGCGCCAGGAGATCGATGCCAAGATCGGGGTCAGGGTGCGGAACATGATCACGGTTCCGCTCATGTTCGAAAACGAGGAGCCGATCGGGGTGGTCCAACTCCTCAACAAGCGAAATGGTGTATTCAGCGAACATGATCGCCAAGTTCTGGACACCGTAAGCGCGGTCAGCACGCTCGCCTACCTTAACTCACAGTTGCTCGAGGAGCAAACGCGAAGCTCGCAACTCCTGGGTATGGGCAAGGTCGGCCATGACATCAAGAACATGGCCGCGAGCGAGAGCGCGATCCTCTACGTCTTTGAGCCGACGCTCGACATGCTGAGCGACCACTTGCGCTCGAATTCGGACGAGGAGGGCATGCTGTTGCTCGAAAGCGTCAACGAGCTGGTGTCGGACCTCCGCCAAAACAACGAGAGGATCCTGGGCTTTACCACCCTTATCAGCGACCTTAGTGTCGGCAAGGAGCTTGCCCCCCAGAAGAAGTTTGAGCCGATGGGACCGACCATAGAAAACAGCGCCGCCTATCTTGCGTCGGAAGCCAAGCGCAAGGGAGTGGTCCTGACCACCGATATACAGGCCGATGCCCCACCGTTTCCACACGATCCCATTTACGTGCAGCGAATCGTTCAGAACTTGGTTGGAAACGCAATCAAGGCGGTAGTCGAGTGTGCGCCTAACGAACTGCGAGACCGCATCGGGAAGCCAAATTCCGACGATGACGTCGAGCTTGGGAAGGTCCACGTTTCTTACCACTTCAAGGACGGCAGCCACATTCTGGAGGTAACCGACTCTGGCGCGGGCATGGACGAGGAAACCAAGCTGCGAATTCTTGGCGGCCAAGGTCGCAGCGGCTGGCAATCGAGCGGCGGGAGCGGCTGGGGAACGAAAATCGTCCTCGAGCTCTCCCACACCCACAACGGCATCCTCGGCATCGATACCGAGCTTGGGTGCGGGAGCACTTTCCGCATCAGTTTCCGGCCAGATGCATAGTCAGCCATGGCAGCAACTACCGTAGAATTAGTCGAAACCAGGGGCCAATGGGAGCGCGCCGTCGCTTTGCGCAACATGGCCTCGCCCGAGAGTCCAACGACAGTCGAACGCGCGATGAACTTCGCGGCAGCAATCCCCGACCGTGTCCCCCGCCGCCGCTTTCTCCTTTCGCTGAATGGAAAGGAACTCGCATACGTTTCGGTTCTACAGGCGTACTGGTTTGACGATCACGAGCTGTTTGACTTCGACTTTTACTACGGCGAAGAAGACACCGCCGCGGGATCTGCCGTCGAATTTGCCGAGCAAACTATCTTGGAACTTGGGGGGAAGCGGGCAAGCTGCTGGTACCGATCCGATCGGGAGCGCAGTCGCGATGCTCTGGTCAGCCGTGGCTACGTCGAGGGGCAGCGGAACCCCGTCGGAATGATCCACCTCTCCACGTTTGACCCGGCATCCTGGGCTAGCCACGTATCACGGATCCAGAGGCATGCTGATTACTCCATCCTCACCATTGCCGAGTACGCTGAACGGCATCCGAAGACATGGAGGCACGAGTACTGGAGGCTGGAGATGGACCTCCTCGCTGACGTGCCGCTGCCAGAGCCGTGGAAGGACATCCCGTTTGAGGATTGGGAGCGAGAAATCGACGCCAACGAGCAGCGGTGGGAGTGGATGTTTTTCGCGCTCCATGGCGATCAGATCGTCGGCTTGACGCAGCTCATCCCCAATCAGGTCGATCAGAGCATCATGAATACCGGCTTGACCGGAGTAAGGCGCGAGCATCGGCGAAACGGGCTCGCCACCGCCCTCAAAGCGAACGCCTTCACCCTCGCCAAGGAGTTTGGAGCCGAGCGCATTTACATGGACAACGAAGTCAATAACCCCATGTACCAGCTCAACCTCGCCCTTGGGGTCCGCCCGATCTTCGAATACGTCAACACGCGGAAAACGCTTTAGGCGACGGCCCGTTTTCAACGATCCCCGGGGCCAATCACCGGCAGTTCCGCTGCATGCCTCGCACTGAGCATCACCTTCCCCCATTCAACACCGACGACGACTGCCAGCGCCATAACAAAGGCCAGCAGGGTCGCTTGGCCGCGGCGAGCAGGATGGCGCCGGTTCGCGAGCCAGATCAACAAGGGCACCACAAACAGCGCCACAGGCGCGATAACACCGAGAACCTCCATGACCTTCCCTGCTGTGGCAAGGTCGATCAACGGCAGGTCCTATGCCTCATAGCCCTCCATCTGGCGCCGCATGATCCGGAATTGCAGCCAGCTTGCCAGCGCGATCACCACCAGCAGCAAGAACGACTTGGCCGAGGCAAAACCGACATGAAAGCGCTGCCAGGCTTCTGAGTAAATGTGGTAGCCGATCACGTCCGTCGTATCGAGCGGCCCTCCCTTGGTCATCATGTAAACGGGCGTGAAGACCTGAAACGCCGAGATTGTGGATGTCACCAGGACGAAGAGACTCGTCGGCGCCAGCATCGGCAGCGTGATCCCCCAGAACGCCTTCCACCCGGTTGCGCCGTCGATGGCGCCGGCTTCGTAAAGGGAGGGCGGAATCGCCAGCAATCCTGATAAGTACAAGACCATGCGTGGTCCGAGGCCAGTCCAAATCGACATGAAGACAAGGGCCCACATCGCCCACGCAGGGTCGTTAAGAAAGTCAGTCTTCCCACCCAGGCCGATCGATGCCAGCATGGTGTTGATCATCCCCGTCTCCGGGAGATACACGTAGATCCAGAGCATGCTGATCGCGACGCCGGAGCTGATCGCAGGGATGTAAAAGAGGGTCCTGAAGACCGGCATTCCCGGGAGCTTCTGAGCGACCAGAATCGCGACCGCGAGGGCCACTGCCATGCCCAAAGGCACGCTGACGAGGGCATACCGTGTGGAGTTCCACATCGCATTCCAAAACGCCGGTTCACCGATCGCATCGAGGTAGTTCTGCGCTCCAACGAAGGGCCGCTTCTCCTTGAGAATGTCCCACTTGTAGAAGCTGAGGCCAAACGCATAGGCAATCGGCACGAGGGCGAAGACGAGGAGGTGAAGGACGGCCGGAGCCACAAACGCATAGCCGCGCTTCATCGCCGGCGAAAGTCCTCGTCGATGGCGGCCGCGGCTTTCTGAAGCGCAGCAAGTGGCGGCATCCCACTCTTGAGGACGCCATCCAGCATCTTCTGGCCCTCCGCTTCAACGTTGTCGTAGCCCTCGACCACCGCTCCCCACGGCTTTCTTGCTGATGGAACGATTCGCAGGAAGGCTCGCTCGCGCTCGTCCACCGCCCGCTCCCTCGCGACGTCTTTGCGAGCCGAGACCGCTATACCTGTCGCGTGATACCGTTTTTGCACGCCATAGCTAGTCATGTGCTTGATGAACTTCCAAGCGATTTCCGGGTGCCGGCAATTCCTGCCAATCGCGAACCCCGCCTCGTACATCACCGTGACCGACTTCTCCAGATTCGTCGGCAGTTCGACGACGCCGATCCGATCCAGGCTGATTTTGGGCTTCCCATTCGAATCGACCGGTGGAATGGAGTACCCGACCATCGCCCAATGACCGCTGACCTCCATCGCCGCATCGCCGTGCAGGAACGGATCGTAACCTTGTGCCGCGGCGGCACTGAGCGAAGGCGCGACCTTGTCCCTCTCGATCAGAGACCGAAAGAAGTCGACGGCCTCGACCATCTTGGGGCCGTCGAAGCTTCCGGTGGCCCGGTCGCCCGATGCGTCAAGCACGTCGGCGCCGAAGTTCCAAGCCAGAGGCAGCCAACCCGGCATCCAGTTCGTGAACTTGAAGCCGTACTTCCCTTCCCTCGTAAGGGCTCGCGCCGTTGCAAGGAAGTCGTCCATCGTCCACCCCGGTTTTGGATAAGGAACGCCAAATCGATCGAACAGATCCTTGTTGAAGTACATGACCATTGGGGTGAAGTCACCGGGGATGGCATAGATGCGGTCGCCACGGCGGGCGATGTCGACCACGTTTTCAAAGTAGTCGCCCACTTTGAATTCGGGGTCTCGATCGATGAGAGGCTTCAGGTCCATGAGAACCCCGTTGTTGATGAAGACCGCGGCGCTGCTCGCATCCAGCACCATGATCTCCGGCTCTGCGCCCGCAATGAAGTTGAGCAGCATCTTGCGGACGTAGGCTTGAGAGCCTGGAATGTGCTCGGTGCGGATCTCGACGCCAGGGTTGGCGACCTCGAATTCCCGTCTGATCGCGGCCAAGGTCCGCGTGAAGTCGCTGTCATCGCCTGCCCCACCCCAGTCGGCGATTCGAATCACAATGCGGTTGGGGCCGCTGTCGCACGCGGTGAGGCCGGCCAGAAGCGGCAGCATGGCGAGCCTTACCCAACGCGCGAGCATGCCGGGATTGTATCCTGATGGCTGCCGATGCCTGAGCTTCCAGAAGTCGAAACCGTTTGCCGCATGCTGCGCCGCACCATGGTCGGAAAGACGATTGCTGCGGCGGAAGTCGCTCCCGACGAGATCGTCTTGGAGGGTCGCTCGCCGGCGGAGGTCGAGGCTGCGCTGGTCGGTCGGAAAGTGAGCGCCATTGGGCGCAAGGGTAAGTTCTTCTGGCTCGAATTCGACGGGCCTCCGATCGTTTGCGCGCACCTCGGCATGGCAGGATGGTTTCGCGAACTTGGCGCACCGACGATCAGGCTCAAGGAGCATGGTAAGGCGCCCCTCGACGACGAGAACGGCCGCCCCCGGTTTCTCAAACTCCTTCTTCAAGCCGATGACGGGGTTCGGGCGGCGATGACCGATGGCCGGCGGCTCTCACGCATCTGGCTCGCTGAATCGTCTGCAGCCGATCCCCGAGTTGCAAAGCTGGGACCCGACGCCTATGATCAGCTTCCCTCTGTCGACGCGCTCGTCCAGATGCTCAAGGGTCGGACCGCTCCGATCAAAGCGCTTTTGCTGGACCAAGGGCTCTTTGCCGGGGTCGGCAATTGGCTCGCCGACGAAGCCCTGTACCATGCTCGGATATCGCCCAAGCGCGAAGGGGGTTCTCTCAAGAAGGCCGAGTTGGCACGGCTGCGCGAGGCGCTTACCGACGTCCTTGCGGTAGCGGTCGAGGCCGGCGCCGACGAGCACAAGTACCCCGAGGATTGGATGTTTCACCACCGCTGGGGCGGGGCAAAAGGCCCCGACCTCCTACTGGGGAAGCCGATCCGTCGCGAGACGGTGGGCGGCCGCACGACCGCCTGGGTCCCCGGCCTGCAGAAGTAGCTTCTTAGGGAGTTCAGGCGGGCGTCCCTTATTCCAGCCCCGATTGGATGGGCGCGACCTTTCCTTTCTTGAAGTCGGGTGGCATGCATCGCTTTCGGCCGGCCATGACTCCACGGCGCCAGCGATGCATCTTTCAATGCTTGGCTGCTGTCAGAGTAAGCTCGCCTCATGCTTTCGGGGAAGAATCTCGCATCGTGGGAACATGCATCGTGTTCTCGAACGGGCGGGATCGTGAGTGCGGCACCCGATGCATGCGACCCGATCTTGGAGGGAGCAACGCTAAGGTCGCGGCCACCCGCCGGTCGATACATGAGTAAAGTTGAGTACGATCTAATGCAGTCATCGGGTCATGTACAGGCTTCAATCGGTGGTGGTCCAGGTAGACAGATTTCTAACGTGATCGTTAACCTGGAGAGCGGGTCGTACGCTGGAGCTCCATCGAATACTCGCCTAGTCATCTTCGACACACACATTGGACACATAATCAAGGGAGGCAGAGATGACTGGGGCAACATTATTGGGGGTGGCGATCCAACATTTGGTTATCTAGTGGGTCCATTCACTGGAATGCCACCAGCAATCAACATCGGCCCCTGGATTAAGTGAGTACCTTGTTCTTCGCTGAGGAAGCGTGGCATCTGAGGTAAGGGCTAAAATGAATGCAGATCTGTTGGCACAATTGTGGATAGAAGTTTCACGAGAGATCACTACTGCGGGTTGCTGTTTGTCGATCTGCTACTGTAGATCAAACCCAGAGTCTTTCAACATTTTCTTCCAAGTTTCATGGGAGAACAAGTTACTATACATTTACGTCTTTCCGGCTATAATTGAATGGGACTACACACATCCTAGTCGTCTAAGTGGAGGTGGTGCAAAACGGGAGGGATTAGAGCTTGACAATCCAGAAGACGCACCGGACATCGTTAGAACGGTCATTCTGTCCTGGATCGAGGGCCGGACCCATGGTCTAGACTCCTATTCTGGATAGCAGTGGATTAGGAACGTTCCGCTTTTGCCGTCTCCTACATCCTAGCCGATCAGCCGGTGACGACTATCCTGCCCGAGGCGAGCGCCAGCGCGGGCGGGTGGCTTCGGTTTCTCCCCTATCTCATCGTGGGTGGCCCGGGTTCGCGCAGCTAACCCGGGTGCCGAAGGCACTCCATGACACAATGGGAGTTAGCTCCAATCCGAGTAAAGGGTGACCAGC